>NZ_JBHMAC010000009.1:0-180160 GCF_042429665.1 Vreelandella sulfidaeris | reverse complement strand
TCTCAGCGTGATCGATATGGCCCGAATTCTCCAGTTCTAATCGCTGCGCTTTTCAGGGAGAAGGTCACCGCCCTAGGTTTTCCCCCTCCCAGCGATACGCCTGTACACGTTCATTGCGTTGTCACGGCGTAACGGCATGCTATGGCCGTTCATCCGCCATTTGGCGGACTATCTCTATGACTTAATTATTGGCTAGTGCGTTAGCGCGACAGATGCGTACGTCAGTGCTGCGCCAGTGCTTTTACAATCATAACCTTTAGACATGGACTCCCTGAATGTCTCTATATAGTAAGCAAGAGTGGTTTTCCAACATCAAGGGCGACACGCTCTCAGGTATCGTGGTCGCGCTTGCGCTCATTCCCGAGGCGATCGCCTTTTCGATTATTGCCGGTGTTGACCCAAAAGTGGGCCTTTACGCCTCTTTCTGTATTGCGGTCATCATTGCTTTTACTGGTGGTCGGCCTGGCATGATTTCGGCGGCCACCGGCGCCATGGCGCTGTTAATGGTCACCCTGGTGAGAGAGCATGGCCTTGAATACCTGCTCGCGGCAACGCTACTCACCGGCGTGTTTCAGATTGTGGCTGGCTACTTGAAACTGGCTGATTTGATGCGCTTTGTTTCGCGATCCGTGGTGACTGGCTTCGTCAACGCGCTGGCGATTTTAATTTTCATGGCCCAGCTACCGGAATTAACCAACGTCACGTGGCATGTTTACGTCATGACAGGCGCAGGTCTAGGCATTATTTACCTGTTTCCTTACTTGCCGGTTATCGGTAAGTCCATTCCCTCGCCATTGGTATGCATTGTAGTGTTAACGGTGGTGTACATGGTCAGCGGTATGGAAATACGCAGCGTCGGTGACATGGGCGAACTGCCTGACACGTTGCCTGTTTTTCTATGGCCAAGCGTACCGTTGACCCTTGAAACACTATGGATCATTTTACCCTACTCATTGATGCTGACCGTGGTGGGCCTGCTTGAGTCAATGATGACCGCTACCATTGTGGATGACCTGACCGATACACCTAGTAACAAGAACCGTGAGTGCAAGGGCCAGGGGTTAGCCAATATTGGCTCAGGTTTGTTAGGCGGTATGGCGGGCTGCGCCATGATCGGTCAATCAGTGATCAATATTAAATCCGGCGGACGCACGCGGCTCTCGACGCTTATCGCTGGTGTCGTACTGCTATTGATGGTGGTGTTTCTGTCTGACTGGGTGTCGCAAATACCTATGGCGGCCTTGGTCGCGGTTATGATCATGGTTTCCATCGGCACTTTTAGCTGGGAATCAATCCGCGATCTTAAAAAGCATCCACTAAGTACTAATATTGTGATGCTGGCGACTGTAGCGGTGACGGTGAGCACGCATAACCTCGCCATTGGCGTCTTTGTTGGGGTGCTGCTGGCGGCGCTGTTCTTTGCCAATAAAGTTGGCAACATTATGTACATCGGCTCTAAGGAAGTGGAACCAGGTAAAGAGCGCGAATACGACGTCGTTGGACAGGTATTTTTTGCCTCCTCCGAGCGCTTTATCGGCGCCTTTGATTTCAAAGAAAGCATCGATAAAGTCACTATCAATCTTTCCCGGGCGCATTTCTGGGATATTACCGCCGTGCAAGCGCTGGATCGCGTAGTGATTAAATTCCGCCGCGAAGGTACTGAGGTGGAGCTAGTGGGCTTGAGCGAGGCCAGTGCAACGGTGGTGGATAAATACGCCGTGCACAATGACCCCGAAGCGGTAGAAAAACTGATGGGCGGCCACTAAACAACGCTAGGAGAACACAATGACAGAACACGTATTAGCCGCGATTGATGGCTCCCAGTTTGCCGAAAGTGTCTGTGATTACGCCGCCTGGGCAAGCTTGGCCATGGCGGCGCCATTAACCTTTGTGCATGTGGTCGATAACCACTCGGACGTACCCAGCGAACAAAACCTTTCCGGCAATCTGCGTTTCGGTGCCCGCGAGCAATTAATGCAGGAGCTTTCGGCGCTTGATGAACAGCGCGCGAAGGTGAATCGTGAACAGGGCAAACTGATGCTTGAAGCAGCCAAAGCGCGCGCTTTGGAAGATGGCGTTAGTGCTCCTGTTACTCGCCAACTCAACGGTACTCTGGTCGAAACGCTGGTAGAACTTGAAAAAGACGTACGGCTACTGGTGGTGGGTAAACGCGGTGAAACCGCTCATCAGGCAAGTGGTCATCTTGGCGCTAACCTTGAGCGGGTCGTGCGTGAAATGCACCGCCCGATTTTAATGGTACCCACCACTTTTAAGCGCCCTGAAAAAGTATTGATGGCGTTTGATAACAGTAAAACGGCGCGTAAGGGGGTCGAAATGCTCGCCCGTTCGCCGCTCTTTAAAGGCGCCGAATGTCACGTGCTGATTGTCGGGGCTGACACGGCGGAGCATCGGTCTGAACAGGAGTGGGCACTGAGTACGTTGCGTGAAGCGGGCCACCATGCAGAAGGTGCTATTCGTGCTGGCGAGGTTGATGAAGCCCTGCAGGCTTACGAGAAAGAGCACACTATTGATCTGCTCATTATGGGGGCCTATGGGCATTCACGTATTCGCCACCTGCTGGTAGGTAGTACCACAACCACCATGCTACGCAACAGCGAATTGCCTGTTTTAATACTGCGTTAACCACGGTAGTCATACATTTAAACCGGCCTGCTTTCAGCGAGTAGTCCGGTTTTTTTACATTTAATCAGCATTAAAGATAGTGCATTTAATACTGCTAATATGGCAGTGCAGTTCTATTATAAAAGGCAGCTTATGACCTATTCAGTCACTGGAATAGCGCGAGGAGCCTGCCTTGAATCAACTCACATTGGACAAATCCCCCGTTGGCTTCGACGAAGCTTCTCCTTCCCATCGCTTTATCGCCGAGCTTTTGATTCAGGCGGATATCCAGCTTGATGGTGATCGTCCCTGGGATATACAGCTACATGCTCCTGGCGTTATCGATAGCGCCCTTTCGCGAGGTAACCTTGGGCTTGGCGAAAGCTATATGAAAGGGGACTGGGACGCTGAACATCTTGACGAGCTGTTTTACCGATTAATGCGTGCCCAGCTTGGTCAGCGTATCAAGCCCACTCAGTTGATGTATTACTCGCTACGTTCGCGTTTGCTGAACCGGCAAACGGTCAAGCGCGCGTGGGAAGTGGGCGAAAAACATTACGATTTGGGTAATGATTTTTATGCTGCGATGCTCGATCAACGCATGACGTATACCTGCGGCTACTGGAAAGATGCCAAGACCCTTGATGACGCACAGGAAGCCAAGCTTGACCTTATCTGCCGCAAGCTGTCGCTAAAACCTGGTATGCGTGTGTTGGATATCGGCTGTGGCTGGGGCAGCTTCATGGCCTATGCTGCCAAGCATTATGGTGTCGAATGTGTGGGCCTGACTATTTCAAAAGAGCAGGCAGAGTTCGGTCAACGGTTGATCAAGAAAGGCTTGCCGGTTGAGTTTCGATTGCAGGATTACCGTAATGAGAACGAGCGATTTGACCGGGTCGTCAGTATTGGCATGTTCGAGCATGTGGGGCATAAAAACTATCGTGAGTTCATGACCGTCGCAAACCGTTGCTTAAAAGATGACGGACTATTCTTGTTGCATACCATCGGAAAAAATCTGAGCAATACCGTCACCGATCCATGGATCGATAAGTACATTTTTCCCAATGGTGAGTTGCCTACCCTGGGACAAGTGGCGGACGCCGCTGAAGCGCTATTCGTGGTGGAGGATGTTCACAATTTTGGCGCCGATTATGATCGCACGTTGATGGCTTGGCACCATAACTTCGAGTCTAATTGGGCGACCTTTAAACACCAGTATGGAGAGCATTTTTATCGTATGTGGCACTACTATCTGCTGAGTTGTGCCGGAGCCTTCCGAGCGAGGGAAATTCAACTCTGGCAGCTTGTGATGAGCAAGCAAGGCGTTGTGGGAGGGTACTCCCGAATCAGCTAGCCTTGCTCATAAAGACATTTTCGCTGCTTTCATGATTCAGCCCCGGCGTTTATGCAGTTAACGCTGGATACCTTCTGGCCTAGGGTTGATGCCAAGCTAGCGATGATTAACGAGACAGCGCCATCCGTTCGCCCACCAGAACAGCGCCCAGCCATAGAGGCAGGCTGACCACTACATAAACGAATGCGAGCCATGCATGGCCAGCGTGTATCAAGTGCAGCGTCTCCAAACTAAATAATGAAAAGGTAGTAAAACCGCCGCAAAAACCGCCAACCAGTAATGGCTGATAGCGGGCCAGCTGGCCATGAGGGGAGCGTGAGATAGTGGCCGCCAGCCAGCCAATGAAGCATGAGCCCAGCACGTTGACCAACAGCGTGGCCCACGGGAAGTACGTCCCGAATAGGGCTTGAGTCACAAGCGAAACATCGTATCGCAGTACGCTTCCCAACGCGCTACCACCACCCACTGCCAGATAAGCTTTCCAAGCACTCATAACGGCATCTCTGACAGCGACACCCCAGCTAGCAGCCATCCAAGCGCGACCATCACAAGACCAAGCGTTAGCGTAGCGCCACTGTTGATCGCGGCGCGCAGCGTTTGGCCGCGTTGCCATAGCTCAATGGTTTGTAAGCTAAAGGAGGAAACCGTGGTATAGCCACCCAGAAGGCCCACCACAGTGAATAACCATAAAGGTGAAGGCGTTGCGGGTAGTCCCTGTAGGCCCAGCCACCAACCAGCCACCAGGGCGCCGCTGGTATTGACGGCCAGCGTGCCCCAGGGGAAGGCCTTGCCCAGATAGCGGGCGAGTAAATTTGAGAGAGCGAATCTTCCCACTCCGCCCAGCGCACCGCCCAGCGCGATGATCAGAGCGTTGGTTAGGCCATCGCCCATATTCACTCCTTGGCACCTTTGATTGGCCGCTAAGTGTAGCATGCCCTAATGAGTGGACAGAGGGTCAGCAACACGCCGTTAGAACGTTGTGACATGGCTAGTGTGTATAGGATAGATACGTTATAGCGGACAGGAAGGCCGCTCCTTATGGTTCAACGCTGTCAATAGACGACGCTTCCCACAGTACGCGCTGGGCCAGTAGCCAGCCAGCAACGATAAACAACAGCATGCCCATTAGCAGCACATTAAACGGAACGCCTGCCCCAATTGCCAGCCCCAGCACCGCTGGCGCGATGCCGGTGGAGAACACCATGGCCGCGCTAAGAGCAGAGCGTACCTTACCAAGATGCTCGGCGCCCCATAGCTTAATCAGCAGACCTGAGGCAACCAGCTCTTGCGCTCCCATGGCCAAACCACCACCCACCATCAGCGCCCAAATACTGATATTTCCGCCGATGGTTAGCGCCATTAGCATAGCGATGGCGTAGGGCAACAGGTATAAGCGTGCGAGCTTCACTGGGCCTAGCTTATCCACCCAGCGGCCTCCTAGCAGTGCCCCCGGCAGCTTGGCGACCCCCATGCCGGTCAGCGCTAGCGCGTAAACGGCCAGCGAGCTATCAAGGGCTTCGGTTAATTGGGCTTGATAAATGAATAGCCCCGTCATGGTGATAGGCAGTGCCATCAATAGCGGCATTAGCAGCCAAAAACGCTTTTCGCGAAAGGGGCGAGGGCCGTGGGGTGTTTGTGTTGTTGGTTTAACGCCCGGGGCGCTGGGCCAGGGTGCTTTGAACAGCAGCCACAGCCAAGGCAGGGCAATGACGCCACACAGCAGCCACCAGAAGGTTTGCCAGTCACTCCAGATCAATGCGGCTGCCACCAGCGGGGGGAGCAGTGCTTCGCCCAGCGGGATCCCTAGATTAGCCAGCCCAATGGCGCGACCGCGCAGGGTGGTAAACTCCCTTGCCGCCAGCGTATTACCCAAATGGGTCAACATGCCTTGGCCGCATAGCCGCACTATTCCAAGGCCGACTATCCCCAGCCACCACCAGGGCGATAAGGTAAGCAGCACCACGCCGGTTAACAGCAGCGACAAAATGGTTGCCGCAAAACGACGAGGGTTAATCCAATCAATAGACGGCCCAAAGCGCAGCATACAAAAGCCCGCTATTAGCGTCACCACTGCATAAGCAGTGCCGAATTGGCCAACACTAAGCCCTAGGTGGTCTGAAAGGGGGGCTTGAAAGAGGCCAATAAAGTAACTCTGGCCAAGGCCTGAGCTGAACATGGCCAAAAAAGCGATACTTAGGACGCCGCGGTGGTCGCGTAGCAGGAGACGGTAGCCCATTGATAACATTCCCTTAGGTGGTCAAATCCATGAGAAGGCTAACGATTGTAGGCGACTTGGCGACACAGATGAATTTTTACCTCATCGGTGGTGTCGCCAGGTAAAGGTAAGTACGCGTGTTATTGGCTTACAAGCTCACCCTTTGGGCACGATGCTTCCTCCAGTACGGCATGCGCAGCAAGATTAATGCCTGAGATTAACGCCTTTAGCGAGGCGCTCACCGTGTCGCTATCTTCGGCGACCGCGCAGAGCCGCTGACCATCAATATTGAGCTGCACAAAGGCAATCGCATTGGCCTCACTGCTTGCCCCTAATGAGTGCTCACTGTAGTCGATAATTCCCACGCTGCTGCCGGAGTGACGCTGCCATGCATCGGTAAAGGCGGACATTGCGCCGTTGCCATTACCCGCAAGACGTAGTGTTTCATTCCCCTGTTGCAGAGTGACTTCAATGCCTTCTTGCTGACCTTTCGAGAGTCGATAATCAACTAACGAGAGCGGGGCTTCCTGGGTGAAATGATCGAACATCACTTGGCGAATCATCTCGCTGGAAAGTTCGCTGGCACGTTTTTCGCTTTCTTGCTGCACGTAGGGCGCCAGTGCCAGCATCATCCAGCGTGGCAGATTGATGCCGTAGTCACGCTCAAGTAAAAATGCCATGCCACCTTTGCCGGACTGGCTGTTAACGCGAATCACCGCTTGGTAGTCGCGCCCGATATCATGGGGGTCGATAGGCAAATAGGCGACTTGCCAGGGCTCATCGGGCTTTTGATGTTTGAGCGATTTACGAATTGCATCCTGATGGCTGCCTGAGAAGGCGGTATAGACCATCTCGCCCACCCAAGGGTGACGCGGGTGAATGGCGATGCCCGTGCATTCGTTGACGACCTGAATGATTTCATCAGGGTTGGATAGATCCAATTCAGGATCAATACCCTGGCTATACAGGTTCATTGCCAGGGTGACGATATCCATATTGCCCGTGCGCTCGCCATTGCCTAACAGGGTGCCTTCCACCCGCTCGGCACCGGCCAGCAGGGCAAGTTCGGCGGACGCCACCGCGCCACCACGGTCGTTATGGGTATGCACCGAGATAATGACGCTGTCGCGACGGCTAATGTGCTGGCAGAAGTACTCAATCTGGTCGGCGTGATGGTGCGGCCCAGCGACTTCCACCGTGGTAGGCAGATTGAGAATACATTTGTGATCCGGAGTGGGCTGCCATACGTCCATTACCGCTTCGCAAATCTCTAGAGAGAAGTCGATTTCGGTGCTGGAAAAACTTTCCGGGGTATATTCAAAACACCACTCAATATCGGGGTAGCGTTCGGCATAGGTTTTGACCCAGGTAGCCCCTTGCACGGCGATATCAATAATCCCACCGCGATCCATCTCAAATACGCGTTCGCGTTGAATCGTTGAGGTTGAGTTGTACAGGTGCACAATGGCGCGTTTAGCGCCCACCAAGGACGCAAAGGTTTTTTCAATCAAGTGCTCGCGACATTGCACCAGTACCGCAATGGTGACGTCGTCGGGAATTTGGTCTTCCTCAATCAGCCATCGAACGAAATCGTAGTCGGGCTGGCTAGCGGATGGGAAGCCGACCATGACTTCCTTAATGCCTACCTTCACAATCTGATGCCAGAAACGCTGTTTCTGCTCCACGCTCATCGGTTCAAGCAGTGCCTGATTGCCGTCGCGTAAGTCTTCGCTCACCCAGATCGGGGCGTGTTCAAGATCACGGTCCGGCCATTGGCGATTAAAGGAGGGCATACGAGGCGCCGGGCGATATTTACGATGATCGAAAGCAGACATAACGGTATTCCTGAAGGTAGTAATATTCCTGGAAGTAACAGGTGATAAAAACAGGCTGCGGATAGCGAAAGCCGCTGATGGGCGGTGCGGAAACCTCTGTTGATAAAGAGGCACCGCATCGCATCAATGACTGCTTTTGGCAGTTCATCTAGTGTAAAGGGTTTGCTGCGCTAGGTTATTGCGAAAAAAAGAGAAAATCGTAAAGAATTGGCATATTATGCCTGGGTTGTTAAATTTATTAGCAGGAGATGCTTTGTATGTCGCCAGCGCCTCTCGAGTTGGATCGTTTTGATCGCCATATCTTGGATATTTTGCAGCAGGAGGGGCGCATCAGTAATCAGGAGCTTTCTGATCGTATTGGGCTCTCACCGTCCCCTTGTTTGCGACGCGTACGAGCGATGGAAGAGCATGGCCTGATTCAGCATTATCGTGCCGAGGTGGATGCCCGCCCGCTGGGCTACCAGTTAATGGCGCTGCTGCATATCTCCATGGATCAGCACACGCCTGAGCGTTTTGATAATTTTGAGCGCCATATCAGTGAGATACCCAACGTTATCGAATGCCTGATCATTACCGGTCAAGCGGCTGATTTTCAGCTCAAGCTATTGGTGCGCGATATGGATGATTACCAGCATCTGTTGCTGCATGTGATTAACCGTATTGAAGGGGTGACCGGCGCACATACCAGCTTTGTGCTTCGGCGGGTCTTTGAGAATCGTCCTGTGCCGACTCATCATCGCGTGTAAGCCGCTTTAATAGTATCTATAAACACAGCGTCGCTAAGCGATGGTCAAACGTCAACGAAGCGGTTTAGACTGTATTTTTTACACTGGTTAGGAGGTTTTGCTATGACTATTCAGCGTCACGATACAAAAGCCCGCATGAGCCGCGCTGTCATTCATCAGAACGTGGCCTACCTATGTGGTCAGGTGGCCGGGCCAGAGGCTCGTGAGGGTGATATTACCGCTCAAACGGAGAGCATGCTGGCTCGGGTGGATGAGCTGTTAAAAGAGATTGGTTCCAGCCGTGAGCAACTGCTTAGTGCGACGATCTATCTTAAAGACGGCAGCGACGTCGCCGCGATGAATGAGGTGTGGGATGCGTGGGTGCCGCAAGGATACGCACCGGCGCGCGCTTGTATATGCGCACCTATGCCGGCAGATGAACTTAAGGTGGAAATTAGCGTGACCGCCGCGGTGAACTAGCCCGATGCGGTCGGCTATTTGTCATGCGTTTTACTTGGCGGGTTTTTCCACCGGGAAGCGGGTATCGCGCAAGCTGTCTTTGATTTTCTTGAGGTGAGGGAGAAAGTCTTCTCCGCGCCTCAAGGTAACACCCGTTGCCAGTGCATCAATCAGTGTTAATTGAATAACGCGCGAGGTCATCGGCATATAGTGGTCGGTGTCTTCGGGCGTGGCGACATCCAGCGTCGCGGTGCACTCGTTGGCTAAAGGGGAGTGCGGAGCGGTAATACCCAGGACAACGGCGCCGGCATCTCTCGCCAGGCGGGCAATATCCACCAATTCCCGCGTGCGGCCAGTGTAGGAAATAATGACGACGACATCGCCCGTGTGGCAGGCGGCTGCCACCATGCGCTGCATCAGCACATCGATGTAGGCCATTACCGGCAAGTTGAAGCGGAAAAATTTATGCTGCGCATCCTGCGCGACCGCGCCCGAGGCACCCAAGCCAAAAAAGTGAATCTGTTTGGCTTGGGTGAGATAGTCGACCATGCGCTCAATCGCGCTCATGTCGATGTCACGCTGGGCTTCATCAAGGGCGGCGATAGTGGCACCAAAAATTTTATGGGTATACTGCGTGGCCGAGTCGCCGGGCTCCACCGCGCGAGTCACATAAGGCGTTCCACCCGCTAAGCTCTGAGCTAGCTTAATTTTAAAGTCGGGATACCCCTTAGCACCAAAGTTACGGCAAAACCGGTTCACCGTGGGTTCGCTGACGCTGGCGGCTTGAGCCAGGCTTGCGATGCTAAGACTGGTGGCGACCGCAGGATCCTCAAGAATGACATTGGCTACTTTACGCTCTGAGCGATTGAGTTCTTCTAAACGTTCGCGTAAGCGGTCCAGTAAGTCATGAGCCATTGGCGATCTCCATGTGAGTAGGCGAAATATGCGGTTTCCAGTCGGCACACCATGCCACGAATTCGTCGGCAGGCAGAGGGCGTGCATACAAGTAACCTTGTGCCGCTTCACAACCGATAGCACTTAAATACGCCGCTTGTGAAATGTTTTCGATCCCTTCTGCCACGACATCACAGCCCACACTATGCGCGAGCTGGGTGATGGTATGGGCTAACTGACGGTCAACCTCGCTGGTTTCCAGGTCCATCACAAAGGCACGATCAATTTTGAGTGTCGAGAAGGGTAACGTTTTAATATATGCCAGCGACGATTGGCCCGTACCAAAATCGTCAATCGCGACAGCAATATTCATCTTGGCCAGCAGCGCAAGCTGCTCCTGGGCGTGATCCATATTGCTCATCAGACCTGATTCGGTCACTTCAAGCGCCAGGAAGCGTTCAGGAATGCCATGGTGGGCGAGGCGCGACAGTAAGTGCTGGGCAAAATCTTTGCGTGTCAGCTGCCGTGCGGCAACGTTAACAGCAATATGAAAGTCGTCACTCAGTAGTCCTTCGTGTCGCCACTGAATGATGTAGCGCATTGCTTCATCGAGTACCCAGTCGCCGATAGAGAGAATATCACCGCTGGCCTCCGCCAATGGAATAAACTCACCAGGAGAAATCAACCCGAATTCAGGATGATGCCAGCGCAGCAGCGCTTCGGCGCCCAAAATCTTATGGTCAACCAGTGATAGTTTGGGCTGGAAGGCGAGCGACATCTCGCCTCGCTCGGTGGCGCCGCGGATCGCCTGCTGTATATGCAGTCGATGCCGCTGCTTGGCTTCCAGCGCCGGCGTATAGCTCTGAACGGATGACGATCCTTGCGGTGGCAGTGCTAATGCCGCCATATGAACGAGCCGATCAGTCTCAAAATGGCCCTCTTCGCCACTGACCCCAATACGTGCGCTCAACGGGAGCAACAGATCACCCAATGCCTGGTCTTGTTCAAAGCATGTCAACAACCGGTGGGCCAACTGTAATAGTTTGCCAGGGTCGGCAGTGGGCGTGATGACCAGTAACTCACTCCCCCCCCATAAACCGAGCAGGCAGTCCGCGCTGAGCTGGTGGCGAAGCCTGTGGCTGATAGCGCGCAGCAACTGGTCGGCGATGCGATAGCCATGCAGGCGGACGACATCATCGAGTTTGTCGAGCGCGATAAACAGCAGTCCTGTGCCCGACGCTTGAAGAGCTGCCGCTTGTAGCGCCTGGCTCAGCCCTCGCCGGTTGGGTAGTTGGGTAATCGGGTCGGTGCGAGACTGACTGTCGAGCTCTTGGGTCCGTTTGGCAATTTCCAGTTCTAGCGTGTCGGCCTGTTTGTCACGAATCTGATAGCGATGCTCGATACTCAGCGTATTGCGTATACGTTGGAGCACTTCATTATGCTTAAAGGGCTTGGTAATGAAGTCGCGCACTCCCATCTCTAACGCACGTTGCCGGGTGGCATCATCAATTTGTGCGGTCAATACAATGATGGGAGGTGTTTGCTCAGCAAAGTGGGTACGGAGCTGTTCAATCACCGCGTAGCCATCTAAGTGAGGCATGCGAATATCCAGCAACAATAGATCTGGTAAATGTTGCTGACAGTAAGGAAGCACTTCTCGTGAGTCATTAATGCCGTGAATATTTTCAAAACCATACTCATCGAGGAGGTCGAGCATCAATTCGATATTAACCGTGTTGTCATCCACGATTAATACGTGCTTTTCGGTAAGGCTCATGGCTCCTTCCTTGGTAAGGGAGAGATAAACTGCGCAATCGTGGCGTGCAGCTTATCCAGCGCTAGCGGTTTGGTGAGATAAGCGTTAAAGCCAGCATCCAGGCCGCGTTTGACGTCGTTTGGCAGGGCATTCGCCGACAGGGCCACCACCGGTAAGGTTGCAAGCCGAGAGTCGCTGCGTATAACCTCCAGCGCCTGATAGCCGCTCATCCCCGGCAGGTGGACATCCATCAACACGAGAGCAGGGACGCGATGACGCATGATCTCCAACCCCGCTTCGGCACTGGGGGCTACCTGAACGTATAGCCCTTCCATGTCTTCAATAATATCTTTCATCAGGCGCTGGTTGGCAGGGTTGTCTTCAATGTAGAGCACCAGGTGGCCATCGACAGGTGAGGCGCGGCGAGAACCGAGCGGCACTCCCTTCTCGGCGGTAGCGTTTGTGTTGGCCACCGGCAGAGTAAACCAAAACGTGGCGCCGTGTCCGGGCTGGCTGTTAACCCCGATCTGTCCGTGCATGTGCTCTACTAGTTCCCGGGTAATCGCCAAGCCGATGCCGGTGCCCTCAATACTGCCGCCTTCTGCATCCAGGCGATTAAACGGTTCAAACAACTCATGCTGGCGCTCTGGAGCGATGCCGGGTCCGGTATCGGTAACACTGATACACACGTGGTTGCCTGAATGTGCCACCGTTATATCGATTTTTCCATTGTCGCTATTGTACTTAATCGCGTTTGAAAGCAGATTTAAAAGTACCTGCTTGGTACGCGTGTAATCTGCGCTGACTTGCCAATGTTCGCTAGGGGGGGTAACGCATAGTTGAATGCCTGCTGCTTCGGCAGTGGCCTCTAGCGTTGAACAGGCATCATCAAATACCTGTGCAAGAACAATCGGCTCAATGGAGAGCGACATTTGCCCCGCCTCGATTTTGGCTAAATCTAGCACTTCGTTGATTAGACTGAGCAAGTGGTGGCCGCTTTTCTCAATCTGAGCCACTTGGCGCTGCTGTTTTTCACCCAGCGTTTCTCGACGGCTGTTAGTTAAAAGCTGGGCAAACCCAATGATGGCATTAAGCGGTGTACGCAGTTCATGGCTCATCGAAGAAAGAAATTCACTTTTCGCTCGGCTAGCCGTTTCTGCCTGGTCACGGGCAGCCGCCAAGTCGCGGGTAACCTGCTCACGCTCCGCCATTTGGCTGTAAAGATTGATCAATAGCGAGCAGGTATCGGTGAACGGCTGGAGCCAATCCAGCAGCGCTTGATTCAGCGGCTGCTTACTATTGGCGATGGCATACATGCCGATAAGCCGTTCGCCACTAAAAATAGGCACGCCCAAGTAATTATGTAGAATGGGATGGCCCGGCGGAAAGCCCCCGCGGTTAATGTGGTTATAGACATCGTCCGTCATGATCACGTCGCCATGCACAAACCCCCTACCCAGTAGCGAATTGGGATTAGTAAGGGTCATGTCGCCGTTTCGCAGTCGTTCCATCAAGTGGCGAGACGCTTCGCTCCACGATAAATCGGTGATGGCATGGATTTTAAGCGCATTGGTGGTCTTGGTCGGAATCACTTCCCCGATCAGCGCATAGTCGCTGTCGGTGAGTTCACGAAGCGCCTCCATTAAAAATACCCACAGTCTTTTTCCTGACATCAACGCTTGGTAATCAGTAATGCCCTGGTGAAGCACCTTGAGCAGATTTTGCTCTTTCTGTATTCGCCGATTAGCGTTGTACACCTCAGTCAGATCCGTCAGTACCCCTAAGAATTCCACTACCTTACCGTAGTTATCATGAATCGCATTGACAGCAAGATGGACCGGAATATAACGGCCATCTTTATGAACGGCCTGCACTTCACGCCCGCGGCCGATGACGGTGGATTCGCCACCGGCAATATAGCGGGCAATAAACACGTCGTGTTGAGCACTAATCTCCGGTGGGGTAAGCACCGCGATATTTTTTCCAATCAGCTCGCTCTCTTCATAGCCCAGCAGCTTGAGCGCAAAAGGGTTGATGCCAATGATATGGCCGGCATGGTCAATGCGCACCTTGGCGGTTGCGCTTTTGGTAAACAGGGCTTCAAAGCGGCGCGCAGTGTTGGCTAGCTCTTGTTGTAACTTATGTTGGCGAAGTAATTCTTCTACCTGGCCCGCCAGGCTTCCCAGCAGTGCCATGTCGCGTTCGCTGAAGTCACGAGGCTGGCGACTGATCAAGCACAGCGAGCCAACCGCTATATTGTCCAAAGGCCGTATTGGATAACCTGCATAGGCGCGGATATAGGGATTGCCACTAACTAACGGGTTATCGATGAATCGCTGATCTTTCAAGGTATCTTGAATGACGAGGGGGGCATCATTGGCAACGGCATGCGCGCAGAAGGAGAAATCACGGTGTGTTTCGCATACTTCAAGTCCTGGATGCGATTTAAACCACTGGCGGTCTTTATCAATTAACGAAACCAAGGCAATTGGTACGTCAAATAGATCGCGGGCCAACTGTGTCATACGGTCAAATGCCTCTGCAGGAGGCGTATCGAGTATTTCTAGAGCATGCAAGGCCGCTAGGCGCTGTGTTTCATTCTGAGGTATATCTGGGGCTTGCATGACCATTCCGAAGAAAAAAGTTAACAAAACATAGTATAAGGACATTACACCGTTGGATAACTTAACTATCGGTCATTACTCGACAAGCTTTAACCGAGACCTAACAATTTCATTATCCAGCGCCGATAAGGAGGGTAAAGGAGTCGGCTGGGGGAGCGTTTGAAAGTCACTGATAAGATTACGCATCATAGCCTCTCCTTAAGCTAGCGTCCGGCGGGCGAAGGGGGAGCAGCGGGTTAGAGCGCCGTGCTTGCGGTAGGTAAATCTAAACGGTCAGTGTAAACAATTAGTGTAAAGTGATGCAGACCCTGTTCATTGTGGGCTCATCACACGCTTTATAGCGCTACGTTAATGTTCTAGTTCTATTTGCTCTGTCCGATCTTTCTAGCCTTGCATTCTCTGGGAGGTGCTATGCCGTTACAGCCATTGTCGATCACTATCTTGCCCACCATAGGCGCCGTGACGGCCAGCCAGTGGGATGCGCTGGTCGACAAGGATCAGCCCTTTTTGCGACATGCCTTTTTGCACGCGCTGGAGGCCAGTGGTGCTGTCAGCATGGCGACTGGTTGGGAGCCCTGCCACCTTAGCGTATGGCAAGACGAGCAATTAGTCGCGGCCATGCCGATGTACCGTAAGCACCACTCGTATGGTGAATATGTTTTTGATTGGGCATGGGCGGAAGCCTTGGAGCGGGCCGGTGGCGACTATTACCCCAAAGCCCTAAGCGCGGTGCCTTTTACGCCGGTGCCGGGTAGCCGCACGCTGATAGCAAAACAAGCTGATTCAGACAAAGTGCGAGCCCTGCTGGCCGATGCCTGGCGCGAGCACTGCGAAAGCCAAGCGCTTTCAAGCTGGCACCTGTTATTTGCCGACGAGGCTGAGATTACCGCATGGCAGGCCCAGTGCCCTGAACTGATTAGCCGTGAAGGGGTTCAGTTTCAGTGGCGAGATAGCGGTTTCAATGATTTTGATGGCTTTCTGGCCAGCCTTACCTCCAAGCGGCGCAAGATGATTAAGCGTGAGCGGCGTTTGGTAGCTGAACAGGGCTTAACCGTGACGCGCCTGGAAGGTAGTGACATTACCCCAGCCGCTATCGCCCATTTTTATCGCTGCTACGCCATTACTTACCATGAGCGTGGTCGTCCGCCTTATTTGAACCATGATTTTTTTGAGCGCTTGCGCCAAACCATGCCGGAGGCGCTGGTGCTGGTGCAGGCCTATGTAGAGGATCGCCCTGTGGCAGCGGCACTCTATTTTCGCGGCAGTAGTACGCTCTATGGACGCTACTGGGGAAGTGAGGTGGAGGCCGATTGTCTGCATTTTGAGGCGTGTTATTACCAAGGTATTGAATATTGTCTGCAGCGTGGCTTAACGCTGTTTGATCCCGGTACTCAGGGCGAGCATAAGTTGGTACGTGGGTTCGCCCCTCAGCGAGTGCGCTCGTTGCATTATATTCGTCATCCTGGGCTGGCGGCCGGTGTCGCTCAGTTTTGCCACGAGGAAGGAGAGCACGTGAGTGCGTACCGCGAGGCAGCTCATCAGGCGTTACCTTTCAAGCTTTCTTTTAAATGATGCACGGCTCGCTGGTGTCGCGCCTTAATGGCATAATGCGCGCCAACGACAGGCGCCTATGCAAAACAATCCTGAGTGAAAAGGTTTTATTTACGCCAGCCCGGTCGACAGGTGATGACATGTCTGTTGTGAAAGACAGGCGGTAGGCGACAGATGACGGGAAAGCAATGATGCGCAAATGGCTAGTGATAACATTGCTCGCGGTGTTGGCTTTGCTTCAATACACGCTATGGATGGGTAACGGCGGCTGGGGGGATTTGCAGCGTGTCCAGCAGCGCGTGGCAATTCAAGAAGCGGCCAATGGCCCTATGCGCGAGCGCAATGCGCGGCTAGCCGCTGAAGTGACGGACTTAAAAACCGGTCTAGATGCGATTGAAGAGCGTGCGCGCAGTGATATGGGGATGGTGCGCACAGATGAGCAGTTTTTCTGGGTGCCGGGAGTGGCGATCGTGGATGAGCTGGAAGGCATTAATGCGGGGCTAGCCACTCCTCAGGGGCCGCGTCAATGAGCCAAACGTGGCTAGTCGTACCTGCAGCAGGTCAAGGCCGCCGGATGGGCGCCGATAAGCCTAAACAATACCTCACCCTGGCTGATGGGCAGCCGATATTGGCGCATACGCTGGCGAGGCTGCATAAAGCGTTTCCCGACGCGCATTTAATGCTTTGTTTAGATGCAGATGACCACTGGTTTTCCCCGCGCTGGGTGCCCTTTACGCATTGGCAGCGAGTGCCCGGTGGCCGCGAGCGAATGGACAGTGTCCTGAATGCCCTGCAGGCCATGGCGGCCGAGAGTGACGATGTGGTCATGGTGCATGATGTGGCAAGGCCCTGTATCACCTTGAGTGATTTACAGGCCCTCTATCAAGCCACTACGCAGAACCCCGCAGGCGCGCTGTTAGCCATGCCGGTTGCCGATACCATGAAGCGTGCCGATGACCATGGTAAGAGTACCCGCACTGAGTCGCGGGAGGGGTTATGGCATGCGTTAACCCCGCAAGGTTTTCGCTATGCATTGCTACGCCGCGCGCTAGAAACTGCCCGCCAGAAACAAGTAATGGTGACGGATGAAGCATCGGCCATTGAAGCACTGGGTGAGCGCCCACAGTTGGTGAGCGGTCGCCGCGATAACCTGAAAATTACCCACCCGGATGACCTGCCGTTAGCGCTGGCGATTATGACCGCACAAGCGGCTGACAGGGCCTAATTATTAGGAGTGAATAATGCGTATTGGTCACGGATTCGATGTACACCGCTTTGGCCCTGGCGATCACCTGATGATCGGTGGGGTTAAGGTGCCGTTTGAACACGGTTTTGTGGCCCATTCCGACGGCGATGTTCTGTTGCATGCGGTGAGTGATGCCGTGTTAGGCGCCTGTGCTCTAGGCGATATTGGACGCCACTTTCCCGACACTGATGCGACCTGGGCGGGCGCTGATAGTCGCCACCTATTACGCCATGTGGTTGAGCTGGTGCGTGAGCAAGGCTATGGCGTCATTAACCTCGACGCCACTCTCATGGCCCAGGCGCCTAAAATGGCCCCTCATATAGAAGCGATGCGAGCCGTTATTGCCGCCGACTTAGGCATTGAGCTTGGTCAGGTTAATGTCAAAGCCACCACGACCGAAAGGCTTGGCTTTACCGGGCGCGGTGAAGGCATTGCCGCTGAAGCCGTTGTACTGCTTGAGCGTGTAGAGACACGTAATGATTAATATACCTGAGTGGCAGCGCTGCTTAGACGCTCAGTTTGGCGCTCTTAAATCAGGCCAGTACCGTGCTCAGCCGGAAGATTTTTGGGTTGATGAACAGCTCGATTTTGTTCCCGAGGCTTATGGAGAACACCTATGGCTGCGTGTTGAAAAGCGCAACCAAACCACGTTAGATATGGTGAGAGTCGTCAGTCAGCTTTGCGGTGTGGCGCCTCGTGATATTGGTTACTCTGGTATGAAAGACCGTATTGCTGTTACTCGCCAATGGCTAAGTGTTCATTTGCCGGGGCGAGACGCCCCGCCGGATCTGGCGCAATTGCTTAACGCCAAGGGAATCTTTGTCGTCGAACAGGCTCGTCACCCGCGCAAACTGAAACGTGGTGTGCATCGTACCAATCGATTTGTACTGCGCCTGAGCGGTGAAGCGATTGATGACAGTGATTTTGTCGGCCGCTGGGAGGCGCTTTGCCAACATGGCGTGCCCAATTATTTCGGCCCTCAGCGCTTTGGTCATGACGGACGTAATTTGCAACGCGCAGAGGCATTGCTTAACCGAGGTTGGCGTAAGCGTGACGATCGACAAGGTATGATGCTTTCCACGGCGCGCAGTTTTCTGTTTAACGAATTACTGAGTGAGCGGGTGGCAGAGGGGACGTGGACACAGCCGCTGGCGGGCGATACGGTCATGCTTGATGGCACCCAAAGCGTGTTTAGCATCGATGTTGCCGATGCAACGTTAGCGGCCCGTGCCGCCGAGCTGGATATACATCCCACTGGGGTGATGTGGGGCGTGGGAGAGCAAGCCAAGCACGAGGCAGGCGCCTACGAAGCACGTGTGCAGCAGCGCTATCCTGACTTATGCAATGGCTTGGAGCGCAGTGGCGTCAAGCAAGCCAGGCGCGCACTACGAATGCGGCTGCAAGAGCCACAGCTTGAGTGGGACGCAAAGGCCGCACAGCTCTCGTTTGTGTTGCCGCGGGGAAGTTTTGCTACCGCCGTGTTAAGTGAGCTGATGGTGATGCATTAATAGCCGTAAGCTGACTCACCCGTCAGCACGGTGATAAATAGGCAGAAAGGATAGTAAAAGTGATGGATTTAAGCCGCTGCCTTTAGCGCTTATGATCAAGGAGAACCACGATGAGGCGATTACTGCTTTCCAATGATGACGGTGTGCATGCGCCTGGGTTACGCGCCCTACACGACGCATTGCTAGCGCATGCCAATATTCGCGTAGTGGCGCCTGATCGTGATCGTAGTGGCGCCAGTAATTCGCTGACGTTATCACGACCGCTTTCGTTAACGCCCCTTGATAACGGTTTCTATAGCGTCGATGGCACTCCTGCGGACTGCGTCTATTTAGGTGTTAACGGCGTATGGGACGAGAAACCGGATTTGGTGATTTCAGGCATCAATCACGGCAGTAATCTGGGTGACGATGTGCTCTACTCGGGCACCGTGGCGGCGGCGATGGAGGGGCGTAACCTGGGCATGACAGCGATCGCCATGTCGCTGTGTGGCGAGCGTCACTTTGACACCGCGGCACGCGTTGCAGCGACGTTGATTGGCGCTGCTGACCAGCTGTCGTTGCCACCGCGAACATTGCTTAACGTCAATGTGCCCGATGTGCCTTGGGAAGAGATCAAAGGCGTGAAAGTGACCCGCCTGGGATATCGCGGGCCGGCTGAACAACCTTTGCCGGTGCAAGACCCGCGAGGCCGGACGCGTTACTGGATTGCACCTGTTGCCGCCAATGCTGACGATGGCGAAGACACTGATTTTGCCGCCGTCGAGGCGGGCTTTGTGTCGATAACACCGTTACAAACGGATTTAACGCGACACCCCGCGCTTAACGATGTGCAGGAATGGTTGGATGTTTTTGCCTGATATCTCCCCATGTGAACTACGTGGCAGAGGCATGACCTCCCAGCGCACCCGGGACCGGATGGTTGAACGGCTCCAGCGACAAGGCATTCATGATGCCCGCGTGCTGGAGGTGATGGCTAACGAACCACGTCATCTGTTCGTCGATGAGGCGCTGGCCCATCGCGCGTATGAAGATACCGCGCTTCCCATCGGATTCGGCCAAACGTTATCGCAGCCGTTAATCGTGGCGCGCATGACGGAACTGGTGCTGCGCGCCGCGCCGCGCCGTGTGCTGGAGCTGGGAACCGGCTCCGGCTATCAAACATTACTGCTCTCAAGGTTGGTGGAGCAGCTGTACTCCATTGAACGCATTAGTGCGCTGCATGAACGAGCGGCTGAGCGTTTAAGGCGCCTAGCGGCACCTGTATCGCTGGCGGTCGCTGATGGCGGGCATGGATGGCCAGAAGTGGCGCCGTTTGACGTTATTTTATTGACCGCCTGCGCCCAAACGCTGCCCACACCGCTTTTAGAGCAATTGAGTCATGACGGGGTATTGATCGCCCCGCTGGAAGAGCCCGATGGCAGCCAATGGCTTACCCAGATAAAGCGCATCGGGAGTGCCTTTGAAAAGCGCCGGCTTGAACCCGTGCGTTTTGTACCTTTACTACAAGGAGTAGTGGATTGAAGCGGCGACCCTTGGGGATTTTTTTACGAGGCGCAGGGATGGGCGCCGCCGACGCGGTACCCGGCGTGTCGGGAGGAACGATTGCGTTTATTAGCGGTATTTATGAAGAGCTGATTAACACCATTAAACAGTTTGGACCCAGTGCCATTGGTGCATGGCGTCAAGGCGGCTTGCGTGGGCTTAGCCTGCATTTGAATCTGGCTTTTCTCGTGCCGTTATTGGCGGGGGTGGGAATTAGTCTGTTCAGCGTCGCCCATTTGGCGCTTTGGTTAATGGAAACCCACCCTTTGTTGTTGGATGGATTTTTCTTTGGCTTGGTAGCGGCTTCTGCTCTCGTCGTTGGGCAAGCAAGTCAGGGATGGAAGATTTGGTATTTGCTGCCGCTGTTGTTTGGTTTGTTGTTGGCGCAATCGTTGCCTGGCATGATGCCGCTGGTACTGTTGCTTGGCAACGAAGCGCTGGTGGTCATGGTGGCTGGTTGTATTGCAATTAGTGCCATGTTGCTTCCAGGCGTATCAGGCAGCTTTTTGTTGCTGACAATGGGGCTCTACGGCACCATTATGGGAGCGATTCGAAGCCTTGATCTAGGCATTATTGTGCTTTTTGGCATGGGCTGTGTGGTTGGCTTGGCGCTATTTTCACGCCTGTTGTCCTGGCTTTTAAGGCGTCATCACACCGCAACGATGCAGCTGTTACTGGGGTTCATTGTCGGCTCGTTACCGGTTCTCTGGCCATGGCGCGAACTGTTACGCTATCAAATGGGTCCGGAAGGACAGTTGATTCCGCTTGATCACCGTTATTTGCTCCCTGCTGATTATGCCGCATTAACCGGCGACTCAGCACAAGTGGCAGGCGTTCTCGCGCTAATGGCCTTTGGGGCGCTCATTGTTGTGCTACTCAATCGGCACGCTGATCGTCGCCCAATCGATACCAAGCTTGGCGCTGGAAAGGAGTAAGTTTGTATGCGTAAAGGTTATATACCGAAAGTAATGATGATGTCGGCGTTGGTATTAGCCGTTGCAGGTTGTGCCAGCCAACAAGGCGGAAGCCCCCAGGTACGTGATATAAGCCAAGCGCGCCAGGCAGTCGAAAACTCGCCACAATATACCGTCAAGGCGGGGGATACCTTGTATGGTATCGCGTGGCAGCACAATTTGGATTATCGCCAACTGGCAGCCATCAACAATATTGAGGCGCCTTATCAGATTCGCCCAGGGCAAACGATTGCCCTGCGTGCGGGGGCGGGCGCTTCATCGGCCTCGATTGCCAATCGTGAACCCACCTCGGATAGCGCCCGTGGCGGTGCGGTAGCTACCGGACTGAATCCACAGACGGCCTCGGTCGCGAGTAATGATCAAGAGCTGGATTGGCTGCTCCCCGATGAGTCGGCGATTCAGCGTAACCAGCGCCTGACGGCTGAGCGCAACGCCGCTGATGCAGGTGCGCAAGACACTGATGCGTCAGGCTCAGCGCCAGCGTCTGTCACTGCAGCAGAACAATCCTCGTCATCAGGGCCCAGCGCTACAGAGCCCAACGCTACTGAGCCTGCTGTGGTAGCGGCCGCCGAACCAGCGCCAGCCCAGCAGGCGACGCCGGAGCCATCAGCGCCCGCGCCTGAACCAACGCCTGAGCCGCAGGCTCAGCCTGATGCGGCACCTGCGGCTCAAACCGCCAGTGTAGACCGCGCTTCGCGTACCTATACGCCTGCCGATACCATTGCTTGGCAGTGGCCGGCCGAGGGTGCTGTGGTAGGCGCGTTTGGTCAGGGCGACAGTATTACCGCCGGGATTGATATCAGTGGTAAAAAGGGGCAACCTGTAAAAGCGGCTGGTCCGGGTATTGTGGTGTACGCGGGCAGTGGCGTAAGGGGTTACGGCAACCTCATCCTTCTCAAGCACAACGACCAATTCCTGAGTGCATATGCACATAACGATAGCTTGCGAGTCAGTGAAAATGACGTCGTAGAAGCTGGCGAAGTCATTGCCTCAATGGGGGATAGCGATGCCGAGAACGTCAGATTACATTTTGAGGTTCGCCGAGACGGCCAGCCTCAGGATCCGTTAGATTTTCTGCCTTCTCGCTAATGCGATTAACGGTTGTGTAAGGAACCAGCGTTTAACTAGGAAGTTGCCCGAATTGCTGCATTCGAGCGTCATAAAACAATGGTCACATAATAATATGGTGTGCGCCCAAGAGCGCACCCCTTTGACTTTCTAAATGGCGGATAGGCGACAAACGGGGGTAAGGCCATGAGTATGTTGGAGAAAGATTTACAGGAAGTTGACCTGGATGCTGCTGAGGAAGCGCTTGATAATACCGATGATGAGGAAACGGTAGAAGAAGATGCTTTTGAGAAGGCGCTAGGGCGTGAGGATCGGCAATCGACCCAAAGCTTGGATGCAACGCAAATTTATCTCAACGAAATCGGTTTTTCACCTCTCTTAACACCTGAAGAGGAAGTGTACTACGGTCGTTTAGCGCGCAAGGGGGATCCCTTGGGCCGTTCGCGGATGATTGAGTCCAACTTGCGGCTGGTAGTGAAAATTGCCCGGCGTTATCTGAACCGCGGCTTAACGCTGCTGGATTTGATCGAAGAGGGCAATTTAGGCTTGATCCGCGCCGTTGAGAAATTTGATCCCGAGCGCGGTTTTCGGTTTTCGACGTATGCTACCTGGTGGATTCGCCAAACTATCGAACGGGCGTTGATGAACCAGACACGCACCATTCGCTTGCCTATCCATGTGGTCAAAGAGCTGAATATCTATCTGCGTGCGGCGCGTGAATTGACGCAGAAGTTTGATCATGAAGCCACCGCCGAAGAGATCGCCGATCACCTGGACAAGCCGGTTGAAGTGGTCAAGAAAATGCTGGGCCTTAATGAGCGTGTATCGTCGGTCGACTACCCCATGGGTGGCGAGAGCGACAAGCCCCTTATCGACACGTTAACGGACGATGAGGTGCAGGGGCCTGAAGCGTGTCTGGTGGATGGCGATGTTAAAGAGCATGTGGATCTTTGGCTGGATGAACTTAGTGAAAAGCAGCGAGAAGTGGTGGTGCGCCGCTTTGGCTTACGGGGACATGAGTCGGCAACCCTTGAAGAAGTAGGCGCCGAGATTGGTCTAACCCGAGAGCGAGTGCGTCAGATTCAGGTCGAAGCACTCAAGAAGCTGCGCCGCTCGTTAGAAAAGCAAGGGTTATCGCTGGAAGCGCTATTTGAAACCTAGGCAAACTGTTTATTCGGCCGCTGAGTAGCGGTTTAGCCGTCAGCTCAATTTACAACGGCTAGGCAGCGTCGCTGAAGGTGTTTAGCGGTACTGGGCAAGCAAGCATGTGTTCCCCCTCAAAGCCGAGCGAGTGCCATTGCGCACTTACTCGGCTTTTTTATGATTTAGCGCTTCATAACGTTGTTTATGTTTAGAATTATTGCAGAATCTTCTATTTCAGGATCAGGTGGAAAAGCTTATGCGCCCCCTAGTGGCCGAGATTGACCTGGACGCGTTGCGCCATAATTATCAATTAGCGTGCCGCTGTGCACCTCAAAGCCATTCAGTGGCTGTGATTAAAGCCAATGCTTATGGTCATGGTGCGCTTGAATGCGCGCAGGCGCTGGAAAGCCAAGCGCCTGCGTTTGCTGTTGCCAGCATTGAAGAGGCCATGTTACTGCGTCACGGAGGCATCACACGGCCCATCGTTCTGCTGGAAGGTATTTTTAGCATTGATGAAATGGCGCTGGTTGATGCCCATGGCTTGTGGATCTGTGTGCATAGCCAGTGGCAGGTCGATGCGCTGTTGGCCGCGACGCCTCGACATCCTATACCGGTATGGTTAAAAGTCGACTCGGGCATGCATCGACTGGGGTTCTCTGTTGATGAGGTCGCTGGCCTGTGGCAACGGCTTAGCGCGGCCCCAAGTGTGGCCTCACTGCATTTAATGAGTCACTTTGCCAGCGCGGATAGTCAAGATAATGGTTATTTCAATCAGCAAATGGCGCTGCTTCAAGGGCTGGCGAGCCAGCTGGACGCGCCGCTCTGCCTGGCCAATTCGCCCGCCACGTTGGCCTGGCCAGTGGCTCACGGCGATTGGAATCGACCCGGGGTGATGCTTTACGGCAGTGATCCTTTGCAAACCGCTAATGACATAACCCGCCAACTGCAGCCGGTAATGACCCTACGCTCGGAAATTATTGCCCTGCGGGAGCTGGAGGCGGGGGAGCCGGTGGGGTATGGCGGGCGATGGCGAGCACCACGTCGCTCACGAATTGCTGTGGTCGCCTGTGGTTATGGCGATGGTTATGACCGCCATGCCCGAGACGGCACCCCGGTACTGGTCAATGGCAAGCGCTGCGCCCTTGCTGGCAAGGTGTCCATGGATATGATGACCGTTGACGTGACGGACGTGCCTGAGGCCGTTATTGGCAGCGACGTCGTACTGTGGGGAAGAGCGAGCAACGGTGAGATGTTATCGGTAGATGAGGTGGCCCGTTACTGCGATACGATCAGCTATACGCTGCTCACGGGGGTACTGCCGCGGGCGCCACGGCGTTATCATACGCGTTCTGCTTAAACGGTTGTTGCTATGTCATCATCACCTTATCCCCGCTCATTCGCCCACCCCCGGTATTGGTCCACGTGGCTGGCGATTGGTGCTATGTATGTGGCTGCCTGGTTACCTTGGCGATTAAAAATGGTCGTTGGTAAGTTGCTTGGATTACTCGCCTGGCGGTTTGCTAAGCGACGGCGGCATATTACCGAAACCAACCTGGCGATCTGTTTTCCTGAAAAAAATGCTACTCAGCAGCGCCAGTTGGTGAAAGATACCTTTATTGCTAATGGCATTGGGCTGGTAGAAACCGCAACCGGCTGGTGCCGAAATGCACAAGCGTTACGCCACCGGGTAGCTTACAGCGGCCAGGAGCATCTGGCCCATGCCAAGGCGCAGGGCAAGGGAGTGCTGGTCATCGGCATTCATTTTTCGACCCTGGACCTGGGCGGTGCATTACATTCGCTGTTCTTTCCTGCCGATGTCGTCTATCGCCCGCACAATAACCCGCTGTTTGAGCGTTTCATGACCCGTGCCCGCTCGCGCATTTTTGGTCAGGCGATTGATCGTCATGACCTGCGGGGCGTTGTGCGCCGAATCAAGGCCGGGCACATTGTGTGGTACTCGCCGGACCAGGATTTTGGCCGCGATGTCAGCGTGTTTGCGCCCCTGTTTGGCCAGCAGGCCGCTACGATTCGTTTAACCGCCAAGATTGCCCGGATGACCGGCGCACCGGTCGTGCCGCTGATGTTTCACCGCAACCCAGATAACCGCACCTATACCATCGAATGCCTGCCCGCGTTTGAAGACTTTCCCAGCGGCGATGAAGTTGCCGATGCCACCCGCGTTAACCAGTTTATTGAAACTGCTATTCGTAAGCACCCTGAGCAATACTTATGGTTGCATCGGCGTTTTAAAACCCGTCCTGAGGGCGAAGCAGGTATTTACTAAACCGCTATCATCGAAAAAAAAGCCAGCGTTAGCTGGCTTTTTGGCGTTCCGAGGCGGGGGTTAATCCAGATTGCGGGAGTAGAAAATTTCCAGCATCTCTTTGCGCAGGCGGTTCTCAATCTCACGCGCTTCTTCAAAGGTAATATCGCGACGCGAAGTGCCAAATAGGTAGTTATCCAGCTCGAAGTCTTTGAGCAACATCTTGGTATGGAACATATTTTCCTGATACACGTTTACGTCCATCATCTGATACGCATGTTTGGTATCTTCAGCAAGGTAGTCTTGGATGGAGGTAATACCGTGATCGATAAATAGTTTTTTACCATCGACATCACGTGTAAAGCCGCGCACTCGATAATCCATGGTAACGATATCAGAGTCGAAGCTATGGATAAGATAGTTCAACGCTTTGAGTGGGCTGATATGGCCACAGGTTGAGACATCAATATCCAGGCGGAACGTACTGATACCGTTGTCAGGGTGGGACTCTGGATAGCTATGCACCGTTACATGGCTTTTATCCAAGTGGCCAACCACTGTTTCGGGCAGCGGACCAGGGCCAGGCTTGATTTGCTCAGGCGCGGCGTCGTCCAGCTCATGCTCGGCAATCAAAATCGTCACACTCGCGCCGTGGGGCTCGTAATCCTGCCGGGCGATATTCAGCACGTGGGCGCCGATGATATTCGTGACGTCTTTGAGGATTTGCGTCAAACGTTCGGCATTGTATAGCTCATCGATATAATCGATGTAGGCCGCACGCTGCTCTTCGGTTTTGGCGTAACAAATGTCGTAAATGTTGAAGCTCAGTGAGCTGGTCAGGTTATTAAACCCGTGGAGTCGGAGATTGTCTGTCACGTCCGAACCTCCCTGTGGCAGATGAAGACACCCCGACGAGCCTGCGCCGGAACCGAGAAAACACTATCACTATCGTGGCGGCGTGAGCCTGCTAGGCAAGCCAACAGTGTCGCCACGAGATGGTTACAGGTGAAACAAGCGAGCATATTATGCCCATCCAGACGGTGCGTTGCATCCGGCTGAGCCACTTTTTTTGTCTTATCCAATAGCAGTGCGGCACTATTCGATGCGTATGCCGAGGGCTGATAGTGTGCGATGTGGCTCACGCCTCCTTAATCTCAAAAGAGTGAGTGATGTTAACCCCTCCTTTGACGAGCATGATCGAGGCGCTGCAGTATTTTTCAGCGGAGAGCTCAACGGCTCGCTGTACTTGCTTCTCTTTCAGAGCGCGTCCAGTGACGATGAAATGAACATGGATGCTGGTAAATACGGCAGGCACTTCATCAGCCCGCTCGGCATCCACTTCCGCCACACAGTCAGTCACCTCGGCGCGCGCTTTATCGAGAATATTCAAGATATCAAACGCGGTGCAGCTACCCATGCCCATCAATAGCATTTCCATGGGGCGAGGTCCGGTATTCCGGCCACCGTGGTCGGGCGGGCCGTCAATCACGACGCTGTGTCCGCTACCGGATTCCGCCACAAATTGGCGGCCTTCTGTCCATTGTACCCGTGCTTTCACGCTGCTCTCCTCATCTGGGCGACGAAAGGTAAGTCGCGCAGCATACCATTTCTTGGCCTGTACGCCTCGTATTACGAGCGCCAATGCATAAGCTAGCGCCTGTCATTCTGTAGCTGGAAATCGAGTTCGCAAAGCCGTTCGGGCGTACCTACATCAACCCATCTTCCGCGATAGTGCTCGCCGCTCACCCGCTGGTGATCAATCGCATTTCTAAGCAGCGGCGCCAAAGCAAAGGCGCGTTGAGGGTGGCCTGACACTAGGTCAGGGTGAATCACGGCAATTCCGGCGTAGGTGAAGCGCTGGGCGCTGGTTTGAGTAACGCGCCCGGCCGATAGCCCAAAATCGCCACTCGCATGATGCGAGGGGTTATCCACCAGGATTAAATGTGCCAAATCATCGTGGCTGAGCGCTTGTGGGTTGGGCAGTGCGTCGCACCACACGTCGCCATTAACGAGTAAAAAGGGCGCTTCACCCAGTAGAGGCAAAGCTTGCCGTATGCCACCACCGGTTTCCAGTGGCACGCTTTCCTGGCTCCAGTAAATGCGCAGCCCATAGGTCGTTCCATCGCCCAAGGCCTGCATGATTTGCTTAGCACGGTAGCTTACGTTGATGACGACCTCATCAAACCCCGCCTCGCGAAGGCGCTCCAGGTGATGCACAATAAGCGGCTTACCAGCGACAGGTAGCAGTGGCTTGGGACAGTGGTCGGTGAGTGGGCGCATTCGCTTACCAAGGCCGGCGGCTAGAATCATCGCTTTCATGGCACGATTGCTTCCATGTTTATTAAGGGCACGGTTATTAAAGACATGGTTGTTAAGGACATGGTCATTGAAGAGTGTCCGTTAATTGTTTCATAAGATGGGGTCGGAAGGTCTGTTTGAGCCACTGTGCAAACTCGGCCGACGCTGAGTCGGGCTGCGAGGACAGTGCTAAAAGACTGTCTTCCAGATGGTCCAGAAAATGTGGCAGGCGCTCAAGGTAGCCGTGCTTTTGGTCTCGCAGCGTTAACCGGCAGAAAATTCCCAGGACTTTTATTGAGCGCTGAGCGGCCATAGCGTGGCACTGGGTGAGGAACGTCGCAAAGTCGACACCGGTGGATAGCCGCCCGTCGCGCCGTGCCTGAAGGTAGAAGTCGTTTACGAAAGTGGCAAACTGCTCACTGGTAAAACGGCAGTAGCGTCCTCGTAAAAGCGAAATAAGGTCGTAGCTGATGGGGCCGGCAACGGCGTCTTGAAAGTCGATCATATAAAGGCGTTGATCGTGCAGCATTAGGTTCATTGCATCAAAATCACGATGTACGCTAACCACTGGCTGAGCCAGTGCCTGTTGAATGAGGTAGTCACGCAAGGGCTGCCAGCTTTGGGGAGGGGCCAGCGTTAACCATGCGTCAAGGCACCACTCCGGAAACAGATCAAGTTCACGGCCGAGCAGGGCTGCATCGTAAGCGGGCAGCGACTCAGGGCCAGCGCGATTTTGTAGCTCAGCGATCAGCGCGAGCGCCTGCTGATGGTACGCTTGTGTCGTTGCTTGATCGCTAAACAGGCACTGTAGCGGCGTGTTGCCCAAATCATCGAGCAGCAGAAAGCCGTCTGCTAACTGGCTGGCGAGCACTCTGGGTACCGGCAGTCCGGCGTTATGCCAACGTTTGGCAATGGTGACAAAAGGTTGGGAGTCCTCTTGTTGGGGAGGAGCGTCCATGATGACCTGAGTGCGGCCGTCGGGTAGTGTGAGGCGAAAATAGCGTCGAAAACTCGCATCGCCCACGGCGGATGAGAGTGAAATATCGGCTATCGAAAGGCCGTTTTGTTGTGCAGCCCACATGGTGAGGGCGTTAAACCGATGAGAGGACATGCAAGCTCCTTGCTGGTCGGGCATCATGCGGGCTGTATAATACCTATTCTGAATGCCAAGGATAACGAACATGGGCAAGCGATTTTCGCGCACGTTGCCGGTGGCGCATACGCTGATGGGTGGTTTGCTTGCTGGCGCCTCGTTTACGACAGTGGCTCACGCTCAGGATATTCCCGCTGACGCGTTGGATTGGCGACCCTGGGGAAAAGACGAAGTAGCTAATCAATTATGCCGTGGCCGCTATGTGATGCCCGGCTATCGCTTGCCAGCAAACGATAACGCTGAGGCGCTCACCATTGAGTCCAGTGAGGTCGATTACGCCGCTGATGGTGAGGCGTTATTACGTGGAGACGTGGTATTAAGGCGCGGCAATGAAGAGCTGGAGGCCGAGCAGGTGTTTTTGCCTGCCGATCGTCAGCAGGTCGACGCACAAGGCAATATTGCGCTTCGCGATAGCCGGGCCCTGGTGCGCGGTGAGCAGGCTATGCTGCGGCTAAACGAAGACCGGGCGACGCTTAATAACAGCCACTATGTGCTTTACGACCAGCGCTTGCGTGGGCAAGCGCGTCAGCTAGCGCAGACCGCGGAAGGTGAATATCGCCTGAAGGATGCCAGCTTTACTACCTGTGACCCTGGCGCCAATAGCTGGCAACTAGTGAGCAGCGATATTCGCTTGAACCAGACAGAAGGGTACGGGATAGCGCGGCATGCCCGTTTGGAAGTCAAAGATGTGCCGGTCTTTTACTGGCCATGGCTGCGTTTTCCCATCGACGATCGCCGTCATACCGGGCTGCTTGCGCCTTCGATAGGTTTTACCTCAAGTGGCTTTGACTACACCCAACCGTTCTATTGGAACATTGCTCCTAACCACGATGCCACGATTACGCCGCGTTGGATGACCGACCACGGCTTGCTGATGAATGGTGAGTATCGCTATTTGCTGGATGAAAGTGCGGGTATCGTCGAAGGCGGCTATTTAAATAGTGACGATGGTGGCTCGGGCGGCGGTGAAAACCGCTTCAAAGGCGATGACCGTTGGTATGTCGATGCCCGCCATGCAGGTCGGGTGAACGAGCGCAGCAATTATCGTCTGCGCTATGGGGCCGCCAGCGATGGGCGCTATTTCAATGATTTTGGCGGCCAGTTTGGTGAAAGCACCCGTACGAGCATGGAGCGTTTGGCCCAGATAGATTATCGCGGCCAGCGTTGGCAGTTAGATGCCCGTGCGCAGGGGTTCCAGCGGTTGGAAGACCCACTGAACGACAGCGATAAACCCTTTTATCAACTGCCAAGCCTTAGTGCTAATGCCAACTGGCAGTTCGACAATGGGCTTTATACCCAGTGGCGCTCCAACGCGACCTATTTTTGGCGCGATGTGGACGAACGTCAGGTACCTGAGCGCGAAGCGGCGACGGGGGGGCGTTTGCATCTAACCCCTGCCATAGGCTGGCGTTATGAGCAGCCCTGGGGGTATCTGGAACCGCGGACTGAGCTGTGGCATACCGCTTACGAGCTGGATTACGGTGAGCGTGAGACGCAGCGGGGTACCTCGCCCAGCCGCAGCGTGGCGCTTACCTCGATAGACGGCGGGCTGGTTTTTGAGCGTGAACTGGCGCTAGGGGAGCGCGAATATCGCCAAACCTTGGAGCCTCGGCTGAATTATGCCTATGTGCCGCGAACCGACCAAAGCGAGTTACCCGATTTTGACAGCCGAGAGCGCGCCTTCTCCTGGGATCAGCTCTGGTCGACCCGACGTTTTTCGGGAACCGACCGGGTGGGCGATATCAACCGACTGTCTTACGGGGTGCAGTCGCGCCTACTGGAGGATTCCTCGGGTCGTGACCGACTCTCCTTGGGCGTAGGGCAAAGCGTTTATTTTGCCGAACGCCGTATTGATAGCGAAGGCGACGCGGATACGCTGCCGGATCGCCCGGAAGAGAACCCTAACGTGAATCCGCTAAGCCGCTATCAGGCGACTCGGGATCGTTCGCCGCTGGTGACTCGCCTCGACTGGCAGATCAATGATCGCTGGAGCACTGGCTACGAATGGCTCTACGATGATCATCTTGAACGTACCGAGCGATCAAGCGTTGACGTGAGATACCGTCATCCCGAAGGGCACGTAGTGAACCTTGGCTACCGTTGGGAGATCGAAGGCTTCGATCCCGGTGTGGTGCCTGGTGACGATGGTTTTCGAAATTATAACCGCGAAGAATGGGACATGTCGTTTGCCTGGAAAGCCAGCCCTAACATTGATTTGATTGGTCGCTACCTTCACGATCAAACCAATGAGCGATCGCTTGAACAACTGGCGGGCGTGCAGTGGAACAACTGTTGTTACGGTCTACAAGTGGTATGGCGCGAATGGGTAGATGACAATGATACCGCTTACATTGATGATGATTTTAATGACCGCGGCATATTCTTGCGCTTCGTATTCCGTGGATTAGGCGGCGTAGGTAAGGACGCGGACAGTTATTTTGATCAGGCCATTCCTGGCTATCGCCCGACGACTTTATAAATGACTGCCATAGAATGGCTAACGAAAGAGACGTTTGTGATGAAAATGAGAAAGCCCCTGCTAGGCCGTATGAGAAAGCTCTCTGCTGGTAGTCTGTTAGCCCTGTGTGTCGGCGCTGGCTTGGCGTTGGCGCCGCTTGCACTGCAGGCGCAAGACTTTCAGTCTACTCAGCGCCAAGCGTTGGACAGCGTAGTAGCCGTGGTCAACAGTGACGCCATCATGCGCAGTGAATTAGATGATCGCATGGCGCAAATCGAGCAGCAGGTTCAGTCGCAGGGCGGCAACCTTCCTCCTCGCTCTCAGTTGGAGCGCCAGGTGCTTGAGCGTATGGTCATGGAAGAGATCCAGCTGCAGATGGCGAAAGACGCCAACTTGAGCATTAACGATACTGAGTTAAATGCTCAGGTGCGTTCAATTGCTGAAGCCAACAGCATGACGTTGGAAGCGTTTGCCGATGCGCTGGAAGCCGAGGGTACGACGCTGGCCGCAGTACGCGAGGAAGTGCGTCGTGAACTGCTTATGCGTCAGGTACAGCAGCGTCAAATTAGAAGCCGCGTCTCGATAAGCGACCGTGACGTTGAGCGTTTTTTGAGTCAGCAGGGGCAATCCAGCGAGCAGAACTTCATTGAAGAAACGCGCGCCCGCCATGTACTGATTGCCTTAACGCCAAATCGCGATGAAAACCAGGCGCGTGCCCGGGCTGAAGAGGTACGTGAACGCATCATGCAAGGAGCCGATTTTGCGTCGGTGGCGCGAGAAGTAAGTGATGATAGCGGAAGTGCACTTAACGGTGGTGCGTTGGGATGGGTGCGCCCTGGGCAAACCGTGCCCGCCTTTGAAGAGGCAATGCGTGGCCTGGAGATTGGTCAAATCTCTCAGCCGGTGCGTTCGCAGTTCGGCTATCACCTGATCGAAGTAGAAGAGCGCCGTCGCCAAAACGTGACGCAAGAGAGCCAACGTGAGCAGGTACGCCAAGCGATTTTCCAGCGTCGCGCCAATGAAGAACTCGAAAGCTGGCAACAAGAGATACGCTCGCAAGCGTTTGTTGATATTCGCCTCTAATGAATAACCGCGCCATGGACAACGATAGCGTCTTGCCAGTGGTGGTCACCACTGGCGAACCGGCGGGCATTGGGCCTGAGCTGGTGCTGATGCTGGCTGCTCAAGGGCAACTGCCTGCCAATACGGTGGCGGTTGGTGACCCTGAGCTGTTGCGCGAACGCGCGAGCGCACTAGGGCTAACGGTGTGTGTCACAGAGTGCTCGTTCGGTGAATGTCCGCAAGGCGCGGGGCTATTGCCTGTTTGGCCTGTCACGCTGAACGCCCCTGCGCCGCCAGGCGTGCTCAATCCCGCCAATGCTGACTATGTATTGGCTACATTGGCGCTGGCTGTCGATGCCTGTCACCATGGTCATGCGGCGGCCATGGTGACCGCGCCGCTGCACAAAGGCGTGATTATCGAGGGCGGCCACGCTGACTTCACGGGCCACACCGAATGGCTGCGGGATAGGTGCGGTGTTAATGATGTCGTCATGATGCTGGCCACCGACAGGGCGCTGCATGCAAGCTCACCCAATTGGCAAGGTAGTGGCGATTTACGCGTGGCACTGGTGACGACGCATTTGCCGCTGCGCGATGTGGCTGACGCTATCACCTTTGAACGCGTGACTCACATTAGTCGCCTACTCGTGGCTGATTTGCAGGCCCAGTTTGGTATCGCCAAGCCACGTATTGCCGTGTGCGGCTTAAACCCCCATGCTGGCGAAGATGGTCATCTTGGCCGTGAAGAGCTGGATATCATTATTCCTGCGCTTGAGTCGTTACGCGCTGAGGGGATGGATATCGTCGGCCCATTACCCGCCGATACGCTGTTTACCCCTCGTCACTTAACCGGTATCGATGCCGTACTAGCGATGTATCATGATCAGGGCCTTGCCGTACTCAAATATGCAGGCTTTGGGCAGGCGGCCAATATTACGCTGGGCCTTCCTTTGGTGCGTACGTCGGTCGATCATGGCACGGCGCTGGATCTAGCTGGTAAAGGCGTGGCAGACCCGGGCAGCCTGAAGGTCGCTATCGCCCTGGCACGCCGCTTAGCGGCGCAACGACAGGCTGTTGATTCATAACATTGGCTGCCTAACTACATTTTTTGTTTACGTTTCCAAGGAACACCGCTTGATGTCTAATGTGCCCCAACACCGCGCTCGTAAACGCTTTGGTCAGAACTTTTTACGCGATCTTGGCATTATTTCGCGGATCGTTCGTGCTGTTGGGCCACGCGCGACGGATCGTCTCGTCGAAATTGGCCCAGGGCAGGGGGCGTTAACCGAGCCGCTGCTGGAGGCGGCGGGCCATTTAGAGGTAATCGAGCTTGATCGTGACTTGATCCCTGGCCTTCGGGTGCAGTTTTTCAACTACCCTGATTTCGTCATTCATGAAGGTGACGCATTAAAGTTTGATTTTGCCGCGCTCAAGGGAGATGGGCCTGCGTTACGCGTGGTGGGTAACCTACCCTATAACATCTCTACGCCGTTGATTGTGCATCTGCTAGCCGCCGGTGATGCGATAGCGGATATGCATTTTATGCTGCAAAAAGAAGTCGTAGAGCGCTTGGCCGCAGAGCCCGGTGGGCCGGACTGGGGGCGTCTTTCGGTGATGGCGCAGTATTACTGCCATGTCGAACAGCTATTTATTGTGCCGCCAGAGGCATTTGTACCGCGCCCTAACGTCGATTCGGCTATTGTCCGGCTCACGCCTCATGAGTCGTTACCTCATCCTGCGGATGACCCTGCGCTGTTGTTTGAACTGGTCAAGCTGGCGTTTGGGCAGCGACGCAAAACACTGCGTAATAATTTTAAAGGCCGGGTCAGTCCCGCGACCTTGGAGGCGCTCGGCATCGACCCTATTCGTCGCCCCCAAACGCTGACCGTGGCCGAGTATGTCGCCATTGCCAATCGCGTTGCTGCCGACGAACAAGCGATCAGTGAGCGGAGCGATCCGGCGTGAGTGGGCTAGCGATTGAGGTAAGTGTTGTGCCCAGTTATCGGGCCGATGAGTCCAATGATGTGGAGGAGCGGTACGTGTTTAGCTACACCGTGACCGTCCACAATCAGAGTCCTCATAGCGTTCAGCTGATGGCCCGCTATTGGAAAATTACCCAGGGCAGCGGCGATTGCCAGGAAGTGCGCGGCAAAGGCGTTGTCGGCCAGCAGCCGCTGATTGGTCCCGGGCAGAGTTTTCGCTATACCAGCCGGGCTATTCTGCAAACCCCTGTCGGGGTAATGGAAGGTGCCTACACGTTGCTGGACACCTCCACGCAACGCGCGTTTGAAGTGTCGATAACGCCATTCAGGTTAGCCGCGCCGCTACAACTTCATTAAGTATTCTCGGTCAGTCGTTGGGTAAGATGGTCGCAGAGGCGAAGGGCCAGTTGCACTATCGTTAACGTCGGGTTGGCGTGACCGGCGCTGGCAAACACGCTGGATCCGGCTATATAGGCGTTGTCTTGAGCAAACAGCCGACAGTCTGAATTAACGATACCGTCCTTGGGCTCATTGCTCATCCGCGTGCCGCCCATATGGTGGCGTCCAGCGAGTTCGCCCTCGGTCGGCAACGTTACCGGTGTCTCGGCCAGCCATTCGGCCATTTGCAGCCTGCCTAGGTTGTTGTCGCGCAGATACTCCCCGAGCAGCAGCATGCTTTCGCGAATCGTTCGGTGATCCAACTCAGACTGCTGCCATACCAACCGACTGCGTGGAATACCCAGCGCGTCTAGCTCATCGCCCAGTTCAATGCGATTGTCATAGCGTGGCTGTTGTTCCCAGGCAGCTCTCATCACCGCACCGTGAATGACTTGCCCTTGGGCTTGCCAAACACGCAGCCGTCCGCCCAATGTCGGTGCTTGATCGGCGAGCTCATCTATCAGTTCCTGGGTAGCGTCAGCGTTCATACGGTGCAAACGCAGCCCACAGTTAAGTATTTGACGTGACTCAAGGGACGCCGCCGTTGGGGAAAGGAATACATTGTAATCCTCGGCCAGCCCTAGTTCCTCTGGCTTGAACAGCAGCGCTTTGCCTACCGTAGCGTGAGGATGCTCCATCCAGTAACGGCCCAGCGTATCGGCGTCAGGTATCAAGGCGCCATTAGCCTGACGATTGCACCATAACAGCAGGCGTGAGTTTTCGATGCCGCCACAGGCGAGGACAAAATAGCGTGCGCGCACCTGACGATAATCACCTTGATAGTTCTTGAAGGTCGCGCTGGTGATGTTGCCATGCTCTGTTTCTAGCGCCACCAGGTTGGCAGTCAGGCAGCATTTCAGCGTGTTTGATGCGCTGAGCGTAGCGGCATATTTGTCTTTCAGGCGGGCGGGGTTGCCTAACGAAAAATAGATACGCTTGAGCCCTGAGTCATTAACGAGGTGATCCTGAGGTGTCGTCACCAGATCGAGCACACTAGCGGCAGCCCGGTAGTAAGGCGAGAGCGCGCTACGCTCAATCGGCCATGCCGTTTCAGGCGCGGCTTCTTTAGCGCTGAAATCATAGCGATCCAGTGGGCGGCAAACGCCTCCCCAATGATTGGTTGAGCCGCCCAAAAAGCGTAACCGGGCGCCGTATAGCGGGATGTAAGGATCACCGACAGATTCGCCGCGGTAGCAATCCTGGGAGCGCTCGCTATAGTCGGCGTCGCCTCCTTCGCAGAGTAGAACACGGTGCCCGCGTTCTGCCAGCGTGACTGCCATGGTAATGCCCGCCGCGCCAGCGCCAATAATGCAAACATCCACCGCGTCGCTGTGTTCGCTGATATCGTTAAAATCAATAATCATCAGAGGTCACTAGCATTCAGTAGCCAACCCTTCAGAACAAGCGGTGTCGATGGAGGTGAAAGAGGGGGGCTTCCCGCCCAGGCCGTTGGTAATAGCGTGCCGCGAAGTAGCGCCGGTGGCATGGGAAGCAGAGCGGCACTAACCCCCGCTAGAGTGGCCGCTTTTAGCAGCCTGCGCCGAGTGTGGTTCATCGTCATATCTGTCATGTTTTTCCGTAAGCGTATAGCGAGAGGGCAAACTCCAAAGCGTAACAACGCTTGTTTGGATAGTGATTCAGGTTGCATGTTTGCGCCAGTATTAAGTCATAAGAGACTCGCATGTGGCGGGCATAGCGGGCCGGTGGGATGCTACTATTTACTCAACGATGGGTTATTCAACGCAGGCGGATGCAGCGACGCGTTACGCAATGATTGATTACCCACCTCATCTGTTTATAAAGGCTACCCATGAGTACCTATGTCATCGGCGATTTACACGGCTGCCATGCTGAATTCGTTACCTTGCTGGAACAGCTTGGCTTTACTCCCGACAGGGATACGCTGTGGCTCGTAGGCGATTTGATTAATCGGGGCCCAGGGTCACTGGCGTGTCTGCGCGAAGTGCGTGCATTAGGTGGCGCCGCCCGTAGCGTCTTGGGGAATCATGATTTTCATTTGCTGGTAGTGGCGCGCGGTGGCGGTAGCGTGAAGAAAAACGACACCCTCGACGATATTCTTGGCGCCCCTGACCGCGAAGATCTGCTGGATTGGCTGCAATGTCAGCCGTTAAGTGTATACGAAAATAATCGGCTGATGACACACGCCGGGCTGCTTCCCCAATGGAGCGTGGCACAGGCTGCCGCCTTGGGGCGTGAGGTAGAGTCGATGTTGGCAAGCGAGCTGTCGGGCCAGTTCCTGACACAGTTGTTTGGCAACCAGCCCGCTAGATGGCGTGATGATCTAGACGGCATAGAGCGGCTGCGATTGATTGTGAATGTATTGACCCGGATGCGCTTCATCGATGCTCAGGGGCGCTTGGACTTTAGTGCTAAAGAGGGGCTTGATAGCGCTCCAGAGGGCTTTCTACCCTGGTTTCAGTACCCGCGCGAGGACAATGTCCCACTGCTGTTTGGGCACTGGGCAGCCCTGGAGGGGCAGACACCTCAGGCACAGGTGAACGTGCAAGCGCTGGATACGGGCTGTGTATGGGGAGGGCGTTTAACCGCGCTAAACCTGGATAATGGCGAGCGAACTAGCGTACCCAGCCAGCAGCGGAGCAAATAGAAATGGCTAAGGACATGGCTGACACGGTGCTGCACGGGGTTAAAAAAAATGCTGACCCACGTTTGGCGGGCCTAAACGTGTATCGGGTTGGCGGGGCGGTGCGCGATGCACTACTGGGTAGGCCCGTGGTCGATAACGATTGGGTCGTTGTTGGTGCCACTCCAGAGATGATGCGCCAGCGTGGCTTTAAGCCTGTGGGGCGCGATTTTCCGGTTTTCCTGCACCCTGATACGGCTGAGGAGTTCGCACTGGCCCGAACTGAGCGCAAATCTGGCCATGGCTATTCAGGGTTTGAAGTACACGCTAGTCCCGATGTTACGCTGGAAGAAGATTTGCTGCGGCGTGATCTGACGATCAACGCCATCGCTCAGAGCACTCAAGGCGAGTTAACCGACCCGTTTGATGGGCAGGGCGACATTGAGAAGCGGCTGCTAAGACATATTTCCTCAGCGTTCAGTGAAGACCCCTTGCGTGTACTGCGCACTGCGCGTTTTCTGGCCCGATACGCGTCAATCGGATTCTCGATTGCCGCCGAAACAAAAGCACTCATGCGTCAGGTGAGCCAGTGCGGTGAGCTGGAACACTTGGCCGCCGAGCGGGTGTGGGTCGAAACCGAAAAGGCGCTTGGAGAGCCAAACCCAGAAGCCTATTTTGCTACGTTAAAGGAGTGCGATGCTCTGACGGTGTGGTGGCCTGAACTGGTGGGCGAGCCGCTAGCGAAAGGATTGGCCGCATTAGCCCAAGTGCCTGCTCATAGTGCGCTGCCCATGGCCCATTGGCGCTATGCACAGCTGGTGTCGCCGCTCAGTGAGGAGCAGCGCGAGATGTTAGCAGAGCGACTAAAGATGCCCAATGCGGTGGCACAGCTTGCCCGTCATACGTCACTGACTCAGGCGCTACTGGGCACCTCGATAAACAGTGCGAACGTGCTGCAATGGTTAGAACGCCTGGACAGCGTGCGCAAGCCTGCCCAGGCTGAGGAGCAACTGGCACTCATTAAGGTGCTTGCCCCTGGCGAGTTAGCGTCACTTAGGCGCGCCTTCAAAGCGTTTCGCGCCGTGAACCCGCAGGCGTTAATCGCCGAAGGGTACCAAGGCGCTGCGCTGGGGGAGGCATTGCGTCAGCGTCGCGGTCAAGCCGTGGTGGCTGCATTGAGCTAGCGTCCGCTCTACTATGGCTGGCTTTATCGCCGTGCGGTGGCGAAACAGGGCTGTTGATCAGTCTGTGATACCCAGCGCCCACGCCAACGAAAGTCGACGGGCCATAGGCGTTGGTCACCTAGCGTAAAGGCGTCCCACAGTGTTGCGTAAGGGGTGCCGCAGAGAGGATGTTGCTGGTCGGGTAGCAGTTCCGCCATCGGCTGCAAAACAAATGCATTATGAGTGATTTCACCTCGAGGCAAGGTCACATCGTCAATCGTGCCGCAAAGGTTGCCTACCGTTAATAGATCAATGTCCAGTGCGCGAGGAGTGAATTTGGCGATATCGGACGGACGACCATGCGTGATTTCAAGCTGTTTTGCCCACGTCTGCAGCTCGCCTGGCGTCCAGTGGCTGTGAAAAGCCACCACTAGGTTATAGAAATTGCGGCTATCGGAAAAACCGACGGGCTCGCTTTCAAAGACACGAGAGATTTGCAGAGCGCCGAAGGTATCTGACAGCGCATCAAGGCAGTAACGAATATTTTGGGCGGGGTTAATATTGCTGCCTAAGCTAACGGTAACGAGATTCATGCGTTGGGCTCCTGCGCTGCCTCCGGGAGGCTACCGCGGGTGATTTCCAGGCCTACACTAGCGGCGTTGGGAACCGCGCCTGGTTTACGAACGGTGAGGCGCAGCCAGGCAATGGGGAACTCGTTGCGCAGGCACTCCGCCAGGCGTTCGGCGAAGGTCTCCACCAGCGCAAACTGGTGGGCATCGGCAAACTGCTGGATACGCTGGCAAATAGCAGCATAGTCCAGTGTCAGGCGTAGATCATCAGTGGCTGCTGCCGAACGAATATCGGTCGCTAGCGATAAGTCTAAGCTCAGCGTTTGTTGAATCGAACGCTCCCAAGCGTAGACGCCAATGACCGTATCAACGGTTAACGCTTCTATTAAAATGCGATCCATCTACCTTCTCCCCACTGCAACAAGCGAGGGATTGTACGTTAGGATGGGTGTAAACGACAGCGAGCCTGACCACAAAGCGAGCATGCAGCCATGGGATGGATAGTGGTGGGGTATTTAAGCGGCAGTTGGTTGGCAGCGCTGAGCGTTTGCCGTCTTGCTGGGGTGGGTGATCCCCGTCAGCATGGTTCGCTAAACCCTGGGTTTTCAAACGTGCTGCGTCTTTACGGCGTCCGCTTGGCGACAGCGACGCTGTTGCTGGACGCGGTAAAAGGCATGCCCGCCATAGTGGGGGCGGTAATAATGAGCTGTCCGATATGGCTCCAGGGGCTCGTCGGGTTGGCGGTGTTGCTGGGCCACAGTTTTCCCCTGTGGCACGGCTTTCGCGGCGGGAAGTCGGTCGCTTGTGCGTTTGGCATGCTGCTGGTGTTGGTGCCCAGCGTCGCGCTCTTGAGTGCGGTTATCTGGGCGCTACTGGCGTGGCGCTGGCAGACCGCGGCGGCGGCCTCGCTCACCACGGCGCTTGTGGCACCGCTCGCCTGCGTCTGGTTAGCACCTGAGTACGTCATCATCGTGGGCGGGTTCAGCCTGCTGGTACTGGCCCGCCATGGGCTTAATATCGGCCGGCTTCGGCGTGGGGAGGAGACCCCGTTTCGAGGGCCATAATGCTAGACATAGCACGAGTTGGTTAGGGCGAGGGGGCCTGTTACGCCTCCGTCACCAGCGGGGCGGTGGCCGATGGTGGGGTGAGTTGAGCAAGCGGCCACCGCGGTGTCGCCTGCATCACGCCTAACGTGTCGCATTCGCCTGCAGCCAAGCGCTGAGCGCCTACATAGGCAATCATTGCGCCATTGTCGGTACAAAAGCGCCCGCGTGGATAGTACGCACGCGCTTGGCGTTTTTCACAGGCGTCACCTAAACGTTCGCGGAGGCGTTGGTTGGCGCTAACACCGCCTGCCACGACCAGCCGCTTCAAGCCGGTTTGATCCAGCGCCCGCCGACATTTAATCACCAGGGTATCTACCACCGCCTCTTCAAACGCACGGGCCACATCGGCACGTGCTTGCGCGTCAAATTGTCCCGCGGCCTCTAACTGACGAATAGCCGTCATGGTATGGGTTTTTAAGCCGGAAAAACTGAAATCTAGTCCTGGCCGATCAGTCATTGGGCGCGGGAAACGAAAGCGTTGGGGATCGCCTTGCTCTGCCAGCTTCGCGACCTCTGGCCCCCCGGGGTAAGCAAGACCCAGCATTTTGGCGGCTTTATCAAAGGCTTCACCGGCGGCATCATCGACTGATTCACCGAGGAGTTGATAGCGCCCCAGCCCCTGAACATCCACGAGCTGGGTATGGCCGCCCGATACCAAAAGTGCCACGAACGGAAACTCAGGCGCGTCATCTTCGAGCATCGGCGCCAGTAGATGCCCTTCCATATGGTGTACACCCAGCACCGGTATCCCCAGCGCGCGAGCCATGCCGTGAGCCGTGCTCGCCCCTACCATTAACGCGCCGACCAAGCCTGGTCCAGCGGTGTAGGTGATTCCATCTAGATCGTGGCGCGTCATGTTGGCGTCACTAAGCACCTGTTCGATCATGGGCAGCAGTTTGCGGGTATGGTCCCGCGAGGCGAGCTCGGGTACCACGCCGCCAAATTCGGCGTGCATGGCGATCTGGCTATACAGCGCGTCGGCGAGCAGGCCGTCGCCTCCTGACAAGGCCGTGTCATACAGGGCGACGCCGGTTTCGTCGCAGGAGGTTTCAATGCCGAGCACTCGCATAAAAGGAACTCTTAAAGAAGATAAAGGTGAAAAAACACATGTGCATTAGTTTAGCATTGTCGCCGCAGGTGAGCGTAAGCATTTGCAAAGATGGCCAGCGACGACTAGACTACTGTGCGCTGTAAAAACTGGGTCGTGCATGGCACTCTAAACTGCTTTATTGCCGTGTACGTACTATCCGAACTCAAGAATCCTTAAGGTAGGTGAGTGCTTAATGCCTTCTGTAAAAGTACGTGATAACGAGCCGTTTGACGTCGCCCTGCGTCGCTTCAAGCGTTCTTGCGAAAAAGCCGGCGTTCTCTCTGAAGTACGTCGTCGCGAGCACTATGAGAAGCCGACTGCTGAGCGTAAACGCAAAGCGGCAGCTGCCGTAAAACGTCACGCCAAGAAGCTTCAGCGTGAGCGTAAGCGTTTCGAACGGCTCTATTGATCCGTACCCGAGGGGGCCGGAGCAGTTAGCTGGTCGTCTCAAGAGGGATACCAAGCGGCCGCCGATAGGTGGCCGTTTGTTTTTCGGTTTTTCATTGCTGTTTATATCCATCGCTGTTTGCTGTTTAAGGTGATCTGGCTATTGCCTGATGACCCTAGGCAGTCTCTTAAGAAGCAGTGTTTTAAGAAACAGTGGTTTAAGAAACAATGTCTTAAGAAGCAGTCTCTTAAGCGTCAGCGAGTTAGCGTTATACGCGAGGATGCCCGACGTTCATGGCAGGCCAGATTCCACAGCGGTTCATTGATGACCTGTTAGGCCGCGTTGATGTGGTCGAGGTGGTTGGTGAGCGCGTGCAGCTCAAAAAGGCTGGCCGCAACTACTCGGGACTTTGCCCCTTCCATCAAGAGAAAACACCTTCCTTTACGGTTAGTGCTGATAAGCAGTTTTATCACTGCTTTGGCTGCGGTGCTAATGGCAACGCACTGCGTTTCTTGATGGAGTACGACAAGCTGCCTTTTCCCGAGGCGGTAGAACAGTTGGCGGGGCGCTTGGGAATTGATGTGCCCCGTGAGGGTGCTGATGACCCGCGAGCTCAGCAGCGTGAGCAGAAGCGTAAAGAGGGCGTTAATCTACTTGAGCTGTCCGCCAGTTTCTATCGCGAGCGATTAAAAATGCAGGAGGGCCAGTCCGCTCAGCGCTATCTGTTGGGTCGTGGGCTCTCGGAAGAGGTCATTAAGAGCTATGGGATTGGTTACGCTCCTGGTGGCTGGGAAGCACTAAAACAGCACCTTAGCGAGCGTGGCATCAATGAGTCAGTTCAGGTGGAGTACGGCCTGCTGATTCATCGCGAAGATACCGGGCGTACCTATGATCGTTTTCGTGATCGGGTGATGTTTCCGATTCGTGACCTGCGGGGAAGAACGATTGCGTTTGGTGGGCGGGTAATGGGCGATGATCAGCCTAAATACCTTAACTCACCAGAAACGCCGGTGTTTCACAAGGGGCGTGAGCTGTATGGCTTGTTTGAGGCGCGCCAAGCCTCGAACAAGCTTGAGCAATTGGTCATGGTCGAAGGCTATATGGACGTTGTGGCGCTGGCGCAATATGGCATTCATAACGCTGTTGCAACGCTTGGGACCGCGACCACGGAAGACCATTTAACCCGCCTGTTTCGCTTGGTGAGTCGGGTGGTGTTCTGTTTCGATGGAGACCGTGCCGGACGCCAGGCGGCCAGCCGGGCGCTTGAAACTGCATTGCCGCAAATGATTGATGGGCGTGAGGCGCGCTTTCTGTTTCTGCCCGAAGGTGACGACCCGGACACGCTGGTGCGTCGTGAAGGGTCGCAGGCATTTCAGGATCGAGTGACCTGTGCCATGCCGTTGTCGGAGTTTCTGTTCGAGCAAGCGGCCCAAGGGCGCGACTTGAACACGGTAGAAGGGCGAGAGCGTTTTGCCAGTCAAGTGCTTGAGGCATTGAACAAAGTACCTGATGGCATGCTCAAATCGCTATTGCTGGAATCATTGGCGCAGCGTAGTGGATTAGCGCAGGAGCAGTTAAAAACCTTGCTTGAGAAGCGTGCCGCCGCCACCCGCCAACATGCATCCAGCGGTGCGGGAGGCCAGTCACCAGAAGCGTCGTCTGCGGTTGATTCGGCACCGGTCGCTAGGGTGGGCGCGAGGCAAGCGGGATCTGCTCAGTCATCTCCATCGCGCACCCGGGCGCTTTCGCCAGTCGGGCGTATCGCGCAGCTGTTGTTGCACGAGCCTGGTCTGGTGGCCGCACTGCCTGACTCCTTGGCGTGGCTGCCAGAGGATGACGATACGCCGCTATGCCAAGAGCTGATCGCTCTTCTCAAGGCGGGGCGTTATCGCAGCCCGCAGGTGGTATTGGCGCACTTTCAGGGCAGTGAGCAGGGGCGTGCCCTGGCAGCTCTCGCCAAGCGTGAGCTGCTGATTCCAAAAGCCGATCGGGAAGCAGAGCTGACTGGGTTGGTTGAGCATTTGCAATACGTTCAGCGCCAGCGCTCTCCGCAAGGCGAGTACGAGGCACTACTGGCGCAGGAGCGCGCCGGGCATAAGTTAGATAAGGAGCAGCGCCAGCGTTTGGCAAGCTTGGTAATGGAGCTTGCGCAGCGCCAATAAGGCGGTGTTTTGGACGATGGGGGTTGAATTCCTGCCGTTTCAGCACCACATAAAGGGGCAGCCATCGATCACTGGCCTAACCGAACAACCTAACACACCTGGATGACCGCGCAAATACGTCACGCTGGAAAAAAACCGGTAGATTACGCTATACTGTACGGCTTGTTGAGTTTAATCGATTCAGCGCTCCAGGAGTTTCATTCTTCTTCGTCGAGATAGGGTTTCTATGGCTGGAAATGCGCAGCAGCAGTCACGTCTGAAGGAGTTGATCGCACGAGGCAAGGAACAGGGCTACCTGACCTATGCTGAGGTCAACGATCATCTACCCGAGGATATCGCCGACCCGGATCAAGTGGAAGACATCATTGGCATGATCAACGACATGGGTATTAGTGTCGTTGAAGAAGCGCCAGATGAAGACACTTTGATGATGTCGGATCACTCCACGGACGAGTCCGCTGCGGAAGAGGCCGTAGCGGCCCTTGCCGCCGTGGAAAGCGATGTAGGACGCACCACTGACCCGGTACGCATGTATATGCGTGAGATGGGCACGGTTGAACTTCTGACCCGTGAAGGCGAAATTGAAATCGCCAAACGGATCGAAGAAGGCACCCGTGAGGTGATGTCGTCTTTGGCCTATTTACCGGGTGCCGTCGCGTCTATTCTTGACGCCTATGACGCTACTCAGGATGAAGAAGCGCCTGGGCGCCTTTCAGACCTGTTTTCCGGCTTCATTGACCCCGATGAAGGCATCCCTGGCGTTGCCGAAGCGGAAGTGCCTGAGCCGGAGCTTGAAACCGACCTTGGTGATGGTGATGAGGTTGACGGCGACAGCGATGATGAGGATGAGGATTCCACTGCCACCGAAGGCGGGCCTGATCCAGAAGAGGCGCGCGCACGTTTCGAACAGATTCGTGAGCAGAATGCCTTGGTTGAAGCGGCGTTTAACAAGTACGGTCGCGGTAGTGCCGAACTCAAGGCTGAGCAGACCCGTTTGGCGGTGCTGTTCTCGCCCATCAAGCTGGTACCCAAGCACTTTGAGCGACTGGTCGGCCAAGTGCGTATTAGTGTTGAGCAGGTGCGTGCCCAAGAGAAAGCGGTCATGCAGCTGTGCGTGAAAAAAGCCAAGGTGCCGCGTAAAACGTTCATCAAGTCGTTTCCCGGCAACGAGTCGAGCAAGACATGGCTGGATGAATTTCAGGCCGCGCAGAGCAAGTACGCTGATCGCCTTGAGCCGCTTCGTGCCGACATCGCCCGTGCTCAGCGCAAGATCGCCTTTGAAGAGGACATGGTCCAACTCTCGGTTGCCGATCTTAAAGAGGTGAACCGCAAGCTCTCCATTGGTGAGGCGAAAGCTCGTCGCGCCAAGAAAGAGATGGTTGAGGCCAACTTGCGTTTGGTGATCTCGATTGCCAAGAAGTACACCAACCGTGGTCTGCAGTTCCTGGATCTCATTCAGGAAGGCAACATCGGCTTGATGAAAGCGGTTGATAAGTTCGAATATCGCCGTGGCTACAAGTTCTCGACCTACGCCACCTGGTGGATTCGTCAGGCAATTACCCGTTCGATCGCCGACCAGGCGCGCACCATTCGTATCCCGGTGCACATGATTGAGACGATCAATAAGCTCAATCGCGTATCGCGCCAGATGCTTCAGGAAATGGGCCGAGAACCGACGCCGGAAGAACTTGGCGAACGGCTTGAGATGCCGGAAGATAAAGTACGCAAGGTGCTCAAAATCGCCAAAGAGCCGATCTCCATGGAGACGCCGATTGGTGACGATGACGATTCACATCTGGGCGACTTTATCGAAGACGGCACTATGCTGCTGCCGATTGATATGGCCACCGGTGAAGGCCTTATCGAAGCCACGCGTAACGTATTGGGTGGCTTGACGGCCCGCGAAGCGAAAGTGCTACGCATGCGTTTCGGTATCGACATGAATACCGACCATACGCTGGAAGAGGTAGGCAAGCAGTTTGACGTCACCCGCGAGCGGATTCGTCAAATTGAAGCTAAAGCGCTGCGTAAGTTGCGCCATCCGAGCCGCTCCGAGCCGTTACGGTCGTTCCTTGATGAATAAGGCTAAGTAGCCCGCCGTCAGGACCTAAAAGCCCGCCGTTCATTGAACGGCGGGCTTTTTCATGAGGCTCTTTTAGCAGGTCGGTTGCCACCGCCGGGGGTGGCAACCGTGGTGCTCAAGGAGATAACTGCTTAGTTCGGTAAAGGCGTCGGGCCAAGAGGAGTAATTCAAGCGTGGCGAAAAGTATTAAGCTGTAACCGAGTAGCTCAACCACTTCTTCGGCGACGTCCTTGAAGATGCGCACGTATTGATCGTCAAGCACGGCTTGCCACATGATCGTTCGTCCATACAGGCGTGAGAAGATATAGGTAGTCAGCACGCCTGCTGTGAACAAGCCAAAGGCAAACGTATTGCTGTAATAAGCAAATTCTTCAAGAAAGCGACGCCGTTGTATTACCACCCAGACGATAGAGGGGAGGATGATTAATGTCACCAGAACCTTCCATGTATTTCGGGCTATATAGGTATCTAAAAAATAATCCTGTTCGCGCACCAGCGAGGAGGCCACAAACGCCAATAGCAGCAGGGTAATGGTGGGCCACACCTTGAGCACATGGCGAATGTAAATCAGCATGGCGCAGCAGGTGAACAGGACTATCGTTTGGGTAAGTTCGGTAAACCCTAGCTCTGAAAATCGCACGGAAGGGAGATAGAGCGCTTCTAAATAAGCACCCTGGGCAATCGCCCCAATAAATAATACGTACAGTACCGCACGCACTAGAATATCTTTAAAGCCAATGGGCCAAGAAGGGGTAGGAGGCATACCAACATCCTTTTAGGTAGGCAGCTTAAGCATAACCGGAAACATGCACAGATGAATGTTCATTATATCGTCATGTTTATGTGTTCGCACGTGGATATTGTGGTGAAACCACTGATGTCCAGGGAGTGTCACCACAAGATGATAGACTGATAAGTAATAACAACTTTCTGAGAGGGGGGAGGTATGGCTATTAGTGTGTTTGATCTTTTCCGTATTGGCATTGGGCCGTCCAGCTCTCATACGGTGGGTCCTATGCGAGCCGCGCGCGACTTTGCCCTGGCGCTAGACGACACTAACGTGACTCGGGTAGTGGTAAGGCTGCATGGCTCCCTGGCTGCAACTGGGGTGGGGCATGGGACCGATCAAGCCGTCATCATGGGGCTGATGGGGGAAACGCCTGAGCAGATTGAGCCGGACAGCATCGCCACGCGCTTGCAAAGGCTGAATGACGGTGAGCCTTTGTTGCTTGCTAATGGTCAGCAGGTGGCCTTTGATCCTGCGACCGACGTGGAGTGGGATGAGTCATGTCTACCGTTTCACCCTAATGCGATGATAGTGAGCGCTTATGAGGATAAAAAGCTCCTTGCGACCAATACGTTTTATTCGCTGGGTGGCGGCTTCTATGTCGATCAGGCCAAAGCCGATCAAGGTGAGGTGGGTGAAGACAGCACGCCGCTAGTGTATCCCTTCAATACGGCTACGGAGTTACTTGCCTTATGCCAGCAGCACCAACTGCGGATTAGCCAGTTGATGCTTGAAAATGAGAAAGCCTGGCGCAGCGAGACGGCTATTCGCGAAGAGCTGCTGACCATTTGGCGCGCGATGAGTGACAGTATTGAAAATGGCCTACGAGCGACGGGTCATTTACCAGGGGGGCTGCACGTTCGTCGCCGTGCGCAATCGCTGCATCAACAATTACTAAATCCGCCCGTTAATCAGCGTTTGATTGTGTCCAGCTTTACGGTGATGGATTGGGTTAACGTCTTTGCGCTAGCGGTTAATGAAGAGAATGCCGCCGGGCGACGTATGGTCACGGCGCCTACCAACGGTGCTGCTGGCATTGTGCCCGCCGTGTTGGCGTACTACTTAAAGTTTGAACCGGAGGCTAGTGAAAGTGATGTCGTGGACTTTCTGTTGACCGCCGGAGCCGTGGGTATTCTGTGCAAAAAGAATGCCTCGATTTCTGGCGCAGAAGTGGGCTGCCAGGGCGAGGTGGGTTCTGCTTGTGCGATGGCAGCTGCCGGTCTTGCCGAGGTGCTGGGGGGGACGCCTGGTCAAGTAGAAAATGCGGCCGAAATCGGCTTGGAACACAATTTGGGCCTGACCTGCGACCCGGTAGGTGGCCTTGTGCAGGTGCCCTGTATTGAGCGCAATGCCATCGCCTCCGTCAAAGCAATTAATGCTGCTCGCATGGCGTTACATGGTGATGGTGAGCATTTTATATCGCTGGATAAAGTGATTCGTACCATGCGCGATACCGGTCGCGATATGCAGGATAAATACAAGGAAACATCCAAAGGCGGGCTCGCTGTTAACGCTATAGAGTGCTAAATAAGCGCGTTTTTAGGCAATAAGCGGTCAATATTGGTGACCAGATAATCAACCAGTTGGCGAATTTTGGGTGACATGTGGCGGTGGCGAGGATACACCGCCCAGACGGCGGTATCGTGGTGCTGAAACGGTTCGAGTACTGCCACTAACTCTCCGCTGGCCAGATAGGGGGCCACGTAGTAGTCAGGTAACTGAGCAAGTCCTAATCCTTTGCGCGTCGCATCTAATAGCGCAGGCCCTGAGTTTCCGCTCCAGCGCCCCTCAACACGCACTTCTCGACGTTGCCCGTTCACTTCAAATAGCCAGTTGGGCCGTGAGCCGATCAAACAGCGGTGCTGGCTAAGTTCACCCAGCGTATGGGGGCGCGGCGCTTGGCGAAAGTAATCTTGAGAGCCAACGATGTACTCGCGCCGATCGCAAAGGCGCCTGGCGATCAAGCTGGAATCTTTTAATACCCCCATTCGAATAGCAATATCGTAGCCTTCTTCAATCAACGCCACGGGTCGGTTGGTAAAGTGCATATGAACGTCTAGCTGGGGGTGCAGCGCCTGAAACTCATTAACCAGCGGCGCGATAAAACGCTCACCGAAGGTGGTGGCGGAGGTGAGTTTCAGCAACCCATTGGGCTTGGCTTGGAGCTCGCTCAGCGCTTGCTCTGCATCGCGCAGGCCATCAAACAGATGGCGGCAGTGTTCCTCATAGGTAGCGCCGGCATCGGTCAAACGGATCTGGCGGGTGGTGCGATAAAGCAGCTGCACGCCCAGTTGATTTTCAAGCTGGCTCACCAAGCGGCTGATATGGGAGGTAGATACATTCAAGTGACGTGCAGCGGCAGAAAATGTGCCTAACCGAACCACTTCAACAAAGGCCTCAATTCTGCTCCAGTGCTGCATGCCAACTCCTTGGGATGATGACGATTGTTGCTCAGTGACAATAATCTTATGAGTGTATCCCGCTTTATCAACAGTGCCTAGCTGACTTACACTGCTACCATTACTCACATATCAACGGAGGGTATAGGCTATGTCCAAATCTCTGATTAAGTGGACTGTAGGTACGTTGGCGTTTTCGATGAGCGCCGTTAGCGCACAGGCGGAACTGCCCAGCCAGCAGCAAGAGCAAGCCCCTGGCTGGTTTAGAATGATGGTGGGGGAGTATGAAGTCACCGCGCTTTATGACGGTCAGACCACTATCGATACGTCATTGCTGAAAGGCATGGAGCAGGATGAGATTCTCCGTCACCTAAATACTCTCTTTATTGATGCAGAGAGCGGAATGCAAACTGCCGTCAATGCGTTCCTTATTCATACTGGCGAGAACCTGGTGCTAGTCGATGCCGGTTCTGCTGCCTGCTTTGGCCCCACGCTTGGACAAGTGGAAAGCAACCTGCGCGCATCAGGCTATTCGCCAGACGAGGTCGATACGGTATTGATGACCCATCTGCACCCTGACCACGTGTGCGGTTTGGCTGATGAAAACGGCGAAGCGGTTTATCCGCAGGCCGAGCTACGCGCCAGCCAAGCTGATGCGGATTTTTGGCTGGATGAGGAGCGCGCAGCAGCGGCTCCCGAAGGTAATCAAGCTTTCTTTGAAATGGCCCAAAACGCGGTTGCGCCTTACCAGGCCTCAGGCCGGTTCAAGCCTTTCACCGCAGGCGATGAAGTACTGATGGGCATTGTTGCTCACGATACCCACGGGCACACTGCCGGGCACACCAGCTTTATGCTCAATAGTGATGATGATGCCATGCTGGTATGGGGCGATGTGGTGCATAGTTATGGCGTTCAATTTGCCGATCCTACGGTCGCCATTGAGTTTGATTCCGACCCCGAGCAGGCTATTCGCACACGTGAAAGTGTGCTCGAAAGTGCCGTTGAAGATAAGCACTGGATAGCGGGTGCCCATATGCCATTCCCAGGTATTGGTCATATCGTAAAAGAGGAAGAAGGCTATCGCTGGTTGCCAGTTGAGTTTGGGCCGATAGCCACTGACGATTAACGTCTACATGCTTGTTTTGATAGTCACGTACATTTAGGAGCCAACATGAAATCACGCGCAGCTGTTGCATTGGAGGCGGGTAAGCCGCTTGAGCTGATAGAAATTGACGTTGAAGGCCCGAAGGCGGGTGAAGTGCTGGTAAAAATGGCTGCCACGAGCGTATGCCATACGGATGCCTACACGCTTTCCGGCGCTGATCCTGAAGGTAACTTTCCTGCTGTACTCGGTCACGAAGGGGCGGGTGTGGTGCAGGAAGTTGGCGAGGGTGTCACAAGCCTCAAGCCTGGCGACCATGTGATTCCGCTTTATACCGCCGAGTGTGGCAAGTGTAAGTTCTGCCTCTCGGGTAAAACCAACCTGTGTGGCAGCGTGCGCGCTACTCAGGGTAAAGGGGTAATGCCCGACGGTACGTCGCGTTTTTCCCTCGATGGTAAAATGCTGCACCACTATATGGGGACGTCTACCTTTAGTGAATACACCGTATTGCCTGAAGTCTCCCTGGCAGTGGTGTCGAAAGAAGCCCCGATGGATAAAATCTGCCTGCTAGGCTGTGGTGTCACGACAGGGATAGGCGCTGTCTTGAATACTGCTAAGGTGGAGCCGGGTAGTACGATTGCCGTGTTTGGATTGGGCGCCATTGGACTGGCGGTCATTCAAGGGGCGGTGATGGCGAAAGCATCGAAAATTATCGCGGTCGATGTCAACCCGGATAAATTTGAGCTGGCCAAACAGTTTGGCGCCACCGACTTTATTAATCCAAAAGATTACAGTGATCCCATTCAACAGGTGATCGTGGATCAAACGGATGGCGGCGTTGACTACTCCTTCGAGTGTATTGGTAACGTTAACGTGATGCGTTCGGCTCTGGAGTGCTGCCACAAGGGATGGGGTGAATCAATCGTGATCGGCGTTGCTGGCGCTGGCGAAGAGATCTCAACTCGGCCCTTCCAGCTGGTGACCGGACGCGTCTGGAAAGGCTCGGCCTTTGGTGGTGTTAAAGGGCGTAGCGAACTGCCGGGCTACGTTGATCGCTATATGAACGGTGAGATCAACATCGATGATTTCATCACTCACGATATGCCGTTCGAGAAAATCAACGAAGCGTTTGAGTTACTGCATGCAGGCAAGAGTATCCGTACTGTGCTGCACTACTAATGGTTGGTAGGCTGATGGCGGACGCTTTTAAACGCCATCTTTTGCCTTGTTGATAACGACTTTCTGCTTTTTTAAGTAGTATGGTAAGTACGTTGGAAACGCTAAAGCGCGGTAGGGAAGACCTGCCGCGTTTGCTGCATTTAAAGGAACCCTGCCCATGAGCATGAGTGAAACCTTAGAACTGGTGTCCGCCAACCGTAGTTTCGGCGGCTGGCATAAGCGCTACCGCCACTACTCACGTGCGCTGGACTGCGACATGGTATTTGCTGTTTACCTGCCGCCACAGGCGGAAAACGAACGCGTACCGCTGCTATGGTGGTTGTCAGGGCTAACCTGCAATGACGAAAACTTCATGCAAAAAGCGGGCGCGCATCGTCTAGCCGCTGAGCTGGGGATCGCTATCGTTTGCCCGGATACCAGCCCGCGTGGCACCGATTTGCCTGGCGAACATGAAAGTTATGACTTGGGCTCGGGCGCTGGGTTTTACGTCAACGCCACAGAGTCGCCATGGAAGTCTCATTACCGTATGTACGATTACGTCATTGAGGAGCTGCCTTCCGTTGTACGTCAGCATTTTCCGGTCAATGGGCGCGAATCTATCAGCGGCCATTCGATGGGAGGTCACGGTGCGTTGATCCTGGCACTGCGTCATCCAGGACGTTTCAGCTCGGTATCCGCTTTTTCACCGGTGGTTAACCCGATGAATTGCCCATGGGGTCAGCAAGCGTTTAACGCTTATTTAGGTGACGATCAGTCACGCTGGCGCCAGTACGATGCCTGCGAGCTGGTGGCCAATGGGGCATCGCGTCAACGTCTGTTCATCGATCAGGGGGAGGCGGATCAATTCTTGGAAGAGCAACTCCAGCCCGAGCGCTTGGAAGCTGTTTGCGACGAGCACGATCATCCTTTAACGCTGCGTCGTCAACCGGGCTACGATCATAGCTACTTCTTCATTGCCTCGTTCATTGAGGATCATTTGCGCTATCATGCAGATCATCTCTTGAAGCGTTAAGGATAGTCGGATGTTCAATCGCACGCTGCGTCGTTTTATGCGCCAAGTATGGCGTATGGTTTGGCGCGGCGTTTTGCTCTTTGCCTTGGTGTCAGTAGCGTTCGTGTTGCTATTTCGTGTGGTTCCGCCACCAGGGTCGATGGTCATGGTTGAGCGTAAGGTACAGAGCTGGGTGCATAGCGACCCACTTCGCCTCCAGCGCGAGTGGCGCGATTGGGATTCGCTTTCTGCTAACGCCAAGATAGCCGTGATTGCCGCTGAAGATCAGCGCTTCCCGCACCACAGTGGTTTTGATTTCGTCGAATTGCGCCGGGCCTTCCTGGCGAGCCGTGATGGCGGTAAATTGCGTGGTGCCAGCACGTTAAGCCAGCAAACGGCTAAAAACGTCTTCTTGTGGACGGGTCGTAGCTGGACGCGAAAGGGGCTTGAGGCGTGGTTTACGCTGTTGATTGAGCTGTTCTGGAGTAAGCAGCGAATTTTGGAAGTCTACCTTAATGTCGCCGAGTGGGATCGTGGCGTGTTTGGTATTGAGGCCGCTGCTCAGCACTATTTCGGCGTTTCTGCCCAGTCGCTGACTGAGCGCCAGGCGAGTCTGCTGGCAGCGATTTTACCTAGCCCGCTTACGCGAAGTGCGGCGCGCCCCGATGCACAGGTAGAGCGGCGCAGCCAATGGATACGTCAGCAAATGCGCAACTTGGGTGGGGCTGGTTATTTAGAGCATCTATAGGCGCTTGGTAGTTTGTCTGCTCGTAGTTCTGTCTAGTCGTATTTGGAATCATCAATGACCGCTAATGCTTCCAGGTTAGGGTAGGAAAAATAAAATCCCTGCTGGACGGGTATCCCTAACTCCAGTAGGCAGCGCGACTCCTCTCGGGTCTCTATTCCTTCGGCAATGAGCTGCGTACCTAACGTATTAGCCAGGGCGACAATGCTGCGCAGTATGGACTGACGGCGTGGGTCACTATCGCAGTTGATGATCAGGTCGCGGTCTATTTTTAACGTATCTGGCTGCAGGTCCGTTAATAGATCAAGGTTGGCATAACCGTTGCCGAAGTCATCCAACGAGGTGGTAAACCCCATTTCGCGGTAGCTATCGATGATTTTACGCATGTGCATGCGGTCACGAACGCGTTCGGTTTCAGTAATCTCGAAATTGAGCCGTTCAAACGGCCAGCCAACCCGCTGAGCGGTTTCCAGGGTAGCCTGAATGCAGGCTTTTGGTTCATATACGGCGTTGGGTAGAAAGTTAATCGACAGTCGTTCTTGCATGCCCAGTTCGCTGGCCAGTTCGATTGCTCTGATTCGGCAAGCCTGGTCGAACCGGTACATCAAGTCATCAGTCACTTGCTCTAGAATCGAAAAAGCAGATTCACCATTGGGGCCGCGCACTAATGCTTCGTAGTAAACAATCTTCCGCTCGCTAATATCGACGATAGGTTGAAACGCCATCGTAAATAAAAAAGGCACCGGCGAATCGCAGCGGTTGCACACCCCATTTACTCTGGCACAGTGATGTTGTACTGCCATTTTTCAAACCCTTAAACTATTGCTGCCGTCTTATTGTCTGAGAATGGGTTTTCGAATCACCATCACCACCCCGATAATGGCGATCAACATCCCCAGTAAGCCTAATAGCGGAATATGTTCATCAAATAGCCACCACGCCTGCAGCGCAGTGACCGGTGGCACCAGATAAAAAAGACTCGCGACACGCGAGGCCTCCCCTTTTTTTATCAAGGCCATCAATAACAGAATAGCGGCAATTGACAGAATCAACACTAGCCAGCCCAGGGTCAACATAAAGGTAACGCTCCACTGCACCTGGCGCGTTTCAAATAACAGTGCCCCTAAACCAAGTAGAACACCTGCTGCCAAGTACTGAATAACGGCCCCGGAAAGCAGTGGCATGCTAGTGCAGTATTTTTTTTGGTACAGCGTGCCAAGTGAAATGCCGATTAAAGCAACGATCACGCTTAACAGCGCATTAATACCAAACCCATCGAATAGAGATTCACCAATGTCGAGCTGGCTGCCTAGCACTAAGCTGATACCCGCCAGCCCGAGCGCTAATCCCAGCCACTGGCGACGCACCAGCTTTTCACCTAACAATGGCCCTGCACATGCAGCGGTTAATAGTGGCTGAAGGCCGACCAGCAACGCTGCTAACCCTGCGGGCATGCCCAGGTAGATACCATAAAAAACGCCGCCCAAATAAGCGCCATGCACTAGAAGACCCGATATGGCGATATTTTTCCATAACTTAAGTGAAGATGGCCATGAAACACCCATTACTATTACTAACGGTATTAATAGCAGTAGCGTGAGTACAAAACGCATAAATAAAAACGTAAAAGGCTCTGCGTAGGGAAGGCCAAATTTGGCGCCGATAAACCCCGTACTCCATAGCAGAACAAAAAGTGCTGGCATGATGGTTAGCCCCGCAGCCTTTAGATTGCTTGATCTTAACTCTTTGAATAACCTTGTCATTTTCTGTCCGTGCTGATTAGGTAAGTTGGCTTTGCTTACATAAAGTTCTTTTTGTAACTATTGATTACATATTAAATTGAACCTGAAGGTACGTGATGCGTCACAGTGGGACATTCACAACGCACGAATGAGGTTTCTTATTATGCAACGTATGGCTGCTCTATTTTCTGCTGCACTGCTCGCAACCGGCTTAATGACGGCGACTGCCCACGCCCAGCAAGCGCAAGATCCCGCCCAGGATTCCATGGCGACTCAGCAAGCAGCGCCTGCTCAAGATTTTTCTGACGAGCAACTCCAGCAGTTTGCCGATGCTGCTCAAGAAATCGCGGTTATTTCTCAAGAATACACTCAGCGTCTGCAGGAAGCGGAAGACCAATCAGCGCAACAGGATGTTCGCACCGAAGCTAACGACCGCATGATCCAAGTGGTTGAAGACAGTGGCCTGGATGTTGATACCTTCAACGCCATCGGTCAATCTATTCAGCAAGATCCAGAGATGATGCAGCGCGTTCAGGAGATGGCTAACCAGTCATAAATATCGCTATTTCGTATGGCTGGCACAGCTATTACGAATAGTGGTTACTCCTTTATCTGTTTAGTGTTGCCCTCCAAAGCCCGGTGCTGACTGCACCGGGCTTTTTTTATGCTGGGCGATGTTATATGACCCCATCGTTGGTGATGGGGGTTTACCTACCATACTCTTCCCGCCACACTTCAGGTGGTATCTTAACCGACAAGCCCAAGGAGGCCGTATGGATGTTGAACTGTTAGAAATACGTCAACATATGGGGCGCTTTCCCCCATTTGATGGGCTGTCGGATGATCTTCTTGATGCTATTGCTGAACAGGTAGAGGTGAGCTACTTCAAAACCGGCAGCGATATTTTAGCACTCAACGAGATGCTCCATGAGCTTTGCTATATCCGCAGCGGTGCTGTGGAAGTCTATCGTAGCCAAGGGGAATTATATAATCGGCTGGGGGAGGGCGATATTTTTGGCCACTTCAGCCTACTGCGTAACCATAAAGTACGCTTCCCTGCGAAGGCGATAGAAGACACCCTGATTTATTTCATTCCCAATGCGGTCTTTCAGCGGTTGTGTGATGAGGATAACGATTTTGCCGATTTTGTGGAATTGGAGCGTCCGCGGCTAGAAACGGTTGCTGAACAGCAGAAAAAGTCCAACGATATGATGGTGACGCGAATCCGCAAGCTGCTGACCCGTTATCCGGTGATGGTTGAAGTGTCCACTACCGTTCAGCAAGCCGCTTTGCAAATGAGTGAGGCCCAAGCCTCGGCGTTACTGGTATTAAAAGAGGGCAAAGAGAATCCTCGCTACAGTTTTAAAGATAGCGAAGGCCAAACCTGGGAAATGTGCGGAATTTTAACCGATAGCGATTTTCGGACGCGTGTCGTGGCGGAAGGTCTTTCGCCACAGACACCGGTGGGCGAGGTAGTGTCTTCGCGACTCATCGCTATTCAATCGGATGCTTCAGTCTATGAAGCCATGCTAACCATGCTGCGCAGTAATGTGCACCATCTGCCTGTCCTGTATCGTCAACGCCCGGTGGGCGTCGTGCATCTTTCCGATATTATCCGCTATGAGACGCATAGCGGGCTCTATTTGGTCAGCAACATTTTTCATCAGTCCAGCGTTCAAGGGTTGGCACGTTTAGCGCCGGATGTGGGCGCTGCATTTGTACGCATGGTGCAAGAGGATGCGAGCTCGCAGATGGTAGGAAGCGCGCTTTCCACCATAGGACGCAGCTTTACACGCCGATTACTGGAAATGGCGGAAGCCGAGCTAGGCCCACCACCGGTTCCTTACTGCTTTATGGTCAATGGCTCAATGGCGCGCAATGAGCAAAGCATAGTCACCGATCAGGATAATGCCCTGATCCTGTCCGATGAGTTCATTCCTGAGCAGCATGACGACTATTTTTATAACCTGGCAAAAATTGTCAGCGATGGCTTGGATGCCTGCGGTTACACTTATTGTAAGGGTGACATCATGGCAACCAACTCGCAGTGGCGTCAGCCATTAAGCGTATGGAAGCGCTACTTTCAGGATTGGATGGCCAATCCCACTCCTGAGAGGTTGCTGCATAGCTCGATTTTCTTTGATCTGGATAGCTGCTATGGAGAAGACCACTATGTGGAAGCGCTGCAAGACCTGATTGCTGAAACGGCGCCCTCATCACCGCTATTTTTAGCGGCCATGGCACGTAATGCCTTAAATCGCACACCGCCCCTTGGGTTTTTCAGGACCTTTGTGATGGAGCAAGATGGCAAGCACAATAACTCCATCAACTTGAAGCGGCGGGGTACTGCTCCTATGGTCGATTTGGTGCGAATTCACGCATTGGCCTGTGGCTCCAAAGCACAGAACTCTTTTCAACGTTTACATGATATTAATAATACGCAGCTGTTGGCGACCGGCATGAGTGACAAGCTAAGCTATGCGTTTGAGTTTTTATGCATGTCGCGGCTGCGCCATCAGATGATTGATCTACAGGAAGATCGACAGCCGGATAACAATATCGAGCCTGAAAACGTCGCCGATAGCGAGCGTCATACCCTCAAAGATGCGTTCCAGGTGCTGAGTAACGCGCAAAAATTTCTAAAATTCCGTTATCCAATGCCCGTTAAGCGGCAGGGGCGTTGAGATGAATGGCATACGTCCACGGCAAAAAATCAAACAGGCCGACTGGGCTGGTTACATGGCACAGCGGGCCCAGCGAGCATCCAGTACGGCGATCCAACAATTTTTTAGCACGCCGCTTCCTGACCCCGAGACGCCCATTAGTGAGGTGCCGATGGTGGCGATGGATATGGAAACCACGGGGCTTGATGAGCGGCGCCATGCGATTATCAGCGTTGGCCTGGTGCCGTTTACATTAAACCGCATCAAACTGGCTGAGCGGCGCTATTGGGTGGTTAATCCTTCGCGGCCATTGGCAGAAGCCTCGATTGCCTATCATCATATTACTCACTCAGAAATCGCCCATGCGCCAGACTTGGACGATATTCTGAATCCTCTGCTGGCGCAGCTGGCGGGGAAGCTCGTCGTGGTGCATTTTCGCAATATTGAACGCCCCTTTTTAGAGGCGGCGGTCAAGGCCCGGCGTGGGGAGGGGGTGCTGTTTCCAATGATTGACACGATGTCGTTGGAAGCTAGGCTTCACCGCCAAACCCTGTGGGCACGTTTTCGCCGCTGGCTGGGGCGCCCGCCGGTTTCAATACGACTCCACGCTAGCCGGGAGCGTTATGGTCTGCCCGCTTATCAGGGGCATCATGCGTTGGTGGATGCGCTGGCAACGGCTGAGCTATTACAGGCACAAATCGCGACGCATTACCGACCGGAAACGCCGCTGAAAGATATTTGGTGCTGAAGCCATTAGATGTGTAGCAAGCAAAACGAAAACGGGCAACCCAATGGGTTGCCCGTTTGCTTACTAGCTAAGTGTCACGCAACACTACACGGCTTTCGGCTCGCTCATTAATCCTTTGATGATGGCATAACACGCCACTAACAAAATGATCGTGAACGGGAAACCGGTGGACACGGCCATGGTTTGCAGGGCGGTCAGGCCGCCACCGAGCAGCAGCGCAATGGCAATAGCGCCCTCAATAATTGCCCAGAACACGCGCTGTGGTTTCGGCGCATCGACCTTGCCACCTGCGGTAATGGAATCAATTACCAGCGAACCGGAGTCTGAAGACGTCACAAAAAAGATAATCACCAAGACAATCGCGATGAACGAGGTAATTTGTGACAGCGGCAGTTGCTCCAGCATGATAAATAGCTGTAAATCAACGCCAGCATCACGCACGGCCTCAATACCTTGGCTTACATACTGGTCAATGGCGGTACCGCCGAATGTTGTCATCCACAGGACCGAGACGACCGAAGGCACGATTAATACCGATACCAAGAACTCGCGGACGGTGCGGCCACGCGATACGCGCGCAATAAACATACCGACATAAGGAGACCAGGAAATCCACCATGCCCAATAGAAGGCTGTCCAGCCTTGGCTAAAATTAGCATCTTCACGACCGAAAGGGTTCGATAGAGCGGGTAAGTGAACCACATAGCTCCACAGGTTCTCAAAGAAGCCCGTCGCAATCAGCAGGGTGGGGCCTACTGCGATCACGAAGAACAGCAGCAGTGCTGCCATGGCAATGTTGATCTTGGAGAGTAGCTGCACACCCTTGTCGACACCTGCCAGGATTGAACCGATAGCAATGATCGTAATGCCGATGATCAATAAGATCATGGTGATATCGCTTTCCGGTGCACCAAACAAATAGGTGAGGCCCGCTGCTGCTTGAGTGGCACCCAAGCCCAGTGACGTGGCCAAACCAAATAGCGTGGCAAAGACGGCAAGAATATCAATTAAGTGACCTGGCCAGCCCCAAACGCGCTCACCCAAGATTGGATAAAACACCGAGCGCATGGAAAGCGGTAAGCCCTTGTTAAACGAAAACAGCGCCAAAGAGAGAGCGACGACCGCGTAAATCGCCCAGGGGTGAAGGCCCCAGTGGAAAATAGTGGCGGCCATGCCTAACGCCGCAGCGCCTGCAGCGTCACCCTCGGCGCCTGCTAGCGGAGCCCAGCTGCCGCCTTCAAACGAGGTGCCAAAGTGAGTCAGTGGCTCATTCACACCAAAGAACATCAGGCCAATGCCCATGCCGGCCGCAAACAGCATCGAGAACCAGCCCATATAGGTAAAGTCAGGCTTGGCGTCGGCGCCGCCAATACGAATTTTACCCAGAGGCGAGAAGATCAAACCAATACACAAAATGACGAATATATTGGCCGCTAAAATAAAGAACCAAGCCAGATTGCCGGTCAAAAAGGCGAAAATGGCATCATAAATAGGTGAGATGGTGTCCTGTAGCGCCAGTGTTAGCACCACAAATAGCAACACCACAACGGCCGAAATACTGAATACCTTGCCATGAAGATCAAGGTTGAGCCCCATGGTCGTGGTGGTGATATTGTCTTGGCCGATCACGTAATCGGTATCAATTAGATTCGCCGGGCCATTAGGGGCAGGTATGCCCTCTGAGGCCTGCTCATCAGGCGATCGATTTTGCGGTTTTTTATCCACAAAGATGCTCCCTTTGGCATTATTAAGTATGGGTCATTATCCAGAATGACCCATTATAAACATGTGTTATTGCAATGATGAGTATAGATTCATCGGCAACATTAAACGGTAGCGCGAATTCATTGACCCATTCTGATCAAAAAAACGGATACGTCGGTATGTGTCGCAAGCTTGCCACCATGAGACGGCATCACGATATCCAGATGACGAGGCAAGTGGGTCGCCATCATTACCAGATCGGCATTAACCTCGGCAATGGCTTTCTCCAGTAGCGAATCGATATTGGCGACTGGATCTGTCGAGCTATATACCTTAATGCTTACCGGCTGGCCATGAACCTTATGCCGTTCTTGTGCGAACGCTTCCAGTTTTTGCTCATACTCTTGAGGTGTGCGCGCGATGCTGGAGGGAGTGTTAGCCGTGACGCTGACATAAGTAATACGCGTGTCGTATTGCTTGGCCATGTTGGCGACAACATCTAACGCGGGCTCAAGTGCCTCTAGGTGAGCAAGATCTACCGGTACCATGATGTTAGTAAACATACGAAGCTCCCGACATGCTTTACCGTGATAGCAATGTAGTTTAACGGCTTGGTGCATCTCAATCAGGTGAATAAGTTCACCACGCAGAGCGGCGCGTTATCTGCCCCGCTCTGCCGTTGACAAGGTAACGGATTACCTTGTCAACGCTGGTGGCCTATGAATAGCGTATTAGCTATCGAGCCACTGTTCCACGACGTCCTGGTTTTCTTCAACCCACTGTTTTGCGTTTTCGTAGGGGTCGCTGCCATCTTCCTGGTTCATGAGCATCACTTCACCCATTTGCTCAGGTGTCCATTCAAACGCATCAAGAATCGCATAGGCTTCAGGCATGTCATCTTCCAAACCTTGACGAACGACGGTATGGATCTGTTCGGCACCGCCAAATACGTTTTCAGGATCCTCTAGATATTTAAGATCAAAACGGGCAAACATCCAGTGCGGCGTCCAGCCGGTAACCACGATATTCTCTTCGTTGTTAATCGCGCTAGCCAACGCCGCGGTCATCGTTGCCCCGCTGCCGCTACGCAGATTCAGCTCAAGGTCATAGGTATCCACAACCTCTTCGGACAGCGCCATTAGGCCTGCGCCGGGGTCAATACCGATGATCTCGCCATTAAAGCTGTCGGCGTTGTTGTTAAGCTCTGCAATAGAGTCTACCTCGGTGTACGAGGGCACGACGAGACCTAGCTTGGTACCGTCAAGGTTAGGGCCTAGGTCTTCAAGGTTATCGCCCACGCGCTCCATGTAGTCGGCATGGGTAGTCGGTAGCCAAGCAGCCACAATAGCATCCGCATCACCGGTTGATAGCGCCTGGAACATGGCAGCTGCCGACAGTGAGGTTAGGTCCACCTCGAAGCCCGCTTGCTCAAGTACCGCAGCGATGACGTTAGTAGACGCCACTTCAGAAGACCACTCCACGTAGGCGAGGTTAACCGTGCCTTTATCTTCTTCGGCCTGAGCTGCGCTGCTAACGGCGACCCCTGCACCGGCCAATAGGGCCAGCGACGCAAGACGGATACGTTGGTTCAATGTGTGACATTTCATTCACTTTCTCCCTTGGGTGTAATCGTTAATGTTGTTACTTATTGCTACCTATTATTGTTACTTACTGTCGTTACCTACTGTCGTTACCTACTACTGATACTCACTACAGCATGAGTAGCCAGAAGCAACTTATCAAGCGTATGGCTCAACGCACTGGCTACCATGTTGCTCTATTGGCGTGTTTTTCTCAGTGATTGCGTCAAGCGATCAAGCAGCATGGCTAGAATCACCACCGCGATACCTGCTTCAAAACCATCACCGGGACGCAAGCGCTGGATGGCACGCCATACTTCGCTGCCTAGCCCATCGGCGCCGATCATCGCGGCGATCACCACCATTGAGAGGGCGAGCATAATCGTTTGGTTGATGCCGGCCATCACGGTGGGGAGCGATAACGGCAGCTGGACTTTAAACAGCTTTTGCCCACGGGTAGCACCATACGCATCAGCGGCTTCAATAAGCTCTACCGGCACTTGGCGAATGCCCAGGGTGGTAAAACGAATCGCGGGGGGCATTGAAAAGATGACCGTGGCAAAAATGGCGGATACGGAGCCAATGCCGAAAAAGGGAATGGCTGGAATCAAATAGACGAACGCAGGCATGGTCTGCATAAAGTCGAGAATCGGCATGATGACTCGGTAAAGCCGTTCTGATAGGGCTGCTGCTATACCCACGGGCAGGGCAATCACCACAGCGACAAGGGTTGCAAAGACCACCAGCGTGAGCGTTTCGATCATCGGGTTCCAGAGACCCAGGTTCCAGATCAACGCTAAGCCAGCGACGGCGCCGATCGCTAAACGAATACCTGCTAATTTCCAGCAGAGCAGTGCAATCAACCCCAGCAGGGCCCACTCAGGCAGCCACATCAAACTATCGTTTAGGACATCGATGCCCGTTTGAGTAAAACGGGAAATACCGCGGGTAACCGAGGAGTATTCGCTGGTCAGCCAAGTCAAGCCGCTTTCAATCCAATTGCCTAGCGGAATACGTGGGATATCCATTATTGTTCTCCTGCTCGTGCTAGTTCATCAAGTACAGCGCCTTTTACCACGACGCCAAGCAACTGCTGTTCTTGGTCAATAACAGCGATGGGGAAGCTCTTTTCACTGAACATGGCAAACAGGTGACTCAGGGGTTCTTCCCGGGGAACCGTGCGGAAATCCTGGGTTAAATAGCCCAGGATCGAGTCGGCACCTTCATCGATAGCGCGGCTGGCGGCATCGGCCTCAAGCAGGCCTAGAAGTCGGCGGTCGCGGTCGATGACATAGATAGAATCAATACTGTGATCGCGCATACGGTGTAGAGCCGTGCGAGGGCCGTCGCTATCACGGGCCGTTGAGCGAAGAGGGCGCATAGCACTTTCAGCGGTCAAAATGCGTGACCGGTCAACGCCTTCTATAAAGCGGCGTACATAATCGTCTGCTGGCTTGGTAAGGATCTCTTCAGGCGTCCCGATTTGCACTACTTCGCCATCTTTAAGCAACACGATACGATCGCCAATGTTGAGCGCTTCATCCAGATCATGGGTGATAAATACCGTTGTTTTCTGCATCTTGGACTGCAGCTGTAATAGCTCTTGCTGCATGTCTTTGCGTATTAGTGGATCGAGCGCTGAAAAGGCTTCATCCATTAATAGTACAGTCGCATCGTTTGCTAGCGCGCGAGCCAGCCCAACGCGTTGCTGCATGCCGCCGGAAAGCTGGTTGGGGTAAGCGTCTTCCCAGCCTTCTAGACCTACTTGCTTGAGCGAATCGTGGGCGATTTGCTGGCGTTTTGATTTCTCGATACCGCGGATTTCTAGACCAAATTCAGCATTTTGTTGCACAGTACGGTGGGGAAACAGAGCAAAGTTTTGGAAAACCATTGAGAAATGGCGGCGGCGGCATTCAAGCAGCGCTTTCTCATTAAGCGTCGGGATATTCTCGCCATCGATGATGATCTCGCCTTCGGTGGTATCAATCAGCCGATTAAGGCAGCGAATCAACGTCGACTTACCTGAGCCAGAAAGCCCCATGATGACCAGAAGTTCGCCCTCATAGACATCGAATGAAATATTGGAAAGTCCCAGTGTCTGACCTGTTTTTTCCAATACTTCAGGACGCTTCATGCCTTGGTTGCGAAGCTCTAAGGCTTTTTGTGGTTGCTTGCCAAAGACTTTGCTTAAGCCGCGCACTTTAATTTTGACGGGTCTTGTCTCGTCCATCGACGGTGCCTTTTGGTTGGGAAGAATGGGCGCGCGAGCGCGAGGTTACTGCGTTGCCTTATCCTGGCTGGGCCTGAACGTGCCCCAGTAAGACAAGAATGACAGCGCCACCACGCCATTCATAAGTAAATAAGATCTTGAGTTGGGTTATTTATTAATAATTATTATACATAGCTAACGCCTGTGTGTCACAACGCCTCGCTCAACGGTGGTGATAATGCTACATGTGTCATTTTGTACCCATATGAAAAAGTCTTTAGGAAGATAAATGTCCAGAAATATATTTTTATAAATAATTGTTTTTTAAATAATTAATTATTTATTTTTTGTTTTTGGCATGTTGTGTGTATGTGGTTGAATATAGGAAATAGTTACAGTGTGTCATTTACGTTTGTAAGTACGTTTATCGTTTAATGGAGCTATATCTCTCGTCGAGATTGCAATGGAGGCGTGTATGAAAGGCAAGCAACGTGACAACAGTAACGGTGAGCTTTTTGCAAAGCGTCCCCGCTGGTTAACCATTGCCATGATGGTAACGGCAGCAAGCGTGCTGACATTAGCGGGCTGTGGTGATAATGAAGAGCCTGTAGTGCCTGATGAAGAGCCTTCTCCCTTAGAGCAGGACGCGACCGAACCAACTGATCCAGGCGTCAATGAACAGTCTACCTTGCAGCAAGATCCTGGCTTAGAAGAAGAGCCAATGGATGAAGGGGCTGCTAACCAAAGTACTGGTGTAGATCCTCAACCGGCGGCTGCTAATGAAGGCATGCCTGATGACATGATGGATGAGCCAGCTGAAGGGACTGTTAATACAGAGCAGGACGAGCCTGGATTCGGTGAAGGTACCGACCCAATGCCGGGCACGGAAGATAATGCACCTGAAGACGATCAGACTACGTCCAGTAACCAGTAGTGATAGGGCTTCGAGAATGAGTGTTTTCGAGCATGAATTTTTTCGAGAATAAGTGTTTTCGAGCATGTTAGTGAGTAAGTACCGTTCCCTACGATGGTAGATCGCACCAGCTGTTTGTTCCCTGCGGCTGCTCCACTCGGTCTATCATCCTTTCCGCCCCCGCGCCCGCGGGGGTTTTTTTATTCACTGATGCATGGACGTTGAGCCGTTTTAGTCTTTCATCCCTCTATCCGCAAAGGGTTAATGAAACTGGCAATCTAGTTCGTCAGAGCTATGGTTAATCAGGACGATGGTTAATCAGGACGATGGTTTAATCAGGACGATGGTTAATCAGAGCGATAGTTAATCAGGACGACGGTGAGAAGGCCGGTAGGATAAATCAGTATCGTCGTAAATAGCGTGGACTGACGCCAACGAAGGAGAAAATAGGACATGATGTCACTGAAATTCAATATGCGGTTTTTTGCTGGTCTGCTGGTGGCGTTATTGGCAGCGGGTTCGCTCTCTGGGTGTGGAGAGAGCGCTCCTCCCGAAACGAGTGCCGAGCCTGAAAAGCAAGAGCCTATTGATACCGGGCCGATGGCGCTGGATAGTGACCCTGCCGCTGAAGCGCCAGGCGAGGGCGTGACGGAATAAACCGTTAGCCAGCAAAACGACGTTAGCCGACGCTAAGTCGCGTGCGGCTAACGTTAGCGACTACTCTTCGTTATCTTCAAGGCGGCGGTAGAGCGTTCTGCGCGCAATGCCAAGTACCTCTGCCGTACGCCGCTTATTGCCACCCGTTGCTTCTAATACCTTATTTATATAACGCTTTTCGACTTCTTCCAGGCTTGGCCAGCGGATCGGCGGGGGCGTGGGTAGCTGACTTCCCGCCACTACTTCACCACTTAATGTAGGCACCAGCGGAGTGCCGCTCTCAGGAGTGGATTGTTCACGCAGCCGCTCGGGAAGGTCTTTATGGTTAAGTGAGCCATCTTCGCTCAGCGTAACGGCGCGCATAATGGCGTTTTCCAATTCGCGTACGTTGCCGGGGTAGGTGTAATTAAGCAACAGGTTGAGTGCTTCGGGCTCGATTTGCTCTATCTGCTTGTTCTGCGCCTCTGCGTGCTTATCGATAAGGGCAAATACTAAATGCTCAATATCAGTGCCTCGCTCACGTAGCGGAGGGATGCGCAGCGAAAAGGTTTCTAAGCGATAAAATAAGTCGCTTCGAAAGTTTTCCTGCTCGATTTCCTTGTCCAGGTTACGGTGAGTGGCGGCAATAATGCGCACGTCCACGGGTTCTTCACGCTCGCCTCCCACCGGGCGCACGGTTTTCTCCTGCAATGCACGCAATAGTTTTGCCTGGAGGTTGATGGGCATTTCCCCGATTTCATCGAGAAACAGACTACCTCCCTGGGCACTTTGGAATAACCCTTTGCGCGCTTCGTTAGCGCCGGTGAAAGCGCCTTTTACATGCCCAAAAAACTCGCTTTCCATCAAGTCGGCGGGAATGCTTGCGCAATTGACCGGTACGAAGGGTTGATCGTTACGTGGGCTTTCCTGATGAATGGCGCGGGCGAGCAGCTCTTTGCCGGTGCCGCTTTCCCCTAATATCAGAATGGGGGCATCGCTTTTTGAGAGCCGAGAAGCGTCATGAAACAAGGCCTGCATCACTTGGCTTTTACCCACGATGCCATGGAAGTGGCTAATGTCGGTATCGTGGGAAACTGCCAAACGTTGCCTTTCCAGCACGCGAAAGACGGCGTCTCTAATCGCGTCCAGATCCAGTGGTTTAGTTAAAAAATCATCAGCGCCAAGTTTTAACGCTTCCACTGCCTGGTCAATGGTACCAAACGCCGTAATGACGATAATGCCAAGCTCACTGCCTGCTTGGCGTAACTGCTGGAGAAGCTGTATCCCCGTCATGCCCGGCAAGCGCACATCGGTAATTACCAGTGATACAGTGGTATGGCTTAGCAAGGCAACTGCCTCTTCAGCGCTAGGAACGCCCAGCGTTGAATAGCCTGCATCCTGAAGTTCTTCTTCTAATAGCTCACGTATAGCGGCGTCATCTTCCACCACCAACAAAGGTAAAAGGTGTTCCTGATGGGTCACAAACGTTGTCCTCACGTGGATGCGGTTTCACTGATGGGTAGCGTAATTTCAAATCCAGCGCCGCCTAGGGAGCTGTTGAACACGCCAATCGTACCGCCGTGGTCATTTATAATTCGGTGTACCATGGAGAGTCCCAAACCGCTGCCTTGCCCGACAGGTTTGGTAGTAAAAAATGGGTCGAACACTTTATGGTGATGGGAAGGGGGTATCCCCGGACCATTATCTTCCACCCATAATGTCAATTCATGGTGTTGCTGTTGAGCACGCACACGAATACAGCTTACCTGGGGAGCTTGCGCCGCATTTCGCAGCAAATTGGTCAGCACCTGCACAATTTGTTGACCGTTGACAAATAAATTGGGTGTCGGTGACGGTAATTCAATATCCAAACGGATACGGCGTGGTTCCAATTCTTCTTCTACTAAATCGCTGGCGCTGCGAATAAGCTGGTCAAGCGCCTGCTCCCCTTTCTCTACATTATGCTGCCGACCTAATTCCATCAACTGGCGTACAATTTCAACGATGCGCTCCACTTCACCGCGAATACGTCCCAGCCGTGCACGTTCATCGTCGCCAATCACGTCGCGCCTGGCCAGCCGCTGCGCCTGGCCATTTATGACCGTTAGCGGCGCGCCAATCTCATGGGCTACCCCCGCGGCAAGTACGCCTAGCTCTGCCAGTTTTTTCGATTTGCGTAGACGTTTCTCAAGTTCGATTTCACGCCGCTGACGATCCTCAATCTCTTGATCCTTCTCAGCCATTGAATCCAACATACCATTTAACCCGGAGGCAAGGCGGCGGTACTCGGTAGGGCCGTCTTCGGTGGCACGCTGGCTACGGTCACCATCCTCGACCAGCAACATCACGTGTAGCAACCGATTAAGTGGTCGTTCAATATGGCGGCGAAATCCCCACCAGATGCTAAACACAATGCCCGCCGCGCCAACGACAAATACCAGCACGGCCACAATACTGATAAAACCAGTATAGTTCTCAATGCCGGTATTGAGGCGGTTGACCTGTAATACCCCGTAAACAGTGCCATCTTGTGAGCGCAGGGGTGTCAACGCAGAGTAGTAATTCCAGCCTTCGTGCTGTCGGTAATTACTATATAAGTCATCACGCTCGATGACCTGCTGGATTTCTTCCTGGCTGAAAATATCCTTACCAAGCCCCAATCCATAAATATCACGCCCCTGAGTGTCAAACACATAAGCGCCATAAATGCGGTGAAAGGAAAACGCCGATTGCAACGCCTCTTCCAGTGGGGTACTGCTGTCCGGCGTCACCGCGTAACTCAGCGACGAGCTCAGCGTACGGGTGATAATCTCCACTTCCGTTTGCAGTTTTGAGCGGACGTTATCCTCAAGCGATTTAATCGCTACTAAGCTGAACACCACCAAGATGATAAATAACGGCACAATCACCGTTAAAATAATTAAATTGCGTAGTCGCATGTGGCATCCATGATGGTGTTATAAGGACGAGCAAAGAGCGTTACTGATTGGTTGGGGCTAGCCGATAAAGGGCGCCTTGCGGGGCATCTGTCAGCAAGTAAATGGCATTGTCAGGGCCTTGCCGGACATCTCGTATACGACCGATGTGTCCTTCTAAAATCAGCTCTTCTTCAACTACTTTATCATCCTCCAAACGTAGGCGAAGGAGCTTTTCACTGCCGAGGCCCGCGACCAATAAGTTACCTTGCCACTCTCCAAACGCCTCGCTGGTCACTTCAGTAAGCCCGGCGGGCGCAAAACGGCCTTCAAACACATAGACAGGATCTACCATGCCGGGCAGTGAATCTGCACCGATGGGCTCGTTGGTCGCATAGTCATTGCCGAGGCTTACCTCTGGCCAGCCGTAATTATTGCCCGCTTCGATATGGTTCAGCTCATCGCCGGTACGGGGGCCATGCTCCGATACCCAAATATCACCGTTACTGCGGGTGGTCATGCCCTGAATATTGCGATTCCCCAGGGTATAGAGATGATCCAGAGTGTCGGCATCGTCCGTAAACGGATTATCATCCGGCACCTCGCCTGTGGCGGTAAGGCGTAATGTAGAGCCAGCATGGTCATCACGGGCTTGAGCACGTTGTGGGTCGCTGCCGCGATCGCCAATGCTCATCAATAAGGTGTCGTCAGGTAACCAGGCGAGACGTGAGCCGTAGTGGCGACCAGGGCCTGAGGCAATATTTTGAGTAAACAGGTGTTCGACCTCACCGAGTTCATTGCCCAGCCATTCTACCCGTGATAGCGCCGACCGGGTTTGGTTGCCATCAGGCTTGCTCCAGGTGAAATAGATCCAATCGGTGGTCCCATCACCAGGCTGGCTGCCAAAATCGGGATGCAATGTCAGGTCTAATAAACCGCCCTGACCGTGAGTGCTAACGGCGGGCATGCCGTCCAATGCGCGTGTTTCACCGCTGGCAGGGTCGATTAGCGTTAACTGCCCGCTTCGCTCGCTCACCAGGTAGCGGCCATCAGGTAAAAAGGCGACCGCCCAAGGGTGCGTTAGCCCATTCGCAATACGCTCGATGGAAACGTTGACATGCTCGGTTTCAATCGAGGGATGCACGATATCGGCATTCGCTGTGTTCATCGCACAGGTCAACACTAGCCCGCTAAACATAATGCGAGAAAGTAGTACCACAGGTAGCCGTGAGACGTTAGTGATAAGCGCTTTCTTATAATACATAACGTACCTCGTTGGTTTTTTTGCACGCTAATGCTAGTCGTCTAGCAGAGACTCATTTTAGCCGGCGGGGTTCCTGTGCTACATGAGTAATGCCAGTAACGCGGGCACGTAAACCAGCGCTAACAGCGTTGAACAAAATACCAGACTGGCGACATAGATCGGTTCGCGCTGGGCGCGCTGGGCAAACAGATAGTTAAAGACCGCCACCGGCATACACATTTGTACTACCAAGATGCTTTGTGCCAATGGCGGAAGTCCTACCCAGCCCGCGATTAACCATGCCACCGTGGCCGCCAGGGGTACGCGTACCAGGCTAAAGCCAAGTCCAGAGCGCAGGTTTTTTACCTGAATGCTGGCAAGCGACACACCCAGCGTAATGAGCATGAGCGGCACCGTGAGACCTGACAGTAGATCCACCGTGTTGGCCAGCCAGCGGGGGAGAGACGTTCCCGTCAACAGTAACGTCATGGAAAGCGCAATGGCGTAAACCGTGGGGGTTTTGAGAAGCGTCTTGAGCGGGTTACCCTGACTGCTAAGCACCGAGCCCAGCGTGAATTGAAATAGCGAGACGGTCACCATCACGGTAATGCCATAGGCAAACCCAGCACTGCCGAAGGCATAAAGCACCACAGGCAAACCCATATTGCCCGTATTGGGATACATCATGGGGGCCAGCAGTACCCGCCAACTGCGGCGTAATAATTTCGCCACTACAAAGGTCGCACACCCCATGGTAATGATGACCAGCGCGGCGGCCAGCATGGTCTGGCCAAAGGTGGCAGCGTCAATATCAGCACCTGCCAGTGATGCCAGCACTAATGACGGCGTACCGATGTTAAAGACGAGCCGGGTGATGAAATCGACCGGGTAGGGGTGGCCTAAGCGTACCCAAAAAAAACCCAGGCCCGCCCCGGCCAGTACAGGTGCCATGACGGCGAATAATTCAACAAGCATCGGCAATCCTTGGTAGAAAGGCCGGGCTATTGTCGTTAATTAGTCACCTAACTGGCAAGCGATTGACTCAAATAGCTTTCCGGCTACTTGTTCCATTCAGTGGGTGTGCTTGCCCTTAAAAAATCCAGTAAGGCATGAACGCGACGAGGCTGATGGCCGTAAGCGTAAAGAAGCGTGATGGGAAGCGGTGGTGGCGCCCATTCAGGCAGGCAGGCGATCAACTCGCCCGGATGGTGCCGTTCGCGCTGCTGTACCAGCCAGTGGGGCAAAACGCCAATGCCCTGGCCACGAGCGATGGCGTCCATATGTAATAGTGCTAGATCCACTCGCAGGCGTGAGCGAGGGGGCTGAAACGACAGCGTTTCGCCGTCGCGATGACACAACGACAAACCCTCCTGGGTCGTACCGAGCAAATCGACCCAGGCGTATTGATCTAGCTCGTTGGGGTGGCTGGGTAGCGTCGAGGCGTCACGGTAGTCAGGGCTGCTGTAAAGCCCGCGCTTAAGCTCGCCTACCGGTTCCTGATGAAGACCGCATTCACTCAGTTCGCCAAGCCAAATATGCACGCAGTGGCTATCGGGAGAGGTAGGCAGCGCTTCTAGCGTCTGCAGGGTCAGCTCAATGTGTGGATGTTGATGCACAAAATCATTAATCACCGCACTCGCCCAGCTTCGCGTCAGTGAGGCATGTACCTTGAGCGTTAATTGTCCGCTGATATCTTCCTTGAGTTCGGCCAGCGCTTCCTGACTGTTAGCCGCCAGTGCTAGCAGTTCTCTGCAATAGGTATGGAAAAGCAGACCCGCTTCGGTCGGGATCAGGCGATTGGCCTGACGACGAAGCAGGGGCTGATTAAGACGAGTTTCCAGTTGGCTGATGCGCCGACTGAGCGTCGATTTGGCCAGGCCCATGGACTGCGCACTGCGCGTCAGGCTGCCGGTCGTCATGACCGTTGCAAAAGCATTGAGTTCGTCAAAGTCGTACATAAGAAACCGCCGAGGACATAATGGTCCCATTATGCCAGTCAATGATAGTAATGAAAATAATTAGCATTTAAGAATTGCTTGTTGTTGCCTTTTTTAGTTAAGCTTAATTAAATTAAAAAGCCCCGCACATAAGCGGGGCAGAGGAAACGAGCAAGCATGGCAAGTTAAGCAGGCACTAGAAATCGAACGTTAAGCCTAGGTTGTACTGACGGCCATCTAATACCACGCCATACTCATCATTAGTCACCTCTTTGTTGGCGATGTTATAGAGGCCAGCTTTGACTTGTGCGCGGTCAGTCAGGCTATAAACCAAACCAGCATCCACAAAACCATACCCTGGTGTGCCCTCGCCCATGCTAGTGCGTGACAGGTAATCGCTTGTGGAACCACGGTAATTGCCCTGTGTCCATAAATTCAATTCAGGTGTTGCCTGCCAATCGACACCGAGGTTGAACATATGCTCGGGGATCTTGTTTAAAGGCTCGCCAGCAAATTCACCTGATTTCTGCTCGGAGTCGGTATAGGTATAACTAGAGCTTAGGCGTACATCTTGGGTAACGTCATAGTCTAGTGTGAACTCAACACCCTGCATTTCAGCTTCATCAATATTGCGGTAAGTGCTGATGAATACATACTCGTTACCGGCGTATGGGCACTCCCAAGTGGAAGGATCGTTGCGATCGGCACCTGCAGTGTCGCAGTAGCGGTCTTCCGCTATCTTATCTTCAAACTGGGTATGAAACAGCATCATGCTTGAGGTAAGACGGCGATCGTCGCTAGTAAAGACAAATCCGGCTTCATAGTTGGTGCTGGTTTCAGGATCGAGATTTTCATTACCAATAATCAACGCGCGTGCATGTGAGGCAGGGGAACCAGCACCTCCTGTTCCTCGGCCAAAGCCTTCAGTCGCAGCGGCCAGACCTGGCTGGGAGTACCCAGTAGATACACCGCCTTTGAGCGTCCACTCAGGCGTTAAGTGGTAGTTAGCATACACACGCGGAGACAGGTGGCCGCCGAATAGCTCATCGTCGTCGTAACGCATACCGGTTGTAACACTGAAGGCATCTGTAAGACTCCATTCCATCTCGACAAACAGCGCAGCAATCCAGCGATCAACGCTACGCATGGCAGTTGGACTATTGCCAAGAAGCCCATTGGTGTCATCGACGAGATCTTCAACGCGGTACTGGCCACCGAAGGTCAACATATGGTCTCCCCAGAAGTAGGTCGACTGGTTGTTGAAAGTCGTGACTTCCTCGCGCTTTTCATCAGGCGTCGTATTTACCCGCTCTGAAATATCATGCTGTAGGTAGGTGTCTGTAACAAAGGCACCGTACGTGCCTTTATGGCCGAGAGTGAATACATCTTTGTCATAGCGATAGGTGCTGGCGCTAGTAGGGTTCCCCCTACTATCAGTTTCCGGAATACTGCGGCCAGGCGTATGGGTGTATTCTTTTGTGGAAGAAGTGTAGCCCAAACTGTATTTGTTCAGCTCATCGGGAGTCAGGGTAAGCTCGGCGCCTATCTGGCGAGTATCGCTGTCAGGCGTACTTTCAGCGTTGTCACCACCGCCTTCGTAATCGCTCTCTTCCGTTCCACGCCAACTGCCGTGAACGCGTAAGCCGAGCAACCCTTCGATCAGAGCACCCCCTGTATAGAAGCTGACCTGTTGTGAGTCGTTATTGATGTCGTTGAGAGAGTGGGTGTATTCAGTGACCACCTGCCCCGCCCACTCATCCGGCACGCGTTTGGTAATAATGTTAATAACGCCACCCATCGCCTGCGAGCCATATAGCGAGGACATGGGACCACGGATGACTTCAACACGCTCAATCATTGAAATAGGAGGGAGGCCAATCTGCTTGCCTTCGTCCTGCCCGTTGGTATTGACGGCTCTTCCGGCTGAAATGGGGCGGCCATCAATCAAGTACAGTGTGTAGCTATTGTCCATTCCGCGGATGCTGATGTCTTGAGATTCCCCGCCCCCTGACACATAAACACCCGGGATATTTTTAACTGCATCCGTAATATCACTATAGGACTGGCGATTCAGTTCTTCGCCGCTAATAACCGAAATACTGGCTGGGGCGTCAGCAATGGACTGCTCGAAACCGGAGGCGGTGACAACAACAGGATCAAGTGACGTGCTTTCTTGGGCAGAAGCAGCGGCAGCAATTGCTATCGAAGACAGGCTAACGGCATTAGCCAAGGCGCGACGTGAAAGATAAGCCATTTGTATCCCTTGTAATGATAGTGCGTTCTACTTTGTGAATAATATTGTCATATGTGAAATATTCTCATATGTGATTTTGATTCTATTGCTAAAGGTTCCATAGATCGAGAGAGAAAAAATGAACATGTCGTTGTGTTGTACGCAACAGCAATAATTTCGTGATTTTTTATAGCTCAATTTATTAGTGCATAGCGTTCTGTTACAGAGGGCGCCATAAAAGAGAAGAACACCTGGCTCAGATAGAACACTAGCGGCTGGGGAGGTAAAAAAGCCCCGGTTATTGGCCGGGGCATAAGCAGGGTCTCGAATCAGTAGAAGGAACGTGGCGAGCAAGCGCTGATTAAAAATCGTACGTGGCAGATACCCAGAGACTGCGGCCGTCTAATGCGACGCCATTAGTCGCGCGATAGGTATCAGTATAACGATAGGCGACATAGTTATCCCCATCGTATTCGTAGGTATCGTAGGTTGAGAAGTCCTTGTCGAAGAGATTGTAAACGGTGCCTGTTAGACGAACATTATCGGAAAACTGGTAAGAGCTTCTCAGGTTAAACAGTGCGTAGCCGTCCAGATGATTGCCTAGTTGATCGACCAGGGCGGCTGAAGAGCCTGTTACATTGCCGCTAAAGCGTTCTCGTGACGCGTAGTATTCGCCTTCAAGCGCTGTGTTCCAGCGGTCATTGATGGCCCAGTTAAGGTCAGCGGTCAGCTTGTGTTTAGGCACGTTGGTAAGCGCCTGGCCTTCATTCGCACCCGACGTAATTTCGGTGTCGGTATAGGTGTAGCCGCCACTGATGGTCCAGGCCGGCGCGAACTGATAGCGGCTGGTCAGCTCGATACCACGGGTTTCAGCCCGGTCAACGTTAACCGACTGGCCAAAGCTATCTTGAAAGGTAAAGTTGCCGACACTCAAACAGTTGGCGGCATTGGCAAAGGGCTGATTGCCATCAGAATCGATGTACTGGCAGTTGGGCAGGTCGTCGCCGTTGGCAATACGATCACGAAACTGGGTAAAGAAGGCCGTGGCGCTGAGTGAGAAACCGTCGAGATTGTCGTAAATGGCGCCTAATTCGTAGTTGGTGCTCTTTTCGGGCTTCAGGTCAGGAGAGCCAAGACCTACGGTAAGTCCTTGATTGCCGAAACTGTTCACACCATCGTGAAGTTGGTTAAGGGTGGGTGTTTTGTAGCCTTGGCTGATACCGCCTTTCAAGGTCCATTGAGGGGTAGTGTTCCATACTAGGTAACTGCGGGGGCTAAAGTGGCCGCCAAAGGCATTGTGACGCTCGTAGCGGCCACCCAGGGTTAACGCTAAGTCGTCGCGTAGCAGCCATTCATCTTCAAGAAACAGCGCCCAGCTAGACTGGCTGAAATTTTCGTTACCCGCGATTGCATCGGTTAGCTCAGCGTCAATGTACTGACCGCCGACGGTAACCATATGATCCTCTAGCGGTGCCACAAATTTGCTGTCGATGACCAAGTCGCGATTCTTAAGCGTCCGTTGGTCGCCGTTCTCCGCTTCATAACCGAACTCGGGCGCACGGCCTGCGACCAAGGTACGCCCCAACGACTCGGTCTCGGTGCGGGTAATACTGCTGTCCAGTGTGCCTGCCGCAAAGCGGCCGGTGTGGCCGATGGCAAGCTGGTCTCGGTTAAAGCGCAGTTCATCCTCATAGCCGTAGGCCATATCGGGTGCAGGCGTTGCGCAGTCGCTGCGTACCAGGCCATCTAAGCTGCCCAGACGACAGTCACTGTTATCGTAAACCTGGCGTGCGCGCTCTGCGTCTATCCACAGCTCGTTGGCGTCGTCTGGGGTGAGATTTAAACGACCTCCAAACGAATATATGCGCGCTTCAGACGGTCGCGGATCGCGCCCTACGCTGTCCTCGACCATGCGCTGAGAGCTATCGCGGTCAAAGACGCGGCCACGCAGTTGGAGACCTAGCGCGTCTTCTACCAGCGGGCCGGAAGCGTAGAGGTTGATGGCTGAACTGTTGCCCGCGTTACGATCTTCCTGGAAGGTGTTTTCAACCGTCACGGAGCCTGCCCAGTCGCTCCCGATTCGGCGGGTGATAATATTAATGACGCCGCCCATAGCATCGGAGCCGTACAGGGTAGACATCGGGCCACGAATAACTTCAATACGCTCAATAGCCGATAGCGGCGGCATGAAGCTGGTCGAGGTTTCGCCAAAGCCGTTAGGCGTCACATCCCCCGAGGTATTCTGGCGGCGCCCGTCAATCAGCACCAGCGTATATTCGCTAGGCATGCCGCGAATGGAAATGTTATAGCCGCCGGTTTTGCCGGTGCCTGCTCGGACATCAACGCCCGGCACATCCGCAATGGCTTCGGCAATGCTGGAAAACTGTTGCTGCTCCAGTTCATCACGGGTGACGACAGAAATACTGGCAGGGGCACTGTTCAGCGTTTGCTCGTAGCCCGTCGCGGTTACGACCATATTATCAAGCGCAGTATTATCTTGAGCCTGTACGCCTGTCGTGGCGATAGCCGCCAACGTAATGGCACTAGCCAGCTTTTTCTGAGTAAAGCCAAGCATTGCAATCCCCCTGGTAATGATAGGTTTTTTCTAATGGTATTGATTATCAAAAGCGAAAAGGATTTTAGTTTGGTTACCTGGAAAAATCGATATTTTTTAAGTGGAACGATTTGTTGCTGCTAATGGAACTTAGATGACTGGGTTGTTCTCGTCTGCATGTTGCAAATAACGGAACATTAAATTCGAAGAAATCTTGATGCAACTGATTTTGAGAATCGTTACTATTGATTGATATATCGTTGCTGATAATGCTTAAACCGTTAACAACGTGAAGCTCGTTTTTGTCAATCCAGGGTAGGGAGATATCAATGCTGAGTAAGGTACTGCGTCATGGTTTAACAGGTGTGCTACTAAGTAGTCTCATCGCTAATGCTCAAGCGCGAGAGCTGGATACCGCGTTTGGAGCAGTAGAGGTGCCTGACTCGCCTGAACGCGTTGTGGCGCTGTACGAAGGTGCATTGGATGCGGCGGTGGCCGCTGGGGTAACGCCGATTGGCGCGATCGCCACGCGTGGCGGTAACGACGTCGCTGCTTATATGAGTGAGCATATCGATACCGGCGAGCTTGAAATGGTCGGGGTTGCCCGCGAGACCAATATCGAAGCCGTGCTGCGCCTGCAACCTGACTTGATTCTTGCCGCTCCCCAACTCCCCGAAGAGCAGTATCGACTACTGTCGCGCATCGCCCCTACCGTGGTGCCAGATTCAAACGGCCTGTCGCGGGATGGTTGGAAAGAAGAATCGCGTGTTTATGGGCAGGCCCTGGGCAAAGAAGCCGACATTGATGACGCGCTTGAGCAGATTGAACAGCGTGCCGCAGAGATTAACGAGCGTCTCAAGAGCGCTAATGTAGGTGGCACAGCGTACCTGGCACGCTGGATGCCCGCTGGCCCCATGGTCATGTCATCAAAACTGTTCTCAACGGGCATTCTCGCTTCCACCGGCCTTGAAGTGAACGACGATGGTCTAGTCAACGAAGGCAGCGCACACAGCGATATTTTGAGTCTTGAGAACCTTTCATTGATTGACGGCGACTGGCTATTTCTGGCTACCCTCAATGAAGAAGGGCAGCAGGCGCTGGATGCGGCAAAACAAAGCAGCGCCTTTACACGCTTGAATGTGGTGGAGCAAAATCATGTGGTGCCCGTCAACGGGCAAGTGTGGAGCAGTGCCTCAGGTCCTCTTGCCGCTCAGGTCATATTGAACGACATCGAAGAAGCACTCTTGCCATAACTGCTGTCGCTACGGCGGTAGCGGCCATGATGATAAAGGTTCACTCGTGAAGGAATGGTCATGAAAGTGCTCGCAAGAGCGCAGCGCGTTGATCAGCGCACACTACTGTTATGTTTACTCACCGCCCTAGTGGCGGTGAGTCTCGTTAGTCTACTCATCGGTGCCGGTAACGTTTCACCCTCACAGGTGCTTTCAATGCTACTCGGCCGTGAGGACAGCGAGGCATATTTCGTGGTGTGGGAGCTGCGCGCACCGCGCACGCTAATTGGTATCGCGGTGGGCATGGCGTTGGGCGTCTCGGGGGCGTTGCTACAGGCGGTCGCGCGTAATCCACTGGCCGAACCCGGCCTGTTGGGGGTTAGTGCAGGCGCGGCCTTTGCTGTCGCGCTGGCGCTGGTACTTGGCGCGAGCGCAGCCTCGTTACGCATTTCGGTGGCTCAGTTGGGCGCGCTGGTGGGGTGCTTGTGCGTATTGGGTGTCGCCCATTGGCGCGGCGTAGGCAATGATCCCATACGCCTTGTGCTGGCAGGCGCAGCCTTTTCGGCCTTGCTAGGGGCGCTGACTTCCTTGATGTTGCTGTTCGATCAGCGCTCGGCCGATGAAGTCCGCTTTTGGGTAATAGGCAGTCTGGCCGGTCGCCGCCTGGAAGACCTGTGGGCCATTTTGCCGTCCATGGCGTTTTGTACGCTGTTGATTGTCCTTATAGCGCGCCCCTTATCAGCGCTGGCGCTAGGTGAGCGTATGGCCACCGGGCTTGGTCATCACCCCCAGCTTATTCGGGCGCTGGTAATACTCTGCGTTGCGCTACTGGTAGGCGCAGCCACCGCGATTGCCGGCCCCATCATCTTTGTTGGACTGGTGGTGCCGTTTATTGCCCGCGCCTTTGCCGGACCTGATATCCGTCGTACTTTATGGTTCTGCCTTCCGATTGGTCCCTTAATAATATTGGCGGCCGATATCATTTCGCGGGTGGTGGTGGCGCCTTCAGAGCTGCCGCTTGGCGTACTTACCGCCCTCTGCGGGGCGCCAGTGCTGATAGCCGCTGTGCGTGCCCGCCGGTTACCCATGTTATGAGCTTGTTTATGACGCTTCGCTGGTTAAAACCTGACTTCAGGAAACATAGCGCCGCTGCGCTGGTATCCAGAGCGCCCTCTATGGGGATGTCCACGGAGGATGACATGGCGATAAAACCACCCAGTGGTTACTGGCGGTGGAGCGAACCTAGCCATAAGGGTAGAAATATTCTGATCGAGCGCCGTGCCGTGTGGGTCAATAGCGGGCTTGTATTAGCGCTGGTTCTGGCAGTAATCGCCTATCTTTGCCTAGGTAGCTTGACGCTTGATCCTCGTGACGTGATCAGCGCATTACTTGGGCAGGGCGATATGATGACCATGTTCATGGTGCAGGAGTTGCGTCTGCCGCGCCTGATGGCGGCCTGCCTGACCGGCGGCGCGTTCGCCCTGGCCGGTATCCTCATGCAGACGTTGGCGCGTAATCGCCTGGCCACCCCGGGCATTATCGGTATTGATAACGGTGCCACCGCATTTGCTGTCGCGTCGGTAGTGGGGATGAGCGTGTCCTTGGCACCCTCTGCCATGGCCCTAACCGGTGCGGTAACTGCCGCCGTGCTGACCTTTGGGCTGGCCGCCGGTAGCGGCACGCAGGGATATCGCTTTATCGTCGCGGGTATTGGTGTGGGCGCCGTGTTCGGGGCTATCACTCAATTACTGCTCGCGCGGGTGCCCATCGACACAGCCAATGCAGCCTATCCCTGGACAGTGGGGTCGCTCAACGCTCGCTCCGGTGGCTCGGTTCAGCTATTGGCCATTGGCCTAGTGCTAGGTTTTGTGGCGGCGCTGGCGCTGGCCCGCTCGTTAACCATCCTTCGCTTTTCGGAAGCCACGGCCAGTGGGCTGGGTGTCAATACTAAGCTGCGCCGCATTCAGATACTGTTGCTGTCAGTCGTCTTGACGGCGTTAGCGGTAGCCGTTGCCGGGCCTGTGGGAATGGTGGGGCTTATTGGACCGGAAATTGCTCGGTCACTTTCCACAACCCGGCATGTGCCTATCGTTGCTGCCACACTGGCAGGCGCCCTGATCATGGTGCTGGCCGACTTGGCCGGGCGCACGTTGCTGGCACCGATTGAGCTACCGGTAGGCATTGTGACCGCGATTATTGGCGGCCCCTGGCTTTTATGGATTTTGATGCGGCCGCAACGGAGTCACGCATGAATGATTTTCGAACCCCACCAAGCCTTGCAACGCAAGCGCTTTGCATGGGCTACGGGACGCGACGGGTTATCGACGACCTGGATGTCAGCCTGCCTGGTGCCAAAGTAACGGCGATCGTGGGGCCAAACGGGTGTGGTAAATCGACTCTGCTTTCAGGGCTTGCTCGATTGCACAAGCCCGAGGGCGGCAGCGTAGTGCTAAACGGCGAAGACATTCAGCGCCTGCCTTCCCGTCAGCTCGCCACTCAACTGGCATTGCTGCCCCAGGAGGCGATGGCCCCTGAGGGACTCACCGTGACCGAGCTTATTCGGTTTGGTCGTCAGCCCCACCAGGGGTGGCTGCGTCAGTGGTCAGCGGAGGATCAGCGCGTCGTTCAACATGCCCTCATAGCCGCGGGACTTGAATCACTGGCCGACCGGCCAATCGATTCGCTGTCGGGAGGGCAACGCCAGCGTGCCTGGATCGCCATGACGATTGCTCAGCAAACACCGCTACTGTTGCTTGATGAGCCTACCTCGGCCTTGGACCTTGGCCATCAAATCGAAGTGTTTGAGTTGGTGCGCCACTTGGCCGGGCATGGGCGAACAGTGGTGATGGTGCTGCACGATTTGGCCAGCGCTTGCCGCTATGCCGACCATCTAATTGCCATGTGCGATGGCAAGATCGTTGATCAGGGCCCACCGGCGGAGGTGGTGACACCCCAGCTGGTGCGCAAGCTCTACCAGGTAGACTGCACGCTGCTTACCGACCCGGATACCGGCAGCCCGCTACTCGCTAATGTGCGTCGCTCCGCCGTCGTGGCTTGATGCCGCCCTTCATCCCGTTAGTATGGGCTTGCCAGTCAGCAAGCCCTTTTGATAATCATCAGTAGACGACGCGTTACTGGTAAGGGTAGCTCGGTTACGCTATTCAACTCCTGCTTTACCACCTAACAATGCCTTTAGAAAGGAATGTTTGTGTCCTCTTCCACCCATAGCTTTCATGCCCTATTGCGACTATTGCGTTACGCCAAGGGGTACCGGCGTCGCATTATTGCCGCCACCACGTGTTCGGTTATCAACAAGCTGTTTGATATTGCGCCAGAAATTTTGATTGGTGTCGCCATTGATGTGGTGGTGAACCAGGAGCAGAGTTTTGTCGCTAGTTTGGGTTTTGAGACTCCTCAGCAGCAGATTACCATGCTGGCGGTACTGACATTCTTTATCTGGGCGGGAGAGTCACTGTTTGAATATTTGTTTCAAATCTTGTGGCGTAACTTAGCTCAGCGGCTTCAGGCGGATATGCGCCAGGACACTTACGAGCATGCCCAGCGGCTCGACATGGCGTTCTTTGAATCCAAAAGCTCTGGCCAACTCGTGGCCACCATGAATGACGATGTGAATCAGTTGGAGCGATTTCTGGATGGCGGCGCGAACTCGCTGATTCAGGTCATAGTGACCGTGGTGGTGGTAGGCGCGGTGTTTTTTGTGCTTTCTCCGCTGATTGCGCTGTTGGCGTTTACCCCCATTCCGCTGATTATTTGGGGGGCTTTCTTCTTTCAGCGCAGGGCAGGGCCGCTATACAGCGATGTGCGGGAAAAAGTGGGCGATTTGTCCAGCCGTCTTTCCAATAACCTCAACGGCATCGCCACGATTAAAAGCTTTACCAGCGAGGCGCGCGAGGCTGATCGGCTACGCGATGCCAGCGAAGCGTATGTCGATGCCAACCGACGGGCGATTAAAATTAGCTCGGCATTTATTCCAGTCATTAGAATGGCGATTCTAGCGGGCTTTCTAGCCACCTTTACCGTCGGTGGAATGATGGCGCTGAACGGTAGCTTAAACGTGGGGGCTTATGGTGTGCTGGTATTTTTGACCCAGCGTTTGCTGTGGCCATTGACCGGCCTTGCCCAGGTGATCGATTTGTTCGAGCGCGCCATGGCTAGCACTAAACGTATTCTCGACCTGTTGGAAGTGCCCATTACCGTGAAAGACGATAGTCGTACTCCCTTATCTGAACCTGTCCAAGGCGAGGTAAGTTTTGAGGGGGTAAGTTTTGCGTATCAGTCCAGTCAAGTGGGCGTTAACGGGGTAAATCTATACGTACCGGCCGGCAATACCTTAGCGCTGGTAGGGGCTACCGGCTCCGGTAAATCGACATTGATCAAGCTGCTGCTACGTTTCTATGATCCGGTAAACGGACGTGTGTTGATCGATGGACAGCCCATTACCGAGGTGAGTATGCATTCGCTTCGCCAAGCGATTGGGCTGGTCAGTCAGGACGTTTACCTTTTCGAGGGCAGCATTCGCGACAATATTGCCTACGGCAAGCCTGAGGCCAATGAAGCGGCTATCATCGATGCTGCCAAAACTGCAGAAGCGTGGAGCTTTATCGAAACGCTGCCACAAGGGGTGGATACGCCAGTGGGCGAGCGGGGTGTGCGCCTTTCCGGCGGTCAGCGGCAGCGGTTGTCGCTAGCGCGGGCATTATTGAAAGATCCGCCGATTTTGGTGCTGGATGAAGCCACCAGCGCGGTGGATAACGAAACCGAAGCGGCCATCCAGCGTTCGCTTAAACGCATTGCCCATGGCCGCACGGTCATCATGATAGCCCACCGGCTATCCACCATTGTGCATGCCGATGAAATCGTGGTGATTGAAAAGGGCCAAGTGTCCGAGCGTGGCACCCACGCATCCCTATTGGCGGCTAACGGCCATTACGCCGCCCAATGGCGTGTACAAACGGGCGAAGCCCAATCGGGAGACATAGAGGCACTGACTCCTTAGCACTAAATCCTGAGTATTGAGGCCCTTAGCAATGAGTAAGGTACCCTTAGCGATTCACTAACAGCGCATTCAGGGTGACGGGCACATGCTCGTCAATCTGTTGATAACCCAGCAACGACAGCACGGTACGCACCGTGCTGTTTGCCATCAGGGCTCTACCATCTATCGCCATGGGTTCTGCATGGGTAACGCGAACCTGATTAATGCCTTCTCGGGTAAAGCGCAACGGCACTGGCTCCTGCTGATTGACCCCGTCTGCCTGCATGCGGAACGTCAGTGTTTCCACCAGCGACTCGCCGATATCCAGTGCATCCAGCCGCTCGGGGGCCATCTGGGCGGTCAGCGTGACCAGCGTCGTATTAGCCAATAGTCCCACCCACGGGGGGAGATCGCTAAAGCGCGATAGCAGGTCGGTCTGGCTGAGTTTAAGTGGCAGGCGCAGCGTGCCATCTGGCGATATATCGCCCTGTAAATCGCGCACCTGGTGGTGATGCGTTTGAGGACTTGCGCCATCAAGCTGAGTAATGGTGGCCTGTACGCGCGACTGGCCCGGGTCGAGCTGCCAGTCAGCCTGCACCGGCAGCGTTAACAGCAAGGGAATAAGAGCAAACAAAGCTTTCACAGCGCGTCTCCGCATAAAGGACTTCCCTCAAGACCGGCAAATACCCAAAAAGTGCCATTCCTGCACGAAGATAGCTCCATAGGGGTAGCCTCGCCCCCCTACATTCGCTATTATATGCACGCTTTTCGGGCCTATAGCTCAGTTGGTTAGAGCAGGGGACTCATAATCCCTTGGTCGTAGGTTCAAGTCCTACTGGGCCCACCATTTAAATTTGGCAGTTTCCTCCCCTCCAAGCTTCATTTTTCTTCAGTTTTTAATTGAGATTTGGTTGCTGACACGCAGCAACGTTGCGATAACGCATTTATTCTCTTCTCCTTAAGCGCCTTTTGCATCCTGCGTGCTGTGTCAGCAGCTCCAGGCCAATGATGATGCTTGGGGGCCCAACTATCTTTTCATTTCTTGGACAGCCTCAATTTCCCCACCTATCCTCATGAGATATGAGTTATAAGCGTAGGCCCGCACGGACCGCTTGCTAAGGCGGAGCTGACATCCGAGAACCCCTTGCCGAGATCGAATATTGATAAGGTAAGAAGGTGTTTGTGTAGCGGCATTAAATCGTAAGGCATCTTCATTCTCTACAAGGAGAGTAGCATGGTGTATGCCCCGATGAGTCTCGGTCCCAACCTCCGCAGGATCCCCCCAATTCGATTGTTTTCTACGGCTCGGCCGTCGCCATCGTGGTCTTTTTCGCTATTGCCTCGTTCGCCGCCGGGGTGGGCAAGGGCATCGTGGCTCTCCGAGTTCGATATGCTGTTGGGCTGCCTGCACCGGAAGCTGATCCTCCCTCTGCGTAAGGCAGGGCCAGGAGACATTTGCAAAAATCACCATCATGGAGATTGCTTACCATGAAACATTACACCCACGCGACCATGGGTCTTGCGGCTACCGCCATGCTGACGTCCCCGCTTGTCTTGGCGCAGCCGGATGAATCCGTGCAGACCGAGGCTGGCGCCATTGCCATTGAAACCGTTGTAGAGGGTCTTGTGCATCCTTGGGGCATGGCTTTTCTGCCCGACGAGCGAATGCTGATTACCGAGCGCGAGGGGCGTCTGCGCATCCTTTCGAAGGACGAGAAGTTATCCGATCCGATCGAGGGGGTGCCAGATGTCTTCAACCGCGGACAGGGCGGCCTGCTTGATGTTGCGCTGCATCCGGACTTCGCCTCGAACCGTTGGGTCTATCTTTCCTTCGCCGAGCCCGGCGAGGAGGGCGCGTCCACTGCGCTCGGCCGCGGCCGCCTCGAAGAAGGCAAGCTTGAAGACTTCGAGGTGATCTTCCGTCAGGAGCCCAAGGTCGACGAAGAGAACCATTTCGGAGGGCGCATCGTCTTCAGCGGCGATGAAACGCTCTTCTTCACCTTGGGTGAGCGCTTCCTGTTCGATCCGGCCCAGGACCTGTCCAACCACTTGGGCACCATCGTTCGCCTCAACCATGACGGTTCGGCAGCCGCGGACAACCCTTTCGTTGATCAGGACGACGCCCGCGATGAGATCTGGTCCTACGGCCATCGCAACATTGAAAGTGCCGCTATCCACCCCGATACGGGCGAGCTGTGGGTCGCCGAAATGGGGCCGCTGGGCGGTGACGAGCTCAATCGTCCCCAGGCCGGTAAGAACTATGGCTGGCCCGAGGTAAGTTGGGGCAAGCACTATAGCGGTGAGGAGATTCCCGATCCTTCCGAAAACGGCGAGTATGCAAATGCGGTCATGCAGTGGACCCCCGTGATCTCGCCGTCCGGCATGATCTTCTATACTGGCGACAAGTTTGCCGATTGGCAGGGCGACATGCTGATTGGTGGGCTTACGGAGCAGGGTTTGGTGCGCATCACCCTGGATGGCGAGGAGGTAACCAATGATGAGCGCATCCCGCTAGGCGTACGAATTCGCGATGTCGAGCAAGGCCCGGAGGGATGGATCTACGTGGCGACCGACGAGCCGGACGGCAAGGTGATGCGCCTGAGAACGCTGGACGACTGAGAGCTAGGCGCTTTCGGCTTGATATGGTTAAGGCCTTGGCTGCATGGAGCAACCTCAGCATACCTGCTTGTGAACCTCCGAGAGGGGGTTGCCAAGGGAATCTACCGATAGCTGCTGTCCGTCCAGCCCCATATAGGTCAGCCGGCACAGGTGACGGGAACGAAGAAGATTTATGTCCCGCCGGGGGCGCCGTGCACTGATATCGCTTGGTTTAGGTTCAAGTCCTATTATGCCCATCATTTTCAAGTCATATCATCCGCCATGCCTCTCTTAGAAGCATATTTGGCGTTTTTTGCTTGCGTTTCTTAGCGTTTCTTTCTTAGCCCTCCTGTCGTGAAACACACCGTTCCACAAGCCTATATTGACTCATTTTGCTTATTGTGGCTGTGAATAAAAATCCGTATCATTCGCCTTATCATCCCAATGACAACCTCATACCCGTTGAGACTCTCCCATGCCCCGTCAAACCATGCTCTTTTCTGTTGCGCCGTTACCCGCTGCTATTCGTCGTTCGTTGTTTGTGTCGCTAGGCGGAATGCTAAGCGTCGCGCCGCTGGCCGCACTAGCTCAAGAAGAAACCATCAACACTGGCACCACCGTGGTGACGGCCACTGCGCTCAAGGTGGATACACCGCTGGCAGAGACTCCACGTCCGGTGTCTATTGTGAATCGTGAAGAGCTTGATGATCGTAACGTCCAGCAACTCGACGAGGCGTTCCGATATCGCTCTGGTGTGCTTTCCGGCCATTATGGATCTGACAACAATACAGATTGGTTTAAGATTCGTGGGTTTGACCAGGCCACCTATTTAGATGGCCTTCGTCTCTATCGCACCGGTTATTATCAGTGGTTACCTGAAACTTATGGTTTGGAGAGGGTCGAGGTCTTTAAGGGCCCTGCATCTATCCTTTATGGCGAGGCACCTTCTGGGGGGCTGATCAACGCAGTAAGCAAGCGTCCTACCAATGAACAAAGAGGGGAAATTGAAATACAGGCGGGCAACCGTGATCACCGGCAGTTGGGTTTTGATACATCAGGTCCAGTTACCGAGAGTGGTGATGTACGTTATCGTGTCGTTGGGTTATACAAGGAACGCGACGGGGATTTAAACGACACCGAGAACGAGCGTTATTACTTTGCGCCGAGCCTCGAGTGGGATTTATCCGACGATACACAGCTGACGTTACTTGCAAGCTTCCAGAAGGACGACGGTGTCCCGGTCAACCCTTTCAAACTCCCCTACGGTACTGTAGATAATACGCCTTTTGGTAAGGTGGACCCGCAAACTAACTATGGTGCACCCAACTACGACAAGGACGAACGTACTCAGACGTCCGTCGGCTACGAATTCAAACATCAGCTCGATGACACGTGGAAATTCGAGCAGGATTTTCGTTATAGCCATCTCGATTTGGATTTGCGTAGCACCTACATCCTCTCACGCATTGATGAGCAAACAGCTTCGCGCGGTCATCTACAACGTGATGGTGAGATCGACAGTTTTACGATTGATAATCGTATGGTAGGTAAGTGGTATACAGATCGTACTGAAAATACTTTGCTGTTCGGGGTGGACTACCAAGACCTAAGTCTCGATGATAAACAATTCGACAGTGATTTTTCTGGTTATGACACCGTCGATATCTTCGATCCGCAAGGAGATATCGTTTCTGTCCCCGACGACCAATTAGAACGCCGCCAGATCGATAAAGAGCAACTTGGCTTTTATGTACAGGATCAGTTGCGTATTGATGACCGTTGGGTGCTGCTGGGAGCTGTTCGCTACGATCAGGCAGAAACTGACAGCGCCAATCGCACTACTGGAGCAACGGAGCGGGCTGATGATAATCAGGTCTCTTGGTCCGGTGGTGTGATGTATCTGGGGAACCATGGCATTAACCCTTACCTAAGCTACACAGAGTCTTTTGAGACGCAAACCAGCGTTGACGATGGTGGAGATCTTTACGAACCATTGGAAGGTGAGCAGTGGGAGCTTGGGGTTAAGTTTGCTCCGCCTGCTTGGGATGGCTATGTAACAGCTGCAGTCTTTGACTTAGAGCAGCGCAATAGTTTAGTGACTTCAACAACGGGAAGTCGTCAGGAGCAAACTGGTACACAGACCTCCCAAGGATTTGAAGTAGAAGGTGTCAGTTATTTGACCGATCAACTCCAACTGACTGCTGCCTATACTTATACTGACGCTGAGGGCGAAAAAGGTCAGCGTAAGAGTCTAATTCCACGTCATCAAGTATCGGCCTGGCTCGACTATGACTTCCAAGGCACGATCGTGGATGGCTTGAAAGTTGGCGCTGGTATTCGTCATGTCGGCGAAAGCTCAGGCGGTCCAACTATTGAAGTGCCTAGTTATACCGTGAGCGATGCCATGGCAAGCTATGATATCAATGAAAGTTGGACGGCGCAGATCAACGTTAACAACATTACCGATGAAGAGTATGTGGCGAGTTGTGAATCTGATTTTTGGTGCTACTACGGCGAATCACGCAGCATTATCGGCAGTGTGAAATATCGCTGGTAAAGGTTTACAAGTGTTACCCCATAACGCCCGGCTTTAAGCCGGGCGTTATCGTTTTTATCAAGAAGGAAAGCGGGCGCACTTCGCTGATTAACTATAGGAGGTGCGCGTCTCAATGGCGTTTGCTGCCAGGGGGCGTGCATGGAAAAACTATCTATATCGACCCGGCGGCTGAGATGGCTATCTTGCATTTTGCGTTGCACCCTTTAGCAGGTAATACAGCCATCGATCCCATCTCGCTCCCAGCCTATCAAGCGGTGGCTGAGTATTTGTTGGAGAAGGCCCCTTAGGCCAGGGCTGCACGCCGTTCCCTCTTTTTATATGTGCTATCATTGCAGTCAATGAAGTCAATGTTAGCAATGAGGGGAGCATGAAAATGGCGACTATTACGGTGCGGAATTTAGATGATGAGCTCAAAGCGCAACTCCGCGTTCAGGCGGCGAGCCATGGGCACTCTATGGAAGAAGAGGTGCGGCTTATTCTTCGCAAGGCGCTAGTAAAACCGCAGCAGGGTGGACTGGGAAGTCGCATTCATCAGCGTTTTGCCGCTGAGAGCGGGCTGGAATTATCATTGCCAAAACGTGAGGAAAAACCAAGGGCAGCGGACTTTGAGTTGTGATTATTCTGGATACCAATATATTGTCGGAATTGATGCGCCCTGCGCCCAATATGAGCGTAGTTAATTGGCTTAATGCTGAGGAGCCTCTCGGCGTCACGATAACCGCTATTACCGTGGCCGAAATTCTTTACGGTATTGAACGTTTGCCTGATGGCAAGCGTAAGCAGCGCTTTGCACAGCTAGCCGCCGAGATGTTTGAAGAAGACTTTAACGCACGTATTTTACCTTTTGATGATGTAGCCGCTGTCTATTATGCAACTTTAGTTGCCGACAGCGAGCGTTCCGGCCGGGCAGTGCATTCTGCTGATGCTCAAATCGCCGCCATTTGTCAGCAGCACCATGCCCAGCTTGCTACCCGCAATGTGAAAGACTTCAAATATTTAGGCATCCCCATTATTGATCCATGGCGGGTCGGGTAGCGTCTCCCAATACGCAGCGTTGCTAAACAACCACATCCGATTCAGCGTTGGCTTGTTGCCGTTTCCGCGGTACACAAATCGGACTGCCGCTTTCGGGGTCGTGGAGTACATGAGCGTCCAAATCAAACACACACTTGAGATTGGTCGTGGTAAAGACGTCGCTTGGCGCGCCGCTGGTGACTATCCGTCCATCGCGCATCATCACTAGGTGGTCAGCGTAGGCGGCGGCCAGGTTTAGATCGTGGAGTACCAGTAGCAAGGTACGGCCTTTATCATGAGCCAGGCGCGAAAGCAGCTCCAGCAAATCAACCTGTACCTTCAGATCCAGAAAGGTAGTGGGCTCATCAAGCAGGATCAGATCGGTTTGCTGAGCCAGTACCATGGCGATCCAGCAGCGCTGGCGCTGGCCGCCTGAAAGCGCATCGACAGTGCGCTCGGCAAATTCTGTCACGTGGGTAAAAGCCATCGCTTCACGAATGGCATCGGCGTCTTGCTGGGCATTTTTCTGCCATAACCCCTGATGTGGGAAGCGCCCCATCCCCACTAACTGCTTTACGCTTAGTCCTTCAGGCGCTACCGGGCCTTGGGGCAAAATCCCCAAGCGTTTGGCGACCTCTCGCGTCTTGCTGCGATGGATGTCCTTGCCGTCCAAATACACATGCCCGCCAGTAGGTGTGAGTGTGCGCGCAAGGGTTTTTAGCAGCGTCGACTTGCCACTTCCATTCGGCCCCAATAGCACCGTGAGTTTGCCTTCCTCAACCGAAATGTCGACACCATCCAGCACACGTCGAGTGTCATAACCTGCGTGCAGGGCTTCGCCCGTCAAGCGAGGTGGCTGATGAGAAGGGTAGGTCATGGATGTGCTCATTGGGTGGTTAAAGCTGGTAGAACCGTAAGCCAAAATATTCTCATTTTCAACTTCGTCAGGTTCATGCTTATCCAGGCTCATTTAGATGTATTGAGCCGTTCGTTCGGATTGGTAGACCTTCTTGCTCAAAAATGCATAATACAATAATTATCATTTAGATATGCGTTAGCATTTGGCGGTAGCTTAATTAAAGGCTCATTCACACAACGCAAGGGAGCAAGTATGAAACAAACGAAAAACGCCGCTTTCTGGCCGACGATCACTTTGGCAGGATTAGTGGCGGCGACTCAGGCAAATGCCCAGCAAGAGGCAACTGAGAGTGGGGTATCCCTCAATGATTCATCACCCACCATGGTTGTTACGGCGACCCGCAGCCGCAGTAAAGAAGGACAGACACCACAGCGTATCACGGTGATTACTCGCCATCAGATCGAGCAGCAGCTCGCTATTACCGATGACCCAGGCCAGGTTTTGAGCAACTTGATTCCTTCTTATTCGCCCAGCCGCCAGAAGCTCTCCAACGCGGGGGAAACGCTGCGCGGGCGCGATGCGCTGTTCTTGATTGATGGCGTGCCTCAGTCCAATCCGCTGCGCGATAGCTCGCGCGATAGCTACACTATCGATCTCTCAATGGTTGAGCGGATTGAAGTGATACACGGGGCCAGCGCCGAGCATGGTTTAGGGGCCACCGGTGGTTTGATCAACTTCGTTACCCTCCGCGCCGAAGGTGGCGGCATCAGCCAAAGCGCGGGCATTAGCCTAACCGTCGATGACGACCTGCATTCGGAAGGCTTAGGCAACAAGCTGAACTATCGCATTAGCGGCCAGCAGGGCGACTGGGATTTTGTCGCTTCCGCTACGCGCCAAGAGCGGGGCGTGTTTTACGATGGGGGCGACCGTCGCGTGGGCATTGCTTACCCCGGTGAGCTGCAAAACTCTGAAAGCTACGATCTTTTCGGCAAGCTGGGCTACTGGATCGACGACAACCAGAATATCGAGTTCTCGCTGAACCACTTCGATTTGGAAGAGGGTAATGACTACGTACCGGTAGCCGGAGACCGCTCCGCAGGTGTTCCCACCACTGCACGCAAAGGCCGTCGTGACGGGGAGCCTGGATTCAACGAGGTGACCTCGGCGCGGCTTTCCTACTCTCATGCTGACTGGTTTGGCAACGAACTGGATGCCCAAGTGTATCGCCAGCGTTTCCGCGCACGCTTTGCCACTACGCCATTTTTCCCTTATCTGGATAGTGCAGGGGATACCCAGTATGACCAGACACGCAATGAATCTGACAAAACGGGCGCCAAATTCACTTTGAATCGTGATGGTATGCTGGACGACCGTTTGGGTGTGACGGTTGGTTTGGACTTATTGGAAGACGAAACAAGCCAGATGCTGGTGCATACCGGGCGTACCTATGTGCCGGAAAGCCGCTATCGTAATTTGGCGCCTTTCCTGCAGGGCCAGTTTAAGCTCGCGGCGCCTCTCACGCTGCATGCCGGGGTGCGTCACGAGCATGCTGAGCTTAAGGTAGATACCTTTCAAACCATCGACCGCAGCAATATTACTCAAGACAACGTTACCGTTGATGGTGGCAACCCCAGCTTCGATGAGACGCTGTATAACGTCGGCTTAACCTATCAAGCCACCGACTGGGCTCAGCTGTATGCCAACTACTCGGAAGGGTTTGGCATGCCCGATGTGGGACGGGTGCTGCGCGGTATTGGCACGGCGGGCCAGGATGTGGACACCCTGCTGCAACTTCAGCCTATCGTGACCGATAACCGGGAGATCGGCGCGCGTTTTGACTGGGATGGCTACGGGCTAGAGATCAGCTACTACGAGTCCAACTCGGATTACGGCCAGCGGCTTACCGAGCAGAATGGCTCCTGGGTAGGTAACCGCGAGAAGACCGAGATCCAGGGTGTTGAGATTACCGGCGACATGCAGGTGGCGGACAAGCACGATCTATCGCTTTCTTATGCTCACACCGAGGGCGAGTCGGATCAGGATGGCGACGGCAGTGTGGATACCAAGCTCACCGGCATCAATATTGCCCCGGATACGCTCAAACTCGGCTGGAGCGCTACCTGGAACGAGCGTGTCTCCACGCGTTTACAGGGTAGTTACTACTTTGATCGCAGCGTCGATAATCCCGCGCTTGATTTTGACGGTTACGGCCTAGTGGATGCTTCTCTGGCTTATCGCCTGCCCACCGGCAGAGTGTCAGTGGGTATCGAAAACCTCACCGATGAGGATTACCTCACTTACTACTCCCAATCCGCACGCATTAGTGATGAGTACTACTTCACTGGACGAGGCCGCACTTTTACGCTGGGGTACCAGCTGGATTTCTAGTTAGCCGTTTTCTTTTTTCATGCTCGATACTGTTTGGCGGCGCCCCGAGGGTGCCGCTTTTTTTCGTCAACAGGTTCTAGAAGCGAGCTCGCGATCTATGCAGCAAGTAAACAAAAAAGGGTGCGCCTATCCCGGCAACAAAGATGCCGGCAGGCAGGTCTTTGGGTAAGAACGCCACACGGCCTAACAGGTCGGCATAAAGTACTATCAAGGCGCCGACCAGTGCTGACGCGGGCACTAATTGTGCCATATTTCGCCCCACCAGTCTGGCCGCCAGGTGGGGCGCAATTAAGCCTACAAAGCTTAAGCCACCGGCAAACGCCACCGCGGCGCCGGCGAGTGCCACGCTGCAGGTCAGCAATATTAATCGGCTACGCAGAATCGCCACCCCCAACCCTTCGGCAACGCTATCACCCAGGGCCATGGCATCCGCATGTCGGGCGAAGGCTAGGCTGATAGGCACCGCGACGACTAACCACGGCACTAGGCCCCACACATCGTCCCATTGCGCCGCGTAAAGGCTGCCGGTCAACCACACGTAGGCGGTCATGGCGGCAGAGTCATCGCTGATGACGATCAACAGGGTGGTGCCAGCGCCCACGGCCGCCGCCAAACCAATACCCACCAGCACCATGCGCGATGGGCTAATACCGTTTTTCCAGGCCAGGCTAACCACCAGCAGTGCAGACACCAGCGCGCCCAGCATGGCCGCAACGGGCAGCCAGTGAATGCTAAGGGTGGTGCTCCATAGGGATAGGAACACCACCGCTGCCAGCGCCGCGCCGCTGGTAATGCCGATCACATCCGGGGAGGCCAGCGGGTTGCGCACGATGCTTTGCAGAATCGCCCCCGCTATTGCCAGGGCGGCGCCAACCAGTATCGCTAGCGTAATGCGGGGCAGCCGAAGCTCCCAAATGATAAAGGTAATATCGCTACTCTGCGGGGCTGCCAGTGCATTTAGCACCTGCACAGGTGGCGTGGGAAAGCTACCTAAACAGAGCGAAAGCCCGGCGCTTGCTAGCAATAAAAGACTTAGCATCAGCAGGCGACGCAGTAAGCGATGACTATCGCTTACTGCGGTGCTGTGGAGCGTTAATGTTGCGTCTGTTCTCATTGGCCAGCCATCTTGCGTCGTGCCAGATAGATAAAGAAGGGCGTGCCGATCAGCGCAGTCATCACACCGACCGGGATCTCCTGGGGGGGTATTAAAAAGCGCGAGCCAAGATCGGCCAGCAGCAGCAGACAGGCACCCAATAGTGCACAGGCCGGCAGCAGCCAGCGATGGTCGATGCCAAATATTCCCCGTGCCATGTGGGGCACAATCAGGCCGACAAAACCGATCATACCCGCCAGCGCCACGGAGCTACCCGCCAGCACAATCACAATTAAGCCGAGCAGTAGCTTGATGGTGGTGGCCTGCATGCCGAGCCCAGTGACCATGTCATCACCCAGCAATAGTGCGTTGGCGTGGCGTATCAGCAGGGTGCTGAGTAGCAGTGCTCCACCAAAAAGCGGCAGTAAGGGCGCTACCAATGAAAGATCGCGTCCCGACACTGAGCCCGCCAGCCAGTAAAGCACGCTTTCAAAACTTTGCTGATCAATCACCAACAGCCCCTGGCTGAACGACACAAACATCGCCGTTACCGCAACGCCTGCCAGCACAACCCGCAGAGGGGAGAGCTCACCGTGGCGGCCGCGACTAAGCATCACCACCAGGATGGCCGCAACGAGTGCGCCTAACAGCGCGGCCCATACGTAGTGAGCGGGGGTATGTAGCGGCAATAGTGAAACTGCGACCACCACAAAAAACATCGCGCCAGCGTTAATGCCCAAAATACCCGGCGACGCCAGCGGATTGCGCGTCAAGGTCTGCATCAGCGCGCCGGCAATCGCTAAGCTGGCGCCCACTAGAGCGGCAATTACCGCACGGGGTAAGCGCTCGGTTAAAAGAATGATGTGAGCGATGTTGGTCGGGTCGTAATGGGCGAGGGAGCCGTACAGAGAGGAGAGGGCGATCTCCGTGGTGCCTAACATCACGCTGGCGAAAAAGGCGCCCAGCGACACCAGTGCGCCGATGAAAAGGCCAATACTTTTTGCGGCAACACTGTTTAGCATGAAGTGGGAGCCCCACGGGCACTGGTGTGAGGCAGGCAAGCCCGATGCGTCGCCGCTTCGGGCTGCGTCAGCCCATAGTGGCTATACAGATCATCCAGCATGGCGTTGGCCGCCAGTATGCCGCCACCCATCATCCAACTCACTGGCTCAACTTCAAATACGCGTCCGCTTTGTACCGCTGACAGCCGTTGCCAGAGTGGGTGGGAGGCCCAGTGCTGGTAATTATCCGCTATCGCAGGGTCATCGGGCTCAAGCAGAATAAACAGGGCATCGGCATCCAGCACCGGAATGTTTTCAGTACTGGAAAGCTTCATTCCCCAGCTCTGGCTTTGCAGTGTATCGGGTTGCTCAAAACCCAGCTCATCAAGAATCGAACCCGCAAAGCCGCTGGTATAGATACGCACGTGGTCGCTTTTAAAACGCACCACGGCCACTTTTTGCGGCCACTCGCTGCCAAGCCTGGTGGCAATCTGCTGACGAAAGTCGGTGACACGATCATCCCATTGCTCAAGCAGCTCATTTGCCTGCGCTTCGCGGCCAGCAGCATTGGCCACCATGTTCAGCGTGGTCTTGAAGTTAAACACTGTCGGGGCAGATACAGTGGGGGCGATGGCCTCGAGTAGCGGCGCTATTCGCGCATGTCGAAAGTCGCTGGCAATCACGAGGTCAGGATTCAGCCAGGCAATCTTTTCCAGGTTGGGTTGAGTTTCCAGTCCTACGTGCTCAATGCCATCAAGGGGGGCACGCAGGTAGCGGTACATGGGCTTTTCCAGCCATGAATCGACGACGCCAATCGGCGTCAGTCCAAGGGCTACGGCGCTGTCGGTCGCCCCCTGGTAAAGCGTCACAATGCGTGGTGGTTCCGGGGGGCTGTTTGGCGTGTTAGCGGCTGCCATTAAGGGCAGTAGCGCCGTCAGCGTTATCAGCAACACCCTCATTAGAACCTTCTTGCGATGGGGGGATGCTTTTAACATTAATGTCACTTTACGGTTGGCTAGGAGTGCAGTACCAGGATGATGGCATGGCGTAAAAGCTAATGCAAAGCATTACCAAATGAGAGCCGCAACCTCCACTAAACCAAACACTGCCACCCCCGCGGCCACCGGCCAGCCGAGTGAGCGCACGCGTGACCACACCAACAGCGTGACGGAAAGCCCTATGGCCGTTGCCAGCCATGAGATCGCATTTGGGTTAACCGGCACAATGGAGACGCCGAGTACGGCGGCAATCATCAGCGGGCCAAGAATCCCCAGCCACTGGGGCATGTTATTAAGGCCGCTTTCGCTGTTGAGGCGGCGCTGCATCCATAGAAACGGCACTACCCTTATCAGTAATGTCCCCAAGGCAGAAATGACCACGGCTAGCCAAAGTGCGGTGCTCATTGAGTGCCCCTTCTGGACTGGAACTGAACCGTATAAAAGCATAGTGCACCGCAGGCGGCCGCCAGGGGAATCGCCACGTTGGCCCAGCCGACCAGCGTCAAGCTGAGGGCGACTATAATGGTAAGCCCCATGGCCAGTGACCAGCGTTTATCGGTAAAGCGCGGTGCTACCATGGTTAAAAACAGCGCAGGGAGTGCAAAGGGCATAATCTCACCCAGCAGCGGCCAGCGGGCGGTCATCGTCTCGCCTGCGGTGGCCCCAACCAGGGTGCCCACTACCCACACTCCCCAGGCCAATAATGAGGCGCCTAAAAACCAGCCAAACCGTTCAGCCCCGGGCAGTGGGGGTAAGCGAGTAAGCGCCAGGGCAAATACCTGATCGGTCAGGCCGTGCATCAACCAGGGCCAGTGCCGACTTCGCGGTAATAACGCCGCCAGATTAGGCCCGTATACCACATGGCGCACGTTGATCAACATGGTCATCGCGACCACGAGCCACAGCGGTGCGCCGGTGGCAATCATGCCCACAAATAGAAACTGGGAAGCACCGGCGTAAATCAGTAAAGAGATGGCGGTCGCCTCCCAAGTGGCAAAGCCTGCCTGTGTGGCGACTAGGCCAAACGAGAGGGAGACCGGTATATAGCCGCCCAGGAGTGGAATGGCTTCACGGGCGCCCTTGAGCGTTGAACGCACAAGCGGAGAGCGGGAGGGAGCAAGTGTGCTCATTGTGTTTTGCCTTGTTCACCGTAGGTGATGGTCATCATCAATGTGGCCTCAGTTGCCTGGGTGCGGTAAAGGTGTGGCTGGTCAGCAGGGAAGGTCACGCTATCGCCGGGTGCAAGTTCTGTGGTGGCGCCTTCTGGCCCTGCTTCCAGGGCGCCGCTAATCAGCGTGAGCGATTCTAGAGTGCCCGGTGCATGGGCTTCTGCATGGCGCAATGTGTGCGGCGCACAGCGCATCCAGTAGGCATCCACCTGAGGAGAATCCTTGCCTTGGTCAATTAACCGCACCTGAACACCATCTTCACCCAGCGGTACGCTGATCGGCGCTACCAGCGTGCCGAAAGGGACATTGAGCCGCACTGCCAGTCGCCAAATGGTGTCCAGCGTTGGGTTGCCATTGCCTTGCTCAAGGCGGCACAGATTGGATTTAGCTATGCCTGCCTCATTGGCCAGTCGTGACAGTGACCAGCCCCGCTCGATACGGAGTGCTTGCAGGTGCTCGCCAAGTGTATTGAGTGAGAGCTTATCCATCTCGTTATCTCGTGTTTCTTTTATAGAACGTTCTATATAAAGAACGTTAGCCTGTCAACGAATCGCTGGTAAATCCTTGCTGGCACCTTTTATGCATTAGCTTATATAGGTGAGCGTTTTGCGGTGGCTCTAAAAAGTCTGTTTGAGTGAGAGATCTGGTGCATAAATGTGATTCGTCAGTAGATGTCGTTCGTTAGATAACTGTTGCAAGGAGGCGCCATGCGGTCACTGGCAATGCTTAGACCGGTTAAATCAATTCTATACAGCGTGGCGTTACTGCTGTTGGGTAACGGCTTACTGAATACCCTGCTGACGCTGCGCGGCACAGGAGAGGGTTTTTCAAGCGCGATATTGGGCATGATCATGTCCGGCTACTTTGTTGGGTTTATCTGCGGCACCTGGGTGAGCGGGCGTTTAATTCGGCGGATGGGGCATATCCGTACCTTTGGTTTCTGTGCGTCTATTTGTGCGTCGGTCGCGCTGTTGCACCTGGTATTTATCAATCCATGGGTGTGGTTGCCATTACGCATTGTCTACGGCCTTTCTTTTATTACCTTGATTACCGTGATTGAGAGCTGGCTGAACAGCCAAGCGGCCAGCCACGAGCGCGGGCGCATTTTCGCCGTTTATATGGTGGTCAACTTGGGTGCCTTGGCGATTGCCCAACAGCTGCTACGACTCTCTTCTCCACAAGGCTTTTTGCTGTTTGTGGTGATCGCCATTTTGATTAGTTGGGCACTGCTACCGATTACCTTGACTCGCCGAGTGCAGCCTAAAATGTCCGAGCGGCCTAAAAGTAGCCTGCGTTCATTGCTTGGCTTCGCGCCGCTGGCCGTCGCCTCCGCCGCGTTGTCGGGTCTCGCCATGGGGGCTTTTTGGTCAATGACGCCGGTGTATGCCACGCAATTAGGTTTTGATATTGGCGGGGTGGGCCTGGTGATGAGCGTCGCTATTATTGGTGGGGCTCTGCTGCAGCTACCCATCGGGCGCTTTTCTGATAAGCATGATCGCCCGCGGGTGATGACCTGGGTGGTGTTAGGTGCCGCGCTTATAGCAGCATGCATGCCGTTTGCGCCCAGCCACGAGGTGTTGCTAGGGCTCTATTTTATCTGGGGAGGCTTGGCATTCTCGCTTTACCCGCTGGCCGTCGCACAACTGATTGACCAGCTTCACCCGGATGAAATTGTGTCAGGCTCTGCGGATATGTTGGTGATGCACGGCGCCGGCTGTGCCGTTGCGCCCATCGCCTCGGGGTCGCTGATGACGGCCGTCGGAAGCCATGGACTGCCGATCTATATTGCCTGCGTATTTACCTTGTTGGGGTGTTATGCCATTTACCGCCGTCGCCATGTCACGGCGCTGGTTACCCAGCCTGCGCACTTTGAACCCATGGTACAAAGTAGTGCAGGCGCGCTGGAATTGATCTTTGATGATACCCAACGTGACCTGTTCGATGACCCGAGTTTCTATGAGGAGCACGAGCGCAAGCGATTGGCTGATCTGGTCAAATTGTCAAATAGTTAACCGTCGATAACGAAGAATAATCGTAAACCGCTGGGATTCGTTTTGTGGGAACGGTCAAGGGGCTTGAGCAGGGAAGTGGCCTTCGTAAAAGGCCACTTTCCCTATGCGACATTTAAGAGCGCTTCCCTTCTTGCGCCTGACAGGCCGCCGCGGTGAACAGCACATCGGTAGATGAGTTGAGCGCGGTTTCGGTGGAGTCTTGCACCACACTGATCACAAAGCCTATCGCCACCGCCTGCATCGCCACTTCAGTGGGAATGCCGAATAAGCTGGCGGCCATGGGAATCAGCATCAGCGAGCCGCCCGCCACGCCTGAAACGCCGCAGGCCGCCAGCGCAGACACTACGCACAGCAGTAGGGCAGTAGGAAAATCAACGCTAATGCCCAGCGTATGGGCAGTGGCCAGGGTGATGACCGTAATGGTAATGGCGGCGCCGCACATGTTGATCGTCGCGCCCAACGGAATCGAGATGGAGTAAGTGTCGGCATCCAGCTTTAAGCGGCGGCAAAGCTCCAGGTTGACCGGAATGTTCGCCGCTGAGCTGCGGGTGAAAAAAGCCGTAATGGCACTACCGCGCAAGCAGGTAAACACTAGAGGATAAGGGTTTTGGCGGGTGGCAATGTAGACCAGCAACGGATTGCTCACCAGGGCAACAAACACCATGCAGCCCACAATCACCCCCAGCAACTGGGCATAGTTAAGCAATGTCTGGATGCCTGACTCTGCTAGCGTTCCCGCTACCAAGCCAAAGATCCCTATTGGCGCTAAACGAATCACCAGAGTAACGATGCGGGTAACCGCCGTCGACATATCGCTTAATGCTTGTCGGGTGGTGTCGCTTGCCTGGCGTAGCGCCAAACCAAGGCCGATGGCCCAGGCCAGAATAGCGATAAAGTTCGCTTCCATCAGCGCCGTCACGGGGTTGGCCACCGCGTTCAACAAAAGATCTTTGAGTACGTTAAAAATATCCCCTGGCGGGTTGCCATTCACGCTCTCTGCATTCAATGCCAGTTCGGTGGGAAATAGAAAGCTGGCCGCTACTGCGATCAAGGCAGCGCACAGCGTACCCACTACATACAGAACCAGTACTGGACGAATATGGGTGGGCTGACCCTTTTGATGGGCTGAAATCGCAGCGGCCACCAGCACAAACACCAGAATGGGGGCTACCGCTTGTAAAGCGGCAATAAATAGCTGGCCTAGTAGGGCTACATCGCGGGCAACGCCCGGCACAAACAGGGCGAGCAATACCCCGGCAAGGATACCGATTAAGATCTGCGGGATAAGGCCAAGCCGGACAAGTGGCCGGAATACAGAGCGGGTGGTGGCGATCATTGCGCGACTCTCAGGTAGTAAAAAGAGGTAGTAAAAGTAGAAGGCGTTTCGGCAATGGGCTGCCAATGCACCTGAAAGGGGCACTATTCTATCAGCTGCGGTTAGGTCACGGGCGGCTGTGTAAAAAACTCACCGGCGATATACTGCATGGTCGTTGAACATGAGAATGTTCAGCGTTACTTAAATAGCGGCACGCTGCTGGTATCAAAAAAAGCCCAGGGGAATTTTCAATGCAGATCAGAATATTGTTAATGGCATTGGTGGCGCTATGCGCTTCATCGTTGGCCATGGCAAGTGATTACTACGTCGATATCACTAACCGCACCGGCTACACCATTTACTACATGTACGTGAGCCCTGGGAAATCAAAAAGCTGGGAAGAAGACGTGTTGGGCAGTGACGTACTGATGAACGGTGATACCCAGCGGGTAACCTTGACGGGCTATACCAACCCTTACTTCGATATTCGCCTCGTCGATGAAGATAACGATAGCTATACGTTCTGGAACGTCGACGTATCCAAGCAGGACATTGTCGTCACGCTGGATCATCTGGATTAGCGCTATCTTCATACGATAAAAATGCCCCAGCCGCATAATCGGGCCGGGGCATTAGTCAATAACAGACGTTCATCGTGGAGAGCTAGCTAGTTAAGCCGCAACACCATTCATGGCGGCTGGAACACTCTGCTGCGGCTTGCGCTGTGTGGTGCTGGTTTCTGAAAGCGAACTGGTGCCTGAACGGGTAGCCGTCTCTGAAAGCATGTCGTTACTGAGTACTATCTCCGCATAGCCACGCTCATTTAAGGCGACTACCTCGGGTGAGGTGCCCCATTTCATTAGCATGTTGTCGAGTATCTGTTCAGCGTGGTCTACCTGACCCCACTGAGAGAGCAATTGGGCAATGGCGTAATCGCACTCAGGGGTGTCGAACAGTTCATCCCTGATATCCTGAATGGCGATGTGAAGTCCCGCTTGGGAAAGATCGCTTAGCGTTTCACTGTGCATATCACGGCTCCGTGTGAATGCGGATGGAACAGCGGCTAACATTAGCTAACCGCCTGAATTTGCGCTGTACATGTGTTGTACGACACTGAGACTAATATAGCCATGAACGAGAAGCAAATGCAAAAACATTCCATGACAAGTTAGTGACGTTTATGCCTTCGCAGTGTCCAATAGCCTCCCCATAATCGAGTCGCCGTGGTGATGATGCAGGCAATCGTAAACAGCGCCGCCAGGGTTGGAAAGTGCTCAGGGAAAAGGCAAAACAGCACTAATGCCAGCACCGTCTCAGTACCTTCTGTTAAACCTTCTAAATAGTAAAAAGCTTTGCTGGGAAAGTGAGGGCGCTCTATCGCCTGATGTTTGGCGGCAATGGCAAAGGCCAGAAACGAGGTGCCGGTGCCGATAAATGCAAAGAGAAGCCAGGCAGCGGGCAGGGCGTTCTGGGCGGGGTTTGCCAGGGCGAAACCCAGCACGACCGCCGCATAAAAGACAAAATCTAACCCAATATCAATAAAGCCACCGGCATCACTTGTGCGACCGCTTAACCGAGCCAAGGCCCCGTCCAGGCCGTCGCCAAGGCGGTTTAAGATGATTACCACTAGCGCCAGCCAATAATGCTGCCAAGCTAAGAGGGGAAGGGCGGTTATACCAATGAAAAACGCCGTCACTGTTATTTGGTCAGGGGTATAGCGCTGTCTATGCAACGGTTCTGCGATTCGTGTCAGCCAGCGGTGAGTCAGTGGCATGGTCCAGCGATCGAGCACAGGCACCTCCTAGATGCGTCAATAACAATAGGTTGTGAATTTTCGTTGCCACTTGGCATGTTTAGCTGGGGACTTATTAATTAGGTGTAGTTAATAGATATAACTAAAGTCGTTAGACTTTGGTGGTAGTTTTGGCAAAAAAACTGGACTAATGGCCTATTGCAGTGAATAAAGGGCCGCCAAATAAGGTCTGGCATTACCTCTATAACAGCTTATTTGCCGTGATACAGGCCTTAGAATTCTTCTTTAAACCCTGACAGCAAGTGGCGCAAATAGCATGCAAAAAACTGCCCTGACGACGGTATGGGATCAGCTATGGCATTCCCACTACCAAGCTAAAAACTTATTGATGTGCGCGCTGCCAACAGGTGGTGCTGCGAACGCGGCGGCTTCCTCTAGCAAGCGTGACCCTAATCACGCGCCTAAACCGCCTGCTTATACCAAACCACAAACAGTTGGCTTATTGCTTGGGCCGCTACTCTTCGCGTTGGTGGTGATGTTTTTTCATCCTGCCGATTTGAGCATGGAAGGCCGCATGGTATTGGCGACTACCCTGTGGGTCGCCGTGTGGTGGATTACTGAGGCCATTCCTATTCCGGCCACCTCGCTATTGCCTATTATACTCCTCCCGATCACAGGCGCGCTGGATAGTAGTACGGTCACCGCGGCGTATGGCAACCCGATTATTTTCCTCTTCCTGGGCGGTTTCATGATCGCGCTAGCGATGGAAAAGTGGGATCTACACAAGCGTATCGCCCTGTCCATTATTGGCGTGCTCGGAACGAGCATTAACAGCATCGTATTTGGTTTTATGGCCGCCAGCGGCTTTTTATCAATGTGGGTATCGAATACCGCATCGGTCATGATGATGCTACCTATCGGTACCGCTATTGTTTACCAAGTGAGCAAAGAACTTGAAAAAACGGATGGTGACCACAGTGCTGAAATCGATAAATTCAGTAAGGCACTGATTTTCGGTATTGGCTACGGCGGCACCATTGGTGGTTTGGGAACGCTGATTGGTACGCCACCCAATATTATTCTGGCGGCGATTATTAACCAGCTATTTGGTGTGGAAATATCCTTTGCCGGTTGGCTTATGTTTGCATTCCCCGTGGTGGTAGTGCTGCTAGTATTTGCCTGGCTGCTGCTGACCCGCGTGTTTTTCCGGATTGAGTTTAGTCACCTGCCCGGTGGCAAGGCGCTGATCAATAAAGAGAAGGACGCTTTAGGGTCCACCAGCTTTGAAGAAAAGGCGGTATTGGCGGTGTTCTTGTTAGCCGCTTTTATGTGGATTACCCGCTCCTTTTTGTGGCAGGGCCAGATCATTACCATTCCTGGCATTAACGACACCATGATTGCGGTTGCCGCTGCGCTACTGCTGTTTTTAATTCCCGCCAAAAACAAGGGTGGCTGCCTGCTGGGTTGGGACGTGGCAAAAGATGTCCCGTGGGGAATTTTGCTGCTGTTTGGAGGTGGTTTGGCGCTTGCGGCGGGCTTTGGTTCTTCTGGCCTGGCGAATTGGATCGGCGGGCAAATGAGCGTGCTGGAAGGGGCTAACTTCCTGCTGGTTATTCTACTGGCAACTGGCATGGTGCTCTTCTTAACGGAAATCACCTCTAATACGGCGACGGCCACCATGATTCTTCCGGTACTGGCGTCGTTGGCGCTGGCACTGGATATTCATCCGTTTGTGTTGATGGTGCCGGCTGCCATGGCTGCCAATTGCGCCTTTATGCTGCCGGTGGGTACCCCGCCAAACGCGATTATTTTCGCGACCGGCAAGATTAAGATTATCGAGATGGTAAGCACCGGCTTTTGGCTCAACATTATTGCCATGCTGCTGATTGTCGCCGCGGTATATTTCCTGTTGCCGGTACTGTGGGATGTGGATTTGACCCGTTATCCCGAGGCATTTCGTAACTAAGCATTAGCGTAACTAAGCATTAAAGTAACTATGCATTAAAGTAACTATGTATCAGCGTAACTAGCTGTCAGCAAATCTGATTATTAGAAAACCTGATAGTGGAAATATAGTACTGACACGCAAGCCCTCATCCTCGGATGAGGGCTTTTTGCTGGCAGCGTCAGCGCTTATTAATGGCCGTAACCAATGTTAATTATCGCGGAGGTTTTTAGACAAACGACTGCCCTTAACTATAGTGCCTAAATGTGGAAAACAGCACAGACTGCTTGGAGTAGTAAGGAGAAAGCAATGGATCTGCTTGAAAGAATTAGTGATTATCTTAAACAGCACAAACTTACTATGGCCACGGCGGAGTCGTGTACGGCGGGGCTCATCGTATCCGAGCTTGCCAGCGTGCCAGGTAGCGGGCAGTCAATTGATTGTGGGCTTGCGGTCTACTCGCCCGAGGCTAAAAACCGCTATCTGGCGGTCAGCTTTGAGACGATTGATACATACGGGCTAACCAGCGAGGCTACGGTACATGAAATGGTCGTGGGCGCGCTCAATAACAATAATGCCAATATGGCGCTCGCCAATACCGGCATTGCGGGGCCAGAATCGCATGATGGAATACCCGTGGGAACGGTATGTTTTGCCTGGGCATTTCGCCATCAACAGCAGGTTTACATCATCACCGAAACACGGCAGTTTTCGGGTGATCGTAACCAGGTGCGCCTGGCGGCTGCCCATCACGCCTTAGCGCTTATTCCCTCACACCATGGTGAGATGCTGGCAGGTAATGTACCGCGTGCTAACGAAGCGTAAGCTCGCGCATCTTTATTATTTTGGTAAATGGTTAACTTGTTAAATTATTATCTCGTTAAATTTCAATGAGGTAGAAAGCCCTATGGAGCGCTCAATGACCGATCAAGCCACCCAGCAGACGCTTATTCAGGAAGCCTTGCAGGTAAAACCCTCCATTGATCCCCACGTTGAAATCGATACTCGCGTCGAGTTTCTATGTCAGCAGATGATTGAGACCGGGCAAAACGCGCTGGTGCTGGGAATTAGCGGCGGAGTGGATTCTACCGTTGCCGGTCGCTTGGCCCAGCTTGCGGTTGAAAAAGCCCGCGATAAAGGTATTAACGCCCGCTTTTACGCCATGCGTTTGCCTTATGGTGAGCAGAAAGATGAAGCTGATGCTCAGCAGGCACTCAACTTTATTGCCCCAGATGAATTGCTGACGGTTAACGTTAAGCCAGCCAGTGATTCCTTGTTGGCCTCCTTGGAAGAGGAAGGCACGACGTTTAGTGACGACGCCCAACGGGACTTCGTGCTGGGGAATATTAAGGCGCGCCAGCGTATGGTGGCCCAATACGCGGTGGCGGGCGCTAAATCGGGATTAGTGGTCGGCACAGACCAGGCGGCAGAAGCATTAATGGGCTTTTTCACTAAATATGGTGACGGCGCCTGTGACCTCGCACCGTTAACGGGGCTTACCAAAAGCCAGGTTAGAGATATTGGTGCTGCCTTGAATGCGCCCTCGGCGTTAGTAGAGAAGCAGCCCACGGCCGATTTAGAATCGCTCAACCCTCAGCTGGCTGACGAAGTGGCGCTGGGTGTTACCTACGTCGACATCGATGCCTTCCTTAGCGGTCAGCAGGTGAGTGAGAAAGCTTATGAGACGATTACCAGCACGTACCAACGCACCGAACATAAACGTCAGCTCCCCAAGGCTCCTTAGGTGCGTAGAGGGTGCTAAGTGAATAGGGATTATTTAATACTCTCTCAACGTAAGCGCTCAACGCAGCCGCATTAGATTGCTATGATGCTGCTACATCTATTGCGGTTGAGCTTGTTATGCGTCTACTTCACACCGCTGATTGGCATCTGGGGCGGTTATTCCACAATCTGTCACTGCTTGACGATCAACGCCAAGTGCTCAATCAGTTGATTGAGATTATCGACCGTGAACGCGTCGATGCCGTGTTGATTGCGGGGGATATTTTTGATCGCTCCGTGCCTCCTTCTGCAGCGGTAACGTTACTGGATGACGTGCTTCAGGCGCTCTGCGAGGTGCGTAAACTGCCGGTTATCATGATTTCGGGTAACCATGATGGCGCCGAGCGTTTGCGTTTTGGGGCTCGTCACTTGCGCCAGGCAGGGCTACATATTCTGACCGACCTTACCGCCTTTGCAACGCCCGTCACGTTGGACATAGCGGGCGTGGAAGTGGATGTATTTGGCATTCCTTACGCCGACCCAGAGCATGTGCGCAGCCAATTTAATGTGGACGTACGCGACTTTGATGGCGCACATCGTTATTTAGTTGAGCAAGTTGAAGAGCAACGCCACTCAACTCGCCCCTGCATATTGATGAGTCACTGCTTTGTGGATGGCGGTAGCGCCTCAGACTCCGAGCGGCCGCTCACTCTGGGCGGGGCTGAAAGTGTCGCTTGGGAACCCATGCAAGGTTTCGATTATGTGGCCCTTGGCCATCTTCACGGCCCGCAGTATCGCGGCGGTGAACATATCCGTTATAGCGGCTCACTGCTTAAATACAGCTTTTCTGAAGCAACCCAGCGTAAAGGCGTAACGCTGGTAGATATTGATGCAGGTGGCGTGACGCACATCCAACAGGTTCCGCTAGTGCCCAGCCGAGAAGTACGTGTACTGGAAGGCGAGCTGGATGCCTTGATAGCCCAGGGACGAACGGATGCACAGGCCGAAGACTACCTGCTGGTGCGATTAACCGATCGCCATGCCATTCTCGACCCGATGGGAAAGCTACGCGAGATCTACCCCAACGTATTGCATCTGGAAAAGCCCGGCATGCTCGATTCGCGCGGCCAGCAGCAGCTTGATCGCGAGCGATTTCGCTTTGATGCCCTGGATATGTTTAGCGACTTTTTCACACAAACCAGCGGAGAGGCCATGAGCGACGAACAGGCGAGCGCCATGGCGGCGTTGATCACACGACTGCAACGCGACGAGGCTCAGGAATGACGCCACTAACGTTGACCATGCAGGCGTTTGGCCCCTTTGCTGGCAGCGAGACGATTGACTTCACTGCGCTCGGCAAAAGCCCACTGTTTCTAATCAATGGCCCCACCGGGGCGGGCAAAAGCTCGATTCTGGATGCGCTCTGCTTCGCCTTATACGGACAAACCACGGGCAATGAGCGTGACCCCGCGCAAATGCGTTGCGATCAGGCTAGCGCCACCTTGCTGACCGAAGTCAGCCTGGATTTTCGCTTGCGTGGGGTGGATTACCGCGTTCGTCGCGTACCCCAGCAAGAACGCCCCAAAGCGCGCGGAGACGGCACCACCACCCACAACGCTGAAGCGCAGCTATGGCGCTTAAAAGCAGGTGGTGAGGTGGAAAGCTGCCTGGTGGCCCGCAAGGTCAACGATGCCACCGCCGAGCTGCAAACGCTGATTGGTCTGGATGCTAACCAGTTCCGCCAGGTGATGGTGTTGCCCCAGGGTAAGTTTCGCGAACTGCTGTTGGCTGGCTCCAAAGAGCGCGAAGTGATTTTCTCGCAGCTTTTTCAAACTCAGATTTTCCAGCAGATTGAAGAGCGCCTGCGCCATCAGGCGAACCATATTGAGCGAGAGGTCAATAACCACCGTCAGCATATCAGCGGCATCCTGGCTGGTGGTTCGCTGGAGAGTGAAGACGCCTTGGCGCAAGAGCTCACAGACATGAAACCCCAGGTGGATCATGCCAGGCAGCTTTTTGAAACCGCTCAGCAGCATCGCCGAAGCGCTGAAAAAAAGCGCGACGAGGCGCAGGCGCGTCTGCGCCAGTTTGAGGCCCGTGACCAGCTGGCGCTCGATAAAGCACGCCATCGTGAGCAGCAAGCGCTCATCGCCAGTATGCAGGAGCGTTTAGCGCAAAGTGAGCAGGCCCAGGCGCTACGACCCGCTAGTACTGCGCTGATTCAGGCCAGGCAGACGCTCTCCAACGCGCAAGCCGAGCAACAACAGGCAGCGGCCACATTAGCTACCCAGCGTCACCACGTTGAACAGGCAAAACGGACGTTAGAGGCGGCGCGCCAGCGTCAAACAGAGCTTCCTTCGCTACGTGAGCGACATCGTCAGCTAGGCGAGTTTATCCAGAAGGGGCAACAGTTAAGCGAGCTGCAGGAATGTTTTCAAACGGCGCAGGCCAACTGGCAACAAGCGGAAATGGCCTTCAAGCGCAAAGAGGAGCAACTGGAAACGATTCGCCAGCAGGGTGAAGCGATAAGCACGCACCTTGAACGTTTACAGGGTGAGTTTCAGCTGCTGGCCAGTGCCCCCGCCGAGCTGAGTCGTCACGAAAGCCTGCTTACCCAGCGCCAGGAATATGAGGCGCTAGTTCGACAGGAGCATACGCTAGCCACTCAACTGCAGCAGGCAGCAACAGCGCTTAATCAACGCCAGACGCAAGCGGCGAAGGCTGAGCGCCACGCCACTGAACAAGAGATGCGCTGGCATCAAGGGCAGGCAGCGCTGTTAGCGCTGACGCTTGCCGTGGATTCCCCGTGCCCGGTGTGCGGAAGCCTTGAGCATCCCGACCCTGCGCTTAAAAAAGCGGACATCGTCAATCAGGCAGACGTTGAGGCGGCGCGGTCTGCACAAGAACAGGCACGCCAAGCGCTGCAAACTGCGGAGCGCCAGCACCAGCAGCTAACGCAGCAGAAGCACTACCACGCTGAGCAGCGGCAGCGCCTGGATCAACAGCTGGGTCAATGGGCTAGCCAAGCGCTGGTGGCGCTTAAAAACACTTGCGAAGACTTACGCCAGAAAGTGCAACGGCGTGACAATGTTGAACGAGAGATTGACCAACAAAATAGCGCCCGGGACGCGCTCCGCCGTGATTGGGGCGCCCTGGATAAACAGCTTAAAGCTCAACGACCTGTGGCTGAAAAAGCCAAAGAAGAGGCATTGCGCCTGGAAAGCCAGCGTGATCAGTTGAGTCAGTCATTACCTGACAACGCGCGAGACCCGGACGCCATGCGGCAAACGCTGGCTGAGCTGGAGAGCCAGATTGCCCATATCGACACCGCCTGGGAGCGCGCTCAGCAGGCGCTTGCCAGTAGCGAAACCCAACTGGCGAGAGGGGAAGAGCAGCTAAGCGGCATGAACCAGCAAGTCGCGCGCGGTGAACAGGAGCTAACCCAAGCCCAACGCGAGTGGCAAAAAGTACTGCAGGCCAGCCCGTTTGATGATGAGACGGAGTTTCAAGCGGCGCAGCTGGTTGATGCACAGCGTGACACACTCACTCAACAGGTTACGTCGTATCATCGTCGTCTAGCTGAGCTTGAGGGGGCCCTGCAAAACTACCAAGCTCAGCTTGCCGGGCAGAAACCGCCTGATATCGCGGTGCTGACCACCCATGCGACGGCTGCCGAGGCTGATGAAAATACTCAGCTAGAGGCATGGCGTGCACTGGATGCAAGATTAGCAACGCTAACGGGCATTGAGCAAAAGCTGGCCACTGCACACACCGCCCAGGCATCGCTTGAAGCTCAGTACCGGGTCTGGGGGACGCTCAGTGAAGTGGCCAATGGACGTACTGGACATCGTATTAGCTTGCAGCGTTTTGTGTTGGGTGTGTTGCTCGACGACGTACTGATTCAAGCCTCTGAGCGGTTGGTGCGCATGAGCCGTGGGCGTTATCAACTAATGCGTCGCGAAGATCCTTCCAAGGGCAATAAAGCGTCGGGCTTAGAGTTGGATGTCGCCGATACCTATACGGGTAAGAACCGCTCGGTGGCGACGCTTTCCGGGGGAGAATCTTTTATGGCGGCGCTGTCGTTGGCGTTGGGGCTGTCGGATGTAGTGCAGGCTTACGCTGGCGGTATCCAGCTGGATACACTCTTTATTGATGAAGGTTTTGGTAGCCTGGATCAAGACGCCCTGGATCAAGCGATTGCCATGCTCAGCGAGCTGCAAATGGGGGGACGCATGATTGGTGTGATTTCACACGTCAGCGAACTCAAGGAGCAAATGCCAGTGCGCATAGAGGTGCGCGCTAGCCGTCAAGGGAGTTCTGTAGAAGTGAAGGGCACACTTCTATAATGAAGAGCAGTGTTAGTTCATGCTGCGTTCATACAAGATGCTTTATAACGTTAGTTAATCGCCAACCGAGCCCTAAACAATAATATCTGAGTAGGAGTGCACTTATGAACGCAAGCAAAATCTTACAGCAACTGATGCAGCAAGCTGGCGGAAGTCAGAAAGGCGGCAGTAGCAGCGGTGTCGATGTTAAAGGCATGCTTAGCGGGCTCTCTCAGCAGCTAGGCGGTGGCAGCAGCGGTCAAGGTGGCGGCCCCTCCAGTGGCTTCGATGTTAAAAGTCTGCTCGGCGGCGGTGCCATGGGTATGTTGGTCGGCTCTAAGCGTGGTCGTAGCATGGGCGGCAAGGCGCTTAAGTATGGCGCGATTGCCGGTGTCGGCGTACTGGCGTGGAAAGCATGGCAGAGCTCGCAGGCGGCGAAAAATGGCAATGCGCAGCAAGAGTTGGCCCAGACCGCGTCAGAGGGCGAGCGGGTGGATGTGCTGAGCGGCGAGTCCCAGGAGCGACGCAGCCTTGAGTTACTTCAGGCGATGATTATGGCGGCGCGGGCCGATGGCCTTATCGATGAGCAGGAACAGGCGCTGATTACCGAGCAGATTGATGCCTTGGGTGCCGACCAGGAAATGCATAATTGGGTAGAGCAACAGCTCAAGGCACCCTTGGATGCCGAAGCACTTGCCCGCGAAGCGGATTCTCCTCAGGCTGCCCGGGAAATGTACCTTATGAGCGTTGCGGTTGCTGATGACCAAAACCCCATGGAGCGTGCTTGGCTGGATCAGTTAGCCAGCGCCCTGAATTTATCTAAAGAGATGACGGCCGAGCTTGAGCACCAAGCTCAACAGGCAGGCTAAAGAACTGATGCGATTTGTATTTAGCGAGTCTCCCGCGCTATTAATAACCATTAGCTAGATGACAAAAAAGCGCCGTAAGCTAATAAAAGCCTACGGCGCTATTGGTGACATATTACTGCTTACTCTATGTCATGTTACGTGTCGGATTACTCTTGAACGATGATCACCGACTTGGCATTGACGAACTCGTGCATGCCGAAGCCGCCGTGCTCACGTCCATAGCCAGAGTTTTTAACGCCGCCGAAAGGCATTTCTGGGGTAGCCACCCCAAAGCCGTTAATAAACACCATGCCAGTATCAAAGTATTTGCTGGCAAGCTCTGACGCACGCTTCACATCTTTAGAGATGATGCCGCCGCCAAGGCCGTAACGGCTATCGTTGGCGATACGCATCGCGTCCTCGTCATCTTTCGCGCGAATCAGTGCCGCTACCGGACCAAACAGCTCGTCGTCATAGGCAGGCTGGCCTGGCGTGACGTTATCCAGCACGGTGACTGGGTAAAACGCGCCCTTGCCAGACGGCTTTTCACCACCACAGAGGATTTTTGCGCCTTTACGCACGCTCTCTTCGACCTGGTCGTGGAGACCATCGCGGAGATCAACGCGCGCCATGGGGCCAAGGTCGCTATCTTCGTGAGTTGGATCACCAGCCTTGAGAGACTGCATGCGGGCTACGTAGCGCTCTTTGAACGCTTCATAGTTTTTCTCCGTCACCACGAAGCGCTTGGCAGCAACACAGGTTTGACCGCCGTTAAAGACGCGTCCTTGGACACAAGTATCCACCGCCACGTCCAGATCAGCATCATCGAGTACCAGGAAGGCATCGTTAGAGCCCAGCTCAAGCACGGTCTTCTTCAAGTACTCGGCGGCTTTGGCGGCCACCTTGCGACCAGCGCCATCGCTGCCCGTTAGCGTGACCCCGCGTACCGCGGAATGCCCGATTACTTCATCGGATACGTCGTGCGAGATCACCAGCGTGCGGAAAACATTCTCTGGAAGACCTGCTTTACGATAGATTTTTTCCAGTAGCAGACCGCTACCGGTAACGTTTTCAGCATGTTTAAGCAATACACCGTTACCCGCCATGATATTGGCGATGGAGTAACGTACTACCTGATAAGCAGGGAAGTTCCAGGGCTGAATGCCGTAGATGACACCCATCGGTGCAAAGCTGATAAAGCCGCGCTCACCGTTGCTCGGTTGACGCTCTTCGTCGGCCAGTTCTTTGGGGCCCTGTTCAGCGGTGTAATCACAGATGCCTGTGCATAGGTCAACTTCTTGGCGAGCTTCCTCGGGAAGTTTACCCATTTCGGTGACCATCATATCGACAAGCTCATCTTTATGATCTTGCATCGCTTTGCCGATTGCTTTGACTACGCTGGCACGACTCTCCAGAGATTCCAGGCGCCAATCAAGAAACGCAGTATAGCAAGCGTCAACTACCTGGTTCGCTTGCTCGCTGTTCATCAGCGTATAGGTTTCTAGTGTTTCGCCGTTGGTCGGATTAATTGTCGTGATGCTGTTGCTCATAAGATCTCCTATCTTCAGATCAACGTTTGAATCAAAAAACGTCCAGCTCCTGGGCGCTTAGTCGACCGGTCTATTTTCTATATGTGACCACTCTAGTACAAAACGAGCGGCTATGCATAATTTAGCGTTGCTTTATGCGGCAATGGCTAACGTAAAGAGTTCCATCATGGGGTTGGCTTACTCAAACGTCGGTCCGCCGGCTTCTTCGCCCCACACTTCTTCCAGGCGGCCGTCGCGACCACAGCTATAGCGGTAAAATTTATAGCGTACGGGATTCTTTTGGTAATAATCCTGGTGGGACTCCTCGGCCGGCCAGAAGGTGGTGGCCGGTATTATTTGAGTAGTAATTTCCCGATCGAAGCGCGCTTCCATCTCGGCCTTGGACGCTTCGGCGAGCTCCCGTTGCTCTTCATCATGATAAAAGATCGCCGAGCGGTACTGATCACCCACATCACAGAACTGGCGGTCGACCGCGAAGGGGTCGATGTTGCGCCAGAAAATATCCAGTAGCTGTGGGTAGCTAATCTGATCCGAATCGTATTCGACGTTAACGACCTCGGTGTGCCCCGTACCGCCCTGAGAAATCTCTTCGTAAGAGGGGTTTTCAAGTTCGCCCCCGATATAGCCCGAAATAGTGGCAGTGACCCCCGGCTGCTTATCGTATGGCGGCTCCATGCACCAGAAGCAGCCGCCAGCAAAGGTGGCTGCCGCCTGTGACTGGGCGTAAAGCGCAGGGCTTGCGAGGCCAGCAGTGGCCATTATACAAAGCGCGAATGGGCGAGCTAGGACAGGTCGGACCATTGAGAACACTCCAGGGCAGGTAAGACGTTATGACTTACGTCTGATTCAACGAACGGCACAGGGTTCCGTTTTGTTGTTTTCGGCTAGCCCAGGCGATTCGGCCATACCTCATCCAAGGTGCTCAGGGCCGCGATGACGGGGGCTTCAGCGGTACTGTTGTGGCGCCATATAAAGCTTAACGCGCAGGGCAGGCGAATGTTGTTCGCAACGACCAGCCCGCTCGCTTGTCGTTCAGCCATGGCCAATGCATCACGGGCGAGGCTCAAACCCACCCCAGCGCGAACCAAATCGAGCATACAGGCTTCCTGATCAACCTGTGCGACGCGATTAGCCACCACCCCGCTTGGCGCAAGCGCTTGCTTTAATAAACGATGGTGCGCTGAGTCCTGTGGGGTAACGATCCACGGCAGCGTCGCTAAGTGCTCCCAGCGGGTATCACGTAATTGGTTTTCCCAGCCCGCCGGGGCAACAACGTGATAATGGAAGTGAGTGAGTTCCCGCCAGGCAAGCGTGGCATATCCTGGCCCTTCACCGGGCGGCGCCAGGTAAAACCCGACATCTAGCTCACCTTGTTCAATGCGGTTTAGCACGCTCCCGCTCATGCCGTGCTGTAACTCAGTTTCAAGCTGCGGTGCGCGTGCCATCAAGCGGTTTAAAAAAGCCCCTAAACGGAGAAATTCAGGGTCAACAATCGTACCAATGGCGAGCTTGCCGCGCAGGGTGCTGTGCAGTGCACCGGCGGTCTGCTCGAAAGCCTGGACACTGGTTAGCGCTTTTTCGGCAGCAGGCAGCAATGCGTGACCATCGGCAGTTAATGCCAGGCCTTGAGGACGGCGGCTAAACAGCACAAGCCCTAAATTAGCCTGCAGTTGTTTCAACTTTAGGCTAATGGCCGGTTGTGTCAGGTGTAGCTGCTCGGCTGCGCGGGACACGCTGCCCGTTCGCGCAACGACCACAAAGGCACGCAGGGTGGCATAGTCTTGCATGTCCGACCTCCTGGCACGGTGAGATATTAGTAGAGCTTATAACTGGCTTTTAAATAACTCAATTGATCCCTTCGTCTTGCTCAGTAAGCTGGAGAAACAAACGCCTCTTAGCGTCGGCTACTGTTTCCCAAGCCTTGCTCAAGCCCGTTCTCCTCGAAAGGTAATCCCATGACAACAACAGCGATTCAGCACTTTATCAATGGCCAGGTCACCGCTGGCGAGTCCTCTTCCACGCAAGACGTATTCAATCCTGCCACGGGGCGTGTGACCGGGCGTGTATCACTGGCATCCCCCGTTGAGGTAAACAGCGCGGTTGATGCGGCCAAAGCGGCTTTTCCCAGCTGGGCTGATACGCCACCTATTCGCCGTGCGCGTGTGCTGTTCAAGTTTTTAGAGCTATTGAATACGCACAAGGACGAGCTAGCAGAAGCGATCACGAAAGAGCATGGCAAGGTGTTTACCGATGCCAAGGGGGAAGTAGCGCGCGGTATTGATATCGTTGAGTTCGCTTGTGGTATTCCGCAGTTGTTGAAGGGGGATTATACCGAACAGGTCAGTACCGGAATCGATAACTGGACGACCCGTCAACCGTTAGGGGTAGTGGCTGGTATAACGCCTTTTAATTTCCCCGTGATGGTGCCCATGTGGATGTTCCCGCTGGCGATTGCCACGGGTAATACCTTTATCCTCAAGCCGAGCCCGCTTGATCCCAGTGCTTCCTTGCTAATGGCTAAACTGCTTCAAGAGGCAGGGCTGCCCGACGGTGTGTTCAACGTGGTGCAAGGTGATAAAGCGTCAGTGGATGCGCTGATTGATCACCCCGAGGTCAAGGCGCTGTCATTTGTGGGGTCTACCCCGATTGCCAACCTGATTTACGAGCGTGGTGCCCGTCACGGCAAGCGTGTTCAGGCGTTGGGCGGGGCCAAGAACCACATGGTGGTCATGCCGGATGCCGACCTTGATAAAGCGGTCGATGCGTTGATTGGTGCCGCATACGGCTCTGCCGGTGAGCGCTGCATGGCGATCAGCGTCGCGGTGCTGGTGGGTGATGTCGCCGATAAAGTAGTGCCGGCGTTGGCTGAGCGTGCCCGCGCTTTAAAAGTCATCGATGGCATGCAGCCAGAGGCGGAAATGGGCCCGATTGTGACTCGGCAAGCCCACCAGCGGATTACCGGCTATATCGAAAAAGGCGTGGCCGAAGGGGCTAAGCTGGTAGTTGATGGGCGTGATTTTGAGTCCGTATCGGCGGGTGGCGACTGTGCGGAAGGCTTCTGGATGGGCGGTTCACTGTTTGATCACGTGACCCCGGATATGACGATTTACCGAGAGGAGATTTTTGGTCCGGTCTTGGTCTGTGTTCGTGTGCCGGATATTGCCACGGCGATTCAGTTGATCAACGACCATGAGTTTGGCAATGGCGTTAGCTGCTTTACCGAAAGCGGTCACGTGGCGCGTGAGTTTGGCCGCCGCATTCAGGTCGGCATGGTGGGTATCAACGTGCCTATTCCGGTACCAATGGCGTGGCATGGCTTTGGCGGTTGGAAGCGTTCTCTATTTGGCGATACCCATGCCTATGGAGAAGAGGGAGTGCGCTTTTATACCAAGCAGAAATCCATTATGCAGCGTTGGTCGGATTCGATAGATGCCGGTGCTGAATTTGTGATGCCTACCGCGAAGTAAACCTCAGAAAAGAGAGCGACCATGGCTAAACAACAGACACAACAATCACAAAAAACATCAGCCTCTTCAGCCTCCTTGGAATTTGATTATATCGTGATCGGCGCAGGCACCGCTGGGTGCCTGTTGGCCAATCGGTTAAGCGCTAACCCACATCACCGTGTATTGCTGATAGAGGCGGGTGGCCGCGATAACTACCACTGGATTCATATCCCCGTGGGTTATCTCTACTGCATCAATAACCCCAGGACCGACTGGCTGTTTCGTACCGAGCCCGACAAGGGGCTCAATGGCCGTTCGTTGATATATCCACGTGGAAAAACCTTGGGCGGCTGTTCCAGTATCAATGGCATGATCTACATGCGCGGGCAGGCACGTGACTACAACCATTGGGCCGAGGTAACGGGCGATAAGGCGTGGAGTTGGGAGCAGTGTTTACCCGATTTTATCAAACACGAAGATCACTATCGCTTGGATGAAGGCGGCGACGCGGATGCCAAGCACGGTGATTTCCATGGTCATGGTGGGGAGTGGCGGATCGAAAAACAGCGGCTCAAATGGGCGGTGCTGGACGACTTTGCCGAGGCTGCGGTAGAGGCGGGCATTCCGCGGACCGACGATTTCAATCGCGGTTCAAACGAGGGGGTGGCCTACTTTGAAGTAAACCAACGCTCGGGCTGGCGCTGGAATACCGCTAAGGCGTTTTTGCGCCCTGCGCTCAAGCGGGGCAACGTCACGTTATGGCACTCTACCCAGGTGAATCGGCTCTGCTTTGAAAAACAAGGCGTTGATTCTCAATCAGGCTCGTTGCGTTGTACCGGTGTCGAGGTCGAGCGTAATGGTAAAGCCCTGCGCGTTGAGGCCAGCAGGGAAGTGGTGTTATGTGCGGGGGCTATCGGCACTCCTCATTTGCTTCAGCTTTCCGGTGTTGGGCCGAGCAAACTGTTGAGTGAGCATGGTGTTGACGTGGTACATGATCTGCCTGGGGTGGGTGAGAACCTTCAGGATCATCTACAGATTCGCTCAATCTATAAAATCACCAATGGCAACACGCTGAATGCGATGGTCAGTACGTTGTGGGGGAAAGCCGGAATAGGGTTGGAGTACTTGTTCAAGCGCTCCGGGCCGATGAGCATGGCGCCTTCGCAGCTAGGTGCTTTTACTCGCAGCGACGCGGATCATCCGCATGCCAATATTCAGTATCATGTGCAGCCGCTAAGCCTTGAAGCCTTTGGTCAGCCATTGCATCCGTATCCAGCCATTACCGCCAGTGTGTGTAACCTAAACCCTACCAGCCGTGGCTCGGTGCGGTTAAAAAGTAGTGATCCGCGTCAGGCGCCCGCTATTTCTCCTAACTATTTGAGCACGCCTGAGGATCGCAAGGTAGCCGCGGACTCTCTGCGCATCACCCGACGTATTGCCGAACAGCCAGCCTTTGCCAAGTATGCGCCGGAAGAGGTAAAGCCTGGCGTGGAGTATCAAAGCGATGATGAACTGGCCCGGCTGGCGGGAGATATCGGCACCACCATTTTTCATCCCGTAGGCACGGCGCGCATGGGGCGTGAAGATGATCCAATGGCGGTGGTCGACGCCCATCTTAGAGTACGCGGGGTTCGTGGGTTGCGCGTGGCCGACGCCAGCGTCATGCCGACCATCACCAGCGGCAATACCAACTCACCCACGCTAATGATTGCGGAGAAAGCCGCTGCGTGGATCTTGGCAGGGCAATGAACGTCCTGCCTGTGTGGTCACATAAGACACGGTATTGACGAGCGAGGGGGTTAAGCGCAAAATAGCGTCAGTTGGTTAGCAAGTCGAACGTTGTCAGCAGTATAGAAGCGCCTCATGCGTTAAATCTGGTGAAAGTTTCTTGTTCTACCCACTGTAATTCGGGTATTTCCCGGTTTTAATTAGCTTTATCGAGGATTTCGATCATGGCAACTGGTACCGTTAAGTGGTTTAACGACACTAAAGGCTTCGGCTTCATTTCTCCTGACGACAATGGCGACGACCTGTTCGCGCATTTCTCAGAAATTCAGGCAGACGGCTTCAAAACTCTGCAAGACGGCCAGAAGGTTTCCTTCGACGTCACTCAGGGTAAAAAAGGCCTTCAGGCTTCTAACATCAAAGTTGTAGACTAATCTCTACGCATTGATGCTAGCAATCGCTGCTTAGCGGCGATTGATCGGAAAACCCCGCCATGTGCGGGGTTTTTTGTTGCCATAAAAAAGTAATGGGGAACGGCTCCAGGCGCTAAGCGTTTTATATTCCATTTTGGTATTTAAATGTTTCTAAAAATAACTTTTTAGAATATAGGATTGGCTTCACAATACCGCGATGCTTATTGATTAAGGATGTTGCGGTTATGTCGTTGGATGCTTGGATGGCGGTGGGGGTAGTGCTGACAATTTTCCCGCTCATGGCTTTTTCACGCCTGGGGCCGGATATTATCCTGCTGGGCGCGGTTATCTTATTAATGACCTTTGGAGTGATTAACCCACAGCAGGCGCTTGGGGGCTTTTCCAATAGCGGTTTATTCACTGTTGCCTTCATGTATGTCTTAGTGGCGAGCATTCGCGAAACTGGCGGTATCGATTTAATCATTCGCTATGTCCTCGGGCGTCCCCAGCAAGAAAGAGGGGCGCTAATGCGGCTACTTTTGCCGGTGGCATCGCTTAGCGCTTTTGTAAACAATACACCGGTAGTGGCGACCTATATTCCTGCCGTAATGAGTTGGAGTCGTCGGCTGCGCCTGTCGCCCCAACGGCTACTCATGCCGCTTAGTTTTGCCTCGATATTGGGCGGTACCATTACGTTATTTGGTACCAGCACGAACCTGGTCGTGCATGGCCTGTTGCTTGAGCGCTACCCTGAGCTGGGGATGGGACTGCTGGACCTTGCTTGGGTGGGTATTCCCGTGGCGGTGGCGGGGTTAACGTACCTGATAATTCTGGGGCCGGGCATGCTGCCTGACCGTAAAGGGGTGGCCAGTGCGTTTGCCAATCCCCGCGAGTTCACTATTGAAATGGAAGTTGATCCCACCGGTGTCCTGGTGGATAAGAGTGTCGAAGAAGCTGGCCTGCGCCATTTACAAGAATTGTTTCTGGTTGAAATTGAGCGCGCAGGCAATGTGGTCAGCGTGGTGGGCCCTGGCGAGCAGCTCAAAGGAGGGGATCGACTGGTGTTTACGGGCACCTCGGATGCGGCGGTAGAACTACAGCAAATTCGCGGTTTGATTCCCTCTCGTGACGCCACCTCTAGTCTTGAAAAAGAGTTTAAAGAGCGTCGGCTGGTCGAAGCGGTCGTTTCCGATCAGTGCCAGTTCATTGGTCAGCGTATTCGTGACGGTCACTTTAGAACCCTTTATGGCGCCGCAGTGCTGGCTATCTGTCGAGGCGGCGAGCGCGTGAAAGGCAATCTGGGACAGGTGCAACTTCAGCCCGCCGATGTGTTATTGCTAGAGGCTCGGCCGCCGTTCATTGAGCGGCATCGCCAATCGCGCGATTTTTTACTTATCAGCGAACTCAATGGCTCGGCACGCCCTGTGCATGAAAAAGCCCCCTTGGCATGGGGAATACTCATAGGCGCTGTTCTATTCGCGGCGCTAGGGGTGCTGAGCATGCTGAATGCCGCCATGCTAGGCGCAGCATTGGCACTATTGACGGGATGTTGCTCGGTAGGCGCGGCCAAGCGGGGGCTGGATACACAAGTACTGCTGACCATCGCCGCATCGTTTGGGGTAGGTGCGGCCCTGCAAAGCTCAGGTGCGGCCGAGACCATGGCGGGCGGGGTTTTAACCTTCGTGTCGGGAAGCCCACTGCTATTGCTCGTGGGTACTTACTGTGTGGTCGCGCTATTGACGGAGCTGGTGACCAATAACGCAGCGGCAGTGATTATTTTTCCGGTGGTCATGAGCGCGGCGGAAAGTCTGGGCGTTAGTCCGATGCCCTATGTCGTCGCCGTGATGTTTGCTGCGTCGGCCAGTTTTTTAACGCCCATCGGTTATCAAACCAATATGATGGTTTATGGGCCGGGCGGCTATCGAGTGAGCGATTTTCTGCGTTTAGGAAGTGGTTTGAATATACTCACCGGCGCGATAGCACTACTTTTGATTCCTATCGTGTGGCCTTTTTGAACGTGTGGTGGTTCTTTTAAACGTGTCACCGCTCGCTGTTAACGCAGGTTTACGCTAGGGTGACGCTTTTTGAATAAGGAATACGACTTCATGACTGCTCCTGGCGAACTGGTTATTGAACCAAAAGATGGTCAACCCGCCGATGCCTGTGTCTTTATTATTCATGGCTTAGGTGCGGATGGTCACGATTTTGAACCTTTGGTACCGGCATTAGCGCTACCCAAACACACTCATGTGCGTTTTATCATGCCCCATGCACCACGCCTGCCAGTGACCATTAACGGTGGTATGGTAATGCCTGCATGGTACGATATTTTAGCCATGGATTTGGGGCGACGGGTTGATGAGAGCCAGCTAAAAAAATCGGCCGCACGCATCCAAACATTGATCCAAGAACAGATTGACCTAGGGATCGACAGCCAGCGAATTATTGTGGCAGGTTTTTCACAAGGTGGCGCTGTTGCTTACCACGCGGCGCTCACATTCCCCGCACCGCTAGGCGGTCTGCTGGCCATGTCAACGTACTTTGCAACGGTAGACAATATTGATCCTGCCCCCGCCAATCGGGAAATTCCCGTCGAAGTCCAGCACGGAAGCTTCGACCCGATCGTGCCTGAAACCCTTGGGCGCAGTGGAGCAGATCGTTTAAAAGCCATGGGTTACGCCGTCAATTATCGCCAATATCCGATGGCGCATGCGCTATGCCCACAGCAAGTCAATGATATTGGTAAGTGGTTAACTGCTCGCCTAAGCTAAGCGAGCAGTTCGACACTCACCTAGAAGGCAAGTCCATCCAGCGCCGATTCGTGCCCGATGCAAGGACGTAGCGAAAACGAATGATAGCTTCTCATGATGCGGTAGACGTAGTACTTGCGCTGTGCCTAACGATGGCGGCATTAGTGTGCCTGTTTGATCGCCACATGGTGCGTGCGTGTCGTGTCTTTGTAGTCTTCGCTGCCGCCATGACGCTTGCCTGGTGGCGACTCGAAGCCCCCTGGTTGGCTGTTGTGGAGCTAGCGCTGGGGGTGGGGCTCACTGGGCTGTGCTTTTTTTACGCCCTGGGTCGCGTCTACGCCGATGCCCAATTCTCTTTAAAACACGATCACTTTCGCGAACCCTGGTCTCGGGTGGTGATAAGAGTGGTGTTGGCGCTGGCTTGGTTTGTGTTCGTCGGCGCCGCTATTCGCTATGTGATGGCCGATATGGTGTATTCACCGACCGAGCATCCTCTTCTTCTGGCCGGGGTGATTATCACGGCCACTGCCTTGGGCGCTTTTGCCCTCCACCAGCATCTGGTACGTCGCTTGCTGGCGTTTAACCTGCTTGGGTCGGGGGTGTTTATGCTCTTGGCGGGGGTGGCGGGTACCTCGTTAGCTGCCCAGGCGTTAATCAGCGTGGGACTACTCGTGGCGTGTCTTGGTTCGATACTTGGCGCTTTGCTTATCAGACAGCTTTTACGTTTGGAAGGCGCCGATGCGCTGGGTCAAGACGACCGCCCTAAAGAGCGCACCACATGATCTGGCGTTTCGGTCTTTTCGAGAGCACCTTCGAACCTCTTGCCGTGACGAGTTGGGCGCTGGTGGTAGCGCTTGGCTGGCCGCTGCTGATGGGCGGGCTCGCCGCGCTGGCGCCCCCCAAACGGGCCTGGCCTGTGCTGCTTGCCAGTGTGCCGCTGTTGGCCTCGGGGGGCGTGCTGCTATGGAGCTTTGAAGGGGCGGGCTTACTGCAGTGGCAGTGGTCGATAGCCGACCTTCACCTGTCGCTTCGCCTAAACGGGTTGAGCGTACTGTTACTGCTGATGGCGCAGTGGATTAGCGTTGCCGCCGCGCTTTATACCCCTGGCTATTTACGCTTGACCGATAGCGGGCCGCTGTCTCGCTGGTTATGGCCGCTGATGGGGGTGGTGCTAAGTGCACTTTCGCTCATTTGGTTAGCCACCGATCTACTCACCCTTTATGTCGCATTAGAAGTGCTGGGCTTGGCAGGGGTGGGCATGCTGATGCTGTCAGGGAAAGTGCCTTCGCTGGTGGCGGGAATGCGCTATTTGCTTCTGGCACTGGTGGGGTCGCTCACTTACTTGCTGGGCATCGCGTTGATATTGGGTCACTGGGGCCGGTTGGACCTGCAGGGGCTGGCTGAGGTGATCGAACCAGGACCGGTCGCATGGTTCGCTGCGGCGTTGATGGGCGCAGGGCTTGCCTTGAAAGCCGCATTATTTCCGCTACACGCATGGCTAACGCCGGTCCATGAGAATGCCTGGGTACCGGTCAGTGCTGTGCATGCCGGTCTAGTCATTAAAGCCTCGTTGTTTATCTTGCTCCAGCTTTGGAGCCTACTGCTGCCCGATACTTTTTATGCGCCTCGCTTAATTGCCTGGTTAGGCCTGCTGGCGATTGTATGGGGCGGTCTGCTGGCGTGGCGTACTGACTCGCTGAAAACCTTGGTCGCCTCATCGACGGTCGCACAGTTAGGCTACTTGATGGTGGCTTTTCCCCTTTTGCTGGGGCCGGATGTGGCGCCCTTTCCGCGGGCCTTGGCATGGGAAGGTTTTTGGTTGCAGTTGATGGGCCATGCCTTTGCCAAAGCGGCGATGTTTTTGGCTGCGGGAAATCTGATGTTGGCCACCGGCGAGAGTACTTTAAAAGGCTTGGCCGGCACTAGCCGACGGTTACCCCTTTCCTTGTTAGTTCTGGGTATTGCCTCCATTACCTTGATGGGCCTTCCTCCCAGCGCCGGCTTCACGGCGAAATGGCTGTTACTGGAAGCGATGATCATTACCCAGCAGTGGTGGGCGGTGGCGGCGCTACTGACCGGTACGCTGCTGACGCCAGCCTATGTGTTTCGCATGTTTCGCTACTCCTTTGATGAGACGGCACCGCGCCACCGTTATCAACCACTGGCGCCAGGGATGGATCTTATCGCGCTCACGCTTGCCCTTATCGCCTTCGCCTTAGGCCTACTGGCGCATTATCCGCTTGAGCTGATGTATGGAGGTAGCCCATGAATGCCGCCTGGTTACCGCTTACCGCGTTGGCTACCTCTCTGCTGGTCGCTGTCACTATTTTCTGCCTACCGGAGGAGGCCAGACGGCTGCGCAGCACTATTAACCTATTGGCTGCGGTGTTTAAGATTATTCTGGTAGTGCTCATGTTCAGACGGGTAGCCGACGGCCATGAGGATATCTTTAGCTTTCAGGTGATTGGTGGCGTTGATTTTGTACTGCGCACCGATGCGCTGGGCGTCATGTTTGCCGGACTGTCATCACTGCTGTGGCTATGCACGACGGTGTATGCCATCGGCTACCTGGAAGGCTCTGCCAACCGGAAGCGTTTTTTTGGTTTCTTTAGCCTTTGCGTCGCGAGCACGATCGGTATTGCGCTTGCCGATAACCTGTTTACGTTTTTGATCTTCTACGAAATGTTGACGCTCTCCACGTACCCTCTGGTGGTTCACCGTGGTTCGGAGCAAGCGCTCAATGCGGGGCGCGTCTATTTACGCTACACCTTAAGCGCTGGCGTGGTGATACTGCTGGGTGCGGTGCTGCTTTATAGCCTGACGGGAGATCAGTCCTTCTCCTCAGAAGAGGGGCTGGGCGATTACGTCAATGACCACCGAGTGCTGCTGATACTCGTCTTTGGGCTGCTGGTAGGGGGGATGGCGGTGAAGGCGGCGATGGTCCCGCTACACGGTTGGCTCCCCCGAGCGATGGTGGCGCCAGCGCCGGTCAGTGCGCTATTGCATGCGGTCGCCGTGGTGAAGGCGGGCGCCTTTGGGATTCTGCGCGTCGTTTACGACCTTTACGGTATCGAACTCAGCGTGGAACTGGGCGTTATTAGCGTACTGGCGGTCGCCGCCTCGGTGACCATCATTTATGGCTCGCTGAGAGCGATTGCTCAACAAGAGCTGAAACCGCTACTAGCGTTTTCTACCGTCAGCCAAGTCTCATACATCATTCTTGGCATTGGTGTATTCGGCCCGTTTGGAACGGTTGGCGCGCTGGCCCACCTGCTGCACCAGGGGCTAATGAAAGTGACGCTCTTTTTCTGCGCGGGTAATTATGCGGAAGAGCTCGGTATACACCGTATTGATGAAATGGATGGCGCGGGCAAACGCATGCCGTTAACCAGCATTGCGTTTACCATTGGTGCGTTAGGCATGATCGGCCTTCCTCCGGTGGCAGGGTTTATTACCAAATGGTATCTGGGCGTGGGGGCGATACAGGCCGACATGTACTGGGTGGTGGCGGTGCTGGTGCTTAGTACAGGACTCAACGCTATTTACTTTTTGCCGATTGTGCACCGTTTATGGTTCCGCTTAGGCCCCTCACATGGCAAGGGGCACTGGCCCGATGAGCAACGCCTGGGTAAGCGTTTAGAAACCCATAGCTGGCTGCTTATGCCCATGGTGGTGACCGCGATAATCAGCCTGATGGCAGGGTTGTTTGCCGGACTACCCTTTAGCCCTCTGGACTGGGCAGCCCGCGTTGCCAACGGGGAGTATTTGCCATGATGAGCTTGCTATTGGCGCTGAGCCTGCTTTGGCCCCTCGCGATTGCTGGCAGTGTGGTATGGGGCGCTTATCGACGCCCCCAAGCGGGGCGGCAAGCAGGGCATCGAGAAGGGAACGGCTATTTCTCTCTGTTATGGATAAGCGCTGCTTGGCCAGCATTATTGTTGGCTTATGGCGGTGAAGCCCAGTGGACCATGGATATATGGATGCTGGGGGGCGAGTGGGAGTTAAACTCGCTTAGTCGTCCTTGGCTGGCCTTTAGTGCGCTACTCTGGAGCTTGGCGGCGTTTCATGCCCGCGGTTACTTTGCGGCTGACCAAGCTAAAGCCCAAGATGGTGATCAGGATGCTCAGCGGCGCCTGCTGCGTTTGGCGCTGTTTTGGCCGCTTACCTTGCTGGGCAATGTGCTGTTGATCATTGCCCAGGATATTGCCAGCTTCTATTTAGGCTTTGCGCTGATGACCTTCGCCGCTTACGCCTTTGTGGTGCATAACGGGACGGCCGAGGCTCAGCAGGGAGCCAAGGTGTATCTGATCATGGCGGTGGTGGGTGAAGGGCTGATCCTTGGCGGTTTTTTATGGGCGGCCGGTGAGGCCAATACTTTAATGCTGCAAGGCGTGCGGGAAAGTATTTTGACCGCTGAGCAAGGCGCCTGGATGGCGGCGTTGCTGTGTTTGGGGTTGGGCGTAAAAGCCGGTGTGATTGGTTTACACGTATGGCTGCCACTGGCGCATCCGGTGGCACCGGCGCCCGCCAGTGCCGTGCTGAGTGGGGTCATGATCAAAGCTGGCCTGCTGGGCTGGATAAGTATTCTGCCCTTAGGAAATGCGCAGGTATCAGGTGACTTGGCTCAGTTTGGCACCATCATGCTGGTGGCAGGCTTGGCCGCTGCCTTTGGCGCCGCCCTGTATGGGGTTTTTCAGCGTCATCCTAAAGCCGTTTTGGCCTACTCAAGTATTAGCCAGATGGGCATGATGACAGCGCTGGTGGCGATGGGGCTGGTAGCGCCAGAGGTATGGCCCATGCTATGGCCTGGCCTGGTGCTATTTGCCGCCCATCACGCGCTGGCGAAAGGCACGCTGTTCATGGGCACCAGCATCAGTGAGCATTTACCCCGCTGGCCGCTTCCGTTGGTATGGGCGCTGCTGGCACTGCCGGGAATCTCGTTAGCGGGTACTATCGGTGCTGGCATGATCAGCAAGTGGTCAGTGAAAAGCCCGCTGCATGAAATACATTACGAAACCCTGATTAAGCTGCTGAGCTGGGCAGCCGTAGGGACGGCGGCGCTGGTGTGCGTAGCCCTTTGGCGTCAGTGGCAGCAGCGCCAGAAAGGGGGCAGTCATCACTGTCAGTGGGGCGCATGGCTGGCAGGCATAGTGTTGGCTCTTACCACACCGTTGTGGTTGCCGCTGCCCGCTGGCAGCATCGAGATGCCGCCGATGAAAGAGTGGCTAAGTCTTATGTGGCCATTGCCGGTGGGTATTTTAGTGACCATGGTGGGCTGGCTGGTAACGCGTCCCCTTAACGCTGAGCCACCGCCTGCAGGTGATGCCTGGTGGCTTTATGCGGGTATCGTAGGCGCTGCACTAGTGCCGATAAAGCACGCAGCCAACCGCTGCGGACAGCTTAAAACAGCCAGTGTGGCCACCGCACAACATGCTGAAGAGAGAATAATGGGCCTTTTAAACCGACTATTGTCTGGTGAGACGTGGTTGCGTCACCATGCTAGTGGTTTGATGATGGTATTGGCCGTACTGCTTGCGGCACTACTTATGTGGGAGGGCCAACAATGAGACGTTTGTTAATAACGGCCTTAACAGGAAAACGCCATGGGTAAACGCGCGCGCGGACGCCACGCACAGATTCCCGGTGATATTCCCAAACGTGGCTGGCACGACATTGTGTGGCGGGTGGTACGAGCTGCGCGGCGTCATCGGATTACGATGCTGGCCGCTGGGGTAGCCTTTTATGCATTACTGGCGCTGTTTCCGACTATTGCGGCGGTCATTTCCCTTTGGGGATTGTTGTTTGATCCCTATGAGGCAGGTCAGCAACTCAATGAAATTAGCCGCTTTATGCCGCCCGATGCTGCCAACCTAATCGATCAACAGGCCCAGCAGGTAGTTGAAGGCGCTAAGTCAGGTAGCTTCCTAGGCGCTTTGGCCGGACTGTTGATCGCCATGTTTATCGCTTCTAAAGGGGTAGGGGTTCTGGTGGTGGGGCTTAACGTGGTGTATGGCGAAAGCGAACAGCGTAAGCTTTTTTACCGCACCCTATTACTAACGGCATTAACCTTTGGGTTGATTTTTATGACCCTGGTCTCGCTAGGGTTCATTGCCATTGTGCCGGTGCTGGTCGAGGCGTTGGCGATTGCCCCACCATTGGATAAAGTGCTTCAGTGGATGAGATGGCCTGCGCTGCTGCTGTTGATGAGCGTTCTGATCGCGCTGCTATACCGCTATGCGCCATATCGGCGTTCTGCTCAGTGGAACTGGCTCAGTTATGGCACGCTGCTGGCGACGGCCATGTGGCTACTTGGCTCTGGTGGGCTTTCTCTCTATGTGCGTTATTTCGCGACCTTTAGTGAACTCTACGGATCATTAGGGGCGGTAGTGGCGCTGATGCTGTGGTTTTGGCTGTCGGCCTTCGTTGTGCTGTTCGGTGCCGAAGTGAACTGCGAGATGGAGCGTCAAACTTATAACGATACGACCATCGGGGAGGAGCGGCCGTTAGGAGAGCGTGAAGCCTTTGCGGCGGACACCATTGGCGCACCGTGGCAGGACCCAACAGAAAGCAAGTCTGACGACTAATTCACTTGCCTGAACTCGCTGATGGTGGGTGATGCTTGGTGATGTGCCTCCCACCACTTGCTGGTAGTGGGAGGCAACAAGGTTAGAGTAGCTCTTCCGCCGCCAGCGCCAGGCGTGATCGCTCAACGCTTTTCAGGGTGATATGCCCGGCATGGGGCCAGTCTCGAAAGCGCTCAACCACCGCCGCCATTCCGCAGGTATTGGCCGTTAGGTAGGGCGTATCAATCTGACCCACGTTCCCCAGGCAGACAATTTTGGTATTGCGCCCCGCCCGAGTGACCAGCGATTTAAGTTGTTTAGGGGTAAAGTTTTGCGCCTCATCAATGATTAAGAAGGTGTCATTCAAGGTTCGTCCACGCATAAAGCTCGGCGCACGAATCTGCACGCGTGACCCTATCAACTGCCGTGTAGCACCGTTGTCCCAGCTGGATTCTCCCTCTTCGTTGCGCAACAGGTTATCCATGTTGTCGTGAAAGGCCCCCATCCAAGGTGACATCTTCTCCTCTTCGGTGCCGGGTAAAAAACCAATATCTTCTCCCATCGGGATCGGGGCGCGGGTAAACACGATTCGCTCAAACAGCTTGGCATCCAACGTTTGTTGAAAGGCCGCTGCCAGGGTCATAAAGGTCTTGCCTGTGCCAGCATTACCGGCAATGGTGACCAAGTCTATGTCTGGGTCCATCAGTAGGTTTAACGTGAAATTTTGCCGACTGTCGTGGGCATGAACGCCCCACACGCCAGCATGATGGCGGTAGTTAGTGAGCAACTGAAGTCTGGCTGACGATGGCCCCAGCTCGCGCACGATCGCCTCGAATTCAGCGCCGTTTTCGCTATCCGAGACCAGCATACCTACGTGCCACTGGCGGGGCATTGAGCCGTTGAGTTGGTAGAACGTATGCTGTCCTACGCGTTCAACGCTGACGTCCACATTTAACGCTTCCCATAGCGATGCCCCATCATGGCCGGCTGAGGCGTATACCTCAGCCCCTTCAATCATGGCATCGCTGTCGGAGAAGGCACGATCGTTGAAGTAATCCTCAACCGGTACTTTCAGGGCGGCCGCTTTAACCCGTAGATTAATATCTTTGGTGATCAGGATGACCGAGGCATCGGGTCGTTCTTCGCGCAGGCGGCAGGTTTCCGCCAGAATACGGTTATCGGGACTGTCGTCGAGTGCATCAAGCAGTTTTAAATCGTTGTAGCATAAAAAGTGCAGGCGTCCTGTTTCGCCACTAAGCCGGGGGATCGGAATTCCTCGTTGAATCTCATCAAACGTCACTTGGCTGGTAAGATCAGAAAGCGTACGGCTGATTTGGCGAGCCGTGCGGGCAATTTCACGAATACCATTTTTGTGTTTATCAAGCTCCTCCAGGACAGTCATGGGGATAACGACGTCGTGCTCATCAAAGTGGTAGAGCGCGGTGGGGTCATGAATGAGGACATTAGTGTCCAACACATACAGCCGAGTGGCTTTCTTATCGAGTCGTACCATCGTTGGAATCACTCCTTGGTTGACGGCAACTTCGACACTGGCAGGTGCGTATGACGCCTGGATGACACTTGCCTGTGTCTCTCACGTGGCGCTTTCGGTCGTCTCCTTATTTAGCCCTTTTTACTAGCGTGGGAGGCTTTGGGGTTTTTTGCCACAAAAAAGATTTCAACGATGTGTCAGTGCCCATCACGACCTAGTGGAGGGTCGCTAAATAGTGAGCCACTTTATTCAACAATGCGGTGGCTACCACGCCGCGATTATCGCTTTCCACGTAACGGTAGTAGTGGCTATCCAGTACCAAGTCATGGTTTAGCGTGCATAAGCTACCTGCATCCAAGGCACTTTTGACCAGCGGGTAGGGCAGTAATGCCCAGCCGGTAGCGTTGATCACTGCGTCGCGAATCACCTCAAACATCGTCAGTCCCAAATAATTACCCGAAAAGAGTGCTTCGCTGACCAGCTTGTCGTCCTGCACATGGGTCAGGCACACCTGGGTGTATTGGGCTAAGTCATCACGGTTGACGCTGGGTAAACGACTAAGCGGGTGATGGGGCGCGGCCACCAAGCGCATACTCACGGGGGCGAGGTTGGTGGCGTGGGTAGTGATACCTTCGGCTGTGTAAAGACCAAAGGCAATATCCACCGTTTGACGCAGAACAAACTGGCTATGTTCTTGAGGGGGAACCAGGTAAACCGAGATGGCCGTTAGCGGGAATTGCTGTTTCAAGTCGTGCATGACGTGGCGCCAAAACGCTTCTGGCAACGCATCATCGCGGGCAATGCCCAACTGGCTTTCTACGCCTTGTAGATGCTGGTGGCAGTGCTTTTTGATGCGACTGACGCTGGTCAACAGGCGATAGCAATCGGGTAGTACGCTATCTCCCACGGCGGTCAGCGTTAGGCTGTTGCCTGAGCGCTCGAATAACGCCACGCCAAGGCTATCCTCCAATGCATTAACGGCAGCACTCAGCGTGCTTCGCTTGACGCCAGCATGCCGCGCAGCCGCTGCAAAGGAGCCATGTTCGGTAACATCGATAAAGGCCTGCACCTGTTCAGCACGCATAGTCATCTCGTCTTATGTCATGAGCGCCATGAAAATTGGCGCTGAGCGATTCGTTATTGTCATAACTCTTCACTATTATGGCCCACAATCAGACTAATGTGATGGAGTTATCCGCGTGACCCCCTTTGTTGCCGAGCGCCGTGCGCTAAGATTTTCAGCTATTTCTGCCAGCCTGTTTGCGTTCACCGGGCTTGTGTTAGGGCTTACCAGTGGTTCTATAACAATACTTTTTGACAGCGGTTATTCGCTGCTGAGTTTGGTGCTGGCGTCGCTATCACTTTTTGCACTGCAGCAGGCAAGAAAGCCAGCTGATGATCACTACCCCTTTGGGCGGCTGACGGTGGAACCGCTTGCTGTGCTGCTCAAAGGCGTGGTGATAGCCATGGTATGTGTCGTATCGCTGGTGTCTGCGCTATGGAGCCTGCTCGACGGTGGGCGACTCGTCACGCTGGATTTAGCGCTGATGTTTGGAGTGGTTAACGTGACCGGCTGTTTGTTGACCTGGTGGTGGCTGGCGCGCTACGCCCGTGTGGCGCGCTCTTCGCTATTGACTGCCGAACTGCGCCAATGGCAGATGGATACTTGGCTAAGCGCTGCCGTCATGCTGGGCTTTGCGCTCACTTGGGCACTCACAAAGTCGCCGTGGGCCAGCTACGCAAGGTTTGCAGATCCGGTGATGGTATTGATTATCGCGGGTTATTTTTTACCTATGCCGATCCGCATGGTACGGGGCGCGCTGCGTGAACTGATGTTTGGTGGCTCAAGCGGTAGCGTACGACGTGACGTGGTGGAGGATGTCGCTGACTTTGATGTCACGTCTGACGATGTTCGGCTGGCCCAGGTAGGCAGTTTCCTAATGGTCGATATCCAACTCGACAAGCAGCAGTTCAATGACGCGCAAGAAATTGTCGATAGTGTAGAAAAACGCTGTAAACGGCTAAATCTTCGCCCCGTTACCAGTCTTACCCTGGTAACCAACTGAACGCTGATAGCTTACCAACGTGAGTAATTAACTTGACGTAGTGATAAAGCCAATGCTATTTAGCGCTACCGACGATTGGCGTCGGCCACTATTGTTTTGTTGAGGGTTGTAAAAACATGCCATTGCGCCGCTGTTTACCCGTACTGCTGCTGACCGCTATGGTCGCTGGCTGTGCAAGCTCTACCGTTGCTCCAAGCTACACTACTGAAAAGCCTGACGTTATGCGTATCGGTGGAGAGCGTCCCGCGAACCGCGACTCAGTCGTTGAAAGCGCTGGCTCATTCTGCCTTGAGACCGCTGAACGCTGGAACGAGCATGGCCGTTCGCCCGATGGACAAGCGCTATGGGCAAAAGACACCCTGCGTAAAGTGGTGCCTTGCAAGCAGTAGCCTCAACCAAGATAGCTTCAACCAAGTAGCCTTAAACATCGCCAGCTATATGCTGGCGATGTTGTTTTGTCAGTACAGGTTTAGTCATCACGGGTTTCGTCGCCACCGGCACGATCAATCGTCTTTCTTCTGTTGCTTGCCTTTGCGTTTCGTACCCGCTATATCCTCAAGCTCGCCCTCGCTCATTGAGTCATACATCTGTTTAGAGGGGCCATAAAGCTCGCTGGGCTTGGTGTCGCCCCGCTTGGCAGAAAGCGCTGCACCGGCGGCTTTTTGTTGTGCTTTAGAGTGGGCTGGCATGGCAGGTCTCCTTGCGGTTAACGTCCTTTGGGTTACTTAACGCTTCAGCTTAGCAAAAGCAAATGGGCTTTCCAGGCGTTAACAAATAACGTGCCTAATGTTCTCGCCAGTTGACTTTCTTTCGACTGTCGCGCTATTAACGTAATAGCACGCAACGTGTTTCGCAGTACCCTCACAGCATCACTGTCGTTAACAAAGAGAGCGATATGACACCGGCGATTAATAGTGCCAAACATGCAGGATTTGCTTTTCAGTTACATGAGTACGAACAAGATGCCACGGCGCCTTCCTATGGGTTAGAAGCGGCGGAGAAACTGGGCGTCACGGCTGGGCAGGTATTTAAAACCTTAGTCGTCAAATTGGATGGTAAACAATTAGCAGTTGGGATTGTGCCGGTAACCCATCAGTTGGGGTTAAAGCAGATCGCCAAGGCCGCCGGGGCGAAGAAAGCCGCCATGGCACAGCCTGATGAGGTGGAGCGCGCTACCGGCTATGTGCTAGGTGGCGTAAGTCCCTTGGGGCAGAAACGGCGACTGGCTACCTTCATCGATCATTCCGCCGAAGACTTCGCCAGTATTTATGTCAGTGCCGGACGACGAGGGCTCGAAATTGAACTGACCCCGAAGGATTTAGCGCTCTTGAGTCAGGCCACTTTTGCACCGCTGGCAACGTGATGGCGGCGCAGGCCACGTCACTTTCTGGTATGGTGCCGTAACGTTTGTGCGTCGCTTGCCCTCCAGGGGCGCACGCTGTGTTTTCGAAGGCCGCCTACTTGTGGCCCAAGCAAGGTAATATCGTGTCTGATTCCTCTTTCTCCTCGTTAGCGTTGCCGCAAGCTTTGCTGAGCAATCTAGCGTCCCTTGGCTATCATGAAATGTCGCCGGTACAGGCGCAGAGCCTGCCACCCATGCTAGCTGGACGCGATGTGCTGGCGCAGGCGAAAACTGGCTCAGGCAAAACGGCAGCCTTTGGGTTGGCGCTACTGGCGCAACTAAAGGTAGAGAGCTTTGCCGTTCAGGGGCTGGTGCTTTGCCCCACCCGGGAACTGGCCGATCAGGTCGCGGAAGAGGTGCGTCGTTTGGCGCGTGGCATGGCGAATGTCAAAGTGTTGACGCTCTGTGGCGGCGCCCCGTTTGGTCCTCAGCTCGGCTCTTTAGAACACGGCGCCCATATCGTGGTGGGTACGCCTGGCCGTATTGATGAACACTTACGTAAGGGCTCGCTCAGCCTGGATTCGCTCTCCATGCTGGTATTGGATGAAGCAGACCGTATGCTGGACATGGGGTTTCAGGCAACCATCGATGACATTATTGCCGACACTCCGAGCGACCGCCAGACGCTGTTGTTTAGCGCAACGTTTCCTGATGAGCAGGCCTCGGGCGGCTTGACTCAGATGACCCGCGGCGTGATGCGCGAACCGGTAACGATAAAAATCGCTGACGTTCACGATGCCAGCACTATTCGCCAGCATTTTTATAGCATTAAGGATGAAGAGGCGCGCTTTGATGCATTACGCCAACTGTTATTGGTCTATCGGCCAGATAGTAGCGTGGTGTTTTGCAACACCAAGCGCGAAACCACGGGGGTAGCGGAGCAGCTAATCGCTGCTGGATTTAGCGCCTTGGCTCTCAATGGTGATTTAGAGCAGAAAGATCGCGACCGCATTCTGATCCTGTTTGCCAACCAGAGTGCGTCTATTCTGGTCGCCACTGATGTTGCTGCTCGCGGCTTGGATATTGCTCAACTGGATGCCGTGTTCAACTATCAAATTGCCCGTGAGCTTGATGTTCACGTGCATCGGGTAGGGCGCACGGGTCGCGCCGGCGCCAGTGGCATCGCTTGCACGTTGGTAACGCCCAAAGAGAGCTATCGACTTGAGCGTTTGGAAGGATTGCTGGAACAGACAATCGCCACTGAGCCCTTGCCCAGCTCAAAGGAGGCGATCCCCTTCGAACCGCTGATGGCGACGCTGCAATTAGCTGGCGGCAAGAAAGATAAATTGCGCCCTGGCGATATTCTTGGTGCGCTGACCAGTGAAGGCGGACTGCGCGGCGATCAAGTCGGCAAGATCAAGGTGCTGGCGCGCAGCGCCTATGTGGCTGTCGAGCGGGGAGTGATCCAGCAAGCTCAGGCCAAGCTTGAACGTGATAAATTAAAAGGGCGGACTTTCCGCGTTCGCCGTATTCGGTATTGAGCCGTTGTATATTTAGTCATCGTTTATTGAGCCAATGTGTATTGAGCTTAGATAGCAATGATAAAAGAGTCAGTAAAGAGGAGCCGACGCAGCTAACCATGAAAATCCCTAAACGATTACAGCCCCTGGTCGATGATGGAATGATCGACGAGGTGCTGGTGCAGCTAATGAGCGGTAAGGAAGCTCAGGTCTACGTGGTGCGCTGCGGCGAAGATGTACGTTGCGCGAAGGTGTTTAAAGAGGCAAAGCAGCGGAGTTTTAAACAGGCCGTTCAATATCAGGAAGGGCGTAAAGAACGTAACTCTCGGCGAGCCCGAGCCATGGCTAAAAAAACCCGTTATGGCCAAAAAGAGCAAGAGCAGGCGTGGCTCAACGCGGAAGTCGATGCACTCTATCGACTAGCCTCGGCCGGGGTTCGTGTGCCTGAACCCCATGGCTTTGTAGATGGCGTGCTGCTGATGGAAATGATCAGCGACGCTGAGGGTAACGTGGCGCCGCGCCTTGATGAAGTAACCCTGACCCAGGAGCAGGCGATACGCTATCACGCCAAGGTCATTCAAGACGTAGTGCGCATGCTTTGCGCCGGCCTGATTCACGGTGATCTGTCAGAGTTCAACGTGCTGGTCGATGCCGACGGCCCCGTCATCATTGACTTGCCCCAAGCCGTGGATGCTGCCGGAAATAACAGCGCGGCGGCCATGCTTTATCGCGATGTCGATAATATGCGGGCTTACTTTGGTCACTATGCACCGGAATTGCTTAACACCCATTACGGGAAAGAAATGTGGGCGCTGTATGAGTCTGGCGAGCTACATCCCGACAGCAAGCTCACCGGCCACTTCGACTTCGACACGCATATTGCTAACGTGGATGAGTTGATGGAAGTGATCGATGACGCGAAAGAAGAAGAAGCCGAACGTCAGGCCCGCATGCGCGATGACGACGATGATGGCGAGATCCCCCAGCCATATTGAGCGTTGCCCGATAGCGTTTGTCTTCGTGAATCTATATCGTTAGCAGGTTAACTGCCTTTGTCAGCCGGGCGTTTATTCAGCCCGGAAGTAGACAAACAGGGGAGCAGCAACGGGGATTAAGTCGCGGGACAGATGTGACGGCTAGGATGGCGAGACGAGCGTCAGTCTATAGTAAAGCCTTGACAACATCGCTGACTGGCGATGCTGGCACTTTCGCCCGGAGGGATAGGTGAAATGGCCATTTTGGCAGTGACGCTCAACATTGACCCGGTGTTCGTCGCTTTTCATCACCTACAGCGCATGGTCACGCGCATGATGGTTGCACCTTTTTGGGCACGCTGGCTTGTTCGACGGGCGCCGGCTTGATCTGATGATGCCAATCGTTTCGGCTCTTCCAGCAACCTTCTTTCTCCAGCCGCCTAGTCTATCGTTCATTCCAATGCCAGTAACGCAAGGAAACTCACATGCTCTCGCGTGTTTTACAGCCGCTATTTCGTTACTTTGAAACGCGGATCAATCCCTATCCTGAAGGTGAGGTTGCAACGCCACCCCGAGGCTTGGTGCCGTTTATTGTGCATTTCTCTCGGCCCATGCTGCCGTTGTTGTTGCTGATGACGCTCTTCACGGGGCTTGTGTCGGCCGCTGAAGTGGTGTTTTTCAACTACATGGGCCAGCTAGTTGATTGGCTGGGCAACGTTGAACGGGCAGGGTTTTGGGACGAAAACGGTCTATGGCTTTCAGGCCTTGGGCTATTGGTGCTGGTTGGCCTGCCGCTCTTGGTATTGCTCCAGTCACTGGTGACGCATCAAAGTATTTTCGGCAATTACCCCATGATTGGCCGGTGGCTATCGCATCGGCACATGCTGAGTCAAAGCCTGGCCTTTTATCAGGATGAGTTTGCCGGACGGGTCTCGCAAAAAGTGATGCAAACGGCGCTAGCGATCCGTGAAACCGTCACCAAGGTAATGGGGCTGCTGGTATATGCGCTTGTCTATTTTACCGGTGCCGCTTTTTTGCTGGGGCGGGCGGATATGCTGCTGCTTATCCCGCTGGCGCTATGGCTAGTGGGTTATTTAGCCATTATGCGCTTTTTCGTGCCGCGCCTGCGTGATGTCTCCATGGCTCAGGCGGATGCACGGGCGCAAATGACCGGTCGTGTGGTCGATAGCTACAGCAATATCCAGACCATCAAGCTATTTGCCGATACTGAGCGCGAACAGCGTTATGCCCGTGACGCTATGGAGGGGTTCTTGGACACCGTCCATCGTCAAATGCGCTTAGTCACGGTGATGAGCGTGGGACTCACGTTGCTGAATACCGCACTGTTGGTGGGTACGGCGGCAATGGCGATTAGCGCCTGGTATTTGGAAGCTATTTCGCTGGGGGTGCTGACGATCGCCATCGCATTAGTCATGCGTATTCGCTTTATGTCCGATTGGATTTTATGGGAAGTGGCGGGGCTGTTTGAAAACATCGGGACTGTTCAGGACGGCATGAATACCATCGCCCGCGACCCCACCGTGCGTGATGCACCAAACGCACCACCGCTGGAAGTGCCCCACGGTGAGATTCACTTTGACGCCATGCGGTTTGGCTACGAACAGGCCAAAGGCGAAAGTAAAACCGTGTTTGATGGTTTAAACCTGACAATTGCGCCCGGCGAGAAAATTGGCCTGATCGGGCGCTCTGGGGCGGGTAAATCGACACTGGCCAATCTATTGCTGCGTTTTTACGATGTGAAGGGTGGGCGGATTCTGATCGATGGGCAAAACATTGCCGAGGTCACGCAAACCTCCTTGCGTCACCAGATCGGCATGGTGACCCAGGATACGTCACTGCTACACCGCTCTCTGCGCGACAACATCCGTTACGGTAGTCCGCATGCGAGCGATGAAGACGTCTGGAACGCAGTATGTCGTGCCCACGCCGATACGTTTATCAATGAGCTGGTCGACCCAAAAGGACGCCGGGGCCTGGAAGCACATGTGGGCGAGCGGGGCGTGAAGCTGTCGGGCGGGCAGCGTCAGCGGATCGCGATTGCCAGAGTGTTGCTCAAGAATGCGCCGATTCTGGTGTTGGATGAGGCTACCTCTGCGCTGGACTCTGAAGTGGAAGCGGCGATCCAGGAGCAGCTCGATACGCTAATGGAAGGCAAGACGGTGATTGCCATTGCCCATCGCCTTTCTACCATTGCCATGCTCGACCGACTGATTGTGGTGGACGAAGGGCGCATTGTCGAAACCGGCACGCACCAGGAGCTTCTGGCGAAAGAGGGTATTTATGCCAGTTTGTGGCAGCGTCAGTCGGGCGGTTTCTTGGGGCTGGACGTGTCAGAAGAAGCATCGTCTGCTAACGTTACTTCCACATACACTTAGTAAAAAACACTGCTTCATAGGAGGTAATCAATGCAAGTCATTACATTGCAGCAGCCAGGCGGGCTAGACAACCTCAAGGTACAGCAGGTAGACGAACCCGGCGAGCCTGGCGCGGGCGAAATTCGCGTGCGTCTGCACGCAAGCTCGCTGAACTTTCATGACTATGCCGTGGCCGCTGGCATGATCCCGACCGAAGAGCATCGTATCCCCATGGCGGACGGTGCCGGGGTGGTTGAAGCCGTCGGTGAGGGCGTCAGTGAGTTCGCGGTAGGCGATCATGTGGTTTCGACCTTTTTCCCTCACTGGCTTGAAGGCCCCGCTCGGGTGGCCGATTTTCGCACGACTCCAGGCGACGGGGTGGATGGCTATGCACGTGAGCAGGTCATTCGTCCCTTCGAGTGGTTTACTCACCAGCCTAAAGGCTATAGCCATGCAGAATCGGCCACGCTGACCACGGCGGGCTTGACCGCTTGGCGTGCATTGGTGGTTGATGGCGGCATTAAAGCGGGTGATCGTGTGCTGGTCTTGGGTACCGGTGGGGTGTCCATTTTTGCCCTGCAGTTTGCCCGTATGATGGGAGCCACGGTCATTGCGACGTCGTCGTCCAATGAAAAATTGGCGAGGCTGCGCGAAATGGGCGCTGAGCATACCATCAACTACAAGGAGACGCCGGAGTGGGGTAAGCGAGTCAAAGAGTTAACCAATGGTGAAGGCGTCGACCACATAGTGGAAGTAGGTGGCCCCGCGACGCTGCCCCAGTCTATCGATGCCATTAAAATTGGCGGTCATATCGCGCTTATTGGCATACTCACTGGGCGTGAAGGCGATATCCCCACCGCCAAGTTGATGGCTAAACAGGCGACCTTGAAAGGCCTCATTGTGGGAAGCCGTCGCCACCAGATCGAAATGGTTCGGGCGCTCGAAACCCTTGATATGCATCCGGTTATTGATCGTGAATTCCCGCTTGCTGACATTGCCGATGCATTTCGCCATCAGGAAGGCGGCAATCACTTTGGCAAGATTTGCCTGACGTTTTAAGTATAGAGGCCAGCAAAGAAAAGAGCAGCCTTGGCTCATGCCTACCCAGTGATAATGGTTCTTATACTGGATCTAGATATGAGTGAATGACGTGAGTTAGCGACCTGCACGCCTTGTAGACCAAGGCGTGCAGGAAGCAGCATCAATCTGGCAAGCGGCTATAAACCACTCCTTTTACTTCAAGCTCCAGTATTTCAGCGTAAGGCACAGTGACCCCTTCAACGTCGCCCGGCGTGCGTTGGCTGTTCTTTATGTCGGTTTCCGGGATCACTTTAACGCCGAGTAGCCCCACGTGCTGGATTCTGGCACTAAAGCGATTGCCCTCATGCTCAATCAGTAGCCGCTCTCCGGCAATACACTTTTCAAGCTTTTCGTGCAGCTCTTCTTCGCTTACATGAACGACACTCATCGCTTTCTCCTTTAGCGCTGGCGATAGCGTTTGCTATAAAACAATTTTGCTGTAAGACAATAGTCGATTCAGTGCACTATCCACTATCCATGAAGACTTTATTTTAGACCATAAGTTCGTTTAAGGGGGTAGCCGCAAGGCGGCCCGTGATAAAGTAAATATTTAATGTAAGCCATAGGAAATGATTTATGGGGGCAACGCCATCATCAGACGATACGCCGTTGTGGCGGGTCGTTGAGCTCGATCAATTTCATACCCCCGAACAGACCGAAGCAAGCCAGTGGCGACGTTCGCTGCGTTCGGCATCGACGTGGTTGGCAGGCAAAAAAGACACCGAACAGCAGGTGAAAACAGAGAGCGAATTACGAGCGCTGCCGGAAGTGAAGCTCGAACATTTAGTCCCTCCCATCGATTGGACACTGGCAGCGAAAGCCTTAGCGCATGCGCACAATGACGTGGATGAAGACGTACCGGTAACCTTTTTTATTTCACCACCTTATGGCGGCCATGCGTCGGTGGTGAGTCATTGGGCCAAAGCGCATCAAGCGGCGGTTTTGCCAACCCCTACGCTTAATGAACTCGGCGAAGGTAGCACCGAATGGGTAGAGCGCTACGCTAGCCAGCGAACGTGGGCTGTCCCTGCTCTTGAGCGCCACTTTTTACGCCATACCCAAGGCATTCAAGGCGTACGTGAATTTCTTGAGCGTGCCTTAAGCGGTCGGTTGGGGAGAGGTGTCATTGGCTGTAATAGCTGGACCTATGCTTATCTTCAGCAGGTGATAGGCATCGATGGCGCGCCGATATTTACACTGCAGTCGATGGAGGGGGAGCAGCTTGCCCGCTACTTCGCTGCGATTGCACACCATAACGGCGAGCGTCCGCGGGTTTATAGCACTCGGACCGGCAATCAAGTGCTCGACGGGTCAGCGCCCAAGTCCGATAAGAAGGATAAAAACCCCTATCAAGAGTTACAGCGCTTGGCCGCTCATTGTCGTGGTCATGTGGGCATCGCTTGGCACTATTGGCGCGAGAGACTGCGTGAGCCAAAGGCTGACAGCGACGAGGGATTGTGGATGGTGGATGCGCATGCTGAAGCAGAGCTCTCTCCCAATACCGGTGATATAGCGACGTTGGTGCTGCATGCACTATTGATTCACGGGGGGCTGGATGATCATTCCCTGGGGGAGGTGTTACCGTTCTCGCACCATGAGGCGCTTAATGCAAGATTAGCCTTGCAACGCAAAGGGGTTGTTGCAAGCTATGACGGGCGGTGGCAGGTCGCGCCACTAAGCCACGCAAGTGTTCGCCAATTATTAGCATCGCGCAATTATCTAATAGATCCTCTTTAACTAGCCTGCTTTATGTGACTGGCCTGCGGAGGCACTCATGGAAGAAAAATCTAAATACGCGAAACTGTTTAACGATTTTGACAGTCAAGCGCTGATCAGCCTGGGAAGCGTGCTGTTGATAGCCGTGGTGCTGATTATTTTCAGTCAACGGGGGCTTAACTGGATCGCCACTCGGTTACATGGTCAGCTGCGCTTTCGCATTTTCGCCCTGGTACCACTGACGCGCTTGCTAATTTTGATTACCGCGCTGGCGATTATTGTACCCATTGTCATCGAGCCGTCGCTTCAGAATATGGTGACCCTGCTGGGGGCATTAGGCTTAGCCATTGGCTTTGCGATGAAGGACTACGTCAGCAGTCTCATTGCCGGTGTCGTATCGGCAATCGAGCTTCCCTATCGTCCGGGGGATTGGGTCGATATTGAAGGCACCTATGGCGAGGTGAAGCATGTGGGTTTACGCACCGTCGATATCCAAACCCCCGACGATGATTTAGTGGCTGTGCCCCATTTGAAGATTTGGGAGCATGCCATCTATAACGCCAATAATGGTGGCACCAGCCTGCAGTGCGTGACTAGCTTTTATCTACATCCAGAACATGAGGCTGGTTGGGTTCGCAAAGCGTTGCGCGACGTAGCGTTGACCAGCGCCTATCTCAAGTTCGACCAACCCATCATTGTGATAGCCGAAGAGAAACCCTGGGGGACGCACTACCGAATACGCGCCTATCCGGTAGACCCCCGCCAGCAGTTTCTGTTTATTACCGACCTCACCGTGCGTGGTAAAAGAGTACTGTCTGAGGCGGGGGTGCAATCAGCTATGTTGCCACCGGATGCAGCGTTGGATGCTAACAACGAGGCGGGATCCTCTTACTCAAGGAGCAGTGAGTACTAGGCTTTGTCTGAAAAGCCGGCGAGCGAAGGCCAGACAAGACAAAAATCGGCGAAAAGACGAATCGGACTCGCGCACGAGTTTACAGGTTGTAAATGAGTACTTTGATCGGACTCGCGCACGAGCCGATTTTTAACGCCGTATGATCGAGCACAGCCAGTTTTCGAACAGAGCCAGTTTTCGAACAGAGCCTAGTGGTCGCTGGATTCCGGAAGCTCACCGCTGTGAAAGACGTTTTGCACATCGTCTAGCTCGTTGAGCATGCCCAAAAACTTTTCAAACATAGCGACGTCATCACCTTCCAGTGGTGTCGTGGTTTGAGGCAGAAACTGAATTTCGTCAGCCTCAAAGTCAACCTCACCGAACGTATCCAGCAGCGCCTGCTTGGCTTTAGCGTAATCGGTGTGGGGCGCGAAAACTGTAATGCGCTCGGCTTCCTGCTCAATGTCGGTGACATCGACATCTGCTTCCATCAAGGCTTCTAACACGGCCTCTTCATCGCTGCCCGCGAAGGAGAAAATGGCGCAGTGATCAAACATATGGCTGACACTGCCGGGCGTACCAATTTTGCTCTTGGTTTTGGTGAAGCAGCCGCGAACGTCGCCAAAGGTGCGGTTGGGATTATCAGTAAGGCAGTCGACAATCACCATGACATTACCGGGGCCAAACCCCTCGTAACGCGCGGCAGCAAAGTCTTCGCCGCCCGCACCGCTGGCTTTGTCGAGTGCTTTATCAATCACGTGAGAGGGCACCTGATCTTTCTTGGCCCGCTCCATTAAACCGCGCAGTGCTAGGTTGCCGTTGGGGTCGGTACCGCCCGCTTTCGCGCAAACGTAAATTTCCCGTCCATATTTGCTATAGACCTTGGTTTTCGCATCGGCCGTTTTGGCCATCGATTCCTTACGGTTCTGAAAAGCCCTACCCATGTTGCCGTCCTATGTTAACCATACCCTCTCGCCGATAACGGGGTGGCTGAGGGTTTTTGAAAAAGAGAAAAGAGTGAAAACAACAAATTTTACCCAACAGCGTACCATGCTAACAGCGTTATTTATGATGCAGGTCCCAGCCTTACTTAGCTTGGCGTATACTGGCCGCCAGTTCACTGTTGTTAATATCGACCCTGTAAGGAGAAACAGGCATGCCGCTGTCACACTGGCTATCCCTGGCCGCTATCTGTGCGATGGGCGCGATGTCGCCCGGGCCAAGTTTGGCACTTGTGTTGCGCCATACACTAGGTGGAGGACGCTTTGTCGGCATGATCGCGGCGGTATGTCACGCCTTGGGCGTGGGGCTTTATGCACTTCTTACCGTGTGGGGACTAGGCGCGTTAATCGCCGGATATCCACTGCTGTTCCAACTGATTACCTGGGGCGGTGCCGCTTACTTGGCGTGGCTTGGTGTGAAAGCACTAAGAGCGGGAAGAACGGGCGCCTTGCACCCGCAGGCGGTAGTGACTAATCGCCAGCAGGCCGCCAAAGAGGGCATACTGGTCGCACTGGGCAATCCGAAGCTCATCCTGTTTTTTGTCGCGTTGCTGAGTCAGTTCGTCACGCCGGAGATGGGCGTGTTGGCCAAAGCCATCATTGTATTGACGGCGATGATCATCGACGGAGGATGGTACGTGTTGGTAGCGGTGGCGCTCTCGCATTCCAGCGTTCTGCCATGGTTGCAACAGCATGTCGCCTGGATTAACCGTATCACAGGGATACTGCTGATCGCGTTGGCACTTAGAGTGGTTGCCGGGCCGCTGGTGTAAAATGGTTCGCCGTGGCATGGTAATACGCATGCCGTTTAGGGTTTTGTGGGGCTAAGAGTGATGCAAATTTACGACCAAGACTGCCGTACACACCAAGGGCTGCCGTTTAACCTGCGCGCACTTCGCGGTCAGGTGCTGTTAGTCGTCAACGTTGCCAGTCAGTGTGGTTTTACCCCGCAGCTAGGTGAGCTTGAAGCCCTTTATCAGCGTTACCGAGACCGGGGGTTCACCGTCATTGGCTTTCCATGTAATCAGTTTGGGCGCCAGTCGCCGGAAAGTGCTCAGGCGTTCTGCCAGTTTGGCGAACAGACGTTTGGCGTCAGTTTTCCGCTAATGGAAAAAGTTAACGTGAACGGCAGTCGTGCCCATCCCTTGTTTGTCTGGCTCAAGAAAGAAGCGCCCGGCGTGATGGGGACGCAGCTTATTAAGTGGAACTTTACTAAATTTCTGGTGGGGCGCGATGGTAACGTGATTGGCCGCTTTGGCCCCCGTGATCACGGGCGTCCACTGCGTCTGGCGCTGGAACAAGCCCTCGACCAATCTTATCCATAACGCTTTCTACTAACGGTTTATAGCTGCTCACCTCGCGCTACCGCTACACGGCTCATTAATGCATTCCAGCGGTGGCGCACCATCATGGTAGTCAACCCTGAAAACAGCGCCCAGCTTTTACGCCGCCAGCCTTTTAAGCGTAGGTTGTGGTTCACTAATTGCTGCATTAGCTTGCGGTCATCGAATTGTCGCCACTCACTGGCAATCGACAGCTGATGGCGTGACATGACGGGCGCCATTTCTAGCCGAAACATCCACTCCAGTTCGTTAAGGGTCAATTCGTGGCGCTGCACCTCTTCGACCATACGTGCGTAGTCTCGCTCGCTGGGCTCACGGTCAAGCCACAGCGGCGCCAGCGCTAGCCATAGATCTCCGCGTTCATCTACTAGCTGCTGTGCATTCATGGTCGCCTCATTAGGGAAGTTAGTGCTCAAACCGTTATCGTGACGCGAAAGCCTTCGTATCTCAAGCGTGAACAATAGCCCAAGAGCGGACAGGGCGCACGGAGACAGCTAGAATGGCCCCACTGAGCCATGACACTGTCTTGCTAAGGCAGTGTGAATAACCAAATCAATCCGATAACGAGGTTCGCTGTGATTATTAAACCCAAAGTACGCGGCTTTATTTGCACCACCACTCACCCTGTTGGCTGTGAGCAGAACGTTCTTGATCAGATCGAAGCTACCCGCGCCCGTGGTCTGAATAAGCAGGCAGGGCCGAAGAAAGTACTCGTGATTGGGTCTTCAAGCGGCTACGGTCTGGCGGCACGTATTACCGCTGCGTTTGGCTATGGTGCCGATACGCTCGGTGTGTTTTTTGAAAAGCCAGCCACCGATAAAAAGCCTGGCACCGCAGGATGGTACAACAGTGCGGCCTTCGACAAGTTTGCCAAGCAGGAAGGGCTGTATAGCAAGTCGATCAACGGCGATGCGTTTTCCCATGAAGCACGCCAGAAAGCCATCGAGCTCATTAAGCAAGACATGGGCGAAATTGATCTAGTGGTCTACTCGCTAGCTTCGCCTGTGCGTAAGTTGCCTGACAGTGGGGAACTGAAGCGTTCTAGTCTGAAGCCGATTGGCGAGACCTACCGCGCGACCGCTATCGATACCAATAAAGATGTCATTATCGAAGCGGAAGTAGAGCCTGCCACCCAGCAAGAAATCGACGACACTATTACCGTGATGGGTGGTGAAGACTGGGAGCTTTGGATGGCGGCGCTTGACCAAGCGGGCGTGCTGGCGAAAGGCGCACGTAGCGTGGCGTTTAGCTACATTGGCACTGAAATCACGTGGCCAATCTACTGGCATGGCGCGCTAGGCAAGGCTAAAGAGGATCTGGACCGTGCTGCAACGGCCATCGACAATAACTTAAAAACCGCCGGTGGTGGCGCCAATGTAGCAGTGCTGAAATCCGTCGTTACTCAGGCCAGCGCGGCTATTCCTGTGATGCCGCTCTATATCGCCATGGTGTATCGTATTATGAAAGAGCAAGGGTTGCATGAGGGCACCATCGACCAGCTAAACCGCTTATTTGGTGAGCGACTGTATGGTGGCGACATGACGACCGATGACGCAGGCCGTCTGCGTTTGGATGACTGGGAATTGCGTGATGACGTCCAAAACGCGTGCCAGGCGCTCTGGCCAAAAGTAACCAGTGAGAACCTATTTGAAATTACCGACTATGCTGGTTATAAGCACGAATTCCTGAAGCTGTTTGGCTTCGAACGTGATGACGTAGATTATGATGCCGATGTTGACCCTATGGTTGAGTTTGACGTCGTGGATCTTTAAACCTTACTTAGGCGGTGCTCCCGTCTGATCGACCGGAACGCAGGAGGTGTTTATGGATACTAAGGAGAGCAAAACCCCGGAAGAGAAGAGAGATCATATTATTGGTGAGCGTATACCTGAAGATTTTGAAAACTCTGAACCCCATCTTCAGCCCGAAGCCAAAGAGCCACCCAGCAAGATGTATAAGCTACTCCCGCTGGTGATTGTGGTGCTGGGTATTATTTTGATTGGTTTCATCGTTTTAGGCATTATCAACGCGGGTAATTAGCGATATTAACCTTTCAGTATTTTATGCCGGGCCTGGAGCCCGGCATTTTTATTTAGCGACGTGAGATAAGCACGTTGGTTCGTGAAGAGAGCGTTTAGCCATAACAACCGTTGTTAAATTTAGCGTCTATATTGGTAAGTGAAGCGATGTTTTGCTAAACCGCAATCTTATAAGCAATGAACGTATTACTCATTAGGAGGAAGCATGACACGGATAGCCAAAGTGGAGCCTGTCAGTAAGCAGCAGGACAACAGCATTATTGTCTCGGGGTGGCGTGTCGTCGATGTGACATTGGCTGATGCCCCTCGCGAAATCTCTCAGCATGAGACTGAACCTGAAGCCATCGAGGCAGCTCGCCGCTTTGAAGCTGAAAGCTCTCAGGAGCCTGGTTCTCAGCCTGATGATACCCAGGATTACGATGCATCAGACGCTCAAGCGGGTAAGCGTTTTCCTTCATAATTGCTTGCTTGCCATACTCGTTATATAGCTCATTAAATATATAGTTCATTAAAATGAGCAACAGCCCAGACCATAAACACCGTTTTAATAAGATATCGTGGCTCATCATTTCGTGTTGATTTTGATGTTTGTTAACTTTTGCTAAAGATCGGTTCTATTTTTGGGTTTGTACGCTTTATTGAACTAGCTTTTGGTATGTACGCCAACGCAAGGAAAGGAGAAGTAATATGAAACGGACAGCATTAGCGATTGCTATTGGTGCAGTTAGCATTGGTTTAAGCAGCCATGTTCTAGCTCAAGAAGTGGATCAGCAAGATTCTGAGCGTAATGCTCAAGTAACAACACAGCAGCAGGACATGGGGTCGCAAGAGCAGCAGTCCAGCACCGACAACACGCGGGATATAACGGTTCAGCAAGAACCTGCCGAAGTGGAAGTGCAGCAAGATAAGCCCGATATCACGGTCGAGCAGTCTCAGCCGGAAGTAACTATTGAACAGCCTGAGCCAAACGTCATTGTTGAAGACGCAGAGCCAAACGTCACTGTTAAGCAAACGGGCGAGCCTGACGTGACTGTTGAGCAGGCGGAAGATGCTGAGGTTGACGTCAATCAGGATGAGCAAGAGCAAGATCGTCAGCAAAGCGATCAAACCCAGCAAGATAACCAGACTGATCAAAACAACCAGGAAAACTCACTGATGTCACATCAGGTCAGCGATCTGGAAGGCATGACAGTGATCAATCAGGAAGACGATGAGATCGGTGATGTTCAACACATCGCTAAGCATGATCAATCTGGCGAACTATTTGCTATCGTTTCGGTAGGCGGTATCTGGGGGTTCGGCGCAACAGACATTGCCTTGCCTTTAAATAACATGCAGCTTGAAAACGATCAGCTCGTTGTTAACACCGACTATGGCGAAGATGAGATCGAAGATTCGTCTAACGATTATCAGGAAGACGAGTACAGCCCTGTTGATGGCAACATGATGCTATCCGAGGCACAGCAGCAGTAATCAACATGCCATTATTAATAGAGCAAGATAACTAGGCGCCGCTTAGTTAACCGTTCTGTGTGGTATGACTGACGAGGGCAAGGCGAATACGCCTTGCCCTTTTTGTCGGTGCCATTTTTTCTACCTTTGTCGTTTCTAGACTCTCTCCCTTCGCGACGGCTGACGTTCCCCCTAGAACTTTTCCTCCTAGAACTTTCCCCTTGGATTAGTACTTAAATTAGTACCACTGCGACGTGTTTTTTTACCTATGGCTAACAAGCACTGCCTTCATGGTGGCATTTAGGTAAGATGGGTATTTATTTACGCCGATGGCGGTTTTTCATGCAGCTCAGTCAGTTATCATGCAGCACAACCCTTTAGTAACGCCAACAGCACCCCTCCGGCGGCGGATAGCCTTTCTGCTGTTGCCTGGGTTTTCGTTATTGACCCACGCCAGTGCTCTTGAGCCGCTGCAAATGGCAAACCAGCTTAGTGGGCACATGCTGTACCAAACCGTCACGCTAAGCCTGAACGACGAACCCGTACGCAGTGGTGCTCAGCTCTCCTTGATCGCTGAGCATGAACTCAGTGCCGCGTTAAGCCCGCTTGACCTGCTGTTCGTTTGTGCCCCTTCACCGCTGCCATACACGCTTCCTGCAAAGCTCAATGAGTGGCTGCGTGGGCATCATGGACGCGGAGTCGCGTTGGGTGGTTTAGCCGGGGGGACTGAAGTGTTAGCCCGCTGTGGGTTGCTGGAAGGCTACCGTGCGACATTGCCATGGCAGCGCTTCGATGCCTTTGCCCAAGCCTACCCACAAGTGACGCTTTCCCAGCAACTGTTCGAGATCGATCGCGACAGGTTGACCTGTGCTGGCGGGACTGCCGCAATGGATCTGATGCTGACCTTGATTGGCCAACATCATGGCGCACGCTTGGCGGAGCAAGTCTCAGAGCTGTTTGTGTGTGACCGCATCCGCTTGGCAGACGAGCGTCAACATGTGCCGCTGCGCAGCCGTTTAGGCCACGCACCACAAAGCCTGGTTGATGCTGTCACGCTTATGGAGGCCAATATAGAAGAGCCGCTCTCGACGCTTGAGCTTGCTGAACACCTGGGAATTTCCAGGCGTCAGTTGGAGCGGCTATTTAAGAAGTACCTGCAGGCGGTGCCTAGCCGATACTATCTCGACTTACGTTTGCAGGAGGCGCGTAAGCAATTGCGTGATAGTGACCGGCCAGTAGGCGATATTGCATTTGCGACGGGGTTTTCTTCCGGCGCGCATTTTTCTACCGCCTATCGCCATCATTTTGGTATGACACCTCGAGAAGAGCGTCTAGCTTAGATAGATCAGGTTAACGTATCCACAATACCGCCTTCTACTCGCAGAGCAGCACCGGTAGTCGCGCTGGCTTGAGGGGAGGCGGCATATACGCACATATGGGCCACTTCGTCGGGCGTCGCTAAGCGCTGAATGATGGATGTCGGACGGTTCTCTTTGACAAAGCGTACTTCCATCTCTTGTTGTGAGATGCCTTGTTTATTAGCCATCTCGCTGATCATGCTGAGCACGCCTTCTGAGCGTGTTGGCCCCGGCAAAATCGCATTGACCGTTACTTGGGTGCCGCTGAGTGATTTGGCCAGCCCCCGTGAAATGGATAACAGCGCTGACTTGGTCATGCCGTAATGCACCATCTCGGTGGGAATGTTGATACCTGATTCGCTGGATATAAACTGAATACGGCCCCAGTCGCGCTCACGCATTCCTTGGGCGTAATGGCGAGAAAGGCGCACCGCACTCATGATATTAATGTCAAAAAACTGCTGCCAGGTGGCATCGTCGACCTCAAAAAAGTCTTTCGGCTCAAAAATACCCACGTTATTAATCAGTATATCGGCATTCGGTTGCTGCTCTATTAAAGTTTGGCAACCGTCGGCGGTTCCTAGATCTGCCGCGACTCCTTGCACCTTGGCGTGGGCGGTCTCTTTTTTAATGGCCGCGATGGCGTCGTCAACCCGTGCCTGAGTGCGTCCAGTGACCACCACGCTGGCCCCGGCGTCGGCCAGGCCCTGAGCAATAGCGAAGCCAATACCTGCGGTTGAGCCTGTAATAATGGCGTGTTTACCGCTCAGATCAATCTGCATCGGTGGGTCTCCTCTTTGCTATGTATCAATATCTCGTTAAGTATCAATATTTCGTTAAGTATCAGTACCTGGCGATAGGTTGTGTCGGCAATATTAGTGACGTCAGGTTTTATCGCTTGCTAACAAGTATGGGGGCCTTCTAGCCTTCTTCAAGGCGTTAGCGCGGCTGGCTAGACGCCGCTATTCATAATTTACCGTCCCATTGCTGAAAGCGGGTGAGCTGGTTAGCCCTTTATACTGTTTTCATTACTTCCTTTTACTGGAGATAGCGTCCCATGACCCATACCCCAAGCCGTCAGGATTTTGACCACTACATGACGCCTAACTACTCCCCGCAACAGGTTATTCCCGTGCGCGGAGAGGGGAGCCGCTTGTGGGATCAGCAGGGGCGCGAATACATCGATTTCGCTGGTGGAATTGCGGTTAACTCCTTGGGTCATTGCCATCCGGTACTGGTCAATGCGCTAAAGGAGCAAGGCGAAAAGTTGTGGCATCTATCCAACGTTTATACCAACGAGCCAGCATTGGCGTTGGCTAAAACGCTGGTCGAGCGCACCTTCGCTGATAAGGCTTACCTTTGCTCATCCGGTGGTGAAGCCAATGAAGCCGCGTTAAAGCTTGCCCGTCGTTTTGCGGTAGATCACTACGGTGAGCAGAAGGACAAGATCATTTCCTTCAATCAGTCCTTCCATGGTCGCACGCTGTTTACGGTTAGCGTAGGCGGTCAGCCTAAGTACTCTCAGGGCTTTGGCCCGGTACCGGGCGGCATTTTACATGCTGATTACAACGATCTGGACAGTGTTCGCAACCTGATGGGGGACGACACATGCGCGGTTATGGTGGAGCCGATGCAGGGTGAGGGCGGTATCGTGCCCGCTACTCAAGAATTCCTTCAAGGGCTGCGTGATCTGTGTGATCACCACAACGCGCTGCTGATATTTGACGAAGTACAGACAGGGGTTGGCAGAAGCGGTGAACTTTACGCGTATAAAAACTATGGGATTACGCCGGATATTCTGACCAGTGCCAAATCTCTGGGCGGCGGTTTTCCCATTGGCGCCATGCTGGCCACCGATGCGGTTGCCAAATCGTTAACGGTTGGCACTCACGGTTCCACCTACGGCGGTAACGCGCTCGGCTCAGCTGTCGCGTTAGCCGCGGTCGAGTTTATCGATACACCGGAGGTGCTGGCGGGGGTTCAAAAACGTCATGAGTTATTCCGCGAACATCTTGAAACGATCAACCGCAAGCACGGTGTGTTCAAGGAAATACGCGGTATGGGACTACTGATCGGCGCCCAGATGTCGGATGCGTTCGAGGGCCGTGCCAAAGACATTCTGCCGCTGGCCATTGAAGAAGGGCTGATGGCACTGATTGCCGGGCCCAATGTGCTACGAATGGCGCCTTCTCTGGTGATTCCTGAGGCGGATATTGCCGAAGGGATGGCCCGCCTGGAACGCGCCATTGAGCGGCTCGTTGCACAAGCATGAGTGAGCAACACGCTGCATCACCAAAGGGAGCATCTAGAATGCTGGTAATTCGACCGGTTGATGTCGCTGATCTGCCAGCGCTGGAACAGCTAGCGGAGCATGCGGTGCCCAGGCTGACCAATCTCCCTGCTAACCGGGCGCGGCTGGAAGAGCGCATTGCGCGCTCTCAAGAGGCGTTTAATGGTCAGATAGAGTACCCCGGTCACGAGCATTATACCTTCGTGCTGGCGGACGATAGCAGCAAGGAAGTCCTGGGCACCGCGACGATCCGTGCCCAGGCGGGCGCCAATGAGGCCTACTATACCTATCGCCAGGAAACGCTGATTCACGCTTCCCAGCAGTTGAATGTACGCCGCGAAGTACAAACATTGGCGCTTTCCCATGAGGTGTCGGATGCCACGCTGCTGTGCGCATTTTCTCTGAATCCCCGTTATAAAGGCACCAGCGCCGAAAACCTGCTACGTCGGGCACGCTTGATGTTTATTGCCCAATACCCTGAGCGTTTTTCGCGAATCCTGGCGGTGGCGTTCCCCGGCTATTTGGATACCCGCGGTGAGTCGCCGTTTTGGGAAAGCGTAGGGCGGCATTTTTTTGCCCGCAGCTTTCAGGATATCAACCACATTGCGGGGGTACGCTCGAAAAGCTTTATCGCTGAAGTGATGCCCCAGTTTCCGCTTTATTTACCGCTATTGACGCCTCATGCGCGCGCCGCGATTGGCCGTGAACATCCCGCCCACGAAGCGGCGCTGGACGAAATGCTGGCAGAGGGCTTCGTGCGTTCTCGACACGTCGACATTTTTGACGCCGGGCCAATTGTCAAAGCAGAGCGTGAGCGGCTGGAAACCTTTCGTCGTGCGGCCTGGCATCCGGTACGCATTCGGCCGGAGCATGCCTTGCCCGATGCTGAACCGGCCATGATCGCCAATCAAAAAGTCGCCGATTTTCGCTGTATCGTCGCGCGTTACGCGTTGTCTCCGACTGGCCAGCTGATGCTGTCTGCAGAGCACGCAAAGCAGCTGGGCGTATCTGAAGGGCGGGCCGTGCTCGCCGCACCGCTAACGTTACCTACCGCGTTAGATACGCTCGATGAAGGAGAAATGTAATGCGCATTCGACCCATTGCTCGCGGTGATTTGGACGGGCTCCAGGCGCTTGCGCAGCAGGCAGGGGTAGGATTTACCTCGCTGCCTGACAACCGTGAATTTCTGGCTGGAAAGATTGAAGCGGCGGCGAGTGCCTTTGAAGAACGTACCCCGGTGGATGACCGGCTCTACTTCTTTGTGCTGGAAGATGAAACGAGTGGCGATCTCGCTGGTTGTTGCGCTATCGAAGGCCAAGTGGGGCGCGAAGTGCCGTTTTATAACTACCGGCTGGGCACGCTGGCGCACTCTTCCATCCAACTGGATTTGCACCGCACGATCGATACGCTGTTTTTAAGCTCCGATCATACGGGGGATGCTGAAGTCTGTTCGCTGTTTTTGCGTCCTGAGTACCGGGGGGAAGCCAACCGCCATTTGCGCAATGGGGCGCTGCTTTCCAAGGCACGCTGGCTGTTCATCGCCCAGTTCAGGGATCGCTTTCCGGCCAAGGTATTGGCCGAAATGCGTGGCGTTTTTGATGACAATAACGTCAGTCCCTTCTGGGAAAGCCTCGGCAAACACTTTTTTCCCATGGATTTCAGTGAAGCGGACCGCCTTACCGGCCTGGGGCAAAAGAGTTTTATCGGTGAGCTAATGCCTAAGTTCCCGATCTACACCACCTTTATGGCGGAAGAGGCGCGAGCCTGCATCGGTCAGGTACATCGCCATACGCGTCCGGCCTTGGAAATGCTTAAAAAAGAAGGGCTGCGCTGGGAAGGTTATATCGATATTTTCGACGGCGGACCCACCGTGGAAGCCTATATCGACGATGTGCGTGCCATACGCAACTCACGGCTCTGCCAAGTGGAAGTGTCCTCCACTGCCAGCCAGGAGAGCGTCAGCCGCTGGCTGGCCGCCACCACTCACATGCTGAATTTTACCGCCAGTTGGGTAGGCCGAGCGCCCAGCAATGACAACACCATCGTGCTTAGCGAACAGGAAGCAAAGCGCCTGAACGTCGCCACCGGTGACTACCTGCGCCTGCTGGAAACCTAAGCGCCGGTACTAAGTCTACGGTGCTAGGTCTACGGTACTGAGCCTACGGATAAGGAAAGGAGATGATGATGCACGCCCAACAGCAGCAACTGATTAACGGTGCCTGGGTAACGGGCGACGCCGAGCCGCTGAGCAAGCACGATCCTGTTTCTGGCCAGCCACTATGGCAGGCAGCGACTGCTAGCGAAGAGCAGGTCGCAGCAGCTGTCCAGGCCGCCCGGAACGCCTTTCCAGGCTGGGCGCGCACGCCTTTTACCGAACGTCAGGCGCTGGTTGAGCGGTTTGTCGAGGTACTAAAAGCAAACAGTGAGGCGTTGGCCGTCGCGATTGCCTCAGAAACGGGCAAACCGTTATGGGAAGCGCGCACCGAGGCCGGCGCGATGGTGGGCAAGGTAGCGCTCTCTGTAAAAGCGTATAACGAACGAACCGGCGAGCGGGAAAAGGCCGTAGGCAGCGCCCATGCCGTCTTGCGTCATCGCCCTCATGGCGTCATGGCGGTCTTTGGTCCCTATAACTTTCCTGGCCACCTGCCCAATGGGCACATGGTGCCCGCGTTACTGGCGGGCAATACAGTGGTGTTCAAGCCCAGCGATCAAACGCCCCTGACGGCTGATTTAACGCTGCAGTGTTGGCTGGAAGCGGGGCTGCCCGCTGGCGTTATCAACTTGGTGCAAGGCGGTGTGGCTGTCGGCCAAGCGCTGGCAGGCAACCCCGATATTGATGGCTTGCTGTTTACCGGCAGTGCCAAAGTGGGCGGTATGCTGCACCAGCAGTTTGCCGGTCAGATGAATAAAGTCCTGGCACTTGAATTGGGCGGCAACAACCCGCTGGTGGTCAAGGATGTCGACGATCAACGCGCCGCTGTGCTGACGATACTGCAGTCAGCGTTGCTCTCCGGTGGTCAGCGCTGCACCTGCGCCCGCCGCTTGATGGTTCCCCAGGGGGACGTGGGCGATCGGTTAATCGAGGCGCTCTCGGAGGCCATTGCCAAACTGCATGTGGCCGGACAATTCGAAGAAGCGCCTGCGCCGTTTTATGGCGGGCTGGTGAGTGTGGCTGCCGCGGATGGCCTGCTTAATGCCCAGGACGCGTTAGAATCCATGGGTGGCACAGTGATTAACCGTATGCAGCGGTTGAAAGAGCACACCAGCCTATTAAGCCCTGCGCTGATCGATGTTACCGGGTTGGACGTGCCCGATGAGGAGCATTTCGGCCCACTGCTGAAAATTCATCGTTATAGCGACTGGGATGAAGCCTTGGCGCTTGCCAATAACACCCGCTATGGGCTTTCTGCAGGGCTGATTGGTGGCGATCGCGCCGATTGGGACGATTTTTTGCTGAAAATTCGGGCGGGTATTGTCAACTGGAATCGCCAAACCACCGGCGCCTCTGGCGATGCCCCCTTCGGAGGTGTGGGTGATAGCGGCAATCATCGCCCCAGTGCGTATTACGCGGCGGACTACTGCGCTTATCCAGTGGCTTCCATGGAGGCCGACACTCTTGAAATGCCTGAGACGCTACCGCCAGGGGTGAGCTTATGAGCAATGAGCGTCTTGGCAGCATTCAGGAAGTCAATTTCGACGGCCTGGTCGGTCCGACCCATAACTACTCAGGGCTGGCCGTGGGCAACGTGGCCTCGATGAGCCACAGCGGCTTGGTATCTAATCCCAAAGAAGGCGCGCTTCAGGGCCTTTTAAAGATGAAGTCGTTAATGGAGGCGGGTTACGCCCAAGGCGTACTGCCGCCTCAGCAGCGCCCGGACATCGGTGCGCTGCGCGATTTGGGCTTTCGCGGTAGCAATAGCGAGGTTCTGGCTCGCGCCGCACTACAGGCGCCACAATTGCTGCGCGCGGTGTGTTCCGCGTCCAGCATGTGGACGGCGAACGCCGGTACGGTGACACCCAGCATAGATGCGCCGGATGGTCGCGTTCATTTCACCCCGGCCAATTTGCAGTCGAGCTTCCACCGGTTTCTTGAACCGCAAACGACTGGCCGGGTGCTCCAGTCGATTTTCCGGGATGAACATCACTTTGCCCATCACCCGGTACTGCCTGCCACGCCCGCGTTTTCTGATGAAGGTGCAGCCAACCATACCCGCCTGGGTGGTGAATATGGTGAACTGGGTGTGCATTTGTTTGTATATGGCCGTCAGGCATTTGGTGACGTGCGTAGCGGCGAGCGTGAGCCCCAGCGCTATCCCGCCCGCCAGACTCTGGAAGCCAGCCAAGCGGTAGCTCGCCAACACGGGCTTACCGATGCGCAAACCGTCTTCGCCCAGCAGCACCCGGACGCGATTGATGCGGGCGTGTTTCATAACGACGTGATTGCGGTCGGCAACGGCCCCGTGCTGCTCTACCACGCAATGGCGTTTCTCGATGAAGAGGGCACGCTCGATGAATTGCGTGCCAAAATGACCACACCGCTGATCCCCGTGCGCGTACCGGTCGAGGCGGTGAGCATGGAAGACGCGGTCGCATCGTATCTCTTCAACTCCCAGCTGCTCTCCAATCCTGATGGCACCATGACACTGGTGGTGCCCGGCGAATGCCAGGAGCGCGAAGCAGTATGGCGGACTATCCAGGATCTCATCCTGGCGGGCAATAACCCCATCGGCGAGGTGATGGTCAAGGACGTTAAGCAGAGTATGCGCAACGGCGGCGGCCCTGCCTGCCTGCGCCTGCGGGTCGTGCTGACGGATGCTGAGCGCGAAGCACTCACCGGCCGCGTGCTGCTTAATGATGCGCTATACAACGATCTAACTGCCTGGGTGAATCGCCACTACCGCGACCGCCTTGCTCCCGACGATCTGGCTGATCCACAGCTGGCAGAGGAGTCGCTGGCCGCACTGGATGAACTTACCCAGCTTTTGAAGATTGGCTCGGTGTATCCGTTTCAGTTGGGGTAGGGAATATCTTAAGCAGTAAAATAAAACGCCAAGGCAATGCCTTGGCGTTTTGCATTCACGTATAGATAGGTAATCGTTATAGTGCTCGTATGAGGCCTGAATTCAACCTATAAGTGCATTACTCGCGATGACGACCCGGTGTAAATGCACTGCGAAAGCAATGCCGTGCACAGAAGCAAGGCAGCACTAGGAAGAGGGGTATGCAACTAACCATTAGACCGACGAGTGATAAAACATTTGCCGAAAGAATAATTCGTCAAAATATGTCTACTTACTATGAAAAGTTGGATATGCGCTGGGAGACAGCCCTGTTTGATAAACAGTGGGGTGCGCTAGATGGTTACGAATTAGTTATTAACGCTAGCCCAGTAGGGCTGTTATGCATCAATCACGATGAAACTGCTTACTATATTCGAGAACTACAAATTGATCAGAAGTGGCAGCGCCAAGGCTTAGGCTCAGCAGCCATTCGCTACACTGAGGAAACCGCCCAGCAGGCGGGAATCCACTTACTTCGCCTGCGTGTGTTTTGTATCAATCCTGCAATAGCGCTCTACGAGCGCATGGGGTTTAGCATCTTTAAAACTGAAGATAATACGCATTACATGCAGCGACGCCTTCTCTAACCATCAAAATAAGGTTGGTTAGCGGCTCCAGATGAGCCTCTCTACGTAGCGTCTTACTATGATCGTCGCTCCCTTCGTTTAGGCGGTTTTAGTAGGCGCCTGCTTTGCTTTACCAATATTGAGTAGGGCAATGCCTGCACCAATGAATAGGGTGCCGAGCAGTAAGCCCTCGGGGGCGGTTTCTCCTTGTAATAATATGGCGACTGGCACACCTACCACGGCGCCGACCGAACCTAATAGGCTCAGAAACACCGGGCCGCCGCTTTTCTGCAGCAGGAAAAGAAGTAGGAACTGGCCTGCGAAGACCACCGCCTGGACACCAATCAGCAAAAACGGAAGGGAGCTTTCTGCTGGAACGCTTAGTGAGAAACTCGGCAATAAACCCACGCTGAAAAGAATGATGGCTGCGGCGATGAGCATGCCCGGCGCCAGCGCATCGCTGGATACACCTTCTGGCCAGCGCAGGGTTCGGTAGAGGTTGCCGATGGCTAGCAGAACGGGGCCAATCAAAGCGAGGAGAATCCAGAGATAATCCGCATCTGGTGCGGAGAATTTATGGAAGGCCAAGGTCACCGCGCCTGCAAGTGCTGAAATAACCCCTGCTGCGCGCATCATCTGGAACCGCTCCATGTTTAACGTAAGCGCACCGACGTAGGTGAGTAGCGGAGGCAGCGTAATGATCAGTGCCACGAACCCGGCCCCTACATGAGGTATGGCTGAGAAAAAAAGCAGGTTGGCCCCCGCCACGCCCAGGAACGCTGAGATAGCGTAATACTCGATGGTGCGCACGTTAATCGGCGGTAGATTGCGGCGCAAGGCGGCGAGAACGAACAGAATAAGCGACGCCCCTGAAATTGACCAAAACAGAAACGCGAGCGCCGAGAGCTGCATTTCGCCCGCCAGTTTTGCCAAATTAGTCGATAGGCCGAGCAGGGCGCCACCGCATAACAGGTAGATCAACGGAGCAAGCCAGGCACGGCTATGCGAACGCGAAGAAGACATATCGGATAACGACATTAGCGGATTCTCATTGATGTATCTTGATGTCAAGGTATATAGCAGGAACCTTGACGTCAAGATAAAAAAACACGAGCATGCCTGTTATGGATCATGTCGATAGAATACTCACGCAGTGGCAGCAGCAGCGCCCGGACCTGAACGTGGCGCCGATGGGTACGCTTGGCCGTCTCAAGCGGCTTAACCACGTGCTTATGCGCGCCATGGAGAAGACCTGGGCAGAGTATGGGTTGAATGACTCAAGCTTTGACGTGCTGGCCACGCTGCGCCGGGAAGGGCCACCCTATGCGCTTTCGCCAAGCGATCTGATGGCTTCTACCATGGTGACCTCGGGCACCATGACACATCGGCTCCAGCAGCTGGAAAAAGCCGGATTGATTGAGCGCGTCAAGAATCCCGCTGACGGCCGAGGATTTCTGATTTCACTTTCCGACAAAGGGTTTGCACTGATCGATGAAGCGGTGGCCGCGCATGTGCAAACCCAGGCGCAGCTGATAAGTAGCCTTAGCCCGACCCAGCGAGAGCAACTCGATGGGCTGCTTAAGCAGTTCCTGGCAGGATTTGAATAGGTGTGAAGATTTCCAGCGCTACGACAACAGGCGAATAAACCATTACTGTTGTTGAATGCCTTCTGTTACTGCGGCCAAAAACGCGCGCACTCGGGCGACACGGCGTAAATCCGGGTGTGTCAGCAGCCAAAGCTGCGTCGTGAGTTCTTCAATCGGTTGACTCAGCCTCACCAGCGTTTTATCGGCATCACCAAGATAGCAGGGCAGTACTGCAATTCCCGCCCCGTGGCGCACCGCTAACTGCATTCCCAGCATACTGTCCAGCCGGTAGGTGGCGTTTTTATCCATCATCCACTTTTCAAGCGCTGCGTCGCCCATGTGTACATCCGGGCCTATCCAGTTTTCCGTTAACAAGGAGGCGGGTGCCTGCGGCAGTATTGTGGTTTTCCAGCGTTCCTGTTGGCCATAAACCGCTAGAGAGATTTCGCCTATTTGGCGGCCCACCAGGGTTTCGGGCGGCTTAAGAGTTGGGCGAATCGCGATGTCTGCGTCTCTTCGCGATAAGCTTTGCAGCTGATTTGAAATGACCACTTCCAGCGTAATATTAGGATACTGCTGGCGAAACGTGGTGAAGACAGGACACAGTAACCCGGCGAAAAGCGTGTCGGTGGTGGTGACGCGAAGGTTACCCGACAGCTTCAAATCCTGCCCAATGATTCGACGCTCAGCACTGTGAATCTCTTTCTGCACTCGTTCGCCCGTGGCTGCCAAGTCCTCTCCGGCAAATGTTGGAGTATAGCCATGGCGGTGGCGTTCAAATAGGGCGACGTCCAGGCGCTTTTCAAGCGCATTTAAGCGACGAAATACGGTGGCGTGGCTGATGTTTAAGTGCCGACTGGCGCCGGACAACGACCCTGTTTGAGCAATGGCGAGAACAACCTGTAGGTCATCCCATTTAACGAGCTGTTCATTCATGCAAAGCTGGTTCTCAAATTTTTAGAATATTGGCGCAGATATGAACAGAGTAGCCTGTTGTTAAACACACCGACAGGCAAGGTTAAATATGAATGTATTGATAGTAGTGGCTCATCCAGAGCGAGCTTCGTTCAACGGTGGGCTGGTCGATATCGCGGTAAGCCAGCTGAAAAGTGCAGGGCATTCGGTCGAGCTAGATGACCTGTATGCCGAACGGTTCGACCCGGTGGAGCGCGGGGAGCACTACGTACAACGTAGCAACAAAGACTATTTTGCCCCGCTTGATGAGCAGCGCCACCACTACAATGAAAAGGCGCTACCCGCTGATATCCAGCGCGAACTGGCAAGGCTTGAGTGGGCAGACCTGGTGATCTTCCAGTTTCCGTTATGGTGGCACGCCCAGCCCGCCATACTAAAAGGGTGGCTCGACCGCGTCCTGGTCTATGGCGGCCGTTACTCCAGCCGCATGCGTTACGACCGTGGCTACTTTCGTGGCAAACGGGCCATGCTCTCAGTCACCGCTGGCTCTCCTGAAAAAACATTTCAGCCCTTTGGCCGTGCGGGGAATATGACCGCCTGGCTATGGCCGATGCATTCATCGCTTTACTATGTTGGCTTTGATGTTTTGGCTCCACAGGTAAGCTATGGCGTGCAGGGTGGCGGCATTGAGTATCAGAAAGAGGATGTGCTGCGCGAACACCTTGAAGCCTGCAAACAGCGCTGGGCTGCGCGTTTACTGCAATGCGAGCGCGAAAAGCCGATACCGTTTGCCGGATGGGAGGATTGGGATAGTGAAGGCTTGCTGGTTGAAACAAGCCCCTGGCGCTGGCGGCTAGGCTAAGCGCTTGTCCTTTTGGCGTCTTGATAAAGGCTCGGCTATTCAATCTTCTGTACACTTGGCGGTCTTAAAATAACGCCACAGGTAGGAGGTGCCGGTATGTCCTTGAATTTTCGCTGGTCGCGATTCGATGAGCTTAGCACGCGCGATTTCTATGAGATTGTCAAAGCGCGCGAATCGGTATTTGTGGTGGAACAGCAGTGTGCTTATCAGGAAGTGGACGCGCTGGACCCGCTCGCCTGGCATCTATTGGCCACCGAAGACGGACAGCTGGCCGCGTATATCCGCCTGGTGGGGCCCGGCGACAAATTCGCAGAGCCCTCGATCGGCCGGGTAATGACCCTTAAAGCCTATCGCGGCCGTCAGTATGGGCAGGCGCTGATGCGCGAAGCGATTCGTTTTACCGAACAGACCTATCCGGGCCTGGGCATCCAGATTGGTGCGCAGGTCTATCTAACTACCTTCTATGAGTCTTTTGGGTTTGCAGCTGTTAGTGCCCCCTATGATGAAGATGGCATACCCCATATTGATATGCGCAAACCCGCCGTCGTGTAGCCGTTTATATCGACTCATGAAGTTTGCTGGCTTGCCGGGTCAAGACTTTCGATAAAACGTACGCGCTTCACAAATTGCTCGATGGTGAGTATCTGCCCAGGCGACCAACTGCTGCATTGGCTCAAGAAACGAACGGCCAAGCGGCGTCAGTTGATACTCCACCCGAGGGGGAACCTCCGCATAAAGCGTTCGCTGAATAAACCCATCCTGCTCCAGGTGCTTCAGCGTTTTCGAGAGCATCTGCTTTGATATATCGCCAATCACCCGGCCAAGTTCATTAAAACGCAGTGTGCCAGGCTCCAAAGCTTCGAGTACCAGCAAGCTCCACTGGTCGCCAATCCTATCCAGTACATCGCGAATGGGGCAGGGTTGCTCGAATATGAAGTTGTCAGTAACTTTTTTTTCCATTGGCTTATGCCCTCTTTTCCACGTTAGTCACTTCATACTGACCTAGTCGGTGAAAAGTGACTTCTTGTGCGGCTGTTCAACAGTGAATTATGCTCCAATTACGGTCTTGATTGTAGACCTGGTGTGCTTAACAAACCAGAGGGTTTTACCATGGCTAACATCGCGCTTGTTGGCGCTTCCGGCAATGCCGGTGCGTGTATTCTGAAAGAACTTGCTGATCGCGGACATAAAGTCACTGCGATCGCTCGTCACCCGGAAAAGATTAGTGAATTACCAGGCAGTTGTGCTGTTAAGGGTGATGCCCACGACCCAGTGGCACTTGCAGAGGTGTTAAAAGGCCACGATGCCGTCATCAGCGCAGTGCCTTTCTCGACCAGCGATCCCGATAAGCTGATTGGTGCCGTCCAGCACGCTGGCGTGAAACGCTACCTAGTCGTGGGCGGTGCGGGTAGCTTGCTAGTAGCACCAGGAGAGCGTGTTATCGACCAGCCCGATTTCCCCGAAGAGTACAAGCCGGAAGCCTCTAAGGGAGGCGTATTTCTTGAGAAGTTGCAGCAGGCTAATGACCTGGAATGGTCGTTTCTATCGCCCTCTGCCGAGTTTGAACCTGGCGAGCGTACCGGTGTATTTCGTTTAGGCAAAGATGAGCTGCTGGTCAGTGACCAGGGAAGCCGTATTTCCTTCGAAGATTACGCGATTGCCTTGGTGGATGAGCTTGAGAAGCCTCAGCATATTCGTGAACGTTTTACCGTTGGTTATTAACAGGAGCCTACCCATGTTTAAGAAAACTATTTTATCAGTGTCAGCATTGCTACTCTCTGCCTCGCTCTCGAGTGGCGTCTTGGCCCAAGCCAACGAGCGCGATGTCGCGGCCGAAGAAGCCAATAGAGAACTGGTAGTGACCTTTTATGAGCGTTTTTTCAATGCGCATGAAACCGAAGAAGCGGCAGAGGTGATTGCTGAAGATTATATTCAGCACAACCCCGATGTGCCGGATGGCAAAGAACCGTTTGTCTCTTACTTTACCGGTTTCTATGCCGATAACCCGGAATCTCAAGCCCGTATCGTACGTAGCGCAGCGGATGGTGACTTGGTCTGGCTGCACGTTCACTCTACCAATGGTGAAGATGACGCTGGTGAAGCCGTGGTGGATATTTTCCGCGTTGAAGATGGCATGATTGTCGAGCACTGGGATGTCATTCAGGCCGTGCCGGCACCTTTCGCCAACAACAATACTATGTTTTAAACAACACCAGGTTTTAAACAACACCAGGTTTTAAATCGGCGCCATGCTTTTGTGACAAGAGGACGTTCTAAGACAACATGAAGTTCTGAGAAAGCACCCTGTGCTTAGAAAGCGATTGAGTTTTATCAATCGAGCCGATGTAGGATATGTTGATGTGTTTTGTCTGCCTGCCTGGACCTCCCAGGCGGGCGAATACATGCCCTCATGACAAGGCTTGGCCTGCATAATGACGACTGGTAATAACGCTTTTTCCGAGACAGAACGACGCGGCGTCTACCGCGCCATTCATGAGCGACGCGATGTGCGCTCGCAATTTCTTCCCGACCCGATTCCGTTGGATGTGCTTGAGCGTCTTCTTCAGGCGGCCCATCACGCTCCTTCAGTCGGGTTTATGCAGCCCTGGGACTTCATCGTCATTGAAAGCCGAGAGGTGAGGGCGTCGATCCTGGCATTGTTCGAGCAAGAAAACGATAAGGCCGCCGAGCGTTATACTGGCGAGCGTAAGAATCTTTATCGTGGACTCAAGCTTCAAGGCATTTTGGAAAGCCCTCTCAATCTCTGCATTACCTGTGATCGCCGTCGGGGCGGCCCCCACGTGCTGGGGCGCAACAGCATCATGGAGACCGACCTGTTCAGTACCTGCTTGGCGGTCCAAAATCTATGGTTAGCGGCTCGCGCTGAAGGCGTCGGGGTTGGCTGGGTAAGCATTCTTGATCAAGCGCAGCTAAGTAAAGCTCTGAACCTGCCGGAGCATGTTTATCCGGTTGCCTATCTCTGCCTGGGTTATGTGAGCGAGTTTCTGGGCCAGCCTGAGCTTGAAGCCAAAGGTTGGCGTGAACGGCTACCTTTGCACGAGCTGCTGCATGGTGATACCTGGGGGAGGCCACTGAACCCTAGTTGATAGGAAGACGTCTATATCGCGGCCTTGCTCTTTATGCCTAGCCCTTTATGCCTTGCTCTTTATGTATAGCTCATTTGCGTCTTGGGTTGCTGCGCTGGCTCTTATCTTTGTACATGCGCTCGTCTGCCAGCGCAAACACCTGCAGAGGAGGCGCCTCGCTGGAACTGGCGAATCCCAAGCTCAAATGAAGCGCTAGCTCTACGCGTTCATCAATAGCGGTGTCAATGGTGCAATGCTGGTCGGGCAGGTTTTCCCTGATCCGGTTAGCCATGCGCTTGGCTGCTGTCAGGTCGGCAGAGGGAAACAGAATGACGAACTCGTCGCCGCCGTAGCGCGCCAGGATGTCACTGTCTCTGCAGTGAAGTTGCAGATAATGGGCAACGCTCGAAATTAGTTGATCGCCTGCCACATGCCCATAATGGTCATTCACTTCTTTGAGCCTGTCGACATCCATCATCAGTACAGCGAAATCCAGGCTCGGCGTCTTCTCCTTGCCCTGAATACTCATTTGCAGGGCCGATTCAAAGAAGCCTCGGTTATACACACCGGTGAGCCCGTCACGCTCAGCGGTTTTTTTCAATTCCAGATGTAGCAATTTATTTTCGGTAGCGGCCGCCAGTTGGTCGGCAAATAGGGAAAGTATTTGCTCCAAGGCATCGTCTCGGTTGGGAGCTTTCATTATTAGCCAACCTTCATACAAAATGAGACGGCCCTCCATGGACATAACATATAGATTTTCGCCTTCATCTATGGGTGGCAACGTGTCTGGCTGATCCTTTTGTCCGTGAACGCTGGCAAATAGCTGCTTTATGCGTTGTTCATCTTTTAGCGTTAGCCCCGCAGTAGCTGCATAACGTGTCACTTCACAACGTTGCCGTTCTTGTAAAAAGATAGCAAAGCCGTAGTCGGGGAAATGAGCATTTAGATTACTTAAGGAGCCATCCAACAGGTGATCGATAGTGGTCGCGCGATTGGCCACTGTCCCAAGCTCAAGTAGAGCGTGAAAGACTCGGTTCTGAAACTTGATTTCGCCAATGCTACGGCCGATCTGGCGATTCTGACTGTACGTGACACGACCTATGGTTAAAAAATAGACGACTGCTCCTGCCCATTGGTAGATGTCTAAGGTGTTGCTGACATAGGGACGGAAATTGAAACCCGTTAGAGCGCTTCCAATGAAGGCGGCGGCAGTAAAAAGTACGGCTGAAACAAGCATCTTTCGTACACCGCCGACCACTAAATTGTTCATCAAGCAGGCAAGCCCAATGGTGATGGTGGCTAAAACGTAAAAATCCAGCACGCTGCACCAAAATCCAAATAGCAGGCTGTCGTAGAGGAGATTTCTGAATTCGGCACGCTTAGAGTTCTGGGCATTTGCCGCAAGTGCATAGGCGACTGCGGGCCATAGAAGCAGCAGCAACCCAGGCAGGATAAGTGTCCAGCCGCTGCCTTCTACCACGGCAATCCATACGGTTAACCCGAAGGTATGGCAAAAGGCAAAAATTCGCGGCGCAATGGTTGCCATTGCAAGACGATGTGTGCGTCTTAATGAAGGTTGCATTCGTGAGTCTTTATTCAAAGTTATTTAATTTACACTAGCACTTAAGAGGTTAAGAATCCTGTATTCAAATGACTTGCGGAGTGTGTATACATTATCAACGCTGGCCTGCCTTACCCTATATCGCTACTATATTTGCTTGTGCTAATAAAGATAGGGCCCTATTCATGCCAATCGGTATCACCCTCCAGCGGCTAAGAGCCGACGATCCTAATGCTGACGTAGTGGCAGGCTGGACATTCGCAGCCTGGGGAAATTTGTATCCAGGCAACACGCTGGCCCAGGCCATTAAGGATACCCGACACCAGTGTGGTGAAAGCGGCGTACCTTCTCTTTTTGTTGCGATTCATGGAGAAACCCCGGTAGGCACTGCCTGCCTGATTGCCAATGACATGAGCACGCGCCCGGCATTGACCCCCTGGCTTGCCTCGTTGTTTGTCGTGCCTGAATGGCGCGGCCAGGGTATTGCCTCTGCGCTGGTTCGACGAGTGGAGGCTGAGGCCCAGGCCTGCGGTCTAGAGCATTTCTACCTGTACACTCCTGACCAGCAGGCGCTCTATCAGCGATTAGGCTGGCAAGCGGTCGAGGATGTTGAGTATCGTGGCGAGCATGTGACGATCATGCGGCGCCAGCTAGTCAGTACATGAGCACCTGGTGAGTTAAGGCTACACAAAATAGCGGGCATGCAACGGCGTGCCCATGGCAGGTAGGCTTTATAGTCGATACTGGCCTGCCCGCTATACAAACTCATTGCGCTTCCTTGCGCTGGCGCCTTCTTTCACGTTCCTCTCTAACGTTCTGTAAAATGAAACAATAAAACGATTGGAGAATCTTTATGCATCGCTTTCTGGTACTGCCTACCACCCGGGCGGGGTGGGGGCTGATGATTGCTTTTGTGGCACTGGTGGCGATGGGAATCTGGCCGGTAATTGGTTGGGTCAACCGGGCGACCTTGGTCTTGGGCCTGCCGCTAATGGTGGTGTGGAGCTATCTAATTATTTTTGCCTGCGTCGTCGTGATGCTAATCGGCAACCGCATTGTGGAGCGCGACGACCATGAATAGTCCTTGGCCACTGATAATTACCTTGACCTATGTCGCCATCGCCATGTTGATAGGACTGCGCGCTAGACGACGGGGCACCAATATGAACAGCCTGGAGGAGTGGGGCGTGGCCGGACGTAGTATGGGCCCGGTGACGCTTTACCTGCTCATTGCCGCCGGTAGTGTCAGCGCCTATACCTTTATGGGCGCCCCGGGCTGGGCTTACTCAAAGGGTGTGGCAGTCTTTTATGTGGCCACTTATCTCGCTTACCTTGCGCTGATCGCCTGGTACTTTGGCCCCAAGGTTTGGCAGTTCGGCGCCGAATTTGGTCACGTTACCCAGGCAAGCGCGATAGCCGACCGCTACCAGAGTCCGGTGCTTGGTGGGCTAGCTGCCCTGGTAATGGCCATTGGCTCTATTGCCTATGCGGTGCTACAAACTATTGGCTCGGCGTATATTCTGTTTGTCATGAGCGGCGGTTTGATTCCGGTTTGGGTGGGCGTGGTGCTGGTGCTGGCCTGTATCGCTGTTTATCTGTATGCCAGCGGGCAACGGGCGATTGGCCGTACCAATGCGTTCCAGGGGGTGCTGATGCTGGTGGTTGCCTGGGCGGTAGGCCTGTGGGCGGTGCACAATGCCACCGGCGGGTTGAACTTTACGGGCGTGTTTGGGCGCATCCAGGCTGAGCATCCTGAGTTCTTGACCCTGCCTGGGGCAGGGGACGACATGAGCTACCGCTTCTGGACCACCTCAATCATCGTCTCGATGTTCTCGTTCATGCCGCCGGTATGGACCCAGTGGATGAGCGCTTCTTCGGCACGCACCATCCGCCGCAGCGCGACCTGGCTACCCACTTATTACGTGGTGATATTGCCCATGGTGATTGTCGGCTTTATCGGGATTTTTTCGCTGCCTGAGCTGGCCCGGGCCGATACCGTGGTACTCGAATACGCCATGCAGCAACTACCGGTGGTGCTGGTGGGGTTACTCGGCGCCGGTACACTGGCGGCCGCCATGTCTTCCAGCGAGCCGTTTATCCACTCCGTATCGCTGTCATTAAGCAAAGACGTGCTTCAACCGCTGCTTACGCTTTCAAACGCGACGACCGGCAAACTGGCGCGGCTGATGATTCTGCCCATCATGGCGTTGGTCATCGCCCCGTTAGCCATTGCCGAGCCGGGCAGCTTGGTGATGATTCTGTTGGTGGGGCTGGGATTTGCTTCACAAGTGCTGCCAGCGTTTATCGGTATGTTCTTCTGGCCCCGTGCATCACGGTTAGGCGTCATGGCAGGCATCGTGGCGGGCTTTCTGGTCACCGTTGCGTTTACCACGCTGTGGCCGCATCCGCTGGGGATCCATGCCGGTTTCTGGGGGCTAATGATCAACCTGCCGGTCTTTATAGCGGTGACGCTGATAACGCCTGCCACTCAGGCTGAGGTGGTTGAGCGCTTCTTTCGTATCGCGGCCCCGCGTGGCTTGACGCGTCTAGGCAAGCCGTTGTCTTAATCTTTTAATGTTTATCGTTTACGCTGGCTGAAGACAGTTTTCACGCATCAACACTTGTATCAACAAAGGCAACGCGATGAGCCATGCACTGACTGGACACAACCGCCCTCAGCAAGTGATTGAGGCTATTGATCAGGCTAATAAGGCGTTGGCCACGGCAACACGCCAAGCTAAGTACGCCAAGATGGCGGCATCTCCCTATCGGTTTTTCCGTGGCAGTAACCATCTTTACTGGCATGACGTTTGGCACGATTGGCGTTTTGCGCTTTTTGGTGGCTGGCCTGAAACCCAAACATGGCTACAAGGAGATGCGCACGTCTATAATTTTGGCGCCTATGGTCACCACGATGACCAAGTGCGCTATGGCATGGATGACTTTGATGATGCGTTGATTGGCGACTATCAATACGATGTGTGGCGCCTGGCCATTAGCGTCGTGTTGGATGGCCGCGAGAATGCTGAGCTGGATACCAAATCGATCAATAAAGCGTTGAAGGCGTTGATAGAGGGTTACTATAAAACGCATGTTGAAGATAAACCCATTCATGCTGTAACGCTCGACAGCGCCAGTGGTCCATTAAAGCCCTTCATGAATAAAGTGGCCGATAAGCAAAACCGCGCGCGTATGCTCGAAAAATGGACGGTTCTGGATGAGCATAAAGGCCGTCAGTTCGCCGAGCGGCCTGGCAAACTCGCCAACTTGCCAGCCGATGTGGCCAGCCAATTGCGTCGCTTAATTGAACAGGAGTACCAACAAACGCTTCAACACGCCATCAAAGAGAGCGATCCTCACCATTTTCGTGTCAAGGACACCGCACGACGCTTAGACGCAGGCACCGGTTCGTTGGGGACAGAGCGCTATTACGTATTGATCGAAGGCGGCGTTGAGCATGAGCATGATGACATCATTTTAGATGTCAAAGAGCAGGTAATGCCGGAAGCATTTCATCTAATGACCAAAGCACAGCAGCAGGCGTGGCGTAAGTTGTTTCCTAATGAAGGCATCCGTCATGCGGCGGCCTTCCATGCCATTGCCGAGCACCCTGATGCCTATCTCGGCTGGTTAACCATGAACGGCAAGGTATTTTCGGTTCGTGAACGCTCACCTTTTAAGAAAGACTTCCCTACGCATAAGCTATCGGGCGCTAAGTCGTATCGAAAGCTGGCCAAGCAGTGGGGAGAGATTCTTGCCCGCGAACACCTGCGCGGAGCGCAGTCGCTTAATCAGGGTGACCCAACGCGGTTTGCTAAAGCCGTTGGTCAGCGATTAAAAGGGCGTGAAGAGCAGTTTGTCGGTGTGATTGCTACCTTGGCGGTAGCGTATGCTGATTGTGTTGAGCAAGATTATGCCGTGTTCATCGATCACTTTCTGGCGACGACGTAAATGCTTCAAGGCGGTCAGTGATGATGGCTATTCCGGTTGCTCGTTGCCTAGGGTAAAACCCTGTGTTTCAACCGACTCAGCCCACATGGCGCAGCGGTTACGGCCGCTGCGTTTTGCGTTGTAAAGCGCTTCATCCGCAAGTTTAAGAAGTTGTTGCGGGTCATGAGTGTGGTCTGGATAGGAAGCCACGCCACAAGAGAGGGTGATTCTCCCCAGTGATTCGCCATGATAATAAAATGACTGCTGCGATACTGATGTTAGTAAAGCATTGGCGTAATTGTCAGCCACGGTTAGCGGAGTCGTTGATAACAGGACGACAAACTCTTCCCCTCCAACACGGCAGATCACGCCCAGGTCTCCAAAATGTTGTTTGAGCATTGAGGCGATGTCTACCAGCACCGCATCACCAGCAGCATGACCAAAGTGGTCGTTGACGTGTTTAAAATAATCGATATCCAGCATTAGCAGCGATAGTTCACTTTTACGCTGTTGGGCTTCATGACACGCTTGTTCGAATAGCAGGTTGAAATGGCGTCGGTTATTCAGACCGGTAAGGTAGTCTTCAAACGAGAGACCTTCTAGCTCTTGAACGAGGCGATCAAGTTCTGCTGTGCGTGCCGCTACTTGATACTCAAGCGTTTCGTTAGCGGTCGAGAGCGCTAGCTGTATACGGCGATAATGGCATAAAGAAATGGCGGCGTTAGCGAGCGTGAACGCCAGTATCCCGTAGCTAAGTGAGATGGGCCGCCACGAAATAAAGCCATGGGCGACAAGCATATCGGCAACCAAAAGTGGCGCGAAAAAGGCAAAACTCAACACCAATAAACGTTGCTCAAGCGTGAGCTTAGGAAAACGCAGCAGCGCGAGCACTACCATAATGGGAAGTGATACAGCCAGCAGGACATCGAACACCGGAAAAGTTATCGAGAGGCTAATCGCACCCATCTGTACCAAGCCAATGGCAAACACGAAATAGGCTAAATGTAGCTTCCAGAGGCGTGTTAGCCACCGCTTGGGAGCGCCTTCCAGCCAATGACTTAACAGTAATGCAAGGGCCACAGGAAGCATATAGTAGCTGCCTGCGCGCAGGGTATCCCAGGCCAGGGCTCCTTCGGCAATTAATTGACGCGCAGGCGTCTCTGCAATCAGCATCAGCCCCGAGGCGTAGGCAAATAGTGCGATCGCTCCAAAGCCGCGCCGTTCAGGCCCTATTACCATAAAAATGGTTGCCAATAGCGCTAAGACCAATACCAGCGCGCTGACGGCTAAATCCTGCGTCGATTCATGGATGACCTGCTTTAGTACATCAAGGCGCTCCATTATTTTTACTTCGCCCCAAAGGCCGATGCTGGTGTAGTAGGAGTAAAGGCGGAAGGTCAGTACTTGACCATTAGCATCTGACGGTAAATTGATAATGTGCCAGGGCCAGCCCGCAAACGCGCCCCGTCCCTGCTCATCAAATTCACCATACTGATAAATCAGTTGATCGTTTAGGTAGGCCTGGCCGATCAGATTAATGCTGGTGATGTAAAGTACAGGATCATTCCATTCCCCAGGAGGCAGCTTGGTTCTTAGCCAAAGATGCTCGTGGTCCCCTCGTCCTGGTGGATTGGAAGGCGACGTGACTGATTGCCAGCCGCTGACATCGCTACGTAGCCAAAGCGGCAGGCCATTCACATCAACGGGAGAGTCTCCCCAGCGATACTCCCAACTATTTAGCGGTTGTTGAGGCGGGGTATGGGCTTGTAGTGTCTCGGAATACATCAGTGTGGCAACGATCACCATTAGCACCATGTAATGGCACAGTGTGTAATCACGTAACCGCATAAGGAGAGGGCTAAATGCTGACAAGCGGTCCTTCCTCTGATGAAAGTATCAACCGATTAAGCCATTTGATTGACCCAGTATGGTGCAAAATACCGAGGGTTAGCCTAGTTTAACTAAAAAATGAAAGAGGTGATTAAGGGTTCTTCAACGCTTGGTCGCGCTTTAAAAACTAGATAAAAACGCTGGGCCACCAGGGCCCAGCGTGCATGAAGATACTGATGCAATGGTTAGTGACCGCTAGAGGCGCCACCGATTATCCCGCTGCGTAAATCGCCTTCATGGGTACGGTTCTTGAGATGGTTCGCTACGGCGTCGTCCGGCGATCCGGCCATTTCACGGAACATACCCATCGAGCCAAGTAGCGCTGAAGATTCATAGGGCACGAATACGCGCTCGCCATCTTTCGCCATATTGGGTAACACTTTGATATAGCTCTGACCGAGCAGATAACCCACCACCGTGCGTTTATTCTCTTCACTGTCGCCAATGGCGTTCAGAACCAGCTTGATAGATTCCTGCTCACCTTGAGCTCGCAGGATCGCTGACTCCTTGTCGCCCTGCGCATTGAGAATGGAAGATTCACGCTGGCCTTGGGCCATGGCAATGGCGGCCGATTTTTCGCCTTCTGCTTCTGTTACCGTGGCGCGTCGCTTCCGTTCAGCGGCCATCTGAAGGCGCATGGCGGTTTCCACCTCTTCAGGCATTGCAATATCCTGCACCTCAACCCGAGAAATCTTGACCCCCCATTTAGACGCAGGCTCTTCCATGGCGGATTGAATCTCGTTATTCACTTCCGCCCGCGATTCAAACAGCTTATCCAGTTCCATTTTGCCGACCACGGAGCGCAAGGTAGTCTTGGCCAACACTTCTACCGCTTGGCTCATGTTCGCGACCTCATACACAGCTCGCTTAGGGTCGATGATCTGGTAGTAGAGCGCGCCATTAATACGCACCGTGACGTTATCGGTGGTCACTACTGGCTGGCCGGGGAAATCCATGACGGTTTCGCGACGATCAATACGGGTTTCGTCAGAAGTGATCGCAGTGTACTCCTCGCCCATTTTGCGATAACGCAGCATGGTAATGGCGCGAGGCTGCTCTATAAACGGAATGATAATATTGATGCCACTTTCAAGAACCCGGTGAAAAGAGCCGAGACGCTCAACGACCATGACTTCGGATTGACGAATAATGATCAAGCCTTTGGAAATGATGATGACCGCAATAACGACGATAATAAGGCTGATTAACAAACCTGGGCTAATGGGTAAATCCATGGTTAAGGTTCCTTGCGGTGAGAGTTATCTTGTTCAGGCATGATATCGGCAGGCTGATGTAGCGTGACCAGGGCAGTGGTACCTTCAAAGCGTCTAAACACGACCGATGTTCCGCTGGGAAGCTCTGTTTTGCCACTTTCCAGTACCCTTATTCGGTAAAAATCGCCATTGATTTTAACCCCGGTGGCGTCATCAAAATCGCGGCGAAGTGTCGTGTAGTGGTTACCTTTCTCCACACCCGTGCCCGTGGTGCCGTAGGCCACGCCGCGAGGGGAGAAACGGGGTCGGATGATCATCACGCAGACAGGCACCAGAACGCCGGTAAAAACGCTCATGCTCAGCAATTGCCAAGGGAGTGTTAACCCCAGCATAGTGACGGTAGCGGTAAGCGCGGCCGCTATCCCCAAGGCAAGTAATACCATTGCACCGGAGGTTAACTCTGCCAAACTCAGCAGCAGAGCAAGTACCAACCAGCTATATGCCGGGCTCCAGTCCATAGCGCCTCCTTTTAAAAAGTTATCTTAACAGCGTACCTGAGAGGGAGGGTTAAGTCTTCTTAATTAGTGGTCGTATAAGCAATAATAATTAACTGCTTTAATGCTATCCTGCTTGCTTCAATAACCGTTGGACGGCTTTTAACTCTATTGATTTGAAAATTCAGTCTGCTAAACGATAGCTCACAAGGAGAAGCAGGTGTCGGGCGTAGTGTATTGGCTGGATATGACAGGTGTTATTGTGTTTGCGCTGTCTGGGGTGATGCTGGCGTGCCGCTCACGTATGGACCCGATAGGTATGCTGGTATTGGCCGCAGTAACCGGCATAGGTGGGGGTACCCTGCGTGATTTAATGCTGGGCATACGGCCGGTTTTTTGGGTAACCGATCCAACCTACTTGTGGGTAATTTTAGCGACGGTAAGCGTATCGCTGGTCGGGTTTCACTATATCCACCGCCTTTCGCGTGGTTTTTTGCCGGTGGCCGATGCTTTCGGACTGGCACTGTTTACCGTGATTGGCACCCATAAAGCGCTATTACTGGGAAACGGGGGGATGGTGGCGGTGTTGATGGGGATGATGACGGGGGTAGCAGGTGGCATGATTCGTGATGTGCTTGCCCAGCGGGTCCCCATGGTGCTGCGCGAGGAGATTTACGCCACGGCAGCCATGGCCGGGGGGATCGTTTATGTGGTGATGCAGGCAGTCGCGGCGCCGCTTATTCTGGCGATTGCGGCTTCCATCAGCGTGACGCTTGGTTTGCGGTTGGCAGCCATTCACTGGCACTTGGCGCTGCCGGTATTTGCCTGGGTCACGGTACCGCCTAAAACACATGACGATATGGCAGCTCCGCTGTCGACCCCAAAAAAAGCCAAAGAGCGCGTCAGGATGATTCGCCGCGAACGAAAACGACGCTAGAAGCGGGCAGGGCGGTTCGCTTCCCGCCAGCGGTCAAACCAGCGGCGTGGTTGAATTGCGCCCTCTTATGGCCCAAATTTCTCGGGAAAATAGGGGAGAGGAGGCTCCAAGTTAAGCCAATCATGCAACAGTAATCACTTATATCGTAGTTGCCGCATTTTTTGCTTGATAAGCCGCCATCTCGATCTTGCCAAGCTGAGGTGTGAGTTTGCAGCGCTGGCGATTCCAAGGGAAATCGACTTGGGCTTGGCGCTTTGCTGCCCCTTCATTTGCTTTCCATGTTTCTAGATCAAGGTCTCGCCAGTATCGAGGATCGCGCCCGGCTTGCCGGTCATGTTCAGCCGTGGTGGGGTCAAGGTGGCGAAAGGGCTCCAATCGCGGAACATCGGGTAATGGCTGGCTGACGTCCATATAGCGTTGCAGCATGTCCCACGTCGCGCGGACTTCATGCTGATGATCCACAATGGCACTGAGCGATGTCTGGTTGAACTGCTTACCCGTGTAGCGGTGCACGAACATCAGCCGGTAAAAGATACCGCCCCGTTGAACCACTCGCTCGACATAAGCATCAAATTCTACAAAGTGCGCAACGAGCGGTGGCTTTTTCTTGCCTTGGGCAAAGCTCATCATACCCGTTTGGCGGTTGAGTTCACTTTGGCGGTTTTCCATATAGCTATGGCCTTGCTTAGCCAGCAGCCCTTTCAAAGGTTTTGCAAGATAAGCGCCGCCTCGAACAAGACCGTTCATAACTGATTGACAAGTATAAGCCCCGATTATTCCAGCGGCTAAAACCCCTCCTCCTAAAATCACTAGTGCGACAAACATTCCAAGAAGACCATTATATTCAAAAATAGGGTTTAGAATCCTAGTAGCCAACCAGTAAGGAAGAGTTAAGAGTAAAAAGAAATATAACACTGGAAAGGCCATTAACAATATGGACAACCCTAACTGGCTCTTTATAAAGAGTATCCGTTGATGGGTCCACCACCAAGCATCTGATTCATAGAATTGCTTATCTTTTTGCTCCATATGCTGAACCAACTCTGCATCTGCACAGGCCTGCTGATAGGGATCGATATAAGCATAATCACCAAAAGGCAAAAGCTCTTCGCCTACGCGTCCTCTTTTCTTAGGCGCTTCCGGCAAGGGGGGGATTGTTTCGCTTTTATAAGCACCTGACGTATAGGTAGAGGAAGCAGCTTTATTCATACTTTAAATTCTCTGGTATACCAATACTGCGGATCCTGCTGATTACTGAAGTAGCGTATTAGAGCGCTAAAGGGGTTATCGACAGTAGAGTCAGCACGTTCGGGAAAAGAGCCATGATCTTCTTCGCTATACGCTTCATATTGATCCAGCATTGGCGTGGGCAGCACCATCTTCCCTAGTCCTCTCTAGTAACTTATGTCGCTGATGCAGCATTTTTTGCCTGATAAGCCGCCATCTCGATTTGGCCAAGTTGAGGCGTGAGCTTGCAACGCTGGCGATTCCAAGGGAAATTGACTTGGGCTTGGCGCTTTGCTGCCCCTTCATTTGCTTTCCATGTTTCTAGATCAAGGTCTCGCCAGTATCGAGGATCGCGCCCGGTTTGCCGGTCATATTCAGCAGTAGTGTGATCAAGGTGGCGAAAGGGCTCCAATCGCGGGATATCTGGTAATGGCTGGCTAACGTCCATATAGCGTTGCAGCATGTCCCACGTCGCGCGGACTTCATGCTGATGATCCACGATGGCACTGAGCGATGTCTGGTTGAACTGCTTACCCGTGTAGCGAAGCACGAACATCAGCCGGTAAAAGATACCGCCCCGTTGAACCACTCGCTCGACATAACCATCAAATTCGATGAAGGGAGCAATGAGTGGCGTCTTTTTCTTACCTTGGGCAAAGCTCACCATACCCGTTTGGCGGTTGAGTTCACTTTGGCGGTTTTCCATATAGCTATTGCCTTGCTTAGCCAACCACCTATTCAAAGGTTTTGCAAGATAAGCGCCGCCTCGAATAATGCCATTCATTACAGACTGGCAGGTGTAGGCACCTATGATTCCAGAAATCAAGACACCGCCACCAAAGATAATTAGCATCGAGATAAATCCTATTACTCCACCATGATCCAATAGGGGGCGCAGTAGGTTAAAGAATAACCATAAAAAAAAAGCTTGTAAAAAAACGAAATATAAAACGGGGAATGCCATTAATAATGCTGATAGCCCTAATTGGCTTTTGATAAAGCGTATTCTTAGATGATCCCACCACCAATCATCTAATTCATAAAATTGCTTATCTTTTTGCTCCATATGCTGAACCAGCTCCGCATCCGCACAGATCTGCAGATAGGGGTCGATATAGGCATAATCACCAAAAGGCAAAAGCTCTTCGCCTACGCGTTCTCTTTTCTTAGGTGCTTCCGGCAACGGGGGGATTGTTTCGCTTTTATAGACACCTGACGTATAGGCAGAGGAAACAGTTTTATTCATACTTGAAACTCCTCTGTATACCAGTACTGCGGCTCCTGATCCTTGCCGAAGTAACGTATGAGGGCTTCAAAAGGATTAGCGACGGTAAGACTATTGCGCTCGGGAAACACCCCATGATCTTCTTCGCTATACGCTTCATATTGATCCAGCATTGGCGTAGGCAGCACCATTTCACTTAACTCCCATTTAACAAGTGCCTGCGGATACCACTCCATCGCCTCCGTGGTCATGCCCAACATATGCTGACGCCGCTCTGACTCTCCCATGTAATACATGGCTTCTACATCGCCAGCTTCAGCGGCTTGACGCAAATAAGGCATGGCGTCTGTAGAATGTCCAATATTGTAAAGACGCATTCCTTCATCTTTAGCGGCCTGAATATTTGCTGGCAGTGCCCAGCTATTGATCGAATATAAGATTAGGGTAAATAAGGAGTATGCCCAACAGCTTGCTTTTGACATGCTTAAACTTAATACCCAAGTCGAGGTGGAAACTTTGATAGTGGGGGCTTTTTACTCAACCATTCTTCTGCAAGCTCTTCTCCTTCGAGCCGTTCATTTTTTGTTAATAAATCGTGTCTCAGATTTAGACTTCTTCTAGAAGCAGTACTATCTAACTCTTGATTAATAGCGTAATAAATTGCCCAGCCTTTTATACGATCCTGTATAATGTTCTCACAAGTGGGGTCTTCACTGGGGTCTATGTAGCAGCTAGCTAAACGCATTCTTCCATTCAGATGACCTTGTTCAGAAGCCGCTATATACCATCCCATCGCCTCTGGATATGCTTCTCTCTTTCTCATTAATCCACCCAGGCTATTCATTGCAGGCACGTAATCTTGTTCCGCCGCTTGGCGAAGCCACCTTTCAGCAGCTGCCAGCCTTCGATTATTGGTAAAGTACCAGCCTCTGCCCTCCATAATTTGGTTACCCAACAGAGTTTGGGCTTCGGGAAGACCTGCTTCGGCGGCACTTTTTAGCCATTTGCTGGCTCGATTTGGAATGCCCAACACATGATAAAACCACGTCAATCGGGAAGAATGGAAACTGGAATAGATGTGGTACATCGCAAGCATTGCTTCGGGGTCACCGTCTTCGGCTTTGGGTAAGGTGGCATCCAGCGCCGCCTCTCTCCAACCTTCATTATCTTCTGGGCATCGATCACCCGCTATACAGGCCCCGCCTCTAAATAGATGAAGCATCGAATAGGGATCGCCTTGCTCAGCGGCTTTGAGATACCATTCCATTGCCTCCGTGGTCATGCCCAACATATTCTGGCGCCGCTCTGACTCTCCCATGTAATACATGGCTTCTACATCGCCAGCTTCAGCGGCTTGACGTAAATAATGCATGGCATCTGTTGAATGTCCAATATTATAAAGACGCATACCCTCATCTTTAGTGGCTTGAACATCCGCTGGTAACGCCCAAGTATTGAATGATAAAATCATCAACGTAACCAACACAATTTTATTGTATAACATATATTTAAATATCCATTTAATTTTCACGATAGCGTATCCGAGTTCCACGCCTTGTTGAATAAGCCTCACGATACTCGTCAATATCGGTACCTAATCGGCTAGAGATCGCAAAGTAACTTTGCTTTGCGTCATTTACTCCATTCTCGCCCTTGCCATCTCTTTGCATAAACGCATCTAACGCTTCGCGATTATGGCAGTAGGCTTCGACCCAAGAGGATTGACTACTGAAGTGGCCTGATTGGGTCATGCGCGCTACCGATCGTTCAAAAAGGTGTTTCGCGGCGTCACGATCAAAGTGGTCATCAGATGTATAGCCCTCCTCCAGCCACTCGAGGCAGTTGGCGATGGCAATTTGCTGTATATCAATCGCCTGTTTGTGTTCATCGGTTAAGCCATAACCCAACCATCCAGGCGAAGTTATCAGTGTATTCAGCAGAGGGCCTAATGCCTCAGGGGGAAGATGTTGCACCCATGAAGAAAGCTCAGAAGCTATCTCAGGGTTACCAGTTGCATCTGAAGCGATCAATCCGGCCCTATCACTCTGAGTCATCAGTTCATAAAGACGGCGAATGCCGTCAACACCCTGAACAGCCAGCAAGCCCACATCCAGAAGCGTGGTAGTTGCCAAGTAAGCGAGATTACTGAACCCTTCGAAGGCATCCTCGTCTACCCAGTCGACAAAGGCGTAATCGTTGTCACGCAAAGCTTGGCTTAACATCATCATCCAGAGGTTGAGCTGCTTGGGGTCCAATTCGATAGCAATTTGCCCTCCAGCACCGACACCCGCGACCAGTTTGGCACGGCAGTAAGCGACGAACTTGCCCTGATGAATGCCGAGACGCATGCCAAGCTCACCGCCAATACCGCCGTTAGCTTCCAGGCCCAGTACCGCTTTCCCTAAAGAGCGCCAACTTTCCAGACTGTTTTGCTGGGCACTGAGCGACAGCCAATCCTGATCGGCCAGTTGAGGCAACTGGCGGGTAAGGTCCATCGGAGGCTTCCAGCGCAGAGAACAGGAGGTTTGCATGCCGAGCGAAGCACCGGCGAACGCCTTGAGCTTCGCGCCCTCTGCCTCGCGCTCAGCCCACTCGGTACCTGTAATCTTGACACCCTTGTGATCGAAACTGAGCCCCGTTTGTGAGATAAGTGCAAGTGAAGCGCCAGCAAATCCTTTAGCCACGGCAGATATCTGCAATGAATAGCAGCCTAGATCACGCCGCTCCCCTTCATTTTCGCTTAATAGTGCGTAAAAAGGTTGTGCGCTGGCTTCCTCGGGCAAATGCAGAGTCCCCAAGCTGATCTCGCCTCGCGCCAGATTGAACTTACCTTTAATGGAAAGCTGCTGATTAACACCACCACTTACTTGGGCTCCTAGGTCACCAGGATTATTATTGACGCTACCCGATGCATCGACCTTGGATGAAGTATCTACTTCTTCCAGCTCAAACACTTTTAAAGTGGTATTGCGGTCAATCAACGTGACGGGCTCTTCAAAATGAATGCCCAACGCTTCGTTTAATTCGGTATGTGGCATTCCCACCAAACGTAACATCTGCGCTTGTGCACTGGCATCGAACAAGCGCAGCTTTTCTCGACTGGGACCAGTAAAGATGATTCTCTCTAAAGTATCTTTCCAGCGCTCTTTGGCATCGTCATCTTCTAGTGATTCAACGGTATGACCTTGCGATGCGATGGTTGAAAAAAGCTGATCCGGCAGGAAAAAGCCCAGCGGCTCTTCAAACCAATCGGCTTGCCGCTCTAGCCGTTCGCAACCTCGCCTCCCAAGCCAACTCGTTAACGCCGTTTCGTTGGCTTCCCATAATGTGGCGGGTAGTACGCCATCCTGCTCTAGGCGCTGTTCTAACCGCGTACGCTCTTCATCAGGCATTTCACGCATCAAGTGCCGCAAACTGACATGGCTCAAGGAGCGCGCGCCTAAAGGAGAACTAAACTCTCTAAGAGGGAAGTCGTTACGTACTAATACATCAATGGACTGACGCTGATATCCAAGCGCATGGCGCTGATCATCTATATCCGCGTTCCAAAAAAGCACCCTCTGTGGATACATTTGCGCTACCTGAGACTCGGCGAGTTCGTAAAGCGCATCCAGTTCGTCAGTCAGCTCTTGAAAGTCTTCCCGCTCTTGACTGAACAAGTGAAGGGGTAACTGCGCATTTCGGGCCGTTGCGGTCGCCCACTCAGATAATTTGTCTTCAACCTCATTGAAGAGATCAGCAGCTTCTTTTAATTTCATGTTGTAATAATCAAACGCATTCAGGCCCGGAGTCAGGCGCCCTTGCATACGCTTGGTGGTTGCATTGGCAAGAGCCCATTCGGGTGTCGCAACACCCAATGTGGCTAGCTTTAGAATACTCATTTGATATGCCGAAACCTCGGCACTTAACTGCTCGGCTTCTTGCTGAAAGTAATCGCCAAGTACATCACAACGTGAAGAATCCACTGGCGACATGGACTCACAATCCTCAAGAAAAGCCTGATACTCCGTCAACGCTTCCCGAACCGGTTTCAACTCCCCAGGATCCGATATAGAAATCACCTCACGAATAACTTGCTGACGGCATTGACGGTAAGTGTCTAACGCCTTCTCGATTTCCTCTTCCCAAGGGCCAAAGTAACGCCCTCCATCCAGTACGTAACCAGCCTCTTTAGCTTTTTCGGTACCTGTTTGGTAAAGCGCGTGTAGCTCAGATATGAGATGAGATTCCTCAGGGCGTGTGAGTCGGTCCCAGGCATACGAACCCGAGACAATGAGAGGGGAGAGTCAAAGAAACCCATTTTCAAGTAATGGTCGATATTCGCTGACTCGCCGGCCTGCATCGACCTCTTCGTCCTCGCTGCGATCTGCATTCAGTAGCTCAGCCAAACGCTCTAACTTTTGTTTTGCGCTTTGCCGTTCGCCATTATCCAGAAAGTTCTCTGGACGCGCCGGTAGAAAGCACTCGACAAGACCGGCGTCTTCTGCCAAATGACGAAGACGTTGCTCGGGGTCGTCTGTTGAAACCCAATCAGACAGCTCCTCCGATGCTTCATGTAAAGCGTCTGCCACGTCTTGCGTCAACAGCCAGAAATCCCCGGTACCGGTCAGGTAAATAATATCGGCCCAACACTTATCCTCGCAGACCATGCCTGAAGGCGATTCAACAGCGCCTTGGTAGGTTTCTGGTTCGATAGAGCCTAATACGAGTGGGGAGTTAGAACTACCTTGGCTATTGGCCGTCATGCAATTTCTCCACTGCTTTAATGCGCTGGATGCCTACTAGTTCTGACTCACTTAGTAGCTGTTCAACTCGCTGCCAGGCTGCTTCATCGGCTTGCTGAATAATGGGTAAGAGCCTAATCAAGTATCTGCCTTTAGTAATACCGGTATTGACACATACACTCAGACGTTCCACCCATTGATAAGGTAGCGTCGTAAGACCTTCACTTGAATGCTCACTCAGCCACCATGCCTGCTGGCTTTCTTTCAAAGCCACTTCCATCTCGGTGGTCAACTGCCATTCATCGAGTACGGCAGGAGTCGCGGCAAGTGGCTGCCAAACAAGCCATTGGCCTTGTGGCGTGGGCGTTGCTACCAGTTGAAACAGGCTCAACCAGTAGCTGTAAGCGTTGAAGGCGACGCTGGCAAGCAGTGCCATACACACGGCGGGCTGCTGTAGATTGATGAGCGACTTTCCGCCGTGCGGGTCATCTAACACAAACAGAGTACGCAAATGGTTGGCGATGCTTTGCAGGGTTTGGTCTGAAGAGGGAAGACACATCCACCCCAAGCGCTTTTGGCAGAGCGCTTCAGCGTAATGCCAAGCCTCGCTTCCTTGGTCGATTTCCACTAGCCACGGGCTTGCTTCTATAAGTGGTGAGGGCGAGGTTCCTGCAAATAGCGTCAAAAAATCCTGTTTGCCTGACAGCCCCAATAATGGCCTGCACTGCTCAGGCGAACGGCGTTGATCAAGCACTACAAAACCGCGCTTATCGGTTGTTAAGGCTGAGAGGCTATCAACGGCCTTAGAGCGTTCGGCGAGTTGGTTTAACCAGCCAGACATGGGCAGTCCTCACGGGTGCACTGGGTGTCATTGATCTTGCCGCACAGCGGCATGATGGCCGCCTCGCTTAGCTGGTAGTCCTTGAGCTTGGGCAGCGAGGTTGGCGGTATAGCCTCACTTACCTCCGCCACCGCATGCCCCGGCAGCAGTGGCCCTTCGGCGGCCTGGCCGGTGCCGTTGCCGGGGCTGCCGCCGGCGTTCACCTTGACGTTGGGGC
>NZ_JBHMAC010000008.1:0-6392 GCF_042429665.1 Vreelandella sulfidaeris | reverse complement strand
CGGGAATGCCCTGGTTTTTCATCCAACTGCGATACATAAAACCGTTCTTGTCGGCGGTGCCAAACCACTGGGCAGAGCGTAAGGGCGGCTTGCGATCAGGCATAGGAATTCTCCTTACCAACCGGGAAAAGGCGGTAATAAAAAGGGTGATGTTAGAAAGAGTTGGTGACGTAAACGTCAGGCCCGCTGACGACGGGTCTGTTTCCAGCGATCAAACATCACTGCCAGCAGTAGAATCGCGCCACGCACCAGGTATTGGTAAAAGGTCGGTACGTTTAAAAGCCCCATGGCATTCTGCACGCAGCCCATGATCAGCACGCCCACCACCACACCGGTAATGGTGGCAACGCCACCCGATAGAGCGACCCCACCCAGCACACAGGCAGAAATAACAGCCAGCTCCAGGCCCATCGAGGTATTGGGATCGCCCAAGCCCATCCGCGAGGCCAACAGCACACCGACAACGCCAGCCACAACACCTTGCAGGCCAAAGACAATAATTTTGAGGCGACGGACATTAACACCAGCAAGCGCGGCCGCTTCAGAGTTGCCGCCAGTAGCCAGCACGTTGCGTCCGAAGGCGGTCATATTGAGCACCACGCCAAAGATCACGAAGCAAGCCAACATGGTCCATACCGGCAGCGTCAGACCGAGAAACGAAGCACTGCCAAGATCAAAGAAACCCGCCACAGTAATCATCACCGCGTCGCCACCGGAGGTAATGTAGGCAAGCCCGCGTACGAACTCCATCGCCGCTAACGTCGCAATCAGCGAGTTAATGCCAAATTTGGCAATCACAAATCCGTTAAAGACCCCCACAGCGCCGCCGGCGACAATGCCGCCGATAACGCCCATAAACACACTGCCGGTGCTAGTAGTAACGACCGCAGCCACCACGCCAGCAAAGGCCACGATGGAGGCCACCGATAGATCCACTTCACCGAGCGCCAATACCAGCATCATGGTCGTTGCCAAGCTGCCAATCAGCGTAATCGACAACAACAACCCGACCATATTACGCCCAGTCAGAAAGTCGGGGATGAGCACCGCCAGCATGATAAACAGCAGTAAAAAAATCGCGATCAGCCCTGACGTATCCAGTAGCGTACGTAGCGGCTTGATAAGCCCTTGCCGTCCCTTTGGGCGCGCAGGCGCGGTCTCGCCTTGAGTTACATTGTTAGTGGTCATGGTGTTTGTCCTGAAGCAAGGTTCTTAAGTGCTTATGTTCTTAAGTACTTATGTTCTGAAAACGCTTATTCTTTAACTGCTTAGGCTGGCAACGCCAATCCCAGCAGGCGTTCTGGAGTGGCCAACTCACGGGGCACTACCTCGATTAACTCGCCATCGCGCATCACGGCGATGCGGTCGCAAATAGAGCTGACTTCAGCAAGGTCGCTGGAAATCACCACGACACTTTTACCCTGTTCGGCCAGGTCATAGAGCAGAGAATAAATATCGCGCCGCGCGCCCACGTCGATTCCGCGGGTCGGCTCATCCATCACGAAAAGATCGATCTCTTCGGCAAGCCAGCGCGCCAAGATGACCTTTTGCTGATTTCCTCCTGACAGCTTGCCGATCGGTGTCCGGGGCCCTGGTGTCTTGACACTCAACTGCTGGATATACGCTTCGGCATTGCGCCGCTCGCGCCCTGGGTGACGGAAAAGCCCCCAACGTTTAAAAAAACGCCGGCAGCTGATGTTGAGATTATCGGCCACACTTGCCACCGGGAAGATACCTTGGGATTTACGGTCTTCCGGACACATGGCGATACCGGCGCGGATCGCCTCTCCGGGGCTCTTGAAACGCCGTACTTCGCCATTAAAGTTCACACTACCCGCTTTTGGAGATTCAACGCCGCACACCAGCCGCAACAGCTCGCTGCGCCCGGCACCTACCAAACCAAATAATCCGAACACTTCCCCCCGCTTGACGGAAAAACTTACCGGCGCCTTTAGGCCACGCCCTTGTATGCCCTCAACGTTCAAGATCGTGTCGCCGTGTTCGCGTGCACGGTAGCCATAAACATCATCAATATCGCGCCCCACCATTTCACTCACCAAGAGGTCGTGATTCAGCTCGGACATGTCTTCATGGGTGCGAATATGCTGGCCGTCGCGGAAGATAGTGACCGCATCGCACATTTCAAACACCTCTTCCATGCGATGGGTTACATAGAGCACCACCCGCCCCTCATCGCGCAGACGTTTGACGATGCGTTTGAGTTGACGGGTCTCCTGGATAGAGAGACTACTGGTCGGTTCATCAAAGGCGATGACCTTGGCGTCGCGCAGCAGGGCACGACCAATCTCGATCATCTGCTGCTGGCCGATAGAAAGCTCGCGCACCTTGGTCGAGGGATGGATTGCCTCTTCGCCCAGATCGGCCAGTATCGTCAACGCTTTTTCGCGTAGCTGCCGACGATTAACAAACCCGTGTTGGGTCGGCAGTTGACCCAGCAGCAAGTTCTCGGCCACCGACATGTTGGGAGAAAGCGTCAACTCCTGATAGATGATGGCGATCCCTTCCCGCAGCGCCTCACGAGCATTACTGAAGACGTGCCGCTGACCGTTAATCCAGAGCGCGCCTTCGGCCACCCGGTTAACGCCACTCAATACCTTGAGCAGAGTGGATTTTCCCGCGCCGTTCTCGCCCATGAGGGCATGTACCTGGCCGGCGTGAGCGGCAAAGCTCACGCCATCCAGCGCACGCACGCCGGGGAAGACGACACTAATAGCGTCGAAACGTAGATATGGATCAGACATACTTGAGTACTCCCGCGGCTCGCCTGCTATCGATAGTCGTTACAGGCCGAGCTGTTCACGTACATCTTGCCAATTTTCGCGGGTCATCAAGACGCCGGAGGTTTCGGTATTCGCTGGTGGCATCTTGTCTTCGGCTATCCAACGGTAGAGGTCTTCTGCCGTCTGGCGACCGTGCATGGTGGAGCTAACCGCTACCGTGCCGTGAAAGCCGGTCGGGTTATCGCGCGAAAATTCCGCAAAGGCCGCGCCTGATCCATTGATGCCCACGCCAATCACATCTTCCGGGGCTAGGCCGTACTGTTCGGTGGCTCTTACACCGCCGAGCACGCTCTCCTCATTGAGGGCATAAATGATCCAGTGCTCGTAATCACCGTTCTGGGACAGCACTGGCGAGGCCGCCGAAAAGGCGCTCGCGGTATCGCTGTTTTGCTGGGGTGCGTCAAAGATATTGCCTTCGGGGAACCCAGCCTCAAGCAGGGCTGCGGTGGCGCCATCGGTACGCTCTACCGCCGTAGGAAGCTCATTATTAGTGATACGCAGTGCGGCAACATCTTCAGGATTCCAGCCACGGGCGTCCATTTCGGCGGCAATCGCGTCACCCACTTGGCGGCCAATCTTGGTGCCCGACATACCCAGATGCGGTACATCCACCATGGGCTCGCCGCTAGCGATAACAAATTGATCATCGACGGTCATCACTTTCATGCCGTACTGTCTGGCGCGATTCATGATAGCGGGCCCCAGACGTACATCGGGCGGGCAGATCACAAACCCTTGTGCGCCTTGGGCATAAAGGTTATCAATTGCACTGAGCACCTCTTGACCATCTTCGCCACCCAACCTGACCACTTCGAAACCAAGCTCTTCGCCTGCCTCGGTAGCCGCCTGTTGCTCATTGATAAACCACGCTTGTTCCGGCTTTTTAACGATAAAGCCAATCTTCACATCGTCATCTTGTGCGTGTACTGACCCCAACGATGCCAGCATGATGGCACTGCCGAGTGCTAAACGCGTAAACGTCGTGGATAGTGTCGTTGTTATAGACATTGTCGTACTCCTGGAAAGTTAGCGGTTATTGTTATTAATAGTTTCGTTTGTTGTTGGTTTGAATGTTTCTGAAGCGAAATATTTTTGATGCGAATCAGCAACGAATTATGATCCAAACGCCTCCTGAGCGGCAAAACGGTATACCGTGCGTGAACGATAAGTTTCGCCAGGTTCCAGAATGGTGCTGGGAAATGCCTCCTGATTCGGGGAGTCGGGATAGTGCTGCGTTTCCAGGGCAAACCCAGAACGGTGCTCATAGGATTGGCCCTGCTTGCCGGTCAGACTGCTGTCAAGAAAGTTACCCGAATAGAACTGGATGCCTGGCTCGGTGGTGGATACTTCCACCATGCGGCCACTTTGTGGTTCCCACACCTTAGCGGCCAGGACGAGTTCATCCGAGGCTGCGTTATCGCGAGCGAGTACAAAGTTGTGGTCATAACCGCCCCCATAGGAAAGCTGCTCGTTATCTTGCTCAATGCGTTCACCAATGGGAGTCGGCTGGGTAAAATCAAACGGCGTGCCTTCCACCGAGCGAAGTTCACCTGTGGGAATCAGCGATTCATTGACCGGTGTAAAGGCATCCGCATTGATCATTAGCTGATGATCAAGAATCGTGTCGCTGCCCTCACCTTTGAGGTTGAAGTAACTGTGCTGAGTAAGATTGACAGGGGTGGCCTTGTCGGTCGTGGCTTGATACTCCACCTCCAGCTCGTCATCATCGGTCAAGGTATAGGTGACCTGGGTCTCAAGTTTGCCGGGGTAGCCCTCCTCACCATCTTCACTGGTATAGCGCAGCACTAACCCCGAGCCGTCCTCATTCTCAAAAGGCTCAGCCTCCCACAGCACCTTATCGAATCCTTTATCGCCGCCGTGCAAGTGGTTATCGCCATCGTTGGTGGCTAATGTATAGGTATCGCCGTTGAGGGAGAACTCACCATTCGCGATACGATTGCCGTAGCGTCCAATGATGGCGCCAAAATAGGGGTTAGCCTGGCGATACTCCTCAGAGAGATACGTCTCAAGAGAGTCAAAACCGAGCACGATATCGTCGAATTCCCCTTCTACATTGGGAGTTTTCAACGACACGATAATGCCCCCGTAGTTGATCACCTTCAGCTCAATACCGTTGGCATTGGTGAAGTGGTACAAATCAACCTGACGGCCATCCGGCATGCGGCCAAACGCCGAAGTTTGAAAACTAGCGGCCTCATCATTGTGGCCGCTTTTCTCGGCATTGCTCTGTGCAAGTGCGGAACTGGTCATTAGCGCCATGGCGATAGTACTCAACAATAACGGCATTCCACTTTTTAATGGGTAGGAATAGATAAGAGGCATGCGTTTCCTCCTGGAGGCTTACTTTTGTTGTTAGTTTGTTGTTGTTCCGTCGGCATCTTTTACGCCGCTACCGCTTGTACAGTAGAGAATTCCGGCATAACCAACCAATATACAAACGCATCACTATCGATATACTTCTAGCTATCAATAACAACGCAAGGCTTATCCCATGGGCGTTCTCGGCGAGAACTGGTTTTTAGATGTACGACTAAAGTTGCGCCATTTTCAGCTATTTTTAGCGCTGGAGGAGCAACAAAATCTTCATCGTGCTGCTAATCAACTCGATATGAGCCAACCTGCCGCGTCAAAGCTTCTCAGTGATCTGGAAACCAATCTAGGTATCCGTTTGTTTGACCGTCATCCCCGTGGCTTAACCCCCAATTGGTATGGCGAGATCATGATTCGCCACGCGCACAGTGTACTATCAGCGCTACACCACACTGGCGAAGAGTTAAACGCGTTCGGCGAAGGCAGCGCCGGCACTGTGACCGTCGGCACCGTCATGGCCCCGGCGGTCACCCTGCTCACCAGCGCGATTGAGCGGGTACACCGCGAACGACCAGGGCTAAAGATCAGTGTGGACGTAGATGTCAGTAAGGTGCTTGTGCCGCGCCTACTGGAAGGCGAACTGGATTTTGCGATTACACGCATCCCAGCAGGTGTCGACGCCGAGCGCTTTGTATTTGAAGAAATTGGTGAGGAAGAACTCTGCTTTGTATGCCGCAAAGGGCATCCACTCACTGAGAAAACCCCATTGAGCCTTGCCGATATGGCAACCTTCCCATGGTCACTACAGCCCGCCGGCGCACTGATGCGACAACGGGTCGACAGCCTGTTTCTTCATCATCAGGTCGCCCCGCCCCGCCAGATCGTGGATACCGCCGATCTATTGCTTTCGCTCGCGCTGGTCGACAAATCCGATACCATCACGGTGACTACCCGTGAAGCGGCTGATCTACTCTGCACACCGCAACGTTTTCACCTGCTGCCGTTTAGTGAAACGCTCAGTGTCCAGCCTTACGGCTTGGTAAGCCTACGCCACCAGCGACTCTCTCCCGGTGCAGCGGCACTGATGAGCACCCTGCGCGATATCATTGCGCAGGGTGGTTAATAATGAATCACGGTAAGCCGAACGGTTAATGCGAATGGCGCGGCACATCGGATCCACGGCAACCAACTAAAAAGTCGAAATCACAGCCTTCGTCCGCCTGAAGTACCCGCTCGATATACAGCTGACGATAGCCGCCC
>NZ_JBHMAC010000007.1:0-8368 GCF_042429665.1 Vreelandella sulfidaeris | reverse complement strand
GGCCATCTACCCTTGGCTTGGGGTTGGGTGTAGCGCGCCAGGGGGCGTCGCCGGGCATTAGCGAAACGTGGTTAAAGTAGCGCGTCATGCCACTGTTTGAATTTTTATTGAATTAACTGCTGCAATGCCCACAGACCTTAACGCAAACGAATATTTTTTTGATACTTTTCTTCCTGGATTTTCTCTACTTCGGCTTCGCTCATATCCCGCCAATAGCGCGGATTACGGCCTTTGCGCTGGTCGGCGGCTGCGGTGGTGGGGTCTTTATGGCGATGGATTTCCAAGGCAGGTACATCCGGTAGCGGCTGGGAAACATCCATATAACGCTGGATAAACTGCCACGCGGCCACCAATTCACCGGGCATATTGGTAGGTGGGAACTGCGCATCCAGTTTCTGGCGAAGCCCCGTTTCAGGGTGATAGAGCATCAGCGAATAGGTAGGGCTACCTTGGGTATCCGGCGAGCTTTCAAGGTAGGCGTCGAATTCATAGATGGGTGCCGCTAAGCGCTCTTCCCAAGCTCGCTTTGGGTTATAAATCGTAAAAAAACCATTCTGACGGTTGAGTTGCCATAGGGGAGCTTTTCGCATTCCATAAAAAAATCGAGGGAATGTACTCTCTAAAAAGCGACCGCCCTTCCAAATAACCAATGAAATCAGTGCTATTGGTAAAAAAACTTAGTATTAAAAAGCATCGACGAAACAAAGTATCCAAGGTCATTTTTACCAAAAACCAAAGAACTCAAGAATATTAAGGATATTAAAAGGAAACATATTAAAGACATCCATAAAAAAACTATTCCAAAGCCCATTAAAACATATATGAATTTCGATAAAAAGCTATAGTGTGGAGGCATGATTGATTGATGATCATATCGAACTTTTATCGCATTAAAAACACTATCTTCTGCTCTTAACTTCGCTCTCCTTGCTTCCCAGTTCTTAGATATAGCTAAATTATTATGACCATACTCATCCTTTGTGCCATTATCTTGAGTACGGCGATACCATGTTAAACGTGAGCCACTGATGCGTTGACGATCTGGATTAGCTTCCTCCCACGCTACCCGTTTAGCAGGTTTGTAGGGAGTATTAGTGTAGTAGTCTTTTGGGTTAGGTTGATCAGACATTCAATGTTTCCTTTACCCAGTAATCACTATTAGATGATGTGCTGTCAAAGACTTCTGCCATATTGCTGAGTGTTTCCTTTAACGGTTCAGGCGCGGGATAGAACCGATCATTGGATAGAAAAGGAACTTGCGGTATTTTTCGAAACTGCACTTGCACATCCCAACGGTAGCCAATGCCCGTCTGAGGCCCCCATGCACGTTTACCCGCAGGCGTATAAACAAATTAGCGAATAGAATTTGCAGATAGCTGGGTCAGTAATGGCGTCATCTGCGTTTCAGATTCTTTCGTCCAACCGCTATAGGCTGGTGTATTGTGAGTTTTTCCTTCTAGGCGCTTAATGATTGCGACATCTTGTAGCTCAACCCCCATGCCGGGTAGGCCGCTTTTAATTTCAATCACCGTATTAATAGGTGTCTGCTGAAAATGCTCTTACCACATTTGGCCCATGAGAAGTGACGTAGGCGTAGGGCGGTTATGGGTATCGCCCAGTTGGTTCATTAATGCATCGCGCTCATGTAGCTTGCGGCAATTCATACAATCACTCACTGGAACTAATTTAACACGTTAAGCCACGCTACCGCCGAGGCAGGCGCGTAGTAGCGACTGCCTTGAGAGTGTTGTTTGATACAATGACTGGACTGCGCCTACCGGCTAACGCAAACGAATATTTTTTTGGTACTTCTCTTCCTGTATTTTCTCTACATCGGCTTCGCTCATATCTCTCCAGTAGCGCGGGTTACGGCCTTTGCGCTGGTCGGCGGCTGCGGTGGTGGGGTCTTTGTGGCGGTGTATTTCCAGAGCAGGCACATCCGGTAGCGGCTGGGAAACATCCATATAGCGCTGGATAAACTGCCACGCTGCAACCAATTCACCGGGCATGTTGGTAGGCGGGAACTGAGCATCCAGCTTCTGGCTAAGTCCTGTTTCAGGGTGAAAAAGCATCAGCGAATAGGTAGGGCTACCTTGGGTATCCGGCGAGCTTTCAAGGTAGGCGTCAAATTCATAGAAAGGGGCTGCTAAGCGCTCTTCCCAAGCTCGTTTTGGGTTATAAATCGTGAAAAAACCATTCTGACGGTTTAGTTGCCACAGGGGAGTTTTTTGCATTTTATAAAAGAAGCGTGGAAATCTTTTTTCTAGAAACCGCCCTAGCTGCCAAGCTAATAGTAAAACAAAAGCTATAGGTGACAAAAAAACAATCAAACCTGCAATATTGCTTAAATTTTCAGCAAAAGCTCCTGAAAAAACGGACATAACAAGAAAGCTAAAAGATATCAAGAAAGTCACCCACAAGCACAAATAAAACCCGCCCTTACCCACACCCATAACTAAAAATAAAAATCTCGAAAACGAGCTAAAATTAGGGGGGATTATACAGTGGTAGGTATAAAAAACGCCTGTTTTTTTAAAAACATCATGATTAGAGCCTGGGCTTCTTTTAATTTCATTTTCCCAGTTTTTTGAAATCGCTATATTTTCATACCCATACTCATCTTTTGTCCCATTATCCAGAGTACGACGATACCATGTTAAACGTGAGCCACTGATGCGTTGACGATCTGGATTAGCTTCCTCCCACGCTACCCGTTTCGCTGGTTTATATGCCGTATCAGCGTAGTAATCTTTCGGGTTAGGTTGTTCAGACATTCAATATTTCCTTTACCCAGTAGTCACTATTTGACGATGTGCTATCAAAGACTTCTGCTATATCGCTAGGCGCGGCTTTGAGCGGTTCTGGCGCGGGATAGAACCGATCATTGGATAGAAAAGGGACTTGCGGTATTTCTCGAAACTGCACTTGCACATCCCAACGGTAATCGATGCCCGTTTGAGAACCCCAGGCACGTTTACCTGCAGGTGTATAAACAAAGTAGCGAATGGAATGCGCAGAAAGCTTAGTCATCAGGCTTATCGATACCCCGCCACGTCATAAACCGATACCCGCCAACGAGCTGTGAGGGTTGTCGGTTTCGATAAGTCATCTCTTCGGGCTGCTTGTCATGCAAACCATAGGCAAACAAAAGCCCTACCGGCTCAGGTAGCTCAGGAGGGGACTCTTCTCTTGTCCACTGATACCAGCTGTTGGCTAATTGCGAGTGATGGCGAAGTGTTGCACGTGCATGTAAATAGGTATTTCTGTCGGATGAGCGCTCACGGCGGCGTATATCTGCGGCCTCATCATCCACATCTTCGAGCCAGCCCCAGGCTTGTTTTAATGTAGATAATGCCGCATCAATCTCAGCGCGTTCTGCTGTTTGAATCGACCACTCTTCCTGGGAGCCTGAAACAGAGGCTACTAGCGAACCAATGGTGCGATGGTAATAACGGTTGGGCAAGGCTTCCTCGCGCGCTTCCAGCGCGGTCAGGGTATCCTGATAATCGCGGAAGCGTTGTGCTAGCCAGGCCAGATAAACCAGGGTATGAGAGCGGAAGTTTTCATCCGTAGGACTTTGTCGAGTAGTAGTAAACCGCCGGTAATGGCGCGCCAAGGCGGGTAACGAATAGCCTTCGATTTCATCGTTCAGCTCGAACATTTGAGCAATAAATTCGTTCTGCTCTCTCAGCGTATCCAACGGCGGAAAAGGCACGCCAGCGATAGTGGCACGGCGATACATACGGTGCAGGGCTGCAAGCGAAAGTTCTGCACTGGCCTTCTGTTCGTCTGTTACCAGGCCACCGCCAATGTCTTCGCTAATGCCTGGGCACAGCTCTTCATACCACTGCGCATTTTGCCCTCCCAGCGGACGACAGCGTCGGTAAAAGCGCCGCTCATGGGCAGCGATTAGATGCAGCACTCGTTGGCAACCTGGGTGTAGCTCTCCGCCATCATCAAGTACTGGGCTTAACGGATGAAACCAGTCCAGCGGCCCCATCTCCGCATGGGTACGGTCCACACAGTCCAGCAAACCTACGAACACCACCTCTACATCGCTGTCCTGATAAACAAAGCGTTCACCGTCCTGATCGCACACTTCATCCAACAGCCGTCGTACAAAGGCTTTTGCCATGGCGGCACCAAAATCAAAGCCAAAGACAGAGACACGTATTCTGGTCAGCGGTAGCTCGCTGTTCTGCTTGACGTCAGCCACACTGCTCTGAAAATCGCGAACAGCGGAGGAAAGGCGGGTGTGGCTTCCACTCATCAACAGGTTAGCGGCAATGGAGGTATCCCGGATAGGTGCAACGGCTTCAATACCTGTGCGAATCGCGGCATCCCGGGCCGCTTTAACCCAGTTCCAGGGTTGAGTGATAGATACCTTAAACGAACGCCCAAAAACTTCGTACCAGCGCCCCGAACCACCACCGGAGAGCACTCCTTTTGCGGCATCCGTGGCACTGGAACGCAGTTGCCCTTCGCCCGTTCCGACGGCTTCGCCAGGAACACGGTGCGCAGCACCTACTACATCAGCTGATAAACTAGATTCGAAAGATGTTCCAAGGCCGGAGTAGTAGTGTCTACGAATCGGAGCACTAAGCTTGCCTTCTTCTTGAGGGGGGTAGGCTAAAAATAAACATCCAATGTTACTGACCCTACTTTCTTGAATGTCGGCTTCTAAATTTCTTGATATGCCATCAAAGAAAAAACCTATATCCAGCACTTGGCTGCAGTCAGCCCCAAAACGATCTATATAACTTCTTTTGCTTCTCGAATTTAATGAGCATATGCTTTCGATAGATGTTTCATCCATTTTCAATTAGCTCCCGAACCACGGTATTGCTCAAATTTTGGCGATCGGATATTTTCACTCCATACTAAGTCCACCTTATTATCGGAAATGAAATGAACATGTAAGTACTTATCATCTTTATCATGTTCTGGCATAGGCAGGGTTACGCTGTGTCTTTCCTCCTCTATTCCTTGACGCTTTTGATCGCCCGTCCTACTTAATATCCATACCACCTCAACAGTATCTCCTTGGAAAGACCAACAGCAAGTAGTACCTCCCCAAGAGTGGGCGTTCATATTTCCACCCCAATTATCATCAACCCAGTAGCTACCAACAGGTCTATCTGTATGATTATAACCTGCCAATGATCCGCTTTTTGATGCGTTAAAAAGCATGCTCCAAGCTAACCATGTCACCACCAAACCAGCCAGCGCAAACTTAAGCCAAGTAGGTAGTAACCGCAAATAACGGCTTATTGCCCAGCGTACTAACATGATAACCAGCTCCCTTTTTTCATAAAAAATTCCGTACAAAAATTATAATTAAGAATAATCAATCTTCTTACCTTAACTGTTCAGACAGAGGAGATTGCAGGTCAGGGCTCCAGGCTAACTCGACTTGGTTATCTGGGAGAAAATGTACGTGCAGATACTGGTCCTCTCGCTTATGTTCTGGCATGGGAAATTCTACGCTATGCCTTTCCTCCTCAATCCCTTGGCGTGACTGTTCTCCTGTCATGCTTAGAATCCAAACTACCTCAACAGAATCTCCTTTAAAGGACCAACAGCAGGTAGTTCCACCTCCTGTATATAAACCTCCAGAGTAGGCGGATAGATTACCCCCCCAATTACCATCAACCCAAAAACTACCAATAGGCCTCTCAGTAAGATTGTGACCCATTAAAGAACCACTCTTTGATGTGCTAAAAAGCATGCTCCAAGCTAACCATATCACTACCAAACCAGCTAATGAAAACTTAAGCCAAGCGGGTATCAGACGCATATAACGGCTTATTGCCCAGCGAACTAACATACTTCATTATCTCCTATAGCCATTTCGCATCGATTCTTTTCCATGACCGTTAATTTTTTAAAAACTGTTAAATAAAAAAAGACCAATAAATAACCTGACGTTGCTTTACTCATCATGGCGAGCCTCAGAGTTGCGATACTGATCAAATTTTGGCGAACGAATATCCTGACTCCAAACTAAATCAACATTTTTATCGGGAAGAAAATGTACATGTAAGTATTGATCTTCTTGTTTATGCTCTGGCATTGGAAGAGTCATACTATGCCGTTCCTCCTCTAGGCCTGCCTCGATATCCTCAGGCGTGACATCAAGAATCCATACCACTTCAACATTATCATTCTGGAATGACCAACAGCAGGTAGTACTACCCCAAGAATAGGGATCCATATTTCCTCCCCAGTTGTCATCGACCCAATAACTAAAAACAGGTCTGTCAGTATGGTTATAGCCTGCCAGCGATCCACTCTTTGATGGGTTAAAAAGCATGCTCCAAGCCAGCCATAAAGCCACCAAGGCGGGCAACAGCACTTGAAGACAAACAGGTATCAAGCGCATATCATGGCTCGTCCTGCTGATAGGAAGTTACTAATATCTCCGCCAGCGTGGCTTCACCACCCGCCGCGCGTTGTAAAAGGCGTTGCATTTCCTCCGATGCCCAAGCGTCACTTCCCTGGCTGAATTGCACATAGATAAAGGTTCGCTTGTCGGCAGTAGCAGTCAGACCATAGCTGTTGGCTTGCATAAGCGCTTCAGCCACCTGACGGGGCCGCTCACAATGGCATATTCCTTCAAATAACGACGGTGCAAAATCGACCAGTTCGGCAGTCAGTTGCATAACTTCCGGTTCACCGTGCAGGGCTAGCCAACGAGCCTCATCGACGACTAACTGCCATTGAGTGACGGACTTTGTTGAAGCTTTCCCTTCAAGAGCTACCCACCCCATCGTTGTATCTTGATACCACCAACGGTTAACCCCCGAAAAGAGTGCATTCGCTGAATTTTCGAGCGCATCTTCATGCAACTGAGTAATGACATCAGGAAGATAGAATCGAAGGAGCGAGCGCTGCTTTTGCGGGCTTTCAACCACCATGGCCGGAGACAAATGGCTAGCCAGTTCAGCCCCGCTTAGTGGGGTCTCTATCCAACTGAGCAAGGCGCATGCCATGCCGTCAAGCTGATTCAATTGATCGAGCTGATCATCAGGGATGCTCAACAACCAGGGGCCTTCGCGCTGTAAATGGGGCTGGCGTTCATCTTTGATTAGCGACCAGTAGTGGTCCTTGTCAGCTATTTCGTTAAACAGAGTCGTTCGGGTGGTTACCGCTAGCTGCGCCATCTCTATCAACGCATAGCGCTTGATGGACGGTACTTGTGATGTTGAAAGGGATTCCCAAGCAGGAAAACTTCCGGTATTCATGCCTGCTCTCCTGGTATGGCGCTCTGCCCTTCCGCCAGTGCTTTTTTCCAGCACTCTTCACATACCTCGGGGAGTTTGAAATTGGTCTTGAGTAATGCCTCCTGCGAGAGCTGATCTACTCGCTCATGCACCTCCGCCATCGCATGCCCTGGCAGCAACGGCCCTTCGGCGGCCTGGCCGGTGCCGTTGCCGGGGCTGCCGCCGGCGTTCACCTTGACGTTGGGGCCTGAAATGGTGACGCCGCTGTCGTCTAGTTTGAGGAAGCTGCCGCCAGCGTTGAGGGTCAATTCACTGCCCGCTTCCAGCACTACCTTGTGGCCGGCCTTGATGTGCAGCTCGCGGCCACTTTCGCTTAGCCAGGCTTGGCCTGCGTTGATATGCAGCGTGCCTTGAACGGTAAGGTGCTGCAGGCCTTCGGTGTGTTCGAACCGGTTGCCATGCACCGTGTGGTGGTCGTCGTTATCGATCTCGCTGATGCGGTCGTTGTGTACCTTGAGAAAGCTGTCATTACGTACCTCCTCAACGCGGTCGTTAAGCGTCAGAAGCTCCAGGTCTTTCTGGGCGTGGAGCCAGATCTGCTCCTCGCTCGCTTCGTCTTCAAAGCGCAGTTCGTTGAAGCCTTCGGCCTTGTGGCTCTGGGTGCGCAGCACCGTGCGGGTCTTGTGTTCGGGTAGCGAGTAGGGCGCGGTATTCACGGCGTGATAGGTACGCCCGGTGACTAACGGCTGGTCCGGGTCGCCTTCCAGAAACGAGACGATCACCTCATGGCCAATACGGGGAATGGCAATGCTGCCGTAGCCGCCACCGGCCCAGCCTTGGGCCACACGCACCCAGCAGCTCGCCGTGTCGTCAGGCTCGGCGTAGCGGTCCCAGGGAAACTGGACTTTTACTCGTCCGTGCTCGTCACAGTGAATCTCTTCGCCTTCCGGGCCGACCACAAAAGCGACTTGGGGGCCATCTACCCTTGGCTTGGGGTTGGGTGTAGCGCGCCAGGGGGCGTCGCCGGGCATTAGCGAAACGTGGTTAAAGTAGCGCGTCATGCCGTTGGCATCGCCCAGGGTCATACCATCTTCTTCCAGCGCCTGGGGCTGTTCGCCCACGTGGCGCACTGCCACCACCTGCCA
>NZ_JBHMAC010000006.1:0-114337 GCF_042429665.1 Vreelandella sulfidaeris | reverse complement strand
TTACACCTCATTCACCGCTGGTAACGCTTGGCGTCCCCGGCAGCGGATGCGTACTTTACGGATTCGCGGCCGGGTTGGCAAGGGGGGGATTATGAAAAAGTTTAAAAAAGCTGCGTCGGCTGTTAATTCTTGGGTTTTGCTTTGCGCATCACGGCTAATACAGGGCCCGACGCCACATACGTACCAAATAACAGTAGCAGCATGACGGAGGGCTCAACCGAGATCATGACGAACCCCAGCACCACCGCTAGCAGCACTACAAACGGCACCGGCTTTTTAAAGTCGAGGTCTTTAAAGCTGTAGTAGCGGATATTGCTCACCATCAACACACCTGCCGCTGCCACCACTACCAGCATCAGCAATTTAAAACCAAACGCGTCCGCATCAAAGCTATGGAAGGTCCAGACACTGGCGGCGACAAGCGCTGCCGCAGAGGGACTCGGCAAGCCGATAAACCATTTTTTATCAACGCTGCCGATCTGAACATTGAAGCGTGCCAGGCGAAGCGCCGCGCAGGCCACGTAAAGAAAAGCGACTACCCATCCTGTCTTACCAATATCTTGAAGAATCCAGGTAAAGGCCACCAACGCCGGCGCCATGCCAAACGAAATCATATCGGCCAGGCTGTCGTATTCGGCGCCAAACTCACTTTGCGTATTGGTCATGCGGGCAACACGGCCATCTAACCCATCTAGTACCATCGCAATAAACACCGCGACGGCAGCAGAGGTAAACTCCCCATTGATACCCGCGACAACCGCAAAGAAGCCTGCAAAAAGCGCCGATGTCGTAAACAAGTTAGGCAGCAAATAGATACCTTTACGTCGGATCTTCTTGCCGTCCTCAACCGTCTCCTCAACCACCTCCGTATCACGCAGGAAAGCAGCGGCCAAATCTTCATTCCCCCCTACCTTTGACCGGTCTTGTTCGCGGCGCTGGTCAGGGTTGACTTGGTCGTGGCTTGCTTGATCCGTGCTTACTTGATCCGGACTTACTTGGTCTGTGCCTGCTTGACCATCGTTTGTCTGGTCAATGCCAGGCTTATCAGCACCGGAAGGCATTTGATCGCGATTGTCCTGTGTCATAGGTTTCATCCATTAAAAGTGAAGTCACGGGAACAGTAGTTGCTCTCATTCTACACGGTGGAGACCTCTCAGCCAGTCCATTACACCGAGGCTTAACCATTCAGCAGCACGAAAGTGATAAACGCAACGCGAGCCGCCAATAAAAAAGCGCCGCCCTAATTGAATCATAAGGGCGGCGCTCTAACGGTCGGATTAATGAGGAGTGCGCTTAACAGTTAAAGCGACAGAACCTTATCACCCCGTGCGATACCTGAAACCCCGGTACGCGCAACTTCAAGAATGCCTACCGGCGCCATGGCCTGTAGAAAGGCATCCAGCTTGCCGGCGTCACCCGTGATCTGCACGGTATACAGGCTTGGCGTCACGTCGACGATCTGCGCACGGAAGATATCCACCGTACGCTTGACCTCATCACGCGCCGCGCCCAGCGCCTTCACCTTGACCAGCATTAGCTCGCGCTCAATATGATTGCCTTCCGTCAGATCTACCAATTTAACCACATCAATGAGCTTATTGAGGTGCTTGGTAATCTGCTCGATCACCCGGTCATCGCCCACGGTAGTCACCGTTAGACGCGACAGAGAAGGATCTTCGGTGGGTGCCACGTTAAGCGTTTCGATGTTGAAATTACGCTGGGAGAACAGCCCGACTACACGTGACAGCGCACCCGGTTCATTTTCTAACAGAATCGAGATGATATGACGCATCAGGTACGCTCCGTTTTAGACAGCAGCATGTCGCGCATGGCACCTAACGGCACCTGCATCGGATAGACGTGCTCAAAGGGGTCGACCTTCACGTCAAGGAACACCAGCTCATGCTTGTCAGCAAACGCCCTTTCTAGCGCGGGCTCCAGCTCGTCCAGCGTATTGACGGTAATAGCGGTAAAACCATACGCCTCAATCAGCATATGGAAGTCCGGGAGCGACTCCATATAAGAATGTGCATGACGGGACTTGTAGTTCAGATCCTGCCACTGGCGCACCATACCAAGTGAAGCATTATTAAGGTTGACGATTTTAACGCCCACCCCATACTGCTTACAGGTAGAGAGCTCCTGCATCATCATCTGGAAGCTGCCCTCACCGGTAACGCACACGACATCGTCATCCGGGTAGTTCTGCTTAATCCCCATCGCCGCGGGGAAACCAAAGCCCATGGTGCCTAAACCACCCGAGGTAATCAGCCGGTTGGGCTTATCAAATTTATAGTACTGAGCCGCGAACATCTGGTGCTGTCCAACATCGGTAGTCACATACGCTTCACCCCTCGTAACGCGGCATAGCGCTTCGACCACTTCCTGAGGTTTGATCACCTCACCGGGCTTGGACGGCTCATAAAGCTTACCTTCACGGTCGGCTTTCCAGCTATCGATCTTCTGCCACCATTCGGTTAATGCTTCAGGATGAGCAATCGATTGTCCTTGCACCAAACTGATCATTTCATTGATAACGCTAGAGGCAGGACCTACGATCGGCACGTCCGCGCGCACCGTTTTCGAAATGGAACTTGGATCAACGTCGACATGGATGATCTTGGCAGTGGGGCAAAATTTCGACGTATTATTAGTCACGCGGTCGTCGAAACGTGCCCCGATGGCAATAATCAGGTCGGCATGGTGCATCGCCATATTGGACTCATAGGAGCCATGCATCCCCAGCCAGCCCAAACACTGCGAGTCACTTTGCGGATACGCGCCAATCCCCATCAAGGTCGTCGTAATGGGAAAGCCCAGTTGCTTCACCAAATTGGTCAAGCCTTCGCTAGCTTTACCCGTCACCACGCCACCGCCGGTATAAAACACCGGCCGCTTGGCCTTGAGCATCAGCTCGACAGCTTTTTTGATCTGCCCGGTATGGCCGCGTGTGACAGGATTATACGAACGTAGTTTGACCTTTTTGGGATACACATATTCATAGCGTTCGGTTGGCGCGGTCATGTCCTTGGGAATATCCACAACGACGGGGCCCGGGCGGCCTGTTGACGCCAGATAAAAGGCTTTCTTCAGCACTTCTGGAATTTCAGAAGGATGGCGAATCGAGAAGCTGTGCTTCACGATGGGCCGAGTGACCCCAACGATATCGGTCTCTTGAAAGGCGTCTTCACCAATCAGATGGCTGGCTACCTGACCACACAACACCACCATGGGAATTGAGTCCATGTAGGCGGTGGCAATGCCGGTGACGGCATTGGTGGCACCTGGGCCTGACGTGACCAACACACAGCCTGGTTTACCCGAGGCACGAGCGTAGCCGTCAGCCGCGTGGGTGGCTGCTTGCTCATGACGCACCAGAATGTGCTTAACTTTATCTTGGCGAAAGAGCGCATCATAAATATGCAGCGCTGCCCCGCCAGGGTAACCATAAATATATTCGATGCCCTCATCTTGCAAGAAGCGGGCGATCATATCTGCGCCGGAAAGCAATTCCACTGTATTTCTCCCCTAGAGGTCTCGAGTGCGATCCGCAGGTTATCCTGCGGTGTCGAGTGCGGCGGTATGCCGCTGCCGACCCGTGTCGGCACCTGATGCCAAACCCTGGCAGGAGGCCCGGTTAGGGCCTGCACTCTTATCGGGAGCATGTGTGTTATGTCGATATAAAACACATGCTTCCTTTCACGGCAGTTCGCCGTGTCGGGGCGTTGGCCAGGCTGGACGGTTAACCCAAGCCCGGAAGTCCTTCGGCGGGTAGAGGCCATTGCCTACCCTTCGCGCGGTGGTTAGGGGTTGCCTGTAGTGACCGCGCCCGCAAATCAGGAACCGACAAGATTCCATTAGCGCTGGCAGACTGTCAACCTCGTAACAGGCCAAACGCAACAATCGTCGTAGGAAGGCTAAAAAAAAGCCCCACCAGCGATGCTGACGGGGCGTTTAGCCTATTCAATTGCGCAAAGTGGCTTACTCAAATACCAGCTTACCTTCCTCCGCGCTGATACGAATGACACTGCCTGGCGCATATTTACCCGCCAACAAGTCTTGAGCCAATGGATTCTCAATACGGCTTTGAATGGCCCGCTTGAGCGGTCGCGCGCCATAGACAGGGTCAAATCCCACCACCGCCAGTTGCGCCATGGCCTCAGGACTCACCTCTAACCTCAAGTCATGTTCCGCTAGGCGTCCTTTCAAGCGCTCTAATTGAATACCGGCAATCGCCTGGATTTGCTCCTGCCCTAACGCATGGAACACCACGACTTCATCGATACGGTTAATCAACTCCGGTCGGAAATGATTGCCCACTACTTCCATGACCATGTTTTTCATCACTTCGTAGTCGCTATCGTCACCCCCCATGCGCTGAATAACGTCCGAGCCCATGTTGGACGTCATTACGATGACGGTATTACGAAAATCTACCGTACGCCCCTGTCCATCGGTCAAGCGACCATCTTCCAATACCTGTAGCAGGATATTGAAAACGTCCGGGTGGGCTTTTTCTACTTCATCCAGCAGCAGCACCGAATAGGGCTTACGCCTTACCGCCTCGGTTAAATACCCGCCTTCTTCATAACCCACGTAGCCGGGGGGAGCACCGATCAGACGGGCCACGGAGTGCTTCTCCATGAACTCCGACATATCGATACGCACCATCGCCTCTTCGGTATCGAACAAGAAAGTCGCCAAGGACTTGCACAGCTCGGTTTTACCCACCCCAGTCGGGCCAAGAAACAAGAATGAACCGTTGGGACGATTGGGGTCAGACAACCCTGCCCGAGAGCGGCGCACCGCATTCGCCACGGCTTCAACCGCCTCGTGCTGACCAATCACCCGCTGGTGAAGCGCTTCTTCCATACGCAGCAGCTTGTCCCGCTCGCCTTCCAGCATCTTGGAAACCGGAATGCCGGTCCAACGCGAAACGACTTCGGCAATTTCCTCTTCGGTCACATTGGAGCGCAGCAGCTGATGACTGGCGATATCCGCTTCGCCCTCGCCGCTTTCGGCAATTTTCTTCTCAAGCTCAGGGATCTTGCCGTACTGAATTTCCGACATCCGACCCAAATCGCCCTGACGGCGAGCCTGCTCAAGATCAAGCCGGGCTTGCTCCAAATCGGCCTTGAATTGAGCTGCCCCCTGAATACTGGCCTTTTCGGCTTTCCAGATTTCATCCAGGTCGGCGTATTCACGCTCTAATTCGTGAATCTGGTTATTGAGCGCTTCCAGGCGTTTTTTGGTCGCCTCATCGGTCTCTTTCTTGAGCGCCTCACGTTCCATCTTGAGCTGAATCAAGCGGCGATCCAGACGATCCATAGCCTCTGGCTTGGAATCCAGTTCCATGCGAATCCGCGAGGCCGCCTCATCAATCAGGTCAATGGCTTTATCCGGCAACTGACGATCGGTGATATAGCGAGTGGACAGCTTCGCCGCGGCGATAATCGCCGAGTCGGTGATATCCACCCCGTGGTGCACCTCGTAGCGCTCTTTCAGACCGCGCAGGATAGCGACGGTATCCTCTTCACTGGGTTCATCAACCAGCACTTTCTGGAAGCGGCGCTCAAGGGCGGCGTCCTTTTCGATATACTTGCGATACTCATCAAGAGTAGTGGCGCCCACACAGTGCAGTTCACCACGCGCCAACGCAGGCTTGAGCATGTTGCCTGCGTCCATGGCACCTTCGGCCTTGCCTGCGCCAACCATGGTATGCAGCTCATCAATAAACAGGATGACTCGGCCTTCCTCCTGGGAAAGCTCTTTCAGCACGGCTTTGAGGCGCTCCTCGAACTCACCGCGAAACTTGGCGCCCGCCAAGAGCGAGCCCATATCCAGCGAGAGGACGCGCTTATCCTTCAGGCCTTCGGGGACCTCGCCATTGACGATGCGCTGAGCGAGCCCTTCTACGATGGCGGTTTTACCCACGCCTGGCTCACCAATCAATACCGGGTTGTTTTTGGTGCGCCGCTGCAAGACCTGGATGGTACGGCGAATTTCGTCATCACGACCGATGACGGGGTCAAGTTTGCCGTCCAACGCGCGCTGGGTAAGGTCAAGAGTGTACTTGTTGAGCGCTTCACGCTGATCTTCGGCGTTGGCATCATCCACCGTGGCGCCACCGCGCAGGCTGTTGATCGCGGCTTCAAGCGACTTACGGTTAATCCCCACGTCTTTAAGCAGCTTGGTAATCGCCGAGTTCATTTCAAGCGCTGCCAGCAACACCAGCTCACTGGCAATAAACTGGTCGCCGCGCTTTTGCGCCTCGCGATCCGTCAAGTTGAATAACTTGATAAAGTCCCGTGAGGGCTGCACTTCGCCATCGAACTGACCCACTTTGGGTAAATTATCCAATTGCTGCAGCAGCCCGTCACGCAGGCGGGAACTACTGCCTTCCGCTTTTTCAATCAGGGCTTTAATGCCGGTATCTTTGGTATCGAGCAGCGCAAGCAGCAAATGCGCAGGGTCTAGCTGATTATGACCGCGACCCACTGCCAACGACTGCGCTTCGGCAATCGCACTTTGGAGCTTGGCGGTAAATTTATCGAAACGCATGGAATTCCTCCTGGGGATGGCGTGCGTTTGGACGCATCGCGTGGCCCACTAACGTGTCATTAGATGTGCTAATCATTACTTAGCTTGACAAGTTAAATGGCGTCAGTTCCATGCTTTTCAAGAGGCAGACGTGTAAACCGCAGACGTAAGGAAGGGCTTCTAAACGTTAGTTGATCCAGATCACGCTTGCCATGCGGCCGGTGTTACCACCGTCGCGGCGGTAAGAGTAGAAACGCGATTCGCAGGCAGTACAGAAGTGGCCACCACTTATGTGATGCACCCCTAGCGCCTCAAGACGAAAGCGCGCCAGCCGGTAAAGGTCGGCCATGTAATGGCCCAGCCGGTAAGGGCTGTGATCAAAGGCGTCGGCGGTATCAGGGTGCACGGCGACAAACGCACCGTACACTTCTGGCCCCACCTCAAACTGAGCGTTGGAGATAGCGGGCCCTAGCCATACCAGGATGTCGTCCGGGTCGGTGTTCATGGCGGCAATGGTGGCTTCCAATACGCCGCCTGCCAAACCGCGCCAACCGGCATGCGCCACGGCCACCTGAGTCCCTGCCCGATTGCAGAACATTACTGGCAGGCAGTCGGCGGTGAGCACCACACAGGCGTACTCACTTGAGCTTGCAATCGACGCGTCAGCGTTGGGAGTATCCGCTTGATAACCTTGCTGTACGCGTGCGCCATGGGTTTGATTCAGCCACAACAAGGGCCGCTCATCACCCATCTCCTTGTTTAACAACCGACGACATAGCGCAACATGATCAGGGTTATCGCCCACATGAGAGGCGGGATTAAACGCGGCAAATTCGCCCTGACTAGGCCCCGATTCGCGGGTAGTCACAAACGCGCGCACGTTACTCGGCGCAGGCCAATCTGGCGTTAAAAGCGTCGGCCGCAAATTAATGGCATCGCTCATCGCATGGTCTCGTTATCTTCGCGCAAATAATCCAACAACATTAACAGGTCATCGGGCAAGTCCGCACGAAACGTTAACGTTTCGCCACTAACAGGATGCAGAAAACTTAACTTACGCGCATGTAGCGCTTGGCGAGGAAATTCGCGCAGAATCTCTTTTAACGGCTCCGCGGCACCGGGTGGCAATTTCGCACGGCCACCATACATAGGATCACCAATTAGCGGATAGCGGGCATGGGCCATGTGTACCCTGATTTGGTGAGTACGCCCGGTTTCCAGCTTACAGCGCACATGGGTATGCGCGCGGAAACGTTCAACCACACGAAAATGGGTGATAGCGGGCTTTCCCGATGCCGTGACAGCCTGGCGTTTGCGATCTTTAGGGTGCCGGCCAATCGGCGCATCGATGGTGCTGCCAGACACTGGCTTACCGATCACCACGGCGTCGTACTGGCGTGACACGCTACGTGCCTGTAACTGTTCCACCAGAATCGTCTGCGCAGGGAGCGTTTTCGCCACCATCATCAGTCCGGTGGTGTCTTTATCCAGGCGATGGACAATCCCCGCCCGAGGCACTTCGGCAAGCGCTGGTTGATGATGCAACAGCGCATTGAGCAACGTGCCGTCCGGGTTTCCCGCTGCAGGGTGTACCACCATACCCGCGGCTTTGTTGATTACCATGACCGCATCGTCTTCGTACACGATATCAAGCGCGATATCCTGCGCTTCAAAACGCGTGTCGTCTTCAATCGTCGCCTGCAGCGCCAGCACTTCATGACCATGCAGCTTAGCTTTGGGCTTGGCTGGCACGCCATCCACCGTCAGCTCTCCCGCGTTAATCCACGCTTTTAAGCGCTCACGGGAGTAATCGCTGAACAACTCGGCCGCGGCCTGGTCTAAACGCGCGCCAGCTAGCGTGGCGGGCACACGCTGCGTGTCTTCAACTACTCGAGACATGACAAACCTCTTTCAAACGCAAAGAACCCCTTTAAAACGCCAAACACCTGAGCAAGGCGATCAAAATTAGCCGAGGCATGGAAATATTTCCGTTGACGACACCCGACGAAACACCGCTAAGCCTGCGTTTTATGTCGAGGTGTTTTATAGTGGGCGTACTGCGACCTATTCTACCATTTCTACTTACGGCCATCGCCGCTTTTTGGTGATAGAGGCTTGTTAGCAACGAGGATGATGATGCGCGTTTTTTCAGCTGCCAACCGCTTTGGCGCTCTGGCCTTAAGTTTTGCCCTTTTAGCGGGCTGTGCAAGTAACACGACTAGCGAAGAAGAGGACGACGAATTTGCTGGCGTACAGGAGCGTGAGCTCTATGAGCTGGCCCGCACAGCCCTAGACAGCAACCGCTACCCCGTGGCAATAGAACGCCTGGAAGCGCTCGATACACGCTATCCATTTGGCGCTCATGCCGAGCAGGCACAGCTTGAATTGATCTATGCCTACTATGAAAACAGTAACTGGGAAGAGGCTCGTGCAGCCGCCAGTCGCTTTATCCGCCTTCATCCAGACCACCCTCAGGTCGATTACGCCTACTACCTGCGCGGGCTTTCTGCCTGGCAGGCGGGCCGTTTCAGCTTAGAGCGCCTGCGTCTGATTGATATCTCAAAACGCGATCTGGGCGCCTCACGCGATGCCTATAATGATTTTCGTGAGCTGATTCAGCGCTACCCGCAAAGTGACTACGCCGCCGATGCCCAGCAGCGTATTGTCTATCTACGTGAACTAATGGCCCGCCATGAACTGCACGTAGCGGACTACTACCTGCGCCGAGGTGCTTATTTAGCCGCCGTTGAACGAGGCCGCTGGGTCATTGAAAACTATCCAGAATCCAGTGCCACCCGCGACGCACTCGCCACGATGGTCGAAGGGTATCAAGGGCTAAATATGGACGACCGGGCCAACGAAGTGCTGGCGGTATTGCGTGAGAATGCGCCCGACCATGAGCAGTTACAGAACGGCAGCTTTGAGCCCAAACATTGAGCGTAAATGCGTAAGCGCTCAACCCCCTACTGCTAGACCTATACAATCATTAACTTTCGACACCACGCTTCGGCGTGGTGTTGTCGTTTTTAGAAGGCTAAAAAGCGCACCCATCTTCTTGTACAAATAAAAATATTATATGTACAACTAGTGTACAAAAATATAAGATCGTCGCTTCTCACATAATAAAGCGCTTAAACAGCGCCTAAGGCGATATCTAATGCGACTCATGTTGTCTGGCACAAAGATCAGCACCCGGCTACTTACCGGCTTTTCCGCGCTTCTGGGCTTGCTGATTCTGCTTGCCGCCGTCGGCGTTTATCAGGTTAATCAAATTGACCGTGATCTAACCACCATTAACGACGTTAACGGCACTAAACAGCGTTTTGCCGTGGACTGGCGGGGTAGCGTTCATGACCGCGCCATTGTGCTCCGCGACATTGTTATCACCGCGGGCAACGGTAATCTCAGCGAGCTTGAGGGCGAAATAGAACGCCTGCGTGAGGTTTATCAGGTCGCCACCACAGGAATGGAGCGGGTAACCAGTGAACATGCTGGCACGCCGCAAGAACAAAGCATTCTCACCAGTATCAACGAACAAGCGCTGGTTACCGAGGCATTGACCGAACAGGTCATCGATGCTCGCCATGCAGATGATTATGCTCGTGCGCAAGCACTAATGCTGGAGCAAGCAGGCCCCGCCTACACCCAATGGCTTAATCGCATTAATCAGTTCATCAATCTTCAACAAGAAATAAACAATGCCACCACCGCCAGCGCTCGCGATACTGCTTCAGGTTTCCAAATGCAGATGCTGGGGCTAACACTGTTTGCACTGCTGGTGGGCGGCTTGATTGCGGTATTTTTATCGCGCCAGCTACTGCGTGAATTAGGCGCCGAACCTCACGAAGTCAAAGCCTTTGCTGAAGCTATTGGACGTGGAGAACTGACCAACCAAGGACGCCTGAAGAAAGGTGATAACCGCAGCATCATGGCCTCTCAGGTGGCGATGGCTCAGCAGTTACAAACCATTGTGGCCCAGGTGCGTACCTCTGCTGAGGCGGTGTCTAACAACAGTGAACAAATTGCAGAAGGCAATAATGACCTTTCCTCGCGCACGGAACAGCAGGCAAGTGCGCTGGCAGAGACCGCGTCGGCAATGGAGCAGCTTAATAGCACGGTAAAACTCAACGCCGATAACTCCGAGCAGGCAAGTCAGGAAGCTGCCAGCGCGTCCAACACTGCAAAACAAGGAGGCGAAGCCGTTAATCAGGTCGTGACCACGATGAACGATCTCAACAAGAGTTCGCAGGAGATCGCGGGCATTATTTCCACCATTGACGCCATTGCCTTTCAAACCAATATTCTTGCCCTGAACGCGTCAGTCGAAGCCGCTCGCGCAGGTGAGCATGGCCGTGGCTTCGCAGTCGTCGCTGAAGAGGTACGCCGGCTAGCGCAACGCAGCGCCGATGCTGCCAAAGAGATCAATGTGTTGATTACCAGCAACCTGGAGCGGGTAAGCCATGGTAATAAACGCGCCGAAGAAGCCAGCAAATCAACCGAACAGATTGTGGCCGCTATCGAGCGCGTGACCAACATCATGAAGGAGATCAGCAACGCAAGCGCTGAACAGAGCGCTGGCGTGCAGGAGGTCGGCCAAGCAATAACAGAGATGGATCAGGCAACTCAGCAGAATGCTGCCATGGTCGAAGAGAGCGCCACGGCGGCCAATAGTCTGCGCCAGAACGCTCACTCGCTACTCAATGCCATGGAAGTCTTTAAACTACCGACGAACCAACAGCAGGCACGGCCGCCGCATACCGCCTCGCTATCGACGCCGCCCGCCAATACCGCCAACAGGCTCTCACTGCCGGCCAAACAACCGTCACAGCTTGAGCCTGAGTGGGAAAGCTTTTGATTGTTGATTAAACCAAGGCTTTTGAAGCGTATTGATGCATGAGTTGACGCATGAATAGTTAATCGCCGGGCTGCCAGCCATTCACGATTGGATAGCGGCGGTCCCGGCCAAACCCTCGCGGCGTCACCCTGACACCGATAGGCGCTTGGCGGCGCTTATATTCGCAGCGGTCGACCAGCTTAACCACTTTATAAACATCATCTTCGTCGAAACCGGCGGCGATGATGGCCTCGGCACTCATGTCGCCCTCGATGTAGCTGACTAATATGGCGTCAAGCACATCGTAATCGGGCAAGGAATCACTGTCTTGCTGCCCAGGCGCCAGCTCGGCGCTAGGCGGACGCTCAATCACCCGTTCAGGAATAGCCAGCGACTGGGTATTACGCCAGCGAGCCAGGCGATACACCCAGGTTTTATAGACATCTTTAAGAGCATTATAGCCCCCCACCATATCGCCGTAGAGCGTGGCATAGCCCACCGCCATTTCGCTCTTATTGCCAGTGGTCAGCACCATCAAGCCTTTTTTATTGGAAATCGCCATCAGCAATACACCACGACAGCGCGATTGAAGATTTTCTTCCGTCGTGTCCCGCTCGGTTCCTGCAAAGCTCTCTGCTAGCGTGTCCGTAAACGCTTCTACCATCGATGCAATGGGCATGACCTCGTAGTGCACCCCCAGCATATCGGCTTGCTCGGCGGCATCCTGCTTGGAGATATCGGCGGTGTAGTGGTAAGGCATCATCACTGCCTGCACCCGCTGTGGTCCCAAGGCATCCACGGCAATGGCTAGCGACAGCGCAGAATCGATGCCGCCGGAGAGTCCCAGCACGACACCCTCGAAACCACTTTTGTTGACATAATCGCGCACCCCAGTGACCAAGGCACAGTAAAGGCTCTCTTCAGGTGCCACTTCAGCATCAATCTCGCCCGGCTGAGGTTCCCAGTTAGTCGCGCTGGTTTGTAAAAACTGAATCGGCATCAGCCCCGCTTGCCAAAAGGGCGCCAGCACCTGCAACTCGCCACTCGCGTTAACGCAGCACGAGCCGCCGTCGAACACCAGCTCATCCTGACCACCGATGGTATTCACATACACAATTGGCCGTTTAACGTCTAACGCATGCTGCTCCAACAAGCTCAGCCGTTCAGCGGGCTTATCCTGATGATAAGGCGAGGCGTTCAAGGTGATCAGGATTTCCGCGCCCGCCTGATTAGTGGCCCTGACGGGGGCGCCATCCCACAAGTCTTCACAGATCAAGATGCCGAGTTTTGCGCCCTTATGCTCATACACCAAAGGCTCAACGCCCGCCGTGAAGTAACGTTGCTCGTCGAACACCTGATAGTTGGGTAGCGACTGTTTGGCGTACTCCGCCTCCCATTGCCCATTAAAAAGCAGCCCAGCCAGGTTGTAACAACGCCCCTCGCGAACACCGGGATAGCCAATAATTACCAGCACGTCACGGGCGACTTTCGAGGCCATGAGGGCACGTGCTTCACGCAGGCGCGTTTCCATCGAGGGGCGCAGCAATAAATCTTCGGGTGGATAGCCCGACAAAAAAAGCTCAGGAAAGACAACAATGTCCGCCCCATGCTCAATCCGCGCTTCCCGCACGGCTTCAATCGCGCGTGCGGCATTGCCGGGAATATCCCCGACCAGAGGATCGAGTTGGGCCATTACCAGCGTTAAGTCTTGCATGGGCGTCAAAATCTCTTGAGAATCTTTAGAATTGGTTTACACCGTCATACACGCATTGTCCCGTAAGGGCCGCCAACTGGCAAAGGGCATGCGTCTATCCCACTGTCGAGATCCCACCACGGGAGACAAAATAAGGATGAACCTTTTGATCATTCGGCTGATTATCTTTGCCGTTGTATTTTATGTCGGTTTAAAGCTTTACGGCATCTACCGTGAACGCAAACTTGAGCACGATGCGCAGCATCAAAAAATCAACCGTCATGAAGGCGGTAAAATGGTCCGCTGCCGCTGGTGTGAGGTCCACGTGCCTGAAGATGAGGCACTGCGTGACCACGAGCAGTGGTTCTGCAGCAGCGCCCATCGTGACCGTTTTCTGCAGGAGCAGCAGGATAAAGACCAAACACCTTAACCGTGTACTAATCGCTCGGGTGTAAGCTGATAAGGCGCAGGGTCAATCAACGGCTCACGCCCCAGCAGTTGGTCTACCAGCAAATGGGTCGAGGCCGGCGCCAGCACTAATCCATTACGATAATGCCCCGCGTTGACAAACACATTGGGCCAGCCAGGTAGCGCGCCGATAAAAGGGATGCCCTCAGGAGAACCTGGGCGTAGCCCCGCCCACTGGTGCGCTACCGGGCAATCCGCCAGGGCAGGCAGGATCGCTTCAGCGCTCTGCCTGAGCGACGCCAAGGCCAGCGCGTCAGTGGTTTTATCAAACCCGACATCTTCAAGCGTCGAGCCCACCAACAACAGCCCATCTGCACGTGGAATGATATAGCGACCGTCTTTCAACACCACACGTTGCACCAAGCCTTTTGGTGCTTGATAAGCAATCATCTGGCCTTTGACGGGCTTGACCGGCAACTGCACGCCAAGCTGGGCCAAGAGCGCCCCCGCCCAGGCACCGCCACAAACGACAATCTGGCCCGCCGTTAGCGAGCCTTGAGAAGACGCCACGCCGACAACCTGGCCATCCTGATAAACGAAGCCACTAACGTCACACTGCTCGTGCAGCGTTACCTGTGCCATCGCGCTTAGCCGCGCCTTCAATGCTTTGGCCAAGCGAGGGTTGCGCACACTGCCCAATGTCGGCATCCACAGTGCGCCTTCATCGGTGACCGCCACGCCTGGTTCCTTGTCGCGGACAAACCCGGCCCCGACCCGCTCTAACGGCTTGCCTAATTGATGCGCCCAGTGAAGTGCGGCGTCGGCATCGTCCACCTTCAGGTAGAGCAGCCCTTTTTGGCGATACTCTGGATCAATACCGGTCTCTTCCAACAAACGCAGTGCCAGGGAGGGATAAACACCTTCTGACCAGCGTGATAGCTGCGACACCTCAGTGGCATAGCGCCAGGGATAAAGTGGCGACACGATTCCACCGCCAGCCCACGAGGCTTCTTTACCGCACTCGCCTCGCTCAACCAGCGTCACCTGCTGGCCTGCGTCAGCTAATTGCAGCGCCGTCATCATGCCGATCACGCCGCCACCAATAATTAAGAAATCGCTCACATGAATGTCCGTTTTGGCTTACATAAAAAAAACGTAGGGCCGACTAGGGTGAACTTTACCTACAGCGTGTTCGCTGCTGAACCATTCGCAACTGAACCATTCGCAACTGAACCATCCGCAGCTAAGCATTTTGAAAATAAGCAATTTGCAGCCAAGCAATATACAGATACACAAGGAAAGTGAGCATAGCGCGGGAAGAAGCAGGGTCAAGTGAGGCAAGTCAATGAATGACGGTGATAACAACCTTAACGTTGTCTCTAACAGTGGGTTCACACTGCTTGAGCTACTCATTACGCTGTTACTGGTGGGAATTGTGGCTGCCTGGGGGCTACCAAGCTTTCAACTATTAGCGGAGCGTACCGCGAGATACAGTGACATAAACCGACTGCAGAGCGCTTTTACGCTGGCGCGTAATAGCGCGATCAGCCAACGCAGCCAAATGACGCTTTGCCCTGCGACAGAGGATCGTCAATCCTGCGCTCATGAGTGGAGCGGTGAGTTGATGGTGGTACGGGGTGATAAAACACAGCACATAGCCAACGACGATATCTTGCGTATCTTCCCTACCCAGCGGAACACCCAGGTGGCCTATAGCCGAGGGTGGTCGAGAATACGCTACGACTCGCTTGGTTACACCAGTGGCTTCAACGGTAGTTTTACCATTTGCCCTGCTACTCGCACCGACGGGGCTCAAGGCAGAAAGCTGGTTCTCAGCCAATTGGGACGGCTAAGGATCGATGAAGCGTCGATTGATTGCTGATGGCTATCGACGCTTCATCGCCGCGGAATAAACTATCCAGCAGTACCGTCTAAGCAGTACTGTCTAAGCAGTACTGTCTAGGCAATGCCGTCTAGATAACGTTCGGCGTCCAGTGCCGCCATGCAGCCACTGCCCGCCGAGGTGATTGCTTGGCGATAGACATGATCCATGACGTCACCGCAAGCAAATACGCCCGGCACGCTGGTCGCGGTGGCGTTGCCTTCCAGGCCTGAGTGCACCTTGATATAGCCACCGTTCATGTCCAACTGGCCGGCAAAAATTCCCGTATTGGGGCTATGGCCAATGGCAATGAACAACCCTGGCGCATGAATCTCTTTGCTGGCGCCATCTTGGGTGGATTTAACCCGCACGCCCGTGACACCAGTATTATCGCCGAGTACTTCCTCGACTTCCTGGAACCACTCCAGCGCGATCTTGCCAGACTCGACTTTCTCCATTAGCTTATCCTGGAGAATTTTTTCTGCGCGTAACGTGTCGCGCCGGTGTACCAAGGTAACTTTAGAGGCAATATTGGCCAGATACAGTGCTTCTTCAACGGCCGTGTTCCCACCGCCCACTACTATCACTTCTTGGTTGCGGTAGAAAAATCCATCGCAGGTGGCGCAGGCAGAGACCCCTTGGCCCATAAACTGCTGCTCAGTGGGCAAGCCCAAATACCGCGCGCTGGCGCCGGTGGCCACAATCAACGCATCACAGGTATAAGTACCGCTATCACCTGTTAAGGTGAACGGCTTTTCACCTAAGCTGACCTCATTGATATGATCAAACAGCACTTCAGTGTTAAAGCGCTCAGCATGCTGTTTCATACGTTCCATCAATTCAGGGCCTTGTACCCCTTGGGCATCACCCGGCCAATTATCGACGTCGGTGGTCGTGGTCAACTGGCCACCCGCCTGAATACCGGTGATCAACAACGGCTTCAGGTTTGCCCGCGCCGCGTACACGGCGGCCGTGTAGCCCGCCGGGCCGGATCCAAGAATAATCAAACGTTCATGACGCGTTTCCATGACACCACCTTGTAAAGATCTGACTGAATAATTTTGCTGAGAGTCTGCCTGAAATGGCGCCAAGTACAAGCTATTGCAAGGTTTCATCTACGCTATTAGGCGAAGAAACCTTGAAAGCGACGGCGGAAACACTCATGTGTTATTACTATGGTAAGCCATACTAAAGGAAAACCGTGACCGACACGCTGAGCTAACAACCCAGCAATAAGAGGAGAATGGCATGAGCAAGATAACCGATACGCTAAATAGCCTAGAGGTGGGCAGTACCACCTACCACTACTACAGCCTCCCCCAAGCGGCAGAGGCATTAGGCAATATTGACCGGCTTCCCAAGACGCTCAAAATTCTGCTCGAAAATCAGCTACGCTTCGCCGATGACGAAAGCGTTGCCGAAGAAGATATGCAGGCCCTGGTGGATTGGCAGAAGGAAGGTAAATCCAGCCGGGAAATAGGTTATCGCCCAGCGCGTGTATTAATGCAGGACTTTACGGGCGTGCCTGGCGTGGTCGATTTAGCCTCCATGCGCGCCGCCGTAGAAAGCCTTGGCGAAGACCCCGCGAAGATCAACCCACTTTCGCCTGTCGACCTGGTCATTGATCACTCGGTCATGGTCGACAAGTTTGGCAATCCGGCGGCCTTTCAGGAAAACGTCGACATAGAAATGCAGCGCAACCGCGAACGCTACGAATTTTTGCGCTGGGGCCAGCAGGCGTTCGACAATTTCAGTGTTGTGCCGCCGGGTACCGGTATTTGCCACCAGGTTAACCTGGAGTACCTGGGCAGAGCGGTCTGGACCAAGCAGGAAGACGGTAAAAACTTCGCCTATCCCGACACACTCGTTGGCACCGATTCTCACACCACCATGATCAACGGCCTGGGTGTGCTTGGCTGGGGTGTGGGTGGTATCGAGGCCGAAGCCGCCATGCTCGGCCAGCCGGTATCCATGCTGATCCCGGAAGTCATTGGCTTCAAACTAACCGGTAAGCTACGCGAAGGCATTACGGCCACCGACCTGGTACTCACCGTTACCGAAATGCTGCGTAAAAAAGGCGTGGTGGGTAAATTTGTCGAGTTTTACGGTGACGGCTTGAAAGACCTGCCGCTTGCGGATCGCGCGACCATTGCCAACATGGCCCCTGAATACGGCGCAACTTGTGGCTTTTTCCCGGTTGATGATGAAACGCTGAACTATATGCGTCTAACCGGACGTGAAGATGAGCAAGTCGCGCTGGTGGAAGCCTATAGCAAAGCTCAGGGTCTATGGCGCGAGCCCAACGATGAGCCGATCTTTAGCGACGCTCTGCAGTTGGACATGACCGAGGTAGAAGCCAGCCTTGCAGGCCCTAAACGTCCCCAGGATCGCGTGGCGCTGAAAGACATGGCGGCGGCCTTTGACAAGTTCATGCAGGAAGATGCGAAAGCGAAGCCGACCGAGAAAGGTAAGCTATCGTCGGAAGGCGGCCAGACCGCAGTCGGCATCGAGCGCAGCTTTGAGCATGCCGACAGCCAAGCCGTGAAGCTTAATGCGCAGGACTTTAATCTCCACCCCGGCTCCGTGGTAATTGCAGCGATCACCTCCTGCACCAACACCTCCAACCCAAGCGTCATGATGGCAGCGGGCTTACTCGCGCGTAAAGCGCGTGAGAAAGGCCTGGTAACCAAACCATGGGTAAAAACCTCACTGGCACCTGGCTCCAAGGTAGTGACTGATTACCTGGCGGCAGCGGGCCTCAATGAAGATCTGGATGCCCTGGGCTTCAACCTGGTCGGCTATGGCTGCACCACCTGTATCGGGAACTCCGGCCCATTGCCTGAAGCGATAGAGACGGCGATCAGCAGTGGCGACCTTGCCGTGGCGTCGGTACTTTCCGGCAACCGTAACTTTGAAGGCCGTGTACATCCTCTGGTCAAGACTAACTGGCTCGCCTCGCCGCCCCTGGTCGTCGCTTATGCCTTGGCAGGTAACGTCCAGCACGACCTGACGCAACACCCGCTGGGAGAGGACAGCGACGGTAACCCGGTTTATCTGAAAGACGTATGGCCCAGCCAGGCCGAGATCGCCAGCGCCGTCGAGAAAGTGAACACCGCGATGTTCCGCAAAGAGTACGGCGAAGTGTTCGAGGGCGACGAAGTCTGGAAAGCAATCGATATTTCTGAAAGCAAGGTTTATCAGTGGCCTGAGTCGACCTACATTCAACACCCGCCGTTCTTCGAAGGCATGGGACGCGAGCCGGATCCCATTGAAGATGTTCACAACGCGCGCGTTTTGGCCATGCTGGGTGACTCGGTAACTACCGACCACATTTCGCCCGCTGGTGCTATCAAGCCAGACAGCCCCGCAGGGCGTTATCTGCAAGAGCATGGTGTTAAACCAGTCGACTTTAACTCTTACGGCTCGCGGCGCGGTAACCATGAAGTGATGATGCGCGGCACCTTCGCTAACGTGCGGATCAAAAACGAGATGCTCGATGGCGTGGTGGGTGGCGAAACACGTCACGTCCCCAGCGGCGAGCAGATGGCGATTTATGATGCCGCCATGAAGTACCAGGAGGAAGGCAAACCGCTTGTCGTGATTGCAGGTAAAGAGTATGGCACCGGCTCTTCACGGGATTGGGCGGCTAAAGGCACCCGCCTGCTGGGCGTTCGCGCCGTCATTGCGGAATCCTTCGAGCGCATTCACCGCTCCAACCTGATTGGCATGGGCGTTGTACCGCTGCAATTTGCCGAAGGCGAAAGCCGTCAAACGTTGAAATTGACCGGTGATGAAGAGATTTCCATTGCAGGATTAAGCGATCTGACACCAGGTGGCACGGTGAAAGTAGTGATTAAAAATGCCGATGGTGAACGAAGCGTTGATGCCAAGTGCCGAATTGATACGGCAAACGAGCTGTCTTACTACCATCATGGTGGTATCCTTCACTACGTGCTGCGCAAGATGATCGGCGCAGCCTAAAGGTAAAACCTACCAATGCTTGCATGCCCCCACCTCGGTGGGGGCTTTTTTTGCCGCTATTTATCAAACACCTATAGCAGCATGTTTAGAAAGCACGACGACGATAGGTGCGGTAATCCGGCGACCAGGAGGCTTTTTCGATCAGTTCCCGCAATGTCGTGCCACTGGTTTTCAACGCGACGCCGTTTTGCTGCGCTTGAGCCGCCACTTCAAACGCGATCGACTTGCTGATATCGCGAATACGCGACAGCGGTGGCAGCAAGGCTCCCTTGCCCTCTTTTACCAACGGCGCCTCACGGGCCAGGGCTCGCGAGGCGCTCATGAGCATTTCATCAGTGACGCGGGTAGCACTGGCAGCGATCACACCCAAGCCAATCCCGGGGAAGATGTACGCGTTGTTGCACTGAGCAATCGGGTAAGTACGGCCGTTATAAATCACCGGCGCAAAGGGGCTACCGGTGGCCACCAGAGCTTGGCCATCGGTCCAGCGGATAACATCTTCAGGTACGGCTTCTGCTTGCGAGGTAGGATTAGAGAGCGGCATGATGACCGGGTGTTCGCAGCCAGCATGCATCGTGCGCACCACCTGCTCGGTAAAGATACCGCGCTGACCACAGACACCGACCAATACCGTGGGTTTGATCTGTGCAATCGTTTCTTCAAGGCCCTGGCCGTTCCACTGCGCCACTAGCGAAGGGTCGTGGGCGAGGCGGCGCTGAAAATCGCGCTGCCACTCTTGATCACTGGTCATTAAACCATCGCGATCCACAACGAAAATGCGCGCCCGCGCTTCGCTTTCGGTCAGGCCTTCGGCTTCCATCGCCACTACTACTTGCTCGGCAATACCACAGCCTGCCGAGCCACCGCCCACAAACACGACGCGCTGTTGAGCAATGGTTTCTTCACGGGCCTGGCAAGCGGCCATCAAGGTGCCGACCACCACAGAGGCAGTGCCCTGCACATCATCGTTGAAGCAGCATAGTTCGTCACGGTAGCGCTCCAACAGCGGCACCGCATTGGCCTGGGCAAAATCTTCAAACTGCAACAACACATTAGGCCAACGCCGCTTCACGGCAGCAATGAATTCCGCCATAAAGGCATCATATTCTTCCTGGCCTACCCGCTCATGACGCCAGCCCATGTACATAGGGTCGTCCAACAACGCTTTATTATTGGTGCCTACATCGATCATGATCGGTAGCGTGTAAGCGGGGCTAATACCACCACAGGCCGTGTATAGCGCCAGTTTTCCAATCGGGATGCCCATGCCCCCGATACCCTGGTCGCCCAGGCCCAGTATCCGCTCGCCGTCAGTGACCACGATAACTTTGACGTTATCCTTGGTGGCGCTACGCAGGATATCGTCCATATGTTCGCGGTCGGGGTAGCTAATAAACAGCCCACGGTGATTACGATAGATATTGGAGAATTCCTGGCACGCCTGTCCAACGGTAGGGGTATAGATAATCGGCAGCATCTCTTCAAGATGCTGTGAAACCATACGGAAATAGAGCGTTTCATTATCGTCTTGAATAGCGCGTAAATGAATGTGCTTTTCAAGATCACTATGACACAACTGGTATTGGCGATAGACCCGCTCTAGTTGGTCCTCAATGGTTTCCACCTTTTGCGGCAGCAACCCGATCAAGTTAAACGCCAAGCGCTCCTGCTGAGTAAACGCACTGCCTTTATTCAATAGCGGCATTTCGAGCAAAGAAGGACCGGCGTAAGGAAGGTATAGGGGGCGTTTACTCTGGGTAGTCATAAGCACTCTCTTTGTGTCATTTACTGCTGCGATGCAGCAAAATCAGGCGTTTGCAGCGTTTGAGCGTAATGTAACATGCTCCTGCGACAAAGGTGGAAGAGACATGTCGAGAAGCAATGAAAAACGCCTCGGTTTAAGAGGCTTAAAACCGAGGCGTCATCACTTTACTCTAGCAGTTGCGTCACAATTAGCTTGTTTTGGCGACGGGTTTACGCCCCTCCACGCCATCAAAGAAAAACGGCCGCAATTTCACGCCCAACATGTTGCCTGCGAAAGCGGCGACCAGCCACACCCAGCCATGTAAGCTGCCTGACGCGATACCGCTGAAGTACGCGCCAATGTTGCAGCCATACGCAAGCCGTGCCCCATACCCAAGCAGTAAGCCACCAATCACTGCCGCCAACAGCGATTTCAACGGAATTTTAAAATTAGGCGCAAACCGTCCGGCCAAGCTAGCCGCGGCCAGTGCGCCCAGCATAATCCCCACGTTCATGACGGTAGTAATGTCACTCCATACGCTGGCTTCCAGCGCCGCCGCATTGCCAGGAGACTGCCAGTATCCCCACTGGCTTACATCACCGCCGACCAGCTCAAAGCCTTTCGCGCCCCATAGCGCAAACGCGGAGGTAATTCCCCACGGGCGGCCAGCCAATGCCAGGGTGACAAAATTCAGTAGCGCCAGCGCCACCGCACCGGCCACTAACGGCCAAGGGCCCGTTAACCAACGCTCATAGCCATGTTTAGCCACCTCAGGCGCCTGTTCAAGGTGACCATGACGGCGTTTTTCCATGATCCAGGTAAACACCGCAATCGCCGCAAACAGCACCAAACTGATCGCAATGCCGCCGCTTACCCCAACGACATTAACCAGCGATACCGGCTGAAAGGCAGGCAAGCTCTGCCACCAGGCAAAATGCGCCGACCCAATCACCGACCCGACAATAAAGAACACTAACGTCATCAGCATTCTTGCGTTGCCACCGCCTGCAGTGAATAGCGTGCCAGAGGCGCAGCCGCCACCTAATTGCATCCCCAGCCCGAATAAGAACGCCCCCACCAGTACGGAGATTCCAATCGGTGCGACAAAGCCCGAGACCTCATTACCAAACAGGCTACCTGCGCCTAATGCTGGAAAAAACAGCACCACGGCAATCGCCAGCATCACCATCTGCGCCCGCAGCCCACGCCCGCGACGCTCGGTGATAAACACCCGCCACGCTGACGTGAAGCCGAACGCGGCATGATAAAGCACCATGCCAAACAGCCCACCCACAATCATCAGCAGGCCCGTATTGGCCTCAAACACCACCCCGATCAGCAGTGCGCCGAGCACGATCGCCGCCATGGCGATGAGGGGCACACGGTAGCTCTGAGGCGCAGTCATCGTCGCTGTAGACATACATTCACCTTTAGCAATGCCAAAAGCGCCTGTTAAGGAACAGGCGCTTTCGGTCAGTATGGATAATGATGCACAGCTTAACGCTGTCGGTATAGAACGTAAAAGTATTTATCAGCCGCTAGTTATTACGTTTCTATCTAACTAGCTCGCGTCCTGCTCTCGGGTAACGTATAAGCGATTCAGCAGCACGAAGACCACGACGGTAAGCGGTGCTGCGAGCAATAAGCCTGCCAAACCAAATAGCGTGCTTGCCGCGAACAATGAAAACAGCAGCAATGCCGGGGGCAAGTGAACGGCGCGCTGTTGCACCAGAGGCTGCAGGATATTCCCTTCTATTTGCTGAATGATCGTATACGCAATAAGCACAAACAGCGTGGTCTGAGGGCTCACCGTAAAGGCAAGCAACAGCGCGGGGATAGCCGCGATCAACGGCCCCACCAGCGGCACAAAATCCAACAGGCCGGCCACAAGCCCTAAACCAAGCGGGGCGGGCACGCCTAATAGCCACATACTGACCCCCACCAATAGCCCGGTTACCACCATGGCCACTAATTGCCCGCCAAGCCAAAAACGCAGCGCCCTGCCGCTCTCGTCCAGCGCGTCCGCCAACTTGGGCCGGCTCTTGATCGGTGCCAGCAGCAGCAAGCCGCGCCGATAGACACTCGGCTGGGCAGCAAAATAGATCATGCCAACAATCAGCGCGAAAAAGCTAACAATACTGCCGCCCATAGACACCACGATCATTCCCACTTGGGACAGGCCGTTGCCAAACATGTCGCCTGCCCGGTCAGCCGCATCATTCACCAAAGGCGCCAGCTGTGAGCCTTCAAGACGTTCCTGAAGCTGCTCCCAGGCATTGGGTAACAGGCTGACTAATGATTCCAGTTCCGCAGATACCTGCGCCCCAAACGCCCAACTGATCAGTCCCAGCACCACTACCAATCCGATAATAACGGTTAACAGCGCAAGCCATCTGGGCGCGCCCAACCGCAGCAGGGGGATCATGCAGGTTTGCAGCACCGCAGCCCCCACCACCGCACCAAAAATCAAGATGAGTAGACCCACAATTTTCCACAGCATTAATGCGATGGCCCCCAGCGCTAATACAATGAGCGCCTGCTCCGTAAATGTCTGGTGTCGGTAGGTGTTTCGCATTCACTAATCCCTTTGTTGATGCGTTGACGTCACCAAGGGATAGTCAAAATGAATAACCGCTTGGCTTCGTTAAGGAACACTATAGAAGGTTAGTCAACATTAAGTGTGAGTTTCCAGGCTGCGCTTGGCGCCTCTTCATGGAAGGGATGGCTACACTAGCGCCATGATTGAAGCGGGACGATCCATTGCCAGCTTACATAGCCGCTTGAATATTTCGTTGAGCACTACCTTGTATTGCCCACCTTAAAGCTGAGTTCGTGAGTTTGACGATGCACAGCAAGAAAAGCTACCGGCTCGCTAAGCTGAGAGTGTCGTTTCCTCGCCGTAGACCTCAGCGAAAATGGCCGTAATGGGCCGGTTGGGCTGTTGGGCATGGCGCTCTTTGACCTGCCAGTTGCGGTTAAAACTCATGCTGTCGTGATCGGTACGAATAAACGAAGAGCCGGGAGCGAGCTCGGGCAGGTCGCTTTCGGCGCTGGCAGTGATGGCGTCGCAGCTGCTCCCGGCAGGTGCGGATGAAGGGTGGGCAGAAACGTCAGAAATTAACGTCACTCCTCCGCTTTTTCACACCGATTGAGCATTTGCTCTAAAGGGAAAGGTGGGATAAGCCTTTTGATTAGCTGTAGGTGCCGCTACTCCAAAATGTTTTTCAATATCACCCATCTCGATAAATTTCTCGCCACGCTGGTAGGCGGCCCGTAGGTGTTTACTGAGCTCGACTATCTCACTGGACGGCGCAGCCCACTCCGCCTTTGGCAAGGGTGTCGACCACTCCGCCAGCCAGTCGCTGGGCACTGCTTTGGGCAGGATATGTTTCATGCGGTACTCGGTGTACCAGTGAGCAAAACGGGTATGTTCCCAAATACGCTTACGCCGAAAGCGCCGCCAGCGGGCCATGTCGTTAGTGCGTTCGCATTCGGCTTTTTCACGGGCTACATAGGCGTCATACCACTCCACGCCCCACTCCCGGGCGGCGGGAGTAACGGCCTCGGTGCCTTCTTCCATAAAGCGACGAATGTACTCCCACTGGGACAGCGCCCCCGGCAGCCCGCCCACGCTAACGATGATGCCCGCACCAGGCAAGGTGTAGCCTGGCCGCTCTGGGTCTGGGGGCAGTAGCGCAAAGTTCCAGCCAAAACCGGTGATCGCCCCTGGCCCCAAGCTGGGGTTGAAACCACAGACTGCCACCACGTCTTCCCAAGGCACTAGTACCGTGCGGCGCTCGCGCTTGCAGAGTCGGCAGATGAGATCGTAAAGAGGCGGATATACAAAGAAAAAAGCGAACCCACCCACATGCATCAGCAGAAAACCGAAGGGAAACCCCTCTCGCGCCCCACGCAGCCACTCGCCTATTTCAATGAGGCCCATGAACCCAGAAATATTTACTGCAAAGCTGGCCGTCGACGCTAGCCAAAGATTGTGAGGGGCAGGCAGCCAGAAGCGCCCTGGAGGATCCACCACAAAAGCCACTTCCCGGCGCTGACGGTTCAAGCGAATGGGCGGCATACGCTTGAATAACGTATTGAGCCAGAGGATCGCTAGGGTAAATACAAATAGAAATGAAAAATACAGCCCACCCCCCCATGCGATAAGCACCATGTTGTATAAAGAATTTTTGGCAATCGCTATCATTAACAGCAGTAAGCCAAAGCCGCTCATAAATAGCGTTAAACCACTTAACATATGCCCAGCCGTCATCATACTGTCTGGGCTAGCACCCTGGCGAATATCCATGGTGGATTCATCGTGGCGCACATCGATATGGGCCACATCCACGGCGTAATCGCTCTCCACCGGTAGCGGCAACGGGCTTAGGCAGTACTGCTCACCCCCGGCTCGGCTTTCCCGCTCGCCAGCCCGCATAGGGGGCAGCGCTTTGTTGGGAGTCGTTTTAAACATTCGGTTTACATTCAATCACTTTAGGAGCGATACCGTTTTTTGGAGCCATACTGCCATTTTTTCACCTGACGTCACGTTGCTCCCATTGTTGATTGAACCGATGGCATATCTTTTATGAGGTTTGATTCAAGCTGTGAGTGACGTTTCCTCGGCATAGACCTCGGCGAAGATTGCTGTAATAGGCCGGTTGGGTTGTTGCGCATGGCGATGTTTGACTTCTTTTGATAGGCGCGTCAGCTCTTCACTGGGCTTGGCCCACTGCTCTTCGGCCAGGGGTTTTGACCACTCATCAAGGCTCGCCGGTAACGTCTTCTGTCCGGCCTTTTGGATAACGCGTATTTCCCATTCCGCCAGATGGAAGGGAATCGTCCATAGGTCGAGAATGTGCCACAGGTACCACATAGTGACCGCGAACAGACCTATCTCGCCCTCGCGGTAGCGGCGGTGCAACCGGCGCCGGGCATTATGGAAGGTGTGTACGCCCTCGTAGGGCGGATCACCGGGGCGATGCAGGCCGTGGGGATCTTGAATTTCTTCCCGAGTGTTGACCTCGTACTCCATGTAAGCCCGCACCGCTTCCCAAAGCCCTAAGGCCAATGGCATGCCGGGCTGTGATAATTCAATAAAGTGTTGCTGTCCGGTTTCAGGTTCGATAAAGCCGACCCCTAAGCCATACTGACGCTGCACACCATATTGCGTTACCCCCTGCGCTTGAGTCACCCAGGCTGCCACGTTTTCCCAGGGCACGATGATGGGCGGTTTGCCGCCTCCCGGTGCAAAGGCGACCTCACGGCGCTGGCGATGAAAACGGGTGGGCACAGCCTCACGGAACTTGAAGTGGTAGTGGGCTTTAATCACTAAGGCTAATAGTAATACCAATGTCGAGAACACTACGGCTTGAGCAAATACCTCATTAAAGAGCCCAGCAATCCCTGCGTAAAATAGTGCGATATCCTTCCCTATTATCCACATTAGCCCCCCCCCCAACATTGGAATAACAAAAACCAACATTAAAAAACCTATAAAGGGTATGCCTAACGTAAACTGCCAAGTGAAGGGAGTAGGAAGACTGCCTCCGAAATCTAGATAGGCATCGTTGACTTCACCAATGGCCTGATTAAAATCCAAGGGGGCTGTTCCGATAGGCAAGGGAGTCGGCGACAAATAGCTTACCTTGCCACCAGGAAAAGGCTTAACATCACCAGCCCGTTGGGGCAGGCCCGATATTGGATCGGAAAACGCTATGGTGTATGTCTTTTTTACCATTAGATACTTAGTCGTTGCGGGTGGCTGGAGCTACAATGATTCGGCCGCCAATACCAATATCATGCCAGTTAACATTAGCGGAGTCCGAAAGTAATCAATGAAAGCTTACCGCAACCGCCATTAGCGTACAGTGTCGTCGTTATTCTGATGTTTCGACACATCCTCGGAAGGCGGCGCTGATGCCGGGCGATCAATGAACTTGCCTGCCTTCCAGGGGAAACGGCCAAAGGCATTCACGTCTTCTGGTTCGCCCTTGCGGGTCTCGCGGTAGTTAGGTACTGAAAGCTCCATCAGATCCGGGCGGCCGCCCCAGTGGGTAGCATCCACCTCGGCGCGATGCGTATCGCGCAGTGCTTTGAGCTCTTCCGCGCTGCTATTGGCATACAAATCTCGCCAGTAAGTCGCGGGGCGGCCACGCTTATCTGCTTCGTCATAGACCTTAGTAGTGGGGTCGAGGTGACGGAAGGGCTCCACCTGGGAAATATCTGGCAATGGCTGGGAGACATCCATATAGCGCTGCAGCATATCCCAGGCGGCATAGAGCTGAGCAATGCTGCCATCCACAGTAAAACTAAACTCCAGTGGATCTTTGGTATGAGGCTGTTGACTGCGATGAGGGTAGCGATGGATCAGTTTGAACGAATGGAAATGTGAGCCTTGAGTACCCACTCGCATTTCGATATAGGCATCAAACTCGTAGAAAGGAAAATTACCTCGAGAGGATTTGACCATGCCCGTACGCCGACAAAAAGCATAATCGTCCGACCAATTACGGTTGCCTTTATAGAATTTTAATTCGTGCTTTTCCCAAAGTTGAAGAAGAAGCGTGGCTCCCCCACAAAAAGCCGATACAATGGCAAGAGGTATAAGCCCTTGTATCCATATATCCGCAGCAAAGATGAATAGCGGGGTTCCAAATGCAACTATACCAGTAAACATCCATCCACCGCCCACCCCCCCTCCAGCTCTAATAAAGCTAAATCCATGAGAGTAAATAACAAAGATAAAGCGTATCAAGCGATAAGTCATACCAATATTTTCATCAACCCGCTTTGACCAGCGCTTCTCGTTGATCATAGTATGATCGTGATAATCACTTCCCATATACTCGTACTCTCGAAACCAGCTTTCCGAGTATTGATGAGTGGTTGGGCTTACATGTAGATAGCTTCCCCAAGGCAGGCGGGTTTCGAGAATACGTCCGCGCAGCATCTCGTTCTGGGGAGCATAGCTTTGTTCGGGGATTTCATCAGCACGGTAAACGGTTTCGGCATAGCCTTCCACTGGCGTTAGCGGTTCGTTTTGCAAGCTCATCGGCGGCGGCCCTGCTTGATCCTATTCAAACTATTCCCGAGGAAAGCGTGTACACCCTCTCCCCGGCAGATAATCAATATACGTTTGGCGCTATGGGTATTAGCGTGCAGTGTCGTCGTTATTCTGACGATTCGCTACCTCCTGGGAAGGCGGCGCTGCTTCCGGGCGGTCAACGAACTTGCCTGCCTTCCAGGGAAAGCGGCCAAAGGCGTTAACGTCTTCTGGTTCGCCCTTGCGGGTTTCGCGGTAGTTGGGCACGGAGAGTTCCATTAAGTCTGGACGCCCACCCCAAAGGGTGCTGTCCACCTCGGCGCGGTGCGCCTCGCGCAGCGTCTTAAGCTCTTCCGTGCTGCTATTGGCATATAAATCGCGCCAGTAGTTAGCAGGGCGACCACGTTTTCCCGCCTCATCATAGGCCTTGGTGGTCGGATCGAGGTGACGGAAGGGTTCAACTTGGGGAATATCGGGCAATGGCTGACTGACATCCATATAGCGCTGCAGCATATCCCAAGCGGCGTATAGCTGGGTGATACTGCCATCCACCGTAAAACTAAACTCCAGTGGGCGCTTAGAAAAGGAGTCTGGACTGCGATGAGGGTAACGATGAATTAATTTAAGGGAATGGAACTGCGAGCCCTGAGTGCCTACAGTCATCTCGATATAAGCATCAAACTCGTAAAAAGGAAAGATCCCTCGAAATGTCTTGACCATGCCGGTGCGCCGACAGAAAGCATAATTATCCGACCAGTTGCGATTGCCTTTATAAAATTTTATCTCATGCTTTTCCCAAAGCTGGCGTAGAAGAGTTGCAGTGCCGCAAACCGCAGTTACAATGGCTAAGGGAGTAAACGCCTGAAGTAATGTATCAGCTGCAAATATGAATAAAAGAGTACAAACAGCAGTTACACCAAAAATAAACCATCCCCCCCCCCCTTAAAACTAAAGCCATGAGAGAAAATAACAAAAAAGAACCTAGCGATTCGGTACAGATCGTTGACATCTTCATCGACTCGTTTAGACCAACGTGACTCGTTGATCATGGTGTAGTCATGATAATCATCGCCGATATATTGATACTCCCGAAACCAAAGATCAGAGTATTGATAAGTAGTAGGGTTTATACCTAGATAACTGCCCCAAGGCAGACGGGTTTCTAGTATGCGCCCGCGCAACATCTCGTTTTGAGGGGCATAACTCTGCTCAGGAATAGCATTGGCGCGGTAGGCGGTTTCTTCGTAGCCTTCCACTGGCGTTAGCGGTTCGTTTTGCAAGCTCATCGGCGGCGGCCCTGCTTGATCCTATTCAAACTATTCCCGAGGAAAGCGTGTACACCCTCTCCCCGGCAGATAATCAATATACGTTTGGCGCTATGGGTATTAGCGTGCAGTGTCGTCGTTATTCTGACGATTCGCTACCTCCTCGGAAGGCGGCGCTGAGTCCGGCCGATCAACGAACTCGCCGGCCTTCCAGGGGAAGCGGCCAAAGGCATTCACGTCTTCCGGCTCGCCTTTGCGGGTTTCGCGGTAGTTGGGCACCGAAAGCTCCATCAGATCCGGACGACCGCCCCAAGCAGCACTATCGACTTCAACACGGTGTGCTTCACGCAGTGCTTTGAGCTCTTCCGCGCTGCTATTGGCATACAAATCGCGCCAGTAAGCCGCGGGGCGGCCGCGTTTACCCGCCTCATCGTAGGCTTTGGTAGTGGGGTCGAGGTGACGGAAGGGCTCTACCTGGGGGATATCGGGTAGCGGCTGACTAACGTCCATATAGCGCTGCAGCATATCCCAAGCAGCGTATAGCTGGGCGATACTCCCATCCACGGTAAAGCTAAACTCCAACGGGTGTTTGGTATGCGGTAGTTGACTGCGATGGGGGTAGCGATGAATCACCTTAAGTGAGTGGAACTGAGAACCTTGAGTCCCTACTGTCATCTCGATATAAGCGTCGAATTCATAAAAATGAAAGTCTCCGTTAGACGTCTTCACTATACCAGTACGACGACAGAAGGCCAGTTCATCTGTCCAGTTACGATTGCTTTTATAAAATCTAAGCTCGTATTTTTCCCAAAAGTAAAGAATGAGAGTGGCAAAACCACATAATGCAGTGACGCTCAGCGGCACACCTAGAAGTACAAAAGGAAATTGAGGTTCCTCAACAAAAAGCTGTCCTATCGTTACTATCAAACAGGCAAAAATTGCGATGCTTGTAAATATCACCCCTCCGCCGGCCCGCCGCCCGCCAGGAAGAATAAAGCTAAAGCCATGGGAGTACAGAAAAAGCAGGAAACGGCATATACGATATATTGCGCCTAAGTTCTCATCGACATATTGTGACCAGCGTCCCTCATTGATCATGGTGTGATCATGATAGTCATCGCCAATATATTCGTACTCCTGAAACCAACTTTCCGAATACTGATAGGTAGTTGGGTTTACTCCCAGATAACTGCCCCAGGGCAGGCGGGTTTCGAGAATACGCCCGCGCAGCATCTCGTTCTGGGGAGCATAGCTTTGTTCGGGAATGTCATCAGCACGGTAGGCGGTTTCGGCATAGCCTTCCAGAGGCGTTAACGGTTCGTTTTGCAAACTCATCAACGGCCTCTCTGCTGTTGCCATACCCAAGTCAATGCCGAGGGATGTGTTGTAAAAGTCATTTCGTCCTCAATAGGTCGATAGGTTCTGCTGGCCCGATCCCAAAACTGAATGCTGCCTTGGCCCGTTAGGTCGTCAAGATATAGACGTACCAAGCTAGCTTTCTGATGATACTCCCGTGTGTAATCCGGCTCATGCTGGAAACGACCATGGCTATTGCGCAACCAGCGTGGGTCTACACCTAGATGCGAGCTGGGAATACCCATGCGACGCCAATCACGGGGCAAACTGATTCCCAGATAACGGATAGCCTTATCTTCAGGATCTTCCGCCTCAGCCGAGGCTACTAAACGCTGCCCTTTTACGACAGGGTAATACTGATAGGTGAAGCCCATATCAGGTATTGGTGCCAAGTAGTCAGCGCTAACTCCTAATGGGGGAAGCTGGAACTCGCCATAACGTAACCCGGCGCAGCTGAACTTGATCGCGATATCGCAGTCCGCAAAGCGCGGAGACCGGCCAGCTAACGCTCGAGGAGATATCAGTTCAGCATAGGTATCATGCAAGCCCTGCAGTAGGTAAAGATAGGCCTGATGGGGACTACCTCTTCTTAACTGTTCCAGGTAATTATGAATAGTGACTGAATCCTGGTCATCTTCTTGCTCAGAGAGCTTCGCAAGGCGCCCTTCAAGCTCATCGCGGCGGCTGCCAAACGGACCATACTGTACCCAGAGAGAGAAACCGTCATCGCGGCTATTGGTTGCCAAGTATTGAAAGAAAACGGAGGCCGCCAGGCTAATTACGGTGATGGGTACGGGCCTTGATGTACCAATCCAGCCAAGCACACGATTAAGCAACTGATAACGTGTTAGCTGAGCTTTGGATATACGCCCAGCGGCTTCACCAAAGCCTGAACCATAAACAGTAGCTACTCCCATTGTAGCGGCTTGAGCGCCGGTCAACCATGCAGCTCGATGCTCGCCTCTTTGGGCAAGTTGATAGGCATCATTGGCCACTAGGGTGGTGGTCAATAAGCCTGCTATCAGTGTAGCGAAACCGCGCACTCGACCAGCTTCCCCCATAGCTTGGCGCCAACCATCTGTACTAGTGTAATTATAATCTAGAACATTGTTGACCTTAACGGCCCAGCCCCATTGGCTATTGGCCAGCTTAAGACCCTGAGCACTAAGAAGGAATACATCAACAGAAGCACTACCGATTTTTGCAATACTCTCAATGTTCGGCTCAGTGATGGCATCCGCGCTACTCTTCGATACATTAATTATTTCTAGTACCACCAGAACTGCCCAGAAAGCTGTATATCCGGTTCTTGCCCCATAAAAACGCCACTCACTCGTTTCACGGCCAGTAACGCGAACGGTCTGGCTTCCGGGCGAAGATACGGCATTCCCACCCAGTGCATTGGTGGTAGCAGTGGCCTGGAGTGCAGCACTGGCCTGTGCCATTTCTGTGGTCACTACATGGAAATCGTGAGGGGCGAGCCAAACAACTTTACCTCCCCTCAGCTCTGCCTTGATCGACAGGCCTCCTCCTAATGCGCCCTTTAACTCAGCATAGTCTGTGGCAATATCTATATGCATAGTCTGGCCAAGCTCAAGCCAGGGAATTGCAGCAATCAGCGGAGGGAGTGTGCTGAGAACAACGGCGTCAGCACCATTGAGCAACTGGCGCATGATACCTGCTGTAGGATTGGCTTCTTCGACAAGTTGGTTCTGCAGAGCCAGTAGGTCGTCTGCCGTCATCGTGGCCGCGCTAGCTTCTTGTGAAAGTATCTGCTGCGAGGCCTGGGTGATGCGATCCAGGTCTCGTGCATAGGCTTCCCCCCAACCATTTTCTATTTTGCACCACTCAAGATCGAATAGCAGGGATGAGGCAAGATGTTCGCCCTTATACAACGTATCCAAGGTCGAGCGACAGCGCGTAGGTGATTGATAATCACTCAGCTCGTCGGTTGTTCCCTTCGGGTCAAACGGCTGAGTTCCGTTGAGCAGGAGATCAATACTGCGGGCCAGGATGACATAAGGCTCAAGCAGGTTGATGTCATCAAACAGCATGGCATCGTGCAGTGTGTGAACCAGGGCACCCGGCGCGGTATCGTCCCATAGATCGGCCAGTGCAGATAACGCTTCATCGCGTCGTAACCGCGCCAAGCGGCGCTCTTCGATTTTGGTCAGCCGTGAAAACAGGCTTTCTCGGCTCCTATCCAATCGGCGATCCAGCCAGTCATCAAGATAGCGTGGATTGTTTTCACCATCAGGACCTTTGTCCATGAAGCAGTTGGCATGCACCAGTTCCGCCGAAGCGCCATGGGGGTGATATTTCATGCTTTCCGCCAGCACCATCAAAAGTTCGGTACTGGCCTGTATATCGGCGATGAGGTGTTCGGTTGCCTGCTTGGGGTCACGCAAGAAAATACAGCAGAGCTTCTGATCGCGTAACGGCGCCAGACAGTCACCTGTGGCCGCCGGTGTTGGCATGAGCGCCAACTGGGCTTCTTCGGCCTGTTCCTCATCCGGGCGCAAGGGGTTGCACCACTGTTGCAGCAACGTGCCACGTAGCGCTGGTGAGAAGTTGCGCTGCTTTTTCGCCATATCGATATCCGGCAGTGTGGCTTCCTGCTCATCGGAATCGAAGAAGGCTCGCTCGGAGGCGAGCTGGTCAAGCAGTGCATTCCAAACTTCTGTAGTAGGATCTTCAATATAGTCGCGTGGGCTGCCCCACGCTTGCTCATACACGGCATCGCGGGCGCGCATGGGCGGCAACCAGTCCAACCAGGCTTTGCCCGCACATTCATCACGATTGACCTCAAGCCCGTGCTGGTAGAGGTTTTGCCCCTGCCCTTGAAGCATGACGGCAACAGAGGACTCGTTCAGCGCTAGAGGCTGGCAACGCTTTTCGATCAGGTCTGGATTGGCTTCCAATTGTTCAATATGCGCCCAAGGCCAGGGATGGTCAGAGAAGGCCAAGCGTACATTGGCGGTCTCGCCATTGAGCTTGAGCGGTAAATGCAGGTGTGCCAAGGCAAGCCCTGAAAACTCCCGTACTGTCGGTACCTCGCCCTGCTCACGGTAGGCCGCAATATCGCTATCGAGAAATTGTAATGTGCCATTAACGAGACTGGATGCGACCAACTCACGAATCAACCGCCCCTGCAGAAATACGTAAATGAAACCACCACGGCAAGGCCCTGCTGCCAACTCATGGTGGTCGAGATACAGCATAGGAACGGTCGACACCATCAGATTATGCTGAAAAGCCCGTTGCTTGGGGATCAGGCCACATTGAGAAACTTCTTCTACCTGAAGCAACGGTATCTCGATATCGCCTATCTTCTGTACTAGGCGGTAGTCTGCCAGCTCCTCTTCTAAAAACTCTTTCTGTGACTCGACAATGGGTCCGAAACGCCCCTCCGACGCATCTCCTTCAACCAGGCGCTCAACGGCATCGTCTCCCTGATAAAGCCAGTATTCGTTCTGAGCGTTATCTTCATGATGGCCAGTGATTTCCAGATAGATTGCCTTGGGGCTGCATGCGTGGTTCTGTGGCATTCCTGTGTCCTTTATCGTGTCATCGCATCAGAGAGAGGGGCATTCGCGTACGCGCTCAACTCGTTGACAAACTGTTCAAGCGTATCACTACGCGCCAGCATACTTTCTACGTTTTCAACCGCTTGCTTACGCTTCAGGCTGACTTTCCAGGTGGCGTGCCAGTAGTGTTCCAGCTCGCGCCAGAGAAACGTAATATCTTCTTCTCTTTGCAGCAGGTCGAAACGGTGTAAGGCATCTCCCAGCAGTGCCGTTAACCGTGAAAACTGCCTCAAGCCTGCAAGCCGCTGCTGAGTGATGTTATCCAGTTTTAATGCCTCGCTCGGCTCGGTCCCTGTACTGTTAATGGAGTAATAGCGCTCATGAATGACATCCCCCTCGCGTTGGCATAGCGGCCAATGCCAGCAAGCGTCCTCGCCCATCAGTGCTAAGCAGTTGGCAGGTGAAAGCAGTTCCTCGCCCAGCAGTAGATGCAAAAGGGCAGGCTCATGAAAACGCAGTAGTCCTACTCCGCCTCCAAGCGTGCGGATGGTAAGCGCTGAAGCCAGACGCTCTTGCATCTCATCAATCGATTCTGGGGTATCGATCACTACTGATGCGGCTTGTCCCACCCACTTGAAGCCATAATGCTGCCAGACGTTATCATCGTGCGTGATATCCAAAAGCACCGGCCCGCTATCCCGCACCACTTGGTAAGGCGTGCCATCGTAGAGCCAGCGGAACATGGGTTGCTCCGTGATGGCGTAAAAGCGGCGCAACACCTCGCCCTCGGGCAGGCTAGCCGTATCAACCAACCAGTAACGATTATTCCTTGGTTCAGGTAGGTTTAATGCGTAACGCATTAGTTAGCCCCACCCCGACACGGGCAGTCAGCCAAGGGACAACTGCCATCGGTTTGCTTTTGGCATAGTTGCACGATGCTGGCTTCTACTGCAGATGCTTCCAGTAGTGCTTCATGAGTCACGTGCGGGGTCGCTTCATGCGTCTCCGCGACCGCCTGCCCCGGTAACTGCGGCGCTTGCGCGGCTTGGCCACTCCCTGAACCCGGGCTACCACCGGAGTTGATCTTGACCTGCGGGCCGACAATGGTGACGCCGCTGGGGTCGATTTTCAGGAAGCTGCCGCCGGCTTTCAGGGTGATCTCGGCGCCGGCTTCAATCACGACCTTCATCCCGGCCTTGTGGTGTATCTCCTGTCCGGCTTCCACCAGCTGCGCCTGGCCGAACTTTTCATGGCGGGTGCCGTCCACGGTGAGGTGGTCATCGCCGTCTACCTTGCCGTAGCGATTGCCGTGCACCGTGTGGTGGTCGTCATTATCGATCTCGCTGATGCGGTCGTTATGCACCTTGAGGTGGCTGTCGTTCTGGATCTCTTCGGTGCGGTCGTTAAGCGTTAAAAGCTCCAGGTCTTTCTGGGCGTGCAGCCAGATCTGCTCTTCGCCCGCTTCGTCTTCAAAGCGCAGCTCATTAAAGCCTTCGCCCTTGTGGCTCTGGGTGCGCAGCACCGTGCGGGTCTTGTGCTCGGGCAGCGGGTACGGCGCGGTGTTCACGGCGTGATAGGTGCGCCCGGTCACCAGCGGCTGATCCGGGTCGCCTTCGAGGAAAGAAACAATCACCTCATGGCCGATGCGCGGTATCGCGATGCTGCCGTAGCCGCCACCGGCCCAGCCTTGTGCCACACGCACCCAGCAACTAGCGGTGTCGTTGGGTTCGGCGTAGCGGTCCCAGGGGAACTGGACTTTTACCCGGCCATGCTCATCACAGTGAATCTCTTCGCCTTCCGGGCCCACCACAAATGCGACCTGAGGGCCGTCCACGCGGGGCTTGGGATTGGGTGTGGCGCGCCAGGGGGCGTCGCCGGGCATGAGCGTGACCTGATTCACGTAACGCGTCATGCCGTTGGCATCGGCCTGGGTCATACCATCTTCTTCCAGCGCCTGGGGCTGTTCGCCCGTGTGGCGCACTTCCACTACCTGCCAATCACGATTAAGGCTTTCTGTATCGTGATCGGTCAGGCGAAAGCGCACGCCGGGAGCGAGTTCCGGCAGGTCGCTTTCAGCACTCGCGGTGATCGCTTCACGGCGCAGCTGCTCCAGACGGATACGGGTGAACGGCTGGCCCGAGGCATCCTGTTTGTAGCGGCCGGGGTAATCGAAGTGTTCGTAGTCGGCTTGCTGGCCGTGGGCTTCCACGTCGCGGCCCAGGTGTTCGTGCAGCTGGGCGTAAGCCGGGTTCTTGAAACTGTAGTCTTTCAGCGTGGCGGTGGCCGCCGCCACGCGGGCGGTGTGGCTGAGTTTTCGCACATGGCGCGTGGGCGCAGTGCCGCCGGCGCGGCTGTGGTAGGTGCGCTCGCCCAGGCTTGTAAGTACCTGGGGATCGTCAGAGAACACCAGCCGGTGAGTGCTCTCTTCGCCTTTTTCATCAAACAGATGAAAGTAGAACAGGCCCTCTTCGGCGGCCAGGCGCTCGATAAACGCCAGGTCGGTCTCGCGGTACTGCACGCAGTATTCGCGCTCCGGCAGCTCACGGGTGACGGCGAAAGCCACATCGGTGATGCCACGCTCGTCGCACAGGGTATTGATGATGGTGAGTGGGTCGACTTTCTGGAAGATACGCGAGTTGTGGCGCAGCGAGAGCCGCCAGAGCGCGGGGCGCAGCACCAGGGAGTAGAAGGTGCGTCGGTGGCCGCGGTCGCCGCGGCCAAACTCGCTGACGATACCGTGCACTCGGCGAAGCGGCTCGCCGTCCTGCCAGATGGTGAGCAATGCTTCGCGGTCCAATAGCTCGGCAGCGTCCAGGCTGCCGTCGCGGCTGGCCAGGTTAAGCACCAGTTCAAACGGCTGGGAGAGCGCTTCGCGGTGGGTAAAGTCGATTACCGCGATGTCATCAACATCGGGTAGCGTTAGGGTGAATTGCAGGCCTGTCATTACATCATCCTCTGATTTCGTTATTTAAGCAGGAACCAACATTCTTATTAAAAGAAAGTGGATCATCACCGGAGGAGGTTCTTTCAAGTCTGTAAAACCACCCGTCTAAAAACATCCATAGCTCATCTTCCACCACTTCAAATATATAAGGGAATTCACTGGATTCTTTGCTATAAACATTCAACGTTTTGATATTGTCTCTTTCATGACCATAGCCGTAGAAATCCCCAAACCTTTCAGCTGAACTAGGAACAACACCCTCATCATTTGATACTAAGTGGTCTTCCATTTCATAAATAGGGTTTTCATAGATCGTTCCATCCCAAAATGAAAACTCACTTTCTTTTACCGCCACTAGCGTATTGACCTGTTTAAAAGCGTCCTCACTACTCGTTAGACCGCCACGGTAGCGTTCAACATTGGACACGACATAGATCCCATACAGCCTTTCAAGCGTTTCATTTTTTTCAACAACATCAGCATTAATGGTTGATAAAGGAATAAGAACAAAAAAAGATATAAGTGCTTTCAATACATTTACCATCTTTCGTACACTCCCTTTGAAAACATCTCCCACTCTGCTGAGCGCCGATTTATGAGCCCTTTATTCACTTTTCCTTGAGAGATATTCCATGCCTTCCACGCATTTTCAAGAGAAGAGTAAGGTGTTTTAGCCTGAGGATCGTTTATCAACTTAGCTGCCGATGAGGAGCTAAAGCCGCTAGCTCCAGCGTTATAAGCCAGCATAACAGCAGCATCAAATTGATGAGACTTAAGGGAGATTTTAATAACACGGTTGACTATATTTACGAACGGTGCAAGGTCATCAACAAACAGTTGTTCGGCTTGTTCAGGGGTGATGCCACGTTGGTAGATCGACCATTCTTGTTGCCCGACAAGATGCCCATAGCCAATAGTGGCACCGGGTGACCACCGGTCAATATCCTCACCTGTTTGATCGTCATAAGGCATCAAGCGCAGCCGCTCAATACCCTTTAACCATTGCTCACCGTTAATACTTAAAGCCATAGAACCAGAATGACTAGCGGCTTCGGTATCAGCTGACTCCGGCGTGGGTGAGCTGATCGCCGTTGTCATAAAAGCCATTGCAGAAGCTCCAGTAGCCCCAAGGATATCGCCCCCCTCCCCTGAGCCAGAACCAATGACCATGCCACCGCAATCGACTGCGTGGCCGGTCAAGGCCGCTGGTTTACCGTCAATCAGAATCGTGCCGGAACCTTGGGCAATCGCCCGTGGGTGCATAGAGTGCTTGGGTTTATCATGGGGCTCCAACGGGTCGCCCACCCGTGCCACTGGTTTGCCATCCATGATCACCGTGGTGCTCCCCGCGATGACGGGGGTAGGCGGAAAACCATCGTGGTCGGTTCCTATATCACCAACGAGTACAAATTTCTGGCCCATTATCACTGCTCCTGTTCCGGTCCCGCGTATTCGTTCTACCTGCCGCTGTGCGATTGTGCTTACTTGCTTAGTTACTCATCCCACTGGGCGGGAGCTTCATAGCTTGCGACTTCCAGGGCATCCACGTATTGACGGGTAAAGCCTGCCGCCTCCAGGCTGTCGATGGCCGAATGGCAGGCCAGCGGCAGGCGTGTTTGCAGCGGAACCCCGCTTAAACTGCGCCTTACTGCCATCATCAGCCTCGTGCCGTGGCCGCTGCCTTTCCACTCCTGGCTGATGTAGAAAAACCTGAGCTGCCAGGCGGCTTCGTCATCTGGACGGCAGGCAAGCACCATGCCCAGTGGCGGGCCGTCACCATGACGCAGCGCCAGCAGGCGACCCTGCCAATAAGCCACCTGGCCATTGTCCCGCTGCATCCACAGCTGCCGATTGACGGTGAACTCAAGCGCCCGGCGCAGCGTGTCGAGCACACTTTTATCGCGCAGCACCCAGGGAGAGTGGCCTTTGGCATCGGCCTGATACACCGCCTCGATAAAGCTATCGATGTCTTCGTTACGCGCCTCCACCAGCGGGTGTGAACGCTTTACCCCATGGCGCTTGTGGCGTGCAGTTGTCTTGGCTGAACCAGAGGTAAACAGCTGCTTAAGTTTGGTCAGCATTGCTACCTCGCTCTGCGTAAAGGGCGGAAGGTAGTTGGAAACCTGCCGCCAGCGGACGCGTGAAGGGGTTGGGTGCGCCACTGGCAAACAGCCGATAGCGCATGGTACCGCCATCAACGTTGAATCTTAGCTCAAGCTCGCGCTCGCTCACGCTGGTGATATCGGCCTGCTCCAGTAGCCGAAACCATGCCCAGGCGCCATCCTGGGAAACGCTACGCGGTGAGCGGTTCACTTCGCTTGGCACCATGGTGAGTCGGCTTTCGGTACCGCCACGCAGCGCATTTGGCCAAATCATCGACACCCGCTGGCTGGCACTGTGGGCATACTCGATCAGTTGGCCATCGACACTAATGACGCTGCGCCGCTTGTCGGGTGACAGGCTGATGGGCTCGAGCGCAAACTCCACGTCCAGCGCGCCGTCACGGCTGAAGTAGGCACGCCTAATTTGCTCTGCCTGCTGAATGGCGGTGTACAGGCTATCGCGTAGCAGCGAATTACCCTCGGCATCCACCAGGTACTCAGGCGCGCCTTCGATAAAAGGCTGCAGGCTATCCTGATAGAAGGCATCCAGCGTGCCGCCGGGGGCGAAGAAGTCTTCGAAATCGCTCAACGCCACTTCCTGTGTGGCGTTGGGCGCCAGCGGGTAGCGGCCCGCCAGGCGCTCCTGGTAAGGCGCGACCACATCATCGAGCCACTGGTTTTCAAGATGGCGTGTGGCGCTTGCCATCATCAGCTGCCAGCTTTGATCGGTCAGGTTATGCAGCATACTGGCCACCGGCTCGGGGGTGTTGTCGGCAATGCGCTGCAGGTTGTAGATGGGGTCGTTGCCCCGCAGTGATAGCCGGTCACGCACGCTGACAAAGGCGGCACGCCCTGCGTTACTCGACTCTTCAATTTCCAGCAGGTAATCGCGCAGCGCCGTCACGGCGGTTTTGATTTCTTCAAGCGAGGAAGGATTATCGTTGCGCGCCTGGCTCAGCTGATTGATCGGCGTAAACGGCTGCTCAATGGCAAACGCAAGCTGGTAACGCTGCGATTGACGTAGTGCCTCGCGGGCCTGTTCGTCGTCTTCGGGCAGCTCTGGGTAGAGGCTGGTATTGCGCTCAACCTCGGCCAGCAGCCTATCAAGCGGGCGCTGACTGCCGACCAGGGCATCCGCCACCACAATGGCCTGGTGGATATCCGGCAGGGGCACTAGCTGAGTATCACGCAGGGCATCGCGCCAGCTGGCATGGTAATCCGCCACGTAGTGCTCGCGCAGGGCCACCTGCAGTTGCTGCCTGTCGGCATCGCTGAAGTTGATGTTATCGCGCTGACCCAGTACCCACGCATCAATCAGGGCAAGCTCCGTCGCCCGGTCAAGCTCCTGCAGGAAGTAGTTTTCAAAGCCTTCACGGGTGAGCAGGTGTGGCAGGCTCACATTCTCTGGGTCATCATTACGCGACATGAACACGGTGTTGAATAACGTGCCCACGCTGCGGCGCAGATCCAGTGGCTCTCCGTGACGGTTGCCTGCGACCTTCAGCGATGCGTATACACGCTCGTCGATGGCCTGGCGCGAAAGCTCCTGCTGAGCAGCGGCAATGCTTCCCTGAAGCGGCGCCATGGCCTGCTCGGCGCTTGGGCTTCCTTCAGCAATACGGCCTTCCAGGTCGCTATGCTCGAGCGCGTAATCCAGATGCACCAACAGACGCCGCTGAACCTCGCCCTGCTGGGGAAAGTAGCCCTGCCAGCGGTTTGCCATAAATCGCTCGACGCGTTCCGGCTGACGGCCACTGGCATCCGACATCATGCGCAGCACGCGCAGCAGGGAAAGCTTCGTGTTGCTGCCTTCGTCAGCACGGTTCATGTCGTCCATGATGCCGATCATCAATGCTGGCAGGAACTGACGCTCCAGCATGGCGAGATAGGCGCGTTCTACCTGAGCACCGATGATATGGCCCTGATACAGCCCCATATCCGCCAGGTACGGTGTATGTGTACGGTATCCATCAAAGGTTTCCAGGGCATGGCGCAATCGGTCAAGCGGGTCGAGAAGCTCAAGACCGGTAGGATCATCGCTCTGAAACGCTTCAGGCTGGGTGGCCAGGAATGTTTCAGCGCGCTGCTCAACTGCCGCCAGCGACACGCTGTTTTTCTGGTAGAAGTGGGTCCAGCCGCCCACCAGCCCAACGCCCAGCACAAGGCATGCCGCCAGGCTTGCCTTGCGCACGCGCCTGCGACGCTGGGTAACACGGGCGTTGTCGCCGGCCAGCCCCGCTTCGGGGTAAATGACCTTCTCAAACAGCTCTTCGGTAAAGTAGAGAGCGCTGCGCGTGGCTCGATGGGCTGGCTGCACGCTGTCATCCATCCCGTAGCGACGGGCTGCGGCGTCCACGAACGGGTCTTCCGGCACGCCCTGCTGATACACCGAGGTAAAGTAGGTACCGCGCACCATGGCAGCGGTTGAAAAGCGGTCGCTGGAAAGCGCTTCGGTCAAAAAGCCAAACAGCACCTCGCGCAGCCCTGCCAACTGGCGCACAAAACGGAATACCGACTCGCGCTCTTCACGGTCGCGGCACTCGGAAAGCATGGTGGGCATCAGCTGGTTCAGGCGCGTCAGCATGGCGTCGTAGTCAGCCTCGAACTCGGCCTCCCACTTGCCTGGGGTGTTCATGGAAGCTGGGGTAAAGGTAAAGCCCAGCGGCGCCCGGCGGGCAGCGCGGGAGTAATGGCGAAAGAAGTCATCAAAGCCGTGCAGCAGGTCCATCTTGCTGAAAGTGACATAGACCGGCAAGCGGGTGCCGTGACGCTCCATCAGTTCGCGCAGCCGGCTACGCAAAAGCGCGGCATAAGCCTTGCGAACGGCTACCTGCGCATGGCTTAAACGGGCAAGGTCCAGCACCAGCACGACGCCATCCAGCGGGCGCTGGGAGCGATTGCGCTCAAGCCAACCAACAAAATGATCCCACAGCCTGCTTTGAAGCTCCTGAGGTTCGCCACCTTCCATCGCACCCTGGGTTAAAAGCTCGCCGTCCGGGTCGATCAGTACCGCCTTGTCGCCGATCCACCAGTCAAAACCGAGCTGGCCCTGCTTGCTGCTCTGCCCCGAGGCCTTCATGACATGGGTCAGGGCAAAGTTCTGGCCCGAGCGGTTGATCAGGCTGGTTTTACCGGCGTTCTCAACCCCCATCACCAGGTACCACGGCAGGCGATAGCGGCTGTTGCTGCCTCCAAGGCTCTCTGTGAGCTCATTGAGCACCTGATTCAGCGAGTCTTCCTGACGCTCTACCTGAGACATGATCGGGTCTTGCAGGCGTGACTCTTCCTGCTGACGCTCTTCATCCAGGTTGCGCAGGCGCCGGGCAAGGCGTACCCCCCAGATAACGGCCACCAATGTGACAACAGCCAGCGTGGCCAGCAGGCGATTGGTGAGCGGTGCCAGGGGCATCACATCACGCACTTCCCAGCTTGGCCCCCACCACCAGATAGCGACCACCAGAATGATCAGCAGTACCGCCCACAACAAGGTTGAGATCCGCAGGAGCCCCTTGGCTTTATTCCCGTGAGCGTTGGCCCGGTTTTTTGCTGTTTGTGCCCGCGACAAGCCAGGCACCCAGCGGCTCAGCTTCGAAGTTATAGTTGACCACATTAGCCTTTGTCCCTCGTCCCTTTAATGATGACCATTGTCAGTGCGTTTCTTGAATCGCGGCTTTAAGGCGTGATACCAACGCGGGTTCCCACTGCTCTAACGCCAGTTCCGTTACCGTCTGGTACAACGTGCGATAGTGCTGCTGCGCGAGACTTTCCAGCTCCGTTTCATGCAGCAGATCCGCACTGGCCAAGCGCCAGTACGCACTTTCTCTTGGTGTTCTGGCACTGCTCAGGCCTTGATCAAGCACCTTGAGCGCCATGCCTAAATCGCCGCTGGCCACGGCTTCGCGCGCTTCTTCAAGCCCGGCGTGCCAAGCCTCGCCCCCCCCTGCCGAACCGCCACTGTTTTCGTTGCTGTATAGCCAGCGGGTCGTTTCTTCATCGACAAATAAAGCGCCGCTGTTGAAGGTGAGCTTCTCGATACCTGGCAGACGCTCTACAAACCGCTGCGTTTCATCACGGATTGCCTCCGCGCAGCGGGTGTGGCCAAGCTGCTTGGCAAGCCCGGCGCTTAGCCGGTGCCCTTCCAGCCAATAGGGACTTAGCGCCAGGCTATTTTCGATACGCTGCCAAAGCTCGTTGTCGCCCCCCTTGGCAAGCGCTTCGCGGTAATCGGCGATGCGGTCCGCCGACACCGGCGCAAGCTCGGTTTTGCCGTTTTCCTTGGCCGCGGGCAGCGCTTGAATCGTGCTCCAGACCGCGTAGCGACGCAGGCGATAGGCCAGCGGTTCACTCGGGGACTGTTCGCCCAGGAACTCCGCCATCTTGAGCAGTGCCTGACGGTTCGAGCGCTCGTTGCCCGCCTCCAGGCGAAGCTCGGGGGCCTTGGCCGCCGATGAGGCGGTGGCTGTCTGCTCCCGACTCGCGGCGGGCTGGCTTGCCGACGGCTCGGGTGGCGTTTGCGACGCGGCTTGCGCTGTTTGCTGGGTCGGGCGCTGCGCCTTTAGCTGGCGGCTTAGTTCGGCAAGCGCCTCATCCGGAAGCGACTTTTCAGCCACCTGATGTTCAAGTTCGGCAAGCGATGCCTGGCATGCTTCAAATTCATCGTCGGCATTGTGGAAGTCGAGTGTTGATACGAGCTTGACGCTGCGCTGAATCAGTTGCTGAAAAAGCCTGGGACGCATTTTGGCGCCGCGTTTTCCTGCAAACGGGTAGGCATGCTCCCACCAGGGCTGGTCGATACTGCGGGCAAGCAGCCGTAACGAAAGCGCAAAGCGCACGCCGTTACTTCCGTGCTGCATGCAGTGGATTAAATGGCCCAGCACTTTCAGGTCTTTGCTACGCTCGCTCAGCATACGAATAGCCAGCGTTTCGGCGGTCTCCCACTCCACATTGGCATGCTGGAGGGAGCCAATCTTCATCATTTCCTCATCCAGCAATAGATAGTCGTTACTATCTTCTAAAGGCTCGCCCACCGGTGCGCCCTCATCATTGGCGGCCAGAGGGGCCAATAAGGGGTCCAGGTGTGACTCGGCGGTAATGCGCATAAAAACTCCCTTACCAGCGGCACGCTTCGCGTAACGGAGCGATATCCTGACGTAGTCCCGCCACGTTAAAACGCAACCCATCCAGTTCAGCCACATCGCTTTGTAGCGTCACCACCTCGGCATCCAGCAACTGACGCAGCGTATCGATGGCGGGCAACCCGCGGCCGCCGCTGATGATCCGACCGCCGTCACGTACGCGCCACTGCTGTTGTATCGTGCGTCCATTGCCCGTGAGCTCCAGATCCACACGGGCACCGTTGATGGGAGTGGGCATGTGCAACTGGAAACGCGTGATCAGCCTCTCGCAGGCCATCACCATGATGGGTCTGGGTGGCGTGGTACCGAGTGCCGGCACGCTGATCAGCACGTTATCCCCCGCTTCATGCACCATCGGACCAACGTTTTCATTGGGCCGGGCGGCTTCCTGACGCTCGATAGCTCGCCACAGCGCAGGCAGCTCGTCGTCAGCCACGCTGATATTGGCCTCCAGGAAAAGCGCGTCGTAACAGTTGAGGCGCTCCAGGCGGGAGGTGTCTTCCGCGCATGTCTGCGCACTTTTCAGCAACGCGTTTTGCTCGTCTGCCTGAGAGGTCGTGCAGGCCAACAGGCAGAACATCAGCACGCCACCGATCGTGCACTGGCGTTTTAGCAGCATCGCGTTCATTTAATATCCAATTCCAATAGCTGACATTTGTGGGCAAGCGTCCGTTTGGGCAGTCCGAGGCTTTGTGCCGCCTGGGCACGATTACCCCCAAAGCGTTGCAACCGCTGACGGATAATGGTGGATTCGATATCGCGCATCGTCTGACGCAGGTCATCAATGTCGCTCGGCAAAGAGAGCGCCCCCTCTTCTGAGGGGGCCTCCGCCTCTTCCCGACCGCTACCCGATACTTGGCTATCCTGCTCGCCGGGTAACAGGTAGGTGTCAATGTCGGCGCCCTGGGGCGTCATTGCGCAGGCGTAATCCACCACGTTTTTAAGCTCACGCACGTTGCCTGGGTAATCCCGGCGGTACAGTAAGCGCAGCGCTGCTGGCGTAATGCCCATCTCGTCGCGTTCTTCGCGCGAACAGAAATCGGTAATGAAGGACTGCGCCAACGTGGCAATATCGTCCCGGCGCTCACTCAAGGCCGGCAGAGTGATAGGGAACTGACCTAACCGATAGTAAAGATCCGCCCGAAACCGCTGCTCCTTGATTTGCTCCCGCAGCGGTTGATGAGTCGCGGCCACGACTCGCAAGTCAGCGCAGCGCTCGTCATTTGCTCCCAATGGCCGATAACGACCACTTTCGAGTACGCGTAATAGTTTGGCTTGCAGCGACAACGGCATATCGCCGATCTCATCGAGAAACAGCGTGCCGCCATCGGCCTGGCTGATAAGCCCTTCGCGGGCATGGTCAGCCCCCGAGAAAGCGCCCTTGCCGTGCCCGAACAGTTCAGATTCCAGCAGCGCTTCAGGAATTGCGGCGCAGTTGATCGCCATGAAAGGGCCGCTCGCCCGCGCCGAAAGCTGATGAATAGCACGGGCCACACGATCTTTACCTGTTCCCGTTTCGCCTTGTAGCAACACCGCCAAGTTGGTTTCGGCCGCCCGAACGATATGCCTGCGCAGTGCCTGCATGGCGGCGGAATGCCCTAGTAAATCTTCGGCCAACTGATCGGCCAGCGCCTGACGCCGCGTGCCATCATTGAGCTTGGCCAGAGAGTCCTGGAGTATCTGCGAGCGATGCCGCTCGCCCTGCTCTCGGGCAAGGCGCATCCATAGCCGGCACAGCAGTGCTTCAAAAGCCGCCATACCCGGGTCTTCAGCCAATGCCTTCAGCCTTGCCGGAGTATCTGCCAGCAGCATGACCCCCAACCATTCACGCCCGCCCTCGACCCCACGCAGCGGCCTGATGTGAAGATGCAGCGCGGCACCTAGTGTTGCCACCTGCGATTGAAAACCGGGGTGGTCCAGACGAATACGCGCATCAGCAACACTCAGCGTTAGCGGCTTGCCGCTACGGATGACGTGGGCATACGGATGGTGGAAGTCGCCGCAGTCAAACTGGTCCTCATCGCCATCGCGACCCAGCCAGCGCCCACTGCCATCGATATAGAGGCACTCCGCCAGCGCAAGCCCTAGATGGCGCTGCAAAAGCGTGGCCGAGCGTTGGCGCAAGGCAGCCGCTGAAAGGCTCTCCACCAGGGTTAACGCCAGCGGCATGGCCGATAGCTCAACCGATAGCGCCGAATCAGCGGCGGTGTGGGCGACGGGCTGTGTCATCGGCTAGGCAACCTCTGCAGTGAAGGTGCCACTTTGTGGGTCGACCCCCAGCACTACACTGGAAACTGTCTCGCGGCGCGCCATGCGTTCAAGCAGCGCTCTTGAAAGCGGGGGCAGCAGTTCACCATCAATCACCGACTCCAGCATTCGTGCGCCATTTTCGCTTCGCGTGGCCCGCACACATATTGCCTCGGCCAGGGCGTCTGCCAGCACCACGTCAGCCTTGCGATGGCGCTCACGGATACGCGTGGCCAAAGTCGTAAGCTTGGCTTTGACGATATCGCGCAGCGTATCGCTATCCAGCGGCAGGTAAGGCACTACTTCCATGCGCGCCAGCAGGGCTGGCTTGAAAAAGCCAGCGAGCACCGGGTAGAGCGCCTCATCCAGGGCTGAGGCATTCTCCCTATGGGTAACAATCGCCTCGTAACCAAGGTTGGAGGTAAGAAAAAACAGCACGTTCTTACAGTCAATCAACCGCCCTTCACCATCGGCCAGCTCGCCTTTATCAAACGCCTGGTAGAAGAGGTTCAGTACATCGGGGTGGGCCTTTTCGACTTCATCAAGCAAGACGACCGAATAAGGACGCTGACGTATCGCTTCGGTCAATAATCCACCCTCCCCAAACCCGACATAGCCGGGGGGAGAGCCAATCAGCCGCGAAACGGTGTGCTTTTCCTGGTACTCGGACATATTGATTGTGGTCAGGAACTGACGGCCGCCGTACAGCTGGTCGGCAATCTGTACCACGGTTTCGGTCTTGCCCACCCCACTGGGGCCAACGAGCAGGAAAGCGCCTAACGGCCGGCCCGGGCGGCGCAAATCGGCACGTGCCGTCAGCAGGTGACGGTGAATGCGTTCGATGGCGATGTCCTGGCCCTGGATCTGCTCGCCAAGGTGGCTGGGGAGTTCGGTCAGCCGGGTCAGCTCATCACTGGTCATACGCTCGACCGGCACCCCCGTCCAGTCGCCAATCACCTGAGCGATCTGGGCTTCTTCGACGCTAGGGTTTACCAGCGCATGAGCCTGCTGCAGGCGCGTCAACTGTTGTTCGCGCTCGGCAAGCTCAGCGTGTAGCTGCTCGGGCAAACGCACCTCAGCCGAGTGATCGTCGTCCTCTTCATTTTCGTCAGCGCCGTTGGTATCCAACAGTTGGCGGTGCAGCGCGACAATGGCGTCAACACATTCGCGCTGCTCCTGCCAGGCGGCTTCAAGCGTGGCGAGTTCAGCGTCTAGCGTAATTAGGCGTTCACTGAGAGCCTCGGCCGTCGAGGTATCGGGTTCACGACCCAACAATTGTTCACGAGCCAGTTGGTCGCGCTCGCGCAGGGCGGCGACATGCGCACTTTGCAGGTGGCTTAACTTGCGTGGCGGCGTATCCAGCGCTTGCGCCAGCCGCGTACACGCCGTGTCCAGCACATCGATGGCTTTATCAGGCAGTTGCCGCCCGGCAAGATAACGGGCAGAAAGCGATGCCGCGGCGCGCAGGCCACTATCGCCAATCAGCACTCCATGGGCGCGCTCATACACATCCCGCAACCCGCGCAGGATCACCAGCGCCTGTTCAACACTGGGTTCGGAAAGCGCCACCGGCTGAAAACGCCGTGACAGCGCCGGGTCCTTCTCGAAGTACTTCTTGTACTCGCGCCAGGTGGTCGCCGCGATGGTGCGCAGCTCGCCCCGCGCCAGGGCCGGTTTGAGTAAATTGGCAGCATCACCACCGCCCTCCTGATTACCGGCACCAATCAGCGTATGCGCTTCATCAATAAACAGCAGCGTAGGCCGTGGGGCATTCTTGACTTCATCAATCACGGCCTTGAGACGTTTTTCAAACTCGCCTTTTACCGCCGCGCCGGCCTGCAAGGCGCCCAGATCCAACGTCAACAGTTCAACACCTGCCAGTGCGGTGGGCACCTGGCCTGCCACAATACGCGCGGCCAGCCCTTCCACCACCGCGCTTTTGCCGACGCCTGCGTCGCCAATCACGATAGGGTTGTTTTTACGCCGGCGCCCCAGGATATCGAGCATCTGGTCGATTTCGGGATCGCGCCCGAGCACCGGATCCAGCTCGCCATTGCGCGCCTGCTCAGTGAGCGAGGTCGCAAAGCGGGCAAGCGCGCTGTCATCGCCCGAGCCGGGTGCGCCTGCACGCGGCGTGCGGGCATCCGAGTCCTGGGGCGCTTCTGCCGAATTGGCAGTCAGGCGGTTAAGGTTGCGACGCAGATTTTCCCGGTTGATGTCAGCAAGCAAACGCACTGTACCAGCGCCAAGGTAGCGCTCGGGGTTGTGCAGCAACGCAGTCAATATCGCGCCACTACGCAGCGTCTGGTGCTGATACTCGGTTGATGCTAGCAGCCACGCATCCTGCAGTAACTCGACCAGCAGCGGTGAAAAGCTGGGCGTCGCCACTTCCAGGTCACGTGGTGGGCGCGTTTCTTCCGCCAGTTGAGCACGCAAGACCGCTGTATCGAGTTCCAGGCTTTCACAGAGGCAGCGCACATCGCACAGCGGTTGATCAAGCATCGCCTGCAATAAATGCCCAGCGGTCACTTCAGGCGCCTGCTGCTGCGCGCAAAGCACTGCCGCTTGCTCCAGTCCTTGGCGAGCAATGGTGTTGAGGCGGTCAATAAGCGCCGGTAGCTCTACCCTGAGCATGGTATCTCCTAGCGATAAAGTTGATTGAGAAGGGTGGCAATCTGTTCGGCCTGCTGATCTAGCGACCAGGAGAAACCTAGGTAGGTCGCGACCATGGCAATGGCAAAAAGCGCAAAGATGCCCCAGGTCGGGAAACTGGCAGTACGCTGCGTGCGGCCCTGCACCACGTTTTTAAGCGGCTGAGTCAGTGTGTCTTCAGCGGGCTGCTCCAGCGCCGAGAGCTGATCGCCCAAGGTACGAACAATCTGCTCATACTCATCACGTCCATGGGACATGACGCGGTAACGGCCTTCAAAACCAAGGCACAGGCATAGGTAGATAAAAGCCAGCATGTCACGATAGCGCTGAGGCTCTTGCTGCAGACGCGCCAGAATGGAGAACACTTTTTCCCCGCCCCATGTTTCGTTGTGAAACCGGGTCAACAGCGAGTGTTCGGCCCACTTGCTTTGCCGCCCCCAGGGCATGCCCATTACCGCTTCATCAATAAAGGAGCAGAGTACATAGCGGTAAGCAAGCAGTGTGGCGCGATCGTAGCCCTGTTCGGTCAGCTCGATCTCGATAGCGGCAATTTCATCGACCACCTGGCGATAGAGTCGCTCTACATCACCCGCACTATCGAGCTGGCGAACCCTGACCACCATGCCTAACAGGCTGCTGGCGGCGTCCACCAGCGGATTGAGGTTATGCCCACGTAACCGGAACCAGTAGTCTTCGTCAGCATCCAACTGCTCGGCGTGACTATGGATGAGATGCTCAAGCCCACGCTCGTTAATGAGGTCCTCGTGGCGCATCTTATGCGCCGCCGCGCGCCCCCGCGTCGAGCCTTGTCCATCTGTGACAAGATGTTGCATGGTTTAACTCCTGATCGCCCAGAACTGCATTTCCAAACCCGGAAATTCCCCGGCCACGTGAAACGCAAAGCCGCTGGCGCCATTAAGCATTCCCCACGCTTCGCTTTGGCGGTCCAACTGGAAGTAGGTATAACCGGCGTGATAAGGCAGCTCCCGGGGTGCCACCGGCAGTGGCTCAAGCGGTACACCGGGAAGCTGCAGGCTGATGAGATCGCGGATACGTTCGACGCTGGCGACCTTGGTCTGCTGCAAAAACAGCTTGCGCAGTCGCTCGTTGGGCATGTCAGCACGCACGGCCAGAATGAACTCGGCGGATTCGATCAAACTGAGATCTGAAAGCGGTGCGACCAATAAGCCAAAGCGGCGCGACTGCAGTTGGATCGCTACCGCACGCGGCTCAAGCACGGTGGAAAGCGCTTGGCGCAGCATTTTCATCAACGGCTTGAAGGCCCGCTCAGGATGGTCGTGATCATAAGCCGGGCACTCGGGCGGCAGCCGTGATTCATCGGTAAAGGTCACCAGCTCACAGGCAATTTCATGCATGGTGTCGTAGAGGCGTTCAGGGTGCAGTTGCCCCAGGCGCGCCAGATGTTGAAAGCGTGGCTGGGCGCGGTTGAGCAGTTGCAGCAGCATGAAGTCAGACACATCCGCAACGCCTGCCTGATGAGGCGTAGAAAGCCGTTGTGCGATATTACGCGCACGCTCGCGCATCAAACCGGCCATTTCGCCAACAAACCGCTGTAGCCCGGGCGCGGCCTGAACGTTCATCAGGGTGGGCAGGAACTGCTCATCCAATACCAGACTGCCGTCCGGCCTACGCTCGACAATGCGCGCCACCGCCAGGCAGGCATAGCCGCTTCGGTCATCGCGCTCAAGCAGCAGACGCGGTGAAACCCGCGCGACCTCAAGCTCAGCGGTGGCACCATCCTGCGAGTGGAGGTCACGAACACTGCGCGATGAGAGGCGATAACGGGCAGGCAGATCGTCTTCAGGCCAGCGCACCTCACCAACACCGTCGGTGGCCAGCGGCAGGCCCAGATAGACGACTTGGTTGGTGATGCTTGCATCAGCAATTTCAAGCGGCGTCGGTTCGATATCATCTGCGGGCAGGTCAAAGGCCACGCCATCGGGTGTTACGCCGCTGGCCCGGCTAATCGCTATTCGTCCGAAGCTGAGAAATTCGTTGTTCAACTCAAGAGACAAAAATCCGTAAAGGTAATGGCTAACCCCTTTGAGGCGTGTGTCCAATAGCCCTTCAAGGCTGCGCTGCTGCTGTTGAAAGTGCTGGGGCTTGATAAACAGCCCTTCACTCCATACCACTCGATTTCGGCTAGCCATTACTCCTCCTTCCTTAGCTCTACTTCACTGTCACGGAGGTGAACCAACAGGTGGTAATGCTCTCCACGGCTGGTGACTTTCACGACTTTCTTCCATTCCGCTTCATTGGGCGTGGCATAAAAGGCAATCAACCCGATGTAGCGCGTCTCTTCATCGATCTCGAATGGCTCGTAGAACTTCCACTGCCCCGGCAACAGGGTAAAGTCGTCATGGGTCAGGTAGTTGGTGCCCAGCGCGGCTTCAAGGTCTGCATGCAGTTGGCTAAGATCGGCCGCCATCAACATGGAATCATCTTTCAGTTGCAGCACCTGAAAGCGCAGCGGCGTGCCTTCTCCCTCCACGTTGGGATTCACATTGGGCTCGGCCACCATGCTGAGATCCACCGTTGTCGGGCGGTCTTCGGGGTAGCCAACCGGAACGGAAGGGTCTCGCATGACCTGCCATGTCTTGCCTGCGGCCTCACGGGTCGATGCGCAGCCGGCCAGTAGAAGAAGCAGACAGAACAGTCCGGCAAGACGGACTGCCGTCAGGTGCAGGCCTGCCGTGCTCATGCCTCCTCCCGTTGCTGGCGGCGTACTGACTGGTCATAGCCTTGCTCGAATACTTCCCAGAACAGCTTTTGAAAGCCCTGTTGGCGGCCTGAATTCAGCTCACGGTAGTAGTGCTGATACATTTCCCACGCCCAGCCGCCTTCGTCTTCGATGCGATTTCCAGCGCCACGATAGGCGTGAAAACGCTTGAGTAGCGCCTCGGGCGAGAAGGCATCCAGAATAGCGCCAAGAGCCTGACCGATGGCCTCTTCAACCGCCGCCTGGTGCTGACCCTGGTGGCGCAGACTCTCGGCGACCGCTTCTGGGGCTGAAAGATGAACGGGGCTACGCTGAGCCGAGAACATGGTTTCCGCCGTCTCTTCAAACGAAAGACCCAGGCGTAGAGGATTGTCCTCGATCGGCTGGAGGCGTCGGTCGCGAAGCGGGTACTTGCTATCATTCTGGCTCTGCTGTAGCTGGCGCAGTCCATCGATGGTGGCGCGCAGCGTTTGGCCCGCGTCTTCAAGGAACGCCTGCTGCTCTTCGCTATCCCGAAAAGGCAGATCAAGCCCTAAGCCTCTCAGTAACGGGTCGGCACCCACATGACCAAGCGCCTGTGTGGTTGGCTGCTGCCAGCGATCTTCCAGTTGCTCGCCAACAGAGCGCTCCAAGTCGTTTAGCTGCCGTTCATCCATGTCACTGCTCCTCTGGTTTGTCGTGCCGTTCAAGGGTTTGATATCGGGAAGGCGCACCGCTTCATCGCGCTGCTCTTGCTGCCGCCATTCACGAAAGTGGCTGCGGTACGCGTCGGAGCCCACTTCCAGGGGCTCCAGGCTAGATGGTGGGGCTGCGTCTTTATCCAGTGCGACCATGGGGTCATGCTGCAGCGAGCCGGGTACAACGCCCCCTAGCGCTTCGATCGGGTCTTCCTGCTGGGTCTGATGACGCCGCCCTTGCTCACTTCCCATGGGCCAGGCGGTGTGCTCATACGCCGTGACGTCTTCGTGATCTTCATCAATAAGTGTGGTGAGCGAATGCACCCCGGGCTGCCAGGCCTGGCGATCACCTGTATGCACCTTCAATCGATACACCCCAATCGTCAGCTCATCACCATCGCGCAGGGCCACTTTTCGGTTACGCCCAACCGGCAGCGTGGCGCGATTGATAAAGGTGTGGCCACTGCAGTCAATCAGGCAGAACTTGCCATCGATCTTGGTAATTTCGGCATGCTGGGGGCGCACTCTCCCGGCGTGGTCCTGCAGCAGCCAGTCGTCGTAATCACTGCTGCCAAGCGTTCCTCCCTCACCCAGGAACACATAGCTACTGGACGAACGACCTTCCAGCTGTTCGCTGTTCACAACCACTAGCGTTACGGCATCAAACGGATCGACTTGCTGCATGCGTTAACTCATCATCTGAATGCGTACACGGCGACGCGTCGAGCTATCGTCGCCATCAGGATCTACAAAGGTTGTCCAGCCCAGCTGGCATGACCCGGAGTCGCCAAGGCGCATGGGCTTTACCTCGCTTTCGAGCAGTTCAAGCTCCAGGTCGTAGGCAAGCGGTTCGCGGAGTACAAAGCTGACCAGCGTCTTTAGCGGCTGATGCTCTTCTCCGTCGGGCAGAAAGTCCCGGAAACGCGCCAGGCTCAATCCACGCAGGCACAGCGCAAACTTGCCGTTCACATCGGCCACGCGCTCGCCTGCGACCATGTCCACACCCAACGTCATGCCCGACACTCCTGTGCGGCTTCGCTGATTCAAGGGAATATCTACCCAGCGATGAATCCATTCCTCGATTTCCACCTGGGCCAAGTCAAAGCAGTGGCTGACGATGCCAATCACCACATCCGGGGAACGCGAGCGGCCTGCCAGCAGCCCGGCGTAAGCCAGCATCTTGCTCCAGTTGATGGGTGTTTCACCGCGCAGGTCGCTGTCCGCAAGCCCCACCAACGCAAATACGGCCGCTGAGAAGCCATCCCGAGCATTGTCCTGATAGCGCACATAGTGGCGATATTTCCGCCAGTTCTGATGCATCAGGGTCAGCAGGCGATGATTGAAGAAATCCAGGAAGTCGCCCGCCGCCCCCTCCTGATGCGCAGACTCATGCGCCAGCGCCTCCAGGTAGTAGCTGGGTAGCGGTGATTGCGCGCCCTGCAGCCCCAGGAAACTGACTTCCATTGCATACTGGCCATGCTCGTCGACATCCAACGCCAGCACGTCGCTACCCGGAAAACCGAGCGAGGCAGAGGTCTTGTAGCGCACCCGCTGAAATAAAGGCACGCTACCGCCATGCCGCTGCTCCTGATCATCCCCGTGATGACGGTGCAGCAGCTCTACCAGTTGGAAAAATTCGTAGCGGCGCGCCTTATGAAGCAGGGGCGCCAGCGCTACATCAGTGGCTGCTGCCCTTCCTGTAAACTCCATACGTAGCGCTCTTGGTTATGACGATTGATGACCTGCAACTCGTGAAACGAATTAATGCTGGCGTACAGCGACAAAAAGCGGGCAAGTACACTGCCAAACAGGTACAGACTGCCTTCATCGCCAAACGCGTCCTGATCAAGCGTCATGACCGAGCGCAAACCGCGTACCGGCAGCCCTTTGCGCAGACGATCAACCGGCTGGGTGTCGATGCTGATAATGCCCGTCAAGCGCTTTTGGGCAATGCGCTCTGCCTGGCGGTCTACCAAGGCGCGAAAGTCATACGCCCTGAGTACCGAGCAAAGTGCGTCGCGATTGAGGAGCGAAAGATAGTTAAGCGACAGATTCGAGATCAGTATCCACAAGAGCCCATCATCAATGGCTGGGCGAAGCACTGGCGTGGGTCGGGTTATGTTGGAAAACGTGGCAAACGAGGGGCTCTTTTCCGTGCCCACGCACACATCGCCAACGGTTAACTGCTCTGGCAGCTCACGATTGGAGCAGGTAAGGGCAAGAGAAATGGTTTCTCGTCGCCCCAGACAGGCCTTTTCGTCCTCACGTATAAACGCAATATCGTGATCGAAACCATCGCTGCGCAGGCTGTTACCAACGCGCACACGAAAATGAAGCGCCTGACGCCCTCGGTCACGCTCGATTTGATGCTGAAAACTTTCAAAAGGCACATACCGACGCGATGCTGTCTGCGAGGTACTCTGCTCTCCTTCCAGACGCCCTACCACGCTATCGACACTAAATATTTCATAATGCGAGGGGGCCTTGCTGCTGGGACGAATGCGGTATTCACTACGCTCGCCGGTCAGGTCAATAGGCTCTGCATCGTGCTCGAAAAGATTAATGGCAGGCGTGCAGTAAAGAGCCAGGTGCTCATTCTGGATGCGCGCATCGGTCGGCAATGGCCGCGCAAAGACAAAGCGGAGCGTGACCCGTTTTGCAGGCTCGGCTGGCAATACCTGGTTTAATCCCTGCACATCAAAAAAATGGAACGCCTCTGGAAAACAGAGATACTCCTGCAGGATGCGATACCCCTGATGGACATTGCTTGGGTAGGGCAGCAACGCCTGTTCGCGCTCAAACCCCACTGGTTTCAGTGCACTGGCGGGTAGCGTCTGCCGCTTGCCATCAACATCCAGTTCAAGGCGAGTCAGGTAATGACTCATCCACAGATAAAGCGTGCGCGCTGTGTAGGTATCCCCCCCCAGATGCAAACGCAGTGACGTTATTCCCATCTCGTTCATGGGCTGATCACTGCGTACATCCATCGAAAACTCGACCAGCGATGTGTCACGCGTGTGCCGCGCTTCTACCCCAGCATGCTCCAGCGGATAAAGCGCGACATCATGGCAGGTACGAAACAGGCAAGACGTGCTCTCGACCGCGTTACTGGCAAGCTGGGTTCCCCGACTCACTTGCTGATGCTGACTCAAGGAGTGCCACAGGGGAGTGAACTGCACAACCGTCATGCTGGGCACGGGCCGCAAATAGTTCGGCCACAGCATGCTGATCAATGAGTGGGTGAGCTCCGGGAACTCATCTTCCACTTTCTCCCGCATACGCCCGGTCAGAAAGGCAAAACCTTCCAACAGTCGTTCAACGTCCGGATCCGTGCTGCGCTCAGACAGGAATCGGCTGAGGTTCGGGTTTGCTTGTGCAAACTCGCGCCCCTGACGTTTTAGAAAATTGAGTTCATCACGATAATAACGGTTGAGCATGCGTGCCCCTCGGGTCAATCAATTGAGACACTGATAACGCTTGTTGTTTAACAGCAGATCGATAGTGGTAAGCGCACTTTCCTTGCCTAACGCTACCGTGGCATGAACCTGAAAACGCAGCTGTAACGGGTCGCCTGAATCAGGCAGCGACTCAACATCAACCCGCTGTACGCGCGGTTCAAATCGCTCAATGCACTGGCGGATGGCCTGCTGAATATTGAGTTCCAAATCAAGCACGCCAATGGTGGCGTCATTGAAGTCGAGCAGGCCCAGGTCAGGCGCACAGGCATTGTTGCCCGGGTGGCTATTAAGCAATTCAACCAGGTGCCGTTTGATCGACTCGACCACCTCCACCAACCGCTCCTCTTCTTTAAGCGGTGCAGATTGGTGGGGGGTAGCAAGGCGCTCAAACAACCGACTGCTTAACAATCCGCTACTGTCAGTTGCCATGACATCGCCAGCCCTTTATTCCTTGTCGAGACGTCCGACCAGTGATAGCTCAAAATTCGCCCCCATGTATTTGAAATGCGGGCGTACCGACAGGGACACCTGGTACCAGCCTGGCTCCCCTTCAACGTCTGACACCTGGATCGAGGCGGCACGCAGAGGACGGCGACTACGCACATCTGCCGGCGGGTTTTCCTGATCGGCCACATACTGACGAATCCAGGCGTTAAGCTCACGCTCAAGGTCCTGACGCTCTTTCCAGGAGCCAATCTGCTCGCGCTGCAGCACTTTGACGTAGTGCGCCAGGCGATTGATGATGAACATGTAGGGAAGCTGGGTACCCAGCTTGAAGTTTGTTTCTGCCGCCTTGCCTTCGGTGGTATTGGGAAACACCTTCGGTTTTTGCACCGAATTGGCTGAGAAGAACGCCGCGTTATCGCTGCCTTTGCGCATGGTCAGCGAGATAAAGCCCTCTTCGGCCATCTCGAACTCACGGCGATCGGTAATCAGAACTTCCGTTGGAATCTTGGCCTGCAGTTGGCCAAATGCCTCATAGGTATGAACCGGCAGGTTTTCAACGGCGCCACCGCTTTGCGGACCAATGATATTGGGACACCAGCGGTATTTAGCGAAGCTGTCCGTCAAGCGCTCAGCCAACAGATAGGAGGTATTACCCCACAGATAGTGTTCGTGATCTTCACTAACCGTTTCACGATAGTTGAAGGTCTTTATGGGATTCTCAACCGGATCGTAGGGTGTACGCAGCAGAAAGCGAGGAGCCGTCAGCCCCAGGTAGCGCGCATCATCGGACTCACGCAGGCTACGCCAGCGGGCATACTTAGGGCCTTCAAAAATGGCCTTGAAGTCCTTGATGTTCGGCAGCTCTTCAAAACTTTCAATGCCGAAGAACGAAGGTGCCACTGATGACATGAAGGGCGCATGCGCCATCGCCCCCACCGCTGCCGAGTACTGCAGAAGCTTCATATCGGGGGTTGAGGGCGAGAAATCATAGTGGCCGATAATTCCCGCCACCGGCTCACCACCAAACTGGCCATAGCCTGCGTTATAAACGTGATGATAAAGACCGCTTTGACTGATTTCTGGCGCGAACTCAAAGTCGTCAAGCAACTCTTGCTTGGTCGCGTGCAGGACATCCAGCTTGATATTTTCACGAAAATCGGTGCGATCAACGAGAAGTTTCAGGCCGCGCCACGCAGACTCCAACTGCTGGAAATCACTTTCATGCAGAATTTCATCGACCTGATGGCTAATCTTTCGGTCAAGCTCAACAATCATGTTATCGACAAGCGACTTATTGACCGTCGGGGTTTCATCATCACTGTTTAAAAGCTCTGCAATGAAGGCTGCCACACCCTGCTTGGCAACGTCATATCCTTCATCTGCCGGCGCCATCCGCGTTTGCGCCATCACCTGGTCCAGAAGCGAACCCTCTGCTGCTTCTGTTACTGTCGCTTGCTGCTTAGCCGTTTTACTCATCGCTGTGCCTCGAAATCGTTATGCCGTTTGATAGATGCGCTGCTTGCGATAAATCGTTAATCGCTCTTGCGATCTTTATCTAGCAGCTCAAGCTCATTCAGCAGCTGCTGGCGAGCATCATCGTTCTCAAGAAGCTTCTGTAAACGGTCACGAAACGCGGGAACATTTCCCAGTGGCCCCTTAAGTGCTACCAGCGCCTCACGTAGCTCAATCAGCTTGCGCAGCTCGGGAACCTGTTTGGCGATTGCATCCGGGGAGAAGTCCTCAAGTGACTTGAACGTCAGGTCAACGGCCATATCGCCAGGCTCATCACTGTCGTCCAGGCGATTAGGCACCGCGGCCTGAAGCGTCAACCCAGCTTCACGCATCACCGACTGAAAATTATTTTTATCGACTGAAACGGCCTTGCGCTCTTCAATGGGCGTTTCTTCTTCCCCACCTTTAAAGTCGCCAACCACCAGCAGCTTTAGCGGAAGCTCGGTATCGGCCTGCTGACCATCGGTAGCTGGCACGTACTTGATATTAATGCGCTCTTTAGGCGCAACGGTCCCTTGTTTAGCCATGATGTTTAGCCCTGGTGGAAAGGTGAACCAATGTAAACGTGAATAGTTCTCAGTAATGGCACGTTAACTAATTCTCGAAACATCGCCAAACCCCTCTTTTACTCACCACTAAGTCAAAGTCCCTTTCCTTTCAGCTCACACACCACTTCTTTCTCCAATTTGTATGGTTTTTGGACGAATTTAACTGAACATAGGAGTAAAATTAACATTCAAAAAAATACTAATTAAAATTTGTAAGAAATGTCTTACAAATTCTATCGGCAATCTCTTAAGGTTATTGACAGAAATAACGCACAAACAAAATTAATAAAAATAGATAAGACGAGCGTTGGGCTACTTATTGACGCATTACTTACCATTCAAAAGCTAACAATCAGAACCTTAATGTTACTAAAAGAAACTTAAAGCAAAAAAATCTGTTCAAGTCATTTTTAAAAACGGGCTGAATAGGAATAACTAAGCAAGACATTGCCTAACAAGCAAAAGCTTGCTAAAAACAAGCAACTTATTGCCTAATAAAAATTATCAAATAAATAAATAATACTATATATTATTGAAAATTAATAAATTTTAAAAGATGGCATAGCCTTTGCTCTATTTAAATGGCGACGTAATTAACTATTAACGCTTAAGTTTAGGAGCACATCATGCCAACACCATGCTATATCAGTATCGAAGGGCAAACCCAGGGCAACATCACTTCCGGTGCGTTCACCCCTGATTCCGTAGGCAACATCTACGTTGAAGGCCATGAAGACGAAATGCTGGTGCAAGAATTCAAGCACGTCGTCACCGTACCGACCGACCCCCAGTCAGGCCAACCTTCCGGTCAGCGCGCTCATAAGCCTTTTATCTTTACCGTTGCTCTCAATAAATCCGTGCCCTTGATGTATAACGCTCTGGCATCCGGCGAAATGCTGCCTAATGTAGAGCTGAAATGGTACCGCACCTCCGTTGAAGGCAAGCAAGAGCACTTCTTCACTACCAGCCTGACCGATGCCACTATCGTGGATATCAACCTGCGTATGCCGCACGCTCAGGACATCAACAAGTCAGAGTTTACCCAACTGATGGACGTCTCTCTGGCGTACCGTAAGATTGATTGGGAACACACCGTTGCCGGTACTTCTGGCTCGGACGACTGGCGCGCTCCCATCGAAGGCTAAGCCTTCGTTTGATGCTCGCACAAAAAAACCCCTTCCAACTGGAAGGGGTTTTTAGTGGGAAATGCATCGTTTTATCTAAATGAAACGCCCAAGACCTACTGCGCTACGCAGTCTTTCCATCGTCATAGTTGCCTCTTCACGCGCCCGTTCAGCGCCTTTTTGCAACACCGCCTCTATGTGGGCAGGATCTTCCATCAAGGCATTATAGCGCTCACGAGGTTCGCTCAAGTGGGCATTCAAATATTCAAACACCTGATTCTTGGCCTCACCCCAGCCAATACCATTCTCATACTGATCGCGCATAGCCGCGGTTTCCTCTGCCGTCGCAAAGGCAGAATAAATCTGAAACAGTGTGCAGCTATCGGAGTCTTTGGGCTCACCAGGTTCAAGCGAGTTGGTCTTGATCTTGCGCACCAGTTTCTGAAGCTTTTTCTCAGGGGCAAAAAGCGGAATCGTATTATCATAACTTTTGGACATCTTGCGTCCGTCCAAGCCATTCAGAAGCTGTATCTTGTCGTCTACCACGGCCTCAGGGAGAGCAAAGTGCTGGCCCTTGTAGAGATGATTGAAGCGCCCGGCGATGTCGCGGGCCATCTCGATATGCTGAATCTGGTCACGCCCAACCGGTACCTTATTGGCATTAAACATTAAAATGTCTGCCGCCATCAGCACAGGGTAACCAAACAGCCCCATGGTGATACCCTTGTCTGGGTCCTGGTTTTCTGCCTCTTCGTTCTCAGCCACCGCTGCTTTATAAGCATGAGCACGGTTCATCAAGCCCTTGGCGCAGACACAGGAAAGCATCCAGGTAAGTTCGGGGATTTCAGCTATATCGGACTGGCGATAGAAAATAGCGTTGTCGGTATCCAGCCCAAGCGCCAGCCAGGTAGCGGCTATTTCCAAACGCGATTGCTGAACGCGCTTGGGATCCGGGCACTTGATCAACGCATGGTAATCTGCCAGAAAATAGAACGACTGCACGTTCGGGTCCTGGCTTGCCTCAATGGCGGGCTTAATGGCGCCCACATAGTTGCCTAAATGGGGCGTACCTGTGGTGGTGATACCGGTGAGGACGCGGGTTTTATTAAACGATTGCATATGGGATGCAGATCCTTCAGGGTGCAAAAGAGATAACATACCATAGCTACCTACCTACATATATTCTCGACTACTGCCAGCGCGGTTTAAATCCTGTTGCAGTGCCGCTGCTAGACTCTGTCTCAATGTACTGCCCATCTGCAACACTGTTTATTTCATTAAAAATCAAATGGCTGCTACCTATAGCGTTAATTTTATTTGCCCATACACTCCCTGACACTCTGCTGCCCATCAGCGTCACTCCTGCGCTGGGCGCATATATATTACCGACCAGATGGCTTCCACCACTTAATGTCACCGCATCTTCCACCCCGGCATAGCTTGAATTAATCGTCAAAGGGGCTTGGCCGTTACGTGTTGCAGACCCGCTTCCCATCTGTAAATTAGACGCTAGAGTTGTTTTCCCTTTAACAAAAAGCTCCAGCCAGGCATTATCTTCGATAATTAGTCCATTACCACCTCCGCTAACACTAAAAGCTCCTTCGACCACCATACGAAGTTGGGCAGGCTTTGCCTGGCTATCACTTTCAACTCCTGAAACGATGAAAGTCGAGTTGCTCGCTAATATTAAATCATCGACAACGATAGCATTATTAATAACTTGAGAATGCTTCGTCCAACCATTCTGACTACTATCACAAGTGACATATTTATTGTTACAAATATCAAAACCCAATAAGTTCCAAAAAAAATTCAAAAAAAAGTTAATTATGCATCTTAAATCTAAAAACCCACACTGATCAAACACGGGCGATCCAGATGTTCTAGGCTTTTCATCATAATAAAACAGCCCTTCTGGAGTTAATGCCCATTGGCGACGTGGGTAGTCACCCATCGCTATATTCCCCACACTTTTACCATACTGCTGTTTTAATGTGGCTGTATGCTGAGCCAGAGCTGACGAATCAAAAAAAACATCACAGCGTTGAGGAGTACCTGTGATGTTAGCAGCGTTGCCAACAATGCGGGTTCCTGATGGCTGAAAGATGACACCTTGAGCATATGCATTACCTGTAATGGCCGAAGAGCCAGTTAACATAATATCTCGTTGAGATCGCACATTACCGTAAGCGTCAGCATCTCCGTCTAACGTAATGCTATCACCCTGCTCACTGCCTAAATTATAGAGAAGATTGTAGGTTTGTGAGTCAGCCGAAATAAATCCCGCGGGATCTTGTGAACATACGGTGTCGTTAGAGCGACAGCTAGCAGCCAAAGAACTTCCGTTGAGCAACATTTGCCTGCATGCCAAGAATGGCGAACGAAAATTCTGCGCGGTTCCTGATGCATTGAAAGTAATCACTGTAGGTGCTTTAGCGCCAGCCTGCGCTCCCCATGCTTCTAACGTAATTTGGTCGCCACTGCGAGACACATTCACTATCAGGTTGCTATCAGCTTCACTAAGACTATTGCCCGAGAGAGCTATTAATTCATCTTCGCTAAGCGTTTTACTCTCTCCATCATCTAGATCAGCCAAGCTACTTTTTAAAAATTCGGTTAAGTTGTCCTTGTTTTCATCACTGATAGTTGCCGCCAAAAAACCCTCACCCCCCATTTGCGACTGCACAGAGGCGCGATAGTTGCCCGCCAGTCGTTCATCAATCAAGGCGCTCTGCATACCTGACATGCCTAACATCAGCGCGCCTGATAACAGGGCCATCACAATGACTAACGCGGCGCCTTGTTGCTGTTTCATGAGGTTGGCTCTAGTGAGGTGATAACTTTATTGCGCTCGCTGACGATAAAGCGAATCTCGTCGCAAATATTCTCGCCGCCTTCTCGGCAATCCCCGATCGGCAACGTTAGTGTATGAGATATGCCATCACCGTTGGTGGTTGAAAGTTCTGGGCAATCTGACTCGCCATCAACTCGGGCAAGATCTACTAGCGGCTGGTTATTATCCATGTTCTGCAACACACAGTAATAACGAGTGCTGCTACCCGAACCGCGTTGATCAGAGACAATCGCATAGTTAGCAATGTCTCCTTTACGTCCCGCTTCTGAGAGGGTGCTGGCAGCAAAAATGAGAGCTTCTTGTTTACGGCTCACTTGGTCAACGGTTCGAAACGTTTGAAAAGTCGTTAAAAACAGCTGGCCAGCGCCTAGAATAATGACCGTACCGATGGCCATGGCCACCATCAGCTCAACCAGGGTAAAGCCTTGCTGGCTATTACTCATGGCGTGCTCTCAATACGCACTATGCGTGGAAGGCTAAAGGTGTAATCAAACGGGTCGCTGCTTTCGTCACTCCCCTCCACTTTTACGCTCACATGGATTCGGCAGCCATCACCCTTCTCCCGCTCAATACTATTTTGTGCTTCATTAACGCTACGTAAAGGCGTTACATTACTGCCCTGAAACCAATGCGCCCTCCATGCCGCTTGTACCGCGGTAACATCGATATTGTCACAGTTTTTGCCTGCTTCCAGATCAGCTAGCGCTGCCCAGAGCCTTTCCTGAGCATCTACAGCCGCCACACTGGCTACCGAGCGCTGGTAACCTGCGTTGGCGCTTTGCAGCGCTTTAAGTTGCATGGCAGCCACGCCGATCAAGCCAATAGAAAGAACCAGCAGTGCGATAAGTGCCTCTATTAAGCTAAAGCCTCGCTGGTGGGTCATAAAAATGACTCCTTCCTACGAATGCTGCCCGTTGTGTTAACACTCAGCGTAATAGGGGCAATCGCGTCCTTCTGAGGGTTAGAGCTAATCGTAATATCACAAGGCGTGGAGGGACATCCCTCAAGACTCGCATCCCCCAGCCCTTGGAAGGTAAGTGAAAACGCTTGCTCTGGCGTTGTTATCGAGGATAGCTGACCTACCCTCAATACCTTATCGGTGTCAGTACTTGTTGCTACCCAGTAGCACCAGCCTGAGTAACGGTAGCGGGTGCTCTCCTGACCGCCTTCGCCTGTGGTATCCGCGACTTCGTTACTGCGACACGATTCAGGTCGACGGTTAGCGGTGGTGGTATCGGGAGACGAAAACATGACGTCTATATCCGTGCGCTGTTTAATTGCTTCGCTGCGGGCAAAGCTCAACACGGAGATCATCTCGTTAACATCGCTTGCTAGCTGTTGGCGGACAACAAAGGTCGCGAATTTAGGCACCGCTATCATTGCGATAATCGCAGCGATCATGAGCGTAATTAACAGCTCAATCAGAGTAAAGCCGCGCTGTTTTCTGGGCTTACCAGCAGGCATCGGGTAACCGTTCGCCGCTTGAGCTGAGGGTCAACTCGTTGCAACCGTCATCTTGATTGGGCTTTTGATTGGATTCGGCGGTGAGTAGATAACCGTCGCCGGTACTCGTCATCTCAATCGTATAGTTGCTTTCAGGGGAGGAGCTACTGATAGAACAATTACTGTACGTATAGGAACGCGTATAGCAGCGTTCCAATTCAGATGCGGCCTGCATCAGGTCCGCATGAGCATCGGTTCGCACTGATTTTTGTACGTAGCGGGTGTAGCTGGGATAGGCAATGGACGCGACAATGCCAATAATCACCAGCACTATCATTAGCTCAATGAGGGTAAAGCCGCGCTGGCCATTCACGAAAGAACGGCCAGTGAAAGAATGAGAAACATAAGGCACGCAGCTTTGCTCCTGTATTAGTCGACTCATACTCTTTGAGTATGTCGCAAACCAATACACTTTGCATCACGAAACCTATGATTAACTGCTAGCGATTACCTTTTCTCTCAACTCTTTAGGCATTGAGAATGTAATGGTTTCTTCACGCCCCTGAAGCTCTTCGGGTATCGCGGCCCCCAGGCTTTGCAGCTTGGTGATCACCCCTTTCACCAGCACTTCAGGAGCACTGGCACCGGCGGTAACGCCCACACGTGCCACGTTTGCAAGCCACTGTGGATCGATTTGCTCGGCATTATCGATCAGATAAGCGGGGGTGCCCATACGCTCAGAGAGCTCTCGCAAGCGGTTTGAGTTAGAGCTATTGGGGCTGCCGACGACCAGCAGTAAATCGCACTGGGCCGCGAGCTCACGCACCGCATCCTGCCGGTTTTGAGTCGCGTAGCAGATATCATCATTACGTGGCCCCTGAATCTCGGCAAACCTCTCACGCAACGCGTCAATCACTTTGGCGGTGTCATCCATCGACAGCGTTGTCTGGGTCACGAAGGCGAGCTTGGAAGGGTCACGCACGTCTAGCTTAGCGACGTCGTTTTCATCCTCTACCAAGTAGATACTGCCACCGTGTGACGTGTCGTAACGCCCCATGGTACCTTCTACTTCTGGATGCCCTTGGTGCCCTATCAGGATGCACTCTTGCCCACGCTTAGCGTAGCGCAGTACTTCCAGGTGAACCTTGGTCACCAGCGGACAGGTCGCATCAAACACCTTCAAACCGCGCCGTTCGGCGTCGGCCTGCACTGCCCGCGAAACACCATGAGCAGAGAAGATGACGATGACATCGTCAGGCACTTCATCCAACTCTTCGACAAAGACGGCCCCACGGTCACGCAGCGTTTCCACGACGAAGCGGTTGTGGACAACCTCGTGGCGCACGTAAATGGGCGGGCCAAAAACGTCCAACGCGCGGTTAACGATATCAATAGCGCGGTCTACACCCGCACAAAAACCGCGCGGATTAGCCAGCTTGATTTCGATGGGCTGTGTTTGCTGCTCTGGTTTCATAAGCTCGGTCTGCATAAGCTCTGGTCGCATAAGCTCTGGTTGCATAAATAATGCCTTGATGCCAGAAGCATCGTTGGATGAATTCTGCCGCCTGCTAGTGGGTCGTGACGGGTTTCACGTCAAGCACTTCGACCTCAAACGTGAGCGTACGCCCCGCCAAAGGATGGTTGAAGTCGACCTCGATTCGATCACCCTCGATAGTTTTGACCACTCCGGGCAATTCAGTTCCCGCTTTATCGGCAAACGACATTACCATACCCACTTCCGGGGCCTCGTCGCCAAAGTCAGCCCGCTTCAGGGTCTGAATATTCTGCGGATTGTGTTGGCCGAAGGCATGTTCGGGGGTTATCTGGAACGTTTCGTTCTGACCTGGGGCCATGCCTTTAATGGGGTGTTCAAAGCCGGGCGGCAAGTTACCGTCGCCAACCTCAAAGGTGGCCGGTGCCTTGTCTTTAGTGGAATCCACCAAGGTGCCATCTTCCAGCTTTAAGGTGAAGTGCAGCGTCACTTCCATGCCATCATCTATACGGTAGTCGCTCATTAAAGCTCTCAATATTCAGTTAATGCGAAGCGGCATGCGCCTTTTTGCGCCGCCGTTCTCCCATGATAGATTCCCAAATCAACCCAACCGCTCCCAGGGTAATCGCAATATCCGCCACATTAAATGCTGGGTAGTACCATCCGGCAGCGTGGAAGGAAAGGAAATCAACCACGTAGCCATGCACCAAACGGTCATAGAGATTACCCAGCGCCCCGCCGATAATCAGTGGCAGCGCAATCGCTAATAATTTTTCGTCGTTTTTAATACGCGACAGCCAAACGGTTAAGCCTATGCTGGCTCCTATCGCAATCAGTGCAAACAGCCAACGCTGCCAGCCGGGATGAGTCGCTAAAAAGCTAAACGCCGCCCCCGTATTGTGCAGAAGCGTGAGATTAAAAAACGGCAGCACTTCCACTGGTTGCGCATAGCCAAGTTGGCTACTGGCCACGTACTTGGTGGCTAAATCCAACACGATGATCGCCACCGCCAGCCACAGCCAGCGCAGTGGCCGTCGCATGGGCGGACGCTGCGCTTCTTCACTGCTCGACTCATTGCTGGACAGAGTATTAGGCATAGTAACGAATCTCACCGCTGCCGTCGGGAAGATTACTGATACAACGACCACATAGATCTGGATGCTCAGCATGTGCGCCCACATCTGGACGATGGTGCCAGCAACGCTCGCATTTGGCGTTGTCGCTGACTTTAACGGCCACTTTCAAACCTTCAAGTTCCGTTGCTTCCGCATCGCTCACCTCAGCCTCACTCGCAGCAGACAGCGGCTTAAGCGTGACTTCGCTGGTCAGCATGACGAAGCGCAACTCTTCACCCAGTTTGGCCAGGGTGGTGTTCAGTTCGTCACTGACATACAAGGTAACTTCTGCTGCCAAACTACCTTTGATCACTTTGGCATTACGCGCATCTTCCAGGCACTTATTGACCGAGTGCTTAACTTCCAGCACCTGCTCCCAGAAGGCACGGCCTAACTCGGCACCTTCGTCAAGGCAGCCAAGGTCAGTGTAGTAGGTCTCAAGCAGTACGCTATCGCCACGCTTACCGGGGATATTTTCGTGGATCTCTTCGGCGGTGAAGGAGAGAATCGGCGCGATCCAGCGGCTGAGCGCTTCAACCACATGATAGAGCGCGGTTTGTGCACTACGCCGCGCGACAGAGTCAGTTTGCGTGGTGTATTGGCGATCCTTGATGACATCCAGATAGAAGCCACCTAGCTCGCGTGCACAGAAGCCATGCACTTGCTGGTAGACATCCAGAAAGCGGTACTCTTCATAGGCTTTCTCAATGCGTGCCTGCAGCTGGTAGGCACGATCCACCACCCACTGATCCAGCGCCAGCATATCGCCAAACGCGACCTGGTTGCGCTCAGGGTCGAAACCATTAAGGTTCGATAGCAGGAAACGAGCGGTGTTACGAATCCGGCGGTACACGTCGGAGGTGCGTTTCAAGATCTCATCTGATACTGCCATTTCGCCGGAGTAATCCGTTGACGCTACCCATAAGCGCAAGATATCGCCACCCAGCTTATCCATCACTTCTTGCGGCGCGACCACATTGCCCAGTGATTTGGACTGCTTACGCCCCTGCGAATCAACGGTAAACCCGTGGGTCAGCAACTGACGATACGGCGGATGTCCGTCAATCGCCGAGCCCGTTAGCAGTGATGAGTGGAACCAGCCACGGTGCTGATCCGACCCTTCGAGATACAGGTCAGCGCGCGGGCCGCTTTCATGACCGTGCGGGTGCGAGCCACGCAGTACGTGGCGATGAGTGGTACCGGAATCAAACCAGACATCCAGGGTATCGGTGACTTTATCGTACTCGGCGGCTTCTGCGCCCAGCAGCTCGGCCGGGTCCAGCTTGAACCACGCGTCGATGCCTTCATTTTCAACGCGCTTGGCGGCCTCTTCCATCAACTCGACGGTACGCGGGTGCAGCTCGCCGGTTTGCTTATGAAGGAAGAACGGAATCGGTACGCCCCAGTTACGCTGACGTGAGATACACCAGTCCGGGCGGTTCGCGATCATACTGTGTAGGCGCGCCTGCCCCCAGGCGGGAGTGAAGGCGGTGGCTTCGATACCTTCCAGGGCACGTTCACGTAGCGTTACGCCATCTTTCCCCTGAATGTCCATGCCCACAAACCACTGCGCCGTTGCGCGGTAGATCACCGGCGTCTTGTGGCGCCAGCAGTGCATATAGCTGTGCTTGATCGGCGTGTGCGCCATCAGCGCCTTCACGTCGCTCAGCTTCTCGATGATATGAGGATTAGCCTTCCAGATCATCTGCCCGCCAAAAAACGGCAGGTCATCGACATAAACACCGTTTCCCTGAACCGGATTGAGCATGTCGTCGAACTCCATGCCATGCTCGCGGCAGGTGATAAAGTCATCCATGCCGTATGAAGGCGCTGAGTGAACAATACCGGTGCTGCCAACCTCGGACTCGACATAATCCGCCAGGTAAACCGGCGATAGACGATCATAGAACGGGTGGCGGAAATTGATCAGATCTAGGTTTTTGCCTTGAGTGGTGGCAATGACCTCACCCTGCAAGCCAAAGCGCTCCAAGCAACTTTCTACCAACTCTTCGGCCAACAGCAACAAACGCTCGCCGGTATCGACCAGTGCGTAGGTAAACTCAGGATGTACGTTGAGCGCCTGGTTGGCTGGAATGGTCCACGGTGTTGTAGTCCAGATCACTACCGCTGCCGGTTTGGTCAGCTCAGCCAACCCAAACGCAGTCGCGAGTTTATCGGCATCTTCTACCGGGAAGGCAACGTCGATGGCATCGGACTTCTTATCCGCGTATTCGACTTCAGCTTCCGCCAGCGCGGACCCACAATCAAAGCACCAGTTGACTGGCTTCAGGCCTTTAAAGACATACCCCGCATCGACCATATCGGCCAACGCGCGGATCTCGCCGGCTTCGTTGGCGAAATTCATGGTGCGATAAGGGTGGTCCCAGTCACCGATAATGCCCAGGCGCACAAAATCAGCCAACTGCGTTTCAACCTGCGCGCCAGCGTATTCACGACACAGCTCACGGGCATGTTCTGGTGCCAGGTGCTTGCCGTGGGTGGTTTCTACCTTGTGCTCAATCGGCAAGCCGTGGCAGTCCCAACCGGGCACGTAGGGCGCGTCGAAACCGGCTAAATTCTTCGATTTAACGATAATATCTTTCAGAATTTTGTTAACGGCGTGACCAATATGGATACTGCCGTTGGCGTAGGGAGGGCCATCGTGCAGCACAAACAGCGGCGCCCCCGCACGCGCTTCGCGCAGGCGCTGGTAAATATTCATATCCTGCCACTGGGAAACCCGCCCCGGCTCTTGCTTAGGCAGCATGCCGCGCATGGGGAAATCAGTTTCAGGCAAATTCAGCGTGTGCTTATAATCCATGGTCTGGTCAGCCGTTGTTAGCATCGGCGGCATCATCCGCCGAATATGAATCAGAAGAAATCGTATTTGAAGACGCAGTATTTGAAGACCCGGTATTTGAAGACATGGCCTCACGCCCAAGTGGGGCCGAGGCCAGCGGAAGAGAATAGTATTGCTCGCCCGCCGCTGTTAAATACTGTCGAGCACGGGCCTGATCACGTTCAATTTGCGCTTTAAGCGCCTCAAGGTCGTCAAACTTAACCTCGCCCCGCAGGCGCGCACAGGGGTAAACCGTCATGTGCTGGCCGTAAAGATCGCCCTTAAAGTCCAGCAGGTGTACTTCCAAGGTGGGTCGCTTTGCGCCTACCGTCGGACGAAAGCCGACATTGGCCACCGCCGGGTAGCGTTTACCATCATCCATTTCCGCTACCACCGCGAAGACGCCTCGCAGCGTTAATGGTTGCGGGAGCAGCGGCAAATTGGCGGTAGGAACACCAATGGTGCGGCCTAGCTGCTGATCGCGAACCACCCGGCCAGCCAATGAATAGGGACGTCCTAACAAACGCGCAGCAGCGGAAAAATTACCGCTTGCCAGCAGCGTTCTAACCCGCGAACTGGATACGCGCTCGTCGTCGACCGTGAAGGTACGCGTATGCTCTACCCCATACCCCTGCGCTTGCCCGACCTCCGCCAGCAGCGCAAAATCACCACGGCGATCACAGCCAAAGCGGAAATCATCGCCTACCACCAAGTGCTTAACATCTAACCCGTCAATCAATACCTGGTCGATAAATTCACGTCCGGTAAGACTGCGCAGGGCATCGTTAAACGGCAACACCAGTACCTGCTCGGCGCCGAAATCCCGGAGTAGTCGCACCTTTTCACGTAGCCGTGTCAGCCGTGGAGGTGCTTGATCACCAGCAAAAAACTCGCGCGGCTGAGGCTCAAATACCACGACCGTCAGCGGTACATGAAAGCGCGCGGCGTGTTCACGACACTGCTGAAGAATGGCTTGATGACCACGATGCACCCCATCGAAATTTCCGATCGTCGCAACGCAGCCACGATGAGCCGCTTTCAAGTTGTGCAGACCTCGAATGACGCGCATGGCACCTCAGCCGTTGGAGGATATAAAGCCTCTGATTATAACGAACACACCCACCAGGGCGCAGTATTACGAGTGAATTTTAAAATGACGAACGCGCAGACCAAGTGCCGCCAGCCACGTGAAGTAAAGCCCGCCGCCCAACACCACTAACCCGGAGACCCAGCTGATTCGTTGCCAAAGCCCGAAAGAGAGCCAGTCATGCCAGTCTGGTGCTACAAAATAGAGCGCCAGGCTCATCAACGTACTACCACCCAAGAGCTGGAAAGCAAAGCGTTGCCAGCCTGGCTGAAAAACCAATACGTCGCGCTTATATAACAAATAACCCAATAAACCAGCATTTAAAAACGCTGAGAGCGCAGTAGCTAGCGCCAACCCCGCATGGGCCAGCGGCCAAATCAGCAGTAGGTTAAACACCATATTAGCGACCATGGCGATAATGCCGACTTTGACAGGGGTGCGCGTGTTCTGCTGAGCATAAAACCCTGGCGCCAATACCTTAATGAGCATAAACGCCACTAAACCGAACGAATAGGCTCGCAGGCTCATGGCCGCCATTTGGATATCGGTGTCAGTCATTGCACCATAATGGAAAAGGGTAATTAATAGCGGTTCAGCCAGTACCGCCAGCGCCAGCGCGGCGGGCAAGCCCAACAGTAGTACCATTCGAATGGCCCAGTCCAGCATCGCTGCAAAGTGCTCTTTCGATTTTTCAGCATGACGTCTGGACAACGCAGGTAAAATGATTGTACCAATCGCCACGCCAAAAACACCCAGCGGCAGCTCCACCAAACGGTCCGAGTAATAAAGCCATGACACGCTACCCGCCGCCAGTAGCGAGGCTAAAACGGTATCCAGCAATAGATTTATCTGCGATACCGACACCCCGAACAGTGCAGGCCCCATCAACTTGAGTATGCGCCGCACCCCCTCATGGGCAAAATTGGGCCATGGGGTAGGTAGCAACCCTAAACGCACCAGAAATGGCACTTGAAAAGCGAGCTGCGCGACACCTGCAATTAACACTCCCCAGGCCAACGCCATGGCAGGCTCTTCCATCAACGGCATTAACAGAAGTGCTGAACCGATCAGTGAAAGATTTAACAGCACCGGGGTAAAAGCAGGCACCGCAAAACGACTCCAGGTATTCATGACACTACCTGAAAACGCGGTGAGCGAGATCAGCAATAAATAAGGGAAGGTAATGCGCAGCATTTCCGCTGTCATTGCCAGCTTTTCAGGATCGCGCCCAAAACCAGGCGCAAACAACCAGACAAGCCAAGGCGCACACAGCATTGCCAGCGCGGTAATCAGCGCTAATACGGCCGTTAAACTGCCGGCGGTGGCATTCAGCAGCTCGCGTATGTCTTCTCGGCTACGCTGGCTCGAGTACTCTGAAAGCACCGGCACAAACGCCTGATTAAAGGCCCCTTCCCCAAATAGCCTGCGCAGAAAATTAGGGATTTTAAAAGCCACAAAAAAGGCATCGGCGCCGCTTCCTGCGCCTAACAACGTCGCCACCACCACGTCACGCGCAAGCCCCATCACCCTTGACAACATGGTCATGGCACTCACTACCAGCCCGGAGCGCATGAGGCCACTGCGGACGGTGGGGGGATTAGGTGTTTTGATCGCCGTCATAGGTTATCCAGCAAAAAGCATCCAGACACAAAAAAACCGGCCGTAGCCGGTTTTTTTAGGGCGCCTGCCGACTTACGCCGCCAGTGCCTTAATACGCTTGTTCAAACGGCTCTTCAGGCGAGCTGCTTTCTTCTTGGACAGCACGTCTTTGTCAGCAATACGGTCAACGACCGGCTGCATAGCCTTGAACTCTTCCATTGCCTTGGCGTGGTCGCCGGTGCCGATCGCTTTCACTACACGCTTGATGTAGGTGCGGACCATGCTGCGCTGGCTGGATTTCAGGACGCGACGGTTCTCGGCCTGGCGGGCGCGCTTGCGAGCTTGCTTGCTGTTCGCCACAGGGTATCTCCTTGGAGAATAAAGGTTGCCGATAAGCGGCAACGAAATTAAATATATATTTGTCGACTGCGCTATCACAGCTCGACATTTCCGCAACAACCAATTGATTTGGCAGGCGATTCACCCTACCAAAAAGTGTAACGGGCAGTTAAAATACGCTGCCCATTCACGGGTCTTGTCTGAGAGGATGGCGTAGTCTATCACGCGCTACGCGTGCTTGCCAGCGTCATTCAGAGCAAGAAAAGCACTCACCAGACTAGGCGAAACTTCAAAGCATTAAACGGTATCGCCTAAGCTCGCTGACGGTTTCAGGAAGCCGCTGATTCAACAACAAACCAAGATACTCATCCACATCAAAGGGCGGATGCTGCAAGCTTTTCCTATGCCGTTGAGCCGCCTGGATAACGTCGCCAGGGCTTAATGCCATCATGTCCGATAAAAACTCATCAGGGTGGATTGCCATAATATCGTAATCAGCGACAATAGCGTCTGGAAAATCTTTGAGGTTAAACGTAATAATCGCTTCAGCACCACTATGAATAGCGCAAGCGAGCACATGACAGTCATTGGGGTCTGGCAACTTAAGCCCATTAATTAATGGCTCAAAGCCTACTACAACCGCATCACGGGTATGTTTATCCATTAGCTCACGGACACGTTCTAGCTTTTCCCATGATAGATCACTGCGCTGAGCTAACAGGCTTCTCATCCATTCCTCATGTATTTGGCGCGACCAGCGCGCCCGATACAAATCGGTCATTGCCAGATATATAAGTAAGCTTCTTAGCGGAGCAGGGTAGAGGACGCAGGCATCGTAAACCACCGTGTAGTAAGAACTCATTAATAGCCCAGACCCAGTGACTGGTCGAGCGACGACAGTTCATCAAGCACCTTAAGCCGCTGCTGATCCACCTCCTGCTTGTACGTCATCACATCTGTGTACTTAACTTTTCGACGATTACCTACACGATGGTAAGGAATGCTTCCTTCATCCAATAGCTTGATAAACGTTGGACGCGACATATTCATCAAATCGGCCGCTTCCTGAGTCGTCATTTCAGCATGAACAGGAATCAATTTTACGCTATTACCTTCACCTAACTCTGTCAGTATATCGACCAACAAACGAAGCGCACTTACGGGTATCTCTACATGGCGCGCACGACCATCTTTGCCTGGGAGAACTACCTGCTGCGTAGACGCATTAGCTTCTACATAAGCAGCCAACTCGCGGCTCGAAAGCTTTGCAAACGCGGACTCTTCTTGGCTAGGTAACGTGTCAGTAAGCAACACCATTATCTCATCTCCTCAAAAGGGATCACCTACCAGAGTAGCATTATTCGAAATTTTCGCAAAACCGCATTGGTACCATTTATGGCGAAGGCTGCCCGCTGGCGGCGAGGATTTTATGCAAGAACTGACGTGTGCGTTCATCTTTTGGTGCAGTGAACAACTCTTCAGGCGGAGCTTGCTCAACGATGCCGCCATCATCCATAAAGACAACCCGGTCGGCCACATCTCTGGCAAACTGCATTTCATGCGTTACCACGATCATTGTCTGCCGCTCTACCGCCAACTGCTTCATCAGGGCCAAAACCTCTTCCACCCACTGAGGATCAAGGGATGAGGTTGGCTCATCAAACAGAATCACATCGGCATTGGCGGCCATGGCGCGGCCAATGCCAACACGCTGCTGCTGGCCACCAGATAGAGAAGCCGGATAAGCATCGGCTTTTTCCGCCAAACCAATACGCTCCAGAATCTCCCTGGCTCGCGCATGTGCCTGCGCCTTTGGCAGCTTATCCACCACAATCATGCCTTCGCTGATATTCTCAAGCGCGGTTTTATTGGCGAACAAACCATAGTTCTGAAACACAAACGCTGTGCGGCGACGCAGTGCCAGGATATCAGCCCGGCTGGCACGCTGAGTATCAACGCTTAAGTCACCCACTTTCAAACGCCCGGAATCGGGCCGCTCCAGAAAGTTAATACAGCGTAAAAGCGTCGACTTACCAGTACCCGAAGGCCCGATGATTACGATAATTTCCCCTTGGGAAAGGGTTAAATCAATATCGTTAAACACCGTATGGTCGCCAAACCGTTTAGTGATGCCTTGCAGCGAAATCATCGTTGATAGGCCTTGTTCAGGTAAATTTCCAATCGACGCTGCCCCCAGGAGAGCACCTCCACCACCGCCCAATAAATAAGCGCCACCAGCAGGAAAGCCTCTAAATAAAGAAAGCTGCCCGCCGCCTCTTTTTGCGTAGCGCCCATCAACTCGGTGACCCCTAACGTAAAGGCGAGCGAAGTCGCCTTGATCATATCGATAAAATAATTCATCAGCGTAGGCGTCGCCACGCGAGTGGCTTGAGGAAGAATAATACGCCGCATCAACTGGGACTGGGTCATGCCGATGGAGAGTGCCGCTTCGGTCTGGCTACGATCAATCCCGACGATCGCCGCGCGGATGGACTCGGCCATATAAGCCGAGAAATGCAACGTTAATCCCAGTACCGCGGCCGTTACCCCGGTAATCGAGATCAACGCACTGATCAGCTGCGGCAGGCCGTAGTAAAAAAGAAACAGCTGAACCAGCAGCGGCGTACCGCGGAAAAACGAGATAAACAGTAGCGAAGCCCCGTTCAAGAACGGCACCCGGGAAACACGCACCACCGCCAGCAGGCACGCCAGGATGAGTGCAAACACCATAGCTATCGTTGCCATTTCCAGCGTGAGCGGCAAATAGCTCAGCAGAATCGGCAACAGCTCCCACATATACTCAAGGTTAAGCATGGTCATTCAACATGGTTATTCAAAAGGGTTTTTCAAAAGAATTATTCAACATAGTCATTCAATAAGAGCATTCAGTACGGTCATTCAACGCGGTCATCAAAAACATGGCCAAATTGCTGATAAGCAAACGGCCGTGGCAATGCCACGGCCGCGTTATAACAATAGCCCAAGCGCTTAAGGTTGCGTGATATCGCTATCAAACCACTTTTCAGATATCTCGCTCAATTCACCACTTTCGTGTAGCTCCGCTAGCGCGGCGTTAACACGGTCACGCTGTTCGCGGCCTGTCTCGTCATCACGGAACGGTAGCGCGTTCTCAATGGTTGAGAAGGGCTGGCCCGCCAGCTCTAATGGTAAGCCTTTCTCTTTAATGACTTGCGTCGCGCTCACACGATCCATGACAAACGCTTCAACACGGCCCAGCGCTACATCCTGCTCAATGTTGGACTCATAGGTACGGATATCGATCTCATCGGCATTGGGCTGCTCACGTAGTAGCTGCTCGTAGTTAGACCCCAGGTTCACCGCCACACTTTTGCCGGATAAGTCTTCAACCCCCTGAATGGTGTCATTACCTTCACGCACAACGACTTGCGCACCGTCATATACATAGGGTTCGGTAAAGACATACTTGGCTTCACGTTCTGGCGTAATGGTGATCTGATTGGCAATGGTATCGACACGGCCAGACTCAAGCATGCCTGCCAAACCAGAGAAACTTGCGGTAACGAACTCGATGTCATCACCGGTGATCTCACCCACGGCATTCATCACATCGACCTCAAAGCCCTTTAGCTCGTCCTGTTCAACGAAGGTGAAAGGGAAATAACCGCCTGACATACCCACGCGGAGCGTGTCTGCTTGGGTAGAGGCAGCGAATACGCCGCTGGCCACGCTCAGCGAAAGCGCGGCGAGGGTAATATTAAATGTGCGTAATAGTGGCATAAATTTATTTCCTCATGTCGTGATAGCGACGATCCGAATAGCCGCACATAAACGCATGCAGCATTATGGCTACTATCTTACCCTCACGACAAAAAGCAAACAAAAGAATATAAAAATTAATTTTTATTCTTTTTCAGAATATACCACTTACACTAGACACTACCGGTGACGGATTGCATGGTATGTTTTAGTAGTCGCCACCTGACGTTCAGCATCCAATACGCTTCCACCTAACGCGGCCAACGCCTGCGCAAACGTGACAAATTTTTCCAACTGTACTTTATCAAACCCGCGTTTGCGCTTGGGCTTTTTAAGGATCACGCTCACACCACTAATCAAGAAATCTTCTTTCTGGAACGACTCTACGGGGGGCATCACCCCAGGCGGGTAGGCGTTGGTGACTAAAAATGGGTTCTGCGGAGTGACTCCCGGGACGCTATATACATGCAGTGCGTCATCGTAGTGAGCCTCCCACTGTTGCAAGCTTAGCTGAAGTTGCTTATTAAGCTCAATGCTGGGCTTTTCAAACATGACGAAGAGCACGTGATTATCGCTGTTGTCGTCAGCATCGACACTTTTAGTGTCCATTTCTAGGCTAACATCCGGCTCGGGTGACATAGAGACAGCGCCCAACTTAACAACGGCATTATCGATAGCGGCTTTATCAACAGCAATATCGTTACCTAGAGGCGGCTTTACCTCTGGCTTAGTATTAGATGCCAGCTTCCGACCGAACTTCAACCACTCCCCACCGCGGGACATTCCTCCTTCCAGCACTCCTTTCCTTCGCAACAAGTAATACATCAGGATTATCAAGCTATTGAAACTTAGCCAGCCCGCAGCGATCGTCATCATTAATGCTATTTTTTGCGGATTCATGGGTGGTCTCCCGCTAGTTAAGTAGACCGTGGTTTGCATTCTTGTAAGTGATCCAAACCTTACTATAACTTAATCATTATTAAATACTAAGTAAGATTTACTCTAGCGAATAAAGCCACAAAGGGAGGTGCTTCGGCGAGTAATCGGATACGGATTACCAAAGGGTGATAAGTCATCTTCATCAATTACTGGCATAAAAATGGGACCTTATACGGTCCCGTTTTGACTATTAGCTACCTATCGGTTAGCTAATTAACCCAGCAATGAAAGAACATTTTGTGGGTGCTGATTGGCCTGTGCCAGCATCGAAGTACCCGCTTGCTGAAGTATCTGCGCTTTAACCATATTGGACGCTTCAATAGCGTAGTCGGTGTCTTCGATTCTCGATTTAGCAGCCCCTAAACTCACTTGCTCATGGCTCAAGGTGCCAATGGCAGATTCGAAACGATTATTTAGTGCCCCATATTCACTCCGATAGCCATCTACCTGCCCCATCGCCTGCTGAAGTTTTTGCATTGCCTCAAGCGCTTTCTCTCTGGGGTCCAGCGCCACGCCTTTGAGTCCCAATGAATAGGTGTCAGAAGGTGTCGGAGCAATCGTGATACTCTCGGCTTTCTGACCAACGCCAGCACTTACCAATATATTGGTAGAGGTGCTAACAGGAGTTAATGCAGGTTCGGGATCGTCATATTCAATCGGCATATCATCCCAGGTAGCGCTGGCGTTAAAAGAGCCCTTACCCACTACGAAAACGATCAGGTTTTCCGTCACCTTGTCGATGGTTACTCGTTCTCGCATATTGTCAGTCAGCTGGCCATTGTTGAACTCGGTACTGTCATCATCCGCCGACGCCAGCGCAAGCCGATCACCGTCTCCACTAAAGGTAATTTTCATACCGTTGTAGTCGAGCTCAACAGGCGGCGAATTCAGGTCATAGCTTCCAGCAGCATCTTGAAACAAACTAGCATCGTAGCTGGCACTCGGTTGAAAGCCATTATCAGTCGTAATCAAAGCAGTATTAGCAGACGCTGTATCAGTGATGTTTTGAAATTGCCATACATAGTCAGGATGGTCACCATCAATAGGGGTACCTATCAGGTGCTTTCCATCTTGAGTGAATATCTGAAAATCATCATCGTAAGCCTGAGAATCAATTTCAAGCACAACGTTGGTAGCGCCAACGGGTATGTAAGACAAGGAAACCGTGCCCGAGGTAAAGCCCTTAAAGCTAGGCTCAAGAAGCTCGGTAATATGGGGTGCATTACCCAGTTTAACGGGTAACGGACGCGGTTCAGCGGGCGCGAGCGGTGTTTTCCCAAACGCCTCAGTACTGAATGCTAACCGATCGATCTCCTCAGCCAGTTGCTGATACTCGGCATTGATTGAGGAGCGATCAGCATCCGAAAGGGTGCCATTTGCGGATTGAATAGCCAGCTCACGTGAGCGCTGCAAAATATCGTTAATACTATCCAATCCACCTTCGGCAGTTTGCATCAACGAGATACCATCATTGATGCCTCGAGTTAAGGTTTTCCCAGCCTGGAGGGTGGAATCCATACGATTAACAATAGCCTGCCCAGCAGCATCATCTTTCGCCCCGTTAATACGCAACCCAGATGACAAACGCTCGATAGCTGTCGCCATCGAAGACTGGGAGCGCTGGAGCTGATTTTGGCCGCTTAAAGAGAGCAGGTTCGTATTAATAACCGCCATTCAGGGCATCCTTGTACACAATTCATTGCAATTGGTAACGGCAGGAGGAATAGGAACTTTAGTTTTTATAAAAAAATTTTCGAATCTCGCTACAGTACATTTCCTGCCCCGACCTACTGCCGATAGGCGATTAACTCTTTTTTGGCCTAAAGTAGCGCGACATGGAGCTTGTTGGGAAAGGTTTCGGGGGAGGCCTATCAGCCGTCAGCCCTAGGTGAATTCGCCCGCTGAGTCTAGTGATCGGTGCTTGAGCGCTTTAAGAACTGAAAAGCTGCACAACAATCAAGTGTTTAGTTACCTCTATACTCATCAAAAAGATAAAGTGAATTTAGGAATTGCTAGGCTCTTACTGTAACCGCGCATGCGTAGCTCCAAAGACCAATACATACAGCGCATCTCGTGGATCAACACTCTCTTCAGTGACAACCATCCTATGCTTAAATGACATTCATAAGCACCACGAACCACTCTTTTCTCTCGTTTGCAGCCGCAGCAGTATGACAAGATATCGATATGCGCAATGGCACCATTCATTCTGATTCAACAACTTCGCACCAAGGCACCCCATCATAATGACGACATTATTCATCACAGGCGGCGCAGGGTTTATAGGTAGCGCTGTTGTCAGATTTTTGATGACCCATACCGATTGGCAGATTATCAATATCGATAAACTGACTTACGCTGCCAATCTTGATGCGCTAGAAGGCGCTGCCGCCAGTAAACGTTATCACTTGGCCCAAGTTGATATTTGTGATGGCGCCGCGATAGAACAGGTTTTTCATCAGTATCAGCCTGATGCCGTTATGCATTTGGCCGCTGAAAGCCATGTGGATCGGTCCATCAGTGGCCCAGCAACGTTTATTGAAACCAATATTGTGGGCACTTACACACTGCTAGAAACGGCAAGGCATTACTGGATTAGCCTAAGTGGTCAGAAAAGAGAAAAATTCCGTTTCCATCACGTATCAACGGATGAAGTATATGGCGATTTAGCGCCTAACGACCCCGCTTTTTCAGAAACAACCCCTTACTCCCCCAGCTCACCCTATTCTGCGAGTAAAGCGAGTTCCGATCACCTGGTACGTGCTTGGCACCGAACCTATAGGCTTCCGGTAGTAATCACCAACTGCTCAAACAACTACGGCCCTTGGCAGCATGAGGAGAAGCTAATTCCCTTGATGATTAACCGCGCGCTCGCAGGCGAAGACTTACCTGTCTATGGAAATGGGCAACAGCGACGAGACTGGCTGTATGTAGAGGATCATGCCCATGCCCTTTATCAAACATTGACTCAAGGTAGCATAGGACAGACCTACAACATTGGTGGCAGCAATGAGTACAGCAATATCGAGGTTGTGAAAAAAGTGTGTGCGCTACTGGATGAGCTGGTCCCTAGCGCTCAAGGGACTTATACAGAGCAAATTACGTTTGTAAAAGATCGGCCAGGTCATGACCAACGATATGCTATTAATAATAACAAAATCACCCAAGAACTAGGCTGGCTCCCCAAAGAGACCTTCGATAGCGGGTTGCGAAAGACAGTGCATTGGGCCGTTAGACTCCATTCACTTAAGCATGATAACGAAACGCAGCCACGGGTCGAGATGGCACTAATAACAAACCACAAGGGCCACCCATGAAAGGTATCATCTTGGCAGGGGGCAGTGGTTCACGGCTATACCCCATCACTATGGGCGTTTCCAAGCAACTTCTGCCCATCTACGACAAACCGATGATTTACTATCCGTTGTCAGTGCTAATGCTAGCGGGCATTCGAGAAGTATTAATCATCACTACGCCTGATGACCAAACAAGCTTTCAGCGATTACTGGGGGATGGAAGTCGTTTTGGTATAAATCTTACCTATGCAGCACAGCCCAGGCCAGAAGGCTTAGCACAAGCATTTATTATTGGGGAAAGTTTCATTGGTGGCGATAATGTCTGTCTCGTACTTGGCGATAATATCTTTTATGGTCAAAGCTTTACACCCAAGCTCCGCCAAGCGGCTGCTAGGAATGGCTGTGCAACCGTGTTTGGCTACCAAGTAAAAGATCCCGAACGCTTTGGCGTTGTGTCATTTAATTCTGAACGACGCGCTGTCAGCATAGAAGAAAAACCCAAACGACCGCTCTCAAATTTTGCTGTTACCGGCCTCTACTTCTATGACAATGATGTTATTGAGATTGCCAAGCAAGTCCAGCCGTCCAAACGAGGTGAACTAGAGATCACCTCTATCAATAAAGCCTATCTTGAACGTGGCGACTTACACGTAGAGCTACTTGGGCGGGGGTTTGCATGGCTTGACACAGGCACTCATGCCAGCCTACTAGAAGCCGCACAATTCGTTGAGACGATCGAAAAACGCCAAGGTTATAAAATCGCCTGCCTGGAAGAAATTGCCTTCAACCAAGGTTGGTTAAGCAAGGAGGCTTTGATTAGCCTAAGCCAACCGTTGGAGAAAAGCGGGTACGGAGCTTACTTAAGACAATTAACGAGTGAAACATGAGCGATAAGCCCATTTATGTGACAGAGCCATACCTTCCTCCACTGGAAGAGTTCATTCCCTATTTGGAGAAAATATGGGAAAGCAAGCGGCTAACCAATAATGGTCCTATGCATGAGCAGCTCGAAGAGGCACTTTGCGGGTATTTAGGCGTGCCAGAGATAGCGCTCTTCAATAACGGCACTATAGCATTACTCACCGCATTACAAGCACTGAGAATTACTGGTGAGGTCATCACCACCCCATTTTCATTTGTAGCAACAGCACATGCCTTAACCTGGAATGGTATAACACCTGTTTTTGTCGATATTGACCCTAACACCTTTAATATTGATCCAACTAAAATTGAAGCTGCGATCACCCCCCGTACCGCTGCTATTATGCCTGTACATTGCTATGGAAACCCTTGCGACATCGACGCAATACAAGCAATAGCAGATAAATACAATCTAAAGGTTATTTATGATGCTGCCCACGCTTTCGGCGTTGAAGATGAAGGGGGCAGTATACTAAGACATGGGGATTTGAGTGCAGTTAGCTTTCATGCCACTAAAGTTTTCAATACGTTTGAAGGCGGCGCAATCATCTGCCCTGATAAAAAAACAAAGCAGCATATTAACAATTTAAAAAACTTCGGCATTGTTGATGAAATCACGGTCGTAGCAGCTGGCATTAACGGCAAGATGAGCGAATTAAATGCTGCTTTTGGCTTGCTACAGTTACAATATATCGACAATGCCCTCCAAAAGCGCAAGGCTCTTGATAATCTATACCGGCTTTCGCTAGAGAATGTACCAAGTATAACTTTACCAAACAGCTTATGCCCAAGAAAACACAACTACGCATACTTTCCTATTATAATTGAAAAAAATTATCCATTAAATAGGGATGAGCTGTATCACTTCCTTAAAGAACACAACATTCACACCCGCAGATATTTCTATCCGCTAATTAGTGATACTACCCAGTACAACAGCATGAACAAACAACATGATCTAAGCCACGCAAAAGCTATTTCTGAAAAAATCTTATGCCTACCAATCTTTCCTGATATGGAAGATGCCACGCTTAAAGAAATCATTACGCTGATCGAAAAACCCACAAAATGAATGATACCAATATGCAGAAGATAGTTATTGGCGTTTGCTCTGTAGGAAGTGGCGTGGGTCAGTCTGTAGTAGACTCATGTTCTTTTTTTAGGGAAAAAGTAACACTGATTGGTCTAGGGAATAACCCATTGGCCTACGGCGCATTCGATTGTGACGACTATGCACTAATCCCCAGCTACTATGACAGTGACTACATAACTCAGTTAAAGAACTGTATTCAGTATTATGGTATACAAGTTTTAATTCCTGGACATGATGACGAAGCCCTCCTATTAGCCAGGTATCATAAGACGCTATCATCACTGGGAACCAAACTTATTGTTTCACCTCACGAATTAATTAGCAAATGTCGATCTAAATCGACATACATAAATAGTTTTCATGAAGCAGCCAAATATTTCGTTAAAAGCTACCATCCTGATGAAATAAATGATCAGGATTTACCTTTAATAAGGAAACCAGAACAAGGGTTCGCTTCTAATGGAATCAGCATTATTAATACTAGAAAAAAACTTGATGCTTGCAAACATGAATCGGGCTATATTTATCAGGAAATAGCATCGCCTCGAAAAATCGACCCAAGCTATACTACATTCTCTAAAAAGCTAGCAACGGGCGGAAACTTACAAGTTTCAGAAATCTCACTGCAGTTAATTTTAAATAAAGACTCAACCGTAGTCGAATCATGTGCAACTTACAACTCTCTCAAAGATGGTATTCCTATTGAAATAAAGCCCTACCCGCTTTGTGAATTAGCAGAATTTATAAAAAACATAGCTTTGTCGCTAAAAAGACTTAATGCATTCGGCCCTATAAATATTCAAGGAAGAATGACGGACAATGGCTTTAAAGTTTTTGAAATCAACCCTAGGTTTACAGGCATTACTGGCTTAAGAGCGAAGCTTGGATTTAATGAAGTCGAGTATTGTGTCTTCAATTTAATATACAATCAATACACGAAGTCTCTATCGCTTGCTGACGGATACATAGGGATTAGACAAGTTGCTAGCAAAAAGGTACAAAAGGCTAGAGTAAAACCAATAGTAAAAGAAGATGTTCTCCAAAAAAGAATTCTTCTTACTGGATCAAGCGGAATGATAGGAAGTCGTCTTTTTGAACAACTATCAAGCCAGGGTCATAACATTGCTAAGCTTTATACACAAGAAAAAAAGACAAATGATAAAAACGCATACTCATTAGGAGATTTAAACTCAGGAACAATCAATCTTTCAAATTTTGATACCATTATTCATCTAGGTTTTGCTAGACCGAATAGCAATGATAATGAAATACACTCATCTTTAGTTAATAGCTTTGAATTAATCACCCAGACAATTCAAAGCTCGGTAGATCAATTTATTTTTGTATCATCACAGAGTGTATACGGATTTTCAGAAAATGAAACATTCACTGAAGAGTGTGAGACTAATCCGCAAAGTAGCTACGCGCGGGCCAAGGTAACTGTTGAGAATCATATAAAAAGCCTAACTAAATTATCGAACGAAACTAGATTCACAGTACTCAGGCTTGCTTCTGTCATAGCTCCTATTGAGAGCAATTTAGCTCATGAAGCATATTCATCAATGACAGCAGACCTACTTCAAAATAAAACTATCACTCTTAACACACCCAATCGTTTAATAAGTAAAATTGATATTAATGATGCATTAGACGCTATAGCCCATTTCGTTAACTACACTTCAAATCATGCATACGAAATAGTCAATATAGGCCCAGCTAAAACCTACAGCTTATTAGACACTATAAAGACAATAGCTACCGAACTAGGGAAACCCGAGAAATCGATTCACATCGACTCCACAGAAGACAGTGCAATTAACAATCTAGTGGTTTCTGCAGAAAAAGCAAAGAAGGAATATGGCTGGGAGGCGAAAACAAGCATCACTGAAACAGCAAATTATTTTAAAGATTATCTCGGATATTAAACATGAACTATGTCTACTGCAGCGACTTAAAGAACTATCAAGTCTTAGGAACGTTTCTAGAACTACTTTATTATTTAAAAGTAACAAAAAACGAAGATCCGATTCCTCTAGTAATTGTGGGCGCTCGTGATGCTAACAAGATTCCTTCTTTGAAGAGTTTTCTTTCAGAAAAGCTCGGCATCGAAAATGGAATTTTCCAAACAAATGACAAAATAAGCTTTAATGGCACTATTGAAAAGATAGCAGAATCTCTTACCTATGGAATTACTAATGTTAAGAAACTTCAATCATTAGAATATAATAGCATCAACATTGGAACAGGTATTGCTTCTAGCTTAATATCAAAGTATAGATGCACAAACCTTGAATTAATTAAAATTCGGAATGAGCTAAACACATATACCCAACAAACTGTTCTTTTCCTTGAAACATTTCAAGAACTAGCTTCAAAAACGGTGAAACCTGGCGACACGATATATATTTATAATGGCAGACATTACAATACTTACCCACAGTCTCTTTTCTGCGAGCAGCTTGGGTGTAATATATTTTATTATGAGCGAATGAACAGCTGGAAGAATCTTAAAATACAAAAACCCAGAATTCATGATTTCGTTGCCACCTCTCATATTGTCAAGAACTTATGGGAAAGCACCAACGATAATAAAAAGAAAATAATAGGCCAATCATTCTTTGATAAAAACATGAACAATCAATTCACACGCAATTTTTCAGAGAAATTGGATATAAATAAAAATATCATCTCTTTTTTTACTTCTAGTGAAGATGAATTTGCATCATTAGATCCACGAATTTGTTTATCCGATATTTTTGAGGACCAACGCCAAGCTATTGAATGGTTAATCAACTGGGCAGCATTGCAACACGAATACACGCTAGTTATTAGACTGCACCCGAATCAAGAACGTATATGCACAAAGGATTATAAATATTGGCATACCCTTTCGGGTAAAAATGTTGTTCTAATTCCTAGCTCTTCTAAAATAGACTCATATGATTTAATTAATCGCTCATCGAAGGTAATTACTTTTTTATCTACGATAGGAATTGAGGCAACTCGAGCCAGTATTCCTAGCATCACATTAGGCAACCCTATCTATAAAGGACTTGATGCAGTTTATGAGCCAACGAATATTGAACAGCTAAACTATCTTCTAGAAAATGACATAAAAACAAAAAAAAAGGAAAATACAACACCTTATGGATACTATAATTTAAAGCAAGGACCAAGCTTAGATTTCCTCCCTCATACTGGGTTTGCCTCTTTTGAAAGCTATCCTGAATTTCTTAACAGCAAAATTTCTTGAGTTAAGCATTAAAGTGCCAAGCAGCTGTCTTGCCCAATTGACTTGACAGCTATCTTCAAAAAATAAACAAGTTAGCTTATTTAATAATTCGTATTAATGTAAATGCCTCTGCTGCTTTAGTACCTACCGAAGCTCCTCGGCCCTCGCTTTGCCTTTTAGAATTCATGATTGATCGAGCGTGAGGCTCATTCCGCATTTCCTGCTTATATGCTTCCAGCGCTTTAAGCTTTGTTTCAAGATATGCTGAAATATCAACGAAAACATTAGGAATGAAAGGAGCAACTCCGGGTGTGTACCATTCAGTAGAAGATAGTACTTCAAAAGCATAGATTTCTTTGACAGAAGCACCTGGTACAGGTCTACATGCTGTGAGTACGGCTTGATGAGTAATTCGATGATCTACATTCAAATCACCGTTGTGGTGAGTGTAGATTACTTGGGGCTGCACTTCGTTCAGTACGCTTTCCAGCTTCTGAACGATGTCTAGTAAAGGTATGTTATCCATACGGTTGTCAGGAAAGCCAAGCATGTATGTATGCTTTATTCCCAAGATCTGGTGAGCTTTAGCAGCAGCTGCGTTTCTTTCTTCAAGCTCCACATTACTAGCTTCCGGACGGGAGGTTACACCGTCTGCCAGAAAGACTGCATAAACGCTATCGCCCTGAGCGACGTGTTTTGCGATAGTTCCACCGCAGCCCAGCGCTTCATCATCAGTGTGAGCAGCTACAAGAAGGATTTTTTTATTCACCCGATATACTCCCATTTCATAGCAGTGCCAGCAGACAAGTCTTGATTCACCCTCCGACCCAATAATATATCGATGTATTTCGGTGCCAAGCCATATCCTGGGCGTACTATTTTTAAGTTTTCTTCCGTCAGGACATCATCCTTTTTGACATTCTCAGCAATGTATAGAGAGCGCCGGAACTTAAGGGATTTCTTTTCAACAATAGTGCCACCATATACAACATTACCCACACTTGCCCAGGCACGCTCACTTTCTTCTACTAAAGATGAGAATTCATCCGGTTCAAGTGAGAACGAAGCATCCACACCTCCATCTGAACGTTTCAGCGTAAAGTGTTTTTCCACAACAGTTGCACCAAGCGCAGCCGCTGCACATGACACCCCAATACCAAGAGTGTGATCAGACAAACCAACCTGAAGCCCAAACATATCACGCAGGTGTGGAATCGTTGCAATGTTCGCGTCTGACGCAGTTGCGGGATAACTGGAGGTGCATTTCAGCAAAATGATTTGTTCATTACCCTCTGACCTAGCTGCACTCACCGCATCATGAATATCAGCTACAGTGCCCATTCCAGTAGACATAATCAATGGCTTACCGGTAGCTGCCGCTTTTCGGATCAGAGGAAGATCAACTAACTCAAATGATGCTATTTTGTAACAGGGCGTGTTTAACTCCTCGAGAAAGTCGATTGCTCCCAGCTCGAATGGCGAACTGAATACCGTCAAGCCTAGCTTTGCACAACGGTCAAATATGGGTTTATGCCACTCCCAAGGCGTTACCGCCTCCTTATACAGCTCGTATAAATTTCGACCATGCCATGGGCTTTGAGGGTCGTCGATCAAAAACTCTGGGGTAGTAGCATTTAAAGTAAGGCCAGCCGGGCTTGCAGTTTGTAACTTCAAGGCGTGCACACCTGATTTTGCAGCTGCATCAACCAATTCCATTGCACGTGCTAAAGATTGATTATGATTGCCTGACATTTCGGCTATGATAAATGGAGGATATTTTTGTCCTACCTTTCTTCCATTTATTAAAATATGATTATTAGTAAACATCGTTATCTCCCAAACACAAATTCACGCATGACTCAAAGAAAACAGGCCTCAAATCATCTATATGAATAGCAATAAAATTATCGTTCTCGCTAGAAACCGAGTAACCTTCAGAAATAAATAACATTTTGTGAATAGTAGAAGACCAAAGATTAATTCTATCAAAGTCTTCAGGCAAAAATTCAATATCATTAATAAGTGATCGAACAGAATCTTCGTCCGTTCCGTCAATATCAACCACGTGCAATACTTTTTTTTCACGGTAAAACTTACAGACACAATAGGCACTAACATGCCCCTTCTTTTTAGAAAAGCCAAACCAATAATTGACTCCTGGCTTAGATTCATAACGCCATTTAATAAATTTTTCGTCTTTTATAATTGAAAATATTCTATTCTTTGATGACATTTCTGAACAGGCAGCGAAAGCGCGCCTAACATCATCGCTTATCGTACCATAATGCCACTCATTTACTGGGCTGCCTTCCCTAGAAATCGCTTTTTTCTCTATAAACTTGACAGGGTATTGTACTCCCCAACCAACTTTTTTATGTCCTGGAAGTGCCAATGAATTTGGGATACCGTAAGCAACTTTAGCAACACTATTTCTGCTAGCATCATTAAGGGCTTCCTTACTAATCTTTACGAATAATTGTTTTCCTTGATGGCCAGGACAAACAAAAACGTTATTGCATAGTAAAGCTATCGAACGGCTCCCTTTCCAAATACAAGGTAAAGGATAAAGGCAATATCCCGCAACTAACTCACCATTATAAACCAAAGAATATTTAATATTTTCTTCATTAAAAATCCATTCGTAAATCTCACGACTCAACTCTCTTTTAAAAGCCGCTTCCCAGGACAAAATGAAATCATTTTTCTTTTCACTTCCAATCTTTATCAACTCATAATTACTCATTGCAAGCCTCATAACTCGAGAGAAAACTACTAAAACTATAACTAAATATAGTCATCAGCCAGTAGCGCAAAACGAGTTACTGACTCATAGCCTTTAAAACCTAAATAATGATCGTTAAAAACACCTTCAATTTTAAAATTAAGCTTTACATGAAAAAAATAACTTCGATTATTGCTCTGCAAAACTTCTGCATTTAGCTTATGAAACTTTAAAGTATTGAAAAAATAGTTAAGAGCCTCGCGGCACATACTGGTTCCTGTGCCCGGTGGAGCATCTGGTGCAGCGTAAAATCCCCAAAAGGCATGGCTAGAAGCCTTATCCATATCAGTGAAATAGACTATACCTGATGGTATTCCTTTATCATCAACGAATAGCAGCCATAAGGAGTCATTTTTTTTGGCCTTACGTTTGAACCAAGCTTTATGCTGATCAAAATCAATGATCGACTGAGAGAACATTTTTGAACGGATAGCAGGATGATTGCGCCAACCCAGCATGAGTTCCAAGTCATCTTCTTTTATTTCACGCAGAGTCATAGCCTTAATTTCCTGTCAGCACCCGACAAACATACTGCGCGCCATAACCATCCACTATCTTTCTCATAACGTCGGAGCGTTGGCTATTCGACTCGGGCTCGCTGATCACAGACCGAATAGCGCAAGCGATGGCGTCGGTAGTCAATTCGTCGGCCTTCCCAAGGAAAGTTACTAGGGAACGATTTCCTAGGACCTGATTAATTTTATCTTGATTACGTGCAATGCTTGCAACAATTACGTTTAATCCTAGACACATTCTTTCCCAATTCGTTGTTCCGCCCGCTCCTAGCATTAAGTCCGCTCGCACCATCAAAGCTGCTAAACTAGGCAGCCCTGAATAAAGCTGGGTATTGGCACGTTTATTAACCAGTTCTTGTATAACAGCAGACAATGGATAATTTTTGCCAATCACGACGTCAACGGATAAATGACTGAACTCTTGCTTTGCAAGAACTTTCAGGTACAACTCAGTCAGATGGAAGGGATCGCTCCCGCCCACGAAAATCAAGATTCTAGCTATAGAGCCGTTTCGCGAAGGTAGAGCATTGGCCAATACGGCGTATTCATGACTCAGTAAAGCGTATGTTGGCCCCAGCAATAGTCTACAATTTTCATTTACGTTGGATTGATACCGTCGCTTAAAACAACAACCCAATACGTTCTGATCTAACAACACCGCACAGTCATGCTCCCGATCTGCTAAGTCATCAATCACCATAATCTGGCTAACGGCTTCCGCCAATTTACGCTCCCACTTGGCATCAAGGGCATAATGATCGACAATCAACCACTCTGCGTTGGAGCTGGAAAGCACTTGAAGCGTTTGGTTTGCGTCGGTCTGCCATGGAACACCCAGCCAATCGGCATGAGCAAGCACTAACTCATCTTTTGCCAATGTTTCTAATTGTTCAGGTGGCTGCAGCAGGTGTAGTTCAAACCCCTTTTGCGTGATTATATCTGCCAGATGACCTTCATGATTTCTGCAAATAAATAAGCATTGATGCCCCTGCCGACGCAGCTCTTCAGCCAGAGTCAGGCAGCGCATGACGTGACCAGTACCAATCTGTACAGAAGCATCAGCACGGAAGGCTACCAGCATGTCCACCCTCCATCGACCACCAGATTGGCGCCATTAACAAAGCTGGAAGCATCCGAGATCAAAAATGTTAACGGGCCCTGCACCTCTGCCGCTTGACCAATCCTTCCCATCGGCACTTTACTCGCCAATGCTGTCACAAATCCCGGGTTGGATAGCTGTATGCTTTCAGATGGAAAAGGACCTGGAGAGATGGAATTGACTCGAATCCCCTCATTCCCGAATTCACAGGCAGCATAGCGGGTCCATTGCAACAAGGCAGCTTTAGCCGCACCATAAAAAGGCGGATTAGCCGTAATTTTGTCCTGATAAACTCTCTGGTCAGGGCTGACAATTCCGTACATAGAGCCGATATTGACGACCGATGCATGCCCACACGACTTCACAGCTAGCTTCAAACCAGGAAGGGCCTGCTGCAATAATCGATGAGCCGATACCACGGATACTTCATAGCTATCACGATATTGATCTACTGAAGCTGTCTCGATGGAGCCAGAAGCACCAGAATAAGCGTTATTAACCAAACCATGTAAAGGGAAGTCGATACTCTGAGAGAACCACTGCCTAACTCCATCATCATCATTAACATCAAACACAGCCGGTAATGCAGAAAGACCTTCACTACGAAGTTTACCAACCACCTCTTCTGCCCGCTCGCGATTGCGACTATTGATCAGTACTGTGGCACCCATTTCTGCAAGACCACTAGCCATTGCTCGCCCTAAATAACCAGTAGCCCCCGTAATCAACACATTCCGGTGCTTAAGGGAAAATTGTTGAGACATGTTAGTCATTGGTTTGTTTCCAGGTAGCTGGGTTAAGAGTTTCGTAAGAAACAAACGGGCGGTCGTTCACTATCGAAGCCAAGGTTGCTTCATTCCATGGTTTGGTCGCAGCGTTCGCAAGGTTATGAATCAGTTGCTCCTGATTGTCCACACCCATTACCAATCCATCGATCCACTTTTGGGAAAGGACGAACCGGATGCACAGATTAACCACATCGTCATGAGTATGCTGTTGAGCTTTCGCTCTCAACCAATCAATCACGCTTTCAGGTTTTGTACACCACGCCCGTTGCCAAAGTTCATCGTGGTCAGTCGTTAAGAGCCCTTGAAGTAACGCACTTCGAGCATGAATGATTAACTTCCTACCTTTACGCACGTGAGCTATTTTTCCGACAACACTACCCCAACGATCGTCCAATATATTAAAGGGTAGTTGGATAAGAGAAACATTTTGAAAACCCAGAGCGTCTAAAGCTTCTTCTGGGGATTGCACAGAAACCCCCAGTTCTTTAATCACTCCTTGTTGCTTTAAGTCGCTAACAGTTTTCCACACAACGCCTTGCCATTTCGTAAGGTGAGCAGAACGGTGAAGCATGAGAACATCTAGCTTCTTGGCATTTAACGCATGGCAGGATTGGTAGACACTGCGTTCAACAAAAACACGTACTAATTTCGGGTCCGCATCAATTGGACAATCACTGAGCGGCGAGAGCTTAGTTATAACAGTTGCTCTTGATGCCCAGCCATTGGAAAGCGCTTTTCCAACAACATTTTCACTATCACCGTAGGCACGGGCTGTATCTATATATTGTACTCCGTTGGCAATAGCGGTACGGATCAGTTGATTTACTTTGGCCTGCTCAGGACGTCCTTCACTGTTGGCAATACCGTAATCGAGACCAAATTGTGCGCTGCCTAACACCATTCGAAATGCGGGGGTAGTCATAAATACATTCGTTGTCACTTCTCTGAGTCTGTCCAGCAAGACTTCGAGTGGCAGCTGTTCGATAGACTCATCATGTCCAAATAGTTTTGAAACCAGGAGATAGTCATCCAAAGTGTCAACTGTACATCGCCACTGCTGCATCTCTAGCTCTTGATATCGCAGAAAACTGTTCCGACCATATTTTTTAATAATCCAAGGAGTTACATGTTCTCGATCAAAGCCTGACTCTGTATATTGATGAGCTTCTCTTAAATACTTCGCTCGAGTAATCTCTGCACTGACGCCATAAGGCAACCCGGACAATTCACCACCACAGCATAGATAAGGTAGCTTGCGTTGTTCAAAGTACGTCAGCAGCTCATCGATGAAAGGGCCATCAGGGAAAACGTTGTCACCAGTCAGCCTGACAACCACCTCATCATCAGCAAGGTTCTCCAGCGCATCCACAAAGCGCTTAAGCGTATTGTCTAACTCACCACGAAAATACTCGACTCCCCAGCTTTTCAAAACCTCGCACAAAGCATCGTCTGAGCATTCATGAGAGGTGACCACAATAACTCTTTGCCCGGTATTTCCAGCACGTCGAGCCGCTAATACTACTAGGGGCATTCCCCCCACAGGCAGTAAACTCTTGCCCGGTAAGCGTGAGGAGTTCGTCCTTGCCTGCAATAAGAGTATAGCGCTCATACTAGAGCTTGCCCCAGCGCCGTCACTACCGCGTCTTGCTGCTCATCCGTCAGCCCCTGAAACATAGGTAAACTGATGGCTTCACGGTAGTAATTCATTGCTTCGGGGTACGTCTCCGGTTCAAACCCCATTTCCTGGTAATAAGGCTGGATATGAACGGGGATGTAGTGCAGGTTTACACCGATGCCCTGCCCTCGTAGAGACTCAAATATCTGGCGATGTGTTTTGGTGATGGCATTCAGTTGCAAACGAATTACATACAGATGCAGGCCGGAATAGCTGTCCGGGTGCTGCCAGGGCGTTGTTACCGGCAGGTCGTTTAAAAGCTCATCGTAACGTTTGGCCAGTTCATGCCGACGGGTGACAAACTCATTAAGCCGATCCATCTGACTGATCCCCAACGCAGCCTGCAGCTCGGTCATGCGATAGTTATAGCCCAGCTCGATTTGCTGGTAATACCAGGGACCATCGGTTTTATGTGTCATCTCTGCAGGGTCACGGGTAATGCCATGACTGCGCAGCAAAGCCATCTTGTTGGCTAATTCGTCGCTATTAGTGACCGCCATGCCGCCTTCTGCCGTGGTGATGATCTTCACAGGGTGAAAACTAAACACAGTGATATCGCTGTAGCGTCCATTGCCTATAAATTCACCTTGGTATTTCCCGCCAATGGCGTGAGAGGCGTCTTCGATCACCTTAAACCCGTAGCGCTTCGCCAATGCGCCAATTGCTTGCATATCGCAAGATTGGCCACACAAATGTACTGCCACGACCACTTTCGGCAGCGTGCCCGAGCGCTCAGCGCGCTCGAGTTTCGCTACTAGCGCCTCAGGACAGAGATTGTAAGTGAGTGGATCAATATCGACAAAATCGACATGCGCACCACAATAAAGGCCACAGTTTGCCGACGCCACGAATGTGATCGGAGAGGTCCAAAGCCAATCACCTTTGCCAAGTCCTAGCGCTAAGCAAGCAAGATGCAAAGCAGAGGTAGCGCTATTCACTGCCACCGCATACTTTGCACCTACATGGGAAGCTACTGCCTGCTCAAAGCGGGGTATTTGAGGCCCCTGGGTGAGGAAGTCGGACTCAAGAACCGAGACAACCGCATTAATATCAGCTTGGGTAATTTCTTGACGGCCATAAGGGATCATCAAATAGCTCCAATCTTCTCTCGATGCTGATCAATCCAAGCCTGCAGATCAGCATCAGACATCCATTCGCTATTGTTGTTACTTGCATAGACGAAGCCATCCGGCACACGCTTGCCATCTTTAATGCGATTGGCGTCTTTATCCCAACTGTTAATCTGCGGTAATATTTTAAAGTGTTCAGGATATTCATAAGTATAATGAGCGTCTTCAGCGCTTATCATCTGTTCATGTAGCTTCTCACCAGGGCGGATACCTACTACTTCCTGCTTGGCACCGGGTGCGATAACCCTTGCCAAGTCAGTCACCTTCATTGATGGGATTTTCTTTACGTAGATTTCACCGCCTTCCATATCCTCGAAAGCATGCCAAACTAGTTCAACACCTTCTTCCAATGAAATCATAAAACGCGTCATGCGTTCGTCGGTAATTGGCAGCACGCCTTTATCTTTAATCGACATAAAAAATGGAATCACTGAACCGCGTGAACCCATTACATTGCCGTAACGAACCACCGAAAATCGAGTGGAGCTATGACCGGCATAGTGGTTGCCAGCAACAAACAATTTATCGGAGGTTAACTTTGTTGCGCCATATAGATTAATTGGACTACTAGCTTTGTCGGTTGAGAGTGCTACCAGCTTTTTAACGCCCTTATCAATGCAGGCATCAACAAGATTCATAGCTCCTATAACGTTAGTTTTTATGCACTCAAAAGGGTTATATTCAGCGATAGGAACAATTTTTGTGGCAGCAGCATGCACGACATAGTCAACATCATCTAAGGCACGATAAAGGCGATCCCGGTCACGCACATCACCAATAAAAAAACGTACACGCAAATCGCCTTCAAACTTTTTTGCCATCTCCCATTGTTTCATCTCATCACGAGAGAAAATGATGACGCGGCGAGGGTTATAGCGTTCAAGCAGCATGGGCACAAAAGTGTGGCCAAATGATCCGGTACCACCGGTAATCAAAACTGACTTATCGTTAAACATATATACCCCTCTTAATTGCGCAAAAATATCTAGCTATTGTTATCATCCTTGAGGCACGTTAATATTCAATTGGCCCTAAACCTTTCAATAACTGACCTGCTTTATTCATGTATTCTTCACTTTTTTCTTTTCCATAACGTTTATCAACAATTCCATGCACTCTTAAAAGACAGTCAATCTCAACTAATGTTCTTTTTTTCATCATATGCTTTTCTAAATGTGGGCGACTCTCCAACAGAAGCCCAAGATTACTTGACCATCGTTCAAGGTCGTTATTTACATCGATTTCTGACGCAACTGTTTGCCTATGACTGTGAGAGCCGACGTTGCCTCGTCGGTAAGCTGCCATAATATCTGGAATATAAACCACGCCTTTATCAGACGCTAATACTTCCATAAAAAAATCCCCAGGCCCACCTTTAAGCTTTTTTCGGAACTGAGTGTACTCAAGGTACTTGTCCATCTTAATAAAGTAAGAAGCTGTAGGTGCGAACTGATTTTTTAAACCAAAAATCAATTTCTGAGGAAGAATTCTAACTTTATTACCATAATAACAAAACACATCTTCGCTATTGTTTTCTTGAGAAAAAATAATCGCTGGATGTACGCAAAAAAAGGCTTTTCGCCTAGTGGTTTCTTCATACTGTTTTTTTAATTTTGAATTATCGAGCCAATAATCATCTCCCTCGCACATAGCGATATAGTCGCCTTCTAGCTTATCTAAGTGCTCCTCTTTTTGCGCAATACCATAGTGGTTATACTCAGCATAATAAACATCCATGATATCTGGATAGCGTTCTTCAAAAGCTTTTAAAATCTCACGTGTGCCATCAGTGGAGAAATCATCATAAACAACCACCTTAAAGGCAAAATCGCTTTTTTGTGAAACAATACTTTTCAAACATTCAAAAATATAATTCTTATGATTATAACAAACAACCAAGCAAGTAACTTTTACTTGATTATTTTTCCACGCACTTTTAACACTAGCTTGATCGGGCAAAGAGGCCATCATACTTTATATCTCAACTAATTTTATTTGAAAAGGCTATTAAAACTTCTTCTGCCTGCTCGGTAAACTTTAGCCTTGCTCGGTAAGCGTCCAATTTCTCTTTGCTCTTAATACGTCCAATATATGACGAATTAAACCCATATTCGCTTGCTTTAGCAATTATATCTCGTATATTACTTTTCCCGGCTCTATTAAAAGCATGCTTAACTATAACAGTAGATTCTTTATTTGAAAGAGCATCAAACACTTCATAAACACTACATCTTTCGTCTAAAAACACAACATCGGAATTGCTGCCGATATCACCAAGATCGTGCGCTTGGTTATTGACACAAGAAATATCTATATCTGCAAACTTCATACATATTTCGCTCAAGCTCATACGAGATATTTTTTTCTTGGTAACTGATGGGCTTAAGCATTCATAGTAAGCATTTCCTGCACCGTAAAAAACTGATGCACTATTAGGCTTTTTATCGTATGTATTCTTCTGTTTATTTTTAACAGGAAACCCAAACTTTTCTATCAATTTACTCACAGCACGATCATTTCCACCTTCATGAATATTTTTCTTCCACAAGCTAGTTTCATCTTTAGCGGTAGTAGGCCATTCAATTAATCGAAAATCGTAGCTAGAGCGTTTTGCTTTAGCTCCATTGAGTGACGCCATCCAGTATAGCCAAATATCATCTGTGCTAGGGCAAAGCTCCAAGAAGCGCTCTACGTTCGAAACATCTGAATGAAACACATTCGGTGGGTATAAAACGCCTGCACAGCCCGTTGGAACAATCAGTCCATCTAATGTCTCGTCTGCACTAACCTCCCACTTCCATTGGCGATAAGGCACTGGCTTATTATTCTTATCAAGAAGAATTTTATGCGCCCTATGAGCTACAATTGTTTTTCCATTACCATCCCAGCTCTTAATTAACTCACTTAACCAATCTGGATCATAATAAATATCATCATCAGCAGTGACGATGAAGCTATTGGGGTATTTTTCAAGTGCTGGAATTATTTTTTTATACGAAAGGATATCTTCGCAAAACTGAATGCTCAGCCCATACTGCTCCAGTCGCCATACCGCTTTAGGTAAATCTTCTTTTTCGTTTTCTGCAATCCAGAGAACCAACATATCAGGAAACGTTTTTTGTAAGAGCAAACTACGCAGAGTAAGATGAAGGTTATCAAAACGTGGTTTATAAGACGTTAACGATACTACAACCTGACCCGGCAGAGAATGGTTTGCCTTGATCGGTGTAATTGATGCTTTGGCTACTACTTTTTTTAAATCTTCAACCGTGGAAATAGTTGTCTTTTTCTTGTCTACTACCTTAGGCAAAAGCTCTTGTGCTTCCAAAAATACCAATGCTTTTTCTTGACTTACGCTCGCAAGCAACTCAAAAGCTAAATCATGAGCAGCAAACACGGCACTCATTATAAAAGCAAGTTTCGTCTTATTTTCATTATCTAGCACAGCCATCCGGTCATGATTAGGCAAAAATAGCACATCAGCGCTTTCCTGCTCAGTAGCACATGATACCCGAGCATTAAGCTCGTCAGGCAAATGACTGTAGTGGCGAATATTTTGGAAACGGTAAAAACGAAATCCATTACGACTAGCCCAGTGCTGGAGCTCTGCCAAGCTGGGTTGTTTTTCATGGGTAAGCTGGAAGGGCACTCTCGCCTGAATCAACAGAGTGTCTTTAAGTGATTGCTTACCATTCTCCAGCACGGCCATGGCATTACTCAGCTCATCGAGAATCAACCAATCAAGGTTTCCCAAACCGTCGATACTATCCAGCGCTACAGTATTTATGGGCAGTTCAGCTAAAAGCTTTGCACCCAAGTGATGGCGCTTAGGTAGTTTTTCCGGTGGTAATGGTGTCAGTACACTGGTCATTTCCGGAGCTACACAGGCATGCAGCGTTGTCGCCTTTCCATCACCTAGTAGTGCGTGTTGAAATAATTGTATGTACTCGCTGCCTTCGTACTGTTTGGTATTTTTTACTTCGCTGGCGGGATCAAACGAGACGATACCAAATGCTTTTGTAGCAGCCATCTGCTCGGCAAGACCACTTGTAATCAAGCTCGCACGGTTATCGAGCACCATCACCTTGCCGTTAAATTGCCAAGTAAAATCATCTGGCAAACACAAGCGTGTCGCTTGTGACTGGACATCCAGTTTAGCTAAATGTTTTGTCTCTACCAATTGCTGCAACGAGCTATCGATCTTAAAGTCAGGCCTAGTTGCCCGGTAAGCCAAATTCTGTCGGTGGCGCTTCCTCTGGATAACAGTTAAGTCTTTATTACCGGCAAGTAGTCTTGCTAAAGGTGTTAAAGCGGTAAGCAATCGCTCTGTGGATCGATCAAGATGGTGTTGCTCTGTACCTACCTGCCACGCACGAGCAACATAATCTTGATAAAGCAATTCATTATCATAAAAATTAGTAACGGCATCTGCTAGTGGTTGAAGCTCTGTTTCGCTTAGTAAATGTTTATAAGGCTCCTCATAACAGGCGTGAGGAAAATCAAAGGCAACACCTGCGTTGCCAATCATTTCGGGCATACCGCCGCGGTTGGTAATCAGCGCTGGAATACCGTTAAGCATCGCTTCCGCTAGCATACGCCCTGAACTTTCCCACCATAGGCTAGGCGCAACCACCACACGAGCACGGCTGTATGGGCCTCTCATATCGCTGGTATTAGGAGTCACTACTACATTGCTTAAAGAACTACGTTGCCCCCCCATTAGCCCAGTGGCTTCGCGCAATACTGCTGACCAGTCGGCTCGTGCTTCTACTACTTCGAGCTCAATGTCAGGCCTTTCGCGTTCCAGCTTTTCTGCCAACTGTACAAATATACTGGCACCTTTCTGCCAGCTGGGATTAACAAACAATAGACGTTTGCGCTCATGTTGCTCAGCCACAAAGTTTTCTGGAGCTATAAATTTTCCCACTGGTGTAGCCGCAAAACCAACTTCTTTGCGGTACATATCCGCCGTAGCTTGACTATCCGACAGGATCAAATCTACATCACGACACCAATGTGGAGCTTTATAGTTGCCGTTAGCCAAATAGAAGGCAACAGGAATACCTCGGTCGCGGGCTTCATTGGCAATTAGCATATCCAGCGTTTGTCCGCCGTAGAACCAAACAATATCCGGTTTAAAAGAATCTAGCATATAGAGATATTGGCTATGCCAAAGGCTTTCTTCATAGGACGTAAAATGATTACGATTTTGGCTATAGCTGACCACTAATTGATGTGTTAGCGGGCCGTCTTCTGCTTCAATAAGTTGATGTAGGTGGGTTTTAAGAGCTGGAAACTGTTCTTCGAGCCGCCCCATACCTTTGGCGTTATCAAATATGGTCGCTCCTAACACCTGAATATCATAGCCATGAGCCACTAGCTGCAGCAACATTTGGCGCACGGTCATACTAGCGCCGCTGGAAGTATCTAGCAGGCAAAAAGGATTAGCCCATAAGAGGCGGGGTTTGCGTTTTTGAGTAGCAGACGAAGGAGTAACCTTAACCATGAAGCAGCTCACACGTGAAAATGGCAATGTGTCTAGCTTAACGTGTCCGCAGTAGCCGCAAAGGGAGGAATGCAGCTGTATTTACCTGGGTTTTCCCGCTATCAGCCTGTTCAAAGACGATAACAAACAAAAAACGAGGCCACTTGGCCCCGTTTTATTTTCTTTTGGTACATACCGGTTAGGGTATTAGCCCAGCAGAGACAATACAGACTGCGGCGTCTGGTTCGCCTGGGCCAGCATGGAAGTACCCGCCTGCTGAAGAATGTTGGCACGCGTCATGTTAGATACTTCTACCGCGTAGTCAGCGTCTTCAATACGTGAACGCGCTTCAGTCAGGTTGGTAGATGTCGTCGCCAAGTTATCAATGACTGAGTCGAAGCGGTTAAGCGTAGCACCCAAGGTTGCGCGGTTAGTGTCAAGTGTCTTAACAGCACTATCCACTGAATCGATCAGGCTTTGGAAGTTGACTTGTGCCGTACTACCACCGCTAGCAGTACCATCGGTAGAAATACCAGCTGTAAAGGTACTACCAGAGATACCGCCGCCGCTTAAACCAAGGCCTGTAACAGTCGCATCGATTGTGCTAACTGTAATAACGTCTTCTGATTCGGTATTAGCACCAACCTGAATCCTAAGAGTACCGCCCCCACTCACGTCAAGCAGATTGGTACCATTGAAATTGTTGCTGCCCGCAACGCGATCAATCTCTGATAAACGCTCGTTAATTTCAGTTTCAATGGCAGCACGGTCATCTGCAGTATTAGTGTCGTTAGCGCCCTGTACCGCCAGCTCACGAATACGCTGCAGGTTGTCGTTGATCTGATCAAGACCGCCTTCCATGGTCTGAACCAAAGAGATACCGTCGCTGGCGTTACGGCTAGCCTGGTCCATACCTTTAATTTGTGCCGACATTTTGTTGGCAATAGCCTGGCCAGCAGCATCGTCTGATGCGCTGTTAATGCGCAGACCAGAAGACAGACGCTCTTGCGCCTGGGCCAGCATCGACTGAGACTTGGACAGGTTGTTCTGGCCGATCAAGGCAGTAATGTTGGTATTGATAACTGACATGGGAGTGCTCCTCGATAATTGACTGGCCTGATGGCCTGCTTGGCGGCACTTTCGTTGCCGTTATTATAATTAACGGCAGGCCAGCCAATTTCTTTAAAGAAGAACGCTCTTTTTTTGTAAAATTGAGTAACGAAATTAGTTACTTTTTTATTTAACGCTAAGCATGTTTTTCTCATGCCCCAATAACCACTATAACTAGAAGCCGATTATCTCAATAGCTTTCTCAAACACAAAAAAACGGGGCCTACTGGCCCCGTCTTTACTTTCTTTTGGTACATACCGGTTAGGGTATTAGCCCAGCAGAGACAACACAGACTGCGGCGTCTGGTTCGCCTGGGCCAGCATGGAAGTACCCGCCTGCTGCAGAATGTTGGCACGCGTCATGTTAGACACTTCTACCGCGTAGTCAGCGTCTTCAATACGTGAACGCGCTTCGGTCAAGTTGGTAGATGTCGTCGCCAAGTTATCAATGACTGAGTCGAAGCGGTTAAGCGTAGCACCCAAGGTTGCGCGGTTAGTGTCAAGTGTCTTAACAGCACTATCCACTGAATCGATCAGGCTTTGGAAGTTGACTTGTGCCGTACTACCACCGCTAGCAGTACCATCGGTAGAAATACCAGCTGTAAAGGTACTACCGGACATACCGCCGCCACTTAAACCAAGACCTGTAACAGTCGCATTAATTGTGCTAACTGTAATTACGTCTTCTGATTCGGTATTAGCACCAACCTGGATCCTAAGAGTACCGCCTCCACTAACATCAAGCAGATTGGTACCATTGAAATTGTTGCTGCCCGCAACGCGATCAATCTCTGATAAACGCTCGTTAATTTCAGTTTCAATGGCAGTACGATCATCTGCAGTATTAGTGTCGTTAGCGCCTTGTACCGCCAGTTCACGAATACGCTGCAGGTTGTCATTGATTTGATCAAGACCACCTTCCATGGTCTGAACCAAAGAGATACCGTCGCTGGCGTTACGGCTAGCCTGGTCCATACCTTTAATTTGTGCCGACATTTTGTTGGCAATAGCCTGGCCAGCAGCATCGTCTGATGCGCTGTTAATGCGCAGACCAGAAGACAGGCGCTCTTGCGCCTGGGCCAGCATCGACTGAGACTTGGACAGGTTGTTCTGGCCGATCAGGGCAGTAATGTTGGTATTGATAACTGACATGGAAGTGCTCCTCGAAAATTGACTGGCCTACTGGCCTGCTTTGCGGCACTTGCGTTGCCGTTATTATAATTAACGGCAGCGCAGCCAACTTCTTTAGAAAAAATTGCTCTTTTTTTGTAAAGTGCTGTAACTTATCTAATTACTCTTCCAATCAACACAGTACTTCACGAAACTCAAACACTGGACGTAACAACCACATGTTAGCCGTCGTAGCCACCGTCTTAAATACAAAAAACGGGGCCAATTGGCCCCGATATATATTTCTTTTGTAGAATTACCAGACAAGAGTTTAGCCCGAGGTTATGTAGCGATAAGCAGCGATAAACATTAGCTTTTCTGCATAGAACTCAGCATATCGAACTGTTGGCCCAGGTAGTTGCTCATAGAGTTCATCTGCGCGATCAAGCCATCTAGCCCAGCAAACTGCTTACGGTAACGCTCAGTGCTTCGCTCTATACTAGCCTCCATGCGAAGTTTACGTTGATCCAAGCTATCAACGCGCAGTTCAGCGCTATTCACTGAGCTCTGAATGATGCCACTCTCCGACGTTATTTCTTCAAGCGTTGCATTTAACTTACCTGCAAAACCGCCTTCTTTAGTGTCACCTGCAAAAAAGCTAGACAGCCCCTCAGGATTGGTGACTATAGCCTCATCAAGCTTAGCCTCGTCAACTTTTAGGCGTCCTTTCTCATCAATGGCAATTCCCATCTGAGCAAGCCGCGATATATCACCAGTGCCAAAACTACCCGTTACATCCTGGCGGAGACGATTTTCTATGGTACGAACGGTGCGGTCGCCCACTAGCTCGCCCGAGGTTTCACCCTCTCCGTTATAGGCAGTCATACGCCCAACGGTAGATTTCATTTCGTTGTAATTACTAACGAATGCGTTAATGGCCTCTTTCAGTGAGCCTTCATCACGTTCAATCACAAGCGTAGCAGGCGTTTCTGAAACGGCGGTAAGGTCCAAGGTTACCCCTTGAATAGCCCCTTCAACCTTGTTGGTTTTGCTGGTAATAGCAATACCATTGACGTTCAGCTTAGCATCCTGGCCCGCGCGTAGCGTTGCCGCATCCATCGTCAGCGATGCTAGACCCGTGAAACCAGTGAGGGAAGCCTCTTCACCCGTTTCTTTGGAACTCAGCGCTAAGCGATACCCTGTGCCATCATTAACGAGGGAAGCGGTGACGCCTGCTTCTTTATCTGCATTGATTTGATCACGGACTTCAGCAAGCGTACTGCCTGCTGCAATATTGACGTCGTAGTTGGTTTGCGTTGTGCCAGCGCCAAAGTTAAGCGTTAGCGTTGCATCGGCTGCTGTTAATTCTTGATCTAGTGCCACGCTATTGGAAGCAGCGCTGCCTGCGCGGGCCAATTGCGAGACGGTCACTTCATAGCGACCTGCATTAGCGGTTTCGCCAGCGATCGCTAAAACGCCGTCGCCCGTCACCGTGCTTTTTTGCTTATTGAACGTAGCTGGGTCATTTAGCTTAGCGACAGAGGTTTGCACCCTATCCATTGCTGACTCGAGGCGTCCATAAGCAGAAATTTTGGTTTTTTGAGCGCTCTGCTGCTCCAAAATGGGTACAAGCTTTTGGCGTTCGGCCGCTTTAAGCTGGTCCACCAAACCTGCGAGGTCCAGTCCAGAACCTACACCAAGTGCAGAAATCGATGCCATGAGGATCAGTCCTTTATAAGTAGATGATAGAGGTATCTAAGTAGCTTATCGGCTGTTTAGGTGTAAACTTTAGCGGCTTCGCTATTCAACCTTTCGTTAACAAAACAACACACCTCTGTGGCTGAGCATTTCATAAATCGTTAATTTAGCTAATTATCTCTTATCTTGCTGTACCAGCACTAAGAACTGTTCAGCAAGATAAGCGCTCGTCTGGTTCATTTGTACCACCATGACATCCATTGCTGAAAGTTGCGCACGATAACACTCATTGATTTTATCGACACGGCATTCAGTGGTGGTGAAACGCTCGCCTAATGTTCCGCCCTGTCTGTCAGTAGAGCTAACAACCCTTTCTAAACGCCCACCAGCTTCGACAAAATCTTCAACCGACGATGCAATTTTTTCTGCCATACCGCCCTCTTCGCTGTTCCCTGCAAACACTGGCTACCTGATCCGGATATCTAAGCATACTGAAGACGAGTACAAAAAACCTTGACCTGCTCTCATGTCGCCTCGTTATCTTGCTAAACCCTTACTGTACTTATAATGCTCACGTCTACAAGGCTCAACATCAGTCCGATTTACTCTCGAATTAAAAAACACAGAGAAGCATAGCTTTATATAAATACCTTAACCAAAGACCGATGTGAATTATAATTCAGCTAATAAGCCCTTTTTTGCGTATTAAAAAGTTTCAATAAGTAACAAAACGTAGTAGCAAAACATTTTAAAAATTGAATATTAAAATCCAACGCTATTGTGTACAGGTTAGGCTAAATTGTTTTTCATTTTGATGAATATTATTGATAGTTAGCCAAGTAAGTACTTTACCCTCTTCCCAATGCCTACTACAAAAAGCTCAATTGCCAGCACAAGACAACGGTCATTAGGCGCAGTTAGTTATAGACCTTGGTCTAACGCCTCAAGTCCCTTATAATGCGCTGCAACAAGCCCACCTTGGTGCTGACTGCAGGAGAACGTTAGATGCCTCCCGAGCTGATTGAAGAACGGCCTATTATTTCCCCTTCCGGGATGTCGCCTGCTGCGAACGTTCAGCGTAGTCTGCGCCGTTGCTTATCGATTGCCGCTGAACTGCTTTACGACCATGGCCATGTGCTAGAAACCATTACCCTGCCTCAGCGTGGATTAGCCCGCCGTGAGCTGTTAGCGCTTAATGCACAAGCGCCTATGTGGGGCACCTGCCAGCAAGTGATGGAAACCAGTGACGCCGCTATCTTTAATGAGCATGACCGCTTTGTACTGACGGGTCTTGGGCGCGAAATAATGTTTGATATGTTTGGCCAGGGGGCTGCTGATTGCGCCTAGGTAGCTTAAGCGCTTAACAGAGTATTAGGTGCTTGACAGAGTTTTAGCTGCTTGACAGGAGATTACCTGTGCCCATGAAAAAGCCGCTCACTGATGAAAGCGGCGGCTTTTAATTAATGATCTAGCGACTAATGCTACTGGGCTGGTGCTACTGGGCTGGGCTTTTGACACCGAGCTTATTCACATTGAGTTTTATCGCAATTAGCGTAGGCCAAGCAGCGATAAGATGAACAGCACAACCACGATAAGACCAATAATGTAGATAATATTACGCATAGGGCACTCCTTGCTTATTGCGTTTCAGTGAAAATCAAAGGGTTGCTTACCCTTGAACTAACACCCCCATCCTAGCAGGCTTTTTCTCCTTTTGCGTAATCCATCTGCATTGTGCTCATAAAATAGAATGAATGGAGGTAACTCCTACCGTTGATTGAGGAACCGAAACAGCTAGGCAACCCTCCAACTAGACACCAGTTATTCATTCGGGGTTGCAATGCGTTCTATTATTTTACCGATCTCCTACACGATTATTGCCCTGTTCCACATCACCACGGCATCCGCTGAGCCGCCCTCTACAAGCGCATTGCAAGCCCTTGATCAGCAGACTCATGAACTTGACCGGGTACATAGCGTGGTGGTGGCGTACAACGGCGATATTGTTCATGAGTTGCACCAGGGTGGGCCTGGCGTGGCGGCGCCTGCCAACATCAAGTCATTATCGAAAACCGTGCTGGCCGCGATTACCGGTGCGGCCATAGAAGCCGACATTATTGAGTCTGTTGATCAGCCAATAATCGAGCTTTTTGGTGACCATCTCCCCAGCGGCACCGACCCACAAGTAAGCGAGATCACGGTGGGGCATCTGCTCTCTCAGCAAGCCGGACTAGAACGCACATCCGGTAGCAACTATGGCGCTTGGGTAGCCAGCGCCAACTGGGTCGAAGATGCCATTACGCGCCCTTTCGTGGATCAGCCAGGCGGCCAGATGCTCTATTCAACCGGCACTAGCCACTTACTTTCCGCTGCCCTTACCCATGCTAGCGGCGAGACGACTCATACCCTGGCTCAGCGTTTATTAGCCGAGCCACTCAATATTCATATTAGGCCCTGGCTACGCGACCCGCAGGGTATCTATTTTGGCGGTAACGATATGCAGCTATCGCCAAGAGCATTAATCGAGGTAGGGGAGTTATACCGCAATGATGGCGTCGTAGTTGATGAGAACGGCGAGACTCAGCGCGTGCTGCCCGAAGGATGGGTAGCAGCGTCATGGCAGCCGCGTGGTACGTCGCGCTGGACCGGCGATGGCTATGGCTTCGGTTGGTTTATTACGCGATTGGCGGGAGAAGATGTTTACTATGGGCGTGGTTACGGCGGCCAAGCGCTTTACGTTATTCCTGCACGAGGCATGACGATTGTGGTCACCTCTGACCCTACCCCACCCTCGCCGGGCGGGCAGTTTCAGCAGCAGTTGAATCAACTGGTAGTGGGTTTATTGACCCACGATAAGGAAACACCCTGAGGCAAAAAAGCTCCTATTCCCCTTTGTGCCCTAGGCTCATCAGGTAGAGGGCTGCCGCCAATGCCAACACCGAGAGGGCTAAATAGATGGCATCCAGGGGTGTGGCAAAGCGGATATCCACCACCGCGCGAAAAAACTCGATGATGACCGCAAGAATGACCACGCGGGCGATTTTGTCTTTTAACTGGTCAAGGGAGGCGACATTAAACGGATGGCGCGGATAGCGGACTTCCGCCTGATCAATACGAGATACAAACAGTCGGTAGACGCCTAAGCCAAATATCAACAAAACGATGGCAATCAGATAGATGTCGACCGCAATAATAATATCGGGGACCAACGTATCGTGGATATTCTGGGCGCTACCCAATACGTAGTAACGCATAACATCGGCAACGACCTTTAAAATATCCATGGTACCGACAATAAATAGCATGAGCGACCCCAGCAGGCTGGGCACCACTGCCAACATGACTAAAAAACGCGAGTTCCAAAGCGCCGTTTCTATACGCCGTTCCCAGCGGCTTTGGTCTTGCGGCGTTTTAGGCGGCGGCGCTGATGTATCTGACATGTTTGTTTCCTTATCTTTGCTTACTAACTCTTGCTTATCTACTGTTACTTACCGATTTTTGCTTATCGACCTGTGCTTACCGTTTTTGATTACCGTTTTTTGCTTACCGACTACACTAGGTTCATTACAACGATGGCACAGGTGGCGCCAAACAGGCTAAAACCCAACAGTAGCGCGACACCATCACGAGCCACCAAGCCCAAGCCCAGCAGCGTCAGAGCAAGCCCAGCACCGTTGGCCGAAAAGGGAATAAATTCCATTGGAGGCATGGCCAGGGCAATCAATAAACACACCACCGCCGTTACTCGAATACCGATATAACCCGTTAGCCACGGTAACCGCGCGCGCAACAACCGATCCACCCAGCGGGCGGGCTTTTTTATATAATAAAGCCCCTTATCAAAGGTCTGCCGCGAAATTGACCGCTTTAACAACCAGTTAGGTAGCCAAAGCGCTTTACAACCCGCGAGCAACTGGACAGACACAAGCAGTACCAGAATAGCCATGAGGGTTGGCACGCCGGGTATATCGCCGATAATGGGGGTCAGCGTAATCAGACCCGCCACCAACAACAGCGGTCCAAACGAACGCCGTCCTACGGCATTAACCACATCATCAACGCTGATCCGCGAAGCGTCCTGCTCCATGTTCTCTATTGAGTCAATTAAGTCCATTAAATCGGATTCTTCATTGCGATTACGCATTGCCTTTATTGCGCTCCTCAGTGAGCAATTTGGTGCGGATAAAATCGCTGTGGCTAACATGTAACAAATCGGCCAAGCGGCGGATACGGTGCTCTTCTAACGGGTCAATGCTGCCGTCAGCCCAAGCCAGCTGCCACATCAGCGCGACCAATTCACAGCGCTGATCATAGTCATAGTGCTCTTTAACAAGGCTTACAAATTGGTAGTGGTCAACAGCTTCATCCACTTCCGCCTGGGCCAAGCTCATTAATGCGTCGACATCGTCAGGGTGCAACTGATAGCGCTTTACCAGCATGCTACGTAATAGGGCGAGCTCTTCGTCGGTCGTATCGTAGTCGGCACGAATAACTTCACATAGCAAGGCGGCGGTGGCCAATTCAAGCGTCAGCGTTTGGTTATCTCGCTGCTCGGGTTGCGCCAGGGTGCGCTGAAAAAAATCACTAATGGCGTCCAGCATGGGTACCTCCTTGGTCACGTCGGCGTCGATTGGCCTTAATCCTGTTTGGTGAGCTGCTCTCTCAACTGTTTAGGTACTTGCTTGATAATCAGGCGATCCTGGGCAGCGTCATATTCGATACTGGACCCTAGCAAATGGGAGTCAAAACTAATCGAGACACCGCCTGCACGTCCGGTGAAACGTCGGAACTGGCTCAGCGTGCGCTTATCCGGCGGAATTTCCGGCGAGAGGCCGTAATCCGCATTACGAATATGTTCATAAAACGCTTTCGGCTGCTGCTCGTTTACCAAGCCGGAAAGCTCTTCTAGCGTCATTGGCTCGCCGCGGCGCAGCTGTTCATTGGCGTAATCCACCAGCGTATCGGTCTTTTCGCGACTCACTTCCTCATCGAAGTCTTCACTCTCAACATAGTCGCTAAACGCTTTCAGTAACGTGCGGGTTTCTGCCGGGGCATCCACGCCTTCTTCCATACCCAGTAGCGCCACCAGCCCTTCAGCAAGTTTTTTACCGCCGCGATCTTTTAGAAACGAGACATATTGCGCATTCGGTGCCTCGCTCTGCCACTGGGTGAGATTAATGCGCGCAGCCAGGGTGAGCTGACTGGTATTGAGCTGAGCGGCGGGCACTGCGTGATGATCACGATCGATACCGATGCCTTCACGCTGGTGCACCAAGGCGATCAGCAACGTTTCGGTATCGCCCTGACGCTGGTGACTGACGACCAAGTAACCACTCACTGACAGCTGCTCTTGAAGCTGCTTGGTAAGCCGCTCTGCTAACTCAACCGATAGCTCATAAAAACGTTTGTCGCCTGCTAGGTAATCTCGTAACCAAACGGCAAGCGGCCCCGCGTGTTCGCCTTCTTCGGCAAAACGTCCCCAACCTTTGGGCTTGGTGTTATAGGTGTCGTTAAGTGCGCCCACCAAACTCGTCATCACCGCGTCATCGCTGGGAGCTTGTCCCTGTTCAGAGGACTGTGGCGCGGCAGTAAGGGTTAAGCGCTCACCGTCGAGCGTGGGGTCAAGACGGTGCACCATACTTTGCAGTAGCGGCATAAATGAGTACTAGTATCCGTAGTCAGGGTTTAAGTCGGTAGCCAGTGCGGAAAATCCAGCCGATCATGGCTAGGCAAGCAACCAGAAATAGCGTAATCATGCCAACGCTCGCCGCTAAACTGACATCGCTGATACCGTAAAAACTCCAGCGAAAGCCGCTCACCAGATACACCACCGGGTTCGCCAGAGTGACGGTTTGCCAAAATGGCGGCAACATATCAATCGCGTAGAAGCTGCCGCCAAGAAAGGTCAGCGGGGTAATCACTAAAAGCGGCACTAGCTGCAGCCGGTCAAATCCATCGGCCCAGATGCCAATAATAAATCCGAGCAGGCTAAAAGTGACGGCGGTCAGCACCAAGAAGAACAGCATCCAAAACGGATGGGCAATCTCCAACGGTACGAAAAAGTTGGAAGTCGCCAGAATAATCAGGCCGAGCAGAATCGATTTCGAGGCCGCTGCGCCTACATAGCCAATCACTATTTCCAAATGCGAGATAGGCGCGGACAGCAGCTCGTAAATGCTTCCGGAAAACTTAGGAAAGAAGATGCCAAACGAGGCGTTGGATACGCTTTGCGTCAATAGCATCAGCATAATCAGCCCTGGCACGATAAAAGCTCCATAGCTAACGCCATTGACCTCGCTGATGCGCGACCCAATCGCTGCCCCGAACACCACAAAATAGAGCGATGTTGAGATGACGGGTGAAACAATGCTCTGCAACAGCGTACGGCGTGTACGGGCCATTTCCGCCATATAAATGGCGCGAACGGGATGAAGGTTCATGCGCGCTCCTTAACCAGATCGACAAAAATATCCTCAAGCGAGCTTTGCCTTGTATTCAGGTCTTTAAAGGTAACCCCTTCCCGTTCAAGCGCGGTTAACAGCTCGGAAATCGCATGGCTATCCTCTTCCTGGCTGCCGTCATAGGTGTAAATCAGTTCATTCCCATCCGCCGCCAGCCCTAATTCAAAGCGTTGCAAATTGGCAGGGATCTCGGTTAACGGGCTGTGCAGGTTAAGCATGAGTTGCTTACTGCCCAATTTACTCATCAACGCGGCTTTCTCTTCCACCAGTACCAGCTCACCACGATTAATCACCCCAATGCGGTCGGCCATCTCTTCGGCCTCTTCGATATAGTGAGTGGTCAAGATGATCGTCACCCCGTTATCGCGCAGTTGGCGCACCACGTCCCACATATCACGGCGCAGTTCTACGTCGACCCCGGCGGTGGGTTCATCCAGAAACAGAATGCGCGGCTCGTGAGACAGCGCTTTGGCGATCAGCACGCGGCGCTTCATGCCGCCCGAGAGCGTCATTAAGCGGTTGTTGCGCTTATCCCAAAGCGCTAATGACTTGAGCACGGCTTCAATATGCGCAGGATTAGGTGGTTTACCGAACAGACCGCGACTAAAACTCACCGTGTTCCAGACGGTTTCAAACGCTTCGTTGGTTAGCTCTTGCGGCACCAGCCCAATGCGCTCACGGGCTTGGCGATAATGGCTAACGGTGTCAAAACCGTCGACCAGAACCTGACCCGCAGTTGGGTTGACCAAGCCACATACGATGCTGATCAAGGTGGTTTTGCCCGCCCCGTTGGGGCCAAGCAAGGCAAAAATTTCACCACGTTGAATCGTAAGATCAATATGCGTTAACGCCTGAAAGCCACCCACGTAGGTTTTATTCAGACCGTTAATAGAAATAATCGGGTCGTTCAAGATGTACTCCTCACGCCGCGGCCTAACGACCGCGACGCTTCGAGGCGAAATTAAGTGCGGCTGGTGATTTCCAACAGGTGGTAGCCAAACTGCGTTTGCACCGGACCGTGTACTTGGCCTAGCTCACCACTGAAAACAACCTTATCGAACTCGGGTACCATTTGACCTGGGCCAAAGCTGCCGAGGTCGCCGCCTTGTCGGCTGGAGGGGCAACTGGAGTGTTCTTTGGCTACTTCAGCAAAGTCACGACCGTTTTCGATTTCCTGCTTGAGTGCTTGGCACTGCTCTTCACTACTTACCAAGATGTGGCGGGCGCTGGCGCGTGTCATACGTTACTCCTGACTGAATTGATAAATGAGGCTATGTCTCGGTGTTCCACCTCAAAAGGGGAGCATTAGTTTACCACGGCTTCCCTAGGGCACCGCTATAGCGCAAGGCCTCGCCTACGCTTGCCAACACCCGCTCGTGAGCACTCACTGCTGCGGGGCCGCGAGCGCAGCTAACGATCACCCAAGGCCCATCGGTTGCTGCCTCTGCGTTGGCACGCTCTGCAATACCTGCGTCACAACTTCGCCGTTGCTGGGTGCCGGTTTTATGGGCGAAGCTTACTCCGCTGCCCATCCCCGCCTTGAGACGCTGTTGTCCCGAACGGGTTCGCTGCATCATGCCTAGCAACCACTCGCGCTGATCGGCCGCTAAATTGCCCGCGCTGTGATCACTTTGCTGAACATCAAACAGGCTCGCCAATAGATCACCGTAAGCGCTGAGCGTTCCGACGTTCTCGCCGGTAGCCTCATAGGCATCAAACGCGTGGTCATAATCGGGCTGGGTGAACGATTCAGTGCTAACGCCGAGTGTGCGGGCTAATGCACGCCCACGCTGACTCACCGGGTGCTGGCGCAGGGCGATAAAGTCCATACCGCCGAGCTGGCGTGCGGCGGGATGCAGCTCGGCGTAAACTCCTTGGCGTACACCGATCAGTTTCGATATGTGACCGATCTCATCTGGATTACCTCCACTGGCGGCTATCATCAAACGGGCGCGTTGGTTAACCGCCGCCAACCCCACGCGATCAATCAACATATCGGTGGCGGTGTTATCGCTGACGGTAATCATTTGCTCCATTAAGTAGCCAATCGAGATAGGCGTTCCAGGATCGTGCCAGTTGGTGGGCCCTGCGCCATCCACAAAATCACTACGCGAAAGCGTTAAGCGCTCCTCAAGCGCCAAGGTGCCCGCCTGACGTTCAGCCAGCACTTGAGCGGCTACCGGCACCTTAATTAACGAGGCTAGATACCAAGGCTCATCGGCACGCCAGGAGTAGGCTTCACCCGTGGCAAGATTTTGTACATACACGCCCAACGTGCCTTCAAAAACGCCCTCAATGGCTGTTAGGCGCGCGGCTAAATCGCCCTGCCAAGGGCTACGCTTATCGACTTCGTAGTACCAATCCGCATGAGCGGGTAAGGCCATACATAGCACCAATGCTACTAGCGTTCGCTGTATCCACTGTCGCAATACATACCCCCCACGTTGATGTTAACGATGAGTACTTATCCAGCGTGTTATCCAAATCCACACCGCAGCGCCCAGTATTAACAGCCCGCCCACGCCTAGCGCCTGTGGATAGCTATACATTCCTTCGCCTTCCCACAAAAAGCGCAGCACCAAAAAAATCATCACAATATGGAAGATAAACGCTTTGAGCGCATCGCTACCGACCATGGCCAGCGGTAAAAGTGCCTTGGCTGCCACCTTACCGCCAGCCAGCGCCAAGGCAAGCAGTACCAGAGCGCCTCCTAAACTAAACAACATAAACGACAGCCCCGGCGGATGTTTGCCTACGTTATTAGCCACGGCAAGCATCGCTGCGTCTACATCCCCCTCTGCAAAGGCAAGGCCATAAAATCCAGCGACCATCAGCACGCCCAACCCCAGCAGAGTGAGCACTAAGCGGCGGCGTGCAGTCGGCTCAAAATAGCACCGTAACAGTGCTTCACCGATTAACAGGCCAACCAAAATCAACGGCGCACGGCTAATCTGCCCCCAGGTGTAGTGATCTTTATGGTCCACCAATAGCGCTTTCAAAATGTCGTTGCCACCAAAGGATAGGCTTTGCAGCCACACGGTCAGCGCCACTAGCACACTAATGGTGGCCAGGCGGCTCCACAGCGGCGCTCGCGCCCATAGCGGGAGCATCAGCGGCACCCAAAGTAGCGCAATAGCATAGAAGCCCAAGATCTCGACCCAAATAGCGAAACGCCCATAAAGCAAGGCATCGACGATGTCGCTTGGAGGATAAAACGGCAGCATTTCAATAATGAGTAACGCTTTGTACCAAAACCACACCTCAATGGCGCGCAGCCATAATTTTAAGCGACGTTTGGGCCAGTCATCGCTCTGAGTGTGGGAAAGAAAGGCTACCGCCAGCGCGATGCCAAACACCATAATGAACAGCGAAGAGGAGAATTTGGTCAGAAAATGAACAGGCACCATCCCCCACTCGGGCACGTTGCGAATCCCCACCAACCCACTCACTGAATGGCTGATAATCATCAGACCGATCGCGATGCCACGGGCTAAATCAATCGCCTCGATACGGTCTTCCGCTCTAGGCAATTGGGGTATTTCTGTCCATTTCAGTGGCATCGAGACATCCTAGTAGAGGGCAATCATCAAATCATTACCCAAATCGATGCGTTACACCACTTTAGGGCTCGCTTTATCCCCTACCAGCATTCCCCTTGGAGGTAACATTATGGCTGACCTAAAACGCAAAATGCCCCGCCATGGCGGGGCATTTGAGGCGCATCATTTGTAATTGAGGAATTATTCGGATTAGCCAAATAACATACCAGCAAATAACTGTCTGAATCTTGTTTAGATATTACCTAAAAAGTTCTAACCGTTATTGCTTAATTCCCCCAAAACTTCTGATAACGGCTTACTCTTCTTCATCATCTTCATCAAGATCTGGCTGACCACGAGTACCCGTGTCTAGACCATTTTGAGCACCAGTGCCGGGAATACCTACTTCGCCTTCACCTGCACCTTCGTTGGAAATATCTTTACCTTGGCCTTCGTCTAGTGCAGATTGCTGACGGGTTCCAGTTTTAGGATCATCAACATCGTGACCCATTGTAGGGTCTTGGCTTGCACCATCTGCTGAGTGAGAAGAGTCCATTGAAGTATTGCCGCCCTCAATATCGGTTTCCTGAGTAGTACCGATTTTGGGCTCTTCGTCATTATTAACCTGAGCAAAGGCTAATGGGCTGGACATCAAAGCAAATGAGACGCCTAGAATACCTAGTTTTTTGAAAGATTCCTTCTTCATCATGATAACTTCTCCTATTTAGCTTCGCTTGCGGGTAAGACAATCAGTCTTACTCTGCTTGTACAGAAATTACACTAGTAGATGATTTTGTATCGGTCAAGCATTACTAGTGAGCAACCTCAAAATTTCTACATCTGTAACAGTTGTAATAATACGACTGTTATAAGTAGGACTAACACTCATGATAATAGTTCATTTTGGTTCATCTCCCAGTGAGATAACCGTTCTTTTAAGCCAAGATGCCCGGCTACTATTAGCCAGTCAGAGCGGCCCCATCAGTTAATGCGAATGGCGCGGCACATCGGATCCACGGCAACCGACCAGAAAGTCGAAATCACAGCCTTCGTCCGCCTGAAGTACCCGCTCGATATACAGCTGACGATAGCCGCCC
>NZ_JBHMAC010000005.1:0-156047 GCF_042429665.1 Vreelandella sulfidaeris | reverse complement strand
CGCTTGAAGACGCCACGGGCGACATCTACAGCGCCGACGAAATCAGCAACGGCGTTAACGCCACGGTCACGCTCGGTGCGGGCACCGCGGTGGGCGACACCCTGGTGGTCACCGACGGCAAGGGCAATGAGCTTCTTAACCGTCCCGTCACCCAGGCGGATCTGGATAACGGTGTCACCGTCACGATCACCGACCTGGATAACACCGACACGGCCCTCAGCGTCACCGCCACGGTCACCGACCCGGCCGGTAACAGCGACACCGCCACCGATAACGGCGTGATTGACGCCACCGCCCCGGCGGTCAGTGTGGCGCTTGAAGATGCCACGGGCGACATCTACAGCGCCGACGAAATCAGCAACGGCGTCAATGCCACGGTCACGCTCGGCGCGGGCACCGCGGTGGGCGACACCCTGGTGGTCACCGACGGCAAGGGCAACGCGCTGTTCAGTGGCGACGTGACCCAAGCCATGCTTGATGACGGCCTGACCGTCACGATTACCGATCTTGAGGCGAGCGACACAGCCCTCAGCGTCACCGCCACGGTCACCGACCCGGCCGGTAACAGCGACACCGCCACCGATAACGGCGTGATCGACGCCACCGCCCCGGCGGTCAGTGTGGCGCTTGAAAACGCCAGTGGCGATATCTACAGTGCCGACGAAATCAGCAACGGTGTTAACGCCACGGTCACGCTCGGTGCGGGCACCGCGGTGGGCGACACCCTGGTGGTCACCGACGGCAAGGGCAACGAGCTGTTCAATGGCGACGTCACCCAAGCCATGCTCGACGATGGCCTGACCGTCACGATCACCGACCTTGAGGCGAGCGACACGGCCCTCAGCGTCACCGCCACGGTCACCGATCCGGCCGGTAACAGCGATACCGCCACCGATAACGGCGTGATCGACGCCACCGCCCCGGCGGTCTCGGTTGAACTCGAAGACGCCAGTGGCGACATCTACAGCGCCGACGAAATCAGCAACGGTGTTAACGCCACGGTCACGCTCGGCGTGGGCACCGCGGTGGGCGACACCCTGGTGGTCACCGACGGCAAGGGCAACGAGCTGTTCAATGGCGACGTCACCCAAGCCATGCTCGACGATGGCCTGACCGTTACGCTCACCGACCTGGATAACACCGACACGGCCCTCAGCGTCACCGCCACGGTCACCGATCCGGCCGGTAACAGCGATACCGCCACCGATAACGGCGTGATCGACGCCACCGCCCCGGCGGTCAGTGTGGCGCTTGAAGACGCCACGGGCGACATCTACAGCGCTGACGAAATCAGCAACGGTGTTAACGCCACGGTCACGCTCGGCGCGGGGACCGCGGTGGGCGACACCCTGGTGGTTACCGACGGCAAGGGCAACGAGCTGTTCAATGGTGACGTCACCCAAACCATGCTCGACGACGGGCTGACCGTCACGATCACCGACCTTGAGGCGAGCGACACGGCCCTCAGTGTCACCGCCACGGTCACCGACCCGGCCGGCAACAGCGACACCGCCACCGATAACGGCGTGATCGACGCCACCGCCCCGGCGGTCAGCGTGGCGCTTGAAGACGCCACGGGCGACATCTACAGCGCCGACGAAATCAGCAACGGCGTTAACGCCACGGTTACTCTCGGCGCGGGCACCGCGGTGGGCGACACCCTGGTGGTTACCGACGGCAAGGGAAACGAGCTGTTCAATGGCGACGTGACCCAAGCCATGCTTGATGACGGCCTGACCGTCACGATCACCGACCTTGAGGCGAGCGACACGGCCCTCAGTGTCACCGCCACGGTCACCGATCCGGCTGGTAACAGCGACACCGCCACCGATAACGGCGTGATCGACGCCACCGCCCCGGCGGTCAGCGTTGCGCTTGAAGACGCCAGTGGCGACATCTACAGCGCCGACGAAATCAGCAACGGTGTTAACGCCACGGTCACGCTCGGCGCGGGCACCGCGGTGGGCGACACCCTGGTGGTCACCGACGGCAAGGGCAACGAACTCCTTAACCGTCCCGTTACCCAGGCGGATCTGGATAACGGCGTCAACGTCACGATCACCGACCTGGATAACACCGACACGGCCCTTAGCGTCACCGCCACGGTCACTGACCCGGCCGGTAACAGCGACACCGCCACCGATAACGGCGTGATCGACGCCACCGCCCCGGCGGTCAGTGTGGCGCTTGAAGACGCCAGTGGCGATATCTACAGCGCCGACGAAATCAGCAACGGCGTCAATGCCACGGTCACGCTCGGCGTGGGCACCGCGGTGGGCGACACCCTGGTGGTCACCGACGGCAAGGGCAACGCGCTGTTCAATGGCGACGTGACCCAAGCCATGCTTGATGATGGCCTGACCGTCACGATCACCGACCTGGATAACACCGACACGGCCCTCAGCGTCACCGCCACGGTCACCGATCCGGCCGGTAACAGCGACACCGCCACCGATAACGGCGTGATCGACGGCAGCGTCCCTATTGCAGATCCGATTAAGACGACTGCCGAACTTTATGATGGCAACGGCACAATCAATGACAATAATCAGTTGCTGTTTAAAGCATTCACTGTAGGGGGCGGCGTAGACCAAGTCTCAGGAGAATACGAGCAGACCCCAGAAGTCGATGAGAGTGAGCCTGCTTTTGGTGGTTTTGATGAAAATTCTGCAGAAGAAGATTTAACGTTTGTACTCACTTCAATGCCTGAGTTTGGGTCTCTCTACTTAAATACAGGTGATGGCTACGCGCTAGCGACAACGAATAGTGAGTTTACTACAGCAGATACGCTGTATTGGGCTGTTAATGAAGAGCAGCTTATAGCCGCAATGCAAAGCGTTGAGGCAAGCTCTCTAGGCGGCAGGACATTACAGGCTTGGCAGTCTGACGATAGCGTTGATATTTATTCTTACAACTTGGACGGAACCAAGAGTACAGATTTATTAAATGTTTCTGATGGCAGGCTAGGTATTAGAGACAACACAGGAAACCAACTTGAAGTGCCAGGCCAATTAGGCTTCCGCGGAGAAGGTTCGGAAACCATGATTTTCGACTTCCAGCGCCCCATTGGCGAAGCTACTATTAATGTTGATCGTTTAATTGCCAGTGAAGGCGAGGTAGGCTCTGTTGCTGCGTATTTAAATGGTGAACAGGTTGGCGAATGGACCTTTAGTGGAGTTAACGGTGCAACGTTAAATGGAGTGGCAGTCGATTTTACCCCTGGTAATGGCTATAGCAATGAAAGCTTTACCCTAGAAGGCGTAATTTTTGATCAATTGCGCTTCACTGCCAAGCCTTATGCGGATGGTGTTACTGGGCAGGTACCTACTGATAATAGTGATTATTATTTAAAGTCTATACAGTATAAGGAAGTGCCCCAGGCTGATTTCCAGTACAAAGTAATGGATAGCGCTGGTAATGAAAGTAATGTGGTTGATGTAGTCATTGGTGAGCCCGCCACCCAGAGTGCTGTTCCTGACGACTTGGGTCCTGAAGTGACTGTTGAGCTTTTAGGTGCTGGCGAAGATGATGTTTATAACGTTCAAGAAATAGCAGAGGGCACAGAAGATCATGTAGAGGCACGCATTGAATTAGGTGGAACTAGTCAGGTAGGAGACTTACTGGTTGTTAACTCAAACACCTCCGACGAGCCCATTTTGAATCGTGCGATTACCCAAGATGATCTAGACAACGGTGTAAGCATTCAAGTGCCTGTGTCACCGGAGACGACCTCTGTCAACGTTGCCGCTACGGTCACAGATAATGAGGGTAATACCTACTCCGCCCAGGATGAAAAAGGTGTCGCAAACGTAGTACTTGAAGCCACGATCACCATCGATACCCTGGCGGGCGACGACGTGATCAACGGTGAAGAAGCCACCCAGACCATCACCGTCACCGGCACGGTCGGCGGCGACGCCCAGGCGGGCGACACCGTCACCCTGAGCGTGGGTGAAGAAAGCTACACCGGTCTGGTCACCGCTGACGAAGATGGCGACCTGACCTACGCCATCGACGTACTGGGCTCTGCGCTGGCTGAAAACGACAGCATCACCGCCGAAGTGACCGGTGAAGACGCCGCTGGCAACGCCTACAGCGCCGACGCTGACAAACCTTATGGTGTCGATCTAGCACCCGTTGCTGAAAGCGGTCAGGTAAGTGGAGAAGAAGACACTGCAATAGTCCTGCAGTGGGGTGACTTCAATATTGTAGATGCTGATTCTGCTGTTGATGAGTTGGGCGTAACCATCACGCAATTGTCTGAAGCCGGAACATTGCAATACAAGGCTGGCGATGGAAGTTGGCAGAGTGCTGAAGAGAATAGTCAATTCACTAAGGCTCAAATTGATGCAGGCGAGCTTCGTTTTATGCCTGCAGCCAATGAGTCAGGCTTCGATAGCTATGAAGGTGAAGGCGTAGGCAACCAACAGACTGACTATGCTCATCTTTCTTTCCGCCCTACCGATTCGCTCAATGAAGGCGAAGAAGCGACGCTGTCGATCAATATTAAGCCTGTAGCTGATGCGCCGGAACTCTCCATGACCATTACCGCTGGGGAAACAATCAGCAGTGGTGGCGAGATTATTAAGGTTAATGGTGGCAGTGAAGTAACCGGTGGCTTTGATGTCCAGAATGGACAAATTGTTAAAGTTGGCGATGGTGTACGTGTTTGGCTAACAAAGGGTGATAGTGAGCCTGACGTTGCTAACCCTGGCTCCTCAAATGCTGGTTTAGTGCAGTATTACGATCAGGGTAATGCAAACGGTAACGGTAATTATGCCGATATTTTTGTCGTGCACTCAGGCAGCGGCTATTTACAAGATGGTAACTGGAGAGGTTTGGATTCTGTTTCTGGTAATAGAACCCAAGCAACGAGCGATGCGAAACAGGATTATATCTTTGTCGCTCAGGAAGAAGGCTACAGCTATGGTGTTGAATGGAGCACAAATAATAACGCAAATAGTAGTGTTAATACGTTTGATGGTGTCAGAGTCTCTTACTCTTCCAGCAGCCAGCAGGGCAGTCTAATTGGCCAGGTAAGTAACCAGCTCGAGGGTGTTATTTATGGGGATGGCACGACTTACACCGCCAACGAGCAACGAACTAGTACCGAAATTGTGACTGGCGATGTTGATCAAGAGTATATCGTTAATATCTCTGCTGCACTGATCGATACAGATGGCAGTGAGGTGCTATCCGATATCTCGATCACGGGCATTCCTGCAGAGGCAACCGCTGAACTGACCAATGCGCCGCAGGGGGTGGTATTAACTCAGACAAGTGATGGTTGGCTGATTAGCAATCCTGAGCAGGCTGATCTGAAAGATATTCAACTAGTGGTGACTGTCCCTGTTGAGCTAGGTGCGCTTCAACTGGAGGCCAGTGTTACTTCGCATGAGGTACTTCTCGATACCGATGGCAAGCCCGTCTATGAAAATGGCGAGTTGGTCGTGCTCGACAGTAACACTAGCGCCGAGTCAGCAACGGTGGAGCAGTTTAATGTAGTAGTTGGTTCCCCAGGTAGTGACAACATCTCGGGCAGTGATGCTAACGATATCATTATAGGTGATGTGACGGGCTTGCAGCTCATGCCAGGTAAGGATTACAACATATCCTTTATGGTTGATACATCTTCGAGCTTAAGTAGCTCAGACGTTGAAAGTATCAAAACCTCACTTAAGGAAACCTTTGAAACCATCCAGGCGAAGGCTCAAGAAGCTGGGTCAGGAACCATTAAAGTTCAGCTTATCGATTTTGATACAAATGTGCAGTATAGCGTTAGTGTCGATATGGCTGACCCGAATGCACTTGGTAAGCTAGACGGCGTTATCAACGCGATGCGAAGTGATGGCGGTACTAACTATGTAGATGCGTTTAATACGGCCGGAAACTGGTTTAACGGAGAAACTGCCCATCGTGTGAATGGTAATAAAGTGGCGGAACAGGGGGTAAAAGCAACAGAGGGCGCTATCAACCTCAGTTATTTTATCACCGATGGTGTACCCACTATCTACTCGCGCGCAGCTGAAAGAGGAAGCGAAAAGAATGCGGGTGAAGATCGCTATATGTCATCAGGCGCGGATGGCATGGGTGGCTCTCAACCTACCTATGTTGATTTAGGGGGCAATAGCTGGAGTCCAGATAATAAATCTTTAGAAATGTCCCAAGCTGCTTACAAGAAATTATTAGAAAATGTTAGTGGTTTAACTGTTCATGCCTTCGGCTTTGGTGATGAATTGAATAGTAGCCAACTTGATTATTTCGATTCTGAAGGCAACTCTGTCACTGGACTCAATCCCGAGGATATTGCCAATGAAATTTCAGGCCAGGGTACGACGAGCCAATTACCTCCGTCGGATGATGTCATTAACGGTAATGACGGAGATGATATCCTCTTTGGCGATAAGGTTGTTTATGGTGATGAGAATGGTGTTGCCGCTCTCAAGACCCTGATCGCCGAAAAGCTTGAAAAAGATGTCAGCGATGTTACCACCCAGGAAATGCATGGCTATATCAATGATAATCCTGACGAAATGTCTCGGTTCGATGGCGGCGCTGAAACGGGTGGGAATGATATTCTCATCGGGGGAGATGGCGATGACATCCTCTTTGGTATGGGTGGTGATGACACCTTAATCGGCGGTCCGGGTGACGATATTCTCTTCGGCGGTACTGGCTCTGACACCTTTAAATGGGAGTTCGGAGATGAAGGAACGGCTGAAAATCCTGCGATAGATCGTGTGATGGATTTCACCCCTAGCGATGGTGACAGTTTAGACATTGCAGACCTTCTTCAAGATGAGTCCGAGGATACTATCGGCCAGTACGTAATGGCCGCTGAAGAGGGTGAGGATACGGTTCTTTATCTAAGCTCTCAGGGCAGTCTGGCTGGTGATAAAGAAAATGCTGACCAGATAGTACGCTTGGAAGGTAAAACGTTTGAAGACTTTGGTGGTGGTTCGGCGCAGGATGTTATCCAGCATATGTTGAATAACGAGCAGTTAAAAATTGACCAATAAACGTCCACGGTCATAATGCGTAGCTGAAGGGCCGCCCCGTTAGGGGCGGCTCTTTGCTAGAAGCACGTTTTTTAAGGAAATTAACTATGCTCTATACCAAACGTAATGGCGCCGGTGAGATGGTCATGCTCAGCAAAGAACCAACGTCGGAGTGCAGTGAAACGGTCGCGCCCGATTCGCCCGAAGTAATAGCTTTCTTAGCCGACCAGCCCAGTTCCTCATCACACTTTATAGCGTCTGATTTAGCGTTTGTGAGGGTGGTCGAAGATATTCTTGAAGTGTTGCTGGAAAAGGGCATTATCACCTTTACCGATTTACCAAGCGCTGCACAGGCCAAGGTGATGGAGCGTAAGTCATTGCGGGTCAAAAATAACGTCGACTTGCTAGGAGGCGATAGCGACACCATTTAGGGGCCCGGTGAGGTAGTGCCGCTACGTTAGCTATTAACGATCCGTTATTGTTTGTCAGCTGGGGTTTACCCTTGTCGTACCCCTGGTCCGGTTGCTCCGTCAACACCTACACGGAACAGGCTAGCCAGGTCTTCATCGTTAGCAACGCCTTCCCCAATCACCTGAATCCCCAGTGAATGGCAGAGTGTTGCCATGCCGCGTACGATGGTCTGCTGCTCGCTTGATTGATGCAGGTTATGGATCAAGCTGCTATCCATTTTTAAGTAAGCCAGTCCAACGTCATGTAAATCTGCCAGTTTGGTAAATTCAGCACCCACGTGTTCAATGCCAAACGTACATCCCAGCGGCCTTAACGATGTGCACAATCCCCTTAAGCTACCAATTGCATGGGTGCTTAGCGTGGCGGGCACTTCAAAGCAGAGTTGCTGCGCCAGTAGTGGTTGCGAGACAAGAAGTGCACGTAGTTCGTTCACAAACTGTGTATTGGTGATAGACGCCGCCGAAAGATTAATCCCGACTGGCTTAGGATCCGTGTGAAGGTTGAGTAGCGCTTTTTTAACCACGGCTAAATCGAGTGCTGGCTCCATATCAAAACGGGTTATCCAGGGAATAAAGACGCCAGCCGTTTGCCAATCGCCACCAAGATTTAAGCGTGCGGGACATTCGTAGTGGAGAATATCGCCATGGGCATCAAGCACTGGAAAGTATGCCAATTCAGGGCCAACCGAAATGGCTGCTTCCAGCGCCGTACGCCATTGTTGGTGGCTACTGTAAAGCGAGATACGCTCACCCTCACGCACGACGATCTGCCCGTGTGAGGCTAAACTTTCAGCCTGAGCAAGGGCATCATCCAGTGTTGCCAGAAGCGTGGCGCGTTCATCATGAGGTTCGTAGGGCACTATGGCGGTAGGTAAGTTAACCGCTACATTGGGCGCTATATTGACCACGCTCGTCAGCACTTTGCTAACCTGCTGCTTTAACTGCTCGGCATCGTCGGCTAACGGCAGCATAAAGATAAAGTCACTGCCGTTAAGGCGACCGACCACCGGTTCCGTCGAGGTTTGATCAAGTTCTCCTAACTGGGTGACCAACGTGCTTAATAGCTGATCGGTACCGGCGTAACCCAGTTGTGTGTTGAGGTTTTCCAAGTCTTGAACACGAACCATAATGAGCAGGCCCGACGCGCGAGCGTCATCGCTGCTTAATTGGGAAGAGAGTTTACTCATAAATACGTCACGGTTTAGCGCACCAGTGACACGATCGTGCTGTAAATGCCGGCGTAACTCGTCTAACTTATGGCTTTCATGGCTGAGCATTTGATGCACGTTGGCAGACAGAATATTCATCGCCTGGGTGACTTGGCGTAGTTCCAGGGTCCTGGGTTCTTTAATAGTGGTGAAGCGCCGCGCGCTAATATCCTGAGCTTGTGCGACTACTCTGGAAAGAGGATGTTTAATGCCGCGAACGACCAGGGTGGCAATGGCTAAGCTGATGGCTCCTGCCAGTAAAAACCAGGCGGCTAGTTCCAGCATACTCCGCCATAGCGAGGCATAGGCAAAGCTATGTTGGCTCTCTAGCTCCAGTGTGCCGTACTGACGCCAGCCGTCTTGTATCGTTGCGATGCCGCTGGGGACATCGAATTCAATCAGGTGGCGGAACCAGTCGGGGACCTCCCCGTTATACTCAGGTGCAGTGCGCTCAATGAGCACACGGTCTTCCATATCACGCAAGGTGATTTGGCGGTAATAGCCGGTGTCAAACTGCGCCGCTATTAATAACTCCAGAGTCACTAGATCTTTATCCAGTTGGCTCATCGAAAGAGCTAACGCGGTGGCGTTGTCTTCATTTTTAATACGCACTTCTTGCTCAATATAGTCGCGGCTAGTGGTGATACTAATGGCCAGACTACCCACGAACGAAAGCAGCAACAGGGCGATAATGGCAATCCAAAGTTGTTTAATTAGTGACATCGTGCCAATTCCTCTTAAATGAAACCCTGGGTTTGCATGCGTTCGATAACGCTGCGCCAGCGTGATAGCCGAGCTAACGGATCGGCGCGGGATTCCGTTGAACCGCCAGCCCAAAGCCCTTCACTATTAAAACTAAATAGAGGATCAAGATCAGGGCGCTGAGAAGCAGGGGTGATTGACGGTATTATATTGTCCAGCACTAACGGTTCAGCATTGGGCGTCGAGTAATAGCCGAGTACCATGTGGGCTTGCGTAATTTGGCTGCGCCCAAGCCGTGCACGCACATAAATCATGCGCAGGTATTGGCTAGCAATGCCTAACTGCTTAAGCGTAATGTATTTGGCTATGGAGTAGTCTTCACAGTCTCCCTGGCCTTTACCCATCGCTTCTAACGGAGTGGCCCAGTAATCTTCTTGTCCCCACACAGTCACATCGTCCACCCAGCGGATACGGCGATTAAAAAAGTCGTTAACGCCGCGCAATTGCGATTGTACGTCCTGAAGTTGCAGCTGTTGTAGTAGTGCAAACCACTCCTCTAAGACAGCCAGACCGGGCTGGCCATACAACTGCTGCATACTCTGGCGTAAGCGCTGCGGATCGAAAGCGGATGCAGGCGTTGGGTGAATGCCTAGCCCGACACCAAGGCATAGCGCGCCGACAGTTGCTAGGAACTGTCGGCGCGAAAAGGTAGGGGGGCGGAATTCAGACAGTGCAGGCATATGACGCCGTTAATAACCGACAAATAGGCCTCAAGACTACAAGCTGCCGTGTTTAAGTGCTACTTATCTCAGCCAAAAAAGATGAGATTGTCCTATTCCATGGCAGCCTGTTGGGTGGTTTCTAATAATGGCTCTAGAGCGGGCCACACATTGGCGAGTATCGTCGGTTGAGCATCAGCAGTCGGGTGGATGCCATCACTCTGCATAAGCGTGGTGTCTAACGCGATATCCTCAAGTAAGAAAGGCACCAGCGGCACGTCATACTCTTCTGCCAGCGTGTAGAAAACGCCGGTAAAGGCGTCCCGGTACGCTTGACCATAGTTGGGTGGTATATCGATTCCCAATAACAGCACTTTAGCGTCAGCCTGCTGGCTTTGTTCAATCATACTGGCTAGGTTTGTCTGCATTTGAGCAGGCGCCAAGCCGCGTAAACCGTCATTACCACCCAGTTCCAGAAGAACAATATCCGGCTGTTGCTGTCGGAGAATATCAGCGAAGCGTTGTAATCCACCTGACGTTGTTTCGCCGCTAATACTGGCGTTAACAATTTGTGCATCGCCCTCTAAGCGCTCGGCCAAGAGGCTTACCCAACCCTCTTCACGCTCAATACCATAGGCGGCACTTAAACTATCGCCCATCACCAGTAAGGTGGGCTCCTGGCGTGGATTGACTGATTCAGGATCATCAGACGCTGCGTTGATAGACGAAGAGGCAAAGATGGCTATCAGCACTACCAGCCATCCGGTTACCATGCGGTTCAGTTCATGCAATGTTATAGGGATGTCACGCTTCATGCCTTACTCCTCAGATAAAACTGCCAGTGCGTCTAATGATCAATCACCATCAAGCGTGTCACCTCACGGTGAACGTCAGGCTTTAACCGACAACCAAACTATCTCTGATGTTCCTCAGGGGATGAATAAGCGAGTGCACGGTACTGCTGGTCACGTCGTGCTACATGCTGACCGGCTGTCTAAAAAAGTGGTGAGTGGAGAGCGCTCGCTCACTATCTTACACGACCTGTCGCTGAGCGTAGTCGCCGGTGAAAGCGTCGCGATTTTAGGTAAAAGCGGGGCAGGGAAATCTACCTTGCTGGGCCTGCTCGCCGGGCTTGATACGCCAAGCGACGGTGAGCTCATGCTCTTTGGTAGCGCACTCAGCCGGTTGGATGAAGATGGACGTGCCTCACTGCGCGCAGGCCGCGTCGGGTTTGTGTTTCAAAACTTCCAATTATTGCCCACCTTGAGCGCGCTTGAAAACGTCATGCTGCCGCTTGAGCTGTCACCGCGAGCAGGAGAAGCACACACCGCGACCCACTGGTTAGAACGGGTAGGGCTTGGTGAACGAATGGATCACTTACCCAAACAGCTTTCCGGAGGCGAGCAGCAGCGGGTAGCGGTTGCGCGTGCGTTTGTGACAGAGCCTGAACTGGTATTTGCCGATGAGCCCACGGGCAACCTGGATCCTGATACTGGCGCGCAAATCATTGATTTATTGTTCAGCCTGAATCGCGAAGCGGGTACTACTCTTATCCTGGTGACTCATGATCATGCCTTGGCCAAGCGCTGTGACCGCTGCCTGCGCTTGGATCAAGGGCGCCTGGAGCCCTTTGAGCCGACTGCTGCCTTCAACGACGAGGGAAGCCAATGAGCGATATGAACTGGCGTTTAGCAATGCGCAGCCTCAAACGAGACCTGCGTGCTGCCGATGTCCGTGCGCTTTTTATTGCCCTGGTATTGGCCGTGGCGGCGTCTACCATGATCGCCTTTTTTCTGGATCGTTTAGAGCGCGGTCTGGAGCGTCAAGCTGGCCAGATGCTGGGCGGGGATCTTGTGCTAGAGCAGCGTACCCCCTTTTCTGCTGAGCTACGAGCCCAGCTTGAAAATGCTGGCTTTGTGCTGAGTGACCAAGTGGATCTGGTGTCGATGATTAGTCGTGACGGACGTTTTCAGCCGGCGAGCTTGAAAGCCGTTGACGATGTTTATCCTCACTATGGCATGTCCTACGTAGACTTTGGCGATGGTGCTGAGCGAATTGCCTCCGGCCCACCGCCAGGCGAAGCATGGGCTGATCCGCGCTTGGTGGAACTGGTTGGCATTACGCTTGGCGACCGCGTACAGGTCGGTCAAACCGAATTGGTAGTGTCGGGGATTATTGAGCGCGAAGCCGATCAGTCTGCTGGTTTCGGCAATTTCAATCCGCGCTTAATGATCAATACGGCGGATGTTGAGGCCACGGGACTGGTACAAGAGGGCTCGCGAATTGAGTTTGAAATCCTCGCCGCAGGCCCGCCCGCGGCGCTAGAGCAAGTACAAGGAGTACTTGATGAACTTCGCCGTGAAGGTGTTGAAGTGCGTGATGTGCGTGTGGATCGCCCTCAGCTTGGTAACGCCTTACAGCGGGCTGAAAGCTACCTGGGGTTAGCCGGCTTGGCAGCGGTATTGCTGGCAGGCGTGGCGGTGGCAATGTCCACCCGCCGCTATGTGGAGCGCCATCTGGATACCGCCGCTCTGCTGCGTTGCTTCGGCGCCAGTCAACGCCAGCTAGTGACCATATTTACCCTTCAGCTAACGGGCTTGGCACTGGTTGCCGCGGTCTTGGGAGCGCTACTTGGCCTGATTGGTCAAGCGGTTCTGATCTGGTTGTTGGTGAACTTCCTACCTATGACGCTTCCGCCGCCTGGGCTGCTACCGCTGGGGTTAGGCGTGTTCACTGCGCTTGCCGTATTGGTCGGGTTTGCCGGGCCTACACTGCTGCGTATTAAGCGGGTGAGTGCGCTAAAAGTTCTACGTCGAGAGTTAGATCCACTGCCTCCCTCTGCCTGGCTGGTGGTGGGTGTGGCCAGTATCGTATTTGGAGGGTTGCTTTGGCTCTATTCGGGAAGCTTGCCGTTAGCTAGCGCTCTGTTAGCGGGTGGTGCGCTGCTGCTCGGGGTGCTGTGGATGATCAGCACGCTATTACTGACTGCGATATTGCGGGGCGTACAGGGTATTTCTAGCCATGGCGAATGGTCTCAGGCGCTTCGATTAGGGGGGCGCCAACTCGCCCGGCGACGCCAAGCAGGGCTTGGCCAATTAGTAGCGTTTTCGGTGACATTCTTCGCGATGGCAATGATTGTATTGGTGCGTGGCGACTTGTTAAGCACGTGGCAAGAGCAGTTGCCAGCGAATACTCCCAACTATTTCGCGATTAATATTCAGCCTTCTGAACGTGACCCTTTTGAGGCCGCAGTAGCCCCGCGAGTAGAGACCCAGAGCACGCTATACCCGATGGTGCGTGGCCGTGTTATTGCGATCAATGGCCAAGCCCCCCAAGAGGCTGTTCCAGCCGATGCACGCGGCGATAACTCACTGCGAAGAGAGCTCAACCTTACCTGGCAGGCCGAGGTGCCAGAGGGTAATGAAGTAGTGGCCGGTGAGTGGTTCACACCCGCTCAGTTAGGCCGTGAAGAGCGTAATGACAGCGCAGGCTGGATGAGTGCTGTCGAAGCAACGCCTCAATCGTCCCCTCAACAGCCACCAGCGGTGCCGATCTCCATGGAGGCGGGGCTGGCTGAAAGGCTAGGGTTAAGCGTGGGTGAGGAAATGACGTTCTCGGTCGGTAGCGACGAGATTACTACGCAAATTACCAGCCTGCGCAGCCTGAACTGGGACAGTTTTCAACCTAATTTCTTTGTTATTTTCCCGCCGGGCGTATTGGAGCAGTTTGGACATAGCTACATCACGGCCTTCCACCTGCCCGAAGCGGAGCAGGGGCTTATCAGTGAACTGATAAGCGACTTTCCAGGCGTGTCCTTGCTAAACGTGGATGCCATTTTAGGTCAGGTAAGAGATGTCCTCGCTCAGGTCACCCGGGCGGTTGAATTAGTGCTCGCGTTGGTGCTGTTAGCGGGAGTGAGCGTGCTCTATGCAGCATTAACGGCAAGCCGCCCTGTGCGTGCCCACGAAAGTGGCCTGCTGCGTGTGTTTGGCGCAGGCAGCCGAATGATTTCAAGGGTGCAGGGTGCTGAATACGCGCTCTTGGGCTTTGCTAGTGGCTTGATGGGCGCGGTGCTGGCGGAGCTGACCACGGCGGCGCTATACCTATATTTGCTGGACCTCACTCCGCGGTTTCACCTGGGATTATGGATTTTCCTTCCGGTTGGCGGCGCGATATTGATCGGCGTGATAGGCCATGCGCTCTCGCGGAGTTTACGGCGCCAAGCCCCAGCCGCGAGTTTGGGCCTGATCGGTGAGGCTTAAACCGTCTCTGCCAGGCGGGAATCGTCTATTTGGCCAACCAGAAACCGACCACAACAGCGCTAATAACAGCAACAAAAAAGACCAGGTTACGGACGCGAGTATCGCGGCGTGATTTCATGATGGCATCCAATGAGTGTGGAGATGAAAAGGCACAAGCTTTACGCCCGGCATGGTAACGTTTGTCGCCTTGATCGTCATCTTGCCAGTCTTAGGACTGGGCTTTTTGTATGCTAGTGTTAGCTGTTTTTTCAGGATCGTTGTCTATGCCTCCATCTTCGCTCACAGCGGCGGGGCGCTTTGTTGCGCCGCAGCCGCTTTCTCTTGCTCAGGGGCGCTTGGCGGCCCTGAGCTGGGGGCGTTCTGATGCCCCTACCTGGCTGGCGTTACACGGCTGGCTGGATAATGCAGCCAGTTTTTCGCGCTTAGCCCCCTTGTTGGTCGATGCGCTGGATATTCGTATTGTCGCCCTCGACTTTCATGGTCATGGTCATTCGGCACACGCACCGCAAGGCAGTGACTATGCGCTGTGGGATTATTGTCATGATGTGCTCGACGCCATGGTTTCCCTGGAACTTGAACGCTGCAGCTTATTGGCTCACTCCATGGGAGCCGCCGTGGCCTGCTTGCTTGCCGCTTCACTACCCGAACGCGTTGAGCGGTTAACCTTGATTGATGGGCTAGGCGCGCTCAGTACGCCGAGTAATGAGACTGCCAGTCAACTGCGTAAAGGGTTAACCGCTTACCGCCGTCCGCTTTCAAACGCACCGTGTTACCGTGATATCGACAGCGCTATTGCCGCTCGTGTCGCGGGTGGTGTTACGCCTGTCGATACGATAACGGCCGCCCCGTTAGTCGAGCGCAATACTCAGCCTACTGCTGATGGGCAGGTACAAATGCGCACCGACAGCCGTTTGCTGAAGCCATCACTGGTGCGTTTTACCCCTGACCAAGTGCTCGCGTTATTGGCAGACATTAATGCCCCGCTTTTATTGATCGAGGGGGAGCAGGGGATCTTAGGTGAGCGCGCCTGGGCCAAACAGGCGCGCAATGCGCTAAAAGCGTTAACCCGCCATGTGCTCAGCGGAGGGCATCACCTGCATCTGGAACCACATGCGGTGGCGAACGTCGCCGCCGTCATTAACACTCACTGGGGTAAGACCGGTTAGGTTTAGGAAAGGATGGCCGCATGAATCAATGGGGACAGGAAGACAGGGGAAATAAAGTCGCGCTGGTGTTGGGCAGCGGCGGCGCACGAGGCTATGCGCACATTGGCGTTATTGAAGCGCTCGAAGCGCGGGGATTTGAGATTATTGCCGTGTCAGGGTGCTCGATGGGGGCGCTGATTGGCGGCATTTATGCCGCGGGCAAATTGCCTGAATATCGCGATTGGGTGTGTGAACTCGATTATCTGGATGTACTTAAACTGGTCGATGTAACCTGGAACCCGATGGGGGCAATGCGCGCCAGCAAAGTCATGAGCAAGTTGGAAACGCTGGTCGGTGATATTTTGATTGAGGATTTGCCTATCCCTATCACCACCGTGGCAACAGATCTGGTTCGGCAACGTGAGGTATGGTTTCAAAGTGGACCGTTGCTGCAAGCCATTCGCGCCTCCATTGCCGTGCCGGGGATCATTACCCCAGTGCATTTGGGGGATCAAGTTCTGGTGGATGGGGGGCTACTCAATCCGCTGCCGATTATGCCGGTGGTAGCCGCCCATCAGGCCGACTTTGTGGTCGCTGTTAACGTAACTGCCCATAGTCCGCTGCCGGTGAGCCTGGAATCATTACTGCCCAAAGAAAAGATAACCGACGATAGCAGTAGTCAACACGCCATTGAGCGAGCACAACCTACGGGCAAATGGATGAGCGACGTGCGTACCGCTACTCAAAAGTTGTGGAGCGGGCTAGGAGCCAGCGAAGAAGACGAAGACGGCGCACCGGAAGAGGCTATCGAAGCACGCGGTAAACGCGAGTGGAGTAAGCTCGATATGATTTTAGAGTCGTTTGATATTACCCAGGCGGCATTGGCCAAATATAAAGTGGCGGGTTACCCCCCTGATGTACTGATTGAAATACCCAAAACCGTCTGTAGCACCTATGAGTTTCACCGCGGTAAAGAGTTGATTCGCCTGGGGCGGCATTTGGCGGACGAAGCGCTGGAACGGCGCATGCCCAGTATCGCGTCGGATGCTGCCGAATAACGTTGATGGCGAGTAACCTTTATTGCCCCCGCTTGCGCAGCAGAATATACACCGCGCCGGTACCGCCATCGATATCAATTGCTGAGCAGAACGCCAATACGCCAGGCCATTCGCGTAACCACGCGTTGGTATGGCTTTTGAGCACGGGAAAATCGGACGTGGTTCCCCACGCTTTGCCGTGCACTACCAATACGCAGCGCAGTCCTTGGCCAGCCGAATCGCGGAGAAAGCTCTCAAGCTCTGCTCGAGCTTCTTCCAGCGTATAACCATGGAGATCAAGTCCCGCTTGCCACGCCGTTTGACCACGCTTTAACTGGCTAAACGAGCGCCACGGCAAATCGGGTAGACTGAATTCTAAATACTCGGAGGGGCGCACGGCTTCCACCCGGCCATCCGAGGTGCGCCCGCTGGTTTGAGGAGCATTATTTTCTACCGCCGCGTTACGCCTCGCTTCATGCGCCTTTCCATCGCGTTTAGGCTTGCCAGGGTCGGCCTGGTTGGTGGCGATACGGCGCACGCCTGCCGCCTTTAATGCATCGCGGAAGGCATTAATATCGTCATCATTGGGCAGGTGGCGGCGTCGCGTCATAACAGGCTCGGGTGATAGAAAAAGGCAACAATCAATGTCGCACAGTATAGCGAGATGAGCGTTGCTGTGAACCGGGCGACGTGAAAGGTACAATCTTTTATTCGTCGTAGCGATCACGCTATACCGGCTGTATCCATGGCTACCGTTAATCAGGAGTCGCTTTGACTACCCACTTGAACGCAGAGACCACTTTCTCAACGCTCACCCTGCCGGAGTCGGCGCTGGTGGGTGAACTTTTTACCCTGCGTGATTATCTCCGCTGGGTGTCCAGCGAGTTTTATCTGGCAGGACTGCATTACGGCCATGGCACAGAGTCTGCCTGGGATGAGGCGGTGGCGCTGTGCTTGGGCGCGCTGCACTTGCCGTGGAATATTGACCCCAGCGTATTAGAGGCGCGGCTGTTGCCTGTCGAGCGTCAGCGCATCATTGGCTTGGCGCGAGAGCGTATAACCACCCGTCGCCCATTGCCCTATTTATTGGGGGAGAGCTTTTTTGCCGGCCACCCGTTTAGCGTTGATGAACGTGTGCTGATTCCGCGCTCGCCGATCGCCGAACTCATCGAAGACGGGTTCGCGGCATGGTTTCCCGAAGAACCCCCCGCCACTATGCTGGATTTATGTACGGGTTCAGGCTGTATCGGCATTGCCACGGCACTCTATTTACCCACCTGCGAAGTGGTACTTGCCGATATCAGCCAAGAGGCGTTAGCCGTATCACGCCAGAATATTACCCGTCACGATGTAGGCGACCGCGTACGCGTGATTGAGTCGGATGTGTTCAATGGCTTGGAAAGACAGCGTTTCGATCTGATTGTTTCCAACCCGCCCTATGTCGATGCCCGTGATTTGGCGACGATGCCTGCTGAATTCCGTCATGAGCCATCATTAGCCTTGGGCGCCGGTAGCGATGGGTTGGACATTGTGCGTCGTATTTTGCGTGAAGCGCGGGAACACTTAACCGATGACGGCTGGCTGATCGTAGAAGTCGGCAACTCTGACCGCCATGTGGAAGCAGCGTTTCCCGACGTACCTTTCTTGTGGCTTGACTTTGAGCGTGGCGGCCAGGGCGTGTTTGCCTTGAGCGCCGCTGAACTCGACGCCCATGCGGCGTCTTTCGTGTGAGGAACTAATCGCCATGTCCGGCAATACGTTTGGCAAATTATTTACCGTCACCACTTTCGGTGAGAGCCACGGCCCTGCACTTGGCGCCATCATCGATGGGTGTCCTCCAGGGCTGCCGTTAACTGAATCGGATCTTCAGCATGATCTGGATCGTCGGCGGCCTGGCAGCTCACGCCATACCACACAGCGTAAAGAGCCTGATCAGGTGCGTATCCTGTCGGGTGTGTTCGAAGGTAAAACCACCGGCACCTCCATCGGTCTGTTAATAGAAAATACCGACCAACGCTCCAATGATTACTCAAAAATCAAAGAGCAGTTTCGGCCCGCCCATGCGGATTACACCTACCACCACAAGTATGGTCATCGTGACTATCGCGGCGGGGGCCGCTCCAGTGCCCGTGAAACGGCCATGCGGGTGGCTGCTGGTGCCATTGCCAAAAAGTACTTGGCTGCACAGGGCGTGCAAATTCGTGGCTATATGAGCCAGCTAGGGCCAATCAAGATTGATTTTAAAGAGTGGGAAGCGGTTGGCCAAAATGCCTTTTTCTGCCCCGACCCGGCACGTGTAGCCGAACTGGAAGCCTATATGGATCAGTTGCGTCGTGATCAGGACTCGGTCGGCGCTGAAATTACCGTGATTGCCGAGGGGGTGCCGGTAGGGTTGGGCGAGCCGGTCTTCGATCGCCTGGATGCTGATCTGGCGCATGGTTTGATGAGTATTAATGCAGTAAAAGGCATAGAGATCGGGGCGGGGTTCGGCAGTATCGCCCAACGTGGCAGCGAGCATCGTGATGAGATGACGCCTGAAGGCTTTCTCTCTAACCACGCAGGTGGCGTATTAGGCGGTATTTCCAGCGGTCAGCCCATCGTTGCGCGGTTGGCACTGAAGCCGACATCCAGCATCACGACGCCAGGCCGCTCTATCGATATTCACGGACAGCCTGTCGAGGTGATCACGAAAGGGCGACACGACCCCTGCGTAGGTATTCGTGCAACGCCCATTGCCGAGGCGATGATGGCGATTACGCTGCTGGATCACTGGCTTCGCCAGCGGGGTCAAAACGGCGATGTCAACGTTGATACACCACGCTTAGCACAGCGTTAGTCGTATAAGGTGAGGTGTGTTGGCGTATGACTGCTACACTCAAACAAAACAAAGCAAAAACAAGCAGGAGCCGCCTATGAAGATTAACGTCGAGTTTGATCTTACTCCGGATGAATTTCGCCAATCTCTGGGGCTTCCCGACGTGGAAGCTTTCCAGAAAAACCTGCTTGAGAATATCCAGCGTCAGATGGAATCGGGGGTAGAAGGCTACGATCCTATGAGCCTGATGCGGCCTTTTCTGCAGCAACCTATGATGCAGCAACCTATGATGCAGCAAGGACTGTCTCAAGGGCTAGCCAACTTCGGTACGTATCAGCAAATGATGCTGGATATGCTGCGCCAAGCAGGGAGTGCTGCTACCTCGTCGACGCCCCGCGCTGATGCTGAGCCGGATGCAGATAGCAGTACGAAAACGAGTAACAATGATGGAGCTGGCAGCAAGACCAAGTCCAGTGCATCGTCGCGCTCTCGTTCTGGCGCTAGCACAAGCTCTACCAGCAAACGCAGCGGTGCATAAAGTGAACAGGCGCGTTAGCGTGCAGCAGCGCAAGCGGCCTTCATCCTGCTGCATTAGGACAACGTATAGACGTTGAAAAGAGTCCAGGGCAAGGGGCGCCAAATTTGTCCGGTGGCTCAGATACGTTGTTAGTGTTGCAATGCAACAAGCCAACGCTTACTCTTTTTTGCGTTGCAGCAAAGCAGTCTCACACGCGATGAGTCACTCCCAGGCTCATGCCAAGGAACGAAATAGGAGCAGACGCTATGCAAGATAATATGATGGACGCCTTTAACGCCCAAACACGCCAAATGTTCGAGCCCATGCGTAAGATGAATTCGCTGATGCTTAACAATATGGAAAAAATGACGCAGTACCAGTTGGAGGCCATGAAGCGCTACAGCCAAATGGGTACTGAGCGCATTCGCAGCGCCACTGAAATTCAAGATGCAGAAAGCCTGCGTGATTTCGGCACGAAACAAGCCGAAATGATGAATGCGCTTTCTCAGCAGATGCAGGAAGACGCTAGAGTAATGAGCGAAATGAGCCTGCAGTTTAAATCGGAAATGGAAAAGATGTTCAGCGAAGCCGGGCAGCAAATGTCTGACCAGGCCAAGGCCGCAACCAAGGGCGAGCAACCTGCCAAAGCTAGCAGTCAGTCATCGCGTAAAAGCTGATTGAAGACATCATTGCGGCGCCTACTTGGCGCCGCAATGCATTTATGAGCTTGGTAATAGCGAACATTATAGCTAACGCCTTCGGTACGCCTGAAGAAAGGCGTCGGGAGAATAATGATGCAGTCATCGTGGCACAACCCATTCCAGTCAATGCCCGGGTTAAAAGGCTTATCCGACAGTTTTCCTCAAGGGCTGCCGCAAGGGTTATCAGAAGGCTTGACTCCCGAAGAAATCGATGCCTGGAACCGCCAATTAAAGGTCATTGGCGAACAGTATCAAGGACTGATGCAGGACTTGCTTGCCCGTATGGCGCCTAGCGACGCAGCCGATTCCATCTATAGCGATATGCGGCAAAGCTTTGAGGCGGGTGCAAAAGCGCTCATGCAAAATCCGACGCTATTATGGGAAACTCAATCCCGGTTACTGCAAGACCAATGGCTATTGTGGCAGCAAGGCATGCGACGCATGGCGGGCGAGCAGGTTGACCCGATCATTACCCCCGCCAAAACGGATCGTCGTTTTAAAGACGAGGCCTGGACCCACGACCCCCAATATATGGCCATTATGCAGCAGTACTTACTGTTCTCGCAGATGGTTGACGAATTGGTGGCGAGTTTAAGTGGGCTAGATGATATCCAGAAGCGTAACTTGACGTTTTATGCGCGGCAACTGGTGAGCGCTATGGCGCCGACCAACTTTATCACCACGAACCCTGAAGTCATGCGTCGAACGCTTGAAACCCAAGGTGAAAACCTGGTTGAGGGGCTGGCCCGACTGCGCGAAGATTTAGCCAACTCAGCAGAAGGCATTAACGTTCGCATGACCGATCGCAGCGCGTTTGGCGTGGGCGACAATATTGCGGTGACCCCTGGGGCGGTGGTGTATGAAAACGAACTGATCCAGCTAATTCAGTACACGCCAACGACCGAAAAGGTCTTTAAAACACCGTTACTGATGGTGCCGCCCTGGATCAATAAGTACTACATTCTTGACTTGCGAGAAGACAACTCAATGGTTAAGTGGCTGGTGGAGCAGGGGCATACGGTGTTCCTGATTTCCTGGCGTAACCCTGGCCCAGAGCAGCGCGATATCACCTGGGCTGACTACATGCAGTTGGGTCCCATTAACGCGATGGACGCTATCGAGCAGGCGTGTGGTGAAAAGTCAGTTAATCTGCTTAGTTACTGTGTTGGTGGGACATTGGCTGCCTCCACAGTGGCCTACCTCACCAGCACCCGGCGAGGCCGCAAAATCAAATCAGTCACCTACATGGCGACGCTTCAAGACTTCCGGGACCCCGGTGATATCGGTGTGTTCCTGAATGAGCAAGTGGTTGAAGGCATCGAAAAAAGCATGCAGTTAAAAGGCTATTTAGATGGTCGCTCAATGGCCTATAGCTTCAACTTATTGCGTGAGAACGACTTGTTCTGGTCGTTCTATATCAACAATTACCTGAAGGGCGAAACTCCCGCCGCGTTTGATTTGCTGTACTGGAATACCGATGGCACCAATCTACCCGCCGGCACCCACGCGTGGTATTTACGTCATATGTACCTGGAGAACCGCTTGGTTGAGCCGAACGGTATTGAATTGGATGGCGTCAAAATAGATCTGCGTAAGGTTTCCACGCCGAGCTATTTTGTGTCCACCAAAGAAGACCATATCGCCAAATGGAACAGTACGTACTATGGCGCGTTGCTGCCCAAAGGGCAGGTCACGTTTGTATTAGGCGGCTCGGGACATATCGCCGGTATTGTAAACCCGCCTCATAAGAACAAGTACGGCTACTGGACCAACGACGAGCTACCCGACACTCATGAGGCATGGCTGGAAAGCGCAACGCCGCATGAAGGCTCATGGTGGCCCCATTGGCAGTCCTGGATGACTCAACATGGCTACGCTGATAACGACAAGATGGTGCCTGCTCGCCATCCTGGTAGCGGTGAGCTAACGATTATCGAGCCTGCGCCTGGACGCTATGTGAAGGTGACGATCCCGGAAATAGTCGGTGAAATTCCGGCGTTCTCCTAGCCGGTAAGCATGAGCTTCTCGGTGGCTATTGTCTCGCTATAAAAAAGCCCGCTACTCAGAGCGGGCACGACGTCACGGTCTTTTACGTCAAAAAGGTCAACCATTGGGTCCGCTTGAGTTAGTTGCGGATCAAGTAATCAAAAGCGCCAAGGGAAGCCTTGGCCCCTTCCCCCATGGCAATGATGATTTGTTTATAAGGGACAGTAGTTACATCACCCGCAGCAAATACGCCGGGTACTGAGGTCATACCGTGCGCATCGACAATGATTTCTCCTCGCGGCGTCATCTCAATCGGTGAGCCTTTGAGCCATTCCGTATTGGGTACTAAGCCAATCTGGACAAAAATACCTTCCAGCGCGACGGATTTACTCTCATCGGTCGTGCGGTCTTTATAATTCAAACCATTGACTCGACTGCCGTCGCCAGTCACTTCGGTGGTTTGCGCGTTCAAGATAATATCGACATTGGGCAGGCTTTTGAGCTTTTTCTGCAGTACTGCGTCTGCGCGCATTTCGCCCATAAATTCTACCAAGGTGACGTGACCGACAATCCCAGCAAGGTCGATCGCAGCTTCGACACCAGAGTTTCCGCCACCGATCACGGCGACGCGTTTGCCTTTGAACAGCGGGCCATCACAGTGAGGGCAGTAGGCAACGCCTTTATTGCGATACTGCTGCTCACCGGGCACGTTCATTTCGCGCCAGCGCGCCCCTGTCGCCAACACCAAGGTTTTACTTTTAAGTTTGGCACCGGTCTCAAACGATACTTCATGTAGGCCGCCTTCCACCTCAGCCGCTTTGAACGACGTGGCAAGCTGCAGATTCATGATATCGACTTCGTAATCTTTTACGTGCTCTTCAAGCGCGCTGACCAACTTCGGACCTTCGGTATGGGAAACAGAGATAAAGTTTTCAATCCCCATCGTGTCAGCTACCTGACCACCAAAACGCTCAGCCGCAACACCAGTATTAATGCCCTTACGCGCCGAATAAATAGCCGCTGCCGCACCAGCCGGGCCACCACCGATCACCAATGTATCAAAGGCCGCTTTTTCACTTAGCTTTTTAGCATCGCGTTCGGCGGCACCGGTGTCGACCTTGGCTAAAATTTGCTCAAGGGTCATGCGGCCTTGGTCAAACGGCTTGCCGTTAAGATAAATGCTCGGCACTGACATGATTTCGCGCGACTCGACTTCATCCTGAAACAGCGCACCGTCGATAGCGACATGGCGCACGTTCGGATTGAAAATAGCCATCAGATTAAGCGCTTGAACCACGTCCGGGCAGTTTTGGCAGGACAGTGAGTAGTACGTCTCAAAAAGCATTTCGCCATCAAGGGCTCTGATTTGATCAAGTAGGTCCTCAGAGGTTTTAGGCGGATGGCCACCGACATGCAAAAGTGCCAGGACCAGCGACGTAAACTCATGGCCCATGGGAATGCCAGCAAATACCACGCCGGTTTCTTCACCGGGGCGATTAATCGCAAATGATGGTTGACGCAAGTCCTGACCATCACTGTGCAGGGTAATTTTATCGCTCAGGCTGCTAATCTCTTCTAGCAGACTGAGAAGTTCTTGTGACTTGGCACCGTCATCGAGCGACGCAACGATCTCGAACGGCTGGGTCACTTTCTCTAGATACGCTTTTAACTGAGATTTTAAATTGGCGTCCAGCATGACAGTAGCTTCCTCACGGGTAACAGAGATAGGCAAAATACAGGTGCCCGGTGTACTCCTGCTAATGCGCCATCAAACGTTTGGAGCAAGCGCAGGCGGATAAAAAATAAGTACACAAAACAAACAGGGCAGCCGTGACAAAACACCCGGGCAATGCCCGGGTGCTGAGCTAACACACACTTAGCTATTTCAGCAGCTAATGATGTCAGCCGCGGATTTTACGAATCCTTGGAGAGACGTAAAAGCCAGTAGTGGTTTAGATTTTGCCTACTAGATCCAGTGAAGGAGCCAGCGTATCTTCGCCTTCTTTCCATTTGGCTGGGCATACTTCGTTCGGATTCGCACGCACGTACTGGGCAGCTTTCACTTTGCGTAGCAGCTCTTCTGCATTGCGACCAATGTTGCCAGCGTTAATCTCAACAATTTGGATTTTACCATCAGGATCGACAACAAACGTGCCGCGCTCGGCAAGTCCAGCATCTTCGATCAGTACTTCAAAGTTGCGCGAAATACGTAAGGTTGGGTCAGCAATCATCGGATACTGCAGCTTGCCGATGGTTTCAGAGCTGTCATGCCATGCTTTGTGAGTAAAGTGGGTATCGGTAGAGACGCTATAGATTTCGACCCCAAGCTTCTTGAACTCAGCATAGTTGTCAGCTAGGTCACCCAGCTCGGTAGGGCATACGAAGGTAAAATCGGCTGGGTAGAAGAAAAAGATAGACCACTGACCCTGCATATCAGCTTCGGTAACATCAACAAACTCGCCATTTAGGTAGGCGGTTGCTTTAAACGGCTTAACTTCTGTATTGATCAAGGACATGCAGTTAGTCTCCAGGTTTTATTAATGAATGGTTAGGAAATAAGAATATACTAAAGGCTATCGACTAAAGGAGAAAATTAATAATAGATATCCCTTTGATAGATTTTAGCTATTTAATAACTGCCAGTATGCATCGATAAAGCCAGAAAGATATGCCATTGGTTTCAAGTCTGGTTTCAGATACGGTTTCAGGCACTCCTTTTGTCAGGCGCAGCCGCCGCATGACAGCCCACTCTCTTTGTTGGGGCAATATTTATTGGGACAATAGTGCGGAATACAATAATTTTGCACATTGACTTGCGGTGCTCGTCCCTGCACCGCAAAATTCGCACGGTAAGTATTATGGCCTACGCTATTGGTTAACTGTTGAGCGTCCGTAGTGGCCGCCGCAGTAAATACTTGGCAAAGCAAGCTGATACTTATGTTGAATATGCTAAAAAGTGGCTAAATAAAGTAGACAATAGGAGCAGTCAAGATGGGGAATCACCACAAACTTTCCGCGGCCGTTGCGGCTATCACGTTCGCCGCAGCGGCTAGCGCTGCCCACGCTAATGAAGTGCGGGTGTTTAACTGGTCAGATTATATCGCTCCGGAAACGCTGGAAAAATTCACCGAGCGTACCGGTATTGAAGTGACCTATGATGTTTATGATAGCAACGAAATTCTAGATGCCGCGTTACTGGCTGGGCGTTCTGGCTATGACGTGGTAGTCCCGTCTACTTACTATTTCACTCGGCAATTGAAAGCTGGCGTTTTTCAGCCGCTTGACCACGACTTGCTGCCCAATTTAGAGAATCTTGATCCTGAGCTGATGGCTAACCTGGAAGCCATTGATGCGGGCAATGAATATTCGGTTCCCTATATGTGGGGCACCAACGGCATTGGCTATAATGTTGATCGCGTAACCGAGATTTTGGGTGACGATGCGCCGGTCGATAGCTGGGCGCTGCTGTTTGATCCTGAAATAACCGCCGCCTTGAGCGAGGCGGGCTGCGGTTTATCCATGCTTGACTCCGCCGATGAGATGCTTTCGCCTGCGATGGCTTATCTAGGGCTGGACCCGTTAAGCGAAAACATGGACGATTTGGAAGCTGCCGGTGAGGTTATTGCGGCTGTTCGCGATGATATGACCTACTTCCATTCATCGCGCTATGTGTCGGATCTGGCGAATGGTGATGTTTGTGTGGCCGCGGGTTACTCCGGTGATGTTTTCCAAGCCGCCGAACGCGCTGAAGAAGCCGGCCGTGATTTCACCATTGGTTATAGCATTCCTAAAGAAGGCGCCGCGCTGTGGTTCGACATGATGGCGATACCCGCCGACGCGCCGAATACTGAAAACGCTCACGCATTTATTAACTTCATTCTGGACCCGGAAATTGCCGCTGAGATCACTGAATATGTTCGTTACGCCAACCCCAATTTAGCGGCAAACGAATATCTTTCAGATGAAATCATTAACGATGTGTCAATCTATCCGGAAACCGAGGTCATGCAAAACCTGTACGTACAGGCTGAAAAGCCACAGGATGTACTGCGTGCCCGTACGCGTATCTGGAATCGTGTTAAGTCCGGGCGTTAAAAGCTAATACTTATCCGACAGCGAGCCAGTCATGCTGGCTCGCTGCTTGTTTTTTTAATGCCCGGAATACCGGGCCTTTTGATGGGAGTGGCGAATGGTCACTACGCCCCTGTCGAACGAGCCTTCATCTGCTTCACCCGCGACTCCTTCAGCCTCACGTTCACAAGGCAAAACACCACGGTTTGCCGAAGATGTGGTGCTGGAAGTGAAGCGCTTAAGTAAGCGATTTGATGATGCGCTGGCGGTGGATGATGTCAATTTGCAGGTTAAACGCGGTGAAATATTCGCGTTATTAGGTGGTTCTGGGTCGGGTAAGTCGACCTTACTGCGCATGTTGGCAGGGTTTGAAACGCCAACGGAGGGCCGCATCATATTAGACGGTGATAACATCACCGCTGTGCCGCCACACAAGCGGCCGATTAATATGATGTTTCAGTCTTATGCGCTGTTCCCTCATATGACGGTCGCGCAAAATATTGCCTTTGGCTTAAAGCAGGACAAGCTTCCAAAGGCAGATATCGACTCACGCGTTGCCCAAATGCTCAAGCTGGTGCACATGGAGCGTTTTGCCAAACGTAAGCCACATCAGCTATCCGGCGGGCAACGCCAACGGGTGGCGTTGGCGCGCTCACTTGCCAAGCGACCTAAGCTGCTGCTCTTGGACGAACCCATGGGGGCGTTGGATAAAAAGCTGCGTACAGAAATGCAGCTTGAAGTGGTCGAGATCATTGAGCAGGTGGGGGTTACCTGCATCATGGTCACCCATGATCAGGAAGAAGCCATGACCATGGCTGACCGGGTCGCCATCATGGCGGATGGTTGGATTGAGCAGGTTGGCTCGCCGGTAGATATTTATGAAAGTCCGGTGAGTCGTATGGTGGCAGAGTTCGTCGGAACGGTGAATCTGTTCGAAGGCGAAATTATCGAAGACGCGGCTGACCATTGTCGCATCGTTGCCCCGGCGCTTGAGCGACCCATTTATATTGACCATGGGATTACCACCCAGGCGATGGACAAGCGGGTTTGGGTGGCGCTTCGGCCCGAAAAGATTTGGCTAACCCGGGAAAAACCCAGCGCAGAATATAACTGGGCGGAAGGGAAGGTGGACGATATCGCCTATTTAGGCGGCTTTTCGCTCTATTACATACGCACCCAGTCGGGCCAGATGATTAAGGTCAGTATGGCGAATACAGAGCGTCGCGGTGATCGGCCAACCTGGGAAGATAGCGTGTATGTCCACTGGGAAGATCACAGCACCATTGTGTTAAACCGCTAGCGTAGTCCGGTTGCCGCTGGCTTTTTTTAACGCGAGGAGACTGCCTTTAATGAAGCCATCTCGTTCTTCTGCACTGCTCAAACGGCTGCAAATAGGTCGTCGGGCAGTGATTGCGTTTCCGCTCGTGTGGTTAACGCTGTTTTTCTTACTCCCTTTTGCGTTGGTGCTTAAAATCAGCCTCTCGGAGGCAGCCATCGCCATTCCGCCTTATGGGCCATTGGTTGAGTACGCTGATCAGACGCTGCATGTGTTTTTAAACCTGGGTAACTATCTTTTTCTACTGTCGGACTCGTTGTATATCGCCGCTTACTGGGGATCGGTAAAAACGGCCTTTATAGCGACAGTAGTGTGTTTATTGATTGGCTACCCCATGGCCTTTGCGATGGCACGGGCGCCCGTGCGTTGGCAGCTATTGCTATTGCTGTTGGTGATGCTGCCTTCATGGACATCATTTTTAATTCGTATCTACGCCTGGATGGGAATTTTAAGTAATAGTGGGCTCATCAATAATCTATTGATAGGACTAGGGCTTATTGAGACACCGCTACGGATGATGAACACCCAGTTCGCGGTCACCATTGGCATCGTGTATGCCTATTTGCCGTTTATGGTGTTGCCGCTGTATGCCCATCTGGCGCGTATGGATAACTCATTACTCGAAGCCGCGGCTGACCTGGGGGCGCGTAAGTTAACCACCTTTATTAAAGTAACCTTACCGCTCTCGATGGGAGGCATAGTGGCCGGTTCAATGCTGGTGTTCATCCCGGCCGTCGGAGAGTTCGTGATTCCCGAGTTGCTGGGTGGCCCAGATACGCTAATGATCGGTAAAGTCCTTTGGGAAGAGTTTTTCCTCAATCGTGACTGGCCCGTAGCGTCGGCGCTTGCCATGGTGATGTTGCTGCTTTTACTGGTGCCGATTGTCTGGTTTCACCGTTACCAGTCCCGCGAACTTGAACAGTGAGATGCGTTTTATGAGCACTCTATTATGATGATGACACGGCGAATTAACTTTTCGACAGTCATGCTGGTGGTGGGCCTGCTGTTTCTTTATTTACCCATGTTTGTACTGGTGGTGTACTCGTTTAACTCCTCGAAACTAGTCACCGTATGGGCGGGGTTTTCCACTCATTGGTATGCAGCGCTGTTCCGTGATGAGCAGATTTTATCGGCGGTATGGACGAGTCTGCGGATCGCTTTTTTTGCCGCCAGCATGGCGGTCTGTTTGGGCACCGTTGCCGCCTTTGTCATGACCCGTTACGGACATTTTCGAGGGAAAACGGCGCTGTCCAGTATGGTAACGGCACCGCTGGTAATGCCTGAGGTAATCACTGGCTTATCGCTGCTGTTGCTCTTTGTTCAGATGGCGCAGCTTACCGGCTGGCCTGCTGATCGCGGCATGTCGACCATCTGGATTGCCCACACCACATTTTGTAGTGCCTACGTCGCCGTGGTCGTGGCTGCGCGGCTGCGAGAGGTAGACCATTCCATTGAAGAAGCTGCCATGGATTTGGGCTCACCACCGGTGAAAACCTTCTTTACGATTACGCTGCCGATGATTACACCTGCGCTGGCGGCAGGCTGGCTGCTGGCGTTTACGCTTTCCTTGGACGACCTGGTCATTGCCAGCTTTGTCTCGGGCCCTGGGGCTAACACATTGCCGATGGTGGTTTTTTCATCGGTGCGCATGGGCGTGTCGCCGAAGATTAATGCGTTGGCCACCCTGATCATTTTAACGGTATCGCTGGCGACGCTATTGGCGTGGTTTTTTATGCGTCGCAACGAGACCAAGCGGGGAGCCGCGCTGCGTAAAGCCGACATGTAACCGTGCGAGGTTTACGCATGATGCGCTTCGTCGCTCGCGGGCGTTACAAAATATCGTCATCGCGTCCGGCCATGACGCTGTCAAGTTCGCCGGTCATGGGTGAGACAATGATGCGAAGCTGGATAGGCGCGCAGCATTGGTGACAGTCTTCCCATGTGGCATGGCTGCCTTGCGAGACATCAATGAGAAACGTCAGCGGCGTGTCGCAGTAGGGACAGTGAAAGTCATAATTGACCAAGGCGTCGTCATACATCGTTAGCAACCTTTGATAGTGGGTTCTTTTGATGGTGGATTCTTGAGCAGGCGTTGCCCAAGTGGCGCGTGTTTTTAACATTTGAGTGTAGCAGTGTGATCCTCAAGTAGGGCATCGTAAGTTTGAATCAGGTAGGATATCGACAGTTTCCCAAAGCAACGCAGTGAGAGTAGCGATGAAGTTACGTAACATGGCAGTAGCGGCCCTAGTGGCCTTTCCGATGGTCGCGTTGGCTGAAACCCCTAATGTAGCGCCTGGTGAATGGGAGTTTGTTAGTAAAACCAGCGTTAGCGGCGAAATGGAGATTCCGGATCAAACCGAAACCGAGCGCCAGTGTATTACTCAAGAAGAGCTTGAGGGCGCCGAGTTTGGTTTTATAGAGGAAGAAGAAGGCTGCGAGCTGCTTGACCAGGAGCTGAACGCAGACGGCCTAAGCTACAGTATGGTGTGCCGTGCTGAGGGTGGCGAAGCGACGATTGATGGCGAGATGCGTTTTATGGGTGAGCATATTGAAGGGAATGTCGATATCTTTACCCAGTCACCGATGGGTGAGCTAAGCATGAATACGGTAATTAAAGGCGAGCACGTGGGCGAGTGTGAGTAACCAACCACTCTCTTTTTAGCCCACCGTGTTAATGGAAAAAGGGTGCCGCGAGGCGCCCTTTTTCGTCGCTAGAAGCGCAGTGATAAAGGCGGTACTGACGACCAGATTGCCGCGCTTCGCTCGCCATGGCATAAACCAAGTTTTTACCCTTCGTCGGCGATTTCATCTTCAAGTTGACGCTTCACCGCACCCGGTGAACCGGTGTAGCGGGCCAGTAAATCGTAGGCAACGGGCACGACAAAGAGCGTAAACAGCGTTGCCGAGCCTACGCCTGCCATAATCACAGTACCGATAACCAAGCGCGATTCTGCGCCAGGCCCGGTCGATATAATCAGCGGAATGGCGCCAGCCATCGTGGTCACCGCGGTCATTAGAATAGGTCTTAGGCGGGTGACCGAGGCTTCCATTAATGCCGCTCGGAAGGCTTGCCCCTCATCGCGTAGCTGGTTGGCAAATTCGACGATCAAAATGCCATTTTTTGCCGCTAGGCCAATCAACAGCACGAGCCCCACTTGACTGTATATATTCAGAGACTGGCCGCTTAACAGCAGTGCGAGTAGGGCACCACTCATTGCTAATGGCACCGTCAGCATGATCACAAACGGGTGAACCAGGCTCTCAAACTGGGCGGCGAGCACCAAAAAGACCACTAGCGCGCCTAATATCAGCAGGAACGCAGTGGCGCCACTGGCTTGTTGGAAGTCACGCGATGCCCCTGCCACATTGGTCTGTGCCTCTTCCGGCAGTAGTTCCGCCACGCTCTCTTCTAAATACGCCAAGGCTTCACCCAGAGGATAGTTATCCGCCAGGTTGGCCTCAATCGTAATGGAGCGTATACGATCAAAGCGGTTCAGCGTGCTGGCGCCCGCAAAGTCGGACAGGGTAACAAGGCTTGCCAGGGGAATCAGTTCGCCGCTACGTGCCGAGCGCACCTGAATATTATCCAGCGCTCTGGGGCTATTTTGGCGACTTCGGTCGCCCTCGACAATCACCTCGTACTCTTCACCATCATCCACATAGCGCGTCACGTTGCGCCCGCCTAGCAACACTTCCAACGTTCTCCCAATCTCTGTCACGGTAACGCCCAAGGCCGCAGCACGCTCATAATCGATGTCTACTCGAAGCTGCGGCTGGGTTTCGTTGTAGTTGCTCTCCAACGCCAGCAAACGAGGATTATTGGCTCGTACATGATCAATGAGGGTATTCCGCCATTGGGCAAGCTCTTCATAAGTGCCACCGCCCAATACGAACTGCACCGGCTTTTGGGTACGCTGTCCAAACCCCTGTCGCATGACGGGAAACGCGCGCACCCCCGGTAAGGTGCTAAGGGATTGGCGCACGTCATCCATAATGTCCCACGCGCTGCGTCGGCTGCCCCAGTCGGCCATGTTGACGATGATAAAGCCGCTATTGAAGTTCTCAATATTGCCGAATCCACGCGGGGCGCGTACCACTACGCGCTGCAACTCGCCGCTTTCAACCAGCGGAGCCATACGGGCTTCGATCTCATCCATATAATCCATCATATAGTCGAAAGTAGCGCCTTCAGGGCCGTTCACCAACACAATAAAATTGCCACGATCTTCTTGAGGTGTGTATTCGTTGGGGAGCGCTGTGGCCAGCCAGGCGGTGGCAGCCATCAGCAATACAAACAGGGCTACCACTAGCCAGCGCATGTTGAGCACCCACTCCAGCATTGTTCGGTAGCGCTGCTGGGTGCCGCTGAGCAACCACTGTACCGCGTTACCAATGCGGCTATCGTGCATGCCGGGCTTAAGAATTTTAGACGCCATCATGGGGGTAAGCGTCAGCGCCAGCAGGGTAGAGATGGCGACCGCGGCGGCCATCGTGAGGGCAAATTCAGAAAACAGCCGACCGATATCACCTTGGAGCATGCTTAGCGGGACGAAGACAGCTATTAACACCAGCGTTGTCGCGATAACGGCAAAAGCAATCTGTCGCGTTCCCCGAAACGCGGCGACCAGTGGGGTTTCGCCATAGTCATGCATGCGCCGGTTAATATTTTCGAGCACCACGATAGCATCATCCACGATCAAGCCAATCGCGAGCACCAGCGCCAGCAACGTTAATAGATTGATTGAGAAGTTCATCGCCGCTAGGGCGATAAAGGCACCAATCACGGCAATCGGAACCGTTACCGCGGGCACCAGCGTAGTGCGCAGATTCCCTAAGAACAGAAAAATCACCACTACCACCAAGCCCATCGCAATCAATAGCGTCATCACCACCTGGTCAATGGCGCCGGAAACGAACAGCGACGCGTCATAGTTCAAACTTAGTGACATCCCCTCGGGGAGAGTGCGCTGTAGGCGCTCAAGCTCCTGCTGTACCGCCTCAGAAAGCTCGATGACGTTGGCGGTGGATTGCATAATCAATCCTAAGCCGACCATCGGAACGCCGTTAGAGCGGAATACCGAGCGGTCTTCCACTGCGCCGATCTCGACCCGTGCAACGTCAGCCAGGCGCACCCGATAGCCGTTATCGCTTTGGTTAAAAGGAGAGTTAAGGGCGAGCCGCTTAAAATCGTCGGCGCTGGCAAAGCTACGTGGGAGACGGACGATAAACTGACGATCTTCTGATTCAAGTGACCCGGCCGGTAATTCAACATTTTCGGCCCGGAGCGCATTCTCGATATCGCTGACCGTGAGCCCGCGCGCAGCCAGCGCATTACGATCGACCCATACGCGCATGGCATAGTCGCTGCCGCCCCCCACGCGCACACGAGCAACGCCTGGCTGAACGGAAAGGCTATCGACTAAAAAACGGTTAGCATAATCAGTGAGTTCGGTGATTGAATACTCTTCGCCAGATAAACTAAGCCAAACAACCACTTCTTCGCTGCTGTCGGCTTTAGTCACCTCGGGAGGGTCGGCATCGTCGGGCAGGTTGCGTAGCGCCCCTGAGATACGATCACGGATATCATTGGCAGCCGCATTGATATCCATATCAATGCCAAACTCTATCTCTATTCGTGAGCGGCCATCTTCGCTTTGCGACGTAATCAGCTCAATACCTTCTACCCCGGCAATGCGATCTTCCAATACCTGAGTAATGCGCGTTTCCACCACACTTGCTGAAGCGCCAGGGTAGCGAGTATCGATCGTGACCACTGGTGGGTCGATCGTGGGATACTCTTGTAGCGGTAAACGGTTGAGCGCCAATAGGCCAAAGGCAATAATCAATGCGGCGATCACCATGGCCAGCACGGGACGCTGCACTGAGATATCGGAAAGACGCATTAGCGATCAGCCTCCAGCAGGGCGCGTATATCGGCCTCGTCATCAGCGATACCGATCAACCTTGCTTCCTGCCCATCCCGCGCTAATTGGAGTCCATGAAAAACGATTAAATCGTTGGCTGCCAACCCATCGACCACTTCTACATCGCCATAGCGACGTTCGCCGATCATCACTTCGCGTCGTTCCAGGCGCGTGGAACCATCTTGCTGTTCGATTATCATCACGAAATGACGATCACCGCTGGGTTCGATGGCCGCTTCGGGAATGACCAGCGTATCGCGTACGCGCTGTTGAACGATCACTTCCATCAGCATGCCCGGACGCAAGCGCTCATCGCTATTACTGAGTTCAGCGCGAATATTAACGCTGCGCGTGGTGGGATCTACCCGCGTGCCAATGGTGGCAATTTCACCGCTAAAGAGGGCGTCAGGGTAGGCGGCAGTAGTCGCCGTTAGCGCTAACCCAGGGGTTAACCGGCCTACAAATACCTCTGGAACACTAAAGTCGAGTTTCATGACATCTAGCTTGTCGAGGGTGATCAGTTCCATGCCTGGGGTGACCAAGGCACCGATACTAATATTGCGAAAGCCAACGCGGCCACTGAAGGGCGCCGTTATCTGGTAATTGGTCAGCTCTGCTTCAATCGCTTGTATATCGGCATCTGCCTGGCGTAGCCGAGAGCGGTTATCTTCAACATCCGCCCTGGCGGCTAAATTACGCGCTTGCAGTTGCGCAGCACGATCAGAGGCGTTGCGTCGCTCTTCGCGTAACGCCATGGAAGCCCGAAGCTGCGCTTGTTCTTCTGCATCTTCCAGTCGGATCAGCAATTGCCCTTCTTCGACCTGCTCGCCGTCCTGGAAATTAATCTCGGTAACAAGGTCCGTCACGGTGGCCGACAGTGTGACGCTCTCATCAGCGCTAAGTGTGCCCAACGCCTCCAGTGGATCGGACCATGTCGTCATCACGGCCCGTACGCCAATGACCGAGGGTGCCGTTTGGGCAATGGTTATCTCAGATAGAAGAAGTAACCCAAGCAAGGTGAGTCGCAAGCACTGTCGTCGTCGAAAAAGTAAAGGCATAAACGTCTCGGCGTTAGAAATTATTTGTACAGTTACTTTATAGAGTAATGGAGCGATATAATAATTTTTAGTGTTGACCCTGTTAGAATGCCTGCTTTTTATAGCGGGAGTCGTCGCCTTTATGAACGGTCCATCAAGAGCTATCCATCATGATCTATGATGTAGTGATTATCGGCGCTGGCGCCGCAGGTTTGATGTGCGCAGCTCAAGCGGGTTATTCCGGCAAGCGAGTGTTAGTGCTTGATCATGCAAGCAAAGCCGGCAAAAAAATTCTGATGTCGGGTGGCGGTCGCTGCAACTTTACCAACCTTGGCACGACGCCACAGCACTTTTACTCCGCTAACCCCTCTTTTTGCATCTCAGCGCTTAAACGCTATCGCCCTGAGCACTTTGTTGAGCTGGTTGAGCGCCACGGGGTTGAACATGTTGAAAAAACGCCCGGGCAGCTGTTTTGTGCTACTTCCGCCAAAGAGATCGTACGTACCTTGCTGACTGAGTGCGAATGGGCGGGAGCCGAGATCGCGCTCAATACGAAGATAACCCGCGTTGAACGACAGGGCGATGCCATGCAGCTGAGCACATCGCTGGGTAACATTGATGCGGGTGTGGTGGTGGTGGCCAGTGGCGGGCTCTCCATACCGACCATGGGGGCGACGGGGTTTGGTTATGACCTGGCCCGCCAATTTGGATTGGAGGTGTTCGATACCCGCCCGGGCCTGGTGCCTTTCACGCTAAGTGATACCTGGAAGGCGCGCGCCGCTGAGCTTGCAGGGGTCAGCGTACCGGTGGCGGTTAGTGCCGGTCGCCACTGTTTTAATGACCCTATGCTGTTTACTCACCGGGGGTTGTCAGGGCCTGCGATGCTTCAAGTGTCTAGCGTTTGGCAGCCAGGAGAGTCGATTATGATCAACCTTCTGCCCGGTGAGAACGTAGCAGCGTCGCTACGTGAGGCGCGTCAGGTAACGCCCAAGCGTCAGCTTTCAACATGGCTCATCGAACGCTTTCCGAAACGTCTGGCTCAAGCGTTGCTTGAGTGGTACCCCGACCATGACCCAACGCGTCCGCTGGCAGAGTATGCCAATCAGGCGCTGGATCAATGGGCGGTAAGGCTTAACGCATGGCAATTAAAACCAGCAGGTACTGAAGGCTGGCGTACAGCCGAAGTGACAATGGGAGGCGTTAATACCGCTATGCTCTCCTCTAAGACCTTTGAAGTGAAGGGGCTGCCACAATTGCGCTTTATTGGTGAAGTCGTCGATGTGACCGGGGAGCTAGGGGGATATAACTTTCAATGGGCGTGGGCGAGTGGCGTGGCCTGTGGCCAATCCTGCTAGGCTTTAGGTAAAAAAACGATTCTTGCGGAGTTCGATCCGTCTTTTTGCCGGTGTTCGCCTAGCATGATTCTTACTCGCTGGCTTTTTGAACAAAGCCGGTGAGTAGATGGAAGAAATAAAATCAAGTTGCCACTTTGGCAAGTAGCTTAAGCTTCTTGAGCAACATATAGCCTGCCAGTGCTTTCCTACCGGCCACCATTGCACCACCAGGGTGGCGTATAAGCTTATACGCCGCCACGCCGCCTGCCACATAAAGCGGCAGCCGAAAGCTTTGCCAGTTTTTATCCAGTGGTGAAGCCGCCAGCTGCAAATACTCGCTATCCACTAAAATATCCACTCGCTGTTGCTCCAACTCAGCCAGTAGCTGAGCTTTGCGCTGTGCGCGAGTGGGTGGTTTAACCGTGTCTGCGGATGGTTTCATCACTTGGCTCCTCAAGCAGTGCTCTATCAGCGGCAAGCTGTTTGAGTGTTTCTTTTAACAGAGAGTGTCGCTTCGATTGACGAATCGCGATAAAGGCTAGTAGCAAGCTGGCGCCAATCAATACGCAGGCACTGATGGCAATAGCGGTTAAGCGATACGTATCCCAAAACAGTACAACGATTAATGCCGTCAGCGTAGCGATGCCCAACAACAGCAGCACGAGGCTAGCGCCTGATAGAAGCAGCAAGACCAGTAATCGAGCACGCTCTTCTTCCAGTTCAAACACCGCCAAACGCAGACGGGTTTCGCTATTAGCTATTAGCGAGTTTAGTAAGCGTTTGGCGGCCGAGAAGACGCGTTGGGTAGGACCCAAAGCCATTAGCGTCGACCGAGCAGCATACCCACTACCATACCTGCAGCGGCGCCAATGCCAATACTCGTCCAGGGGTTTTCATGAACGTAGCGGTCACAAGCGTCAGCTTGGCTCGAAATTGAATCGCGTGTTTCGTCATAGATGCGCTCGCCACGGGCTTCAAGCCGTGCACGGGTATCTTTTAAGCGGCGCTCGGCGCGAGTACGAAGATCGTTCATTTCTCCGCTGGCATCTTTAGCAGTCGCATTGACCAGTTCTTCAACGGTTTCACTCAAATGGCGCAGATCATCTTTAAGTTGATCGGCTTGAGTGGAATAAGTAGCTTGACGTTTAGCCATGGAGTCTTCCTTTGACGAATGAATAGTTAGATTAATATTAGCATAGCAGCCTGATAGCAACAGACACTAGACAAGCGTATCTGCCTATCGGTTCAGTCCTGTTGCGCTGAACAGTGGGTTTAAACTAAACCCAAGGCTTAAACGATGCACGCGTTGATCATAATCGATCATGCTTTCACCGTAGCCATAGTAGTACTGTACATGGGCTCGCAAAGTGTTGAAAGCCGGCCAGCTATAATCAATCTGGGTGCCGATATTGCCCGCGCTGGGATTGCCGCGTAACTGACCACTCACTTCATGGTTGTTATTAAGGCGTTTGGCAAGTCGGATATCGCCATAGCCCATATAACGATCGATATCAGGGTTGTCATCCTCACTGGCCGATTCAGGAACGCGCCAATGGGGTGCCAAGGTGAATGCCCAGTCGCCACTCTGGAAAGTGCTTTCAAGGTAGACACGGTTCCAACTGCGCGAGAGCGGCGATGAGCGACCGTTTGACTGATGATTAAACGCTACCCTGTTGCGAGTGTTCACCCAGCCAAAGGCTTCCCAGGCATTATCGAAATCAATGAACACTTCGGGTTCGTAGTTGGTTTCCCGGAAAGGCGACGACGCGTCCGTGTTATAGGCTTGCCACCAACTGCGCTGCGTGTAACCAAAATAGAGGTCGCCATAACGACCAATCAACTCATCGACTAGCTTAACTTTGGCACTGAACTGGAATTTAAGCTCGATGCTATCTACGTCGCTGTCGTCAGAAATATAGCGAAAGTTTTCGCGATTCTGGTTGGCATTGAAGCTGACCGGAAACAGATAATTAGTACGGTGTGCGGTAATAGAAAAGGGGTTGCGGCTCGACTCTTGTTCAAGCACGCGACGCTCGCTTAAATCTTCCCTTGCCACTTCAACAGGTAAAGGCTCAAACGGGGTGCCTTGACCGACGTCTTCGGGCGTTTCTATTTGCTGCAACTGCTGACGCAGATTATATAGCTCAGCATTGAGCGCGCGGATACGCGCCTCGATTTCTTGTTGTGAGTCAGCTAACGCGCTGGTGCTGAACGTTATAAGACCCAAGAGCACTACCCGTTTCATGAACGGCAATTTTCGGATGACCATCAAGGTGGCTCGCAAAATGGTTGATAAGGCAAATGCCAAGCTTGTTTCTATCACGCCGTTTACGGAAGTCAACAGCTCTGATTGCGCTAACCATCAGAACATCTGACAATACCCTCTCTATCCGTGTCTGCGGAGTTTTCGATGTCAACGAGGCATAAGTAACGTGGTGAGATGCGCCTGTAAGTGGAGTGTGATCGGTTTATTCCTGCTGTTAATTTTCAGTATTGCCACGCTTAACCCAGCCCATGCCAATCTTCCGGCCAACATGGTTGAACAAGTGCCCGAGCAGTCTGAGCTGGCGTCGAGGCTGGCTGAGTTGGAAGCCCTTGAAGGGCCTTTAACCGCTGCGCAGGAAAGCGATAAGGAAGCATTAGAAGCAGCCCTTGAAGCCTACCAACGATTGACCTCTATTAATGAACGTCTTATCGCACTTGAAGCACGCGTAGAAGAAGCGCCTGAACGGTTAGCACGGCTTCAGCGAGAGTTAAACGAGGCGGAAGAGGCGACGCAGCAATTGTCAGTCGCCGATTTGAGCGACCGTCCTCTCGATGAGCTTGAGGCGATGCAAACCAACGCTGTCATTGAACTACAGCAGTTGCAAAGCCAGCTTGCCGAAGTGAACTCTCAACTGTTATCCGCCCAAACTTTACCAGAGCGTGCCCAGCAGTCTATTGCCGAAACGCTTCAGCGAGCGGAGAGTTTACGCCGACAGCATGATGAGCGCGAGGCTTTGCTGGCAGATCGTCAACTTTCCGCACTGAATGATGCGAAACTTATCCAACTGCGCATTGAGCGGGCCCTTGCCGAACGAGAAGTCAGTTTTTACCAGCGTGAGCTAAGCGCTAACAGTCGGCTGCGCGAATTGGCGCAGCAGCGTCGCGACGTGCTGATGCTGCAGATCGATTATCAAGAGCAGCAGCTTAGTATGCTGCAAGGTGTCATTGACCGCCAGCGGCGCTTGGCCTCTGAGCAAGCCATTGCCGATGCCGCCCGAGATAATCCGCTGATTGCTGCTGGGCATCCGGTGGTGGAGCGGGCACAGCAAATTAACCAAACATTGAGTCTTGAGCTTTTAAGGGCGACCGATCGCGCTAATAGCGTGGTGCGTGAAAATATTGAAGCACAGCGTCAGTTGGAGCATGTACGTCAGCTACAGCGCAGCCTAAATGAGCAGATTGAGGCGATTCGCGGCAGTCAGTTGTTGTCTCGTATTCTACGCGAACAGCGCAAGTCGTTGCCGCCTTTGGCCGCGCCGCGCGATTTACAGGATGAAATTGCTGATCTGCGTTTAAAGCAGTTTGACTTGGTCCGCCAGCGCGACCAGCTGCGTAAAAGTGAACAGCTGGCTGCTACCCGCCTGGCGGAAGCTGGATTGGAGGCGACGCCTGGGCTGGTCGATTCGCTGTCGCAACTTTATCAGTCTCGTCGCGAACTGGTGGAGCAGTTGGAGCAGGCTTACGGGAGCTTGCTGAGTGCGGCAATCGAGTTACAGCTTAATCAGCAGCAACTGATATCGACGACCACCGAGTTACGTAAAACCATTGCTGAGCAGCTTTTTTGGGTAGCCAATAGCCGTCCATTAGATGTCGGTTGGGTGCGCCAACTGCCTCATAACGTGATGCTTGAATGGCGCGAAGGTGAGTGGCGCGCCATTTTGCCTAACCGTTGGCAAGGGCTTTCCTGGGAGATGCTCCAAGGGATGCCGCTGATCGTTCTGAGTTTGGTTTTATTAGGCTTGAGACGCCAAATTAAAGCTCGCCTGGCCAAGCTGCACTCCCAAATTGGGCGCCTCAAGAGCGACACGCAGCTACATACCCCCAAAGCGGTACTGCTGAATGCACTGTTGGCGCTGCCAGGCCCTCTTTTGTTAGCAGGCATCGGGGTTGGTCTGCAGGAGGCGGAGGGAACATTGGCGAACAGTGTCGCGCCGGCGCTGCTTCAGTTGGCGCTTAGCTGGGCCGTGGTCGCCTGGGCACGCAGGCTATTGGTCGCTGATGGAGTGGCTGAGCGCCACTTTACCTGGTCGCCCCAATACACCTCTCGTCTTCGCCAGTTGCTGAGCGGGTTAGGCGTTGCTTTGGTGCCCGTGATCGCCATTGCGGCGATGGCAGGAGAGATGGAGTCCCCGCTAGCATTGCGGCCTGTTGCGCTAGGCTTATTAGCCGCTGGGCTGTTAGCCATGAGCTGGTGGTTAATGCAGTTGATACTGGCCCATATTCCCATTTTTGGGGTACGTCTGTTTCGCTTGTTGCTGGGCTTGGCGATGGCCTCCGTGCCGCTGTTCCTGCTGGGATTAGTGGCCATGGGTTACGAGTACACGGCGCTACGTTTGGTCGCTAGGTTCGCGATTACCCTTTATATATTAGGACTATGGATAGTGGTCGAAGCGACCCTGGTCAGGAGCTTGGCCGTCGCTGCCCGGCGGCTTGCTTACCGTCGTGCGCTGGCGCGCCGGCGTGCTCAGGTTCAAGAAGGGGCAGAAGGCGGGCTGGAGGTCGTGGAGGAACCCCCGCTTGATATGGAGCAGATCAACAGCCAGTCGTTGCGTCTTTCCAAGTTGATCGTATTAATCGGCTTTAGCGCGCTGCTTTACCTGGTGTGGGCGGACCTGCTGTCGGTACTCGGCTATCTGGATAACGTCTCGATTTGGGAAGTTCAAGACGGCGACCTGGTTAACAATGTCCTGTCGATCTCTGATGTCTTTACCGCTCTGTTGATCGTGGCGATCACCTTTATCATGGCGCGCAACCTGCCAGGGCTGTTGGAGGTGATGGTGCTGTCGCGGCTATCGTTAAAACAGGGTAGTGCCTATGCGATTAGCTCACTACTCTCCTACACGATTGTAGGTACAGGCGTGGTGATGGGGCTGGCCACGCTTGGCGTTTCCTGGGATAAGTTACAGTGGTTGGTGGCCGCATTGAGCGTAGGCTTGGGCTTTGGTCTACAGGAGATTTTTGCCAATTTTATATCGGGGTTAATCATTCTGTTTGAACGCCCGATTCGTATTGGTGACACCATCACCTTGGGCAATCTGCATGGTACCGTGAGCCGTATCCGTATACGGGCGACCACCGTCACTGACTTTGACCGCAAAGAGATTATTATCCCCAACAAGACCTTTGTGACCGATCAGCTGATCAACTGGTCATTGTCAGACAATATCACCCGGGTGGTCCTGACCTACGGGGTGGCGCACGGATCCGATATGGCCAAGGTTCATCAACTGTTGCGTCAGGTGGCGGATGAAAACCCTCGCGTACTGACAGATCCAGAGCCCCAGGTGTTTTGTTTGAGCTACGGACAACATAGCCTCAACTTTGAGCTGCGTATTTTCGTAAACGATCTGCTGGACCGATTGTTTGCCTCTGACGAAATAAACTGTCGGGTCGACAAGCTATTCCGCGAAGCCGGTGTGCGGGTGGCTTTCGAGCAGATGGATGTATGGCTTCACCCGGAGCAGGGCGACGCCATCAAAGTACACTCTGCCTCTCAGCTTCCCCATCCTCCACTACCGCCAGATACGCCCTAGAGGATTGAAGGTGAGCGGATGTTCGTCAAACGAGGATTCGCTTACCACTTATCAGCCCTGTCCTTACGCTCGGTCTATAAGCCCTATTTATAAGCCCTGTTCATAAGCTCTGTTCATAAGCCCAGGCGTTATGCATTTGTGTCAGTGCGATACACGCGCATGGAGTAAAAACTCCCGATTACCGTCGCCGCCGGTAATCGGGCTTTCTTGCCAGTGTTGAATAGTAAGGCCGCTGATTTCACAGGCCTGCCTAATGGCTTTTTCCACGTCGTTAAATCGCTTGGCGTCACGCACCACGCCGCGTTTATCCAATGCCTCTGGGGTCAGTTCAAACTGTGGTTTTACCAGCGAGATGAGTTCACCGCCGGGGGGTAATAGAGCCGCAATCTCGGGCAATATCAGCGTTTGAGATATAAACGAAACATCCATGATGGCGACGTCGATGGGATGCATTGTCAGTGCCTCGTTGAGCGCTTCGTTGCTGCGCATATATCGTGCATTTAGGCCTTCCAAGCAGGTGACGCGCGGGTCGCTGCGAAGTTCAGCCGCCAACTGCCCATGCCCCACTTCCACACCAACGACATGGCGGGCGCCAAAACGCAGCGCGCAATCGGTGAAACCGCCGGTCGACTGACCAATATCGAGAATAGTGCGATTTTCAAAACGCAGGTCAAGCGTCGAAAGCACCGACTCTAATTTTAATCCTGCTCGGGAGGCATAGCGTTCTTCCGGGTCGTCTTCTACCTCGAAACAAGTGTCGTCGGGCCATTTCTCGGACGCTTTTGTTAACGCTTTGCCGTTCTCGGCGAGGCGTATCCGGCCATGGCGTATCAGTCGTTGAGCGCGGGTTCGCGAGTTGGCCAGCCCTTGGCTGACCAACAGTTGGTCTAGTCGTATCATCGCGTCGTATCAAGAAGTGTTAAGGATGTCGTTAAACAGGAGGGTTATTGCTCGTCAAGCGGCGAGTTAGGCCCTTGATCAGCCTGCAATTCGGTAGCTGGTAAGCGAGAAGCTCCCCAACTGCGGTGCAGGTAATGTTTGACACTTTCGAGCTCTTCACTGGTGACTGATGCCAGTTCACCGTGCTCAAGAGGGTCGTAGTGGTAGATGTAGAGCCGCGATGCAAAGCTTTCAAAAGGTAGTGAGCCCTCGCCAAAGCGTTCACCGTTGCCCGACGTGCTGACGATTACGCCATCCCCCCAGTCCTGACCGCTGTCATTATTGGGATTATAGAAATAGATCCGCATCACTTCGGAAGGATCGAGCGATGCACGTAAAATCGTAATTGCGTGCCAACCGATAAAGCGTGCGGCGCTATCGGTGACCGCTATACCTGCTGGTTGCGGGTGTATTAACGGCTGGTTACCGTTGTAGTAAGGATGGTAGCAGGCGTAGAAGTGACGTAGAAAATCGTCAACATCGCTTAGCTGGCCGGTGGCAACATCGACATTGATGCGAAAGCCGCGGCCCGACCACCAGCCATGAAACTCAGGGTTAACCCAGCGATGGGGGTCGCCTTCACGGCTAATGCAGCGACGGCCCATTTCTGCATAAATACGGTCCAGATGAGGCACTACTATCAACGACACGGGATCGAGATCCATCGGCAATTCGGTGGCGACGCCGGACACGCTCTCCATCGATGAGATAGCCTGGCCTTCAAAGTGCATAATGATTTCATCATCACGCGCCGCCCAGGCGACCATTTGCAGCAGATAATCAGGGTCGTTATACGCCCACATAGAGAGCGCACGAGCAGATTGGCAGGTCGGATTATTGCCTTGGCCGACGCCAAGCGGCAGGCCTAGTATGCATAGCACGCCCTCGATAAGGCGGGCGCGTGTAGAGACCGCTTCTCCATACGCCATACTAAGTCTCGATTGTGCCCACTCTGAAAGAGGAAGGTTGAGCTGGCGCCACATCGCCGGGGCAACCGGCGGCTGATACAGGATGCCACGCTCCAGCATAAGCGCTAGGCCGTAGACTGCTTGAGAGGTAGCGGGATAAACACCCCCTCGGATCAGAGCCTGCACCAGTTCGCGGTAGCAGAGCAGGCAATCGCGCCCTGTCGAGGATAATCCCAGCGCCTCGGACAGAAGATGATCTCCTTCCTCCAGTAAATGCCGCAGTAGCACGGCGTGGTAGGGCGATACCAACCCCGTGTCGTGCATGGCGCGCGCGAACCCGGTGGATTCCGCCTGCAGTGCGGCCTGATCCATGTGCTCCAAACGGTGACGGTATATATCCACGCCTGGGTCTTCACGGCACGCCTGGGTGGGGCCAAAGAGCGAACTCACCAGACGATCCGCTCCCTGACCACTGGCTCCAAGGTCTATCGAAGGGTTGACTTGGCATAGTGATATTTGGGTAATCATCTGCTTGATAGCGTCGACCTGGATGGGTCGTTGCTTCAAAATACGCCAAATTTCGTCAATCAGTTTATCTACGATGTGCTCGTAGCCAATTCTATCGGCGAGGAATTGAAAGAGCTGGCGGGGAATAACCGCCAACTGCCCCTGTGTCTCGCGTTCGGCTTCGCTGGGGGGCAAAAACAAGAGCCACAGATTAATCGCCATTACTTGTGTCAAGTAATGGTGGGCGTACTCAGCTGACACCAATGGATGCTCATAATCCCCTTTAGCCACTGCCAACAGTCTAATCTCACTTAATGTTTCAATGACAATGACATTGGCATCAGCACTTTTAAGCGAAAAGGTGGTTAGCGTGGGCACCAGGTATTGCGGCGTTTCCCAGTCAGATCCTTCAAAAACACCTGCATTTTCATAAGCCTGAGCCCTCGACTCCAGCGCTTCACAACCACCGTTTTGCAATAATACCTGCCGTGCGGTATCCATCACGCCCGGTAGCTTGGCGGGCTTTGAAAAGGCAGGTGCCTGCGTAAGTAGGCGCACAGCGTCATCAAAATCGATCAACAACTCGTTGAGCTTATTCTCTTCTTGAGAAGACATACGTTGATCTGTCCCCATGATGACTCCTTACCCTGCATGTGCGGGGATTATACATAGAAGTAGGATTCGTCTTGGCGTTTTAATAGATCGCGTATGGCGTGCGTATCCTCGCCTTTGAAGGTGACCAGTCCCTTATGGGCACCAAACGCGGTGCGTTTAGTGACGGTTTTTCTAAGGGAGAGGTTAACCCACGAAACTCATAATAGAGATGGTCTTCGCTCTCTTCACGTCATTCCAGACGGCTAAGCCGCGATGACGCGGGTACAAAACAGAATATCTCAGCGTCACCTGTTTCAATCTGCTCAAAAAGGCGGTTTACCATCGTAAATCCACGCTTCAACAGCAAACTTCCAACCATCAATGTAGCAGCGATCAACACTTTCACCCGTTTCAATGGCATTGAGGCTCCCGCTTAAAGGGCAATTTAGCCTTTGCTTGGATCCTTTTGCAGATTGAAGACTCCTACCGGGTGAACGAGCCAAATGTCCGATCTGTTGGTATGACCATACACACGGTAGGGCTAAACAGCTACTTCAGGCGTTAGCGGTCGAGCGAACGCTGTGCTAGTTGAGGGCGAACGAGCGGGAATATGGTAAGCTAGCCGGTTCAACTTCATGTACAAGTGGCAAGAGGAATAGGCCAAGATGGCGGCCAAGCCGATCTACCGTGTCGTAGTTCACCAGCAGGGTGAAATTTGGGATTTATATGTCCGAGAGATATTTCAAAGCGAACTCTGGGGCTTTATTGAAGTCGAGGAGTTTGTCTTTGAAGATGCTTCACGGGTAGTGGTTGACCCTGCGACTGAAAAATTGCAGCGAACCTTCGATGGTGTCAAACGTAGCTACCTACCGTTAAACGCGATTGTGCGTATTGATGAAGTAGAGCGTGAAGGGCCACTGAAAGCGGTCAAAACCGATGCTCGTATAGCTGAGTTTCCCCGTTCATTTCCGTTGCCTCCGCGCGGTGAAGGGTAAGCGTATAAGACAAATACACCGCTAATTTAAGCGATCAGGGCTGTTGGCTTCGTCCGCCTTGCAGCGTTTTTAATCAGGACATGATGTCATGCAAGTAAATAAAATTCGTTTTCGATGTTACGCCGCCGCCGCTGGTGTATTGCTGAGTGTGGCGAGTATGAATGTTATCGCCCAGTCTGATAATCAAGCGTGGGTAACGGATGAGCTGAGCACTTACGTACGCAGTGGCCCTACCGATGGTTATCGCATCATTGGCACCTTAAATGCCGGTGAGCAGGTAGAGATATTGGAAAGTAGTGGTGATTACACCCGTGTGCGCAACAGTGATGGCAACGCGGTGTGGGTGTTGAGTGATGAGCTACAACAGACGCCGAGTGCGGTTGAACAGCTACCTGCCTTAGAAGCACAGGTAGAAGAGCTAACCGCCGAGCTTGAAGGTATCAATGATGCCTGGGAGCAGCGTGTTTCCTCAATGACCGAAACGCTGGAAGTACGTGAGCGCCGCATAGCTGAGCTTGAAGCAAGAAACCAACAGCTGGATAGCCAGACAGAGCAGTCACGTTTACAGGTGAGAGGTCTGCAGGCCCGCCTGGAGACCCAGGAAGAAGACCTGTTGATGCGTTATTTCATGTATGGGGGCGGTGTGGCTGGCGCAGGCTTGTTGGTGGGGTTGATTGTGCCGCATTTGCCGCGTCGTCGTAAGAAACGTGACCGCTGGTTTTAACCGTGCGATAAACCTTCGATAGGCATGGCACAAAGAGCATAAAGGTGGGCAAGTAATGAGTGATCAGTGGCGTAAGCGCTGGCAAGAAGGGCGTATTGGCTTTCACTTGCAGCAGACGCACCCAGCATTACAGCGGCACTGGGAAGCGCTTGGCGTTACTGATCGCACCAAGGTGCTGGTGCCTTTATGTGGTAAGAGCCTGGATATGCGCTGGTTAGTGGATGCGGGGCACCCGGTACTGGGTATTGAGTTCGCACCCGAGGCCATTGAGCAATTTTTGGCGCAGCGCAGCACCCCGGTCTCTCGCTATCGCCAAGCCGGATTCACTGTTTCCCGCCAGGGCGGTATTGAGCTCTGGTGCGGTGATTTTTTTCATCTCCACATCCAGCAAGCGGCCGAAGTAGGGGCGTTTTATGACCGTGCATCATTGATTGCGCTGCCGCCCGCCACACGCCAACGCTATGCGTTTCATCTTGCGCAATTGACGCCACCCGGTGCCAAAGGTTTGCTGGTTAGCTTAACGCACCATGACGGTGAGGCAGGGCCGCCTTACAGCGTGCCTGCCGACGAGATCGACCATCTGTTTACGGCTAACTTTTCGTTAACCTTTTTGGAGCAGGGAGAGCCGGATGAGCGTGGCTGCACAGAGAGCGTTTGGGCGCTGGAACGACTCGGGCCGCGCCAGTAAAGGCACGGCCCGCGTCAGCTAACGCTGCTTCGTGAAGAAACGTCGCGTTTAACGTGCCAATAGGCGGCCTAGCTCTGGGTCACTAAAGGCACGGTTCAATCCATCGCTTAGCAGGTCAGTCAGCATGCGTGCATTGCTGTCGGCATCCGGTTTTAATGCATAACCCTGGGTGCGACGCGAAGTATAAGTACCGGTGTAAGTGGTGCCCTTGTTCTGAGCGATTGCCCGGAAAACCCCTTCAAGACGTGCTTCATCAACTAACGGCTGGCCGCTGTCGCCACGCGCGTAGTTTAGGCTGGCAAGTTCCAGCGTTAAGCTCGGGCGTCCTTGAGCTTGCTCTGTGGTGGGCGTGAAGCCCATATCGCTAACGGCCCGTGCAGCCTCTTGCTGTAAACGTGGAATCAGCTCATGGCTGCTCACGGTAATATGCGCCGTGGACATGTCCCCGCCAGCACGGTTACCAATAATGTCGCTTTCGCGACCATCCTGAGCAATCACCGTGACCTGCTGGCCGGAGCCAACCTGCGGTACTTGAGTGTTACGTTCAGGGCTAAGCTGTAAATATTGGGGGCTGGCGCAACCGGCAAGCCAAGCGCTAGCCAGCAAAACACCTGAAACTCTTAAAAAATGACGCCGAAGCATGATCTTCCTCCGCTATGGCTAAAAGGCCAGTATAACGCGGGTAGCGCGCGGGCGGTATGGTCTGTCGATACGAGTTTGCCACCGTTTGAGCCACGTTTAGATAGGGCCAGGACAGTTTCTAATGTCGTTGCGAGGCGCGACGATCTTAGTGCAAAAGTAGAGTGGAGGCCGGGTTGTTATGGCATATACAGATCTGTTTGAAAACGACGATATGAAGTTGATTAATCTGCTTCCACAGGATGGGGCGGCTTATTACTACGGTAAAATCCTTGATACACCCACAGCTGCTATGTACTTAGATAGCTGCATAAGCAAACTAAGCTGGGAGCATGATCGCGCGTTTATTTACGGTAAGGAGATAGTTACAAAGAGGAAAATAGCCTGGTATGCAGATAAGCCGGTTTCCTATACTTACTCTGGCTACACAAAAATGGCGTTAGTGTGGCCGAATTTTTTGCGTGAGCTTAAACAGGTCGTGGAGAGCCACTGCGGAGAGGGGTTTAATTCGTGCCTGGGTAATTTTTATCATTCAGGCGAGGAAGGTATGAGCTGGCATAGTGATGCCGAAAAAGACCTTGTTGAGAATGGGGCTATCGGGGCGTTGACCATAGGCGGCGAAAGGAAATTCTCATTTAAACATAAACAAACAGGGGAGAGTGTGTCGCTAACTCTAGAGCACGGCAGTCTGTTAATTATGAAAGGTACTACTCAGCAAAACTGGCTCCATAGCCTTCCTAAAACCAAGAAAGATATCGAGCCGCGGGTGAGTCTAACCTTTAGGCAAATGCGCTTCTGAACTGCCCCGATTAAAGCCAAACGCTAGCCGCCCTGAAGCGGGCGGCTATTGGTTCGGCTTTATGCGACGCGTGTGTGCTCGGCGTTTGTTGCCGTTGCCTCGGAGAAGCGCCGCCAATGACGGGGATGGGCGTATAAACGCTGCCCACGGCTTAGTGCCAGGTGTTCAAAGTCGGTGTGGCGCACGGTGGCAAGCCACGGCTGGGCGAGCCAGTCGGCCTCCAGCTCCACACGTACTTCAGCGCCAACCGGCGATATCGCGGTAATCGTGACCGGTAGATGGCTCTCTCTGGTAGGCTGCTCGGTCAGGCGCACTTCATGAGGGCGTAGCAACAGCTCTGCATGCCCATCAGGCAGGTCCACGTGCCAGTACGCCTCGCCGCAGGTCAAGACACCATTGGTCACACTGCCTTCCAGGTGATTCACATCACCCAGAAACTCGAACACAAATCGATTGGCCGGCGTACGGTAGAGGTCATCGGGGGTATCAATTTGCTCAATACGACCATTACTCATCACCACGACACGGTCTGAAAGTTCCAGTGCTTCTTCCTGATCATGGGTGACAAACACGCTGGTGAAGTTGAGTTCGTCATGCAGATGCCGCAGCCAGCGGCGCAGCTCCTGGCGTACTTTGGCGTCCAACGCACCAAACGGTTCATCCAGCAGCAGTACTTCAGGCTCCACCGCCAACGCACGGGCCAACGACACGCGCTGCTGTTGGCCGCCGGAAAGTTGAGCAGGGTAGCGGTTAGCCAAGTGTTCCAGCTTGACCATTTCAAGCAGCCTGTAAACCCGTGAGCGTATTTCACCGCTGCTGGGTCGGCGCTTACGTGAGAGCACGGTCAATCCAAAGGCCACGTTGTCATAAACGCTCATATGGCGGAATAACGCATAGTGCTGAAACACGAAGCCGATACGCCGGTCACGCACATGGACATTGGTGACATCACGGTCGCCGAACAGAATTTTACCTGGCTGGGCGCCGCGATCGGCATTTTCCAAGCCCGCGATAATACGCAGTAGGGTGGTTTTACCCGAGCCTGAGGGGCCGAGCAAGCCAACCAACTCACCTTCATGAATATCCAGGTTGATTGGTTCCAATGCCTGCGTGGGGCCGAAGTGTTTGCCGATATTGTGTAAGTGAATGCTCATGCAAATGCCTCCCGGCGTGATGCGCGCCATTCAAGCCCCGCCTTCGCGGCAAGCGTCAGTAGGGCGATCAATGCGAGTAACGCCGCACAGGCAAAAGCGCCGACGGCATTATAGTCCTGGTAAAGCTGCTCAAGGTGCAGCGGAAGTGTATTCGTTTTACCCCGTATGGCCCCTGAGACCACAGATACAGCACCAAACTCGCCTACCGCACGGGCATTGGTGAGGATGATCCCATAAAGCAGTGCCCAGCGGATATTGGGTAGGGTAACTCTGCGAAACGTGGTCCAACCGGAGGCGCCCAGGGTAACGGCGGCTTCTTCCTCGCGAGAACCCTGTGCCTGCATCAAAGGGATTAGTTCACGAGCGACAAAAGGGCAGGTCACAAAAATGGTCACCATCAAAATGCCCGGCCAGGCAAACATCAGCTGGATGTCATGGCCATCAAGCCAGGTGCCAATCCAGCCGTTACGACCATATAGCAGCAGATATATAAGACCTGCCACCACGGGGGATACTGCAAAGGGAATATCAATCAGCGTTTGGAGTATGCGTCGCCCTGGAAAGCTAAAACGAGTGACCAACCAGGCCAATGCCACCCCGAACACCAGACAAATAGGAATGGTCATCAGCGCGATGACCAGCGTAAGACCGATAGCATGCAAGGTGAACGTATTGCTGACGTTAGCCCAGAAGACCATCATCCCTTGGGAAAATGCCTGAGCAAAAATAGCCACCAGCGGCAGAAGCAAAAAGAGTGCTGACAACAGCAGCGACGCCGTTATCAGCAGGCGCCGGATGAGCGGCGCATCACCAATTCGACGCATTACCCTTTACCTCCGTGCAAGCGGCGTACAAAACGGCCCTGCCAAACGTTGATGGCCAGCAATAGCGCAAGCGAGACGAACAGCACCACTGAGGCAATCGCCGAGGCCCCCGCATAGTCATACTCTTGCAGCTTAACGAAAATCATCAATGCGGTAATTTCCGTTTCGTAAGGCATGTTGCCAGCGATAAATATAATCGCCCCGAATTCGCCTAATGAGCGAACAAACGCAAGCCCGGTTCCGGTCACCAGGGCGGGCCAGATGTGGGGCAAAATGACCCGACGAAACGCAACACCATCAGTCGCACCTAGTGACATCGCCGCCTCATCCACTTCCGCGGGCAGGTCTTCCAGTACCGGCTGTACCGTACGCACGACAAAAGGGATGCTGGTAAAGGCCATGGCTAGCGCAATGCCCACCCAGGTATAGGCGACTTGAAAACCTAATGGCTCTAACAGGCGCCCCATCCAGCCGTTGCTGGCATAAAGCGTTGCCAGGGTAATCCCTGCCACTGCCGTGGGTAGCGCAAAAGGAAGATCCATTAGTGCGTCCAGTAGACGCTTGCCAGGAAATTCATAGCGCACCAATACCCAGGCCAACAGCAAACCAAATAATGCGTTGATGAGTGCTGCCACCGCCGCTGCGCCAATGGTGACCATATAGCTTGCCACCACACGACCTTCGGTAATAATCGCCCAGTACTCGGCAAGGCTAAGCTCGGATAACTGGCCGAACAGGCCGGTCATTGGCAGTAGTAACACCAGCGAGATAAATAGCACGCTGATGCCCATAGAAAGGCCAAAACCCGGCAGCACGCGTGTGCTGCCGGATCGCCAGGTAGTGAGTTGGCTCATAGTTCAGGCTGGCTCATAGATAGTAGCGGCTAGAGTATTAGCGGCGCTGTAGCTGGTCGAGAAGGCCGCCACTGCCAAAGTGCGTTTCCATGGCTTCATCCCAGCTACCAAACACGTCGTTTACTTCAAGCAATTCGGTCTTCGGGAACTGGTCGGCAAACTCTTCAACCACAGCTTCGTTATGAACCCGATAATTGAAGCCTGCTAGCAGGCGCTGCATTTCTTCGGTGTAGAGAAACTCTAAGTAGCTCTGGGCTAAATCGCTGTTACCGTTGCGTTCAGCATTTTCTTCAACCACCGCTACCGGGAACTCTGCCAAGATGCTAACGGGCGGTACGATCACTTCATAATCGTCGCTGCCGTACTCGCTGCGAATATTATTGACCTCTGACTCAAAGCTAATCAGTACATCACCAATATTGCGTTCGATGAAGCTGGTCGTCGCGCCACGGCCACCGGTATCAAATACAGCGACATTGGCTAGGAAAGTACGCATGAATTCTTCGATTTTTTCTTCATCGCCATCGAATTCATTCTCGGCAAAGCCCCAGGCGGCTAAATACGTATAGCGTCCGTTACCTGAGGTCTTCGGATTGGGGAAGACAATTTCCACGTCTTCGTTTGCGAGGTCGTCCCAGCTTTCAATCCCCTTGGGATTACCTTTACGAACGAGAAACGCAGTGGTGGAGTAGTAGGGCGAGGCGTTGTTCTCAAACGCGTCCTGCCAATCCTCTGCCACCAGCCCCGCATCGGCGAGTACCTGCACGTCGGTCACTTGGTTAAAGGTGACGACGTCGGCACGCAGGCCTTGGAGGATGGCGCGCGCCTGGGCAGAAGAGCCGCCGTGTGACTGGCTGATCTCAACGTCTTCACCGTGTTCTTCCTGCCAGTAAGCTTGAAATTCCGGGTTGATCGCGGAAAACAGCTCGCGGGCAATATCATAAGATGAGTTGAGCAGTTCACGCTCCTGGGCAGCGGCGGTTCCGCTTACCGTGACACCTAGCGCAAGGGCAATCAGACTGCGGCGGAAAATAGTCGGCAGTGCCATAAAATAACTCCTTCGATCGATTAGCGCGTTTTGTCGCAATGCTAACAAGGTTAAATCTATAAATGTGGAATTACAAATATGTTTTATATTCTTTTTGGGAATATGACTTGGAGGGTTTGGGCCCTCATGGCTCGACTGAGGCGCAGACAGCCCACAGGCTCTGGTAAGATAGGTGGTTTTAAAGGCAGGTGCTGTGTTAAATCGCCGGTACTTGGAGGCGTTTGCTTCAGCTGCCGCCATTGATTGATGACTAAGCAGGAATGAAACGATGACCGCTGCGCAGGATTTTTTAATTGCCCCTTCCATTTTGTCGGCTAACTTTGCCCGATTGGGAGAAGAGGTCGATAACGTATTGGCCGCAGGCGCGGATATAGTGCACTTCGATGTCATGGATAACCACTATGTGCCGAACCTGACCATTGGCCCCATGGTCTGTAAAGCATTGCGTAAGCATGGCGTGACGGCGCCTATTGATGTGCATTTAATGGTGAAGCCGGTTGATCGTATGATCAGCGATTTCATTGACGCCGGAGCCAGCTATATTACCTTTCATCCGGAAGCGTCTGAACACATCGATCGTTCGCTGCAACTGATTCGTGACGGCGGTTGTAAAGCGGGGCTGGTATTTAACCCGGCGACGCCGCTCTCTTATCTTGATTACGTGATGGATAAGATCGACATGGTGCTACTGATGAGCGTAAACCCGGGGTTTGGTGGTCAATCGTTTATTCCCGCTACGCTCAACAAGCTGCGCGAAGCTAGGGCACGCATTGATGCCTCAGGGTTGGATATCCGCTTGGAAGTAGACGGGGGTGTCAACGTGGATAACATCGCCGAGATAGCCACAGCCGGTGCCGACACCTTTGTGGCCGGCTCCGCGATTTTCAGCGCTCACCAGTCAAGCGACCCGCACGGCTATGATTCAGTGATCAAGCAACTGCGGGCGGCACTGGCAAGCGCCTGAGCTGACGCCATGGTCGATAAACGTGTCTAGTGAAGCTTCATATGAGGCTTCAAGTAACGATTGAGTTTATCGACCAGCCAGGCGAGCCCTGTTTTCGGCGCGCCATGGATAGAGAGCTGGTGCATACGGTATAGCGATGCGTAGGCTTTACGTGCAAGCCAGCCCTCAAGAAACAGGCCCCGCGAGGCCGAGCTGCGCATTAAATTCCCGACAGCATCGTAACGCGCCAGCGACACCAGCGATCCATGATCGCGATAACTGAATTCCTTTAAAGGCTTATCGTCTAGCTGGTTAAGCAGGTTTTTTGCCAATCGCTTAGCCTGCTGGTGAGCTGCCTGCGCCCGGGGCGGTACACTACTATCTTCACCCATCGGGCAGCTTGCGCAGTCGCCTAGCGCGAATATCCGCTCGTCATCGACACTTTGCAGGGTACGTTTCACCTCAATCTGGTTCTTCTTGTTGGTTGTCAGGCCCAGCTCGGTCAGAAACGCTGGCGCCTTGATGCCCGCTGCCCACACATTGATATCTGTCTCGATCTCTTCGCCATCGTTAGTCACCAGGCGATATTCCTGGGCCTCCTTGATGGCGGTGCCGGTGTGAACGGTCACGCCCAGGCTTTCAAGTTCTTTCTTTACGGTCTGGCTGACCCGTTCGGAAAGCGCAGGCAATAGGCGAGGAGCGGCTTCAAGCAGATGCACCCGGATATGCTGATGGTCGATGGAGGTGACGCCATAGGCATTGAGCATACGTGATGCATCAAACAGTTCGGCGGCAAGCTCTACCCCGGTAGCCCCGCCGCCCACGATCCCAATCGTCAATTCCGTATGCTGACGTAGCGTGGGGTCTGTGTAGCGTAAGAACGTGTTGATCATGTCACGCTGAAAGGCTTTTGCCTGCTGCGGAGAATCGATAAAGTGACAGTGCTCGGCAACGCCGGGGGTACCGAAGTCGTTTGACACGCTGCCCAGCGCGATTACCAGATAGTCATACGAAAGCTCTCGAGCGGGCAGCACCTCTTGGCCATTCTCGTCATAGATGGGCGCTAACTGCAGCAGACGCTGCTCGCGATCCAAACCGGTGAGTGAGCCTCGCTGATAGCGATAGTAGTGAGCTGACGAATGGCCCCGATAGTCCACTTCATCCATGCTAGAGTTAAGTACCCCAGTGGCTAGTTCGTGGAGCAGCGGTTTCCAAACATGCGTGGTGTTACGGTCAATCAACACCACTTCTGCGCGTTTTTGCTTACCTACTGTATGTCCTAAACGCGTGGCGAGTGCTAAACCGCCTGCACCACCGCCGATAATCACGATTCTGGGTATGGCCATCACAATCTCCTTGCTAAATTAGCTCCAGCATAGAAGTTTCTTCAGCGTCTGACTAATGCGAAAGCGTGCATTAAGCAGGTAAAATGATTGGCTAACGTTGAAACGCTAGTCAATACGCTAACGGCACCGTGGTGCCCAGCATGATTCTCCGCGATCAATCAGGTTAGAGGGCCGTTAAGGTGCATTCAATACTAGAAGGTAAGCGACTGATTGCGTTTGATTTAGATGGCACGTTGATTGATTCAGTGCCGGATCTGGCCGTCGCGGTCGGGCGTACTTTACAAGCGCTTGAGCTTCTCGAGCCAAGCGAGACAGACGTGCGTGATTGGGTGGGCAATGGAGCGAAGGTATTAGTGGAAAGAGCCCTTACCTGGGCGCTTCAGGAAACCCCGCCGCCAGCACTTGTTGAGCGCGGTTTTGAGGCATTTCTGGAATACTACGCCGCGGCTCCTAATGCCCGTACAACGCTGTATCCAGGGGTTGAACAAACACTCCAGGCGCTCCATCAGCAACATTTTATCTTGGTGTTGATCACCAACAAGCCTGAACGCTTTATTGAACCGCTGTTAAGTCATTTCTCACTACTCCATTACTTTACCTTGTGGCTAGGTGGCGATTCGTTGGCTGAAAAGAAGCCCAGCTCCATGCCGTTACTGCATGCCGCCCAGACATTCAATATTTCCCCATCACAGTGTGTCATGGTGGGCGACTCACGCCATGATATAGCCGCCGGTAAAGCGGCTGGCTTTACCACGTTGGCGCTGCCTTATGGCTATAATCATGGTCAGCCCATCGAAGAGAGCCAACCAGATCTGGTGCTCGCTTCGCTAAACGAACTGATGACGACTGAACCCCAGGCGACAAGGACCGCTTAATAATGACCCCTGAACGTTTTCACGAGCTAAGCCAGGCAGGCTACAACCGGATACCCGTTTCGCGTGATGTGCTCGCTGACTTAGATACGCCACTCTCTACCTATTTGAAGCTGGCGAATACGCCCTGGACCTTTTTGTTTGAATCCGTACAGGGGGGAGAAAAATGGGGGCGCTACTCGATGATTGGGCTGCCCAGTCATGAACGCATCGAAGTGCGTGGCTTTACTGTCAGCCATATTAACGACGGTGAGACGGTCGGTGTCACTGAGGTAGATGACCCGTTGGCGTGGATCGAAAACTTTCAGCGCCGTTTCAAGGTGCCCAAACTAGACGATCAACCACGCTTTGATGGGGGGCTGGTCGGGTACTTCGGCTACGATACCATTCGCTATATTGAGCCACGCTTGCGGGGTGGGGCTGATAAACCTGACCCGCTTAACGTGCCCGATATCCTGCTGATGGTCTGTAATGATTTTGTCGTCTTCGACAACCTGTCGGGGCGGCTGACCATCTGGACGCACGTTGATCCTGCTGAAGCTGATGCCCTTGAGCGTGCTCATAAGCACTTGAAGCATCTTGAAACCCGCCTGCGGGAAGCGCACATCAATCCCAATAACGCGGGCAGCGGACGTCAGCCAGTGAAGGAAAGCGACTTCAATTCTGGCTTTACCGAGCAGGGCTTTAAGGCCGCTGTCGAGAAGATCAAGGAGTACGTGCTGGCAGGCGATATCATGCAGTGCGTTCCTTCCCAGCGAATGTCCATCCCTTATCAGGCGTCCCCGTTGGATCTCTATCGCGCCCTGCGTAGCCTCAACCCATCGCCCTATATGTTCTTCTTTAACTTGGGCGACCATCACGTGGTGGGCTCTTCGCCGGAAATATTGACCCGTATGGAAGAGGGCGAAGTGACCGTGCGCCCCATTGCCGGTACCCGTAAGCGTGGCAAAACCGAGGAAGAGGATAATGCTTTAGAGGCTGAGCTGCTGGCTGATCCCAAAGAGCTTGCCGAGCATCTCATGTTGATCGACCTAGGGCGCAATGACGTTGGACGTATTTGCCAAACAGGCAGTGTCGAGGTGACCGACCAGATGGTCGTCGAGCGCTATTCGCATGTGATGCATATCGTCTCTAACGTGACGGGGCAATTGAAACCCGGCTTAACCGCGATGGATGCGCTGCGGGCAACCTTCCCGGCGGGCACCGTTTCCGGGGCGCCCAAGATTCGTGCGCTGGAAATTATTGACGAGGTTGAGCCGGTCAAGCGCGGTATTTATTCCGGCGCTGTCGGCTATCTCTCCTGGCATGGCAATATGGATACCGCCATTGCCATTCGCACTGCCGTGATCAAAGATGGCCAACTTCATGTGCAGGCAGGCGCTGGCATTGTTGCCGATTCGGTGCCTGAGATGGAGTGGCAGGAAACACTTAATAAAGGACGCGCCATCTTCCGCGCAGTGGCAATGGCTGAGCGCGGTTTAGATAATCTTGAGTGAGCGTAGGCCGATTACTCGGCCGTTGCGCCACCCAGAGCGGTGTGCATAACTTCGGCATTATGGCGCAGCATGGCCGAGTAGTTGGCCGCTGGGCCATCTTCACCGCTTAGCGAATCGACATAAAGTGGACCCGCCAACGGGAGCGAGTGGGCGCGGGCGAGAGCATCCATATGAATGCAAGGAGCCGTGCTTTCATAAAACAGGGCGGGCGGACGCTTGCTGCCAATGCGTTCGCTCATGGCGGCCATTGCCTCAGCGCTACCTTGCGTCTCGCTATTCACGCCCCATATGCTTTCTGTTTCAAAGTCAAAGGCGCGGGCGAAATAGGCAAAGCTCGCTTCGCTGGTCAGCAGGGTGCGGTTGGTTTTAGGAATTCCTTCGAGCCGTTCTTTTACCGCTAAAGAGAGTTCCTGGAGTGCGTGACGTGCTTCTTCAGCGCGCTTATAGAACGTATCGGCCTGGTCGGGTAGATGCTCGGCCAGGGTGCTGGCAATCACGTCAATATAGGCAGCGGCCCCTTCTGGATCCATCCATAAATGCGGGTTTGGCTCGCCCTGAAACTGTCCTGTGGTAATCATTTGCGGTGTGTAATCGGCCCGTTCGGCGACGTTAACCAAGGTGAGCTGGTCGCGCTTCATTGCTTCAATATGACGTATCCACGGTTCCAACCCCAGGCCGTTATAAAATACGATATGGGTTTCTTCTAAGGCAAGCACATTAGGGGGCGTGAGTTCCCAGCGATGAACATCTTCTCCACGTGGCACAATCGCGTTAACGCTGACCGCGTCACCTGCTATCCGTTTGACCAACTCCTCCAGCACTGAAAACGACGCGATAACGCGTAGTGGTGTGTTGGCATAGGCTGGCGCAACGCTTATTAGCGCTACGAATAAGAGCGTACTAACCCAGGTAACCCGCTTTGACATTCCACGCTCCTAACTCGTTTGAAAGCTATCGAAAAAGATCGCAGATAATAAAGACTGCGGTGACCCGTTGCCAGTTCCAATGTACTGAAAGAACAAGTTAAATAATGTCCTATGAAATTTACGGCGATAAGCAAGGATCTTTTGGCTAAGGAGGACGTTAGGCTAAATAGTATCGCACTCTTGAGCGTTGCCTGCCTTAATACATGTTTGATCAATAGAGGTGCCAGCTCATTATACGCGTCACTTAACCCCTGCAAGGGAGAGCCCGGTTGCGGTATCATCGAGTCATTAGCAGTTTTAACTGTGGTCTATATGACGCAACGCAACGGAGTAACTGGGGCAATGGCGCAAGCACAGACAGTGCAGAAAGTGATCATGATCGATAATTACGATAGTTTCACGTTTAACATCGTTCAGTATTTAGGTGAACTGGGTGCTGAAGTGATTACTCACCGTAATGATGAAATCACTATTGAACAGATCGAAGCGCTGGCGCCGACCCATTTGGTGGTGTCGCCAGGGCCATGTACGCCCAATGAAGCGGGTATTTCAATGGCGGCCATCCAACACTTTGCTGGTCAACTGCCGATATTGGGTGTTTGCCTTGGCCATCAGGCTATTGGGCAGGTGTATGGCGGCAACGTCGTGCGTGCTCCTCAAGTCATGCACGGTAAAACATCAGCGGTGTTACATACCCATCAAGGTGTGTTTGAAGGACTGGAAAGCCCGCTAGAGGTAACCCGCTATCACTCTCTGGTGGTTGATAAAGAGACGTTGCCTGACTGCCTGGAAGTCACTGCCTGGACGGGCGACGACGACGTGACGCCGGGGCTGGTCATGGGCTTACGCCACCGTGAGCTCGATATCGAAGGGGTGCAGTTTCACCCTGAATCAATCCTCACCCGCCAAGGCCATGCGCTATTGGCCAACTTTTTAAAACGCGGCTAACGGCCGGTTTCACATGCTTTAGGGGCTCCTCTGCTCATGCAAATGCGAGACGCGATTAATGCGGTGATGCGCCGCGAAGACCTCTCTTTCGATGCCATGCACGCGTTGATGCGCCAGATCATGACTGGCGATGCAAGCGATGCACAAATCGGTGGCCTGTTGGTAGGCTTGGCGATTAAAGGCGAGAGCGCTGTTGAAATCAGTGCAGCTGCTCAGGTAATGCGCGAGTTGATGCGGCGTGTTGATCTGAATGTCGAGAATGTCGTGGATATTGTCGGCACCGGCGGTGATGGCGCGAATTTATTTAATGTCTCTACCGCCGCGAGTTTTGTAGCCGCGGCCGCGGGTGCGCATGTTGCAAAACATGGCAATCGCAGCGTTTCTTCGTCATCGGGCAGCGCTGACTTATTCGATGTGGCGGGTATTTATCTCGACCTTAAGCCTGATCAAGTGGCGCGTTGCATTGAGCAAGTGGGGGTAGGTTTCATGTTTGCGCCTAACCACCATCCGGCCATGCGCTATGCAATTGGCCCACGCCGTGAGATGGGTGTGCGCACGCTGTTTAATATTCTTGGCCCGTTGACCAACCCGGCTGGTGCTCCCAATCAGGTACTCGGTGTTTATGCGCCAGAGCTGGTGCCGCTAATGGCAGAAGTGCTTAAAACCTTGGGCAGCCAACATGTGATGGTCGTTCACTCCGAGGACGGCCTTGATGAAATATCTCTCGCTAGCCCTACCTTGGTGGCTGAGTTAAATGAGGGCGACATTCGTCAGTACACTATTACGCCAGAGGAACTTGGCATTGAGCGCCAGAGCCTGGCAACGCTGAAAGCCGCCAGCGCAGACGATAGCTTGCGTTTGGTTAAAGCCGCCCTGGCAGGCGAGGGGGCTGCCGCCGACATGGTCGCGCTCAATGCCGGTGCCGCGCTTTACTGTGCGGGGGTTGCGGATAGCTTAAAAGAGGGAGTGATGGTGGCTCAGGATGCACAAGCCTCTAAACTGCCGCTTGAGAAACTAAAAGAGCTTTCGCACTTTACCAGTGTTTTCAAGCAGTAGTTTATCACTATTAGTTTTTAAACAGCCGTTTTAAAGGCAGGCATTTAAACAAGCTACGCTTGAAATAAGAAGAGATCACTATGACTCACCAGGCAACGCCGACTATTTTAACGCGCATTCTGGCCCGTAAGGACCAGGAAGTGGCTGAACGCCGCCAGGCGGTTTCTGAAGCGGATTTACTCGCACTCGGCAAGCAGCAGAGCGCCCCGCGTGGCTTCATCGAAGCGCTCAATACGCGCATTGCGGCAGGTGACGCCGCGATCATTGCGGAAGTCAAAAAAGCCTCGCCTTCTAAAGGCGTTATTCGGGAAGAGTTTCACCCGTCCGACATTGCCAAAAGCTATGCCCAGGGCGGCGCTGCCTGCCTGTCGGTACTCACCGACGCTGACTTTTTTCAGGGTCACGAAGATTACCTGATCGCCGCTCGGGACGTATGCACGCTGCCGGTGATCCGTAAAGATTTTATCACCCATGGCTATCAGGTCAGTGAAGCTAGAGCGATTGGTGCAGACTGTATACTGCTCATTGTTGCTGCACTGGATGACGCTCAGCTACGCGATTTGAATCAGCAGGCGATCCAGTTGGGAATGGATGTGTTGGTTGAGGTTCACAATGCCGATGAGCTCGAACGTGCCTTGGCGCTTGGTCTCAAGCTGGTCGGTATCAATAACCGCAATCTGCACACCTTTGAGACCAGCTTAAACACCACGCTGGAGTTACTGCCGCGCATTCCTGAGAGCGTGACGGTGATCACCGAATCGGGCATTCACACCCGCGACGACGTTGAATTGATGCGTGACCATAACGTTAATGGTTTTCTGGTCGGCGAAGTCTTTATGCGCGAAAGTGATCCGGGGCTGGCGCTCAAGCGGCTATTCTTCTAACACGCCCGTTTTTAGCTTACGGCTCTTTTTGTTTTCCAACTGAGCACCGCCACCGTCAGGGCGGGTAAAAAGGTAACGGTGACGATCGCCGTGCCGAGCAGCCCAAACAGCACAATAGCACCGACGCCGCGATAAAGCTCGGTGCCTTCTCCCGGTAAAAATACCAGCGGTGAGAGACCACACAGGGTTGTAAGAGTCGTCATGGCGATAGGCCGTAAGCGACTCTCGACCGCCTGATGCACGGCGTCGCGAACACCCATGGACGCTGTGCGTAAATTCTCCCGCGCCTGATGGACAACCAGGATAGGGTTGTTGACCACGGTCCCCATTAAAATCAAAAAGCCAAGCATGGTGATCATATCGAACGGCTGACTAATCGCGTTCAAGCCTATTTTTGGCAGCTGCGCGCCCACCGTATTCATCAGCCATAGCCCAACAATGCCCCCGGCTGCACCCAGTGGAACCGTGGCGAGAATAAGCAGTGGATAACCCCAGTGGGCAAAAATTGCCACCAGCAGTAGATACACAATAGCCAGGGCAATCAATGCGTTGCTGGTAAGCGCCTGGCGAGTGGCATCTAGCTGGTCTCCCGCACCGGTGACGGACACCGTGATGTTAGCAGGCAGCGTGCCTGCGTCACTCAAATGGTCGATGACTTCGCGCTGCATCCGTTCAATACCCGCTTCCAGTGCTACGCTGCGCGGTGGAATAACATCGAGCGTGACGCTACGACGGCCGTCCACGCGTCTTAGGGTAGCGGTTCCCACGGTTTCCCGAATCTCGGCAAGCGTATTGAGAGGCACATTAATGCCTGAGGGAGTGTGGATCGGTAGCGTGGCAAGGGCGTCCAAGTCAATATCGCCCGCTTGTGGGCCGTAACCGTAGAGGTCGATTTTTTCGTCTTCAAGGTAAAAGTCATCTAGGTAAGCACCATTCGTCAGTACCGCTACGGTGGTGCCTAGCGCATTGGTGTCCAGGCCTACTTCGGCAGCGCGCTCCCAATCGGGATAAACCTCAATCAGTGGTTGGGCCAGATCCAGCGCGGAAGGCCGCGACTGTATGTGCGGGTCGTCGAACACTTCCTGGGCACGCTGATAAATGGCGTTCGCAGTGGTATAGAGCTGGTTTAAATCATTGCCTGCGATATCCAGCGTAATGCTGCGTGTGCCACCATCGTTGCTGGAAATAATCGAGCCGCGGGCGGCAAAGGCACGCATGTCGGGGTAGGCTTCAAAGCGCCTCGTTAGCGCAACCATCAAGGCGTCGATGTGATTGGGATCAATGGTTTCAGCTATGATTCTTAGGCTTTGAGCTTCGGCCTGAATGCCCATCGTGCGAATCGGCGGAATATCGGTATCGCCTTGCTCAAATCGCTCAGGCTCAGCGCCTACATGAGGTTCCAGTTCTTGCTGTAGGGTTTGCGCAATGGCATCCATGGTGGCCAGATTGTAGCTTGCCGGGGCGTTCATGCTGGCGAACGTCTTGGGCTCTTCACCTTCAGGCAAGTACTCCGCCGGCGGTGTCAGCCAGAAAAAAATACTTATGCCCCCGGCAATCCCCAGGACAATGGCAATAAAGCGACGTGATGCAGTGCGGATCATGCTATCCACTACCCATAAGCAGCCTCTTATCCAGCGCGGCGAAGCCGTTGAGGTGCTCTCTTTACCACGAAAATCAATATGCGCACCTAGGGTGGGAATCACCATAATGGCGACGACCATAGAGACAACAATCGAGGTTGAAATAGCCACCGCAATATCAGAGTAAAGCTGTCCCGCTTCCTGTTTGATAAAGAAAATTGGTACAAACACTAATACTGTCGTGAGCGTTGACGCGAGCACCGCGGGCCATACCTGCTTGACGCCCTCTAGTGCGGCGTCAAAGCGGGCCAAGCCGCGGCGACGCTGGGTTTCAATGCTTTCCAGCACCACGATGGCGTTGTCGATGGTCATGCCAATGGCGAAAGCGACCCCCGCCAATGAGATAACATTAAGGGTACGGCCCGCCAACAGCAGCCCCAGAAAGGCGGCAATTGTGCAGATGGGGATGCCAATAACACCGGCCAGGGTCGCCCGTGCAGAACGCAGGAAAGCGTACATCACGAGGGTGGCAAACAGCGCGCCCAGGCCCAGATTAACCCAGACATTGGCAATCGATGACTCCACGTAGCGAACGTCGTCACTGGAGAGCGTCATGCGCATACCCTGCTCAGACAGCATTCCTTCGTTAAGTGTGGCGACCTCGTCGAGCATGGCGCGTTTGATATCGATGACATTGGCGCCCGGTTCCCGGCGCACCTGAACGCTTAACACTGGCTGGCCGTCCGAGCTGTAAGCGCGGGAGGTAAGCTCAGCATAGGATTGGCGCACGTCGGCGACATCGCTGAGCCTGATGACCGTGTCGCCTTCGCGCCTTAAAATGAGCGCTTCGAGGCTGTCGATATCCTCAAAACGACCGACGGTACGCAGCAGGTAGCGGCGTTTACCGCTTTCCAGATGCCCCCCAGAGACGTCCTGGTTGCGTGCCCGAAGCGCTGACTGGATATCGCTAATACTCAACTCGCGAGCGACCAGCGCCGCAGGGTCAATCAACAACTGCATTTGCCGTTCGGCGCCACCGGATACCGTTACTTCCGACACGCCGGCAACGCTTTCCAGGCGCGGGCGTACGTTATCTTCCAAGTAGTCGCGCATGGCGGGCATATCCAGCTGGCGCGGATTGCCTTCGCGGGGGCCAACGTTAAAGTACATAAAGGCGTTGGCGGAGAAAGAGTTGGCGACGATGCGTGGCTGGTCGACGTTATTGGGGTAGGAGGGGACTTGGCTGAGGGCGTTGTTGACCCGAATCAAGGTTTCGGTGAGATCCACGCCGAAGGGAAACTCCAGCTCAATTTCGGCGCTACCGCTGCTGGCGGTGGACTCCATGCGCTGAAGGTTGGGTATATTGCGCAGGAACTCTTCTTGCTCAATCAATATATCTTTTTCGATATCCTGCGGCGTGGCGCCTGGCCACTGGGTCTCGATGCCCACTACGCGGGTTTCCAGGTCGGGGATCATCTGCACGGGTATCCGCCAGATGGCGGCAATACCTAGAATCAGCAGGATCAAGGTACTCACGCTCACCAAGATGCCGTGACGGATAATAGCGGCAAACATAGTTGAGAAGGCTCCTTTAGTCGTCGCTCAGGGACACGCGTTGCCCCTCTTCAAGACGCTCATTACCGGCGACAATAACGCGGTCTCCCGCGGCCAGGCCTTCGTTCACGGCGACCTCTCCCTGGTGGCTGCTGCCAATCTCAACCCGCTGCTCAAACGCTTGCCAACTATCATCGCTCTGGCGCGCGAGCCAAACGCTAACACTGCCATCCGGGCGGCGAATGAGCGCATCACGCGGCACGCTCGGCCCGCGTTCACCGGTAAGCTGCAAGCGGCCCTCCACTGCCATGCCTGGCAGCATGTCCAGCGTTGCTTCCGGCACCGCCCTCAGCAAGAACTGCCTTGAGCCTTCATCAAGGGGGATGCGCGCTAGGATGCGCGTCGAATGCCATTGATCACTGCCTTCTAAACGTACCTCTAACTGTGCGCCCTCAAAGCGCTGGTAGGCTGAAAGCGGTACGGGGAAATCCACCCTAAGCGACGCTAAATCGACCAAGGTAAGTAAGGTGTCGCCGGGGTTGACCCATTCGCCTATATTGCTTTCCCGCTGGGTGACCATGCCGTCGAAGGGCGCACGTACTTGATGACGCGCTAGCTGCAGTTGGGTCAGCGCGTAATCGGCCTGGCGCGCTTCAAAGATGGCCTGTGCTGCCGCCAGAGCGCTTTCGCGCTGACGACGCTCGCTGGCGGCAATACTTTGTGCCGAGAGCTGATTGGCTTCGCTCAATCGGCGCTGGGCTTCGTCGCGCTCTGCTTCGGCTTGAGCGAGTTCGGCGCGGGCACGCTGGCGTTGAAGGGTAATGTAGCGGGTATCAAGAGTGAGCAGTGGTTGGTCTTGAGTGACTCTGTCGCCTATCTCTACCGTCAACTCGCTGATTTGCCCCGCTTCTGTGCTCGACAGCTGCGAGGTCTGGGGTGCATTGACGCTGCCAGTGAGCGGTAATACCTCCAGGCGAAGTGAATCTTCGACCACCAGCGTCTCAACGCGGTTTTCCTGGGCCACCGCCACGGATATCAAGCCAATCGTTAGGGTAACGCTAGGACCTAGCCGGGCTAGCGTACGGAGTAGAGACAACAAGGCAGCTCCTGAAAATCGAGGTACTGCATAGCATGGCAGCTTTTATCAGCGCATGCCGTTAGCTCTCTCAACGTTATACAAAATAGGCTTCTTGTATAAATATTAGTTATGCTTTGGCGTTGCTCGCTTTACCTCGGTTAGCAGTGCCTGTAGGGGATGCGGTAGGGTTTGGCCGGAGTAGCGCTTCACCTGGCTACGGCAGGAGTAGCCGGTGGCTAATAGCGTGCCAGCGTTCTCTTTGGACTCCACCAGGGGCTGCCAGGATTGGGCATAAATAGTGTGAGACGTGCCGGTATTACGGGTTTCGTGGCCGTAGGTGCCGGACATGCCACAGCAGCCGGAAGCCATCAGCTCAAGCTCTAAGCCGAATGCGGCGAACACCTGTTGCCAAGCTTTGGGGCTGCCCGGGGCGTTGGTTTTCTCGGTGCAGTGAGAAAGCAACTTGAAGCTAGGGGCGCTTAGCATTAGCTGGCTGGGCACCAGGGTATTGATGCGAGTCGCCAGCCACTCCTGCAGCATCAATACATCCGGCACCGACTCATCGCCCAGCGCTTTGACGTACTCTTGGCGATAGGTCAGGGTCATCGCAGGATCAATGCCCACCAGGGGAATATCAAAACGCGCCAGAGTGCGCAAACGCTCGGACTGTTTGGCGGCGGTTCGCTCGAAAGCGCCTAAAAAGCCCTGTACCTGAAGTGGCTTACCGTTCGCTGAGTAGGGCATTACGAACACGCGTAAGTTGAGGCGCGAAAGCAGCTCTACCACGTCCATGACGAGGTTGGCTTCAAAGTGGGTAGTAAACGCATCCTGAACAAGAATCACGCTGTTTGCACGCTGCTGTTCGGTCAATAGAGATAGTGATACCGGCGTTGCCTCTGCCACTCCCCATGACGTCAGCTGCTTTTTAACACTGCTTCGCGACAGCGCAGGGGAGTCACTCATGCCGACTCCGGCGCGCATCAGTTTTTCTACCCAGCGCTGCCCCATCATCGCATTATACAGCGGTGCCGCCTTGGCAAGGCTGGGCAGCATAAACTCGGTACTACCGATCACGTAGTCACGCAGTGGGCGCAGGTAGCGACCGTGATAGACCTCCAGGAACTGCGAACGGAACTGCGGCACGTTAACCTTGATAGGGCACTGGCCAGCGCAGGACTTACACGCCAAGCAACCCGCCATGGCGTCATATACTTCATGCGAGTAGTCGTGATGCTGCTTGCGGCTCAGCGTATTGGCCAATCGGAGCGGAAAGCTTTTAATAAAGCCCCAGCCGCCCTCAGCTTTCTTCTTGCGCGACTCTTCCACCACGTCTATGCCCGCCAGCGACTGCAGACGAAGCCATTCTCGTATCAAACTAGCGCGCCCTTTAGGCGAGTGACGGCGATCTCGCGTCGCCTTCCATGACGGGCACATAGGGTCGTCAACATCGTAGTTATAGCAGGCACCGTTGCCGTTGCAGTACACCGCGGCGTCATATGCCTGCCAGGCACGCTCGTCGATGGTACGGTCAAGCTGGCCACGCATGGGAACGCCATCAATGGTCAGCAGCTCGGGGTCGCTGGACTTGGCTATCAGCTCACCGCCTTCGGCGGGTGAGGCGATTTTACCGGGATTGAGCTGGTTATAAGGATCAAACGCCGCTTTGACCCGTTGTAGGCTGGGATAGAGTTCACCAAAGAACGTGGGCGTATACTCCGAGCGCACTCCTTTGCCGTGTTCGCCCCATAGCAATCCGCCATATTTCTGGGTAAGGGCGGCGACTTCATCCGAAATCTCACGAATCAGCGTTTGCTGAGCGGGATCTTTCATATCCAGTGCTGGCCGCACATGCAGCACGCCAGCATCGACGTGGCCAAACATGCCGTAAGAGAGGCCTCGGGCATCTAGCGCCGCGCGAAATTCGGCAATAAATTCCGCCAGATGCTCAGGCGGCACCGCGGTATCTTCGACAAAGGCGATAGGGCGCTTTTCGCCCTGTACATTACCAAGCAGCCCCACCGAGCGTTTGCGCATGGCGTACACTTTCTGAATCTGCGTGCGCCCCTCGGCCAGGGTATATCCCAGGCGCTCTACGGTGGTGTCGTGGCTTAGATGCTCGGTGAATGTTCGTACCCGTTCGGCGAGAGCGCTTTCATCGTTGTCATTAAATTCAACTAGGTTAATGCCGCGAATCGGTGTGCTGCCCGTGGCGGGGAAAAATTCCGCCACGCTGTCCCAGACAAAGTCCTCCATGGCTAATTGAAGCACCGTGTCATCAACGGTTTCGATAGAGGTGGGGGTGCTTGATGCCATCATCGCCTTGGCGTCCCGCAGGGCGTCCATAAAGCTTACGTAGCGCACGTTAACCAGTGTGGAGTGCTTGGCAATCGGCAGTACATTCAGCACTGCTTCATTGAGAAAGCCTAATGATCCCTCTGAGCCGCACAGCAAACTGTTGAGATTAAGCTGACCCTGGTCATCGCGGAGGTGGGCCAGGTCGTAACCGGTTAAGCAGCGATTAAGCGGCGGAAACTTGGCGGCAATCAAGTCGCCTTGCTGATCGATAATCTCGGCGGCCGTCGCATGCACGCGCCCCAGAGGGCCTGTTTGCTGGCGCTGGGCCTGCTCTTCATGGGCGCTTAACGCGCGGCTGTGAAGGTGTTGACCACCCAGCAAAATGGTATCGAGCTCCAGTACATGATCACGGGTTTTACCGTATTCGCAGCTGCCTTGGCCGCTGGCATCGGTTGATATCATGCCGCCGATGGTGGCGCGATTGGAAGTCGATAGCTCGGGGGCGAAAAACAAGCCGTAAGGTTTGAGTGCGGCGTTGAGCTGATCTTTCACCACCCCGGCTTGCACGCGCACCCGGCGGTTCTCAACGTCGATCTCGACAATCTTGTTCATATGGCGGGAAACATCCACCACGATGCCGTCGGTCAACGACTGGCCGTTGGTGCCGGTACCGCCGCCCCTTGGCGTTAATACAATCCCACGGTGGGTGGTTTGTGCTGCGAGTTTGGCCAAGCGTTCTACATCTTCGGCATGCTTGGGGTAGACGGCCGCCTGGGGCAAGCGCTGATAAATCGAGTTGTCCGTGGCCAGTACGGTGCGGTGAGCGTAGTCCGGGGCAATCTCGCCTTCAAAACCGCGCGTCTTGAGCGCATTTAGAAAACGTACATACTCGTTGCTCAGGCGTTCAAACGGGGCAGTACGCGTATCCAGGGGTGCAATCATAGTTGATCAAGCCGTCAGTGCCGGGGGCGCAATAAAAGAAGACGGTTACTTTACCGCAGAGGCTCTCTGGCTGCATCTCACGGTAGCGCTTTACTGCGTACCTTACTCCACACCCAGGGCTTCTTTTACTAGCGCGGTTGAGGTCTCGGACATTGGCAGCGTTAAGGCCAGTTCATGAGCGCGCGGCGACATTTTGCGCCAGGTCATCTGCACAATACGCACCATGTGATCGTGGTCGATCTTGCGCGAGAAATCGGCAAAGTAGTTCTCTAGAAATACTAGGCACGCAGAATCTTCCAGCGCCTGCACGGCAGGGTCGCGCCCGAGCCCCTTTTTGTTAATCATCGCCTTGGCTTGCTCCGCGTCTGCATCGCTGTAGCCGGCCTCGCGCATTAGTTGGGCGGTGGTGTCACCTGCACGTTTGCCTTGATCGCGTCGCCAGGTTAAATACCCCACGCGCCCTTCAGGATACTCTGCCCGGGGCACAAGCCAGCGCTGTAAGTGCTGGGCACGCACTGCCAGGCGCAGCACTTCATCTGGGGCATCATGCACGCGGTTTAGCCAGTCGCTCATGCGCTGAGCGTAGGCGAGTTCCTGGGGCATGGACGTGCCATCAGCAAGCGTCGTGGAGCGTGGGTCCTCGGCATGCAGGGCATCAATGGCGTCGAGCGTTTGGTCAAAAGCGGTAGGCATGGCAGCGGTGCTCAGCTAATAAAGAGTGTCGTTAAGGCGCGAATGACCAATAGGTTGCCGAGAAAAAGGGTAAATCACAACTGCTGTTGTGAAGCCTATAAAAAGTGGAGAAGCACAGCGCCCGCTGCTAATCAAAGCTGGCACCTGCGAACCTCTCTTCATTCACCCAGCCTTGCAGGCATCCGACGTACTTGGCGTTTTTTGTGTGTGGTGAGGTCATGAGGCTGTGCTGGTAGAAATAAAGTAGTGGCCAGGCGCTTTCTCATAGCGATAGTGACGTCGCTGCCCAGGCAAGAGCATAAGAATTACTTTGCCTCTGAGGGAGGGCTTGACATAGAGGAGCGTCGCTTCCCTTCGAACAGGCGGTCACGCGAGCCTGTTAAGTGCTCACGCATAAGGTCACGCGCAACACTGGGGTGGCGTTGCTCGATCGCCTCAACGATAGCTTTATGCTCCTCAAACACATGCTGAAGGCCACCGGGTGTTGCCTTTAGTGAGAGCCCGTGAAATTGCATGCCGACGGCAATGTGGTCTTCCAGTGCTTCCATTGCGGTTGCGTAATAATGATTTCCTGACGCGTGTGATATGGCTAAATGAAACTGAAAGTCAGCGTCCTCATGGTGTCTGCGACGGTTGGTTGCATCGCGAAGTATTTTCAAGGCGGACTTAATGCGTTTAATGTCTTCCTCGTTGTGCCTCTCTGCTGCTCTGGCGGCAGCTTCCGGCTCGACACTCAGGCGAAAATCATAGCAATCTTCTAAATCAGCGATGTTTTCAATCTGACCAAATCCCAGCGGCTGACGCAGGCCGACGCTGCGAACGAAGCTGCCAGCGCCTCGTCGTGAATAGATTAACCCTTGCTCTCGCAGCTTCTGCAGCGCGTCACGCACAATAGGGCGAGATACCTGAAATTCAGCAGCGAGTTCATGCTCGGTAGGTAAGCGTTCGTCAGCTTGATAGGACCCTGACTTGATCGCCCGTTGCAACTGGTCATAAATCATCTCGCCTAAGCTTCGGCGTCCCGGTGTGGAGTCTCGTTGTTCACTCATGCGGTTTTCCGTTAAGTTTTACAAATCATTTCGGCGACTCTTATAAGAGTATCATCCGCGCCAAAGCCACCCGACTTAGTGATAAATACAGTGTTTTCGGTGCGGCAAACGGGAAGGCCGGGAAGAATTTCACCGAGTATTTGCATTTCCAATATATCGTTACTTAGCAGCACAGCCTCAGCCGTCGCTCCGCCAGTGAGAAACCACGTAACGTCATTCTCGGGGGTAAGCCTTTTGAGCGACGCAGCGAGATTTGTTGCAACCGTTGCAGACGGCAATGATGTGGCGCCGGGGGTGGCCTGCAAGACGGTTATGCGAGCATTTTGCTGTGGCTCTGCATCTAAGCAGCCGTTGGGTGCTGGTATATGTACGGTATCGCGTTTAGTTGAGAGTAACGAATTAATTTGAGCCAAGGTAATTGGATCCCTTGACCCTGCGGTTATACACAGCGCTGGCGGGAACGACAATGGCAGGTCTTGCGGACTCGCGTGGTCGGCCATGTGCATTGCCAAGCGTTCTGCGAGCGCGCGCGCACCCAAAAATAGGGTGTCTGTGGCATAGGCGCCGATCCACTGGTCCATCTCTTCGTCATGCAGTGTATCGGGTATACAGGCGTTATTGACATGGTGGCCTAGCGCGTCGCCGACCGAAATCGGCGCGTCCACCCCAAAGCCGCTGACGCAGCCGTTAATAACGATCCGGTTGAATTGCGGGATCGCCGGCATAGCGACGATTTTACGGTAAGGGATTTCGTCAAGCTCAGCGGCGATTGGCCCCTTGAGCCGGGAGTCAACCTTCTTGAAAATGAGTGTGCCGCTAGGCAGTGCCCGCATCATTTGAGCAACTCGTTCTTTAGCATTCTCTGAGGAGGCGTCACGTGTTTGTGTCGAGACGGCCAACACCTCTGGGCATCGTTCGGCCAATACGCGCGCGATGGCCTCTGGTGAGGTCACGGCATAGGTGCTAAACCCATACCGTGCAAATGCTGCGCTAGAGTCGAGTGCGCCGGTGAGATCGTCAGCAATAATGATGAGTTTCAAAGCTTCTGTCTTGGGCGCCATAGGGGATCTCTTTTTTAGTTCGCTGAACCGTTATTTCCATTCACCTGAAGGCCTAGCGATAGCTTTGGCTATTCAAAGCGATGTAGCTGAGGCTTAGTGGTTTATTAAGTGTCGTGATTTAGAGCGCGGCCCGGTATATCGCAAGCACATCGTCAACGGTCATGTTGCGTGGATTATTGTCCATCAAACGACGGATACCGTGCGCCTCCTGGGCCCATGTAGACAGGTCTTCCTCTTGAGCCCCATGCTTGGCAAGCTGCATCTCGACACCGAGATCACGACAAAAGGCATAAGCGGAGTCGAATAGCGATCCAGTGGAGCCGTCAAAGTGTAGCCCCAGCGCATCTGCGATTTCGCGCGTCTTTTCTGAGTGCACTGACTCATTAAAAGCAAGCACGTGTGGGAAAATGATCGCATTGGACAGGCCATGTGGAAGACTGAGGCGTGTTCCCAATGGATAGGCGAGGGCATGGCCCGCGGCGGTATTTACCGGCCCTAGACAGATTCCGCCGTAATACGAGGCGAGCATCATGCCGGCGCGTGCTTCGGTATCCTGACCATCGGCGACCGCACGGGGCAGGTATTTGCCGATCAAGGACATTCCCATGCGCGCATAGCCGTCAATCAGGTCGTGCGCGTTAATGTTAGTAAATGCTTCGACACAATGTGCCATGGCGTCAATGCCGTTTGCCGCGGTGACAGCAGGCGGTACAGAGTAAGTAAGCACGGGGTCGAGTACGGCGAAATCGGCCAGCAAATAGGGGCTTTCAACGGCTATTTTCGACTTCGAATCTGGATCAGTGACCAAGGCGCGAATACCCGCCTCGGACCCGGTACCGGCGGTTGTGGCCACTTGGGCGAGGAGAGTGCGGCGCCCCTGCACGCGATTCGGACCCGCTACCTCTTTGAGTGCTTGTTCACTGTCCCATAGTGCGGCAACCAATTTGGCGATATCCATCACCGAGCCGCCGCCGAGGCCCACGACCAGATCAGGCTGGCACTCGCGCGCGAATGCCATCGCTCGTTCAAGTACACTGGTGTCGGGCTCTGGCGTAACGTCAGCGAATACGGTTACGTTACCCGGTAGCTTCAGGGCGTCGGCATAGCTTGCCGTGTGCTGGTCGGCAATGACGAGCGATTGCTCGACCCCAGCCGCCCATGAGCCTAAACGAGCAGAGGCTCCGGCTCCCACTTCTAGCTGCTTAGGCTGATGAATAGTGATCGGTTTGTCGATTGCGCTCATGCTTTGTCCTCATGCTCAAGTTGTTCCATTCGGGTCAAGACCGACGCACGCTCTTCATCAGAAAGCTCTACGAACGGCGGGCGGACGCGTGTCCAGCTATCCAAGCCCCGGCGACGGGCTAGCATCGTCTTGACGGTGGATAGCTGAACGTAGGCGTTGGTCAGTTCGCGCCATGCATTAATGCGCGCTTGTGCTGATTCGACCTCAGCCTGCTGAGCGGGATCATTCCATCCATCGAAGACGATCCGTAAATCCGCCGCGACCAAATTAGAGCTAGCCGTAATGCAACCAGCGCCTCCCGATTGCAGCAGCGGCAGCATCAGAGGGTCTGCCCCGGCCATCACAGCGCAGTCCGGACACTCCGCGATGGTGCGGCGCATGTTTTCAAGATCACCGGAGCTGTCTTTGATCCCGATCACAATGCCTGGGTAGGCGGCTTGCAAGCGAGTAATGAGCGCCTGCGAAATTGCGACCCCGGATATCTGCGGAATGTGATAAAGGATCACTCGCAACCGGTCGTCGGCGACCCGGTCGATAATGTCGGCATAGGCGCGGAAGAGCCCTTCGTCACTGACGCCCTTGTAGTAAAAGGGGGGCAGCAGCACGACCGCCTTTACGCCAGCGTCGACTGCGTGACGCGTCAGCGCTACGGTGTCCGCTATACTGGTTTGTGCCGTTCCTGGCATTAGCTTCGATGGAGCGATACCCGCTTCAATCACCCGGTCCAGAAGCTCTTGGCGTTCTTGCAAGCCCAATGAGTTTGCTTCGCCGGTTGTACCGAGGAGGGCGATACCGTCGCAGCCTTCTTCGATCAGCGCATGACAATGCTGTGCAAACGCGGCGTGATCAGGGCTTCCATCTTGGGTAAAGGGGGTGGCGGCGGCACAATACACGCCGCCGAAATCGTTGGTTGTCATGATGGGTACCTGCCTGCTACCAATTTGCGCGCATAGGCAATGGCAGCTTTCATGTTGGTGTGGTTGGCCTTACCAGTGCCGGCGATATCGAAAGCCGTGCCGTGATCGACTGACGTGCGATCGATCGGCAGCCCCACTGAGACATTCACCGTCGAGTCGAAGGCGATTAGCTTGATCGGAATATGGCCCTGATCGTGGTATTGGGCGATCACTAAGTCGAATTCACCCTGGTAGGCGCGATAATAGACAGTGTCAGCTGAAATGGGCCCTTCAACGTTCATGCCTTCATCTCGGGCCATGGCGACGGCTGGCTTGATCTTTTCAATATCTTCATTGCCGAATAAGCCGTTTTCGCCACAGTGAGGATTCAGCCCTGCGACGGCTATGCGGGGAGACTCGACGCCCATACGGCGCATATGCTCGTAGCCGGCGCGAATCGTTACGAGCACTTGCTCGGGAGTGACGCGCTCAATGGCATCTTTTAGTGAGACATGAGTCGATACGTGGATCACTTCCAGCCGCTCAGATGCCAGCAGCATGTAGGCCGCATCCGATCCCGTTAGAGTGCGTAGCATGCCTGTATGGCCATCATAATGATGACCGGCTGCGTTTAACGACTCCTTATTGATGGGCGCTGTGACAATGCAGCCTATCGAGCCGTCTTGAGCCGCCCGAACCGCCGTCTCAATAAAGCGAAAAGCGGCATCCCCAGCCGCGTGACTAAGTTGGCCCCAAGGCAATGGAGCCCCCGGAATGTCTACATCCTCGACTAAGCCTGAAAGATCAAGGGACGTACCCACTGCCTTTTGGGCTGCCTCTAACGTCGCCAGGTTGCCAAAAACGCGCGTTTTCGATCGCTCCTCGGGCGTCATCTCGGCCAGCGCCTTGATGGTTATTTCGGGGCCGACTCCAGCGGGGTCGCCCATCGTAATACCGAGAGTATCGCTCATACGGCTGCTCCGTTGATCCAATCAAGGTTTAGCCGAACATGCTTGATAGCTCGGCGATATAAGGTGTAGGCGATTTCCACCTGCCCGTTGTCTCGCTGCAGAATGACAGGGTAAGACAGCTCTTTGTTTTGGCCGTCCACCGAGTTGTTGGAGAGGCATGTGCCTGCGGCCTCCTCGATCACGACTTGGTGAGGGAAGGTGCGTCCGTCGTCTTCGGAAAGGCATAGCGCCAAGGGTGCGCGTGGAACACCCCATATGGGCTGACAGCCACCCGACGCATTTGGGCGATCGTCCTCCTCACCTAGCTCGTCATACAGAGACTCGCGGCGGTCCTGAGACATTTCAGCTGAGACTGGATTACAGACCATAGCGATTCGTCCATCGGCGAGCCGTGTCACGCCAATTGAAGAGTTGTTGTTAGGTACGTCGGTGGGCGTGGGTGGTGTCCAGGTTTGACCGCCATCGAGACTTTCTGAACGGTGCACGAAATCTGCTTGGCGGCGGCGATAGAAGGCTACCAACTTATCGTTATCGAGCGTCACTGTTGACATGTGAACAGCCCCTGGCGAATCAGGCACGTCTGTAATTGCCCACGTTTCGCCTTGGTCTTTCGAGACCGCTACTGCAGCCGTATCGTAGCTGCCATTCCAGCGCTGACCTGGGCGAGGGTTGCAGCGAAATAGGGGCAGCAACCAGTCGCCATTCGGCCTAACACTCAAGGGGGCGCGGATAAAGGTTCCATCCGGCAAGCCCAGGTCACGGCTGGGGCCGCTAGTTACATCCGCGCTCTTCACCTCAAGCCTGCGCATCATCACCCGGGCTTCATCCTGATTGCCCGAAGGTTGAGCCGTATTGAAAAGAATTATGTCGCCTTCGGGCGAAATGAAGATGATTGGATTTTGTTCAGACCGGGCCGCATCGTCGGTAAGGCGTTGCGAGTGTCCCCAAGTATCTGCATTAGGTGACAGCACTGACGCGTGAATTGATATATCCGACTTGCCTTCGAGTGTTCCCCCGAACCACGTGCAAAGCAGGGCGCCATCGGGAAGTGCGGAAAGGAAGGCGGCATGATTTTGTACGGCTGTTGACGGCAAGATAGCTTCGGTCCCGCCAGGGCGCGATACGCAGGCCCCGCTCATTTTCGAGGCGATTTCGTCAGGTGTCATTTTTGTACTCACTCCTTTGCGGCATAGGTGTTTTGTCGCTGCCTTTATGACGATGAGCATCATCATTGGAAAAGATGTTGTCAAGTTATCTGGTTTATATATGCATATAGACTAAAGGGTTAATTGTTTTTAAATGGTATAAATATCAACAGCTTATTTTTTTATATTTTCTAAACATGGGTTTTGTGAATTTACTTAATTGACAACATTGTTGGCTGAAGCCATTGTGTTGCGATGCAGGGTGTTGAGAGAGGCCATTGATGACAGCAGGAGTGAATAGGAGCAACAGTAGTGAGAAATTGCAGGTCACTAATTCAGTGCTCTCGGTTTTTACGGCTGTTGTATGCGACTGCCTACATTGGTTGGATTTTTGCACCGCCAATATTGTTTGCGGCGCTTTTACGAAGTCGCCCTGAAACTCACCGTTATGGACCGCTGATAAAATCCTACAAGAGCGGGTTCAATGCTTAGTTTGTGTCAAAGGAGAAAAAACAATGATCTTAGAAAAGACCAAATTGCACAAAACAACAGTTCTGTTGTTGTCAGGCGCTTTGTTTACCGTCATTAGTGGTTGCTCGGATGAGGATTCTGAGCAAGCTTCCGCAAGCGATGAAACAGTGAAGTTGGTAGCCGCGACAATTACATCCAAGAACTCATTGCTAGCGAAAGCGCTTACAGCATTTGGTGAAGAGATTGAAAGTCAGAGTAATGGTGAGATCGAAGTCACCGTTCACACCGACGGCACTCTTGGTAACGCCTCTAGTTTATATCAGTCAGTCATCTCTGGTGATATTGATATGATCTATTCAGATTCAGGCTGGTTCGCTGAACAAAATCCCGTGTTTGAAGTGCTGGGTGCCTACTATCTATTTAAAGATAGAGAGCATTTTGAATCTATCGTCAATACAGAGGGTGAGCTCTCGTACTTCGAAGATTTGCTGATAGAAAACCCTGGTTTAAAAACCGTTATGTATGAGGGAGGCTTGGAAAGAAATATCATTAGCACCTTCCCCATTAATTCTGTTGAAGACCTTGAAGGTCAAACAATGCGCAGTGGCACAGGGTCTACTGAGCTTGAGTGGTGGCGCAACTTAGGTGCTGACCCCACGAGCATTGCCTTTAACGAAGTATATTCTGCGCTACAGACAGGCGTCGCAGACGGGTCGCAAAATAGCCTGGATGCCATGATTGATCAGCGGTTTGGTGAGGTAGCGAAGTATATTGCTAGAACACAGCACCGTTTGGATCTTGGTTTTGTTGTTATGAATAACGAACGATATGACGCACTGTCTGATGAACATAAAGAGGCCATCGAAAGAGCGCGCGAAGTCGTCCAGCCTGAGTATATTGATAAAGCATTTGAGAAAACTGAAGAAGATATTGCAATATTGGAAAATGATTTCGGCGTAACTTTTACCGATCCGGATCGAGAGGAGTTTTTTGAAAGATCTCGTATTCAGCTAAATGAATTGGCTGAGAAATATGATGTGGAAGATGTCGTTAACGAAATCTTTAACTGATGACGGGTTTTTACTGCCCTAAGGTTTTAGGGCAGTAACTCTTTGAGGTTGTAATATGTGGCCTGAAAAATTTAATTCTGTCCTTCTGAAGTCGGTATCCTTGATTGGTATGTTCATGCTGGTGCTGATTTCAGTAACATTGTTTACTGGGGTAGTCACAAGGTATGTTTTCTCTTATTCAATCCCGGAACTAGAGGTGTTAAGGAAATTTTCTTTACTGTGGCTTGTTTTTTTGGGGTCTGCAATAGCAGTAAAGGAAAAGGCACATTTAGAGATTGATATACTTTCGGATTATTTGAGTGAAAGAGGGGCGAAGATAAGAGATATCATCGTCTACCTTCTGACGCTTGTGGGGATTGTAATACTGGTTTTTATTGGCGTTGCCGCTTTTAAGTCAGGATTGAATAGGTCGGAATTAGTATCGATCCGATTTCTTACTACGCAGCCTTCTTTGATTTATTATTATTCGGCATTTTTGGTAGGCTCGATATTCATGGTTTACTTTCATCTGCTCAACGCAAAGGGCTTATTTTTTAAGAAACACAAGAAAGAGGTTAAAAGTAAATGATTTTACTGACCATTATTTCTGTTTTCCTTATTTGCTTATTGATTGGTGTTCCCGTTGCGTTCAGCATAGTTATCGCCGCAGCCATCCCCATTATCTTCGAACCGCTCGTAAGCTTGACTCAAGCTAGCTCCGTTATGATTGAGTCTTTTTCAAGCTTTACATTGCTAGCGATTCCGCTCTTTATTTTTTGCGGTGCCTTGCTTAATCTTACAAAAGTAACAGATGACTTAATCTATATATCCAAGGCTCTGGTGGGTAACTTGAAGGGAAGCCTGGCTCATATAAACATTGTAACGAGTGTGTTTTTTGGCGCTATATCGGGGTCTTCAGTAGCAGACGTAGCATCGTTGGGTCGAATTTTAATACCTGCCATGGTGAAAGCAGGTTACAGCAAAGAGTTTGCAGCAACAATAACCGCTGCTTCTTCTACTATTGGATCGATAATACCTCCTAGTATTCTATTAATAGTGTACGGTGCTTTGTCTCAGACATCTGTCGCTTCCTTGTTTATAGCAGGGATTATTCCAGGGGTGCTGATTGGTGCAACCCAAATGTTTTACGCATACTACTATGCTCATAAGAATAATGTTGGGCCTGTTAGTAATGAACTCCTTGGTTTAAGTGAGGATGACAAGCTTTCTAAACGATTGGCGCTAAAGAAAAGCATTTTTCCTGTTAGTTTGTTTTTAATTGTCATAGTGGGCATAATGGCAGGTGTATTTACGGCAACGGAAGCCGCCGCTATTGCCGTGGTCTATGTATTTGTTGTGGCCTTCTTCATTAAAAAAGAAAGAAGTTTTAAAAACTATAGAGAAGTTATGCATAGAGCTGTTACAGATTCAGCGTCTATTTATATACTAATCGCCGCTGCTTCTTTTTTATCTTGGGTGCTGTCGTATTACCAAGCGCTCGATCCGGTCATTAATTTCATTATTGAAAATGATTTTAATTCTTTTACTTTTTTGTTAGTGCTTGTGTTGCTGTATTTTATCCTGGGCACTTTTATGGAGCCAAATTCTGCCATGCTGATTTTTGTGCCTATGTCTGTTCCTGTGATACGCGAGTTAGGCGTTGACCCGGTCGTTGCAGGTATTGTGACGGTGATGGCTATTCGTTTGGGTACGGTAACGCCACCTTATGGATTGTCTACTTTATTGTCAGCAAAAATAGCTAATACAAACGTATTGAAAATGATGAAGCATATCGTCATTTTTGTTGTTATTTACCTTGTTTCTATACTTAGTATTATTGTCTTCCCTGAAATTGTAACATTCCTACCGGACTTGTTGATGTAATAAACTATCAATTAATAATTGAATTCATTTTTGAGGTTAATGGCGATGATGTTAGCTGATAAGGTAGCGATCGTAACGGGTGCTAGTAGAGGAATAGGCAGGAGTATTGCTCTTACGCTGGCTGAGAATGGAGCCTCTTTAGCTATTGTTGGTACAAATTTAAAGCTGTTAAATGAAGTTTGCAGCGAAGTTGAAAAAAAGGGAAGGAAATGCCTGGTTTTTGCTGGAGATGTTACAAAGCCAGAAACCGCAGAAGAGGTTTCAAAGGAAACAGTAGAATACTATGGTAAGATTGATATATTAGTAAATAATGCTGGCATTAATATGCGCAGCGCTACCCTAGATGTTGCGTTAGAAGATTGGCACCACGTGGTCGATGTTAATTTAAATGGAAATTTTTATTTCAGCAAGGCAGTGTTGTCTCATATGGTTAAAAGAAATTGTGGTAAAGTTGTTAACGTCAGCTCTACCACTGCTAAGTCGGGCCATAAGAATGCCGCTCCTTCTTACGGCGCATCTAAAGCAGGTATTGATTACTTGACAAAACATCTCGCGCTGGAGATGGCAAGATATAACATCAACGTTAATGGCGTTAGTCCTGGCCCGATTGAAACTGATATGATTCATCAATGGACCGATGAGTACTTTGAAAAAGTGCTATCGAATATTCCTTTGAATAGATTAGGTGTGCCTCAAGATGTTGCGGATGCGGTGCTTTTTCTTGCATCTAATATGTCCTCCTTTATCACGGGAGAAACGATTAATATTAATGGAGGTACTTATATAAACTGATAGTGGCGAGATTTTTTATAGCTCTTCTTCATTCCGTATGAAATTGTTTCTGACAGTCTGACAGTCTGACAGTCTGACAGTCTGACAGTCTGACAGTCTGATTGCTGACCTGTGGGAGGTGGCTTTAGGGTGGCTTTAGCTCATGACGTTTTAGGTTGCCAGCCTACAGCCTTGAGAGTAAGCCTGCGATACCTTTCGCCGGAGTGCGAACTATCACTTAGGCGACCTCCCACAATAGGTAGATGGCTTAGTGATTTTGAACTGAATCATGGGGCACACATTAGCCGTTCAACTTTAGATCCAGATTAGATGACAAATAGAAGTTTTTATGATTATTTTGAACTTTTATTTATTACTAGGCTTGGATGTGTAGATAGGATTGCCAATAGCGATACTAGGCATATTGCCAACTTAGCCCCAATTAAACATGGGGCGTTGCCATCGTTGTGCGAATGAAGTTTTGTGGAGGAATGGTTACTGATCGCAAAAATGAACTGCGCTCCTTCACATGCTATAAATGCTAGTATTAAAATTAGTGACGATTATAAACTCCCTCGTTGAGTTCACCCTCGCTTTTTCCTACCAACGTGGTGACCATTAAGTCGCCCGCAACGTTGACGCTGGTGCGTGCCATATCAAGAATCCTATCAATCCCCGCAACCACGGCGATGGCTTCCAACGGGAGACCAACTTGTGCCATTACAATCGAGAGCATAATCAAGCCTGCACCCGGCACCCCTGCGGTACCAATGGAGGCTAACGTGCCGGTGACGACGATCATGCCGTAATCCATCATGCTCAAATCAGTGCCGGTCATTTGGGCAATGAATAGCACTACCACGCCCTGATAAAGTGCGGTGCCGTCCATATTGATGGTGGCGCCTACCGGCAGCACAAACCCCGATACCCCCTCGGAAACGCCCAGGTTCTTCTGTGCACAGCGAATAGAGATCGGCAGAGTACCTGCAGAAGACGCCGACGAGAACGCCACTACAATAGCGTCCAGGCTGCCCTGCAAATAGCGCATGGGGTTTAGCCGTCCCAATAGTGAGATAAAACCTGAGTAGATCACCAGCACGTGGAGAATGCTGGCCAGGTACGCAACGCCAATCAGCTTAGCCAGCGGAAGCAATATTTCTAAACCGTACTGTCCAGACACGTGGGCGATTAAGCCAAATACGCCGAAGGGCGCAAAGGCCATCACAATGCCGGTGAGTTTGTACATAGCCTCTGCAAAGCTGTCGAATATCTTCATTACCGGTTCGCCTTTATCGCCAATCAGCGTCAGCGAAATACCCAAACCAATGGCAAACACAATGATCTGCATAATGTTGCCGTTGGCCAGGGCGTCCAGCGGGTTGCGTGGTACTAAGTTAACCAGAATAGAGACCAGTGATGGCGCTTCGTTAGCGGCCACTTCAGCGTCGAAACTTAAATCAACGCCAATACCCGGTTGTAGCAGGGTGGAAAGTACCAGGCCGATGGAAATAGCGAAGGCGGTAGTCACCAAATAAAGTGTAATCGTACGTGCGCCAATACGGCCCATTTTCTGTGGGTCGCGCATAGAGGTAATACCCACCACCAGGGTAGAAAACACCAGTGGCACAATCAGCATCATAATGGCGTTAATAAAAATATCGCCCAGGGGTTTAAACACGCTGGCAGTCTCACCTAATAGCGCACCTGCTAAAATACCCAACGCCAAGCCAGCGAGAATCTTCTTCCATAGTTCAATTTGTCGCCACCAGGCAAACTTTCCTTGCTTTGCTGTTTCCTGCACTGCCTTTCTCCTGTCCAAAAGTGTGAAAACCTATTATTTGGTGATTCGCCAGTCGAATCGTCGGGCACTTTATCACTTTTGGTGAATGGGCTGGGATGGATATGCAGAGTGGTAATAGCGCATGCTTTAGATCTTAGAAATGGAACTGATGGCCATATGCGATTTGAAAGTGATGCTAACGAGAGTATTAGGGCAAGCCCATCCGCGGTAGAGGCCGCCCAGCATCGCTACTCGAGAGGGGACACTGTAAAATAATTTGCTGATTCAACCTTTTAGCAAGACTAAACGAGGGCTTCCTAACACCGCCCATGGCTCCTCGCCGCGCTTTTGCCTACAATAGCGTTTTTGTGCACGCGCGATGGCGCGTTGTTCTTATTGTTTTCAAGCCAAAGGACAGGATTCATGCTCGATCCGAAACTGCTGCGCGGTGATCTTGACACGGTTGCTCAACAACTGGCCCGCCGGGGCTTTGTGCTTGATAAGGCGGAGCTACAGTCGCTTGAGTCGCGCCGCCGTGAGCTGCAAACGCAAACCGAGCAGCTGCAAAACGAGCGCAATATGCGCTCTAAGGCGATTGGTAAAGCTAAGGCTAACGGCGAAGATATTCAGCCGCTGCTGGATGAAGTGAGTGATTTAGGCGATCGCCTGGATAAAGCGAAGAGTGAGCTGGCCGAGGTGCAGGAAGAGTGGGACGATGCCATTAGTGGTATTCCCAACTTGCCCCATGACAGTGTCCCGGAAGGCAAAAGCGAAGCCGACAATGTCGAGCTGCACCGCTGGGGTACGCCGCGGGAATTTGATTTTGAGGTGCTGGACCACGTCGACTTGGGTAAGAAGTCGGGTTACCTCGATTTTGAGCTGGCGGCGAAAATCACCGGTGCTCGTTTTGCCGTGATGCGTGGGCCAATCGCACGTCTGCACCGGGCACTGGCGCAGTTTATGCTCGATACCCAAACCGAGCAGCATGGCTACGAAGAGTGCTATGTGCCGTATATGGTCAACCGTGAATCGCTCATGGGTACCGGCCAGCTTCCAAAGTTTGGCGAAGACTTGTTCAAGCTGGACGATGAGCGTGAGTATCACCTGATCCCCACCTCAGAAGTGCCGCTAACCAACTTTGTCCGTGATGAAATCGTCGAACAGGCAGCACTACCGATGAAGCTTACCGCGCATACGCCCTGTTTCCGCTCGGAGGCGGGCGCGTATGGCCGTGATACTCGCGGTATGATCCGTCAGCATCAGTTTGATAAGGTCGAAATGGTGCAGATTGTGGAGCCGCAGGCGAGCTATGAAGCGCTGGAGGAAATGCGTGGTCATGCCGAGGCGATTCTACAGGCCTTGGAACTGCCTTATCGAGTCGTCACGCTGTGCACGGGTGATATGGGCTTTGGAGCGGCGAAAACCTACGATTTAGAGGTGTGGCTGCCCAGCCAGGAGACGTATCGAGAGATTTCGTCTGTCTCAAATTGCGAGGATTTCCAGGCGCGACGCATGCAGGCACGTTATCGCCATCCTGAGTCCAAAAAGCCGCAGTTACTGCATACTTTGAACGGTTCAGGCCTGGCAGTGGGGCGTTGCCTGCTGGCGGTGCTTGAAAACCACCAGCAGGCGGATGGCTCGGTAATTATTCCTGAGCCGCTACGTCGCTATCTGGGTGGTGTGGAGCGTCTGGCTCTTTAAGCGACCACTCAACGCTAACCCCGGCATCGATACGGATGGTGCCGGGGTTGTAATCACTGGCGGCACCGGATTGGCTAGCGCCTGCAGTGTCGCTTTCTGCGCGCATCGACATCATACGGGGTTGGAATACCGCTGGCTGGGTCTCTTCTATGCGCTGCACAGATCCCAGTTCGGTACTCAGGGTGCTGGCCATCAGGTTGGCTTTGTGCTGAGCTTTTTCTAATGCTTTAGCCAATGCTTCATCGCTCGCCGCGTCGCGGTCTTGTAGGTCGAATTGCACGCCGTCCAGCGCATTAACTCCGGCCGCAATCAAGGCGTCTAATACTTCACTCAATTGGCTAAGATCGGTTAGCTCGACGGTAATGGGGCGCTCTAAACGGGTGCGTTGAAGCGTTTCATGCTCACCGTCTTCGTTGCGGGGGCCTTGAATATGTTCGGGATAGACATTTAACGAGCCTGCATCAATGGCGCTGCGCTCAAGCCCGGTCGTTTCCATCTGTTCAATTAGCTGGCTGGCACGGGTTTCCAAACGCTCGCGAGCATCGCTAAGTGCGCTACTATCGCTCTCTTCCAGTGTGGAAAGGGCGGGGGTGTTTTCCCACAGACGGGCGTTAAGCGTGGCTTTGTCGGGTTCTACTTCCACCCATGACTGCGCTTGAACGAACAGGCTGGGCGATTTAGGAGGGTGAGGCGAGGCGTATGATAGCGGTACGCAGAGCAAGGTCAATAACGCGCCGCCTAATAGGCCATAGCCGAGGCGTTGAAAGCTCAGTCGTTGAGTTCTTAGTGATTTAGTTTGCATAAATTGTTTCCTGAATGAGATGGCTGATACGCCACTGAGTTAACATTAGTGGCTTGGCAGTGATGCCCAAGCCATTGCTTGACGACACTACCTTAGGGCATTGCTGTTGAGTATCACGATAAATTCTTGCTTTAAAAATATTGCTTTAAGCTATTGCTTTAAAAGCTGTTTTAAACGCTTAGCTCGATGTATTGGAAGCGTGCTAGAAAAGAAAGTTCAGCAAGGAAGGACAAACGTAAAAGAGTTGCTGATTGTTTGCACGGTTTGTGCAATATGATGTACGCAGCCACCATGATTTGATAACAGGCTAGGGACGGAGTTATGAAGAAATTGTCGGATGAGGATTACCGCAGTATCCCCCTCAACGCTACGCTAGCGCTTGCCGCGTTGGTGGTGATTATTGCAGGAATGAAGGTGGGGTCTGATTTACTGGTGCCGCTGCTGATTGCGATTTTTATTGCGGTGGTATGTACCTCCCCGGTGCAATGGTTGCATCGCTGCGGCTTAAGCATGCGTATGTCGGCACTGTTAACATTAATGGTGATGCTGGCCTTCATTTCGCTGATTGGCCTACTGGTGGTCAATAGCTTTAGTACCTTTGTGACGGCGTTGCCGGAAATTGAGTCACGTCTTTATGAGCAATACTGGAATTTGCTTAATGCGCTTTCGTCACGGGGCTTGGCGATCAATCCTGATCAGATCAATTCACTGTTCGAAATGGAGGATGAAGGTTCCTGGATGCCAGCGTTATTGGGGCAGTTAGGTAACCTTTTCATGCAGAGCGTTATTGTGGGTTTGTTGGTAATTTTCATGCTGTTTGAGACGCTTAACGTGCGTGAAAAAATCTCACGTGCGTTAGAAAACCCGGCGCCTAGTTTAAAACGGTTTAGTGAGTTTAGCCTGACGCTGAAGCGCTATCTTGCAGTGAAGACAGTGATCAGTCTTGCGACAGGGGTGCTGGTTTGGCTCTCGTGTTTGCTCATTGGGGTCGAGTTTCCGTTGCTGTGGGGCGTGTTGGCGTTTGCGCTAAACTTTATTCCCAATATTGGCTCTGCGTTGGCCGCAATACCCCCTGTGCTGTTGCTGCTGATTGCGAATGATGGCGGTCCGTTTGACGCGTTGCTGCTGGCTTCTGCCTATCTGGTGATCAACTTTGTGCTCGGTAATTTGATTGAGCCGAGAGTAATGGGGCAGGCATTAGGGCTTTCCACTTTTGTGGCATTTTTATCGTTGGTAGTATGGGGATGGATATTTGGTGCGGCAGGAATGCTACTGTCGGTCGTGCTGACCATGACACTTAAAATCGCTCTGGACAGTCACCCGCAAACTCGCTGGATCGCTCGTTTGTTAGGGCCAGGTCGGCGGCGCCTGCAAAATAGCCGGACGAGTGATGCACGCTTGCCACCTTGGAAGCGTATCCGTTAGCCAAAAACGATAGAAATGGAAGTAAACAAGCATGTTACCGCCGACAATGTCGGCGGCTGTTGCCTATGTCAGGCTCATTCATCAAGCGTTTTGTTCGATGAACTGTGTTAGTTGAGATTTAGATTGGGCGCCCACCAGCGAGGCGACTTTGGTGCCTGATTTAAACAGCATGACGGTAGGTACCCCGCGCACGCCTTGCTCGGCAGCAATTTCAGGGGCGTCGTCTACGTTAACACTGACCACTTTCAAGCTTTCCTGACGTTCCGCAGCTACTTCATCAACAACCGGGGCCATGACTTTGCATGGGCCACACCAGGGCGCCCAAAATTTCATAAGCACAGGCTGTTCAGCGTTGAGGACTTCTTGCTCAAAATTGGCGTTGGTGACATCAACATTATTAGCCATTTGCTTCTCCCGTTTGCGTTGCTCTTACTGTGTCGTTGCCTCAAATGTAGCAACGGTCATTACGCGGTTCACAAGCGCTCTTCCACCGCGCTGTAACGCTCACCGCGCCAAGTCGTGGGTGAGATGTTAGCGGGCGGGAAGGTTGCTGGCAAATTTCAGATGTAGAGATGTAGGTTATTTGCAGAAATTAAAGGGTGCTGGTAGGAAGAATTTTTTATAATATAAAAGTATTATTGGTTTGTTTTTTATTCTATCTGGTGCTGCATGGATTGATACAAGCCACTCTGCCTATTAGACGAACGGCGATAGCAACCCCATGATGTGCTTCAAGGCGCGACCTGCATAGACAATAAAGAAGGTGAGGATATGAAGCTACAACAGCTACGCTATATTTGGGAAGTCAATCGACATAATCTGAATGTCTCAGCCACCGCGCAAAGCCTATTTACCTCACAGCCGGGGATTTCCAAACAGATTCGCTTATTGGAAGACGAGCTTGGCGTAGAAATTTTTGCTCGCAGTGGTAAGCATCTGACCCGTGTTACACCTGCCGGGCAAGCGATTATAGAACTGGCGGGGCAAGTGTTGCGCCTTACCGATAACATCAAGCAGGTGTCCCAGGAGCACAGCGATGAGCGGCGCGGCAGTTTGGCCATTGCCACCACACACACTCAAGCGCGTTACGCGCTGCCGCCTATTATCAGTGAATTTACGCTAAAGTATCCGGATGTGGCCCTGCATATGCAGCAGGGAACCCCCAAGCAAATTGCCCAGATGGTCAGCGAAGGTCAGGCGGATTTCGCGATCGCCACTGAATCGCTGGAGCTATTTACTGATTTAGTATTGTTGCCGTGTTATCGCTGGAACCGCTGCGTGATGGTGCCCAAAGGTCATCCTTTGGCTACTCACAAAGGCCCGCTGACGCTTGAAGCTCTCGGCAAACACCCACTAGTCACCTACGTATTTGGATTTACCGGTCGATCTCAGTTAGATGATGCGTTTAAAGCAAAAGGGTTAACGCCTAATGTCGTGCTTACCGCTGCCGATGCCGATGTCATTAAAACCTATGTGCGGCTGGGTATGGGAGTGGGAATAGTGGCGCACATGGCGGTCGATGAAGCGCTAGACGATGATTTGGTAGCACTGGATGCAAGTCATCTGTTTGCCAGCTCGACGACCAAAATAGGCATTCGTCGTGGCACTTTTATGCGTGGCTACATGTACGATTTCTTAGAGCGTTTTGCGCCGCATTTAACCCGTGACCGCGTCGATGAGGCGTTAATGGCAGGCCCGCGTCATGAACATCCGTTGTTCGATGATTTAGACCTGCCTGAATATTAATCAAAAACGACGTGTTCTTAATGTTGCAAGTGCAGCCCGCACTCGCGTTTCTCTTCCACCTTGGTTGGGTCAAAGTAGTCAAAGTTGTTGGGTAGGTTATGTGCCTGTAGGTATTGGTACATATCCTTGGCGCTCCACTGCAGCAGCGGAGCTACTTTCAGTAAGCCATCGCTGTTGCGGCTCACCGGCTGCATTTTGGCGCGCTCGGGGGTATCTTCTGCGCGTAGCGCGGTAAACCATACATCGGGCTGCATGTCGTTCAGCGCGCGCTCAAAAGGCTCTATTTTCACTTCCTGAGTAAACGCTGCGTGGCGAGGGTCGTCGATCCCGGGCATGGCGCCTTCCAGTGCTTCGCGGTGAGCGCGAGTGCGACGGGGCACAAAGCTTATAATGTTCAGGTCGAGCTGTTTAATCACCTCGTCGGCGAATTGATACGTCGCTTCGGTGTTATAGCCGCTATCCATCCACACGATTGGGATATCCGGCCGGACCTGACTCACCATATGCAAAATCACCGCCTCAAAGGGGCGAAAGTTAGTCGTGCAAATAGGCCGTGACCCCTGGTCCAGTGCCCACTTAATCAAGCCCTGGGGGTCGTTGGCAAAGTCGCGATTAATGGCTTCAAGCGCTGAGGACATGCTGCCTCCTGTTCAGGTGTAGAATCATACCTATAGGCTATCAAACCCAAGCCCTGACTCCCCAATACCGTTTAGTTAGGCTTTTATATTCCTTTTTGATTTATAACTGCCTCTGCTTATTCCAAAGCGCCAATTAGATGGCGAATCTTATCGATTGTTTCGGTGTACTCCTCCTCGCCAAGCGAGTCTGCCACCAAGCCTCCGCCCCCCCATACATGCAGTCTGCCCGCTTCAGCCACCATGGTGCGAATAGCGATGGAGGTATCCATGCTGCCGCGCCAGTCGATATAGCCCAAGCTGCCGCAGTAAACGCTACGCTGGCAGGGTTCCAGCTCATCAATGATTTGCATGGCGCGTATTTTAGGCGCGCCAGTGATCGAACCACCGGGAAAAGCGGCCTTGAAGAGGCCTAACGGGGTCTCGCTCTCGGCCAACGTGCCCTGAACCACACTCACCAAATGGTGCACGTTGGGATAACTTTCTAAGCGGCAAAGTTGAGGAACACGGATAGAGCCGGTTTTGCATACCCGGCCCAGATCGTTGCGTAGTAGATCGACAATCATGACATTCTCAGCACGATCTTTTCGGCTAGTCATTAGTTGCTCAGCCAGCGCCTGATCCTCTTCATATGTTTTTCCGCGCGGACGGGTGCCTTTAATGGGGCGTGCCTCGACCTCGCCATTACGACATTGAATAAAGCGCTCGGGCGAAAGCGATAGCACAGCTTTGTCGTCCCACTGCATAAATCCCGAAAATGGGGTGGGGGTGGCTTGGCGCAACTGCAGATAGGCCTGCCACTCATCGCCTTGGTAATCAGCATAGAAACGCTGAGCCAAATTGATTTGATAGCAATCGCCTGCGCGAATATAGCGTTGAACGGCATTAAAGCGCGCAGTGTATTGAGCTTGGCTAAGCTCGGCTTGAAAAGTACTCGCCAACGAAAAGTCGCGAGGTTGGGCGGGCCCCTTGGCAAGCCACGCTTCGACTTGCACACGACGTTGAGGCGTGGCGATCAGCCAGGCCTGTTGGGCAATGTGATCCAGGGTTATACACCAGTCGTAAAGCCCTAAGCGTGCCTGTGGTAACGCAAGGGCATGGGTGCTGTTCCTGGGGATAGGTAGTTCATCACGGCCTAAGTCGTAACTCCAGTACCCCATCAGTCCGCCCAAGAAAGGTAAGTCGCTGGTGATGGTGGTGGAGCCGAGCTGATCCAGTAGCCATTGTTGCAGAGCATACGCATCATTAGCTAGGTGACTAGGAGTGGTCAGAGACTCGGCGCTCAGCTGTACCTTGCCATCGCACGTAACGTTTAGCGTCGCTAGCGGATCACTGCTGAGAATGTCAAAGCGACCGGTGGCAATGGGGCGTCCACTATCCAATAGTACGGCACCGGGCCTGTCACGAAGGCAGGCGAATATTCCCAGCGGATCGGGGGAATAGGGCAGGGCAGTTATCGTCAACGCCTTGATCATTAAGCAAACGCCTAGCCGGGAATAAAAGCGGGTTATTTTAAAGCGGTGTAGACAGCGACACCAGCATCAGGCTTGGACGGCTTTTTCACGCAGCGTAAAAAGAGCGTGTGAACAGAGAGATTGTTGACAGGCTACGTCTAGATATAGTGATTAATACAACGAAAGGCGTATAAAAGAGACTAACTTGTCCGGTTGACGGTTCAATTGGCACGCGCTAGAGTTTGATGAATTTTCAATTGTCGACAATTAATTATGGCAACCCCCGTTTCTAGCTCGACCACTACGTCTGACCCTTTATCTGAAGGTGCCAATGTTGAAGCGGCCGCGCCTCAAGCGGATACGTTTCCTCGCGTAACTTCCGTTAACAGCGCTTCAGAGAGCACTACTCCTGAAGTGCGTACCCTCGCCGAAAAAGTATTTCACCAGTTGCAGGACGCCATTGTGCGTGGCGAGCTCGCGCCAGGCAGTAAAATTACCGAGCCTGGGCTGTCTAAAACCTACGGTATTTCGCGGGGGCCGCTACGCGAGGCGATGCGTCGATTGGAGGCGCACCGTTTGATTCAACGTGTGCCTCATGTGGGGGCGCGGGTGGTGCAACTGTCGATGAAAGAGCTGTTGGAACTCTTCGACCTGCGTGAAGCATTGGAGAGTATGGCCGCCCGGCTGGCGGCGGAGCATATGTCAGCTGAAGAGGTGCAGGGGTTACGAGACGTGCTGGCACTGCATGAAGGCCAGGCAGACTTACAGCGCGGAGAAGCCTACTACCAGCGCGAAGGTGATCTCGATTTTCACTACTGCATCGTTCAGGGCAGCCACAACAAAATGTTGATGAATCTGCTGTGCGATGACCTTTACTACCTTGTGCGGCTGTATCGTACCCAGTTTAGTGCCAGCGGCGCCCGGCCTCAGCGCGCCTTTGTTGAACACCATCGTATTGTGGACGCCATTGAAGCGGGGGATGCGGAATTGGCGGAGCTGCTGATGCGCCGCCATGTTAGCGCTTCGCGTACCAATGTAGCCGATCGTTATGCAGCCATCCTTGAACAATCAGTATCATCATCGCCCCGCTAAACATACGATATGTTCCCACCGATGTCGGTGGGGATGACTCACTAGGAGAACCACCCATGCCGCAGATGACTCCTGGCGCCCGTTTTCGGGCCGCGCTTGAGGCGCATCGCCCACTACCTATTTTAGGCACTATCAACGCCTATACGGCACTGATGGCCGAGAAGGTTGGCCATCAGGCCATCTATCTCTCTGGCGGTGGCGTTGCCAACGCTTCGTTCGGCTTGCCGGATCTGGGCATGACGACCATGAACGACGTGGTAGAGGATGCCCACCGCATCTGCGGTGCTACCGAGCTACCGTTACTGGTTGATATCGACACCGGTTGGGGGGGCGCCTTCAATATCGCCCGCACCGTTAAAGAGCTGCAGCGTGCTGGCGTCGCCGCCGTTCATATTGAAGACCAGGTCGCCCAAAAGCGCTGCGGCCACCGGCCCAACAAGTCGATTGTCTCCCAACAGGAGATGGTTGATCGCATCAAGGCCGCGACGGATGCCCGAATAGACCCTGAATTCTTCCTGATTGCCCGCACCGATGCGTTCCAGAAAGAGGGGCTGGATGCCGCCATTGAACGGGCCAACGCTTGCGTAGAGGCGGGGGCGGATGCGATTTTCGCCGAAGCCGTGCATACCCTGGATGATTACAAGGCTTTCTGTGAACGTGTCAGCGCGCCTATTTTAGCCAACATTACCGAGTTTGGGGCAACGCCACTGTTTACCCAGGCTGAATTGGGCGACGTTGGCTGTCGCATGGTGCTTTACCCACTCTCCGCGTTCCGTGCCATGAATGCTGCCGCGCTGCAGGTGTATCAAAGCATTCTCGATAACGGCCATCAGAAAGAGGTGGTGTCGTTAATGCAGACACGCGATGAGCTTTACGATTTTTTGAACTACCACGACTTTGAGCAGAAGCTGGATGCACTGTTTGCAGAACAAGGCGACGATCAGTAAACCGAGTGGCTGCATAACAAGCGATATTCTAGCTACCCAATATTAGACACCTACAATAAAACAGTAATAGGAGACACACCATGGCTGATAAACCCGTGACAGGTGCTGGATTGCGTGGTCAAAGTGCTGGTTCCACCGCGCTATGCACGGTAGGTCAAACAGGCTCAGGATTGACCTACCGTGGGTTTGATATTGAAGAGTTAGCTGAAAAAGCCAAATTTGAAGAGGTCGCCTACCTGCTGCTTAAGGGCAAGCTCCCCAATCAAGGCGAACTCGATCATTACATCAACAAGCTTAAAAGCTTGCGCGGGCTGCCCGAGGCGCTGAAGACAGTGCTTGAGCAAATTCCCAAGGATGCGCACCCGATGGATGTCATGCGCACCGGTACCTCTATGCTGGGCAATCTTGAAACGGAAGAGAGCTTTGATCAACAGCAGGATGTCGCCGACCGTCTGCTTGCGGTGCTGCCTTCGATTATTTGTTACTGGTACCGCTTTTCCCATGATGGCGTGCGTATTGATACGCAAACGGATGATTTGTCCGTCGGCGGTCATTTCTTGAATATGCTGCGCAGCGAACCTGCCTCTGAACTACATGCGCGCGTCATGAACGTATCGCTGATTCTCTACGCCGAGCATGAGTTTAACGCCTCCACCTTTACCGCCCGGGTATGCGCGTCAACGCTTTCGGACATGCACTCCTGTGTGACTGGTGCGATTGGCTCGCTGCGTGGCCCACTGCACGGTGGCGCCAATGAAGCGGCCATGGCGATGATTGAAGACTGGCAGTCGCCTGAAGAGGCGGAAAGCAAGATCATGGGCATGCTGGAGCGTAAAGATAAGATAATGGGCTTTGGTCACGCGATTTATCGCGAATCCGATCCCCGTAATGCGATTATCAAGCAGTGGTCCAAAAAGCTGTCTGAAGACGTAGGAGATAAAGTGCTCTACCCGGTGTCGGAGCGAGTAGAGGAAGTCATGTGGCGAGAGAAGAAGCTGTTCTGTAATGCAGACTTCTTCCATGCCAGCGCTTACCATTTCATGGATATTCCGACCAAACTGTTCACGCCCATTTTTGTCATGTCGCGGCTGACCGGCTGGGCGGCCCATGTGTTTGAGCAACGCGCCAACAACCGCATTATTCGACCCAGCGCTGATTATATTGGTCCTGATAAAAGCGAGTGGGTGCCCCTTGAAGAGCGCAATTAAGCGACCGAGCTAACACGCTGATCTGCTATTTCCCCCCGACAGCTGCGGCTGTCGGGGCCGCTTCCTTGTTCTGCTTGCCGAGAGTGCGCCTGCTATGAATACCGATTACCGAAAACCCCTACCTGGCACTACGCTTGAGTTTTTTGATGCTCGCGAGGCGGTAGAGGATATAAAGCCCGGCGCCTATGCCAAACTCCCCTATACGTCCCGCGTGTTGGCGGAACAGCTGGTGCGCCGCTGCGACCCCGGGCTACTCACCGATGCATTGACGCAGTTGATCGAGCGCAGGCGTGACCTGGATTTCCCCTGGTATCCTGCACGCGTGGTGTGTCATGACATCCTGGGGCAGACCGCTTTGGTCGACTTGGCCGGGCTACGTGATGCCATTGCCGAGAAGGGGGGTAACCCGGCGAAAGTGAACCCCGTGGTGCCCACCCAACTGATTGTCGATCACTCGTTAGCGGTGGAGCACCCAGGCTTTGAAGAGGGCGCGTTTGAGAAAAACCGTGCCATCGAAGATCGCCGCAATGATGACCGCTTTCACTTTATCAACTGGACCAAGACCGCCTTTGAAAATGTCGATGTGATCCCGCCCGGTAATGGCATTATGCACCAGATCAATCTGGAGAAGATGTCACCCGTGGTCCAGAATCGCGACGGCATTGCCTATCCCGATACCTGTGTGGGAACCGATAGCCACACGCCCATGGTGGATGCCCTTGGGGTCATCTCCGTAGGGGTGGGGGGCTTAGAGGCCGAGAGCGTGATGCTGGGCCGCGCCTCCATGATGCGTCTGCCGGATATCGTTGGCGTGGAACTGACCGGCAAGCTGCAACCTGGTATTACCGGGACCGATATGGTGTTGGCGATTACCGAGTTTCTTCGCAAGGAGCGCGTGGTAGGCGCTTACCTTGAATTTTATGGTGAAGGCGCCGATGCATTGACGGTGGGGGATCGCGCCACTATTTCAAACATGACGCCTGAATATGGCGCGACGGCGGCGATGTTCTACATCGATGGTCAGACCATCGACTATCTGAAGCTTACCGGCCGTGAGGATGAACAGGTAGCGCTGGTTGAAACCTACGCCAGGCACACCGGGCTCTGGGCGAATAGCCTGACCGAGGTCGAGTATGAGCGGATACTCAGTTTTGATCTCTCGTCGGTAAACCGCACGCTGGCCGGGCCTTCCAACCCCCATGCACATCTACCTACCTCCGAGCTGGTCACGCGGGGTATCGCGGTTGGGCTTGACGCGGCGCGCGAGGAGGAGAAAGCCGGCAGAATGCCCGATGGCGCGGTGATTATTGCCGCTATCACCAGCTGTACCAACACTTCAAACCCTCGCAATATGGTGGCAGCAGGGCTAATTGCACGGAATGCCAACCGGCTTGGCCTGATCCGTAAGCCTTGGGTGAAGTCATCGCTGGCGCCGGGCTCGAAAACCGTCAAGATGTATCTTGAAGAAGCCGGTTTGATGAGCGAGCTGGAAAATCTTGGCTTCGGTGTGGTGGCGTATGCGTGCACCACCTGCAACGGCATGTCCGGAGCGCTGGATCCGAAAATCGAGCAGGAGATTGTTGAGCGCGATCTTTACGCGACCGCCGTGCTGTCAGGCAACCGCAACTTCGATGGGCGAATTCACCCCAATGCCCAGCAGGCTTTTTTGGCATCGCCGCCATTGGTGGTCGCCTACGCCATTGCCGGTACCATTCGCTTTGATATCGAAAAGGATGTGTTAGGTGTCGATCAGGCGGGCAATCCGGTCACGCTGAAGGATATCTGGCCTGAGGATGAAGAGATCGATGCGATTGTTAAAGCGTCGGTAAAGCCGGAGCAGTTCCGTCAAACGTATATTCCCATGTTTGACCTGGACAAAAGCGCTCGCGCCCAGGTTAGCCCGCTGTACGACTGGCGACCCCAGAGCACCTATATTCGTCGCCCACCTTATTGGGAGGGCAATATGGCCAAAGAGCGCACTCTTAAAGGCATGCGCCCGCTGGCGATTTTGCCGGACAATATCACTACTGATCATCTTTCGCCGTCTAACGCGATTCAGCTTAACAGCGCATCAGGTGAGTATCTGGCCAAAATGGGGGTGCCGGAGGAGGACTTTAATTCCTACGCGACTCACCGCGGCGATCACCTCACCGCGCAGCGTGCCACCTTTGCTAACCCCAAGCTCTATAACGAAATGGTGCGCGATGCCGATGGCGTCGTGCAACAGGGCTCGCTTGCACGCGTTGAGCCAGAAGGGGAAGTGACCCGCATGTGGGAGGCCATTGAAACGTATATGGCACGTAAGCAGCCGCTGATTATTATTGCCGGTGCTGACTACGGCCAGGGCTCATCGCGGGACTGGGCGGCCAAAGGCGTGGCCCTGGCGGGTGTCGAGGCGATCGTCGCTGAAGGCTTCGAGCGTATTCACCGCACTAACCTAATTGGAATGGGCGTGATGCCCTTAGAGTTTGCGCCAGGCACCACGCGCCTGACCCTCGCATTGGACGGCACCGAAAGCTTTGATGTAGAAGGTGAAGTGTCGCCGGGCGCGATGCTGACGCTGGTGATTCACCGTCGCAATGGTGACAGCGAACGCGTGGTGGTGAAGAGCCGCTTGGATACTGCCGAGGAAGTGTCGATTTACACCGCGGGCGGCGTGCTGCAGCGTTTTGCCCAGGACTTCCTTGAATCAACGGCTGCTTAGGCCGCGTGGCTGATCGGAGTGAACGTAATGAGTGACACACAACGTGACGCAGACGCTACGAACAGCGCTGCGCCACAAATAAAAATTCTAGCGACCTATATGCGCGGCGGCACCAGCAAAGGGGTGTTTTTCAAGCTAAGTGACCTGCCCGCTGCTGCCCAGGTGCCAGGCGCCGCCCGGGACCAACTGCTGTTACGCGTGATCGGTAGTCCCGACCCTTATGAAAAGCACATTGACGGGATGGGAGGCGCTACCTCCAGCACCAGCAAAACGGTGATTCTGTCGAAAAGCACCTCTTCTGAACACGATGTGGATTACCTGTTTGGTCAGGTCGCCATTGATAAGCCTTATGTGGACTGGAGCGGCAACTGCGGCAACCTGTCGGCAGCGGTCGGCCCGTTTGCGATTGCCAATGGCTTGGTGGATGCCGCCCGCATTCCAGAAAATGGGGTCGTTGAGGTTCGTATCTGGCAGGTAAATATTCAGAAAACCATAGTCTCTCAGGTGCCTATCGTAAAGGGTGAGGTACAGGAAACCGGCGATTTCGAGCTGGATGGTGTGACGTTCCCCGCCGCTGAAATCCCCGTGGCCTTTATGGACCCAGCCGATGGCGAGGGGGCAATTTTCCCCACCGGCAATCTTGTCGATGAGCTAGAGGTTCCTGGGGTGGGGGTGCTAAAAGCCACTCTCATTAATGCGGGTATTCCAACGGTGTTTATTAATGCCGCCGACATTGGTTACACCGGCACCGAGCTTCAGGAGGCAATTAACAGCGACAGCAAAGCACTTGGGATGTTTGAAGCTATCCGGGCCCATGGTGCTTTGCGCATGGGGCTGATTAATGAGATTGGTGAAGCCGCCAATCGGCAGCACACCCCCAAAGTGGCGTTTGTTGGCCCGCCTGCGGATTACCTCTCCTCAAGCGGTGTCGCCATCGATTCAGGCAATATAGATCTGCTGGTGCGGGCGCTCTCCATGGGTAAACTGCACCATGCCATGATGGGTACTGCGGCCGTTGCGATTGCTGCCGCAGCGGCGATTGATGGCACGCTAGTGAACCTCGCCGCCGGTGGTGGTCAGCCGGGAAGTAAAAAACGTGACGCAGTGACGTTTGGTCACCCATCGGGCAGCCTGCGTGTAGGTGCGGAAGCCAGCTTCATTGATGGACGTTGGCATATCGAACAGGCGGTGATGAGCCGGAGCGCGCGGGTGCTGATGGAAGGGTTTGTACGCATCCCTGGCGACAGCTTTTAAGAATCGTTTCTTGGGCCATACTGAATGGATGGGTATTTAAGAGGAGAGAGTCATGTGTGCCAGACCGTCCGCCACATCCGAAACCAATGAGCGCCCCGATTATGATCCCGAACTACAGGCGATTGCCGACTATGTGTTGAATTATCAGGTGGAGTCGCCTGAGGCATTAAATACCGCCCGTTACTGCCTGATGGATACGCTTGGCTGCGGATTGCTAGCGCTGCGCTTTCCGGAGTGCACGAAGCATCTTGGCCCACTGGTGGAAGGGACGGTGGTGCCATGTGGTGCGCGCGTACCGGGAACCTCGCTGCGCCTTGATCCGGTCAAGGCGGCATGGGACATCGGGTGCATTATTCGTTGGTTAGATTACAACGATACGTGGCTTGCCGCCGAGTGGGGGCATCCTTCTGATAATCTCGGCGCCATACTCGCTGTAGCCGACCATCTTTCTCAACGTCAGGTTGCCCATGGAGAAGCACCATTGGTCATGCGTGATGTACTCAACGCCATGGTCATGGCTCACGAGATACAGGGCGTACTGGCGTTGGAGAATAGCTTTAATCGTGTCGGGCTCGATCATGTAGTGTTAGTGAAAGTAGCGTCTACGGCGGTGGCCGCCAAGCTGTTAGGCGCCACCAGAGAGCAATTGCTCTCGGCGCTTTCTCACGCCTGGGTGGATGGCCAAAGTCTGCGTACCTATCGGCACGCGCCAAATGCAGGCTCGCGTAAAAGCTGGGCGGCAGGCGACGCGACCTCTCGAGGGGTACGTTTGGCGGATATCGCGATGCGTGGTGAGATGGGAATCCCCGGTGCGCTGTCGGCACCCCAGTGGGGCTTTTACGATGTGATGTTTAGCCACGCTAATAAAGACATGAGCTTAAAGCCGGAAGCCGACCGAAGGTTACGTTTCCAGCGTCGCTTCGGTAGTTATGTGATGGAAAATATCTTGTTCAAGATTGCTTTCCCTGCGGAGTTTCATGCTCAAACGGCTTGTGAAGCCGCCATGCTGCTCCATACCCAAGTAAAAGATCGCTTGGCAGAGATCGATAAGATTGTGTTAACGACCCATGACTCGGCGATTAGGATTATTTCCAAGACCGGTGCGCTGGCGAATCCAGCGGATCGTGATCACTGCTTACAATATATGACGGCGGTGCCACTTATTTTTGGCTCGTTAACCGCTGAACATTATGAAGACAGTTTCCATGCCGCCCATCCACTGATTGATGAACTGCGAAATAAAATGGTGGTGGAGGAGAGTGCTGACTATTCAACGGCTTATCATGACCCGGAAAAGCGCTCGATTGCTAATGCGGTGCAGGTATTCTTCACTGATGGAAGTACGACTGAAAAAATCGCCGTGGAATATCCCTTAGGCCATCGTCGTCGGCGCGATGAAGGGATGCCGCTTTTGGTTGAGAAGTTTGAGCATCATTTAGCAACGCGATTCTCAGCCCAACAACATCGCCATATTGCCGCGCTATGCAGGGATCAAGCAGCGCTGGAAGCCCTTCCTGTGCATACATTCATGGATATGTGGATGATATAAAGCGCGATGCAACTACGTTACAAACACCCGGCGCGTTTAAACGCTGCCGGGCTGTTATCGTACTCAGTTGATCATATTATTCAGAAAAAATGACCTGATCCCGCATACGATCAACCGTAGCGGATCCAATGCCGCTAACGCGAGCCAGTTCTTCAGCGCTTTCAAAGGCGCCGTTTGTTTCGCGCTCTTCAATAATGGCCTCTGCCCGGCTAGGGCCGATGCCCGGTAGTTCGGCCAATAGTTCAGCATCGGCGGTGTTGACGTTAATGGGAGCAATATCCTGAGCCAACGCTCCACTGGAGAACGCACATCCAAGGCTCAGCAGGAGGGCGGCTAGAGTTCCTTTAAGTGATACGGTCATTCTCAAGTTCCTTATTCGTGATGAGTGTTAACGAACGCGGTGCGCGGTTCCATCGCGATAGCATTAATAGCGAAAACCTGAGAGCAATCGGAACGGCGCAACATAATTAACTTAACTTTATAGGGCGGGTGTTGCTGTCAGCGATGTAGGACAGCTGTTGTAAGTTTTTAGCTATAGGAGTATGGCAAATGACTTACAGTCCATAGCGTTCATACTGAGCGCAAGGAGGGGGGAGAGGCTGATATAATGATTAAAAATGTATTTGGAGCAATATTGTGGCCACCGATTCCCCGATTATTATTGCGCTGGACTATCCTTCGCTGGATGCGGCTCTCTGCATGGCTGATCAATTAGATCCTGCGCGTTGTCGCGTAAAAGTGGGTAAAGAGCTGTTTACGCGAAGTGGCCCTGCGGTGCTTGAAGCGCTACATGGACGTGGATTTGAGGTTTTCTTAGACCTTAAATTTCACGATATTCCTAATACGGTGGCAAGCGCCGTGCAGGCAGCGGCCGAGCAGGGCGTATGGATGGTCAACGTGCACGCAACTGGCGGTCAGCAAATGATGGAAGCGGCAGTAAAACGTCTTGATCAACACGGCCTGACCACTCATTTAATTGCCGTGACGGTATTGACCAGTATGCAAGCCGACGATTTAGCCAGTGTCGGTGTTACTGGCGCATTGGCTGAACACGTGGAGCGACTGGCGCTGCTGGCAAAGCAGAGTGGCTTGCACGGCGTCGTTTGTTCTGCCCAGGAGTCGGCGCAGATTAAAGCCCTATGCGGTGAAAACTTTTTAAAAGTGACGCCCGGTATTCGTCCAACCTTTGCCGTCGCGAATGATCAACAGCGAATTATGACCCCCGCGGATGCCATGAAGGCCGGCAGCAGCCACCTGGTCATTGGCCGCCCCGTTACCCAAGCGTCAGACCCGATGGCAGCCCTTGAAAGTATTGAAGCCGAGCTAGCAGGCTAGCTCGGCTTCAACGACACAAGACAAGTGAATCATATACAGCGCCCTTTATCGTGAGGGGCGATCTATAAGCGGCTATTCGCCCTCCACGCCAATGACCGGTTTTATGGTGCCCCAGAAGCGGCAACTAGGGCATTGCCACTGTAGGGCGTCGCTGGCAAAACCACAGCGTTGGCAGCGATGCCGCGTGCGGTTAATGAGCAGCGCATCGGTATGGTATTTGAGCAACAGCAGGCGTGTATCAGGGGAAGGTTTCCCACTTAACCGCTGACTTTCGATATACAGATCAATCAAATAATCCAGTCCACCTAAACTAGGCACCGCACGGAGACGTTCTCCTACTAGTTCTATTGCTTTGTCGACGCCGTCGCGTTGGTGAACAAGCTGGCCTAGCGCAATAATGATGCTGGTATAGGGCGCTTGCTCCAGCAGTCGATAAAGGTGTGCTTCGTATGCCGCTTCATCATTGTTGCGCCAATAAGCATGTTTAAGAGCGGGGAGCATGGTTGGAATATGGGCCGTCTCCTGCCCAGGAACGTTATCTAGTCGTTCAATGGCGCGGTCATAGTGGCCGTTTTCCATCTCTAAATCAGCCAGTAGCAGCGTGGCACGAACACAGTTTTCGTCCAACTGAAGGGCTTTTTTTAGCTGTTTTTTGGCCATTGGTCTGCTGGCGTTGCCAATGTCTTCCAGTGCCAGTTCGCATAGCCAGTGAGCCGCAGGCCGACGCATTTTAGGGTACTGTTTCAGCAGCGGTTGAATAACATCCAGTGCCTGCTGCCACGCTTTTTCGCGCTCGAGTAAATCGATCAGCAGGTGCTTGGCAGCATAACGGTGGTCTTCATCAGCGGAGTTTTGGATAAGCGTGTTGAGCAAACGCTGAGCACGGTCATGCACTCCTAACGCCATAAAATCGCGTGCTAGTTCTAGCTGAACCTGCTCGTTGGTAGAGGGTGATAGAGCAGGGCGTGCTAACAAATTTTGGTGAATACTCACCGCTTTGTCGGCTTCGCCACGGGCGCGAAACAGCTTGCCAAGGGCGATATGGGTATCCACCGTATCGCTGTTGACGGCTAGCACGTTAATAAAAATATTGATGGCTTCGTCGGGCTGCTCGTTAAGCAGATAATTAAGCCCGACGAAGTAGTCCCGGGAGGGCTCATTCAGTGATGCTGAGTGCGACTTAGCACTTTGCTTGTGGCGGCCGGCTTGGCGATAGCCTAATGCGTAGCCGATCGCAATAGCGGCTACTAATACGCTTATCAGCGCGACATCCAGCATTTAGGTCAGTTCCTTGAACTCCTGAGTGCGTAGGCTATCAAGCTCTTTACGCTGCTGCTTGTTATGCCGGTGACTGCGAGCAAGTGCCGCCTTTAACCGCACGTATACGCCAAGCATGGCGAGCATACCCACAATAACGCCCAACACCAACGTTGCGAGTAGCCAAACCGAAAGCGATACGGCGGGCAGCTCCAGCCAAATAAGATTCAAGGCGACAGTTTGCTGATTATTAACGGCAAACAAAATTCCTACGAGTACTACTATCAGCAAAATAACGGCTAGTAACAGCCCTTTTATCCAACGCATGTGAGTTTCCTAATGAGTGTCGTTCACGGTAGCGCTATTGTGTATGACTCGGGGCGCGACGTCATCCCGCGATAAGTCGGATAACGTTAATAACCGAGTGCGCGGCTTGCGTCTACCTGTTCACGTAGCTCCTTGCCAGGTTTAAAGTGCGGCACGTATTTACCTTCCAAATCAACCGCATCGCCGGTTTTAGGATTGCGTCCTACACGAGGTTCCCGGTAGTGAAGCGAGAAACTACCGAAACCACGGATCTCAACGCGACCACCGCTGGAGAGGGAATCCGTCATGTCGTCCAGAATAATCCGCACCGCGGTTTCAACGTCTTTGGCGGACAACTCGGGCTGACGCATCGCAATTTGTTCGATTAATTCAGATTTAGTCATCGATTGGCTCCCTGCGAATATTGAAGGCCGTGACGCGCTCTCGACCTCACTCATATTAAACTCAGCATACTGTGCAAATCAGAATAAAACAATTCAGATAAAACAAGGTACTAGACTCATTAACAACATAGGTGAAGGAGCGCGATGGCGCGACCCTGATGGTTAAATGTTATTTATAACCAAGGGGGCTTGGCTGTGGGGCCATTCATCAGCTCAATGGCTGCCGTTATTCTGGATAAAAAAGTCCGTTTCTTTGATTTTTGGTTCGCCTGATCTGCGTTCGCTGACTTTTCAGGTCCACCCTAGGTATACTGATGCTTCATTTACTAACTCGGAGCGGCTGACGTTGAACGATGATAATTCCCCAGCGGCCATTTTGCGTAAGCGACTTTATTGGCACTCTCGTCGCGGTATGTGGGAGCTTGATCTGCTGCTTATCCCTTTTCTTGAACAGCGTTTTGATGGTCTCAGCGAGGCAGATCAGTTGGCCTACCAGCAACTGATAGAGGGTGAAGACCAAGACCTGTTTGTCTGGCTGATGCATAGAGAATGGCCTGAAGAGCCTAGTCAACGACGTATCGTCCAAATGATCGTAGAACATGCTGAAACCACCGATAATTCTGCCTATCGTACGCTCTAAGCTAGCGCTTTTCATGGAGTGCAGTCTTTGGGGGGCGTTAGTGGTGCTTGGTTTTTGGGTAGGCGGTGCATCGGTGGCAGTCATATTGCTGTTATTCGCTGCTGCTTTGGGCTGGCGCGCCTATTGGCGCCAGCCCGTGGGGGTGCTTTCATTGACGTCGACCGCGACGCACATTCATGCCCACTGGAGGTTACCCAACGAGCATACCTCCAAGACGGACACGCTAAGGCAAAACGAAGCGCCGGTTAAGGCGTACCCTGTTAGCTGTGATTATCTGGGACCATGGCTGATAGGGCTTCATGTTGGACAGCAACGCCTGTGGTTGTGGCCGGACAGCGCGCCTCAAGCCAGGCTCCGCGACGTGCGTAAGTTATTTCACTCGCCTGGTCGGTAATAAAGGTCGGTAAGAAACGCTGGCGGCCCTGATCGATGCTTTCATCTTACCCCGTTAGTCATTTAAATCTTTTATAGTCCGCGTTGAAACAACTGCTGACGATGCCAGTTGTGGCCAGTCGTTAGTGTAATGTAGACCCCGCGATTCATGTCGCTGCTGAGCAGAGCGAACCGTTAATAACGCTAATTGAAGCGCTTGGTGCAAGCGTTTGCCCTGAGGATTCGCTAGGGCGCCTTTTTCCTCCTCCATGCGTTGCAACAGGCACTTTAAATCCGTTAGGGCGTTATGTAGCCCAGTGTCGCTACGCACAATAGAAACATGCTGGCTCATGGTCGCCCGCATACGTTGGCGTATGTCGCTCAGTAACGTGCTGGGTTCGGCCACCGCGATAGGTAGCGACGGTGGTATAAATTGGTGGCTAGCCGGGGCGTCGTCTTCAAGCAGCGCCTGCGCACAGCTGCGCGCAAAAACCAAGCACTCTAGTAATGAGTTACTGGCCATACGATTGGCGCCATGTAGCCCGGTATAGGCGGTTTCGCCAATCGCGTAAAGGTTGGCGACGTCAGTAGCGCCCTGCAAGTTGGTAGCCACGCCGCCGCAGCTATAGTGAGCGGCAGGCACGACGGGAATGGCCTGCTGGGTAATATCCATGCCTCTGGATGCGCAGTGCGCCACAATCGTGGGGAAGTGAAGGCGAATGGCATGATCGCCTAAATGGCGAATATCGAGCCATACATGCCCTAACGTACTGCGCTGTATCTCGGCGTCAATCGCGCGAGCTACTATATCGCGAGGAGCCAGCTCTGCACGTGAATCCAGCGCTGGCATAAAGCGCTGACCTTTTGCATTAAGCAGGTGTCCACCTTCGCCGCGTACCGCTTCGCTGATGAGAAATGCCGGCCCTTCCGGGTCAAACAGGCACGTGGGGTGAAATTGCTGAAACTCGAGGTTGGTCAAGCGAGCGCCGAGTTCGGCAGCCATCATCATGCCTTCGCCACTGCTCGGCGATGGGGTTGTGGTATGGCGATAAAGGCCGCTGGCGCCGCCGGTCGCCAGAACGGTATGGCGTGCAGTTAATAAGTGCCATTCTTGGCTTGCATCGCAACCATAGGCGCCACAACACGCCCCTTGCTCGTTTTGTAGTAAGCCAACCACCGTTAAATCATGGCGCTGGGTGATTCGTGGATGCTGTGCCACCGCGCCCAATAATATATCGACCACGGCGCGGCCGGTGGCGTCATCGGCGTGGATTATCCGGCGTGCACTGTGCCCCCCTTCACGGGTCAGGTGATACGGGTAGGGCGCGTTGGGGGCAGTTTCTGGTGTGAAGGGGACGCCTTGGTCAATGAGCCATTCAATAGCCGCAGGCCCATGGGTGACGGTAAAGCGTACGGCGGCTTCATCGCAAAGCCCGTCTCCGGCAATCAATGTGTCACTGATATGCGCGTCCAGGCTGTCATCTGGAGAGAGAACGGCGGCAATGCCGCCTTGGGCCCAGCGGCTGGCACCATGGTCATCGTGAGCGGGACGAACCAGCGTTACCGACTTATGGTTAGCCACTTCCAGAGCCAGTGTTAATCCAGCGACGCCGCCGCCAATGATTAGGACATCGGATGTGGGCGTGCTCATAACCTGCTCCTTAGTTCTGCTGACGTTACATTAGCGCTAATCGATATGGTGACAGGCAGCTCAAGTTTGATCGCTCGATGCTTGACTGACGTTAGCGAAGTTGCGCGTATGAAAATATCGCTTAACCGTTGCTAGTAAAGGCTTTTAAGCTTTTTTACGGCACGCATCATAGCGTGACGATTAGCGTTTAGCGATATTAGCACGCAAAATAAACCATGAACGGGCATAGTGAGGAGAAGTAGTTAACGCAGGGTAGGGTACTGATAGAGGCTGTTGACAGCACGCTGCTGACACAAGCGAAGACTGGATTAAGAGGAGAAATAAAAAATAAGAATGGTGCCCGGAGCCGGACTTGAACCGGCACGGGGTTGCCCCCGAGAGATTTTAAGTCTCTTGCGTCTACCGATTTCGCCATCCGGGCAAACATCGCAATGAGGTAGCTACACGAGTGCGTAGAACGTCATTACTACACAAAGATGGAGGCTGGAGTCGGAATCGAACCGGCGTACACGGAGTTGCAGTCCGCTGCATAACCACTCTGCCATCCAGCCTCAAACGCGTCGTTTCGCAAAATAGTTGTCTCGATCATTGATGTACCGCTTACGATCTTGACCACCATTTAGCGATGGAGCGGGAAAGGAGATTCGAACTCCCGACCCTCGCCTTGGCAAGGCGATGCTCTACCACTGAGCTATTCCCGCTCGACTCGAGGGCGAATTATACGGATCACCGCCAAGTTGTCAATCAAACAATTAAGGTATGTGCTTGTTTAGTTAACAGCAGCTTACATGGACCGGCTAAGATGCGGCCAGGCCGCCTTGAGGTACTGAATCATCGACCACAGCGTTAAAATAGCGGCGGCGTACAGTACGACAACCCCCAGCAGAGCAATATCGTGAGTTGGCGGCAGGGCCAGCAAAATAAGTAGCGCCACCATTTGCAGCGTTGTTTTTAATTTGCCCACCCAGGACACCGCCACCATGCCGCGCTTGCCCATCTCTGCCATCCATTCGCGTAACGCAGAAATGACGATTTCGCGACCAATAATGACCAGTGCCGGTAACGTTAGCACTAATGTGTCATAACGTTCGATTAGCAGCGCCAACGCAACGGCGACCATCAGCTTGTCGGCGACGGGATCAAGAAATGCACCAAACGGTGTCGACTGATTCCAGCGTCGCGCTAAATAACCGTCCAGCCAATCAGTAATGGACGCTAAGCCAAATAGACCTGCCGCGACAGGCATGCTCCAACTGAAAGGTAGATAAAACAGTACGACCAGCAGCGGAATAAAGGCAATTCTTGCGAGTGTCAGTATGTTGGGTATATTCATCGCAGGGTGCGATCCTTGCTGGAAAATCAGAGAATTCGAAATGTCTGGGGGATATTCTATCCCCCTTAGCCGATAGCATCTATGCCAAGACAAGGTTTATCCATTAAGTGCCCGGTAAATACTCTCGGCTAGCGACGCATTGATGCCCGGAACGCGAGCGAGTTCATCGCGGCTCGCCTTTTGTACTCCTTGCAGACCGCCAAAGAAACGCAACAATTCGCGCCTGCGTTTGGGGCCAATGCCTGGAATATCCTGCAGGGTAGAGGTGCGTCTGGCTTTATCACGCTGAGCGCGATGACCCGCTATGGCGAAACGGTGGGACTCATCACGAATATGCTGGATCAGGTGTAAGGCTGGCGATGCAGGGTCCAGTGTGAGCGGATTATCTGCTGTTTCCAGAAACAGGCTTTCGAGTCCGGCTTTACGTGTTGTCCCTTTGGCGACGCCTAACAGTATGATATTGCTGATCTCAAGTGCTTTAAACACTTCGCGGGCCATATTCAATTGGCCCTTTCCGCCATCCACGATCAGGATGTCGGGGGCCACCGCTTCGCCACTTTTGACTCGCTTCAGACGTCGGGTAAGTGCTTGCTGCATGGCGGTATAGTCATCACCTGCCGCCACCCCTTCGATACGAAAATGGCGATAGTCGCTTTTGCGGGGCCCTTGATGGTCAAATACCACGCAGGAAGCAACAGTCGCTTCACCATGACTATGGCTAATGTCAAAACACTCCAGTCGTTCGGGCACGGTGGCTAGCCCCAGCGCTTTCTGAAGCGCGGTAAAGCGCTGTGTTAGTTGCGTTTGATTCGCTAGTTGCGACGAGAGTTGTTGCTCGGCGTTAGTAATGGCGAGTTGCTGCCATTGGGCGCGGTGGCCGCGCACTTGGCTGGTGACGCGGATGCGTTTGCCCGCCTGCTGTGTCAGCGCCTCAGCAATCAGTTCGCTGTCGTCCAGGGGCAGGCTGGTAATGACTTCGCTAGGTACATTATGCGGCTGACCAAAATAGTATTGGCTAACGACCTCAGTGAGTAGCGTTTCAAGGGGGAGGTCTAGATCGTTTTTCGGAGTGTGGTGACGCGCGCCTAGCAGGCGTCCATCACGGACGCTTAAAACGGATACCCCCAGTGCTCCGGGGCGTTGGGCGAGTGCGAAAATATCGGCATCACCGCCGCCTGTATCCACAAATTGGCGTTGCTGCAGCTGACGCAGCTGTTGTACCTGGTCGCGAAGGCGGGCGGCCTCTTCAAAGTTGAGTGCTTGGCTAGCCGCTTCCATTGCCTGCATTAATTCCTGGGTGACATGCTCGCTTTTACCTTCCAGGCACATGACCGCGTGTTCAAGATCGCGCTGGTAATCGTCGGCTGAAATATAATCGACGCAGGGGGCGGTACAGCGTTGAATCTGATATTGCAGGCAAGGCCGGGAGCGGTGAGCAAAGACGCTATCTTCACAGTTACGGATACGAAATATTTTTTGCATGAGGGCGAGACTTTCTCGCACGGCCCCGCTGCTCGGGTAGGGGCCTAAATAGCGACCGTCGTCGCTGCGCTGGCGAGCGCGTTTATACTCAAGCGCCGGATAGGGATGGCGGTCGGTGACAAAGACAAACGGGTACGACTTATCATCGCGCAGTAAAATATTGTAGGGCGGGCGCAGTTGCTTGATGAGCGTTTGTTCAAGCAGAAGCGCTTCGGTTTCTGTTCGCGTGACGGTGACCTGGATGTCAGTGATGCGCCCCACCATGGCTTGGGTTTTGGTATTCAGTTGGCCACGGAAATAGCTGGCAAGGCGCGCTTTTAAGCGCTTTGCTTTACCTACATAAAGCGTATTGCTTTGTTCATCAAGCATGCGATAAACACCTGGCGAGGTGCTGACTGAGCTCAAGAACTGTTTCGCATCAAAGGTCATATTGGCGTATCGGTGCCCTATAACAGCAGTTTATATCTGGGTGGCGTCAAACCCCTCCACAAGCCCATGGCGGAGCGCTAGATGAGTGAGTTCAACGTCGGTCGCGACATGTAGTTTATCAAAGAGTCGATAGCGGTAGGTATTAACTGTTTTAGGACTTAGATGCAGGCGATCAGAAATATCTTGTACGCGCTGGCAATTAACAATCATGAGCGCGATCTGTAATTCACGCTGGGAAAGGTGGCTAAATGGATTGTCTTCATTGGTGAAATGAGAAAGGGCCAGTCGTTGGGCAATTTCCTGGCTGACGTAACGCCGACCGTGAAATACCTGGCGAATAGCATCGGTCATTTCGACGGCATCAGCGCCTTTGCTTAAAAACCCTGACGCGCCTGCTTCCAGCATGCGCCGCAGTACACTGTCTTCCATGTGAGCGGTCAAGATCAACACCTTGATGTCTTCCATGGTGCGATGGATACGGCGCGTGGCTTCAAGCCCGCCAATCCCGGGCATGCGTATGTCCATTAACACGATATCAGGCTTTAGTTGACGGCACTGTGTGACGGCGCTTTCACCATCATCGACCTCACCCACGATTTTAATATCACATTCTTCGTTGAGCAGGTGAGCAATGCTAGTTCGTACCAGATGGTGATCATCGGCAATAAGTACACTGATCAAGGGGCAGGCTCCTGCATAAAAGCGTCATGGGCTCGGTCTTAGGTCTTTTGCACTACATAGAGTGCCACAGCTAAGACCAAAGGAGAATTAGTTAGCCTGTGATCATTCAAAAACTTGACCGAGGTAAACGTTCATCGTAGTATCCGCATCGCTGTCGAAAAGGACAGCATGTGGGGCCTTAGCTCAGCTGGGAGAGCGCAACACTGGCAGTGTTGAGGTCAGCGGTTCGATCCCGCTAGGCTCCACCAAGATTGTAAACAAAAAAGCCTCGTTATTTAAACGAGGCTTTTTTGTTTCACAGCAATGGTTTTTCACAGCAATAGTTTTAAAAAAAAACCATGGCTTAACCGTTTTCACCTAGTGACGTCTGTTGGTAGCACGTCGCTACTGGTCATAACCTGCCTCTAGTTCGCGACTTCGCCTAGCAATAAGAATTCGATTAGCGCTTTCTGAGCGTGAAGGCGGTTACCAGCCTCTTGCCATACGACTGCGCGCGGATCATCGAGTAACGTATGGCTAATCTCTTCGCCTCGATGGGCCGGAAGGCAATGAAGGAACAGCGCGTCTGGGTTGGCTTGATCCAGCATCGCTTCGGTGACCTGAAAGCCTGTGAAGTCTGCTTCACGTTTCGCCTGTTCATCTTCTTGCCCCATTGAGGCCCAGACGTCGGTGGTGATTAAGTCGGCGTGCTTTACTGCTTCCTGTGGGTCATGTAGCAGGGTGATATGATCGCCTGCCGCGTCCATAATGTCTGCGCGGGGCTCATAGCCTTTCGGGCAGCAAATGCGCAAATGAAAATCGAATTGCCGTGCGGCGTTGATCCAGGAGTGGCACATATTGTTGCCATCGCCGATCCATACCGCTGTGCGACCTTTTACGCTGCCGCGTAGCTCGGTCCAGGTCATCACATCCGCGAGCAGTTGGCAGGGGTGGTAGTCATCGCTGAGCGCGTTGATTACCGGCACGCTGCTGGCGCTGGCATACGTTTCCAGCCCCGCATGTGAAAAGGTGCGGATCATCACGGCATCGACCATTTCCGATAGTACTCGCGCGGTATCTTCAATGGGTTCCCCGCGGCCTAATTGAGTATCTCGCGGGGAGAGAAAAAGAGCGTGACCGCCAAATTGCGCCATTGCCGTTTCAAACGATACCCGTGTGCGGGTCGATGATTTTTCAAAGATCATCGCCAGGGTACGATTGGGAAAGGGAGTATAAACAGGACCTTGAGCCTTTAGATTGGTTTTAATCTTAATGGCACGCTGGATTAAATAGTCCAGCTCCGTTGGGGATAAATCTAGCAAGGTCAGGAAATGGCGTGTCGCCATGAGGGTCTCTCCGCGCAAAAACACTATCCTAGCTATGCTACAGGGGATGCGCAACGCGAACGGCATGGGTAGAATAGCGCCTACGCGTTAAAGCCTAGCGCTCTACTCAGGTATTAATGAGCGCAACAGTTATCGAAAAGCGAGGAGATTGTATGAGCACGACGACCGAAAATATTCAGCGCCAAATCAGCGAGAATCCGATCCTGATTTACATGAAGGGCTCCCCACAGCTGCCTCAGTGCGGTTTTTCAGCCCAGACGGTTCAAGCGCTGATGAGCTGCGGTGAGAAGTTTGCATTTGTGAACGTTCTGGATAATCCGGATATTCGCGCTGAACTGCCCAAAATTGCTAACTGGCCGACGTTTCCCCAGCTATGGGTGGAAGGTGAACTGGTCGGCGGTTGCGACATCGTGGTTGAAATGCATCAGAGCGGCGAGCTTGAGACGCTGGTCAAAGCGGCTGCTCAGCGCGCTGGCGAAGCCACCGGAAATGATGGCGCCTAATCCTTGTTAGCACTGGGTGGTTGGCGGGCTGAGAGGCAACCGTTAGAATAAGGTTTTGTCACGCATTGTGGCCCTTGCCGTGCTGTTTTCGCAGCTGAGGTGAGTCAGCCCGCCGAAGGATGTACTGCTTCATGAGCTATCAGGTTCTGGCCCGCAAGTGGCGACCTCGCACATTCCACGAACTTGTGGGCCAAACCCATGTACAGCGAGCCTTGGTCAATGCGCTTGACCAAGGCCGTTTGCATCACGCCTACCTATTTACGGGCACTCGAGGCGTGGGTAAAACAACCCTCGCCCGTATTCTTGCAAAGTGTCTAAATTGCACCGCTAATGGACGTGGGGACGAGGGCATTACGTCTACTCCGTGCGGGCAGTGCGATAGCTGTCAAGCCATTGATGAAGGTCGCTTTGTAGACTTGATCGAGGTAGACGCAGCGTCCAGGACCAAGGTCGAAGATACCCGTGAGCTCCTGGATAATGTGCAGTATGCGCCCACCCAAGGGCGCTATAAGGTGTACCTTATTGATGAGGTGCACATGCTCTCCACCAGCAGTTTTAATGCGCTGCTTAAAACGCTGGAAGAGCCACCGCCGCACGTTAAGTTTTTGCTGGCCACGACCGATCCGCAAAAACTGCCACCGACAGTTCTGTCACGCTGCCTCCAGTTTACTCTTAAACATATGCCGCCAGAGCGTGTGGTGGAGCACCTTACCTACGTGTTAGGGGAGGAGGGCGTAGCGTTTGACGAAAGTGCGCTATGGCTTTTGGGTAAAGCAGCGGAAGGCTCAATGCGCGATGCGATGAGTCTCACCGATCAGGCCATTGCGTTTGGTCAGGGTGCTGTACGCCATGCGGATGTGGCGGTCATGCTGGGCACCCTGGATCATCGTCATATTCTTGCGCTGGCTGAAGCGCTGGCCGATGTCGACGTGCAGCGACTCTTGGCTGAGGTGGCTCAATTGGCAGAACAAGGCCCTGACTTTGCTGCGGTACTGGATGAGCTTTCTGGCCTGCTGCACCGTCTGGCGGTGGCGCAAATGGTGCCTGAGGCCGTCGATAACAGCCACGGCGACCGTGACGTTATCATCCAGTTAGCGAGCCGCTTTACTGCCGAAGATATCCAGCTCTACTATCAAATTGGAATTCAGGGGCGCGGGGACATGGTGCATGCCCCGGATCTACGTAGTGCTCTGGAAATGACACTGCTGCGTATGCTGGCGTTTCGCCCTCAAGGCGTGCCGAAACCGCCGCGTACGCCTCTACCATTACGTCGCGAGCCTTCAGAGGCCGCCGCGGGGCAAGAGGCAGCATCCGCTCCCGTAGCACAACAGGCCGAGATAGCCGCTAACCCTGCACCAGCACAATCGGTGGACAATCAACCTAGCGAAGCTGGCGCTCAAGAGGCCTCAGCAACGCCGCCGACGCCAACTGAGCCGTCAGTCTCTCAGGCCCCAACGGTTGATGAGCCTTCTCGCCAGGACGAGCCCCGAGCCCAAGCGCCGCCGCCTTGGTCTGTTGGTGCTGATCCCGTTGGTGCTGATTCAACTGATGTCGACTTAGCCCCTGACGGCTTAGCCTCTGGTGATCTAGCCCCTGGCGGCTTAGCTCCTGACGACATGGCCCCTAACGACTTATCCCCTATGGAGACTGAGGCGATCGATGGCGTACAAACGCCAACACCGCCAGTATCGTCTGATGCGCCAACTAACCAGCCCACGCCGGTTGCCGAGCCAGACGCTAGCGCTGAGTCAACAATATCGCCTGTGATGGCAACGCCAGATAACCGCTCATCCATGACTGATGCTCAGTCGGATGGACTGCTGGATAACGCCCGCTGGTTGCACTGTTTTGACTCCCTGGGGCTAGGTGGCTTAACGCGCAGTTTAGCCGGTAACTGTTTAGTAGAGAGCGATGATGGGGAGCTGCTAACGCTTCGCTTAGACCCCAGCCAAGAGGCGATGCAGGCAGAAGTACATCAAACCCGTATAGAGCGTGCCTTGAAAGAACAGGGACTACCACGGCGCATCGCCTTTTACGTGGCTGAACTATCGACCGAACTGGAGACGCCTCGCCAGCAAGAGGAGCGCCTCAATAAGGAGCGCCATGCGAGCGCGGTTGATCTACTCTATCATGATCCCCATGTAGAGAAGTTAAGGCAGGCGTTTGGTGCAACACTCATAGAATCCAGCGTCAAACCTGCCGGTGAAATGCGCTAAGCTCTGGGCTTAAGCACTCTATTGACGTTCTTTTTCGTTTTCTTTTTTAGGCGCGTCACCACGATCCTTTTAACCACGTTGGAGATCACACCATGCTTAAAGGTGGAATGGGCAACTTGATGAAGCAAGCCCAAGAAATGCAGGAAAAAATGCAGCGCGTTCAAGAGGAAGTTGCCAAGGCTGAAGTACAGGGCGAAGCTGGGGCAGGAATGGTCAAGGTCACCATGAACGGGCGACACGACGTATCAAACGTCTCCATTGATCCCAGCGTTATGGAAGAAGATAAAGAACTGCTGGAAGATCTATTAGCAGCAGCGGTCAACGATGCGGTACGCAAGCTGGAAGTCAGTTCTAAAGAAAAAATGGAAGAAGCAACGGCAGGCTTGAATCTTCCACCTGGCTTTAAGATGCCGTTCTAATCCATGCGCTTTTCACCTCTCGTTGAGCAGTTAATGGATGCCTTTCGCGTTCTGCCCGGCGTTGGGCCTAAGACGGCCCAGCGTATGGCAATGCATCTCCTGGAGCGCGAGCGCCCAGGAGGGCAGCGTCTTGCTGCTATTATCCAGCAGGCGATCGAGGAAGTGGGCTACTGTCAGCGGTGTCGCACTCTCACTGAGGCCGATATCTGCATGCTTTGCGAAAGTCCGCGCCGTGACGACGCTCTATTATGTGTCGTAGAGTCCCCCGCTGATCAACTGGCAATAGAAGAAGCCGGTGGATTTAAAGGACGCTACTTCGTACTGCATGGTCATCTTTCACCACTCGATGGCATTGGCCCGGACGCCATTGGTTTGGATTTGCTAGAAGCACGTGTGGCAGAAGGGGTCGTCGAAGAAGTGGTGCTTGCGACTAACCCGACGATCGAAGGCGAAGCGACCGCCCATTATATTGCTTCTTTGCTATCTGAGTACGGTGTCAAACTGTCAAGACTTGCCTATGGTGTGCCCATGGGTGGGGAATTGGAATATGTTGACGGCGGTACCCTGAGCCGAGCGTTTAACGGCCGCCTGCCGTTTGCCAGCGAATAAGCCTACCTAAAAGCAGACGCCTCAGCGTTTGCGCCAACTTGGAAGAATGCTTTTGTCCTCTCTTACTCCCTCTTTTCAATGGCTTGATACCCCAAAAGCACTCGATACAGCGTGCGAGCAAGTCGCCGATGCTGACGTTATTGCGCTGGACACTGAGTTCTTCCGAGAGAACACATTCTTTCCTGTACCTGCATTGATTCAATTTACCGCAGGGGAGCAGGCTTACCTCATCGATCCTGTCGCCATCGCCTGTACCGATAAGTTTCGCGCCTTGCTGCAAAATAGTGCGATAAAACTATTGCACGCCTGCAGTGAAGATCTGGAAGTCTTTCAGTACTGGGCGGGGGTATTACCCACGCCGTTAATTGACACTCAGGTAGTGCAAGGATTGTTGGGTGAAAACCCGAGCATGGGGTACCAAAAAATAGTTGAATTTTGGGTCGGTGAAACGCTGCCCAAGGATGAAACACGCTCAAACTGGTTAGTGCGGCCGTTGACTCCGGCGCAGTGCCATTATGCTGCACTGGATGTGATTTATTTGCTCAAAGTATGGGCGTTACAGGCTGAAAAGCTGGCGATGCTAGGTCGCCGTGCCTGGGTAGATGCCGAGTGTACCAGTTTGATTGAACAGGCTGGCCGCAGCGCTGAAAACGATCAACAGTGGTACACGCGTCATCGCCAACTTTGGCGCTTAGCACCTCGCCAGTTGGAAGCGTATCGCTTAATGACGATATGGCGAGAGGGAGAAACTCGTCGCCGCGACTTGCCACGCAATTGGTTGGTTAGCGATAAACTGTTATTTGCTGTGGCCGAGAAAATGCCTCGTAACCGCTTTGAACTGGCGGAGGTGGAAGGTATCAAGCCCGTGTTAATTAAAAAAGAGGGTGATGCATTACTGGCGTTGGTGAAACAGGCTCAGCATTGCGATGAAGCAGCTTTGCCGATGCGCTGGCCTGACCCTATGCATCCGGCATTCAAGTCGCGCTTCAAGGCACTAAAAAAAGTGGTGACCACGAAAGCTAACGACTTGGGAGTAGCGCCCGAGATGTTAATGCGTCGCCGCGATATTGAAGCTGTTGTGATGGATGTCTTGGCAAGCCAGCCGGTTTCCTTGCCCGTTGGCTGGCGGGGGGAGTGTTTGAATGCCGGGTTGATTCAGGCCCTTGAGGAGCAACCATCATGAGCGACAAGCTTATTTGTGAGGTTTTCAAAAGCTCACGAAAAGACGAAATGTATCTGTATGTCGATAAACGTCAAGGACTTGCCCAGGTGCCAGAGCCGTTGCTGGAAACCTTTGGTAAGCCGTTGCCTGTCTTCACGATGCTGCTGACAGCTGACAAAAAATTGTCCCGCGTGAAGGCTGAGGATGTCATTGAAGGAATTAAAGACAAGGGGTTTTATCTGCAGATGCCGCCGCCCAAGGAGGCCTACTTGCTGGATGTACACCGTGCCCATGTTGCCGCTCGCTCCGACGATGCATCAACCTAACTAACGATGAATTTTCTTGCCCACGCCTGGTTGGTGAGTGCCGGAAGCGATGACTTTCTCTATGGCAATTTAATTGCCGATGGTGTTAAAGGGCGCGATTTAAGTCAATGGTCCGCTGCCACTGCGCAGGGCATTCGTCATCACCGACGCGTTGATGCGTGGGTCGACAGCTATCCTCAAGTGGTTAATGCGCGCCGCCGTGCGCCGCCAGGCCAGCGTCGTTATGCGGGAATCGCCCTGGATATGATATGGGATCATTTCCTCGCCCGGGATACCGCTGGTCAGCCCGACCAAGAGGCAATCGTTGAGCGATGCTATCGCTTGCTTTCAGAACGATCCGCGCCGAACCGGCTGGCGGTGATGATGCCATCACTGGTCAAACATGATTGGCTAAGAGGGTACGCTGACTTTACCTTCACCTGCCAAGCAGTAGCCGGGATCGGACGACGCTTGTCCGGCCCGAATCAACTGGCTGCTTTGGTACCTTGGCTGCGCGATGATTACCAGACCCTTGAAGACGATTTTCAGACACTTTGGCCAGCACTATTGGCAGAATTAAGCCATACCGATATAAACCCTTAGAGAGTGTTTGCGCCTGGCCATAAAGGAGAGAACGATGGAAACCGCGATGCGCGAACGTTTCTGGGAGCGCTTTACCCTTGAAGAACTGACGCCACGGGAGTGGGAAGCGTTGTGTGATGGCTGCGGTCATTGCTGCTTGTTAAAACTGCATGATGAAGATACCCAAGAACTGGCGGTGTTGAATGTAGCCTGTCGCCTGCTGGATATCCAAAGCTGCCAGTGTAGCGACTATCCTAACCGCTTTGACAGCGTTCCCGACTGTACTCAGCTGACGCCAGCCTTGGTGAAAGAGTTCACCTGGTTACCTCAGAGTTGTGGCTATCGGCGCGTGGCTGAAGGGCGCAAACTAGCCGGCTGGCACCCCCTGTTAAGTAACGACGCCGAGCGGGTTCACCGTAAAGGGATTAGCGTGCGTAGCTTTGCGGTGTCGCAAGATGAGGTGCCAGAAAAGCAGCTTGAATCGCACATCATTGCCGTCCTGCCGATGTAAAAATCGGCTTACACACGCCTGCATGGTGCACGCTGAGCGCTTGCGGGCATAAGCCGGGGTAGTTGTGGTGGTTGTGGTAGATACAGGCGAGTAATTAAATGCTGGACTGACGCTTGGGTGAATCCCAAATGGATAAAAAAGCCTCTTTGAACGGCGCAAGGGCTTGCTTCTTAGGTGCTTGGCTAGCTGGCTTGTTACTCGGCTTACGTGGTGTGTCCCAAATCGTTGGGAAGTGCTCTTGATGATTCATCGATTTCCCCTAAAAGCTCAGGTGCTACGTTAGTGTATGCGACTAACGTATAGTATGACGAAGTGGCGGCGATTAGGGAATATTAATTGGAAAATATTTCCATAAAATACTTTCGAGTATTAATCCTCTCGTTTTAGCGCCAAGTAATGGCTTGGGATTAGCGATAGATAGAACGCTCCGCTAGCCATGTTTGGAGTGCATTGAAGGGCATGGGGCGCGCAAAAAGGTAGCCTTGATAAATATCGCCATTTAATGCTTCAAGCTGTCGTTGCTGTTGGGTTGTTTCCACTCCCTCCGCTACCACTACTAAGTCGAGGTGGTGAGCCAATGCAATAATGCCCTGTACGATAGCGGTATCTTTACTGTCATTGGCAATGTTATGAATGAAGCTGCGGTCAATTTTTACCTTGTTGATGGGGAGATCTCGCAGGTAACTCAGGCTTGAAAAGCCGGTGCCGAAGTCATCGATAGCAATACTGATGCCCATCTCCTGCAGCGCATGCAATGTGCTAATGGCGGCTTCGGTATCGTTCATTAAAATCCCTTCGGTAAACTCAAGCTCAAGCGAGGTGGCGCTAAGCCCCGTTTTCTCAAGCGTGGTGCAAAGCGAGCTTAAAAAACCAGGCTGATGAAACTGCAAAGGGGATATGTTGACGGCAATACGGCAGTTGCCGGGTAACTGAGACTGCAGGGTCAGAAAATCACGTGCGGCGCGCTCTGTTACCCATTGGCCTAACGCAGTGATTTGCCCCGTTTCTTCAGCAATCGGGATAAATGCACCAGGTGATATCGATCCTTTGGTGGGGTGATTCCAACGTACCAACGCCTCCAGACCATGGACCTCCCCTTTATGCGTTAAAAGCGGTTGGTAGTGCAGTACAAACTGGTCATTGAGAATAGCTTCCTGCAAATCATTTCTCAGCGTCACCCGCTGCGTTAATTTCTGGTTAATATCCTGAGTGAATGTTTGTAGCGTATTACGCCCTTGCTGCTTGGCTTTATACATCGCCATATCGGCTTGTTGAAGCAGCTCTTCTGGGTAGTTCAACTGCTTGTCATTAAGGGCGATGCCAATGCTTGCCGACAGATAAAGCTCGTGGCGCTCAATCTGGTAGGGCTGGGAGAGCGCGATCAATAGACGCTCAGCTATTTCTTCTGCTTGCCGAGTGTTCTTAAGGTCTGGTAGTAACAGAACAAACTCATCACCCCCAAAACGACATAGCGTATCTGAAGGTCGAATAGCTTGCTCAAGCCTGCGGGCCGCATGAATTAGTACCTCATCGCCTACGTAATGGCCTAGCGTATCGTTAATCGGCTTAAACTCATCCAGGTCAATAAACAGAACCGCCAACTGCTGCTGATGGCGACGGGCAAGTTCAACATCGTGACGCAAATGGTCTTCAAACAGCGCGCGATTTCCAAGTCCTGTTAACACATCATGGGTGGCATGAAACGCTAACGCATTTTCATGCTCCTGACGCTCGGAGATATCGTTAATACTGCCGACAAAATGGGTCACTTCGCCGCTGGGAGAGCGCACGGGTGATAGAAACAAATGGTTCCAGAATGCTTGCCCATTTTTGCGGTAGTGTCGCAGTGTCAATGTAATATCGTGCTGGTTTTCAAGCGCCAGCGCTATCTCCGCGATTTGCGCAGGGTCGGTATCCGGGCCTTGAAGAAACTGGCATTGGCGCCCTTTAGCTTCCTCAGTGGTGTAGCCTGTGATGGCCTCAAAAGCGGGATTCACATAAAGAAAGGGGTAGTCGGGGTGTTGAGCTTCACAAATTAGAATGCCGTTACTGCTGGCTTCTAAGCTTCGCTGGTAGATCCTTAGCTGTGACTCTTTTTGCCGCAGCGCCGTCATCTCTTTGGCTATTCCATAAACGCCGACTACTTGCCCCTTCACCACCGTAGGCAAAAACGAGATATCCAGTTGGTGAACTATGCCGTGTCGGTTTTTTATTTCAATGTCGAAGCGTTGAGCAGACCCTGTTAATGCCTCTTGAAAGGCGGTCTCCACCATCGGTTGGTGTTCATGGCTAACCATTGCTTGCCAATGACTGCCAATAATGTGTGTTTCGCTAATTTCCAGTAGAGACAGTAATGGTTGGTTAACGCTTAGATAATAGCCGTTGAGGTCCAGCGAAAATACGGCGTCAGGGTTTTGCGTAAACAGCGAACGAAACCGTTGCTCACTGCCTAATAGCGTATCTTGGGCGGTAGCAAGTTCACGCGAGCGTTGAGTTCGGGCCGATATCAAGGCAAAACTAAACACCAACTGGTAAGTAAGCAGTAGCCCCGAAAGCCCCACCCCCGCAGCAATAAAATTGGCTAATTTGGGTGATACATTGGTTAATTCAGATAGCGACAGGGTCAGCTCCGTTTCACCCGGTAATAGCGTTGTGCGCTCAGCAAAGGTCGGCGCCGACAGCTGTGGGGAGGCCGCGTTCATTAGACCGAAGCCGGTATTGATAAGGTGCCCTTTTGAATGAGAGATCTGCAGTGCAAACGTGCCGGTGACGATGTTTGTTTCGTGCTCAACGAGCTTCGCGAAATTAATAGCCGCTACTAGCTGATAAGGACTTTCAGGCGACTGAATAGAAAGCAGCCCGAGCGTAGGGCGACCGGGATCGGGAAACGACCACTGAATAGTATCTTGCTGCTGATCAATCCAGTACATAGTTGGTAAGCTTTTCAACTGGTTATCTAGCCATTGCAGCGCGCTACCATGGCGCGCTCGAAGCCAGCGATCAGTGACGGCTGGATTGTAATAAGAAACGGCTAATATGCTTGGATAGTCTGCCCAGTAACGCTCGATTTCGCGATTGCGTGAAGAGGTGTCGTCAAACACTTGGTTCCATCGTTCTGCCAAGCGTTGTAATACAATTGCGCGTGATGCCAGGGTTTGGTCAACATTATCGGTGATGACGTCGAGTATCTGTTGCGCGCCTTGACGCATTTCCTGATGTTGATTCCAACTGACTAAAAACCATCCTCCCATACTCAAGCAAACGCCCACCACGCACGCTAAAATGGCGGAACTGTTTAACGATGTGGCGAGCTGAGGCATACGCCTGCTCACCACCAGCATGGCCGCGCCGAATAAACTACAGAGTAAGCCCGGAATTAATGCACTGGCGCGGGGAAACCAGACAGGGATAGACCAGTCGCTGTAATCAGCTACCGTCATACCGCCCGTCAGACATAAAAAAAGCCCGCCCAATTGCCAGGTTCGACGTTGCCATGGGCCGTAAGGACCTATCCAGAGGCAGAAACCTGCGATGATGTGTATGGGAACCGCTTGGTTGGGAAGTCGAGGTTGACCGCTTAATAGGGACGCCGAAGAATCGGTGTCGATGGCATTGTGTAATAGCGTATAGGTCGCTATCGCTGCTAAGGCGATGGCAATGGCTTTACAACACCGCGTCCAGTTAGCCATGACGGCGCTAAGCCCCAGCCCGCATAACAAAATAACCAGTGAACTATCGGACACCAGTTCAAACGCATGGTAATGATGGAAGTCAAAGAAAAAGCCGAGCAGGAAACTACCAGCACCAATCACGATGGTAGTTACCAGCAACATAAGTAAGCCTGCCTGTAGCGCAAGCTCGCGATTATTGACGTCCATTAGCAATCATTCGCTTCTGTGATTAACAGGGGCTCTGCTATCTCGCTATCTAAGGTACCCTTAGTCCCCTTTATGCCGCCAGACGTTGCTCTCAACGCAAACAATGACCTTTAGTATTGTATTTCTAAATAATTGTATTATTAGAGATTTTAATATTATAGGCTGGCGAAAAGCGAGCGTGCCTAGTGCTAAAGAACTAGAATGGTCTTTTAAGTGTCAGGTGTTTCCCCCCGTGTTTCTGCCCACGGCTCTCTTTGTTAGCTAGAGCAGGCGTTCTTGAACAGAGAGGAAGACGAGTGGCGTTGTCACGTTTGAGCGCCGCCAATTCAGGGGCATCGACGGTTAGGTGGCCTTGATGCCCATCAACGTGCCATTACTGTGTGCTGCACTACCCGTCAATATCGCTTTACTCATTAGGAAGTGTAAACTGCACGCCGACAGTTAACATCAAGTAAAGGATTACCATGCCCACTGCCAGCCTTCCTCCACCCCGCCCGCTTGTGGTGGGTATCGGCGCTTCTGCTGGCGGATTAGAAGCCATCTCAAAGCTCATCAAGCCGCTTGATCCTGAAACACCGCTAGCCTATGTGGTACTCCAGCATGTATCTCCCAGCCATAAAAGTATGCTGGTAGATATCTTAAGTCGTGTCACGCGCTTACGTGTTCAGCTATTTGAAGATAACCAGGTGCCCGAGGCCGGGGTAATTTATGTGGTGCCGGCCAACACCAACGCCCTGATTAAAGAGGGCGTTTTTTATACCCATGCGGCTAAGGCCAGCGTGGGCCCTAAGCCCTCGATTAACGATTTTTTTATCGCCTTGGCATCAGATGCCCATGAGCAAGCGGTCGGTATCGTACTATCGGGTACCGGTTCTGATGGCACGGCCGGATTGCGGGCTATCTTGGCGTCAGGTGGCGTCACCATGGTACAGAACCCCGCTAGTGCGAAATATAACGGTATGCCACAGTCAGCACTAGATGCGGGCGTGATCGACTATGTATTGGATGTTGAAGCGATGGCGCCGCGCTTGGCCGAGCTTGCTCAGCTAGAGCGAGCAAGCCGGGGAGATAGCCAAGCTGCTGTGCCAGAGCGTTTATTGACGCTGTTGAAAGAGCATCGCCAACTGGATTTTTCTGGCTATAAAAAAGGCACGTTAAATCGTCGCATACGGCGCCGGCTAATTGCGACCAATGTGGCTGATATGCAGCAATACGTGGCGTTGGTGGAGGCCAACCCCAGTGAACTAGAGCAGTTGGGGCGCGATATATTGGTTTCGGTAACGTCCTTTGTACGCGATAGGCAAGCCTTTGCTGCCTTGGATGATGCTATTAATCGTTTTATCCAGGAAGCAGGTCGTGAGCCGATACGCGTGTGGGTGGCGGGCTGCGCTACGGGGGAGGAGGCGTACTCGATTGCGTTGATGATTGTCGAAGCGAAGCAGCGGCATGGCGCGGCGGATCGCTTAGTCCAGATTTTTGCCACCGACATAGATGAAGAGGCGTTGGAAATTGCGCGCCGAGGCCGCTATATCGAGGCGGCACTCGAAGCGTTACCCCCCGAATGGGTCGATCGCTATTTTACCAAAACAGAGCACGCTTATGAGGTTGATAAAGCGCTGCGCGATATGGTGATCTTTGCCAAGCATAATCTGGTCGATGACCCGCCTTTTTTACGCGTCAACTTGATTTCCTGCCGTAATGTATTGATCTACTTTGATAATGACTTGCAGGCGCGTGTGCTTCAGCGCTTTCATTTTGGCTTAAAGTCAAACGGCTTGCTGTTTTTGGGGCGTTCAGAAAGCATTGCCCAAACCGAAGATTTATTTAACCCGCTTGATCGGCGTGAACGGCTTTTTCGTAAACAGGGTGAAAGCCGCGAGGTAGACGTGCGCCCAGCGCAAATGGCTAATGAACGTCCTGCCTTGCGTCGTTATGAGCGTGAAATGCAGCAGCTCGTTGAGGCGTTAGTGGGCCGTATGGAGGCCACCGTTGCTCTGTGTAATAGCCAGGGAAGCGTACTGCATACGGCAGGTGAGGTCGCCAAGTTCTTGCACTTTCCTGCTGGGCGGACACAAGTGGGTATCGGTGAGGTCATTAACCCCGCTTTTCGCGGCGAGCTGATAGCGATGCTCCACCAGTTTAATAAAAACCGTGAGCCTCAGCTTGGGCGTCGTCGGCGTATCGACAATCGCTGGTGGCGTCTGGGTGTGCAAGCCCTCTCATCCCATGACGATGATCCGCATTTGCTGGTAGTGATTACGCCGACGCTCAGCGGGGAGGTTGCCTCTTCAAGCGACGTCTCGCTAGATCGGCTGATGGAGCCGGTGCCGATTGATGAAAACAGCAGTCTTGAAGATGAGCTAGTCGCCACGCGTGAGCACCTTCAAGCGCTCATTGAGGAGTTGGCTACAGCCAACGAGCAGATGCAGTCGCTTAACGAAGAAGCGCAGGCATCCAATGAGGAGCTTCAAGCCTCTAACGAAGAAATGGAGGCTGCCAATGAAGAGCTACAGGCTTCCAATGAAGAATTGATCAGCCTCAATGAAGAGCTAAATGTAAAAACCAGCGAGCTTACCAAGCTAAACGAAGAGTATGTCTATCTCTACGATGCGCTTGATTTTCCTCTACTGGTATTTGATAACGACCATTGCTTGAAGCGCTACAACGCACCCGCGGCCAGTTATTTTAACTTTAGACCGACGGTCCTGCAGCGTCATGTGTCGGGCTTAAAGTTACCTGCAGCGCTTAATAATTTAGAAGCACAGTTGGCCAATGTGATGGCCAACGGCTTGCTTGAAGAAGACGTTATTGATGTAGACGGTAGATTGCAGCAGCGAATTGTGACGCCAGGCGTTAATCGTGAAGGCAAGGTGGAGCTGCTGATCGTGACCTTGATGGATGTTACCGACCTTAGCCATGCTCAGGCTAAATTACGTCAATCCGAGGCGCAGTTGCAGGCATTGATGGAAAATAGCACGGTACTGATGGCCCTCAAGGACCTCAATGGTCGCTATGTCTTCGCCAACCCGCAATTCTTAACCACCTTCGATGTCTCGCTAGAAGCGTTGGTGGGACATACGCCGTTTGAACTGTTTCCTGAATCTTATGCCAGCTCGTTATGGGCAAGTGACCTGGAAGCGCTGCGCTATCAGCGCATCGTTAAATCGGAACATGTTCTGGCGACGTCTAAAGAAGACATACGCATTTTTTCAGCGGTGCACCAGGTTTTGCGTGATGACCAAGGGCATCCGAACCTGATATTGATTGAATCCGAAGATATCACCTCTCGCAAGCAGGCAGAGCGCGAAATGCAGATAGCGGCTAACGTCTACGAGCAAGCGGGAGAGGCTATCGTGGTTATCGATGCCAATGGCGATGTGACGTCAGTCAATGCGGCTTTCACACGGATTACCGGGTTTACCGCGCAGATGGTACTCGATACACCTGCGTTGCCGCTGCTCTACACTATACAAGAGAATGAGCATGACCTAGCTCACGTGGGCAGCACCGATATTGTCTGGGCGTTATTGCAGCAAAATGGGTTTTGGCAGGGAGAAGTATGGAACCGGCGTCGCGATGGCACGCTCTTCTCACAGTGGCTAACGCTGAACAGTATCGAGCCGGATAGCCATGAGGAGAGACTCTATGTGGCTGTGTTCTCGGATATTACTCACATCAAAGAATCGCAACAGCACGCTGAGTATCTCGCCACGCACGATGCGTTAACGGGCCTTCCCAACCGCACACTTTTTCAGGATCGCCTGCAGGTGGCGATTGCCCACTCGCGGCGCAATGATCAACTCAGTGCGCTGATGTTTTTGGATTTAGATAACTTTAAAAGTATTAACGATACCTTAGGCCACGATGTGGGTGATGAGCTGCTGATTCAAGTGGCGAGCAGACTACGTGAGCTAGTCAGGGATATGGACACCGTCGCACGCCTGGGCGGCGATGAATTTACCATTATTGTCACTGAAACCACGATAGAAGGGGCGGAGCAGGTGGCCAAGCGGGTCGTTGAGTCGCTGGCAAAACCGTTTGATGTCCGTCGTCACTCGCTCTTTGTAACGTCTAGTGTGGGATTGGCGTTCTGCCCAGGTGATGGTGATGATGTGGCTGGCCTCACCAAGGCCGCCGACACGGCAATGTATCGCGCTAAGGAAAATGGGCGTGATCGTTTTGAACTGTTTAAACCCGAGCTTCAGGAACGCTTAATGCGTGACGTTGCTATTGAGCACGCGCTGCGCGAAGGAATGGAGCAAGGCCGCTTATCGCTGGTATATCAGCCGAAATTTACCAGTGCGAGCCCGAATAATATAGTCGGTGCCGAAGCGCTTCTGCGCTGGAAAGATCCTGTGTTAGGAGCGGTCAGTCCCGCTGACTTTATACCCGTGGCTGAAGCAACCGGCTTGATCTTGGAGCTTGACCGGCACGTGGCCCTGTTATTGATTAATCAATTAGCGCAATGGCTCTCCGAGGGCATTCATCCGCCGCCAATAGCAATGAATGTGTCCGCCCGCAGTTTTCAGGAAGAGCGTTTTATTTCTCACATGTTTGCTTGTTTGAAACAGAATCGCGTGCCTCATGAGCTGATTCAGGTAGAGATCACAGAAAGCACATTGGTCGACCGTTCAAGTGCCGCTTTAGGCAATATCGAAAAGCTACGTGAAGCGGGAATTAAACTTGCGGTCGATGATTTTGGCACGGGCTACTCCTCCCTTGCGTATTTAAAACGGCTACCGTTGGCGGAGCTTAAAATTGATAAAAGCTTTGTTGATGGGCTGGGCAGTGCTGATGAGAGTGACCAGGCGATTGCGCTGGCGATTTTAGGCATGGCGAAAGCGCTTAATATCCGTACTGTAGCGGAGGGGGTAGAAACCACGCCACAGTTGAACTGGTTAACGGCTAACGGTTGCGATTACGTACAGGGGTACTTGCTATCACGGCCCCTGCCGTTGGCAGAGTTTAGCGGGCTTATTTCCGCCCCGGATTTATCTTCTAATACGACTGACACGGAAAGGATTTCCTGAGATGCCAACGCAAAAGGGATTTATTGACCAATGTGAGCAGGAGCCATTACATCTTTCTGGTGCTATTCAACCTCACGGAGCGTTGATAGTGAGCGATCTGCAAGGCACCGTTAGCCACGTATCATCCAATATAAGTGTTTGGCTGGGCGTTAATAGTCAAGCTGAGCAGTTAATCGGCCAACCGCTGCCAGCGTTTCTGCAGGAAATACACAATAGCGCTCTAAGCCTCAATGAAGGCGGGCGATATAGTGGTCAATGCAGCCACGGAAAACACGAGTTTGATGTGGTGATGAGCCATAACGGCCAGCAATTACTCTTTGAGCTTTATCCGGTTGAACCCCATGCTGACCCCATGCCAATGGAAGGGGAGGCTCAGACGGCAGCAAAAGATCGCCATGAGTTAGCTGAGCAGTGCCAACAATTGTTGGACACGCTATTGGCAATGAGTGGCTTTGATCGAGTGCATTACTACCATTTTATGCCTGAAGGCGACGGTGAAGTAACTGCTGAGTCCTGTCTGCCTGAGGTGACGGGCAGTTATTTAGGGCTGCGCTTCCCCGCGAGTGATATTCCGCAAGTGGCCCGCCAGCTTTATGTCAAAAACCCATGGCGATCTATACCCGACGCCCGTGCTGAGCCGATACCGGTGACAGGCCATGTGAATTCCCCCGTGCCTAACCTCTCCTGGGTCGATTTGCGCAGTGTATCGCCTGTTCATCAGGAATATATGGCGAATATGGGAGTCGGCGCCGCTATTTCGCTTCCAATCATTCAGGGTGGAGAGCTTGATGCGCTTATTTCATGCCACAGTGCGGTACCCAAACAGCTCACGATCAGTCAACTACAGGCGATGAGTGCGCTGACCAACGCGTTTAATTTACGCCTGCGCGACTATCGAGCCCGTCGGCGATTGTATGTATTGGATGGTTTGCAGCGCCAGTTTGATCACGCCAAGAATGTGTTGATACGCCACGGGGATTTAACCAGTGCCTGGCCCGAGTTAAGCCACTGGCTAATGGAAACGTTTGCTGTGGACGGCGTCGTGTTGGAGATCAACGGTGACTACTATCAAGAAGGCGTTGTGTTATCGCCGCAAGGGAGAGCGGTGGTCGCTAATGCTGCCCGCGTTGAAACAACGCCAGTTTGGATGAGCACTAGCCTGGGAAGGGATTGTCCTGATATGCCGTTGAGCGAGATTGCAGGTGTCGCGGTGGCCCACGATATGCCCGTGGCTAATCATCACCGGGTAACGCTCTACTTATGTCGCCTCGAACATCTCTATGAGGTGACCTGGGGCGGCAATCCCGATAAGCCGGTCGACTATCGAGACGGTAGTCGTGGGATCGCACCACGCCGTTCATTTGAAGCGTGGGTAGAGCAACGTGTTGGACATAGTCGGCCTTGGTCATCGAATACCCGAATGTACCTGTTAAAGCTGCGCAGCATTCTTCAACAGGCAGCGTCATTAGCTAGGCAAGCCCATGAATAACGTGGCGCTTAAAACGTGGCTAAAGCGAGAAACCCGTGAGCATCACCATCGTGTGGATCAGCATCCGGTGCTGAAGCCTCTGTTAACACCCACCTTGACGACAGGGGAGTACGCAAGGGCATTAAGTGCGCTTTATGCGCCCATAGCGGGTCTTGAACAGGTGCTAAGCACTGGTTTGAACGCCCACCATATTGAGTATGCTTTTACTAAGCGTGCGGGGTTCTTGGCGGCGGATATTCAACAACTGGGACGGCAGGAAGCGTCTCCTTATGTGGCGGATGCTCCCGCTAATGTGGCCAGCACTATTGGCATGCTTTATGTATTAGAAGGCTCCCGTTTAGGTGGCGTCATGATTGCTCGTCATGTCACAGCGGTATTAGGCAACCAGGTGCCGCTACGTTTTCTTACCGCCCAGCCCTTGCATGACGAGCAGTGGGCAGCCTTTTGGCACCTGGCAGAGCATTACTGTGAAGCGTCTGCTTGGCCTGCTGTGCGGGAGGGAGCGCAGCAGGCCTTTGGGTGTTTTACTCAGGCATTGGCGGCGTTTGACCGTTTAGCCCTAGCGCCCAAAGTATAAACGCATCTTGCCGCGCCGTATCCCGCCAGGCTTTGAAACGGCCAGAAGCGCCGCCATGGCCACTGCTCATGTCTGTGCGCATCAGGATGGGAGCGTCTCCTTGCTGCTGCTGAGATACCTGGGCATAAAACTTGGCAGGTTCCCAGTAACTGACGCGTGTATCGAACCAACTGCCCTCAATCCACAGCGCCGGGTAGGCCTGTGGTTTTATATTATCCATCGGCGAGTAAGCGCGAATACGCGCGGCGACCTCGGGTGCTTCTGGATTACCCCATTCGCTGTACTCAGCGGTGGTTAGCGGCAGTTCAGGATTTTGCATGGTGCGGAGCACATCTAAGAAAGGCACATCCAGTAGGGCTGCACAAAAGGCATCGGGTGCGCGGTTAACACAGGCGCCCACCAATAAACCGCCCGCGCTGGCACCATAGGCAACGATTTGCTCTGGCTCACTTACGTTCTGCTCGATCAATACCTCTCGAGCGGCCATGAAATCGTTGAAGCTGTTTTCCTTGTGGCTCATCTTGCCGTTCAAATACCAAGGCTCTCCGCGTTCGCCACCGCCTCTTACATGGGCGACGGCAAACGCTGCACCGCGTTCGAGCAATTCTAGACGTGCGATAGAGAACCAGGGGTCAAGTGCTTCACCATAGGCGCCGTAGCCATACAGAAGGGTGGGTAAGGGGCGGTCCGCTAAGTCCGCGCGCATGACCACCGATACAGGCACCTGTTCGCCGTCTTGGCTGGTCGCCCACAAACGGCGGCTAATCAACTGTTCCGGCTGCAAGTTGCCGTAAACAGGCGCTCGCTTAAGCAGTGTCCGCTGACCATTGGTTAAATCAAGCGAAAACCAACTGGGCGGCTGGGTAAAAGATTCTTCACGAAGGCGCACGACCTCGGTGCCAAAGTGGGGCGCATCTTCGAGCATTTGCGAACAGGGTTGCTCGGGTAGGGCCAGATATTCATCAACGCTGCAATGATGCTGGTCATCAAGGACTAAACGTCTTAGCTGTACTTGCGCCTGAGCGTGATCGCGCTCAGCTAGCATCAGTCCCCAAGAAAATGCATCGACTCCTTCAAGTGTGGCGTCTTCCCTATGCGTAATCAGCTTTTCCCAGTGGTTTAACGGCTGGCCTATCAGGCTTTCGGGTAGATAATCGAGCTGAAAGTGAGCGCCTGTTTGATTGTGTAGGCAATAAAAACTACCGGGGCGGTGCTCAATAGTGTACTCAACGCCCGCTTGCCGTGGCAGGATGCAGCGCGGCGCTGAGGTAGGCGACGCAGCCGGCACCAGATGAATTTCGCTGGTATCTTTGGAGCCGCTTTCGAGCAGTAGCCACGTGCGTGAGCGCGTTTTACCAATACCAAGCCAGAATTCAGGATCGTCTTCACGAAGTACCAGTTCCGGTGACTCAGCGCTCGCATCGGTCAGTAAAAGCGGTAAGCGCCAAATGCTGTCAGGGCGTTGGGTAGCATCGAAGCGCGTAAACAAAAGGGTGGCGGTGGTGGTGGTTTGGTCCTCGGCCCAGCAAAGTCCTGCGCCAATATCGTTGAGTAATTGTACCGGCGTTCCGCTAGGTAGCGCTTTTAGCCACAGCGTAAAACGCTCATCCCCTTGAGTATCCTCTGTCCAGGCTAACCACTGCTCATCGGGAGAGAGCGCCATATCACCCAGGTCGTAAAAGTCGTGTTCTGAGGCCCGAGCTCGGACGTCAAAGAAGCATTCGTGCTGCTCAGGTTGGTGATTGAGGTGGCGCCACCAGCAAGGGTAATCATCGTCGGCGCCGGTCTCGCTCCAGAACGTAAAGTGATCAAGCGCTGTCTTAAGGCTGGTGATGGCTAATTCTCGGCGTGCCAAGTGGCTCTTGTATAATGTTTCCTCCAGCGGAGCGAGAGGCGCGAACCATTCAGCGTGCTGTTGGTTGGCTGCCTCAAGAAAACTGCTTACCTCTTGATCCTCGCGCTCTTCTAACCAGTGCCAATGTGGGTCATTAGCGCGATAATAGCGCGCAGCGGGTAAGCCTGAATGCATGCCTAGCTGTGCTTTCATAAATTGATAGGTACCATAACGAGAAATCAACGTCGGGTGAGTTCACCCATATGAGGGGTATTATGCTGTTTGCAGATTCAATGTCACTGCTGTGGTTAAGTTATTACGGGCTATCGCTGTTAGTGATCGTCGCGGTCTATTTTGCGCTCACGTTTCTACCTCGCTTGCCCCGCCTCGTGCTTACCTGGTTAACGGCTGGCGCGATCTGGGCGCCTGCCAGTTTCCGGCTGCCGCTTATAGAAGAGGGAGAATTCTATACCGGTTGGGCGCCTGCGGCGATGGTCACGGCGGTCGGCTTTTTGGAAAAACAAGGCGCGGCGATGCGTGGGGGATTGCTATGGCTAGTGCTAGGCATGGCGATAGGCGCGCTTATTGGCGTCGCGATTTGGTGGTGGCGTCGTCCTGACGAGGAAGAGGTGGTGGTACAGGAAGAGAGGCGGGGCGATGACGTGACGCCGCCGCGTCGTGAACCGGTGATTGGTTGATGCTTCGTTTACTGCCTCAATCGGTGATAGCTGATGTGTGAATTACTGGGCATGAGCGCCAATGTGCCTACTGATATCTGTTTCAGCTTTTCTGGTTTCTTACACCGTGGTGGTGGCACAGGCCCCCACCGCGATGGGTGGGGAATCGCCTTTTATGAAGAGGGCGGCTACCGCGATTTTCGTGACCCTCACCCCTCGATCGATTCCCCCATCGCACGGCTTATTTGTGATTACCCCATTAAGTCACATGTGGTTATCAGTCATATTCGCCAAGCGAATGTCGGCGGTGTACGACTTGCCAACACTCACCCATTTACACGTGAAATGTGGGGGCGGCCCTGGTGTTATGCCCACAACGGGCAGCTAAGCGATTGGCAACACCTGACCTTAGGCAGTTATACCCCCGTCGGTAATACCGATAGTGAACATGCTTTCTGCTGGCTACTGGGAGAAGTGCGCCGTGTCTTCCCTGTGCCTCCCGATGACCCTGAGGTGCTATGGGCCTACGTGCATCAGCTCTGTGAGCAGTTAAGAGCGTTAGGCGTCTTTAATATGCTGCTGTCTGACGGGCGCTATTTGTATACGTTTTGTTCCACTAAGCTAGCTCACATTACCCGACGTGCGCCCTTCGGTGACGCAGAGCTTTCCGATGCTGAAATGACGGTCAATTTTGCTGAGCATACGACACCTGATGACATCGTGTCGGTGATTGCCACCGAGCCGCTTACGTATAATGAGGCTTGGCAGCGGATGGTGCCGGGTGAGCTTTTAGTATGGCGCGATGGAGAAATTCAGGCCAGTTACGGTCTATAGTCATAATGAAACAGGTGATCGATCCTTTCTATCTCACGTAAGCCCATTAGCTGGATAGTTAAGGTGCTAATTAATCATGTTTTTTTCTCGGAAGGAAAGGGCAGAGGATTGAAGCCCTCTGTTTTTGCTAGCTTATTTTGTTACAGCTTTATGCTTAGTATAGACCAATGTTGAAACGAAGGTTTCAAGCGATCGTTTTACACTCTGTCGTGCGTCGTATATCGTTGGGCCACTTTAACCTAGCGACAACAACAAGGTCGGTGATCACGCCGACACCTATAGCGGAGATTGCCCATGAGCGAACACGCCAATGCTGCCGTTTTAAGTGGCCCAGCGCTTGAAGGGTTGGATCAGTACGGCTCAGTTACGGATGTATTTCATAGCGCAGTAACACGTTTTAAGGATAAGCCCGCTTTTTCCTGTATGGGGAAAACACTTACTTTTAGCGATCTTGACCGCCTTTCTGCTGACTTCGCCGCTTGGCTACAGAACGAAACCGACCTTGTTCCCGGTGATCGTATTGCGATCCAATTACCCAACGTACTGCAGTTTCCGGTAGCGGTATTTGGCGCGCTGCGGGCTGGCCTGGTGGTCGTCAACACCAACCCGTTGTATACCGAGCGGGAAATGGCCAATCAGTTTAAAGACGCCAATGCGAAAGCCATTGTGATTCTGGCTAACATGGCGAACAAGTTAGAGAAAGTGCTCGATAAGACCGAGATTGAACATGTATTAGTGACTCAGTTGGGTGATTTACATGATGTCCCCAAACGTTGGCTGATTAATGCCGTGGTCAAGCATGTTAAAAAAATGGTGCCTGCTTATTCGCTGCCTGGCGCGATTGACTTTCGTGCGGCGCTAAAAAAAGGCGCCTCGCTCAGTCACCGCGAGGTCAAGCAGACCCTGGATGATCTCGCTGCATTACAATATACCGGCGGCACGACGGGAACCCCTAAAGGCGCCATGCTGACCCACGGTAATCTTGTGGCCAACATGCTACAGGCGCGTGAGGCCATCGGTTCCCACCTGATGGATGGAGAAGAACTGGTCATTGCACCGCTGCCGGTTTATCACATTTATACGTTCACCGTGAACTGCCTGTTTTTAATGGAAACCGGCAACCACTCGCTGTTGATCACTAATCCCCGCGATTTAGATGGCTTTGTCAAGGAGCTGAAAGGCAAGCCTTTTACCGCCTTCATCGGCCTGAACACGTTGTTCAATGCACTGTGTAACCGTGATGATTTTAAACAGCTGGATTTTTCCAAGCTGAAGCTCACCATTTCCGGTGGCATGGCGTTGACCAAAGCGGCAGCGCAGCGTTGGGAACAAACGACCGGTTGCCCAATTGCTGAAGGTTATGGGCTCACAGAGACCTCTCCGATTGTTAGTTTTAATCCCAATGATGCGATTAAGCTCGGTACTATCGGTAAGCCCGTGGCAGGTACGTCTGTAAAAGTCGTCGATGCTGACGGTAACGATGTGGCCATGGGAGAACCTGGCGAGCTCTGCGTGCAAGGGCCCCAGGTAATGAAGGGCTATTGGCAACGCGAAGATGACACCCATACTGCGATCGATGAAGGGGGCTGGTTTCATACCGGCGATATCGCCGTGCTTCAGGATGACGGCTATATTCGGATAGTTGATCGCAAGAAAGATATGATTTTGGTATCTGGCTTCAATGTTTACCCCAACGAAATCGAAGATGTGGTTGCTGCTCACCCTGATGTGCTTGAATCAGCAGCGGTGGGGGTGCCGGATGAAAATGCCGGCGAAGCCATTAAACTATTTGTGGTGAGCAAAAACCCCCAACTTGATGAGCAGACGCTACGTCAGTGGTGTAAAAAAGAGCTGACTGGCTACAAGGTGCCCAAGCACATCGAATTTCGTGATGAACTCCCGAAAACGAATGTTGGCAAAGTATTACGCCGACAGCTACGTGACAATGAGCCCGCGTAACCTTGCCACTCGGTACCGCCGTTAGGCGCTGAGCTAGTGAAAGCGTTACACTAGGAGACTGTGCTTACGACCCGCTCAATTGAGCGGGTTGATTTTTTGTATTCATGTTAATGGAAGCCGACTCAATCGTGACCACCGACACATCCTCAGCCCCCACCGATAGCCAACGCCTTGCTGAGCTGAAACAGGCAGCGGGCGATGTGATGCTGCGTGATGCAGACCGATTGGAACGACGCCTGGCCGGATTAAACCGTCGCTTGCGCGACAATAAGCCCATCAGTCGCGGGCTACAGGAAGTGCAGCGTGAGGTCAGTCGTGCTCAGCAGCAGCTCAGTCTGAGACAGTCTCAGCAAGTGGCGCTCAACTACCCCTCCGAGCTGCCGGTCGTCGAGCGGCGCGAGGATATCTTGAGCGCACTACGTGACCACCAAGTGGTGGTGGTGGCGGGCGAGACCGGCTCCGGCAAGACTACCCAGCTGCCGAAAATGTGCTTGGAGCTTGGCCGCGGCCGGCGTGGCTTGATTGGTCATACTCAGCCCCGGCGCTTGGCCGCGCGCAGCGTTGCGGGACGTCTGGCGGAAGAGCTGAATGTCAGCCTGGGCGAACAGGTAGGCTATCAGGTGCGCTTCACTGATCAAAGCAGCCCGACGACCTTGGTGAAGCTAATGACCGATGGGATTTTGCTGGCCGAGACCCAGCATGATCCGCTGCTGCTACGCTACGACACTATTATTATCGATGAAGCTCACGAGCGTAGCCTGAATATCGACTTTTTGCTTGGCTACCTTAAGCGCTTGCTCCCCAAGCGGCCCGACCTGAAAGTCATTATTACCTCAGCCACCATCGATGTAGAGCGCTTTGCCAAACACTTTGGAACGCCAACGACGCCTGCACCGGTGGTGGAAGTAACCGGGCGCACTTACCCCGTTGAGGTGCACTATCGACCGCTGGTGCGTGACGAGGAGGATGAAGAGGATCGTACGCTGCAGGAAGGAATTCTGCATGCGGTCGGCGAAATAGACGCCATTGAACGCGAAAAAGGCTGGCTGCATGGGCCTCGCGATGTGCTGGTATTTTTGCCCGGAGAACGCGAAATCCGGGAAACCGCGGATACCTTACGCCGAGCTGATCTGAAAGGCACCGAGATTCTGCCGCTTTATGCACGGCTATCTAATGAGGAGCAAAATCGTGTTTTCGCTTCTCACCGCGGGCGGCGGATAGTGCTTGCCACCAACGTGGCAGAAACCTCGTTGACGGTGCCGGGGATACGTTATGTGATTGACCCGGGATTGGTGCGCATCAGTCGCTACAGCTATCGTTCTAAAATCCAGCGCCTGCCGGTAGAGGCGGTTAGCCAAGCCAGTGCCAATCAGCGAAAAGGCCGCTGTGGGCGGATTGCGGAAGGTGTCTGTATCCGTCTCTATAGCGAAGAGGATTTCTTGTCACGGCCCGGCTTTACCGACCCTGAAATCCAGCGCACCAACTTGGCCTCGGTCATTCTCTCAATGCTGGGCCTCAAACTCGGCGATATTGAGGCCTTTCCGTTTGTTGACCCACCCGACAGCCGCTTTGTTAAAGATGGTTTCAGGCTACTGTTCGAGTTGGGGGCGGTGGATGAGCAGCAGCATCTTTCAGCGCTTGGCCGGAAGCTGGCGCGGCTGCCGATTGATCCGCGTCTGGCGCGGATGGTGCTAGCGGGAGCCGATAATGGCAGTCTTCGTGACGTGCTGATTATCGTTTCGGCATTGGCCATACAGGATCCCCGGGATCGCCCAGCTGACAAGCGCCAAGCCGCTGATCAAGCTCACCAGCGCTGGCACGATCCAGACTCCGATTTTGTCGCTTTGCTCAACCTCTGGCACGGCATTGAAAATGCCCGTGAGGCGCTATCGGGCAACCAGTTACGCCGCTGGTGCCGCGAGCACTATATTAATTATTTGCGTATGCGTGAATGGCACGACACCTACCGCCAGCTTCGCCAGTTGCTTCGTGACATGGATATTGAAATACCGGCACCGCTTCCCCGTGATCCAGAGGAGAGCGAGGAACAGGCGCGTCAGGCACGTCGTAAAACCTCTGGTAAAGCGCATCAGGCACTGCTGGCAGGGTTACTTTCCAATCTCGGGACGCTGCTGGAAAACCGCGAGTATCTGGGCGCCCGCAATCGTAAGTTCATGATTCACCCGGGGTCGGGATTAGCTAAAAAATCCCCCAAGTGGATCATGGCCTTTGAAATGGTAGAGACCTCAAAGCTGTTTGCCCGCACCGTGGCTAAAATTGACCCGCAGTGGATAGAGCCGCAGGCCCAGCATCTTGTCAAGCGCAGCTACAGTGAACCGCATTGGGAAATGAAGCGCGCCCAGGTGGTGGCGTTTGAGCAGGTAACCCTATTTGGGCTGCCGATCGTAGCACGCCGCCGGGTACACTTTGGTCCTATCGCGCCGCAAGAGTCGCGCGAACTGTTCATTCGTCGTGCGCTGGTCGAGGGGGAGTTCCAGACGAAAGGGGCCTTCTTTGCTCATAATCGAGCGCTGATCGACGAAGTCGAGGCATTAGAAGACCGTGCTCGGCGGCGGGATATTTTAGTCGATGAAGACACTCTTTTCCGGTTTTACGACGAGCGAATCCCGGCCGAGATCGTCAACGGTAAAGGGTTTGAACATTGGCGTAAGCAGGCCGAACAGCGTGACCCGCGGCTACTCCATTTTGACATTGATTCACTGAAAGCGCGCGACGCAAGCGACGTTACTCAGGCGCAATATCCCGATCACTTGCCGCTGGCGGGCGTTGCGTATCCGGTGGATTATCATTTTGACCCTGAAGCAGACGACGACGGCGTAACGCTCACCGTACCGGCCGCCATGCTGCCGCAAGTGCCGGTTCACGCGTTGGAATGGCTGGTGCCAGGGCTGCTACGCGAAAAATGTATTGCGCTGTTAAAGTCGTTACCCAAAAGCATTCGCCGCCAGGTGGTGCCAATACCCGACTGGGTGGACGCTGCCTTGGAAACCCTGGTGCCTGACCAGCGACCACTAACCGAAGCATTAGGCGAGTTCATACGTCGTAAGACATCGACGCGTGTTCACCCTGATGACTGGCGGCTGGACCTGCTTGAGCCGCACCTGATCATGAATATTCGTGTGGTAGACCACGCAGGGGCAACCTTGGGGCAGGGACGCGATCTGCGTGCACTAGAGCAGCGCTTTGAAGCCGCCGCCAGTGCCGGGGCCCAGGCGCTCGCCAATCAGGTTAGTGCCGAACCTTCAGTGGTCGGTCTACCTGAAACGCCGCTTCCCACCTCCCGCGTGACTACTCAGGCAGGGATTCGGGTCGAGGCATACCCAGCACTGATTGCGGATGCCGATGCGTTCAAGGTGGCACTGTTTGACCATCCGGCAAAAGCAGAGGCCGCCCACCAGGAGGGTATTGCCCGTCTGGCGATGGCGACACTGCCTGATAAGGTGAAAGCGATTAAGCAATTGCCCGGCGTAGAGACGTGTGCACTATTGTTTGCCAAGGTGGGTAGCAAGCAGGCATTAATCGACGATTTACTGCTGGCGGTGTTTACCCAAGGGGTGGCGCAACAGCCATTACCACGCTCTGAACAAGAGTTTCGCCAGCGCTTAAGGGATGTTGAAGATCAGCTTGTTGACGACGCTAAAGCGCTGTTAGTGTCGGTGGAAACAGCGCTTAAAGGCCATCTGGCGGTCAGTAAAGTATTAAAAGGTAAACTCAATTTTGCCTTAGCGCTGGTGTATAGCGATGTTAGCGCCCAAATGCAGCGCTTGGTTTATCCAGGCTTCATTCGTGATGCAGGCGTTTGGTTACAGGAGTACCCTCGCTATACTGAGGCGGCGCTGCTTCGGCTGGAAAAAGCCGCACGCGAACGCGGACGCGACCAAATGATGATGCAAGAGGTTCAAGCGTTAGAGGCGCGTTTTGATGCACGCCGTGAAAGCGAGCGACGGGGTCGCGTGGAAGATCCTGAGCTAGTCGATTTTGGCTGGTGGTTACAAGAGCTTAGAGTGTCACTATTCGCTCAACAGCTAGGTACCAGTATGCCCGTGTCGGTGAAACGCCTGCAAAAGCGCTGGGAAGAAATCATTAGCGTTTAACGAGTCGTCGTCAACGCCAGCGCTTAAAAACGAATTGTTGAAAAAAGGTGCTGGAAAAACCATCACTTTACGAACACAGTAACAGTATGGGTTCGCCGCGAGCCACGCGCTAGCCGCTGATGGACCGTCACGTCGGCAATCCGCTTAGAGGAGATAGGCATGACACAAGTGGTGATTACCGGTACAGGACTCTACACGCCGGAACACGCCATTGATAATGACGCCCTGGTGGCGGCATTTAATACGTGGGTAGACAAAGAGAATGAAGAGCATGCCGAGGCCATTGCGCGTGGTGAACGCGAGCCACTGGCATACTCTAGCAGTGAGTTTATTGAAAAAGCCTCTGGCATTAAGAGCCGTTATGTCCTCAATGCGTCGGGGATTCTTGACCCACAGCGTATGCGGCCTAAACTGCCACAGCGAAGCAATGAAGAACTCTCTGTTCAGGGCGAAATGGCGACTGCCGCAGCGCATCAGGCGTTGGCCGCCGCTAAGGTGGCGGCCAGCGATATTGAGCTGGTGATTGTGGCTTGCTCTAACCTTGAGCGGGCCTATCCTGCGGTGGCGGTAGAAGTACAGCAAACACTCGGTACGAGCGGCTACGGATTTGATATGAACGTGGCCTGTAGCTCCGCGACGTTTGCGTTGGAAACAGCAGCCAATGCCATCGCTTCAGGTAGCGTCAAGCGGGCTTTGGTAGTGAATCCTGAAATTTGCTCGGCGCACCTCAACTTCCGAGATCGTGACAGCCACTTCATTTTCGGCGATGCTTGCACCGCAATTGTCCTTGAAAGCGGTGACGTCGCCGTGGCTGATGAGCAGTTTGAAATTCTGGGTACACGCCTGGTGACCAAGTTTTCAAATGCGATCCGTAATAATGCCGGGTTTCTAAACCGCGTCATGGATAGTGATCCTTTGGGCTTGGATAAGCTTTTTGTTCAAGAAGGGCGGCGGGTTTTCAAAGAGGTTTGTCCGATGGTCGCTAAGTTGATTACCGACCATCTAGCGTCTTTAGAGCTAAGCGGTAATGATCTTAAGCGCATGTGGTTGCACCAGGCGAATCGACATATGAATGACCTGATTGCGCGTAAAGTGTTGGGTTACGACCCTAGTGAGCAGCAGGCTCCGATCATTTTGGATCGTTACGCTAATACCAGTTCGGCGGGCTCTATCATCGCCTTTCATCTTCATCGCGAGCAGCTCGAAGAAGGTGATATTGGGGTGATTTGTTCGTTTGGAGCTGGGTACAGCGCAGGTAGTGTGGTTATTCGACGTCTGTAAGTAGGCTGACTTGAAAAAGGAAGATGTCATGTGGCAGGGGTTAAATAACGAAAAGCCAGCGCTTTCGATGCGCAGTAAAGGGTTGCCGCTACTGCTGGCGACGTTATTGGTAACCAGTGGCTGTGCCAGCACGCAAATGGCGGATACTGCGAATCCTGACGATCCGTGGGAAGGGTTTAACCGCAAGGTGTTTGCGTTTAATGACGTAGTAGACCGCTACACGTTAAAACCTATTGCTAAAGGCTATCGCACGATTACGCCCGATCCTGTGCAAACAGGGGTAGGAAACTTTTTCTCCAACTTAGGTGAGTTACGCACCGCGATAAACAGCGTTTTGCAAGGTAAGCCGGGTAACGCAGGCCTTGCGACGTCGCGTTTTTTGATTAACTCGACCGTAGGTATCGCTGGGCTTTTGGATTACGCCACATTGATGGAAATCACGGCGGATGAAGAAGATTTCGGCCAAACGTTGGCGGTTTGGGGGTGGGAGGATTCGCGTTACTTGGTACTGCCGCTTTTAGGCCCAAGCACGCTGCGGGATACCACAGGTTTACCTGCTGATATCACCTCATATCCGGTTTATTACGTCGACGATGATACCGTTCGGATCAGTCTGACAGCGCTGAACTTGATTGATGTTCGTGCAGGTTTGCTTGATCAGGAAGAGCTGATCCGTGGTGATCGCTACCGATTTGTTCGTGATGCCTTTTTACAGAGCCGCCAGTTTGAAATCAGCGATGGTGAGTTAGGTGATGACCCCTTTGCAGCTGATGACTTCGATTTCGACGATAGCGACTTTGGTGACGACGACGTTACCGATTGAGGCGTATGATGGCTCACTCTAAGCAGTTAATCGCGGTGATCGACGAACCCGGTCGTGAACGCGATGCACTGGCCGAAGCGATTACTTGCGATGGAATGTGGGTATACGCGGCTGAGAACATTAAAAACTTGCCCGCTGATACAGCGCTTATTGTTGCCCATGCCCGTGCTGTGCCCAGGCAGGAGTGGTCACAATTGACCCATCGCCTTCCTACACTGGTGGTGAGCGACTCGCGCCAGGATGCTGACCTAATCAAGGCGATTGATGTTGGCTTGGTGGACTATATTGTACATCCTCTGCGCCACGCCGAGCTGTTGCGTCGTATGATCCGTAAAGCCATCGAGCTCAACGATCTGGCGCTTGAGCGCGAGCGTGACCACGCGCGGCTGGGAGAACTAAACGAAAGCCTTGAAACGCACTTGGCGTTATTGCGCATGGATCAGCAGAGCGGGGGGCATATCCAGCGACGTTTATTGCCGCCGCGCCCCAAAGTGATGAACGGGGTTTATTTCGACTATATCTTTGCCCCTTCACTCTATTTATCGGGTGATTTCCTGGATTATCAGCGCTATAACGAGCGCTATAGCGCCTTCTATTTTGCCGATGTCTCAGGTCATGGCGCTTCATCGGCATTTGTGACGGTGTTGCTCAAATATTTATGTAACCGTTGGCTAAGCGAGTGGGATGGCCAGCAGCCGGAAAAATTGCCGCCTGACTGGTTAAAGGCCATGAACCGTGAATTGCAGGGCACCGATATTGGTAAACATGCCACCTTATTTGTCGGAGTTATTGACCATGAGGAGCATACTCTGCACTATTCGCTCGGCGCTCAGCTTCCGATGCCTTTGTTGGCGTCCGAGGGAACGTTGAGTCGGTTAGAAGGCGAGGGAATGCCGGTAGGTCTTTTCCCCGATGTGGAGTATCCTTCGCTCTGCTGTGCATTGCCGAGTGATTTTCGCTTATGGCTCTGCTCAGATGGCGTATTGGAATGCTTGCCGGGTACCACACTCGACACGCGGCTCAAGGAACTCGAGCAATTAGTAAGTGAGAGTGTCACGCTTGAGCAGTTGCGCGACCGGCTAGCCAAAACGAACGCACTCCTTGCAGAAGGAGACGCAGCGTTTGACGCGAACCAGGAACGTGATGCTTTACCCGATGATCTAACAATCATGATGGTGAGCGGATTTGGTCATGCTGATTGAAGAAGGCCGCCTTAAAGCGGCGTTCGATTCTGGTGTTTTTGTTTTAAAATTGTGTGGCGACGTACGTTTGACGTTATGCGCCACTCTGGATACCCAGGCCCAGCGTCTTGCAGAGACACCTGGTCTGAGCGCCGTGTTAATTGACCTGCGTGAGGCTACCAACGTGGATTCGACTGCGCTTGGCTTTTTGGCCAAGGTGGCGATGGCGGTAAAAGGGCGTCTGGAACAGCCCCCGACCATTATCGTCGATAATCCAGACGTTCGGAAAATGCTGGATGTGATGGGGTTTGCGCGTTTTTTTACGTTGATGGAAGCACCGCTGCAGCCAACTAATGCGCTCAACGAGGCATTGGAAGATCTGCCGCTTGAAGAACCGGCAGATGAGAAAGGTCTGCGCGAGCGGATCTTGGAAGCCCACCGCATTTTGATGCATATCAACGAGCATAATCGAGAGCAGTTTCAACCGTTAGTAGAGATGCTCGAGTCTCAGGACACGTCTGTTCATTAGGCCTACCTTATTTCGCTGATCAATCACTTACTTGCTAATTGGGCCTGCAAATAGCAGGCCCCATTCGCGCAGGTGGTTATTGATGCTTGCGCCACTATTTTAATAAAGTGGTTCCGATAAAGCGGGAGTGCGTTGCTGTGGCTGGGAGGGCATAGCCGCTTCCTGGTGGGTTGCTTCCCACTGGTAATCTGGTAGGTCCACGTCGCCCTCTACTTTGAAACGAGCTGCCTGTTCGCGCATACCTTCCGCGGCGGCTTCCAACGACATGGCATCTTGAGACGTTGTTTCGACTTGGCGTGCGTTGGCTTGAGTGGCCTGTGTTTGTTCCTTAAGCGTACTGCTTATTTGCTCAATATTGTTGTGTTGCATACTCGCTGAGTCGGCAATTTGCGCTATTAAGGCATTGGTCGTTTCAATCGAGGCCACGATGGTTTGTATGCTCCGACTAGCGCCCACTGACAGCTTATTGCCGCGCTCTATCGTCGTATTGGAAGTGGCCAACAAGGACTGAATTTGATTGGCGGCATCAGCACTGCGTGTCGCCAGTAAGCGAACTTCATCGGCGACGACGGCAAATCCTCTTCCTTGCTCGCCGGCTCTTGCCGCTTCTACCGATGCATTCAACGCCAATAGATTAGTTTGGAAAGAAATAGCGTTAATGACATTGACGATTTCATTGACCTGTTGGGAGCGGGAATGAATCTCTTCCATAGTGACAAGAAAATCTTCCATCGTTTGGTGCCCCTCCTTGGCCTGTTGCACGGCTTCTTCGGTTATTTTATTGGCCTGAATAGCATGCTGGGCTGTATTAGCCACACTGTCTGCAAGGGTGTGCAGATTCGAGGAGGTCGTATCTAGGGAGGCGTTTTGCTGATGCGTGCGCGTGGCAAGGTCTTCATTGCCCAGCGCTAGCCGCTGCGCGCTCTCAAACACATGATGGCTGTTGCTGTGGAGCTGTTTAACCGTGCCAATAAACGATTGCTGCATAGTGCTGAGGGCGTGGAACAGTTGCCCAATCTCATTACTGCCACGGCTAGGCACTTCAGCACTCAAGTCACCGCTTGCCATGGTGCGAAAATGACCGATCAAACGATTAATAGGCAGCAGCAACTGGTAATGCCCCAGCCATATCAATAGACCCAGCAGGCCAAGTGATAACATCACCCCGGCAATGATCCATGTCGCGACTACTTGCGAGCGCTGCTGAGCCGACTGCATTAAATCAGTCCCTTGCTGATCGGCAAGCTGATAGAACTCCCGGGCTTGAGTGGCCAACGCTTCGCTATGGGTCAAGGCAGTGAGGGTTATCTGTCTATAGCCGCTGCGATCACCCGATGTGATGGCATTTAGCTGCGCTTGCATACTCTCTAGCAGCAGCGAGGCCTCTTGATCGATAGAGGTACGTAACGCTTGATAGGCGCTGGCCTCTGTGGCGGCCAGAAAGGTGGCCAAAGAGGAGGTCATGATCTCTAGCTCTTGCTCTACATCGGCTAGGGCTTGTACTGGGTCGCCAAGCGAGGGACGCAATTGTCGCTCTAGGGCACGATCCATACGGTTAAGGCCTTCAAGACTGGCGATATGAAGACGGTTGAGTGAAGATGCCTGTTGAACGTTGATTTTTTCGAGGGAGGCTAAATCTTGGCTACTTTGCTGCATGGTATGCCAAGTGAGCACGGCAAATATGAAAATATTAATCGCGATTAACAATAGCGCTGACAGGCTTAAATAGCGCAAGGAAATGTTTTCTAGTTTTTTTAATCTCACCATGGTCTCCAGATCGCTTCAATTCAGTCGGACTTATAAGTAGAAGCTTAAGGAAGAAATGTTTCAGTTGTGAGAGAGCGATGCGAGTAATACGCGTTAGGTGTATGATTAGCCGCCTACCTTTCATGACGTTTTAGTGTCTGTTGAGAACAAGGACCCCCATGGGCTTGAATCCTCGCAAAGTGGCGATATTGGTGGCAGCCAATACTGCCTTGGCTCCTTTTGCCATTGATGCCTACTTGCCAGCCATTGGCGTGATGGCCGATAGCATCAACGCTAGTATCCACCATACTGAACTGTCCATTAGCATGTTCTTGTTTGGCTTTGCACTAGGCCAGCTCTGTTTTGGCCCGTTGTCTGACCGCGTTGGTCGTAAGCCTGTGCTGCTCTGTGGATTGGTCGTATTTATGCTGGCAAGTCTGGCAATCACAAGCGCTGATAGTTTGACGACGTTATTGGTATGGCGATTTGTTCAGGCACTAGGGGGTGGTGCCTGCGTGGTCAATTCGGCGGCGATAGTACGTGACTGCTTTAGTGGACGTGAGGCTGCTAAAGTGATGTCGACCATGGCGATGATTATGATGCTAGCGCCGTTAGTGGCCCCGGCGGTAGGAAGTGGGCTGCTATATATCGGGGGCTGGTGGTTGATTTTTGTTTTCTTGGCCGTCTATGCAGGGTTTTTGCTTTGGTTACTGGGCACTCGACTGCCTGAAACCCGTGATATGTCGTTACCCGCGGCCTCTCCACGGCAAGTCATAAGAAACTACGCAAGCGTACTCAAGCACCGTGAGGGGATGGGGTACATCTGTGCGGTAGCGGCGTCCTTTGCTGGGCTTTTTGCCTTTGTCACCGCCTCGCCGTTTCTCTACCTTGATTATTTCGGGTTATCGCCCAGTACCTATCCATTTGTTTTTGGTGTCAACGTGCTGGTCATTGCGCTCTCAAACCGGGTCAATATCCATTTGCTGCGCAAGCGGACACCGCAGCAGAATTTGCGTTTCGGGCTAACGGTTCAGTTGATTGCTGCGCTTGGCTTGGTGCTCGTCACGCTACTGAATGTGGCGTCGATATATCTAGTCGTGCCGCTGGTTATGCTATTTACCGGCATGATTGGACTCATTACCCCGAATGCGATCTCCTCGTTGCTGGACCATTTTGGCCATATCAGTGCCACGGCTACCGCGCTTCTTGGTGGCGTCCAGTTTAGCTGCGGTGCATTGGCGGGAGTAATGGTGGGTCTTTTTCAGGTTGAGCATTTGTGGCCCATGGTGCTCACGATGTTGTCAGCGGCGCTAGTCGGTAATGTCGGCGTAAGAGTCCTGACGAAGGCTAATCGTCTTGATCGATAGTTTTCTGGCGTGGATCGAATTACCTGTCGGCGTATGGTTGGCTTGCTCAGCGGTACTAATGCTTGGCGCTTTCGTGCAGCGTGCGACCGGGTTTGGCCTAGCCGTGATAGGGGCGCCTCTGCTTTTGATGTTGGAGCCGCGTTTAGTGCCCGTGGTGCTTGTGCTATTTGGATTCACGATATCGCTAATGATGGTCAGGCATTATTGGCATGAAGTGCGGCTGGATACCATTGGAGTGGCGTTGATTGGACGTCTACCCGGTAACGCGCTCGGTATCTGGCTGTTATTGGCCGCGCCGATGGTCATGCTTGAAAAATTAATCGCAGTCATCGTGCTGTTTGCGGTACTGGTCACACTATGTCGTTTTCAGCTTCCGGTTAACCGGTTTACGCTATTTATGGCAGGCGTCCTGTCGGGTGTGTTCGGAACGGTAGCGGCGATAGGTGGTCCGCCTATCGTGCTTTTAATGCATGGTTTCCCACCGGATCGCATGCGCGGTAATCTGGCCGCTTTCTTTATTCTTACCTCACTATTGACGCTGTTAACGCTCGCGCTGGCTGGTCAATTAAGTGTTTGGCACTTTAAGCTAGCCTTAACCTTCCTGCCCGCTGTTCTGCTTGGAAACGCGGTAGCGGATGCAGTCGCCCATCGATTGGATACGCGGCTGCTTCAAATGGCATCGCTTGCGCTGTGTACCTTGGCAGCGCTTGGGCTATTAATGTAGCGCAACACAAAAAAATGAGTAATCCGCTCAAGCTGTCATATTTCTGAAACTCTTTGTGTGCAGACTCCTCGTTGTGAAAGGCCAGCAAATCAGCCATCTCTTCCGGAGAGCCAGCGCTTGCCGGATTTTAAAACAGAAGGGAACACGACGATGAAAGTGACTAAGAAAACGTTAGGTGTTGCAGTTGTAGCGGCTCTGGCAGCGGGCGTCTCCACTGTAGCAATGGCACGCGACACGATCCAGATTGCAGGTTCCTCAACTGTACTTCCATTTTCTAGTATCGTCGCTGAAGAGTTTGGCAACACTTACTCTCAGTTCAACACGCCTGTAGTAGGCTCTGGTGGTTCAAGCGGCGGGCTTCGTCAGTTCTGCCAAGGCGTTGGTGAAAACACCATCGATATCGCTAACGCGTCACGTGCCATTAAAAGTAGTGAAGTAGCTAGCTGTAACGAAGCCGGCGTCAACGACATTCTTGAAGTAAAATTTGGCTACGACGGTATCGTATTCGCTTCAAGCATTGATAGCGGATCATTTGAGTTGATGCCTGAGCACGTTTTTAAAGCGGCGGCTGCACAGGTTTCCCAGGATGGTGAGCTGGTTGATAACCCCTATACTCGTTGGAGCGAAATTGACAGCGACCTGCCTGACCAGGAAATCGTACTAGTTATTCCAGCGGGCAACCACGGTACCCGTGAAGTGTTTGAAGAGAAGGTTCTTCACGCTGGCTGTGAAAGCGATTCAGCGGTAGAAGGCGATGCCTGCATTACCCTGCGTGGCGATGGTCGTATCGTTGAAATTGCAGGCGACTACACTGAAACACTGGCTCGCCTTGATGCCCAAGAGGATGCTGTGGGTGTATTTGGCCTGAGCTTCTACGATCAGAACCGTGACCGTTTGCAAGTAGCTACCATGAGCGGCGTAACACCTAGCCTTGAAACCGTCGGTTCTGGTGAGTACCCGGTTTCACGTCCTCTGTTCTTCTACGTGAAGGGCGAGCACCTGGACGTTATTCCTGGCTTGGCTGAGTACACCGAGTTCTTCCTGGATGAGATGATTTCTGGTTACGGTAGCCCGTTGGAAGACGCTGGTTTGATTCCTCTGGATGAAGCAGAACGTGCACAGGAACTGGAAGATTTCCAGGCCCGCACCGTGGTAAGCGCTGAGTAATAAGGGCTGCCAACGCCGCCTAATAGCAATAATTAGGATGGCTACTACGCCGGCATCAATGACTTGATGCCGGCGTTTAAACGTAGGGAATCAAAGCCGGAGAGATAATGAGCAACATTGCCTTGATAGCCATACTACTCGTGATCATGGCCTTAGCTTACCACTTGGGTTTAACGCGCAGTCGTGCGGTTGCGGCAGACCACGATGTTAGGATGCATTCGCGTCCCGGTTACTACGGTGTTCTGGTTGCCTTATGGTGTGGGGTTCCTGCACTGGCCTTGTTTTTATTATGGTCTTTCCTGGCCCCCCAACTTATCGACACGCTGGTGACTCAGCAGTTGCCTCCCGAACTTATCGCCAGTATGAGTGAGCGTGAACTCGAGACTTTGCTACGCCGTGTCTCTGCGTTGGCGGAAGGTCGCGGGGTGGCCGGTGGTGGAAATGATATTGAATTAGCTGCCGCTAGCCACATGGCGCGCTTACAAACATTTGAAAATGCCAGCTTGGTTGCGCTGATGGCCGTCTTGGCGGTTGCGGGCCTGGTCTACGCAAGGCGAAATATTTCACCGCAGTGGCGTGCTCGTAATCATGTCGAACGTGTGGTAACCGTGGTTTTAGCTGCTTGTTCAGCCGTGGCCATTTTTACGACGATAGGTATCGTGCTTTCCATGTTGGGCGAAGCGCTGAGGTTTTTCAGTTTTATTAACCCGATTGATTTCTTCTTTGGTACTACCTGGAATCCGCGCTTTAGCTCCTCAGGTAGTGGTGGGCAGGGTGAGTTTGGGTTACTGCCATTGTTGTGGGGCACCATCATGGTCAGTGCTATTGCACTGCTGGTAGCCATTCCTGTTGGCTTGATGACGGCTATCTACATGGCGGAGTATGCGCCCTCTTGGCTACGCAGTATTGCCAAGCCTGCTATCGAAGTGTTGGCGGGTATCCCTACCATCGTGTATGGCTTTTTCGCCCTGATCGTGATTGGCCCTTTTCTCTCCAACGTAGGTGATCTGGTCGGTATTAATATTCGTGCGACCAGTGCGCTAACCGCTGGATTGGTAATGGGCATTATGATCATCCCGTTTGTGTCGTCGCTTTCTGATGACATTATTACCCAGGTGCCCAAGTCACTGCGTGACGGTGCATTAGGGTTAGGGGCAACCAAGTCTGAAACCATTCGCCAAGTCGTTTTGCCTGCCGCATTACCGGGTATTGTCGGGGCATTCTTGTTGGCGGCGAGTCGAGCAATTGGTGAAACCATGATTGTGGTGCTGGCCGCAGGTAATAATCCTGTGCTGCACGGTAATCCCTTGGAAGCCGTTTCAACGATTACTGTGACCATTGTCAACCAGCTAACAGGGGATATGGACTTCGCAAGCCCGCAGTCACTCGTTGCGTTTGCGCTCGGCCTTACATTGTTTGTTATCACTCTGTGTTTAAACGTCATCGCACTGGTTGTGGTGCGTAAATATCGCCAGCAATACGAGTAAGCGACCATGTCCACTATTACGATTGAGCAGCGCCGTCAGCACCGCCTGACAACGATCGAGAATTCGCTGGCGAAACGGCACAGGAAAGAAAATCTTTTTCGCCGTGCCGGGTTGGCAGCTGTCCTGATAGGGATGACGCTGGTAGCGATTCTATTTATCAGTATCTTAATACGGGGTGTCCCCGCCTTTTGGCAGGCAACAATCTTTACCGACGTGTATTTTGATCCTGAGGTTATTGAGTTAGAAGAGAAGCCTCAGCGAGGCAGTGATGAAAGCCAGTTTGCCTTCGAAGAACGCTACCTTGAGTGGATGACCCAGGCGGGGAGGGTTAATTGGCAACTGTTAATTGATAGCGCACTTGAAGATGCACTCGGTGTTGACGTTGAGCCCCGTGATTTACGCAATTTACGAGCATTGGTAACGTCTAATGAGCGTTACGAATTGCGTAATCGATTTATAGAGAATCCTTCGTTACTGGGCGAAACGGTCGAGGTTAAATTGCTCGCCTCTGCCGATGTCGATGTATGGTTAAAAGGCAACATCGACCGCAGCCTAGATGCCGCCCGTTTACAGCTTAGTGCCCAAGCACGTGAATGGGCCGATCGCCTTTACGATGAAGGAGTCATTACCAACTCGTTTAGTACCTCACTTTTTTTGAACACCGATTCGCGTAGCTCGCCTGCATCAGCAGGGTTGGCAGGTGCGTTCATGGGGTCGCTGTTCATGATGGTAGTGGTGATAGCTCTATCGGTTCCTATCGGGGTGTGTAGTGCTATCTATTTGGAGGAGTTTGCGCCGCAAAATCGTATTACCGACATTATTGAAATCAATATTAATAACCTGGCAGCGGTACCCTCTATTGTGTTTGGTTTGTTGGGGGCCTCCATTTTTATTGGGTATCTTGGTCTACCCTTGTCGGCCCCGCTGGTAGGGGGGCTGGTATTAACTCTGATGACCTTGCCAACCATCATCATCGCAACACGTGCTTCGCTGCGTTCAATTCCGCCCTCCATCCGCCAGGCGGCGTTAGGGATTGGCGCATCACGCGTACAAACGGTGTTTCACCATGTATTGCCATTAGCGTTACCGGGGATCCTTACCGGCTCTATACTAGGGGTTGCACAAGCACTGGGTGAAACAGCGCCGTTACTGCTCATTGGGATGAATGCCTTTGTATCCAGCGTGCCAGGGTCGCCAATGGAGCAATCTACTGCGCTCCCTGTGCAGATTTATCTCTGGCAGGGCAACGAAATGCGTAATTTCTTTGAGGCCCGAACGTCAGCAGCCATCATCGTATTGTTAGGGCTAATGCTGAGCTTGAACGCATTGGCAATCTGGTTACGCAAAAAATTCGAGACGAGGTGGTAAGTGAATACTTCTGCAGAGCCTATGAAAACATCTTCGATGGTCAGCGTGGGTGGTGGCGAGAGCCGAACCAGTAAAGCCAAAGACAAAATCAAGATGAGCGCCGAGAACGTCAAGGTATTTTACGATGATAATCCGGCTATTAACGGCATTGACCTGAATGTCTATGAAAACGAAGTGTTGGCCTTTATCGGTCCTTCGGGCTGCGGTAAATCAACATTTTTGCGTTGCCTGAACCGTATGAATGACACCATCGATAATTGCCGTGTTGAAGGCAAAATCATGATGGATAAAAACGATATCTATGCGCCTGATCGTGACGTGGTATTACTGCGCGCCCAGGTGGGTATCGTGTTTCAAAAGCCCAACCCGTTCCCCAAGTCGATCTATGAAAACATTGCTTACGGGCCCCGGCTTCACGGGCTTGCCAAGCGTAAGGCCGAATTGGATGATATTGTTGAGAGCAGCTTACGCCGCGCAGGGTTATGGGAAGAAGTAAAAGATCGTCTAGATCAGCCGGGTACAGGGCTGTCAGGTGGCCAACAGCAGCGTTTGTGCATCGCCAGGACCGTCGCGGTGAGTCCCGATGTGATACTGATGGATGAACCATGTTCAGCCCTGGATCCTATTGCCACGGCAAAAGTTGAACAGCTAATCGATGAATTAAGCGAAAGCTACACTATCGTGATGGTGACACATAACATGCAGCAGGCAGCCCGGGTGGCCGATAGAACGGCTTTTTTCCACCTGGGGGACTTGGTAGAAGTCGATACCACCGATCAGATCTTTACCAATCCACAGCATCAGCGTACCCATGACTACATTACGGGTCGTTTTGGCTAGTTGATATTGCGGTATTTCAGTAAATACGAAGATTCCGGAGGCGAAGGTTAGCGCCTCCGGTTTTTTTATAGGGGTGGCTATTGGTATACGTTTCTTCACCTATTGAGAGGCCGCCCGAAGCGGCCTCCGTGATTCAACTATTTTCCGTGATTCAACTATCTTCCGTGATTCAACTATAAGGTTATATAACCCTTGCTAGGTGTAATGGAGGCGACGTTAATCAATTAACTCGACCGCTACCGCCGTTGCCTCACCGCCGCCGATACACAGACTGGCGATACCGCGTTTGCCGCCTTTGGTTCTCAAGGCGTGAATTAACGTCGCGATAATGCGCGACCCCGTCGAGCCAATAGGGTGCCCTTGAGCGCAGGCACCGCCATAGACGTTAACTTTGTCATGGGGTAAGCCCAGGTCATCCATGGCCATCAATGTCACTACCGCGAATGCCTCGTTGATTTCAAATAGATCGACATCACCCACGCCCCAATCCAATTTTTTCAACAGCTTTTCAATCGCACCGACGGGGGCGATAGTGAATTCGCTTGGGTGGCGTGAATGGGTGGCGTGACCCAGCATGCGCGCCAGAGGCTTGATGCCATGTCGATCGGCTGCCTCTTGGCTTGCCAAAATTAACGCTGATGCGCCGTCGGAAATTGAGCTGGCATTGGCGGCTGTGATGGTCCCCTCTTTGGCAAAAGCGGGGCGTAGTTGGCGGATTTTTTCAAGCTTGGCTTGGAAGGGCTGCTCATCGTGTTCGACTAGCGTTTCCCCCTGGCGAGACGTCACTGACACAGGTGCCATCTCGGCAGCTAAATGACCTGCATTGGAGGCGTCCATGGCGCGCTCTAATGAGGCAATCGCAAAATCATCCAGCCGCTCACGCGTGTAGCTGCGCTGGGACGCAACGTCCTGGGCAAAGACACCCATTAGCTTGCCCGTTTCGGCGTCTTCTAGTCCATCCAAAAACATATGATCTTTTAGTTCACCATGGCCTAGTCGGTACCCAGCGCGAGCCTTGGTAAGCAGGTGGGGAGCGTTAGACATGGACTCCATGCCGCCTGCCAGCAAAATTTCGCCGCTGCCTGCTTTAATGACATCATGGGCCAGCATGGTCGCTTTCATACCCGACCCACACAGTTTATTGATGGTGGTGGCGCCATTTGCATCGGGTATGCCGGCTAACCGCATTGCCTGGCGGGCCGGGCCCTGCTTGGCACCGGCGGGGAGTACGCAGCCCATGATGCCTTCGTTGATCATAGCCGGATCAATGCCTGCCTCGTCGATGGCGGCTTTGATAGCGATGGCGCCGAGCTCAGGTGCCGATAGGCTTGCAAGGCTACCCATCATGCCGCCCATCGGGGTGCGTTTGGCGGCTAAAAAAACGATATCGTTAGGATTGCTCACGATGACTCTCCTTTAAATTTATTGTGATTATCATGCTGAGGGGTGGGTGATACGTTGACCCGTAGGCGGTGCTGTGGTTCTCTCCTGAGTAACCAAGCAAGCGCTAGTGTGAATAACATGAATGTAATGAATGCATCTCCTCGCCGCAAGGAATTGACGCGCCTTGCCGCTCAGCTATTCGTCCAAGAGGGCTTTGATCGCACCACGGTGCGTATGCTGGCGCAAGAAATGGGCATTAAATCCGGTAGCTTGTTTCATCATTTTAGGGATAAGCAGGAAATTCTCGCTGCGGTCATTGAAGATGGCACCCAAAATGCGTTGTCGATTGCACGTAACGCCCTCAATTCGTGTGCCGCTGACCCTGAGTTACGCCTGCGCACCATGGCGCGAGCGCATCTTGAAACCCTGTTTGCCGATCGTAATGCCCATGTGGTGGCATTGTTTGAGTGGCGACGGCTTGATCCCGCAGCAAGTGCCCATCTGAGTCATTTACGTGATGCTTATGAAGCGCTATGGGTGGCTGTTATTGATGATGCACTTGAAGCCGGTTTGATCCATGGTGATCGCTTTCTTGTCTCACGCTTTGTGCTTGGTGCGCTGAACTGGACCGTACGCTGGTATGACCCAGAAGGTCCACGCTCGCCTGATGACCTCGCCGATGAGCTGGTGGCCATGATCATGCCGTCATCACCTTGAATAATGCTTGTGGTCGTCTTGTGGTAATACCCCTTTGTGATCCTCTCTGACATAGGTCCCGCCCAGCAGTCCCGACCAACGTCTAATCTGCTAATCGATGAGAGTACTTGCTCTCTTCGGTAATTACTTTTAGCGTTGCTGTTATCTAAAGGTTTCCGTTAACGTCAACGGCTGATTGTAATGGCGTTACGTACCTTGCTTCAATTGCCCGTGCTCACTACCAACAACATAAGAGAGCCATCATGACAGCGACATCAACCTCACTACCTGCCTATCAGGATTACCTTGATAATTTTTCTATCGATAGTGCGATCGCACGCTTGGATGATCATCAAGACGGCTTGCTAAATGCCTATGAAGCATGCTGCGGTCGCCATGTGCGCGCCGGGCGTGGCAATGACCTAGCACTGATTCAAGAAGACCTTAACGGCGACGTGCACACCCTGACTTATAGCGAACTAGATGAGTACAGCGCGGCGTTGGCAGGATGGTTTCAAGCGCAAGGGCTAACCAGCGGTGATCGAATTGCCTGCATGCTGCCGCGATCACCCCAATTGCTCATTGCGGTACTGGCTACTTGGCGAATCGGTGCGGTGTATCAGCCGCTGTTTACCGCCTTCGGCCCCGATGCGGTAGATTATCGCCTAGGTCGAGCAGACACCAAACTAGTAATCACCGATCATGACAATCGCTATAAGTTTGATGGGCTAAGCCAGTGTCCACCGTTGTTGGCGGTGGGTGGCGCCACTAGTGAGCATGCTGATGATCATGATTGGCAGGCAGCGTTGACGCATACGTCAACGGGCGATAAGCCGCCGAGACTTTCGCCTGATGCGCCGTTCTTGCAAATGTTCACCTCAGGTACTGTTGGGAAACCTAAAGGCGTTGCCGTGCCGCTGGCGGGCATGACCGCTTTTGCTCTCTATATGGAGTTAGCTGTCGATCTTCGTAAAGACGATCGTTTCTGGAATATGGCTGACCCTGGCTGGGCCTATGGCCTTTACTATGCGATTACTGGACCTTTGCTACTTGGTGTGACTACGCATTTTTGTGAGGCTGGTTTTAGTGCCGAAGGGGCGCTTGGGTTTATGAAGCGCCATAATATTACTAACTTTGCCGCTGCGCCGACCGCTTACCGCCTGATGAAAGCGTCAGGCTTGTTTGATGACGCCCATCAAACGCTGGCACTACGTGCTGCTAGCTCTGCGGGCGAGCCGTTAAATACCGAAGTGGTCAATTGGGTAGAGAAGTCACTTGGCTGCTCGGTGATGGATCACTACGGTCAAACTGAAACCGGCATGACCTGTAACAACCACCATGCGCTCGATCATTTGAAACATGTTGGAGCGATGGGGGTGCCCATGCCTGGCTATCGCTTGGCAATTTTAGATGCGGAGTACCATGAATTGCCCGCTGGCGAGCCTGGTGTGCTGGCGGTAGATATCAAGAACTCACCGGCGCATTTCTTCCAGGGCTACACTTGGCAAGAGAAAAATCCATTTGTAGAGGGATATTACTTAACGGGCGATGTGGTGATTCGCAACGAAGACGGGACGTTTCAGTTTGCTGGACGGGACGACGATATTATTACCACGGCGGGTTATCGAGTAGGCCCTACCGATGTAGAGAATAGTGTAATGACGCATCCGGCGGTTGCTGAGTCGGCGGCGGTAGGGCAACCCGATGACATTCGAGGCGAAGTCATTAAATCTTACATCGTTTTGCGTGATGGCTTTGAAGCAAGTGAGGGGCTCGCGGAGGAGATACGTCAGCGAGTGCGCGAGCGTCTTTCAACCCACGCTTATCCGCGCCTTATTGAATTTGTTGACGAACTGCCTAAGACGCCAAGCGGAAAAATCCAGCGCTTCAAGTTACGCGCTCAAGCAGCAGAAAATGCCGCTTCTGGCGATTAAATGTAATCGCTGGGCATAACAACACCGCTAAGCGTGAACAAACATCAATATAGCAACCCTCTATAGAAGCCAGACATAACCACCAGAGAGAATGCCGTTATGCAGGTTAAGGACAGTGCTTTTTTAATTACCGGAGCCGCCTCAGGATTAGGGGCAGCCACTGCAGAGCGTTTAGTGGCTTCCGGCGCGCGTGTCGTCTTGTGTGATTTGAACGATAGCCTCAAGGCTCATGCTGAGCAGTTAGGCGAATATGCTAAAGCGCATCTCGCCGACATCACTTGCGCCGAGCAGATGCAAGAGGCGGTGGACGCTGCCGTAGCGTTGGGTGGCGAACGAGGCCTCTCGGGGGTGGTTCATTGTGCCGGCGTGGTTAGCGTGGGCAAATTGATTGATCGGGAGGGCAACCCCGCCAATTTGGATGCTTACGCCAAGACGGTCCAGATCAATTTGATCGGCACCTTTAACGTGATGCGCCTTGCCGCTGCAGCAATGGCTAAAAACGTTCCCGCTGATAGCGGCGAACGTGGGGTAATCATCAATACGGCCTCCATTGCCGCTTTTGACGGGCAGGTCGGGCAGTGCGCTTACAGTGCCTCTAAAGCGGGGGTTGTCGGGATGAGCCTTCCTGCCGCCCGTGAGCTATCTCGGCATGCGATTCGTGTCATGGCTATTGCACCAGGTGTATTTGAAACGCCGATGATGAGTGAAATTCCTGATGAGGCCGCTAACGCATTGGCTGCGGCGGTGCCGTTTCCCAAGCGGTTAGGCAAGCCGGAGGAATTTGCTCAACTAGCCGAGCAAATTATTACCAATCCAATGCTTAATGGTGAGGTGATTAGGCTGGATGGTGGTATTCGGATGCAATAATTGCTGAAGAAATAGGCCAAAGGCTTGCTGGCTTTCCGCTAGTGAGCCTTTTTGCTTTCTACCCTGAAGTAACCAAGGGCTACTAAAGTTGCAGCGATTTTGGCGACTAAATTCATGCGGCTGCTTGACTCTACCGCATGCTCGCGCTAATTTTCAAACATGTGTTTGAAAGCCGGTTTTTTACTTTTATGATCGGCTTTTAATCCCCTTGTTTTAGGAGACGTGCGATGCCCAGTTACCAGGCCCCCATTCGTGATATGCGTTTCGTGATGGACGAAATGCTTGATTACCCTACCCACTATTCACGCCTTCCTGGCGGTGACGATGCTTCACCGGATGTTGTTAGCGCCATTCTAGAGGAGGGGGCGCGCTTCGCTCGCGACGTACTGCTGCCGATCAATCAAAGCGGTGATGAAGAAGGCTGTCGGTTGGAAGGCGGTGAAGTCAAGGCGCCTAAAGGCTTTAAAGAAGCGTATCAGCAGTATGTAGAAGGTGGTTGGCCAAGCTTGGCTGCCGATCCTGCCAATGGTGGGCAGGGTCTGCCGCCGTCGCTTGCGATGTTGCTGTCAGAAATGATCTGCGCGACCAACCTGGCGTGGGGGATGTACCCGGGGCTTTCCCATGGCGCGGCCGATGCGCTGCGTCACCATGGTACTGATCAGCAAAAAGCGACCTATCTCACTAAGCTGGTAGAAGGCGTGTGGACGGGCACCATGTGCTTGACCGAGCCTCATTGTGGTACGGACCTTGGCTTGATCAAGACGCGTGCGGTGCCTGCTGAAGGCGATGCTTACGCCATTACGGGTACCAAGATCTTTATTTCCGCCGGAGATCACGATCTGGCCGAGAATATTATTCATCTGGTACTGGCCAAACTACCTGATGCGCCGGAAGGCTCCAAAGGCATTTCTTTGTTCGTGGTGCCCAAGTTCATGCCTGACTCACAAGGCAATGTAGGTGAGCGCAATGGCGTTAGCTGTGGTTCGCTTGAGCACAAGATGGGTATTCACGGTAACGCGACCTGCGTGATGAATTTTGATGGCGCCACTGGCTATCTGGTCGGACCGCCCAACAAGGGCTTGGCATGCATGTTCACCATGATGAACGCTGCCCGTCTGGGCGTGGGTATTCAGGGGCTTGGCCTGATCGAGGCGAGCTTCCAGAACTCGTTGAGCTACGCCCGAGATCGTTTGCAGATGCGTAGCCTGTCGGGTAAGCAGGCGCCTGAAAAGCCCGCTGATCCGATTATCGTTCACCCCGATGTGCGTCGCATGCTGCTGACCCAGAAGGCGTTTGCTGAAGGCGGCCGGATGCTGGTGCTTTATGCTGCGCAAATGCTCGATGTGGTTGAGCATGGCCAGCCGGGAGAAGAGCGGGATCACGCTGAAACCTTGCTGGGCCTGCTCACCCCTATTGTTAAAGCGTTTCTAACCGAAGTTGGTTTTGAAAGCACTAACGAAGGGGTTCAGATATTTGGTGGTCATGGCTTCATTAAAGAGTGGGGCATGGAGCAACTGGTGCGCGACTCGCGTATTACCCGCTTGTATGAAGGTACTACAGGTATTCAGGCGCTGGATTTGTTGGGCCGTAAAGTGCTGATGAGCCAGGGAGAGTCGCTTAAAGTCTTCACCAAGGAGATCCATAAGTTCTGTAAAGCCGAGGCTGATAACCCTGCGCTCAAAGAGTTCGTTGGTCCGCTTGCCAAGCTCAATGCTGAGTGGGGGGAGTTGACCATGGGTATTGGGATGAAGGCGATGCAAGATCGCGAAGAGGTAGGTGCGGCGAGCGTTGATTATCTGATGTACTCGGGTTACGTCACGTTGGCCTATCTGTTTGCCCGCGCGGCCAAGCAAGCCTCACTGTCGCTTGAGGGCGAAGAGAAAGCGTTTTATAGCGCCAAAGTGAACACCGCCCGTTTTTATTACCAGCGGCTACTGCCGCGTACTAAAGCGCATGCACAAATGATTCAAGCCGGAGCCTCCAGTTTAATGGCGCTATCCAGCGATGATTTCGGCCTGGGCTTTGAGATTTAAGCATTAGCTGAGTTGCTAAGAGCACTCTCTGATCAGGTGTTCTGATCGGTGGTTTGCGGCAGAAAGGAAACTTTCTGCCGCTTTTTTATATTCTATGCTTTTTTCGCTTGCACTATCGTAAGCGAATCCGTAAAGTACGCATCCGCTGCCGGGGACGCCAAGCGTTACCAGCGGTGAATGAGGTGTAAAAGCCTCGGGTTATCAAGCGGTTAGCTTGTTTCCAGTTGGAGTGATTCAACAGCGAAAACAACGCCCTTGACAATCACCAGGAAATGCGTAGAATACGCCTTCCTCGCTGAGGCAAGCCAAGTCAATGGTAGCCTAGGTTAGTTGCTCTCACACACGGTGTCAGGCGCAACGCAGCGAAAACAGCTCTTTAACAATTTGATCAGGTAATTCATGTGGGCGCTTGCTGATGTGGTGACAAGTCACCAAATATCAAGGCAGGCGAACACTACGATACTCTTCATGTCGTTGCTTTTAAGTAACGAAGTGAAATGGGTATCACAGTGAATTCGTTTGA
>NZ_JBHMAC010000004.1:0-8655 GCF_042429665.1 Vreelandella sulfidaeris | reverse complement strand
CAAGTCGGGTAGTCAATCTCTTACAAATAACGCGTAAGTTGATTAAAAACTGATCAAGAGTGCGTTAATGCAGGGTCGTATACTTCAGGGTCGTAGCCCCGCCTAAAACACAGGACGATATGGCAGCGCCGCTGTCGACCCCGAAAAAAGCCAGAGAGCGCGTCAGGATGATTCGCCGCGAACGAAAACGACGCTAGAAGCGGGCAGGGCGGTTCGCTTCCCGCCAGCGCTCAAACCAGCGGCGTGGTTGAATCGTGGAGCGCTAGTAATACCCTTATGGCCCAAACTTCTCGGGGAAATAAGAGAGCGGCGGCTCACGGTTCAGCCATTCGTCTTTCATACGCTCGCCTTCGGCACGTTGTTCTGAAGTGAGACTATCCCGATAAGCGCGAAGAGCGTTCTCGGAAGAAGTACCCGGTACCTCTTCGTGAATGGCCAGGAAAATAGCCCACCCTTCAGTTGGGTCTGGCTCGGGGGCTCCTCGGCATAGCTCACGCCCGCCTTCATTGGGTGCGATATTGCAAGCTGCCAGCCAACCACGGCCATTCATGTGGCCGGCTTCAGACGCTCTGGTCATCCATTCCCAAGCATTTTCGGGCTGGTCCAAATGGTTTAATACAGAGGCGAGATTGTTCATCCCAGGCGCATACCCATTTTCGGCGGCCTGGCGAAACCATACCTCGGCGGCCTCCAAACGCTCTGTATCGCTACTGTAAGCATCCTCATCGTTGCGTGCACGCTTGCCCAGCGAGTGCATGGCCCAGGCATTGCCCGCCTCGGCAGCGCGGTCCAGCCACTCGAGCGCCTCTTCTTCGTCGGGCTCTTCCACGTAGTAATAAATGTAATAAAGCGCCGCCATGGCCTCAGCGTCCCCGTCTTCGGCCTTGGGCAGAGTGAACTCGAGCGCTTCCTGCGGCCAATCATCGCCGTTTTCCGGGCAAACGTCGCCCAGCTCGCAGGCGCCGCCCTCGAAGAGGCGCAACATAGCGTAGGGGTCACCGTGTTGGGCGGCTTGGTGATACCAGTTTAGTGCGGCCTGGTTCATATTGCCCATCACCAATCGGCGGTTGGCTTCACCCAAGTAGTACATTGCCTCTGCATCGCCTTCTTCAGCAGCTTGCTCAAGAAGTGGAATAGCTGAATCTGCCCTTCTAATCCCGTAAAGTCGCACCCCCTCCTCTTTGGCGGCTCGCGCTTCGTCGTCCAGGGCCCAAGCAGGCGGCACGCTTAGAGAGACTAAAAGCAAGCTTGCTAGTGTCACGAGAAGACCGGGGCGAGGCAGTAACATCATCAGGGGCCAAACTTCTCGGGGAAATAGGAGAGTGGCGGTTCCAGGCCCAGCCATTCTTCCTTCATACGCTCGCCTTCGGCGCGTTGTTCGGAAGTAATGCTATCGCCAGACCATAATAAGTGAGTGCATTCTCTGAAGTACTTCCTGGGACTTCCTCTCTCAATGCGAGAAGAATAGCCCAACCTTTAGCAGTATCCTTTTCCGTTTGACACATTTGATTTTCGTCTATTTCGGGTTCTAAATAACAAGAAGCTTGCCATAGCCTACCGTTAATATGACCCGACATGGATGCTCTAATCATCCAATCCCAAGCTTCTTCATCGCGCTCTAATTGATCCAAAACGACTGCCAAATTGTTCATCCCTGGCGCATACTTCGCCTCAGCCGCCCGATGAAACCATACCTCCGCAGCCTCCAAACGCTCTGTATCAATACTGTAAGCATCCTTATTGTCGCGTGCGCGCTTGCCCAGCGAGTGCATGGCCCAGGCATTGCCCGCCTCGGCAGCGCGGTCCAGCCACTCGAGCGCCTCTTCTTCGTCGGGCTCTTCCACGTAGTAATAAATGTAATAAAGCGCCGCCATGGCCTCAGCGTCCCCGTCTTCGGCCTTGGGCAGCGTGAGCTCGAGCGCTTCCTGCGGCCAGTCATCGCCGTTTTCCGGACAAACGTCGCCCAGCTCGCAGGCCCCACCGTCAAACAGGCGCAGCATGGCGTAGGGGTCGCCGTGTAGAGCGGCCTGGTGGTACCAGTCCAGTGCTGCCTGGGTTAGACCCATATGACGCAAGCGATCAACTTCTCCTAGATAATACATCGCCTCCGCATCACCCGCTTCTGCGGCTATTTCCAAATAGGGTGGACTCTTTGAGCGTTGGTGTGCGTTGTAAAGCCTCATACCCTCTTCTTTGGCGGCTTGCGCTTCGTCGTCTAGGGCCCAAGCAGACAGCACGCTTAGCGGTACTAAAAGCAAGCTTGCTAGTGTCACGAGAAGACCGGGGCGAGGCAGTAACATCATCAGGGACCAAATTTCTCGGGGAAGTAGGAAAGCGGCGGCTCCAGGCCCAGCCAGTCCTCTTTCATACGCTCGCCTTCGGCGCGTTGCTCGGGTGTGAGCATTTCTTTGTAATATTCAAGACTATCGTTGGAATAGGCTCCTGGCACTTCTTCATCAATAGCCAACATAATTGCCCTGCCGATAGCAGGATTCGGTGCTGGCGCTGAGTCACATAAATCGCGTCCTTCTTCTTCAGGTACTATATGGCATGAAGCTGTCCAGCGCCTACCATTTATGTGACCTGCTTCAGAAGCCTCTGTCATCCACTCCCAAGCTTTATCATTACGTCCTAAATTACTTAAAATTGCTGATAGATTGTTAATGGATGGCGCATATCCGAGTTCAGCTGCTCTGCGAAACCATACCTCCGCCGCTTCAAGCTGCGCAGTTTCACTTTCATAAGCATTCTCATCATCACGTGCGCGCTTGCCCAGCGTGTTCATAGCCCAGGCATTGCCCGCCTCGGCTGCGCGGTCCAGCCACTCGAGCGCCTCTTCTTCGTCGGGCTCTTCCACGTAGTAATAAATGTAATAAAGCGCCGCCATGGCCTCAGCGTCCCCGTCTTCGGCCTTGGGCAGCGTGAGTTCGAGTGCCTCCTGCGGCCAATCATCGCCGTTTTCCGGGCAAACGTCGCCCAGTTTGCAGGCACCACCATCGAAGAGGCGCAACATGGCGTAGGGCTCGCCGTGCTGGGCGGCCTGGTAATACCAGTCCAGTGCGGCCTGTGAAAGACCTCGGCTAAGCAGTCGATTCGCTTCGCCCAAATAATACATCGCTTCCGCATCGCCACTTTCGGCGGCAATTTCAAGTGGCGGCTGCATCCTTTCCCACTGGTGAATACCCCATAACCGCATTCCTTCCTCTTTGGCGGCTTGTGCCACCTCGTCCAACGCCCACGCAGGTGGTAGCGTTAACGGTATCAAGAGCAAGCAGGCCAGTGTCGCCAGAAGACTGGAGCGAGGAAGTAGCATCAGGGGCCAAACCTCTCGGGGAAATAGGAGAGTGGCGGTTCCAGGCCTAGCCAATCGTCTTTCATACGCTCGCCTTCGGTGCGTTGCTCGGGGGTAAGGCTATCGCGATAGACTCGTAGTGCTCGCTCTGAGGATGTGCCTGACACTTCTTCTTGAATAGCAAGAAAGATAGCCCATCCTTTGGCTGGCTCTTGTTCAACATGGCATAATTCACTTTCGGTAGGATCGATATAGCAGGACGCGAGCCATTGCCGTCCGCTTATATTGCCTGCTTCAGAGGCTTTAACCATCCACTCCCAAGCTTCTAGGGAGTCCCCTAAACTGTTTAATGTAGCCGCAAGATAACTCATTGAAGGCGCATAACCTTCTTCCGCCGCCCGACGAAACCACTTTGCCGCTGCTTCTTGAGCCTCAATATCGCTCGCTCCGCTTCTTATTTTCCGCCCCAACCAAGTTTGGGCTTCTACATTCCCGGCTTCAGCAGCTTCCAAAAGCCATTCACCAGATGCCTCCACGTCTTCCAAACTTGCATAAATCGAATAAAGCGCGAACATTGCAGCCGCATCCCCTGCCTCGGCTTTTGGCAATGTGGCCGCTAAGGCAGTCCCTAGCCAGTCATTACTATTTTCTGGGCACATATCACCGAGTTGACAGGCTTGACTAGAATGTAAACGCAGCATGGCATACGGTTCTCCTTGCTGAGCAGCTAGGTAGTACCAATCCAGCGCAGCTTGATTCATGTTTCCCATCACTAACCGGCGATTAGCTTCGCCCAGATAGTACATTGCTTCTACATCACCTGCTTCAGCCGCTTGCTCAAGAAATGGTATGGCCGAATCTGCCTTTCTAATACCGTAAAGCCGCATACCTTCTTCTTTGGCAGCTTGTACCTCTTCGTCCAGTGCCCAGGCAGCAGGGAAAAAAAGCACAGTCAGTGAAATACCTGTCAACATGGCCAAAATATATGTTCGCATTATTTCCTTCCTTAATTAGTAGCGCACACTTCAGTTGCAAGACCTGCGACATAGTTACGGTATTCTGCTCTAGCAATACCAGCTTCTCTCTCTATAAGAGAACCACTGTCCGAGACTCGCTCCATAAATTTATCCAAGCGTTCTTTGTGGTTTAGATAGGCTGTGTCTGAATAGTTATGAGGCGGCTGACCATTTTCAGTCATTCTGATAACGGCTTTTGCAAACAGGTATTGAGAAGGTGTAGGGTCTTCTTTACTAAAGCGACATAGCGAGCCGTAGATGCCAGTAGTGACGCCCTCTACAATCCAGCCTAGACAGTTCGCAACAGCAATTTGCTGGTAATCCAGCGCATCTTCAATCCCAAAATTTTGTCCTTCTATCTCAAGTGACCTAGGTTCACTGATTAACAGATATAGCAATGCACCCAACGCTTCAGGCGTTAATTGCTGAATCCAGTTAGCCAATTGTTCACCTTGGCCCCTATCAGCCGCATTAACGATCTCGTAAGCAATCGGCCCAGCATTCTGCCCGCCCGTCATGGCGTTGTAGAGCTGCTCAATACCGGCCTTTCCACGGGCGGCGAGAAGTCCTACGTTCAGCAACGTCGTGGCGGCGAGATAGCCGAGAAAGCCGAGGGTTTCGTAGGCTTCTTCGTCGACCCACTCGGGCTGAACGTAGTTGTTATCCACCATGGCGCGGTGAAGCATCGAGAGCCACAAATCCAGGCTATCCACATCCAGGTCGATGGCCAGCGACCCGCCGACGCCTTTGCCAACGACCAGTCGAGCACTCATGACGAGCGTGAACTTACCGCCCTGAATACGTAAAAGAAAACCGGCCTTCGCCCCGATACCGATGGAGGCCTCGACCCCCAACTTGGCATTGCCGAGGCTTCGCCACCCCGTGACTGAGCGGCGCGAGCCCTGCATGGCAAGCTCTGATAACGCGGCACGTGTCGGCAGCAGGCGCTGCAAGTTTTCCGGTGGTTCCCAGTGCAAGGCGCAGCGTGTCTCGATGCCCAGCTTGGCACCCGCAAACGCATCGAACTCCGCGCCCTGGGCTTCGCGCTTGGCCCAGTCGACCCCGGTGATGCTTAGCCCATCCTTATCGAAATCAAACCCCAACTCGCTTGAGAGTACTGCGCTTGCTCCGGCAAAGCCTTTGGCTACCGCATCGAGTACAACGGTATAGCGCCCCAGGTTGCGCGTTTCATTACGTTCGGCCAGTTCGATACTGACCGGCAAGGCTTGAGACTTTTGAGGTAGCACCAAACGCCCCAGAGGAAGTTCGCCTCGGGCCAAGCTGATCGTGCCTTTACCTTCCCACCCATAAGAAAGCTTTGCAGCGGTCTTATCCTTGTCATTCAAGGACCACTCACCAGCCGTATCTCTTGCCAGTTCCAATTGCTCATTGCGCGTGACGCTGGCACCTGATTTTTCCTCGAATGTCAGTTCACCATCAAAAAACGTAAGGCTGCCGGACTGCGCCTCAGCGTTCCAAGGGACATCACGCTCATCTTCTGACCGCTCCTCGTTAAGATCAAAGTGCGTCATCCCGACCAGTCGCAGCATTTGTGCTTGTGCACTGGCATCAAAAAGCCTCAACGATTCACGGCCAGGGCCGGTAAAGAGGATCTTCTGGAGAGCTTTTCCCCAGCGGGTTTTGTTATCACCCGTTAACGACTCAACCTGGTAATGGTGCTGTTCCAAATAGGAAAAGAGGTCATCCGGCTGGAAAAAACCCAATGTGTCTTCGTGCCAACTGAGCTGATGCTCGATTCTCTCGCAGCCACGCGAAGCCAACCACTGAGTCAGCGCCGTTTCAGGCGCTTCCCATAAGGTGGCGGGCAGTACGCCATCGGCACCAAGTGCCTGATCCAAACGTTCGCGTTCGGTTTCTGACATGAGAGGCGCCAGTTGCCATAAACTGATATGGCACAGCGATTTGTCGCCCAATGGTGAGCTGAACTCGCGAAGCGGAAATTCACGGCGTACGAGCCGCTCGATCTTGCGTTTTTCGTATCCCAGCGAGTACTGGTCGTCATCCAGGTTCGTATTCCATATCAGAACCCGTCCTGGTTCTATCTGTTCGACCGCCCGATTGGCCTTTTTAAACAGTTCGTCCAACTCATCATGTAGTCTTTCGTACTGTTGACGCTCTTGCTCGAAGAGGAACACAGGCAACTGGGCGCGTCCTGCCGTCCCGGACTCCCATTCGCTCAGCTTTTGCTCTACCGACTCATTAAGCTCGGCGCTTTCTTTCAATAAGCGGCAATAGGTATCGAAACCACTGACCCCGTCGTCGACACCCGCGCCGCCATTGGACGTGCCCGAAAGTGCAAGCTCTGGCGTGGCGATGCCGAGTGCGGCAAGCGACAAGATGCTCTGAAGGTATTCGTGATACTTCTCTGCTTGCTGCTCATTTAGCTCTTGCACGTACCCTACAAACTGACAAGCCTGCGCGGCCTCGACGGGCGGGTTGGATTCGCATAGCTGAATGAAGCGTTGATACTCTGATAATACGTCCCTAAGAGAGAAGGGCGTCGCGGTCCCTTGACTGCCTGGATTAAAGTGATACTGCCTCTGTGTCTGCTCGCGGCATACGCGATACGTCTCCAACGCTTGGGCAATTTCTTCCTCCCAAGGGCCGTAATACGCCTCGCCTTCAAGTGAATAACCTTGACCTTCTGCCCGAGCAACTCCTTGCTGGTACAGTGCACGAAGCTGGCTTTCAATATCACTGATTTCACTATTCGAAAAGAAACGAGCAATGTGATTCAGCAAGCCCGGCGTGCTTAAATCCCAAAGTATGTCACTTAGGCCGCGCTCATGGGCGATTCGCTGCTGTACGGACGGTAAGTCTTCTGATGTTAACGCGACCAGTCGATTGAAGTTTTCAATATATTGCTGGCGTTCTGACCCGTTTAAGAAGCTTTCAGCCCTACTGGGCAGTAGACACTCCATTAAACCAGCTTCATTTGTCAGAAGTTCAATACGCGTCTTTTTATCCTCTGTACTTACCCACTCTCGCAGGGTTTCAGATGCTTCCATTAAAGCATCTGAAACCTCTTCAGTAAGCAGCCAAAAAGTCCGCGTTCCTGGCATGTAAATAATATCGGCCCAGCAATTCTCTTCACATACATGCGAGGGATTTTCTCCGGGGCTTTCGCCCTCTGATGCCGACGGTTCGAATACATTAACCACCACAGGATCCAGACGGCGCTCCGAGGATTGCGAGGCACTCATACAAAATGCTCCAGTTGCTGTACCTTCTGACGTGATGGAATCGACTTATTCAGTACATCTTTTATTTGAGGACTAAACGCCTCGCGCTCACCTGTTATAACAGGCAATAGCCGTTTTAAATGATCGGAGCGAGTAATACCTGATTCCATTACGATTTTCATTTTGATTAACCATGAGGCTTGCACATCACTAACGGGACTATTCGTCATATGGCTCAGCCACCATGCCTGTTGGCTTTCTTTCAACGCAGCTTCCATCTCGGTGGTCAACTGCCATTCATCGAGTACGGCAGGAGTCGCGGCATGTGGCTGCCAAACAAGCCATTGGCCTTGTGGCGTGGGCGTTGCTACCAGCTGAAACAGGCTCAACCAGTAGCTGTAAGCGTTGAAGGGGACGCTGGCAAGAAGTGCCATACACACGGCGGGCTGCTGTAGATTGATGAGCGACTTTCCGCCGTGCGGGTCATCTAACACAAACAGAGTACGCAAATGGTTGGCGATGCTTTGCAGGGTTTGGTCTGAAGAGGGAAGACACATCCACCCCAAGCGCTTTTGGCAGAGCGCTTCAGCGTAATGCCAAGCCTCGCTTCCTTGGTCGATTTCCACTAGCCACGGGCTTGCTTCTATAAGTGGTGATAGCGAGGTCCCCGCAAATAGCGTCAAAAAATCCTGTTTGCCCGACAGCCCCAATAATGGCCTGCACTGCTCAGGCGAACGGCGTTGATCAAGCACTACAAAACCGCGCTTATCGGTTGTTAATGCTGAGAGGCTATCAACGGCCTTAGAGCGTTCGGCGAGTTGGTTTAACCAGCCAGACATGGGCAGTCCTCACGGGTGCACTGGGTGTCATTGATCTTGCCGCACAGCGGCATGATGGCCGCCTCGCTTAGCTGGTAGTCCTTGAGCTTGGGCAGCGAGGTTGGCGGTATAGCCTCATGCGCTTCCGCTACCGCATGCCCCGGCAGCAGCGGGCTTTCAGCGGCCTGGCCGGTGCCGTTGCCGGGGCTGCCGCCGGCGTTCACTTTAACGTTGGGGCCTGAAATGGTGACACCGCTGCCGTCTAGTTTGAGGAAGCTGCCGCCAGCGTTGAGGGTCAATTCACTGCCCGCTTCCAGCACTACCTT
>NZ_JBHMAC010000003.1:0-268608 GCF_042429665.1 Vreelandella sulfidaeris | reverse complement strand
GTACGCAAGAAAACAAGGGGTCTCCCCATGGAGAGTCCCGGATGGCCGGCCCGAACATCGCAGGCACATATTGAACAGAAAACCCAGCCACCCGGCTGGGTTTTTTGTTGCCTGGAAGAAAAGAAAATGCCCTGTCATGGCGAGGAGTGTAACGACGTGGCCATCTCGGTTTTGGTGGCACCGCACCAAGATTGCCGCGCTACGCTCGCAATGACAGGTCAACGTCACTTGCCAGACCCGCCGGTGAACAGAGCCATGTCATGGCGAGGAGCGCAGCGACGTGGCCATCTCGGTTTTGGTGGCACCCCAACCCCAGATTGCCACGCTACGCTCGCAATGACAGGTCAAAGTCTCTTGCCAGAGCCACCGGTGAACAGAGCCATGTCATGGCGAGGAGCGCAGCGACGTGGCCATCTAGGCCTGCGGTGGCGTCCCAACCCCAGATTGCCGTGCTGCACTCGCAATGACAGAGTCACCGTGATGTGCTGGTTGGTTAAGCACAGATCACTTGCAAGGCTTCAATCAAACTATCCATTTCATCGTCAGTACCAATAGTGATACGCAGGAAGTCGTTGAGCTCTGGGGTGTTAAAATGACGAACCAGAATGCCGCGCTCGCGAAGGCCAGCGAATAGCTGGGCACCTGCATGATCAGGGTGTCGGGTTAATACAAAGTTGGCCTTAGAGGGAAGTACCTCAAACCCCAGTGATTCAAGACGCTGACGGGTGCGTTCGCGAGTAGTAATAACGTACTCGCGGCAAGTTTCAAAGTGTTCCGTGTCGTTTAGCGCAGCGATGCCGACCACGCTTGCCAGGCTATCGACCGGATAAGAGTTGAACGAATCTTTGACTCGCTGCAAGCCATTGATTAGTTCTTCTGAGCCCACCGCATAGCCTAAGCGCAAGCCTGCCAGACTGCGAGACTTAGAGAAGGTGCCGGTAACCAATAAATTAGGGTAACGCTCAATCAGCGTGACTGCGCTTTCAGCACCGAAATCGACATATGCTTCATCCACCAGCACTACACGGTCGGTTACCCGTTGTAGAAGCTGTTCAATGCTTGCCAGTGAATGTGCATGGCCGGTAGGTGCGTTAGGGTTGGCAAAGATCACGCCGCTGCGCTCAGGGGCGGAGCCTAAACTTTCTATGTCCACTTCCCAATTAGCATCAAGGGGATGAGTGCGTAGCTCTATGCCATATAAATTGGCATAAACAGGGTAAAAGCTATAGGAGATAGCCGGTACGTCAAGCGGCGCGGAATGGCAAAAGAAAGCTTGAAAGGCAAACGCCAAGACTTCGTCGGAGCCATTGCCAACAAAGACTTGGCTGTCCGCGACCTGAAACGTCTCTGCCAATGCTTTACGCAGCGCAGCCGACGTCGGGTCAGGGTAGAGGCGAAGATGGTCGGTCGCGTAATCGCGTAGTGCCTGCCCCACACCAGGGGCTGGAGGGTAAGGGTTTTCATTGGTGTTGAGCTTAACAAGCTGCTCACGGGGTTGTTCGCCGGGCACGTAAGGCGTAAGTTCACGAACGGCCGGACTCCAGTATTGGCTCATGTGGGTAACCTGATTATCCTAGCAAGGGTTGTCATGGTCGCTTGATGGCTAACTAAGCGCAAGCATTCGCGTCGCTAGGGGTGTGCGTCGCACCTTGTAACGGTTATGCTGTCACAACTGCGCATAAATAAATGTGATGTCCAACACGAGATTAAGGAGACACTCTATGCAACTAAAGAGTTTGCTGGCCGGATCGGCTATGTTGGCACTGCTGGCTGGTTGTGCAAGCGGCCCGATGGAACAGCAGCAAGAAGAAGCGGCCACCGCACAGGCTACTTATCAAGGCTCGCTACCCTGCCGTAACTGCGATGGGATTGATCTGAATGTGAACATGATGGGTGAAGAAATGAGCGCGCCCGAAGAGCGCACCTTCACGCTAAATGCCTCCTACCGGAATCATCCGCAAACACCGCCTGATGAGAACTATGCAGGTAACTGGGAAGTGTTAACCGGTACACCGTCTGATCCTGACGCGACCGTTTATGAGCTAACCCCGGATGGCGAAGGTCAAATCTATTACTTCATGCGTATTGATGAACGTACGTTGGAGTTAATTGATCCGGAGCGTCGTCGCTTTGAAAATGGTGAAATGCTGCAGCTGACACGTCAATAAGACGGTTAGATGATAGTAAAAAGGCGGCCATTGGCCGCCTTTTGTGTTTACTAGGTGAGAGAAAGTAACTTGCGTCTGTCATACGTAGTCAATCTCAGTGAGTGCGAGTGGCACCGCCGGAAGCGTTGTCACTTAGCGATAGCAACAGTAGGAGTGTCAGGGCAGTGGTAAAAGCCAAAAGCGCCTTTGTATGTACCGAATGCGGGGCTGAATACCGTAAATGGCAGGGACAGTGCAGCAGTTGCCAAGAGTGGAATACGCTGACTGAAGTGCGCTTGGAAAGTGCCCGACCTGGGGGTGGGGCATCCTCAGGCCGAGCTGGCTATGCGGGCGACCTGTCACGAGAAATCGTCGATCTGAGCAATGTTGACCTCAGCGAAGTGCCGCGCATGAGCTCGACATTTGCGGAGTTCGATCGTGTATTGGGCGGTGGGCTTGTGCCCGGCTCTGCAGTATTGCTTGGCGGAAACCCGGGCGCGGGTAAATCGACGCTGTTGCTACAGACGGCCTGTAAGCTTGCCCAGCAGCGCCGTATTCTTTATGTCACGGGGGAGGAGTCGCTTTCTCAGGTCGCGATGCGCGCTCACCGTCTTCAATTGCCGACAAACGGTTTGAAAATGTTGGCTGAGACCAGTGTGGAAACCATTCTGGCGGTGTCTGAGCGAGAAAAACCAGAAATTCTAGTCATCGACTCTATTCAAACCATGCATCTGGAAGACATCAGCTCGGCGCCGGGTGGGGTCGCCCAGGTGCGCGAGTCGGCGGCAGCACTGACCCGCTTTGCCAAGAAAACCAATACGGTGCTGCTGTTGGTCGGTCACGTCACCAAGGACGGCACGTTGGCAGGCCCTAAAGTACTTGAGCATATGATTGATGCTTCGCTGTTGCTGGAAGGGGGCGCCGACTCCCGCTTTCGTACCCTACGTGGCCAGAAGAACCGCTTTGGTGCGGTTAACGAGCTAGGCGTCTTTGCCATGCTTGAGCAGGGTCTTAAAGAAGTTAAAAACCCTAGCGCAATTTTTCTTTCCCGCCAGGAGGAGCAGGCGCCGGGTAGTTTGGTCATGGTGGTCTGGGAAGGTACACGGCCCATCCTGGTGGAAGTGCAGGCGTTAGTGGATGAATCCGCGCTGGGTAATCCCCGCCGGGTGGCGGTAGGCGTGGATCAGAATCGCCTAGCGATGCTGCTGGCGGTACTTAATCGTCACGGGGGCTTATTTACCGGCGATCAGGACGTGTTTTTAAACGTGGTGGGCGGTGTCAAAGTGCTTGAAACAAGTGCTGACCTGGCGGTGCTGTTGGCGGTTGTCTCTAGCCTGCAAAATAGAGCGTTGCCTAAAGAACTGGTCGTGTTTGGTGAAGTGGGGCTGTCGGGAGAAATTCGCCCCGTGCCAAGCGGCCAAGAGCGTATTGCCGAGGCAGCCAAGCATGGTTTTCTACGCGCCATTGTGCCGCGTGCTAACGCGCCCAAGCAGTCACCCAAGGGCATGGAAGTGATTGCGGTGGATAAACTTAGCGATGCATTAGAGGCCCTCTAGCGTCTCTAGACTGAAGAGTGCGCCAGACTGGTTTAAACTGATACTGTTACCCAAAGTGCCAAGGAGAGACACTATGAGTTCGATTCGTCTGACCCAATATAGCCACGGTGCAGGTTGCGGCTGCAAAATTGCCCCGGATGTACTGGATGGCATTCTTGCCAAAGCTGGGCCAGCGAAGGGGCATAAGCAACTGATCGTCGGCAATCAGGGGCGCGAAGATGCCGCTGTGTACGATTTAGGCGATGGTCGGGGCATGATTGCCACCACCGATTTTTTTATGCCGATCGTTGATGATCCCTTCGATTTTGGACGCATTGCTGCCACCAATGCGATCAGTGATGTCTATGCCATGGGCGGTAAGCCTGTCATGGCGCTGGGTATTTTAGGCTGGCCGCTGGATAAACTCAGCGCGGACATTGCCGGCGATGTGATGGCCGGGGCACAAGCGGTGTGCCGTGAGTTAGGTGTTGCGCTGGCCGGTGGTCACTCGATTGATGCGCCTGAACCAATGTTCGGGCTCGCTGTGAACGGTTTAATTGAGCTTGATAAGCTCAAGCTAAACAGTACCGCCAAGCCAGGCGATCTGCTGTTCTTGACCAAACCGCTAGGGGTGGGGATGCTCACCACGGCCGAAAAGCGCGGCTTATTAGAAGCGGGCCATCATGGTATTGCCCGAGAAACAATGCTTAAGCCTAATAGCATTGGCGAGAAATTAGCCGATGTGAAAGGGGTCAACGCCATGACGGACGTTACCGGATTTGGTCTGGCGGGGCATCTGACTGAAATGTGCCAAGCCAGCAATGTCATGGCCCAGATTGATTTTCGCAAGCTGCCTCGCTTAGCCGAAGCCGAGGCATATCGACGCCAGGGCGCGGTGCCTGGTGGTACTCTACGCAATCGCGATGCGCTGGGTGAGCGCTTTCCGGCGATGGACGAAGCCCACTGGCAGTGGCTGTGTGATCCGCAAACGTCAGGCGGCCTGCTGATCAGTGTGGACCCTGCGTGGGAAGACGACGTTGAGCGAATCGGCCGCGAATACGGCCTGTCGTTACAGTCGTTTGGCGTCATGAAAGCGCGCCAAGGTAACGTTGCTATTGAGGTTGTCGGGTGACATTAGCCACCGTACCGGCGGTAGTGAGCATCATTGAGGAAGGCCGACCGCTGATTGATGTTCGGGCCCCTGTCGAGTTTGCTCAGGGAGCGCTTCCAGGGGCCGTGAACCTGCCTTTAATGGTTGATGATGAGCGCCATCAGGTAGGCATTGCCTATCAGCAGCAGGGCCAGGCGGCAGCCATTGAGCTAGGCGAGCGCTTAGTGCGCGGGACTGTGAAGCAAGCTAGGCTTGCCGCTTGGCAAGCCTATGTGGCAGATCATCCTGATGCATTGATTTACTGCTTTCGCGGTGGGCTGCGTTCACAAATTGCGCAACGCTGGTTGGAAGAGGCTGGAATCTCAAGGCCACGCCTGGAGGGTGGCTGGAAAGCCATGCGTCAGGCTCTATGTGAGCGCATTGAGGAAGCCTCGCATCAGCCCATGCTGGTCATCGCTGGGCTAACCGGCTGTGCCAAAACCACGCTGGTTAACCAGCTCGATAACGGCATCGATCTAGAGGCCTACGCGCACCATAAAGGTTCGGCTTTTGGGCGTCGGCCCGAAGAGCCAGCCACTCAAATCAATTTTGAGCATGCCTTGGCCAAGCGCTTAATCAGCCTAACGGAGGGTTTGGTCATTGAAGATGAGTCCCGCCACATTGGTAACGCCAATATACCGTTGAGTTTCTGGCGAGCATTGGAGAAAGCTCCAAGGGTTCGTATCGAAATGCCGTTAGATTGGCGCCTCGCTCAGATTCAGCAAGATTATATTATCGACCTGGAACGGGCCTACGCAGCCCGTTATGGCGCCTCTCAAGGGTGGCAGCTGATGCAGGCGCAGTTAAGTAACGCGCTGCTCCGGTTAGCTAAGCGCTTGGGCAACGCACGCCTGCAGCGTTTACAGCGGCTACAGGCGCTGGCGTTTAACGAACATGCCAAGGGTAATCCCCAAGCGCACGAGGCGTGGCTGGCACCGCTACTCACTGAGTACTACGACCCGCTCTATCGCTACCACTTGAATAAACAGCAGGAAACAGCTCAGCCGGATATTCATGTAGGCGATTGGGAAAGCTGCCTAGCGGTAGCTAGGCAGTGGAACCGATAGCGCTATGCACTGTTGAAGGATTACGCTGCCTTGAGCCATTGGGTCATCAGGCGGTCAAGTAGCGGGGCCAAGTGAGTGAAGCGGCTGGGATCGTCAAGGATCTCTGCTTTTGCCTGAACATAGCGGGTAGCCGAGGGTGATGCATGGGGCCATTCAGCGGTGCCCAGAAGTAGTTGCACGCTGGCGAGCGTCGCTTCTAAATGGCATAACAGGCCGACGACGCGGCCCCTGTCCCAGGTAAACCCTTGAAGCGGTGACGCTTCGCTCCCGCCCAGCGGTAACGCGTCGTCAGGTAGGCTGAAAATATAGCGATGCCACATAAAGGCAGTAAACGATTCAGGTAAGTCCAGTGCGCTTTCCGGCGCTAACGTGACGTTATGCCATCCCGCTTCGGGATAGGTGCCGGGGGCGACCACCGCGTCCAGCGCACGGGCTATCCAGTGAGCGCCCATACCGATACCCAATAGCGGTTTTTGGCTATCCAGATAGCGGTTGATCAGTTTATTCTCTGCTTTAAACCAGGTTGGTGGTTGGCTGAGCAGTTCTTCGTCCCCGTCCAGTAAAATCAGCGCATCAGCTTCGTTGGGACGTGGGGTTAATTCGCCTGCGTAGAGATGAAAAACGGTGTAACTATGGCCCATACTGGTTAACCAATCCGTTAACCGAGCGGGGCCATGGTCAGGGCCGTGCTGTAGCAAATGGATATGCATGGTAATCTCCTCGCCAGCCGTTCAGTCATCAACGCCTGGTGAGAAAGCTTCCCCAGGCGGACATGAAGACGATACCGCACCCGCTAGCGTTCACCAATAATTCATATTAGAAGTTTCAGGAACTTTGCATGGCATCCAACCCCCCAGGATTTTATCAACAGTTGCAAGCGCTCTCGTTACCGGCTCAGCAAGCCTTTATGGCGGCGCTATGTGAGCGTTTGCTGCCCAATTACATGCTCTATGAACAAACCACTGGCCACGGTGATAGCCACACCCTACGTACCGTGCTGAGCTTGGTCTGGGAGCGGCTTAACGTGCCTAATGCCAGTATCGATTTTGCACGCCAGGCTGAAAAGCTAGCCACCTGCGAGCCACCGGAAGAAGACGATAGTTTTGGTGCCCGGCGCGCATTGGATACGGTGATGTCGATCTCGGCGCTATTGGACACCTTGCAAGGCGAGTCGCCAGAGGCGGTGCTGGATGTGAGTCGCACATCGCGTGCCGGAGTGCGTGCCTTCATCGAACTCACCGAAGGCGAAGAGGATGCCCAGGCACTGGCGCTGATTATTCGCGATCACCCCCTGATGGCAGACGAAAACGACTTTCAGGATGCGGTGCTGGAAGCCGTGAAAGAACCGCTTGATAAAGCGGCATTGAAGGAGATACGCCAGTTAGGGCGCAATGGCGGGATCAGTAACCTGGGACTGACGCTGGACGAGACGGCGGAGTAACGGTTAAAAGCGAACGCCTGCGGTAATCATCATGCCCGCGGTTCCAAACACAATCAGATCAGACTCAATCCGCCTCCACCTCACGCCAATACTGGGTAAAAGGGCGGGGGCAATCTCCAAATGGTTGAGCGGGATTTTATCGCGATACTCATCCTTATAGCCGTGCAGAAGCCCAGCGGTTAGCTTGGCGCGCACGGTTACGTCTGGTCGAGGTTGCCAAAGCGGAAAGTCGCGACCTGCATAAAAATACCATGTCGGTTGATCAGACGAATTTTTGAACCAGGCCGTGCCAGCTAGCCAGCGCTGAGGGTTGTGCAGCTCAATGCTAATCAGGTCTTGCTGATTGATATGTTCTGGATCCGGGCTGAAATGACGGGTATAGAGGCTGGTTTGCACCAGCGTATGATCCCACTCCAGCACGGGCGGCCAGTCAGGTAGTGAGTAGGCAGCAGCAGGCGTACTTAATAGCACGCCTGCTAGCCACCCCAACCATAAAGGTACGCGTCCCGAGTGACGGTGTGAGGGGCGCTGAGGCATGTTAAAGGCGCATTTCGATACCGCGTTCGGCCATGTAGCGTTTTGCTTCAGGAACGGTGTACTCGCCAAAGTGAAAGATACTGGCCGCTAATACCGCATCCGCTCCGCCTTTCAGCACGCCATCCACTAGGTGATCAAGGTTGCCGACTCCCCCCGAGGCAATGACCGGCACGCTTACCGCTTCAGAAATGGCATGTGTCACGCCAAGATCAAAGCCGATCTTGGTGCCGTCACGGTCCATACTGGTGAGCAGTAGTTCCCCCGCGCCGAACTCAACCATCTTCTTTGCCCACTCAACGGCATCCAGGCCCGTTGGGCGGCGCCCGCCATGGGTAAATATTTCCCAGCGGGGCGTTTCACCTTCTTGAGAGACTCGCTTTGCATCAATAGCCACGACAATACACTGGCTGCCAAAGCGTTCGGCGGCTTCGCGCACAAACTCTGGGTTGGTAACCGCTGCAGTATTGATTGAGACTTTATCCGCCCCGGCGTTCAACATCGTTCGGATGTCATCACAGCTGCGGATACCGCCACCCACCGTCAAGGGAATAAACACTTCCCCGGCAATACGCTCGACCATTTCGACCGTGGTATCGCGGTCTTCGTGGCTGGCCGTGATATCAAGAAAAGTGATTTCATCGGCACCTTGCTGGTTATAGCGCTGAGCAATCTCAACAGGGTCGCCAGCATCGCGGATACCAACGAAATTAACGCCTTTTACGACACGCCCAGCGTCCACATCCAGGCAAGGGATAATACGTTTGGTAAGGCTCATGAGCGGCCTCCGGTAAGCTGGTCGCTTAACCGTTGTGCTTCAGCTACATCCAGGCTGCCTTCATAAATAGCCCGTCCGGTAATAGCGCCTAAAATCCCACTGTCCGCCACTTCGCAGAGCGCTTTGATGTCGTCTAAATTGGTCACGCCCCCCGATGCAATCACCGGCAAGCCGCCTTCACGGGCAAGCGCCGCCGTGGCTTCCACGTTGACACCCTGCATCATGCCATCGCGGGCAATGTCGGTGTACACGATGCTCGAGACCCCGTCGTTGGCAAAACGCTTGGCAAGCTCAGTGGCTTTTATCGTGGAGACCTCAGCCCAGCCGTCGGTGGCGACAAAGCCATCTTTGGCGTCCAGGCCAACAATCACATGACCAGGAAACGCACGACACATCTCACCCACGAAAGCCGGCTCTTTAACCGCTTTAGTACCGATAATGACGTAGGAAACGCCCGCATTCAGGTAGTGCTCAATGGTGTCGGCACTGCGAATACCCCCGCCAATCTGAATCGGCAGGTTTGGATAGGCACGGGCAATGGCGGTGACGGCGTCGCCATTGACTGGCTTGCCCTCAAAGGCGCCGTTCAGGTCCACCAGGTGTAGCCTGCGTGCGCCAGCTTCCACCCAGCGAGCAGCCATGGCAACCGGGTCATCACCGTAAGAGGTCGCGTCGTCCATACGACCCTGTTTTAAGCGAACACACTGGCCATCTTTGAGATCAATAGCGGGAATTACCAACATACAAAATCCTCTCAAGGAGTCCAGGTGACGAAATTTTCAAGCAGGCGAAGACCTGCACGGGAACTTTTTTCCGGGTGAAACTGCACTGCGAATGTTGCATCACGGCCAATGGCAACGTGGGCGTTTACCGTACCATACTGAGTGGTACCAAAAACGTGTGCGTCCTCGCTAGCGTTCACGTAATAGCTGTGCACGAAATAAAAATGCTCACGGTTGCCGATCCCTGCCCACAGCGGGTGATCATGGTGCTGCTCAACCACGTTCCAGCCCATGTGAGGAACCTTTAAGCGCTGCTCGTTGGCGTCTCGCATATCGCCAGGAAAACGATCAACGCTGCCTTTGAAAAAGCCCAGGCACTCCACGCCACCGTTCTCTTCGCTGCGTTCCAGTAGCATTTGTTGGCCGACACAGATACCCAGCAACGGCTTCGCCTGACGGGTTAAAATATCATCCACCAGCCCTCGCAACTCGGTGCGTTCAAGTTCGCTGACGCAGTCGCGAATGGCGCCCTGGCCAGGCAGAACCAGGCGTGTTGCGCCAAGTATGCGGCGGGGATCACGCGTAATGACCACACTCTCATGCGTCACATGCTCCAGCGCCTTGGCCACAGAATGCAGGTTGCCCATTCCATAGTCGATCACAGCAATGGTCATGAAGCGCTCCTTATGACATGTCGTGGCAACGTCGTTAAGACGGTGCTAGAAACGGTACTTGAAAAGTAGCAGAGAAAACTTGTCGGCGGCTTTGCGCGGGCAACACAGCGCAGCATTACAAGCTGCCTTTGGTGGAGGGCATTTGGCCCGCCATGCGCGGGTCTTCCGCGACGGCCATACGTAACGCACGACCAAAGGCCTTGAAGATCGTCTCGGCCTGGTGGTGTGCATTAAAACCTTTAATGTTGTCGATATGTAGCGTTACGCGAGCGTGATTGACAAAACCCTGGAAAAACTCCCAGAAAAGTTGGGTGTCTAAGCTACCGATAACATCGCGAGTGAAATCAACGTTCATATATAGGCCCGACCGACCGGAAAAGTCGATTACCACACGCGAGAGGGCTTCATCAAGAGGCACATAGGCATGACCGTAGCGATATATACCACGCTTATCGCCAATGGCTTCAAAAAAAGCCTGGCCTAGCGTAATACCCAGGTCCTCTACGGTATGGTGGTCATCAATATGTAGATCGCCAGTGGCGCTGATGTCGAGATCGATCATCCCGTGGCGTGCAACTTGATCAAGCATATGATCCAGGAACGGAACGCCTGTTTGGCAGCTAAGACGGCCTTCGCCGTCGAGATTGACGCTGACCTTGATCTGCGTTTCGTTGGTGTCACGGCTAACCGTGGCAATACGCGCTGACATGTTGCATCTCCTGCGTTGAGGCGCACTCTGAGAGGCAGCCCTTAGGAATCATCGTTAAGAACAGTCTTGAGGAATGATCGGTGGCTCTGCATCAACTTACCACCGTTTTATCAGGGCATAACCTATAGCGAAGCGACCATTATAGTGAATCGTCGCCCTCATCCGCTACAATGCGCGAAATGTAGCCGCGGATAATCGCGGCAGAACCAGCAGCCAAGCTGCTTTTGGCGAAGAGGATTTCACCATGCCGGTGACACTGGATTATGTCGACCAGGCCCGTTGGGAAGCCGATGAACAGGTGCGCCTTGATATAGTGCGCATCTATCAGGATGCGCCCCAAGAGCGCATGCCCACCCCAACGGTTGAGCCCTTTATCGAGCAACATTTTAATGGCCAGCATTTTTTTGCCTGTGCCCGTTTCAACGAACGGCTGTTGGGAGCTGTTGCCGTACATACGGGAGAAGACCGGGCATGGTGGCTATCTGAACTGTGTGTACGAAAAACCACTCGCCGTCGTGGTGTCGGTTCGCGCTTAATGACACTGCTCTGCGAGCAAGCCAAACAGGAGGGCCGCGTGTTGCGTATTGAAACCTCCACATTGCCGTTGGCCGACCGTGTGCTGCTCTCTAAGCTAGGCTATCGGCCCATGGCCAATCCAGCCGCCCCAGCGGCGGGTATGCCCGCCACCAGCGATTTTGTCGAGTTAGATCCACAAGGGAAAGGGGTATGAAACAGCTATTACGTATTTTGCTGGCTGCGGTCGGTATTCTGGCCATCGTCGCGGTGGCTGCGGTGGTCTATGTGACCACCTTTCTGGATCCAGAGGATTTCAAACCCCGTTTAACGGCGGTGGTGGAAGAGCAAACCGGGCTTAACCTGGCGCTGGAAGGTCCCATCACCTGGTCGTTCTATCCTCGTATCGGCGTTAGCGTAGAAAAAGCCCGTGCGTGGTTGCCCGAGCAGCCGGAGGAGAACGCAGCGTTTGCGGCGATTGATCGGGCCGAAGTGAGCGTGGCGTTTGCGCCGCTGCTGCGTGGGGAGATTGCCGTTGACGGTCTAACGCTAGATGGGATGCGCTTAAACCTGGAGCGCAATGATGAGGGTGAAGGTAACTGGGAGCCATTGGTAGAGCGACTCTCCGAACAACGTGGGGGGACCGCTGAAACGGTATTGGCTCCTGCTAGTGCCGGTCCGAATACCGATGCTGGCAGTTTGGCAGTGGTGTTGAGCATCGCCAGTGTCGAAATTAAAAACGCCGATATCCGCTTCCGTGATGCGCAAACCGAAGCTTTATGGCGTATGCAGCAACTCAATATCTCGGGCAGCAATGTAAATCCACTGCGCGCCTTCCCAATGAAGGTGATGTTTACGCTGACCAAGCATAACCGCCTGGATGCCGAGGTATTAGAACGGACTCCAGATCTGACCAGCGAGATTAATCTTGAAACACGGGTTCGGCTGGGCTTGGAAGATGAATTTTTCGTCTTGGAGAATATGGCGCTAGGTACTCGAACGACGACCAGCGCAGAAAGCGAGCCGCAACAGCTGAGCTTAAAAGCTAGCGAGCTGGTCGCCCGCCTGGCGGAGCAGCAGCTCACCATTAAAGAAGGCGTGCTCGATGCAGGGTTGCGTAATGCTGATAACTGGCAAGGGAGTCTAGCGCTCTCTCTTGCCTTCGGTCTTGAGAGCGATTGGCAGGCACAAACGGCCCAGCTTAAAGAACTTCAACTCACCGGACCGGATGGGCTAAGGCTTAGCGGACATCTTAATGTTGAACAACTGCGTGAGGCACCCCGCTACCATGGTCAATTAAATGCGGCCCCATTTACCCTGCGTCCCTGGCTTGCCCGCGCCGGTGTTAACCTGACCACTGCGGGTGAGGCTGCCCTGAGCGACGTTGCCATGACGAGTCCTATTGAAGGAGATAGCGAGCAAATCATGCTGCCCAGGCTCTCATTGGTCATCGACGACAGCACCTTTACCGGTGAGCTGTCGGCGGCGCTGGATGGCTCTCGCCTAGCGTTTGATTTAGCCGGCGACCACCTTATTCTTGATCACTATTTGCCGGGAGCCGCCACCGCTGAGCAAGCTAGTCACGGCTTATTGCGTAAGGCTTTTGCTCAGACCTCTCCGACGCTACTTCCACAATCGTTCCTCAGCGGGCTAGCGTTGGAGGGTGATTTAAGTATCGATCAGCTGGTGTTTGCAGATCTCACCTTCAATAACCCACGTTTGCAACTACGGGGGGACGACGGTATGCATCGTTTAACGACGTTTGAGTCTGGTTTTTATGAGGGCGATCTCAGCGCGACCGGCCAAGTGGATGCAACGGATCCTATACTGACATGGGCGTTTTCTCCGACGATTAATAACGTCCAGGTGGCGCCGCTGATCGAAGCGTTTAGCGACGAGACCTCACCCTTGCGCGGACGCTTGAATGTGTCAGGCGATCTCTCAAGCCTTGGCAATACTCGTGAAGCGATCGTCAGCAATCTTAATGGCGAACTGGATGCCCGGTTAACCAACGGTGCTATTTTAGATACCAATATTTCTCAGCAAATGTGCGAGTTGGTCGCCCAGTTAGAAGGTGAGGGCACGCTGCGTGACTGGCACGACGATACCCGCTTTGAGCGTTTTGATGCCACCTTCAATATCAATAATGGGTTACTGCAAAGTAATGATCTGTTGATCACCCTGCCAGGCGTTAATGTTAAAGGAGAAGGCCAGCTCAATCTGACCAGCTTGCACTTTGACGCGCTGGCTAATGCGCGCTTGGTCGATACTGCTGACGCGGCGTGTGCCGTGAGCCCGCGCCTGGAGCAGTTGCCGTTGCCCCTGCGCTGTGAAGGCCAGATGGATGATGAGCGTACGGAATGGTGCCGTTTTGATCGCGAGACCTTCCAGACCGCGGTGGTTGATCTGCTGCGTAACGAAGCCGGGGATCGCATCGACGAAGAGCTGGAAGAGCGCCTCGACACAACGTTGGATCAGTTGGATGAGCATCTTGGCGAAGGGTCAGGTCAGAAACTGCGTGAGGGTTTACGTAGCTTGTTTGATTAATCCTGTACGTCTAGCTGACTGAAAGCGATAACAACTGCGCCGGCCTAAACGCCGGCGTTTTTTTAAGGAACGCCCATGACAGAAACTCCCACACCGCGGCTAGCGGCAGACGAATTCCAGCGTCGTTTATTAGCTTGGTTTGACCGTTATGGCCGGCATGACCTTCCGTGGCAGACGCCGCGCAGCGCCTACCGCGTATGGGTGTCGGAAATTATGCTGCAACAAACTCAAGTGACCACCGTCATTCCCTACTTTCAGCGCTTCATGTCACGCTTTCCCACCTTGAAAGCACTTGCCCAAGCGCCGCAAGATGAAGTGCTCCACCTGTGGACCGGGCTTGGCTACTATGCCCGGGCACGTAATCTACACAAGGCCGCCCAGGTGGCGCTGGAAGAGCATGGCGGTGAACTACCCACTGAGAGTGTAGAGGCCTTGGTGGCCCTGCCCGGCATTGGCCGCTCCACCGCTGGCGCTATCATGGCGCAAAGCACGGGGCAGCGAGCCGCGATTTTGGATGGCAACGTCAAACGTTCGCTTACTCGCTTGCATGCCCTTCCAGGCTGGCCGGGCAAACCAGCGGTCGAAAAAGTGCTATGGACGCTGGCCGAATACTATACGCCCAACGAGCGGCTGGCCGATTACACCCAGGCGATCATGGATTTTGGCGCCACGCTATGTAAACGCAGTAAGCCCGATTGCAGAAGCTGCCCGTTTAACGATGTCTGTTTAGCCTATGCCCAGGGCGAGCCGCAGCGCTACCCAGAATCTAAACCTAAAAAGGCGTTACCGACCCGCCAAACCATCATGTTGATGCTACGCGACCCTCAGGGGCGTATATGGCTGGAGAAGCGTCCTCCCAGCGGGCTATGGGGTGGGCTGTGGAGCTTGCCTCAGTTTGAACAACACAGCGAACTCAACGATTGGTTAGAAGACCATGTGGTTAACCCAACTCGTGAGCACGCAGCTCCCCGTTTTCACCATACGTTTAGTCATTTTCGCCTGGAAATTACCCCTCAGCCGGTGAGCTGCGATAGGCTGGGCGGTATTCGCGAACACGGTATTTGGTATGACCTCGTCCACCCGCCCGCGCTGGGCCTCGCTGCCCCGGTAAAAGCGCTGCTGGGTCAGCTCAGACCTTTTACCCTGAACCCTACGCCAGGCCACGCTTAAGCGCGGGTCAATTATCTTCCTACCACGTTGTTGAATCAGGAGCATGCCATGAGCAACACGGTTTTTTGCCGCAAGTATCAAAAAGAGCTAGAAGCACTGCCATTCCCGCCGTTGCCGGGTAAGCAGGGTCAGGAGATCCAGGCAACGGTCTCTAAGCCTGCCTGGGAAGCGTGGCAGTCGTTACAAACCCGGCTGATCAATGAAAAGCATCTCAACATGCTCGACCCTGAGGCTCGCGCCTACCTGATGGAGCAGATGCAGCGCTTCCTGGACAATCAGGAAACGGATCAGGCCGAAGGCTATGTGCCGCCCACACAGGCGTGACCGCAACGGCCTGTCGACACCTGGGGCGAGATAGCTAGCGGAGAAGCTATCTCAGCGTATGTCTCTTGCAGGTAGATGCCAGCTCGGAACACTCCCTAAGCGTCGGTGTTGCAAGAAAGTTTCATAAAGGTGTTGACGAAAAGCGGCGTTTTTAGTTTAATACGCACCGTTGGCAGCGGCCAGATAGCTCAGTTGGTAGAGCAGGGGATTGAAAATCCCCGTGTCGGCGGTTCGATTCCGTCTCTGGCCACCACACTGCTGGGGTATCGCCAAGTGGTAAGGCACCGCTTTTTGGTAGCGGCATTCCCAGGTTCGAATCCTGGTACCCCAGCCATTGCCAACAAAGTTTCTTGTTGATTGTGTAGTCTCACGACGAAGCAATCATGTTCTCAAGAAAACGTGAAGCGCCGACATAGCTCAGTTGGTAGAGCAACTGACTTGTAATCAGTAGGTCCCGGGTTCGACTCCTGGTGTCGGCACCACTAAAAGTGGTTATAAAGCAAAGCGTTAGAGAATTAGATTAAGCCGCCCTTCGGGGCGGCTTTTTCGTTTGTGTACATAAAGTGTCCACAAAGCCTTTCGTAATCTATCGTTATCCTCCTCATTAATAGCTGTTCCATAAAGCGCTATTTCACATTGCGTTGCTTACGCTATTGGCTAAATATAATTAGCCATTACTGATACCTGCTAGGCGTCTTTTTTGCCTAACGTAAAGTCGGGTGGATCACTGGCTGGAAAACTTTCATCGCTCAGTTCGTCCACATGCTCTTGTTGTTTTAAATGGGTTGAAAGCTTAACAAAATCACTCAGCGGTTTGGCTAGGAACCATTGGCCGTCTTGACAGCTAAGATCATCGCAAGGAACGCTATAGGTATTTCCATCAATGGCGTCGAGCGCTACCCGCTGCAGGTACTTATCTTTAATAAAGCTTCCTATTAACTGTTGTTTCTCATCATAAACATCATATGCAATGGGTTTCATAATCACGATCTCTTAATGTTTTATACATAACGTCAGCGATGCTTAATGAGTGACTTCTACTCATGTCGCTATTCGCGTCCTTGTGGGTCCGCCTCATCCGACTCTCTATCAATGTTGGTTTTATGGGCACGCTTCTCTTTTGCCACTTGGGCACCCGAGAACGGCGCTTCCTTGATAGAGGTATTGTGCTCCGGTTGTGAGCGTGATGAAGCGTCTTTTTGGTTGTCCACATTCTCATCGGGACGAAAGGGACGCGGCTCTTCATTCGATGAGGACGTTTGTCTGGTCTTGGGGTCACCATTGGGTACGTCTTTATCGAGCAACCGTTGGGCTTTTTGAGCTTGCTCGCTATCGTTTGCGTTTCCCTTTTCTCCATGACTCATGGCGTTTCTCCTGTGTGGTGCAAAAAAATAGGCGTGTAACGATGGTGGTTTAACCTGATGCTTCCTTTCCTTCCTATGTGATAGATGGGGAGGGGCGCGCGCGAACGTTACTCATCATCAGCCCGCTTCGTGGGCGGGCCGGCATTACGTTGAGATCAATCGCCATGTCTTGCGGCGGTATCTCATAGTCAAGCTCGCGAGTGAAACGCTCTACGGCGAAATCAATCAGTGCCAACGTTATCCGCTCACCTGGGCAGCGATGATGCGTGGCATGATCGCTACCGCCCTGAGGGATCATGGCAAATTGATTAACGTCGTCCTCTTCCTGTTCGAAACGTTGCGGGTTGAATTGTTCCGGATTCTCCCAACGATGAGGACAATGATTAGTGCCGTAAATATCCAGAATCGCGAGCCTACCTTCTTTAAAGTCGTAACCGTGCCATGTGAAATCTTTCTTGACCCGAGCGGCTAAAAACGGGAAGAAAGGGTAGTAACGCCTGACTTCCTGAATAAAATATCGGCGGTAAGTATCTGAGGCCGATGGTGCCAACGCTTCACGGCAATGAGGATGATCATGTATTGCCATGACCGCAAAGACCATATATCTAGCGGCGGCCACGATGGGGCGGATCACATTCAGTAATTCGACTGCGACAATGCGGCTTGGCAATAGCTCCCCATGGGTATCTTCAGCATCGGCAAATTTCGCAAATAATAGTGTTCGATCAGCATTGTCAGGGTGCTGCCGGTGTTCATCGATGATCGTTATTAAGGCATTTTCGGTGAGATGCCGTGCTCGCCGACTTGCAAAATACTTTGGGCCAATAGCAGCAGCACCTTCAATCATTAACACCAGCCTTTTGGTTAATGCCGGGGTGTCCTCTTCATGCAGCGGTATGCCACACCACTGACAAGCAGCACGACACAAAAGAAGGTGCATTTCATCAAGCAAGACGATAGAGGGCTGGGATTGCCAGTGGGGCAGGCGTGCTTGCCATTCGTGCTGCACATACTGCATCAATTCATCAATCCTTAACTGCGACAGTAAAGGAAGAAACAGCGATTTACGCTGTTGATGTTCAACGCCTTCCAGGCCCTGTACTCCACCTACCCCAAACAGCGTTTTCTGTAACCGCTTGGGCGCTGCATTCTGTCGGGTAAACAGATCAGAATTATAAAAAAGCTCTGCGGCCTCTTCGCCTCTCATGAATAACGTCTTTTGAAGCATAAGCCTGGCGTAAAACAGGTTGCTCCCTAAGCGATCGCACTGTGACGAGATATAAGGGTAACCGCTGCGCACTAGGGCGAACGTACACTCTCGACTTGCCCGCGGTATATCCTTATGTCCGCCCATGAATGTCTCCTGTCAACGTCACAATAGTTCGCGCCCATGTTTACTACACTCCTATGTGTTAAACATGGGCTGAGGATGATTCGCTTATTTATCATTGGTTAGTTGAAGAAAGGTATTCATAAATAATCAGTTGATTTAGCTTTAGTGGTCACGTGTTTGCCTTGTATGACAATGAAAAATTAATGCTAAGTGACCGGCAATTTGCGTTTTCATGGAAAAACAGCTTCAGTTTTTAGTTTTGAATTAAACTAAGTTAAATAGGCAAGCCAATCAATTGTCGATTTGCAGCAAAACTATAGATGTAGAAAAAGGGTTTTGTCTAATTTCGGAGTGGATTTTTAGCTTTTCGTTATCTTATCAAAAGTTAAAAGACTAAGTGTTATATCGCTAAACATTTAACGCTATGGTGTTGGAAAAATGTCATTAAACACGAGGAGTACAATATGAGAGATGAGCGAAGACCGCGGGTGAGTGCCACGCTACTAGCCGCTATTTTGTTGGGAATAGGTTTCATGGCAGCGATAGATGAAATTATCTTCCACCAACTATTGGCATGGCACCATTTTGTAGACGTAGGTAGCTCCGCGCTGGCGCTGGCATCGGATGGGCTGTTACATACCTTGGAGTTAGTGCTGCTGGTGGTAGGTGGCGCCTTGTTGATACGAATTAACGAAACGGGGCAACTGGCGCGAGGCTATTTGAGCGCAGGAGTATTATTAGGAATGGGAGGCTTTCAGCTATTTGACGGTATCGTGAACCATAAAATATTAGGGTTGCACCAAGTCCGCTATGTGGAAAATGTGCTCCTTTACGATATCGTTTGGAATGCATTTGGTTTAATCGTATTAATGGGTGGCTATGGCTTGTTGCGCCGAGCCCAGCGTGGCGTGGCGCGTAGCTAATAATGAACGCCTTTACGTTGATTTTCAGTTCGTTAGCGGTGCTTTATAGCTGGGGCTGGTGGCACCTGCGACGTCATGGGCTTCAATGGCCATTATGGCGAACGTTGCTGTTCTGCTCTGCCGCTTTCCTGGTGATCATTGCGCTTTCGCCCCCCTTAATGCATTGGTCGCATCATGATTTTCGTGGACATATGGTTATCCACCTGGTGGCGGGAATGATCGCGCCGCTTGGATTGGTAATGGCAGCGCCTATCAGCTTAGCGCTCAAATGCTTACCTTCAACGTGGGGGCGAGCCTGGGTATGGTTGATGTCCTGGCCCTTAGTGCGATTACTAAGCCATCCGATCACCGCCACCTTGATCAATATCGGTGGTATGTACGCGCTCTACCTGACGGATTTTTACGGTTATATGCTCCATTCGTCAGGCGTTGCCTGGTGGTTGCATTGGCATTTCATTATCGCAGGCTGCCTTTTTACATGGGCAATAGCGGGCCCCGACCCCGCCCCTAATCGCCCGAGTTTAGCACTGCGCTTTGGCGTGCTGTTCCTTTCCATGGTGGCTCACGCCACGCTGGCCAAGTGGATGTATCGCTATCATTTCCCTTCTAGCTTACCCCTTGAGCAGGTGCAGCAGGGCGCTGAAATCATGTTTTATGCCGGCGAGCTAGCGGAAGCCTGTTTAGTATATTTGCTCGTACGTCAATGGTTGCTAAGCCGAGACGTTATGCAACTAAAAAGAATAAGTGACTGATTTGAAAGTTGTTCTCTATTTTTTAAAATCGTTGTTTTAATATTTTATAAATAGTATTTAGTGATATACAAACTGGTATTGATCTATTTAAATTTCTATTCTTGATAAAAATTAAATATATGTTTTAAAGTCAGCGCGGCTTGAAGTGAGAGGAGGTTTGGCTATTCTGCATAGTGCTCGCTTGGCAAAGACGAGCAGTTAAGGACGAGACAGGAAGTTAAGAAATAATAGCTTTAAACGTTATCTTGAAGAAGTTTTATCATGGCTGATAAACGCAACGATCAAGGCATATCTCGCGAAGAAGCTGGTGAAAAGGGCGGCCAAAACAGCTGAGTCAGAAGCGTATATCGCTAATTAAAATTTTTTAATCAATTTTTCCATTGGCGCTGAATGATAAACCATGGACAAGCTTAAATGATTGAAAAAGTTGTTTCCTAGCAGAATAGGCAAAGGACGCAGAAAGCGCTTAAGGATGAGTGCATTATTAGTCTAGAGGGGAGGGACCCCTTAATGCTGGTCGCATAGGAAGTGACATCGTAACTTAAGGATAAGTTGTAAGCACGCTGTCAGGTTGTCATCTGACAGTCTACTGACTGGAAAAGGAGTACTAACTATGTTTCATCATTCCGCAAAACTGCAGTATCCCGTCAAAGTCGATAAGCCCAATCCTGAGTTTGCCATGTTGCTTCAGCAGGCCATTGGCGGTATCGAAGGTGAAATACGTGTAGCAATGCAGTATTTCTTCCAGGCGATGGGAGCACGTGGCGATGATCGAATTCGCGATATGCTGATGTCGACTGCAACGGAAGAGTTATCGCATATTGAAATGTTAGGGCATGCGGTAGCGCTAAACCTTGAAGGCGCGCCTGTTTCCTATCAGGAAGCAACCGCCAAAGACCCTGTGATGAATGCTATTTTGGGCGGCGCTAACCCTCGCCATCTACTGTCGTCAGGCCTGTCGGCGATGCCGGTGAATGCAAACGGCGTACCGTTTGATATGAGCCACGTCTATGCCACCGGTAATATTGGCGCTGACATGCTGGCTAACGCGACCGCTGAAGCGGGTGGCCGAGTGCTTGCCTCTCGTTTGTATAACTGGACCGACGATCATGGCATGAAAGACTTCTTATCTTTCTTGATTGCTCGTGATACGTACCATCAACAGCAGTGGTTAGCGGTTATTGAAGAGTTGGGTGGAATGAAATCACAGTTGCCGATTCCAAACTCAACGCCTGAAGAGCATGAAGCAATGCAGCATTCTTATTATTACTTGAATACCTTGCTCGATAAAGAGGCACCTAAAGGCCGTTGGGCAGAAGGTCCTTCGTTAGATGGCAAGAGCACCTATTCAGTGGTCAATCAGCCAGCACCAGAAGGGCAGGAACCCACATTGGGCAAGGCTAAGCCGAACTCAGGTGCTCAAAAAGAGCAGCTTTAAAGAGACATTGCGTTAATGCTGGATGAATAAGGAGAGGTTGCAATGGAAAGCAAGCATTTGGAAGATACGCAAAAGCACTTGGAAGATTGGCTGCGTGATGCGCATGCAATGGAAAAGCAAGCTGAAAAAATGCTGAAGGCTCAAGCAAGCCGTTTAGAACATTATCCTCAGGTACAGCAGCGTATTGAGCAGCATATTACAGAGACGCAAAATCAGTCCCAAAAGTTAGAGCAATGCTTGACGTTATTAGGCTCTGATTCCTCTACCTTTAAGGATATGGGGGCACAGTTAGCCGCTTTCGGTCAGGCCGTGGGTGGCATGATGGCAGAAGATGAGGTGGTTAAAGGCAGTATCGCTTCCTTCGCGTTTGAGCAATTTGAGATTGCGAACTACAAAGCGTTAGTCAAGACCGCTGAAATGGCCTCGCAGCCTGAAATCGCTCAGCTGTGCAAAGAAATTCTTCAAGAAGAAATAGCCATGGCTGATTGGCTAAGCGAGCATTTGGACGAAACTACCCAAGCGTTCCTTGAGCGCTCTGCCGATAGTGACCTGCGCTCCAAGACCTGAATCTCTCTATAGCTAAGCTCTTGTAAGCTAACGGCGCATAGCAAAGCCCTTTCCCCGGATGCAAATGCCGGGGTTTTTTGTGTCGGTTATTTGTACCAAGCGGTAAGGCGCGGAAATCGCTTGTCCTCACGGTACATCAGCATTATCGGAGTCGGCGTTCTTTAACTCTTCATATCAATGCCCCCACTGAGCCTATTCAGGGGGGCAGGGTTGGAGAGCCATCATCCAAGGCTATTAAGCCTAAACATTATCCCTGGGGATGACGCTTTCCCAGTTTTTTGAAAAGACCCGGTATTCGTCTTCATACGCATCAAGCTGGGCATGAATAATAAACGTGTCTTTCGTGCAGCTAAGCGTGGTTCTTGTATAGACTTGCGTGTTCCAGCCGTCTCTTGCGAAGCAGGATTCCGTCATGGTTTCGCCACGAGCGGAGGTAAAGTCGTCATCAATGGTGCGGTAATATTCATTAGCGCTACGGTGAATTTCCGTATCAGTATCCACAATACGAAAACGCCCTTGGTCGTTAACGACTTCAAGTGAGGAAGCTTTAGTCGCAAGATCACGATGTAATAGCCAGTTATGCTCGCTACGCTCAAGCAACTCAATGTCTAGCGGAAGCGCTGATTCAGGCTCTTCAAAAGGCGCTAAATCTGCATCGCTCATCTGTGGCTCTCTTACCGGAAGATGAAGCTGGCAATTGCCAAAATGAATATCGACCTGGGCAGGCTCAGGTGGCAGCCAGGCGAGTGGCCAATAAGAGGTCGACACCGACACCCGCAATTGATGCCCCGCTGGGAACTGTTGGGCGATACCATTGAGCTGCACCGTAACGCGGTAGCGACAGTTAGGCTCTAGGGGCTCAGGATGGGCACTACTATCTCGATGAGCAAGGTTCAGTAACCCATAGGACACCCGCGTGGATTTACCATCAGGCGCTACGTCCGAAAGGCGAACCGCCAACATCGCTTGCGGCTTATTGCTTGAGACGTCTAGCGTTAACGTCGGCGTTCCAAAAATACATAGCGGTTTGGTTAACGCGGGCGTGCTAAAAATAAGTGAGCCGCCATCTTCTTCCCGCTGGTCGCCGGGAAGGTCAGGCGTTGCTGCATAAGAGCACCATTTGCCTGCGGCTAGCCCAACGCTGAGCGGGGACTGAAGCCCCATGGAAGACGGCGTTTCATCGTCAGAAACAGACGGACGTTCTGACTCCTCAACCAGTTGATAGGGCAATAACGCGTAATCACGCTCTTGAACGTTAGTGGACGGCCACTCGGGCTCACCTATCCAACGGCCGGGCCGGTCTTCATATGAGTTATCCGGAGGCACGCTATCTTGTTGCCAGGCCCGAAGCATGGGCTCATCCATGATGCCGTTAGGCTCATCCTTCAGCCAATAATCCCACCAGCGAATCGCTTCTTGTAGAAAACCAATCGCAGGACCAGGCAACCCCTGGTGGGGATATTTATGCCCCCAGGGGCCAATCAACCCTTTGCGTGGAACATCCAGATGCTCCATTAACCGAAATACCGTATTGGTAAAGCCATCCGCCCATCCACCTATGGCGTAAACCGGACAACGGATAGAAGAGTAGTACTCGCATACAGAGCTGGTCGTCCAATACTCATCCCGGCGTTGATGCCTAAGCCACTGGTCAATCCAGAGCCCACTGTTCTCCATGCGGTCAAACCACATCTCTCGCCAGCGATCGCCTACGATCTCCGGGTCAGGGGGTAGCGCGTTAAACGCAAACATGACGGTCGCTTCAGACAAATTATCGCCTAATAAGCATCCCCCCATGTAATGCATATTGTCAGCATAAAGATCATCACTGGAACACAGGCTGATAATGGCTTTAAGCGCAGGGGGCTGCTTGGCAGCGACCTGAAGGCTATTAAATCCTCCCCAGGAAATACCCATCATGCCTACTTTGCCATTACACCATGGCTGTTCCGCTATCCAGGCAATAGCGTCTACCGCATCGTCCTGTTCCTGCTGGGTATATTCATCTGTCAGCACGCCATCTGAATCACCGCTTCCGCGCATATCGACACGTACACAGACATAACCATGGCCCGCCATATACGCGTGATTGCCTGCATCCCTGCCGCGTGTGATATCGCGTTTACGGTAGGGGATATACTCCATAATGGAAGGCAGAGGATCGGATTCTGCTTGTTCAGGTAGCCAAATACGTGCTGCTAACTGTTTTCCATCCCGCATTGGAATAAAAACATTTTCAATAATACGAACCTGGTCGGGAAGAGATTCTACAATTTGCATGATCGCCTCATATGGGTTCATTCGTTTATATGGTCAATGTCAAATTTAAGAGCCTTTAAGCAGTACTGGAATTGCTCTTCAATTTTTTCATGGTCATCGGCGGCTAAATAGAGGGTGCCAAGTCGGTAGCAAAAGCTGTCTTGATGCATTAAGTCACTTAAACGTTGGCCAGGCTGAACATCAATTTTTATATCTGTATGAGGAAAGTGGGATCGGATATCTTGAATATCTTCTTCACTAGGGATTTTTTGAACCACACCGTCTTTATGCTCATAAGGAATAAAGCACTTTGCAGCGACAGGGGCTATACCTTGACGATTAAGCAGCGAAGGGCGGCGACCAAGGGCAATATCAATAGCGACTTCGTGGTTCGACATGCCATCAACCATCACGAATATTTCGCTATGCGACTGAGAAATCCTAGTGTTGAACTCTACTAGCCAAAGTTTATCCTCGGCCTCATTCCACATAAATTCAGCGTTAAAGCAGCCGTTGTCATAACCAATGTGCTCAAGGAATTTTTTTGAGGCGTCCACCATTTTATGATGTACGTGCTCGGGTAAGTTGCTTGGGTACTCTAAACGGTCAAAAAGCGTGTTAGTAAGCTGCGATTTGGGCTGGGAAATGATGCCGTGTACGTTGAACTCACCTTGGAAAATAGTGCCTTCAGGTGCTCCTTGAACACCGCTAATAATTTCTTCAGCAATACATACATTGCCGCCGAGACGTTTTATATCATCGGGGGTATCGGCGTACTCTAATGCTTCGTTAAAAGGATCGCCTAACTGACTAATACTGGCTCTGATTTCTTCAATTGCGATTTCAAACTGTTCATGATTATCAATTTTAAAACCCAGATGTGACGAAAATGCTTTTACCGGTTTAATCCAAAAAGGGTAATCTAGTGTGACTTGATCAAACGGTGAGTCGGAAAAAGGATCCACACCACAATAGCGAGGTACGACGTCGGGAATAACCTTGCTTTGCTCCATGCGGCTCCAGAGTTTATGTTCACACTTTAAAACGCTGGTTACCGAGGGTGAAGGTATCTCGTACTCTTTGCATAGAATGGGTACCAGAACACTGGTAGGAAAATCCCACTGTGCAACAATGGCATCGATCGTTTCTGGGAAGTTTTTAAGTTTTTCTCTCGCTGTGTTTAATATCTCATTGAAAGAGAATTTCTCTGCTTCTACTGCTGTGTCTGTTGTCAGTAAGCTATGTATATTAAGATGTTGAGACTGGCGCAGCGTTTCGAGCATGGGGAGTTGTTTTTCTTCCAATGCAACGATAAAAATATTTCTTTTCATGACGGCTTCCTTGGCGTTTAAGTTTATGAAAAGTGTGTTTTATACATAGGCGCCTATATCCTTTAAGGGCGCATCAATCGAGTGTCGGAATGATTTGATCCCTAATCCATAACATAGGTTATAAGGTATTTAGAGCTTTATACGGTTTAATAAAAATCAAGGCATACTCGTTACTTCGGGTGGCAGTGGGGTCAACTGAGTCATCACTAGCGTTAAAGTATGCTTTTGTTGGCCTTAACATTTGTTAATCTTGGTCATGCTGATGAGAGACTTGGTATTGTTAAATGCTTAGTTGTTAACTATATTTTTCTCTCATGTGTTGTTTTTATAAGTATACAGAAATTGTAGATATTTTCTTCAATGTATAGTATTTGTCAAACTGCAATGGAGTGTAGAAATGACGAGTAATGCAATTGACATGCACGGTGACGCTGTCAGAGAAAGCACTCACTATGCTCAGTTACCTAACGTGACAGCGGCACACGCTAAAATGATAACACTTGGAAGTATCTTGAATCTTTATGCTGAGCTTAGTTCAGAAGCATTAGAGCGGCTATCCAGTGTTAGTTTTAAAAGCATGGAGTTAAAAAGAAATCAAAAGTTATACTCTCTATGCCAAGGTAGAGCTGAAATATTTGTAGTGAAAAAAGGTTGGGTCAGTCTATGTCACGCGGTTAAAAGCCGTGGTCAAGATATATGTAATGTTTATATGCCTGGTGATATTGTTGGTATACGGGAAAGCTTTTTCGATAACCATGATATTACCTTGCTAGCATTGCAAAATTGTCAGCTGGAAAAAATATCGGTTGAAGATATACACGCACTTTTTAAAGATTGTGCTGATATTAAGCGCGCGATAGTTTCTTATATAATGGTTAATGATAATATTACTATTGAGCGACTAAGGAGTTGTACGCATCATAAAGCAGAAGAGCGAGTTGCGCATTTTTTGCTTGAAATATATGCGCGTTATAATTTTAAAAACATGCTTGATTCACCTGTCTTCTCTTTTCCTATTACCCAAGAAGTGGTAGGCGAGCTTTTAGGTATTACCAGTGTACACGTCAGTCGCTGCATGACTGCACTAGAACAAAAAAAATTAATCCGTAAAAGTAGAAATACCATTAAATTGTTACAGCCTGACGTGTTGGCAGAAAACACAGGGTTTAATGATGATTTGATTTATGGGCATGTGCGTTTAGCTTAATTTTTGTTCTGTGTAGTTTTTAGTGCTTTTAAAGTGCGTTTTGTTACTTTTTAGTCATTCTTGAAAACGGTTGTGGCTATAAAATGGCTAATGATAGTTATCATTTAATAATGTCCTTTTATGAGGTCGGTGTCTTTTTGGTATGGCTTGCATTTGCAAGCCTGTTTTATTTCAAGTTTAAAAAGCAGCTTAAACCTCGTTTAATCATACATTCTGAAGGCTGTGGCTGTGCCAGTATGAAACTGGCTTTTTCCAATATGGCAGATGAGCCTGTTTACATAAGAAATATTTTTATTGTGATTGGGCAGGATGACGATAAGAAAGTTTATAATATTGATGACTTGCATGGCGATTTGCTGTTTAAAAAAGAAACTAGCGGAGAAGATAAGTGGGAGTACCAAGGCACTGTAACTAACGGGCAGTGTGTGAAAGTGCAAGTGGGCAATCTATTTGATAAGTGCCGTCTGCATGAAAATGAAGAAAGCAGCAGCGATGTTATTAGTGTTGGCTTTAAAGAAGTAGTTAATGTGTTTGTTGTTTTTGTTTATGGTGCCGATGATGCTTTATTAGGCGCTTCAAGACACTTTACGTTCAATAAGTCTAATGCTGGGGTTGCATTAACTGCACTGAATTGGGACACCACTATATGGTCGACACGTCATGAGAGAAAAAAGTTAATGCAGGCTATAAAGCAGGAGCGACACGATTATTCTGGGTTTAAATGAGCAAGGCTGAAGTTGAATTAAATGCTTCAATTTTTTTCACATAACACACGTTATGAAACAGTAAATCAGCCCTTGCATAGTTGTTTTGTTTGTCTACGCTACCCCTTGCAACACAATTCGACCTGAAGCCTAATCATACAAGGAGTGGATTAGATGACAGTCAAAAGCACGCCGCTAAATACTGTAACCGTCCATAAGCAATATAGCGAAATGGGCGATTCACCGTCGGCTCAACGCACACAGGGTCATGATGCCTATCCGTCGCGCTTAGCCTATACCCCTGAAAAACGCTGGCTTCCACGTCAGGATGCTGTCGTAAAAGGGCGCCAACTTTCCGGTCCCTTGAGTCAGGCGCAGCTTGATGAGTTTGAGCGTAAAGGGTTCCTGTTCATCCCTAATCTTATTGAAGGCGATGAGCTTGAAGCGTTGCGTGAAGAAATGAAGGCGCTGATGAGCACAGATGAATATCGTGAAAAGGAGTTCAGCGTCACTGAGCCTGAAAGTAACGAAATTCGCTCGTTGTTTGCGGTTCATTTTCTTTCAGAGCGTCTAGGTCAACTGGCTAATGATGAGCGTGTCGCAGGCGCGGCCCGGCAAATAATTGGCGACTCGCCTTATGTGCACCAGTCGCGTATCAACTATAAACCTGGGTTTGCCGGAAAAGGATTTAACTGGCACTCAGATTTTGAAACATGGCACGCGGAAGATGGCATGCCCGCCATGCACGCAGTAAGCGCTTCGTTGATCTTAACCGATAACCATGAGTTCAATGGCCCTTTAATGCTGATTCCTGGCTCACATAACAAGTTTGTGCCATGCCTGGGGGAAACGCCTGAAGAGAACCACATAAGCTCGCTTAAAGCGCAAGAAGTCGGAGTGCCCAGCGCCGAAGCGCTTACCGAGCTAGTGGCAGAACACGGCATTGAAGCGCCCAAAGGTAAAGCGGGTGGCTTGCTGTTGTTTGATTGCAACACCTTGCACGCTTCGAACGCCAACCTGTCGCCCGATCCCCGTAGCAACGTCTTCTTTGTGTTTAATCGCCAGGATAATCGTTGCCAAGCACCTTTCGCTGCGGCTGACCAACGTCCTGATTTCCTAGCGCATAGCCCCGATCAACAGGGATCGCGCTATTGTTAATAAAGGGTGGGGAAACAAAATCATGGCCCAAAGGTGTGGAACCTTTGTTTAGGTGGGGTAAACTGTTGCGCCTGTCGTTGTGAAGACGGCACGCATAACGAGAAGGAGTATACCCGCCATGCGTTTTGTTCCACAGTTTACCGACGGCCAGGAGTTTCCCCACGCGTTGGGCAAAGTGGTCTGCATCGGACGCAATTACGCTGATCATGCAAAAGAACTGGATAATCCGGTTCCTACTGAGCCGCTGCTATTTATTAAACCGTCGACAAGCGTCGTGGATCTAACTAAACCGATAGATCCTCCTTTTTCACGTGGCGACGTACATTATGAAGCAGAGCTTGCGCTCTTGATTGGTGAAACGTTAACCCACGCCACTCTTGATGACGCTGAAAGAGCGATTGTAGGTATCGGTTTGGCCATGGATTTAACGTTACGTGATGTACAGACAACGTTAAAAGAGAAAGGGCATCCCTGGGAAATCGCCAAAGGTTTTGATGGTGCCTGTCCGCTCTCTGCGTTTCTTCCTTTAAGCCGTGTGCCTAACTGGAACGCGCTGGAATTCACGCTAGAAATCGACGGAGAGGAGCGACAGCACGGTGAAGGGGCGGATATGATTTTTGCTGTTCCGTCACTTGTCTCTGAAATGAGCCGTCACTTTACCCTAGAGCCTGGTGATGTCATTTTGACCGGCACGCCATCAGGCGTGGGAGAGCTAGTTCGCGGTTCGTCACTGCGTTTAACCTTAACCGGCGGTTTGGAAGTGACAACCAGCGTGGTTGAGTAGCAATGAGTTGAGTAGAAATGAGTTGAGCAAAAGCTGGTGAGTAAATGCTCGGAGAACTAACGATACTTGAAAACCAAGACAGTCGAGTAGTCAAGCAAAGCCAATTGAGTAAGCGCGACTGTTGACATCATTAGCACGTAATAGTTATCGGCTAGGCTAACGAGCCTATGAAGCGCCACCTGTTAACCGCGGGTGGCGCTTTTGTTGCGCTTCCTTTACCTAACTAACGCTACTGTCGTTTTTAGCCTTCTGCTTCAACCCTGTTCAATGAATCAGAGGTCTCACACTGGCTATACTTGAAGCGTCCCTTTAAAACTGTCTATTCAAGATAGGTATAGCCTTCGAGTCCTTCGCTCAGACTTGCGGCAAATTTCGCCTGCTCGTCGGCTGAAAAACCACTGGCGGCCAGCTGGGCGGTAAGCTTTTGCTGGAGCACGCTGGCATTAAAATTAACGTAGGCGAGTACTTGCGCCACTGAATCCCCCGCCAGCGGGTTAGACAGCGTCCATTCACCCTCTGCATTGAGTGCTGCGTCAACCGAGTCGGTATCGCCAAACAGGTTATGCAGATCGCCAAGAATTTCCTGGTAAGCCCCAACCAGAAAGAAGCCTAGCCAGCGCTCGTCCTCTGATGACCATTCGGGAAGTGGCAGCGTGCTTTCAACGCCCTGGCCGTCAACGTAGCTATCAATTCGGCCGTCGGAGTCGCAGGTAATGTCCTGAATCACTGCTCGCCGAGTGGGCGCTTGATCCAATCCGCTCAGCGGTAGCACCGGAAAGATCTGTTCGATGCCCCAAACGTCAGGCACCGATTGGAAAAGCGAGAAGTTGACGAAAAGTTTATCGGCAAGCTTTTCCGCTAACTCGTCCATTATTTCCCGATGGGCGCGGTTGCGACTGTCGAGCTGAGTACGTAGGCGTGCGCAGGCGGCCATGTAGATCCGCTCGCCTTCAGCACGAGCGGTAATGTCGCTCAAGCCCATCACAAAGCGATCCTGCAGCTCACTGACCGCTTGGAGAAGGTCATGCCATGCCTCTACCAGCATGCGTGGCTCTTGAGCCGTTGCTAACTGCTCAAAAACGCGCCACAGCTCTTCTACTTGAGGATCATTCTGCGAATGCTGCTCAGGCGGGGTATCGTCAATACGCTCTTCACCTATCACGTTCGTGATCAGCACCGCATGATGGGCGGTGAGCGCTCGGCCAGACTCGCTGATGAGATGGGGCTGGGGTAGATCCGCCTCTTGGCATAACTGGGCAAATGCGCTCACCACGTTGCGGGCGTACTCGCGCATTGAATAGTTGGCCGAGCAGAAGCTGCGTGAGCGCGTGCCTTCGTAGTCGATGCCTAAGCCGCCACCCACATCCACGGTGTCGATGGGCGCGCCTAGCTGGCTCAAGTTCTGGTAAAAACGCGCGCATTCGCGCAAACCGCGCTGAATATCGCGGATATTGGCAATCTGTGACCCAAGATGGAAGTGCACAAGCTGCAGGCTTTCCAAGGCATTTTCATATCGTAGTGTGTCGACCACTTCAAGAATCTGACTGGCGGTCAGGCCGAACTTGGATTTTTCGCCGCCGGTATTTTGCCACTTGCCTTTACCGACCGAGGCCAGGCGGGCGCGCAAACCAATACGTGGCGTGACCGCAAGCTCACGGGCTTCTTCTAAGATCATTTGTAGCTCAGAGAGCTTTTCAACCACTAGATAGACTTTATGGCCGAGCTTTTCACCCAGTAATGCCAGGCGCACATATTCACGGTCTTTGTAGCCGTTGCAAACAATCAGTGATGAGCCACCGTCGGAAAGCGCCAGGACCGCTAAGAGTTCCGGCTTGCTGCCGGCCTCTAAGCCTACTCGCCCGTTACCGCGTTCGGCGGTGGCCAAAATTTCTTCAACAACTCGCCGCTGTTGGTTCACTTTAATCGGGTAGACCGCGGTGTAGCCGCCCTGATAGTCGTAGTCGCTCATGGCCGCATCAAACGCGCCACAAAGCTGCTCCACGCGGTCATGGAGAATGTCGCTGAAGCGCACCAGTACGGGCAGACGTAGTCCGGCGCTTTGTAACTGGCGAACTAATCCGCTAAGCGGTAACGCCGGGCCTTCGATATCGTTACCTAGCGGGCGCACCAGCGCCTGACCATGGTCGTCGACATCAAAGTAGCCGCTGCCCCATTGATCGATGTTCCACGTGCGCCGAGCGCGAAGCGCTGGGCTGGTCGTCGCCATATCACTCATTCAGAAACCTCCGGCAGCGGCAGTGCCCCGTGAGCAATGCGCGCGTTTAAAATGGTACGAAAACGTTCGGGGTCGTGGGGTGTCAAGTCATGGGCTGGCGGATCCACGTAGACCACCAGTAGCCGCGATAGCCAGTAACGCAGCGCTGTCATGCGCAGCATGGTGGGCCATAGTTCACGCTCAGCGTCGGTTAACGGTCGGCGGGCTTGGTAGGCACTCAATAACGTGTTGTAGCGCTCTGAGTTGAGCGTGCCATCCTCTTTAGAGGCCCAGTCATTGACCACTATCGCCAAGTCAAACAGCAGGTCACCGGTGCAGCCATTGTAAAAATCGATGATACCGCCAAGCTGGTCGCCCTCAAACAGCGTGTTATCACGGAATAAGTCGCCGTGCAGGGCGCCCTGGGGCAGCTCGTTATGCTGGCTGAAAGCGCTCTCGAAGTCGTCGACCTCGTCTTTCATTAACACTTGATCGGCGGGGCTGAGATAGCTCAACACCTTATGGTGCATCACCTGTAGCCAGTTCAGGTCGCGCGGGTTGGGGCGATGGCCTGGAAAGCGTTTTGACACCACGTGCAAACGCCCCAGGGTATCACCGAGGGCGTGACACTGAGCTAAATTAGGTGCCTCTGGGTGACGGCCAGGCAGGCGCGGAAACAGCAGCGCCGGTTTGCCTTCCAGGCTGTGCAGCGCGATACCGTCGCGGTCATGAATCGTGCCGGGCACCGGTAAGCGATGCTCGTCTAAGTAGTCCAGCAATTCGACAAAAAACGGAAGCTCAGCATGTTCGCCCTGTTCAAACAGGGTTAACACGAGTTCGCGTTGGTCGGTGGTCACGAAAAACGTCGAGTTTTCGGTACCGCCTGCCACTCCCTGAAGGGATGCGAAGCTACCAACATCAAATTTATCTAAAAACGCGGCGACCTGTGCGTCGCTAAGCGGGGTGAATACAGCCATGAGAGTCTCGCCCAGGTTGCTAAGCCCATTATTGTAGCGGCTTGGTAGCTCAGTTGGCAGCGTTGTTGTTATAAGAGATGTCGTTATAGGAGAGATAATCGTTGTGGCAACTAGGCAGGTTGATCCTGCAGGCAGCCTGCGCAACGCGTATCATAGTCACCACTCTTTTTAGCAATGGAACTTGGTTATGGCCCGCGCTCCGATCGTTCTTGTCGATGGCTCCTCGTATCTTTATCGTGCCTTCCATGCGCTCCCGCCGCTGACGACCTCTAATGGTCAACCCACCGGGGCGGTGAAGGGCGTGTTAAACATGCTCAAAAGGCTGATCAAAGATTATCCCCAAAGCCCGATGGCGGTAGTGTTCGATGCCCCAGGGAAAACGTTTCGCGATGACCTTTACGCTGACTATAAATCCCATCGCCCGCCGATGCCGGATGATCTGCGCAGCCAGATTGCGCCTTTGCATGCGTGTGTGAAAGCGCTGGGCTTACCGCTACTGTGCATTGAAGGCGTGGAGGCGGACGATGTGATCGGCACCCTGGCTCATCACGCTACCCAGGCCGGGCGCGATGCGGTGATCTCTACTGGTGACAAGGATATGGCCCAACTGGTCAATGCCCATATCACCCTAGTGAATACCATGAAGGATGAGACGCTGGACGAGGCGGGGGTGGAAGCGAAGTTTGGCCTGCCGCCAGCGCTGATTATCGATTTTCTGGCGTTAATGGGCGACAAAGTCGATAACATTCCCGGTGTCCCTGGCGTTGGCGAGAAGACCGCCATTGGTCTTCTCCAAGGCATGGGGGGCGGGCTGCAGACGATTTATGACGACTTGGAACGGGTGAAAACGCTCTCCTTCCGGGGCGCAAAAACCTTGCCTAAAAAGCTGGAAGAAAATCGCGATCAGGCCTTTCTCTCTTATCAGTTGGCGACCATCAAGGTGGATTGCGACCTGCCGGTGGGGTTGGATGATTTGGATATTGCCCACCCGGATCGTGAAGCACTGGTAACGCTGTATAAAGAGATGGAGTTTCGCCAATGGCTAGGCGAGCTGCTGGAAGGTAAAGATGAAGGCGTTGATGATGTTAAAGGCGGCGAGCCTGCGCCTGCCAGTACCGATGTTGCCGCAAGTGATGGGCAAGACGCGACAGCGCCCAGTAACGATCACACTCGCGAAGATCATGTCATCCTGGAGCAGGCCGACTTTGAAGGCTGGCTATCACGGCTGCAAGACGCCGAGCGTTTCTGTTTCGATTTAGAAACCACCAGCCTCAACTATATGGATGCGGAAATCGTCGGCATTGGCGTGTCATTAGACGCAGGCGAGGCCGCCTATATCCCGGTTGCTCACGACTATCTGGATGCTCCCCAGCAGTTAGACCGCAAGGCGGTACTGGCCGCGCTTAAACCGCTCTTGGAAGACCCGACCAAAACCAAGATCGGCCAAAACCTCAAATACGATATCTCGGTGCTGGCTAACTATGATATTGCCGTAGTGGGACCCTATGCCGACACCATGCTGGCATCGTATGTGCTCAATTCCACCGCGACACGCCACGATATGGACTCGCTGGCGCTCAAATACTTGGGTGCAAAAACAATCTCGTTTGAAGAGATCGCTGGCAAAGGCGCCAAGCAACTGACTTTCAATCAAATAGCGCTAGATCAGGCGGCTCCTTACGCCTGTGAAGATGTCGATATCACGCTGCGGCTGCAGCAAACGCTACGCCAGCAGGTCGAGGATGAAGGGCGCCTGGCGCAGGTGCTGGATAATATCGAGTTACCGCTGATAAAAGTGCTGTCACGCATTGAGCGTAACGGGGTGGCGGTAGACGCTGAGCGCCTGCACCAGCAAAGCCAGCAGTTAGAGCAGCGCATTGGTGAGCTAGAGCGAGAGGCGTTTGAGCTGGCCGGGCGTGAATTCAACCTGGGGTCGCCCAAGCAGCTTGGTCAGATCTTGTTTGAAGAGCAGAAAATTCCGGTGCTGAAGAAAACGCCAAAAGGTGCGCCGTCTACTGCCGAAGGCGTGCTTGAAGAGCTGGCGCTGGATTTCCCGCTGCCCAAGGTGATCATGCAGCACCGTGGCCTGGCCAAGCTGAAATCCACCTATACCGACAAGCTGCCGCGACTGCTCAATAAAACCACTGGCCGGGTACACACCAGCTATCACCAGGCGGTCACCGCCACGGGGCGGTTGTCGTCATCGGACCCGAACCTGCAGAACATTCCCATTCGTACCGAAGAGGGGCGCAAAATTCGCCAGGCATTTATTGCCCGCCCGGGCTACCGCATTGTGGCCGCTGACTACTCGCAAATTGAGCTGCGCATCATGGCGCACCTTTCCGAGGATAAAGGGTTGTTGGAGGCGTTTGCCGAAGGGCGTGATATCCATACCGCGACGGCTGCTGAGGTCTTCGGCACTTCGCTTGAAAAGGTGTCTGGCGACCAGCGGCGCAGCGCCAAAGCGATCAACTTCGGCTTGATTTATGGCATGAGCGCCTGGGGCCTGGCGCGCCAGTTGCGTATAGAGCGCAACCAGGCGCAGACCTATATTGATCGCTACTTTGATCGCTACCCCGGCGTGGCGCGGTATATGGAGCGTATTCGCGTTCAAGCGTCGCAAGATGGCTATGTCGAAACCGTATTGGGTCGGCGTTTATACCTGCCGGAAATTCAGTCGCAAAACCGTAACCGTCGCCAAGGGGCCGAGCGTACCGCGATTAACGCGCCCATGCAGGGCACCGCCGCTGATATCATCAAGCAGGCGATGATCGATGTGGATGCGTGGCTAGCGGAAGGCGAGTTCGATGCGTTGATGGTCATGCAAGTGCACGATGAACTGGTGTTTGAAGTCGCCGAGAAGCAGGTCGAGGCGTTTATCGAGCAGGTGCAACAGCGCATGCAGGGCGCAGCGGCGCTAAAAGTACCATTGATTGTGGAAGCGGAAAGCGGCGCCAACTGGGATGAAGCGCACTGATACGCGGTGCATGTGTCGCCGTCGTATAAAATGCTGCCCCGCCGTCAATGGCGGCGGGGCAGGTTAACGTCGCTTTTTAGCGTGGCGGCTTAACGCCAGCCAACGCGGTCAAAAATGCGGATGGCTTCAGGGTTGTTTTCACCCAAGACGCTGATGTTAACGTCGTCTTTCTTGAAGTTGCCCCATGATTCCAGCACCGGGTCCTTTTTTATGCCTTCCACGACCGGGAACTCATTGTTGCCGGAGGCGAAAATTTCCTGGGCGGTGTCCGAAGCCAGGTACTCAAGGAAGCGAACGGCGTTGTCACGGTTAGGCGCGCCTTCCACTAAACCAGCGCCGCCAACGTTCACGTGAGTGCCTCGATCTTCCTGATTTGGGAAAATAATGCCTACTTTACGCGCGGCTTCACGCTCGGCGTCGTCTTCAGACTTGAGCAAACGTACATAGTAGTAGTGGTTGGCCACGGCAATATCGCACTCGCCGCTGGCAACGCCGAGAATCTGATCAGTGTCACCACCTTCCGGTGGGCGTGCCATGTTATTCACCACGCCTTGTGCCCACTCTTCGGCACCCTCTTCGCCGTGGTGCTCAATCATTGAGGCAAGCAGCGACTGGTTGTAAATATTGTTGGAGGAACGAATGCATACCTTGCCTTCAAACTGTGGGGCGGCAAGATCTTCGTAGCTGGTAATCTGGCTTGGGTCGACGTTTTCACGGTTGTAATAAATCGCCCGGGCGCGCTGGCTAAAGCCGAACCAAAGGCCATCCGGATGGCGCATGGCTTCAGGTAGGCGTTCATTAAGCACATCGGATTCGACGCTTTGGAAAATGCCTTCATCTTCGGCACGCCATAAGCGACCGGCATCGACGGTGAGCATCACGTCCGCCGGACTTGCGGCACCTTCGCGCTGAATGCGCGAAATCAGCTGGTCGGAGTCGCCTTCCAAAATGTTGACGTCAATCCCGGTTTCTTCGGTGAACGCATCGTAGAGGCGTTCGTCAGAGTCATAGTGGCGAGCAGAATAAAGGTTTAGCTCATCTGCCATGCTAATACCTGCAACAGATGAGCCTGCCATAATAGCGGCGATTGATAACGTTAGGCGTGCCTTTTTCATGACCATCAACTCCGGTTTTATTTGATAATAATTTGCATTTTCAACGCTAGCATTCAAGCTTGTCCCAGCGTTGAGGTCAAGTTTAATGCTAACTAGACGCATTCAACGATGTTGACTAAGCGTGCATCTCACAGTAATAAAAAATAGAATGCAAACTACTTTCAATTGTAGTGAATCCGCGTTTGGGTTTTCCGACGCCAAACGCTCATCTGCACGGTAATGATTTATGACCGCCACCCTGAAGTTTGCTGACGCTACTGCTACCCCGACCGCGTTGACGCTGCACAATGTTTACCATGCGTATGACGGCCATGCGGTCGTCAAAGGAGTGGATTTAAGCGTTAATCCAGGGGAAGTGGTGTGCTTGTTGGGTCCGTCTGGATGTGGCAAAACCACGCTATTGCGTATTGCGGCGGGGTTGGAGCAGCTGCAAGAGGGTAGCGTGGCCCTAGAGGGGGTCGCTATTGCGACGCCCGGTCGACGACACCTACCGCCTGAGAAACGTAATGTCGGGCTCGCGTTTCAGGATTCGGCGCTGTTTCCGCATCTGTCGGTACTGGAAAACGTCACCTTTGGGCTTAAGCATCTCGCCTCAAGTCAGCGACGTGAGCGTGCCACGCTGCTACTGGAGCAACTGGGGATGGCGAGTTATGGCGATGCTTACCCGCACATGCTATCGGGCGGCCAGCAGCAGAGGGTGGCGTTGGCACGTGCGCTGGCGCCGTCACCGCGGCTGATGCTGTTGGATGAACCGTTTTCCAGCCTGGATGCACGTCTGCGTGACCGTATCCGCGACGATACCCTGCACGTGTTAAAAAAGCTCGGGGCGGCCACGCTGTTGGTCACCCACGACCCCGAAGAAGCCATGTTCATGGCCGACCGCATCGCCTTGATGCGCGATGGGCGTATCGTTCAAACGGGCACTCCGCGAGAGCTTTACTGTGCGCCTCAAGACCCTTTTGTGGTGACCTTTTTTGGTGATGTGAATGAGCTGCAGGGCAAGGTGGACAATGGCGAGGTGATGACGCCGGTAGGGCGGGTGCCTGCCAGCGGGTTAGCCGAGGGGAGCGACGTCAAGGTAATGATACGGCCTGAAGCACTGCGTGTCGTCGAGCGGGATCTGCCTGACGATACTCATCGCCATAGCCATGTGGTGATGGCGAAGCTATTGGGGCGTGCCAGCCTTTTGCACCTCTGTGCGCATGGCGAAAACGGGCTTGAAGCCCACCTTCACGCCCGTATACCTGGGGTGTTTTTACCCGCTGAAGGCCAGCCGGTGGATATTGTTCTAGACCTGTCTCAGGTGTTTGTTTTCCCTCTTGGCGCATAAGCGGTTAAGAGCCAGGGCGAGAACGGCGCATGGCCATGCTGAGTAGAATAACCGGCAGAATACCCACCACCACAATGGTCAGCGACGAGGTAGAAGCCTCGGCTAGGCGCTCATCAGAGGCCAGGTTATGAGCCCGCACGGCCAGCGTATCGAAGTTGAAGGGGCGCAGAATAATGGTCGCGGGCAGCTCCTTCATGACATCGACAAAGACCAAAATCCCCGCCGCCAGCAGGCTACTGCGCATCATCGGCGTGTGAATATGGCGAAGTGTACCGCCGGCTGTCTGGCCCAGGGTGCGCGAGGCGGCGTCCATACTCGGGGTTACTTTGCCCAGGCTTGCCTCGACTGCGTTGAACGAGACAGCCAAAAAGCGGACGACGTACGCATACAGCAAAATAAACGCCGAGCCACTGAATACAAGGCCGATAAGATAGCCGTAGTGTTGTTGCAGCCACGTATTAAGGGCGTTATCCAGCCAGGCAAAAGGGATAAGAATCCCTACAGCGACCACCGAGCCTGGGATCGCATAACCCATGGAGGCAACACGGGAAGCGATCCGCGCAAAGGGGGTATCATGCATCCGCACGCCATAGCTCAGCACCACGGCCAGACCAACGGCGATGAGCGCGGCCATGCTCGCCAACGTCAAACTGTTCCAGGCGTAGCCGATAAAGCGTGACTCCCAGAGTGAATCGCCGCCCTGCAGCGCCAGCGAGAGCAAAATACCGCTGGGCAATAGAAAACCTCCCAGTACCGGTAGTAAGCACGCCAGCGTCGCGCTGGTGGCGCGCCAGCCGTGCAGCGCATACTCAGGCAGTTGTTGATAGCGGTTGGTGGTATGAAAATAACGGCGCTTGCCCCGCGACCAGCGCTCCAACAGCACCAAGACGATCACAAAGGCGAGCAAGCAAGCGGCCAGTTGCGCCGCCGCCGTCTGCTCGCCCATGCCAAACCAAGTGCGATAAATACCGGTGGTAAAGGTATCAACGCCAAAGAACTGTACGGCGCCAAACTCGTTGATTGTTTCCATTAGCACCAGTGAAACTCCCCCTACCAGCGCCGGTCGGGCCAGCGGTACGGCAACGCTGGTAAACAGCTTCCAGGGGCCGCGGCCGAGCGTTCGGCCCACATCCAGCACGCATACCGACTGCTCCAGAAATGAGGCGCGCGCCAGCAAATAAACGTAGGGATAAAGCACCAGCGTAATGACCGTCGCGGCGCCACCCAAAGAGCGCACGTTAGGAAAGTAGTAATCGCCATACGACCAGTCATACGTGTCGCGCAGCCAGCTCTGTACCGGCCCGGCAAACTGAAAGAAATCGGTGTAGGCGTAGGCGATCACGTAAGTGGGTACCGCCAGGGGGAGCAATAATGCCCATTCAAACAGCCGTTTACCGGGGAAGCGACACATCACCACCAGCCACGCTGTGCCGGTACCGATAATTAAAGTGCCAAGCCCGACCGTGAGGACCAGCCAAAACGTATTGGTTAAATAGCGGCTTAGCACCGTGCTGGTCAGGTGTTGCCAGACCCCATCGGTGGGCATGGCAATGTGCGCAAATATCACCAGCACCGGCAACGCCACCACCAAGGCCACTGCGATCAGCGCCAACGACCAGGGGGTAGCACGACGGCTAAGTGACGAGGAAACAGCGAACAACCCACGATAGCTGGATCTAATCAAGTGAACCTTCCTGGTGGCAGCAATAAGGGCAGTTAGCGCGTAACGCGAATCACTGGCGGGTGTAAAGAGTAGCATTAGTGGTTTGCCGCTGCAGCGTTAGGCATTGCTACGTGGACAAAAAAGCCCGCCGAAGCGGGCCGTGTTGAGGATGTTGTCTATCGCTTACGCGGATTTCATTCTCTCTTAGGGTGCTTAGTAACCCAGCATCATGCTCGGTAAGCCGGTAATCAACCATGGAAAGAAGGCCATCAGAGTGCATGCCAGCAGAATCAACGCCACAAATGGGATGACCGCTTTATACAGGTCGACGATTTCGACCCCGGGCGGTGCCACGCCCTTCAAGTAGAACAGGGCATAGCCAAACGGTGGCGTGAGGAACGACGTTTGCAGGACGACCGCAACCATCACCACGAACCACAGCATATCCACGCCCATGGTCTCGACGATGGGCAGCATGATCGGGAAACTCAGCAGTACGATGCCGGTCCAGTCCAGGAACATGCCCAGGATAAACACCAGAAACAGCATCAAGATCAAGGCGCCCACCGTGCCGCCAGGCATCGCCAGCACCAGTTCACTGATAACACTCATGCCACCGCCACGAGAGAATACCCCGGTAAAGGCAGTAGCACCGACCAGCACCAGCATCACCATCGTGGTGGTTTTACCCGCTTCTACCATGGTCCAGAAGCAGGTCGACAGCTTGCGATCACCAAAAATCAAAAACAGGATGAAGGCGATAAAAACACCGATGGCCGAGGCTTCTGTGGCCGTGGCAATGCCGGTAAAGAGGGCGCCCAATACGCCCAGAATCAACGACATGGGCGGAACCACGAACTTCGCCAGCATGACCAGCAGTTGCTTCGTGCTAACTTCCGCACGCTCTTCTGCAGGTACTTTGGGGCCGTAATGGGGTTTGAGATAGCAGATGATCAATACGTAGAGTGCGTACATCACTCCAAGCAGTAAGCCTGGCACAAGGGCGCCAGCAAACAGGGCACCCACTGACACCGGCGAGTAGCTGGCCATCAGGATCAGCATGATGCTGGGGGGAATTAATATGCCCAGGCAGCCGCTGGCCATGATAACCCCCGCGCTCAGCTCTTTGTTGTAGCCATACTTGAGCATCGGCACTAGTGCAATCATGCCCATTACCGCGATGGAGGCGCCCACGATGCCGGTAGTGGCGGCCAGTAGCACCGACACAATCACCACGGTAAGCGCCAGACCACCACGAAGATTCGCCAGCAACAGCCGCATGGCGTCAAACATCTTTTCGGTCACGCCCGAGTCGTTTAAGAAGCGTGCCATTAAAATGAACAGCGGTATCGCCACCAGTACATAGTTGTCCATGGCGTTACCGAAAATATTATTGATGAGGGTGCCGAGAATGCGTTCGCCAGGACCCAAGAAGGCCCCGATCACCGCCACGCCCCCCAGCACAAATGCCAATGGATGCCCCATGAAGAGCCCCACCAGCAATCCACCAAACATCACCAGAGTGAGTAATTCAGGGCTTAGGTTCATGCGGATTTCTCCTCGCGAAGCTGCATGAAGGCACGTATGACAATAGCGACTGCCTGTAGCAATATCAGTACGGCGGCGACCACAATGACGCCTTTGATGGGATACACCGGGATCGCGACCATGCCATAGGTGGTTTCGCTGCGACTCCACGAGCGTTCAAAAAAGCTCCAGCCCAAGGTAATCAGCATCCAGATAAACGGCACAAAGAAAATCAGGTAGCCCAGTACTTCAAGGGCGGCTTGCTTCTTGCGCGACAGCAAGCGCTTCAGCACATCGACCTCTACATGGGCATGGTGACGTAGCCCATAAGCCGCCATTAACATGAAGTGAGCGCCAAATAGCATTTTGGTGACGTCAAACGCCCAGTCGCTGGGGCGGCCAAAGAGAAAGCGTGACGCAATGTCGTAAAGCACGATGAGCGTAATAATGGCAATCAACGGGGCTATCAGGCGCCCAAACGCTTCATTGATAGCGTCGATCGCCTTGGCAATCGCATTCATGGAAGATCTCCGCAGTCATCACAAAAAAACCGCCCCGGCAATAACGGGGCGGCACAGAAGCGTCTTACATGCAGGCTTCGATCTCTTCCAGTGAGGGTAAATTATCCATTACGCGGCTCATGTTGTAGGGAGCCGATACATCGCGCCATGTTGCGTAGTGCTCCAGATAGGCGATCATGGATTGATAAACCTTGGCATGATCGGGCGCTTCGCAAGCGCCGCGCAGGATGACCTCGTTAGTGACTTCTTGAATGCGCGCCAGGTCCTCTTCGGAGAACTGGTTAATGGTAACCCCGGCATCAATGAACTTTTGCGTGGCTTCGGTGGACTGGCGCTCAGACCAGGCGAGCGACCATGCCATGGTGGCATCTGCCGCAATACGCAGAATTTCTTGGGTATCTTCGGAGAGAGCGTCCCAGGCATCTTTGTTGATCATGACACCAAATACGCTGGCAGACTGGTGCCAGCCGGGGGTTGCCCAGTAGTCGGCGACTTCGGCAAAACCAGCGTTAAAATCAACCCCTGGGGTCGAGAACTCGCCCGCGTCAATAACGCCGCGTTCAATGGCTTGATAGACCTCGCCGCCCGCCAGCGTCACCTGCGAGCCGCCTAGTTCTTCCAACACACGGCCCTGATCGCGACCCGAGAGACGCAGTCGCTTACCTTCCAGGTCGGCAATGCTCTCAATCGGGGTGCGGCCCATAAAGCCCGATTCATTGTTGGTAATGCCGTAAGGGAGATACACCATGTTGAACTGGCCGTAAATCTCTTCATAGAGTTCACGGCCACCCCATTGCTGAATCCAGTTGAGGTAGTCAACACCGTTAAAAAGGCTGGTGGTCGTCGCGAGGGGTGAAAAGGCCGGGTTCAAGCCTGCCCAGTAACCTGGCCAGTCGCCTGAAGCTTCGATACTGCCTGTTTCGGTGGCGTCAAAGACTTCGGTGCCTGGCATGAGCGTTCCGCCCGCGCGGAAATTGATCTGCAGTTCCTCACCTGCCAGCTTGTTAACCAACTCTACCCAGTGCTGATCAATCTTGATGAGATCAAGGTTTTCCGGCCAGGTAGTGGTCATTGTCCACTGTTCTTGTGCTTGGGCGGAGGTGGACAAAGCAGCGAAGGCAATACCAGCGGCGAGGCCGGTGAGGGTCAATTGTGTCGTTTTTTTCATGGTATATTTCCTGGTTTGGCGCGTGGCGTTGTTAGTGTTGGATACCTGAATGCAGGAAAATGCAGCGTTGTTGGGTTACGTTTACGTAAACAAGGGTTGTTGGGCTGCACTGCTAAATTAGCACATACAACCCGCTGCAGCGCAATAACCGAAGAATAAGCGGATTTCTCAGCTAATGGTTGCCTATGAGCGCTAATAGATAATTTTAAACAATGGCTTACGATGGTTTACGAAAAGACTGGGGCAGCGGCAACTTGGCCTGAAAACGTTGAAAGGGGTTAAGTATTAAACCAAAGTTCTAAGTGGCGGGGCGCTCTATGGTCGCCCGGTAGGCGGAGAAAATGACGTTAAGGTAAATATTGGGCAGGAGTATACAACCACGTGTTAGCACACGGCGCACTAGAGAAATTACCGCACACACGGCTCGTGGCGGCGCTCGTTCACCACGCTCAGCGTCTATCCCTACGCCGCTGGCGCCAACTGGTATGGCTAAGTGGCGATGTGCAGCAGTGTCGCGGGGTGGCACAGGCGTTATGCCAAGCCCGCGCTTGGCAGGCTCCTTTGTGGGTAGGTAGTCGATCATGGGTAGACGATCAGGCCCGGGGTACCCAAACAAGCCCTGGTAACCAGACAAACGCCGTTAACCAACAAAGAGTCGACTTACCGCCGCTGCTGTCGCCACAAAAAGCGCGTTCGCGCCTGGGCGCGGAGCATCAACTCATCGTCCTAGATACGCATTATAGCGGGTTTGACCCGGACGCATTAGGAGCGCTGGCGGGCACGATCACGGCCGGTGGCTTGTTGGTGCTTATCACGCCACACCCGTGGGGCGATACACCTGACCCTGATTATGCCCGCTTTGCTGACTATCCCTGGCAATGGCCCGATCTCAGCACTCGCTATCTGGCGCGGTTAGCAAGGCAATTAGAAGCCTCTCCTCAGGTGGTGCGTTGGCACGTGGGTCACGCGCTGCATTTGCCTCGGCTGCCCGCGGCAAGCGCCAGTCATCAACAGCGAGATAGTCATCAATGCTTTGCCGGGGACAGCGCCTGTTTAACCGATGATCAGGCGCAGGCGGTCAGGCAACTGGTGGGCTTAAAACGCCGTCGACCGCTGGTGATAACCGCTGACCGTGGGCGCGGTAAAAGTGCTGCACTGGGGATCGCGTGTGCAAGGTTACTTACCCAGCAGCCTCGTCGGATCGTGCTTACCGCCCCCCGCCTCAGCGCGGTAGAGAGTGTCTTTGAACGGGTCATGGCGCTGTGTCCGCAAGGCCGTCGAGTGGCGCCCGGTCATATGGTGTTGGAGCAGGGCAGTGAGCTGTTGTTTTTAACCCCCGACGTGTTGACCGAGCAAGTCAATGCTCAGCAACAGGGTGGCAACGGGAGTTATTTATTGGTGGACGAGGCGGCGGCGATTCCTGCTGCACTGCTGGGGCAGTGGCTAAGTGCCTTTCCGCGCATTGCTTTTGCCACCACAGTACATGGCTACGAGGGCTCAGGGCGTGGGTTTGCGCTGCGCTTTCGTGCCACGCTCGACCGCCTGACGCCTGAATGGAAAACGTTGACCCTTGAGACCCCGATTCGTTGGCGCCAAGGCGACCCGCTGGAAAGCGTCGTTAACCAACTGCTGCTGTTAAAGGCAGCACTGCCGATTGCCCAGCATTCAGGGCATACAGTGGCAACGCCTCTGATTGATCGTGATTGGCTCGCCAAGCATGACCACGCGCTGGAAAAGCTGTTTGGGCTACTCGTGCAGTCGCACTACCGTACAACACCAAGCGACCTGCGCCAGTTACTCGATGGTCCCGATACAACGCTGCGTATCATCGAGCAGGCAGGCGAGCCACAGGCGGTGTTGGTGACGCGCGAAGAGGGAGGCTTTGACCACGAACTTGCCAACCATGTCGCCCGTGGCGAGCGACGACCACAGGGGCATCTGTTGGCGCAGTCGCTGGCGACCCATATGGGCAGCCGAGATGCGTTGACGGCGCGCTGGCGGCGTGTGGCGCGCATTGCCACGCACCCCGAGCGGCGACGCGAAGGGTTAGCTAAAACGCTGCTGCATAATGACATGGACGCTGCCACGCAGCAGGGCGTCGCGCTGTATGGGGCGGCCTTCGGCGCTGAGGCATCGCTATTACAGTTTTGGTTGGCGCTTGGATTTACCCCGGTACGCCTAGGACTTACCCGCGAGGCATCGACCGGTGAGTTTGCGGTCATGGTGGCACGCGCACTAACTGTCGAGGGTGAGCAGGTAGTGGCGGATCTCAGTCAGCGCTTTCAAGCGGGACTCCCCGGCCTGTTGGCGTTTGAGTTAAACACGTTACCTGCCGCGGTGTTGGTATTGCTGCTGGGCCAGTTGCCTCGCGTGCCGCTGAGCGGCCGCGAGTGGCAAGATATTGAAGATGTCGCGCGCGCCCATCGCGATCCCGTGCTTGCCCGTGCCGCTTTGCAAGCCTGGGTGCGGGAGGCCAGCCACTGCCCATTGAGCGAGGCGCAACAGCAGGCGCATCAACAGCTAGCTGCCTGGGCGTTCCAAAATAAAGCGCTGGCGACTACCCATGGAGACGCGGTTAGCGCTTTACGTCAGGCAGCGGTAACGCTGCTTGAACAGGTTAATATTGACGTAAAAGCGCGTTAAAAAGCGAAGGCCGCTCATAACGGGTTACAATGTGCTTACAAAAAAACATGCTTTCACTTCATGCATCCAGCCTGCTTGGTCTATTTAGCTTTTGCTAAATAACGCAGACCGGTAAAGTAGGTTCACTGCCATTAACGAAGAGTCACTATGAACGAACATCTTGAAGCGCTTACCCCCAGCCTGGTTTGGGGCCACTTTCGAACCCTTTGCAATACGCCTCGCCCCTCGGGTCACGAAGCGGCATTAGTCGCTATTCTGGAAGCATGGGCCGATGCCCAGGGCGTTGCTCACGACCGCGATAGCTTTGGTAATTTACGCCTGCGTAAACCGGCAACGCCCGGCTGTGAGCAGGCGCCCGGGGTGGTTCTTCAAGGTCATCTGGATATGGTGGCCCAGGCCAATAGCAGCCACCCCCATGATTTTACGCGTGACCCGATCAGTACCTATGTGGCTGATGGCTGGCTGCACGCTGAAGGCACCACCCTGGGCGCAGATAATGGCTTGGGTGTGGCCGCGATTCTTGCGGTACTAGAAGACCCTGAACTACGCCACGGCCCTTTGGAAGCCCTGTTTACCCTGGAAGAAGAGACGTCCATGGGGGGCGCGCTGAACCTGGCCGAGAACTGGCTGGAAGGCTCGCTACTGCTCAACCTGGACAGTGAGGACCGGGGAGAGGTCTACATTGGCTGTGCTGGCGGAGCCGATGTTGAGGTCGATGCCCAACTGCCAAGCGCCGCCGTGGGCGATCATGAGCGAATCATCAATATTGCGTTAACCGGCCTGAAGGGTGGTCACTCGGGCGTGGATATCCATTTGCCGTTGGGTAACGCTAACCGGCTGCTGGTTCGAGTGTTGCGCGCGCTGGAAGCGTTTGACGCGCGTCTTATCAGTTATGAGGGGGGAACCTTACGCAATGCCATTCCTCGTGAAGCCTTTGCCCAGGTGGCGCTGCCCAGTGATGAAGTAGAGGCCGCCATGGTCGCTATTGCTGGGTTGGAAACTATTCTGTTGAGAGAATTAGGCAGCGGTGATAGCGGCCTTGCCATCAGCGCACAACGTGTCGATGCGGCCCCTGAGGACGAACCATTAACGCTGGATGCCAGCGCGATGTTGCTGGCTGCTCTGCACGCAGCGCCTTGTGGGGTCGAGCGCATGAGTGCGGATGTGCCGGGGGTGGTAGAAACCTCCAATAACCTTGGCGTCTTGAGTCTGAAGCAGGGCCGACTACACATTTGTGCGCTGGTGCGTTCACTGCACGACAGTGCGGTTACGGCCATGGCGGATCGCTTTCAGGCGCTGTTTGGGTTGATTGGTGCGCGTGTCAAAGTCGAAAATGGCTATCCAGGCTGGGCGCCCAATCCCAATGGCGAGCTGCTGGCGACGTTCAAGGCGCGCCACGCAGCCCTGCTGGGCAGCGAGCCAGACGTAAAAGTGATTCACGCGGGGCTTGAGTGCGGTATTTTAGGCAGCAAATACCCGCATCTGGATATGATCTCGTTTGGTCCGCTGATTCGCGGCGCCCACTCTCCCAATGAACGGGTGGAACTTGCCTCGGTTGAGGAATTCTGGCTGATGCTGCGCGCCTTGATAGAGGATCTTGCCGACCAGCGCTAGGCCTTGCTTGTGCTGCTCTCGCTGGTAGTGAGAAGCGCATAAAAAAACGGCACCTGAACGGTGCCGTTTTTGTTGCCTTGGCGTGTATCGCCATGGCGTCTGTTTGCAAACATTGCAGAGCGCGCTTATTTGCTTAACTTATTTACTTAAATAGGCGTTGAGCATCCAGACGGTTTTTTCCTGTTCGCGGATGTAATCGCCCGCTTGAGACGCGGTGCCTTCATCGTCGGCGTCAGAAGCAAGTGCCAGCAGTTCGCGCTGCAGTTCAATGATGGTTTGGTAACCCGTCAGCACGCCTTTGACGCAGGTGCTGCCATCGTGAACGTCTTTATCTTCCTGAATGCGGGAAAGCGTTACGTAGTCGCTGTAGGCGTGTACCGGCTTGTGGCCCAGGGTCAGGATGCGCTCGGCAACCTCGTCCACTTTGGTCAACAAATCGGTGTAAAACTCTTCAAATTTGGCGTGCAGTTCAAAAAAATCGCTGCCGCGTACATTCCAGTGGTAACCACGCACGTTCATGTAGAAAATTTGGTAGTTGGCCAGCAGGTGGTTGAGCTTTTCGGCGAGTTGACTTGCGCTACCTTCGTGTAGGCCAATGCTATTGGTATCAGTCATATCCTGCTCCCTAGTGAGGCCGCCATCAGCGGCGATAAATGCATCTTTCAAGCTTAAGAGGTCGGTGGGGCTGTGCAAAACAAGTTTTTTGCATCGCCACCATAGCTCAACAACATTAAGCGAGCTCAACCACATCAAACTCAACGACATCAAACGGATGTCTGCTTGTGGCTAGTAAATAGATGCTGGCGCTCATTGCCTTTTTCAAGGTCAGGTGAGCAAATGTCCGTTATCCACGCGCGGCTAACCATAGCCGCAGCAAGCTATCACAGCGTGCTTCCAGAAGTTCGGCGGTGCGTGGTAGTGCTTCGGCTAAGCTCATGGGGCCATCGGCCAGGGCGATCGCGGTGGTAACGCCTTCGTTAAAACAGGCTTGCCAGCCATCGCCCAAACCACCCGCCAGCACTATGACGGGCTTATTGAAGCGTTGGGCTGCACGGGAAACCCCAATAGGCGTTTTACCCGCCAGGCTTTGACCATCTAAACGGCCCTCGCCGGTGATCACTAGATCAGCACTAGCCAGCAGGGTCTCCATATCGGCCTGCTGTATAATCATTTCAATGCCAGGTTTTAAGGTGGCGTTTAAAAACGCCTTGGCGGCAAATCCCATGCCCCCTGCAGCCCCCGCTCCCGGCAACTCTCGATAGTCATGGCCAAGCGCCTGGGCGCTGATATCGGCAAAGTGACCAAGGGCACGGTCCAGCTGTTCAACCTCTGCAGGTGATGCTCCTTTTTGCGGGCCAAAAATGGCGCTGGCACCGCGTGGGCCAAGCAGTGGGTTGTCCACATCAACGGCGGCCTCAACCGTCAGTGAGGCCAAGCGAGGGTCCAGAGCCGCTAGTTCTAGCCGGCTGAGTTGGCTCAGCGCCGCACCGCCGGGGGCAAGTGAATTACCGTGTTGATCCAGCAAGCGTGCACCTAGCGCTTGAAGCATACCCGCGCCGCCGTCATTAGTGGCGCTACCGCCCAGCAACAGCAGAACTTTTTCAGCCCCTTCATCGAGCGCCGCCAGCAGCAGTTCGCCGACCCCAAACGTTGAGGTATGCAGGGCATTGCGCTCATCGGATGCAAGATGCTGTAACCCGCTGGCTTCTGCCAGCTCAATAAACGCGGTACGCTGGCTGCTAAGCCAGCCCCAGGAGGCTTGTCTTGGCCGCCCTAGCGCGTCTTGAACGTTGATCTGGCGCTGTCCGGCACCCGTTGAGGCGATCAATGCCGCTAAACTGCCTTCGCCGCCATCTGCTAAAGGGCACGTGATAACGTGCGCCGATGGGGCGGCGCTAAGAACGCCGCACGCCATCGCCGCCGCGGCGTCTTGGGCGCTGAGCGCATCTTTAAAGCTGTCCGGGCAAAGCAAAACATTCATCAGCACGATCTCCACAACTTGGTGTTTTTACTTGCGTGTCTTCAATACGTTGCTATTAGATATGATCACCTTGGGGAGCTTAGCCCGCTAGCCCGCCGCAAACCAGCGACTTGGTCCGTTAGAGGAACTAACATGAAATCGATACCGATAAGCCTAACTTGCCTGCTGGCGCTTGCTGGCTGTCAAACGGTTCCTGATCGCCTGCCGCAAGCGGAACCCGCCCCCGCCGCGGCGTGCTACTTTGCTATCGTTACTCCGTCCAGCAATGCCACTGCCAGTTCGCTCCGGTCTCCCGCCATTAGTGCTGAAGCCGCGTTGGACGAAAGCGTAAAAGTGCTCACCGAATGGGATTTTTCGCTGGATTCGACCGATACCGAGTTGGGGCTGATCAGCGCTAGCCGTGAGCGAACACTGCCCGGTTACTACAATCTTTATGAAGACGACTATGCGCCTGGAATGCGTCTGTTCGGCGGCTTTGGTGTCGGGCGGGGTGGGTTCGGTATCGGCGTTGGGGGAATGGGGTTTCGGGGCGGGATAGGTCAGCCTCCCCTGGAAGTGGAGCGAGTATCGGTACTCATAAACAACACTCACGTGCGCCTTTCCCGTGATGTTCGCCGCTTCGATCAGTGGGGCGATATGCGCGAATCCTACAGCGCCAGTAACGATGATTTCTGTCAGCGTTTTCAAACGCAATTTATGCAGGCTGTGTCTGCGACAAGGGGGGCGTTATGAATAGTTATCGCTGGCTTTTAATCGGACTGTTAGGGATTGTCGGGACAGGATGCGCCACTTCAGCGCCCTTGGAGCCTCGTGAGCTGGTGTACACCACTCCATCAGACGAAACCTTTCGCGAAGCCGTTGATTTAATGGTCGAGCAGGGCTACGTGGTTCGCCATGCGGATCTTTCGCTAGGGCGTGCCGAGGCGGCGCTTGCTCGCTGGCCGGGATATCGAGTGCAGCTACAGGTGAGCGAGGAAGGCAGCGGTAGTCGTGTGCGCGTGTCAGCCTTACGCGGAAACCAGCCGCTGCCCCCCTATTTATTAGACCCATGGCTGGTTGCCTTGCAGCATAAGTTAGGAGTGGCCCCATGAGGAAAGGGATTACCCCAGTCATGCTGGTACTCGGCGTGATGAGTTTTCTGGCGAGCTCAGTCGCTCAGGCTCATCCGCATGGTTGGATTGACCTGAGTGTACGTATCATCACCGACGATGAGGGGCGGGTGAGCGGCTTACACCAAACGTGGCAGATGGATCCTTTCTACAGTCTGGTCGTGTTTGAGGAGCTTCAACAAATGGGGGAGGTAAGTCTTGAGGAAGGACTGGATCAATTGGGAACAGAGATACGCGATAATCTGACCGGACAACACTATTTGTCCAACGTGACCATTGATGACGAGCCCCAGGCATTCGGAGAGGTCAGCGAATATACCCTGATGGAGCACGGTGGGCGGTTAACCTTTATGTTTATTCTGCCGCTTGAAACGCCAACACCGCTGGCGGGTTCTCTACTAGCGTATCAAGTGTTCGACCCCACTTATTACATTGAAGTCGTCCACCAGGCGGAAAACAATCAGCCTCGCGAGGATGCGCTGATACTTAACGGCCTTCCTTCATGCGAGCTCGCTATCCTGCCCGCTGATCCTGACCCTGACGTGGTGATGAAAGCCGCCATGTTAGATGTCGATGAGAGCGGAGAGCCGGGCTTAGGTCGTTTTTTTGCTGAAACTGGCCGGGTTGATTGCCGCTAAAAAGGGGCGCTGAGTGATGGCCGAGGATCTGCTTCAGACACGCTGTTAAAACGCCATGGTAAAATTGATATGTTATGTCGTTACCATTTTGATGGTCAGTAATGTTGATTGATAAACACGTTTTTAGAGTTATTTTCGCTACGGAGCAGTGTGATGTCTTTACCGCGACCGATAATACGTTACTCGGGGCTAATGCTGGGTCTACTACTAGCGGTGGGGGTGCTGCTCATCGTTTGGCAAGGCGGATTTCAGAGCGTGAGCTATCAACTGCTCGGTTGGCAGCGTGATTTACATCGCTCGCTGACGCTGGCGATTAGCGAGCTGTCTCAGGCTCCCTCGATGGCAACATGGGTGAGCTTATTGAGTATCAGCTTTGCCTATGGCGTGTTCCATGCGGCAGGGCCTGGGCATGGTAAAGCCGTATTGGCGACGTATTTAACTACCCACGGCGGCGCGGTAAAGCGTGCCCTGGGGCTCTCGTTTGCTGCTTCACTATTACAAGGTGTCTCAGCCATCGCCTTGATTGTTGTGTTGGTTTATGGCCTTGGTTGGATTACCCGGCAAGCCATGGGCAGTGTGGCTTGGGTGGAGCAGGCAAGCTTTATTTTGGTGGCCGCGTTAGGAGCCTGGCTGTGTTGGCGGGCGGTTAAACAGCTGCGGCGTGCTTATCGGCCTGCCGATCAAGTTCAAGCGCCCATGGCTGAGCATGCCGATCATCAACAGCATCACCACCATGATCATGACCATCACCACGATCATTGCTGCGGTGGGGCGCATCATATTGAGCCTCAGCAGGCGCTAGATTGGCGCACGGCAATGATAACCGTGGGGGCCATTGGCATGCGCCCCTGCAGTGGCGCGGTGTTAATGCTGGGTGCGGCCAGCCTGCTGGGTCAGTTTGAGGTTGGCGTACTATCGGTAGTGGCAATGTCGTTTGGCACCGGTCTCACCGTTTCTGCTCTAGCGATGGCAAGTATCTTTGCTCGTGGTTGGGCACAGCGTCGCCTATCCCGACAGCACTATAGCCCGCGCCATGTACAAAAAGCGGCTGGCTGGCTGGCGTTAACGGGTGGGGCGCTGATCATTGCGCTGGGCATCTCGCTGAGCATTGCGGGCGCTACTCAACCTGCTAGCGGGCCGCTATTGATTCAGCCCAATGCTCAGCCCAGTCATCCACTGACGGGTTAATGATTGGCGACGTTGAGCCCATCAGTTAGCGCTAGCAAGCGATCGCGTAATTGCGCTTGTTCTTCCAGTGAATAAGGCTCGGGCGTGCCGTTGCCCCACACCGGCGCTGGCCAGCAGGCATCAGCGTGTCGACGTAACACCACATGGACATGCAGTTGACTGACCACATTGCCTAACGTGGCAATATTGACTTTGTCGCCCGCTAGCGCCGTTTTCATCGCCTCCCCTAGATGGCTGGCTTCATGCCATAGCGTTTGCTGATCAGCGGTCGAGAGTTCAAACACTTCGCTAATAGCGGCGACTCGCGGTACTAGAATGACCCATGGGTAACGCGCGTCATTCATTAGCAGCACGCGGCAAAGGGGAAGGTCGGTAACGGGGAACGTGTCAGCGGCAAGACGTTCATCTAGCTCGAAATTGATCAAAGACGTAGCTCCAGACAACAGGTTGGATAATTGTTAGCATAGCAGCGGTAAACAGGCGTAGGGAAAGCAAGCGCAATTGCTAAAACGCTGTTACCCTTAAAAAACTCCCAAGCGACAATGTTGATTGTCAGTGGAGTTTACGATATCGAACAACTCGTTATGGAGAACGGAAATGAAAAAATTATTGGCCATGAGCTTTATGCTGCTAATGACCGCTGGCGTTTTAGCTGGCTGCAACACTATCGCTGGCGCTGGCCAGGATGTGGAAGAAGGCGGTCAAGCCGTTCAAGATGCAGCAAACTAAGTAATACCGCATAAGCCAAAAGTGGTAACCAACGGGTTGGGCATTTGTCCAGCCCGTTGACGTTTTATACCTGGTTGTTAGAGGGTAAGCCTCGTAACCTTGCTCGATTTTTTAACCCGGATTTTCCACTTCCGGTTTTCAATTACCCATTGTTGGAGATTCAAGGATGAAGTCTAGTATGACGCTGGCTAAGCTCTCCCTGACCACTGTTGGCACGATGATGCTGACGGCTTGTGTTAGCGCCCAGATGCCGATGTCCCCGGCGACCGACGACGTGGACGCGGCGCCACCGCCGCCCAATGTCGAGGCAAATAATCCCCGCGCAGAGGGAGCCGTCGAGTGTGATATCGCCGCGATTCAGTATGCCGTAGGCGAGTCATTTGAGGAGACGAGTGAGGCCAAGCTGCAGCGCGAAAGCGACGCACGTCACGTCCGTGTGCTGCACCCTGGCGATGTCGCCACCATGGATTACCGTTCGGATCGTTTGAACATTCATCTAAACGATCAAGAGGTTATTGAAGAGCTGCGCTGCGGCTAACGACAGCGGCCCTAGCGTAAAATCAGCACGACACAGGCGGCGGTTAATATTCCCATGGTGACATTGAATGCCCTCCATGCGCCGTCGCTTTTGATCCACTGACCAATCGCGGTGCCAAAGGCTGCCCACAGCACGGCACACGGCAGCGCTACCAGCTCCGCAAAGCTCGCCAGTATCAGTGCGTTGACGACCGGCTGACCGCTTTCGGGAAGAAAGCCCGCCATCAGGGCAAGTCCCATTACCCATGCTTTAGGGTTGGCAAACTGGAATGCGGCGGCCTGCCAAAACGATAACGGGACGCTATGTTGATGGGCGTTTAGATTGGGCGGTGGGGCACTGGCAATTTTCCAGGCTAAATAGAGTAAATAGGCGCTACCTATCCAGCGCAGCGCGGTTTGAATGGGCGGATAGCGTTCAAACAGGACACCTAAGCCCAGGGCGATGCCGGCAAATAGTAAAAAGCAGCCGCCGAGGATCCCCCACATGTGCGGAAGCGTGCGCTTAAAACCAAAATTCGCGCCGGAAGCCGTGAGCATCACATTGTTCGGCCCCGGCGTCAGCGTCATCGACAGCATATAAAGCGCGGCAGGGCCAAGGATTAACCATTCTTCGTTCATTTAACGGATCCTGTCACATGGAAAGTCAGTGTTGTAGAACGTTTCGGGCGTACGGTTTGGGTGCCAGTGCTAATCATAGCGATCTTTCCAGCGTTGACGTTGAATATGCTCCTTGAGCATTTCGAGCGTGTCGTATAGCACTTGTTCAGTGACGCGATTGCTGCCTTCGTCCACTGTGAGCCAGGTGTCAAAACCACTATCCGCGGTGCGCTCAACCAATCGTTTAAACTCATCTGAATGAATGCCCAGCAATAGCTCATCCACCAGACGCTGGGCAACACCGCTAAGCGATGCCTCCATCGCACTGGTCGCCTGCTGGCCCATGGGCAGGCGGTTGAAACGTTGAATCTCAGGGCTTTCTCGCAAGGTCCGGGTGACCAGGTCACTAATTGCCGCCATGATGGCTTGTCGGTTGTTTTGATAGGCGTTGCCGACGGTGCCCTCCAGGCGCTGTGCGATTTCCTGAATCAGTTGGGCTTTGCGGGGCATGATCACTCGATCGATGACCTGTTGGGTAAGTGAGTCAGTAGCGCCTACCTGTTGCTGTACATTACCCAACAGTTTCAAGGCAATACGGTCGGAAAGCTCTTCAAGCAAGATGTCGTAATACTTGGCAAAAAACTGAAAGGTATCCCAGTGTCTAACATTAATGATGCCTAGGCGCTGCAGCCGGTGAAGCAGCGATACGACACGTAAAATACGCAGTAGGCGGAAGCCTGCCAGGGGAATACAGCCCAGCACGTCATACCAGTGCACGAAAGGGTAAAAGAACCAGCGGTGGTAGCGTCGCTCGGCAATCGCGATTGACCAGCCCAGCAGTACATCGGCAATAAAAAAGCTGACAAACACCAAGTCGATGGTGATAAAGCGGCTATGGATCGTGTCAGCGTAAAAGGCGTGAAAACCAGGCGCGATGCTTTCGATGCCCTGGCTTATAGGGCCGATTATAAAGAGTGAATCAAACAGCAGTAACCCGAGATTTATTACCACGAGTACTAAAATGAAAAAATCCCAACCAATATGGGCGTATTCGACCGCTTTCGGCAGGTGCGGGTGGCGTTCCCTGGCGAGCATACGGACTCCTTGTCGTTGGGTGACGTTAGGCGAGTGGCTGGGCCTGATGCTGTTGCTGGGTCAGCAACTCCTCTCTTTCCGCCTGTTTACGGAGCTTTTTTCGCAGTGCCGCTTTTTCAAAACGTAGCTTCTGCAGCGGCGTTACCAAATTCAGCGGAGGCACGCTGGCTGGCTTACCGTCCTCATCCACCGCGACCATGGTGAGGTAACAGCTATTGGTATGGCGGATCAGTTTATTGCGAATATCTTCGGCCACGACCTTAATGCCAATTTCCATTGATGAGCGTCCCACATGGTTGACGCTGGCTAAGAAAGTGACCAGTTCACCCACATGAATCGGTTGTTTAAACAACACCTGATCCACCGATAGGGTCACTACATAGTGACCGGAATAGCGGCTGGCGCAAGCAAAAGCAACTTCATCAAGCTTTTTCAAAATAGCGCCGCCATGTACCTTCCCACTGAAATTCGCCATGTCGGGCGTCATTAGTACGGTCATGGAAAGTTCATGCTGTCCAGGAAGGGCGGCATTCGTGCTGAGGTCGTGGTTGGACATAGGGGGGCTGGAGATAGGGGGGCTGGACATAGGAGGGCTCTCTATTGAATGACTTACCGCCGCTCAGTGGCTTGGTCGAAGTCGATGAAGACGCTGAGCGACGGAGTAAAGTAACGGCTGGAGGCTAGAGCCACACTAAACCAACGGAGATGATAACACCGGTAATCACTAGCTGAATCAGGCAGAAGCCCATAATGTCCTTCGCCTTCAGACCGGCAATGGCGAGCACCGGCAGTGCCCAAAAAGGCTGTAGCAGATTCGTCCAGGCATCGCCCCAGGCTACGGCCATGGCGATGCGTGGAATATCGGCGCCCAGTGCTTGTGCTGCGGGTAGCATTACTGGCGCCTGCACCGCCCACTGCCCACCACCGGAGGGAACGAAGAGATTCACAATCCCAGCGCTGAGGAATGACCAGAAAGGCAGCGTCGTTGCGGTCGCAAACGACACTAGCCATTCAGACATGCTTTCTGCCAGCCCTGACTGAACCATTATCGCCATAATGCCAGCGTAAAAAGGGAACTGAATAACAATACCCGCGCCGCCTTTGATCGCTTCGTTAAGGCTATTAAGCAGATTGCGGGGCGTGCGGTGCAGCACAATGGCCAGGAATAGAAACATGAAGTTGACGACGTTAAGGTTTAAACCGCCGCTGCGTAGCAAAAAGTGATCAAGTAAAAACAGCAGCCCCGGCACACCTACCAACAGTGACAGGGTTAAACTGTTCTCAAGCCGCTCTGCAGGACGGTTAGCGCGACCCACCGGCTCAGGTTCATCGTTGAGCATATTCTGATCGACATAGACGCTATCCTGCTCATCCGGCAGCATCAGGCGATTGACCAGTGGGATGGAAATAAACAGACAGACCACAATGGCAAGGTTGAAGAATGCAAAAATGGTCGAGCCGGTGCTTATTACGCCGATTTGGTCGGCGGTAAAGTGGCCCTCTGTGGCGATGGTGAGCGGTATCGAACCGGCCAACCCTCCATGCCATACCACAAAGCCCGAGTAGGCACTGGCGACTAACAGGCGATAGTCAACGCGAATTAGGCGGGCCAGTTCTTTCGCGAATAACGCCCCGACCACCAGCCCAAAGCCCCAGTTGATCCAACTGGCGGCCAGCGACACCAACGTGACCAGAATAATGGCGCCGCCGGGTGTTTTGGCAGTGCCGGCTATCTTTTGCAGAATACGCTTAACAGGCGGTGAGCTTGCCAGCATAAAGCCCGTTACCAGTACCAGCAGCATCTGCATGGAGAAGGTCAACAATCCCCAGAAGCCGTCGCCCCAAAAACGTAGCACCGCCAGCGGGGTTTGACGCTCAATGGCGATGGCGGCGACCGAGGCGATTAAGGTCAGCAATAATACGAAAATATAAGGGTCGGGTAGATAGCGCTCCACCAGCTTGACCGCTGGTTTTGAGATCATTTTAAGCATGGGATGCTCTCTTTATTCATTATTAGGACGTGGCTCATCAAGTGCCTGGTTAATATACGGGGGAGAGCGATGTTTTTCACGTGAAAGCTGGCCGCTTTGGCGATGTGCCGTAGGCACTGTTTAGCTGGTTGGCGTTAACGCCACCGAGTATGCCGGTAGTGCCGGTAGTAGTAGATTAAAACCGCCGAACGAACTAGCGTAAACAGCATAAAGGCAAGCCATAGGCCATGATTGCCTAACCCTTGGCTGAGCCACCACACCGGTAAGTAGACAGCAAGACCAATAAAAATACTGTTGCGCATTTCACGCACGGCAGTGGTGCCAATAAAGACCCCATCCAGCAGGTAGCTCCATACCGCGATCAGCGGCATAGCGACCATCCATGGCAGGTAGTGCGCTGCGGTCGCGCGCACGTTTTCAAGGCCCGTCAGCAGTGCGATAAGCGCGTTGCCGCCGAAGGCGAACACGACGGTGGCAGCAAGTGCGGTCCATAGTGAAAAACGCATGGCGGCGCGCACGGTGTCAGCAAACTCGTGCCAGTCTTTGCGCCCATAGGCGCGTCCGACCAGGGACTCGGCGGCGTGGGCGAAGCCATCAAGCGCGTAGCTGGTGAGCATAATGAACTGCAACAATACGGCGTTGGCAGCTAATACCGTATCGCCCTGGCGGGCACCCTGTGAGGTAAAGAACGCCATGGCGAAAAGCAGACCGAGCGTACGTACAAACAGATTGGCATTAACGTTAAGCAAAGCGGCATAGGCCGGTAGCGCCAACAGGCGCTCGCGCAAGAAGCGACCATCCAGCTTAGCCACTTGGCGCACTACCAATGCGCTGCCAAAGGCCAGTGCGCTGTAGTCAGCGATCACGCTGGCCCAGGCCACTCCATTACTGGTCATTTCCAGGGCCACCACAAACCATACGTCCAAAACGATGTTAACGCTGTTGGTCAGCAGCAAAATCATCAGCGTCACACGGGCGTTCTGTTGGCCTAGAAACCAGCCTAGAATGGCGTAGTTGGCAAGCACGGCAGGCGCCGACCAAATACGTATATGGGCGTACTCCCAAGCGATATCGGTCGCCACGTCGCTACCCTCTAACAGCCATAAGCCTAGCGAAATCAGCGGCGAGGCAAACACAATCAGCAACGTGCCAATCACTACTGCCATGATCAGCGATTGCCCCAGCAGGTTGCGCACGTCACTGTCGCTATCGCGCCCCATGGCTTGGGCCACCAGACCGGTGGTACCCATACGTAAAAAGCCAAACCCCCAGTAGAGGAAGCTAAATAATGTAGCGCCCAGGGTAACGCCGGCTAGAAAGCGGGAGTCGGGAAGATGCCCGACCACCGCGGTATCGACCAGTCCAAGCAGCGGGACGGTGATATTGGAGAGAATGATTGGCCAGGCAAGGGCCCATATCCGCACGTGATGGCTGTCTAAACGTTTAAGCGGCAGTTATAAGGCGGTATTTCGTCATTAGTTGCTCTTGGCTTTCGTGGCGTTCAGGGTCAAGCGGGATACAGTCCACTGGGCAGACTTGCTGGCACTGGGGTTCATCATAGTGGCCAACGCACTCGGTGCATAAATTGGGATCGATGACATAGATTTCCTCACCGGGAGAAATGGCATCATTGGGGCATTCGGGCTCGCAGACGTCGCAGTTAATGCATTCGTCAGTAATCATCAGGGCCATGGGCATACCTCGCGTATAGCAGTCGCACTCAGGTTATTGTAACTCAATACCTGAGTGTTTTACTCAACAATGGCGTTGGCTAGCTAGTGTAGTGGTTATGCAGGGCTTCGGCGACCTGTGGATGCACCAGTGGCGAAATATCGCCGCCCAGCTTGGCGATTTCACGCACGATGGTGGATGAAATGTACGAATTTTCGACCGCTGGGGTTAAAAATACACTTTCCAGTTCGGGGTTCTGGGCACGGTTCATATTAGCCAACTGCAGCTCATACTCAAAGTCGGATACCGCTCGTAAACCGCGCAGAATGATCGTCGCGCCCTGCTCATGCATCATCGTGGTGAGCAGGGAGGAAAAGCCAATCACCTTAACGTTGGAGAGTGGCGCGCACACCGTTTTGACCAGGTTTATACGTGTTTCCAGGTCAAGCTGGGGGCTTTTACCAGGGCTTGCCGCGATGGCAATCACCACGCTGTCGAACATGCGCGCGCCGCGCTCGATCAGGTCGAAATGACCATTGGTGATGGGGTCGAAGGTACCGGGATAGACCGCAATATTCACTTTGCCGTTATCCATGATTACGTCTCCTCATCCAGTCGGCCAAACGGATTATCGCTCGTTAACGAGACGGCATGGTCATAGCCGGGGATATGAATCCGATCGCTATGAATATCAAGCTCCGGACCTTCAAGCACCGCTTCCCCAAACTGATAGCGTGGCGCGTAGTGGCCACGGTCTGCCTGAGTGAGATAGGCCGCAGCTGCTTGACGGGTGGCTTCACGACGCTCTTTCCAGGCATTGATTGCCACTTCGCCGTGGCGTTGGGTCAACAGGCGCTCGGTAACCGCCGGTGACAGCACCACACCGGTCGCATTGTTACCGCCAAAGCCTTTGGCGTTAATAAAGGCAGCGTCCGCATGGAAGGTTTGGGCCGTTTGCGAAAAACGTAACCGCTCGGCATGCACATCGTCAGCCACCGCATCCAGGGTCGGGATACCCGGTAATAATCCGTGAGCGAAACTGCCTAGCGCGCTTGCCAATTGATCGCCTGCCGCCGAGCCTTGGGAATGACCAATAAACGCCTTGATCGCTACCACCGGCCAGTCGGTGATGCCATTGGCGCGGGCAATCTCATCAAATACATGCGATTCGGTAATGCGGTTTTTGGGGGTGCTGGTGCCATGAGCGTGTAAAAAAGTGCGCTCTTTGAGGGCTTTCTCACCCAACATATCACGTACCAGGGCGGCAGCTTTGCCCAGGGTAATGTAGTTGCCAATTCCCGGCGCTGAAATCGATCGCTTATAGCCGTCGGCATTAACAAACACGTCAGGTACTGAACCGAGAATGTCTGCGCCCACTTCAAGCGCCAGGGCATCATCCATCAGCAGCACAAACTGACTGGCTTCGGCCATGGTAAAACCGCAGTTACGCGCAAAGGGACGACATGCGCGCTGGTAGTCGCTATCGGTTAATAGCTCCAGGGCATCCAGCGCCTTTAAGCCTGCATCATCGGCTAGGGCTCCCATTGCCCGGAAACCTTCGATAATTTCTGGGGTGATCGGCGCATCGGCGGTGCCTACCATCACTACCCGGCGGCGCCCTGCGCGGATGTCATCAATGCCTAACCGCAGGTTGTAAAGGAAACTGGCACAGGCACCTAATGCGGCGCCGGTACCGCCGACACTGCCCAGCACGTAGGCATTCAGGAAGTCGGCAGGCATTTGCCCGTAGCCCAGCGGCATCTGCTTGGACGTGGCCCGCTGGCCACTCACCAAGCTTTTTAGCAAGCCACCCCAGCCCTGGTCGTCTAACTGACCGATCGAATTACCGGCGTACACGGCGACATGATCAGGATTCAACTGTTGACGCAATGTCTCCCAGTGAAGGCCGCTGGCGCCGAGGCAGTCACTAGCACCAAAGATGGCCAATGACAGACCGCGCGGGTGGTGCACGCTGCGGTAAAGGCTGGCAGGGTCGAAGCCGCTGGGTAGCTGCGCCGCCGCACGTACTTTGGGCACCTGCGCATCAGGCAGTAATACCTCTAGTGCACTGGCGGGAACGCTGACTTCTACCTCGTGGGCATCGATATGACGCACCTGCCAGTTCGCCGGCAGGTTTTCCGGCAGCTGGCGACGGCGCAGCGTAAAGCGCATCGGCTCGGCAAGTTGCAGGCTGGCCTGTCGGTTAGCCGGTAGGCCAGGCTCAAGAAAACGGGCGTCTTCATTGCGCCGGATCAGCGTATGATTGAGTACTTGATCACGCAGCGACTGAGCTGGGTCGTCTATGGATTGGCCTGCACTGTCGTGCCAGCCATTTTCTGAATGCTCTACTAAACGCATAAGCGCCGCTAAGCCTTCCAGTGTCTGGCGTTGCTGGTCAGCAGAGAGGGCATCAAGCACAGTGCGGCGGAAGGCCTGATGGCCAGAAGTTCTGCCAGCAGGGTTGATGCCGCCCATGCCGACAATCACCGGTAAGTGTGACAAGCCGGGTTCCTCGTGATGCGGTGGTGGTAATGACAATTATTGGCAATGTTCAACGTCAGCGAGACACCAAACAATGCGCTTATATAGGTACGTAAAGCGTGATCATAGCACTGGCCACGCAACGGCGTCATGCCGCAAGCGTTAGAGACTGATAGAATCACGCTTTTCAGCCGAGAGATGGCATGCAGCATAATTCTCGTCCCGTGATATCTAACCAGCCTGGGCCGCACCACGATTTAGCACGCCGGGTAGACCGTGCGCTTACGCACCCGTTGAGAAAGCCGATCGCTGCGCACACTCAGGACAGCTTTGCTCACGCAGCCGAGTGGTACGAAGACCGACAAGCGCCTCTGATCCTTGATTCAGGCTGTGGAGTAGGGTTATCAACCCGCCATCTTGCGAACCGTTTTCCGACCCATAGCATCATTGGCATTGACCGTAGTGAGGATCGCCTGGGGCGTGAGCATGGCGAGCTGCCTGCCAATGCGCTGCTAGTGAGAGCCGATCTTGTCGACTTTTGGCGCTTAGCCTATCAGGCAGGCTGGGCACCTGAGCGTCACTACCTGCTGTATCCAAACCCGTATCCCAAGTCAGGCCACTTAAAAATGCGTTGGCATGGTCATGCTATTTTCCCCACACTGTTGGCGCTTGGAGGCCACCTTGAGCTGCGCTCAAACTGGTCACTCTATGTTGAAGAGTTCGCCTTGGCGGTGGCTCAGGTGACGGGCAGGCAAGCCGCGGTGACTGAGTGGACACCCAAAGAGGATTATTTAACGCCGTTTGAAGCGAAGTATGCGCAAAGTGGTCAGGCGCTATGGCGGTTATGCGTTGATTTGGAGCGGACATGACGTTTGTCTATTTAATTCTGGCCATTGTGGCTGAAGTCGTGGCTACCAGTGCCTTAAAAGCGTCCTTGGGATTTACGCGACCCCTGCCAAGCGTGTTGGTAGTCGTGGGTTATGGGACTGCTTTTTACTTGCTTAGCCTAGTGTTGCGCACGTTGCCGGTAGGCGTGGCGTATGCCATCTGGGCGGGCTTGGGGATCGTGCTCGTTACCCTGGTAGGTATTGTTGTCTTCGGTGAAAAGCCTGATTTAGCGGCGGTAGTGGGCATTAGCCTGATAGTGGCGGGCGTGGTGACGCTGCAAGTGTTTTCTAATATGAATGTGCATTGAGGTAGCGTAATGGGTTCTTTGTGTATGTCTGGCCTTAAGTGGCGCCGTGCGCTGGTCGCTGGCGTTGCGTCGCTGGCGTTGTGTGCCAGCACTAGCCTGATGGCTGATTTTAATCGGTTGAGCCAGCTAGAGAATAAAGGCTTTTCAATTAGTGCCGAAGCGCGCTTGCTGGATGCCGACTCAGGAGCGCCAACGCTGTTAGGCAGCGTGAATCCTGAACGTCAACTATCGCCTGCCTCGGTCACCAAAGCATATCTATCCGCGGCGGCGTTGACGCGGTTTGGTCCCCAGCATCGCTTTACGAGCCAGTTGGTTAGCACCGGCAGTATTGAGAATGGCGTACTGCGAGGCGACCTGGTATTTGAGGGTGGCGGTGACCCAGGGTTGACCACTGAAAATTTGTGGCGCTTGGTACAACGGTTGTATTTAGCCGGGGTGCGCGAGGTCGAAGGTGCGTTGGTGGTTAGCCAATGGCGTTTTGGACCGGTTGAGTGTATTACCACTGACCGCTGCGATGCGCTAACGCGGGTAGCCAACGCCTACAGCGCGCCGCTTTCGTCAGCCGGCGTTAACTTCGGCAGCTGGTGCGTCAATGTAGCACCCGGTGTTAACAGTGGTGAACCTGCCCGGGTGGGGTTGTGCGATAGCCAAACGTCGTTGATCACCATCGACAATCAAGTAGTGACGCGGCCCGCCAATAGCGGCACTGAGATTAGCGCTGAACGTATCACCGACGAGCGTGGCGATGTCATGCGGCTGACAGGGCAAATATCCACCAATGCCAGCGCCCGCGACGTCTACCGCGGCGCGGGTGATGCCGCTGAAAAAACGGCTCAGGTGCTGACTGGGATGCTCACCCAGGCGGGGATTTTCATGCGTGATCCCTGGCGGGTCAGCTCGTCCCAGCCGCCCAGCACCGCGAAGCGTCTGGCCGCCGTGGACAGCCAGCCTCTTCAAGAGCTGGTGCTGCGTATCATGAACTACTCCAATAACTATATGGCCGATGTGCTGGCGCTGAACCTGGTAGAGGGTCCTCAGGTGCAACTACACCAAGCAGGGCAAGCTATTGAAAATTACGCTCAGGGGATACCGGGACATGGCCCGTTAACGCTTTATAGTGGCAGCGGGTTAACCACTGAAAACCGTACCTCGGCCCACGGTGTTAACGTGATGCTGGAGAGCATGTTTCGTCAAAGCGCGCTCTTCCCAAGCTATGTCGCCGCCTTTCAGTCACCCGCCAATGGCGTCATGCGTTTTATTCGTCGCGGCTCTACTACGTTTCAAAACAATGTCATGTTAAAAACCGGTACGCTTAACCAGCCGTTTGCCGTACGCGCCGCGGCGGGCTATTTCCGTACCGCGCAAGGACGCTGGGGCGTGTTCACTGTGTTGGTTAACGGCAACGGAAGTACGCCTTACTTAAGCTGGTCTGAGGTGCTGGATCCTTTGTCACTGGATCTGGATGCGATGATATTGGCGAATTGATTCCACTCTACGCTCACAAGGTGAGGCAACGTGCATGAAACCTGGGCATACCGGTTTAACACATTTGATCCACTCCACGCGTTATTCATGGAAAGGCCTAAAAGCGGCGTTTAGAAATGAGGCGGCTTTCCGCCAGGAAGTGGGGATTACAGCGGTCATGCTGCCACTTGCCTGGTGGATTGGCGAGGGGCCTGTCAGTTGGCTATTGCTAGTCAGTAGCTTGTTTTTTGTGCTTATAGTAGAGCTACTGAACAGCGCCATTGAAAACGTCGTTGACCGGATTGGCACCGAGCATCACGTGTTGTCTGGGCGGGCGAAAGATATTGGGTCTGCCGCGGTGATGCTGTCACTGATTATGGCTGGGCTAACGTGGGGATTGTTGGGTTGGGAAAAATTCTTTAGCTAAGGCGTTCGTTAACGCCGAGGCTATTAACAGCGTTTAATACGCTTGGCTGCGAGGTGGTTATGCAAGTGAACGACGATTTTTTACCGTTGTCGACGCTGCCGGCGTCGTTGAAAATAGCGGCGCAGTCCGCCTGGCAGCGCTTGAGCGAGGCCCTTTCCCAAGCCGACAATATTGCTGAAATGACCCAGCAAGAACTGCCCTCTAGCCCTTGGCAGACACTTTCTGAGTCACGCAGGGAAGCCCTGGCCAGGGTGCTGGCTATTTCGACCTTTGCGCTGGACACCCTGGCCCGCTACCCCCACTGGCTGACTGAACTGGATATTAGCGGTGAGTTGGATGCCAGCCCAGGGCGGGAGGAGCTGGCCAATGAGCTGCAGGAAGCACTCGGGAAAGCCGATGACGAAGAGGCCATGCAGCGGTCGATACGCCGGTTTCGCCGCAAGCGTATGTTGGGGGTGATCTGGCGCGACCTTAATCGTGTTTCCAGCTATACCATGTGGGATACCGCAACGGCGGTATCCCAGCTTGCCGAGCTATGCCTGGACGCCGCGCTAACCTGGCTTGAGCAATTTTATGCGCCTCGCTGGGGATTGCCTGCCCCTCGTAGCGATGGCTCCCCCCAGCGTCTGGTCATCTTGGGAATGGGAAAACTGGGCGCACGCGAACTGAATCTCTCCTCGGATATCGATTTGATTTTCGCGTTTCCGGAAAAGGGCGATACGCAGGGGGGGCGCAAGCCGCTGGCGCACCAGGAATACTTTACCAAGCTCGGGCAGAAGCTGATTGCCGCCCTTGATGCCATGACCGCCGACGGCTTCGCTTTTCGCGTCGATATGCGCCTGCGTCCGTTGGGCGACGGTGGCCCGCTGGTGGGCAGTTTTGCCATGTTATCCAGCTACTATCAGGATCAAGGCCGCGAGTGGGAGCGTTACGCGATGCTGAAAGCACGCCCGGTGGCGGGCGATGTTGACGCAGGCGACGAACTGCTGGCCAGCCTGCGTCCTTTTGTGTATCGAAAATACCTCGACTTTGGCGCTATCGAGTCGTTGCGTGAGCTAAAAGCGATGATCAATCGCGAAGTGAAGCGCAAGGGGATGCACGATAATATCAAGCTTGGCCCGGGTGGCATCCGTGAGGTTGAGTTCGTGGTGCAAGCATTTCAGTTGATTCGCGGCGGACGTGATACGGAACTGCAGGTGACCTCGCTAAAAACAGCCCTCCAACGCTTACCCGAATTAGGTCTGTTGCCCCAAGCCGTCGTCGATGAATTACTGCCGGATTACGCGTTTTTACGCGATATTGAACACGCCCTGCAGGCGCTTGAAGATCGCCAGACGCAAACCTTGCCCAGCGATGACAGCGATCGCGAGCGGATCGCCTTTGCCATGGGGCATGAAGGCTGGCCGGGGTTGATCGCCCAGCTTGATGAAGTTCGCGAACGAGTACGCCAGCACTTTGATGCTGTCATTGCGGACCCCGAAGAGGATGTCGAGGAAGCCAACGATGATAGCCAGCTTGGCTTGGCACAGTGGCGACTCATCTGGCGTGGCGAATTAGAGGCGGAGGAGGCCACCGCACACCTGACCGAAGCTGGTTTTAACGCGCCGGAAAAAGCCTTGAAACGACTGCAAGGTCTGTACCATTCACGCCAGGTGCAAAGTATGCAGCGGATTGGCTTTGAACGCTTGGATGCCTTAATGCCGTTACTCCTTGACGCCGTAGCCGACAACGACGCGCCCGATACGGCGCTGGTAAGGGTGCAGCCGCTGATTGAAGCAGTGCTGCGGCGTACGGCTTACCTTGCTCTGCTGCGTGAAAACCCCCAGGCGCTGGAACACCTGATGCGGCTGTGCACGGCCAGCCCATGGATTGCAGAACAGCTATCGCGCTACCCGATTCTACTTGATGAACTGCTGACGCCGGAAACGCTCTACACGCCGGCCGATAAAGCACGGCTGGCTGATGAGCTACGCCAAACGTTGAACCGCCTGCCAGAAGATGACGAGGAGGCGCAGCTAGAGGCACTGCGCGTTTTCAAGCACGCGCAAACCCTGCACGTCGCGGCGTCCGATATCGCAGGTACACGACATCTGATGAAAGTAAGTGATTACTTAACCTTTATCGCTGAGGTGATCCTCGACGCCGTGTTGGCGATGGCGTGGAAACATATTACCCGCAAGCATGGCGTTCCTGAGGGGCTAGACCCCAGTGAAGCGGCTTTTTTGATTATTGGCTATGGCAAGCTTGGTGGCATCGAGTTGGGCTATAGCTCAGATCTAGACTTGGTGTTCCTGCACGATAGTGATGGCCTGGGCTCGACGGATGGGCCTCGCCCCATTGATACACCGGTGTTTTTTACCCGTCTGGGTCAGCGCATTATCCATCTGCTGACCGCCGTGACCCCTACCGGTTCGCTTTATGAAGTCGATATGCGTCTGCGCCCATCGGGTAATTCGGGGCTATTGGTCACCTCCCTTAAAGCCTTTGCGGACTACCAGCATCATCATGCCTGGACATGGGAGCATCAGGCATTGGTGCGAGCTCGGGTAGTGGCAGGCAGCCCCAGCTTGGCGGATTCATTCAGCCAACTTCGTGGCGAGATATTGGCTAATCAGCGGGACAATGCCGAGCTACGAGAAGAGGTCGTCAAGATGCGCCAGAAAATGCGCGACCATTTGGGCTCAAAGACGCCGAGCGATACGTTTAACATCAAACACGATGCGGGCGGTATGGTCGATATCGAGTTTCTCTGCCAATACGCGGTGTTAGCACTTGCTCACCAAACCCCTGCGCTACTGACCTATAGCGATAACATTCGAATTTTAGAGAGTTTGACAGAGAGTGGGCACTTACCCGCGCAAGAGGCTGAGCGCCTGAGAGAGGCTTATTTAGCCTATCGTAGCGCTACCCATCGGGCCGCGCTAACCGGTGAAAAAGCGCTTGGCGATGGTGAGGTTTTCCGTGAACACCGCGAAACCGTCATTGCGCTTTGGCAACGCTTTCTTGAGCCATCAGCCGATGCTAACTCAGCCACTCATAACAACTCAGCCACTCATGATAACGCTGACACTAATAACAACTAAGTAGACGTTACCAGGAAGCAGCGATGCAGCGATGGAGTAGGGCGAGGTGGCCCGCATGATAGGACACATTTTGGCCACGTTATTGCCGGTGTTTTTAATCGCGGGCTGCGGCGCTGCCTACGGTCGCTATCGAACGCCGGATATCCGCAGCCTCAATACGCTCAATATGGAGCTATTCGTTCCGCTATTGGTGTTCGCCGTGCTGGCTGACCGCCAGGCACCGTTAGCCGACTATGCGTGGCTTGCGACGGCTGCCGTCGCAGTAGTGCTGGGCTCGGGGATTTTGCTTTGGCCATTGGCTAAGTGGTTAAGGCTAGACATCAAAACCTTTCTGCCTCCCATGATGTTCAATAATGCTGGCAACATGGGAGTGCCTTTGCTGGTGCTGGCTTTCGGTCCAGAAGCACTGCCTGCAGCGATCGTGGTATTCATGGTCGAAATGCTGCTGCACTTTTCAGTCGGGCTTTATATGCTCAATCCACGCACCTCGCTGTGGCGAATAGTGCGTATGCCGATTGTCTTGGCGAGCTTGGCGGGGTTAATGGTCAATATCAGCGGGCTACCGCTGCCGGGCTGGCTGCTCGAAGCCATGCATATGTTGGGGGGCGTGTGTATTCCATTGATGCTGTTCGCGTTAGGGGTACGGCTACTGGAGATCGACTTTAGCGATTGGCGCACGGGATTGCTGGGCGCTGTGCTATGCCCCCTTTCCGGACTAGTGATTGCATTGCCGCTGTTGTGGCTGTTGCCCATCAATGCCTTGCAAATGGCGGTATTGCTGGTGTTTGCCGCGTTGCCGCCAGCGGTGTTGAATTATTTAGTGGCAGAACAGTACCAGCTTGCACCGCATAAAGTGGCGTCGCTGGTACTGATTGGTAATCTGGGTAGTCTGGTGGTAATGCCGCTCACCTTGGCGGCGGCATTTACTTGGATATACGCGCCTGGCTAATCTAAAAACTGATCTAATAACTTAATCGGTGAGGTCATCTGGAAACTAATCGAAACAGCCACTTACTCCCCCATCATATAGAGCTAAGGCCGAGCGTGGGGCTCTGTTAACGCTTTTCTTTTACTTCATAACTACCTTCTAAAGCGTCCTGATGAGCCGGACGACTGTGTGTCGATGCATGTGGAGATGCATAACCACCGCCGATATCCTGCGCCTGTTGAGCACGCATCTGTTCCATGCGCTTTTTCATTTTGTGCCGCATAAACGGCATCATTGCCCAGCCAATCAATAAGAAAAACAGTCCCAATACGACGCCAACAATCATTAACGCACCAAAAGCCAGCCAAGTAAAAAGCAGTTTTAAACTACCTGCCAGACCGGTGGGCTGGGTTTGTGCTGCACGTGCGCGCCATTGGTTAGCCGCTTGCCATGCTGCGTTGCGTTGGTCGCGATTCATCTGTGGCATAAAAGCCTCCATGGGTTATTCGCACTTATTGGAACATAGTTGCGCTAGCAAGTTCACTGCTTGCCGCTACTTAGAAAGCATCGCCACTGCCATCCACCTTTAATCGGTATATGATGGGGTTTGTGCCAATCATGTGTACCCATAAAGCGTTACCCGCGGCGCACAAGATCATTTAACGCCGCCTTATCGTCGCCATGGCGACACGACAGTGTGGTCAACCGGCGCATTAATAGTTAGCATCAATAGTATGAGATCTGCTTGCCTATGCCTGGTTAAGCGATGTAACGGATACGCCACAGGGGGCGACTATACTAATGGCTCGGCAAGGGCGCCACGGAGCGACACGAAGGCAGCCAAAAGGAGTGACCTTTGATCGCTGGCTTGATCGGGTAGTAACCGTTGCCGTATTGACGGCACTGGTGATTGGTCTTGCCGCTGTGGTAGCCCACTGGCTGCTCTAACGTTCGTGTACTAGGCCGTATGTTAAATGCCCAGCGCAGTATCTGAAATGGCCGGCACAATGTGGGGTGGTCGGGCGTTTTTGGGTAGTGCTATGTTTTGTCCCCCAATGTCATAAGAGGCTCACGGCTGCCCTTGTCGCCTGGCTAGGTCAGCCGTGGCGCCGCAGCGGTTCCACCTGATAGGCTTATGGCTTCCTCTATGAGAGATAATTAATGCTGCCTGCTAACACCGCCAAGGCTACGGCTGCCTACGCATCTCGTCGAGAAATTTTCGGCTGGGCAATGTTCGATTTTGCTAACCAAGCCTATACGCTGCTGATTATTACCGTGGTATTTGGCGAGCTATTTACTACCGTGATTGTGGGTGACCGGGGGGATAACTTTCGCCTGGCTAACTTCTTGTGGAGCCTTGGTTTGGCCATTAGTTATCTGATGGTGGTGATCACGGCGCCCCTATGTGGGGCGATTATGGACTACCGGGCAGAAAAAAAGCGCTTTCTGCTGATGAGCTATCTTGCCACCATCGTCACCACTGGGATGCTGTACTTCGTTGAGCCGGGTTACGTCATTATAGGGCTAGTGCTGATTGTGCTGTCCAACTATGCCTACTCCATGGGGGAGTCATTTATTGCGGCCTTTCTGCCCGAACTGGGGCCTCCCGAGGCGTTAGGTAAAATTTCTGGTTTCGGCTGGGCGTTGGGCTATATCGGTGGGCTATTTGCAGCCGGCTTCACGCTGATAGTGCTGGGCGAGGCGAGCGCCGCTAATTTTGAGCGCATCCGCTGGGTGGGCCCCTTTGCCGCGGTTTTTTTCCTGGTCGCTGCGATTCCGACGTTCTTATGGCTCAAAGAGCGTGGGACTCCCCAGCCGCGTGGCGTCTCGTATCGCCACATTGCCTTGAATCGCGTGATGGCCACCTTCCATGAGCTACGTCATTTTAAAGATCTGACGGTATTCTTGATATCGCTGCTGTTCTCAATGGCGGGTGTCTACATCATCATCGCGTTTGCGTTTATTTATGGCGCGCAGGTGATTGGCTGGGATGAAAGTGTCCGCAATATCATGTTCATTATTGTTCAGGTTACTGCTGCAGCGGGCGCGCTGGGGTTTGGTTGGCTACAGGATCAGCTAGGGGCTAAACGCACTTATCAAATGACGCTGGCGTTATGGGTGTTGGCGATTCTGGCCATCTGGGCAACGCCTGAGGTTACCCAATGGGTGAACGGACGCTTTGACCTGGCCTGGCAAGCTCAGTACGTATTTCTGGTGGTAGGGTGCTTGGCTGGGCTTAGCCTTGGATCGAGTCAATCGGCCAGTCGAGCATTGGTTGGCTTGTTTTCACCGCTGGCTAAATCAGCAGAGTTTTTCGGCTTCTGGGGGCTGGCAAACAAGTTGGCCGGGGTGTTGGGTATCGTGATGCTGGGCGTGCTGCAAACGTTGATTGGCTTGCAAGCGTCTATTCTATTATGTGTTGCTCTGTTTTTGATCGCGATGATGGTTTGTGCGGCGGTCAATGAGCGCCGTGGTCGGGAAGCGGCGCTAAACTGGAACCGCTAACCCGCGTGCCAAGGAAATAATAACGCTTAAAAAGGGCACCCTTACCTCAGTGAGGTGGAATATGGCAGCGCACACGACACAGCGTGGTGGCATCATCATGATGCTGCTGTTTTGGGTATTGCTAATCGCGGTGGGCACGTGGTGGATCCATGGTGGCCTGGAAAGGATGATGAATCCCAATGCCAACATCGTGCACACGCTACCGGCGGGTGAGCCGGTAACGTTAAAGCGAAACCGCGCCGGGCACTTTGAAGCGCCGGGCCGGATTAACGGCACACCGGTAACCTTTTTACTCGATACGGGCGCCACCTACGTGGCGGTACCGTCCGATTTGGCACATGACTTAAATTTGGAACCAGGGCGGAGCGCTTGGTTTAATACTGCCAATGGCAGAGTAGAGGGGGCGCTCACCACGCTTGAAGAGGTTTCGTTGGGCGGATTAACCGTGCAAAATGTACAGGGGTCGATTAGCCCAGGCATGGAACGCGACACGGTTCTGCTCGGCATGAGCTTTTTAAACCTGTTCTCGATTGAAATAAAGGCGGGAGAAATGGTGATGAGCCTTCCCGAGCAGTGAGTGTAGTTTGTAAATGTGCTATTGATATGGTTAGCTAAATTAACATAAGTGCCAACACGCTAAGGAGTTGCTATGGGCATTGAAGTAGGTGGATTATTAGGATTAATTTGGCTCATTATTGTAATATGGGCCATTGTTAAAGTAGCTAAAAGTACTGCAGGAGGTTTGGCTAAGCTAATATGGATTTTAGTCTTGCTGCTCTTCCCGCTTATTGGCTTAATTGCATGGTTTATATTCGGCCCTAAGGGGTAGTTGCTGAATAGTGCGTGATGACCTATAAAAAAAGGCAGGCCAATAATGGCCTGCCTTTTTGATAATATGAGTACGTCTTATTACTCAGTTGCACCGTTTCCGTCACCGGGGGGCGCTTTATAATGCCCAGGGATTTTTAACTTTTCCCCATTAGGCAGGTCGCGCACTTGGGTTGGAACGTAAACGCGCTTTATAACGCTTTTCGTGTTGCTACTTCCCATGGCAGGTCCCTCCTGTCACATTGTCGACAGTTAGCTCTCTTACATTAGCTCTCGATAGTGGGAGAATCAAGTATCAAGCCATAGGTATTCTCGAATAAACACAATGATAATGACAGAAGCAGGTGTTTTGAGGGTTTTGAGGTATCCTGAGAGCCTGCGGTGGGGCACTCGCAGTCATAGTGGGTAGGCGGGTGAGAAAATCAGCAATCTAAGCGGAGTGCATAAAGAGGATGGTAGATCATTTAGAGCAGCAATTTCAGTCACTTGAATCACAAGAGTCGTCAATGGCTGACTATCCCGATCAAGATCATGTGTTGATTATTGAAGATGATCAGCGCTTGGCTGGGCTTACCCGTGATTACTTGGAAGCGAACGGTTTCCAGGTAACGCTTGAAGCCGATGGTGCGAAAGGGGTTGATCGCATTTTAACCTTGCAGCCCGATTTAGTGATCCTTGATTTAATGCTGCCAGGTGAGGACGGCTTAGCTATTTGTCGTCGCGTTAGACCTAACTTTGCGGGTCCCATCATGATGCTGACGGCACGCACCGATGATCTCGATCAGGTATTGGGTCTCGAAATGGGCGCTGATGACTACGTGCCCAAGCCGGTACAGCCGCGGGTGTTGCTGGCACGTATGCGAGCGCTACTGCGCCGCGCCGATGGGCCTGCGCCCGACGGCGAAATGCGGTTACGTTTTGAAAATCTTGAGATAGATAACGCTACGCGAGAAGCTTGGCTCTCTGGTGAACGCATTGACTTAACCAGCGCCGAATTTGACCTGTTATGGCTGCTGGGCCGTAACGCGGGGCGAGTGCTTACCCGAGAAGAGATATTCAGTGATTTACGCGGTATTAAGTATGACGGCCAAGACCGTTCTATCGATGTACGCGTGTCACGTATTCGACCCAAAATTGGCGATGATCCCAATCATCCCCATCGGATTAAAACCGTGCGCAGTAAAGGGTATCTCTTTGTTAAAGACAGTTGATGATGTCGAGGGACTGCATTATGCGGCGGGTGCTCAGTAACGGCTCGTTTTTACGCTTTTATGTGTTGCTGGGTGTAGCGCTGTTGGTGGTGTTTATCATTGCGTTAGCGGGGCGCTCATTTATTGAGCAGGTGCGCCGCGAAGACTACCGCGAGCAGCTGGCTGCGTTGCCTATGTCGTTGATGACGCAACAGCTAGCCGGGACACCGATCGAGCAGAGACAAGACCTGCTGGAAAACGTTGCTGAACAGTTAGCACTAGAACTTACTTTGCTGCCGATGAGCGAGGCCCGTTTAGGCTATTTTGAACGCTTACGTTTAGAGCAGGGCAAACTCCTGGTCGCTGAAAAGCCGTGGCTGTTACAACAGCGCTTGCCGGACGATAACTGGTTGCTGCAAGCCCGGCTGGACGACTGGAGCGAGCAGCAGTGGGAGGGCAGTATTACTCTGCTGGGCGACTGGCTGGGCGCCATGCCTAGTGAGTCGCGAGAAGCGTATATGGCTGAACTAAGCCAGGGCAGCTGGCCACTTACGTTATTAACGACGCTGCCTGATAACTTGACCGCTCAAAGTCAGACACAGTTGGCCAATGGTAATGTCGTCACTCAAATGATCTCTGACGAGCTATCCATTGCGATGCTCTATCAGCTGCCAGGCGAAACGACATGGCTACAGGCGGGGCCTATTTCACGCGGAAATACTTTGCCACCGAATCTACATTTGCCGCTTTTGGTAGGGCTGATGTTAGTTCTCAGCCTGATTATCTATTTAATCATGCGCAGCATAGAAGCCCGTATGGCCCGTTTGGAACTTGCCGCGACGCGGATAGCCAGCGGCCGCCTGGAAACGCGTGTGAAGGTAGAAAGTGGAGACTTCTTGGGCCGTTTAGGCATGGCGTTTAACGGCATGGCCAATCAGGTTCAGAGCCTGTTACGTGGCCAGCAAGAGATGATTCGTGCGGTTTCCCACGAATTGCGCACGCCGGTGGCCCGCATTCGATTTGCCGTTCAAATGGTCGAGGACATGACCGACCAACCCGCCATCAGACGTCAGCTTCAGGGCATTGATGCAGACATTGCCGAGCTGGATGAACTGGTCGATGAAATCCTTACCTATGCCCGCTTGGGTGGGGAGTCGGTTAACGGCGCAGAACTTGAGACAGCCGATGTCGAGTGCCGGGCAATGGCGGAGCGGGTGATCAATACGCTGTCGCCGCTGCATAAAGGTCTAACGCTTGAGCTTGCCCCGGGTCCTGAGATTGAGCTGTTGGCCGAGCCGCGCTACCTACAGCGAGCGTTGCAAAACTTGGTCAGTAACGCCTGCCGGCATGCTCAGTCCAGAGTATCGATCCTGCTTTGGGATGAGCCTCATCTGGTACGTATTGACGTAGAGGATGACGGGCCCGGTATTCCCCCCGAAGCGCGTGCCGATATCTTCAAGCCTTTTGCGCGCTTGGACGACAGCCGCGCTCGCAGTTCTGGGGGTTATGGGTTAGGGCTGTCCATTGTGCAAAAAATTATGGCCGGCCACGGTGGCAGCGTGACCGTTGATACGAGCCCTAACTTGGGGGGTGCGCGCTTTACGTTACTGGTGCCTCGTCGCGATCCGCTGGTTTAATGCCTGACAGCACGGCGAAGGAGGTCTCCTTCGCCGTGCGAAGAAAATCCTGCATCCACGGCGCTTCCAGGGTATCTTCCCGAATCGCCGCATACAGCGTACTCCACACCCCCTGTTTGCCCAGCTTTACGGCGCTAACGTAATCGCGCTCTAGGTATTCAGTCAGCGCCCAGTTGGGCAGGGCGCAGACGCCGCGACCACTAGCGACCAGCTGCATCATCATAAGCGTCAACTCTGCTGTCCGGATCTCTTTGGGGCGCACATTGGCAGGGTTTAAAAACTGGGTGAAAATATCCAGCCTCGACTGCTCGACAGGATAGGTAATTAAGGTTTCAGCGGCGAGATCTTGGGGTTCCACCACTCCACGCCCCGCGAACGGGTGCTGTCGGGCCACGGCTAATAACCCTTCGTAGCGAAACAGCGCGACGTAATGAATGCCCTCCAGGGGTTGCGGGTCCGCGGTGATGACCAAGTCGAGCTGCTCACGGGCAAGTGCTGGCAATGGATCGAAATGGTGGCCGCTGGGAATATCAATTTCTACTTCTGGCCAATGGTCGCGAAAGTAATCCACCGTTGGCATTAGCCACTGAAAACAACTATGGCACTCAATCGCCATATGCAGTCGGCCCTGCTCGGTTCCCGCCAAACGCGCCAAATCCCTTTCTGCTTTGCGCACCTCTGGCAATATTTGATCGGCCAGCGTGAGCAGGCGAAGTCCCGCGCGAGTAAACTCGACTGGACGCGTCTTGCGCACAAATAAGGGGCTGTTAACGCGGCTCTCAAGATCCTTGAGCTGATGTGACAGCGCTGATTGGGTCAGGTGAACACGATCGGCGGCATCGACTAGCGAGCCGGTTTCGCGTAAGGCAAGCAGGGTGCGGAGGTGACGTAGTTCAATCATGGCATAGTTCAATCATGGCGTTATTCGCTTAGCGCGGAGGACGTGAGGTTAGTCATACAGAGTATCTATCATTTTTGATGGCTGTAAATAATACTCATGTTAGTAGGCTCTTATCATGACAGATTCTCATACTGTCGGCTATCCTGTACGGAACTTAGGGTGGGCGAAAAAGGCCACAACGCATAAGGATGATCTAGCTGTTTGAGAAACAACGGGGACATTACCTGCGCTTGAAGTAATGGCAGGACTAGTAAGAGGCTCGCTGGTGTCTAGTGAGCGTCGTTGACAAGAAGAGGTAATAAAATAGGCCTTAGCTCTCGCCAAGGCCTGACCCGGGTTACCAATCACTAGTTTTTCGATGCGTAGGCGTAGAGCAGTGTCTCCTGAGCGCTGATCGCATCACTCTCGCCTGGATCCTGGAGCTGATAAGTGCCGTCGTTCTGCAGTAACCAACTCTGGCAGTTATCCACTAGATAGGTCTCCAGATCCTTGCGTACCCGGGTGGCGAGTTTCTTATCCAGCAGCGGGAAACAGGTTTCAACGCGGTGGAACATGTTGCGCGACATAAAGTCGGCGCTGGAACACCACGTCTCGGGCTTGCCATCATTGTGGAAATAGAACACACGGGTATGTTCCAGTAAACGGCCAATGATGGAGCGTACTCGGATATTGTCAGAGACGCCGGGCACGCCAGGCTTCAGGCAGCACATGCCGCGAATGATCAAATCGCACTCAACCCCCGCTTGGGAGGCACGATAAAGCGCTTTGATCAGTTTAGGTTCGGTTAACGAATTGCACTTGATGATGATATGGGCGCGCTTACCCTTTCGCGCTATTTGTGCTTCTCGGTCAATCATTTCCACTAACCGTTCATGAAGGGTGAACGGCGCGTGGAGCAGGGTATCGATTTTGCGAGCCCGGCCCATCCCCGAGAGTTGCTGGAAAACTTTGTGTACATCGGCACATAGTGCCTTGTTGGCGGTTAGCAGGCTGTAATCGGTATATAGCTTGGCCGTTTTGGAGTGATAATTGCCGGTGCCCAGGTGGGCGTAATAGCACAGTTCGCCTTTTTCCCGGCGCACAATGTGGAGCATTTTGGCATGGGTTTTATAGGCCATAATGCCATAGACCACGATCGCACCAGCCTCCTGAAGGCGTGACGCCAGCTGTAGGTTATCAGCTTCATCGAAACGTGCGCGAAGCTCAATCACCACCGTGACTTCTTTACCCTGGCTGGCGGCATCAACCAGCGCGCTGACGATCGGTGAGTCCGAGCCTGTGCGGTAAAGTGTCTGTTTTACGGCGAGAACATGGGGGTCGCGGGCCGCTTCACGCAGCAGGTCTTCAATCGGGGTAAACGATTGAAAAGGGTGGTGAAGCAAAATGTCGTTCTTGGCGATTGCATCGAACAGGCTGCCCGTTTTGAGTGCTTTGGGAATGCTGGGGATAAAGGGACGATAGAGCAATTCGGGGCGGTCCACGTCGCCGAGTACCGACATCATTCGGGTTAAATTGACGGGCCCTTTGACGCGATATAAGTCGTCGTTCTCCAGCTCAAATTGGCGCAGCAGAAAACAGGCAAGATCCTCGGGGCAGTTGTCCGCCACCTCCAATCGCACACCGCTGCCATAACGGCGTGCCAGTAGCTCGCCGCGCAGCGCTGAGGCCAAGTCAGAGACTTCCTCGGGGTCAACGCTCATATCCGCATTACGGGTCAAACGGAATTGATAACAGCCGCGTACGCGCATGCCAGGAAATAACTCATCGGCATGGGAGTGGATCATGGAGGATAAGAATACATACTCGGAAAAGCCCTCTTCGCACAGCTCCTTGGGCAGGGACATCAAGCGCGGCAGGGAGCGCGGCGCTGGCAGAATCGCCATGCCGCCGGCACGGCCAAAGGCATCTTTACCTTCGAGTTCAACAATAAAGTTGAGGCTTTTGTTCACCAGGCGTGGAAAGGGGTGCGAAGGGTCAAGTCCAATGGGGCTGATGACCGGCATGATTTCATTATCAAAAAACGCCCGTGCCCAGGCTTGTTGATCCTCGGTCCACTGATCGCGACGGCGAAAACGCAGCCCTTGAGCTTCAAGCGCAGGCAGTAAGGTGTCGTTGAGGATTTCATATTGACGGGCAATTTGCGCATGGGCGGTCTGCGCTATTTCGGCCAGTACCGCTTTGGGCAACCGGCCGTCCGCGGCCGTCGTATCATCGCCCAAGGCTATTTGGTGCTTTAGCCCCGCCACGCGGATCTCGAAAAACTCATCCATGTTGGATGAGAATATGAGCAGGAACATTAGTCGATTGAGTAGTGGATGGGCCTCGTCTAATGCCTGCTCTAACACCCGGATATTAAACTGAAGATGTGATAGCTCGCGATTAAAGTAGAGCTGTGTATCGTCAAGATCGGTTTCCGGCACTGCTTCTCGTGCTTGAACCCCGGTAGGCGTTCGGTTGATGCGGAGAGGCATATCGCCTTCGCTGCTGGTTTGATCAGTAGACGATAGTGATAAAGGCTCGGCAGCTTGCTCGTCCATAGTGGATCTCCCCGCGTTGATAGCTCGAAGGTATCGTAGGCTGATGCTGTTATATCACATCAGTATGCGGGGAGAAGATGACAAATAAGTGTCACCTAGTTGTCATCTAAGCAAGTGCACTCTTAGCGCTGTTGAAGTAATCGAGCCGCGTCGATGGCAAAGTAGGTAAGTACGCCATCCGCACCCGCTCGTTTAAAGCACATTAACGATTCAAGGATTACTGAGTCGGCGTCCAGCCAGCCGTTGTCGAAGGCGGCGCGGTGCATGGCATACTCACCACTGACCTGATAGGCAAACGTAGGCACCTTGAGTTCATCTTTTACCCGACGGACGACATCCAGATAGGGCATGCCGGGTTTGACCATGACCATGTCAGCCCCTTCAGCGATGTCCATGGCTACTTCGTGAAGCGCTTCATCGCTATTGGCAGGGTCCATTTGATAGGTACGCTTATCCGCTTTGCCCAGGTTGGTCGCTGACCCCACTGCATCGCGGAAAGGACCGTAGTAATTAGAGGCGTACTTGGCGCTGTAGGCCATGATACGCACGTTGTGTAGATTCTCTTGCTCAAGCACTTGACGAATGGCACCAATACGACCGTCCATCATGTCGGAAGGAGCGACGACATCGGCCCCAGCCTCGGCATGGGAGAGCGCCTGTTTTAGCAGCGTATCCACCGTGCGATCATTTTGCACGTAGCCGTGCTCATCAAGAATGCCGTCCTGGCCATGACTGGTGTAGGGGTCCAGCGCAACATCAGTAATAATGCCTAGCTCAGGCAGCGCTTCTTTGAGCGCACGCACGCTACGCTGGACTAAGCCACTGGCGCTATACGCCTCTTCAGCCAGTTCACTTTTTTGCTCGGGACCGACCACAGGAAACAGTGCCAGCGCCGGGATGCCCAGTTCATACGCTTCACGGGCTTGTTCAATCAGTAGATCGATAGAGAGCCGTTCAACGCCGGGCATGGAAGCTACCGCTTCGCGCTGTTGCTCGCCTTCCAGTACAAAAACCGGCAGGATTAGGTCTGAAGGCCGTAAGCTGTTTTCCTGCATTAACCGACGTGAAAAATCATCGCGACGCATACGGCGCATACGTGTGGCGGGAAAGTGGCGTGGAATGGGTGCGCTCAAGGGTACTCTCCAACATCAATGGCAAGTAAGGATGCCCGAAGGCCTGAGGTGAGTATATCAGCCATACCCTGCGGCGAAAGCCGTGTTGTGACAACAGAGCAGACTGACTAAAGTGAGCAATTGCTTTGCGGTAGTGCGTTCGGCAGACCCTGGGATGAGGAGAAAGGCATGACCAAACGGGTGGCGGTGATTTTAGCTGGCTGCGGTGTTTACGATGGTGCGGAGATTTATGAAACCACGTTAACGCTGTTGCGCCTGGATCAGTTAGGGATTGAGTACCATTGTTTTGCCCCGGATATAGAGCAGCACCATGTGGTTAACCATCTTAATCAAGAGGTCGTTGAGGGCGAGACGCGAAACGTACTGCAGGAGTCGGCTCGCCTGGCACGCGGCGACATTAGCCCGCTGGCCGAATTAGCCTCAGAAAATTTTGACGCCGTCATTGTGCCCGGCGGTTTTGGCGTCGCCAAAAGCCTGTCGGATTTTGCCAGCGCTGGCGCCAATATGCAGGTGCTGGAGGCCTTGAAAGAGGCCCTGACGGGCTTTCGCCAAGAAGCCAAGCCGATTGGTTTGATGTGTATTGCAGCCGTGCTGGTGCCGCGTCTTTTTGAAGACGGCATTGCCGTCACCGTGGGCAACGACCCAGCGGTTTCCGGTGCCATAAGCTCAATGGGCGGGCTGCACCGAAGCGCTGGCGTCGAGGAGATTGTGGTTGATTTTGAGCATCGCGTGGTGACCACTCCCGCGTATATGCTGGCAACGCGTATCAGCGAAGCCGCCACCGGTATCTTTAAACTGGTGGATCGCATCAACGAAATGATGGAGTAAGCCGCAGCGGGAATATATACGCTGTGAACCTATAAAAAGCCGCCGCCATCATTGATGGCGGCGGCTTTTAAATGGCTACGAAACAAGCGTCAGAACTAACGGTCGGCTTGTTGCTCCTCGGCAGCTTCCTGTTCGGCCCTGCGTTTGCGTACCAGGCGGCCAAACAGCAATCCTACTTCGTAAAGCAAGTACATAGGTATTGCTAACAGGCTTTGGGAAATAACGTCGGGTGGGGTCATTAGCATGCCCACAACAAAACAACCCAGCAGTATATAAGGGCGCTTTTTAGACAGGCTTTCCACAGAGGTAGCGCCAGATAAAATAAGCAAAAAAGTCGCGATGGGGATTTCAAACGCGATACCGAAGGCAAAAAACAGCTTCAGCACGAAGTTCAAATATTGGTTAATGTCGGTCATGACGGCTACGTTTTCCGGCCCGGTTTGAGTAAAGAACTCAAACAGCAGCGGAAACACGACGTAATAGGCAAACGCTGCGCCACCGTAAAACAACGCAATACTGGATACCAGAATGGGAATGGCCAGCGCTTTCTCGTTATCGTAAAGCCCGGGCGCGATAAATGCCCATGCCTGATGCAATACGAAGGGGATAGCGATGAATATCGCGACCACCAGGGTCAGTTTGAACGGCGCCAAGAACGGTGAAGCCACTTCGGTGGCGATCATCTGAGAACCTTCGGGCAGCAGGGCCATTAACGGCTCGGCAACAAAGGTATAGATATCGTTTGCAAACGAATAGAGCCCCAAAAAGACCACTACAATCACTATCACGGCGCGCATCAGCCGTGAGCGAAGCTCAATCAGATGTTCAATGAGAGGGGCTTGGTTTTGTTCTTCACGCGGCTCCTTTGATTCGCCAGGCATACTCATTGGTGATGTCGGTCCTTGGTTGATTCAGCCTTTGTAACGTCAGTCGTATCAGGTTCAGACGTGGGGGAGTGCGCGGTCGAGTCGGGCGCTGACGAGGACGACGGTGGCTCTTCGTGTACCGTATCCAGGGCATCATCCAAGCGAGCAGCGGCCTTGGCAACGCGCTGCTCGGTATCGCGCTGTGACGCGTCGGTGGAGGAGGCCGTTGATCGCCCAGCGTTACTGTTAGTAGAGGTATCGGCGATGCTCTCTACGTCCAGTTTGGCTTTTCTCAAGCTATTGTCGAGCTTCTGCTGCTGCTCGTTGAGCTTTTGACGCAGCTCTTCAGCTTCCAGCTGGGCGCTGATTTCACGCTGCATACCGGATACCGTGCGCTTGATTTTGCCAATCCACATGCCTGTTGTGCGGGCCGCGCGAGGCAGTCGCTCCGGGCCAAGTACCAACAGCGCAACGACACCAATAAGCATCAGTTCAAGAAAGCCGATATCCAGCATGGTTTATTTGCGCTCTTCGTTACGGACGTCGGTGGTGCGGCCATCGGCGGGTTGCTTCTCTTCCGCTTTAACGTCGTACGTGTTGCCAGGTTCATCATGGCTCACCTTGGCATGAGGCTGACCAGCATCGTCTTTTTCGTTTTCTTTGTCTTTTTCTTCATCGTGCATGGCTTTCTTGAAGCCTTTAACCGCCCCGCCTAGGTCGGTGCCCACATTGCGCAGTTTTTTGGTGCCGAAAACCAGGATGATAATGCCCAGAACAATCAGCAACTGCCAAATACTAATACCACCTAACATATGCGTTTCCTCATGGGAGCAGGTTAACTTTCGAGTGTTGCTATTAACATCGACGCTATTCACATCGTTGATACTAATGTTGTCGCTGCCATTCGGCTGTCGTTATCACGCGCGATTACGACTGACGAGAGGCTTTTTCATCATGCCCAGAAATGCCAAAACGCCGTGCCAGCTCTTCTAGAACAGCATGATGATCCAAGTCTAAGTGAGATAACATTACCAAGCTATGAAACCATAGATCAGCAGTTTCAGAAATTAATGCTTGGCGTTCAGATTCGCCACCATGCTGGGCATCTTTTGCGGCCAGCAGCGTTTCAGTGGCTTCTTCACCCACCTTTTCGAGTATCTTGTTCAAGCCTTTATGATGCAAGGAGGCAACATAAGAATCTTCCACTGCCGCATGGCGCCGCTGGGCAAGTACGTCATTGAGAGTATCCAGCACATGGGCCGTATTCGTCGATCGTTTGTTGCTGGAAAGAGCGTCTATTGATGCCTCCTTTTTAGCTGTACCGTTTTCAGATACGCCATTGGTGGATGAAAGGTTAGGCGATTTTGGCTTGCTGTCCATGAGAATCCTTTTAACGTTTAATGCGCCACGTTATTGCCATACCAGCAGCAGTAAGCCAATCGCGGCAGCCGCCAGTACCGGCCACTCCTGGAGTTCAACCCAGCCGCTCAAGGGCTGCCAGGCTAGGGCTATCGCCAGCAAAATTAAACCAATACGTAGACGATAAAGACGCTTGCCCTGACGGGCCATTTGCACGCGCATGGCGTGGATAGCGTCAACCTGCTGGTGGCGTTGACGGTGTTCATGTTCCATGCGGCTAAGTGCCTGGTGGGCCAGCACGGGTAGCTCCGGCAACTGATGCGAAAGCTCGGGCGCTTGACGCTTGAGTGATTCCCATAAGCCGCTAACGCCGGCGCGCTCTTTCATCCACTGCTCTAAATAGGGTTTGGCGGTACTCCAGAGATCCAGCTCGGGATAAAGTTGGCGGCCGAGGCCTTCAATATTCAGCAGCGTTTTTTGCAGCAGCACCAGCTGTGGCTGCACTTCCATATTAAAGCGCCGTGCGGTTTGAAATAGCCCCAGCAGTACCTGACCAAACGAAATATCTTTTAGCGGTTTTTCTAATATCGGCTCGCATACGGTTCGGATAGCCGCCGCAAATTCGTTGGCGCGGGTATTTTCTCCCACCCAGCCGGACTCGATATGCAACGCGGCCACTTCATAATAGTCCTGATGGAAAAACGCTAGCAGGTTGCGCGCCAAATAGTCCTGATCTTCTCTTGTCAGGCTGCCGACAATACCGCAGTCAATGGCGATATATTGCGGATCCTCGGGATTGTCGCAGTTGACGAAGATATTGCCTGGGTGCATGTCCGCATGGAAAAAATTATCCCGAAATACCTGAGTGAAAAAGAGCTCAACGCCACGCTCGGCAAGTTTTTTCAGGTTGGTGCCCCGGGCGATCAACGTCTCCAAATCGGCGACTGGGATGCCGCGAATGCGCTCTTGCACCATGACATGGCGCCGCGTGAAGGGCCAATAAATCGTCGGGACAAACAGCAGGGGGGAATCTTTGAAGTTACGCTTTAGCTGCGAGGTATTAGCCGCTTCTTTGTAGAGGTCTAACTCATCAAATAGCGTGGACTCATAGTCGCGAATAACCTCTACCGGGCGAAGTCGGCGCGCCTCGGGCACCTTGGAAAGCAGCTTGGCAACCTGATACATCAGCGCCATGTCCTGACGCATGATGCGGTCAATGCTGGGACGAATGATTTTTACCACCACGTCTTCACCGCTGTGAAGGCGAGCAGCGTGGACCTGGGCTATTGACGCAGAGGCTAGCGGCACATGGTCAAAATCGGCAAATGCCTCCGCCAGCGACATCTCAAGCTCTTTCTCGACTCGGGCGATGGCAAGATTGCCAGGGAAGGGCGGCACCTGATCCTGCAGCCGTTTCAGCTCATCGGCAATATCGGGGGGCAGTAGATCGCGGCGGGTCGATAGCATTTGACCGAATTTGATGAAAATTGGCCCAAGCGCTTCTAACGCCAAGCGTAAACGCTCTCCTCTGGAGCGTTTGCCGATAGGCATTAAGCGTAGCGGTGAAAACCATAGCAGAAACCGAAGCCACCAGGGCAGACGTGCCAATGGCAGCAGTGTGTCCAGGCGGTGACGGGTAATCACCCAGCTTATCCGTAGCAGGCGCAGGCTCATGGATGTGACTCCTGAGTAGTGGTCTGCTGTTTTGCCAGAGTACGCTGTAAGCGCTGAAACCGTGCTTCAAGGCGGTCGGTGGCTATTTCTAGATCGGTCAGGTACTCGCGCAGAACGTTGCGCTGCTGGCGGCCTGGGAGTAGGCGTGCTTCTTCAAAGACATACTCTGATACATCCTGCATCAGCTCATCTTTCGCCCGTAGCCCCCAGCGAGCGGCCCGCCGTAAGCCTTCGGCGAGCGAGTGGGCAGGCATATCACCCAGCCAGCGGGCCAGTTCGCTTTCCCAGTCAAGGTCGAGATCGAAAAGCAAGTCGCGGGTCGCCTCAAGCAACTGAATCCGGCCACGAACGGCCAGTTTGCCGTCAAACATTAGTCGTTCAATAGAGGCGCCGCTAAGCCACTCTGAAAATGTTTCCGGGGTGAGCTCCACTACCGCATCCACATCGGTTTCATCGGTGCCGTCACTGCGCATCAAGTCGAGTCCGGCGTAATGATAGTGAATGATCAGTTCCAGATGGGGTTGCTCCAGCCGCACCAGTAAACGGCTACCCGCTAACGCCGCCAGCCGTGAAGGGGCTGCCGGGTCGCGGGCGAGCAAGGCATTGAGCGTGCGTTCACAACCGGCCAACAGCAGGGTCGGGGTTACCAGCATGCTGACCTCTTGGTTAGCGTTTCTATGGCTCGGGTCATAACTTGATGCCACGGTGCAGCGCAACGATGCCGCCGGTTAGATTGGTGTATTCGACCCGATCAAGCCCCGCGGCTTCTATCATGCCTTTGAGGGTTTCCTGGTCAGGATGCATACGGATAGACTCTGCCAGGTAGCGGTAGCTTTCACCATCACCGGCGACCATTTCGCCCATTTTGGGCAGCAGGCGGAAAGAGTACTCATCATATGCTTTGGAAAGTAGCGGGTTATTGGGCTTTGAGAACTCAAGCACCAGCAGCCGGCCACCGGGTTTAAGCACGCGCGCCATGGAGCGTAATGCGGCGTCTTTATCGGTGACGTTGCGCAGCCCGAAGGCGATGGTGATGCAGTCGAAGCTGTTATCCGGAAACGGCAGCTTTTCGGCATTGGCCTGAACATACTCGACGTTGCCGCCAACGCCGTTATCCATCAACTTATCGCGGCCGACCTTAAGCATCGAGGCGTTGATATCGGCCAGTACTACTTTGCCCCGCGGGCCGACCAGACGCGAAAATTTAAGGGTTAAATCGCCCGTGCCACCGGCGATGTCGAGGACGTGATGGCCGGGGCGCACGCCTGCGCGCTCAATGGTCAAGCGCTTCCAGAGTCGGTGAATCCCCATCGACATCAGGTCGTTCATAACGTCGTAGCGGGCAGCCACTGAATGGAACACATCGGCCACTCGCGAGGCTTTTTCATCAATGGGGACTTCTTGAAAACCAAAGTCGGTGGTGCGCTTTTCTGTGGGGCTCATTGGGCAAGTAGCTCCCGAGTTCGAGGCGATATCAAATCGATCTCAAGATCGACGCGAGTAAATAGAGTAGCGTTATTGTAGCCTTGTCCACCCTGGCTTGTCTGCCCGGCTTCTGTGAGGAGACGTCTGAATCAGTCGATCATGATTACTTAACCAGTGGGTCATAGTCAGTGGGTCATAGTTGCTTGAACTGAATACCGGCAGGCTCTCGCGAGGCACCCGCCTCGTTTAAACGCTGCAAGTAGTTGTTCCAGTATGCGTCTTGATGCGTCGCCAGATCATATAAATAGTTCCAGCTAAACAGACCACTGTCGTGACCATCATCGAAGTGTAGCTTCAGCGCATAGTTGCCCGCCTGGGTGATGTTTTGTAGGCCGACGTCTTTTTTACCTACCTGCAGCACGGCCGAGTCGCCACCGTGACCACGCACTTCGGCGGAAGGGGAGTAGACGCGCAACAACTCTACCGGCAGCCGGTAGTGTTCATCCGTGGCGTAGCCAAGTTCCAGCTCGCGGGCCTGCTTGTGATAGTGCACTTGTGTCGGGGTAGGAGCGGTCATGATGAACCTCCAAAAAAAACAGGGCGTAGGGGATCATCACCGCCTACGCCCCGCTAAGTCTATATAAAGGTCGGCAAGTGCTTACAAGATATAGCGCGACAGATCTTCGTCGACCGCCAACTCGCCAAGCTGAGCGTTAACATAATCACCGTCGATCATTAGCGGGCTCTCCATATCGCCACCTCTGAACGAGGCCTCTTCCAGCAGCCGCTCCATGACCGTATGCAACCGGCGGGCACCAATGTTTTCAGTGCCTTCATTCACCTGCCAGGAAATCTGCGCAATGCGCTCGATACCGTCCGGGGTGAACTCAACGTCTAGCCCTTCGGTGGCCAGTAGTGCCTGGTACTGCTTGGTCAACGAGGCTGAAGGCTCGGTGAGAATGCGCTTGAAGTCATTGGGTGTCAGCGCATCCAGTTCCACGCGGATGGGCAGGCGCCCTTGAAGTTCAGGGATCAGATCCGACGGGCGCGATAGATGGAAGGCGCCCGAGGCGATAAACAGAATATGATCGGTTTTGACCATGCCATACTTGGTCGATACGGTGGAGCCTTCAATCAGCGGCAAAAGGTCGCGCTGAACCCCCTCGCGAGACACTTCACCACCGCTGGATTGGCCGCTGCCTTTGGCCACTTTATCGATCTCATCCAGGAACACGATGCCGTGCTGTTCCACCGAGTAGATCGCGCGGGATTTGATCTCCTCTTCGTTCACCAGCTTGCCTGCTTCCTCGTCGCGCAGCAGAACGAGCGCCTCTTTGACCGTCACCCGGCGATTTTCACGCTTCTGTTGGCCCATGTTGGAGAACATGCTCTGCAGCTGGCTGGTCATCTCTTCCATGCCCGGCGGGGTCATGATGTCGATGCCCTGGCCTTGAGCGGAGATTTCAATATCGATCTCTTTATCGTCGAGTTGGCCTTCGCGCAGCTTTTTGCGGAAGCTCTGGCGGGTGCCGCTCTCTTCACGAGGCTTATCTTCCTGGCCTCTCGGCGGGGGCAGAAGTGCATCGAGCACACGGTCTTCGGCGGCATCTTCGGCGCGATGGCTGACTTCTTCCTTGGCCTGTTCGCGCACCATTTTGATCGCCGCTTCCATCAGGTCACGAATAATGGATTCTACATCACGGCCAACGTAGCCCACTTCGGTGAACTTGGTGGCTTCGACCTTGATAAACGGCGCTTTGGCCAACTTGGCAAGACGCCGGGCAATTTCGGTTTTACCCACGCCGGTGGGGCCGATCATCAAGATGTTTTTAGGCGTCACTTCAGGGCGAAGATCGTCATCCAGCTGCATCCGGCGCCAGCGGTTACGCAGGGCGATTGCAACGGCACGTTTAGCATCCTGCTGACCAATGATGTATTGGTCCAGGGCGTGTACGATTTCGCGAGGTGTCATCTGAGTCATAAAAGGTAACCTTAATGTCCGTTGAGCGCGGTTGAAGATCGCGAGAGTGGATTAGCGATCGTCAATCGACAGCTCTTCTAGCGTCACGTGGTGATTGGTGAATACACAGATATCACCAGCGATGGCTAGCGATTTTTCGGTTATATCCCGCGCCGACAGCTCGGTGTTTTCTAATAGTGCCCGGGCGCTGGCCTGGGCGAAGTTGCCACCCGAACCAATGGCGATGATGCCGCGCTCAGGCTCGACCACATCACCGTTACCGGTAATGATCAGCGACGCGCTGTGGTCGGCAACCGCCAGCAATGCTTCCAGGCGACGCAACGCACGGTCGGTGCGCCAGTCTTTGGCGAGTTCCACTGCGGCTTTGGTGAGGTGGCCCTGATACTTTTCAAGCTGTGCTTCAAAGCGCTCAAATAGCGTAAATGCATCCGCAGTGCCCCCGGCAAAGCCGGCCAGCACTTTGCCACGATAAAGGCGGCGTACTTTACTGGCATTACCCTTCATTACGGTATTGCCCAGTGATACTTGACCATCACCCGCGAGGGCGACTTGATTACCGCGACGAACGGAGACAATGGTGGTCATGGAGATAACTCCTTGGGGGGATACGTGCTCCCGATGACTGATCGGCCGCCCTGGGCGGCCGTAAAAAAAAGCGATTTCAAACAAAATGCGGGCGGCTGATAAAAAATCAACCGCCCGCAAGCATTAGGTGAAGGATTATCAGCGCTGTAATTGGATGAGCAGTGGCTCAATACCTTGGGTAGTCATTAAATCCTGGGCGCGGTTAAGCTCTCGGGTGTCATCATAAGGGCCTACTTGAACGCGGTGCCAGGTATTGCCGTCGGCCTGTACTTCGCTAATTTCCGCCAGCAGGCTCAAATTGCGCAGCCGCCCGCGTAGCTGTTCAGCGTCGCTTGCTTCCCGAAAGGAGGCTGCCTGCAGCATATAGCGGGCCGGTGTATTGGTCGCCGCTTCATTCACTTGGGCGGTCGACACCTGATCTTCTGGTCGCGTATTGGCGGCAATGACTTGAGCGATAGGGTCGTCAGTCGCATTGGCGTCCGCATCGCTATCGGCTACCTGCGCGGCAGGCTCAGGGCGAACCACGTTGGAAGGCAGGGTAACGCCCGGTGCAATGACTTCGGTCTCAGGCAGTAGCGTATAAAACTCGAAGGTGGGCATCGACGGTTCGGCAGCCTGCTCGGTTTCCCGGGCGGCAGCACGCTCTTCGCTGTCGGCAGGCTTTGAAAGTACCGTTGCCTGGGGAGCGTCACTCTGCTCTTGCCAGGGGGCGGTGCCGTGCTGGTGTTGAGCCAAAAAGAAACCCGCCGCCATCCCCGCAAGCCCCCATAGCCAGCCGGGAAGGCGAAACCCTCCGCTAGAGGCGCGGGTTGACTTGCGCTGCGAGGTAGCCCCGCGGCGAGTGGGCTTTTTACGCGGGCTAGCCATGGGTTACATCTCCTCAGGGGCACTAACACCCATTAAGTCGAGCCCGTTACGCAGCACTTGGCGGGTCGCGAGCCCTAGTGCTAGGCGGGTATTGCGCAGGGTGTCATCGTCTACCATCACTTTGACGGCGTTGTAGCAGGTATGGAAGTCGCCGGCCAAATCAAGCAAATACTGAGCGATTTGCTGCGGTTCGCGGTTTTTGGCGGCCGTGTCCACGACCTCAGGAAAGCGTGCCAGGCGGTTCAATACGGCTTTTTCTTGATCGCTATCCAGCAGCGCCAGGTTGGCCAGCGCGATTGCATGGTCAAACGGCTGCTCGGCTTCCTCGGCTTTGCGCAGCATGCTGCATACCCGTGCGTGAGCGTACTGGATGTAGTACACCGGGTTGTCGTTCGACTGCGAGCGGGCCAAGTCAATATCAAAGGTCAACTGAGAGTCGGCGCGGCGTGCGGCGAGGAAAAAGCGCGTGGCATCGCGGCCGACTTCATCGATCAGGTCGCGCACGGTGACGTAGCTTCCGGCCCGCTTGGAGAGTTTTACTTCGACGCCTGAGCGGGTAACCATGACCATCTGGTGAAGGACATAGTCAGGCCAGCCCTTGGGAATGCCGACTTCGAGCGCCTGTAACCCAGCGCGAACGCGGGTGACGGTAGAGTGGTGGTCCGCCCCTTGCTCGTTAATCACGGTTTTAAAGCCGCGCTGCCACTTATCCAGGTGGTAGGCCACGTCGGGCAGGAAGTAAGTGTAGCCGCCTTCACGTTTGCGCATGACACGGTCTTTGTCATCGCCAAAATCGGTGGTGCGCAGCCACATGGCGCCATCTTCCTCATACGTATGGCCTGCGGCCATCAGCTTTTCAACCGTGGCCTCGACTTTGCCATCTTCGTAGAGTGACGATTCCAGGAAATAAACATCAAACTCGACGCCAAATGCTTTTAGATCCAGGTCCTGCTCGCGACGCAGCCATGCCACGGCAAACGCCTGAATCGCCGCTAGGTCCTCTGGGTCGGCTTTGGCGGTAACTTCACGATCATCGGCGCTAACCGTTTTGCCCGCGACATAGTCGTTGGCGACATCAATGATGTACTCACCCCGGTAGCCATCTTCCGGCCAGCTGGCATCGTCAGGGCCGAGACCTTTCACCCGCGCCTGAACTGAGCGAGCCAAATTGGTAATCTGGGCGCCAGCGTCGTTGTAATAGAACTCACGGGTGATGTCATAACCGGTCGCTTCGAGCAGACGGCATAAGCAGTCACCTATCGCCGCACCACGGCCATGACCCACGTGTAGCGGCCCGGTCGGGTTGGCAGACACAAACTCGACCTGCACCTTCTCGCCTTTACCGATCAGGCTGCGACCAAAGGTATCGCCGCAGTCCAGCACTTGGGCCACAATTTGCGCAGCGGCATCGGCGGACGCGAAGAAGTTGATAAAGCCCGGGCCTGCAATCTCCGTTTTTTGGATCGCGTCGCTGTCAGGTAGCGCAGCAACCAGCGTCGTGGCCAGCTCACGTGGATTCATGCCTGCTGGTTTGGCCAACATGAGCGCCAAATTAGTGGCGTAGTCGCCGTGCGCCTTGTCTTTGGTCGGGTCTACTTTGATGGTGGGCTGAAGATCGTTCGGCAGCACGCCTTGGTGCTTGAGCGCGGCGACCGCGCCTTCGAGCAGAGAAACTATCGTATCTTTCATGTAGGTATCCGGTGTCGTCGGTGGCGGCGTGTGCTAACGCGCACCCGTGAAGGCGCGTCGATAAAGCGGCTATTATCGGCAATTGAGCCGCAGTTTCAAAGCCATGTTACGAAACAGGCTGTGCTAAGCGAGTGTTTGCGGGTCAATATCAATCGACCAGCGCACTTTGCGTGCCTCGCGATTTGCCTCCAGCCACTGCACCAGCCAGCTAACGGCGGGGTGAAGTTGGCTGCGCTTATCAGCGGCCATCATGACATGCATATGGTAGCGATTCTGGCGTCTTTCCATCGGTGCTGGCACCGGTCCCAGGCAGCGCGTGGCCACGCGGGACTCTTTTAACCACTGTCGCAGCGCCTGAGCGGCCTGTTGCGCCATGGCTAAGGCGGCTTCTTCTCGTGGGCTTTCAATTCTCAGCAGCGCCATAAAGCAAAACGGCGGCAGTTGGGCGATACGCCGCTCTTCGAGCATGTTGCGCGCGAGCGCCGCGTAGCCGTGTTCGGCGAGCTGGCCCAAATGAGGATCATCCGGATGTAGCGTTTGCACCAATACCCGGCCAGGGTGAGCGGCACGTCCAGCGCGGCCGGCCACCTGCTCAAGCAATTGCGCGCTGTGCTCCAGGGCGCGAAAGTCAGCGGCGTAGAGACCGCCGTCAGCGTTCACCACCACGACCAGCGTTACATGGGGCAGGTGATGGCCTTTGGCCAGCATCTGGGTGCCGACCAACACGCACGGCTCGCCGCGTTGAATCTCCTTGAGTACCTGCTCAAAGCTGTCCCGACGCCGCGTACTATCCCGGTCGATGCGGTGGACAGTGGTTTTGGGAAATAGCGTCTGAAGGGTTTCTTCCGTGCGCTCGGTGCCGCTGCCGAGCGCACGGAGATCGCCGCTACCACACTCAGGGCAGGCATCTGGCAGTGCACGCCGGCTATCGCAGTGATGGCAAGCGAGTAGCGGGGGCTGGCGGTGCAGGGTCATGCGCGCATCACACTGCCCGCACTCGGCCATCCAGCCGCAGGCATGGCAGGCAAGCGTGGGTGCAAAACCGCGCCGGTTGATGAAAATCAGCACCTGCTTACCCGCGCTTAAGGTACTTTTAATGGCCTTGATTGCCCCCGGTAGTAAGCCGCCTTGGCGGCGCTGATGGCGCAAATCGATTAGCTCTAGCTTGGCGGGGGGGTGGCGACTAGGGCGCTGGGTCAGGCGAAGATGACGGTAGCTGCCAGAAAGCGCCTGGTGCAGGCTCTCAAGCGAAGGTGTCGCACTGCCCATCAGCAGCGGAATGCGATGGTAGTGCGCCCGCGTAACCGCCAAGTCGCGAGCGTGGTAGCGTAACCCGTCGTGCTGTTTGTAGGAGCCGTCGTGCTCTTCATCGACAATGATCGAGCCGGGGTTGGCTAGGGGAGTGAAAATCGCTGAGCGCGTGCCAATAATAATCAGCGCGCGGCCACTCGCGGCGGCCTCCCAGACATCCAGGCGCTCTGGGTCGGTAAGGCCTGAATGTAGCGCCACCACCGGCACCCGAAAACGACTTCTAAAGCGCGCCAGGGTCTGTGGGGTCAGGCCAATTTCCGGTACTAGCACCAGTGACTGTTTCCCCTTGGCCGCCACCGCTTCAATCAATTGCAGGTAAATTTCCGTTTTACCACTCCCCGTAACGCCTTCCAGCAGGCAGGGGTGGTAGCCATCAAGTTTTTCATGCAGGGCAGCCAGGGCCGTTGCCTGCTCGCGGTTAAGGGGGAGCGCTGGCGTGGCCAGTAAATTACCGCTGGGCGGGGAGGGAGCGGTGAGAATATGCTCCATCGACGTGGCCAAGCCTTTCTTCTCCAGCGCCAACAGCTGGTCGCGGCTAAAGCCATGGGCGCTCACCGCTCGGCTAGGTAGACCATGGGGGTGTTGGTGCAGCAACGCATAAAGCTCGGCTTGCTTGGGCGCACGGCTTAATGTTTCTTCTGCGTCTTCTCCCTGGGCGAGCCAAAGCGTATGCGTACGGCCCGCCATAGGATGACCCTGACGGAGTCGCGCAGGCATCGCGTGATGGAGGGTATCGCCTAAGCTATGTTGATAGTAGCGGGCAGCAAAACGGCATAGCCAGAGCCAGTCGGCTGGTAGTGGTGCGTCGTCCAATGTCTCGCTAATGGGCCGTAGCTGCGTGGTCGGAAGCTCGCTGTGGTGGGTCACTTCAACGATGACGCCGACCACCTCGCGTCGCCCAAAAGGCACGCGCACCCTTAGTCCCGGCTGCCAACCACAGGTAGGCGTCAGGGCGGCGGGTAAGTAGTCGAACAGACGGCGCAGCGGTGACGGTAGCGCTACTTTGAGTATCAGAGGTAGTGTCTGTGGCGGCGTCTGCGAAGAAAAAGAGTCAGCCAATTGGCCTCCGGCATGAGTTTTGCTATAATATGCGACCGCTTTCAATCTTAACGATGAAGCGGGTAACCGGTTAGTAGTTTTTCCAAACCCATATGCGGTGCCTGGCACAAGATCAGGTGGCGGCATATAGCTGATGAGGTTCAATATGAGACAAGGTATCCACCCGAATTACAACACGGTCACCGCTAACTGTTCTTGCGGTGCTAGCTTCCAGGTTGGTTCTACTTCTGGTCAGGACTTTTCCTTGGACGTATGCTCCAACTGCCACCCGTTCTACACTGGTAAGCAGAAGCAAGCGACCACCGGTGGCCGCGTAGAGCGCTTCAACAAGCGTTTCGGCGCTGCTGTTAAGCGCGGTTAATCCTCACGATTAGCCATGCCGCTAGCGCGTGCTTGACGGGAACGTTCGTTAAGTATCGTGTTTGTGCAAAACCCACGCCTCGGCGTGGGTTTTTTGTGTGCTGAAGAAAGCGTGGTAAGTTGGTGCATTAATGGAAAAATTTTCCATTAATGCTGCAGCACAGTAATAAGGAAAGCGTTATAGCTAGAGCGTCCATGCATAAGTTTCAGTAAATAGCTGTCAAATGCAATGAATGTGAAGCTAAAAAGCGCTTAAACGAGCGTTTCTTTTTGGGTTGACGGTGCGCTTGAGGCGCCTAGTTTTTTTCTATATTCTGAAGTTACTTATCTACTGTATGTTAACTGGACTCTGACGATGACGGATGCAAATAAGCAGGCTGCGCTGGATTATCACGCCAAACCGATCCCCGGTAAGCTGTCGGTGGAGTTAACCAAACCCACCCAGACGGCAAGGGATTTGGCGTTGGCGTATAGCCCTGGCGTGGCTGAGCCAGTGCGAGAGATTGCTCAGGAGCCAGAAAACGCCTACCGCTATACCGGGAAAGGCAACTTGGTCGCTGTGATTTCGGATGGTAGCGCTATCCTGGGGCTGGGAAATCTGGGGCCGTTGGCGAGCAAGCCGGTCATGGAAGGGAAAGGCGTATTGTTTAAATGCTTTGCTGGCATTAATTCTGTCGATATTGAAGTAGATGCAGAAAACCCTCAGGCGTTTATCGATACCGTGGCGCGCATTGCCGATACCTGGGGCGGTATTAACCTTGAGGACATCAAGGCGCCGGAATGTTTTGAAATAGAAAAAGCCCTTATTGAGCGCTGTAGCATTCCCGTGTTTCATGATGACCAGCATGGTACCGCCATTGTGACGGCGGCCGGTATGCTGAATGCGTTGGATATTGCTGGCAAGCGAATCGAAGACGTTAAGATTGTCTGCATGGGCGCTGGCGCAGCGGCAATAGCCTGCATGCGATTACTGATCTCTTGCGGTGCGCGCAAAGATAACCTGATCATGCTCGACCGACGCGGGGTTATTCATACCGACCGCGAAGGCATTAATGAATATAAAGCCGAGTTCGCGCGTGATACCGATATGCGCACCTTGGATGATGCGATCAACGGCGCGGATGTGTTTATCGGTCTTTCAGGCCCGGGGCTGCTTTCTGCCGAGCAGGTCAAAACGATGGCGCCTGATCCGGTGATTTTCGCCTGCACCAACCCGGACCCGGAAATTCACCCGGATGTTGCCCGTGAAGCACGCCCGGATGTGATCATGGCCACCGGTCGGTCGGACTTTCCGAACCAGGTTAACAATGTGTTGGGCTTTCCGTTTATTTTCCGTGGTGCGCTTGATGTTCGTGCTACCCGTATTAACGAAGAGATGAAGCTGGCCGCTGTACATGCGCTTAAAGACTTGGCTCGCGAACCGGTGCCGCAAGAAGTGTTGGACGCATACGAGCGCACCGAAATGAGCTTTGGTCGCGAGTACATCATTCCCACACCAGTGGATATTCGTTTGTTGGCGCGGGTTTCCTCGGCAGTGGCTCAGGCCGCGGTTGACTCGGGCGTGGCCCGCAAGCCGTATCCGGCCCATTATCCGCTGACCTCCATCGAGGATGTCTACGGTTAACGTTACTGCCTGAGAGGTTCATTTACGCCCGCTGCTAGCGGGCGTAAATGTTTAATAAGGCGTTAATTCAGCCCTGTGAATAGCGGGTGAGACCTTCCTGAGCGGTAGAGGCTACCAAACGGCCATCGCGGCTATAGATATGTCCGCGCGCCAAGCTGCGGCCGCCGCCTGCCCAGGGCGAATCAATAACGTAGAGCAGCCAGTCATCTAAACGCGTGTCCTGATGCAGCCACAGGGAGTGGTCTAAGCTGGCGATGCGCAGTTTGGGATCGCGAAACTGAATAGCGTGGGGTATCAGGCTGGTAGTCAGCAGGTTAAAGTCAGACGCATAAGAGAGCAGATGGCGGTGCAGTGCCGGATCATCGGGCAGCGAGCCCGAAAAACGAAACCATAAACATTGCCCGGCGGGCGTGCCGTTGTCGGGGTTGCCGGTAAGGTGCAGAAACTCGATCGGATGGCCGGGAAAACGCTCATGCTTGGCTTCTCCGTTCTCGATTAATGTTTCCGGGGTCGGTACGTCCGGCATGGCGCGCTGATGGCTAAAGCTTGTTTCTTCGCTTTGAAAGGAGGCGCTGCAGAAAAAGATCGGGCGTCCCTTCTGGATAGCCGTGACGCGGCGCGTTGTGAAGCTGCCGCCGTCGCGAATCGTATCCACTTGATAAACGACGGGCCGATGAGGGTCGCCGGGGCGCAGGAAGTAGCCGTGTTGAGAGTGAGGGCGGCGCTCGTCAGGCACGGTATGCGCGGCGGCCGCTAGCGCTTGACCGAGTACCTGGCCGCCATAGAGTTGCGGGAAACCTAGGTCTTGGCTCTGTCCACGAAATAGCGTTTCTTCCAGGGGTTCTAGCGCCAGTAGGTCCACCAGTGTATTAAGCGCGTCTGTCATTCTCGTTATCCTTGCTGATGTTTCTATATGATGCCGTCATCGGTGAAAGCGAACGTCTGCCGCTAAGGGTAACTCTTTCATACGATCGTTTAGCTACCTTAGCGGAGTTTATGTTGATGCGCAGCGATGAATTTTACATGCACCGGGCCCTGGATCAGGCACGTCTGGCCTCGGAGGAGGGCGAGGTGCCCGTTGGGGCGGTGGTCGTCGATGCGCTGGGAGACATTATCGGCGTCGGCTACAACACCCCGGTGGCTAGCTGTGACCCGAGTGGACATGCTGAAGTTCGCGCCTTGCGTGCGGCGGGCCAACAGTGCGGTAACTACCGTTTGGAGGGGTGCACCCTTTACGTCACGCTGGAGCCTTGCATGATGTGCGCAGGCGCGATGATTCATGCCCGAGTGAAGCGACTGGTGTATGGCGCCGCCGAGCCGCGTGCCGGAATGGTGGAGTCAAAAGCCAATCTGCTCGCCCAGCCGTGGTTTAACCACCAGATTGAGGTCAGCGCAGGGGTGCTGGCGCCGGCTTCCAAAAAATTGTTGAAAGCGTTTTTTGCCGCAAGGCGTGGCCGTGCTTAGTTAAGTGGTGGCACAAGCTCGAAAAGCAGGAGCGGATCATCGTTTGTCGGCGTTTGTTCCAATTGAAAAAATTGCTGACGGCTGCGCTCCACATACTGAATCATTTCGTAGTAACGACGAATGTTACGCACGTAGATAACCGGTTCACCGCCACGCGCGTACCCATGGCGCGTTTGGCTATGCCATTCCCGCTGCTGTAAGAGTGGTAGCGCCGCGCGCACGTCGGCCCAGCGGTTGGGGTCGCCGCCACGCATTTCAGCAATCTTGCGCGCGTCGTATAAGTGACCAAGGCCGACATTATAGGCCGCCATCGCCATAAACAGCCGGTCATCGCCGGTAATGCTATCCGGTAAACGATCCTTGATGCTACGTAGGTAGCGTGCGCCGCCATCAATGCTTTGGGCCGGGTCGGTACGGTCGGCAATGCCCATGTCGCTGGCGGTAGGGTTGGTCAGCATCATTAAGCCGCGCACGCCCGTGGGCGACACAGCGTCCGGGTCCCAGTGGGACTCTTGGTATCCCACCGCGGCAAGCAGCTTCCAGTCAAAGCCGGTTTCGCGAGCAGATTGCTGAAATAAGTCAGTATAGCGGGGCAAGCGCGCGTCAAGGTGGTCAAGAAACGTGCGTGTGCCGACATACTCTAAATAGTCGTCATGGCCAAAGTAACGGCTGACCAATCGGTCCAGCGTTCCACTGTTCTGCAGGTCTTCGAGGAAGCGGTTGGCGTCTTCGAGTAGGCCTAGCCCCTGGCCGCTGGGAACCGCCCACACCATGGAAAGCGGCTCACCCAGCGTAAAGCCACGCTCCACATTGGGAAAAAACAGCCGGTTCAAACGAAACTGATGCTCGAAAATAACGGCGGCATCGAGGGTGCCGTTTTCAACTCGCGCCAGCAGCTCGGCGACTTCCAGTTCATGAGACTCTTTCCAGCTCAAGGCCGGATAGCTGCGCTGCAGGTCGCGTAATGCTTCATCGGTGCCTGCTTCACTGAGCGTGCCAAGCTCCAGGCCAACCAGGTCACTGGGTTGTTGGATACCATGTAGCCCTCGGCGGTAAACGACCAGCGGCTGCATTTGAATGATCGGGCGAGTGTAGTGAATACCAGGAGGGGCGGGCAGTAGTGGCAGCGCCGCTGCACCAAGGTCGCCACTTTCGCGAACCGCCGGAAGTACGCTTTCAGGATGATGGTTGGCGTTAAGGTTGAGGCTGACGCCTAAATAGTCAGCAAAGCGGTGCATTAACTCATACTCAAAACCCACAGGACCATGACGCCCTTCATAATAGGTGGTGGGGGTGTTGCGGGTATGAACGGTAATAAAGTCTTTTGCAAAGATATGCGTAAGATGCTCGCCGGGAGGCACGAGCGATAGAGTGGGCACCATAACCAGCAAGGTAATCGCGGTTAGCGCATAATAAGCGCTGGCACGGGCTAAAAAATGTCGGCAAATCAACGTCAGCATGGCGTATTGTCGGCATGAAACAAGCTGCCACGATACCCAGCCTGGGTGATCCTGTCACCTTGTTGATTTCGTGTGGCGGCAGGTTTCCAGTATCATAGCCATATTCCGACACCGCGATATAGGTTTTCCGAAACCAAAACTGTGGCGTTACGGCACCATAAAAAGTATGGCCGCATAGCGGCCCGGTGATTTCCCTGCTCGAATTTCCCTGCTCTAGAGGCTTCAGGATATGCTCGAACTGCGAGGCGCGCCCGCCCTTTCTGCCTTCCGTCATGCTCGGCTGTTAACGGTGCTGCGTGAACGTGTTCCCGAGGTGGAAGCGCTATCTGCCCATTATGTTCATTTCATTGATGTTCACTCCCAGGAGCGCGGCGAGGGGCTTGATGACACCCTGCGCGAGCGGTTGGCGCAACTGCTGGAGTATGGCACGCACTCACAGGTAGATATTCCTGATCGTGCCCAGCGCTTTTTGGTGGTGCCGCGCTTGGGCACCCAGTCGCCCTGGTCGTCCAAAGCGACGGATATTGCCCATAACTGCGGGCTCCAAGCCGTTAGCCGTATTGAGCGTGGCATCGATTACCGGGTTGGCTTCACGACGATACTTGACGAAGAAAGCCTCAACGCGCTGGCGGCCCTGCTGCATGATCGCATGACCGAAACCGTGCTGGCCGATGCGTCGGATGCCGCGAAACTGTTTGCTCAACACGACCCGGCACCGCTAGGCAGCGTGGATATCCTCAACGGCGGCAGAGAGGCACTGGCCACCGCCAATCAAGCGCTGGGGCTGGCGCTTGCTGACGATGAAATTGATTATCTTGTCGATGCTTTCAATGAGCTGGGGCGTAATCCCAGTGATGTTGAGCTGATGATGTTTGCCCAGGCCAATTCTGAGCACTGTCGGCACAAGATCTTCAACGCTGATTGGGTCATCGATGGCGAGCCACAAAGCCACTCGCTGTTCAAGATGATAAAAAATACCTTTGCCTCTTCGCCGGACAACGTGCTTTCGGCGTATAGCGACAACGCCGCCGTGATTAAAGGCAGTCAGGGCGGGCGCTTTTTTGCCACACCGCTGATAGGCGCTGAGAACGAACGGGCGAACTACGCCACGCATCAGGAGCCTATTCATATCTTGATGAAAGTGGAAACCCACAACCACCCGACCGCGATTGCCCCTTTCCCCGGCGCCGCTACCGGGTCGGGCGGGGAGATCCGTGATGAGGGCGCCACCGGCATCGGCGGCAAACCCAAGGCGGGCCTCTCGGGATTTACCGTGTCTAACCTGCGTATTCCCGAGTTCGTGCAGCCCTGGGAAGCCTTCGATTACGGCAAGCCGGAGCGCATGGAGTCGGCGCTGACGATTATGCTGGAAGGCCCGATTGGCGGGGCCGCGTTCAACAATGAGTTTGGTCGCCCCAACTTGACCGGCTACTTTCGCACCTACGAGCAGGAATCGCTTAACGAAGGGGGCATCGAGCGGCGCGGCTTCCACAAGCCGATCATGCTTGCCGGTGGTTACGGCAATATTCGCGCCCATCATGTTCAAAAGGGCGATATTCCCGTGGGCGGCAAGCTGATCGTGATGGGCGGCCCGGCGATGCTGATTGGTCTAGGCGGCGGTGCCGCTTCCAGCATGGCCTCGGGCACCTCCAACGCCGACCTGGATTTCGCCTCGGTACAGCGTGAGAACCCCGAGATTGAGCGTCGCGCTCAGGAAGTGATCGATCGCTGCTGGGCACTGGGCGACCATAACCCGATTCGCTTTATTCATGATGTGGGTGCCGGCGGGCTTTCCAATGCGCTGCCCGAGCTGGTCAAGGATGGCAACCGCGGGGGACTGTTTGATCTGCGCGCGGTGCCCAACGCCGAGCCGGGCATGAGCCCGCTTGAAATCTGGTGCAACGAAGCCCAGGAGCGCTATGTACTAGCCGTGGCGCCAGAGGATTTAGCCACCTTTGAGGCCCTTTGCGGACGGGAACGCTGCCCCTATGCGGTCGTCGGTGAAGCGTTGGACGCGCATCACCTTGAAGTGCGCGATGGTCATTTCGATACCAAACCGGTCAATTTGCCGATGAGCGTCCTGTTCGGCAAGGCGCCTAAAATGCAACGCGAGTTCGAGCGTCGCGAGCCGGAACTTTCCGGCATGATGCTCGATAATCTTGACCTGCGTGAAGCGCTGGACCGCGTGTTGCGTCTGCCCACGGTGGCCTCCAAGAACTTTCTAATCACCATTGGCGATCGCTCTATCACAGGGTTGGTGGCGCGGGATCAAATGGTGGGCCCCTGGCAGGTGCCGGTGGCCGATGTGGCGGTCACTACTGCCAGTTTTGATACCCACGCCGGTGAAGCGATGGCCATGGGCGAGCGTCCGCCGGTGGCGTTGATCAACCCGGCGGCCAGTGCCCGCCTGGCGGTGGCTGAAGCGATTACCAACCTGGCGGCGGCGCCGATTGCCAAGCTTGGCGATATCAAGCTTTCCGCTAACTGGATGAGTGCTGCCGACCACCCTGGTGAAAATCAGGCGTTGTACGATGCAGTTCATGCGGTGGGAATGGAAATGTGCCCGGCGCTGGGCATCGCGATTCCAGTCGGTAAAGACTCCATGTCGATGCGCACATCCTGGCAGGATGAGAACAGCGATAACGAAAGCGAAGAAAAGAGCGTTACTTCACCGCTGTCATTGGTAGTGACGGGCTTTGCTCCGGTGACCAATGCGCTGGCAACGCTGACGCCGCAGATCAATCTGGATCAAGATGAGTCGGACCTGATCTTGATCGACCTGGGTGGCGGCCAGAACCGGTTGGGCGGCTCGGCCTTGGCGCAGGTATACGGTCAGGTGGGTAACGACTGCCCTGATGTGGATGACCCGGAAGATATCAAGGCATTCTTTGAAGTCATTCAGGGCCTTAATCGCGACGGTAAGCTATTGGCCTATCACGATCGCAGTGACGGCGGTCTGATAGTGACACTGCTGGAAATGGCCTTTGCTGGCCATGCCGGGCTAGAAATCAAGCTCGACTGGATGATCGATGAGCCGGTGGAGGCGTTGAACGCGCTGTTTTCAGAAGAGCTGGGTGCGGTCATACAGGTCAATCGTAAACACACGGAAGAAGTGTTGGCACAGTTTGCCGTGGCCGGAATTGAAACCTGTGGCGTCATTGCCCGCCCGCGTTACGACGATCAAGTGCGCGTCACGCTGTTCGAAGAACCCCTGTTGGAAACCACTCGCCAGCTTACTCAGCGCACCTGGGCGGAAACCAGCTACCGGCTGCAGGCACTTCGTGATAACCCCGAATGTGCCAAGAACGAGTTTGACAACCTGCTCGACAGCCGGGATCCAGGGCTTTCCGCCACGCCTACCTTTGATATTAACGACGATATCAGTGCGCCATTTATCAACAGTGCCAAGCCTGCCATGGCGGTACTTCGTGAGCAGGGCGTCAATGGCCAAACGGAGATGGCCTGGGCCTTCGATAAATCCGGCTTTGAAGCGGTGGATGTTCACATGAGTGACATCCTTGAAGGGCGTGTGTCGCTGGACGAGTTCAAAGGGTTGGTCGCCTGTGGTGGCTTCTCTTATGGTGATGTATTGGGAGCTGGCGGCGGTTGGGCTAAATCGGTGCTGTTCAACGAACGTGCCCGCGAGCAGTTCGCGGCTTTCTTTGCCCGTGATGACAGTTTCTCGCTGGGGGTCTGCAACGGTTGCCAGATGCTTTCGCAACTGAAGTCGCTAATCCCCGGTGCTGAAGACTGGCCGACGTTTGTGCGCAATGAGTCCGAGCAGTTTGAGGCGCGGGTTTCCATGGTGCGCGTAGAGAAGAGTCCCTCGATTCTGCTGGCCGGTATGGAAGGCTCTCAACTGCCCATCGCCGTGGCCCACGGTGAAGGACGCGCAGAGTTTCGTGATAGCGCTCATCTACGTAGCATGCAGTCGAGCAGCCAAATTGCGTTGCGCTACATCGATAATTACGGTCAGGCGACCACGCGTTATCCTGCCAACCCTAACGGCTCGCCCTCCGGGATTACCGGCTTAACCACCCCGGATGGCCGGGTAACCATTATGATGCCACATCCCGAACGAGTGACTCGGGCGGTTAGCAATTCCTGGCGTCCCACTGAGTGGCGTGAAGATGGCGCATGGCTGCGGTTATTCCGCAATGCACGCGTTTGGCTTAACTAATCGTTCGGTTGGCCTGGGTTAGCGCCCAGGTAACGGCGGCAGGCATGCCGCCGTTACCCATTACGTTGGGTTGACCACCAAGAAGCCATCAAATGAGCTGAGGGGAAACGTTAACCGGCGTTTCGTTGCCAACGGGTAGCCCAAGCTTGATTTCCAGCGTCTCAAGGGTTTGGCGGTAGCGCTCGACGAGTTGCTCGTAGCGACCAAAGTCATGCCCGCAATCCATGCAGTACACATGAATTTTATCGCGCCGGGTAGCCGGTAGGCGCTTTAAACGGCTGCTGCATTCGGGGCATTCAAGGCTGAACTGATTAGGTGTCATGGGGCGCCTCTTTTTATATTCCCGCTATGCACTAGCGAGATGAAAGGTAAAAAGTCATTACTGTCATTGTTAAGATGCGACTAACGTCTCGATAGTTCAATAGCAGGCTAATTAATTTGTCGTCACTTACTTCTTCATCCTTGCCTCGGCTACGCCCTTACCAGCAGGAAGCGGTAGCGCGCGTGGTGGCGCACTTTCGCGCCAGCAGCGATCCCGCCTTGGTAGTACTGCCCACCGGAAGTGGTAAATCGTTAGTGATTGCTGAGCTGGCGCGGCTGGCACGGGGGCGGGTGCTGGTGCTTGCCCACGTACGTGAGCTGGTCGAGCAGAACCACGCCAAGTACCAGGCTTACGGGCTGACCGCCGACATTTTTAGCGCAGGGCTAAAGCGTAAGGAAGCTGGACGCCAAGTCGTGTTTGGCTCGGTGCAGTCGGTAGTGCGTAACTTACCGAGTTTCAGCGATGCTAACTTTACGCTGTTGGTTATCGATGAAAGCCATCGTGTCTCTCTCAGCGAGGACGCCAGTTATCGCCAGGTGATCGAGCATCTTCGCCACTATAATCCGCACCTGAAAATACTTGGCCTGACCGCGACGCCATACCGATTAGGGCAGGGATTTATCTATTACCGCCATCACCACGGCATGGTGCGGGGCGGTGAGGAAAGCTTCTTTCGTGACTGTGTGTTTGAACAGCCGCTACGGTTAATGGTCAAGCAGGGGTATCTTGCTGCGCCTAAACGGCTGGACATGGCGGTGGAAGGCTATGACTTTTCTGCCTTAATGCCGTCGTCCAGTGGTCTGTTTCAAGAAGAAGCGCTTAACCGCGTGGTGGCGGGCAGCCGAGCCACGCCCGACATTATTGGCGAAATTATACAGCGCGCCCATGACCGTCAGGGCGTGATGATTTTTGCAGCGACCGTGGCCCACGCTGAAGAAATAATGGGCTACTTACCCAGTGACACCGCAGCGCTCATCACCGGCGCGACGCCTTCAGTACAGCGCACGGCATTGATTGACGCGTTTAAAGCCCGCGAGTTGAAATACCTGGTTAACGTGGCGGTGCTGACGACCGGCTTTGACGCGCCGCATGTGGATCTGATCGCTATATTGCGACCCACCGAGTCGGTTAGCCTGTATCAGCAAATGGTCGGCAGGGGGCTGCGCTTATCGCCGGGGAAGCAAGATTGTCTGATTCTTGATTATGCTGGCAACCCTTGGGATATCTTTGCCCCCGAAGTCGGCGAGCCAAAGCCCGATAGCGACAGCGAGCCGGTTCAGGTCGAGTGTCCGGCCTGTGGTCATGCTAATTTATACTGGGGCAAGCGCGATGGTGAGGTAGTCATCGAGCACTTTGGCCGCCGGTGCCAGGGGCTGATTGATGACCCTGATCGGCCTTCTAAAGTAACGGGCAGCCAGCGTGGCGCGGTCTCGGGCGCCTATAAAAAGCAATGCGACTTCCGTTTCCGGTTTAAAGTCTGCGAGGAGTGTGGTGCGGAGAACGATATCGCCGCTCGCCGCTGCCACGGCTGCGAAAAGGTATTGGTCGATGCCGATGACAAGCTCAAAGATGCCCTGAAACTGAAAGACGCCAAGGTGTTGCGGGTAAGCGGTATGCAGGTAGAGGCCACTACCAATGGGCGTGGATTGGTGCGCTTGAAAGTGACCTACCATGACGAAGACGGCGCTCATCTCTGTGAATGGTTTGCGTTGGAAACTCCCGCGCAGCGGCGGGCCTTTTATGTGGCATTTCTGCGTTATCATCTGCGTGCACCAGGGGGTAAGTGGCAGCCGTCAAGCGCCGACGAGGTGGTCGCAGAGCAGCACCGGCTGCGTCATCCAGATTTTGTGGTCGGGCGAAAGGTAGGACGCCACATCCAAATCCGTGACAAGCTTTTCGACTACCAAGGCCGTTACCGCAAGGCGAATGAGGCGGGGTAATGGATGAACTACACAACACTGCGTTGCGTGCCGACATTGTGACACTGCGCGTAAGCGCCCATTGACCAAGAGATAGCCACTGAGTGAGCGAGATTAACAGCGCCCCTGTCGATTCAGACCCACCGATGACCGCCGATGAGCCAGTGGAGGTTTCGCTTGGGCGCTTGTTTAATGAGCCGATTACCCAGTTGCCCGAAGATCTGTATATTCCTCCCGAGGCATTGCGGGTCTTTTTAGAGACGTTTGAAGGCCCGCTGGATTTATTGCTGTATCTCATTCGGCGCCAAAACCTGGATATCTTGACCATCAACGTGGCCACCATTACCCATCAGTACATTGAGTACGTGGAGCTAATGAAAGCCATGGAGATCGAGCTGGCGGGTGAATATCTGCTAATGGCGGCGATGCTGGCGGAAATCAAATCACGCACACTGCTGCCCCGCCCTCCCAAGGCGGAAGGCGAGGATGAAGAAGACCCGCGGGCGGAGCTTATCCGTCGCCTGCAGGAGTACGAACGCCTGAAGGAGGCGGCAGAGACGCTGGATACGCTACCGCGTACCGGCCGTGACTGGTTTAGTGTGCAGGCCGGCCTGCCGCCGTTGGAATCCCGCATCATTCATCCTGACGTCGAGCTGGATGAGCTGCTGAGCGCGTTGTCGGATATCCTCAAGCGTGCCGAGCTGGTACAGGCGCATCAGATCAGTCGCGAGGTGCTGTCTACTCGCGAACGCATGCTGAAAATAATGGAGCAGCTAGCCCAGGCGGACGCCAGCCAGCGCTACACTCCCTTCGAAGCGCTGTTTACGCTGGAAGAGGGGCGGGCAGGTGTGGTGGTCACCTTTATGGCCATATTGGAACTCGCTAAAGAAGCCATGATTGAGATTGTGCAGAACGCACCGCTGTCGCCGATTCATGTGCGCGCACGCGCAGCGCCCTATTCAGCCGACGACGAGGCGTTGGAAGAGGATGCGTTTGACGACCTTCCTTCCGATGAAAGTGCGTTTGCCTCCGACGAGGAGTCGCTATGAGTAATGCCGCTACCGCGTTAGATGAGATTATTGAAGCTGCGCTGCTGGCCGCCGGTGAGCCGCTCCCCGTTGAGCGGTTGGAAACGCTTTTTCTGGTCGACGAATGCCCGACACGTCGGGAGTTTCGTGAGGTGATTGAGCGTCTTCAACAGCGCCATTCCGGCGGCGCGCTGGAGCTTGTCGAATCGGTCTCGGGCTATCAATTAAGAATTCGCCCCCGCCTTTCTCCTTGGGTGTCGCGGCTGTGGGACGAGCGCCCACAGCGCTATTCACGCGCCCTGCTGGAAACGCTGGCGTTGATTGCCTATCGGCAGCCGGTCACCCGGGGTGATATTGAAGAGGTGCGCGGCGTTAGCGTGAGCAGCTCGATCATGCGCACGCTGATGGAGCGCGGCTGGATTCGTGTGGTGGGCCACCGTGATGTGCCAGGGCGCCCGGCGGTGTATGCCACGACGCGTAGTTTTCTGGACGATTTTGGTTTAAAAACCCTGGATGCGCTGCCACCTATGCATACCCTGGTGAACTGGGAAGAGGCCCCATTGACGGAGGCATTAACTGACGAGAAGCTGACCTTGGCAAGCGAAAGTGAGCCAGGCAGTGAAGCCCAGCAAGACCATTCGCCTGTTGCAGAGACTGAAGCACTAGACGAAACGGCCAAAACGGTGCAGGATGCGCCACCCCGTAAAGACGAGATAATTTCGGCTACGATAGCCGACGAGCACGCCGAGACGGCGTTAACCCAGCCGCTGAGCTTTGCCGATTTAGAGGCGCGGCTTGCGGCACGTGCGCAGCGCGCTAACCATGACGAGCGCGCGCGCACGCAGACTACCGATGTGAGGTCAGACGACCATGAGTCAGAGTAATAACACGACGCCCCCTACCAGTGAAAAACTGCAAAAAGTGCTGGCCCGTGCCGGCCTGGGCTCGCGACGCGAGATGGAAACCGCTATCTCCGCCGGTCGCGTTAAAGTCAATAACCAAGTGGCCAAGCTGGGTGATCGCGTCGAAGCGCGCGACAAGGTCAGTTTTGATGATCGCCCAGTGACATTGCGCCCTGAAGAGGAAGTACCGCGTAGGGTCATTATGTACAACAAGCCGGAAGGTGAGTTGTGTACCCGCAAGGACCCGGAAGGCCGCCGCACGGTGTTTGACCGTCTGCCGCGGCTAAAAGGGGAGCGCTGGATTGCCATTGGGCGTTTGGATATCAACACCAGCGGTCTATTGTTATTTACCACCGATGGTGAACTCGCCAATCGCTTGATGCATCCCTCTACCCAGGTAGAGCGTGAATACGCGGTGCGGGTGATGGGTGAGGTAAAGCGCGAGCACATTTTAGCGATGGTCGACGGCGTTATGCTGGAAGATGGGCCTGCACGCTTCACTGATGTACAAGAGTTTGGTGGTGAAGGTATCAATACCTGGTTCCACGTGGTGATTCTGGAAGGCAGGAATCGCGAAGTGCGTCGCCTTTGGGAGTCTCAGGCACTCACCGTTAGCCGCTTGAAACGCGTGCGCTATGGCAATATTTTCCTCGATAAGCGTGCCAAAGCAGGTGAATGGGTCGAACTTACCCAGGATGAAGTGGACGATTTGGCCACGTTGGCGAACCTGGAAACGCGTCAGGTGCCTGCCTTAACGCCGGATGAGAAAAACCGTTGGAACCGCGATAAACACAAGCGTAAGCCGGTACAGGCAATGCGCAAGCCTAAAAGCAGAGCCCCCCGCTAAGCGATTGGTAACGCCTCCTAAGCTATTTTTAGCGTCGTGTTAAATATCGCTGGTTGATCCCGCTGCCTGACGACGTTGCGCTCCTCGTCAGGTACGTGAAAGGAGCGGAAACGAGGTTTTAAGATAAAAAACACTTGCTATCAAAGGGGTGTAAGCGTAGGATATGCATCCGTTCAGGCGGGTCGTTAGCTCAGTTGGTAGAGCAGTTGACTTTTAATCAATTGGTCGCAGGTTCGAATCCTGCACGACCCACCATTTCAAAGTGTTTTAAGACATTGTTTGATGAAATGTTTTAATAATAGTGCTGAAATGCGTGACTGAATGTGAAGTGAATCATTAGCAAGACAAATTTGGGTCGTTAGCTCAGTTGGTAGAGCAGTTGACTTTTAATCAATTGGTCGCAGGTTCGAATCCTGCACGACCCACCAAATTTAGCGCCCCTGGCAATTTATTGCCAGGGGCGTTTTGCTTTGTTGGATACGCATCTTGCTGGCAGGATAATCCAGTTGCAGTGCCAAGCCATTTCCCACCACAATAGTCTAGAATTGCTTTTCAGGCGGTAGGCCAACGCGACAGACGCAGCAGCCCATCGCGCACGCGAGCGGCATAGGACGCAAGCTGACCCTATGCCGTGACCCAGTGTTTAACAGGGGGATTCCCTGTTCGTCACAGTGGTAGACACAATGACTATTATGACTACGCAGGCAGAGCTTGATGCTCCGCTACCGACGGCCTATTGCCCGACTCGCATTCCAGCGGAAGATCAGGCCCGGGTTGAAGAGATCAAACGGCTTTTGAAAGCCCATAACGCGGTGCTGGTAGCTCACTACTACACCGATGATGCGATTCAGCAGCTTGCTGAGGAGACCGGCGGCTGTGTCGCCGACTCGTTGGAAATGGCGCGCTTTGGTGCCCGCCACGAGGCGACGACATTGATGGTGGCGGGTGTTCGCTTTATGGGCGAAACCGCTAAGATACTCTCCCCCGAAAAGCGCGTGCTGATGCCCACGCTGGACGCTACCTGTTCGCTGGATATTGGCTGCCCGGCTGATGCCTTTAGTGCTTTCTGCGATGCCCATCCTGAGCGTACCGTGGTGGTGTATGCCAATACCTCCGCAGCGGTGAAAGCACGTGCGGACTGGGTGGTCACATCGTCGATTGCTGTCGAGGTCATTGAGCACCTGCAGGCCAAAGGCGAAAAAATACTGTGGGCGCCCGATAAGCATTTGGGCGGTTACATACAGAAGAAGACCGGCGCGGATATGTTGATGTGGGACGGGGCCTGTATCGTCCATGAGGAGTTCAAGGCCAAAGGCGTTGAAGATCTGAAGCGTATTTACCCAGAGGCGGCCGTCCTGGTGCATCCAGAATCGCCCGAGCCGGTAGTAAGACTTGCCGACGTGGCAGGCTCCACCTCCCAGTTGATCAAAGCCGCAAAAGAGTTGCCGCACGATAAGCTGATTGTCGCCACCGACCGAGGCATCTTTTTCAAGATGCAGCAGGCGGTGCCGCATAAGACGCTTTTTGAAGCGCCCACCGCCGGGAATGGGGCTACCTGCCGCAGTTGCGCCCACTGCCCCTGGATGGCCATGAACGCGCTGGATAACCTGGCAGGGGCCTTGCGAGAAGGGGGCGGGGAAATTCAGGTCGATGAAACGCTGCGCCTACAGGCGTTAAAGCCGCTTGAGAGAATGCTGAATTTCAACGCCTAGCCGCCAGCACTGCTGCTGCCCGTGCCGCGTTAGCGCGGGCAGTGGTGAGGGATTGCCCGGCGCTAATTAAACGTTTCCAACGTTTCCCGGTACTCAATAAACGCTTCGCGGCGCTGCTCAATACGCGCAAGCGCCTGCGTGTCGTTGGCGCGCTCGGCGGCGTCTTTGGCGATTGAGAGCTGTCGAATACCGCGGTCGACACGCCCTGTCAGTTGAAGGTGCTCGGCGCGCGCCAGATGCCCCCAGCTATCATGACCACTGCGTCCAGCGGCCTCGGCGAGCAGATTGAACCCTTGTGGGTTTTCAGGGTGTTGTGAGGTCACGTTAGAGAGCAGTTGATACGCTGACTGAGGATCGCGCTGAAGCTGTGCTTCGGCCAATATTAGCTGTGCAGGCAGGTAGTTGGGGATGAAGCGTAGCAGTCGTTGACTGCGCTGAATGGCCTCGTCATATCGACCCGCGTCGAGCGCAACGTCGGCTGATGAGGCGGGCAGCATCGCAAAGTCGGGAAAATCGTTGGCAAGCCTATCCAGTTGCTCCAGAGCGCTATCCGTCTGACCATTACGCGCGTCGATCAGTGCCGCTACATAACGTTGTGCGGCTTGGTCGGCGTCTTCCTCAGCAAGCCGTGAAGCTGCTTGCTGAGGCGTGTTGGTGTAGATGCTCAGCAACGCTCGGGCCCGCATCATGTCGTAGAGGGTGTCGCTGGTATAGGCATCGGCGATGTTGAGTTGCGCAGCACGCGCCTGGGCGGCGCTCAAGCGACTTTCGGTGACCGGGTGGGTCAGCAGGAACTCGGGCGGCGTATCGCCCTGGAGGCGAGCCATCCGCTGCATCGATGAAAACATCCGCACCATGGCGGCAGGGTCATAACCCGCGTCGGCCATGGCCTGTAAGCCGATGTTGTCGGCCTCTTGCTCAAACAGGCGTGAGTAGCTGAGCTGATCCTGAATCAGCGCCGCCTGGGAGCCCATAGCGGTTGCTATGCCTACGTCGCCGCCGCCGCTAGCGGCAATCAGCATGCCTGCTAGCATAGCCGCCATGGCGGGCAGTTGAGTCTGCGCTGCGCGGGCACTTCCCCGGGCATAGTGGCGTTGGGATAGATGACCAAGCTCGTGGGCCAGCACCGAAACAAACGACCCTTCATCTTCGGCAAAGGCGAACAGGCCTGAGTTAATGCCTACCACCCCGCCGGGAACCGCGAAAGCGTTAAGCGTGCCGTTGTCGACCATCACCGTCGTTGTGCTCAGGCCGTTAATCTGACTGTGCGGGGCTAGGCGAGCAATCAGGCTCTGCAAGTAATCATTGACGATGGGGTCTTGCCACTGAGGAGCGCGCGCCCGAAACTGACGCAGCCACGCACGGCCCAGGCGGTACTCTTCATTGCTGACCGATGTGGATGCTGTGCCCAGGCTAGGTAGGCTGTAATCGGTAATGGCGGCGCTTGGCGGGCTAAACAGCAGGCTGCCGCAGGCACACGCGAACGCACATATCCAGCCTGGGTAAGCGGTACGAAGAGTTGGCATGGCATCCTCTTGAGTAGTGGTAAGGCGTAACGTTAGCGGTATGACATTGATTAAGACAGGGAAGTGCCGTTAAATCGGCACAGGCGAAAGTAATCGCTAAGTAGATCGTTTATGCAACAGTTTATGCAACAATGCCGTGATTAGCAGGGCATTTTGAGGGAGAGCGTATGTCTGAGCAAACCGGGGCTTTTCAGCCCGATACGGTGCTTGATGCTTGCGGGCTGCATTGCCCGTTGCCACTGCTAAAAGCCAAGCAGTCCTTGGCCGGGTTGGCAGCAGGGCAGTTGCTGGAGGTGCGGTCGACGGATGCTGGCTCATGGCGTGACATGGCGTCATTTACCGACCAGAGTGCCCACGTTCTGGAAGGCCGCGAACAGCAGGGCGAGGTGTACGTGTACTGGATTCGTAAAGCTGGGGATGCGCACTCATGACGCTGCGCACGATCCTTAAAAGTTGGGTGGAGCGCTACTTTTCCGACGAAGAAGCGCTCATTCTACTGGTAGTGCTGGTGGCCGGTTTCGCGGCGATTATCTGGTTCGGTCGGATGCTGGCGCCGTTTTTTACCGCCTTGGTCATTGCGTTTTTACTTCAAGGGGTCGTCGGTGCGCTTACCCGGCGCGGGCTGCCGCATCTGTTCGCCGTTATTCTTGTCTTTTTGGCGTTTATCAGCGTCTTGCTGACCCTGGCATTTATTTTGATGCCGCTGATTTGGAATCAGTTGGTCGGGCTGGTGCAGGAAATGCCACGCATGTTTGCCAGTGGCCAGGGGTGGTTGGATGATCTACAGGCGCGCTATCCAAGCGTTATTACCCCCGACCAGATCCAGAATTGGATTGGTGTCGCTAGCCGGGAGATTAGCTTATTAGGGCAACGGGCCTTAACGCTATCGCTGGCGTCGCTTGGCAACATTATGTCGCTGATTATCTATCTTGTGCTGGTGCCGATTCTGGTCTTCTTTATGCTCAAGGATCGCGACGTACTGGTTGGTTTTATGCTGTCGCTCTTGCCTCAGAAGCGTACGTTGTTGTCGCGTATTTGGCGCGAGATGGATCATCAGATCGCCAACTATATCCGCGGCAAATTCATTGAGATTATCATTGTCGGCTCGGTGGCGTTCTTTACCTTTATGTTCTTTGGTTTGCCGTATACCGCGTTATTGGCCGTTTTAGTGGGGCTGTCCGTGCTAGTGCCTTATATTGGCGCTGCGGTCACCACGCTACCGGTTGCCGCTGTGGCTGGCTTCTACTTTGGGCTCAGTGAGGACTTCCTCTATGTGCTGGTGGCCTATGGGGTGATTCAAGCGCTGGATGGCAATGTGTTGGCGCCGGTTTTATTCTCAGAAACCAATAATATTCATCCCGTATCGATTATTGTCGCGGTGCTGTTTTTTGGCGGTATCTGGGGATTTTGGGGCATTTTCTTTGCGATCCCGCTGGCGACCTTGTTGAAAGCGCTGATCTACGCCTGGCCACGCAGCATGCTTAAACGAGATGAGCAGCTAGGCTTGCAGCGTACGCCACGGCCCAATGAATGACGCGCTAATCCCCGCGCCGATTATGCGCGGGGATTAGCTCAGCTAATGACGCTGCCGGAAATCAAACCCAGCAGCTTTATTTAGCCTCATCAAGGGCTTGTGCGGCGGCAAGCACCTCATCAACATGGCCTGGAACCTTAACGCCGCGCCACTCATTAGCTAGGTTGCCGTCTTTATCAATCAAGAAAGTGCTGCGCTCGATGCCCACGTGCTCCTTGCCATACATTTTTTTGAGCTTAATGACGTCAAATAGCGTGCAGACGCTTTCATCTTGGTCAGAAATCAAATCAAAGTTAAAATCCTGCTTGGCTTTGAAGTTTTCCTGGGCACGTAAACCATCGCGAGAGACGCCTAGAATGACGGTGTTAGCCGCATCAAAGGCGGGTTTGCGATCTCGAAAGTCGCCCCCTTCGGTCGTGCAGCCAGGCGTGCTGGCTTTGGGGTAAAAGTAAATAACCACGTGTTTGCCGCGCAGTTCCGAGAGTGTCACGGTGGTGTCGCCAGTGGCAGGGGCGGAAAAATCTGCGACAGGTTGGCCGATTTCAACAGACATAAGGCATCCCTTGTTGGGTGGGTGGTAAGATTAATCGTTAAGCTCGATTACACGTAAGCCAAGGGCGATTGTCAAAGTGCAAACCATACTGCCCACAAACTCACACCGCTTTGCGCTGTACAGGCTCGAAGCGCCTGAGTACCATTTGCCTTCGGCGCGATGAAAGCGTTTGAGGAAAGCGACCGTAATTACGCTTACCGTAGGCAAGCATGCAGCACGCTCGCTATACGAAACGCTAGATACAGCGCGTAAGCCTCTTGGCATTTTAGCCAGGTGGTACGCAATACACATCGATAATTGATATCACTTTTTAGCTGGTGAGGAATAAACGGATGATCACAGGCAGCATCGTCGCCCTGGCGACGCCTATGAAGGTCAATGGCGACATCGACTGGGAGGCGCTTCGCCGTCTAGTGAACTTTCACCTGGAAAATGGCACCGATGCCATCGTTGCCGCGGGCACTACAGGTGAGCCAACGACCATGTCTTTCGCAGAGCACTTCGATGTGATTCGCAGTGTCGTGGAAGAGGTCAATGGGCGCATTCCCGTTATTGCCGGTACCGGCGCTAACGCGACGTCTGAAGCGGTAGAGCTTGCTCGCTACGCCGGTGAAGTGGGCGCCGACTACTGCTTGTCAGTTTGCCCTTATTACAACAAGCCGACTCAGGAAGGCCTATACCAGCACTTCAAGGCGGTCGCTGAAGGCAGCAAATTGCCGGTGATTCTTTATAACGTGCCGGGCCGGACCTGTTCTGATCTTTACAACGAGACCGTCTTACGTTTAGCCGACGTCGATAATATTATTGGTTTAAAAGACGCGACCGGGAACCTGGAGCGTGCAGAAGATCTAATCACTCGCCTAAAGGGTAGCGGCTTCATGCTCTACTCTGGTGACGACGCCACTGCCTGTGACTTTATGCTGATGGGTGGTCATGGTGATATTTCCGTAACCGCCAACGTGGTTCCCCAGGCGATGCATGACTTGTGTGCGGCCGCGGTTGCTGGCGATGCCGATAAGGCGCACCAGATCAATACCCGGTTGATGCCGCTGCATACCAATCTGGGAATAGAGTCTAATCCTATCCCTGTGAAATGGGCACTGCACCGCATGGGCTACGCTGAGCCCGGTATTCGTTTGCCGCTGACCTGGCTGTCCGAAAAGTACCACGCCACGGTGAGCGAAGCGCTTCAACTCGCGGGTGTCGTTGAAGAGTGATGTAGCGCAATATCCTTTGCGACCCAGCTCGCTGACGACGGGGCTGGGTACTTGATTTGTTAACTTAAGGTGGCTTGATGAGCTCTGTGCTTGAAATACGTGCGCTTAAATGGGTTCCGCTGGCACTTGCCGCGGCTGTCGCGCTCACTGGCTGCGCGCGGGATGGTTTTTACGATGATCGTAACCTGGACTATACCGACGCCGCATTAGCCCCGCCTTTGGTGTTGCCAGAGACCCGTAATACGCAACGTTATCGTGATGCGCTACCGGTTCCTCAAGCTGCCAATCAACGAGCACGGCGCGATGAAGTGGCAGAGATTCAGCCGCCTCAGTCGCTGACCATTGGCAGTGGCTTGGAGCCTGAATACGTCGAGCGCCGTGAAGTGGGCGATCAAGCCTGGCTGGTGGTTGCCGCCGATACGGGTACGGTGTGGCCGCAGTTGGAAGAGTTCGTGCGCAGCCGCCAGTTGAATGTGCTGCAAAGCAGTGCTTCTCAAGGCGTTATCGTCACGCCTCAGGCAGAAATTCGCTTACAGAGTGCGCTCCGCGCCGGCAGTAGCGAAGTGCGTTGTGAGCGCGGCGGACAAACCATGACGAGCTGCCTGGAAGCGCTGGAAAGTCATCTGAGTGCCCGCAGTGCCTCTGCCAGCGTCTCCTCTTCGTGGACCGCTCAGCGCCTCTCTAATGAGCAAACCATGCAGATTCGTCAGCAGGGTGACGAGTGGGAAGTGGTTATTCCTCAGCCGATTGATCGCGTATGGGCCGAGCTAAATCACTATCTTGAGCTGGACTTTGCCCAGGAAGGGCAGCGACAGCTGCTGGCAGCCGACCCGGAAAATCACGCGTTTCTGGTCGAATACATGACCGAAACCGAGCGTAACCGTAACCCGTTGCAAATCGTTTTCAGCGCCGATGTACGCAAGATGTCACAAGAGATCCGTCTTGTTCTGGAAGCTAATGGCGATCAGTCCATTCTGCGTGCCATTAATGCCAGCGAGCGGGCCTTTAGCGCTGACGATCAGCGCGAGCTGCTTGAGCGTGTCTCCGGCTATTTACGTTAATTTGTTGATCCTTTATCCCTTACGGAGCCCCCATGGAAAAGCGCCAAGAACTCTACGCCGGCAAGGCAAAATCTGTGTACACCACCGACGATCCGGATTTGTTGGTGCTCAACTTTCGTGATGACACCAGCGCCTTTGACGGTAAAAAGAAAGAGTCGCTGGCCCGTAAGGGGATGGTCAACAATATCTTTAACGCCTTCATCATGGAGCGACTGCAGGAAGCGGGTATTCCTACCCACTTTGAAAAGCAGCTGTCCAATACGGAAAGTCTGGTCAAAAAGATGCAGATGATTCCTGTGGAGTGCGTGGTTCGCAACATTGCTGCCGGTGGCCTGGTAAAACGGTTGGGCGTGGAGGAGGGGATCGCGCTGACCCCTCCTACGTTTGAGTTGTTCTTAAAGAATGACGAGAAGGGCGACCCGATGATCAATGAATCGCTGGCCGAAACGTTTGGCTGGGCGACGCCCGAGCAGTTAGCCAAGATGAAGGTATTGACCTTTAAGGTTAACCACATCCTTAAAGCGCTATTTGCTGAAGGCGACATGCTGCTGGTGGATTACAAGCTTGAGTTTGGTGTATTTAAAGGCGAGGTCGTGCTGGGTGATGAATTCTCTCCCGATGGCTGCCGTCTATGGGATGCCAACACCCGTGAGAAACTGGATAAAGACCGTTTCCGCCAAGGGCTGGGCGGGGTAATTGAGGCGTATGAGGAAGTTGGCCGCCGTTTGGGCATCACCTTTCCCGCTTAACGCTAATCAATTCTGATTAAGCGCTCCCATAAGGTTCGATAGCCACTACCTCCAAGGTGGTGGCTTCGCCGTTTTGGCGCGGACGAAACTTGATATCTACATCGCGTAAACGCATCCCGTAAAGACGCTCAGTGGGTATTCCTTGCTGGTAAGCCGGTCGTGGGTCCTGAGCTAGTACCTGTTCGATTAACGCCTGTAGGGTGGCGCCGTCTTGCCGCTTGGCAATCACCTTTAGCGCGGATGGTTGAAAAACAACCTTACTCTGAGCGGGCATGGCGGGCGCAAAACCTGCCTGGGCATCGGGGTATGCTTCGGCCCAGGGTAGATAAGGCTTGATATCGACGACCGGTGTGCCGCTGACCAAGTCGCAGCCCTCAAGTGTCAGCTCCACGCCCTGATGGGTGTTGATACCGGTCAAGCGTACTAGTGATAGTCCCAGGCGGTTGGGGCGATGGGTGCTGCGACTGGCAAACACGCCGACCTTTTTATTGCCACCCAGGCGTGGAGGCCTGACCAGCGGCGACCAGCGTTCAGGGCTTTGATGAAAGATAAAACTCAGCCAGAGATGGCTAAAATCTTCCAGACCACGAACCGCCAAGGGGTCGTTATAAGGCGGTGTCAGCACAAGCCTTGCGTGAGCGGCAAGGGCTAGCCCTGGTTGACGCGGAATACCGAACTTGTCGGGGTAATCACTGATGACGTGACCAATGGGCGTCAGCGCAAAGTGCTCGCTGTTAGGGACATCGTCCATCACACTACCTTTTACGAAAAACGGTTAGCATAGTATAAAGCAGGCCGACGGCTCATGTGTTCAAAATGGGTGTAATGGACGCGGCATAATCAATTGATGATTGAACGGCTCAAAGGTGATGTATGACCAATACCGAGGGGCATCAAACACCTGCACCCGCCAGTGCAAGGATCATGTATCGCACGGCGTTGGCACGCGATGCGGCTGACCAGGCGGAAGTGTTTTACCATGCAGTGATGCAGGGGGCGACGACACACTACTCGCTGGCACAGCGGCGAGCATGGGCACAAGCGCTCCCCCGCGAAGGCAGTGCATGGGCGGTACGCCAAGCGCTCTATACCACGTTAGTGGCCACCTGTGACGGACGCTGTGTTGGTTTTTTAGAGCTGGACCTGGACCAGCAACGTATTGAAACTCTCTATGTCTGGCCCTCGCTGGCAGGGCGTGGCATCGGCACCACGCTGGTGGTACATGCCGAGCGTTTATTGCTTGAAGAGGGTAAGCAGCGGGTTGAAATTGAGGCCAGTGCGATTCTCTATGAGCGTTTGCTGCGCCGAGGTTGGGAGAGCCACGGCGAACAATGGGTTGAACGTAGCGGGGAGTCGCTCAAGCGGTATCGGCTTTCCAAAGCGCTGAAGGCTGTCGAGACCTAGGAAGCGTCGCTAACGTAGCGACGGCTATGCTGCCCTGGATGCCGAGGGCAGTGTTCCACCAATAATCGTGGATGTTGTTACTCGCTATAACTACGGGTAATACGCATTGAAAGGTCGATGGAGGCGATGTCCTTGGTCAATGCGCCGCTGGAAATACAGTCAACGCCCGTCTCTGCGATTGCCCGCAACGTGGTGGCATCAACGTTGCCGGAGGCTTCAAGGGTGGCCCGACCGCCGTTGATTTCGACCGCCACGTGTAGATCTTCAATGGCAAAATTGTCGAGCATTACAATATCTGCCCCGGCGGCCAGTGCCTGATCTAACTCTTCATACGTTTCCACCTCGACCTCGACCGGCAGATCTTTAGCGAGCTTGCGCGCCTGCGCAACCGCTGCCTGAATGCCTCCGCACGCGGTAATATGATTCTCTTTAATCAAAAAGGCGTCCCACAGGCCAATGCGATGATTGTGTCCGCCACCGCAGGTAACGGCATACTTTTGCGCCAAGCGCATGCCGGGCAACGTCTTGCGGGTGTCCAGCAGGCGCACGCCGGTGCCTTCGATCAAGTCTACATAGGCGCGAGTGGCGGTGGCGGTCGCCGATAGCGTTTGCAGCACATTGAGGGCTGCACGCTCTCCGGTCAGCAGAGTGCGAGCAGGGCCTTCCAGGGTCAAAAAGCACTGGCCCGCGTCAAGGCGGTCTCCGTCGGCGGCTTGCCAGTTGAGACTGACTCGGCTGTCGAGGCGGCGAAATAACTCGTCCACCCAGGGGACACCGCATAGTACGGCGGCTTCACGGGTAATTACTTCGGCGCTGGCCCACTGGTGTTCAGGAATCAATTGCGCGGTAATATCACCCGGGCCAACGTCTTCTGCCAGCAGGCGGGCAGCGCTGGCGCGGATTTCTTCAGCAAGGGCGGATTGATAGTGCATGACAGTGAACTCTCTGAACGTCGTCAAGTGTGAGCAGTATTATAGTGAAAAAGAACTGGGAAAGCGTGCCTGGGAAAGAATGCAATGAAGAGCGCCCTAACCAACAGGAGACTTTGCGCGTGGAAAAGAGAGAAACCCTAAGGGGTTGGTGGTCGCAGGCGCGGCACGTCGTCTCACCCAACTGCGATGCCCGCCCCAACGCGGAGGTGTCGCTACTACTCCTGCATTCGATTAGCTTGCCCCCCGGTGAGTTTAGCGGCCACGCCATTGAAGCACTGTTTACCAACCAATTGATGGTCGATGAGCACCCGTTTTTTGCTAGCATTGCCCATTTAAGGGTATCGGCACATCTGCTTATCCGGCGCGACGGAGAGTGCGTGCAGTTTGTCGATACGGATCAACGGGCGTGGCATGCTGGACGGTCGTGCTGGTGGGATGCTCGCCAAACCATATGGCGAAAGGCGCTTAACGATTTTTCAGTGGGTATTGAGCTTGAAGGGGACGATCATACCCCCTATACCCGCGCTCAGTACTGTGCCTTGGTTGAGGCCGTCAAATGGCTACAGAAACGCTATCCGCAACTTAATATAGAGCGAATGACCAGCCATGCGCATGTCGCGCCGTTGCGCAAAACAGATCCAGGTCCGGCCTTTGACTGGGCTTATTTTCTACAGTTGCTTACACCCCGGTAACGTTTCAACAAATAATTAAGTGCTTCAACGGTAACGAAATAAAACGGTAGTTTAATTACAACCCGCTCACTTTTAAACACGTCCCCAAAGACCCCAAATGTCGCTTATGTTGCAGTGCAATAGTTTGTTTTCGATAGGCTTTTCCGCAGAGACATAATTGGCAGAGTGACGACTTTGCGGTATCTTCACATATACAAAAGGCTAACTTTTACGACATTTGGGTAGCTTTACTACATCAAGAAAATCGTAGCTTGTTGAATGTAGAGCCAAAACCCTTATCCGGCGTTCACTCATCGGTAGAATATTGGCGGGTAGTGGAATTCCACACCGCGCCCCAGACCCTTCAGGGTAGCGGGGTTTATCGTCATTTATCGTCATTCGGAGAGACCTCTATGAGTCTGGAGACAAGAGAAGATCTCGATCCGATCGAAACCACGGAATGGATTGATTCCCTGGAATCGGTATTGGATCGTGAGGGCGAAGATCGTGCCCGCTACCTGATGACCCGCTTGGCGGATCGTCTGCGTCGGGACGGGATGAAGGTGCCCTTCTCGGTGACAACCCCGCACCGCAATACTATTCCGCTTCACCGTGAAGCGCCGATGCCTGGCGACCTGTTCATGGAGCGGCGTATCCGTTCGCTGATTCGCTACAATGCGATCGCTCAGGTCATTCGCAACAACCGCGCCAACCCAGGTCTTGGCGGCCATATTGCCAGCTTCATGTCCTCGGCAACGCTTTACGATGTGGGCTTCAACCACTTCTTCCGCGCGGCCAAAGACGACTTCGCGGGCGACTTGGTCTATATCCAGGGCCACGTGGCGCCAGGTATCTACGCACGCTCCTTCCTGGAAGGTCGGTTATCTGAAGAGCAGATGGATAAATTCCGTCAGGAAGTGGATGGTGGCGGCTTATCGTCTTACCCCCACCCCTGGCTGATGCCGGATTACTGGCAGTTCCCGACCGTCTCCATGGGGCTTGGTCCCATCCAGGCGATCTATCAGGCGCACGTGATGAAGTACCTGCATCATCGCGAGATGAAGGACATGTACGATCGCAAGATCTGGTGCTTCTTGGGCGATGGTGAGTGTGATGAGCCAGAATCTCTTGGCGCTATTTCGCTGGCAGGGCGTGAAAACCTGGATAACCTGATCTTCGTTATCAACTGCAACCTGCAGCGCCTGGACGGCCCGGTACGCGGCAACTCTCGCGTTATGGACGAGTTCGAAGGCGTGTTCCGCGGTGCCGGCTGGAACGTCATCAAGGTGGTATGGGGTCGCCACTGGGATCCGCTGTTTGAGAAAGACAAGAAAGGCTTTCTGCAAAAGCGTATGGATGAAGCGGTCGACGGCGAGTACCAGAACTACAAGGCCAACGGTGGCGCGTATACACGCGAGCACTTCTTCGGTAAGTACCCTGAAACCGAAGAAATGGTCAAAGAGCTTTCCGATGAAGATATCTGGAAACTCAACCGTGGTGGTCACGACCCCTTCAAAGTGTATGCGGCGTATCACGAAGCGGTTAACACCTCTAATGGCAAGCCCACGGTCATCCTGGCGCATACCGTAAAAGGCTACGGTATGGGCAGTGGCGACGGCGAAGCGGCCAACGAAGCGCACCAAGTCAAGAGCATGGAATACGAGGCGTTGAAGAAATTCCGCGACCGTTTTGGTATTCCGCTCACCGACGAGCAGCTTAAAGAAGTGCCGTACTACAAGCCGGACGATGATTCTCCCGAGCTCAAGTACATGCACCTGCAGCGTGAGCGCCTGAACGGCTATCTGCCGAGCCGCAAAAGCGACTTCGAAGCGCTGGAAATCCCCAGCCTCGAAGACAAGATGTTTGCCTCGCAGATGGGCGGCTCGAAAGGGCGTGAAGTTTCTACCACCATGTCGTTTGTGCGCGTGCTTAACGGCTTGGTGAAAGATAAGAAACTCGGCAAGCAGGTGGTGCCGATTATCCCTGATGAGGCACGTACCTTCGGCATGGAAGGCATGTTCCGTCAGCTGGGTATCTATACCGCCGAAGGCCAGAAGTACGAGCCGATGGATAAAGGCCAGATCATGTACTACCGCGAGGACCAGAAAGGCCAGGTCCTTGAGGAAGGTATTACGGAAGCGGGCGCGATGTCGGCGTGGATGGCGGCGGCCACTTCCTACAGCAACAACGATGTCACGTTGCTGCCGTTCTATATCTACTACTCCATGTTTGGTTTCCAGCGTATTGGTGACTTGGCGTGGGCGGCAGGTGACCTGCAGGCGCGCGGCTTTATGGTAGGCGGCACCGCTGGGCGTACGACGCTTAACGGTGAAGGTTTGCAACACCAGGATGGGCATAGCTTGATTCAAGCCTCTACCATCCCCAACTGCCGTAGCTATGACCCCACTTACGGTCATGAAGTCGCTGTTATCGTGCAGGATGGTCTGAAGCGCATGTTCACTGATAAAGAGAACTGCTTCTACTACCTGACCGTCATGAACGAGAACTACGAGCATCCGGAGCTTGAGAACGTCCCGGTTGACGATATCGTCAAGGGCATGTACCTGCTGCGTGAAACGAAAGGCGACAAGGGCCGCGTTCAACTGATGGGCTCTGGCACCATCTTGCGCGAAGTCGAAGCCGCTGCAGAGTTGCTCGAAAACGACTGGGGTATTGGCGCCGATATCTGGAGCGTGACCAGCTTTAACGAGCTGCGTCGTGAAGCATTATTGCTGGATCGAGAAGCCTTCCTGAACCCGGATGCCGAGGCGAATAAGCCTCACGTCACTAAGTGCCTGGAAGGACGCGACGGTCCGGTCATTGCTTCAACGGATTATATGAAACTCTATGCGGATCAAGTACGCGCATGGGTACCGGGTGACTACACTGTATTGGGTACCGATGGATTTGGCCGTTCAGACACTCGCGAGAAGCTGCGTTACTTCTTCGAAGTAGATCGCTACTTCGTTACCGTAGCAGCGCTGCGTGCGCTGGCTGAGCGTGGTGATATTGATCGTAAGCAGGTTGGGGAAGCGCTTAAGAAATATGGCATTGATGTCAATAAGCCTAATCCGCTGACTAGCTAACCCGCTGACCGGTGGGCACTGCCCACCGGCTCGATCCGATTTGGAAGGAGCGCGACCTTGAGTAGCGAAATCATCAAAGTTCCCGATATCGGTGGCGATACCGATGTCGAAATCATCGAGATTGCGGTGTCAGAAGGCGACGTCATTGAAGCGGAAGACACCCTGATCACTCTGGAATCTGACAAAGCCAGCATGGACGTACCGGCCCCTAAAGGGGGTAAGGTGCTTAAGGTGCTGGTGAAGGAAGGCGATAGCGTCTCTGAAGGAGATGACATCGTAGAGCTTGAAGTCGAAGGCGGTGGCGATGCCGAGGAAGAGGACGAGCAGCAAGCGTCCGAACCTAAGCAGGAAAAAGCCTCAGCTCCAGCAGAAGAAGAGCAGCCCAAGACTGAGCAAAAGAGCGCTAAAAAATCCAGCGGTGGCAAACAGACCGTGGATATCAAGGTGCCTGACCTCGGTGGCTCGGATAACGTTGAAATCATCGAAGTCGCGGTCAGCGAAGGCGATGAGGTCGCTGCCGAAGATACCCTGATTACCCTGGAGTCTGACAAGGCTTCCATGGATGTGCCCAGTCCCTATAGCGGTAAGATCGTCTCATTTACCGTGAAAGAGGGCGACACCGTTTCCGAGGGCGATGTAATCGGCCAGATGGAAATGGCGGGTGAAAACGCGGAGGGCGACAGCGATCCACAGGATTCTGACGACCTGGCGGCGGCTGAAGACACTGCCGACGAAGAAGGCAACAGTACAGAAACAGAGGGTGCTGAAGCTGAGGACGCTGAAACAGAAGGCTCTGAAAGTGAGAGTGCAGAACCCGAGCGTAAGGAAATCCGTGTACCCGATATCTCGGGCTCAACGGATGTGCCGATTATCGAGATTGGCGTCGCGGTGGGTGATGAGGTCAACGAAGAAGATCCGCTGATCACTCTTGAGTCGGACAAGGCCTCCATGGACGTGCCCAGCCCCTATAAGGGTAAGCTCGTTGAGCTGACCGTGAAAGAGGGCGACACCGTCTCTGAAGGCGATGTGATTGGCTATATCGAAGTGGCTGGTAGCAAAAAAGCCGCGCCGAAAAAGTCCGCGCCAGAGAAAGCCGAATCTAACGCTGAGTCTCAAAAAGCGGCGCCTAAAAAAGCTGAGCAGAGCAACGTCAGCGCCAAGGGGGCTGAGTCACCGGCAGGTACACCTAGCCCTGAAGCACAGATGGCGGCTCATAAGCCTCGCGATGGCAAACTGGTTCACGCAGGTCCCGCGGTGCGCATGTTGGCCCGCGAACTAGGCGTTGATCTGGAGCTGGTGAAGCCCAGCGGGCCAAAAGATCGTGTGCTCAAAGAGGACGTGCAGTCCTACGTGAAGCAGGCGATTGCCAACCAGGGCAAGGCGTCGGCTGGCAGTAGCGCAGCTGCCACCACTGGGGGCGCGGGTATTCCGCCTATCCCAGAGGTCGATTTCAGTCAGTTTGGTGAAGTCGAAGAGAAGCCGATGGGGCGTCTGCTCAAGATGGGCGCCACTAACCTGCATCGTAGCTGGCTTAACGTGCCTCACGTTACCCAGTTCGACGAAGCTGATATCACTGAGCTTGAAGCTTTCCGTAAAGCGATGAAGGCAGAGGTGGAAACTCAAGGCGCCAAGCTCACACCGTTGCCGTTTATGGTCAAGGCTTGTGCGTTTGCACTGCGTAAGTTCCCGCAGTTTAACGTTAGCCTGAAAGGCGATGGCGAAACGCTGGTATGGAAGAACTATGTCCATATCGGTATTGCTGTTGATACGCCTGACGGCCTGATGGTGCCGGTGGTACGTAACGCCGATCAGAAATCGTTGGTTGAGATTGCCAAAGAGATGGCGGAGCTTGGCAAGAAAGCACAAACCAAGAAGCTCAAGCGCGACGAGATGACCGGTGGCTGTTTCACTATTTCGAGCCTAGGTTCGATTGGTGGCACTGCGTTCACGCCGATCGTTAACGCGCCTGAAGTGGCTATTCTCGGGGTGTCTAAATCCCAAATGAAGCCGGTATGGGATGGCAGCGCCTTCCAGCCGCGTCTGATGATGCCGCTGTCGCTTTCCTATGATCATCGGGCGATCAATGGTGCCGATGCGGCTCGCTTTACCGCCTTCCTGGCTGATGTATTGACCGATATTCGTCGCTTGCTGCTGTAAACGTTAGCGACTTGGTTTCACAAGCGGCGTCCTTCGGGGCGCCGCTTGTGTTTAGCAAGAAGGTTCGTCAGCTAGTCGACTTGAGGGTTGGGGACTACCAAAGTAGTGATTTGGTGATGTTTGACGGTTTGACGTTAAAAAAATGAAATAAAAGCGGGTCTCTCAGGCTTTTGGGGAGTTGTGTCGCCTGGAAGGCACGGTTATTGTCGGTGAACAGATTTCTCATATTTAAAATACAAGGAGCAGTGCCATGCGTTTAATCCTGTTGGGTGCCCCCGGCGCGGGGAAGGGGACTCAAGCTCAGTTTATTTGCGAGCGTTTCAAGATTCCTCAGATTTCCACCGGAGACATGCTGCGCACCGCCATTAAAGATGGCACTGAGCTGGGTCTAAAAGTGAAAGAGATCATGAACAGCGGTGGCCTGGTGTCCGATGACATCATTATCGATCTGGTCAAAGAGCGCATCAGCCAGCCTGACTGCGAAAACGGCTTTCTGTTCGATGGTTTCCCGCGCACCATTCCTCAGGCCGAAGCAATGAAAGAGGGTGGGGTCAAGTTGGATCACGTGGTGGAAATTGCGGTCCCGGATGAAGAGATCGTGAATCGCCTCGCTGGCCGCCGTGTTCATCAGCCTTCGGGCCGTGTGTATCACATTGAACATAATCAGCCTAAAGAGCCTGGCAAGGATGATGTCACCGGTGAAGCGCTTATTCAGCGTGAGGATGATCAAGAGTCCACGGTGCGTAATCGCCTGTCGGTTTACCATGATCAAACCGAACCGTTGGTGGATTACTACCAGCAGTGGGCTCAGCAGGACCCCCAAAGCGCCCCCCAGTACCATCGCATTGAGGGTGTGGGCAGCGTGACCGATATTACCCGCCAGGTGAAAGAAGCCCTGAGCTAGTCTACCCGGCTCCATCTTCTGGACTGATACGTGTCGCTTGTCATGATGGCCCGCTTTATGCGGGCCATCGTCGTGATGGCGTGGTGTAGGTATAATGTCCGCATCTTTCCTTCGAGTGGCCCTTTGTTATGCCGTTATATCTGCTTGCCCTGGATGCTTCTTCAAGCGCCTGCTCCGCCGCCTTGCTGCGCCAAGACGAGGCCGATACGGCGTGTCTGGCGCGTTTTGAAATGACACCCCGGGCCCACACTCGCAGGCTGCTGCCACTGGTGGATGAAGTGCTTGCCGAGGCGCAGATACAGCCCTCTCAACTGGACGCCGTGGCTTTCGGTCGCGGGCCGGGGTCGTTTACCGGGCTACGTATTGCCGCGGGTGCCGCTCAGGGCCTGGCGTTTGGGTTGGATCGTCCACTGTTGGGTATTTCGACGTTGGAGGCGCTGGCCCTCCAGGCGCACCGCCGGTATCACTTTCGCCATATCGTAACGGCGCTGGATGCCCGCATGGGCGAAGTGTACATAGCGACTTGGCACTGCTTGAAAGACGTTACTTCACCGATGAGCGACGAAGCGGTGATAGCCCCCGAAAGGGTTCGGCTATCGGCTGATGAAACCGACTGGGTGGGGGTAGGCAGCGGTTTTACGCTTTGGGATAGGTTCTCCACCGATGTTCAGCTTGGTATGCCTCAGCATTTGAATGATTTGGAGCCGCGTGCCGAAGAGATGGCATGGTTGGCGGCACGTGACTTTACCGCTGGGCTTGGTCAAGCGGCGCATCTAGTGCAACCGGTGTATCTGCGCAACGACGTTGCCTGGAAAAAACCTGCATGACTGAGGAGATATCTGGCGTTGAAAACATCGCTCTGCCTGACGGTCTACGGCTAGTCCAAGGCGATAATGGACTGACCCTGGCTGGCGATGAAAAACGCTACGGTAAGCCGCTTAATATCGATTTTGCAGCGGGTAAGGCCGCCCATCGGCGGCGCTTTGGCGGTGGTCGGGGCCAGTTGGTCGCCAAAGCCTGTGGGCTTTCCAAGGGAGTCACCCCCAGCATTGTGGACGCCACCGCCGGGCTGGGACGCGACGCTTTTGTGCTGGCAAGCTTAGGTGCCGAAGTGTTGTTAATAGAGCGGGTCGCGGCCATTGCGGCGCTGCTGGAGGATGGCTTGAAGCGTGCATCAAGACATGGCGACACGGCGGATATCGCCGCCCGCATGACGCTGCGTCACGGTGATGCCGTTCATTCGCTGGCAGCACTCGTTGAAAGCGCCCAGTTCGCACCGCAGGTCATTCATTTGGATCCGATGTTTCCCCACCGGGAAAAGTCGGCGCTAGTAAAAAAAGAGATGCGCCTGTTTCGTGAGCTGGCAGGCAATGATGACGACGCTCCACGGTTGCTTGCTGCCGCGCTGGAGGTGGCTACCCATCGTGTGGTGGTTAAGCGTCCGCGCAAAGCACCTCCTATTGAGGGGCCTGCACCACAGCACACCATCGAGGGTAAAACCAGTCGCTATGATTTGTATGTTCACCGTTCATTAGTACGGTAACTTATTAAAACGGTCGTTCATTAATACGTACATCAGTGCGCTCATCAGTCGTAATGCAAGGAGCACTCATGCCCAGTGCGTGGCGAGAAGGAAACCAATTTACCCTGCTGCCGGAGGCCTCGCGTTTTCTGCCAGCAATATTGGACGCAGTAAAAGCCGCTCAGCACTACGTGCTGGTCGAACTCTACCTGATGGAGTCCGGGAAGCTGGCTGACCAAGTCAGCGATGCCCTGATTGATACTGCTCAACGCGGCGTCCCGGTGTACCTGCTATTGGATGGCTACGGCTCGATGGGGCTAGGTGATGATGACCGTCAGCGGCTGAGAGACGGCGGCGTACAATTACGCTTTTTTAATCCAATAGGGTTCCACTCCTTAGCGCTTAACTTGAGCCGCGACCATCGGAAAATAGTGGTGATAGATGGTGAGCTAGCATTTACCGGTGGATTTGGGGCCGTTGATGAATTTCTGGAGGCCTGGTACGAAATCGCGCTGCGCATTGATGGCCCGGTCGTGGAGGAGTGGGAAGGGCTGTTTCGTCGACTCTGGAATTCACGACTGACGCGGGCAGAAAAGGGCGATCATGGCACCGGAGCGTTGCCAGAACGGCGTTCTCCAACGACCCATGCCGATGGCGCAGCGGGCCGGGCGATTTCGGCAAGAGGCTATCGTTATCAGGCGATTCGTCATTCATTACATGCGCGCGTCAACAACGCTCAAACCCGGCTGTGGCTATGCACGCCCTATTTCGTGCCGACCTTTGCGCTTCGCCGACGCTTAGTGAAGGCCGCTCGCCGCGGGGTGGACGTACGCTTGCTGCTACCGGGAGCCAAGCATGATCATCCTGGAGTACGCTATGCGGGCCAGCGTTTTTATCAAGCCATGCTCAAGGCAGGGGTGCGCATTTTTGAGTTCCAGCCCACCTTCATTCACGCCAAGTTTGTGCTGGTCGACGATTGGGTGAGCCTGGGGTCGTGTAACTTTGATCACTGGAATCTGCACTGGAACCTGGAGGCTAATCAAGAGGCAATGGACGCTCATCTGGCGGAGGATGTACGCGCCCTTTTTGAGCGCAATTTTGCCGCCAGTGAAGAGGTGGACGCAGCCGTTTGGGCCGCGCGCCCCTGGGGGCAGCGCGCGCGCGAATGGGTGTATGGAGTGCTGGATGGCCTGGTAATGCGGCTTAAATAGCGTTAGCGTTTTTTGCCTTTGGCGGGCGTCTTTTTGCGCGGTTTGGGCTTGGCCGTTTCCGGTGGCACGCGGTAGTGCAGGTAAAGATCCAAAACGAGTTCCGGTAACTGCACGACGAGCGACTCCTGGCGCTGCTGATCCTTGGCGAGTTCGGCCATATCCGGTTCATCATCAAACAGCCCGGAGAGCAGCATAAACGGCAGCAATAAGGTGGCGGCGGCCTCTTCATCGTCTTCAAACCACGCGCTTTCATCGCTGAAAACGCCTTCCATAAAGCCCGCACACCAGTCGCCAATAGGCGTCTCTTCGGCGGGGTCGCCGCCCAGCGTTAGCTCGAAAGGGAGTTCCGGCAAGCCGCCTTGTTCAAGTACCGCCACCGCATTGTCGCGCAGTAGCGTAAGGAGGCTGGTAATCTCATTACGCTCGGCGTCGTTGGCGTAGCGGGGCTCCCCTTGGAACAGCTCGGAGAGCCACTGCGAAGGCGGTGCTTCACTGGGAGCAACCGCCAAAGCGACTAAAAAACCGTGCGCGGAAATCAGATCCAGCGCGTCTTCATCGACCTGATCAGAGTCCAGGAAGTCATCCAGTCTATCCAACTGCTCATCATCAAGCAGTGGCTGCGGTGGCGTATTTGTTTCAGGCGTGTCGCTACGCTCTGCCATGAGTAAAGCCTCGTTAATGCGAATCGGTAATCATCGGACACTATATTCCTATAACGGTTAGTTTATCACTAATGAAGACATCACCACTGCCTCCATGGCCAGCCGATGAGCTGGCAGCTATGTCGGAAACAGCACTGCAGCAAGCCGCGCGGATACGCGTAGAGCAGGCGTGGCAGCGCTGTTGTGAAGTGTATCCATCGCTGCCCGCCCCGACAGTATGGTTTAACCTGCGCGGTGCCTCCGCAGGTCAGGCCCACATGGGGCATGGCGGCGTACGCTTGAACCCGGTGCTGCTGAGGGAAAATAGAACGGCTTTTTTTGATGACGTTATTCCCCATGAAGTGGCCCACTGGCTGGTCTTCCATCTAGCTAATGGGACACGCTTGAAACCCCATGGACAAGAGTGGAAAACGGTGATGCGGGACTTGTTTGGCCTAGTCCCCCGGGTTACCCACCGGTTTGATATCCAGCAAGCTCAGTCAGCTCCGTATGGCTACCATTGCGACTGTCGCGTGCATCGGTTTACGCCAAGACGTCATGCCTTAGCCGTAAACGGTCGCTCTTACCGCTGTCGACACTGTGCTAAGACCTTGGTCTACAAGCCAGAAACAGCGTTATGATTTTATTATAAACAACTGTTTTATAAATAAAAATTGATAATACCAATGTCTAAAGGGAAGCCTGGGCGAGGAGGTTTATGCTAGGGGAACATTATAAGCAGTCGATACGCTTGATAACGGCCACTTATCTCTAACAATGCCTTGCTTATGAGTATCGACTACAGTTTCTTTAGATGGCACTTTATATAAAAGTGCATGTTCACGGACAGAGGCAATTTTTATGAGCGAGCAACAGAACGTCTATCCGGTGCGCGACGCTATCGCCGCCAATGCGTGGGCCGATCAAGACAAGTATGCGGCCATGTATGAGCAGTCGATGAACGATCCGGAAGGCTTCTGGGCCGAGCAGGCCAAGCGCCTTGACTGGATTAAAGCGCCCAGCAAAATAAAAAACACCTCCTTTGCACGTGACAACGTCGATATTCGCTGGTTTGAAGACGGCCTGCTCAACGTCAGCGCCAACTGCCTGGATCGCCATTTAGACAAGCGCGGTGATCAAACGGCGATTATTTGGGAAGGTGATAACCCCGATGAAACCAAGCACATCACTTATCGGGAGCTGTATGCGCGCACGAATCAGCTAGCCAATGCGCTGAAAGCGCTAGGTATTGCGAAAGGCGATACCGTGACGCTGTATATGCCGATGATCCCCGAAGCTGCCATGGCCATGCTGGCCTGTGCGCGTATCGGTGCGGTGCACTCGGTGGTATTTGGCGGCTTCTCTCCTGACGCTGTTGCACAACGGGTTATCGGCGCGGATTCCAAGCTGGTGATTACCGCCGATGAGTCAGTGCGGGGCGGCAAGCATGTACCGTTAAAAGAGAACGTTGATGCGGCGCTCACCCGTGAAGGCACCGATGTGTGCAAAAACGTTCTGGTGGTGAAGCGTACCGGCGGTGAGATCGACTGGAACGACGGTCGTGACGTCTGGTTCGATGAGCTTGTCGACAAGCAGTCAACAGAGTGTGAAGCCGAAGCCATGGGGGCAGAAGATCCGCTGTTTATTCTCTATACCTCGGGCTCTACCGGTGCTCCCAAAGGCTTGAAACACACTACCGGCGGCTACCTGACCTATGCCGCGATGACGCACCAGTACGTGTTTGATTATCAAGAAGGCGAAATTTACTGGTGCACGGCCGATGTGGGCTGGGTTACCGGTCATAGTTATATCGTTTATGGGCCTTTGGCCAACGGCGCGACGACGTTAATGTTTGAAGGTGTACCGAGCTATCCGAGCCATGGTCGGATGGGTGAAATCGTCGACAAGCACAGCGTCAATATTCTGTATACCGCGCCTACTGCGGTTCGCGCGCTGATGGCCCACGGCGACAACGTGATGGATTCCAGCAAGCGCGATAGCCTGCGCCTGCTGGGCTCGGTGGGTGAGCCGATCAACCCCGAGGCGTGGGAATGGTTTTATCGGGTTATCGGTAACGAGAAATGCCCGATAGTCGATACCTGGTGGCAAACCGAAACAGGCGGCATCATGATTTCCCCGCTACCCGGGGCGACGCCTTTGAAGCCTGGTTCTGCCACTACGCCGTTCTTTGGCGTCAAGCCCGCCCTGGTCGACAACGAAGGCGACATCCTTGAAGGTGCCACCGACGGTAACCTGGTGATTCTTGACTCCTGGCCCGGGCAGGCCCGCTCGATTTGGGGCGACCACGAGCGCTTTGTACAAACGTATTTTTCGACTTACGACGGTATGTATTTTACCGGCGATGGTTGTCGCCGTGACGAAGATGGTTACTACTGGATCACCGGGCGGGTAGACGATGTTCTGAACGTTTCCGGTCACCGTATGGGAACGGCTGAAATTGAGTCATCGCTGGTGGCGCATAGCGCTGTTGCGGAGGCGGCGGTAGTCGGCTTTCCTCATGATATCAAGGGGCAGGGGATCTATATCTATGTCACCCTCAATGACGGCATTGAGGAGTCTGACGAACTGAAAAAAGAGCTAACGCAATGGGTGCGCAAGGATATTGGCCCGATTGCATCGCCGGATGTCATTCAGTGGGCGCCAGGTCTTCCCAAAACACGTTCGGGCAAAATCATGCGCCGCATTCTGCGCAAAATTGCCGCTAACGAATGTGATGGATTAGGTGATACCAGCACATTGGCTGATCCGTCGGTGGTTGATGAATTGATTGAGCACCGCGCCAATCAATAACGCTGACATCACGGTAAACTGATCAGCCACCACGACATTCATTTAAACATGTGTTTGAATGGCAGCAGTGCCAGCCCGAGCAGGCTGGCGCTGTTGTTTTTGTGAGTGTGCGTTTAATTTGTATGGCCTATCTATTATAAATTGTGCATGTGATGCTTGGGCATGATGAAGCCCATGGGGTACCATGCTTCACAACCGCAAGAGCCTAGCGTCGCGGCGGCAGGCAACCCCGCTGCTCGAGGAACCGGAGGAATATCCATGGCAGTAGCTCATAAATTTATCGTCGCTGACGATCACCCGCTGTTTCGTGCAGCGCTGACCCAAGCGTTACGCCAATTGGCCCCGCAGGCGGAAATTGTCGAAGCGGATACCATGGAAGCCACCACCGATGTGGTCAATCGCCATCCGGATGCCGACTTGATTCTTCTCGATCTGCACATGCCGGGAGCCCATGGTTTCTCAGGCTTGATCCAGCTACGTGGTCAGATGCCCGATGTTCCTGTCGCGGTGGTATCGGGTAGTGATGAGCCCTATGTGGTTCGTCGTGCTATTGACTACGGCGCGTCGGGTTTTATCCCTAAATCATCGTCTCTGCAACTAATTGCTGAGGCCGTCGGTGAAATCCTGCAGGGCGAAGTGTGGTTGCCAGAGGCGTTGGTTAACGTACTGGAAGAGACCAGCGAAGAAGAGTCGCGCTTTGCCGAAGCGATCGCTTCCTTAACACCTCAGCAATTCCGCGTATTAAACATGCTGACAGAAGGGCTGTTGAATAAACAGATCGCTTACGAACTGAGCGTTTCTGAAGCGACTATTAAAGCCCACGTGACCGCGATTCTACGTAAGCTTGGCGTGCACTCGCGGACCCAAGCGGTGATCGCTGCCCAGAAACTGGAAGTCGAGCCGCCCAAAGTCGTTTCATAACGCCCGCGGTTTTACCAGCACGGGCGGTTGTTTAATCGTTAACAGCGCGCTTATTAGCGCGCCGCGCGATGGGCCTGCAGTGTGCGCGTCAATAAGGCGCGCAGCGCTGCAGGTTTGACGGGCTTCAACAGGAGTTGATAGCCCGCCCGCTTGATCTCTTCGGCGACCACTTCGGTTCGATCTGCGGTGATAACAATCCCCGGCACCGCGCCTTTAAAACGCTCACTCAACGCTTCCAGCGCCATCAAACCGGTCACTTCGTTATCCAGGTGATAGTCGGCGAGAATCGCGTCGGGCTCCCCGTCCATATTGCGCAGAATAGATTTGGCGCCACCGATGCTGGTGGCAGTAAACACCTCACATCCCCAACCGCTTAACATGGCGGTCATGCCTTCCAGGATCAGCGTCTCATTGTCGATGCACACAATCCGTGTACCGCTAAGCTTACTGCTGCTGCGTCGGGCTTGAGTCTCCTGATCGGTATTGCTCGCTTCGCGGGCGCTGACAATCGGCACGCTAACCGAGAATACCGTGCCGCGGCCCACCGTCGAGCGGACTTTGATCGGATGATCGAGTACGCGACTCATACGGTCAGCAATGGAGAGCCCCAAGCCTAAGCCTTTTTCGCTCTCTTTATGCCGTGATACCTGGTCCAAACGACGGAATTCCTGAAAAATTTCGCTGAGCTTGGACTCGGGGATGCCCGGACCACTATCCCATACTTCAATGGACAGCCAGCCGTTCTGTCGGCGGCAGCCCAGCAGTACGTGGCCGTCCTGGGTATAGCGGATGGCGTTGGATAAAAAGTTTTGTACTATGCGGCGCAGCATCTGGGGGTCTGAGTCGACCCATAGTTGGGTTGGCACTACCTCTAAATCGAGCCCCCGATCATCTGCCATGACTTCGAATTCGGCACGTAGCGGACGAAAGATATCCGCCAGAGGGAAATGATTGCGACGCGGCGTTAACGCACCCGCATCCAACTTGGAGATATCCAGGAGCGTGCTCAGCAACTCTTCGGCGGCCTGTAACGAGTTATCGATATGGCCCACCACGCGCTGAGTATCCGGCGTTGTGACGTTCTGCATCAAAGCGGACGTAAATAGTCGTGCAGCATTTAGCGGCTGAAGTAGATCGTGGCTGGCCGCGGCCAAAAAGCGGGTTTTAGAGGCATTGGCATCCTCCGCCAATTGCTTGGCCTGACGCAGCGCCAGCTCTGCCTCGGCGCGTACACGGTTTTCCTGGCGCAGCGCTGCGTTGGCTTCAGACAGCGCCTGGGTGCGTTCACGTACGCGCTCCTCAAGGGTTTCATTGGTCTCTTTAAGCGCAATTTCGGCCTGGCGCCGCTCGGTAATATCTTGATAGAGCGAAAAAAAGCCGAGAATCGTCTGACTATCGCCAAAGTGAGGGGTGTAAGTGACCAGCATATAGCGCATGGCCTCGTTGACCCGCAGCGAAACCTCAAAGCTTACGCGTTCACCGTTGAGCGCACGGGCGACCCATGGAGCCCGCTCTTCTGCCTGTTTGACCTGCAGCACGTCTTCAAAACGTCGGCCGATGACCGCATTGCGGTCAATATTAAAGGTCTGTTCGTAGGCACGGTTGGTAAATAGGTAACGGCACTCTTTATCAAAGTAGGCGATCAACGCGGGCACGTTGTCGGTATAGATACGGATATTGTTTTCTGACCGGATCAATGCCTCTTCGATGCGCTTTTGCTGAGTAATATCTTGGTAGGTATACACAAAGCCGCCGCCGGGCATGGGGTTACCCTGTACTTCCAGCACGCTGCCATCCTGGCGGTAGCGCACGTAGCGATGGGGTTGCCCTTCGCGAATGTTGTCGAGCAGCAGTTGCACATGCTCTTCCGGATCGCCAGGGCCATATTCACCATTATGAGCGTTATAGCGAAAGATCCGATCAATCGGCGCGCCGACACGAATCAAGTGGTCGGGGAAGCGAAATAGCTCAAGGTAGCGTTGGTTCCACACCACCAGGCGTAGGCTCTGATCCACCACGCTGATGCCCTGGTTGATGTTTTCGATGGTGGCTTGCAGCAGCGCCCGGTTGAACTCCAGTACCTGAGACGCTTCATCGACAATCGAGATCACATCCGAAATACCAATGCCGCGGCCTTGAAGCGCCGAGTTAACCACGATACGTGCTGAAGAGGCGCCCAGCACGGAGGCTAAAAAGCGTTCGGTGAACTGGATAATATCAATCGAGGCGCGGGTACCGTTATCCAACGGTTTTCCCGCTCGGCGAGCGTAGTCATCAAAAGCGCGGTCTACCTGTCCAGCCCCCAGGAAGCGCTCGCAGAGCACTTTCAAGTCTCCTACCGTGGTTGCACCGGTCCAGGGGCGGTTTACTGAGGTTTGACGCGTTTCTACGCTATCCACAAACAGCGACGCTTGAATTCGCTCCACCACTCGCTGCGACGTGATCTGGGAAACAAAAATATAGCAGAACAGGTTCACCCCCAACGACAGCATGACGCCGTGGGTAAAGCTGTCTCCCAGGTTAAGCCCGAACAAGGTGGTAGGTGACAACCATTTAAGGCCTAGCGGGCCGCCCTGCAACCACTCGATGGGCAATACACCGGCATTAATCATGGTTGGCATCAGCAGGCTGTAAGCCCAGATAGCGAAGCCGGCATTCATCCCAACGATAACCCCGAGCCGATTGCCGCGTTTCCAGTAGAGGCCACCAATCAATGCGGGTGCAAATTGCGCAGCAGCGGCAAACGACAGCATGCCGATGGAGGCCAGCGAGGTGAACTCGGCAATCAACTGGTAAAAACCGTACGCCATGGCCAGCACGGCAACGATAGTCAAGCGGCGCGCACGCAGCACCAGGCGACCGTAATCGCGTGCTTTGGTATCAAACCAGCGCAACCTGAACAGGGCCGGAATAACAATTTCATTGGAGATCATGATCGACACCGCTACCGCGGCCACAATCACCATGCCGGTGGCGGACGAGAAGCCGCCGATAAAGGTGAGGATCGTCAGCCACTGATGGTCGGAGGCCATGGAAAGCGCCAGCACATAGGTGTCGGGCTCAACGCCGCTTTCTGAAAACAGCAACAGCCCTGCGGCGGCCAGGGGCACTACAAAAAAGGCAATGGCCAATAGGTAGAGCGGAAATAACCAGCGCGCTGTAGTGGCATCGTCAGGATGAATGTTTTCCACCACCGCCACATGGAACTGGCGAGGTAAGCACAAGATGGCCAGCATCGCGAGCAGGGTCTGCGCCCAGAAACTTTGGCCAAAATCCTGGTTAGCCAGCTGGCGCTGTAGACCCAGTTGGCGCTCTGCATGACCCATTAACTCGCCTAGACCATCGAACATGCCCCAGGTAACAAAGGCACCCAGCACCAGAAAAGCGAGCAGCTTGATGAGTGATTCAAATGCCACCGCATGGATTAAGCCTTCGTGGTGCTCAGTGGCATCGGTATGCCGAGTACCGAACAAAATGGCAAAGATAGCCATCACGATAGCGACATAGAACGCCGTATCGCCAAATAGCGGCGTATGGGTCACATCGGAGGCATCGGTGAGGACACTAAATGTGGTCGATACCGCCTTTAGCTGGAGAGCGATGTAGGGCAGAGTGCCTACCAGGGCAACCAAGCTGGCAAAGGCAGCTAATGACTGAGTTTTACCGTAGCGGGAGGCAATGAAGTCGGCAATGGAGGTGACGTTTTGGTGTTTGGCGACACGAATCATCTTGGCCAGCACTGGCCAGAAGAGTAAAAACGTTAAGATAGGCCCAACGAAGATGCTCGCAAACGACCAGCCCGCCGTGGCTGCCTGGCCTACGGCACCATAAAAGGTCCACGAGGTGCAATAGATAGCCAGCGCAAGGCTATAGATAATCGGGCGTCGCCGGCTAGCCCCATGGGTGCGGGCACGGCGGTCACCGTACCAGGCAATGCCGAATAAAACGGCAATATAGAGTAACGAAACCGCGACCAGTAGCCCGCCGTGAAACATGCTTTACTCCCGAGCCCGATTGATGCGTAAGGTGTGCCTTTCTCGCCAGCGACACGACTGAAAGGCTCCATTCTAGGCGAAATGGACGGTTCTGTGCGCTCAGAAAGGGCATGCATTGGAGATTTCTTCGCGGCTAACCTGCCTGGGCTGAGCAAACCGTGGTGAGTAGCGGCGAGGTTTCGCGTAATGTACGCAACTCGTCAATGATAGGCTCACGGGTCTCATCCGCCAGCGGCATCAACTCGCGACTGTCACAGTTCAGCAGATAGGGTTGGGTGAGCAGAATATCGGTGTGGTGGCGCTCAAACTGATAAAGGATGAATTCCGCCAGTCGGGCATTTTCTTGCTCGATGATCCGGATATTGTCGCTGTCTACCACGCTAAAGGCCGTTGTCATTGGGAACGCAAAGGTCCATGGACGCCACACAGCACTACTGCGGTCGGTGGAGATGACGATGGCAGTGTCGGGGAGCTGTGCCTTCTTATGGTCAAACCAGCTGTACTCCACCTGAATTTGATAGCCGAGCATGCCCAGCCCGCCAAACACGGGCACGATCCACTTGGGTAGTCGTTTGCCGCTCAGGGTGCGCAGTATCAAGCCAATGCCAGCGGCCGCAAGGCCCGCAAATACGGCAGCAATCAAATGCCATATCATAAATTATCCTTTATAAAAGCCATCGGGCCTCCCTGAGGAAGCCCGATGGTGAGATCGATTCCAAAGCGTCATTATCGCACTGCGATGCTACGCCAGGAAGATAAATACTTAGTGGTCAATCGCCATACCCGCACCTTTGGGATAGCGAACGCTTTCCACCAGGTCCTGAATTTCTTGAGGCGGCGCTGCCGTCACTCTAGAAACCGCGAAGGCGACAGCGAAGTTAATCATCGCGCCTACGGCACCAAAGGAGAGCGGCGAGATGCCCAGTATCCAGTTCTCTGGGGTGTTGGCCAGGGTGTTGGTGTCTGGAATGAAGAACCAGCCCAGGTAGGTAAAGATGTACAGCAGGGTGCAAATCAAGCCTGCCAGCATACCGGCAATCGCGCCTGAGTTGTTCATCCGTTTAGAGAAGATACCCATCATCAGCGCAGGGAATAGCGATGCGCCCGCGATACCAAAGGCAAGAGCCACCGTCTGGGCCGCGAATCCTGGCGGATTAAGCCCCAGGTAAGTAGCCAATAGAATGGCGCCCCCCATTGAGATACGTGCTGCCAGCATCTCGCCCTTTTCACTGATTTTGGGATTGATCATCGTCTTGATCAAATCATGACTGATGGCCGACGAGATCGCCAACAGCAAACCGGCCGCAGTAGAGAGAGCCGCCGCGATACCGCCTGCCGCGATTAAACCGATGACCCAGCCAGGAAGATTGGCGATTTCCGGGTTGGCAAGTACCAGGATATCGTTATTCACCGTCAGCTCATTACCTTCCCAGCCACGGTCGGTATAGTCCGTCCCATCATTGTAGAACTGAATGCGGCCATCATTGTTGAGGTCGTTAAAGCTAATCAGGCCTGTTTCTTCCCAGGTGCGAACCCACTCAGGACGCTCTTCGTAAAGAATCGGGTTCTGGGCTGCTTCGTCATAATTCTCTACTTGACCGGCCATCTCAGGATAGACCGTGGTCATCAGATTCAGACGAGCCATTGAGCCTACCGCTGGGGCGGTGAGGTAGAGCAGGGCGATGAACACCAGCGCCCAACCGGCCGACCAACGTGCGTCAGCGACTTTAGGCACGGTGAAGAAGCGAATGATAACGTGGGGAAGGCCGGCGGTACCGACCATCAGCGATAGCGTGAACAGCACCATATTCAGTTTGTTGTCCACATCAGCTGTGTAGTCCCGGAAACCGAGCGCACTGACAACGCTATCCAGCTTTTCAAGCAGTGGAATACCAGATTCGGTATGCGTGCTAAACATGCCGAACATTGGAATCGGATTGCCGGTCAGCTGGAAGGCGATAAATACTGCCGGGATCGTGTACGCGATGATAAGCACGATGTACTGAGCTACCTGCGTGTAAGTGATGCCTTTCATGCCGCCAAATACGGCGTACAGGAACACGATCAACGCTGCCAGCCAGATACCCCAGGTGTTACTGACTTCAAGAAAGCGTGAGAATGCCACGCCCGCACCGGTCATTTGTCCGATTACGTAGGTAACCGACGCTGTAATCAAGCAGACGATGGCTACCAGACGAGCCGTGTTGCTGTAGAAGCGGTCGCCGATAAAGTCGGGCACCGTGAACTTGCCAAATTTACGCAGGTAAGGGGCCAACAGCATCGCCAGGATCACGTAACCACCGGTCCAACCCATTAGGAAGGTGGAGTTAGCGTAGCCGCCTGAGGCAAGCAAACCGGCCATGGAGATAAACGACGCCGCTGACATCCAGTCAGCGGCAGTGGCCATCCCGTTGGTGATCGGATGAACACCGCCACCGGCCACATAGAAGTCTTTTGTCGAGCCGGCGCGGGCCCAAATCGCGATGCCTATATATAAGGCAAACGAGGCGCCGACGAACAGTAAATTAATTGCAAACTGGCTCATACCGGTTTACTCCCCAAGGCCAAATTTTTGATCGAGCTTATTCATCTTCCAGGCATAGAAGAAGATCAGCACGATAAAGGTTAAAATGGAGCCCTGTTGTGCAAACCAGAAACCCAGGTCAGTACCGCCCACCGGGATGCCGGCGAGAAGAGGACGGAAAAGGATAGCGCATCCATAAGAAACAAATGCCCAAACCGCGAGGCATCCGAAAATTAAACGGACGTTAGCTTTCCAGTATTCAGCAGCATTGGTTTTGTCGTCTGCCATTGTGTTGCTCTCCACTTGTGATTTTTAAGGTTGGGAAAGTTCACGAGGAATAGCGTGTGACCCATCAGGGCAATCGTACGTCGAAAGCCACTCAGTCGTCAGGAGTGATGGCTCCTTTTTAGACAGTACGCCACCTTATTGGTCGAGATAAAACGTCGAGTTAGTTAGTGACGTGCGATTACCCTGCATGACTCATGGTTAATACTGGGCAATAAACGTCAAAAAATAAATCCCAGACTTTGGTATCAATAAACAGGGCAAATGCTTTTCTAATTGTTAATGTTATTGAAACCAATGCGTTTTTTAATATTTTTAAGTAAGTTTTGCAAGCCTTTTTAGCGCTATAGGACGATGGTCTAGTGGGGGCAAAAAGGCGGTTTTTGACTACTTTAAATAAAGGTGTTGTGCTTTTGGTCTAATTGAGATTAAGAGTATTTGATACTTTGGTCGCGCATCTAACGTCGCTTCGACTTTAGCGTGATAGCTAAAGGTATAACCATGTTCTACTTGCTAGTGAAGAAGTGTTTCCTTTATACCCATATAGTCGTTGTCCCATAAACAATAACAGCCGTTGTTAAAGTCTATCGATTAAAGCTGTCGAGAGGCTGCGGCTTTATTTATTTTCATTACTATTCTTGTTTGCTTTTAGTTGATCGAGGTCGTGCTCACATGGTTGATGTGGATCTGTCCCAGCTGCCGTTTACGCTTCTTGACGATGAGGGGCGTGACCTCATTCGGCAAGGCCTCGACCTTGCCTATTTTGATCGTGGCGACATCATTCTAGAGACTGGTCAGGTAGGCGAGTGTGTTTTCCTGATTCATAAAGGCGAGGTGGCGGAAATTGATCCGACACTACCCTCGTCTACCGCTCGCATTGGGCACTACACGGCGGGGGATCTGTTTGGCGCTATTAGTATTCTAAACGGCAATAGCCGCTACCGATTTAAAGCCGAGCAAGAGTGCTTATGTTACCTATTACCCAAAGCGCTGTTCTTGCAGTTGTGTCATCACTACGCTGATTTTAACAATTTCTTTCGTCAGTCATTAGCTCATAAAGCGCGCCTGTTAACCGAAAAGCGTGCCGACGGCGGCGTCACGATGGCAGGCTTTATGTTGGCCAAGGTAAGCGAATGCATGCGCAAGCCTTTGCTAATGGCGGCGACCACTGACATTGCCAGTGCCGTCCAGCAGCTCAATGAAAGCCATGCCGATAGTCTGCTGGTAGAGACGCAGGGGCAGTTGGGAATGGTCACCAAAACCGATCTGCTCAACGGGTTAGTGCTGGGGGGGAGCATGGTGTCGTCGCCGGTCGATGAGGTGGCCCATTTTAATTTGGTAACCGTTGCGCCGGATCAGTACCTGTTTGAAGTGCTGGTGCTGATGACGCGTCATAAAGTAGCGCGGGTAGTGGTGCTTGAGCAGAACGTGCTCAAGGGGGTGGTAGAGCTTACCGACGTGTTGAGCTACTTCTCTAGCCGCAGTTACGTGGTGAGTTTACAAGTCGAACAGGCGAACAGTTTAGAAGCGCTTTCGGCGGCTAGCCAACGTACGCCTGAGCTGGTCAATGCGTTGATGGCCCAAGGCGTCAAGCTGCGTTTCGCGATGGATCTGCTGGCGGCGCTGAACGGACGCATTATCCATAAAGCCTGGGAGTTTACCGTTGACGCGCGTTATCGCGAGCAGAGCTGCCTGATGGTAATGGGGAGTGAAGGGCGCGGTGAGCAGATTCTGAAAACGGACCAGGATAATGGTTTGATTATCGCCGACGGGGCCCAATTACCGGATATTGAACGCCATATGCAAGGGCTCACCGACACCTTAATAAAGCTCGGCTATCCGCCTTGTCCCGGCAACATCATGGTGTCTAACCCTGACTGGGTCGCGACGGTATCGCAGTGGAAAAGTAAAATTGCGGGTTGGGCGCTCACCCGGGACGGTGACAGCCTGATGAAGTTGGCCATTATGCTCGATTCCCATGCGGTTGCCGGTAATCCTGGCCTGCTTGATCGTGTTCGGGATGAGCTATTTGACCGCTGTTCCCATGATGAAATGCTGCTTTCCTATTTTGCCCGAGCGGCGCTGCGTTTCTCGACGCCGCTCACCTTGTTTGGGTCATTGAAAAAGCCCCTGCATGGTATCGATATCAAGAAAGGCGGTATTTTCCCGATTGTGCATGGGGTACGCACGATGGCACTTGAGCGGCGCATTACCGCGACGTCGACCCTGGATCGGCTGGATGCGCTGGCAATTGATGGCCGTTTGGACCGGCGCTTTGCGGATGATTTGGGCGAAGCACTGGCGCTTTTTACTGAGCTGCGTCTTAAACAACAGCTTGCTGCTCTCCATAAGCCCAGCTCCCCGCTTACCTCCAACAACACCAATCGTGTGGTGGTGCAAACGCTCTCGTCACTCGAGCGCGATCTGCTGCGCGAGGCGCTGCATATTGTGAAAGATTTTAAGCAACGACTATCGCATCGCTACCATTTGGAGTATTCGTGAGCGGCATGGGGCTATTAGATCGACACGTGGGGTTATTTAGAGGCTCGCTACGCACCTTGCTACGGCGCGAAAGCGACCGGCGCCGCTATGCTGACTCCCCCTATGCTTGGCTCTTTCAACCCTATATGGGCGACGAGCTGGTAGCGCTGGCAAGCTACACCACGCCCACGCCTACCTCGTCGGTGATGAGCTTGGCAGCAGTGGTATTGAGCCAGCATCAGGTGCGAACCAGTCGTGCCTTTGTGATGACATTAGGGGCGCCGGATCAAGCTGAGAGTGCGTCCCTGCGCCAGCATCAATTGTTATGTCAGGCGGGAGCGATGAGGCCCCCCAGCCGCGAAAACTTAAGCGAGCTAGTCGAGTTTATCGGCAATCGACCGGTGATCGGTTGGCAATTAGCGCAACGTATTGGTGCCCTCAACGCACTGCTTAGTGAGCGCTTGGATTTTGCGTTACCCAATGCCCAGGTGGATGTGGCGAAGTTGCACCAACGCCAGCTGCGCCGCCTGCACCCAGACGTTAAAGCGACAAACACACTTAACCAGGCGATGACATGCTGGCAAGTGCCCGTCATGGACTTACAAAGCGTGCTGGGGGAGGCGACCGCTAGTGCCCTGCTCTATATTCGCCTGCAGCGCGTCATGGCCGACGCCGCTTAACGATGCAGGTTGGTGGGGAGATTAGTTGGGTCAGGCGACGAGTGTTGGTAGAATGAACGGCAACCCTATTTTCAGCGCCTTTCACTACCGGCAGTACTTATCCCATGCAATCTCTTGATTATTTTACCCCGCCTGCTGACACTTCTGACGTTGATCCACAGGCGACTCTCTCGTCGGATCATCCAGCATTGATCGACGCCAAACAAAAGCGGGAATTCAACAAGCTGCAAAAGCGTCTGCGCCGGGAAGTGGGCAATGCGATTATTGATTATCAAATGATCAATGAAGGCGATCGCGTCATGGTGTGCCTCTCCGGCGGCAAGGACAGCTATACGATGCTGGAGATTCTTCGCAACCTACAGCGTAACGCGCCGATCAATTTCTCTCTGGTGGCTGTCAACCTGGACCAGAAACAGCCAGGCTTTCCCGAGCACGTACTGCCTGAGTATTTGGATAAGCAGGGCGTTGAGTATCATATTGTCGAGCGGGATACGTACTCGGTCGTTAAAGAGAAAACGCCCGAAGGGAAGACAACCTGCGCGCTCTGCTCACGCCTGCGGCGCGGCTCATTGTATGGTTTTGCTGAAGAGATTGGGGCCAATAAGATTGCCTTGGGCCATCACCGTGAAGATATTCTTGAAACCCTGTTTTTGAATATGTTCTTCGGCGGTAATCTGAAAGCGATGCCGCCCAAGTTGCTGTCCGATGACGGTAAGAATATCGTGATCCGCCCGCTGGCTTACTGTAAAGAGGCGGATATTGCCGAGTTTTCACGGCTGATGGCATTCCCGATTATTCCCTGCAACCTTTGTGGTTCCCAACCTAATATGCAGCGGCAGGTGGTTAAAGAGATGCTTGCCGAGTGGGATAAAAAATTTCCTGGCCGCCTGGAAAGCATGTTCAAAGCCGTTACTAATATCGCTCCTTCCCAGTTGGCCGACCGGCAGTTATTTGATTTTGAAGGCTTAGAGGCTAAACAAGAAGCGTTACTAGCCGGACGAATTCGCGCCTTTAACGTCAGCTAATCGTCTGCTCTTCTTCTTCGGCGAGGGTGACCAAGCGTTGCATGTCGAGAATGTTGACTTCTCGCCCGGAGACGGCCACTACATCCTGCTGTTGGAAGCGGCTTAAAATGCGGCTAACGGTCTCGACCGCTAGGCCCAGATAGTTGCCAATATCGGCCCTGGGCATAGAAAGGCGAAAACTATACGGTGAGTAGCCGCGCCGACGAAAACGCTCCGACAGGGTAATCAAAAAACTTGCCAGCCGCTGATCGGCGGTTTTACGCGAGAGTAGGCGCATCATGCGACGGTCATCACGCAGCTCTTTACTCATACTGCGATACAGCTGGCCACGTAACTCCGGTAACTCCTGTGAGAGAAGATCCAGGCGATCAAAGGGAATTTCGCACACGGTCGTGGTTTCTAACGCAATCACGCTACCGGGATAATACTCTTCGTCAATCCCATCCAGCCCCACCAGTTCGCTGGGCAGATAGAAATTGGTCAGTTGCTCGCTGCCGTTACCTTCTGCCGTGACCTGTTTCAAGCTACCTGAACGTACCGCGTAAACGCTGGTAAACACATCGCCTTGGCGAAACAGCGGTTCGCCTTTTTTCAACGGGGCGCGGCGACGAATAATGGCATCGAACTGGCTCATATCGTCTAGCTCAAGCGCTAGGGGCAAGCATAGTGAGCTCAAACTGCAGGTTTGGCAGCGTGCTTCGTGCAGAAGCGAGCGGCGGCGGCCCATGGAATCCAGCATGCATAGCTCCTTGAGTAGCGTTTTGAGTGGCTGTTTATTTAATAACAGTTAAGATATTTTGCCTATTATGGAATCTATACCTCATCATCGACAAGCTGATTAAACAATTCTTGAGTAATGCTGTTCCGATTGTTGCGGCAAGTGGGCATCAAACGCCATGGCCAAATGGCGAATCAGTAAGCGACCCTTGGGTGTCGCATTAATTTTGTCACCGCTATGCGTTAGCAGCCCATCCTGCTCGGCACTCTGTAGGCGTGCAAGCGCTGGCGCGAAGTAGCTTGGCGCATCAATATTCCAACGCTGACTAATAGCCGTCAGATCAATACTCATATCACACATTAAATGCTCAATCACGTCGCGGCGAATGAGATCGTCGTCGCTTAAGCGCAACCCGCGCAGCGTGGCCAAATGGCCGTTATCCAGCGACGTTTCGTAGCGGGAAAGATCGCTCGGGTTTTGTGCATATACATCTTCCACCCGTGAAATGGCGGAAACACCCAGGCCTATCAAGTCGCACTGGGCATGACTGGAGTAGCCTTGGAAATTACGCTGGAGCGAGCCCTCACGCTGGGCAGTCGCCAGGCTGTCATCGGCTCGCGCAAAGTGATCCATGCCAATGTGGACATAGCCTGCTGCGGTCAGTAGCTCTATGGTGGTGCGCAGAATTGCCAGCTTTTCGTCGCTTCCCGGCAGGTCATCAGCATTAATACGCCGCTGAGGGGCAAAGCGTTCGGGCAAATGCGCGTAATTAAATACCGATAGTCGGGCGGGGTTCAGCTCAATAACTTGCTGTAACGTCTTGGCAAAGCTTTTTTCAGTTTGAAAAGGTAGGCCGTAGATCAAATCAAGATTAAGCGAACGAAACCCCAACCGGTGCGCCTCGTCCATCAGGGTTTCGGTCAGCACTCGCGGTTGAATACGGTTAATGGCTTTTTGCACTAACGGGTTTAAATCCTGCACGCCCAGGCTAACGCGGTTAAACCCGAGCGACTGAAGGTGGCGCAGCGTTAATACGTCCGCTTCGCGGGGGTCTATTTCAATGGCGTAATCGCGATCCGGCGATGAAGAAAGGCCAAAGCGAGCGTCCAGGCGATCGATCAAATCACCCATCTGATTGAGGTTAAGAAATGTGGGGGTACCACCTCCCCAATGCAGCTGCTCAACCGCTCGAGAGGTGTCCAAATGGCGAGCGATCAAGACCATTTCGCGATCAAGTCGGGCTAAATAAGACTCGGCCAGCGCGGTGTTTTTCGTCGCAATTTTATTACACGCACAGTAGAAACAGATATTCCGACAGAAGGGGATATGCACATATAGCGAGAGGGGGCGCCTGCCAGCATTACTGCGCATTAACGCCTGAGTCAGGTCATCAGGGGTAAAATGCTCATGAAACGACAGCGCCGTAGGATAAGAGGTATAGCGTGGGCCGCTAGTATCGTAGCGGCGCAGCAAGGCTTCATCCCAATCCGTCTGCGCGCAAGCGGGGGAGAGAGAAGGAGCCCCAGGGGCGTGAACGGACATGAGGGAGTGCTCCGGCATTAGGGACGACGTGATAGCGGTTACGGCAAGCCTAACGCGCAGTCGCTGTCTAAATGTTGAGCTACGTCATGTGAATGACGCGGGTAGGTTAATGAAGATGGTGGGCGGTGAGCGTCCAAAGTTGCCATAGCGCAAAAGCAATAATGATTAATGCCGCCACGCTGCGCGTCGCGGGGTGGCGAATTAGCTGATTGAGTTGGCGTGCGGCCAGACCGGTGACGAGCAGCGCGGGAAGAGTACCAAGCCCAAAAGCGCCCATCAGCAAAGCGCCCTGCAGTGGGTCGGCGATCGCCAAGCTCCAGGCCAACATGGAGTAAACCAGCCCGCAGGGCAGCCAGCCCCAAACGGCGCCCAGCGCGAAGGCCTGAGGAAGGTGTACCACCGGCATTAAGCGTCTTCCAATCGGTTCCAGATAACGCCATAGTCGCCGCCCAATGGCTTCGACTTTAAGCAAGCCCTTCCACCAGTTAGCGATATACAGAGCCATTAATATCAGCATTAGGGCGGCAAACACCTGAAGCAATAAACGAGCGGTGGCCGACAGAGAAAAGAGGGTGCCTACTAGGGCGACCAGGGCGCCTGCCATCATATAGCTACTGATGCGGCCTGCGTTATAGCTGAGTAATAGCCCGCCCATCCGCGCGGGATGGCGCATGCTGGGAGGCACGGCAAAGGTCAGTGCGCTCATGATGCCACCGCACATGCCAATGCAGTGCGCGCCACCCATCAGGCCAAACACAAACGCCGCCAGTAGCGGCGGTAGATCCAAGCCGGTTGGGTTCATGGGAGTGGCTCTTGATCGCTATGAGTGTTCGCCTCAGGCGTAGCGGTTGGTTGTTTTTTTGCCTGTTGTCTCTGGCGGCGCTGCTCGGGCGTGAAGTCGTTTTCATCTTCATCAAACAAAATGCGGTGCGCAGGGCCTTCAAGGTCATCGAACTGGTCATTTTTCACCGCCCAAAAAAATGCCCAGACGGCAAGTCCGAGTAATATCAGCGATAGCGGGATGAGCAGATACAGAATCGTCATGCGGTTACCGGGGTTGCAGCGTTGAGCGTTGACACGGGCTGACGTCGCCAGCGTGAAAGGCGTAAGGCATTGCCTACCACTACCAATGAGCTAAGCGACATACCAATGGCCGCGAGCCAAGGTGGCACTAGCCCCATGGCCGCCAGCGGTAGCGCCGAAAAGTTGTAGCACACTGACCAAATCATATTTTGACGCATGATACGCCGGGTGGCGCGGGAAATCTCGATAGCCTCATAAATGCGTATTAAACGTGGGCTGAGCAGAATGGCATCGGCCCGAGTGCGGGCCAGGTCCGTCGCTCCGTTCATCGCAATCGCGACATCGGCGCCGGCCAGCACCGGCACGTCGTTAATGCCATCGCCTATCATCACCACTGTTTCGCCTGCTGCTTGCAGCTCGCGTAGGCGGGCTAATTTCCCTTCCGGACTAACGCCTGCGTGCCAGGTGTCGATAGTAAGCTGGTGCGCCAGACTTCCAACGGCCTCTTCTGTATCGCCGGATAGTAGCTCGATGGTAAGGCCGGTGCTGCTAAGCGCTTTGATAGTTTCGGCCGCGTCTTCTCTTACGCCGTCATGCAAACCAAACCAGGCGCGCGGTTGACCGTCTTCACTCAGCATCAGCCACTGGCCTTGTGCAGGTGGGGCGATGGGGTTATTCAGCGCAAAGTCCGGTTTGCCTAGCCGCCAGCGGGCACCGTTTAGGGTGCCTATTAACCCTTGGCCGGTGTGGCTTTGAATATCTTTGGCTTGCAGCGTTGCTGCTCTGAAAGGGCGGAACGCACGCGCAATGGGGTGTTCCGAATGAGCCTCAAGGGCGGCAGCAATAGCCTGGGCGCGCTCGGCGGTCAATTCCCCAAACGGCTGGGTATGGGTAAGGTGCATCTCGCCGCGGGTTAACGTGCCGGTTTTATCAAAGATTACTCGAGTAACATTGGAAAGCGTTTCCATGGCGTCGGCGCGGGTAATTAACACGCCGCGCTTGCGCAATTGACCATGCCCGGCAGTTAACGCAGCAGGGGTAGCCAACGCCAGTGCACAGGGGCAGGTCACGACCAGCACCGACAGCAGCACCCACAATACTTTTGATGGGTCGATAAACCACCAGGCCACGGTGACGCAGGCGGTTACCACGAGCAGGCGCAGGACAAATAAGTGCGCCATCCGGGCCGCCATCTGAGCCAGCCGCGGGCGGCTGGCAAAGGCGCGGTCGGTGAGGTCAACGATCCCGGCCACACGGGCGTCACGTCCGGCATGGGTGACCCTGACCACCAGCGGATTTTCCATGTTTTGGCTGCCGCCGGTAATCCGGTCGCCAACACGACGAGTCACGGGAAGGTACTCGCCGGTTAGCATCGACTCATCGAGGCTTGATTCGCCCTCTTCAATCATGCCGTCGGCGGGAACGCCGTGACCGGGTTTAACCAATACGCGGTCGCCAGGCGTTAGCTCGCTGGCGGGCAAAATACGTTCACTCCCATCGTTTTCAAGTCGTGTGGCTGAGATTGGCAGCACACCACTCAGGGCGTTGCCGCTATGTCCACTGCGCCGTCTGGCGCGGCTCTCCACATAGCGGCCAAAGAGCAAAAAGAAAGTGAACATGGTGACCGAGTCAAAATAAACCTCGCCTATATTAAACAGCACGGCATAGCTGCTAGCTAAGTAGGCGCCGCCAATCGCCAGCGATACCGGCACATCCATGCCTAGCACGCCCGTGCGTATATCACGCAATGCATTGCGGAAAAATGGCTGTGCTGAAAAGAACACTACTGGCGTCGCCAGAGCAAAAGAGAGCCATTGAAAAAGCGCATAAAAATCATCGCTGATTTCACCGGGACCGGAGACATAAATCGGGATCGAAAACATCATCACCTGCATCATGCCTACCGCGGCGATAATCAACCGGCGTACGTTCATACGTTCTTCGTGCTGTAGTCGCGCCTGGGCTTGGTCGGGTTCGTAGGGCTGTGCCTCGTAGCCGATGGCCGCCAGCTCCGCTAGCAGTTGAGACAACTTTAACTGCTGGGGATCCCAGCTAACCCGCAGCCGGTGATGAGTTAAATTCACCGCGCTGGACGTAACGCCCGGCAAGACATTCAAGCGGTGCTCAATCAACCATGCACAGGCGGCACAGGTGATGCCTTCAATGGAAAGGGTGGCGTATACGTTGCCCTCATCGCCATCAGCATGCACAAACTGAGCCTGCAAGCCTGGATCGTCAAATACCGACCATGTATCTGCTTTAGCGGCTTGGCGGTCGTTGGGGCGCTCGGGCAGTTCGGTTCGGTAGCGGTAATAGCTTTCCAGCCCGCCATTGACGATGGCATGAGCCACTGCTTCGCAGCCGGGGCAGCAAAGGGGGTGAGTCTCCTCATCCAGAGTGATTATCCAAGGGGCCGCCGGGGGCACCGGATTGCCACAATGGTAGCAGGCCTGCGCAGCATTGCTCATTGGCTTTCTGTACGGCCTCCTGGCAGTAGCGCGACGCTATTCTCATTGGGGAAAATTGCCTCGCCAGTAAGTCGCCAGTCGGCATCTTGCAGGGATGGCTGAAGCGTTAGGTACCAGCGATAACGCAGGTTGTCGGGGCCTTGGGTGACATAACGGCCATCGCGAACATGCTCAAGCACAAACGATTGATCGCGATTATCTTCGGTCGGAAAAATCAGGTCGAGGTAGAGCGTTTCCGGGTGTGTATCGCCCGTTAAATCCACCACAATATCGCTCGTTAGTGGATCAATGCGTAGGTCGGCGCTCAAATGCAGTTGACGCGCCTCATCCTGCTTGGCAAACACACGGTTAATGGCTTTGCCATGCTCATAATAATCCTCCTGAACGACCATGCCATCGAAGCTTTTGACCGACATGACGGCAAAGGAAGTGCTGACAACGATCGATGACAGCAAAAGGCCAATCAAAAACCATGGCCAAAACTGCTTATACCAAGGCGTTACCGAGGGAGTGGATGGCATGCGTGTTTATCTCCTAATGTCGCCCAAGAAGCTTGTGTCGCGCTCAAGATGAATACGCTCATCTTGTTGAGCCTGTAATGAAAAAGTAATGCTATGACTAGGTTGTTGTAGCTCTTCTGGGTTGGCCGTCACGGTCACCACCTGTAAGCGCGACTCCCCTGCGGGTACGGTCAGCAAGCGGTTGTCCAGCGTTAAGCCGGGTAAGCCCGATACGCTGAGCTGATACGTGTGATTTTGATCGTCAAGGTTACGAACCGTGAGGCTGTAAACATTGCTAATGCGTCCGTCGCGAGTCGTTTGATACAGCTGAGTACGCTCTCGCTCAGCATCGAAGTTGAGCGGCATACGGTCATTGATAGCCCAGGCAAAGGTGCCCATCATAAACACTAGCGCCACAAAATAGCCTATTAAACGTGGGCGCAGGATATGGCTCTTGTTGCCTTCAAGAGCATGCTCTGTGGTGTAGCGTACCAATCCCCGCGGATAGCCCATTTTGTCCATCACGCTATCGCAGGCATCGATGCAGGCGGCGCAGGTGATGCATTCATACTGCAGACCATCACGTATATCGATACCGGTAGGGCATACCTGTACACACAGGTCGCAGTCGATACAGTCGCCATAACCTGCCTCGCGGGCCTCCATATGGCTGAGGCTCTTTTTACGGTGTCCTCGCGGGTCACCACGTGCTGCATCATAGGAGACAATCAGCGTATCACGGTCAAACATCACGGATTGGAATCGTGCATAGGGGCACATATACATGCACACCTGCTCGCGAAGCCAGCCAGCGTTCAGGTAGGTAAATACCAGGAAAAAGCCCACCCAAAAATACGACCAACCATTAGCTTCCAGGGTCGGTAATTCTGTGACTAACTCGCGTATCGGCGTGAAGTAGCCGACAAAGGTAATACCCGTGGCAAGAGCAATCAGCAGCCAAGCGCTATGCTTAGCTGTTTTGCGCCATGCCTTGTCTATGCTCATCGGCTGTTTATCAAGCTTCATGCGCCGATTGCGTGACCCTTCGATACGGTGTTCAAGCCATATGAAGAGAAAGGTCCACACGCTTTGTGGGCAGGTATAGCCGCACCACACCCGGCCAGCAAACACGGTAATAAAGAATAGCCCAAAGGCGCAGATAATCAGCAGCCACGACAGCAGGATGAATTCCTGGGGATAGAAGGTGGCGCTAAAGATATGGAATTCACGATTAGGCAGATCGAAAAGGATTAACGGTCTATCGCCAAGGTTAATCCAAGGGATGAGAAAGAATGCCAGCATTAACGACCAGTTGGTGCTGCGACGTAGCTTCTGAAAGACCCCTTTAATCTCACGCACATAAATGTGGCGCCGCTTGGCGTACATTTCCTGGCTAACGGGTTCAGGCGAAGGGTAATGTCCCACCTGGGGTGGTGTGACGTCTTGGGTAGATATCTTTTCCATGGCTTTGTTCCCGGCTCAAAAGGCAGGAGAAGTGCACTTATGCACATGGTGATATTGTATCGGGTTGTGTATGCAGAAAGGGTGCGGTTTGAGACCGCACCCTTACTTGAGCAGCCCGGCGGCTGATGGTGGAGAAGTATTAGTCAGCTAAGCGCAGGCTATATACGTAGGCAGCAACCAGGTGTACTCGTTCTTCACCAATATACGCCGCTTGTGCTGGCATGTGACCGTTGCGACCGTTACGAAGTGTTTGACGAATGGAGTCACCCACTTCTTGGCCAGGCGCAAGATAAAGCCAGGTATTGTCGGTTAGATTGGGTGCCCCCAATGCCGTATTGCCGGTGGCCGTAGGGCCATGGCAAGCGGCGCAAACGGACATGAAGGTGCTTTGGCCTTGTTCCGCACGGGCAGCATCATGCTCTTCATTGGACAACGAAAGTACATATTGAGTGAGGTTTTCAATATTTTCTTGCCCAAGCTGCTGCCAGGAAGGCATCAGGCCGTTACGGCCGTTCGTCAGCGTCTGTACAATCGTATCGGGATCACCCCCGTATAACCAATCGTCGTCGGTCAGATTAGGAAAGCCGTACCCGCCTTGAGCGTTAGAGCCATGACACACCGCGCAGTTATTCTGGAAAATACGCTCAGCAACCTGCATCGCCTGGGGATCTTCAGCAAGTTCGGGGATTGGCACTTCCTGATACTGGGCAAATATAGGCGTAAAACGCTCTTCGGCCTGAGCGACTTCCTCTTCCCACTGTCCCTCTTGGGACCAACCCAATATACCTGCGTAATTACCAAGGCCGGGATAAAGCACCAGGTAGCCCAGCGCAAACACGACCGTTAATACGAATAACTGAAACCACCAGCGTGGCAGCGGATTGTCATACTCTTCGATACCATCGGCGGCGTGCCCGGTAGTTTCAACGTTTCCCTCTGGGCCAGGCGTTTTATCGGTGCGCCGGTTGGCAAGCAGGATCCATACGCTCAAGGCAATCGTGCCTAGCGTGATGAAAATGATCCAGGCGCTCCAGAAACTGGATAGGGAGTCACCCCATAGGTTGTTCATAATTTGTTCTCTCCCCTATCGTGGCGGGCATTCGCTTCGCTGTCGCGTTGTTGCGAAGCTTGCTTGTCACTGGGCGGTAGCTCATCGTCGTCGGCAAAGGGCAGATGGGCCGCTTCGTCAAAATCTGGTTTACGTCGCTTGGAGTACGCCCAAAGAGCGATGCCGATAAAAGCGACCATCAAGATCAGCGTAATGAGACCGCGAAAAGTTCCCGTATCCATAGCTTAACGAGTGCCCTCAAGCAGGATGCCCAATTGCTGTAGATAAGCGACTAGCGCGGTGATTTCCTGAGTACCGCTTACATCCGCCGTTGCCGTGGCAATATCTTCATCGGTGTAAGGCACGCCTAGCCGACGCAGGGTGCGCATTTTGGCCGGGGTGTCTTCGCCGTCGATAGTATTTTCAAACAGCCAGGGGTAGGCCGGCATGATTGATTCTGGTACGACATCCCTAGGATTATAGAGATGAGCACGGTGCCAATCGTTACTGTAACGGCCGCCTACGCGCGCCAGGTCAGGCCCTGTCCGCTTGGAACCCCAGAGGAAGTTGTGTTCATAAACTCCCTCGCCGGCAACGTTATAGTGGCCGTAGCGTTCGGTTTCTGCACGGAAGGGGCGCACCATTTGCGAGTGACAGCCCACGCAACCTTCACGACGATAAATATCCCGGCCTTCCAACTGCAGCGCTGTTAGCGGCTTGAGGCCGGCCACAGGCTCCGTGGTCTGTTTTTGGAAAAGCAGCGGGACGACCTCGGCCAAGCCACCGAAACTGATCACGACAAGGATCAACACGGCAAGAAGGCCAACGTTCTTTTCGACAATCTCGTGTTTCATTGGTCTCATCTTCCCCGGTTTAAGCCGCTTGTGGTGCTGAAGGGCTGAAGGCTTCACGACGTTTGACGGTCATGTAAACGTTGAAGGCCATGATCAGCATGCCGGTCACCCAGAAGAGGCCACCGATTAAGCGTACAAAGTAGCCCGGTGCGCTGGCTTCAACGGCTTCAACGAAGGTGTACATCAAGGTGCCGTCAGGGTTGATCGCACGCCACATCAGGCCTTGCAAAATACCGTTAACCCACATGGAGGCGATATACAGCACGGTGCCGATAGTCGCTAGCCAGAAATGCACTGCAATCAATTTGACCGAGTACATGGACGTGTGTCCGAAGACGCGCGGGATCAGGTGATACATAGAACCAATGGTGATCATCGCGACCCAGCCCAGGGCGCCCGCATGGACGTGGCCGATGGTCCAGTCAGTGTAGTGCGACAGCGCATTGACGGTTTTAATCGCCATCATTGGGCCTTCAAAGGTAGACATCCCATAGAACGAGAGGGCGACAACCAAAAAGCGCAACGTGGGGTCGGTGCGTAGCTTATGCCAGGCGCCTGAAAGGGTCATCATGCCGTTAATCATGCCGCCCCAGGAGGGCGCCAGCAAAATAATCGACATGACCATGCCCAGTGACTGTGCCCAGTTAGGCAGTGCCGTATAATGCAGGTGGTGAGGGCCAGCCCACATGTAGACCATGATCAACGCCCAGAAGTGGACGACCGATAGACGGTACGAGTAGATAGGACGCTCTGCCTGCTTCGGTACGAAGTAGTACATCATGCCCAGAAAGCCCGCCGTCAGGAAAAAACCAACCGCGTTATGGCCATACCACCACTGCACCATGGCATCGACTGCGCCCGCATAGATCGATGTCGAGTACATTGGGGTAACCGGAAGAGCCGCATTGTTAACGATGTGAAGCACCGCAACGGTCAAAATAAACGCCGCAAAGAACCAATTGGCGACATAAATATGTGAGGTTGTGCGTTTCTTGATCGTCATTAGGAACACGATGGCGTAACTGATCCAGACCACGGCGATCAAGATGTTGATCGGCCACTCCAGCTCAGCGTACTCCTTGGTCGTGGTGTAACCCATGGGTAGCGTCACGACCGCCGAAATAATGACTGCTTGCCAGCCCCAAAACGTAAAGGCAGCCAGCTTGTCAGAAAAAAGGCGTGTCTGGCAGGTTCGCTGCACCACGTAATACGATGTGGCAAACAGTGCCGAACCACCAAAGGCGAAAATGACGGCGTTTGTGTGTAGCGGACGCAAGCGTCCGAAGCTAGTCCAGGGGATGCCAAGGTTCAGTTGCGGCCAGACCAGTTGCGAGGCAAGAATGACGCCGACGATCATTCCTACAATGCCCCACACAACGGTCATGATCGCGAACTGCCGAACTACCTTGTAGTTGTAGGTCGGATGTTCAAATGTTGTGCTCATGTGATGTTCCCATCGAACGCGGTTAAGAGGTGACCCGTTACATTTTGCACGGATGTGGCCGCCCGCTTGATGATGCAGGTCAAGTTAAAACCAAGATTCTAGCGCAGCACCGACTTAATCTAAACTTGACCATAGATTAAATACTGAATTATTAGGAGCCTTGCTTGTCAGAGTCTGTTTTTTCTCATTATTTGTCACTCTCGCCCGACATGCTTCACACGGCACTAAATAATCAGTCGAACGGTTATTTCTTGATTGATGGACTAGGGCCCATGGCGATATACGGCCAACCCACGCAGGGGCGCTTACTGTTTGCCCATGGGGCGGGCGCGGGCCAGCAATCGTTTTTCATGAGCCAATTTACCACTCGATTGGCGAGTCAGGGTATACAGGTGATAGGGATCGATTTTCCCTACATGCAACAAATACAGCAAACAGGCAAGCGTCGGCCACCGCCACCTATTGCCCAGTTAGTGGGTATCTTTGCTAACTGGTATACGCTATTGAGCAGCCTATTTGAAGGGCCGCTTTGGGTAGTCGGGAAATCCATGGGTGGACGAGTCGCAACGCTCTTCGCCAGTGAACAATCTTGCCCTGGCGTGGTGGTCGCTGGCTACCCATTTCATCCTCCAAAAGCAAGTCATCGACTACGTCTGGATCATTGGTCTGCGTTGACGTGCCCTACCTTAATTTTACAAGGTGAGCGAGACCCTTTTGGTACTCGGGAGGAGGTTGAAGGGTATCAGCTACCCGCTAATACTCAGCTCGCCTGGCTAAAAGATGGTGATCATGATTTCAAGCCTCGTCGTTCATCTGGGCTTTCTCAAGCAGTTTTGATTGACGAAGCCACCCAGGTTGCGGCATCCTTCGTCCGCGCTCACAGCCAAGGCTTGGCGGATAAAAGCAACGCGCTGGTTTAAATCACAAATTTTAAACGCAGTATGTTGACATCTGACACGCCTTCTGTAGAATGCAGCGCCACGTGACCAGCGGGTGGTTAGCTCAGTTGGGAGAGCACCAGCCTTACAAGCTGGGGGTCACTGGTTCGAACCCAGTACCACCCACCATCTAAGTAAGCTTAAAAGATGGGTTGGAAACGTTATAAAGCAGTAATGAAAGACGATATAAATTTGATGTGCATAACGGACCGGTAGTTCAGTCGGTTAGAATGCCGGCCTGTCACGCCGGAGGTCGCGAGTTCGAGTCTCGTCCGGTCCGCCAACATTAAATAAGTATCTATGCAGCACGTTGTTATCGCTATTCGGACCGGTAGTTCAGTCGGTTAGAATGCCGGCCTGTCACGCCGGAGGTCGCGAGTTCGAGTCTCGTCCGGTCCGCCACGATAACGACAACGCTAGATTGGGTGGTTAGCTCAGTTGGGAGAGCACCAGCCTTACAAGCTGGGGGTCACTGGTTCGAACCCAGTACCACCCACCATCGCCTAGCATTAAAAGCGCCTCTGAACCGCTTGGAAATGTGAAGCTTATGATGGTGATATAAGAACGTTGCTGTTAAAGACGTTTTTATAATAAGTGCCTTAACGTGGACCGGTAGTTCAGTCGGTTAGAATGCCGGCCTGTCACGCCGGAGGTCGCGAGTTCGAGTCTCGTCCGGTCCGCCATTAAGCACTGGTAATGATATTATTATCGGCATTTAAGCCGAACGAATTCTAAAACCCCGAATCATTCGATTCGGGGTTTTTCGTATGCGGCGTTGCTGACTGCTATTTAGCCAGTGATTGCACTAACGCCTGCTTTGGCGACCTGGACGTCCTGGTCGGGTTTTACGCCGGAAATGCCTACTGCACCTACGACATGGCCGTCGACCGTAATCGGTACGCCGCCGGACAGCATGCCTTTCAGCGGCGCAGACACAAACGCAGTACGGCCACCGTTAATCATCTCTTCAAACACCTGAGTTTCTTTGCGCCCTAATGCTGCGCTGCGCGCTTTTTGCGTGGCGACCTCAGCGCTGAAAGGAGCTGCGCCATCTAAACGACGCAGGCCCAGCAAATGGCCACCATCGTCAGTCACGGCAATGGTCACTGGCCAATGATTGCTGTCAGCCTCCTGTTGGGCAGCATCCATCACGCTAATGACGTCGGCTTGAGCAAGAATGGCTTTTGTTTGCATATTTAGATCCTTTTTAAGGAGGAGTGAAGTGGCTGCGCCCTACTATAGCAGCGCGCCACGGGGTTAAGTATTAACGGACAGGTGTGTTATCTAAGCTAGTGCCGCATCGACGATTTCCACCCAGTGGCGTACTGGGGTGCGGTTGGCGCTTGCCAAATGCGTCTGGCAGCCAATATTAGCCGTCACGATAAGCTCAGGATCTCCAGCCTCCAGTGCATTCAGCTTGTTGTCACGTAGTTGAGTGGCAAGCTCAGGCTGGGTGATGGAGTAGGTACCTGCCGATCCACAGCAAAGATGAGCATCCTGGACGGGCGTTAACGCAAAGCCCAGCTTGCTCAATACCCCTTCAACTGCGCCATTTAGCTTCTGGGCGTGTTGCAAGGTGCAGGGGCAGTGGAATGCTAGTCGTTGTGAAGCATTGACGTTTAATGCATCAAGCGGCTCATTGCGCAGGATTTCAACAATGTCTTTCGCCAGGGCGCTGACCTTTTGTGCTTTAACCGCGTACTCCGGGTCATCCTTGAGCATATAGCCGTACTCTTTAACAAAAGCGCCGCAGCCGCTGGCGGTTTGCACGATGGCTTCCACCCCTTGCTCAATATGTGGCCACCAAGCGTCGATATTGGCGCGCATGCGAGCCCTACCATCGTCTTGAGCGTTAAGATGAAAATCGATGGCACCACAGCAGCCCGCTTCGCTCACTGGCGTGACGCTAATCCCGAGGCGATCGAGAATACGGGCAGTAGCTGCATTGGTGTTGGGTGACAGGCCCGGCTGAACGCAGCCTTCAAGGATCAACACTTGCCGTTGATGACGATGCGCCTCGGGGCGTGCGCCAGCATCCACCGGGGCGGCAGGCATTTTATCGCGCAGCTTGCCTGGGACTAACGGCTTAAACGTTTGCCCCAGCTTCAATAACGCCTGAAAGCGTTTAGGCTCGACCATCATCTTGCGTAGCGCATAGCGCTGAGCCCGCTCACCAGCAGGGCGGGGGACGCGGCGTTCTATTTCAGCACGGCCAATGTTGAGCAGCTTATGGTACTCCACGCCCGAGGGACACGTCGTTTCGCAATTAAGACACGTGAGGCAACGGTCGAGATGTAGGCGCGTCTCATCGGTGACTTGAGTGTCATCGTCGGGGCTCTCAAGCAGCTCCTTCATCAAATAGATACGTCCACGCGGGCCATCACGCTCATCGCCTAATAGCTGGTACGTCGGACAGGTAGCATTACAGAAGCCACAGTGGACACAAGTGCGCAAAATGCGCTCTGCTTCTTCAATGTGCGGCTTCTGACGATCGGCATCGGTAAAGTGCGTCTGCATGTCAGCTCTCCTGATTAAAACGCCGCATAAAGACGACCGGGATTGAATATGCCATGGGCATCCAGCTCCGCCTTTAAATTGCGATGATATTTTTCTACCACGGTATTCAGTGGTGTGAAGGGGTCTGCGGCGCCGCCCTGAGCATGAGGCGTGTAGCAGGTGGCATGCCCCCCCGCCTTGGCACAGGCAGCACGTAGCGTATCGGCGTCCTGAGATGTTTTTACCCAGCGCTGGCTACCCGCCCAGTCGTAAAAAATATCGGTTTCGGCAATATCGAGCATCAGCGGCGGGGTATTGGGTGGCAGCGACAGCCGCCACAATGCCTGACCGTCGTGGAGCTGGAAAAAACGGTGGCTATGGTCGCGTAGGGATGCCCAAAAGCGGGGATCAAGCGGTTCGCCGCCTAAGCGCTCCTGGGTGGCTTTTACCGAGCTTTTGCCTCCTTCTAAGCGCAGAAAGAGTTCGTCGTCATGCCAGGCTGCCGCTGTGATGGGTAACGGCTGGCGACCCAGCTCCGCGAGCTTTTTAAGCGTGTCGGTAAGGTTGAGCGATAAGCGCAGGCTGTGCGTCGCGTTGGGAATAGGCAGCACTTTAAACGAGATATCGGTCAACACACCGAGGGTGCCTTGGGCGCCTGCCATTAAGCGTGAGAGATCGTAGCCGGCAACATTTTTCATCACTTCGCCGCCAAAGCGTAGCAGTTTGCCTTCTTGGGTAATCACCCGGGTGCCGAGCACAAAATCGCGTGCGGCGCCCGCCCAGGGGCGGCGCGGGCCTGAAAGCCCGGACGCGACCGCGCCGCCAATGGTGCTTTGTTCACCAAAGGTGGGGGGCTCAAATCCGAGCATTTGATGTTTCTCCGCCAGCGCCGCTTGCAGCGCGCTAAGTCGCGTGCCGGCGCGCACGGTAACGATCAGCTCTACCGGGTCGTAACTTACGATGCCGCTATGTTCGGCCATCTGTAGCGTTTGGCCTTCCACTGGTCGGCCATAAAAGGCGCGGGTGTCTCCGCCTACAATACGTAGCGGAGTGCGTGCGTCATACGCGCTGCGTACCTGTTCACACAGGTCGTCAGCGATATCGCGGTCGGCGGCATGCATCGCTAATTCGGTCATGGTCATCTCAACATTTATTATGCCTAGTGGTTATCTTGACTAGGTCGCTATTAAAAACGTGGCAGTTCCGGATGCGGCAGTTCGTTATTGTGAACATGCATGGCGCCAAACTCCGCACAGCGCGCCAGGGTCGGAATATTCTTGCCAGGGTTTAGCAGGCGCTGTGGATCAAAGGCCGCTTTCAACGCATGAAAAACGCTGATTTCATCCGCCTGAAACTGACTGCACATTTGGTTGATCTTTTCCCGCCCGACACCGTGCTCGCCAGTGATCGAACCGCCTGCCGCCACACACAGCTCAAGAATCTTACCGCCCACGTCTTCAGCCAGCGCAAGCTGTCCCTCTTGGTTGGCATCGAACAGAATCAGTGGGTGCATGTTGCCGTCGCCAGCGTGGAAAACGTTGGCCACTGCCAAGCCGCTCTCCTCGGAAAGCGCAGCAATCCCTTTAAGTACCCGGGGAAGTTCGCGGCGTGGAATCGTGCCGTCCATGCAGTAATAGTCAGGCGACATGCGGCCTACTGCCGGGAATGCGTTCTTACGCCCCGCCCAGAACTTGGCACGCTCCGCCTCGTCACGGGCCTGCTGAATATGGGTGGCTCCTGCTTTCTCCAGCACTCGGCGCACGGTATCGCAATCGTCATCTACATCGGCCTCAACGCCATCCAGTTCGCAGAGCAGAATGGCTTCGGCGTCGAGCGGGTAGCCCGCTTTGACAAAATCTTCGGCGGCTTTGATGGCGAGTTTGTCCATCATTTCCAAACCGCCCGGGATAATCCCCGCCGCGATGATATCGCCTACCGCACGGCCCGCTTTCTCCACGTCATCGAAGCTTGCCATCAGTACTTTCGCGGTTTCCGGCTTGGGTAACAGCTTAACGGTAATTTCGGTGACCACGCCGAGCATGCCTTCGGAGCCGTTCATGAGCGCTAATAGATCGAAGCCTGGCGCATCGAGGGACTCCGCGCCTAGCGTCATCGCTTCTCCCTCAATGGTGAGCACGTCCACACGCATCACGTTATGCACCGTCAGGCCATATTTAAGGCAGTGCACGCCGCCGGCATTTTCAGCCACATTCCCGCCGATAGAGCAGGCAATTTGGGAGGAAGGGTCCGGGGCATAGTAAAGCCCGTAGGGAGCGGCGGCTTCAGAAATCGCTAAGTTACGCACGCCAGGCTGAACGCGAGCCATGCGGGCATCAGGATCAACACTCAATATTTTGTTAAAGCGTGACATAACCAGCAGCACCCCTTGCTCCAGCGGCAGCGCACCACCGGAAAGGCCGGTGCCCGCGCCGCGCGTGACCACGGGAACGCCCAGCGCATGGCAGCGCTTCAGCAGCTCTTTAACCTGCGCTAGGGTTTCCGGCAGAGCCACCAGCATGGGGAGTACGCGATAGGCCGCCAAGCCATCGCATTCGAAAGGACGCAGGTCCTCTTCACGATGCAGCAGCGTCATCTCGGGAACCGCTTGCTGCAGATCGTTTAACACGTCGGCTTTATCGCGCCGAACTAACTCACCGTCCAGACGCTCATCAAAGAGGATATTCATCACGACATCCCATGTTTATTATCATCAAAGGTAAGCGCTGGTACTGTTTGAGCGCCTACCCGCTTTGTAACATGGGCTCAATTTGGGCTTTTTTTACGCCTCTGTCTAGCGCGTGGTGCATTGGTCAGACCAGTAATTAGTCGACAGTGATGTGTTCTTGGCCTAGTCCTGGCAAACTGAGTGAATGGACCATCAGGAGCGTCAGTATGGCAGCAGAAAACCAAGCCTTGTCCCCTGGGCAACGAATGCCCGAGCATGTAGCCACTAGGCTTGAGCGGCTAATTCTGGACGGTGTTTTTCGTCCTGGCCAATTGCTGCCGTCGGAGCGTCGCCTATGTGACCGATTGGATGTGTCACGTGCCTCGCTGCGCGAAGGCTTAAGAATTCTGCGTAGCAAAGGAATTATCGATACCCGCCAAGGCCATGGCTCAACGGTGGCGACGCTGCTGCCGGTGGGGACCCAAACGCCCTTGATGCATCTCTTCAAGGATCATCCCCGCACCCTGTTTGATCTGTTAGAGGTGCGGGCACTATTGGAAGGAGAGTCGGCAAGTTTAGCGGCAAGCCGAGGGACCTCGGCAGACCGGGTGTTGATCACCCGGCGCTATCGCGAAATGGCTGATTATGTTGAAAACGCGGAGTCGATAGATGTCGAGCGTCTGGCTAGGCTTGATCACGCGTTTCATTTAGCGGTCTCTCAAGCCTCTCATAACCCGGTATTGGTGCATACACTCCAGAGCCTGACCGATTTACTGTTGAGCTCGGTGTTTGCTTCGGTTAAACATTTGTACCATTTGCCGACACCTCGGGCGATGATTAACCAACAGCATGCCCAACTACACGAGGCCGTCGTGAGCGGCGACGCCGAACAGGCGAAACAGGTGGCGCTGGAACACCTTTCCAGTATTAGTCAGCTGCTGCGTGATCTGGAGGTGGAGCACGATCGGCTGGAGCGTTCCTCGATGCGTCTTGAAGAGTGGCAGTAAATAACAACCCAAGAGGTTAACGTGGCAGTTTACCAATACGGCGAACATCGCCCAGCGGTTCATGACGACGTCTACATTGCGGAAACGGCCGATGTGATCGGCCAAGTTACCCTTAAAGCACGCTCGAGCGTCTGGTATCAAGCCGTGTTGCGTGGTGATACCGACCACCTTGAGGTAGGCGAAGAGAGCAATATCCAGGATGGCGCCGTGCTTCACGCAGACCTAGGGTTTCCGCTAAAGGTTGGCAAAGGCGTGACGGTGGGCCACCAAGCGATGTTGCATGGATGTACCATTGGTGATGGTTGCTTAATTGGCATTCAAGCGGTGGTGCTTAATGGCGCAGTAATTGGCGAGAACAGCTTGGTAGGCGCTGGCGCTTTTATTAAAGAGGGGGCGGTTTTTCCGGCTAACTCGTTAATCGTTGGCTCGCCTGCCAAGGTGGTACGCGAGCTTTCCGAGGACGCGATCGCAGGCTTGAAGAAAAATGCTCAGAGCTACGTAGAGCGCGCTAAACTCCATGGCCAGGAACTTAAGCGAATAGACTGACCAAAACGTATCGATGAGTGCGAAACCCATTGTGCTAAATAGCAAACCCCCAAGCCTAGGCCTGGGGGTTTGCGTTTCTAACGTGGTTATTAGCGCGTCGTTATTAGAACAAGTGCTATGTCATGATCACATCAAGGGATCGGTGACCCCAATCACGTAGAACGCAATCAGCGCGATGATGCCGGTAAAGATGAGGTAGTAAATCGTGGGCAGGATTGTTTTACGAATCGTTGCCCCTTCACGGCCTAACAAACCGACCGTTGCTGATGCAGCGACCACGTTGTGGATAGCGATCATGTTACCCGCAGCAGCACCAACCGCCTGCAGCGCTACCATCATGGCGGTGGAAAGCCCCAGTGTCTCAGCAACACTGAATTGGAACTCAGCCAGCATCAGGTTCGAGACGGTATTGGAACCGGCGATGAAGGCCCCCATTGCACCCACTGCCGGGGCAAAGAAGGGATAGATGCCGCCTACGCTATTGGCTACTGCCTGGGCCATCATGACCGGCATAGACACAAGATCCGCGCCATTTACACCCGAGTTGATCAGTATGCGCACCATTGGCACGGTAAAGATCAATACAAAGCCTGCACCGAAAATCGTTCTAGTCGACTCCGACACGGCAGCACTGATTTTTTGTGGGTTCATGCGGTGCAAGAAGTAGGTCACGATCACTACCGCCATAATGATACCGCCAGGCAAGTACAGAGGCTGAACGCCACCGCTAATGCCTGCTTCGCCAAGGATATTGCTCCAACTGAGGTTGATAGAGGTTAGCGCCACGCGCAGCGGTTCAATAGTGCGTGAAGCCACCAGGAACAGCGCCAGCAGAACATAGGGAATCCAGCCTTTGAAGGTCGACATTGGGGCTCTGCCGGCTACATCCTCAAGCTTGATCTGCAGGTTACCGATCCACTCATCTGGCCAAGACTTCTCTTCAGGGAAGTCCCAGGTGTCTTTAGGTAGCAGAAAGCCACGTTTGGCGGCCGGTACCACGATGGCCAAGCCTACCATTGCGCCAATCATCGAAGGGAATTCTGGTCCCAGCAGCACGCCTACCAGCATGTAAGGTACGACGAAGCAGATGCCGGTAAAGATGGCGAAAGGGGTAATCGATAGGCCTTCTTTCCAGGAGCGGTTAGCACCAAAGAAGCGCACCATGACGGTGACCAGAATCAGCGGCATCAATATACCCACGATGCCATGAGTGATCGCTACTTCACTGGTCACTAACTGGAAGAAGGTGTCCCAGCTAGAGCCCACCGAGTCAAGCTGAGTGGTAATGCCAGCGCGATCCAGGCCGCTACCGACACCTACTACAATGGGCGTACCCACCGCACCGAACGAAACCGGCGTCGACTGAATCATCATGCCAACGACCACCGCCGCCAGCGCAGGAAAACCAAGGGCTACCATTAATGGCGCTGCAACCGCGGCAGGGGTGCCGAAGCCAGAGGCGCCTTCGATAAAGCAGCCGAACAGCCAAGCAACAATTAACGCCTGTACGCGACGGTCTGGGCTAATGCCGGAGAAGCCGTTACGAATCGCGGTAATGCCGCCCGAGTGCTTAAGGGTATTAAGCAGCAGGATGGCGCCAAAGATAATCCAAAGCAGACCAGCGGTTTGGATCAAGCCTTGAATAGTGGATGCCGCCACCCGGCTAAAACTCATATCCCAGGCGGTTAGGCCGATAATGGCCGCGGTTAGAAAAACAATAGGCATCGCTATTTTGGCAGGTATTTTAAAGCCTATAAGCAAAATACCGGCCAGCAACAGCGGCAGGAAAGCCAGGAGTGCAAGTATCGTTTCATTCATGGGAGGAACTGCCCCTTGTTTTTGATTTGGTATGCTCCGCGATAACCCTCTGGCTATTATCTCGCCAGTCGGGGTAAGTGAAAGATACGTTTAGGCTAACAATATGACTAGATTGGAAAATTGGTCTTACCACTTATACGCTTGTTTAGAATAACTAAAAATATCAATTTATTTATTTTAACTTTCTGATTTATATGGAATTCAAGGTGATTGGGTCGAAGGGGGCGCGAACCGTGCCGTTAGACTAATAGACAGTGCCGCGTAGAGGCTCTTGCACGGTTCGTTGCTTGGCCTCATTGTTTGAGAACACTAAACGCGGTAGCAGGGTGTGATGTTGACCCAGCTAAGCATTTTTCATTCACAGCGTGACCAACCATAAGGCGGCAATGATGGCGTTAAAACTTTATGATTTATGTGGACGGGACGAGCGGCTACGCTTTTCTCCCTACTGTTGGCGTGCCCGTATGGCGCTGGCCCATAAAGGGTTAGAGTTCACCACCGTGGCGTGGCGATTCCTCGATAAACAAGCGTTGGAATTTGCTGACTACGACAAGGTACCGGTGCTCTGTGATGGCGATCAAGTGGTGACAGATAGCTTTAATATTATGCGCTATCTGGATGAGGCTTATCCGGAGTCGCCAATAGTGGGCGAGGGGGTGAGCTACCAACGGGTGCTGCTGTTTAAATACTTTGTTGAGCGTAGCGTGACACCAGCGCTGTTCCGCATTATCGGAATGGATCTGCTGGCAGCGATACATCCCGACGATCGCGACTATTTCCGCGAAACCCGCGAAGCGCGGTTTGGCTGCACGCTGGAAGAGTTCCATCAGCCAGAGCAAGGTAAACAGCAGCTCAAGCAGGTGTTGGCGCCGGTGAGAGACCTTTTGCGGGAAAGTGATTTTTTAGACGGCGACGCACCCGCTGGCGCTGATTATCTACTGTTTGGCAGCATGATGTGGGCCCACGTCGTGTCGACCCAGGAAGTGGTTGAGCCAGGTGATCCGGTAGATGAATGGTTTAAGCGCATGCTGACGGCACACAACGGCTTTGCCAGTAATGCCTTAACCGTGCGCGATCTATAACGTAACGCGGCGGTACCTGCTGGTGCTGCCTTGTATCAGCGATAGTATTTGAACGCCTTGGTAGGCTCATAATGAGATACCCAAGGTGTTCATCAAGGAGATGGCAATGATTGACCTGTATTACTGGACAACGCCCAACGGCCATAAAATCTCCATTATGCTCGAAGAAGCCAAGCTGGCGTACCGAGTGAAGCCGATTAACATTGGTCGAGGCGAGCAGTTTGGTGCTGAATTTCTCTCCATCGCCCCCAATAACCGCATACCTGCCATTGTGGATCACGCACCGAATGATGGCGGTCAGCCGCTCTCGTTGTTTGAGTCCGGCGCGATCCTTGAGTATCTGGCCGACAAGAGTGGGCTATTTCTCCCCCCTTCAGGACGCGAGCGATTTATTGTTCTGCAATGGCTGCATTGGCAAATGGGCGGCTTAGGGCCCATGGCAGGCCAAAATCACCACTTTTGCCACTATGCACCGCAAAAGATTGAGTACGCTATTGAACGTTACGTGCGGGAAACCAACCGCCTCTATAGCGTGTTGGATCATCGTCTGGCTGAACAAACCTATGTGGGAGGCGATGACTATTCGATTGCCGATATGGCTATCTACCCGTGGATTGTTCCTTGGGAAAAACAGCGTCAAACATTAGAAGAGTTTCCTGATTTGGAACGCTGGTTCGAGACGATTAAAGCGCGTCCTGCCGTGCGACGAGCCTATGCGCTGATAGATGAGATTAATCCTCAAGCGGGGGTGGAAATGGATGAGCAGGCGCGTAAGCACTTGTTTGGTAACCACTGATAGGGTCTGTGCAAACGCGCTGATGAACATCAATCGCTGGGTAGGGAAAGTATCAGGAAAATTCATGTTGCGCTGCACAAAAAGCACTGCTAGCTTTACTAATAGCAAAGGCAAAAGCCTGGCTACGAACCGCCTGTTCAAGGCGTGTTGATGTGCTAGCCCACACCTGGAGATATACTGATGAGTAAAGCGACTGAAAAGACCAACCAGCAGTTTGAATCCGTGTTTGTTTCGCCGATGCGCGCCTACACGCTCACCGCGTTGGATTATTATGATCAAATGGTTAGCGCTCAAATGGACGCAGCTCGCGCCTATTCGGATATGGCCATCGCCCAAGCGCGTACGTGGCTTGATGTAAAAGATGCCGATAGTTTCAAAAAAGCCATGGACAGCCAGCAGAAAACGGCCAGTGATTTCATGGAGCGTTTGAAAGGCGACACTGAAAAAGTAACGTCAATCGGTCAAGGCTTTGCACAAGAGAGCCAACAAATGGCTGAAAATACAACGCAGAAAGCGGCTAATACAGTTAAGCAGTAGTTGTTAGCCCTACTGCTCATCAACGCCTTACCTTTATTGGGTAGGGCGTTTTTTTTGCTAGCGGTTGAAGGTGCTAGTTGATGGCGTTTTACAATGCTGGCTAGCTCGCCCGAGCTACTAAGCGCAAGCGGGCAATACGAATAATTTGTTCAATAGCCGTTTGCCGTTCGGTTGCTGCATCGTTGTGTAGTCTATTTTCAAAGGCCGCTAATATGGCATAGCGATCCAACCCTTTAACGGCTACTACAAAAGGAAAGCCAAATTTTTCCTTGTACGCCCTATTGAGCGCTTCAAAACGCGCAAACTCTTCGGGACTGCACTGATCCAGTCCAGCACCTGCTTGTTCGCTAGTTGAATCTTGAGTTAATTCGCCCGCCATGGCCGCTTTGCCCGCTAAATCGGGGTGCGCCTGGATCACCTTGATGTGGTGGTCGCTACTTGCCTGCTTTAGCATTTCTCCCATTAATTCGGCCAGTGCGTCAGGGCTGTCAAAATCAGTCGTCAGACCATGCTGCCAAGCGGCTTCCGCCACCCAGGGGGAGTGCTCGTAAACATCACCATAGTGGCGAATAAACATATCAAGAGTACATTGGCTAGGCGCGGGTGACAGCTGTAACGGTTGAGGTGTGGGCACTGAAACTCTCCAAAGCGGGAAGGCTAACGCGTGCGCTCGTCAAAACGTGCAGGCACTGGATGACTGTATACAATAAATGACAGTAACGGTACTCTTTGACCGATAGGTCAAACATTCTCATCACACCAACGTCATCACAAAGGAGTGGCTATGGGGCGCTTAACCACCCATGTATTGGATACCGCAAAAGGCCAGCCTGGCCAGGGCATTACGATTGAAATATTCCGCCTGGAAGGCAGTGAACGCCAACATCTGAGCACGGTGGTCACCAATAGCGATGGCCGTTGTGATGCCCCCCTTTTAGACGGCGAGGCGTTTGTCCCTGGAGAGTATGAGCTGGTCTTTCATGCAGGGGACTACCTGCGCGCCCAAGGTGTTGCCGCTGCTGAGCCACGCTTTCTCGATGTGATTCCACTACGCTTTGGCGTTGCTGATGCCAGTCAGCACTACCATGTGCCGTTGCTGCTTTCGCCCTATGGATATTCTACCTATCGCGGTAGCTGAAGCTTTGTCTGAAACTGGCGGCGTTCGCTGAGTTTTCAGGCAAACCTAACGGGATTTATTCTATGCAAGCGTATGTTATTGATTTTGCTAACCTGATACTGCGTTGGCTGCATGTGATTGCGGCTATCGCCTGGATCGGCGAGTCGATCTATTTTGTTATGCTGGATAACAGTCTGCGTGCACCGAAGGCAGAAGAAGATCGCGATAAAGGCGTTTTTGGTGAAATGTGGTCGGTACATGGCGGTGGTTTTTACCACAATCAAAAGTACGCCACCGCGCCCGCCAAGCTGCCCAATGAACTGCACTGGTCGTTCTGGAAAGCCTATACCACTTGGCTTTCCGGCTTTGCACTGTTTGTCATTTTATACATGGTGAATCCGGGCTTTTATCTAGTTAACCCTGCAAGCTCCTGGCAGTGGGCGGCGAACATGACAGGCTGGCAGGCCAATCTGTTGGCACTGGCCTTCTTGCTAGGTGGTTGGCTGGTTTATAACGCGCTATGTAAACGTATTAGTCCCAATATGGACCGCGATGGCCTGCTTAGCGTGGCGGTCGCTGTGATGATGATCGGCGTGGCTTATCTGAGCACCCAGATGTTCTCCGGCCGAGCGGCTTTTCTGCTCACGGGGGCCGTGATGGCGACAGCGATGTCGGCGAATGTTTTCTTCTGGATTATTCCCGGTCAGCGCCGCATGGTGAAGGCCATGAAAGCGGGTGAGGCGCCGAATCCGCTGGATGGCAAGCGTGGTAAGCAGCGCTCGGTGCATAACACTTACTTCACGCTGCCGGTTGTGTTGTTGATGGTGAGTAATCACTACTCCTTTATCTACTCTCATGAGCTTGCCTGGGTAGTGATGGTGCTGTTTATCTTTGCCGGCGCCTTGATCCGTCAGTTCTTTGTCTTGATGCATGCAGGTAAAACGCAGCCCGCGTATCCTGCGGTCGGGGTGGGGCTTATTCTTTTGGCATTTTGGGTGGCTGCCCCCAATGCTTCCTTTTCGGGCGGTGAGCAGCCAGCGCTTCAGGAGTCAGACCAGGCGCAAATCACCGGCCTGATTGAGCAGCACTGCGTTCAATGCCACGCTCGTACTCCAGCGCAGGCGGGGTTCTCGGCGCCGCCAGCGGGCATTGTGCTTGAAAGCTGGGAAGAGATTATTGGTCAAAAGGCCCACATTCAGCAGGTGGTGGCCAACCGCTATATGCCGTTAGGCAATATGACCAACATGAGCGATGAAGAGCGCGATATTATTGCCGCTTGGGAGGAATGATCAGGCTTTGTACGAAAATGGCCTGTGCCCGCCAACTTTTCGTACAAACCCCAAGGCCTTGAGAGGATAGCTATGAGTGATGCGCAGGTGCCGGAAAAAAAGCGGCGCGCTTCCGTCAAAGAAGTGAAAGATAACAAAGAGGGCGATGAGCGGCATGAAGCGATCTATCGTGCCGTTAGCGATGCGATTGTGGAACAACGCTTAAAGCCCGGCGCGCGGCTGCGTGAAGATGCCCTGGCCGATGTGTTTGCTATCAGCCGCACGGGTATCCGTAAAATCTTGCAGCGCCTGGCACTCGAGCAATTGGTCACGTTAACACCCCGGCGCGGTGCCAGCGTTACCCGGCCCACCGCTGATGAAGCCAAAGACGTTTTCGATGCCCGCCAGTTGGTCGAGTGTGGGTTGATGAGCGACGTGGCGCGGCGCATGAGTGAAAAAGAAGCAGGAGAGCTGCGCGAAATGGCCAAGCGTGAACGCCAAGCGCTGCGCAGCGGCCAACAAAGCGTGGCTATCCGGCTATCGGCAGATTTTCACGTGCGCCTGGCGCAGCTTTCCGGCAATGCGACCCTGGCGGAGTTTGTCGAGCGACTCTGCTCGCGATCCTCGCTGATACTCGCCGTCTACGGCCATCGTGGCCATTTGGGCTGTGAGTCCCACGACCACGATGACCTGATCGGTCATCTTGAAGCTGGCAACGGCGAACGCGCCAAAGCCTTTATGAGCCGCCACCTAAAAGCTATCGAAGCCTCGCTCTCCATGGTCGAGGAGGACGAGAACGTGCCTGATCTACAACAGATATTTGGCGAATAAATGCGGGTGTTGCATCGCTAAAAACAGCGCTTAGGGCTTATTGAAGAAGGCTTACATCAAGCTCCAAAACGCGTCGACCAACGGGTTTTTTAGGTTTTTCTTCAAGGTAAACAAACCAATATCGTAGGGTTCCAGTTCCGGCGTTACGTCGAGTACTCGAATGCGATCCATCAATGGACTGTTGTCGAGGACGATTTTAGGCACCACGCCAATGCCAAAACCCAAGCTCACCATACTGACAATGGCTTCATTACCGGTGACTTGGGCATAAATACGCGGAGAGATGGCTTGCTGACGAAACCATTCATCCACCCGCGCCCGAGAAACACCGCTTTCCGATAAAATCATGGGAGTATTCGCCCACTCAGCCGGTGTGAGGGGGGGGCTAGTGGGTGCATTCGGCACTTGCTGTTCAAGCGGCGCAATAAACAGCAATGGCGACGTCGCAATGGATTTAAATGCCAGGCCACGCGGCAAGTTGGCAGGCTGAGCCGCAATGCTAAGGTCTTCTTTACCATCCAGCACATGCGCAATAGCGTGTTCGGGATCACCTGTACGTAACTTGATTTCAATAACCGGATAGGCAATACGAAAGCGGCGCAGCAGCTCGTGCAAAAAGCTATAGCTGGCAGTCACTGAGCCATACAAGCTGATCTCACCGCTTAATTGATCCGGATTGTCGGTCAACTGATGACGAATCAAATTCCACTGACTGCTGGCATCGCGGGCATACTTGAGAAATTTTTGGCCTTCTTGGGTCAACACCACGGTACGGTTGTCGCGGTTAAATAGCGACACACCCAGCTCGTCTTCTAAATGGCGGATGTTGCGCGACAAGGCAGAAATGCTGACATAGCACTCATCACTCGCGCGACCGAAATGCAGGGTTTCTGCCAGGGCGAGGAATTGTTTTAAAGTTTTAAAGTTCATACTTGGCATGATAATAGAGCTTTGCAGAAAAAGGGATATGCTGTTGCAAATATATCAATTTAAGAAATGATCGTTTTTAGGTAGATTGGCCTTACTCACATAGCGCTTGACGCCGCCTTTAGCCGCTATGTCACTCTTTTTCGTATCGGTGTGTGACATCGATACCGTGCTTATTAATCATTAGGATGTAAACGATGGCTAACTACTTCAATACACTGCCGCTACGCGAGCAACTGGCTCAACTGGCAAAATGCCGTTTTATGTACAGCTCTGAATTTGCCGATGGCGTGGAAGCGCTTAAAGGCAAAAAAATGGTCGTGATCGGCTGTGGCGCGCAAGGCCTTAACCAAGGCTTGAACCTACGCGACAGTGGCTTGGACGTCTCTTACGCATTGCGCCCTGAAGCCATCGAACAAAAGCGTCAGTCCTGGAAGAACGCCACTGAAAACGGCTTTACTGTCGGTACGTATGAAGAGTTGATTCCCGCGGCAGACGTTGTTTTGAACCTGACGCCCGATAAGCAGCACACGTCTGTTGTGACAGCAGTGATGCCGCTGATGAAAGAAGGCGCTTGCCTGTCTTACTCACACGGCTTCAACATCGTAGAAGAAGGTATGAAGATCCGTGATGACTTAACCGTCATCATGGTAGCGCCCAAGTGCCCAGGTTCTGAGGTGCGTGCTGAATACGTGCGTGGTTTTGGTGTTCCCACCTTGATCGCTGTACACGAAGCCAATGATCCTAAAGGCGAAGGACTTGCCCTGGCAAAAGCCTACGCGGTGGGTACTGGCGGCCACAAAGCCGGCGTGTTGATGTCTTCTTTCATTGCGGAAGTTAAATCCGACTTGATGGGTGAGCAAACGATCCTTTGCGGTATGTTGCAAACCGGTTCGATTCTTTGCTTCGACAAAATGATCGAAGAAGGTATCGAGCCTGGTTATGCCTCCAAGCTGATTCAGTATGGTTGGGAAAACATCACTGAAGCGTTGAAGTACGGCGGCGTCACCAACATGCTGGATCGTCTTTCTAACCCGGCGAAGATCAAAGCCTATGATCTTGCAGAAGAGCTGAAAGAGATCATGCGTCCGCTTTACAACAAGCACCAGGACGACATCATGAACGGCAACTTCTCTGCTGGCATGATGGAAGACTGGGCGAACGATGATGAAAAACTTCACGCATGGCGCGCAGAAACAGCCGAAACCAACTTCGAGAAAACCCCGGCGGGTAACGTAGAGATCTCTGAGCAAGCGTACTTCGACCACGGCATCTTGATGGTGGCGATGGTGAAGGCGGGCGTCGAGCTTGCGTTCGAAACCATGACCGCGGCTGGCATTATCGCCGAATCGGCCTACTACGAGTCGCTCCACGAAACGCCGCTGATCGCTAATACCATCGCGCGTAAGAAACTGTACGAAATGAACGCGACGATCTCCGATACCGCGGAGTACGGTTGCTACCTTTACAACCACGCGTGCGTACCGCTCCTGGCTGACTTCATGAAAGACATTAAATCCGATGTTATCGGTAAAGGCCTTGATGTAGATGACAACGGCGTCGATAACGCGCGTTTGATCGAAGTCAACGATGCGCTTCGTGCTCACCCGGTTGAAGCCGTTGGCGCAGTGCTGCGTGGCCATATGGCGGACATGAAGAAGATCGTTTAATCGGCTAGGTAACCGCTAGCTAGTTAAAACGCTTAAAAGCCGAGATATCACAGGATATGCTCGGCTTTTTCGTCGCTATTATATTCAAGCCTGATTTTTCTAACACCGTAAGGAATAGTTCGATGGAGCCTTCAAACCGCTTAGCCAATATTCAGCTAAACAAAGCGACGATCAGTTTCGACGATCGCTTCAGCCTAAGCGAGATTGATTGGACCATCGAACCGCACCAGCATTGGGTTATCACCGGCACCAATGGCGCAGGCAAGTCGGCCCTTGCGGCGGCGCTTGCGGGCGTTGGGAAAATTGAAGCGGGCAGTGTTCAAGGGCTTCCCCACAATGTCGGTTTGGTCTCTTTCGAGGCTCAAGCAGAACTTATTGCCAAAGAACTGAAAAAAGACGATGCCGATATCATGGACATCATTTCACTCGGCACCCCCGTCAGTGAAATGATTTTCGAACACTGCCAGGACACTGAACTTGCCAGCGACCTAGTCGAAAAGTTTGGGCTTAAGAAGCTCCTCGACCGTGCTTTTCGTAAGCTCTCCACGGGCGAAACCCGCAAAGTCATGCTGATTCGCGCGCTGGCTAACAAGCCGGATTTGCTCATCTTGGACGAGCCGTTTGATGGTTTAGACGTCGACACGCTCGCCATGCTGCAAGCCCATCTCGCCTCTATCATTGATACCGTTCCCATGGTGTTGGTGCTGAATCGCTTTGATGAAATGCCCGACTTCATTACCCATGTGGCCTATTTGGATAAAGAGCGTGGGGATAAAGAACGTTCGGATAAAACGAGAGGCGATAAAAAGCGCGGAGAAACGGGGCGATTAGCATTCACGGTAGACCGCCAGGACGATGCCGCCTTCAATGAGCTTTATCAATTGCTGCATTTGAAAACCACCGATCTCAGCGTGCCCGAGGCCGACCCAGCTAATAAACTACCTGCGCTCGACCCCAGCCAGCCATTGGTTAAACTCAAGCAAGCGACGATTCAATACGGCGATACCGTGATCGTCGATAAGCTCGACTGGACGATCAAGTCGGGCCAGCACTGGCAACTAAGTGGCCCTAACGGGAGTGGTAAAACCTGCGTGTTGTCCTTGATTACCGGCGATCATCCGCAGTGCTACACCAATGATATTTTTGTGTTTGGCTTCCAGCGCGGTAACGGCGAAAGCATCTGGCAGATCAAACAGTTTATTGGCTATGTCTCCACCGCCCTGCAGTGGGAATATCGCGTCAGCACCAGTTGCAAAAACGTGGTTATTTCAGGCTTCTACGACAGCATCGGCGTATACACCAAAGCCACCGATAATCAGAAGAAAATTGCCGACCAATGGCTCAAACTACTCGGCATGAAAGACCGCGCCGATCAGCCCTTTAACAAACTCTCCTATGGCGACCAGCGTTTACTGCTCATCGCCCGTGCCATGGTAAAACACCCGCCGCTGTTGATCCTGGACGAGCCGTGCCTCGGTCTCGATGACATGAACCGCCAGCTCGTGCTAGCCCTGATCGAGAAAATTTGTGAAGGCAACGAAACTACGGTGCTGTACGTTAATCACCACACCGAAGACAAAATAAAAGAAATAGACAACCATTTGGCGCTGGAGAAGAATCATTAGTGGGTGGGGGAGATCGGCTACCTCTGCCTTGAGAGGCCTGAAGCAGGCAATGGCGAGCGCGCCAAAGCCTTTATGAGCCGCCGCCTCTTGGCTGGCCTTGTTAGGGCTGTTGCTATATAGTCGTACGGAATTACCGTACGTAATGGTGACGTTATGGATATCATTAGTGTAAACAAATTCAGAGACAACCTGAAAAGCGTTGTAGAGCAGGTTATTAGTAGGCATGAACCCCTCAAGGTGACACGCCGTGCCGGAGAGGCTTTCGTGATTATGAGTGCTGAAGACTGGGAAAGAGAACAAGAAACCCTGCATGTTCTTCAGAGCCAAGACTTGATGCAGCAGATTGCGGTCTCACTCGATACTCACAGCCGGGGCCAAGGATATACGCCTAATAATGAGCAGATGAATGAGATCACTGGTCTTTGAGGGCAGTACCTGGGAAGCCTACGAAAAGATGCGCGAGAAGGACAAAAGGTTGCACAGAGCTCTGTGCAAATTGCTGAAAGAAATGCTCCGCTCTGACGACCCATCAATTGGCATCGGCAAACCTGAACCGCTTAAACACAACTTATCAGGCTTGTGGTCACGGCGTATCTCACAGAAAGACAGACTCATATATCGATTTGATGACAAATCCATTTATGTTTTTGCCATGGGAGGGCATTACGACCACTCCTAACGCTGCAATGACTAGAGCCAGGGGAGCATGCCAGCAGGTTCCAAATCGGTCGCGCCAGCCCGCTTCCCAAAAAAAGCGCCATCGGCTTTATGCCGATGGCGCTTTTTCTATTAGCTAAGCTGTTAGAGGCGACTAACTCACCTCAACTTGCCTTCTGCTCAGCAAATGTAGGCGCTGCCTTAAACTGGCGCATCAAGCCGTAGTAGAACAGCCCTCCAAGGCCTGCACCGATCAGCCAGCCGTAGCCGCCCAGGCTGGATAGCGCGGGTACTAACACGGTCGAGAGCGAGAATAGCGCTGCCACCCCAAAGGAGATGAGGGCGCGAGTGTTCCAGCCGTTGACGTAGTAGTAGGCGCTACTTGGCGCTGAGGAGAATAGCTCCTGCATATTCAGGTGCTGACGCTTAATCAGGTAGTAATCGACCACGATAATGCCGTAGAAGGGCGCGACGATAGCCCCTAGCGCATTCACAAAACCGGGGACGCCAATCTGGCTGATGACCGAGATCCATAGCGCGCCGACAAAGAACGCGATGACGGCGGTAATCAGGCCGCCCATCTTGAAGCTGATTTTACTGGGAAACAGGTTAGCCAGATCGTAGGCGGGAGGAATAAAGTTGGCGACCAGATTGATGCCGACGGTGGCGGCAAAAAAGGTGAGGGCAGCAATGATCGTCAGCGGCAACGAATCCACACGCTCAACGATATCGGCGGGGTTGGTCAGCGCCTCGCCAAACAGTACCACCGTACCTGCGGTGATAATCAGTGCAATAAACGAGAAGAACGCCACATTGAGCGGCAGACCAAGCAAGTTACCAAGCTTCATCTGACGCTCGGTTTTTACAAAACGGGTGAAGTCGCCGAAGTTGATCACCACTGCCGCAAAATACGCCACCATGGTGCCGACAATCGCCATAAAGGCCGCAATTGAGCTTTCGCCAGGTTCACCGTCACCGCTAACACCACCGCTAAAGATAGTATCGATGGCTGGGATCAGTTCGCTACCTGCCTGATACCAGACGATGATCATGAGTACCACCATGACCACGTAGACCAGCGGGCCTGCCCAGTTCAAGAAGTGCTTAATGCGCTCAATGCCCTGCCAGAAAATCGCGATCTGAAACAGCCACACGATCACGAACGATACCCAGGCAACGCCTGAAAGCCCCAGGAAGGTGCTGCCACTGCCTGCACCAAAGAAGGCGGTAATCAGCAGAGCGACGGCCGTTGAGGCAAAGTAGGTTTGCACGCCATACCAGAATATCCCCACGATCGCGCGAAGCATCGCAGGCAGGTTCGCGCCCCGTACCCCCATGCTGGCGCGTACCATTACTGGAAAGGGAATGCCGTACTTAACGCTGGGTTTGCCGGACAGGTTAACCAAAAACATCACGATGACACCGGCCAGGATAATCGCCGCCATGACCGCCCAGCCATTCAGGCCGTAGGTTAAAAACAGCGAGGCCGCCAGGGTGTAACCAAACAGGCTCTGGATGTCGTTAGACCAGACGTTAAAAATCTCAAACGCGCCCCAGCTACGGTCCTGTGGTTTAAGCGGCGCGAGATCCTCATTATATAGCGTGGGATCAATATGCTTGATATCCAGATCACTCATATTACTGCTCTCTTTCATTGTCTTGGTTCGTAGGTTGGCGAAGTGGCTTACTGGCTAAAGCGTTGGCAGGGAGCCCAGTACTTCATCAGCAGGTAATACGTGATACCGGCAGGAAGCAGGCTGGCGTACCAGGAAATCACTGAGAAAGAGAGCGCCGCGACAATACCGACCGCCGTCGCGATGAACGCGGCCAGGTTAATGCCTTGATAAGGGCCGTGGATGTCATACAGCTTGTTCACATCCAGCGTGCGGCGACGAATAACGTAATAATCCACGACCAGAATGGCAAAGATGGGGCCTAAAAAAGCTGAGTATGTCTGAACAAACAGCTGCAGACCCGCCGCAGAGCCAGGCTGAACCAGCTTCCAGGGGAAAGTGGCGAACGCCAGTAGTCCGACGATCACCGTCGCGACCGAAAACTTGATCTTGAAGACGTCCATCAATACATACGTGGGGGGAACCACATTATTGAGTACGTTGGTGGTGACTTGCGCGAAAGCAATGAAAAGAAGCGTGGTCATCAACAACGGTGTGTTGTCGACGGCGTTGGCAAACACCTGGATAGGATCTGCCGTGCCAGTGGCCTCAGAGACCATATAACCGATTAACCCCATGAACAGGGTGCAGGGCAGAATCGACATGGCATAAATGGTGGTCAGCAGGCTCTGGGCAGTCCCTTTTTTGTGCTCACGCGAGTAATCGCTAACGTTAAGCATCATGGTGCTGTAAATGCCCAAAAATAGCATGGTCGCGCTCCAGAAGGGCATGCCCCATGAGCCTTCCATGGTCAGCAGGCTCGCCGACAGCTCATCGCCATAGCGCTGTACCGTGGCATAGAACATGTACATCAGCGAGGCGAGGATAAACGCGCTACCGATATTTTCCAGCCACTTGATGCCTTGAAAGCCCATTACCGATAGGCCGATCTGAAGAAACTGAAAGGTAATGAAGTAGAAGATAAGATTATCGAAACCGAACAGGGTGGCCGACACCATATTAAGTGCGCCTGCGCCAATCCAGCTTTGAAAACCGTACCACACCACCGCGGGCACCGCCCGGACCAGCCCCGGCAAGCGTGTGCCGGTAAAGCCAAAGGCGCTGCGTGCCTGAACCATAAACGGGATGCCGTATTTGTAGCCAGCGGCACCATTGATGGCCAAGGCAATACCAATCACAAAACAGCCGATGGCAATGGCCAGGGTGGCCTGCAATAGGTTTAAGGTGCCCACCACGCTTGAGCCCATGGCAAAGGTGCCGATGGAAACGCAGCCGCCAAACCAGGCCAGAAAATAGGAACCGCGCCCCATGATCCGAGTTTGTTGAGGGGCGAGGCTTTCTGCCCCGAGTCCTTTTGACCCGGTATCGGGTCGGTCTTCTGACGCAAGAGCAGAGGGTGTTGCGCTCATGATGTCGTCCTCGCAAGATTATCGGTTTTATTGGTTCCCGATGAGTCATCGGGAGACGCTTGCGGCGTGGCGTGCTACCAAACCTCTGATTAACTAGTGCGCGTGCCTATACGGCGTTCATCACGTTAATCAAAGGCTCAATAATGGACGTGCTTTCTACAAATCTATTTAAACTATTGTTGTTAAATGTTTTTAGTCATTAATTTTTGGATCGGTTATGACTTAAACGGTAGTGCAAGGTCAGAAAGTCCAGAAAACTTGCCGGTGAACGCTTTTGGGCGTGGGTAGGCAAGATCACCGTGCTTACTGGTATGCAGACCTAAGCTGACCAACGACTCTGCCAGTTTCATCGCGGCGGTGACGCCCTCGACCACCGGCAGGCCTACTTCCTGGCTAATTCGATGGGTCAAGTTAGCCATGCCGCCACAGCCTAAAACGATCGCGCCAATACCATCTTCATCGCGGGCGCGGCAGCACTCTTCAACGATACGGTTAAACGCCGCGTCTGGATGATGCTCAAGGTCCAGGACGGGGATTTCCGCGGCGCGAATACGCCGACAGTGATGGCTGAAGCCATACTGTTGAAGTAAATGCTCGGCGATGATGCCGGTGCGGCCCAGGGTGGTGACAATAGAAAAGCGCGTGCTGATCAGCGTAGCGAGATGAAAAGCCGCTTCGGCAATGCCGATGACCGGCGCCCGGGTTAACTCGCGTGCGGCAAGCAAACCTGGGTCGCCAAAGCAGGCCACTACGTAAGCATCGATCCCGCCTTCGCGCTCGCCTTTAAGCACTTCTTCGGCAACGCCTACCGCACTGATTGCTTCATCAAAATGGCTTTCAATGGATACTGGCCCCGCCTCGGGCTGTGACGCGCTCACCGTTGTGGCTGGCCCGGCCTGTTGCTGTGCCGCTTGGTGAATAGCCGCCGTCATGGATGAGGTGGTATTAGGGTTGATGATTCTTATATGCACGTTAGGGAATCCGTGGGTAAACAGTATGTTTATCTTGTATACAAAAATAGGGCCGTTTATATCGCGACGCAAGCGTTCAAATGACGAGATTAGGTAAAATATGTCGTCTAATAGTTTAATAAAACGCACACGTTAGCGCTGAATTGATATGAATTAAGCTTAAAAAGCGTAGGCATGTCATGGGATTAGCACACAGCCTGCGTTGCGGTTCATTATCAATGTCGCTATTTTGTATACAAGTCACGTTTAGCTTCTGTGATGATACGTTGCTACAGGCGGTGCTTCTGAAAACCAGAGTTCTGAAAACCAGAGTTCTGGAAACATCAGTCCTGAAAACATTAGCTCTGAAAGAGATGGTTCTGAAAGCAGTGTGCTGGAGACGATATGATTGAAGGCTACGTTTTCTTCAGGCTATATGCTCTTCAAGCTATGCTGTCATTAGAGAAGTGCCAGGGATATAAACGAAGGAGCTAGGTATGTCGTCACCCTCACAAAATCAATACTCCCGAGATTTAATTGGCTACGGGCGCAATCCGCCACATGCTAACTGGCCCAATAAAGCCAAAATAGCCGTACAGTTTGTGCTCAACTATGAAGAGGGCGGCGAAAACTCCGTGCTTCATGGCGATGCCGGCTCTGAACAGTTTTTATCTGAAATTATTGGCGCACCAGCTTATCCAGACCGCCACTTAAGCATGGAGTCTATCTATGAGTATGGCTCTCGTGCTGGGGTGTGGCGCATTCTGCGCGAATTTGAAAAGCGTGATTTACCGCTAACAGTGTTTGGTGTGGCCATGGCATTGGAGCGCAATCCTGATGTAGCGCTGGCATTTAAAGAGTTAGGCCACGAGATTGCCTGCCACGGCTACCGTTGGATTCATTATCAGGAAGTGCCCGAACACATTGAACGTGAACATCTAGAGAAGGCCATGGAGATTTTTCAGCGTCTTTACGGTGAAAAACCCCAAGGCTGGTATACCGGTCGCGACAGCCCCAATACTCGGCGCTTGGTGCTGGATGAAGGTGGTTTTCTTTATGATAGCGACTACTACGGCGACGACTTGCCTTTTTGGACGCAAGTAACCGATAGCCAGGGCAGTGACCATCATCATCTGATCGTGCCTTACACGCTGGACAGCAACGATATGCGCTTTGCCGCCCCGCAGGGGTTTAACACCGCGGATCACTTTTTTACCTACCTGCGCGATGCCTTTGATGTGCTCTACGCGGAAGGCGAGGAAGCACCGAAAATGCTTTCAATAGGTATGCACTGCCGCTTATTAGGAAGACCAGGGCGTTTTCGCGCGCTGCAGCGCTTTTTGGATTATATCGAAACTCACGACCGCGTTTGGGTAGCCCGTCGCGTGGATATCGCCCGACACTGGGCAGAGCACCACCCGGTCAAGACTCGCTGAAAGGTAATATAATGAATAAATCTACCTACTACGCCCCTACCGGCGGACATCCGCCGCAAACCCAAATTACCGCTGATCGCGCCGTGTTCACTGAAGCGTATGCGCTGATTCCTAAGGGCGTGATGCGCGATATTGTGACCAGCAACTTGCCGTTCTGGGAAGGTACTCGCTTATGGGTGCTGGCGCGTCCACTGTCTGGGTTCGCCGAGACATTCTCTCAATACATTATGGAAGTTCAGCCGGGCGGCGGTAGTGATAAGGCGGAGCCCGACGCCCAGGCAGAAGGTGTACTGTTTATTGTAGAGGGTGAGTTAACGCTGACGTTATCAGGCGAGCGTTACACGATGGCTCCGGGCGGTTACGCCTTTATTCCCCCCGGTAGCAATTGGCAGGTGCGCAACGACGCTAGCGAACCGGTGCGTTTCCATTGGGTACGTAAAGCGTATGAGTTTGTGGAAGGGCTTGAGGTGCCGAAGGCGTTTGTCACCAACGAGCAGGATATCGCGCCTATCGAAATGCCCGATACTGACGGGCGCTGGGCCACCACGCGCTTTGTCGACCCTGCTGATGTTCGCCATGATATGCACGTCAATATCGTGACCTTTCAGCCCGGCGGTGTGATCCCCTTTGATGAAACCCATGTCATGGAGCACGGCCTTTATGTATTGGAAGGCAAGGCTGTTTACCACTTGAACCAGAACTGGGTGGAAGTAGAGGCGGGGGATTTCATGTGGCTCCGTGCCTTCTGCCCCCAGGCTTGTTATGCCGCAGGCCCTGGGCCGTTCCGGTATCTGCTGTATAAAGATGTTAATCGACATGCTGCACTCAAGCTCTCGTCCCGCTAAGGAGTCACGATGCTGAACCTGACTGCCCGTCCGCTAACGCCGGAGGCCTTTGCTCCTTTCGGCGATGTGATTGATTCACGTACCGCTGCGTCGTTTCCCATCAATGCGGGCCGCACCCAACGCCATCATGATCTTGCCAAGGTGGAAACGCTGGGTGAAAACGCTCACACGCTGATTAATATCTTTGTCAGCCAGCCGGTTACACTGCCGTTAGAACTAACCTTTCTGGAGCGCCATCCCCAGGGGAGTCAGGCGTTCATGCCGCTGCATCAGGAGCGTTTTATCGTGGTGGTCGCCCCTCCAGGTGAGCAGATCAATCCTGATGACGTATGCGCCTTTGTGACCGATGGTCGTCAAGGCGTCAACTACCGTGCGGGCACCTGGCACGCTATTCAATCGGTGCTGGAGCGTGAGGGGGAGTTTTTGGTAGTGGACCGAGGCGGCGATGGCAATAACTGCGACGAGTTTCCCCTGTCGGTGAGCGTCACGTTAGCTTAAATCCAGCGGCTATGTGGTACGGCTGTCATATGGCATGCGTTAAACTGATAAGCTAGGGGAATTCGTTAGAATCACTACACGCTAATTTGCATGGTTGGAATCTTATGAGCGCACTGCATTTATCTTCGATTCGTCGTACCAAAATTGTCGCCACCCTTGGCCCCGCCAGCGACCGTGAAGGCGTATTGGAGGCCATGCTTAAGGCAGGGGTGGATGTGGTGCGTTTGAATTTCTCCCATGGCACCGCTGATGATCATCGCCGCCGGTTAACCCAGGTACGTGAAATTGCCGAAAAACTGGGCCGCAGCGTGGCTGCCTTGGGTGACCTGCAAGGCCCGAAGATCCGTATTGCGCGGTTTAGAGAAGGTGCTGTGGTGCTCACAGAGGGGCAGCCCTTTATTCTCGATATGGCGCTAGATGGTGATGCTGGTGATATTCATCAGGTTGGCTGCGATTACAAAACCTTGTCCCAAGACGTCGCCGCCGGTGACCGACTGCTTTTGGACGATGGTCGTGTGGTGTTGGATGTCGTCCGTGTGGAAGGGCAGCAGGTGCATACCAGCGTGGTCGTTGGTGGCAAGCTCTCCAATCACAAGGGCATCAACAAGCAGGGCGGCGGCCTGTCGGCCCCGGCGTTGACTGAAAAAGACAAGGAAGATCTTAAAACCGCCGTTGAGATTGGCGTCGACTATCTAGCCATTTCATTTCCGCGTCACGCCGAAGATATGCTGGAAGCGCGCCGGTTACTGGGCGAAGCGGGCAAGGAAATTGGCCTAGTCGCCAAAGTGGAGCGCGCCGAGGCTGTCGCCGACGACGCCACGCTAGACGGTATTATTGAGGCGTCAGAAGCGGTCATGGTGGCACGCGGTGACTTGGGCGTCGAAATTGGCGATGCCAAGCTGGTAGGCGTACAAAAGCGCATGATCAAGCGCGCACGTACGCTCAACCGTGCGGTGATTACCGCCACGCAAATGATGGAAAGCATGATTTCAGCGCCGCTTCCTACGCGTGCCGAGGTTTTCGATGTGGCCAATGCGGTGCTGGACGGCAGCGATGCGGTCATGCTGTCGGCAGAAACCGCCGCGGGCGATTATCCATTGGAAACGGTGGAAGCCATGTCGCGGGTTTGTTTGGGCGCTGAACGAGAGAAATCGGCACAAGAGTCGGGCCACCGTATTCATGAAGGCTTTTCCCGCCCCGATGAAACCATTGCGCTTTCCGCCATGTACGCAGCGAATCACATGACGGGTATCAGCGCTATTGCCTGCATGACCTCATCGGGCTATACCCCGCTGATTGCCTCACGTATTCGCTCGGGTCTGCCCATTGTAGGCTTGGCGCATAACCCGATTGCCCAGCGCCGTATGGCGCTTTATCGGGGCGTTGTCTCGCTGCCGTTTGATACCTCTGAAATGACCGCCCTTGAACTCAATGATCGTGCCCTTGAACTGCTGGTCAAGACCGGCATCTCTAAACCAGGCGACCATGTGATTCTGACTCGCGGCGATCATATGAACGCTCATGGTGGTACTAATACCATGAAAGTCATCGAGATTACCGATCAGCATGCTTGAGCTGTTAAGCGGTAACAAGATGCGCGGTCTACTGCTCGCCTGCCTGCTAATGATCGGCTCTCCTGCCATGGCTGGAGCACCGATTGTAGCGGCTGCTTCGGATCTGCAGTTTGCGCTTACTACCGCCGCAGAGCAGTTTAAGCAGGAAACAGGGCACTCTTTGCGGCTGAATTTTGGGTCGTCTGGCAACTTCCGTCGCCAGATTGCGCAAGGCGCGCCTTTTGAGCTTTATCTGTCTGCCGATGAGCGATACGTGCAGGCACTCTACGAAGAGGGCCATACCAGGGATGAGGGGGTCATTTACGCCATTGGTCGTTTAGTATGGCTTGAGCGTGCCGGGCGCGACGCTTTGCCGAGCGATGGTGCGCCGAGCGACGCTTCGCCACTTGCAGCGGTAAAAGAAGTAGTGGCAAGCGGCACCGGCGATGCCGCGACACGTATTGCGTTGGCAAACCCAGAGCACGCACCCTACGGTGTCGCAGCCAAACAGGCGCTGGAGCACGCGGGGCTGTGGGAGCAGACTGAGTCGTTTCGTGTGTTGGGTGAAAATGTTTCCCAGGCGGCTCAGTTTGCACTGTCAGACGATGCGCGCGGCGGCCTGGTTGCTTACTCACTGGCGCTAGCACCTGCGCTAAGCGAGCGAAGTGAGTATGTACTTATCCCCCAGGAATGGCATAGCCCGCTGCGTCAACGCATGGTGTTGACCAATCAAGCAGGAGAGGTCGCCAACGCCTTTTATCAGTGGCTGCAAGAAGATGAGGGGCAGGCCATTTTGCGCACCTATGGATTTAGCGTCGAGTAATGGACTGGACGGCGCTTACCGTATCGCTGCGTTTGGCGGCGTTTACCTGCCTGATCCTGATTCCCTTTGCCATTTGGCTAGGTCGAGCGCTGGCCTACGCGCGCTTTCGCGGCAAGGGGTTGTGCGAAGCGCTGGTCGCGTTACCGCTGGTGCTGCCGCCTACCGTGCTGGGTTTTTATCTGCTGATGAGCTTTGGCCGCGACGCGCCGGTGGGCTCTTTTGGGTCAGCAATAACCGGAAGCGGGCTTAACTTCACCTTCAGCGGCATCCTGCTGGCCTCCCTGATTGCCAATGTACCGTTCGCTGTCCAGCCCATTCAACGCGCCTTTGAACACGTTGACGATAACCTGCGTGAAGCGGCTTGGTGCAGTGGATTAAGCCTATGGCAAACGCTGTTAAGAATTGAGCTGCCGCTGGTATGGCCAGGCATTATGTCAGCGATCGCGCTAACGTTTGCCCATACGCTGGGGGAATTCGGCGTGGTCCTGATGGTCGGCGGCGCGATTGATGGCGAAACTCGCACGCTCGCCATCGCCATTTATGATCGCGTCCAGGCCTTCGACGAACAGGGGGCCGCACAGATGTCGGCGCTGCTGCTGGGAGTATCGTTTATCACCCTTGGATTGGTCTATGGGTTGGCTGGACGCCGTCGGTGGGCGCGTGGCTGACGCGGGTGCCGAGAGTTTACGTGTGGCGGTCCAGCAAGCAGGACCCATTGCGCTGGACGTTGATTTCGTTTGTCAGCCCGGCGAACTGCTGGCGCTTGTGGGCCCCTCCGGCAGCGGGAAAACAACGCTGTTGCGCACGATCGCCGGGCTTTACCGTCCCCACTACGGGCAAGTGACATGTGACGGTGATGTTTGGTTTGACGCTGCCAGTAAACATTCACTCTCGCCACAGCGCAGGCAGGTGGGCATGGTTTTTCAAGACTATGCGCTATTTCCTCATTTAACTGTCTCGCAAAACGTGCAGCTTCCCTTACGTCACTTGGCGCAACCTCTACGTCGTGAAAAGGCCGAGCAGTGGCTTGCCAGGGTGCGTTTGGAAGGGCTGGGTGAGCGCTATCCCAATACGCTGTCAGGTGGTCAGCGCCAGCGGGTTGCGCTGGCGCGTGCCTTGGCCCGTGACCCCAAGGTGTTGTTACTCGACGAGCCCTTCTCGGCAGTGGATCAGGTTACTAGGCGGCGCCTGCAGCGCGAGTTGGCGTTACTGCGCCAGCAGATCGATATCCCCATCGTGCTGGTCACTCACGATCTGGAAGAAGCGACTGCGCTGGCGGATCAAATATGTGTATTACATAACGGCAAAAGCCTTCAGCAGGATGTTCCTGCGGCCCTGTTCAGCCGACCCGCATCGCCGCTGGTGGCACGTTTGCTCGATCGTCATAACTTGTTTGAAGGCGTTGTCGTTGACGTGGATGGACAGCGCAGGTTGCAGTGGGGAGAGTACTTTCTGGAAGTTGCCGAAGGGCTCGTCAATCCGCCCCTTGGTGAGACAGTGACCTGGTTTCTGCCTCCCTCCGATATTGTGCTTCATCGACGTGGCCGGCCGTCACAGGGCGAACGGGAAAACCCGGTTGCAGCAACGGTGAGTGAAGTCGTGGTGCTGGGCGGAATTACCTCCGTTTCACTGCGCGTCAGCAATGGTGATATGTTACGTTTTGACATTGCCACTCATGCTGCGCGTCGCAACCAGTTAATCAGTGGGGCAGACGTGAGCGTTTCATTATTGGCGTCAGGTATCCATCTGATGCCAGACCATCGAATTCGCGCCAACGCGCATGATGAAAGGAAGTAAGCATGGATCCCTCGCGTCGCACGCTGCTTAAAGCATCGTTACTATTACCGCTGGCGGCGCTGCTGCCGATGTCGTTACTTAGCTCGTTTGCCTGGGGGCAGGCGGCACAGAAGATGCAAACACTGACGCTGGCCATTCATAGCGCGAGTGGGCCGCATCGTCTGGAGGCTGAGGTAGCCGAAACGGCGTCGCAGCGGCAACGCGGCTTGATGGGGCGGGAGAATTTGCCTGAAGAACGAGGCATGCTATTTCGCTTTGAAAATGAGCAATCGGCCAGCAATGCTTTCTGGATGTATAACACGCTGATTCCCCTCGACATCGCTTTTATCGATGCGAACGGTCGGATCGTGGCGATCAATACCATGCCACCCTGTGAATCTTTTTCGCCCAGTGAGTGCCCCTCCTACCCGGCGGGGGCGGCGTACCATTCCGCATTAGAAGTTAACGGCGGTTACTTCGCCGAGCGCGGCATTAAAGTGGGTGACTGCGTTTCCATTCCTGACGAAGTCGGTTTCTGTCAGCCCGACAATTAAGCCCGGTGACGACGAAATCTGATCACCATCAGGCCTATGCCAGTGTCAATCATACCGTCGCCTCGGCCTTGAGCCGGGCGTCATTGCAACCGCTGCGCGATCTCTTTCCACAGCGCGGCGTAGGCACGACTGCCGCGACTGCTGCGGGCGAAATGCCCGACCGGCGCGCGTTCGATACCCATGCGCTCGACCTCACTGGCGTTGGGAATAGTCGTTGAAAGGCGCTTCGGCCAGCGTCCGCTAAGGCTCTCCATCACCTCGCGGTGCAGTGTCTTGCGGCGGTCGGCAAGGGTCACGAACGGCCAGATCGGGCAGGCATGGTCGACTGCGTCGAGATGACCGTCCAGTTGCTCAAGGGTACGTAACGACAAGGTAGTCGGCACCACTGGCACTAGCAGGGCATTGACGCTTGAGAATACCTGTTCGGTGAGCGCCGAGAGGCTCGGCGGGCAGTCGAGTATCACTAGATCGTAACTGTCCATCACCGGCTTGAGAATCTTGCGCAGCCGGCTGTTTTTACGGGTTTCCAGCGACGCTTCCAGGTCACGCGAGCCCAGCGCCGCCGGCAGAAGGTCGAGCCCATCAATATCAGTCCCGCGGATCGCCCGATCGAGATCGGCCTTGCCCTTGACCAGCTTGTCGACGCCACCGCGCACTTTGGGTTTGCTGCGCAGGTAGAAGGTAGTGGCCGCCTGCGGATCGAGATCCCACAGCAACACTCGTCTGCCGTCGCGTGCCGCTTCGGCGGCGAGATTGACGGCGGAGGCGGTCTTGCCCACGCCACCCTTGATACTGTAAAGCGCCAGCATTTGCATGGGAAACTCCCGATTCGGTGAAGGCCTAGTCTAACCGACTGCTCCGTCCGGGTATGTGTCGTTTCGATGACGACGCTGCTACCTTCGCTGATTCCTGTCTAGATTGCGTTTGTATTCCTGACGAGGCCAGTTTCCGTCAGCCCGACCATTAAGCGGGGCGACGACGAAACTTAATAACAATCAGAGCGATGCCCGCGACTACCAAGCCGCCGCCGATTAACTTATGAATGCCTAGGCTGTCATCCATCAGGAGGGCGCCCAGGCCGACTGCCAGCACCGGCACCAGTAGCGTCATGGGCACCACACGATTGACGGGGTGACGGCGCAACAGCGTATACCAAATTCCGTAAGCGACAATTGATGACATGACCGCGGTATAAATAACCGCTCCCCAACCGAGCCAGCTTGCCTGTTGTATGGCGTGCAAATGGTTATGTTCCAACAGCCACGAGCCTAGGCCTACCTGGGGCACCGCGAACAGCGCCACCCACCCTGCCAGCGCCAAGGGCGCAATGGGCGGGCCACGTTTAATCAGCAACTGCGATACCGCCCAGCCGAATGCGCTCATCAGCAGGATGCTTAACGGTAACGGCGAGGGCAGCGTCGGTCCCCCAGCGAGCACGATGACGCCGGCAAAAGAGAGCAGCAGCCCGATGAGTCGTTTAAGTCCTAGTTTTTCTTTAAGAAAGAACACGGCTAACAGCGTGGCAAAGGGCGTGCCCATCTGCACTAGTAAAGCCCCGGTGCCTGCCTCTGCCTGTCCCAAGCCAATAAACAGCAAGGCGAAGTGCAGGCTGCCAAACGTCACCGATAGCAGTAGCAAAAAGGGCAGCTGTGCCCGCGTGACGGGATAAAAGGGGACCAGCAATACCGCCACCAGCATAAAGCGCAGCGTGGTCATTAACAGCGGGGGGAGCTCCGCTACGCCCACCTTGATAACTATGATATTCAACGCCCAGATGACGATGACAAAAAGGCCTAGCAAAAGGTCGCGAAATGGCAAAATGGTGTCCGTTGGTAGGGAGTTAAGCTCAGGCAGGATATCAGCTGCTACTACTTTGGTATAATTTGCTACGGATATCCACCCAAAGTCGTTGGTAGCCGTTTCCGGAATGGCTTTCTTTCAACAGAAGAATACCTACAATAGAAGGCTTATCGCGAGGAGCTGCTTATCCTGGCGGTAACTAACTGACGCGAATAATAAAGACACCATAAAAATCGATAAAAAAGGATCTACTATGACGCTGACACGCTCAATGGCTCGTTTCACCGCTGGCTTGGCTGGTGCGGCACTGCTTTCCGCTTCCCTTTCTGCACAGGCCCGTGAACTCTCGGTTTCTACGGTGTTATCTGACGCTTTTCCCTGGGGGCAGGCGGCACAGAAGTGGGCGGATCTGGTGGAAGAGCGCAGCGGCGGTGAACTCACGCTGCGTGTTTATCCCAACTCACAACTAGTTTCTGGCGACCAAACCCGTGAATTTTCCGCGATGCGTTCTGGATTAATCGATGCTGCTGTAGGCTCAACGATTAACTGGTCGCCGCAGGTGCCAGAACTGAATCTTTTTTCGTTACCGTTTTTTATCCCTGATGAAGCCGCTGTTGATGCGGTAACCGGTGGGGAGGCGGGGGAGTTGGTCTTTGAAGCCATCGAGTCTCGCGGTGTAATGCCATTGGCATGGGGCGAAAACGGTTTTCGCCAGGTCTCAAACTCGCGTGGGCCGATTAGCCAGCCCGATGATCTGGACGGCTTGAAAATCCGCGTGGTCGGCTCGCCGCTGTTCCAGGATACCTTCTCGGCCCTAGGCGCTGACCCCACCCAGATGAGCTGGACTGACGCCCAGCCTGCGCTGACCACCGGCGCCGTGGATGGTCAGGAAAACCCGCTGTCGGTGTTTGACGTGGCGCGTATCGACCAAGTAGGCCAAGAGCATTTGACGCTCTGGAACTATATGAACGATCCGCTGATTTTCGCTGTTAACCAGCAGGTATGGCAGTCACTTGATGAAGAGCAGCAAACCCTGCTGCGCGAAACGGCTATCGAAGCCGGTGAATGGGAAATCGCCATGACGCGTGAACAAGAGAGCGAGCGCTTGGCGGCTATTCAAGAGCGCGGGGTGACGGTGACCGAGCTTTCTGATGAGCAATACCAGGCGTTTGTTGAAGCCACGCAGTCTGTCTATGAAAAATGGGCGCCCCGAATTGGTGAAGAGGTGGTCAACGCTGCCCAAACTGCCATTGATGCGCGCTAACCACCCCTGATGTTGTCACTCCCAGCCCCGGCGGCTGGGAGTTTTTGTTGTGAGGCTGTCATGAAAGGCTTTCCTGATGCACGCCCTGAGCGCTGGCTGGGTGCGCTGGCATTAATTGTTATCGCGTTGATCAGCCTGGGGAATGTGGTCACTCGCTACCTGACAGGCGGCTCTTTTTCCTTTACTGAAGAGTTTTCTGTTTTCCTGTTAGTGGTGTTGACCTTCACCGGTGCCTCGGTGGCGTTACGTCGAAATCGGCATATTCGTATTAGCTTTCTAGAGCGTGCGCTGCCGCCTAAATACCGCCACGCCCTGATTCTTTTTCAGGCACTGTGCGGCGTCATCGTGCTGGGGCTGATTACCTGGTACGGCGCCAAGTTAGCTTGGCAGGAGTATCAGTGGGAGTCGCTTTCGCCAGGGCTTGGCTTGCCTCAGTGGTGGTATTTAGTGTGGCTGCCCGTATTATCTGCGGCCATGTTATGGCGGTTGGGCCAGCAAACCGCCGATCGTTTGTCAGGGAGACTCACCGATGAGCCCTGATGTATGGATGATCTTAGCGTTTGCTGGTTTATTAATTGCTGGCGTGCCGGTGGCATTTTCGCTAGCCCTTTCCGGGGCGGTCGGCATCGTGGTGGGGCTGTCGCCAGATATGCTCGCCACCTTGGGTACCAATACTTACAACAGTATTGCCAAATACCCGTTAATCGCCATTCCCTTGTTTATCTTGACCGGGCTTATTTTTGAGCGCTCCGGCGTGGCGCTGCGTCTGGTACGCTTTGCTCAGGCATTAATCGGCCCACGCCATGGCGGTTTAGCGCTGGTCGCGGTGCTGGTGTGCATGATCATGGGCGGCATGAGCGGTTCAGGGCCAGCCGATGCGGCGGCGGTGGCGATGGTAATGTTACCGAGCATGACCAAGGCAGGTTACCCGAAGCCGTTTTCCGCTACACTGATTGCCGCCTCGGCATCAACCGCCATTCTTATTCCGCCGTCGGTTGCATTAATTCTCTACTCCATCGTAGTGCCTGGCGTCGATTTGCGCGCACTGTTTGCGGCGGGGCTGTTTCCCGGTATTTTGGCGGGACTAGCGCTGCTGGTACCTGCCATCATCGTGTCCAAACGCTACGGTTGGGAAGGCGGTACGCCGGTGGAAGGCGCCGAGCGGCTGAGCATAAAAACCACCTTCAAACAGGCTATTCCGGCGCTGTTTGCTCCCGTACTGATTTTAGGTGGTTTGCGTTCGGGATTGTTTACGCCAACCGAGGCGGCGGTGGTGGCGGTGGCCTACGGTGCCATTGTCGGGTTGCTGTTTACTCGCGAGTTGTCGCTGCGAGATATATGGGACCTGCTAGGTGAGGCGGCGGTTATTTCCGGTGTAGTGATGCTGATTATCGCCTTGGCGGGGATTTTTGCCTGGGCGGGCACCATGTTAGGCACCTTCCGCCACTTGGCAGAATGGATCATTAGTCTCACGGATAACGGCGTACTGCTGCTCATTCTAGTGATGTTAGCCGTGCTGATGGCTGGCATGCTGTTAGACGCTATCTCAATTTACCTGATCATGATGCCGATTTTAATTCCCGTCATGCAACACTTCGAATGGAATCCTGTTTGGTTTGGGATTCTGCTGGCGATGAATATCGCTATTGGTCAGTTTACCCCGCCAGTGGCGGTGAACTTGATGGTGACCACCGAAGTAGCGAAGATTCGCTTGGAACATACGGTGGGGTGGGCACTGCTGTTTGTGATCGCGATGGGCTGTGCGTTGGCGCTGGTCGCGCTTTTTCCCGCTATCGCTTTGTGGCTGCCTAGCGTATTGGGCTACAACGTGTGAGTCAGGCATCTAGGCTGGTTTAAAACGATTCACAAGCAGCGGTCAATGTCGAGCCGATTGCCACTATCATTATTTGCTATGCCGATATGGTATATGACTTAACGCTTAGTAAACGTAGTCAAGGGCTAAGCTGGTATTATTGAATCGGAAATACGCTTTGCATGTCGCCAGGGGCGTAGTTCCTTGTAGTTCGATTTTTGGCGAGAGGGCCTTTTAGCGTATCGAAATGTTTTTCGCTAATGGCTTGGTTTTTAGCTAAAGTAGTATTAGCAGGTGCCCAATCAGGTGCCTGTAACAGATTGTCTAAAAAGCAGATTGTCTGAATAATAGAATGTCTTGACAACGTTTGGGAACAGCATCATCTGAGGCAACCATACATCAGGTGAGACCTAACGTGCGATGTTTACCACATCAAGATACGCTCACAACATCAAGATAGAGGTGTATTCATGAAACGCCATGTATTTTCCACTGCCGCCTTCTCTGGCGCGCTGATTGCTGCCGCTTCGTTCGCGTCTCCAGCGGTTGCACAGGAACGCTTTATCACGATCGGTACCGGTGGCCAAACCGGTGTCTACTATGTGGTTGGTCAGTCGATCTGTCGGTTGGTAAATCGTTTAGATGACGCCAACATCAAGTGTAATGCGCCTTCTACCGGTGGTTCTGTCGCCAATATCAATGGTATCAAGTCCGGCGAATTGGATATGGGTGTTGCTCAATCCGACGTCCAGTACCAAGCCTATAACGGCACTGGCAACTTCGAAGGTGATGCCTACGAAGATCTGCGGGCTGTATTCCGTGTTCACGGTGAGCCTTTGACCTTGCTGGCGCGGGCGGATTCAGGCATCGAGACACTCGATGATTTGGAAGGCAAGCGCGTTAATATTGGTAACCCGGGCTCTGGTCAGCGCAACACCATGGAAGTGGTGATGGATGCCAAAGGCTGGACCGAAGATACCTTCTCGTTAGCCTCACAACTTGATGCTGCCGAGCAAGCTGCGGCACTCGCCGATAATAACGTCGATGCCATGGTATATGTGGTTGGTCACCCGAACGGTTCCATTCAAGAAGCGACCACTACCGTGGATGCTCGCCTGATTCCGCTGAACGATGAAGACATTCAGGGCATCGTCAATGAATACCCTTACTACGCTTCATCGGTCATTCCTGGCGGCCTGTATCGTGGTAATGATGAAGATGTCGAAACCTTCGGCGTGGCGGCGACCTTTGTCACTTCCGCTGAGGTAGACGAGGACGTTATCTACCAGACCGTCAAGGCCGTCTTTGACAACTTTGATCGTTTCAAGCAACTGCACCCAGCCTTCGAGAACCTCGATCCAGAAGAGATGGTGACTCAAGGTCTTTCCGCACCATTGCATGATGGCGCAGCACGTTACTACCGTGAACAAGGCTGGATTGAATAATCCTGCCGTCTGAGGTGTTACTACCTCAGTAAGGAATGCGCGGCTCCCCTAGGGTGCCGCGCTTTTTGGTTGAGGATGTTGATAGGGCGTTGAGGATGTTAATAGAGCATTTCGATATGGCCATAAGGTGTCAATCGACTCGGAGCAGGGCAGGCATATGACAGACGATAAAAACAGGTCTTCGCAAGCGGGGGTCGACCTGGAAGACATGGTCGCCTCCAGCGACACGGGAGCCCGAAAACCAGCCGGCATGCCTGGGAAACTCTTGGTAAGCATTGCGGCAGCGTGGTCTCTTTTTCAGCTGTGGATCGCGTCCCCGGTGCCCTTTATTCTGGGGTTTGGGGTGTTTAGCGCCACTGAAGCCCGCTCTATTCACTTGGCATTTGCGCTGTTTCTGGCCTATATGGCCTATCCGGCACTTAAGCGTTCACCCCGCGATCGTGTTCCGATTCAGGATTGGGTGCTTGCCTCGGCTGCCGCCTTTTGCGGCGCGTACATGTTCATATTTTACGAGCAGCTATCCCAGCGGCCCGGGGCGCCCATACTGCAGGACGTTATCATTGGCATAGCCGGGATATTGTTGCTGCTTGAGGCAACTCGTCGCGCGCTTGGACCGCCGTTAATGATCGTGGCGTCGGTTTTTCTTGCCTACAGCCTCGCAGGCCCCTGGATGCCGGGTATTCTTTCCCATGGTGGGGTTAGTCTGTTTGGCTTGATTAATCACCAGTGGTTGACGACCCAGGGTGTCTTCGGTATCGCGCTGGGGGTTTCAACCAGCTTCGTGTTCCTGTTTGTTTTGTTCGGTGCCTTGCTCGATAAAGCGGGTGCTGGCAACTATTTTATCAAGGTGGCGTTCTCGTTGCTTGGGCACTATCGCGGCGGGCCCGCTAAAGCCGCCGTGGTGGCCTCGGCCATGACCGGCCTGATTTCCGGCTCTTCCATTGCCAATGTGGTGACCACCGGTACCTTTACGGTGCCGATGATGAAACGTGTTGGGTTCTCCTCTGAAAAGGCGGGTGCAGTCGAAGTGGCGTCATCGGTTAATGGGCAGATTATGCCCCCGGTGATGGGCGCTGCGGCTTTCCTGATGGTCGAGTATGTTGGTATCTCGTATGTAGAGGTGATCAAGCATGCCTTCCTGCCCGCGCTGATTTCCTATATCGCGCTGGTCTATATCGTTCATCTCGAGGCCCTGAAGGCTAATATGCAGGGGTTGAAAAGTAGTAATCCGCCTAAACCACTGGTCAACAAGGTGATCGGCTTTCTGGGTGGTTTGCTACTGATGATGATCACCGCCCTGGTGGTTTATTATGGACTTGGCTGGCTCAAACCGGTGCTGGGCGAGGCCACGCCCTGGGTAGTGGCCGTGGGGCTTACACTCATTTATGTCGCATTGCTTAAGCTCGCAGCAGGGTATCCTGAGCTCGAGATTGATGATCCTAACGAGCCCATCTATTCATTGCCACAGACCAAACCGACGGTGCTGGTGGGCTTGCAGTACATTCTGCCTGTCGTGGTACTCGTTTGGTGTCTGATGGTGGAGCGGTTGTCGCCAGGATTGTCAGCGTTCTGGGCCACTGTGTTCATGATCTTCATCATTCTTACCCAGCGCCCTATTACGTCGATTTTTCGTGGTCGTAGCGATATGAGTGCGGATCTGCGTGAAGGGGTTATGGACCTGTGGAGCGGTCTGGTCACGGGCGCCCGCAACATGATCGGCATCGGCATCGCCACGGCCACCGCTGGCATTATTGTGGGTGCCGTATCGCAGACCGGGGTAGGGCTGGTACTCGCCGAGGTCGTGGAAACGCTGGCCATGGGTAATTTGATGCTGATCTTGCTGCTTACTGCGGTGCTCAGCCTGATTCTCGGCATGGGGTTACCTACGACCGCTAACTATATCGTCGTATCGGCGTTACTGGCACCGGTCATCGTCAACCTCGGCGCTCAAAATGGCTTGCTGGTGCCATTGATTGCGGTACACCTGTTCGTTTTCTACTTCGGTATCATGGCTGACGTTACGCCGCCGGTAGGGCTGGCGTCCTTCGCTGCAGCGGCAGTATCGGGTGGCGATCCCATTCGTACTGGTTTCCAGGCGTTCTACTACAGTCTTCGTACCGCGGCGTTACCGTTTCTGTTCATCTTCAACACCGACCTGCTGCTCATCGATGTGACCTTTTTGCAGGGGATTTTAATTTTCGTGGTGTCGACCATCGCCATGCTGATCTTTGCGGCGGCGACGCAGGGTTTCATGATTACTCGCAACCGCTGGTATGAGTCTATCGTGTTGCTGTTGATTGCCTTCACGCTATTCCGGCCCGGTTTCTGGATGGACATGATCCATGATCCCTACGAGTCCATTCCTCCAGCGCAATTCGTTGAAGCCCTGGGTGATGTCGACGAAGATTCCACCATGCGCTTGCAAATTGCCGGTCTCGACGATTATGGCGATCCCATGACGACCTATATGACGCTACCGGTTCCGGAGGGCGAAACAGGTCAGGAGCGGCTCGATAATCTAGGCATGGAGCTTTTTGTTGAGGATGGCAAGGCGGTCGTAGATATGGTGGCCTACGGCAGCCAGGCGGCAAACCTTGGCTTCGACTTTGATCAAGAAATTATTGAGATTCTGGCCCCCGTCGACCGCTGGACTAAGGAACTCATGTGGATTCCTGCCTTCCTGATCTTTGGGTTGATTGTATTAATGCAACGTCGCCGTCGTGAGAAAACGTCAGCGAATGCCGCCGCATGAGGGAGAGTGCCATGTACAGCAAGATTATGTTGCCGGTGGATCTGAATGAGGAAGCTTCATGGTCAAAGGCGCTGCCCACCGCGATTACGTTGTGTGAAACCTTTGGGGCATCGTTGCACGTCATTACCGTGGTGCCGGAATTCAAGATGCCCATGGTAGGGGCGTTCTTTCCTAAAGATTTTTCACTAAAGGCGCATGAGGCGATCAAAGAAGCTCAGCATGCGTTCATGGAGAAGAATGTGCCGGAGAGTATTCAAACCCAAAGCGTCATTGTCGATGGCTCACCGTGGGAGGCGATTATCAAGGTAGGTAAAAAGCTGGATATCGACCTGATCGTGATGGCCTCTCATACTAAACGTAAATTTGTTGACTACGTACTGGGTCCTAACGCTGAACATGTAGTACATCACGCTAAAGTGTCGGTCATGATTGTGCGTTAGCACGCTGCACGCTGATACACAGATAGCGAGAAGCCATTAAAAGCGTCGGGTACTAACCCGACGCTTTTTTATTGGCGTGTCATCGGGTGGCGCATAGCGAATATATAACACTTCAATTTAATTAGCGCTTCAGACCGTTATCGAGGATTTTTTGTACGCACCTACCATTACTTCGCCCGAAGATAGCGTTGTACAGCTACAGTAAGAGAGTACCTACCTCATCAACCATACTTAGAGGCATTCGTAAATTAGAGGCATTCGCAAAGAGGATGGAGCGTTGAGGTACATCCTGACGATAGACATGATCAAAGCGACAGGAGTGACACTATGAAAGCGGCGACTACAAAAACACACAGCCCTCTGGATCAACCAAGCGTTAAAATTACTATCAATAAAGTCGGTTTTGATCGTCCACGCGTTTGGTTGGCAGCAGGGGTGGAGGATTTTCGCCGTGCTGCCGCGATCAGCCTCTCTTACGGCATGTTTTGGGTAGGATTGAGTATTGCCATCACCGTGGGTGCTTTTACCTTAGGGTATTGGTATTGGTTGCTGCCGTTGATTGCTGGCTTCATGTTTATCGGCCCGTTGGTGGCGGTTGGCTCCTATGGCATTAGCCGAGCACTTAATCGAGGGCAGGTGCCGAATCTGGGCGATGCATTTGGCAGTTGGCGAGCTCATGCGGGGCAATTGGCCATGATGGGCGTGATGATGATGCTCTTCTTCCTCGCCTGGATTCGTCTGGCAACCCTTCTGTTTGCGCTCTTTTTTGGCTTCGAGATCCCTAGCCCGGCGATGCTGTATACGGCGCTTCTCACGACGTCAGAAGGCATAAGCATGCTGGCGGTGGGCACCGTAGCGGGCGGTATTCTTGCATTCGGCGCGTTTACGATCAGCGTCGTCGCTATCCCTACGTTGATGGATCAAGATCTCACCTTTATGGAAGGTATCGAAGCCAGCGTACGCTGTGTTGCGCGTAATTTTCGTGTGATGCTGCTATGGGCAGCCATTTTGACGCTGTGCGTACTGGTAGGGGTCATGACATTCTATATTGGGTTGGCGCTGATTTTGCCGGTGCTGGGGCATGCCAGTTGGCACGCCTATAGAGATTTAGTGCGGTTTGAGCCGATAGAATAAGTTGAGTCGTTCACTCACCTATAAGGGTCGTTATAGCGCTCAAGCGACGAAAAAACACGATAGGGCCTGATCTATTTAAGTAGATAGCGTAATCTTTATGCGGTCTTCTTTTATGATGGCTGGATGTTTCAACCAGTGATTAGCCCATTGTGAGGTGGTGAAAGTGAAAGTGTTATTAATGGGGTTGGGCATGCTGATACTTAACATGCCGCTAACGGGGCTGGCTGACACAAGCTGCGACCTGGACGTACCTGACGGCCCTGTTATTTTGACGGTCAGCGGTAATATTGCTAATACCAACGTTGGCAACGAAGCGCAGTTTGACCGCGCCATGTTAGAGGCGTTACCGCAACATGACTTCGCGACCGGTACGCCCTGGACGGAAGGTACCAGTGACTATAGCGGGCCTTTAATGCGTGATCTGCTAGCCTGTTTACACGCTGAAAGCGACGAGGTGCATGTCTCCGCCCTTAACGGTTATGAAGCGAGCATACCGGTCAGTGACTTTGAAGAATATGAGGTTATCTTGGCCCTGCGCAAAGATCAGCATGCGATCCCGATTCGTGAATATGGACCTTTATGGGTGCTCTATCCGTTTGATCAGGATGCAGCGCTATTAAACGAAAAAATACGGTTCAGAGCGGTATGGCAGGTTATGCATATTGATGTTCGCTAGCGCATCAACCGAGCAGCCCGCCAGCCTGCTGCGCTACCCACGACGCTTTAAGCTCGTAGCGATTGTAGCTGTTGTGCTGTTTGCTGCAGCGCTGGTTGTGGCTACGCTGGCGGCCTGGCGTCAGGAAAATCTTACCCAAAGCCTGCGCGAAGATACCGCCTGGGTAATCTATAAACTGGATCGGGACGCGGTTCAGTTATTAAATCATTTGTTGGCAGTAACGCGTGAATCCTTAACCCCGGCAGAGCATGATGAGCTAAATCTGCGCTTTGAATTACTGTATAGCCGGTTAACCCTGCTGAATGAAGGGGAAGTAAGCGGCCTACTGCAAGAAATCAGTACTGCCAGTGAGCTTATGCGTCAAATCCAGCAGCAGCTTGATGTGCTGGATCTTATTTTTGCCTCCTATAATGTCGTCAATCAATTGTCTGCAGCCGCGCTTGAAAGCTCACTCGAGGAAGAGTTAAAGGCGCTAACCCGGCTGACGGAACGTCTGGTGATTGTGATAAACGGCTACTTGGCTGAATCCGCAACAGAAGAGCGTGCTCAGCTTAGTCTGCTCTATAAACTGCTCATGATACTGATTATTGGCATGAGCTTAGCAGCCTTCCTGGTGATTGCCTTTTTGGTACGGGAAATGCGTGAAAGCGCGGCGATAAGGCGGAAACAGGAACAGCTTAGCCAGCAGTTGGACATCACTGCCAAACAGGCACAGGCGGCGAATCAAGCTAAGTCAGATTTTCTAGCCATGGTCAGCCATGAAATCCGCACGCCGTTGAACGGTGTGATCGGGATGAGTGAGTTGTTACGTGAGCCAGCAAGCCCTGCGCAGATAGAGGATTACGCGAGCACCATCCATGATAGTGCTAACCAATTGCTGTCAATGATCAATGAAATTCTCGACTTTTCAAAGATCGAAGCAGGGCATTTAACGCTTGAAATAACCCCCACGGAACTCAAACCGCTAATCGATAGCGTGGTTGTGCTGTTTGCTCCGCGGGCAAAAACGAAAGGGGTAGCGTTAAGCGTTCATATCGATGTGCTGGTGCCCGCGTGGGTGCAGGTGGATGCGGGACGGTTAAGGCAAATTCTGCTTAATCTTATTGCTAACGCGGTTAAGTTTACTGACCGTGGCGAGGTTAAAGTAAAAGTCTCCTCCACCGTTGAGCGGCTAGTGTTTGAGATCATCGATACGGGCTGTGGAGTCAGCAAGCAGCAGCAACAGCACCTATTTGAACCTTTTCAACAAGCGGATGCATCCGTTGCACGACGGTTTGGTGGCACTGGATTAGGGTTGGCTATTTGCAAGCGAATATGTGAAGCCATGCAAGGGCGCTTAGGGGTGGAAAGCCAGCTAGGGAAAGGGAGCACCTTTTGGTGCGAGCTACCTTTGGTGGCCGCGACGTCCGTCTCATTGTCGTTGCCTTCGCCCGCGCCCCTCAAGCGTGATTTCACCGGCACAACGCTACTGCTGGTAGAAGATAACGCTGTTAACCGTAAAGTCGCGATGGGGTTATTATCTCGTTTAGGGTGCAACGTTAGGTGGGCTGAGAATGGCCATGATGCACTCGCCATGGTTGATGTACATCAGGTGCATCTGATTTTTATGGATATCCAGCTGCCTGATATGGATGGCTTAATGGTCACCCAGCGCTTACGCAAGCAGGGCGGCTGGTTGGCGTCGGTGCCGATTGTCGCCATGACGGCAGGGGGCATCGAAGATGATCGTCAACGCTGTCTGTCAGCCGGCATGAACGACTATATTACCAAGCCTTTATCGCTTTCAGCGTTAAGTAATGTGCTAGCGTTGCAGCTAATGGTGCCCCCCGGCGAAGCTCCTCTGACAGCGCCGGTCGTACCAACCATTCAAGCGGAGCAAACGCTGCTGAATAGCGATACGCTCGCCATGCTTAAAACAACGTTAGGCAATGAAAGCCTGATCCAACTGATGATGCTTTACCATCAGCAGGTCAGTGAATACATCGAACAACTAACGGCTTGTCTGACGGTAAAGCCACTAGCGCCTGAGCAGACGCAGCAAGGTTTACGGCTTGCCCATCAACTGCGAGGTGAGTCAGCCAGCATAGGAGCCGACCAGCTTGCCGACGATGCCAAGCGGCTTGAAATATCACTCGCTACCCAGCAAGCCACTCCCGGTCAACGAGACGAAGCGTTCAGCACGTTAAGAGTCACTGCGGTGCACACACAAACCGCTCTGGAGAAATGGCGTCGTGATCACTTATCCCATTGAGCAGGGCATTGTTACCGCCGCCAGCCGACAACCCGATGCGCATTTGGCGGCGGCCGAGCTGGCGCAGGCTTTATGGCATGATCACCTGGGCTTCGTACTGTTTTTTTGCAGTGCCGAGTATGATTTAACAAGTTTGGCGGACGCGTTGGAAAGCCACTTCCCCTCCACGCCGCTCAGTGGCTGCACGACCGCGGGGGAGATTACGCCCTTGGGCTATGACCGCAGCTCCATTGTCGCGATGGGGTTTGACCATCGTTTATTTGCCATCGAAGTAGCGCTGATTGATGACCTGAACCATTTTGAACTGGCCAAGGCCCAGCCACTGGTGGACACGCTGTTGGAGCGTTGTCGCCGACAGGCAGTCGCGCCAATCAACGAGCACTGCTTTGCATTGACTTTACTGGACGGACTATCCAGTCGTGAGGAGCAGGTGCTCGCTACCCTGGATGCGGCGCTGGGACGTATCCCAAGCTTTGGTGGTTCGGCTGGCGATGATAATCATCTGACGCATACCCACGTGTATAGCGCCGGACGCTTTCATACGCGCGCGGCGGTAGTCGTCATGATCAACACCCGGCTTCCCTTTGAAGTATTTTCCACCCATCACTTAGTACCGCTGACCCATAAGCTGGTAGTGACCGACGCTGATCGTGAACAGCGACGAGTCATCGAACTCAACGGATTACCCGCCGCTCACGTCTATGCAGAACTGGTAGGTAGCGCCCCAGAGCAGCTTAATGCAGCAGTGTTTGCCCGCCACCCGCTAGCAGTTCGCATTGGTGGCCAGCACTACATACGCTCTATCCAGCGAGTGAATGCTGATCAAAGCCTAAGTTTTTACTGTGCGGTGGAAAATGGCATTGTGTTGACGGCCATGCAGTCTACGCCGCTGCTGGAAAATCTGCAGTCGATGCTCGCCGGTGTTACTGCCCGGCTAGGGGCGCCGAGTATCATTATTGGCTGCGACTGTTTTTTGCGCCGCATGGAACTCGAAGCACTGGCACATGTGGATCAAGCGTCGCAACTGCTGCGTCAGGCCGGGGTCGTAGGCTTTAATACCTATGGCGAGCAGTTGCATGGTATGCACGTCAATCAAACGTTTACGGGGGTGGCGTTTGGGTCTCTTCCAGTTAACAACCGACAGTGATGCAGCGGATAGCAGTGACGCCAAGGAGGCGTTAACGCTAGCAGAAGAGAATCGCCGCTTGCGTAAAATATGCCATGCATTAATGGAGCGCGTGGAAAGCGGTGGCGTCGCGAACCAGGCGCCCTATGCAGCGTTTGAGCGTTCGGTATTGCTAGCAGAACAGGTGCGTGAGCGCACCGACGCGCTGCACCGTACCCTGGACGAGCTGGGGCAGACCAACGTTCGCCTGCAGGCTGCAAAAGCGGAAGCCGAAAGCGCCAATCTATCCAAAACGAAATTTCTGGCGGCAGTGAGCCATGATTTGCTGCAGCCATTAAATGCCGCACGTCTGTTTGCCAGCGCATTAGAAACTCACTCTCTTCCCGATGCATCACAAATGCTGGTGAGCCATATAGGCCGCTCATTGAAGGATGTCGAGGGGCTGATTGGTACGTTGGTGGATATTTCACGCCTGGATGCCGGCGTGCTCCATGCCGATAAAGCACCGTTTGCAGTGAGCACGTTGCTGGATGCGCTGGCCGAGGAGTATCGCCAAGTGGCCGCCGTGCGTGGGCTTGTGTTGCATTACATACCCTCGAGTGCGGTTATTGAGTCTGACTTAGCACTGCTGGCGCGGGTAGTGCGGAATTTTTTAAGTAATGCCGTGCGTTATACCGAGCATGGGCGAGTGGTATTGGGCTGTCGAAGGCGACGTGACGGGTTGGAAATTGTCGTGGCGGATACCGGCCCCGGCATTCCTGAACAGCAACGTGAAGCGATCTTTCTGGAATTTCGTCGCGTTAATCAGCCGAACGGTGCTCATAGCCGCGGCTTAGGGCTGGGGTTAGCCATCGTTGATCGTATTAGTACGATGCTGGAACATCCTGTGTCGCTCGTCTCCCGCCCTGGGGTTGGCGCGCTATTTTCAATCACCGTACCCTATGCGTTAACGGAACCTGCCAGCCTTTCGAACCCATCTTCCGCGCGGCTTACCCACACCCCAGAGGATGCGCTGCACGGCTGTGTCATTTGGGTCATTGATGATGACCTGGGCATTATAGAGGGTATGCAGGCGCTGCTGGGCAGCTGGGGGTGTCGAGTTCGTGCTGCCGCCACGGCGAGTGCATTAGAGGCGGTCAGCGACGGGGAACAGCCGGATGTTCTGCTGGTCGACTACCATCTGGGGGAGCATTACGAAAACGGTATTGCGGTGGCGACTCGGTTGCAGCAGCGCTATCCAGGCTTATTGTCGGTAGTGATTACCGCCAACCATGAGGCGGACATTAAGCGCGCCACGCGCGAAGCCGGCATGCACTGTTTGCTTAAACCGCTAAAGCCCCTGCGACTACGCATGCTGCTAGCCAGTCTGTTGAGAGAGTGAGCTAGCGTGTGCGTTTAGCCTGGTAAACGATTAACTCTTCCTCACCGGCGATAACGATGGCATGCACCCGGCTAGTCGCTTTCAGCTTACGTAAAATCGCCGATACATGAGTTTTTACGGTGGTTTCGGCAATCGATAATTCCCGTGCAATCAGCTTATTAGACATACCCTTCGCCATGCAGCCCAGTACTGCTAGCTGTTTATCGGTCAAGCGCGCCAAGCGTTCGCTGGAGGCTGAATCGTCGCTGCTTGAGGGTAGTGACGTGGCGCGCGGCGCCGGGCGACGCATAATGTCTGGTGGTAAATAGAGTTGGCCTTCCAGTATCTGCAACAACGCCGCCAGAAGCGCGGCTCGAGGGGTAGATTTGGGAATATACCCCACCGCTCCCAGGGTGATGGCATCCAGCACCAGTTGGCGTTCTTGATGAGCGGAAACAATGGCGACGGGCAGCCACGGGAATTTTTCGCGCAACCGAGTCAAGCCCTCCAATCCTTCAGCATCCGGCAGGCTAAGATCCAGCAGCAATAAGTCCAGCTCGGTGTGCTGTTCAACTAGCGTGATCGCCTCGGCAAGGCTCTCCGCCTCCATCAGTTGGCATCCCTTTAGCCCACCGGTAATGACAGCTTGCATCGCGTCACGGAACAGTGGGTGATCATCTGCCACCAACAGGGAATACATGGCGTCTCCTACCAAGGGATGAGGGATAATCCTGCCATCGGGCTATATCACCTTCGGCGCAAGTGAATAACACTGTCAGGGCACCTTTAATAATCATAATACTCAGGAGCAATAAAATGATCTACGCCAACCCTGGTGATACCGGCTCAGTAGTGTCCTTTGAAAAACGCTATGGTAACTATATCGGTGGTGAATTTGTTGCCCCGGTAAAGGGCCAGTACTTTGATAATATTAGCCCCGTTAATGGTCACGTCTTTTGCGAAATCCCTCGTTCTACGGCGGAAGATATCGATAAAGCGTTAGATGCTGCTCACCAGGCTGCACCTGCCTGGGGAAAAACCCCGGTGCAAGAACGCAGCAATATCCTGCTTAAAATTGCCGACCGCATTGAGCAAAATCTGGAAATGCTGGCGGTGGCGGAAACCTGGGATAACGGCAAGGCGGTTCGCGAAACCCTGAATGCCGATATCCCGCTGGCGGTTGACCATTTCCGCTATTTTGCTGGCTGTTTGCGCTCGCAAGAGGGCACCGCCGCCGATATCGATGCCAATACGGTGTCTTACCATTTTCACGAGCCGTTGGGCGTCGTGGGGCAGATTATTCCCTGGAATTTCCCGGTCTTAATGGCCGCCTGGAAGCTGGCGCCTGCCTTGGCAGCGGGCAACTGCGTGGTATTAAAGCCTGCCGAGCAAACCCCCGCCTCGATCCTGAAGGTAGTGGAAGTGATCGGTGACTTGCTGCCGCCCGGGGTGCTGAATATCGTTAATGGTCTTGGCGCTGAAGCTGGCCAGGCGCTGGCCAGCAGCAAGCGTATCGCCAAGATTGCGTTTACCGGCTCGACTCCGGTGGGCTCGCATATTCTGAAATGCGCTGCGGAAAATATTATTCCTTCTACTGTCGAGCTAGGTGGTAAGTCACCCAATATCTATTTTGCCGATATTATGAACGCTGAGCCGACGTTCATTGATAAAGCGGTCGAAGGGCTGGTACTGGCGTTCTTTAATCAGGGCGAAGTGTGTACCTGCCCATCTCGCGCGCTAATCCAAGAAAGCATGTATGACGACTTCATGGCGAAAGTGATCGAACGAACTCAAACCATTAAGCGTGGTAACCCGCTGGATACCGACGTACAGGTTGGAGCCCAGGCTTCCCAGGAGCAGTTCGACAAGATCATGTCCTACATGGATATCGCCCGCGAAGAAGGCGCCGAGTTCCTGACAGGGGGCGACAAAGAAACAATGGATGACAGCATCAATAGCGGGTACTACATCCAGCCGACCCTGCTGAAGGGCAATAATCAGATGCGTGTCTTCCAGGAAGAAATTTTTGGTCCGGTCGTCGCGGTAACCACTTTCAAGGATGAGGAAGAAGCGCTGGCGATTGCCAACGATACCGAATTTGGCTTGGGTGCAGGCGTTTGGAGCCGTGATATTAACGTTGCTTTCCGCATGGGACGCGGTATTCAAGCCGGACGTGTCTGGACCAACTGCTACCATCAGTATCCTGCCCACGCCGCCTTTGGTGGTTACAAAAAGTCCGGCGTTGGCCGCGAAACCCACAAAATCGCCCTTGAACACTATCAGCAAACTAAAAATCTGCTGGTCAGCTACGACATCAACCCTCTGGGCTTCTTCTAATCCGCCCGTCTTTTCGTCTTCTGTATTGCTAACCACTCCGCCTGGCGTTAGCCGGGCGGTATTGTCAGTTCCCCTGACGCTGACGCTACGATTAGAGCAGTCATTAAGCTGCCGTATCGATCATCATTAGGAGTTACATTATGGATAGCACAATGCGTGCGGCGGTTGTTCGTGAGTTTGGTCAACCATTAGTCATAGAAGAAGTGAGCGTGCCTCGTCCCAAGCGTGGCGAAGTATTAATGAAGGTAGCGGCCTCCGGGGTATGTCATACCGATTTACACGCAGCCCATGGGGATTGGCCCGTGAAGCCTTCGCCGCCATTTATTCCCGGACATGAGGGAGTGGGGCACGTCGTGGCGGTAGGCGAAGGGGTTCGCCAGCTCAAGGAAGGCGATCGTATTGGGGTGCCCTGGCTCTACTCGGCTTGTGGCTTCTGCGAGCACTGTCTGGGCGGCTGGGAAACCCTGTGTGAATCCCAACAGAACACCGGCTATAGTGTCGACGGTGGCTTTGCTGATTACACCGTCGCGGATGCAGGCTACGTGGGGCGCCTGCCGGACAGTATTGATTTTATTGAAATTGCGCCAGTGCTGTGTGCCGGGGTAACGGTGTATAAGGGCTTGAAAATGACCGATACCCGCCCCGGCCAGTGGGTGGTTATTTCGGGCATTGGTGGCCTTGGTCACATGGCGGTGCAGTACGCCAAGGCCATGGGCCTGAACGTGGCCGCGGTAGATATCGATGATAGCAAGTTAGCCCTGGCTGAGCGATTAGGCGCCACGGTCACGGTCAATGCCATGAAAACCGACCCAGCGGCGTACCTGAAAAAAACGATTGGTGGTGCTCATGGCGCGTTAGTCACCGCGGTGTCGCCCAAGGCCTTTGATCAGGCGCAGAACATGCTTCGTCGCGGTGGCACGCTAGTGCTCAATGGCTTACCGCCGGGGGACTTCCCTTTGCCAATTTTTAGCACCGTGCTTAACGGGATTACCATTCGTGGCTCTATCGTAGGGACGCGTAACGATCTTCAGGAGGCGCTGGATTTCGCCGCCGAAGGTAAGGTGAAAGCCACCGTCGCTACCGATACGCTGGACAATATCAACGATGTTTTCCAGCGCATGATCGACGGCAAGATAGAGGGCCGCATCGTACTTGATATGACCAATTGAAAACCCCACCAGGGGAGGCAACTCCCCTATTGTTTGTCGGCGCTAGCCAACCAGCGTTTTGCCATGCGCTCAGCATGGGCCAGATGACTGACGACCGCTAACTTGCCCGCCTCACGCTTAATGCCCGCCCGTTTGATCTTCAGCGCCATACGCGCTGGCAGCCCAACAAAGATGACGCCCACTCGTTGCTCGTTTAGCTCTCGGCGTAGCGAATCCAGCGCTACCATGGCCGTGGTATCCAGGCTGGGTACCTCGCGCATATCCAGCACAACGATACGCACGCCGTGATCAATCACCCTCAACGTGGCAATGGCCTTTTCAGCAGCACCAAAAAATAGTGGGCCGGTGATTTTGTAGTGCGCCACGTGGGGAGGGAAGTGCTCGCCTGTGGGAGGGGCGGTCAAGCGCTGAGTATTGGTCAATTGAGCCATCCGGCGAATAAATAGCGCGGCGGCCAGACCAATGCCTACTGCGACGGCTATCACCATGTCGAAAATCACGGTGAGCAGAAAACAGATGACCAGCACCCACACGTCGCTGGCCGGGGCGGTTTTTAGGGTATGGATAAAGTGGCGCGCCTCGCTCATGTTCCAGGCAATAATAAACAGCAGGGCCGCCAAGGCTGCCATGGGAACATAGCCAAGCACCCCTGCCAGCGCGACGACTGCCAGCAACACCACCAGGGAATGCACGAGCGCGGAAATGGGTGAAAACGCGCCGCTTTTAATATTGGTGGCGGTGCGGGCAAGTGCAGCAGTGGCGGTAATGCCGCCAAAAAAGGGCACTACCATATTGCCCAGTCCTTGGCCGATCAGCTCGGTGTTCGGGTCGTGGCGGGTACGGGTCAGACCATCGGCCACCACCGCACACAGCAGCGACTCAATGGCGGCCAATAATGCAATGGCCAGAGCTGGTCCGAGCAGCGCCTGAATCAGCGCAAAGTTGACCTCAAGCGGGTTTCCATTGGCGTCAGGAAAATGCCACGGCAGCATAAAGCTTGGTGCGAAGGGGGGAATACCGCTGCCACTTTCGCCCTGAAACTCCCAGCTAAACCGCGAGGCGATGGTATCAACCTCAATACCTCCCAACGACAGCAATAATGCCGCCAGTGTGCCCACCGCCAACCCTACCAAAGGCGCTGGAACTGGCGTTTTTAAACGCGGCCAGACGAGTAGCGTCGCCAAGGTGACCAGGCCCACGCTGATTTCTGTCGGTGAGAGACTGGGCATCGCTCGGCCAATCAGCATTAGGTTATGCAGCGTGTTGTCGCCTAGCTCCACCCCGGCCAAGCCAAGAAAGTCAGGCAGTTGTAACAGCGCAATCACGACCCCGATGCCCGCCGTGAAACCAAGTATTACCGGGTAAGGAACATACTGAATAAGGCTGCCCAGTCGTGACAGCCCCAGCGCTACCAAAATCGCTCCGGCCATGAAGGTAGCGATCAGTAGGCCACCGAGACCATGGTTAGCGACGATGGGAAAGAGGATGACCACAAATGCCGCGGTAGGGCCTGAAATATTAAAGCGCGATCCGCCAGTCAAGGCGATCACCGCACCCGCCACAATGGCGGTGTAAAGCCCGTGCTGAGGCGGCACGCCCGTCGCGATGGCTAACGCCATGGAAAGGGGGACGGCAACCACGCCAATGGTAAGACCCGCCATTACATCACGCTTCAATTTACTGAGCGTATATCCTTCACGCCAGGCGTTTACGATTGCGCTGCCTGGCATCGGGAAAATGTAACCCGAGGAGCGACGGGGACGAGACATGGGGCCAGCCTCCTAAAAATAGGGAAAACAGGCCATTACGCTACGCCTATGGTGAAATTTGCACAACAGGGCGTTAATCGCGAAGCCGTTCGCGCACAAAAATATCCCGGCACTCAGGCCGGGATTCGTCGTTCAGGATAAGCGCTAACGTGGTTATATCTGTGAATCTTGAGGCGGTTCGCCGATAGTGCCAGGCATCGCCTGAACGTGGCCCATCTGTTGCCCAGCCAGCGTGAGGAAGTGTAAATGGCGCTCATACTCGGCCACCAAATCACCAATCACCTGCCCGCGGGTGTAGCCGTTAAGGTCTTTTTCTTGACCCCCTTCTGCCAAGTAGACGTCGAGACGTACATAAAAGTCATCATCTGCCGAGATAAAGCTTGGTGTGCGCATCCGGTGCGGACAAACCTGGTAGACAAAGCTGGTGGCTTCTCCGAAGTCGACCTGAAGCGTTAGGTTCGGTAACGACTCACCTTCAAGATGCTCTTCGACCACATTGGCGGTTTGGCCACGACGTTCAAGCTCCTGAGCAAACTGCGTCATCGCTGGACGAATCGAGTGCTCAATGGTCGCGGCGGCGCCTGCGCGATTAGAGGTATCTAACGCACGATCCAAGCGCTCTTTCCAGTCACCACCAGGCGCGCTGCCTGCGATCATACGACGCGCATCCGCTTTGCTGCCTTCCAGTTTCAATGCTTTATACATGCCGACCATCACCGCGAAAATGACCACTGAGAAGGGGAGTGCGGTGATGACGACGGCGCTCTGCAGCGCATTTAAGCCTCCGGCCATCAGCAAGGCAATGGTGATCAATCCAATCACCGCCGACCAGAAAATACGCAGTTTTACCGGTGCATCGTGATTTACGTCGCTCAGAATGGAGGTGAAGTTGGCTAATACCAGCGCACCGGAATCCGCAGAGGTAATAAAGAACACGATACCCAACACGGTGACCACGGCGGCGGTAATGCCCACGTAGGGGTAGTACTCAAGGAGTGTATAGAGCGTGGTTTGCGGCGTGTTAAGGGCCTGTTCACCCAGTTCGGCCACGCCTTGATTGGCCACCAGCTCAATACCGCTGTTACCGAATACCGACATCCATACCATCATAAAAGCCAGGGGAATAAACAACGCGCCTGCGACAAATTCACGAATGGTCCTGCCTCGCGAGATGCGAGCCAGAAATAGACCCACAAACGGGGTCCAGGCAATCCACCAGCCCCAGAAGAAGATGGTCCACCACATTTTCCACTCTTGAGCACTCTCATCGGCAAAGGCATAGGTGTCAAAGCTGGCACCGACAAAACCCGACAGATAATCACCCGCGTTATTGACCACTTTATCCAGCAGTACCAGTGTGTCGCCGGAAAAGAGCACAAACAGCATGAGCGCCAATGCCAGCAGCATGTTGAATTCAGAGAGGCGGCGTATGCCTTTTTCAACACCGGTCACCACCGAAATCGTTGCCAATACCACCACCAGTACAATCAAGATCACTTGAACCGTGTGAGTTTCCGGCACGCCAAACATATAGGTGAGGCCGTAGTTAAGTTGCATCACCCCAATGCCGAGACTGGTAGCAATACCGAACACGGTGGAAATGACCGCGGTAATGTCTACCGCGTTACCAATCGGGCCGTGGATACGTTTGCCCAGTATCGGGTAGAGCGCGCTGCGGATGGCCAGCGGTAGGCGATGACGATAGCTGAAGTAAGCCAACGCCATACCCATCAACACGTACAGCCCCCAGCCGGAGAGCCCCCAGTGCAGATAGGTTTGAACGACGGCGTTACGCATCGCGGCTTGGCTTTCCGGGGTTAAATCCGGTGGTGCCAAGTAGTGCGCTACCGGTTCGGCAACGCTGAAGAACAACAGGTCGATACCGATACCTGCGGCAAACAGCATGGCCGACCAAGAGAGCAGCGAAAACTCGGGGCGTGAATGGTCGGGTCCCAGGCGGATGCTGCCAAAGCGGGACATGCCAATGGCGATCACGAATACCAGGTACGCCACAATAGCGAGCATGTAGTACCAACCAAACGTTTTGCTTACCCAGGCAAGTCCAGCATCAAAAAAGGCGCCGGCTTGCTCGGTAAACAGCATGGTGAGCACTAAAAAGATGAGGATGCCCGCCACACTGCCGTGGAAAACCACGGGATTGAGGCGGTCTCGGGAGGGGAGAATGGGATTGTCTTTCGCCATGCAGGCGGACTCCTGTTTTTGAACGGTGAATTTTATTTTGAATGAACGTTCAAATAAAATACGTGATTCAACGTCCGCCTACAAGTTAACCGCTACTATTTGGGTTGAATGAGCGTGGAGTCACGGTGTGCTGATGAAAGCGCAGACACAAAAACGCCCGGAATAAACCGGGCGTTGGGACTAGATTTAATGTGTTGCCTGCGCCTATTCGCTATCGGCATTCTCGTTGCTATTACTGCCGTGATGACCACGTTTGCCACGATGTTCTTCATGGACATCGTGCATAGCGCTGCGTAGCGCTTCCTGCTCTTCTTCGGTGAGAATCTCAGCTACCCGCTCATGATGCTCTTCACGCAGTGCGTGCATAGCGTCTCGATGTTCTGCGTATGCGTCGTTAAGCGCTGCTTGTTGCTCCTCGGAGATTTCAGCGCGCTCATATACCTCTTGGCGACGCTCCTCCATGCGCTCTTCCATTCGTGCGTGATCAGGCCCTTGGCCTTCAACGCCATCGTGGTTATGCGCTTGAGCGGTGAACGCTAATGGCATAATGGCGATAGCCAGCAGGGCAGGGGCAAACAGTTGGCGAACTGACATTTTTTTAGTCCTTGAAACGGTAGCTTTTGAAACGGCAGTCCCTGAAACGCTAGCACTGGAAATGTTCATAGCTTTTCTCCTAGTGAGTTGACGTTGCCAGTATCGCCAGGTGACGTGCAAACGGTTTGCAGATAGTGTGCAACAATCATGATCTTATTGGCTGGTCACTGGTCATAAACGCTAGGTGAGGGGTCACCTATTCATTAAGGAGCACAGGATGTCGCGAAGTGAGCTATATCGACTATGGTCGCCACGTAGCACGTTAACCAAACTACGCGGGGCGACCTGCCTGGGGGCGCTGGCATTAATATTGAGCGGATGCAGTGCTTCCCATCACCTAAGCCAAGGCGAACCCGCTATAGAAACCACACCCCTGCATGACTCCCAGCCATTTACTCGTTTAGCCCCCAAAATCTACACCCCCGACACCTGGCCCGAGGCGTTAAAAGCGCACGTTTATTTACCTGATACGACCACGTCGACAAGGCGTCCCGCGGCATTAGTGGTACACGGTGGCGGCTGGCGTAATCGCTCCCCCGACGACATGCAGGGCATCGCACAAAAGTTAGCAGAACAAGGCTACGTAGCGGTCAATATTGAATACCGTTTTGCGCCTGAATATCGCTTTCCAGCGCAATTGCACGATTTGCAGCAGGCGATGGCATGGATCCACGCTAATGCTGACGCATGGCAGGTGGATACTCAGCGCATTGTGGGAGTGGGCTATTCATCCGGCGCGCATTTGGTGAGCTTGCTGGCGGTGGCCGGTGTCGAAGGGCCTTTGGCTAAGCCGTATGGCGGTGCGCAGAGCCGTTTGGCGGCGGTGTTGGCCGGTGGCCTGCCCAGCGATCTGCTCAAGTTTGATGACGGGCCACTGGTGGTCGATTTTATCGGTGGTACGCGGGCTGAAAAGACCGACGCCTATCAGCTGGCTTCCCCTGCCAGGCAACTTACCGCCCAGGCGCCGCCATTTTTCCTTTTTCATGGTAAATGGGATCAGTTGGTACCGGTCGATCACGCTACCGACTTTTATCAAGCGCTGCAGGACTACAACATTGAAAGCGAACTATATCTACAGCGTTGGCGCGGCCATATCGCCAGCTTTTTACTGCGCGGCGGCGCCATCAAGGCCGGTATCGCGTTTCTCAACCAACAGGTAAACCCTTAACCCTCCGGCTGATACTTATAGCCGACGCCATAAACCGAGCGGATGATCTCAAGATCGGGAAGCGCTTCGTGGATTTTCTTACGCAGTTTTTTGATGTGACTGTCCACGGTGCGCTCCGAGACAATACGGTTGTCGCGATACATATGATCCATCAGTTGTTCGCGGCTAAAGATACGCCCCGGTGCCTGCATCATTACCCGCAACAACTGAAACTCGACCGCTGTCAGGCCTAGATCATGCCCATGGGCGAGCGCTTGCCAACCCTCTTCATTCAATACCACCGGGGCGCTTTGAGTCTCTTGCGTGGTGTCGGCCGCCGCCTGGCTGCGACGCAGTACCGCTTTCACTCGGGCGACCACTTCACGCGGGCTGAACGGCTTGCAGATATAGTCGTCGGCGCCGAGTTCCAGCCCTACCAAGCGGTCTACCTCCTCTACCTTAGCGGTGACCATGATGATCGCAATGGCAGGCCATTGTTGGCGTATTTCGCGACTTAGCGTCAGGCCGTCTTTGCCCGGCAGCATAATATCGAGCAGCACCAGGGCAGGGGAGTGATGTTCCAGCCACGGCAACACCTCATCGCCATGTCCTAGCGTCGTGACATCAAAACCGTGGGTGGTTAAGTAGTCCGTCATGAGGCGGGCGATTTTTGGTTCATCCTCAACAATCAACAACGAGGCAGTATGAGACATAGAGGTAAACTCGCTTAGCAGTGAAGGTAACAGCATGACGTAACGCTGATTTTTAATACTAATCGTGGCTTAAAAGAGGGAATTGTAGCGTCCAGCGCAATCCTCCCAGCGTTGAAATAGAAGGCGAGAGCGTGGCCCCATGGGCGTTTACCAGTGCGCTGGCAATGGACAGCCCTAATCCACTGCCGCCGCTGGCGCGATTGCGGGAGCCTTCTACGCGGTAGAGTCGTTCTGTCAGTCTCGCTAATTCGCCTTCGGGGACCCCCGGTGCGCTATCTTCCCAGCTCACCACGGCGCTGCCTTTATGCCGGGTAAGGGTCACCTTTAGATCGCCAGGCGGTTGGGTATAGGCGCAGCTGTTATCAAGCAGGTTATTCCATAGCTGGCGCAGGCGTTGGGCGTCGCCGCGAATCATGATGCCAGGCTCAATATGGGTCACCAGCGTCAAGCCGCTGTCGGCAAGCCAGCGGTCGGCATCGTCCAGACGGTTAGTGAGGCAGTCACTCAGGTCCATGGGCGCCAGCTGAATGTCGAGGGCTCCAGCGTCGCTTTGCGAGAGCAGACGTAAATCCGTCACCAAACGCTCTAATTGACCCACTTCCTGAGCGAGAGACCCCAGATTTTCCTGATTAAGCGGACGAATACCGTCCTGCATAGCTTCGATCTCGCCGCGCAAGACCGCCAATGGCGTGCGTAGTTCGTGGGCGGTATCCGAAACCCAGCGGGCTCGGGCATCGCGGCTGGCCTCTAGCGTGGCAGCGAGCACGTTGAAGTCTCGCGCCAAGCGTGACAGCTCATCACGCCCGCGTTCAGGGAGTCGGGTGCGGTAGTCGCCTTCGGTAAGGCGCAAGGTGGCTCCCGCCAATGCGCGGGTGCGTCGCCCCAGCCACCACGAAAGGCCGCCCGCCAGCAGCAGCGAGGCAACGCAAAGAGAAATGACGATCAGCACTAGATTGCGCTGTTGGCGCTCTAGAAAGCGGCTTTCCATATGCTCCATCATTTCTCGGGGAGGCCGGAAGCCGAGCGAGCCAATCGTTGTTTCACCACTACGCAACGTTAGCCACTGCCAACTCCCCGCGCCTCTATGATCGCTATGGGGGGGAACGATAAAATGTCCATCGACAGCGCGCAGTGTGAAATCCCGCGCCTCTCCTAACGGGGAAGGCCGGCCCCGGCGCTCCTGGCCAAGCTCAAAACGGACAATAAAGGGCCAGCGCTGAGGGGCCTGCTCAAGCCACTCCCAGCTCTGCTGGGTTTCCCAGCGCGTCACCAGGCCATCGGCTAGCAAGGCTGCGCGGCGCTCCTGTGCTTGGTTGAGATAATCGAGAAACCCCCGGTCAATGCTATAGGAAACCGCCAGAAACATACTGGCGGAGATGGCAACGTTGACGCTGAGAATAATCACAAACAGCTTGAGCCCCAGGCGGGAAGGCCGCCATTGGCGTACGGCCGCAAACCGAGCCATTACGGGGCTCCTTCGTGGCTTGGCTGACTCGATTTTGGGGGGCGCGGCGCACTAAGCCGTTCGCGCATGTTCTCCATGCCGAGGTAAAGGCAGGGCACTAGAATCAGTAGAATCACGGTGGCGAACAGGATGCCGAAACCGAGCGAGATCGCCATGGGAATCATGAAGCGTGCCTGACGCGAGGTTTCCAGGATCATCGGCGCCAAACCTAAAAAGGTGGTCAGCGTCGTCATCATGATGGGGCGTAATCGGCGTGTGGCTGCCGCCACAATGGCTTCTCGTGCGGCCATGCCCTCGCGGCGTTTACGGTTGGCGTAATCGATCAGCACTAGCGCATCATTAATCACCACCCCGGAGAGGGCGAGCATACCCAGCAGGCTGATAATGGAAAGCCCGAAGCCCATTATCATGTGGCCAGCGACAGCCCCCACGAGCCCAAAGGGAATGGCTGCCAATACCAGCAGCGGCTGGAGATAGCTTCTGAACGGAATGGCCAGTAGCGCATAAAGTGCCGCGATCATTAACCACATGGAGGTTTTTAGCGTGGCTAAGTTGTCGGCTGTGTCCTGCTGGCGTCCGCCTAAGCTGACCTCCAACCCGGGCCAGGTTGCCGTCATACTGGGAAATACCTCTTCCTCTAGCGTGGCGAGTACCTGATTAATGGCCTGATCGCTTTCTGAGTCGGCGGTGACAGTGATAATACGCCGTCCATTGATACGCTGAAGACTGCTAGACGCTTGGCTGATAGTAATGTCGGCTACCCGTGACAGTGGAACGCTCATCCCGTCAGGCGTGCGTATCGGCATGCGGTAAAGTTTATTCAAGCTGTCGCGGTTGTCGTTGGGTAAGCGCACTTCAACGCTGATTTCGCTGCGTCCGACATACTGTTCAATGGCGGTGGCGCCCTGAAGCGGCCCGCGTAGCGCCTGAGCTAAAAGGTTACCGTTGAGGCCCAGGGCGCGGCCTTCGGAAGAGAGGCGTATTTCTAACTGTGGCTTGCCGTCGCCTAAGCCACTGTCGATATCGGTTAATCCATAGCCTCCCAGGGTCTCGGCTAACCGCTCGGCAGCGGCTTCCAGCACCTGGGTGTCGGGATGCGAAAGGCGTAAACTCAGCGCCGCACCGCTGCCGGGGCCACCAACGTCTGATTCAAAGCGTACCGACTGAGCGCCGAGTAAATCGCCACTAAGCTCACGCCACTCGCGGGCAATGCGTGATGGCGGCCACGCCTCCAGGCTTTCGCTTGCAATATCGAGACGCACGGACAAACTTTCACCATCCAGGCGGCTTCTTGTACTGGTAAAACTCAGTGACTCTTCACGCTCACTTAGCGCATTGGCGGCATCGATCAGCTGCTGGCTAAGCTCGCGACTTACGGTGATATTGCTGCCAATGGGCAGCGTCACCGTGGCTTGTACTTGGTCTGATTCGACCCGGGGCATCAATGAAAAGCCCAAACGTCCACTCATCGCCCATGAGAGTGCGATGAGCAAAATGGCAATGCCCAGCGAAATACTTAACAGACGTTGGTTCAATGCGCGCTGAAGGAAGGGTTCGAACTGCTGGTAAGTAAAATGGTGCAAGCCGCCCTGAAGCCGCTGGCGCACTGCCTCAAGCGGGCGCTGCCAAGCAGGCGTTTGGCGCGGCTTACGGCTATGGGCGAGATGAGCGGGCAGAATGACCAGTGCTTCCAGCCAGGAGATCAAGAAAATGGTCACTACCACGACCGGTACGGTGGCAAAAATGAGCCCCAAAAAGCCAGGTAAAAACAGCAGCGGCAGAAAGGCGACAATGTTGGAAAGAATGGCGAAGGTCAGCGGGGTGGCGATTTCGCTGGCGCCTTTTACGGCGGCATCGCGCAGCGAGTAGCCCTCTTCCCGGTAGCTGTAGATATTCTCGCCGACAATAATGGCATCATCGACCACGATGCCCAGGGCAATAATGAACGCAAACATCGACATCATGTTGAGCGACACACCCACCCAGGGCAGAAACAGCATGGCGCCCAGGAACGCTGTGGGAATGCCCAGCGTGACCCAAAACGCCAGTCGCGCTTCTAGAAACAGCGCCATCAGCACCAACACCAGCGCTAGTCCCATCCAGGCATTTTTCAGCAGCAGGCTCAGGCGGTCTTCGTAAATGGTGGAGCTGTCCCAGGCAATCGTCAGGCTAACGCCTTCCGGCAAACCGGCTTGCAGACGCTCAAACTCAGTGTTGACCGCGTTAGAGATACTGGTCGGGGTTTGATCGCCTATTTGATAGACATCGACAGAAAGACTGGGCTGACCGTTATAAAACTCCTCGCGGTCGGTCTCGGCGAAGCCATTACTGACCCTGGCGATATCTCCCAACACAATGGGCGACCCCTGGGTACTGGTCAAAATGGGTAGCTCGGCAAAGCCTTCGGCGCTATTACGGCGCCCTTGGTAACGAATCAGCCACTCGCCTTCCGCGGTCGTCAATTGGCCGCTGGCCAAATCAAGCGCCTCTTCCGCGATGCGGCTGGCTAACGCCTGATGGTCCAGGCCGTAACGCTCGATAGCCTCTTCATCCAAGTGAACTTGGATTTCCCGCTCGCGGTTGCCGGAAAGCTCGACTCGTGAGATGCCGCTACTGGTCTGTAGCTCACCACGGATCTCCTCGGCTGCATCGTGGAGTGCCTCAAGACCGACCTGGCCATACACCTGTAGGCTCAGCACGCTACGCGAGCGCCCCGACAGCGTAAAGCGTGCTGGGTCGGCAGCGCTGGGCAGTGTGGTGATGGCATTCACTGCTTGCTGAATATCCTGATAGGCACGCATGACATCAATGCCGTCAATCAAGGTGGCGCTAACGCTAGCGCTGCCCTCGTTGGCGGTGGCGGTAAGCTCGTCAATGCCTTCCACGTCAGCCACTGCCGCTTCCACGGGTAATAGCAGGCTTTGTTCTATCTCTTCCGGTGTGGCGCCTGGGTAGCTGATACTGACCTGGACAACTTCAGTGTCGAACTCAGGGAATACCTCTTTCTTGATTGCCATCGAGGCCATTAAGCCGCCCGCAATAAACAGCACCATCAGCAAGTTGGGGGCGACGCCGTGATCAACCATCCACGCCAGTGGACCGCGTGGCACCTTCATGACTCATCTCCCGCCTGGGCCGAGGTGTCGGCGGGTTGGCGTACACGCACCAACTGACCCTCGCGGGGTTTAGCCAAGCCCGCGGTGACGACCCGCTCTCCGGACTCAAGACCACTTCGGATCAAGGCACTATCTTCACCCCGAAACGCGAGTGTTACCGGGGTACGACGAAGGCGATTATCTTCGTCTACCCGCCAGGTAATATCACCCGGACGTAAGGCTGCCGACGGCAGTGAAATGAGATTTTCCTGTACGGCAGGGGCAAAAGCAGCGCGAACCACATCACCCAAACGCAGAGCGGGGCCGTCGCTTTCAAGCGCCAATGGATCGTTTACGGCGATTAACAGCTGTGCCTGCAGACCATTTTCTTCCAGGCTGGGCAGTATCGAAACCAAGGTACCTTCACGTGTGGCGCCTTCGGGCCACCCCCGGCTGGTTAGGGTGACGCTGCTAGCTGTTTCCAGCCATTCAATCCACTCGCCAGGCAGGGAGACGCGTACCCAAAATTGCTCGACGCCCACCAGGTCGAGCACCTCTGTTCCCTGGCTAAGTAAACTGCCAGCGCCTAGCAGGCGTTCTCGCACCATCGCACGCCAAGGGGCGACCAGGACTGCACGTTCGACATTCAACGCTGCTTGATCGCGGGCCACTCGCGCTTGAGCCACTTGCGATTGGGCCTGGCGCAGTTGAGGTTCGCGCAGGACCAGCGCTCGCCGCTCCGCCGAGAGGTTACGACCAAAAGATTCGTACTCGCTGCGAGCGCGCTGCTGTTCCGCCTGCTCTAGCGCCAGCGCCGCCTGGGCATTGGCCAGCTGCGCTTCTGCGTCTTCAAGTGTTAGCGTCAGATCGGCTTGGTCAATATAGGCGAGGGGGGCGGATTGCTCGACCACTCGGCCGGGCACAACGCCCTCGGCAAAACGCTCCAGCTGGCCTGTGACACGGCTGGCTAGCTTTGCCGTCTGCTCTGCCTCAACGCGGCCAAAGCCATACAGGTCAGGCGCTTGCTGGCTAGTCGTCACCGTGACGGCATCAACGAGCGTCGGTTGCGGCGGTGGCGGTGGCGTGCGCTCAATACGCGGCGGTTGCGTCATAATCCACCAGGCGAGGGCAAGGGTACCGATAAAAATAAATAGTGCCGCGACAGCGCCCAAACGAAAGCGGCCGTGCTGGGACGAAGAAAAAGAGCGTGTTTGTGTCATTACCGCACGTCACCCGTTGGCTAAACGAAAATTCTTTAAAAAAAGCGTATGATGCTAGCATCAACGATTGTTGAGTAGCGATTAGTCAAACAATGTGCAAATAACATGCAATTTTCAATTACTTGGCACTCATTTGAGAGCTAAAGACTGACCGGTCTACTTTGAGCGTATGAAAAACAATGTGACTCGTGACAAATTAATCGACAGTGGTGCCCTTCTGATTAGTCAGCAAGGCTACAACGCGACGGGGATCAATGCCGTGTTAAAAACATGCGGCGTGCCCAAGGGCTCCTTTTATCACTACTTTGCCAGTAAGGAAGATTTTGGCTTGGCGGTCATCGAGCGTTTTGCCAGTCGCTACGATGAAACCCTGGTAGCGCTACTGGAAGATAGTGACACAGCACCGCTTGAGCGTCTAAGACGCTACTTTGCGGCAGGCCGTGCCTACATGCTTGAGTGCGACCATACCACCGGCTGTTTGATTGGCAATCTCGGACAGGAACTGTCCGGCCAAAGCGCTACGTTCCGCGATGCGTTGAATCTGGTGTTTCAGCGCTGGGAGCTACGTTTTGCGCACTGTTTGAACGATGCCCTGGCGCGAGGTGATATCGATACTCACACGTCACCGGAGGCGCTTGCCAGTTTTATCTTGACCGGTTGGGAAGGGGCAATCTTACGCGCTAAAACGCTTAAATCCGTTGATCCCATGGACCAGTTTGAAAAGATTTTGTTCCAGCAGGTGCTGACGCCGCCTACGCCATAACGTTAGCTATTCGCCTTCGTGCCCGCCACGCCAGGAGCCGCCATGTTTAAAGGTTTCGATAAACAGACCCGTCAGGTTAATGGTGTGGATATTGCCTTTCGTATGGGCGGTAGCGGCCCTGCGCTACTGCTGCTTCATGGTCACCCGCAAACCCACGTTATCTGGCACAAGGTCGCCGAAGAACTTGCACGACATTTCACGGTGATCGCCGCTGACCTGCGCGGTTACGGCGACAGCAGTAAACCCGACGACGACCCTGAACATCTCACTTATTCCAAACGTAGCATGGCGGCCGATATGGCCGAGCTGATGGGTGTACTCGGCTTCGAGCATTTTAAAGTATTGGCCCATGACCGTGGCGCGCGGGTCGCCCACCGCTTGGGCGTTGACCACGCCGAACGCGTGGAGCGCATGGTGCTTCTCGATATCGCCCCGACACTGGCCATGTATCGTGGTACTACCGAAGGCTTTGCGCGCAGCTACTGGCACTGGTTCTTTTTGATTCGCCCCCAGCCGTTACCGGAAATGCTGATCCAGTCAGATCCCGCCCAGTACCTGAAAAGTGTCATGGGCGCTCGCAGTGCGGGCATGGCGCCGTTCACGTCAGACGCGCTGGCCGAGTACGAGCGTTGTCTCACCCTTCCCGGTACCGCCACAGGTATCTGCGGTGACTACCGCGCCAGCGCCACGATCGATCTGGCGCATGATCAGGCGGATATCGACGCAGGCGTAAAACTTACCTGTCCGTTAAAAGTAATGTGGGGCGCTGAAGGTGCTATTGAGGCCTGCTTCGATGCGCTCAATGAATGGCGCAAGGTGGCCACTCAGGTGGAAGGCCATGCGCTCCCTTGCGGTCACTATATCGCCGAGGAAATTCCAGAGACGCTGCTTGTCCAAGCGCTGCCATTTCTGCTCGACGGCGATTGAGGCGTCTGACAAGACGGAGCGGGTAAAAAACTGGATAATGGGCGGCAATTCGCCTACTGCCTGCTGCTAGGCAAACTCATTACTCCGGATGCCTGCTCATGGAAATCAAGGTTAACTATCTCGACAACCTCCGCTTGGAGGCCAAGTTCGACGACTTCACGGTTATCTCCGATCAGCCGATTCGCTACAAGGGCGACGGCTCTGCCCCCGGCCCGTTTGACTACTTTCTGGCTTCATCGGCCATGTGCGCGGCCTACTTCGTGAAGGTGTACTGCAACGCGCGGGATATCCCGACCGAGAATATTCGCCTATCGCAGAACAACATCGTCGATCCGGAAGACCGTTACAAGCAGGTCTTCAAGATCCAGGTCGAACTGCCGGAAGATATTTCCGAGAAGGACCGCCAAGGCATTCTGCGCTCCATTGACCGCTGCACGGTCAAGAAAGTCGTTCAAACCGGCCCTGATTTTCAGATCGAGACGGTCGAGAACATTGATGAAGACGCCCAGGCACTGCTGATGGGCGCGCCGGAAGGCGGCAGCACTTACATTGAGGGTAAGGATCTGCCGCTGGAGCAGACCATCGCCAACATGAGCGCGATTCTCGCCAACCTCGGCATGAAGATCGAGATCGCCTCGTGGCGCAATATCGTGCCCCATGTATGGTCGCTACATATTCGCGATGCAGCCTCGCCCATGTGCTTTACCAACGGTAAAGGCGCCACCAAAGAGAGCGCGCTGTGCTCGGCGTTGGGCGAGTTCATCGAGCGCCTGTCCTGCAACTTCTTCTACAACGATCAGTTCCTGGGCGAAGAGATCGCGGGCAGCGCGTTCGTTCACTACCCCAATGAGAAATGGTTCAAGCCGGGGCCGAACGACGAGCTGCCTAAAGAGATCCTCGACGAGCATTGCCTGGCGATCTACAACCCGGAAGGCGAGCTGTGTGGCTCCAATCTGATTGATACCAACTCCGGGCGTGAAGACCGCGGCATCGTTTCGCTACCGTTTGTGCGCCAATCTGATGGTGAGACAGTCTATTTTCCTTCCAACCTGATCGAAAATCTGTTCTTGAGCAACGGCATGAGCGCGGGTAACACGCTGGTGGAAGCCCAGGTTCAGTGCCTGTCGGAAATTTTCGAGCGGGCAGTGAAGCGCGAGATTCTTGAGCAGGAACTGACCCTGCCGGACGTGCCGCAAGACGTGCTGGCGAAGTACCCCAGTATTGTTGAAGGCATCAACGCGCTGGAAGCTCAGGGGTTCCCGGTGTTGGTAAAAGATGCCTCGATGGGCGGCCAGTTCCCGGTCATGTGCGTGACCTTGATGAACCCACGCACTGGCGGCGTGTTTGCGTCCTTCGGCGCCCACCCAAGTTTTGAAGTGGCGTTGGAGCGCAGCCTGACCGAGCTTCTGCAGGGGCGTAGTTTCGAGGGTTTGAATGATCTACCTTTGCCCACCTTTAACTCGCAGACAGTGGCTGAGCCCAATAACTTCGTTGAGCACTTCATCGACTCGGTGGGTGTAGTGTCCTGGCGCTTCTTCAGTGCCAAGCCCGATTTTGAATTCAGCGAATGGGATTTCTCCGGCAGCAACGAAGAGGAGGCCGACACCCTGTTCGGCATTTTCGAGGAGCTGGGAGCGGAAGTGTACATGTCGGTGCACGAAGACTTGGGCGCGCCAGTGTGCCGGATTCTGGTGCCGGGTTACTCCGAGGTCTACCCGATTGAAGATCTGATCTGGGACAATACCAACAAGTCGTTGGATTACCGCAAGGACATTCTTAACTTACATCGCCTGGATGATGAACAGCTCCTCGATCTAGTCGAACGGCTGGAAGAGAGTCAGATGGATGATCACGCCGATATCATCACCCTGATCGGCATTGAGTTCGACGAAAACACGGTCTGGGGCCAGCTCACCATCCTGGAGCTGAAGCTGCTGATTTATCTGGCGCTTGAGCGCCATGAAGAGGCGCTGGACTGCGTACAGATGTTCCTGCAGTACAACGACAATACCGTCGAGCGCGGCCTGTTCTATCAGGCGGTCAACGCGGTGTTGGAAATCGCCCTGGATGATGAGCTTGAAATCGACGATTACCTGCCCAACCTACAGCGCATGTTTGGCGAAGAAAGCATGGCCGCCGTGGTGGGCTCGGTGGAAGGCAATGTGCGCTTCTACGGCCTAACGCCCACCAACATGCAGCTTGATGGTCTTGAGCGCCACCAGCGTCTGATCGAAAGCTACAAGAAGCTGCATGCTGCCAGGGCGGCTCGGGCGGCCTAGTCCGGCGTTAATTATGTTTAAGCCCGGCGTTAATTGCGTCTATCTGTTACCCCCTTTAAAAGGAATGTCATGACATCGATGACCTTTAGCTCACCTTTGATTGCCGCGGCGCTCACCCTTGTGTCAGCCGAGAGCCTGGCGCAAAGTTCTGAACAGAGCCATAGCGAAGTGCGCAAGCTCTATAGCGGTCAAATGATGCCTGACGAACAGGTCGAGCTTTCGCGCCATATCGACCGTCTCTTTCCTACCCGTACGGTAAAAGCGTCGAGTGCGCCTCATGAGTTCGGCACGCGTAATGCCTCGCTTGACGACTTCTCGCTCACTCACGAAGGCGTCACCTACGATATCTATGATTTTATGGCGCTCAACCGGGTGAGCGGTCTGATGGCGGTGCACGATAACGACGTGGTGTTTGAGCAGTATGCCCTGGGCAACACGCCGGATACCCGCTGGATGTCGATGTCGATTGCCAAGTCGATCTCCTCAACGCTGATCGGCGCCGCCCTTAAAGACGGTCATATCGAAAGCCTTGATGACGCCGTCAGCAAGTACGTGCCAGTGCTCAACGGCAGTGTTTATGACGACGTTACCGTTGAACAGATTCTATTAATGGCCTCGGGCGTTGCCTGGGATGAGACCTACGCCGACCCCAGCTCCCAGCGTCGCCAAATGCTTGAAGTGCAGCTTTCCCAGGAATCTGGCGCGCTGCTGGAATTCATGGGCGGGCTCGAGCGGGCACAAGCGCCTGGTGAGGTGTGGAACTACAGCACCGGCGAAACCCAGCTACTTTCGGCGATCATCAACGGTGCGGTGGGTAAAAGCGCCTCTGAGTATCTGTCCGAGAAAATCTGGGCAAACTACGGTATGGAACACGATGCCCAGTGGTGGCTGGATAGCGAAGGTGGTCAGGAAATCGGCGGCAGCGGACTGTTGATTACCCTTCGCGACTATGCCCGGTTTGGTCAGTTTGTGCTGGATGAATACCATACACCTAGCGTGTTGCCCGAAGGCTGGGTAGCCGAGTCGGCCAGGCCCCACGAGGTCGGTGGTGAAGAGGTCGAGTACGGTTACTCCTGGTGGCCGGAGGGCGAGGGCGCCTTCTCGGCGGTGGGCATCTTTGGCCAGTGGATATTTGTCGATCCGGATAACGACATGGTGATTGCCATGACGAGCGCCCAACCCAAGGCGGAAGCCTTCGAGATCGTGCCGGTCACCGAGTTCTTCCACGCGCTAAGCGATCATCTGGCTGACAAAAACCAGTAGCCTTGGCTCGTTAGCGCTAATAGCAAACCACCCGCCGATCGCTGTGGTAGCGCCCACAGCATCGGCTTATAGCGACTCTGCCGGTCAACTCGCTGTGGGCGGCACGCTGCCTGTGGAAAAATCATGGGTTACCGGGTTACTCAGCGGAGTGAAACCAGGTTTGTTGGCTAAGAAACCCGCTTAGTTCGCTCCGGAAAAGCTTGGCTCGAGCGGAAAGGCTGCGTCGCGAGGGCCACACCAAAAAGATATCTCTGTTGCGGCCTCGCCATTCAGGAAGCACGCGTACCAACTCGCCCTTTTGTAAGCTGTTCGCGACCATGCTGGCGGGCATCAATGAAACGCCCGCGCCTGCTTTGGTGAGGTTGAGGACGATATTCATATCATTACTTAGATGAAAATGCTGTTGATGACACGTCTGTTGATGCCCCTCTTGATTGAACAACTGCCATTCGCTAAACATCTTTGCCGCCACGCTAGGGCATCCTGCCAACTCATCGATAGTGCGGGGGAGTGGGAACTGCATGGTGGGAGATGCCACCAGGATCGGCTCGATATAGCCCAAATGCTTTTGAATCAGCGTCGAGTCTTTTTGAGGCCCGGAGCGTAGCGCAATGTCTGCCTGTTGGTCGCGAATGTCGGCGACGTTGTTGTCGAGCTCTATGGTGAGTGCTATCTCCGGATGGCAATGTATAAACTGTCGCCAGAATGCATCCAGTGGGCCACTCCCCAAATTGACCGGTGCCATGACTTTTAACGGCCCGCTCAAACTATGCAGCGTTTGATCCAAGTCTAAAATACGTTGATCGAGCGCAAGCACTAGCTCCTCGCACTCGCGGTAATAGGATTCCCCATGAGGCGTTAGCGTCAATCCCTTCGTGGAGCGATGCAGTAACTCTACGCCTAGCGTGGCTTCCAACGAGCTTATGCGCCGCGATACGGTCGCAATCGTCATGTTCAGTTTGGCGGCCGCAGCGGTGAGGCTATGCTGGTTGGCCGCCACGATAAAAATGTTCAGATCATCCAGAGACGGTTTGCGCATTTTGCAATTCTGTAAAATGGTTTCTTACATATTGCCATATCTTACCGTTATAGAGGTTTGATAGCCTTCGCATCTTTCAAAATCGCCTCAAGGACTGCTATGAAACATAGAATCATTTTTGCATTACTGATGTCGTTCACGCTCTCGCTGATCATGAGCGCATGGGTGACTTACGTTAATATTGGATCACATCCGGCCTTTGTGAACATTTGGCTAAACGCTTGGCTGCTTGCTTGGCCAGCCGCTGGAATCATCGCGTTTATCAGCGGGCCATTTATTCATAAGTTAGCCCATCGCATTGCCGAGAAGGTATGACCATGGGCGTAACTGACGGGGCTAGGCTCGATTTGAGATAACGCTAAGCATGGTCACGGTGATTAATATGATCGCCATGCCCGTTACCTGAATGCCACCCAGGTCACCCTTTAATATGAGGACGCCGAACAGGGTCGCCGTGACGGGTTCCACCATCGCGACCATTGAGGCTAGGGCCGGTTGAGTACGTTTTAGTCCGATAATATAAAGCACAAACGACAGACCTGCGCCCAAGCTACCTAGCGCTAAAAACAGTGGCCAATCTGACGAACTCACGACCGCCACCGTCTGATCAATATCGCTTGGTATGAGTAAAAGAGTGGCCAGCACGGCGAAGGCGATTGACAGTATTGCCTGTGGGCTGCCATGCGGTGATGCATATTTAAACCCAAAAATGAACACCGCATAGGACAGCCCGGCCAGAAGCCCTGCGCCCACCCCGATTAGCGATAAGTCGCTTGAGCTAATCTCATACAGGTTGGTTAATAGTACGATACCAATCATCACCAGGATGATGGCTATCCACTTAAACGCAGTCGGTTTTTCGAGCTTTAGCGCGAATGAGATGAGATACACGAACACCGGAGCGCAATACATCAGGGTCGCCGCAACCGCCACGTTACCATGCTCAATGCTTAAGAAATAAAAGGAAAAATTGCCCGCGACACCGACTCCGGCGATAGCGGACCATATCCACAGTTTACGCCTCGATAGCCCGCTGTGTTGCGGCCTCAACAGTAGCCAAGCGAGTACTAACAATAATCCTATAAAACCGCGATAGAAGGAAACTACAGAGGGGGCCCAGTCATGATCAACCAGAATGCCGCCAATGCCGCCGGAGATCCCCCAAAAAAACGCTGCGAGCGCGACTAACGCTGTACTGACTATCGACACTTGCTCTCCTTTCAAGATTGGTAAAATAGTAGCTATGTAAGCGGCCGGGTAATCACTACCAGCCTTACGAGAAACGACCGGCGTTCTTCAAACGCCGGTACAGGTGGGAAAAGGGCATGGAGGTCAAACCATGTATCACTATGGAGGACACGACTAATAAGCTCACGACGGGCCATATCTCAGCCACGTCGGTTTGATGATGTGCAAAGGCTGCGTAGTACAGGGCGGCGACACCTATCGGGCCGAACCAGCCTGAAAATGCCCCATCCCGCTTGCAGGGAAGCTCACCCATCCGGCCGCCTAACAGCAGCAATAGAGGCAAGCGGCGCAGGCAAAGCACAGCGACCACCAGCGCCAAAGCTTGCCACCCCAACGCCAGCCATTGTTGCCAGGGAATCATCAGGCCGAGCAAGATAAAGATGGGCGAGGTGAAAAAACGATCGACGCCCTCGACCACTCTTTCTTCCTCCTGTCTTTCTGAGGCGTTGGCCTGTTGATCAAACGCTAATCCCGCTACGAATACCGCGAGGATGCCATCGCTACCCATCAGCTTCACCGCCGTGAGCGTCGCAAACGCGAGCGTCGTGGTGATCATCAGCATCGAAGATTGATCGACGGTCTTGTATTTTTCCGCCTTGCGCATCGCAATGCCAACCGTAAAGCCGATAACCGCGCCTAACACTAGCGCCAGCGCAATATCGATCACGATAACTTCCAATAGATGTTTCGTGAGGGATTGCTCAGCCGAAAGCGTCAGTATGAAGATGGCACTCATGATAAAGATGAACGCAAGCCCATCGTTCGCGCCTGATTCACTTGAGATGATATGACGTAGATAAGCGGGCAGGTTCTCTTTTGCCACGGGGCCTGTCACCACGGTGGAGGCGACGACGGGGTCGGTAGGAGTGACCGCCGCCCCGATAAGCAACGCGGCGCCTAGCGGTAGCCCGAGTGCCCAACCGGCAAGGAGACTACTGCTCAACCACATGAACGGCATGCCTATCAGTAACAACAAACCGAGTGAACGCCAGTGAGTGATGACGTAGCGCTTGGGAAGACGCAGCGCTATCCCCATCAAACCAATGGCCACCGCTAAACGAGCCACTTGTTCTAAAATGGCCATTTCATCGCCCCATTCCGCGGGGTCAAGTAGCCCAACCCCAGTCGGCCCTAACACCGCGCCAATCAGCAACAGGGACACTGAGTCGGGCAAGCCCACTCGCTTCAGTGGCGTTGATAAAAGCCCCAGTAGTAGTGCACTGGTGGCCACCACTAATAGCCCAATATTGAATGCGTGCATGTGGCTCCATTAATGCGAGCTTTAAATCAGATGTGTCACTCAGTACTGTCTACTAGCCAAACGTGCCACATGACCGAGGTCATGTGGCTTTCAGAGGCGGGAGGTTTACTTGGCGTCGCTTGCTAGGTCAGTGGGGCTAAGCAGCAGTACCGCGAGAGGGGGCAAGGTCAGCTGAAGGCTGGCGATTTGCCCATGCAGGGGGGAATCCTCGGCGACGAGGCGACCCAGGTTGCCCATATTGGAGCCCCCATAGCATTCGGCATCGCTGTTGAGGCGCTCTTCCCATTCGCCGGTGTTCGGCACGCCCAGCCGATAGCCCTCGCGGGGAATCGGCGTCATGTTGGCAACGACCAGCAGCGGCTCGCCTGACGCACTCCAGCGCAACCAGGCAAATACGCTATTGGTGTCGTCATTGCCCACTACCCAGGTAAAGCCCTTGGGTTCGCTATCGCATTCGTGAAGGGCGGGCAGCGCCTGATAGCAGCGGTTGAGATCGCCAAGCAAGCGCTTGACACCGGCATGGCGAGCTTCGCCAAGTAGCGGCCAGTCCAGCTCCCGGTCGTGGCTCCATTCGCGCCACTGGCCGAACTCGCAGCCCATGAACAAAAGCTTCTTGCCGGGCTGCGACCACATGATGGAAAGATAGGCGCGCAGGTTGGCAAATTGCTGCCACTCGTCACCAGGCATCTTGCAAATGAGTGAGCCTTTGCCATGAACCACTTCGTCATGGGAAATCGGCAGCACATAGCGTTCCGAAAAGGCGTACACCATGGGAAAGGTCATATCATGATGCGAGTAGGCACGGTATACCGGATCCTTGGCAATGTATTCCAAGGTGTCGTGCATCCAGCCCATGTTCCATTTGTAGGCAAACCCTAACCCGTTATCGGCGGTTGGCTGAGTCACGCCGGGCCAGGCGGTGGACTCTTCGGCAATCACCACCGTGCCGGGCACTTCTTCATTGATAACGTCATTGAGATGACGCAGGAAGTCTATCGTTTCGAGGTTCTCGTGCCCGCCGAAACGGTTAGGAATCCATTCACCTTCGTTACGTGAATAGTTGCGGTACAGCATGGAGGCAACGGCATCGACCCGCAGTGCATCGACATGGAAGTGCCTTAACCAGTGCAGCGCAGAGGCCAGCATGAACCCATGCACTTCACGCCTGCCCAGGTTGTAGATATAGGTATCCCAATCCTGATGGAAGCCCTCAAAAGGGTGCTCGTATTCATACAGCGCCGTGCCGTCAAAGCGTGCCAAACCGTGGGCGTCGGTGGGGAAGTGGGCCGGTACCCAATCAAGAATCACCCCGAGACCTGCCCGATGGCATTCATCGACAAAGTAAGCGAAGTCGGCGGGTTTGCCAAAACGTGCGCTAGGCGCAAACTGGCCTAATGGCTGATACCCCCAGGAGCCGCCAAACGGATGCTCCATGATGGGTAGCAGCTCGACATGGGTGAAGCCCAACTCGAGCACATAGGGAATAAGCTGGTCGGCCAGGTCGCGCCAGCTGTAAAGCTCGCCATTGTCGCCGCCGTGTTTACGCCAGGACGCCGCATGCACCTCGTAGATACTAATGGGGCGGGCCGGATCATGGGCGTTTTCTCGTTTCGCGATCCACTCCTCATCGTGCCAGACAAAGGGGGTGGTATCGGCCACCACTGACGCGGTATGGGGCGGCATTTGGGTCGCCAGGGCGACAGGGTCGGCACGCAGCCCAAGGGTGCCGTGAGCATCGAGGATCTCGTATTTGTAGGCTTCCCCTGGCCCAAGCCTCGGTATGAAGAGTTCCCAAACGCCAGCCGGGTGACGCAAGCGCATCACATGACGGCGCCCGTCCCAGCTATTGAATTCTCCCACTACCGAGACGCGCTGGGCATTGGGTGCCCACACGGCGAAGCGAACACCTTCAACGCCCTCGACCGTCATTGGTTGCGCGCCCAGGCAATGCCCTAGATCACGATGATTACCTTCGCCCAGCAGGTAAAGGTCCATTTCGCCCAGTAACAGACCGAAGCTGTAAGGATCCTCGGTGATCTGCTCGCCCTGAGGCCAGCGAATGCGCAATACATAGGGCGCGGCATGCGGTAGCCGAGCAGCGAACAGGCCGGGGATCTGGATACCTGTTAGGCAGCAACGCAATTCACCACTGTCGCGGTCGAGCACATCCACGCCGACCGCACCGGGTAAAAATACGCGTAAAAAATGACCTTCAGCATCGCTATGGATACCGAGGACTGAGAAAGGGTTGCGGTGGCCGCCTTGCGTCAGCGCGTCGGCGTCGCCTTCGGTCAACCACAAGGTGCGATCCAGCATGGGTCTGGTGTGACTAACATCATTCATGTGGCTCTCCTGGGCTTAGTTGTTCGACGATGGCCGCTAGACCGCGCAATGGTACGCCTAACCATGCCGGGCGATTGGCGGCTTCGTAGGCAATCTCGTAGGCGGTTTTTTCGAGCACGAACAGGTCAACCGCCGCGGCGGCACCGTTCGCTTTTTTCCATTCGTGAGGAATGTCAAAGGTGGCTTGCCAATAGGCATTGAGGAAAGCCTGACGGCCCCTGAGTAAATACTGCTCCACCACCGCGTGGCCGGCGTCAGCGCCTGAATCGACACCTTCACCCTCGCTTGGCCGCGCCTCTTCCACCTTGGCGTAGGCGTAATCGAAGGAGCGCAACATGCCTGCGACATCGCGAAGCGGGCTATCCTTCGCGCGGCGTTCCTCCAGAGGACGCGCCGGCTCGCCTTCAAAGTCGATGATGTAGGCATCGTCGTGGGCCACCAGTACCTGGCCTAGATGCAGGTCGCCATGGATACGCGTGATCAGACTGCCTTCGGCAAGCTCCGCCATGGCTTTGATCGCGTCAGGGATTCTGGCGCGCTGAGACAGAACGGTATCAGCGAGTTGCTGTTCAGCCTTGTCGGCGGCGCTTTTATGCTGTTCAAGTATGTCCAGCGCTTCCTCGACGCGCTGCGTCACGCGTTGTGTCCAGTGCTGCACATGGGAGGTCCCGGCGTGATCAGGCGCAAATGCCGGATCATCACTAGGCGTGGCCAGTACCATATGCAGTTCGCCCAGACGACGTCCCAGCGTAGTGGCAAACTCTTCCAGCTCCTCAAAGGCGCCGTAGCGGTCCTCCTCGTGTACTTCACTGCCGCGCTCGTCGTCGGCCAGCGCTTCACGGATTGCTCGTTCCAGCTTCGAGCGGGTCCACGACCAGGCATCGCCCTGGTTGTCGATGTAGCCTTGCAGGATCATTAGTGTCTGCGTGGCTCCCTCTTCAAGCTGGGTTACCACGCCATACAGTGGCACGGTATGCGCAAAGCCTCGTTCGGTCAGGTAGCTGCCGATTTCCGCTTCGGGATGGATGCCCGGTTCTAGACGACGGAACACCTTGAGCACCAACTGATGGTTGATGATCACCGAACTATTGGATTGCTCGGCACTTTGCTGCACCACGTCAGGATGTTCGGGAAGCGTCAGTTCGGCGAAGGCGGCGGTTGGCAAGAAGTGGATTTCGCCGTTCTCATAAGGCAACACGGTGCCCGAGCGCATCCCTTCAAGCACGCCCAGCGTAAAGGCATCCAGGGTGACCGCATCGGTTAGCAGCCCCACTTCATGGAAGCGACGTACGCGTGCCAAGGCGAGTTGTTGAGAGAGCGGATTGCTCTGCTCCTCTTCACCCAGGAAAGCCAGTGGTAGCTGGTAGCGCTCGCTGCCGTGGTTATGCTTGATTGCCAGCTCACTAAACAACAGCGTATGCCCGCCGTACTCAAGACTGGCGGTAGCCTGTAGGTTGATTTCCTCGATACGCGACTGCTTGGCCGCAAACCAGCGCCGCTTGGGCAGGTAGTTGGGGAGTGCTTCGCGTTCGAGCAATCGCCTGGATGTCTCCGTGAAAATTTCTTCAAGGCGCTGTTTAATAATGAGAGTGACGTAATCCGGCATTGGCTCAGGCACCGGAACGTGCCATTCGGGCATGGCGGTAGCCGGGGCCAGCAGGAACCAGAAAAATCCGTATGGCGGAAGGGTCAGCAGGTATGGCAATTGCCCCACCGGAGGAAACGCACTACCACCGACCATTTCCACCGGGACTTGGCCGGTGAACGCGGAAAGGCCGAGCTCTACAGCCTGGGCGGTGCTGGCCACGTTGGCCACACACAGGAGTGTTTCCGTTTCGCCGTTATCGAGCGTCATCTCGCGTAGGTAGGCAAGAATATGCCGGTTGGCCGGGTAGAGCGGCCGCATGGTGCCACGGCTGAAGGCCCGGTGCTGGCTGCGCACGGCGAGTAACCGGCGCATGTTATTGAGCAGCGAATGCGAATCACGCACCTGGGCTTCGACATTGACAGTCTGATAGCCGTAGAGCGGATCCATGATCGGCGGCAGTACCAGCTTGGCTGGATCGGCGCGCGAGAAGCCGCCGTTCCGGTCCACAGACCACTGCATGGGCGTACGTACACCGTCACGGTCGCCTAGGTAAATGTTGTCGCCCATGCCGATTTCATCGCCGTAATACAACACAGGCGTGCCAGGCATCGACAGCAGCAAGCTGTTGAGCAGCTCGATCCGCCGACGGTCGCGCTCGAGCAGCGGTGCCAAACGGCGGCGGATACCCAAATTGATACGCGCCCGGCGATCAGCAGCGTAGTGATTCCAGAGGTAGTCACGCTCCTTGTCGGTGACCATTTCCAGCGTCAGCTCGTCATGGTTGCGTAGAAAAATCGCCCACTGGCAGGTGGCCGGTATTTCGGGCGTCTGGCGTAAAATATCGGTAATCGGGAAGCGGTCTTCCTGAGCGAGCGCCATGTACATACGCGGCATCAAAGGGAAGTGAAACGCCATGTGGCACTCATCCCCATCACCAAAGTAAGGGCGGGTATCCTCGGGCCACTGGTTGGCTTCAGCGAGCAGCATACGGTCGGGGTAACGTTCGTCGAGCACTGCGCGAATCTTCTTGAGCACCACATGCGTTTCGGGCAGGTTCTCGTTGTTGGTGCCTTCGCGCTCGACCAGGTAGGGAATGGCATCCAGACGCAGGCCATCAACGCCCATATCCAGCCAGTACTCCATGACCTTTAATATCTCGTCGAGCACCACTGGGTTATCGAAATTAAGATCCGGCTGGTGTGAGTAGAAACGGTGCCAGAAATAGGCGCCGGCCACCGGGTCCCAGGTCCAATTGGAGGATTCGGTATCCAGGAAGATAATACGTGTGCCGGGGTAGGCCTGGTCGGTGTCCGACCAGACATAGAAGTCGCGTTCCGGTGAGCCGGGCGGCGCGTGCCTGGCGCGCTGGAACCACTCGTGTTGGTCGGACGTGTGGTTAATGACTAGTTCAGTAATGACGCGAAGACCGCGACGGTGCGCCTCTTCGATAAACCGCCGGGCGTCCTCGAGGGTGCCGTAGTCGGGGCTGACGCTGGTATATTCGGCAATATCGTAGCCATCATCGCGCCGAGGTGAAGGATAGAACGGTAATATCCAGATCGTGTTCACACCCAGACTGACGATATAGTCGAGTTTCTGAATCAAACCTTCAAAATCACCAATGCCGTCGTCGTTGGCATCAAAGAAGGCTTTGACATGTACTTGGTAGATTACCGCGTCCTTATACCAGAGTGGGTCGTCAAGAAAATCCATCGCCTCGACGGCGTGTGTTTCGCTGCTGGCATCCATCATTGGCTTGCCCTCTCTGTTTTCATCGGTGAGTACATAACGATCCTGATACGCTGATAAGAACGAAACGTTTTCGAATCCACGCTAAAAGTCACCTCGGATGACTACTGAACCGAACGGATACGCCAGATGGCGAATGGCAGCCCTGCCGGGTCTAGGCGTAACGATTGCCACTTTCCGTGCCACGTCCAGCGTTTCCCACTGATCAGGTCTTCCCCATGCAAGGCTGCCTCATCAGGCAACTCGAACAGCCCTAAAGGCAGCTCAAACGCGCCTTCCTGGGGCTCGAAGGGATCAAGGTTGATAGCGATAAGGAGGACGTTGTCACGGGTGGGCGTGCTCTTGGCAAATAGCACTATGCGATCGTTGTGTACCGGACAGAACGTAAGCCCCAGGTGAGTATGCAGCGCTGGGTTTTCCCGCCGAATACGGTTGAGTTGGGCGATTTCGTAGACGATGTTGCCGGGGGCGCTATAGTCGCGGGGGCGTATCTCATACTTCTCTGAATTGAGGTACTCCTCTTTGCCGGGTACCGGCTCGCCTTCACAGAGCTCGAACCCTGAGTACATACCCCAAAGGCCTGACCCCATGGTGGCCAGTGCCGCACGAAGCAGAAACCCAGCGCGGCCGGATGACTGCAGGAAGTAAGGGTTGATATCCGGCGTGTTGACGAAAAAGTTGGGTCGGTAACCATCACGCAATGGCGCTTCGTTGAGCTGCGTGAAGTATTCCGTAATCTCGGCCTTGGTGTGACGCCAGGTAAAATAGGTGTAGCTCTGCGTAAAGCCCACCTTGCCCAAGCGCAGCATCATGGCCGGGCGAGTGAAGGCTTCTGCCAGGAAAATGACATCAGGGTCGCGCTGGCGAATGTCAGCAATCAGCCACTCCCAAAAGGGCAGGGGTTTAGTGTGGGGATTATCGACGCGAAAGATCTTGACCCCTTCATCGACCCAGCCTTGGACGATATCACGCAGCTCGTACCACAGCTCAGGAAGGGCCTCGTCGGTGTAGAAGTCGACGTTGACAATGTCCTGATATTTTTTGGGAGGGTTCTCGGCGTAACGGATTGACCCGTCGGGCCGCCAGGAAAACCAGCCTGGGTGCTCCTTCAGCCACGGATGATCCTGCGAGCACTGAATAGCAAAATCCAGCGCAATTTCAAGCCCATGGTCGGCGGCGACCTGCACCAGCTCTCGGAAATCTTCACGAGTGCCGAGCTGCGAATGGATGGCCTCGTGCCCGCCTTCTTCGCTGCCAATGGCGTAAGGGCTGCCTGGATCGTCCGGCCCTGCTTCCAGGGTATTATTAGGCCCTTTGCGATGTGCCCGACCGATGGGATGAATAGGCGGGAAATAGAGCACGTCAAAGCCCATATCGCGGATCATGGGCAGCCGCTGATGAACATCTTTAAACGTACCGTGGCGATGAGGATCGTCGGTTTCCGAGCGAGGAAAAAGCTCATACCAGCTGGCAAAGCGGGCCTTCAGGCGCTCTACCTCCACTGGGTAAGACTCATCGCTGCGGGTCAGGTGAGGGCGTGTATCGGCCTCATGCATCAGCCGGGCGGTGTCGCTGCTCAAGAGTAGAGCGACCCGGTCACTATCGTGGCCAGCTTGCTCAAGCTGCTTGTGAAGGGCCGCTAGTGCTTCATTAAGGGCCCCCTCACTGCGCTCGGCGGCATGCTCAATCAGCTGTCGGCCTTCTTCAAGTTCAAGCGCGATCGGCACGCCTGCCTGGTGTTTCTTCGTTAACTCATAGCAGTAGGTAGAATACGTGTCCCACCAGGCTTCAATGATGAAACTATGGCGTCCCACTCGGTGGGGGATAAAACTCCCTTCCCATATATCCAGGCCCAGGGGTTCCACCTGGCGCATGGTTTCGCGCTGCTGCTGCCCATTGTCATCGTACCAACAGACGGCGGCTGCCAGTACATCGTGGCCGTCGGCAAAGATCGTCGCCTTCACGGTTACCGGCTCATCGACGATCGCCTTGGCCGCGAAACGGCCTTGATCCAGCGAGGGCGAGACGGCTTCAATGGCAATACGCGGGGCCTGAGCGGCCACGAGGCCATGGCTCGACTCCTGTTCTTGCGCCGGGGCGGCCCCTGGCGCTGGAGTGACAGTTGAACTCATCGCATGTTTCTCCTTGCAGCGCGAAAACAGTTGCGCTTATGTCCGCGCCGCCAGTGGTTAGGTAACCGATCTAGGTAACAGGATTGTCGGCTTGCTGCACTAGCTCGAGCAGAGCCAGCGAACGACCTTCCATCTCATGTTCCTCACCAAACGCTCGCTGAAAAGGCTCTTCCTCTACGGCCCGATGAGTATCGAGGCGGCATAGCCAGCCGCTACCGCTCGGGGCTTCGGGTAGTTGGAACGCCACGGCTTCGTGGTGAGCATTAAAAATCAGCAGCAAGGTGACATCGGCGCCGGCACGGCGAATGCCGCTCGGCTGGGCGCGGCCGTCCAATAACAGGCCAAGAGTGCGTGCTTCAGGGTCTTCCCAGCGCTCAACGTCCATTTCATTGCCGTCAGGGGCTAGCCAGGTGACTTCTTTAAGGCCCATTTCCTCGTTGTATTCACCTGACAGGAAGCGTCCCCGGCGTAAAATGGGATAGCGCAGCCGTAGGGCACTTACTCGGCGCACGTACTCGATCATTGAATGGGCGTCACCATCGAGATTCCAATCCAGCCAACTGATCTCATTATCCTGACAGTAGGCGTTATTGTTGCCCTGCTGGGTACGCAATAGCTCGTCACCGGCCACCAACATGGGGGTTCCTTGAGAGAACAGCGTGGTGGCGATGAAGTTGCGAATTTGGCGTAACCGCAGCGCTTGAATCTCGGGGTCATCGCTGGGGCCTTCCTCGCCGTGGTTCCACGACAGATTATCGTCGTGGCCATCCATATTATTCTCGCCATTCTCCTCGTTATGCTTGTCGTTATAGGCGACTAGGTCATGAAGCGTATAGCCGTCGTGGGCGGTGACGAAGTTGACTGATGCAAACGGCCGCCGACCGCGGCGGTTAAAGAAATCCGCTGACCCCATCAGGCGAGTGGCAAGCTCGGGTAGCTGCCCCTCATCTCCTCGCCAAAAAGCCCGCATGGTATCTCGATAGCGGTCATTCCACTCAGCCCACCCCGGGGGGAAGCCGCCGACCTGATAACCGCCCGGGCCACAATCCCAGGGTTCAGCAATGAGCTTCACCTGGCTGAGGATAGGGTCCTGGCGACAGGAGTCGAGAAAGCCGCCACCTTCATCAAAGCCATGGGGTTCGCGACCGAGGATGGTGGCAAGGTCAAAGCGGAAACCGTCGACACGCATTTCTGTCGCCCAGTAGCGCAGTGAGTCGGTGACCATTTGCAATACGCGCTGATGGCTCAGGTTCACCGTATTACCAGTGCCGGTGTCATCGATGTAGTAGCGCGGTTCTTCGGGCATCAACCGGTAATAGGAGGCGTTATCGATGCCCTTGAGAGAGAGGGTAGGGCCTAACTCATTGCCTTCAGCGGTGTGGTTGTAGACCACATCCAGAATCACTTCCAGGTCGGCGGCATGGTAGCGCGCCACCATTTCCTTGAACTCATGAATGCTTTCGCCCGACAGGTAGCGTGAGTGAGGCGCAAAAAAGCCCAGGGTGTTGTAACCCCAGTAATTGCGCAGCCCTTGCTCCAATAGATGCTGGTCGTCAACAAAGGCGTGAATGGGCATTAACTCCACCGATGACACACCGAGCGATTTGATGTAGTCGACGACATCGTTAACCATTAGCCCAGCAAACGTGCCGCGTAGCGCTTCAGGCACCGAGGGGTGGCGCATGGTGTACCCGCGAACATGCGTCTCGTAGACAATGGTCTTGTCCCAGGGAAGCTGTAGCCCGCGCGAGCGCCCCCAGGTAAACGCTGGGTCGACCACGCGACAGCGCGGCATGAACGGTGCGCTGTCGCGCTCATCGAAACTTAGATCACCATCAGGATGACCGATGATGTAGCCGAACAGTGCCTCATCCCAGTCTATTTCGCCGACGATCTGCTTGGCGTAAGGGTCAAGCAGAAGTTTGTTATGATTGAAACGGTGGCCTTCTTCGGGCAAATAAGGCCCATAGACGCGGTAACCGTAGAGTTGGCCAGGTCGGGCATCGGGCAGGTAGCCGTGCCATACTTCGTCGGTATATTCGGGAAGTTCAATGCGTTCCAGCTCGTGCTGGCCGGTGTCATCAAACAGGCATAGCTCGACCTTGGTGGCATGCGCCGAGAACAGCGCAAAATTTACCCCCAGGCCATCCCATGTTGCCCCCAACGGAAACGACCATCCTTCATGCACACGCGAGCGCCGCAATACACTGGGGGATTCATCCGTGGCAACTGACTTGTCACTATCCCGTGTGGCTTGGCTTGTATCCATTGACTTCATCCTTGGGCCGTTCGGTTACGCTACTGTTGGACTACCTTGCTAGTGACGGTCGTCCTACTTGGTGGTTTTCGGTTTGTTCGCTTTTGGTGCTGCTTTCTTGGTGGTCTTGGTCGCTTTCGTCGTTTTGGCGTCGGCTTTATCAGCCGTGCTGGTCTTGCGCGAAGACGAGGCACGCCGGGGTTTCTTGGCAGGCGTTGGCGACGTGTCGCTCTCGCTGTCAGAGGCCAGCGGGTCACTGTCAGAGGCCAGCGGGTCACTGTCAGAGGCCAGCGGGTCACTGTCGCTGCGAGGATGGCTACTTCGGGCTACCGTATGGGACTCTTCAGGCATAGGCTCCATCGTTCCTGACGCGTCATCTGGCGTCGGCGTCTGAGGCGGATGACCACGATCCTGTACCGGCACGTCCTCTATCAGCGCATCTTCAGCAGGTGCATCTTCGTCAAGCACGTCGTCGGCAAGCACGTCATCAGCCGGGGCATCCTCAATGGGCATATCCTCGATAGTCAGGTCCTGATCCGCCAAGGTGTCGTCCCGAAAGGGGACTTCATCTAAGGTGGGGTCACCATCGGCGTCCTCCAGCGGCAAACGGTTTTCCTGAATGCCCATTTCGTCCTCTTCCAGTGGGAGTCCATCCTCTAGAATAGGCGCTTCGTCTAGCGGCTCATTCACGTCTTCCAACTCGGCTTCGTTACCTGCCGCCTGCTCCGCGGCGACTATTTTCAGCGCCCTATCCCAATGGCGTTGCTGCTGCCCTTCGGGACGCCCTTCAGCTTCCCAAATGCTGTAGGCCAGTTGACGTACGCGGTCTTCATCAGTCATGTCAGCTCTCCCGATGTGCGATTTCAAAGTTCTGTTTCGATGTTCTGTTTCGAAGTTCTATTTCGAAGTTCTATTTAGAAGCTCTGTTTCGAAGTTCTGTGTGGATGTTGTTTGCCAACAGATAATGTTGGTGTGCTCTACAAGATTGATGTCATCGCAGGGGATCGCCGCTGCTACTGGCCGTTTCGTTATCGCGCAGAAAAATCCCCACTGGCAGCTCCGCCAGCAGCGTGGCGAGGGGAACGCCAGCGTTGCCAATGCTCACGGTGGTGTTGGTCAGCACCGCCTGCCAGTTACCGCTTTCCGGTTGAAGGTGAGTGTCGCCCCATTGATGCGGCGCAATATGCGGCCGCACCGCGTCATCGAGTAGCTCTGTGGTGAGCCGAGGAACCACCACCAACAGTTGATGACCCTCATAACGTCGGGTAAAGGCCACCACGTGTTGCGATTGGCCGCCGGAGGCCAACAGCGGCTGGTAATCGCCGAGGTCGAATAGCATTGGATAGCGTTGTCGCAGCATCAGCAGGCGATTAACAAGCGCTTGCTTGATCTTTCCATCACGCCAGGTAGGCAGGGTTGCCAACGGCGATAACGCCTCCTGCAAAGCTGCTTGTCGCGCCTCATGATCGACGGGGCGGCGATTGTCGGGGTCGACGAGGCTGTAATCCCAAAACTCATTTCCCTGATAGAGGTCGGGGACACCGGGAACGCATAAACGTAATGCCGTTTGCGCCAGACCATTAAGTGCGCCGGGCAAGTCGAGTAGGTGCGCCGCCGAAGCGATAGAATCACGCAGTGTTGGCGTCGTCAGCACGCCTTCAAGAAAGGCCTGGCAGGCCGACTCGTAGGCCTCATTTGGCCACAGCCAATGGCTGCGCAGTTTGGCTTCGCGCAGCGCCTTTTGCTGCCAGTCAATGAGCCGTTGGGTAAACGTCTGCATCTCGTCGTCATCCAGCGGGTCTAGCGTGGGTGACCAGGCGCCTAATAGAAGTTGGTAAAGGATGAGTTCATCGCCAGGAGAGGGCGCCACACCCTCAGGCAGTGAACGGCGCAACGGCGCCGCCATCCGCCGCCAATGCTCAACGTGAGCGGTAAACAGGGCGGAGCACTCACTAAGCACTGCCAAACGGGCGCGAACATCCTCGCCTCGTTTGTGGTCATGGGTAGCGGTCGTCACCATGGCATGGGGGAAATGGCGAGCGCGCCACCCATTGGCCGAATGGAAGTGACTGATTGAGTGGGAGAAGTTCTCGCCATCGAAACCGACGTCGTTACGCGAAATAAGCGCGGCGCTACGATACCCGGCGGTGTCCTCGACCGCCTTGGCGGCAACCGGCGAGGTAAGCTGCTGGAACCGAGTAATGGCGCGCTGGCGCTGTCGACGTTCCTCGTCATCCGTGCAGTCACGCGGTGCTTCGCCGCCCAGCCAACGCGCCAGTGCCTCTAGAACGAAAGCGTCAGGGGGGCTTAGCGCTTGTCGAGCCCCTTGAATGGCTTGGGCGAAGAAGGGGGCATCTGCCTCGGGGCGGCCACTATCGTCGGCGTAGCTGCGATAGATGGGGAAGTGGACGATGAGCGCCTCAAGGGCGCGGCTAATCGCTGGCAAGGTAATATCCCGGCTCGCCAACTGGGTGCGGGCAACGGCGTGTAGAGCCCGCGCACACGCGTGGAATTCACTGGCCAGCAGAGAGGTAAGTACCTCGCGTCTGGCTAAGCGCACCTCTTCAGGGAAGTCCGCGTGACGACCGCTGACGTCGTGCCATAACTGGCGTAAAGGCTCAGCGCCGGCAGGATCATGCTGGATCCCCGAGACCTCGTTCATGAATTCATAGCCGCTGGTGCCGTCAACGCCCCAGTCGGTATGCAGCGTTTCGCCTTCACCAAGGATTTTTTCTACATAGAGGGCGACACGACGGGGTACCTCATCTGGGCGCTTTGACTCCAATGCATCCAGTCGCCGGCGCAGTTTCAGGCAGTAACCCCCGGGGTCGGCCAGGCCATCGACATGATCGACCCGCAGACCATCGACAACGCCTTGTTCAACCAGCCTCAAGGGAAGCGCATGCACCGCATCAAACACTTCCGGCACTTCAACGCGTACTCCGCCCAGTTCGGTAACATCAAAGAAGCGCCGCCAGTTAATTTCATCAGACGCGGTGCGCCACCATGCCAACCGGTAATGTTGGCGCTCAAGCAAGCGATGCAGTCGAGTGGCCCCGTGGGAGGTTGTGCCATGGAACAGCGCGACAACAGCGTTGAGCGCCTGCTGGGCTGCAGGAGCGTCCATTACCGTCTTTAGCTGGCGACGCGCGTCGTCAGCGGCGTTATAGGCGTCGTCGTTTTGCTGCAAAGTATCAAAAAAGGCCGCCTGCTCATGCAGCACGTTATGCTCGGCAAAGCGCAATATGTCGCCATAATGGCGGGGATCGATAGGGAAGCGGTGTTCGTGATACGACACATGAAAACTGGCGGCGTCCGTGTCGTAGCCCAGCACCAGATCACCTGAATGCAGGACGTCAGCGTACGGAGCGCCCAGAAACGGCATCAGCAGTTTGCCGGTGAGCTGTGGATCGGCGGAGTTCCAATCGATATCAAAGAACCCGGCATAAGGGCTGTCGCTCCCCCAGGTCAATACATTCTGCCACCAGTGGTTTTCCGAGCCGCCTACCGCCAAGTGATTGGGCACGATATCGAGAATTAGCCCCATGCCCTTTGAGCGTAGCCGAGTCACTAACCGTTCTAGCGCTGCCTCGCCGCCTAGTTCCGGGTCGATGCGGGTGGGGTCGACACCATCGTAGCCATGCGAGGAGCCTGCACGCGACACTTGCAGTGGCGAGGCGTAAAAATGACTGATGCCAAGGGAGGCGTAATAGTCTACCCAGCGTTCGGCGTCCGCAAGGGTAAAGCCTCGATGAAACTGCAAGCGTACGGTGGCGCGGATCTCATTCATGTATAGACCTGCCAAATAAGGCGGAGTGGGACGGTTGTTTTTGAGAGGCTACTTTGCGCGCGCGGGCTAACGTGGCAAGTCGCTGATGAACTTCGTCAGAGGTCAACAGTTGATCGGCCTCTGATGTCCAGCGGCGGCGCCAGTTAGGGTGTTCATCTATGGTGTTTGGCAAGTTGGCTTGTTCTTCTAGACCCAGGGCATCCTCGACCGGAAGTAGTACCAACGGTGCGGGCGTAGACCCCAGATGATGAACGCAGGCATTGAGTATCTGTGACGCGGGAATGTCAGCCGCTTCGAGTGTTTCAGTGGTCGGTGCGCTGCCCAGCAATCCCAGCGTGGCGGCCAGTTTGGCCCGCTCCAGGCGGCGAGCTTGGCGTTCACTGTCAGCGGTTTGTGTCTCTTTGAGCAGCCCCAGGCGGCTGCGCCATTCAATATCACGGCCCGTCCACCAGCCAGCGACGGTGGGAAGATCGTGGGTCGAGGAAGTGGCCATGGCGTCGCCAGACCATTCGTTGGCAGCCAGGTAATGCTGCTCCTCATCCTGTTCAAACCACAGCACCTGCATGCCCAATATGCCGCGAGCAGCGAGACGCTCGCGAAAGCCGGGAGCCACGGTGCCCAGGTCTTCACCGATCACGATGCTGCGGTGGCGCCATGATTCCAGGGCAACTAACCGCAACATGTCGTCCAGTGGGTAGCTTAAGTAGCCGCCTTCGGTTGCTGATTTCCCATGGGGGACCAGCCATAACCGTAATAAACCAAGCACATGGTCGATGCGTAGACCGCCCGCATGAGCAAAAGCGCTGCGCAGCATGTCGATAAAACTGCGAAACCCCGAGCGTTTCAGGCCATCAGGAGAGAAGGGCGCCAGGCCCCAGTCCTGGCCTTGGCCATTGAATAGGTCGGGTGGCGCACCGATGGAGACGCCTTCCAGCATGTCTCCCTGACGGCTCCATGTCTGACTGCCGCTTGCATCGACGCCCACCGCCAGGTCGGCGATCAAGCCTATCGCCATGCCACTCTCACGCGTTCTTTGCTGGGCACGCGCCAAGCCATCGGCGGTGATCCACTGTAAAAACGCATGAAAGCCTATTTCATCGGCGCGGATTTGTGCAAAGCGAGCAAGCTCTGGGCTGGCGGGGTCGCGTAGCTCCTCGGGCCACTCTCGCCAGTCGCTGGGGCCGAACTCTCTTTGCAGCGCTTCGAAGCGGCAATGATCCTCAAGCAGTTCGCCACCCTGTTGGCGAAAGGTCTGAAACTGTTGGCGTAAGGCCTCGGCGTCGTCATCGTCGCGGGCCATGAAGTCATCGTAAAGAAAGCGCAGCCATGAAAGCTTGGTTCGCGCGGCTTCCGGCCAATCAATGTAATCGTTGGCTTCGAGGCGGCGCAGTTCTTGCTGCAAGCCGTTACGCGTTTGGGCCTCATTGACATAGTGCTCGCCGAACAGCGTTTCTGCGGCACTATAAAGCACGTTATGGAGCAGCCGGGTAGAGGGGGAATAGGGGCTGTAATTCTCCGGATTGGCGCTGAACATGGCATGTGTGGGGCTGATGGCCAATGCATCCGCGCCTTGCTCAGCGGCGCGGGTCACACACTGCTCAAGCGCCAGGACATCACCTATACCGCCATCACCCGGACGGCGCAACGCGTAAAGTTGCGCTGCCAAGCCCCAAAGGCGTGGCACCGCTTCACCGCAGGCATCGGCGGGTGAAAAACACTTGGCTGGAGCAACGGCCAGGGTGACGTCGCTACCGGCTATACGCAGTTGGTGATAGCCGATTTCGGTAATGCCGGGTAAAACGCCTTGTTTACTGAGATGCCCTTCTACGCTGCCACCTTGCTCTAGCATCACGGTAAAGGCGGTGCCAGCCGCCAGCGAGGTCGGCAACGGTGTCGGCATATCGCCATCAGTGGTGAGCAATGGCGGCCATTCTGCGGGGCTATCCGGTGTGTGCAAGCGCCGTAAACGTTGCAGTCCTTCCTCAATATCGGCGTCACTTTCACTAGGAAAGCCGAGTATCTGCAAAAGGTTGCGCTGGACCTGTTCAGAGAGCTGGCACGGCTCGCCGTCGCTGTTTTCCCATTCCAGCAGCAATCCGGCTGCTTCGGCGAGTTCTTTTAACGACGCTTTCATGCACTTACCTCTTCGTCACCGGGGTTGTGACGCAACCAAGCGGCAGCGGCGCGGGGCGGTAGCTGGCCTTTCTCGGCGGCTATCGCGACGCCTTCGATTGTTTCATGAAGTAGCTGACCGACTCCCAGGCCAGGAGTGGGCGCCGGCTGATCGCCAAGGTTGAGCGCGATGACAAGTTGGCTATCATCATTCATTTGCCAACGAGCCAGCACCGCCTTGTCCGCCAGCACGTCGGCCCGCAATGCCATGGCTCCTTGAAGCCGCGGTACGATGTGCCGATGGCGCAGCGCGAGTAGCGTGCGATATTGCGCCAGGCAGTCCGCATAGGGAGGCGTTTCACGCGCGTCAAAATCGGGAAGGGAGGCCTCGAAGGTCGATTGGGCATTGGGGTCCGGTATGCGCTCCCGCGATGCTTCATCGAGAAACGCGCTGAAGTCGGCAAATTCGGCCCGCCGCCCTTCACGAACCGCTTGGGCGAGTTCTTCCTTATGTTCGGTGAAGAACAGGAAGGGCCGCTTGGACCCCCACTCTTCGCCCATGAACAGCAGCGGCACCATCGGCGAAAGCAGCAGTAGTACCGTCACTGCCGCGAGCGAGTCGGGGTCAGCGAGCAGGCTTAATCGCTCACCCAAGGCACGATTGCCGGTTTGGTCATGGTTTTGAAGAAACGCCACAAAGGCGGTGGGGGGGAGCTGGGCGCTAGGCTCGCCACGAGAACGGCCATGGCGTGATGATTCACCTTGGAAGATGAACCCCTCGCTCAGACAGCGAGCCAGCCGAGGCGTGGCGTTGTCGACAAAATCGCTGTAATAGCCTTCCTGCTCACCGGTCAGCAATACGTGTAGTACGTTATGCCAGTCGTCGTTCCATTGCGCCGTAAACAGCTCAGGCTTGAGTAGGCTGGCCGAATTGGCTTCGTTCTCAAGCACTAGATGAACATGGCGTTGCGGCCCTATCCGGGTGCGGATTGTCTCGGCAAGCTCGACCAGAAAGTCCTGCTCGCTAATCGCATGGACGGCATCAAAGCGAAGCCCATCCAGGCGATACTCCTGCAGCCACATCAACGCGTTGTCGATAAAATAGCGCCGTACCATCGGTTGGCGAAAGTCGATGGAAGCTCCCCACGGGGTAACGATATCTTCGCGAAAGAAGTCGTCCGCATAGGAAGCCAGGTAGTTGCCGTCGGGGCCGAAATGGTTATAGACCACATCAAGAAACACCATGATGCCCAGTGAATGGGCCTCATCGACCAGTGCCTTCAGATCATCAGGGCTGCCGTAGGAGGCTTCCACCGCATAGGTAAGCACCCCGTCGTAGCCCCAGTTACAAGCACCGGGAAATTCCGAGACCGGCATTAATTCAATGGCGGTAATGCCGAGCTCGGCAAGGTAGCGCAGGCGTTGACGAACGCCCTGCAAGCCACCGAGCGTGCCAATATGCAGCTCATAAAGTACCGTTTCGTGCCACGGGCGCCCCTGCCAATCGGTGTGTTGCCACTGATAGCGGTTAGCGTCGATGACCACACTAGGGCCGTCGATATCACCTGCCTGGGCACGCGCGGCGGGGTCAGGCACCAAGGTGCCTGTGTGGTCGCTGTCATCGGCGAATATACGGTAGCGGTAGTGGGCGCCATGGCCGCAGGCTACCTCGGCCGTAACGCAGCCATCGTCTGTCTTGCTCATGGTGACGCTTGGCTTGCCTTCGACCTCTACATCGACACGCTGTGCCCCCGGCGCCCAGAGCGTAAACCGGGTATGCCCATGCTCGTCGACCTGTGCGCCAAAGGTAGGTTGAAACGGTGCTTCCTGAGACCGGCTGCTATCAAACATCGCGTATCGCCTCCTTTTACTGGTGTAGCGTCGCTTTGTCTTCTGCCTGCTCGAGTGCCCGTAAGTAGAGCTTGCTGTAGGGCACGATAGACTGCCGCCAGTGGTAGCGCCCCGTCATGGCGGCACAACGCATGGCGTTGAACAGATCGGTCGACTTATGCACTGCAAACGCACGCTGGATTGCATGCATGTAGCTACCGAACTGCATGTCATCGAACAGAAAGCCGGTTACGCCATCCTCAATCGTGTCGGCTAGACCGCCAGTGCGGTGGGCAATCGGCAGGGAGCCGAAACGTTGGGCATACAGCTGGCTCAAACCGCATGGCTCGAAGCGTGACGGCATGAGCAGAAAATCACTTCCCGCGAACAGGCAGCGAGCTTGGTACTCATCGAAGCCGATGTAGGCCGTTATGGCGCCTGGAAAGCGGGCTGCCAGCTGGCGCAGAGATTCTTCGACGTGGTATTCACCACAGCCCATAAAGACAATCTGGCCGCCTGCGTGAACAATGGCCTTCGCCGCTTCGATGGTCAGGTCCAGGCCCTTTTGATGGACCATTCTGGAAATGACTGCAAATAACGGGCCCTGGCCGGGCGTCAGGCCAAAATAGCGACGTACATAGTCGGCATTGGCCTGCTTGCCGCGCCAATCGTTGGAAGAGAAAGCCTGAACTAAATGGCTATCGGTGCTTGGATCCCATGAGTCGTCAATACCATTGGGGATCCCGCTTAAACACCCATGCTCGGCTTTACAGCGGAGTAAACCATCAAGCCCACAGCCAAATTTCGGCGTGGTGATTTCTTGGGCGTAGGTCGCGCTGACCGTGGTCACCTGGGTGGCATACACGATCCCGGCTTTCATGAAGGATACGTCGCCATAGAATTCAACGCCGTCGATATGAAACGCGTCGCGTGGGATGCCCAGGGGGTCAAGACGTGAGGCGTCAAAAACGCCCTGATACGCCAAGTTGTGAATAGTGAACACACTGGGGATGGTCTTGCCTTCCCATTGCATATAGGCGGGCGCCAAGCCACACGCCCAGTCATTCAGGTGTAAAAGCTGAGGCTGCCAGTCCAGGCCGGCCTTGCCCAACGCGATATCGGCGGCCGCGCGGGATAAGCGCGCAAAGCGGATATCGTTATCATGCCAACCTTCATCCTGGCCGTCGCCATAACCGCTTGAGCCAACACCGTAAGGGGTGCCTTCGCGGTCATACAGCTCATCGCATAGCAATACGTACAGGATTAGCCCGTCGCTACAGGTAATGCGGCCAATATCGCAGGCGGGCATCCCGGCAAACGCGGGCACATGGCCAACGGTCACGATATCGTACTCAGACTGAAGCATTTCCCGATAGGCAGGGATCAATACGCGCACATCATGGTGCGCTGCAAGCGCCCTGGGGAGTGCTGAAGAGACATCACCCAATCCGCCTACTTTAACGAAATCAGTAATTTCTGTGGTGACAAATAAAATGCGTTGGGCATCGTCTGGATCATCACTAGAGCGATCAATAATATCATTATGATGTTCGCTAGTCGGCTGATGTAAAGATTGTTTAGAAACTGTTTGACGCTGCGTAAAGGGAGTTTTGAGCAGACTTAATGTCTTTTTTTCTTTACCTTCTAGCATGGTCTCTTCAGTCATGCTTTCATCAGTAGAAACTTCGCTCAAAGCCACTTCGCCCATGTTCAACCTCCCTGGAATATCATGGTTAATAACATTTAACTAGAGAATTCATGTTAACTACTGACTCTCTGGCTGTGCCTCGGGCTATCCTGCCGCCAGGCCTCGCGTCGGGAGTTTTTGCTAAACGGGTGGCTTTTGTTACGCGAGCTATTTAACTAACCACCAGCATTACAAACTGTAGTTGAAAAATCATAAGGTGGCGAAGAGGGTAGCAGCCATAACCTACATCAACCCTTAGTCTTGGTTGTTTAAAAAAATGACTGTGGTAGTGTTTATAAAATGTTTACAAGGTTGCTAAAGGCTTTCTTATTAAATGCTTATGGTGGTTTTTTAACAAGTGTTAAGAGTAGTGATGTTGTTGCATTTAAAAATAAAATTTATTTTTAAATGCTGTTATTAAAGTTTTTAACTTATGTATATTTTTAGAGGATTTTACTTGTTTATTAAATGCTTTTTAGTTGCAGCGCAGCATTGGCTAAGTAGCGGGAGAGGTGTTGTTTTCCAAGCACCGACAGAGCAGTAAAAGCAATGCTCAGCAGCATGCGTAATACATCATGGATAATACAGGGTAGCGGCCAGGCAAGCTGAGAGGCTTGCCTGGGGACGTAGTGGCAGGTGATGTAACGCTTGGCGAATCAGGGTGATAGCGACAGGAAAAACAGAATAAGCGGCGGAGAAAGCAGCGACAGCAAAAAGCCACTGACGACCGCAATCGGCACGCAGGCCACACCACCGTGTTGCTGTATGACCGGCAAGGTGACATCCATTGAGGTAGCGCCCCCATAACCAATGGCCAGGGCGGTGTGACGATGAATCACTAGCGGGATCAATATAAAAGCCAGCAGTTCACGGAAAAGATCATTAAAAAAAGCCACTCCTCCCATCAGCGGGCCAAGCTGGTCACCAATCAGAATCGCCGAGAGGGAGTACCAGCCAAAACCAGCCGCCATGGCTAGACCCTCGTTCCAGCTCAGCGAGAGCAGCGGCGCGGCGATAATTCCAGCGAGCAGCGAACTCAACGCCAGCGTCACCGCCATGGCCAGCCCCATCCGATTGAGCAGGATTTGCCTCAGCGGCATGCCGGAGTTACGCAATTGGCAGCCAATCAACGCGAGCAATACATACAGCACGCCCTCCGCCAGCGCATCGGCTGTGCTGAAAAGGCCGTCTCCCACCGATGGGCCCGCCAGCAGACCTGCCATGGTACCGCCCGCGACCACCACGACTAGCAGTAAAGACCCACGCATGGCGGCCAGCTTGCTGATAGGGGCATTTTTCACCACCGGTGAGTTGCCTGCCTGAAGCGTTAAACGGCGCGATAACCACCATAGCGCCGCTAGATTAAACAGTGTGGTAATACTAAACAGCACAAGCGCATTACTGCCCAGGCGCGAGAGCTGACTGGAGAAGTTTTCAAGGCCGGCAAGGCTTATCCCCATCAGCAGTAATATCAGATACACCGAGCCGTTAACCGCCTGGTTGATCAGCCGTAATAACGGTGTGGAACGCACCCGAACCAGATAGCCCAGGACGAGCGGTAGTAGAACGATTAATAAACCCGAAAGCATTTAGGGCGTCGCGCCCCCATTAGGTGTGAACTGAGTCAATGTTAACCGTGTTTCACGGCGCCCCTCTTTTTCATAAACCGCCGAGAGAATTAGCCCAGGCCAATCAGGATGAAAACTGATGTTAAGCACGCGATCAGGTTTTTCAGCATCCATCAGCGATACGTTGAGCGCCTCGAAGTCGCCTGCCGGTACGCTGATGGTAGATGGCTCCGTCACGTAGTATTGGAAGTGCTCATCACGCCCTTTATGATCGACAAACTCGATGTCACAAGGAGCTTGCTGGGTACAGTCTTCATGTCCTGCTCGCCGCGATAGCTCAAACAGAGCCGTTTGGCGGTCCAACGTGGGTATTTCTCGGTCGCTTAACTGATAACTATCGCCTACGCCCAGCACCGAGTAGCTGCTGCTATAGAGCAAGGCATGGGGCTCATCGTCATTTAACGAAAAACGGCTAAATTCCTGCCCCCGAGCGACGGCAATTGAAAAGCTCATATCGCTTAACCAATGATTACCTTCATTAGAAAGGCGGTGGGTAATGGTCGCTCCAGGCCAGCCGCGTACCTCTAGCCGATAGTTGGCTTCAAAGGGTTGGGGAGCTTGTAGCGTGTCTGCGGCAATGGCTAATTCACTTGCGCAGAGTGCGGAAGCGCTCACGCCCACTGCTGTTAATGTTCGACTAGAAAATCTTTTAAAAACAGTATGCAAGGCTCTATCTCCCTCAATCGATGTCTTCCTAAGAGCCTTTAGTCTGTGCTTGGTTCCCGGCGAGCTAGTATAGCCCAGGGGGTAACGCGACGTCAGTAACCAGCATCCGGGTCAACGGTGGTGACCTGTTCACCTGCTTCAAAGGCCTGGAGATAAGCGATGACTTGATCAATGGCAGCGTTAAGCGGAGTGGGTGCCGCCATATGGGGCGTCACTATCACGTTAGGGTGCTGCCATAGAGGATTATTCGCGGGCAGCGGCTCTTCATGGAAAACATCCAGCAATGCTCCCCGCAAGTGCCCCGGTTGGTCTGGGCTTCCCAGCGCGTTTAGCAGAGCCTGTTCATCAATTAAACTGCCGCGCCCAGGGTTGATGATGCTGGCGCCTTTGGGCAATTGGGCCAAACGCTGAGCATTGATAATGTGTTTAGTAGCGTTCGTGTCGGGGAGGATAGTGATGAGGCTTTGCACTTGGCCTAGTAGGTCGCTTAGACCGTCATCGCCGTGAAAGCAACGAATCCCACTAATCTGTTTGGGAGAGCGGCTCCAGCCGAGTACTGGAAACCCTGCCTGCTGTAGTGCACTGGCTACAAAACCACCGATCGCCCCCAGACCCAGTACACCGACCGGCCACTGGGATTTTTCCACTAGCCGGTGTGGTTGCCAGGCAGCGTCATGCTGCTGCTGCGCATAGCGATCCATGCTGCGGTAAAAGTGCAGAACGCCATATAGGGCATAATCCGCCATTGAGTCGCCCATGCCTGCGTCGCGTAACTTTACGATTGGCACGTTGCGAGGCAGTCCAGGAGTGTTAAGCAGGTAATCGACGCCAGCGCCTAAGTTAATGATGCCTTTTAGTTGCGTCTGTTCGCTAAGCAAGTGGGAAGGGGCTTTCCACACGGCGAGGTAGTCAGCGTTTTTTCGCTCATCGGCAGGGGCGTCACTGGTCATGACGTTAGCGTGAGGTAGCGCGTCTGACAGCGCCGCTTGCCACTGTGCTGCGTCATCGGTATGTACGACAATTTTCATTTTTGCCTCCGGTGTTGTCGCTGGATTGTGATTAATAACTATCATGGGCGAGGTAAGGTGAGCGTTGCAAGAGAGGCAATGCGTACGGCATGACGACGCTGTCGGGTAATGAATGGCCACGGCCTTAAACGAACAAGCGTGTAGCTGCATGTGGTTAACAACTATGCGCTTTTGCTCTTTTTTTGAGTAACTTTTGTTATAAAGCCTTTGACCGTGAGCCAAGGGGGAGTGCTAGTATCGGGTTAAGACGACATTGGCGGGCCTGCTGCAAGCGCGGCAGATGCAACCCCGACGCCTGATCGGTGGTGGCCAGGTCGATCCTGTGGCCCAGCGTGGCATGCCGTTTGGCAGCATGCTGGTTCTTGGTGATCTTTAATGGCGAGTTGCCCGATGACTCAGGTTTCCCTGCCTTTCACTCGCGAAGAGTACGCCAATCGCCTGTGGAAAGTGCGTGCTGAAATGGCCAGTCGTGGTATTGACGTATTGATCGTCAGTGACCCTTCCAATATGGCCTGGCTAACCGGCTACGACGGTTGGTCTTTTTATGTGCATCAGTGTGTGCTGGTGGGTCTTGAAGGCGAGCCGGTATGGTTCGGGCGGCGCATGGATGCCAACGGTGCTTTGCGCACCTGCTGGATTGACCCAGACAACATTACCTACTATCCGGATTACTATGTACAGAATCCGGATATGCATCCCATGGAGTACCTGGCTCAGTCGATTATGCCGGATCGCGGTTGGCATCTCGGCGTAGTGGGTATGGAAATGGATAATTACTATTTTTCCGCCAAAGCCTACCTAAGTCTTCTGCGTGAACTGCCCCATGCGCGCTTTATGGATGCCAACGCGCTGGTGAACTGGTGCCGGGCAATCAAGTCCGAGCAGGAAATTGCCTATATGCGCATTGCCGCCAAGATCGTTGAGGGCATGCATTCGCGCATTCTTGAGGTGATCGAGCCAGGCTTGCCCAAGAGCAAGCTGGTATCGGAGATTTATCGCGTTGGCATTGAAGGCTTCGTGGATGGGAATGGCAAAGTATTTGGTGGTGATTATCCAGCCATCGTGCCCATGCTGCCCACCGGTAAGGATGCCGCTGCTCCCCATCTTACCTGGGACGACACCCCGTTTCGCAAAGGGGAGGGCACCTTCTTTGAAATTGCCGGCGTGTTTAAGCGCTATCACGCGCCGATGTCTCGTACGGTCTATCTGGGGACCCCGCCGACCGATTTTATCCGCGCTGAATCGGCTCTGCTGGAAGGCATCGAAAACGGTCTCGCGGTTGCCAAGCCGGGTAATCGCACTGCGGATATCGCCATGGCGTTGGGCGCCGCCATGGATAAATATGGTTTTGATCGTGGCGGTGCTCGCTGCGGTTATCCGATTGGTATTTCCTACCCACCGGACTGGGGCGAGCGCACCATGAGCCTCAGGCCCTCCGATGACACCATTTTACAGCCCGGTATGACGTTTCACTTTATGCCGGGGTTATGGGTCGAGGATTGGGGGCTGGAAATTACCGAGAGTATTTTGATTACCGAGGATGGCTGCGAAACGCTGGCGAATTTTCCGCGCCAGCTGTTTGTTAAGTAGCGGTTCACTTCAGTAGCTATCCGTAAGTTAAAGGAATTTGTCATGACGATGCGACCAAGCCCGATTTCCGCCACCGTTGATTTTGACGCCGAGGGCGTACAGCACGGCTTTCTGAAGCTGCCGATCTCGGTGGACGAGTCCGCCTGGGGGGCGGTAATGATTCCGGTAACAGTGGTTAAGAACGGTGAGGGGCCTACGGCACTTTTGACCGGGGGTAACCATGGTGATGAGTACGAAGGCATTACCTCGCTGCTAAAGCTCTCTTCGTCACTGAAAGCGGAAAACTTGACCGGGCGCGTCATTATCGTCCCCTGCATGAACATGCCGGCGGTAATGGCTGGAAGACGCACCTCACCTTTGGATAAAGGCAACCTGAACCGCAGCTTTCCTGGCGATCCCAATGGCAGCGTGACGCCGCAAATTGCCGATTACTTCACTCGTGTGCTGGTGCCCATGGCGGATGTGGTGCTCGACTTGCACTCTGGCGGACGCACGTTGGATATCCTGCCGTTTGGTGCTTCCCATGTACTGGATAACAAACAGCAGCAACACGATGCGCTGGAAGGTGCAAAAGCCTTTGGCGCTCCTTACGCGATGGTGATGTTCGAGCTGGATGCGGAACAGCTGTTTGACACCGCCTGCGAGCGTCAGGGAAAAGTCTTTGTGGCGACCGAGCTTGGCGGTGGCGGCACCTCAACACCGGAAAGTATCGCTATTGCCGAGCGGGGCGTGCGCAACTTCCTGATCCACTATGGGTTGATGGAGGGCGAGGTCGAGATGCCCGCTGGCGGGCAAATGTATCTCGATATGCCCGATGCGAGCTGTTACGTGCAGAGCCAGCATGCCGGCGTATTAGAGCTGCTGGTCGCGTTGGGTGATGAGGTCAAAAAAGGCCAAACCATTGCCTATGTCTATGACATGACCCGGAGCGGTGTCGAACCGGTCGCTTATCAAGCGGAGCGGGACGGTATTTTGATGGCTCGTCGTGCGCCCTCACTGATCAGTATGGGTGACACGCTAGCGGTGATTGCCGATGTTGTTGAGCGCCTGGAGGCGTAGCATCTGGCATGATGAAACTTGACCGTTACGACCTGAAGATACTTGATATTCTCTCCCGCGATGGGCGAATCACCAAGTCCAAGCTGGCCGAGGCGATTAACCTCTCGGTGAGCCCCTGCTGGGAGCGGGTAAAACGGTTAGAAAAAGCCGGGGTTATCCAAGGCTACAGCGCGCGCATCAATACCGATGTCTTGGTGCCGCGTAACCCCGTCTGGGTACAGATTGAGCTCAAGCAACATAACGCCGAGAGTTTCTCTCGCTTTGAAGCTCTGGTGATGGAAACCCCGGATGTCACCGAGTGCGTGGCGGTAGGCGGTGGGGTGGATTATCTGGTGAAATTTGAAGCCCGCACCATTGATAGCTACCAGCGCCTGATGGATAAATGGCTGGTGTCTGATGCGGGCATCGAGCGCTACTTCACTTATATCGTCACTAAAACGGTGAAGCACGCACCTATCGGGATTGATACCGATGACGTGTTGTAGCGAGTTGCCCTGCCAACGCAAGCTCACCAAAAAAAAACCACTGCCAATCCGCTGTGGACAAAAAAAGTTGTCTCATAAGCCTCGGTTTTCAAAAACTCTTCGTGTCGCTTCTCCGCTAACCTGAAGGCATTCAACGGCAAGGCTAATAAGCGCTTGCTGACAATGTCATAACGTTACGAGAGGCTCCCATGACGTCACTATCGACCACGCTTGCCAAGCGCCTTGAAGATCCACGCTTGTTTCGTCAGTACGCCTACGTGAACGGTAAGTGGACCCACGGTGAAGGTGGCCGCGAAGAAGCGGTATATGACCCGGCAACTAACGAGGCCATTGGCCACATCCCGCTACTGGAAGCAGAGCAGATTACTGCTGCCGTGGACGCCGCCGAGGCTGCCTTTGCGCAGTGGCGGGCGCTGCGCGTCGATGAACGTTGTGAGCGCCTGCTGGCCTGGTACGACCTGATTCAGGCCAACCGGGAAGACCTTGCCATTATTATGACGCTGGAGCAGGGCAAACCGTTGCCCGACGCTCGTGGTGAGGTTGAGTACGGGGCTAGCTTCGTGCGCTGGTTTGCTGAAGAAAGCAAACGTACTTATGGCGAAACCATTCCCAGCCATATCCCCAACGCGTCACTAGGCACCATCAAGGAGCCAGTGGGCATTGCCGCAATGATTACCCCCTGGAATTTTCCGCTGGCCATGATTACCCGAAAAGCAGCGGCAGCGCTGGCGGCAGGCTGCCCGGTGATTGTCAAACCGGCCAATGAAACGCCTTTTTCAGCCCTGGCGCTGGCGGAACTTGCCGAGCGTGCCGGTATTCCTGAAGGTGTCTTCAACGTGGTGCTGGGCGAGCCTGCGGAAGTCTCGAAAATTCTCTGCGCGGAGTCTCGCATTCGAGCCTTGTCCTTTACTGGTTCTACCCGTGTGGGCCGACTCCTGATTGAACAGAGCGCGCATACCGTTAAACGGCTGTCGCTGGAGCTTGGCGGCAATGCGCCGTTTATTGTCGGGCCGGATATGGACCCAAAAGAGGCGGCCTATGCAGCAGTCAACGCCAAGTTTCAGACCGCCGGGCAGGACTGTCTGGCCGCTAACCGCATTCTGGTGCATGAATCTATCCATGATGAATTCGTGGCGGAGTTTACTGAGCGTATGGCGGCGCTTACCGTGGGTAACGGCCTGCTAGGCGAGATCGACCTTGGCCCGCTGATTCACCGTCAGGCGGTCGAGAAAGCGGCCGCGATTGTCGATGACGCGATTTCCAAAGGCGCTACGCTGGTGGCGGGGGATCAAAGTCAGGCGCCCGGCGAGAACTTCTTTATGCCAGTGCTGTTGACTGGAGTAACGCCGCAGATGAAAGTCTGGCGCGAAGAGAACTTTGCCCCAGTCGCCGGCATTACTGCGTATAGCAGCGACGATGAAGTGATCGAGATGGCCAACGACACTGAATACGGCCTGGCAGCGTATATTTATACCCACGATATTCGCCGAATCTGGAAGCTGATGCGTGCGCTGGAGTACGGCATGGTTAGCGTCAACTCAGTGAAAATGACTGGCCCGCCGGTTCCCTTTGGCGGCGTGAAACAGTCGGGCCTTGGCCGTGAAGGTGGTGCCACCGGTATTGATGAGTATCTCGAAACCAAGTACTACTGCTTGGGAGCACTGGGTTCGGTATCTGGGAGCTAGCTGCGCTTCGGCCATACGGCGTTGGATTCCGGTTCGAACATGCTCATTTACAGGACGTAAACTCCGCTGTTCTCTCCAGAATCCGCCTTGTCTGGCCATTGCTCGCAAAGCTCTCCAGCGAAGTGGTAGCCATCATTATTGAACAATCTCCCCAATGCCGGGAGCCTTACTGTACAGAGAGAACGCTATGAGCCTGCATCAGGATCTGATCGAACGTGACCGCAAGGTTACTTTTCATGCCTCTACCCATCTGCGTGATTTTGCTCACGGTGATGCGCCGGGCCGGGTGATTACCGGTGGTAAAGGCATCAATATTGTGGATTTGGATGGCCGCGAGTTTATCGATGGCTTTGCCGGGCTTTACTGCGTCAATATCGGCTATGGCCGTACCGAGGTGGCCGAGGCAATCTATAAGCAAGCGCTGGAACTTTCTTATTATCACACCTATGTGGGCCACTCCAACGAGCCCCAGATCGAGCTTTCTGAGCGCATTTTGAAAATCGCTGGCATGAACATGTCTAAAGTGTATTACGGCATGTCGGGCAGTGATGCCAACGAAACCCAGCTCAAAATTGTGCGTTATTACAATAACGTATTAGGTCGCCCGCAGAAGAAAAAGGTCATTTCGCGGATGCGCGGCTATCACGGCTCGGGTATTGCGTCTGGCTCGCTGACCGGCTTGAAAGCGTTTCATGATCATTTCGACCTGCCTATCGACACCATTCGCCATACTGAAGCGCCGCACTATTACCTGCGCGCCGCCGAGCAGCACGGCATGACCGAACTTGAGTTTTCAGCTTTCTGCGCCGAAAAGCTGGAAGCGATGATCCTTGAGGAAGGCCCGGATACCGTCGCCGCCTTCATCGGTGAGCCAGTACTTGGCACCGGCGGTATCGTGCCACCGCCAGAAGGCTACTGGGACGCTATTCAGCCCGTATTAGATAAATACGATGTGCTACTGATCGCCGATGAAGTGGTATGTGGCTTTGGCCGTACCGGCTCCGATTTTGGCAGCCACCACTACAACATGAAGCCTGATCTGGTCACTATCGCCAAAGGCTTGACCAGCGCCTACCAGCCACTATCCGGGGTGATTGTGGGTGAGACGGTATGGCAAGTGCTTGAGCAAGGCACCGGTGAGTATGGTCCTATCGGCCACGGCTGGACCTACTCCGGCCATGCGTTGGGTTGCGCGGCAGGCTTGGCGAATCTGGATATTATTGAGCGTGAAAATCTGGTCGGTAATGCTGCCGAAACCGGCGGTTACTTTCAGCAGCAGTTAAAAGCTACTTTTGAAGGTCATCCGCTGTTGGGCGATGTGCGTGGGGTTGGTCTAATGGCCGCTCTGGAATTTTCACCGGATGCCAAGCAGCGCCTTCACTTTGATCCTGCGCTCAAGGTTGGCCCGCGTGTGGCAGCGGCGGCCATGGAAGAGAACCTGATAGCCCGCGCTATGCCCCAAGGCGATATTCTGGGCTTTGCGCCGCCGCTGACGATTAATCGGAGTGAAATTGACGAGATGATTGGCCGCACCAAACGCGCCATCGACCGCGTGACGGATGAACTGACGCGCGCTGGCGACCTCAAGACCGGTCAGCAAGAAGCTGCCTTTACTGTGTGAGGGCGGCCGCTGACGCGGCTAAAAACGTTCATTACTAAAAACGCTCACTGTTAAAAACCATGCCCGCTAACCTAGCGGGCATGGTTGTATTCGAGTATTCATAACGGTAGCAGGCGCTACTCAATACATTGATTGGAGGTTTTGGTTAAGCCCACTACGCTTAACATCATTGACCACTGGAATGCGACAGGAGTAGGCAACGATGCAACCGGTATTGGCTTTTGATGTTTACGGCACGCTGATTGATACCCAGGGCGTCAAAATTGAGCTAGAACGACGCCTAGATGATGCTTCCCAGGCCGCAGAATTTGCGCGTCGCTGGCGTGATAAACAGCTTGAGTACAGCTTTCGTCATGGGCTGATGGGGGCGTATGTGCCGTTTTCAGAATGTACCCGAGAAGCGTTGGTGTTCGTTGACCGTGCCTTACAAACTGGCCTTTCGGATAATGATCAAGACCATTTATTGGCGGTCTATAGTGAGTTATCCGCCTTTGACGATGTGGTGCCAGCCCTTGATCAACTGCGCGATGCAGGCATACGCTGCGTGGCGTTTTCCAACGGTACCGCCGAGGCGGTTTCCTCGCTGCTCACTCGTGCGGGCGTTGAGGGACATATGGACGACGTCATCAGTGCCGACGAGGTAAAACGCTTTAAACCCGACCCCGCCGTCTATTCGCATCTGCGTAGCCGCTTAGAAACGCCGCCAGAGCAGACGTGGGTGGTGTCAAGCAATCCCTTTGATGTCATTGGCGCCACTCACGCTGGGTTACGCAGCGCCTGGATTCGGCGGTCGTCAGACGCACCTTTCGACCCGTGGGGCATTGAGCCCACGATGACGGTGGCAGACTTGGAAACGCTGGCTGAGCGTATTATTCGCTAGCTTGTTAAGCGCCGTCGACAGGCCGCATAATGACGTACGCTCAATGATTCAAGGTATTACCATGTCAGAAAAAATTTATTGCATCGCAGGTTTTAAGCCCAAGCCCGGCAAAGAAGAAGCCGTGTTTAAAGCGCTTCAGTCTCTAGAGCCCAACACCCACCGTGAAGATGCGTGCATTCACTACACGGTGACGCGTCAAATCGATAATCCTTTTGCTCAAGGTACTGGCTACCCGATTGTCTTTCATGAAATCTGGGCGAGCCGAGAAGAGTTTGAAGCACACTGCCAGCGCAAGGAAATCCAGGACTTTTTTGCCCAGCATGTTGAATCACCCGATGGCGATATAGAAGATGCCAATGTCTGTGTTTACACCGACGAGCCGTGGAATTTTGATGCGCCCAAGGTATAGCTTAAGGGTGTACAATAGTGCGGAATAGATAAGCTAAGCGCAGAAGGAGCCAATATGACCGAGCAAAAGATGAACGTCGAAAGCTTTAACCTGGATCACACCAAGGTAAAAGCACCGTACGTACGGTTAGCCGATATTAAAGAAGGCCAGAATGGCGATCGTATCCACAAGTATGACCTGCGTATCTGCCAGCCCAATAAAGATCATATGGAGATGCCTGCGCTGCACTCCCTTGAGCACCTGATGGCTGAGCTGTCTCGCAACCATACCGATAAAGTCGTGGATATCAGCCCGATGGGCTGCCAAACCGGGTTTTACATTGCGATGATCAATCACGACGACTACGACGACGTGCTTGCCATCATCGAACAAACGCTGAACGATGTAGTAGTGGCGACTGATGTCCCTGCCTGCAATGAAATGCAGTGCGGCTGGGCGGCAAGCCACAGTCTGGAAGGCGCTCAGAAGCTTGCCCGTGAGCTACTTGCCAAGCGTAGTGAATGGACAGAAGTGTTCGCTTAAAGCTTTTTGAAAGTGTCTTTACCATCAGTCCAACGCCTCCTGCGGGAGGCGTTTTAGCGACTGGTGTGAGGATCTAGCGTAAAGACCCCCGCCTTCGACTGTCTATTGACCACTTGAGGGCAGGGTGGGTAATTGCTCGGGGCTGTGAGGAACAGTTCTTCGAGAAACAGTTCTGCGACAAACAGAAGGGGAACGCGGTCGCGGTTCTTACTGTCTTATTGCTAAATGATCTATAGTGAATTTTTTAAAGGTGGTTTATGGTATTAAAACTTTGAGTTTTTAAAACGTTAAGGTTTTAAAAATTTGTTTTAAAAATTGATCACCCGCGAAGGAGGCAGCATGTCATTACGTATTAACGCAGTGGTTCCCGATTTTGAAGCACAAACCAGCCAGGGGCCTATTCGCTTTCATGAGTGGATTGGCGACAGCTGGGCCATTCTGTTTTCGCACCCGAAGGATTTTACCCCCGTTTGCACCACCGAGTTTGGGGCGGTTGCAACGCTTAGTGAAGAATGGAAAAAACGTGGCACCAAGGTAATCGGTGTGTCGGTAGACGGGGTTGAAGACCACAAGCGGTGGGGCGATGATATCCAAACCGTTAGCGGCAGCGATGTTGATTTCCCGATTATCGCAGACGATGGGCTCAACGTTTCCAAGCTATACGATATGCTGCCTGAAGATGCCTATTTGCCTGATGGCCGCACACCTGCGCACAGCGCGACGGTGCGTTCGGTATTTATTATCGGGCCCGATAAGCAGTTGAAGCTATCCATGACGTATCCCATGACCGTAGGGCGTAACTTTGCTGAAATTCTACGCGCCCTGGATGCGCTGCAAACCACGTCTAAACACGGTGTTGCCACGCCGGCTGATTGGACGGTGGGTCAGGATGTGATCATTCCACCAAGCGTGTCTGATGCTGATGCTAAGCAGAGGTATGGCGATTACGAAACCGTCCTGCCTTATTTACGCAAAACCTCCTTGAAGTAAATAGCTAAGCGAACGAACAAAAGCCAGCGACACTCTTGCTGGCTTTTTAATCGCTCATTAGGCGGATTCCAGCGCTAGCTGTTCAATCGAATTCGATACACTGCGCGCTCCGGTGAGTATCTCGTTGACGATCGTTTCAATTTCTCCAACGCTGGTTTGGCTTGATTTACCTTGCTTTACTACCTGCTGCATGGCATGGGTCGTACGTTCTACCAGTGCATTGTTCTCTTTCAGCACCCGTGTAATCTCATCGACTGCTTCGCTTGAGCCTTTGGCTAAACGACGTACTTCATTGGCAACGACGGCAAACCCTCGGCCCTGTTCCCCGGCGCGAGCCGCTTCTACCGCCGCATTGAGCGACAACAGGTTGGTTTGATTGGCAATACGGGCAATCGACTCAGTAATGCTGTTGATACTTTGTGCCTGCTTATTAAGCGCGGCGATTAACTGCTGTGCCTCGTTTAAGGTGTCGGCGGCTTGTTTGGAATCGCTCATAACTCGCTGCAAATGGTTGAGCCCGTTTTGAGCAATCTGCTCTGTTTGCGAGGATGTACTTTGGGCGGCAGTGACGGCACGTGTGGCTGAGTCTGCAGCTTCAACTGAGCGGGTGATATCCGTCGCAAATTTGACAACCTTGACAACATTGCCAGTGCTATCTTTGATCGGATTATAGGTAGCTTCAAGCCAGACGCTATGTCCACGAGAATTCAGCCGTTCAAATTTACCTTGCATGTACTCCCCCTGAGCGAGTAATTCCCAGAAGTGTGGGTTGGCTCGGGAAAAGTCGGTAGGGCAAAACAGTTGGTGATGGGCACCCACTAGTTCTTCGTTGCCATATCCCATGGTCTTTTCAAAGTTAGTGTTGGCATTAAGTACTTCGCCGCTTGGGGTAAACTCGATGACTGCCATGGAGCTATCTAATGCTTCTAATACGGCATTTTTACGCTCTGCTTCTTGATGCACAGTCGTAACGTCATTAGCGATCTTGAAGACCGATACTACCTTGCCTCGGCGATTCTTGACCGGTAGATAGGTCGCTTCCAGCCAGATCTCCTTACCCTGTGCGTTTGCTCGCCTAAAACGGCCCTGTTGACTATGGCCTGCAGCGAGGGATGCCCAAAAGGCCTGATATTCACGGCTAGCGGTCTGTTCAGGAAAGCAGAACATGCGGTGGTGTTGTCCTTTTACCTGCTCAAGACGATAGCCTACCGTGCTCAGAAACTGTTCGCTGGCATCTTTGATGATGCCTTCTGGTGAAAAAGAGATGCAGGCAGTATGTTCAAAAACTGCACTCTGTAACCCAACGGTGGTTAATAGCTTGAGCATAAAGAATCCTTTTGTTTGGGCGTTAATGCTTTGTGTGCAAGGTTGATTGAGTAGAGATTAGTGGAATCCCGCTTGGGAAACATCCCCTTGGCATCAAACGTCACAAAGTGTTGCAATTGAGGGGCTAATCTTGCAGGTAGGTTTGAAATTAATATTTAATAATCAAAGAGATGTATTTTTCCTCGGCTTAAGTAGGCTTAAGCGTCGGGCACAAAAAAGCGCCGGCCCGATGGGAGGCGCGAGGCTTTTTTGAACATCAATATTGCGAAGGATGGCGAGCGAGAGAGCCGCTACTTACCGGTTGGGGGATGTTTCCCACACATCCTGCCATTGCCAGCCATTCTTATGAACGTAAGCCGCCAAGAGTTTCTGATAAGGCAGTGACGCCAAATAATCGTGCATTTCCTGGCTCGTCTTATCCACACCCGGAAGTTCCACATACGCGTTTAGCATTGGAATAGGCGGGGCAGCATCGTCAGGATTGATGAAGGCACTACCAAGCGTATCCATAAACTGTTCAAGCACTTTGCGCATGATTAACAACTGTTCAAGCGTCGTGGATTCAAGCCGAGGGCAGGCATAGCAAATCAACGCGACTACTTGATAAAGCCGTGCGATAGCTAACGACAGCGACTTGCTGCCAGTTTCGCTGTGATAATAGTGCAGTATGGGGTAGGCGAGGTGCTGCTGTCCCAAGGTGCTGATAGATTGCTGTAGCGGTTGGAGTTGGCTGGTGAGCGTGTTGAATTTTCCAGTGTCGTGAGTCGTCGCGAGAATTTGCCACGGGCTTTCTCCAAGCGCACTGACCGTTAAGGCGGTATGGCGTTTCTGGATAACGTTGGTAATGATATTGAGAATATAGGTAATCGATAGCGTGAACAGGAAAAAACCGTTTGCCGCTGCTAATACTGGCGGAAATCGCCATCTCTCAGTACCAGCAATAAAGTCGCCATAACCCAGGGTTGTGATGGTATAGCCGGCATAGTAGGCGCGTTCAACGATGCTGGCGGTGGCGTTTGTTGAGGAATCAACGACGGCTTGTGCTGAACTGCAAAAGAGCAGGAACCATCCCAGCCATGCGAACTGGAACCACGCCATCAGTAGCGTTATGGTTATCCATGGACCCGCGGATGACAGCATTTTATGGCTTTTATGCTGACGGTGTAGCATCAGCAATACAGACCAGATACCGCTTACCAAACGGTTAGTGAGAGGGCCGCCGACACTCGAAACGGACAGCGTGGTGCGAATGGCATCGTAAGCTACTAGTAAAATGAGTAGGGTTCCAATGAGGCCTACTAACGTGCTGCCGATCATGTTGAACGCTCCTGTGTTCAATACTTTCCGCTGACATCCTAGTCGTTAACCCATCAACAGTATGGCTATTCCCGCTAGATATAAGCCGATGATTGATATGCTCTCAAAACCGATACGGCCCGGTCCCTGCTCTTGACGCTGCAGTAATCCCAGCATCAATACCCCGGTCATTAGCACGGTGATGGCAACCCACAACATTACATGATCGGGCGTTACATGATAAATAGAGCCCTCTCGATAAGCCACGTCCGAGACGGCGGCAAATAGAGTATCAAAAGCGTTGCCCCCGATGATGCCAGCCACTGCAAGGGTTAGCGCCCCACGGCGTACTGCTGCCACCGTCGTTACTAGTTCTGGTAGTGATGTTGCTACCGACGTAAGCAGCACGCCAACAGCCGCCTGGCTTAGCCCCGTTTCGACAGCAATCACGGTAGCGCTTTTTTCTAATAACCAACCCATGGCACCAATAGTAATAGCGAAGCCTAGGAAGCTAAGCCATAAACGTACTAATGATAGTTTTCCAGACGCTTCGTCGGGTTCATCCTCACGTGTTTCATGGGTTTTGGCTGGGTTCCACATCGGATGCTGTTGGGAGCTTTTAACCAACCGTAAGCCGAATAGGTAAGCGATAAACAATAGCGGGGTAACAGGATGCACGTGCCAAATTGTCCAGTCAGGAGCAAAGCGCCCTATCAGCAATAAGCTGAGTAAACATAGCAATAGGGCTGCCTGTATTATGTTTCCTAACGAGGCGGCTGCATGCTCTAAGTTGGCACGTCGGTGCGCTATATCGGCAATGGTTAAAAATAGCGTCTGAACAGCAATGCCACCCAGAGCATTACTCATGGCGAGTTCTGGCTTGCCAGTCCAGGCGGCGGTGACTGATACGACAATACCCGACAATGAGGTGGCCATGCCAAGCAACACGGCACCAGCAATGGCTTCTCCCAGCCCGGTGCGGTCGGCTATTTCATCCACGATTCCGGCCAGCTTGGTACCCACGAAACCAATAACGGCTGCGCACATGCTAAACAGCACTAAGGCAATGGTTAACGACATGTCATCAAGAAACGTGAACATTTCATTACTCCGCTAGCGTATTTAATTTCGATATGCCGTTACGTTTAATCTGGTTTAGGGTAAAGCGGGTCGCCTATGCATTGAGATAGTTTGGCGATTTGATGACATCAACCTTCATCTGCTTTGCAGGTTTCTATGATGAAGGTCGGGTAAGCATTACATGAGCATGAATTAATGAAGCCGTCATCTTTGGCAAGGAAGCTCCAAATTGCTCGCGCCGTCTCATCTACTTTAACGGAACATTTTTTCTCATACACTTCAACCAGGCATTTATCACGCCACTCCCTTTTCATCCTCAAGCTCATCTCTAAGCTTGAGAGGGGGCTGAGGAATCTAACCTCATTAAGCCATACCATCATAGTCAAAAAAATGTGTTATTACTAAAGGGAAACTAGCGACTAATGCTTGTGGTTGATGTTTAACAATGATTAAAGATGCTCTGGTTCGAAGATAAATATTTCATTCACGTTATAATTTTATATTGTATTGTGGTTGAAAGATTTTTTTGTTTTTACTGCTCGGTTATTAGTTAATTTCAATTTTTAATGTTTTTTTGATGTTGGTTGAGAATGTAGATGAATGAGATGTTTTTATTGCAACTGGCGTTTATCATGATATTAGCATTTGTTCATGTGACGGCAGGTTGGTTGTTGTGCTTAAGTTTTATACCTCGGAGTGCCTGGTTATCTTTTTCTGGTGGCGTCTCAATTGCCTATGTATTCTTGCATATTTTTCCTGAGCTTGAGCAAGCGCAACAATCACTTGAAGAGTTTAATATTATTTACTTTCTAGAACATCACGCTTACTTTGTGGCGTTAATTGGCCTGTCTTTTTTCTATGGCTTGGAAAGGTTTTTATTAAAGAGAAATCACCCCGCGCCAACAGGCGATAAAGCCAAACCTGGCAAAGGGAGCGGAAAATGGATTTTCTGGCTACATATTGGCTCTTTTTCTTTATATAACGCGCTGATTGGTTACTTAATGGTCTATCGCGATAGCTCTATTTCTGAAGAGTTCTTTTATTTCCTGGCGATGGCGTTCCACTTTTTAGTTAATGATCACTCTCTTTATCACCATCATAACCGGCGTTATCTTCATTATGGGCGCTGGGTGCTTTCCGCTGCTATCATTTTGGGTTGGCTGGTTGGCCTCTACGTAGAGTTAAGTGAGGCTGCAACGGGCATGCTGTTCGCCTTTGTAGCCGGCGGTATTATTCTAAACGTATTGAAAGAAGAACTACCAGAAGAGAGGAATAGCCGCATTCTTCCCTTTATATTCGGTGGGGTTTCTTACTCGGCATTGTTGTTTCTCGGTTAGGCTGACAATGGTTTATAACGTCAAGTGTCATAAAGACAGCAGTGATGAGGTGAGCTAGCGCTAACAAGTATATGAATAATTAGTCATTAAATTTAATAAAGGTTGTGTTGCTTAGCTAAGCTGCGGCGGAGAGATGGCGCTTTTCTAACATTGATCGCTGTGTAGTAAAAACGCATTTGTTAAAAAGTACTGTCTAAAAGCTCTGTTTAAAAAGTACTGTCTAAAAAGTGCTATCTAAAAAGGACTGTTTAAAAAGGTCTATGCTGAAAGGGAAAACGTCAAAAGGAGAATGACAATGGCCAGATCCGAATTAGATACCCACTACGTGAATGTCCACGGGCACCGTATTGCCTACCTAGAGCGTGGAGAGGGACCGCCGGTCATTTTACTTCACGGTATTCCTACTTCCAGCTTGCTTTGGCGCAATATCATTCCCGAGCTGGCCAGCAGTCGCCGGGTAATAGCGCCGATATGCTCAATTATGGCAAATCTGACAAACCGCGCGATGCCGATGTTTCCATTCAGGCTCAAGCCAGAATGCTATTGGGGTTCATGGATGCGCTGGGGATTCGCCGTGCCGATATCGTTGCCCATGATATTGCTGGTGGCGTTGCCCAAATTATCGCGGTGAACACTCCTGAGCGCATCAATCGCCTGGTGTTGGCAGATGCCGTCTGTTTCGATTCCTGGCCTATTCCGGAATTCAAACCTCTTCAGGAACCCGAGGCTGAAGAGAAGATGAGCCCACAGGAACTTGAGCAAATGCTCAGGGATTTTCTACCCAACGGTATGCATGACGAGTCTGCCGCTACCCCTGAACTAGCGGATATGATCGTTGAGCCCTGGCAAGGAGAAGAGGGTAAAAGGGCTTTCTTTCGCAACCTGCGCCGGCTAAATCCTGAATACACCTTGGCTATTGCCGATGAGCTTCAGTATTTACCCCATCCAACGCTGATACTGTGGGGGCGGCATGATGCTTTTCAGAAGCCAGAATATGCTAGAAAGTTGCAGAGCACGATACCTCATGCGGAAATTGAATGGGTCGACTCGGCGCACTGGATAACCGAAGAATGCCCTAATGATGTCGCGGCGATGTTGGGCCGTTTTCTAGCTTCTAGCCAGGGCTACTAATCCAGGGCAAACGTCAGAGCCAGTAAGCAACACGTTAACAATAAGGCAGATTCAAGTGGCTGGCGTTATGGAGGTTTTCAATGTTGACGTATCGGAGGTGGTTTAAGCGTGTTCCCATGGGGCGTTATGGATGAAAAGCGACGCGTCAAAGCACTAGGCGCTACAAATGGTAGACTATACTCAGCGCGGTTAGAGGAGCGATACGCTCTGAGCGTTTACGTACTTTCTGATATAAGGCTCTTTTAGCGCATGGAAAATACGTTGTTATTAGGATTCTTGGGAAGCTTGGCTGCCGGGTTGCTGACGGCGGTGGGCGCGTTACCGGTTTTGCTCGGCAAGACACCCAGCCGAGGGTTTCGCGACCTGGCATTAGGGTTTGCCGCTGGCGTGATGCTGGCGGCCTCATTTTTTTCGCTGATTATCCCGGCGCTGGATGCCGCAGAAATCTATTACGCGGGTGGGCCGGTGCCAGCGACGATTGTCTGTGCCGCGATTTTACTCGGGATGGGCGCGATTGCCGTGCTTAATGAGTATTTGCCTCATGAGCATTTTACCCAGGGGCGTGAAGGCCCAGAAGCTGCATCGTTACGCCGTGTGTGGCTGTTTGTGTTCGCTATTGCCATTCATAATCTGCCAGAGGGCATGGCGGTGGGCGTCGGCTTTGGCGCCAATGGGCTAGAGGGTGGTATGCCGCTGGCAATCGGCATTGGCCTTCAGAATATGCCCGAGGGGCTGGCCGTTGCGGTCGCCTTGATGGGCGAGGGCTATTCCAAATGGCGCTCCTGGTCGATCGCTGCACTGACCGGCCTCATTGAACCCATCGGCGGGCTATTTGGTGCCAGTATTGTTAGTGTCTCCCAGATATTGCTGCCATGGGGGCTGGCGTTCGCTGCCGGTGCCATGCTGTATGTCATCAGCCACGAAATCATTCCTGAAACCCACCACTGCGGTCACCAGAAAAAAGCCACTTTTGGCTTGGCAATGGGCCTGGTAATTATGCTGTTTCTGGATGTTTGGCTGGGTTAAGCCTGCGTTAACCGATCACCTCTGCGCCACCATGAGGTTCCGCTTGATGGCACAGGCGGTGGTCGCTAAGTACATCAATAATATGACACTGACCAATGCTGCCCCCGGCGCACTGATTAACCATGCGCTGTAGCTCATCTCGTACTGCGGTGAGTCGTGCAAGTCGCGCCTCTACTTCGGCTAGGTGGCGTTTTGCCAGCATATCAACTTCTTCACAGCGCATGGTCGGGCAATCCGCCATGTGTAACAGCTCTCTTACCGCTTCAACAGAAAAACCAAAGTCCCGTGCATGGCGAATAAACGTCAAGCGGCGAATGGCGGCTGTGTCATAGCGGCGCTGATTGCCTTCATTGCGCGAGGCTGAAGGCAACAGCCCAATGCGTTCGTAATAACGCACCGTTTCGGGTTTGCAGCCTGACTCGCGCGCCAGCTCACCGATACCAATATGTCGCTCATGGGTAGGCTGCGCTAAAGAATGCTCCTTCATCTCTTGAACCTCTAGTAACTATAGGTATTACGCTATGGGTAAGATAGACGAACTTGGAGTTCACTGCGATGAACAACACAACATCCACCACGACTGCATCGACCACCCTACGCGTTCAGGGGATGGACTGCGGCGGTTGTGAACGTAAAGTTGAATCCGCCCTAAAGCGCTTACACCATGTTGAGCATGTTTCTGCTAGCTCCGTCACCGGTTCAGTGCGCTTAACCGCACCGCCTGGAAAAACGCTGCACCAGGCTGAGATTGAATCAACGATCACGGCACTGGGCTATCAAGTGATGGATGACTCAGCGACCGCCGCTGACTCGGAAACATCGCCCGCTTGGTGGCAGTCGCCTAAAGGACGGTTGGTGATCGTCAGCGGTGTATTGCTGGCCCTCGCCTGGGCGCTAAAATTCATTTGGCCTGCTCTGGGCACCTGGCCCTTCATTATCGCGACGGTCGTTGGCCTTGTGCCGGTTGTTCAGCGTGCTTTCCAAGCACTCAGGTTGGGCAACCCGTTCACCATTGAAATGCTGATGAGTATTGCCGCGCTAGGGGCGCTTGCTATCAATGCCGCCGCCGAAGCAGCCGTGGTGGTATTTCTATTTGCGGTGGGCGAGATGCTGGAAGGGGTTGCCGCTGCCCAGGCACGCCGGAGTATTTCAGCACTTTCTCAACTGACACCTTCCACGGCACGACTGCTGGAACAGGGTGAAGTGCGCGAGGTGTCTGCAACATCGCTTGTGCCCGGTCAGCGGGTGCAGGTTCGCCCCGGCGACCGCTTACCTTGCGATGGCAAGATTATTGCCGGCAGCTCGTCAATCGATGAATCCCCGGTCAATGGGGAGTCGGTGCCGCGCGAGAAAGAAGAAGGAGAAGCGGTGTTTGCCGGTACCGTAAATCTAGACGGTGTGCTTGAGGTCGAGGTGACCCGTAGCGCCGAAAATAACACCATCGCCCGGGTGATTAAGCTAGTAGAAGAGGCCCAGGCCTCTAAAGCACCGGTGGCGCGCTTTATTGATCGCTTTGCGTTTTTCTATATGCCCGCCGTGGTTGGGGTGGCGCTATTGGTCGCTATTGTACCGCCACTGGTGTCGCCCATGGTGTGGTCGGAGTCCATCTACCGCGCGCTGGCCCTGTTGTTGATCGCTTGCCCCTGCGCATTGGTGATCTCCACACCTGCGGCGATTGCGGCCGGGTTATCTGTAGGCGCTCGCCATGGGCTATTGATGAAAGGCGGCGCAGTACTCGAGCAGTTAGGTAAGCTCAAGCGCGTTGCCCTGGATAAAACAGGCACGCTGACGGCGGGCACGCCCGCGGTCACCGATGTGGAGAGTTTTGCCGCTGACGCCAGCGCCGATGAAGTCGTCCGTCTTGCTGCGGCTCTGGAGCAGGGGTCAAGTCACCCTCTTGCCGTGGCGATTAGTGACTATTTTCAACATGCCGATGCTGGCCAACCAACGACAGCGACGCTTCCCACCGTGCAGGGAGCGCGTGCACTGGCAGGCCATGGCGTGGCCGGGCAGGTGGAAGGGCGTGAGTTGATGCTGGTGAGCCCGCGCTATCTGCAAGGCGTTGCCCACCGCGAAGGCGATGACTTTAAGCGTATAGCGGCGCTTGAAGCGCAGGGCAAGAGTCTTGCAGTGTTGATCGAAATAGACAAAGGATTAGAAACAGGGAAGGGGATAGAAAATGAACGCCTCCTGGGGCTTATCGCGCTGCGGGATGAGCCGCGTGAAGATGCGCGCCAGGGCCTCCAGGCACTAGAGCGCTTGGGGGTGCAAGCCATCATGCTCAGTGGTGACAATGCCAGAAGTGTGGCTGCCATCGGCGGCCAGCTGGGTATTGAGGCCGAGGGCGAGCTGATGCCAGAAGATAAAGCGCAGCGCGTTCGCGAGTGGCAAGCACAAGGGCTTGGTCCAGTAGGTAAGGTGGGTGATGGTATTAACGATGCTCCGGCGCTCGCCGCGGCAGAGATAGGCATCGCCATGGGCAGCGGCACCGATGTAGCGCTTGAAACCGCCGATGCCGCGTTGCTTAAAAACCGGGTAACCGGGATTGCCGAAATGATTGGGCTTTCCCGAGCCACCATGCGCAACGTTAAAACCAATGTGGCGCTAGCGCTTGGTTTCAAAGCCCTGTTTTTGGTTTCGACGGTGATGGGGATCACGGGGATGTGGGTGGCGGTCATGGCCGACACTGGGGCGACCGTACTGGTCACCCTCAATGCGTTGTACCTGCTGCGCTACCGGGTCAATGATGTCTAAGACCAAACAACCCGGATAGCCCTATGCGTACTCGCCTATAAGCACTAGCCCTGTACGTATTCTACCAATGCCTGGGCGAAGGAATCGGTGCTGCCGGTTCCGCCCATGTCGGGGGTGACCATATCTCGACGGGTTTCCAGCACGCTACGGATACCTTGGCGGATGGCGTCACCCTTTTCATTCATGCCCAGGTGCTCCAGCATCTGAGCGGCGGCCAGCAGCAGGGCGCAGGGGTTGGCGATGTTTTTGCCTTCGATATCCGGTGCTGAACCGTGCACGGCTTCAAAGATCGCTGCTTTTTCGCCAATGTTGGCGCCAGGCGCCAGGCCCAAACCGCCGACCAAACCAGCACACAGGTCAGAAAGAATATCGCCAAACAGGTTGGTGGTAATCACCACATCAAATTGGTGCGGGTTCATCACCAACTGCATGCAGGCGTTATCGACGATCATCTCCTGAAATTCGAGCTCGGGATACTCTTTGGCGATCTCCCGCGCGACATCCAGGAACAGGCCCGAGCTTGTTTTGATGATATTGGCTTTATGTACGGCGGTGACCTTTTTACGGCCGTTGTTTTTGGCCAGTTCAAAGGCATAGCGAATGATACGCTCGGAGCCCTTGCGGGTGACCCTGATGACCGAAATGCCGGTATCACCATCGTCGATCATTTCCTGGCCATCTGAAAGGTACGCGCCTTCGGTATTTTCCCGCACCGTGATCATATCGATATCGTCATAGCGCGATTTAGTGCCGGGAAAGCTGATCGCCGGACGTACGTTGGCATAGAGGTCGAAGTGACGACGCAGCTGAACGTTAATCGAGGAGAAGCCCTTGCCAATGGGCGTGGTGAGCGGGCCTTTAAGCGCAATGCCGTGTTTTTCGATGGCATCCAGTGATTCCTGAGGAATCAACGTGCCGTGTTTTTCAAGCGCACCTAAACCCGCGTCGATATGCTCGTAGGTCAAGCCGCAATCTAAGGCGTCGAGTACTCGCAGCGTGGCATCCATAATTTCGGGGCCGATGCCGTCGCCCTTGATGACTGCAATAGATTGGCTCATGTACTGCTCCTCTTTAAACGTCAGGTTCGCGTCAGGCTGGTTCGGCGCCCTTTAGTAAACAAGTGGTGCCGTATCAGCGTGATCAGTGGGACTTAAATAGCGCGTTATTTGCTGGCAATGGTACGCCAAAAGAGAGCTTCTGGGCACCCTGCAAACGGCGTAAGGTAGGAGTAGCCACAGGACGGCAAGGATGCAGATCAAGCAAATGGCTGTTAGAATGCGAGGCTTATTTCACACCAGCAGTGCATGGTGTTTACTAATCGCAAGGCATAACGGCAATGATCTGTTTACCCCTATTTTCTGCACTACCCGCTTCAGGGCTGATGACTCCGCTGACCCTCTCCCCGATAACCGAGCATCCAGACTTGGAAAATCAGGCCTGTGAGTGACTCAGATAGTA
>NZ_JBHMAC010000025.1:0-1236 GCF_042429665.1 Vreelandella sulfidaeris | reverse complement strand
GACGATCCGTAGCTGGTCTGAGAGGATGATCAGCCACATCGGGACTGAGACACGGCCCGAACTCCTACGGGAGGCAGCAGTGGGGAATATTGGACAATGGGGGCAACCCTGATCCAGCCATGCCGCGTGTGTGAAGAAGGCCCTCGGGTTGTAAAGCACTTTCAGCGAGGAAGAACGCCTGGTGGTTAATACCCATCAGGAAAGACATCACTCGCAGAAGAAGCACCGGCTAACTCCGTGCCAGCAGCCGCGGTAATACGGAGGGTGCAAGCGTTAATCGGAATTACTGGGCGTAAAGCGCGCGTAGGTGGCTTGATAAGCCGGTTGTGAAAGCCCCGGGCTCAACCTGGGAACGGCATCCGGAACTGTCAAGCTAGAGTACAGGAGAGGAAGGTAGAATTCCCGGTGTAGCGGTGAAATGCGTAGAGATCGGGAGGAATACCAGTGGCGAAGGCGGCCTTCTGGACTGATACTGACACTGAGGTGCGAAAGCGTGGGTAGCAAACAGGATTAGATACCCTGGTAGTCCACGCCGTAAACGATGTCGACCAGCCGTTGGGTGCCTAGCGCACTTTGTGGCGAAGTTAACGCGATAAGTCGACCGCCTGGGGAGTACGGCCGCAAGGTTAAAACTCAAATGAATTGACGGGGGCCCGCACAAGCGGTGGAGCATGTGGTTTAATTCGATGCAACGCGAAGAACCTTACCTACCCTTGACATCCTGCGAACCCGGAAGAGATTCCGGGGTGCCTTCGGGAACGCAGAGACAGGTGCTGCATGGCTGTCGTCAGCTCGTGTTGTGAAATGTTGGGTTAAGTCCCGTAACGAGCGCAACCCTTGTCCTTATTTGCCAGCGAGTAATGTCGGGAACTCTAAGGAGACTGCCGGTGACAAACCGGAGGAAGGTGGGGACGACGTCAAGTCATCATGGCCCTTACGGGTAGGGCTACACACGTGCTACAATGGCCGGTACAAAGGGCTGCGAACTCGCGAGAGCAAGCGAATCCCTTAAAGCCGGTCTCAGTCCGGATCGGAGTCTGCAACTCGACTCCGTGAAGTCGGAATCGCTAGTAATCGTGAATCAGAATGTCACGGTGAATACGTTCCCGGGCCTTGTACACACCGCCCGTCACACCATGGGAGTGGACTGCACCAGAAGTGGTTAGCCTAACGCAAGAGGGCGATCACCACGGTGTGGTTCATGACTGGGGTGAAGTCGTAACAAGGTAGCCGTAG
>NZ_JBHMAC010000024.1:0-884 GCF_042429665.1 Vreelandella sulfidaeris | reverse complement strand
AGTAGCGGCGAGCGAACGGGGACCAGCCCTTAAGCGTGTGACTGATTAGGCGAACGAGCTGGGAAGCTCGGCCGTAGCGGGTGATAGCCCCGTAGTCGAAAATCTGATCACGTGAAATCGAGTAGGTCGGGGCACGAGAAACCTTGACTGAAGACGGGGGGACCATCCTCCAAGGCTAAATACTCCTGGCTGACCGATAGTGAACCAGTACCGTGAGGGAAAGGCGAAAAGAACCCCGGAGAGGGGAGTGAAATAGATCCTGAAACCGTGTGCGTACAAGCAGTAGGAGCAGACTTGTTCTGTGACTGCGTACCTTTTGTATAATGGGTCAGCGACTTATATTCAGTGGCGAGGTTAACCGTATAGGGGAGCCGTAGGGAAACCGAGTCTTAACTGGGCGACACAGTCGCTGGATATAGACCCGAAACCGAGCGATCTATCCATGAGCAGGGTGAAGATTGAGTAACATCAATTGGAGGCCCGAACCAGGATCTGTTGAAAAAGATTTGGATGACTTGTGGATCGGAGTGAAAGGCTAATCAAGCTCGGAGATAGCTGGTTCTCCTCGAAAGCTATTTAGGTAGCGCCTCATGTAGTACCGCCGGGGGTAGAGCACTGTTTCGGCTAGGGGGTCATCCCGACTTACCAACCCGAGGCAAACTCCGAATACCGGTGAGTAACGCGTGGGAGACACACGGCGGGTGCTAACGTCCGTCGTGAAAAGGGAAACAACCCAGACCGTCAGCTAAGGTCCCGAAATCCTGGTTAAGTGGGAAACGATGTGGGAAGGCTCAGACAGCTAGGAGGTTGGCTTAGAAGCAGCCATCCTTTAAAGAAAGCGTAATAGCTCACTAGTCGAGTCGGCCTGCGCGGAAGATGTAACG
>NZ_JBHMAC010000023.1:0-940 GCF_042429665.1 Vreelandella sulfidaeris | reverse complement strand
AAATTCCTTGTCGGGTAAGTTCCGACCTGCACGAATGGCGTAATGATGGCCACGCTGTCTCCACCCGAGACTCAGTGAAATTGAAATCGCCGTGAAGATGCGGTGTACCCGCGGCTAGACGGAAAGACCCCGTGAACCTTTACTATAGCTTCACACTGGACGCTGATGTTGCCTGTGTAGGATAGCTGGGAGGCTTTGAACTCCGGACGCCAGTTCGGAGGGAGCCAACCTTGAAATACCAGCCTGGCATCATTGGCGTTCTCACTCAGGTCCGTTATCCGGATCGAGGACAGTGTGTGGTGGGTAGTTTGACTGGGGCGGTCTCCTCCTAAAGAGTAACGGAGGAGCACGAAGGTACCCTCAGCACGGTCGGACATCGTGCAATGAGTGCAAGAGCATAAGGGTGCTTGACTGCGAGACAGACACGTCGAGCAGGTGCGAAAGCAGGTTCTAGTGATCCGGTGGTTCTGTATGGAAGGGCCATCGCTCAACGGATAAAAGGTACTCCGGGGATAACAGGCTGATACCGCCCAAGAGTTCACATCGACGGCGGTGTTTGGCACCTCGATGTCGGCTCATCACATCCTGGGGCTGAAGTCGGTCCCAAGGGTATGGCTGTTCGCCATTTAAAGTGGTACGCGAGCTGGGTTTAGAACGTCGTGAGACAGTTCGGTCCCTATCTGCCGTGGGCGTTGGATGTTTGAGAAGGGCTGCTCCTAGTACGAGAGGACCGGAGTGGACGACCCTCTGGTGTTCCGGTTGTCACGCCAGTGGCATTGCCGGGTAGCTATGGTCGGACGGGATAACCGCTGAAAGCATCTAAGCGGGAAGCCCCCTTCAAGATGAGACATCCCTGAGGCCTAGAGCCTCCTGAAGGGCCCAGCGAGACCAGCTGGTTGATAGGCACGGTGTGGAAGCGCTGCAAGGCGTTGAGCTAACG
>NZ_JBHMAC010000022.1:0-1533 GCF_042429665.1 Vreelandella sulfidaeris | reverse complement strand
CTGGCTGGCAATAAGCGTTGAAGCGGCGGTGGGGTCGCTCTCGGCCAGGCGCGAGGCCAGCTCTTCATCGCTGACATCGAGATGCAGTCGGCCACTGGCGCAGTCAAGCTCGATCCAGTCACCGTTATGTACCGCCGCCAGTGGACCACCCGCGGCCGCTTCCGGGGCCACGTGCAGCACTACCGTGCCATACGCTGTGCCGCTCATGCGCGCATCGGAAATCCGCACCATGTCGGTAATACCTTGGGCAAGAATCTTGGGCGGCAGGCCCATATTGCCCACCTCGGCCATGCCGTGATAACCGCGGGGACCACAGTGTTTCATGACCAGAATGTCATTGGCTTCAACGTCCAGATCCGGGTCGTTGATACGCGCCTTGTAGTCGTCAAAGTCTTCAAACACCACCGCCCGGCCCCGGTGCTGCATCAGTTCCGCGGTGGCGGCAGAAGGCTTGAGAACCGCACCGTTAGGCGCGAGGTTGCCGCGCACCACGCAGATGCCGCCATCCGCAGTGAGCGGGTTATCCAGTGGCCGGATCACCTCGTCGTTATACAGCGGGGCGTCCTTGACGTTTTCCCAAATTGTTTTGCCGTTAACGGTGAGGGCATCTTTGAACGGCAGCCGATCAGCCTCTCCCAGGCGTTTGAGTACCGCAGGCAGGCCACCAGCGTAGTAGAACTCCTCCATCAAGAAGCGCCCCGAGGGCTGCAGGTCGACCACTGTGGGCGTGCCGCGCCCGACGCGACTCCAATCATCCAGCGTTAAATCGACACCGATCCGCCCGGCGATGGCTTTCAAGTGAATCACCGCATTGGTGGAGCCGCCAATCGCGGCGTTAGTGCGAATGGCGTTATCGAAGGCTTCCTTGGTCAGGATCTTGGATAGCCGCAGGTCTTCATGGACCATCTCGACAATTCGATTACCCGACAGGTGCGCCAGCACGTAGCGGCGCGAATCCACCGCCGGAATGGCGGCGTTATGGGGCAATGACGTACCCAGCGATTCCGCCATGCACGCCATGGTGGAGGCGGTGCCCATGGTGTTGCAGGTGCCTGCCGAGCGTGACATGCCGGCTTCTGCCGCCATGAAGTCGTGAAGCGAAATCTCCCCTGCCTTGACCTGCTCGGATAACTTCCACACCACCGTGCCCGAACCAATATCCTTGCCTTTGTGCTTGCCGTTGAGCATCGGCCCACCAGTCACCACGATAGTGGGGATATCGCAGCTTGCCGCGCCCATCAGCAGCGCGGGGGTGGTCTTGTCACAGCCCACTAACAGCACCACCGCGTCGATGGGGTTCCCGCGGATCGCTTCTTCGACGTCCATGCTGGCCAGATTGCGGGTAAACATGGCAGTGGGTCGTAGGTTGGATTCACCGTTGGAGAACACCGGAAACTCCACCGGGTAACCGCCGGCTTCCAGCACGCCTTGCTTCACATGCTCTGCAAGCTTGCGAAAGTGCGCATTACAGGGTGTCAGCTCCGACCAGGTATTACAGATACCGATAATCGGCTTGCCCTGAAACTCATGGTC
>NZ_JBHMAC010000021.1:0-1083 GCF_042429665.1 Vreelandella sulfidaeris | reverse complement strand
ACTCGCGGGGCGTCACGTTCCCAAGCGAGCTATGGGTCCGATCTTCATTGTATTCGATGCGCCAATTCTCGATCTTCTCCTGGGCGTCTTCCAGGCTCAGGAACCAGTGTACGTTCAGACACTCGTCCCGGAAGCTGCCGTTGAACGACTCGATGAACGGATTATCCGTGGGTTTTCCGGGCCTTGAAAAGTCCAGCTGTACGCCGTGCTCATACGCCCACTTGTCGAGCGCCTTCGAAATGAATTCGCTCCCATTGTCGACTTGTATGCGGTTCGGCAGTCCGCGCATTTGGCCGATCAGCGTCACGGTGTCCACGACCGCGTCTCCTTTGAGCGAATGGTCGACCGTGATGGCGAGCGCTTCGCGACTAAAATTGTCGACTACAGTTAACGAGCGAATCCGACGCCCATTGAACAGCTCATCGGCCACAAAATCCATGCTCCAGGCTTCGTTTGGTGCGCCGACTGCCGACCGCGATTCGCGATGCATGGCAGCGACTCGTCGTCGCGGTCGCTTGCGCCGCAGATTCAGGCCTTCTTCGCAGTAGATCCGATACGTTTTCTTGTGGTTGATCACCCAGCCTTCACGGCGCATCAGTACATGAACGCGCGGCATCCCATACCGTAATCTTGTCTCAGCGATTTCCTTGATCCGGGCGCGCTCGGCGCGATCGTCTCTCGGGTGGGCCTTGTAGTAATAAGACGAACTGGAGGTCAGCAGGATCGATGAGGCACGCCGCGTGCTCACCCGGTAGGCCTGGATCAGCCAGTCGGCCAGTTCACGCCGCCGGGACGCCTTCAAAGCTTTTTTCGCAGCACCTCCTGGAGCATTTCCTTGTCCAGGCTCAGATCGGCGACAAGCTTCTTCAAACGGTTGTTCTCTTCTTCGAGCTGCTTGAGCCGGCGCACTTCGCTCACGCTCAGTCCGCCGTACTTCTTCTTCCAGTTGTAGAGCGTCGCCTGCGAGATGCCCATCTTGCGACAGACTTCTTCCGCACGTGTCCCGGTCTCGGTCTGCTTTACCGCGAACGCAATCTGTTCGTCCGTGTATTTCGACTTCTTCATGGTCCATTTCCTCCGCCT
>NZ_JBHMAC010000020.1:0-70909 GCF_042429665.1 Vreelandella sulfidaeris | reverse complement strand
CAAGTCGGGTAGTCAATCTCTTACAAATAACGCGTAAGTTGATTAAAAACTGATCAAGAGTGCGTTAGTGCAGGGTCGTATACTTCAGGGTCGTCGCCCCGCCTAAAACACAGGACGATATGGCAGCGTCGCTGTCGACCCCGAAAAAAGCCAGAGAGCGCGTCAGGATGATTCGCCGCGAACGAAAACGACGCTAGAAGCGGGCAGGGCGGTTCGCTTCCCGCCAGCGATCAAACCAGCGGCGTGGTTGAATGATTCGCAAGGTTGGCTCGCTTTCTTGTAGCTCTACCCCAACGCTCAGGATGCCAAGGCGTGCATAGAGTGCGCCATTGGCGCTGCTGTCTGCCAAGGTAACGTCTGAAAGCAGCAACAAGGGGCCGCCGGTTAGCGCGACATCATTTAGGCTTATTTGCTCGCCGCTGACCGTTAGCTGCGCTGTCCCTTCAATATCATGCACATTCAGCAGTCGCCCTAACCAGTCGTTATCCCTGGCACGGGCTAGAAAAAGGCGTGCCAGTAACCCTGTATCGCGCATATCAAGGCGCAACTGGCTGGTAAGACGAATAGGGTCTTCCCACGCCAACTGCGCCTCATCCATGGAGAGCTGGCCCCACCAGCCTGCATCTGATGATGTCCCTTCGCGCTGACGCTTAACGTTCTCCAGGCGTAAAAAAGAGTCGTCGGCGGTAAAGTTGCCTGTTTCCAGATCGCCGTCGGTTAAATGTAAATAGACGTGCACATCACCGTGTAGCTGCTGGTCCAGGAGTGCCAGCTCGGCGTTAAAGGCACGCAGTCTTATATCGCCTTGAGCGTTCAATCCTTCGAGCAGCCACTCGCTTTCAAGACTGGCTTGCCCGTTCAGCAAGGTAATGCCTGCGCCTTCCGGCAGGTAGCGGTTGTAGCGGGTGAAATCGGACACGTCGGTAATTGGTAGCGCAATGCGCGTAATGAAGTGCTCGGGCTGAGGGGATTCAAGCACGTCGCTAAAGCGCTCTGTTTGTGTCGTGAGCGCAAAATGGCGGCCTTCAAGGTAAGGGCTATCATCGTCTTGGCGCCGCAGGGCAAAACGGGGGATGCCCAGCGAAATCTGGGCCCGCTCGGCATTATCTAGTTGGGCGGTAAGCTCGCCGCGGCCGGTGGCAAGGTAGTCTAAAAAGGTGACTTCCAACTGGTCGGCATTGACCCGTAGGCGGGTAGGCGCCAGTAGCCGGTTATCGCGAAAGGCTCCCTGAACAAACAGTTGTCCCTCTCCAGCGATAGCCAACCCATGGGCATCGGGTAAAAAGGCGTTCAAAAAGCTTAGCCGCTGCACGCTTCCTTCAAGCGCAAACTGGCCACTCGGTACGCTGTTACGCGTCTGAAATCGGCCCTCGGTGAGCATTAGCACGCTTTCCAGGCGCTCGCTAGGCTGATCGGTATCGGCCACTTGCCAGCTCAAGCGAGTACCGCTGATGTTCAGCGTTGATCCATCCGTGGCCGCTTGCCGGATGGGCAGAAAAAGCTCCATGTCGCTGGTTAACGTGCCGGCCTGTACACCTTGTTGCCAGTGGGTGGTCAGCCCTTCTCCGGCTAAATGCACCTCGCCGCTGAACTGTTCTGGCGACAGCGTGAGCTGACCGTGGCTCGTGGCCTGCCCGCTTCGAAGTTGCAGAGGGGAAGGGGAGGGTAATACCGCTCTCAGGTAAGGTTGTAACACGCTAATGTCCGGTAGCTGCGCCGCTTGCCAACTCACGGTGGCAGTGGCTTCCTGGCGTGCCGTTTCCGGCGCCACGGGGCTCGTCGCGACCAGCGTGATATCGGCATCATCAAGCAGCAGGCGATTGTGATGGTGCAGCGTGGCGTCTGAAAAGCTGAGCGAGGCCTCTATTATTTCTTCCGGCGTTAGCTGAGCTGTCAGCGCGCCGCTGCCTTTGGCATTGAAGCCGTGTATGTCTGCCGCTAATTGCGGAGCTTGAATGGCCAAGCTAGCGCTATAGGGGCGCGTATCACGAATAGTGGCCTGGGCTTCAATGTGGCCATGGCCAGAGAGGCGAAGACTGTTTTCTGGATCATCCCTCTCTTCACTGGTGCTTTCTTCTCTGGTGCTTGCTTCGCTGGTGCTGGCTTCACTGTGACGTGTCTCACTGCCAGCGGATTGGCGCTCTGGTGTTAGGTAACGGTCTAGCATATCCAAACGTGTGATATCGCCTTGCAAGGCCAGTGTTGCAGCCGTAGGAAGCGCTAACTGATCCAGGCGCTGGTTATCAATCTGGGTGGCAAGGCGTAGCTCAGCATGGGCTGCATAAGGCTGTGAGTCGGCCAGCTCTACATCGGTAAGTTGGGTCGAAAAATACAGTTGATCGTCGTCGACCGCCAGGCGAACCTGGCCTTTGCCGATCGCCGTATGAGAAGGCGGTAGGTCGTCCGCGATTAGCCAGCGCGGGGAGTCAGTGGGCGTAAGCAGACGATGTTCGTCTACCGTCAAGCGCAACATGGGGGCATCCAGTGTTAGTACACTGTCGGACTGTAATGTACCGGCGGTAAGCTTTAGTGCTCCTGTGAGTGCGCCGTTGCCTTCCAGGGTTAGCCAGGGCAGGGCGTCTAGATACGGCATAAAGACATCCCAGGCATCCGCCTGCGCTTCTATCTGAAGCTGTGCGGAAAGTGCCGCCAGCAGGTTGGCGGTCAATTCGTCGTTGGCGGTGCTGTTTGGGGCGATCGTGTTCAGGGTTGCATCGGCGTCAAGATGAATATCATCTACCAAGGTCGCTTGATCACTCAGGCGAACTAAACGACCATTGGTAATAGCGAGCGTGAAATGAGGAATCGCGAGTGTCTCTCGGCTCAGCGTGGTATCGGCGATCTCTAGTCGGCCCTGTGCTTCCAGAGCTAGGTCGCCCACTGTCAGTCGGCGGATGCCGTCGGCTTCCAGCATCTCGATATGCAGCTCGCCACGCAGCAGGGATAGCAACGAGAGAGAAAGGGTGGCGCGATCTGCCTCAATGGAGATGGGCAGCGCTGCATCTTCCCGGGCCAGATAAAGCCCCTCTACGTCCCAGCGACCGGGATGTCGACTAGCGCCTTGTTCCCAGCGAATGTCGATACCTTCAAATTGAGAAATGCGTGCGGGTAGCCATTGGCTGTTGAGTAGCCAGTAGCTGCCGGCCACCCAAATAAGGGTGAACAAAAGCAAGGCAATCAACACCCTTTTAAGCAGGCGGGGTAGGCGATTTTTACGAATGTTCGCGTCTGGCATAGTGGCTTCCCTGGCAGAGAACTCCTGTTGGGGCGTGTTTTATGGCATTATGCGCGGCGTTGGGCAGTGACGGGTTTTCGATTTCAACGCTAGGCAGGCAACTAACGCCATGTTCAAGGATTTTTACACGCAGCGCGGAGAGTATGTGGTGATCTCCGCAGAGCAGGCCAGTCGTTTCGCCAAAGGCGTAGCTGGTGACTACAACCCTATTCATAATCCGGATGCACGTCGCTTTTGTGTTCCAGGCGACCTGTTGTTTGTACTGATACTGGCAAAGTTTGGGTTGTCGCGGCAAATGGAGTTTCGTTTCACTAACATGGTCGGTGCTGACACGCCAATCATGTTTCGCGAAACAGGCGATGGTGCGCTGCACGTCTGCGATGAAAGCGGTAAATGCTATCTGCAGGTAACGCGTAGTGGTGACATTACCCACGATCCCGTTGCGGTGGAAGCATTTGCCCGCTGTTATGTAGCGTTTTCGGGCAAGAATTTCCCCCATTATTTAAAACCGCTCATGGAACAACACGGGGTCATGTTTAATCCTAAACGCCCCTTGGTGATCTACGACAGCATGGGGTTTTCGCTAGAGCGTTTAGATGGTTTTTCACCAGGCTTGACGCTAAACCATTCGTCGTTAGAGGTGAACGGTAAACGTGCCGATGCGCGCTTGGAGTTCTCGATTGAATCTGCCGGTGACGCGGTGGGTATTGGCTCCAAAAAGCTAGTGGTAAGCGGCCTGTGCGATTACGACGCCGACGAAATGGCCGCTATTGTCGAAGAGTTTTATCGTCTCAAAGCTGCTTATGAAACGGCGTAATTGCCACACTTGACGGCTGTCCACACTTCATTCCTGTATCGGTAGCCACTGGCGCGTTAGTCGCTTGCCAGTGGCTGTCCCTTCTGTTTTACCTCAAGACGATATTGACTGCCTCGTTCAGGATTTCTTTAGCGAGGCGACACCAGCATGCCTGCTTTTCCAATCCGTTCAGTCCGCCCAGCCCAGCCTACGTGTAAAGACTAATTGACGTCGATATATTGATTTTGTCTACTCAGATAAGCGCTGATTGACGTTAACGTCAACTTACTGTTATATCTTTGGCAGATGCTTTTCTAACAACAATTCAGCTATCACTGCGTTATAAACAGCAATCAATGTGCCAGTCACAACAATCACAACCATAACAGGAGCAACGCTATGTCCGTTCGTGACATCCCCATGTATATCGATGGGCAGCCGGTGCCATCGCAAAGCAACAAGTGGCAAGACGTGGTAAACCCCGCCACGCAAGAAGTGGTGGCGCGGGTGCCGTTTTGTACAACCGAGGAAGTGGAGCGCGCCATCCAGAGTGCCAAAGAGGCATTCAAGGAGTGGCGTAAGGTGCCGCTTGGAAAGCGCATGCGGATCATGCTCAAACTCCAGGCGCTGATTCGCGACAATACCGCCGAATTGGCGGCATTGATCACCGAGGAGCACGGTAAAACCTTGCCGGATGCCGAAGGTGAAGTTGGCCGTGGTTTGGAAGTGGTTGAGCACGCCTGCTCGATTACTTCGCTGCAGTTGGGGGAGCTTGCTGAGAATGCCGCCAACGAGGTAGATGTGTACACCATGCACCAGCCGCTGGGTGTTGGTGCCGGAATTACCGCGTTCAATTTCCCCATTATGTTGCCGTGCTTCATGTTCCCGCTGGCTATTGCCACCGGCAATACCTTTGTATTGAAGCCGTCCGAGCAAGATCCCAGCGCCACCATGCGATTGGTCGAGCTTGCCCACGAAGCGGGCATCCCGCCGGGCGTGTTGAATGTGGTACATGGCGGCCCCGACGTAGCCAACCAGATTGCCGACCATCAGGATATCAAGGCGCTTTCATTTATTGGCTCAACCCACGTGGGGTCGCTGCTGTATAACCGCGCGGCCGCAGCGGGCAAGCGTATGCAGGCGATGATGGGCGCTAAAAATCATTGCGTGGTGATGCCGGACGCCAACCGTAGCCAAGCGATCAATAACTTGCTCGGCTCTGCCTTTGGTGCGGCAGGCCAACGCTGCATGGCTAACTCAGTAGTCGTGCTCGTCGGTGAAGCACGTGAGTGGTTGAGCGATATTGTCGAGGCTGCGCGGCAGATGAAAGTGGGGCCGGGTACACAACTGGATGCCGATCTGGGGCCGCTGGTTTCACCCGCTGCGCGCGATCGAGTACTGCGGTTAATCGATGCGGGCGAGAATGAGGGGGCCAAACTGCTGGTTGATGGCCGTCACGTTAGCGTGGAAGGCTACCCCGACGGTAATTTCGTAGGGCCGACGCTATTTTCCGATGTCACCGCTGATATGACGATTTATCGCGAAGAAATATTTGGCCCCGTGCTGTGCGTCGTCAATGTGGAAACGCTCGATGATGCCATTGCGTTGATCAATGCCAATCCTAATGGCAATGGCACCTCTATTTTTACCAATTCAGGTTGGGTAGCGCGCCGGTTTGAAACCGATATCGATGTTGGTCAGATCGGTATTAACGTGCCTATTCCTGTCCCGGTGGCTTACTTCAGCTTTACTGGTTCAAGAGGGTCGAAGCTGGGCGATTTAGGTCCTAATGGAAAGCAGGCGATCTCCTTCTGGACCCAAACAAAAACGGTGACGGCACGTTGGTTTGAACCAGAGAATGTCTCAAGCGGTATTAATAGCACGATTTCGCTGGGCTAAGAGTGACGATAGCCATAGCCCTTCATTCCCCTCGTTTAAGGGGGGAATGAGTAGCACTACGGCCAGTAAAAAGTCGATCCGCTGTCGTTGAAAGGTTTAAAAATTATCGAATAACGGCAGGCTCTCTTCGAGCAACTGTTCAATGGGGTCAAGCTGGCTTTCGTGTAAGACCAGTAAATAGGGCTGATCCTTAACGTGAGCGGCAAGGGGCGTTAAGAGTGCAAACTCGCCTTCTTCAAGGTGAAATTCATGAATTTCACGCAAGCCGAGCGCGGTCATGCATTGAGAGCAACGATAATTATCGTCTTCTCCGTAAACGAGCCGATGATACATTTTAAACAAGGTATATAGAGCCAACCCACCTTCGAATGCTGGCCAGCGAGAGGGAGTGCGACGAGTTTCATCGGTGAGCTGTTGCCCCTCAGCTTCAGCATTGGCAATGGCCTCTGCCAGGGGCGCCGCCAGAAGACCACTGGGATCTGTCGGTAGCGCTGTATTGTGCTTTGACGCGTATTCAAACGCCTGCACAGCACGCTTGAAGTCATCGACACTGTTGAGAGGATAGTCGACATGCTGCAGGTCGTTGGGCTCACAGCCGCCATTCTCCCAGCCATGCAGAACACGCAGCGTCATTTGTCCACGTTTCATGGGGCGCGCCAGTAACATGTGCAGCATGATACGAATATGTAACTGACGCTCATCAGTATCGTTTTTAAACGATTTGTAGGGATCAGCAAATAGCTCATTCAGCCGACCGGGAGTATGTTCCTTGGCTTCGTTATGGCTCATGACAATGTCCCTTTTTTTATGGACTGGTGATTAAGCGGAGCGTGCCATTTTAATCACATGGTGTGATTGCAACATAGCGTGATTGCAACATCGCCTGGTTGCAGTATGGCGAGCATATCTGCTGTTTAAAAGACTCTTACCTTAGCTTTTTGTTGCTCACTAGCTACGTCTTTTTTATGAGAAAGTTAAACGTAACCTAAAGAGGTGATCATGTCTGCATCATTAAGTCGATTTAATGTACCTGAAACCCTTGATGAGCTGCCGGAAGACATTCGCACTAATATTTTGGCAGTACAGGAAAAAGCCGGGTTTGTGCCTAACGTGTTTTTGATGCTTGCCCATCGGCCCGCAGAATTCCGGGCTTTTTTTGCTTATCACGATGCCTTGATGGAGCGAGAATCTGAGACGCTCACCAAAGCAGAAAAAGAGATGGTCGTGGTGGCGGTCAGTGCACGTAATCGCTGCTTGTATTGTGTGGTCGCCCACGGGGCGTTAGTGCGGATTTACAGTAAAGACCCGCTGCTGGCAGATCAGGTGGCGATCAATCATCACGTATCTCCGCTGAGTGAGCGCCATCGGGTGATGCTCGACTTTTCTCTCCACTGTGCCATTGAGGTAGGTGAACTGACCGATCAGTGGATTGACCGCCTGAAGAACGTGGGATTTAGTCAAGAGGATTGCTGGGACATCGGCGCTATTGCCGCGTTTTTTAGCCTATCCAATCGGTTAGTCACCTTGGCGGGCACACCCCCCAATGAAGAATTTTATCTGATGGGACGTGTTCCCCGTGGATAGTTTCACAGTGTCTTATAGACCTTTACTAAAGCGCGCTTTTGATTGAGGATAGGGGCCGATCAAGCGCTTGATAGAATGTTCTAGAAACACCCTGAAGGGGCGCTTGAGAAATACTTACTCGGGCACGTGTACTGTTACTTAACCAGTACCTACCTTAGTTCCTACACATACTGTCGCCAGGGGAGCCTTTAATCATAAGGGCTGAGAATGCGCATCGCGCAGACCCTGGAACCTGATCCGGTTCGTACCGGCGGAGGAAGTGCGACATGCTTTACCTGACGTCAGCCGTGCTTGGCGCGGCGCTTTGCTGCTTTGCTTTTTTGGGCCTGCGCGCCCGCCGGGTGAATGGTCCGCTTGATGACTATGTCACTGCACGTAATTCGCAAACGGCGACCACCCTGGGACTCTCCTTTCTTGCTTCCGGTATGGGAGCATGGATCCTCTTCGCGCCACCTGAAATTGGCGCCTTTGTAGGTCCGCTGGCATTGGCGGGCTATGCAGTAGGGTCCGCGTTGCCCTTCATTGTCTTAGGGCTGTATGGGCCTAAAATTCGTCGCGCCCTCCCAGAAGGGCGCAGTATCGGCGAGTTTGCTGAAGCTTGCTATGGGCCAGGCGTTCGGCGGTGGGTGACGCTGGTTTCAATCGCTTATATGGCCTGTTTCCTGGCGGCCGAGCTAACCGCTATTGGGGCTATCACCGGGTTACTTTCTGATGTGCCTCCATCGCTGGTTATTATTGGCGTGGCGCTCACTACACTGGTGTATACCGCGGCGGGTGGGCTGCGCGCGAGTCTTGCGACTGACCGTTGGCAGGCGTGGCTACTTATGGCGCTACTGTTAGCGGTCGCCGGTATGGCGCTATGGCGGCTGCCCGTCATGACCACCGAGTACACGTTGCCTTCCATTCCCTTGAGCAACGCGCTAAGCGTGGCACTCACGCTGGTCATCGCCGTTACCGCCGCTAACCTTTTTCACCAAGGGTACTGGCAGCGCGTGTGGGCCGCGCAAGATGATCAAAGTTTGGGGCGGGGCGCCTTATTGGGCGGTGCCATGACGGTCGTGGTGGTAATGCTGATCGGTGGCCTGGGTATGTTGGCCGCCATGAGTGGGGTGGCATTAGGTGAACCACCGATGCCCTTTTTTGCTCTGCTGACCGAAGCCCCCATTTGGTTATCGTTACCCGCGCTGGTCCTCGCCGTTACCTTGGTGGCCTCTAGTGTTGATACGCTTCAAAACGGAATTGCTTCTCTGGTGGTCGCGCGCAGCGAGCAAAAGGGTGTATCGCTTGTTGCTGCCCGCTGGGTAACGGTGGTCGTGATGATTCCGGTGATATGGATTGCCCTGCAAGGGCTATCGGTACTGCGACTGTTCCTGATTGCCGACTTATTGTGTGCTGCCATTGTGGTGCCTGTGCTGCTTGGGCTATGGCAGCGTATGACCCCGTTCTCTGCCGTAGCGGGGGGCATCGCAGGTCTATTGGGCGCTATTCTACCGGGATGGGTCAGTCAGGGTAGCCTAATGGCTGGCGTGGTGGCCGCCAGTTTTCCAGGCAGCATTCCTACTCTAGGCCCATTTGTGGGCGCGTTACTAGCCTCGACATTAATCAGCGTAGTGCTGGCAGGTGTTACTAAAAAAAGCCCCAAAACAATGCCTACAAAAAAGTAACTAGAAAAAGGTGTTTTTTAAGCAGTAAAGTGCTCGTCCCTATATGCTCTGGTAGATAAACGCCTACCTCACTAGGTGACATGATAATGAGCTACCCAATAGCACTTAATGAAGAGGCGCGGTTAGCAGCTCTTTATGAGCTTGAGCTCCTGGATACCCCTGATGAGCCAGTTTTTGACCGCGTGACCCGATTAGTGACTCAACTGCTTAAGGTACCTATGGCGAAGGTATCGTTAATTGATGCTGAGCGCGAATGGCTGAAATCCCAAGTCGGCGTTGAAGCACGTGAGATGCCACGTGGTGTGGCTTTCTGTGCCTATACCGTGATGGCGTTAGAGCCGCTCATTATTGAAGATGCACGCCAAGATCCCCGCTTTGCCGATAATCCCATGGTGACCGTCCCGGAAGGTGTTCGTTTTTATGCGGGCATCCCCTTGTGTACCTCCGATGGATTGGTGATGGGAGCACTCTGCGCAATGGATACCCAGCCACGTGTGCTGAGTGAAAGTGAGTTGGGGGCGTTACACGACTTAGCCGCGATCGTTACTGACGAGATTCGTCTACGAGAGCGGCTGGCGCAAGAACGCAAAAAAGCTCAGGCGTATCAGCAAGCGCTGAACAAGCTGCACCGAAGCATGGAAAATCAGATTGAGCGGCGCACTAATGAACTCAATCTAGTCATTGAGTCGGCCTACGATGCTTACATCAGTATTGATGGGCAAGACATGATCTTGGACTGGAATCGCGCCGCTGAGCTAATGTTTGGCTGGCCCCGTAAGGCTGCACTGGCCAGGCCGATCACGCAGCTGATATTTCCAGACGGACTACCTATTGGCAATGATAGCGCCGCTATCACCTTTATAGCGCGGCGTTGCGATGGTGCTGAGTTACCTGTCGAAATCCGCGTTAAGACCTTGATGATCGACGGCCGCGAACGACGTAGCCTGTTTATTCATGATATTACCGAGCGCCAACAGCTTGAGCGGCTGCATAATCAGCAGGCGCGTGAAGACGTACTAACCCGGCTACCTAATCGCAGAGCCTTTGATGAACGTCTGCCAGAGGCAATGGCGCGCACCCGGCGTGGCAAGCACCCTCTCGCAGTGCTGTTTATGGATCTGGATGGTTTTAAAACGATTAACGATACCCACGGTCATGCCATGGGGGATGAGATACTGCGAGCAATCGCCAACCGTTTGGCCAGTGCTGTCCGTGAAACTGATTATGTGGCCCGCTGGGCGGGGGATGAGTTTGTCTTACTTCTCGAAGGCAGCGACGTCGGGGCCATAGAGTACTTAGCTAATAAATTTGTTCAGGTAGTTGAGGAGCCAGTGATGGTGGGTAATGATGCTCCGCTGAAGGTGAGCGCGAGTATTGGGGTTGCTCTTTATTTTGCGGCAAGTGAAGAAACGACCAATGAGTTGCTTAAGCGAGCAGATGTGGCCATGTACAACGCGAAACACATTGGCAAAGCGCAAGTTCATATTGCCAGGTCTGCTGACAGTGATTCTTAAGACCTATTAATACTCAAGGATGACCATGATTCGAGCAATACTGACGGAACCGGATGGGGCAACACAAGAAGGCGATGAACGTTTGATCGAGGTATGGCAATCAACGCCGGGTAGCCATATCTGGCTCGATATGCAGGGGGAATCGCAGCATAGCGAACGGACTATTCTTGAGGCGTTTAAGTTTCATCCAATGGCGATTCAAGATGCCCATAAAGAGCGCCATCCGCCTAAAATAGAGGAGTTCGATAACCATACCCTGATTATTTATCGCGGCATCTCCTCTTTCGATGCCGAACTTAACTACCTTCCCCAACAGGTCTGCTTTTTCGTGGGGGAGCGTTTCCTTGTGACCCTTCACCCAGGTCATGCGCTCTCGATTGAGCGATTGTTTAATGACCATGGTAAAGCTTTACTGGCGCACTCGCCGGAACATGTCGCGCTGCGTGTCATGTATATATCGGCGGGCTTCTATATTGATAGTTTGCTGGAGTTTGAAACGGCACTGAGTGATCTTGAAGATGCGCTGTTAGAAGACGGTAACGATACGCTGATGCGCAAAATCATTACCTATCGCTCTCGCCTGGTTAAAATGCGCCGCATCTTTAGCTATCACCAAGGGATTACCCAGGAGCTGACGGCTTATGATTATGAGCACCTGCCCCGCGAGGAGAGCGAAACGCTCCACGCAATCAATGATGTAGCGGAGCGGTTCGAGCGGCTCTATAGCTTGACCCAGATGTACTATGATATTTGTGGCGATTTAGTTGATGGCTATATCTCGATTTCTTCTCATCAACTGAATATCACCATGCGCGTTCTCACGGTGATTACCGCGATTTTTGTTCCGCTAACGTTCATTGCCGGAATTTACGGGATGAACTTTGAGAATATGCCCGAACTGCGTTATGAGTACGGCTACTTCTTCGTCTGGGGAGCTATGCTGGGAATCGGTGGAGTGCTGGTCTGGCTGTTTAAACGCAAACACTGGTTTTAATACCCGAAAACAAGTCCTTGATTACACATGGCAAAGCCCATACTCGCAGTGAGCGAAAAATTGACGCATTCGTAGGTGATCGATGGCGGCCTGTGGCATTCTCTGCCTCGATCAAAACGATAAAGCACCATACATACTACAAAGCACCACACCGTCGACTAGCGCTTTTACTGGGAGTAGTTTTTAAATGATGATAATGATAATTGGGCTGCTGGTTTTTTTAGGCGTTCACTCTGTGCGTATCGGCGCTGAACGCTGGCGTCAGCAGCAGATCGCAAGCCTCGGTCACACGGTCTGGAAAGCAGCTTTTTCGGCGATATCCGTGGTTGGGTTGGCCATTGCCATCTATGGGTTTGGGCAAATGCGCCTTGATCCCACCTATATTTGGCATCCGCCAATGGGCATGCGCCATGCAGTAGCGCTACTGATGCTCCCTGCCTTTATCATGCTGGTAGCAGCGTATGTGCCGCATAACGCGATCAAGGCCAAACTTGGCCATCCCATGATGCTGGCGGTAAAGATCTGGGCGCTTGCGCATCTGCTGGTCAATGGACGCCTGGGCGATATTATCTTTTTTGCAGCCTTTCTTATCTGGGCCATCCTGGCGTTTAAAGCCGCCAAGCAGCGCGACCGTATGACGCCGCCGGCCCCCGTTAGCACTTCCAAAATGGCTACCATCGCGACGGTGTTAATAGGGTTGGTGGCCTATGCGCTGTTCGCCTTCTATTTACATGCAGTGTTAATTGGCGTTCCCGTCTTCAGTTGACCCCGAAGAAGGGTTGTCTAAATAAGCACCTGGGCTGGCGCGATGAGCGATGAGGTTACTTGAGACTCAGTGAGAGTTTGTTATTGTCAGGTAAGCAAACATCTCTTTAAGGAGTCAGTCCATGGTCGAATCTGCCTATACTGTGCCGACAACGATGGCCGCCATGCTATTAACCGGGCATGGCGGTGTCGAAAAACTGGAGTACCGTGAGGATATTGCTACGCCTAAGCCTCAGGCGGGCGACGTCCTTGTGCAAGTGACCGCCACGGCGAAGAATAATACTGACCGAAAAGCCCGAGAGGGGCTTTATCCCACCAAGGAAAAAGGCGAGGTCACCTCGTTTGCCATGGGGGGCACTCCAACATTAACCTTTCCGCGTATTCAAGGTGCCGATGTGGCAGGCCGCATCGTCGCTGTGGGTGACGGTGTCGATGCTGAGCGTATTGGCCAGCGGGGCCTGCTCGATTTTAATATCTACGCTGATGAACGCCGTGATATCAACTTGACGCCGGACTACTTCGGCCACGGCGCCGATGGTGGTTACGCAGAGTATATCGCGGTCCCCGCTGATCAGTTTCATCATGTGCCCAACCCCGGGCTTCACGACGCAGAACTGGCGTCCATGGGCATGTGCTCTTATCAAACGGCTTACCATATGATGACGGCTGCTAACGTGAGTGCTGGCGAGCGCGTTTTGGTCAGTGGTGCCAGCGGTGGCGTGGGGACTGCCCTGATTCAGCTCTGTCGCATCGTGGGCGCAATTCCCTATGCCGTTAGTCAGCCTGATAAAGCCGAGGCGCTCAGAGCATTGGGAGCTGAAGCGGTGATTGATCGCGGTGACCTGCCGAGCTTTGTTGAACGCGTGCTGGACACTACCGGCGGTAAACCGATTGATGCGGTGATGGATCTAGTGGGTGGTGAGATGACCAACCTATTTATCGACACCATGATTGTCGATATGCAGGGGCGCACGAGCTATCCCCGCCTTTCCATTGCTGGCGCTAGCGGTGGCAATCTAAGCGAAATTATGTGGACGCGGGTGTACCTGTATCAAGTGCAGATATTTGGTGTATCGCATGGTACTCGCGAAGAAGCGGAGCAATTAGTGGCCTGGATACGTAGTGGTGAATTAAAGCCTGTGCTTCATGCGGCTTTCAAGCTATCCGAGCTGCACGACGCCGAGCGCTATTTTGTCAATCGGAGCAGCAACTACCTGGGCAAGATTGTGATCGTTCCCGATGCCCAGTGGGCGTCTCATGGCGCCCCGTTCGCTCTCAACGATTCTTCTAATGCCGATCAGGAGCACTGCTAGTGCGTAATCTGCATACCATTCAACTGATGGATACTCATGCCGGTGGCGATGTTAGCCGTATTGTCACAGGAGGGATTGATCTTTTACCTGGCGCTACGGTACGCGAGCAGATGGAGTACCTGCGCGATGATGCTGACGGTTTACGCCGCCTGCTGCTGGAAGAGCCCTACGGCATACCTGAAATGTCGGTTGATTTACTAGTGCCGCCCAGCCACCCGGAAGCGGTAGCGGGGTATATCATCATGGAAGTGATGGGATATCCCATTTACTCCGGTTCCAATACGCTGTGTACGGCTACTGCCGTGCTGGAGAGCGGCATTGTGCCCAAGCAGGAAGGCATTCAGCGTTTTAAGCTGGAAGCACCAGCAGGGCTTGTGCAGATCGAGGCGAAAGTACATAACGGGGTAGTCGAGTCGGCCACCTGTGGTGGCCTGCCCAGCTATATCGATACCTACCGCGATACCATTCATGTACCGGGTATTGGCTCAATTACTTACTCTATTGCCTATAGCGGTGGATTTTATGCCCTGGTGGATGCGACGGAATTGGGCTTTAAACTGACGCGTGATGAGGAGCGTGCGCTTTCTGAGTGTGCTTATAAGATTGTTGAAGCGATTAAAGCACAGCGTGGTTTTTCCCACTATACGCTGGGGGATGTCGGGCCTCTGCCATTTCTACATTTTATGGGGCCGGAAGAGCAGATAGCGGAGGGCTACGTTCGGTCGCGTTCAACCACATACGTCCACCCTGGCGTGATCTGCCGCAGTACAACGGGTACAGGGACCTCGGCGCGCCTCGCACTGATGAACTACGAAGGGCGGTTGAACATTGGCGATAAACTAGAAACGGTGTCGCTGCGTGATACGGGATTTATCGGCACCTTTGTCGACACCCATCAAGAGGGCGCTTACCAAGTGGTCGAGAATACGATCACCGGGCGCAGCTATGTGTTGGCCCACTCAGATATTGTCATTAACTGCGATGACCCGATGGTGGCTTGCGGTGAGTTGCACCATATTTTGCGCGATCGTCATCAGCCATCGGCTTTGCCTTCAGAGAGAAGTTCTTAGCAACATAGCCTTCATTTTCCAGGCGCTCCCATACCGGGGCTTTTTCGGCCTCGGTCATGCTTCCCCAACTGGCTATTTCATCGAGCGTGCGGCCACAGCCCTGGCACCGTGATGTTGAGGTCTCGATCCGGCATGTTTTAACACAAGGTGACAGTGGGCGAGCAGAGGATGGCGTGAAGTGTCGGGTCATTTAATAAGTTCTTGTAAACAGGTTCTTGTAAATAGGCGTTTACCCTAGGAAGCCGACACCTTACCGCGTAACGACTTGATTTTGCCCTTGCGGGTTTTATGGTCAACGCGTCGACGCTGCGAGCCTTTGGTGGGCTTGGTAGGGCGGCGTACTTTTTGTTGCTTGGTGGCACTCTGTATCAGCTCTTTTAAACGTGCCAGGGCATCTTCTTTATTTAATTCAAGCTTACGATGGCTCTGGGCTTTAATGATTACCACGCCTTCTTTACTGATACGCTGATCCGATAATGCCATCAAGCGCTCTTTGTAGAGCGGTGGCAGCGTAGAACTCAGAATATCGAATCGCAAGTGTACCGCTGAGGCGACTTTATTGACGTTCTGCCCCCCTGCACCTTGAGCGCGGATCTGGCTAATATCAATTTCCCAATCGGCCAGCGTCACGCTATTGGAAATAGTCAGCATTGCTTTCCTCTTTGTGGCTTATGAACCTATAAGGCTAGCACAATTGCTCCATAGGTGGGTGAGGAGAGAAATGCCTGCTAGGTTGATGATGGCTTTAGCGCATCGTACCTTTATAAATGCGCCCTTAGAAAAGCCCGCTTAAAAATACTAATCCCAGATAACGTTTTTTTTAAAACTAAGTACATCTTGCTCAATAAGGAGTTCTGACATGAGCGACTATCTACTAGCAGATTCATCCTTAAGCCCAGGGGTTATTTATCGTCTGCTATCCGGCAGCATTTGCCCACGACCTATAGCCTGGGTATCGACCCAGGATACGCATGGGAATACTAACTTAGCGCCATTTTCATTTTTCAACGTGGCCAGTGTTAATCCGCCAGTATTGGCATTCTCGCCTTTACTCAATGGTAGCGGGGAGCGTAAGGACACCGTGCGTAATTTAAAAGACGTTGCTGAATGTGTCGTGCATGTGGGCAGTGAAGAATTAATTGAAGCGCTCAACACCACGAGCGCCAGCCTACCGCCGGGAGAAGATGAATTCGCCCTGGCAGGCCTTGAAAAAGCGTCCATGCCGGGCGTTAGCGTTCCGAGGATTGCCAATGCACCGGTCGCGTTCGGGTGCACACTGTACGATGTAATTCAGTTTGGCGATCAACCCTTGGCAGGCACGTTAGTGCTAGCCCAAGTGGTGTCAATCCATATTAATGATGCGCTATGGGATGGCCGTCATGTGGATATGGATTTACTCAAACCCGTGGGCAGGCTGGCGGGCAGCGATTACATCCGGATCAGCGATCGTTTTGCCATTGAACGGCCTGATTAGCAATAACTAAATTAAACTAACTCCATGAGTGCAAAGGTTAATTTGTTTCGTTTCCTAAATGTTTCTAAACACTTACATAACAAGTAACAATAATTACTTAGAAAGTGGCGATAATTAACCTTTAGTTGTATATCCTCCTGCCGATAATAAAACCTGTTAGCTAGTGCTCGGTAACGTGGCAAAAGGGCAGAGGTAACCACCGGTCTCTTTTGTTTAATCTAATGGTGGGATGATCTAGCCAGAAAGGAGCAGATCAATGCGGCGCTCAGGAGCACCTTTTTTAAACCTAGCACTATTAAAAATAGCTTTGCTAGCCGGGATGTTAGTTTCGCCCCTGGCCCAAGCCGATCTTACGTTTGGTCTTGTTGCGCCTGCCAGTGGCGGTGCTGCGCCGCTGGGATTGGGTATGCAAAAAGGTATCGAGACCTACTTTGCGGAGGTCAATGCGGCGGGTGGCGTTAATGGCGAAAAGTTAGCCTTGATTGCACGTGATGATCAGTATAAACCGCTGCAAGCTGCCAGTAACACGCGCCAACTTGTTCATGACGACAAGGTGCTTGCAGCGATCGGTAACGTTGGCACTCCAACGGCTACCGTGACCATTCCTCTTTACAATGAATTTGAAACCCTGCTGTATGGTGCTTTTACAGGTGCTGGTGTGTTGCGCAAGACACCGCCAGACCGTTACGTCATTAACTATCGTGCCAGCTATGTGCAGGAAACGGCCACCATGGTGAACGGCCTATTAGAGGCGGGAATTAAGCCAGAAGAGATAGCCTTTTTTACCCAGAATGATAGTTTTGGCGACGCTGGATACAATGGCGCGATGCAGGCATTAAATGCCCATGGCATTGACAATACGTCTTCCCTCGCCCATGGGCGCTTTACCCGCGGTACGCGTAATATTCACCAAGGCCTGGCGAGTGTTCTTGAAGAACCGGTGACGCCACGGGCAATTATTATTGTGGGAACTTATGGGCCCGCTGCAGATTTTATTCGTGAAGCAAGAAATGATCTTCCTGATGCGCTCTTTTTGAACGTCTCATTTGTGGGCAGTCAAGCGTTGCTGGATGAGCTTGGCGACCTTTCCGAAGGCGTCATCATTACTCAGGTAGTCCCCCCGCTAGATGCCGACCTACCCGCCGTAGACGACTATCGCCAAGCGCTGAATACCTATGCTGGCGGTAGTGAGCCCGACTTTATCTCTCTAGAGGGTTATCTTGCGGCAAAGCTTTTTGTCGAAGGGGTAAAAGCGGCTGGCGCTGAGCCTAATCGCGAAGCCATTGTGAATGGCTTGCTAGGGCTGGGATCAATCGATATTGGTTTAGCTGAACCGCTAAGCCTAGGGCCAAACGATCATCAAGCCAGCGATGCGGTATGGCCAACCATTATCAAAAACGGCCGCTTCGAGCTGGTGGAGTGGGCAAGTCTGTTGCCATAAAAAAAGACGTTACTAACTAAGTTACCAGCTAACCCTGACACAAGTGAAAGCAGATAATGAGAAAAACCATCAGTATCCGGGCGATGTTAATTAGCCTGTTTTTGGCAGCGGTTCTTGGCTCTATTGTGCTGGCAACAACGGGCTGGATCACCAACCAACGACTTATCGATTCTCAGCGCTATCTTATCGGTGAGGTGCTACCGCTTGAAGATGCCAGCCGGGGCATGATCCTTACCATGGGCTCGTTCGGCCAACGTCATGCGGATTTGCTGGCTGCAAACGATGTAGAGGCCCTTGATAATGCTATTCCTCAACGCGAATTGGACGAGAACTTTCGCCATTCACTAGAGCGTCTGAGTGGAATCGAACATTCGGCCGGATTGAGCGCTTTGGATAACAATTATCAAGCGCTACTGGCGGGGGATACGGCGTTGGAGGCCGTTCGCCGTGAAGAACTTAGCCTACAGGCGCAGATGGCCGAACGTATTGCCTCGATGCAGGCGTCAATTGCCCAAGTCATGTTGAGTGCTGAGGATATTGCCGGACGTACCGCGTTGGCACGAGTCCGCCGTGACCGTGAACAGCGTAATTTGATGGAGGCCTGGCGTGAAGAGGGCATGACCTCGCTGCCGACCCAACTGCTGGATAACATGTACATCGCTCAGGCGGATATTGGTCGTTTAAGCGGTAATGTTCGTATGGCGCTAGCCGTGCTGTCGGATTTGGGCCGCCAGATGATGCAAACCAATAGCGTCGATGCGCTCGTCAATTTACGTCACAACGAAATTGCCCAGCAGATAGGGCTTGCGCGTCAGTCGTTGGCGGAGATTGCTGAAGCTCCCAGCACGGAGGTGGCGCAGCGCGCCCTGATTCGGGAGTTGGACGATGTTATCTTATCCCTTGAAGGGCTGATGGTATCTGATGACAACGCTGTTTATGAACTTCGCCTGCAGCAGATTGGGTTGCACACCGAGGTGCAGACGGCGCTTACCAACGTTGCCCAAGCCATGGAACAAATGCGTGGGGCTTTGAACGACCTTGAAGCGTATACCGTTGAGCAGGCCGATAATGCCGCGACGAATGCTGAAGCATTAGCCAATGCCGGGCGCTCATTACTGGTGATGGTGACGCTGGTGGTCGTTGCTTTGCTGGCCATCTTTGGCTGGCGCACCATGGTGCGAGTGCTGGGGCCGCTGGTCGCCATGCGTCGCCAAATGGAAAGTATCAGCGGTGCCGCTGGTGAAAATGCCGACCTTTCGATGCGTCTTGAAATTAAGCGAAATGATGAAGTGGGCCAAACAGCCCAAGCGTTTAATCAGATGATGGATACCTTTGAAAGTATGGTGGCCCAGGTGCGTGAAAGCGCTGAAGCCATTGCGGTTAGCAGCCGTCAAATCGCATCAGGTAATGAAAACCTGTCTCAGCGTACTGATCAGCAGGCAGCCTCGTTGGCTGAAACTGCCTCAAGCCTTGAGCAGATTACGGCAACGGTGAAACAAACCGCTGAGTATGCAGACCAGGCGAAAGGGGCCAGCGGCAGCGTTGATCAACGTGCCCGTTCAGCCGGCGATGTTGCCAGGCGCACGACAGCGGCGATGGGCGATATTCGTGAGGCCAGCGAAAAAATCACCTCTATCATCAAAGCCATTGATGATATCGCTTTCCAAACCAATCTATTGGCGCTAAATGCCTCCGTTGAAGCAGCACGGGCGGGTGAGCAGGGCCGTGGCTTTGCGGTGGTGGCTCAGGAAGTGCGTAAATTAGCGGGCCGAAGCGCTGAGGAAGCGGCGCAAATTCGTCATTTGGTCGACGACAGCGTGGCGAAGGTGAGCGAAGGTGAGACGCTGGTGAACGCTTCTAGCCAACATCTTCAGGATATTATTGATAGCTTGGGTGAAGTAACCCGCTACGTAACTGAGATTGCCGGGGCGACCCATGAGCAATCAGCGGGTATTGATCAGATCAACCAGGCGATTTCACAATTGGACCAAGTGACGCATCAGAATGCCCAATTGGTTCAAGAAGCCACGACTGCGAGCCATACACTGGATGAACGTGCAGGCGATATGCATACATTGATGGGGCGCTTTCGGGTAAGCGATGGGGCCGGTCAACGTTACCTGTCACTTCCCCCGCAGGAGGAAGTAACGACGTAGTAGGTAATTACTACCCCTTGGCAGAAGGCGCTTGCTAGTCTCATTAGACACGTAACGTGTGCTCACAATCGATTAATAACGATAAGGAGACGACAATGAGCAGCAAGCGCATTTTAATGATTACCGGTGATTATACTGAAGACTATGAAACCATGGTGCCGTTCCAGGCCCTTATGGCCGTTGGGCACCAGGTTGACGCTATTTGTCCCGGTAAAAGCACAGGTGATAGCGTAGCAACCGCCATTCATGATTTTGAGGGCGATCAAACCTATTCAGAAAAGCCCGGCCATCGGTTTGCCTTGAATGCCGATTTTGCCAGCACCAACCCCGCCGACTACGATGCGCTGGTCGTTCCCGGTGGCCGCGCACCGGAATATCTACGCTTGAACAAAGAGGTGCTAACGATGGTGCAGCACTTCTTTGAAACCAATAAACCGGTGGCTGCGATTTGCCATGGCGCACAGCTATTGGCCGCGGCGAAGGTTCTAGAGGGCAAGCGCTGCTCGGCTTATCCTGCCTGTCAGCCTGAAGTAGAACTGGCAGGCGGCGAGTTTGTTGGGCTAGAGGTGACCGAAGCGGTAACCGATGGGAACCTGGTTACTGCACCGGCCTGGCCTGCCCATCCAGCCTGGCTTGCACAGTTCATGACGCTGTTAACTAAATGAACTAAGCCTTGCCACCTTTTAAGCTTCAACCCGTTTTAAGCATCAATAAGCGAGCAGAAGCATCTTTTGCGTCCAGCACTCCGCTGGACGCTCTGGGGTTTGGTAAGTGGTACGCTATGCTAAACCATTGACTGTTATGGTCGACAGTTACCACGACGCCGAGGCCACGCCCATGTGTAAACTCTTTATTCAAGCTGACCCTGAGCTGTGGCGCAGCGCGACACACTCGTTGCGTATTGATGGCATGGTCACCAGCGTGAGAATGGAAAATTATTTCTGGTATATCCTGGAAGAAATTGCCCAGCGTGACGGCATGAACACGGCCCAGATGATTACTCGTCTTTATCATGAGTCTATCGATGCTGGGCACGATTTGGGGAATTTCACCTCGTTTTTACGCGTGTGTGTCTTGCGTTACCAAGCGCTCCAACTCTCTGGTGATATCCCGACACAGTCCCAAGTGCCCATTGCCAGTCTGGATGCGGAGCAAATTTTAGCGAGCGAGTACGGCCACAGGGACGGGCGTCTGCATTAATCAATAGGTGTTATTTAATCCGCGTTTTCAGAGCTTTCAAGAAGGTATCGATACGGGCAGCGTTAGTACCCACATCGCTTGCGCCCAGACGCGATGCCGAGCGCATATCGACTTTAACGCCGTTTTCCTGCTCGCTTAAGCGAATAACGACATCGTCTTGAAAACCAAACCAACGCGTTGTCGCGGTCGCTTCTATGTGATTGTCGCGAATCCTGGCAATTCGCCAACCGGCCTCTTCTGCTTCTGCTTGCGCCGCCGCCAGCACCACCTGCGGGCTTGCGTTAATGATGACCGATTGAATATGAGGGTAAGCCGCTTGCTGTTGTCGAGCAGTTGCCTCGCCTGGGTAGTTGACCCCGTTAGGCGCTGCTTCGCGGGCATCGACCAGTGCTTCAAACGCGGGTGGGTTTTGCAAATCGGTAGTGATGTCGTGAATGGCGGGTACCGCTTGGGCACGCTGCCAAAGTTGCCACGGCATATACAGCAGTGAACCAGCCAACAAAATGACCAAAGCCGCTATTACGCTGGGGGTGAAGCGACGAGTGAGCATACTCACCAGCAGCGTGATAATACTGATCGCAGCGGCACCCGCGGCAGCATAGACACCGTAGCGCAGCAGGTTAAATGCCTCGCCTAACGAAACAAACTCACCACGATAAGCAGGCCCGGATCCAGCCATCATCAACGCAGCCGCAGCAAGAAGCACCAAGCTTACCGTTGCCAGCAGGTTTGGCCAGCGGCCTCCCTTATGTCGTAATGATGTTAGTGGCGTTGTCATATGCTCTCCTGGCGCGCATTGTAGTCAGCCCTTCTTAGCATAAATGCTAGACTGGTTGGCAAGATTAAAAGCCCAGCCTGTCATATTAAAGCACGGCTCGGTAACCTGATTTTACCCTAGAAAGTCATGTGGCTGATGCTAGGTTCCTCAATCGCAATCATGGCTCCCTTTAGGTGAGCATTGGCCAATCAACCACAGGAAATATATGACTGATATCGCAGCGGCGCTACGCCAACTGCTACTCAATGCCCCGCGTGAAGTGCTGCCCATGACCTATCAGCAGGTTGCATCCGCACTTGGCCTAACGCCGCCGCGCACCATTGCTCAAGTGACTCAAGGGTTAGAGCAATTAATGCGCGAGGATGCCGAACAGCAAAAACCGCTGACGGCGGCACTGGTTGTTAGCCGACGTGGGGATAACTTACCCGCGGCGGGCTTTTTTGAACTGGCGGTCACTTTAGGTCGATTTCCAGCCGATGAAGCACTGCATGAAACGACGTATCGAGTTGAGTACCAGCTCGCGCTAAGTGAGCGTAGCCAACCGCACGTGCATTAAGCGTCGTTGCGATGGTGAGCTTGTCGAAGCGGGTCCAATAGTGATCCAAGCCCATTGTGATCGATTTCATGCATTAAGTGTAGCAACTGCCCGATCTGGCCAGCAGGAAATCCCTCGCGAGCAAACCAATTTAAATAAGGGCCGGGCAGGTCGGCAATGAGTCGACCCTCATACTTTCCAAAGGGCATGGTGTACGTCACTAATTTCTCTAAATCTTCAGCATGCATGTTGCCCTCCTTAAAGGGTAATCAACGCGGTTAATCATGGTAATGGTAGTGTTGCGCGGTGTCGCTGATCAGGTGGGATAGTGCTCGGGTTAAGGCGCTCAAGTGGCCGCTAGAGGGGTGTATCAAACCCACATCACGATGAAAGGTCCGCTCGCCTAAATCAATCGCCCGCACACCCTCAGGCCAACCTTGCTGCGCGATAGCCTGGGGAACCAGAGCCACACCGACGCCTTTAGCCACCAGCTTAATGATCGCTTCAAGTTCGTCAACTTCACATACTTCGTGCACGTGGCAATGGTTCTGGCGAAGAAAACGTTCTACTTGTCGCCCCCCAAAAGAGGCCCGGTCATAGCGAACAAAGGGATGATGATTAATCAACTCGCGCCATTGATCACCTTCTAGCGTGCGCGGCACAATAAGTCGAAAAGGTTCGTGGGCAAGCGGTGTCCAACGCAAATCGCTGTGTAGCGAGAAGGGTGGACGAATAATCACCGCCATATCAAGTTTGCCTGCATCAACCTGGTTGAGCAGTTCCATTGAAAGCCCCGGCACAACACGGGTGCGGCATTCACGATAAAGGTGATGAAAACGGGCTAATGCATCGGGCATTAATGAGCGTTGTATAGAGGCAATCGCACCAATCGTGACACGTTGTGTTGTTGATGGGTCCGCCACAGAGGCGCCCAGAGTGCCGTAAAGAGTGAGCAGTGCCTGGGCCTGCTTTAATGTCTCTTGGCCTCGAAGGGTTAACAATGCCACGCGACCTTTGCGTTCGAACAGGGCGATACCCAGCGCTTCCTCAAGTCGTTTCATTTGCGCGCTTACCGCCGCCTGAGTCAGGCCCACTCTATTGCCTGCCGCGGCAAAGGTGCCTTCCTCTGCTACCGCCACCAGCGTTTTCAGCTCGCGGATCATTGATCAATCCTTTTTATGAATCAGCCAAATAGTTATTGATTTTATTTTCCCATGCTTCCGCCTAGGATGCCTATAACGTGGCGCTTTAAAACGCCATCCATATCCTCTACTACCCTAATAATCAGGAGATGATGATGAGCCTTTCACCCTTTCATTTAGCTATTCCCGTTTATGATGTTGCGTTGGCGCGAGCGTTTTATAACGATGTATTTGGTTTAGAAGAAGGGCGTTCCAGCGCGCAGTGGGTCGACTTCAACTTTTTCGGTCATCAACTGGTGATTCATGAGCAGCCCAAAACACCTGGACAGGAGAGTGCCCACACTAACCCTGTGGATGGTCACGACGTCCCGGTGCCCCACTTTGGGGTTATTCTAGAGTGGGCAGAATGGGAGGCACTGGCAGAGCGTTTGAAAGCGCGTGACACCCAGTTTGTGATCGAGCCTTATGTTCGCTTCAAAGGGGAAGTGGGCGAGCAAGCCACCATGTTCCTGCTTGATCCTTGCGGCAATGCACTGGAATTCAAAGCGTTTAAAGATATGAGCCAAGTGTTTGCTAAATAATCTGCGTCGTTGTCCAAGGCTTCGCGCCATTGAGGCGGTATAGAGCTAAGCTCTTAGCGCCTGCTCCTGACGTTTGTGTTGCAGGGGTGGCTCACCGAAATAACGTTTATAGTCGCGACTGAACTGAGGCACGCTGCGGTAACCCACCGCCGCAGCGGCTTGGTTAACATTATGATCGTCCTGCAATAATAGCTGCTGGGCTTTGATCAATCTTAATCGTTTCAAGTACTGAGCAGGCGACGAGCGGGTAATCTGCTTGAAGTGCTGATGAAACGTCGATGTACTCATGTTGGCCTGAGCGGCTAGCTGTTCTACGCTGACGCCGACGGCGAAGTGCGTGTGCAGATGAGACAGTACCTGCACGATACGTGAATAGTTTCCGTGCCCTGATACCAGTGCCCTCAGCGCTTGGCTTTGTTCCCCCTTTAATGCTTCAAACACCACATCGCGGACTCGCGCAGCACCCATTGTGTTGCACTCTACTTCAGCATGTAGCGTGCGTGCCAAGCGTAACACTGCCTCCTGCATGCCCTCGGTCATCGCCACTGACGCCATTGGCAGGGGCGCCTGGGAAGGCTGGCCTGGGTTGCCCATCACCGTGACCATTTCGCTTAATAGCGCGGGATCCAGGCGCACCGATATGCCGAGTAAAGGTGCCTCTGGCACACCGTAGGTTTCACACTCAAAGGGCAGCGGCAGTGTCTGGACTAGATAGTGGCCTGGGTCGTAATGGATCTCGCGGTCACCCAGATAGCCCAGTTTGCGCCCCTGAGCAATGATGGTCAGGCTAGGCTCATACATTAATGGAGTGCGCTTTTGATGGCGGCTTAAACAAAGTAGCGATACGCCCGACAGTCGTGTCTTAGTCATCCCATCGCTCGTTACAAGGGGGTGAATAACGTCAGTCAGTGTATTCCCAGCCTGCGCCATAGAGGTCATAGAGCACTCTTTAAAATGATGGATTTTGTATAATCATAGCGTTTTTTCTCCAATTATTGTTATTTTATTACGTTAGTCTGGAGTAATAAGCAAAAATCACGGAGCTTCCATCATCGCTATCCTGACGGATTAGGCCAATACTGGTGTCCTATCCTCGCACGCGGGGACTACTGCTTTCATGTAAGACAAGGAGTCCTACCGATGAGCCAAGCAAAATCTTATGCCGCTTTTGCTGCTGACAAGCCCCTAGCGCCTTACAACGTTGAGCGTCGCCAGCCACGTCCCGATGATGTCGCTATTGAAATCCTTTACTGCGGCGTATGCCACAGTGACCTTCACTTTGCGCGTAACGACTGGGGAATGAGTCAGTATCCTGTTGTCCCCGGCCATGAAATTGTTGGCCGTGTCACGTCCGTCGGCGACAAAGTATCGCGTTTCAAAGCAGGTGACTTGGTGGGCGTAGGGTGCATGGTGGACTCATGCCGTACTTGTTCAGCCTGTAAAGATGGCGTCGAGCAGTACTGCCTGGAAGGCTTCACCATGACTTATGGCGGTGAAGATCGCCAAGACGGCACCATGACCCAGGGTGGCTACTCTGATTCCATTGTGGTCAGCGAGCACTTTGTACTGCAAATGCCCGATGGCATTGATTTAGCCTCCGCGGCTCCCATTTTATGCGCCGGGGTAACGACGTATTCGCCGCTTAAGCATTACGGTGTCAAAAAAGGCCATAAAATCGGCGTGATTGGCATGGGTGGTCTCGGTCACATGGGCGTTAAACTTGCCAAGGCACTGGGGGCCGAAGTAACGGTATTTACCCGTTCCGATGCCAAGGTTGAAGAAGCTAAACGCAATGGTGCCGACCACGTCGTGGTGTCCAGCGATCAGGCACAGATGGACGCTGTTGCTGAGAACTTTGACTTCATGCTCGACACCGTGCCTGTACAGCACGATATCAATCCTTACCTTGCTGCGCTGAAATACGACGGTACGCATATCATCGTCGGGCTGCTCGAGCCGATTGAGCCTGCCATTGAAGCCTTTAATCTGGTTTTCAAGCGTCGTGTCGTGGCGGGTTCGCTGATTGGTGGTATCGCTGAAACTGAAGAGTTGCTCAAGCTGTGCGCCGATCAGGGCATTACCTGCGATATCGAAATGCTCGATATCAATGATATCAACGAAGGCTTTGAGCGCATGGAAAAGGGTGATGTGCGCTATCGTTTCGTGATTGATATGGCAACACTGAAAAACAGCGCTGCCTAAAAAGCCACGTTTGAGAGGCTAGGCCGGCATGCTGACTGAGTCAGCCGGCTTACTTAAGAAAAGGCCCGCTTCCGATAGGAAGCGGGCCTTTTTGCTAAGCATGTACGTCTGGTTAAGAACTCATGTTCGCGTTTGGCGAGGTCTTCGCGTTGATGCCACGCCCGTTATCAGCATCAAGCCTGCCAACAACCAGGCAGGCCAACTGCCGGTGCGGGTGAACGGCGTCAGGCCTTGCATGGCGAAGAACTCGCCGGTGAGTGCGGTGGTTTGAAACTGAGGTACACGTTCAACAATACGCCCTTTTGGATCGATAATGGCGGTAATGCCATTGCTGGTAGCGCGAACCACATAGCGGCCATTCTCGCGTGCGCGTAGCCGTGCCATTTGAAGATGCTGATGCGGGCCGATAGAGGCACCAAACCAGGTGTCGTTGGAGATCGTCACGATGACATCGCTATCTTTGGCCCGTCGGGCAACCAGCTGTGGATAAATAATCTCGTAGCAGATAGCGTTGCCAATATGAATTCCCGCCGCCTGCATGGGCGTTTGTTCGGCGTCGCCTTTAGTAAAGGTCGACATCGGCAGATCAAAAAAATCAATCGCACCGCGCAGCACGCTTTCAAGCGGTAGATATTCACCAAAAGGCACCAAGTGTTCTTTCTGATAGCTGCCCTCTACGTTACCTACGCCAATGACACTGTTGTAATAGCGGCCCGCTTCATCGCGTTGCACAATGCCGGTTAGCAGGGCAACGTCTGGCGGCAAGTTTGCTTGTACGCGCTCGAGTACCGGGCGTGCTTGAGCTTCCATCATCGGTAACGCGGTTTCCGGCCATAAGATCAGATCAACCTCGTCGGCCACATCGCGGGTAAGGGCGCTATAGGTATTAGCCGCCTCGCGCTGGCCTTCAGGGGTCCACTTTGAAAGTTGTGGCAGGTTACCTTGCAGCAGGGCAACGCGGGTGGGCTCGGCGGCTGGGGTAGTCCACTGCTGGGGCAATGCCAGCGGGAGTAGCCAAATGGCCGCCAGGGGCGCGAGCGTCCACCACTGACGGCGTAGCAACAATTCAGCGGCGAGAGCACCACTTAGCACTACCCATAGTGAAAGCAAGTATACGCCGCCAATGGGTGCCCAGGCAGCCAGTGGTGAGTCGATAAAGCCTGAACCCACCAATAGCCAGGGAAAGCCGGTAAACAGGTAAGTACGCACTACTTCGCCTAATACCCAGGCGCCAGCAAAGCTTATAAACGCGAGACGAGCAGACGTGAAGCGTCGGTATAGCCAGAAAGTGCCCGCGAAAAATAGTGCCAGAATGGTGACGAATAGCGTGGTCAGAAATACCGCGAGCGGCACCCCTGTATAGCCATAATCATGGATTGAAACATAGACCCATGAGGCACCGCTGGCGAAGAGAGCAACGCCGTATAGCCAGCCTTTTAACGCGGCCTGGGCGGGCGTTAACGCATGCAGCCCAGTATACAGTAGCCCCATCGCGACAGGCCCCAGCCACCAAAGCTCAAAGGGCGAGGCGGTGAGAGTGGTGAAGCCGCCCGCCACCAGGGCAGCAAGCAGCTGTAATAACAACGCGGGGTTCAAACCCATGGCGAAACCTATTCACGGTAAGGAGTGAAGGAAAGAAAGGGGGATTAAAAAGAGCGCGGATTAAGCTTGGTTATCTGATGGCTCTTCTTCATCATCGTCATTATCGCGCCGGGTATCACGGTACGCTTCCAGCAGACGAATACGCCGGGTATCGGCATTAAGAATGACGAAGCGCCAGCCGCCGAGGATGGTGTGCTCACCACGGCGTGGCAAGTGACCGAACTGCTGCATAACGAGGCCACCCACAGTATCGAATTCGTCATCAGAGAACTCGGTATCAAAACGCTCGTTAAAGTCTTCGATGGGGGTGAGGGCGCGGATAGCGAAGTGGCCATTTTCCAGTTCGCGGATATCGTCTTCTTCATCGGTATCGTGTTCATCCTCGATATCGCCGACGATCTGCTCAAGAATGTCCTCGATGGTGATAATACCCGCTGTGCCACCATATTCATCGACCACGATGGCCATATGGTTGTGAGTATCACGAAACTCTTTCAGCAAGCTATTGAGACGTTTTGATTCTGGGATGAACATGGCCGGACGCACAATATCTTCTAGTTTGAAGGCGTCACGCTGATCCTGGGTTTGAGATAGTAACGGCAGCAGATCCTTGACCAGCAAAATACCTTTTATCTCATCTAGATTTTCACCAATGACCGGGTAGCGGGAGTGGCCAGTCTCCTGAATCAGCGGTAAATAGCCATCACTCGTCTGATCCAGCGCAATAGCGGAAACCTGTGAGCGGGGAATAAGTACTTCTCGAACCTGCTGATCGCTGATTTCAAGCGCGCCTTCAATGATCATGATGGCGTCTTGATCCAGCTTTAATTTCCCTGCGGTATGGCGTAAAAACGTCAACAACTCATCACGTGAGCTGGGTTCGTCATTGTCTCCGGAAAGGGCGCCAAAGATTTTCTCGAGCCAGGATTTTTGATTAGGAGTGCTCGATCGGTCTTCGCTCATGCGTCAATTCTCTCGTTTGCGTGCAGACAGTTGCTACATCAAGTAGCCATGGTATCACTAGCATTGTTTTATCACTGAAACAGGGGGTAGTACCAGATTCGCTGTTACCTGATTTAACCTATCTTCTGTCAGGCCACACGGCGCTACACCTTTAGGCGCCATTGTTGTTCGTGGCTAGAGTGGAATCTGAATAAGGGTCATGAATATCCAGCTCTGCCAACAGTTCGCGCTCAAACTGTTCCATTTCTTCAGCTTCTTGATCATCAATGTGATCGTAGCCCATTAAGTGCAGGATGCCATGCACGACCATATGAGCGTAATGGTGCTCAAGCCGTTTGCCTTGTTCGCTGGCCTCTTGTGCTACCACCGCATGGCAAATCACCAGATCGCCGAGTAGAGGTAATTCAATACCCGGTGGGCTTTCAAAAGGAAAGGATAGTACGTTGGTGGTTTTATCCTTGCCACGATAATCATGGTTTAGGGTCTGACTTTCGCGCTCATCCACGAAACGGATAGTCACCTCATGGCGCTGTTCGTCGGGATGATGCGCAAACACACAGCTCACCCAATGGGTAAGCTGTTCAAGTGAGGGAAGTAACGGTTCATTGATCGCCGCCTGGCGATCAATGATGATTTCGCGCATGGCAGGGCTGCTCATCGCGAGCTGTCCCATGAGCCTTCACGCGCCTGCATGCGTGCGTCGCGCTCTTGCTGACGCACTTCGCGGCGGGCACGTTCTTCCACTTCCTGCTGGGATTCGAACATGTCGTAGGCTTCGATAATCCGCTGTACCAACGGGTGGCGTACCACATCCTTGGCGGCAAAATGAGTGACGCCGATCCCCTGGGTGTCTTTTAACACGTCGAGCACCTGAATCAACCCTGAGCGTTGCCCCTTAGGCAGATCGACCTGGGTGACGTCGCCAGTAATGACGGCAGTGGAGCCAAAGCCAATCCGGGTCAGGAACATTTTCATCTGTTCCGGGGTGGTATTCTGGCTCTCATCCAAGATGATGTAGGAGTTGTTGAGCGTGCGCCCGCGCATATAGGCCAGTGGAGCAATTTCGATTACCTGACGCTCGATCAGCTTCGCCACCTGCTCAAAACCGATCATTTCATACAACGCGTCATAAAGTGGGCGCAGGTAGGGGTCGATTTTCTGAGCAAGATCACCCGGCAGGAAGCCCAGCTTTTCACCCGCTTCCACCGCAGGCCGAACGAGCAGAATACGGCGCACTTCCTGCTGGTTAAGCGCTTCTACCGCGGCGGCGACCGCCAGGTAGGTTTTGCCCGTACCCGCGGGGCCGATACCGAAATTGATATCGTGTTCGCGAATGCTTGAGACATAGCGTTGTTGGTTAAGCCCTCGCGGTTTGATCATGGTCCGTGGTGTGCGCATGATCACTTCATCGCTGCTGTGGCTACCACCGTCCTCTTCCTCTTCCAGCGCTTCTAGCCCTGATTCCTGCAGGAAAAGGTGAACGGTGTCAGCGTCAAGCTCGCTCGCCGCGGTTTCGCGATACAGGTGTTCCAGCACATTAGCGGCGGCTTTAATGCGGTTGGCAGGCCCCGCTAATTGAAACACGTTGCCGCGGTTGCGCAGCGTCACATCCAGGCGGCTTTCAATCAGCTTTAAATGCTCGTCCTGCTGCCCGCAAAGGCTGGCAAGACGCTGCGGATCATTGGGCTCAAGGCTTAAGGTGATGATGCGATTGACCTGAGGTGATGGCTGGCTCAAGAGTGGGAAACCCCTCGTTAGTGTGTTTGTCGTTCAGCTTACTGCCCCGACGGGGGCCGGGGCAATTACCTATGCTAATTGAGTGATCAGTAGCGTTCGGGCGAGGCAAGTTCACCGCGCAGTGAATTGGGAAATGCTTCGGTAATCTCGACATCAACGAAGTAGCCAATCAGCTCAGTTGGGTTAGCCGCACGGAAGTTGACGACACGATTATTCTCGGTGCGGCCGGAAAGTTGACCTGGATCGCGAGGTGAAAACCCATTAACCAACACGCGCTGAGTGCTACCCACCATGCGGCGGCTGATCTGCGCTGTTTGCTGGATAATCCGCTCTTGCAAGATCGCCAGGCGCTGCTTCTTAACACTCTCGGGTGTTTCATCAGGCAACCCCGAAGCGGGTGTGCCTGGCCGCGCAGAGTAAACGAAGCTGAAGGAGTGATCGAAACCAATCTGATGAATCAAATCCATGGTGGCTTCAAAATCTTCTTCCGTTTCACCAGGGAAGCCAATGATGAAGTCAGATGAGAAGCTGATGTCCGGACGGTTAGCGCGGATACGCTCCATCTTTTCGATATACTCAGCTGCCGTATGCCCGCGCTTCATGGCGCTAAGTATCCGGTCAGAGCCAGACTGTACGGGTAGGTGCAGATGGCTCACCAGCTCAGGGATGTCGGCATACGCGTCCACCAGACTATCGGTGAACTCGACCGGATGGGAGGTGGTAAAGCGGACACGATCAATACCGTCTACCGCCGCCACACAGGCAATCAGTTCAGCTAGATCTATTTCATCGCCTAGCTGGTTCTCACCTCGGTAAGCATTGACGTTTTGCCCCAGCAGGTTGATTTCGCGCACGCCCTGATCAGAAAGATGAATGATTTCATCCATGACCGCTTCAAAGGGGCGGGAGACTTCTTCGCCGCGGGTGTAGGGAACCACACAGAACGTACAGTATTTGGAGCAGCCTTCCATGATCGACACAAACGCCGTCGCCCCGTCAGACGTAGGCTTGGGCAGGTGGTCGAACTTTTCGATTTCCGGAAACGTGACGTCTACCGCGGCGATCTGATTATTGCCACGGGCATCCAGCATCGAGGGTACCCGATGCAGCGTTTGCGGTCCGAACACCATGTCGACGTGAGGGGCACGTTTGCGGATGGCTTCACCTTCTTGGCTAGCCACGCAGCCGCCGACGCCAATCACTAAATCAGGATTAGCATCTTTGAGCTTTTTCCAGCGCCCCAACTGGTGAAAAACTTTTTCCTGCGCTTTTTCGCGAATCGAGCAGGTGTTTAACAAAATGACATCGGCTTCACGCTCATTATCAGTGAGTTCGAGCTGGTGAGATTCGCCGAGTAGATCCGCCATACGGGAGGAGTCGTACTCGTTCATTTGGCAGCCGTGCGTTTTGATGAAGAGCTTCTTCGCCATCAGTACCTGTCATCTATGAGTCGTCAAGGGACGAGGATGAATGGAGTAATCTTGTGCGGTATGCCGTTATACGGGCTTAACGCTATATGAATGGAGGCATTATACGGATACAAGAAACCAGCGGCTAGCGTTCTGCCATAATCGATACTTGACCGTCACATTTCTATGGGTATACTACGCACCGTGTTTGAGCAGTTCCTCGATAGCTCAGTTGGTAGAGCAAATGACTGTTAATCATTGGGTCGCAGGTTCGAGTCCTGCTCGAGGAGCCAATCTTATAATGATATTTTCATCATAAGGGCTTGCCTTAAACACGACAGCTTATGATATTCCTCGATAGCTCAGTTGGTAGAGCAAATGACTGTTAATCATTGGGTCGCAGGTTCGAGTCCTGCTCGAGGAGCCAAGCTGTACCTCTGCTTTTTTTAACTACCCTATGGGTAGTGCGTGATTCCTCGATAGCTCAGTTGGTAGAGCAAATGACTGTTAATCATTGGGTCGCAGGTTCGAGTCCTGCTCGAGGAGCCAACGGCTTCATCTTCTAGTCTACATCACCTCTGATCATTATTTACTTACTGATTGTGTAGCTTCTGCCTTTCTAGTGCTCGTTTTCCCTGCCCGTCGTTTTTCTGTCCTTCGTCTTGTTAACCGTCGTTTTGTTAAGCCCAGAGGCTGCTAACAGCACTCTTTCTCCTGGCTGTATTCAAATGGCTATATTCAAATACCTATAAAAACGCCGGCCCCTTTTTAAGGGGCCGGCGTTTTTTTCCGCTAGGTTTTATCACGCTTGAGTTTTATCTCAGTCGGATCAACGTTTAGCGGCCATCCGTTGAGTCGCTTGCAGGTGGGCAAAGTCGAGTAGAATTTCAGCCGCTTCGAGCACGTAAGCGCGATCAACGGCCATCGCCTCCTCTTCTTTACTTTCAGCTTCTTCGCTATCAGCGTCTGTGTCCGTCACCCCTGACATGGTGTCTGTACGGGTATCCATCCACTCCTCAACTTCTTCCATCCCCAGCGCGCGGCGACGTTGGTTTTCCAGGGAAAGCTGTTCGGCTTCCTGGGCTTCCATTTCGCGTTGACGCTGCTCGCGATTCAAGCTCACGCTGGTGTGCTGCTCGCGAAGCTGGCGGGCGAGGGTGGACTGGCGCTCAAGGTAGCGGAAGTTGGCATTGTCCTGAGCGCGGGCATCGTGCTGAGCGATAAGCTCGTCCAGCATGGTCTCAGGCTCGCCATAGCGACGGTACTGAACGTTCTGAACATTATCCCACTCCAGGGCATTGTCCAGGCTGCTTTCACCGATACGCTCCGGGTCAATGAGGCTAGGAAAGTGAATATCCGGCTCAACACCGCGGTTTTGCGTGCTGTCTCCGGAGATACGGTAGAACTTGGCACGGGTTAGCTTGATCTGTCCATGGCTTAGCTCGTTAAGCGTTTGCACGGTGCCTTTACCAAAGGTCGGGGCACCAAGAACAAGACCTCTGCCGTAGTCCTGGATCGCGCCTGCGAAAATTTCCGAGGCTGATGCAGAAAGGCGATTGACCAACACGCCTAATGGGCCGTCGTAGAGCGTGCCTGGGTCGCTATCGCCATATAGCTGAATACGCCCTTGGGCGTCGCGCACCTGTACCGTAGGGCCACGATCAATAAACAGTCCAATGAGTGAGTTGGCTTCCTGCAGGGCGCCACCACCATTGTTACGCAGATCAAGCACAATGCCTTCTACACCCTCTTCTTTTAGGTGTTCTATCTCTTTGGCGACATCGCGTGTGGTGCTGCGATACTCCTCTTCGCCCGCTTGCCAAGCGTCAAAATCTACATAGAACGTGGGGATATTGATGACCCCAAGGCGGTGAGGCTCGCCATTGCGTTCAACCTCAATAATTTCACTACTGGCTGCTTGATCTTCAAGGCTGACGGTATCGCGAGTGATCTCGACGATTTGAGAGCGGGTCATGTCGACCGCCTGAGCGGGCACGACATCCAGGCGTACAACGGAGCCCTTGGGGCCGCGAATCAGGTCCACCACGTTATCCAGGCGCATGCCAACGACATTGACCATTTCGCCGTCTTCCTGACCAACTGCCAGGATGCGGTCTGCGGGCTCCAGCACGCCAGCGCGCTCTGCTGGTCCGCCAGGCACTAAGCTTGCAACCTTAACGTACTCACCGTCCGATTGAAGCAGCGCACCGATGCCTTCAAGGGATAGGCTCATTTGAATATCAAACGATTCGCTTTGACGGGGAGAAAGGTAGCCCGTATGCGGATCGATGCTGCCGGTAACCGCCGCCATCAGCACGCCGAACACATCTTCTGGCTCGGTTTGCTCCAGCCGTGTCAGTTGGCCTTCGTAGCGTTGGCGCAGCGTGGTTTCAATCTGCTCGTCATCCTGCTCGGTGAGGGCGAGGGTCAGAGCGTCATTTTTGAGGCGTTTTTGCCACAGCTCATCAAGCTCGCTTTCACGCATTGCCCAAGGCGCCTTCTCACGATCAATTTCTAGGCGTTCATCGCCATCAAAATTGAAATCAAGACCGTCATCCAGTTGGGCCAGCAGCGATTCAAGGCGAGCACGCTGGCGCTCACTGAACACGTTATAGAGTGCAAACGCATCATTCAGATCGCCATTAAAAAGGGCGTCTGCCATGCTGGTTTCTAGGTGGCGGTAGGGCTCGATATCACTTCGCAGCAGGTAAGCGCGTTGGTTGTCCAGGATATCCAAATAGCGTTGGAATGTGTCCTTGGACCACGTTTCATCGAACGTTATATCAGCATAATGTCCATAGCGGAGCGAGTCCGCAATTTCCACTGCCGCTTGGCGTTGTTCGTCGGTCGGTTCAAGTTGTGCAAAGGCAGCTGGGCTGGTAACCACCAGCATGACCGCCAGGGCGACCGAACGCGAAAGCGTTGCAAACAAGCTCATCAGTCAAGCTCTCCCGGATTTGTGTACACTCATCGTTCCCTAGACACGCAAATGACCCATGAGTTGCGTAGGCCGAGGGAGTATTGTAGCAGGTCGTTTGCACTATGAGACTCAATCATTACGGTTATGAGGATTTACATGTCCGAGACTTTCAACGCTGAGCGCTTAACACGTCTATGCGATTTTTTACGTCAATCACCGACGCCTTGGCATGCCACTGCCAATATGGCCACGCGCTTGGAACAAGCCGGATTTCAGCGGCTGGAAGAGAAGGCGAACTGGCAATTAACGCCTGGTAAGCGTTACTACGTGACGCGTAATGACTCGGCGATTATTGCTTTTCAGTTGCCTGAGGCCGAACTGGCATCGCTGCGCATGATCGGCGCGCATACGGATAGCCCAGGGCTGCACTTGAAACCTAATGCGACTCAGCGCTCTGCTGGCTGGCTACAGCTTGGCGTGCAGGTCTATGGAGGCGCGTTGCTGGCGCCCTGGTTTGATCGCGACTTGGGCTTGGCGGGACGCGTGCATGTGCGTCATGCCGATGGGCGTCTGGAAAGCGTATTACTGAATGTCGCCAAACCGATTGCGATGGTGCCGAGCCTGGCCATCCACTTGGATCGTGATGTCAATAGCGGCCGTCCGCTGAACCCGCAGACTCAGATGGCTCCCGTGTTGATGCAGAGCGAAACGGCAACGTTAGCTGAGCTAGTGACGCAATGGGTTACCGAACAGCATGGGCTACGTAATGTGGAGGTGGTCGATTTTGAATTGGCGTTTTACGATGTTCAGCCACCCTCCCTGGTGGGCATTAGACAAGAGCTAGTCGCCAGCGCTCGGCTGGATAATCTGCTTTCCTGTTTTATGGGGCTAGAGGCGTTGCTTGCATGCGATGGCCACCAAGGTTCCGTGCTGGTCGCCAACGACCACGAGGAAGTGGGTAGTGCCAGTGCCTGCGGTGCACAAGGCCCTTTCCTGGCGGATGTGCTGACGCGCATTAATGGCCAGATGGGGGGCAGGGATGGCAATAAGGGAAGTGAAGAGTCGCTGATTCAATTGATTCAATCGTCGTTGATGATCTCATGCGATAACGCCCACGCACTGCATCCCAATTTTCGTGACAAACACGATGAACGTCACGGCCCGGCCATTAACGGTGGTCCGGTGGTCAAGGTCAATGCCAGCCAGCGCTATGCCACGAATAGTGTCACGGGGGCGTTGTTTCGAGATGTCTGTCGCGAAGCGGACGTGCCGGTACAATCTTTTGCAACGCGGGCGGATATGGGCTGTGGCAGTACCATCGGCCCAATTACTGCGTCAGGAATAGGCGTGCCCACTATTGATGTGGGGGTTCCTCAGTGGGCGATGCATTCGATTCGTGAAACCGCGGGCGCTAAGGATGTCGAATACCTTACCCGTGCGCTGACGTTGTTTTTAAACCGAGCGACGCTGCACTAAAAAGCTGTATGAAACGCTACTAAAACAAAAAGCCCGCTGCTAATGGCAGCGGGCTTTTGCTTGAATATGGTGGCTACGCCCTGATTTGAACAGGGGACCCCATCATTATGAGTGATGTGCTCTAACCAGCTGAGCTACGTAGCCTTTCAACGGGGGCGAATGATACTCGTAACGCCCTCAGTCGTCAATATATTGTTGCTGGCAATGATGCTGGCGACCTATCAGACGTTGAAGCGGAAGTGGACGACATCGCCATCTTTGACAATGTACTCTTTGCCCTCCAGGCGCCACTTGCCGGCATCCTTGGCGCCTTGCTCACCACCGAGTGTAACGAAGTCGTCATAGGCGATCACTTCGGCGCGGATAAAGCCTTTTTGGAAATCGGTATGAATCACGCCAGCGGCTTCAGGGGCTGTTGCGCCTTCTTTTACTGTCCAGGCGCGAACTTCTTTAACGCCGGCAGTGAAGTAGGTTTGCAGTCCTAGTAATGAGTAGCCCGCGCGGATGACACGATCAAGCCCTGGCTCATCCATGCCCATCTCGGCCAGGAACATGCTGCGCTCTTCGTCATCCAGCTCGGCAATTTCGGCTTCTAGCTGGTTACAAACAGGCACCACCAGCGCGCCTTCTTCTGCGGCGATTTCGTTAACAATATCCAGGTAGGGATTGTTTTCAAAACCGTCTTCATTGACGTTGGCAATGTACATGGTCGGCTTCAGAGTCAAAAAGCCGAAGCTCTTCACCTGGCGCTGCTCTTCTTCGCTTAAGCCAAAGCTGCGCAAGGGCATGCCCTCGGCCACGTGCGGCTGGATACGATCAAGAATCGCTTTGGTGGCAATGGCATCTTTGTCGCCGCCCTTCACAGAGCGAACCAGGCGCTGACTGGCTTTTTCGACGGTATCCAGGTCGGCGAGTGCCAGCTCTAAATTGATCGTTTCGATATCGGCGCGCGGGTCGACCTGATTGGCCACGTGGATAACGTTGTCATTATCAAAGCAGCGCACTACGTGAGCGATCGCCTGGGTCTCACGAATATTGGCCAGGAACTTGTTACCCAAGCCTTCGCCTTTTGATGCCCCGGCGACCAAGCCTGCGATATCAACAAATTCCATGGTGGTCGGCAGCACTTTTTGCGGCTTGACGATCTCGGCAAGCTTATCGAGGCGTGGGTCGGGCATGGGAACAATGCCGACATTTGGCTCAATGGTGCAGAAAGGGAAGTTTTCTGCATCGATGCCTGACTTCGTCAGCGCATTAAACAGTGTGGACTTGCCGACGTTGGGTAGACCCACGATGCCGCAATTGAAACCCATAAAATGTTCCTGAAAAAATGTACTTGAGGATAGAGAGGTAAGGCGTAAGCGTTATCGCCATTCTACGAGATGAGTCAGTTGTCAGCCACCGGCATGCCCCGTCTGTTTCACGCAAGGCTAGTCCGGTTTCACGCTATGGAGCTGATTCATGGCTTTTGCCCAGTCGCCAGAAAGTGCTAGCGGAAGCGTCGCAAGGCAAGCATCCATCGCATGGCCAATGGCCTCTTGTTCGGGCTTGCCAGGACGACCAAGTACGTAATTGGTGACCTGGCGCGCCTCGCCGGGATGACCAATACCAATCCGCACCCGGTGAAACTGCTTCTGATTGCCTAACGCGCTGATGATGTCACGCAGGCCATTGTGACCGCCGTGCCCGCCGCCGGTTTTGTAGCGCGCCTGGCCGGGGGGGAGGTCGAGTTCGTCGTGGGCAACCAGCAAATTGTCGGGAGTTAGTTTAAAAAACTGACACAAGGCCGCCACTGAGGCGCCACTACGGTTCATAAAGGTGACAGGGTTGAGTAAGTGGACCTCATGCTCGCCTAGACGTACTTTGGCATAGTGGCCGAGAAACTTTTTTTCCGGGCGCAGTTCAGCATGGGCGCTGTGGGCAATCGCGTCTACCATCCAGAAACCAGCATTATGGCGTGTCTCGTGGTATTCCGCACCGGGGTTGCCTAAGCCAATAATGGCCGTTACCTGGCTCATCTTGCCACCTCACACAATATCCTAGAGTCATGGGCGACATCGCCTCCGCGACAGTCGCAAAAAAAATCAAGCGCCGAAGCGCTTGATTTTAACATCATGTCAGCATTATTAGGGCCATACAGACATGGCCCTAATAGGATGCTCAACGACGAATGCTTACTCGGCGCTAGAATCTTCTTCGCCTTCGTTTTCACCGTCTTCGTCTTCTTCTGTATCACGTACTTTCACTTTCGTGATGCTCAGTACTGCGTTGTCGTGCTCTTCACCGTGGGACAGGTCAACAGAGGTGACGCCGGCCGGCAGGTTAAGATCTGACAGGTGCAGTGTAGTGCCAAGCTCAATCGCCGCGATGTCGACTTCAATGAAGTCAGGCAGGTCTTTCGGCAAGCAACTGATCGCCACTTCGTTGGCCAGTACGTGCAGTTCACCGCCTTGGTCCTTGATGCCGACACACTGTTCTTCACCAGTGACGTGCAGCGGCACGTTCATGGTGATTTCGTGAGTGGCGTCAACGCGCAAGAAGTCAGCGTGAGTCAGCAACGGCTTGAACGGGTGGCGCTGTAGATCACGCACAACGACTTGCTCTTCTTTGCCGTCGATCATCAGTTTGATAACTGAGGAGAAGAAGGACTCATCTTCGATCGCTTTGTAGAAAGCGGTTTTTTCGACAGAGATAGACTGCGCGCCTTTCTCGCCACCGTATACAACGGCGGGCACTTGCTGGTTCGCACGACGCAGGCGGCGGCTCGCACCTTTCCCCAGGTCATTACGAACTTCGGCTTTCAGGATAAAATCAGACATGGAATTGCCTCTTAGTTTAAGTAAGGAATACGCCGTCGACCGCGACCAGACGGCGACGCTTCCGTGGCCCCAAAAGGGGGCTATATCGTCAGACGATTAGTGGAACATCGCGCTGACAGATTCTTCGTTGCTGACCCTGCGAATCGCTTCTGCGATCAGGCCGGCAACGCTCAACTGGCGAATTTTGCCGCTCCGACGTGCAATCTCGGATAGCGGGATGGTGTCGGTCACCACCACTTCGTCCAGCACAGAGTTGGTAATATTGTCGACCGCCGGGCCAGACAAGATTGGGTGTGTCGCATAGGCCACAACACGCTTGGCGCCGTGATCCTTGAGTGCTTCGCCAGCTTTGCATAGCGTGCCGGCAGTATCGATCATGTCGTCGACCACCACACAGGTACGGCCTTCAATTTCACCGATAATATGCATGACCTGGGCTTGATTGGCCTGAGGGCGACGCTTATCGATGATGGCAAGATCGGCATTGAGCTGTTTGGCGATGGCGCGAGCGCGTACAACGCCGCCTACATCCGGCGATACGACAACGAGGTCGCTATAGTTCTGACGCTCAATATCGTCCAGCAGAATCGGTGAGCCGTAGACGTTGTCGACCGGCACATCGAAGAAACCCTGGATTTGGTCTGCGTGCAGATCCATGGTCATCACGCGGTCAACGCCGGCTTTGACCATCATGTCGGCAACCACTTTGGCGGAAATAGGCACTCGCGCGGAGCGCACACGGCGATCCTGACGAGCATAACCAAAGTAGGGAAGTACCGCCGTAATGCGAGTTGCTGAGGCACGACGCAACGCGTCAACCATCAGAATCAACTCCATCAAGTTATCGTTCGTCGGTGCACAGGTGGATTGCAGGATGAAGACATCCTTACCGCGCACGTTCTCATTGATCTCGACTGCGATTTCACCGTCGCTGAATTGACCCACCGTAGCATTGCCCATACGGCTGTCTAAGCTCTCGGCAATTTTATGAGCGAGTACGGGATTGGCATTCCCGGCGAAAACCATCAATTTTGACACGCGCAGCCACCTTTGCAGTGTTGGGAATCAGGGGAGAAAACGCAGACAACCATCAGGTTGGCTGGGGTACCAGGATTCGAACCTGGGAATGCCGCTACCAAAAAGCGGTGCCTTACCACTTGGCGATACCCCAACAATAACCTAATGCAATGACCGGACGTTTTCAGCCGCCCAGAGCATCATGTAGGGGAGAGGTGTTGAGCCCGCGTGCTACCCATGTCGACCAGCGTTCAGCAGCTAAATATGCAGTAGCCTGCGCCGCTTGTTGCGTCTCAAACGCAGCAAACACACAAGCACCCGTGCCGGTCAGTCGACTAGGTGCATGCTGTGTAAGCCAGTCTAGAGCCTCCGCAATAGGCGGATAGCGCTCCTTCACTACGGCCTCACAGTCATTGCGCCACTCCGACGCTCCCCCCTGCAGTGCGCGCGCCATAGTAATGGGGCGGCTGTCACGTGTCAATTGCGGGTCTTGGAACACGGCAGGAGTCGACACACTGATCCCGGGGTGAATAAGTACAAACCATGGGGTATCCAACGTTACCGCACTGAGCTGTTCACCAATACCTTCAGCCCAGGCGCTATGGCCGTGTACAAAGACAGGGACATCGGCTCCCAGCTGTAGGCCAAGTTCAGCCAACGTTTCCAGTGGCAAGTGAAGCTGCCACAGCTGGTTAAGGCCTACGAGTGTGGTGGCTGCGTTGGAGCTGCCGCCTCCCAATCCGCCCCCCATGGGAAGCTGTTTTTCAATCGACAGGGTGGCCCCTAGTGACGTGCCGCTATGACGCTGCAATAATTTAGCCGCGCGCACGACTAGGTTGTCATCATGATCGACACCGTCCACCTCACTGGTTAACTGAACCTGGCCATCGTGACGAGGCGTCAGGGTAAGGTGATCGCATAGGTCGATAAACTGAAACAGCGTCTGCAGCGAGTGATAGCCGTCTTTACGACGGCCCACGATATGCAGCATGCGATTCAACTTGGCCGGGGAGGGCAGTGTTAACGGCGCCATCATTGCAGTCGTCACGCTTAGTTGTCGTTGGTTTGCCATTGATTGACGACCAGCGTAATGCGTACATCGTCGTAATGCATCACGAGTCTGCGCGGTAGCCACATATCCTCAAACTGTTCCCAGTCTCGGTAATCAATTTTCCATCCGTCTTGGGCGAGATGGCTTGGAAAGCCCAGCTCATCGGTTTCCAGCTGGTAACTAGAATGGTCGCCGGGCAGGCCCCGCACCCAGTCAGGCATGGCACTGACCGGTAACGACCAGCCCAACTGCTCTTCCATCAGGGCTTCGGGCGTTTCGGCTTCGAAACGTCCTTCGCTATTGGTCAGCGAAAACCGTCCTTCGCGCCCTTCCAGTACACTACGGCCACCACCGAAAGGACCGCTGATCAACATGCGGAAATAGTAAGGGGTTTGGTTCCAGTCCAGATTGGCGCTGACGTTTTCTTGCGGCGTGCGTAAGCCCGCTTTGCCAATAAGCGTCCAGGTGTCGAACGCCTCTACCTGAGCCTGCTGGCGCTCCCACTGGCCTGCTTGGCGACCACCCTCGTCCATTGGGGTTTGGGTGGCACACCCAGCAAGCAAAAGAAGGGCAAGGCCCGCGAGCCATAAGCGCGGTGAGGGAAAGCGCGCAATCTGGCCGGGGATGTGAGACGTCAGTGTCGGCATAGGTTAGATTCCATTAAAATGAAGATGTTAAAGGGGCTATAAAGGTAGCATTAACGCTATCCTCGTTGCCCCATATGTGACCACTGTATCGGTAACCACTGCATCGGCAATCCCGATGCTAGTGTGCCGGTAGCATTAGCTCGACATGTTATCAGTGCACGTTGGTCGGTGTTAGTTCCGGGTAGCGTTCAAGCAGGTGGTCAATCTGCGGGTGCAGGCTGGTTCTCTGCATAAGGCGTTCCAGCAACTGACGGGCTTCTTCGTTGCGCCCCAGTGCATGCAATACTTCCGCTAAATGAGCGGCCACTTCTTGATCTGGCATTTGCATGTAGGCGCTTTCAAGCCAAAGCAGCGCTTGCTCGGGCTGGCCTAGGCGGAAATATACCCAACCCATGCTGTCGAGCACGCCGGGGTTATCGGGAGCTGCCTCATAAGCGCGCTCAATTAATTCAAACGCCTCCTCTAACCGCCCCGCTATGTTGAGATCGGCCAGCGTGTAGCCCAAGGCATTCAATGCTTCGGCATTGTTTGGGTTGATGAGTAATATCTGGCGTAAATCATCCTCCATGCCAGCCAGATCGCCAGCTTCCCATCGGCGCATCGCGCGCATATAAAGCAGCGAGGCATCGTCAGGCGTGCGGGTGATTTCGCGATCCAGCAGCGCATTCGCCTCTTCTTGTAGATTGGCTTCATCAAGGAGTTGCGCCTCAAGCATTACCAGCTCAGTAAAATAGCGATCAAAGCGCATGCGCTCAATACGCAAAAAAGCGCGGGCATCCAGCAGGCGGTCTTCTTCAATCAGCATCTGCGCCGCTGCCGCACGCGCAGGCAAAAACTCATCTCCCTCGCTCACTTGGCGGTAGTAGATGAGCGCATTGTCAGTCTCGCCTTTGGATTGAGCAATCGCGCCGAGCAGGTAGTACGCTAAGTTAGGTACCTCGGGTTGACCCATTAGTGGCTGCAATAGGCGTTTAGCCGGTTCGGGGTGGCCCTCTTCTAAATAGAGTTGGGCCAGCGATACGCGTAGATCCTCATTGCCTCCATGGCTCTCCAGCAAGGCATCTGTTTGAATCTCGGCAGCACTAATGTTGTTGAGACGAATTTCCGCCTGGGCCAGCAGCAAGATAAAGCGTACATCGTCAGGCGCAAGCGCCAGGCCCTGGCGGGCCGCTTGCCTTGCCGCCGAGTAATCCCCTGTATTCAGCGCCAAGCGAGCATTTACTAACCACAAGGTTGCTGACTCAGGAGTAAGCGTGGCGACGTGATCCAGCCGCTGCTGAGCGCGAGCGGTGTCGCCGAGTGCGGCTTCAATTAACGCCGTGGCTAGCAGTACGTCGCTGTGGTGCTCCAATTGGTCGGCATCAGGGCGGGCTAAATGTTCGTGTAGCTGCTGGGCGATTAATGTTAACGGCGCGCCCTCCGCTACCGCCATTTCAGCAAAGGCGGCCACGTCGCCATGGCCGCCCGCCTTAACGATGTCCAGACGCTGGGCAAGGCTGTCGAGCCAGTCGCCGCGCTGCATCGAAAACGCCGCCAGCAGACGGTTCGGGGCTTCAGCCTGTGGCGCCAGTTCCCGCCAGCGCAGCGCGGACGCCTCAATGAGAGGGGCATCGTTGCTAAAGCGGGCTGCAAAGGTGGCGCGTTCGGCAAGCTCGGGGGCCGGATAGCGTTGTGCTGCCTCTAGGTAGCCCTGGCTTGCGTAACGGTAATCGCCCCGCTGGCCAGCAAGCTCAGCACCCAGCAGCGTGCTTAAACTGTTGGCATCCAGCCCGCGGGTGATCGGCGGCGCGTTGCGCATGGGGTCTTCAGCCCAACTGGCCGATGACCTATCCTGCAGGTTAGGCGAGGACTGACAGCCGCTGAGTAGCAAAGCGACGGCGGCCACGGGCAATAGCGCCGAGCGCGTTAATGCAGAGCTCGGAAATGAAAAGCTCGACAAGGTAGAGCTAAAAAGGTGTGAGCGAGGTCGCATGCGTCTCTCGATTTGGTGGCCGAATGCCCAGCATAGCGGCTTGCCTGCCTGCGGCAAAGTGGTGTGGGCCAGATGATGGCCTGCTGTGCTAGAATGTTTCCCTTGAAAAAAGTGGGGAGCAACGCATATACATGTTGTTAGGTCGTGCTCACCCTATCCCCAAGACTTGTTTTAGCAAGCCCTAATTGACGCTGTAGCCGCTTATTAGACCGGCGGTTGACGAACAGTCCGACACACTAGCGAAGACGCATAACGCATGACGCTTCTTGCCCTGGGAATAAATCATCGTACCGCCAGCGTGGCTGTACGTGAGCAGGTCGCTTTTACGCCAACGCAGCTTGAAACCGCGTTGACTGAATTGCGTGGCCTGCCACAAGTGAGTGAAGCGGCGGTGCTTTCTACCTGCAACCGCACGGAACTCTATTGCGTCACGGATGCTGCTGGCGAGCAGGCGGTCCTCAATTGGCTCGGACGCTTTCATAACTTACGCGTCGATGAGCTAACGCGCTGTGCCTATCACTATTTAGATAATGATGCCGCGCGCCATTTAATGCGTGTGGCGGTGGGCCTGGACTCAATGGTACTGGGCGAGCCGCAAATTCTCGGTCAGTTGAAAGACGCTTATCAGCAGGCGCGTCAATCGAAAGGGTTGGGAGGCGAGCTTGAGCGGCTATTCCAGCATACATTCGCCGTGGCCAAGCAAGTGCGTACCGAAACAGGCATCGGTAAAAACCCGGTATCGGTGGCCTATGCTGCGGTCAGTATGGCCAGCCGCATTTTTGACGATTTCAGCCGCTCCCGCGCGCTGCTAATTGGTGCTGGTGAAACCATTGAACTGGTCGCCCGTCATTTACACGAAGCCGGCGTTCACCAGCTAACAGTCGCCAACCGTACCCGAGAGCGTGCCGAACTCGTGGCAGGTCCTTTAAACGGGACCGCCATTACACTTCAGGAAATCCCTGAGGCGCTTGAGCATGCTGATATCATTATCTCCTCCACCGCGGCCCCTCTGCCCATTCTTGGTAAAGGAATGGTCGAGCGCGCCCTTAAAAAACGCCGTCACCGGCCAGTATTTATGGTGGATATTGCAGTACCACGCGATATCGAACCTGAAGTAGGTGAGTTAGCGGATGTATTTTTGTACACCGTGGACGACCTGGAAGAAGTGATCCAGGAAAATCGCCGACATCGCCAGGTTGCTGCTGATCAAGCCGAATCGCTGATTGAGCATGGCGTGGGTAGTTGGCAGCACGAGCGACGCATTCGCCACGGCGGTGAATTGATTCGTGACTACCGCCAGCATGGCGAAGAACTACGTGATATTTCTCGTGACCAGGCGCTGGAGCGGCTCGCCCGTGGCGAAGACCCTGCTAAAATCATTGAACGTTTGGCACATCAGTTGACTAACCGTCTCCTCCACCAGCCTACTCAGGCAATACGCGACGCCGCTTCTGAAGAGCAACACGAGCTTTTAAATGCGGCAACGCGACTGCTATTGCCTGCTAAGCCAGCCTTTGAGGCTGCACCGGCGACGACAAAAAACCGCCAGAAGGATGATACGCCCGCATGAAAGAGACCTTGCGCCAACGCTTAGACAGCTTTACGGAACGGTTTGAAGAACTGGCGATGTTGCTGTCGGATCCTGACGTAATCAATAATCAGCAGCGCTTTCGCGACTACTCCCGTGAGTATGCTGAACTAGAGGAGCTCGTGGCAGCTTGGCAGCGCTATCGTGATATCGAAACCAACATGGAAGAAGCCGAGCAGCTTAGCCGCGATAGTGATGCTGACATGCGCGAGCTGGCGGAGATGGAGCTTAGCGAAGGGCGCGAGCGGCTAGCTGAGCTAGACACAGAGTTGAAGCGCTTGCTCGTACCTAAAGACCCTGACGATGGTCGAGGCATATTTCTGGAAGTGCGCGCGGGTACCGGCGGCGATGAGGCGGCTATCTTTGCTGGCGACCTGTTTCGTATGTACTCACGTTACGCAGAGAAACGCGGCTGGCGGGTCGAAATCGTCAGCGCCAGCCACGGCGAGCAGGGCGGCTATAAAGAGATTATTTCCCGCGTGAAGGGCGATGGCGTCTATGCACAGCTGAAATTTGAATCCGGCGCCCATCGCGTACAGCGCGTACCAGCGACAGAGTCGCAGGGCCGTATCCACACCTCTGCCTGCACCGTGGCGGTCATGCCTGAAGTCGATGACGTGGGCGATATCGATATCAATCCGGCTGATCTGCGCGTCGACACCTACCGTTCCAGTGGCGCCGGTGGGCAGCACGTTAACACCACCGACTCGGCCATCCGGATTACTCACTTACCTACCGGTGTGGTGGTGGAGTGTCAGGAGGAGCGCAGTCAGCATAAAAACCGTGCTAAAGCGATGTCACTGCTGGCCGCCAAGCTGAAACGAAACGCCGTGGATTCCCAGCGCCAGGAGCAAGCGGATGCGCGTCGTTCGTTGGTTGGCTCGGGGGATCGCAGTGAACGTATTCGCACCTATAACTTTCCCCAGGGGCGGATTACCGATCACCGCATCAATCTAACCCTTTATAAGCTCAATGAAGTGGTCAGCGGTGAGCAACTGGATGATGTGATTAATCCGCTGATTCATGAGTATCAAGCAGAACAACTGTCAGCCCTTCAGGACGCCTAATGTCGCTTGATGAACTGCTTAAGCAGGCCGTTCAGAGGCTACAGGCCGCCAGCATCGATTCGCCTCGCGTCGATGCTGAAGTGCTGTTAGGTCACGTTCTTGGACGTGACCGTACGTGGCTCTATACGTGGGGGGATAAACAATGTCCGCAAGGAGAGCGCGATAGGTTCGATGCATTGATAGCGGCCCGTGCCCAGGGCACACCGGTTGCTTACCTTACTGGTGAACGCGAATTCTGGGGGTTGCGCTTAGCGACCTCACCTGACACGTTAATTCCCAGGCCCGATACTGAAACCTTGGTAGAGCAGGCGCTGAGCCGAGCGCTAAGCCCACAAGGCCGACTACTGGATTTGGGAACCGGGACTGGCGCTATTGCGCTGGCGTTTGCCAGCGAACAGCCACACTGGCACGTACTTGGCGTCGATCTACGTAAAGAAGCGGTCGAGTTGGCGACTCGTAATGCGGACGCATTATCGATAAAGAATGCTCGGTTTACGCAAAGTGACTGGTTTAGTGCGCTGGAGGCTGCCGGTGAAGCTGATACGCAGTTCGATATTATTGTTAGTAACCCCCCTTATATCGCCGCCGATGATCCTCATCTAAGCAAAGGCGATGTACGTTTTGAGCCACGCTCAGCGTTGGTATCAAACGCCGATGGCATGGCTGATTTACTGTATCTGGTAACGTCAGCACAGCACTATTTAACGGCGTCAGGTTGGTTGCTGCTTGAACACGGCTATAACCAAGCAGCCCAGGTGCGCGAAGCGTTGATTAATGCTGGCTATCAAAACGTTGAAAGCGTTTTTGATCTGGGCGGCCATGAACGGGTTACCCTAGGGCATCTTTGATAACTCCCTGATTTATCAGTATTGGATCCTGGCATGAAATCTAAAAATAGAACGCTGGACCGTATCGACCTTAAAATTCTGCGCTGCCTGCAGGAAAATGCACGTATTTCATACGTTGATTTAGCTTCGGAAGTGGGTCTATCGACCACCCCTTGCCTTGAGCGGGTCAAACGTTTAGAGAAGGCGGGTATCATTCGTGGCTACCAGGCGATTCTTGATCCCTGTGCGTTAAAAGCTAATTTATTAGTTTTTGTTGAAATTAGTTTAGAAACGCAGTCACCTGCGGTCTTTGATGAGTTTCGTCGCGCTGTCGAGACGTTGCCGCAGATACAGGAGTGCCACCTTGTGTCGGGGCAGTTCGATTACATTTTAAAATGCCGCATTCCAGAAATGGCCGCTTATCGTCAACTGCTGGGAGACGTGGTGCTGACGCTTCCAGGCGTTAAAGAGTCTAAAAGCTACGTGGTGATGGAAGAAGTAAAAGAGAGCTTCAATCTACATATTCCCGCTTTTGAGGAATTTGAGGACAAGTAACCCGATGATGGATGACCAGGCACTGCTGCGCTATAGCCGTCAGATTATGCTTCCTGAGGTAGATATTGAGGGGCAGACGCGTCTGCACTCGGCTCATGCGTTGATTATTGGCGCAGGGGGGCTAGGCTCTCCGGCAGCGCTTTATTTAGCCGCCTCCGGGGTAGGGAAAATCACGATTGCCGATGCCGATCAGGTCGAACTTTCCAATCTTCAACGCCAAATTGCCCACCATCAAAACAGTCTAGGGATGAATAAAGCGCACTCTGCCCAGGCCAGTATGCAGGCGCTTAATCCGCACTGCGAGGTGGTCGCGTTAGACCAGGATGTGAAAGGCGAACCGCTTGAGGCACTGGTGGCGTCAGCCGATGTGGTGCTGGATTGTACTGACCGCTTCTCAAGCCGGTACATGATCAACGCTGCATCGCAGAAGGCAAAAGTACCGCTGATTTCCGGGGCGGCAATCCGTTTTTCAGGCCAGTTAGCGGTATTTGACCCGCGTGATGTAAATTGCCCGTGCTACGCCTGCCTTTATCCGCCTGATGATCAGGGCGATGAAGCACTCAGTTGCGCTGAAAGCGGGGTGATGGCGCCGCTGGTAGGCGTAATAGGCTGCTTTCAAGCGGTAGAGGCATTCAAGCTATTGAGTGGGGCAGGCACTATTCATCAAGGTCTCTCAACGTTTGAGGGATTAAGCGGCCAATGGCGCCACTTTAAGGTGCCACGCGACCCCGCGTGCCCGGTCTGCGCTCAACGATATTAATATCCACACAGCAACTGAGGGCGTTTTAGCCTCTTTAAGCGCTTGTTTTACCTTGTTTTTCGACGGTTTTCGGCGCGTTAGTCTGGGTGTCAGTAGCGGCGTTTTGCACGACAGGCGCCGAGTCGTTGCGACGCGCTGATGAGGTTGGAGCGCTTGGTTTCGTGTCGTTAAAGGCACTTTTTAGTATTTCGTTGTTCGGGTTCATATCGATACTACCGTGGAAAACGCTTCCGTCCTCCAATACTAGGCATGGGGCAATGATCGTGCCTGACACCTGCGCGCCTTTGTGAATCGTGGCACGATTGAGGACGACCAAGTTGCCGTTTATTTCACCCGATACATGTAGCGTGTGAGCAAACACATCGCCGTTAACATAGCCATTGGCTCCTAGCGTTACCGTATGTTGTTTGCAGGTAATAACGCCACTGACGCGACCTTCAATCGTCAAATCCTCATCACTATTAATATCGCCTTCTACTTGCGTTTGGCTGCCAATCACCGAAAGGCTTGGCCGGCTTGATGGTCCAGAGGACGATGCTGGCCGAGTTTCAGGCGCTACTAACGTCTTGGCGTTATCCTCAGTGGTGGCATGCTTGGCTTTGTTAAACATAGAGTAACTCCTGGTGAATGGCGTCAGCGAACTATCTAGGCTGAGGTAACGAGCATGAAAAAAGTCATCCTCCACTTTAGTCTGCTTGCTCCCTTAACAAAGCCCAGAGTTAAGCCGAGTGAGGTGGCTTATTCACGCCGTCATCAGAAAGTAGAACGCGTATAACATTAACTGGGCTAACCACATCTGAGGCGGCAGGATAAAGATATGGGCATTCAAGCATGGTTTATTATATTAGGCGTTATCTCAATGACGCTGATTGTATGGGATGGTAAGCGCCTGAAAGCAAAAGAGCGTCTTTCTAACCACACTGCTAACCGTCAACATGCATCTGCGATTCATGCGTCTCTCCCCGCTAGCGTGCCGTATTTAGCGTTTTCACATCCTGCTGCAAAGCCCGCTGTCGTTCCCATCGCGAAGCCCGAGCCAAAACGTATCCGCGAGGGCAGCCTCATTGGCGCAGCTACTCAGATTTCAGGCAAGCTGATCGCCGACGAACCCGTGCTGGTTAAAGGTCGCTTAGAAGGCACGCTCCTTGCTCCCAATCACCCTGTCACAATCACTTCGACTGGCTATGTCACGTCTTACGTCGAGGGGGACTGTGTCGATATTGATGGACATCTTGCCGGGACGTTGAGAGCTAATAAGAAGGCCACGCTGCTATCGAGAGCGCGCCTTCAGGGGGCAATCGAAGCCCCGTGTCTGGAGTGTGCGGCGGGCGCCTGGCTTCAGGTAGATGTGGCCAAAAAAGCCAGTCGCCCAAAAGTGGCCATGGTGTCGTAAGTCAGATACGGGTCATCTATGGCAGGGTGCACGTTGCCAACCTTAATCACTGCGCTGGAGTGTTTCGGCGATCCTTTGCTTGGCTGATACTTAAGTATAAACAGCTTATAAACTAAAAAAGGATCAACGGGATGAAGCACCTTTCTCTTAAATGGAGCCTGACGGCTGCGTTAGCCTTGCTAGTGCTTATGATAGGGCTGATCAGCGGTCTTGGATTTTATGCTAACAACAACAGTTCGCAGGTACTGGAAGAGCTAGCCTCTACTAACGTGCGGCTCACGAACCTAGCTAACCGGACACAAGTCAATGCACTAAGAGCGCAAACCTTCCTGGATCGCTCCGCAAATTTTAGTACTCAGGGTAACCCAGAAAAAGGCCAGGAGAGCCTTGCCATGGCGGCCCAGGCCGTTGCAGATGCTGAGGCGCGCTTTCAGGAATTTCGTGACGTGCCCATCGATCCTGACGGCACGCTAGCCCCCCACCGTGATGCCATTATCAGTGCCTATACAGCGTTTGTGACGGAAGGCATGGTGCCTTTATTAGACGCTGCCCCTTTTCAAATTCAGCGTAGACAAGAAGCGCTGGGAGCCTTAAGCACCGAGTTGGATGCGGCAATGAGTGGGTTTATTGCCTATACCGAAGAGCGCGGGGCGAACGTCCTTCGACAGGTCAATCAACTTGAAACCGTGATTGGCGTCATTGCCATTGCGCTTCTACTAGTGTCAATTGCGGCGGCGCTGGTGATCAGGTGGGCAATGATGCGCATAGTGGTCAGGCCGCTTCGTGAGGCCAGTGAGCATTTTTCACGGATTGCCGATGGTGATCTGACAAGCCACATTGAAGATCGCGGCCGCAATGAAATTGGTCAGCTGTACATTGGGTTAGCTGCCATGCAGGAAAAGTTAAAAACGCTGGTAATCGCGTTGCGCGGCAGTAGCGAGCAGGTCTTTAGCGGGGCAGGTGATATTTCAGTGGGCAGTCAGGACCTTTCTTCAAGGACTGAACAGCAAGCTTCTGCGCTTCAGCAAACCGCCTCTAGCATGGAGGAGATGTCGGCTACTGTCAGGAAAAATGCTGAAACGGCACAAGAAGCGGATCATCTTTCGGTCGCGGCGTCACATTCAGCCGAATCCGGCGGTGAGGAGGTCGAGCGCACAGTAGCGCTAATGCGCGATATTTCTGCCAGCGCAAGTCAGGTAAACGATATTATTGGTGTGATTGATTCGATTGCCTTTCAAACCAATATCCTAGCGCTTAATGCATCGGTTGAAGCTGCGCGAGCAGGCGAACAGGGGCGAGGCTTTGCGGTGGTGGCCAGCGAAGTACGCACATTAGCAACGCGTAGCGCCGACTCAGCGAAAGAGATCCGTCATTTGATCGAGCAAACCACCGCGAAGATTACCGGCGGGGCTGAGCAAGCAGAGCGCAGTGGGCAGACGATTCATCAAACGGTAGACGCGATTCGCCAGGTGACGACACTGATGGCTGAAATTTCGACCGCCACCCGAGAGCAAACGAGTGGGATTGAGCAGATTAACGCTGCGCTTACCGAAATGGATTCCGTAACACAGCAAAATGCTACGCTGGTGCAACAAACCAGCTCAGCTGCCAATTCTTTGGAAGGACAAGCCCGCGAGCTCGCCGACTTAATGGCTACTTTCCGTATAGATGAGAATGCAGAGAGTAACGTAACACTAACCGAGCCTCGTGCTGCTCAAGAGACAAAAATCAAGCAGCGTCGCCATGCATTGCCGCCACAGCAAGAGCCGAAAAGTAACAAAGTCACCGCTGATGAGTGGGATGAATTCTAGCCGTTATTAACTCAACGCCGCCGCTAATCAAGTATGGCTATTAACGGCGGCTGTGAGTGCTTACTATCACTTAAACGCTATGCGTGGGCCGAAACACGTAAACGAACATAGTCAGCCGACCAGTTTCCTTGCTCATCGCGTAGGCTATGGCCTAACAGCGTTAAGGTGTTTTCAAGCACGGCTTCACGAATGTCTTCATCCAACCCATGTAGGAAAGGGCTGGCAAAGGTTTCAAGCCATCCAATCATGCCGGTAGGTAGCGGCGTTGGTCGCGGAATCAGCTCAATGCTGTCTACTTTGAAGCCTACTGTTTGCAATATGTGGCCGTATTCCTGGGGAGTGGGAAAGTACCAGGGGTGCCTGCCACGCACACTAATGCCACGAAACTGAAGTGCGGCTATCAGCGCCGTACAGATAGCGGCGACATTGCCATGACCGCCGAACTCAGCAACAAAACGTCCGCCGGGCTTTAACGCCCTTTTAACCCCAGATAAAACGGCCTGGGGATCAAGCATCCAATGTAGCGCTGCATTGCTAAACACCGCGTCAAATTCATGATCAAAAGGCATTTGGTGCCCATCAATCACGCGAGCAGTAACGCCACGTTGACGGGCGGCTTCAACCATTTCTTCTGATGCGTCTATGCCTAGTACATCGGCGCCAAGTTGCATTAAGCGCTCTGACAGTGCGCCATCGCCACAGCCAAGATCCAAAATGCGTTCGCCGGGTTGTGGTGCTAAAAGCTTAACTACTTCGCTGCCTAGCTTAGGCACAAAATTGGCATTCTGAGCATAGCCGCTGGCGTTCCACTCTTGTCCTGGCACACTTGGGTGGGTATTGGTCATATCGGCTTCCTGGCGTCGTTATTATTCCATCAAGGGGGCGTCATAAAATAGTGCTACACTAGTATAGCTTGCTAATCTCTAACTTATTAGCGGCTAATGAAAATCGAAGCAATAATTTCGATCATTGCCTTGTTTTGGTTAATGCCTTCAGACTGACGGTTGCGCAGTGCTTTATTGCCAAGCGCTACGATAAGGTTGCCGCCCAATGTAGACAGGTAAGCTAAAAGGACAGTAATGAAACCACCCATTATGCGTTATAGCATTGCTTCGCCTATCGGTGTGCTTGCCGATACTCATGGGCTCTTGCGTGATGAGGTGTGCTTATTACTACAAGAATGCGAACTAATTCTGCATTTAGGAGATGTGGGTAACAAAGATGTGGATAAAGCGATCCTGGAGCGCCTGGAAGCAATCGCCCTCGTCCATTGCGTGCGCGGTAATATTGACACGGCAGCATGGTCGGCAAGTTTACCACTACATCAGGATCTCATCGTTAATGATCGTCACCTGCATCTTGTTCATCGTTTAGAAGATTTTGATTCAGCAACACCTTGCGACGCGGTATTGCATGGTCACTCCCACAAACCTCGTAATGAATGTCAGGCGGGAAAACTGCTCTTTAACCCTGGCGCTGCGGGGAAACGTCGCTTCAAGCTGCCTATTACGTTAGGCAAGCTATGGATAGATCAGAACGGTATGCGCGGGGCGATTATCCATTTGCTGTAGTTGAATAAGCATGCCACTTCAGTTGACGGGGCATGCCAAGCAAATCCTGTCACGTGCGGAGATTCTGTTACCCTATTCTCATATTATTCGGTTAAGTGTTATCCAACTAAGCGAGGTTCTATGAGCAACGTTATTGATCTTCTTAAATCCCACCGTTCGATCCGCAAATTTAGTGACCGTCCCATTGCACGTGAATTACTGATCGAGCTTATTCAGGCGGGGCAGGGGGCCGCTACGTCCAGTCATGTTCAAGCGTATAGTGTCATTCATGTCAAAAATCAGGCCAACCGTGAGCAAATAGCTGAGCTTGCGGGAGGTCAGAGTTATATCGCTAGTTGTGCGGATTTTTTAGTCTTTTGTGCGGATATGAAACGTTCTACGGAAGCTTCTGAGCAGACAGGGGCAAATGTAGTCAGAGGGATGACCGAACAGTTGCTGGTGGCGACGGTGGATACAGCACTGATGGCGCAAAACGTAGCAGTGGCCGCCGAGTCCGAAGGGTTAGGTATTTGCTATATTGGCGGTATTCGTAACAATCCTCAGGAAATTAGCGACCTGCTACGCTTACCTCAGCATGTCTACCCCGTGTTTGGCATGTGTCTGGGCTACCCTGACCACGCCCCTGAAGTGAAACCGCGACTCCCCGTGGAAGCTATTCTGAAAGAAGACTACTACACTGAAGATGACGAGCAGGTAAAAACATTCGACGCCACTATGCACGATTATTATCAGGCTCGTACGAGCAGCAACAAGGATACTGACTGGTCGCAAAACCTTAAGCCATTATTTGATACCAAACTGCGCCCTCATATGCATGAATTTTTGGTGAAGCGTGGCTTTGAAATGAAGTAGCTTTGAGATGAAATAGCCTTGAGATGAACTGGCCTTGAGATGAAATAGCCAGGAAAGGTAATAAATAAATAGGCTAGATTCTATTTAATCATCTATACAACAAGAGAACGTTCAAGAAGTGATGCACGTTCTCTTTTCTTTATTATCAGGAGCTCAACCGCATGCGCGTTTTTTCTAATCCCGTCGGTTCTGGCTCCCTTTGGTTTGACAATCTTGCCACGGCCAACGGTACCCCCGTTGCCTATGACCCACAGGCCAGGGCTTTTGTGCCCATGCCGCCTTTTTGTATTAATCGGGATATCATTGGCTGTAATTGGATCGCGCCTGAAGAGGGCGCTTTTTGTCGCTCTTGCGCCATGACTGCCCTGGCGCCCGATCCTAGTTTGCCGAATGCGATACCGAACTGGGCGCAAACGGAAGCGGCTAAACGCTGGGTACTGGATAACCTGGGGCGTTGGCATTGGTTTCGCCCTGAGGATCCCGGCGCGCCCCCCGTGTTCCATCTGCTTGCGGAGGGTAAGACCCCAGTTCCAATGGGGCATATTGAAGGTGTCGTGACGATTAGTGTTGCCGAGGTAGATCCGGTGCTGGTGGCCACTCGACGTGAAGCGCTGGAAGAGCCGTATCGCACCATGATTGGACATATGCGACATGAAATATCGCATATGCTTTGGTGGCGGCTGAGTCTGCGCAAGGATTTCCTTGACGCATTCCGCGAGACGTTTGGTGATGAGCGCCAGGATTATACCGCTGCGCTTCAGCGCCACTATCAAGAAGGCCCCCCGCCTGATTGGAAAGAGCGTTACTTGACCACTTATGCCTCGGCACACCCCCACGAGGATTGGGCTGAAACGGCGGCTCATTTGCTGCACTTGACGGATATTGCCGATAGCTTTGCAGCCTCCGGACTCTCCTCTCCAGAACTGCCAGGCAGTCACTGGGAGCCGTATGCTGAGCACGACGCTGACCAGCTCATCTATGTGGCAGCAGCACTAACGATGGGTGTTAATCACGTCAATCGCTCAATGGGGCTGCCTGATCTCTATCCCTTTGTGCTATCAGATACAGCACGGAGCAAACTTGCCTTTGTACATGATTGGTTGCGCCGCGGGGCGCAAGGACTATAACTCAAGGACTGTAACTCAAAAACTATAACGAGAGTTTGTAGCAAACTATCGAGGTGAGTGATGAACCTAGACCGCGCTTATCGTCTGTTAGCCGCTTTTTTCACCTTAATGCTGTTCATGGGGGGGATCGCTTTAGCGATAGGCGGGGGTACATTGCTAGCGCCTGTGTATTTACTATTGGGCGCTATCGCCGTGGCTGGTCTCTGGGGATACATCTTAAAACGCAGGTTTATGAATCCACGTATGTGGCGGCCCTTGGCAGTTGTTCTAGCGGTAGGCAGTGTCATGCAGTTAATTATTATGCTGACAACGACGGTGTCGAGCGTTCTCTTAACCTGGATGCTAGCCAGCAGCATTTTTTCAGTCATGCTCGCGATCCTGCTTTATCGCTATGGAGATCGTGACCAACCACTCTGGGCATCCCAGAAGGAGCGGGAAGCAGGGCGTGAATTAGACGCAATGTTAGCAGGGCGCTCTTTTTTAATCGCCACCCACCGCGATAGTGAGCGAGAGAACAGCGTTAAAGTGACAAAGTCGATAGAGGGATATAGAGCCCACGTGACGCGGCGAACGCCAACAGGGCAGGAGCGGTTTGAAGAACGTTTTCGTTATCCAGAAACGCTAGTGTTTTTCCTGGAGAAATTCACTAGCGTATCGGTAAGCGATTTTAAGTCGACAGCATCGGGTGAGCATGTCGGAGGGTAATGCTTTTTAGTGGTTTGCTAGTTTACAGCGCTGGTCTCTTGGGCTGCCAAGAGCTCTTCTAGCTGAGGAGCTAGTGTCTGCTTAATATGTAGATAGAAAGGCATTAAGTCCTTATGCATTTCTTTTTCTGCTTTAGTATGATCAATGTAAAAAGCATATCTTGAGCCATGGTATTCTATTGCTTCGCTGACTTTGGTGAAGTAAAAACCTGACAGTGCTAAAAGTCTAGGTAGACGTGCGTCCATCATCGCAAACACGTGTCTTTTTTTACTTAACCCAACTAAGGAGTAAGTGCATAAGAAAAGTCCAATAGCTATTAATGGGAATGTCTTTTCTTCTTCCAGTGTGAATTTTTTACCATCAGCTGCGTTATCTACCGGAGTGTCTGTTTTTTGACGGGCACGAAAACGACGAGAAATTGCTAGGCGTGACACCTCGCATGTCTGTTGTTTAGGCATCAAGCCAGGGTGAAATGTATCATGATTAAGTTTACCATCACCTTGTATCTCTACCGGTAGCTTGCTGAGTTTAGAGGAGGTGTCAGCCGATGGCATTACTAACCTCATGCAGCCTGCAAGCATGCCGCTTCTTTTATGTTCTATTAAACAGTGAATAGAGGTTGTATCATAATCATCAATTTCAAAGTTTTTAGTTTGATCTTCCGTCATTTCATAATTGAATTCTTGCAAGAAAACCTCATGCCTTAAAAACAAAGCTCGGTTTCTTTCCTCGCTAGTTCTTGCAATCGTAAATTCGTAATCTTCTAGCAGTTTGTTGAACGGCATTGTATCTAAGGATTTCGGAGGGCGAATGTTTTCTGTTGGGGCCATGCCTTTTTCCTAGTCATTGTATGGTTTGCTAATGCTAATTAATGACAGATGTCATTAATACTTATGGTTTGTTAATCAATTCAGTTATTTTTCCAGGCCTTCCCAAGTGATAACCTTGACCATAAGTTATACCATACGACTTCAATATTGGAAGTAAGTCTTCTTGTTCAACAAACTCAGCAATCGTTTGTTTGCCAAATCCAGTGGCAATATCGGCAATGGCTCGAACAATAACACGGCTATCAGGACTGATCAGTAGGCTTCGAATAAAAGAGCCATCAATCTTAATATAATCAACCGGCAACTGACCCAGGTAATGGAAGCTACTAAACCCAACTCCAAAATCATCCAAGGCTGCTCGGCAGCCTAAATCTCTAAATGCCTGCAACACACCACGAGCGGTGGAGAAGTCAGTCACTGCGGCTGTTTCAGTGACTTCCAAAATCAAATGATGGGGGTCGGCACCACTTGCTGCTAATTCATTGGCAAGAAACTGCTTTAATCCTTCGTCGTGTAACGATTGTCCAGAGAGGTTTACCGCCAGCGTAATGCCTTTTTGCTGAAGCTGGCTGAGCGCTTTTAAACTATGGCGTAATACCCATCTATCGATTTGGATGATTTGCCCACTTTGTTCAGCAACAGGTATAAAGTGGCCAGGAGAGATTAGATTGCCATCTGGATCACGCATTCTTAGCAGCACTTCATGGTGCTTAACGTCCTGATCTTCCAGTCGCATAATCGGCTGTACCATCAGTTCGAAGCTGTCTTCTTCAAGCGCTGTCCGTATACGTTCAACCCAGGAAACACGTTCTTGCAGAGCTTCTTTGGTATTCTCAGTCTTAGATAGAAGATGCCAGTGCTGTAACCCATTTTCTTTCGCTTTATACATCGCTACGTCGGCACTTGCCATAATGTCTGCCGCAGAGCCTCCATGGTCGGGAAACAGTGCAATACCGATGCTCGCCGTTACTCTTAATCGCCGTTTAGCAACTTTAAAGCTCATGCTATCCAGTAGTTGAACTATTTGCTGGGCTATTCCAGTGGCGTGGTTGGCATCCGCGTTTACTAACAATAATGCAAATTCATCGCCCCCCAACCGAGCAATAACGCTACGATGACCAAGGTTGAGAGAAAGCGTATTGGCTACCTCGCGTAATAATTTATCACCTATGTAATGGCCGTTAAGCTCATTCACTTCTTTGAATTGGTCCAGGTCCAGTAATAGCACGGCTCCGTGCTGGTGATGCCAAATGGCTTTTTGTAATTCTTCCTGGAACTGACGGCGATTATAAAGCTCAGTCAGTAAATCTCGCTCTGCTAGCCACACTAAACGTGCCTCGGCAGACTTACGTTCGGTAATATCCAGGCCAACCGAAATCCTGGAAACGTAGCCATCATCGCTCGAGCGAAGCGGGGCGTGGTACCAGGCAATGGTATGTAAATACTGACTAGGTGAGATAAAGGTTTGTTCTTCATGGCAAGGTGTGTCAAAACTTGCGACGGGAGAAGGAGAACCAGGTGAGAAAATATCAACAAAGTGGCGACCTAACAGTGAAGGTTCGCTTAATTCCAGCATTTTACAGGTATAGTCGTTGACGAGACTGATACGGCCAGCGCTATCTTGGGCAATAATAAAGACTTGTGCTGTGTCTAATAAGCTACCTATAAAGTCGCGCTCGTTTGCTAAATCGTTGATTCGCTCCGTTAGTTGATTGCCTCGATCTCTTACTTCAGTTTCCAGGCTTTCAAGCTGTAGAGAAAGTGCTAACGTAGTGCTTTCCAGTACGTCAATTTCATCAGGAATGGCGCTTTGCTTTGCTGGTATTGCGGTGCGAATTTCATCAAAACCTCCACTCGCTAACCGTGGCAATAAATCGGCTACCCTGCGCAACCTGGACATGGGCCCCATTAGAATTAATAACAGCATTAACTCGGCCGCTAACCAGCCGATCACGCCCACCGTTAATAAAAGACGAGTATCATGTTTGATAGCCATCAATTGCTCGGTGATATCGGAAATTAAAAGAAAATAGCCGGTATTGCTGCTGGGATACTCTTCTTCCATAAAGACTGCGCTAAGTTCCAGGTTGCGTCCTTCATGCTGTAAGCGCAATGGTGACATTAGTAGCTGCTGCACTGAAACGTTGCTGGCTGCATGTCGAAGTGGCTCTAAACTATGCTCTTCATGAGTTAAAGCAACAATATGCCCATTCCAACCTGTTAACTGACGACTAGAACCGACGGTGCTTTCGTTAAAGGAACCGGTGACCAGGAGTGCAATCTCACTATTAGATACTTCTTTGGCTTGTCGCGTGACATCCGCTAGCGAGCGAGATAGGACTACCATCCCAACGCTTTCTCCTTCTACCAATACAGGTACTGCTGCAAATTGTTGGCAACTGGAAGTGCAGCGTAGGGTCGTTAATGGCACCTCATTATTTAAAACCTGATTGATCCAGCTTTGTATTGGCAAGCTATTTTTAGTGTCGTTAATGCCCCAGTTACCTAACGTTCTACCGTTACTATCAACTACTAAAATATCATCAATGCCTGCTTCAAGCTGTAACGTTGGCCATAACGCATCTAATGCACTTTCAAGCTCCGGTAAGTTTCTTGTTTGGAGGGGGAGCCCCAACCCTGCTGACGCAGCGGTTAATCCGGCTAGCTGGCGAAGGTTGTCGGACGATCTTTTCAGAGCTAGATGAATCTCACGCTGCTGTCTTTCGTGATGTTGCGACCGGCTTTCTGCAAATTGGCGCGTCAGATTCTCATGACCAATCCAGGTAAACAACGAAACCAATACAAGTAGTAATAGGCTACTTAAAGCGGTGACTCGCCATGTAAGACCGAATCGATAAAAATTACGAAATTGCATAATCTTTTTCATCGCTACTGTTTCCAGCTATATAGATTATTGTTTAGAAACGCAGCGATAATTGGAATAAAAACATATTCCAACGCTGACTAATTTGTGTTGAGTCGATATTGTCCCTATTTGGAAGCCATCCAGTACCATCTATATAATGGTATTCACCAGCGACCATGATTTGAGGGTGGGGAGTCCATTGCAAACCGAACGTTAAGTCGTCTGAATATTGGGAATGTGCAGGTCCTTTGCCTTCTGCTGCAAATGTGCGACCGGAGCGATCATCGCGGTTATTAATAAGACTGTCATAGCGGACAAGCCACTGCCATTGGCTATCTAAGCGGCGAGTAAATTGAACATACCAACTTTCACCAGTTCGACTTGAATCGGGAAAGGAGTCAAAACCTGTAAGTTCTAATGTTCTAATTGCATATTCAGTAGTTAATGTCCAATGTTCTTGGTTGTACTGGAAAGAAAGCACCCAAGGTCGAAAGCGGAAAGAGCCATCACCGGGAGCATCAGAGGTGGATGAGTAATCGGCATTAGCATTTGCAGCACTAATGGCAGTCACAAAACGGCCTCCGTCATGTTCATAGCGGACTTGACCAATCACGGAAGAGCCTGCATCCAGAGAACCCGGGAATTGATCAAGCCCCAGTGTTTGTTCTACATCATCTTCCATGCGAGCACGCCCCACACCTATCTGTGTTCGCACTATTCCATTAGGAACTCTTTCTTCGTGGTAGAGACTCATACCGTCTCCTGAAAGGCCTAAGGAGCGAGTGCGTTCAAAATAAATGGATTGAGGGAGTAATATGCTCGGACGAGTAAAGGCGACATCTCGAGTCTGGTTGTAAAAACCAAACGGATTTTTGAATCTACCTAGCTGAATACCTGAGGTACGTTGTTGATTAGAAATAATCTGATAGTCAATGAGGCCGTAATCTAGCTTGGGAGTTGCATCAGCCAAGTTATCACCCGTATTGCGGCTTAGCGCCTGAACAGCAAGCAACACGTCTTGATGAGGGCGTAGCGAGGCGTTTAGGCCAATCTCGGTAAATTCTAAACTACCGTTATCTTTACTGCTTTGACCAAAAAAATTGTTTTCATCCGTAATGACGAGTGCTTGGCTAAGAAAACCATGCACTTGAAGTGTGTCCATGACGCCATTATCACTTAGCGCATAAGCTGAAAAGCATGACGTTATTGCGCCTACGGTAGCGGCTAAAACGTAACGTTCATTCCATTGAAATGACTTGGACACTGTCATCCAGATACTCCCTTTCAAGATAGCCTATTGCGCCAGGTGTATTGGCAACCCTCTCACGCATTTCCAATTGATCCTTTACCCGGTTGGGTGCTTGGCCTGTGCCGGAGAAAACCATGCGGTCCCATGCCAGCTGTAATTGGTGTGGGTAAACCGATAAATGCTCTTTACAGAAGCGGGCATGAATAGCGTGGTTGCTCCCTAAAACAAATACCTGCACAGCTTGACCGGAGGGCCAGGTACGTTGGCGCATAGCAAATATGGCGCGCGTCGTGTCGCGATTGAGCCATTGGGTGGATACATTTGAATTGGCCACTAGCAAGACAGGTGGCTCCCGAGACGCCACTTGTGTTGAAGCGATTAATAGCCAAGCCATGATCAATAGGGAAATGAGTGATCGGTAGGCTCGTCGAACACAGCCGCCGATTATCACAAACGGTATCATTGTGAGATATTGTTCCGGTATTTTCGTGATGCCAAGCCCATGCACCATGAAGAGAGTCTCTGTCCTTGCTGTGCATATGACTTGATGACATTGCCTCCTAAGGCATTATAATTTTGTCAAGCTAATTTTTTGATTTAAATGTAAAATAATACAAAACCCTATCCTGCCATCTCGGCACAATTTATTTCTAAACACTACAACAAATTAATGAGAATTACAGGGGGGGTAAGGTTATAACCTTGGGTAACAGTATCAGTCGCTAAGTCATCGGCAGTACCAATATGATGAATGTTTCAGTCTTGTTATTACTGTTTTTTCATTTCATGTATTGGCCCACCCTAACCACAAGGATAATGCATCATGTTTACTGGCCTAAGTGCGTTTCCACTCACCCCTTTGAACGAGCAGGGCATCCAAGAGCAATCGTTAATTGGTTTAGTTACGCGCTTGGCCGAGGCCCAGGTGGATTCCATTGGCGTGCTGGGGTCGACCGGCAGTTACGCCTATTTGAGTGTTGAGGAGCGCGCTCGCGTCGCTAAACATTGCGTCGAGAACGCTGGGGATGTGCCAGTGGTGGTGGGGATTGGTGCGCTTCGCACCCGCGATGTACTGACGAACGCCGATAATGCCCAGAAAGCGGGTGCGAGTGGAGTTCTGCTAGCTCCCGTTTCCTATCAAAAATTGACCGATGATGAAGTGTTCGATCTTTATAAAACCGTCTGTCATTCATTGAGTGTGCCGCTATGTGTTTACGACAATCCGGGCACTACACATTTTGAATTTAGCGATGAACTGCACGGGCGTATTGCTCACCTGCCTCAGATTCGTTCTATCAAGATTCCGCCAGTCATCAACGACCTGGCAACAGCACGTGAGCGCATCGCTCGGTTGCGTGCGCTGATCCCCCACGATGTCACTATCGGTATCAGCGGCGACCCGGTAGCGGCGGTGGGGCTAAATGCTGGCTGCGATGCGTGGTACTCCGTTATCGGTGGGCTATATCCTAACGCTGCACTGGCACTCACTCGGGCTGCTCAAGCAGGGGATGCTAAACAGGCCGAGGCGCTTTCTGATGCACTAGAACCGTTATGGGCGCTTTATCGTGAGTATGGGGGTAGCTTGAGGGTGGCCGCCACGATTGCAGAAGTGACGGGCAACGTCCGTCAGCCTTGCTTGCCTCAACCGCTAAAAACACTGCAGGGTGATGACCGCATAAAAGTGGAGCAGGTGCTGGAAAAACTAAGCCTAGCAGCTGAATTTAAGTACTAACACAGCGCCAATAAAACGCCCAGCCAAGGCTGGGCGAGGGCATGTCTGCATGGCAATTACTCAACGAGCTCAAGCAGGCGATCGGGATAGTTAGTGAATAACCCGTTTACGCCCATATCCATTAAGCGTTTCATCTCATCGGTTTCATTGATGGTATAGACATGTACCTGTAGGTCGTTTTCATTAGCTTGGCGGATAAAATCAGCATCAATCACTTCCTGGCCTTCATAGATGAAATTAGAGCCAATGCCGACCGCGTATTCCGCCACTGCCTGAAAATCCTCGTCGGCGATGTCAGCAGGCCCAGGTGTCACTCCTGTCCACTCCACTAGACGCGAGTCGTCTTCTTCGCTTGGGTAATACCATACCAATTGGATAAGCGGAACGTTTTCGTTGAGTTGGTGCATTTTTTGCAGACTTTCTTGCTCAAAAGACTGCACCAGTACGTGCCCACTGTCGATCATGTCGTGCTCTTCAAGTATGGCTACCAATGCCTCTTCCAGGCCAGGATTTAAATGCGGCGACTTGGTTTCTATGTAGTAGCGAGCATCGTGGCCAAAGCGCTCTAATACCTCGTCCAACGTTAGTATCTTCGCGCCTACAAAGGTGGGGTCGGCACTACCGGGGTTTGCCTCATTAAACCAAGTGCCGGTATCCAGCGCTTTGAGCTCTTCCAGGGTGTAGTCGGTGATCGCGCCTTCGCCGTTACTGGTGCGCTCAATGGTGTCATCATGAAACACGACTACCTCACCGTCGGCGGTGATTTGAGCGTCCAGCTCCAGGTAATCGACATCCCACTCGTGGGCCAGTTCATAGGCCGCCATCGTGCTTTCTGGGGCGTGTCCGCTGGCGCCACGGTGGGCAATTACCTGAAACGACGCTAGATCTTTTAGCTGTTGCTCAAGTGGCGAGGTATCTGCGAGTGCAGAGGTACTAGCAGCACCAGCAAAAAGACCCACTGTGGTCGAGATAATCAATAAATGCCGTTGCATGGCTGTTCCTTATATTGAATGGTTGTTTAATAACCCTACACGGATCTAGCCATAAAACCTAGTCGCGCTTTTCGTCTTCACGTGAGCGAAAACTGCTAGTCTTTTAAGTGAATAAATGGATATGAGCCAAGCGCTAGGGAACACGTTATGACCAAAACGAAACGATGGCTGCCCTCCCTGATCAGTTTTGCAATTGCTCTGCTGTTCGGGGTGGCGCTGGGCAGCGTGGTGCAAACCCAGTTCAATCTGAACGCGCTTCAAGGTATTGGTGTAGAGATTCCACTAGCGCAACGCCTGGAAACCACGCTTATCGATCTGGTCAGCTTTGCGCCGATCTACGCACTGCTATTCTCAGTAGGGTTTCTATTGTCACAACTGGCGGCGATCGTGCTCTGCAAATGGCTGGGTGGTAGGTTTTTGGCGCTCTTAAGTACGGGCGCAGCAGCGTTAGGGTTACTGGTTAGCATAAAAATCGTTGATGCCTTCGCCCCTATGCCCACGTTTATCGCGGCTACCCGAGGCACGTTAGGATTGGTCGCCATGCTGATAACGGCGGCACTGGCGGGCTGGTTGTTTGCGGTACTCAAAAAGCGTTCGGAAAGGTACTCGTCAGCGCCTAAGGTGCGCAATGCTAGCGGGCTATACAGTGTTCTGTTGGTAGGGGGCGTCAGCGGCCTTATGACGCTCGTACCCCCGGTACAGGCGCAAGCCGAGCCGTCCTACCACGTGGCTACGTTTGCTGATTCGCTTGAGTACCCTTGGTCGCTCGCGTTTCTGCCGGATGGCCGCCTGCTGGTGACAGAGCGCCCAGGCCGCCTGCGCCTGCTTGGGCCGGATGGCGATACGCTGGTGGCGTCGCTTAGCGGTATGCCGGCTGTTTACACGGGTGGCAATGCAGGGCTTTTCGATATCCTGATATCGCCGGATTTTGAAACTGATCAGAAGATTTTCTTTAGCTATGCCTGTGGCACTCACGAAGCCAACCATACCTGCCTGGGCACCGGTACACTGGCGGATACCCGCGTGGAAAACGTGACTGAAATATTTCGTGTCCAGCCTTCCAAAAAGCACTTTTCTCACTTTGGCGGCCGCCTGGCCTGGCTACCGGATGACACGCTGATTCTCACCTTGGGCGATGGCTTTGATTACCGTGAACAGGCCCAGAATCTGCATAACCATATCGGTAGTATCGTGCGTTTGAACCAGGACGGCAGCGTGCCGGACGACAACCCCTTTGTTGGCCGCGACGATGCGCGCCCCGAAATCTATAGCTATGGCCATCGCAACGTGCAGGGACTGTTATTCGATACTCAGCACCAGCGGTTGATTGCTCACGAGCATGGCCCGCGTGGAGGCGATGAAATTAATATCATTAAACCCGGCGCAAACTACGGCTGGCCTATGGCCACGGGCGGGCTGGATTATAACGGCGCGCACATAACGCCTTACCACACGTATCCAGGCACCGAATCAGCGCTATTGGAATGGACGCCCTCCATCGCCCCCTCTGGCATGGCGCTTTACACGGGAGCGCTATTTCCCCAATGGCAGGGCGATCTATTTGTCGGGGGACTGGCTTCTCGTGACGTACGCCGTGTGCATATCGACGATGAGGGTACTCGCGCAACGGAAGTTGAACGGTTGTTCGGCGAATTGGGAGAGCGCATTAGAGAGGTGCTTATGGGTCCTGAGGGAGCGTTATATCTACTGACCGACAGCCCTGACGGCAGGGTGCTACGGGTAACCCCCCAGCAATAAATGGAGACACTGTAACAGGGAAAACTTTATGGCCAATATCGTGATCTGTGCAGATGGCACCTGGAACCGTCCCGAAGAAGACCTGGAAAAAGATTTTCCCACCAATGTGCTAAAGCTTGCCCGCGCGATCAAGCCTGACACCGGTGAGTTAAGACAACACGTGTTTTACGATTGGGGATTGGGTTCTTACCACAGCCGCATCAGTGCGGGAGTTACCGGCGTTGGGATTCATAAAAATATCGTTGACGGCTACCGTTATATTATTCAGAACTACGCCCCAGGTGACCAGCTCTACTTCTTCGGCTTTAGCCGTGGTGCCTACACTGTGCGGGCGCTTAGTGGTTTGATCAACAACTGCGGCATTGTAAAGCGTGAAGATGCTCAGCTAATCACCCAGGCCTGGAAAATCTATAAAAGCCCAACCAAAACCAACCACCCTAAGGGTAAGGCGGCCCGGCAATTCCGGGCCGACTACAGTCACGCTTCACGCGATATACATTTTATCGGCGTATGGGACACCGTAGGCGCGCTGGGTATTCCGTTCAGCCTGATGGGGCTATTTGATAGCCACGATGAGTTCTACGACACCAAAATGGGGGCTAACGTCGATATTGCTCGCCACGCACTGGCGATTGATGAAAAGCGTGAAGATTTTGCGCCCACGCTTTGGACACCCAGAGAAGGCGTTGATCTTGAACAGATATGGTTCGCTGGCGCGCATGCGGATATTGGCGGCGCCTACTCACCGGATAAAAACGGGACCCAGGCCTCAGATACACCCCTTGCCTGGATGCTAAAGGAAGCCAACGCCGCTGGTTTAATAACGGAATCACATCTGCACAATCGCCTGACTGACGGTGTGCAAGGCAATATCCACCAGTCTCGCAAGCATGTTTATCGCTTTAAGCGTCCTTTGGACAGGGCGTTAATGCCTAACGATCATCCCATGCTTATTCATCCTAGCGTTAAGGCGCGCTATGAGCGGGACGATAACTATCGCCCACCTGCCTTAAAAGCGTTGGTGGAACAATACGGTTGGGAAGGGCTCCCACTGGGAACGTGATAAACGTAATAGCAACCAACGGTTGAATTTCGTTTAGGTGCCTGCATAGATAAAGCGACAGCAAATTCACAAGGAGGCGTTATGACAACGTTAGTGATTGGTGCGAACGGGCAGATCGGCAAGCAGTTTTGCGAGCTGGCCCACCAAGCGGGCACGTCGATTAAAGCAATGATTCGCAACGAGGAGCAGGCTGCCTGGTTTAAAGACCGCGGTATAGATACCGTGGTTGGAGACCTGGAAGGTGATTTTGAGCACGCGTTTGAAGGGTGCGATCAAGTGATCTTTACGGCGGGCTCTGGCCCTCATACCGGTCCGGACAAGACCTTGATGATCGATCTTTTTGGGGCCATTCGTACCGCCGATATCGCCAAGCAAAAAGGTCTCTCGCGCTACATCATGATCAGCGCCATGCGCTCGGAAGTTCCTTTGGAGGCACCTGAAAAGATGCGCCCCTATATGGCCGCCAAGTTTGCCGCGGATGCCCACTTGCGCAACAGTGGCCTTTCCTACGTCATTCTTAAACCTGGACGGCTGACCGATGAAGAGGCGAGCCAGCAGTTTGCCAGCTCATTTGATGAAGCAGGCGATAATCAGATCTCGCGCGCCAATGTCGCTCATGCGCTACTCCACACCGTGCAAACGCCCAGTGTGATCAACCAGGAGTATCTGTTGCTGGATGGGCAACGCGCGATTGGCGATATAATTCTGTAAGCGTGGCGTGAGCCACACCGAAGCCCCAACGGCACTCACCCTCTTGGTGCCTTTGGGCACATGGCGGTCACCGGCCAATGTTCGGTGGCCGTGCAAGTTGTCTTTAGTCATCTAGCAGTAGACTCTGCCTCCCATCACGCCAACACCTGTCGCGATTCACTATAACGAGCGAAATGAACATGCCACTTCCCGGTTTTGAAAAGCAAATGCCCCCAGGGTGGGTGTGGGATGATACGCGTGCCTTTTTGGCAGTGGCCCGCCACGGCACGCTAAGTGGCGCAGCAACGCAATTAAAGCTGGGTATAGCCACGCTCGCCCGACGTATCGAGCGCATGGAAAAAGCCTTGAAGTTGCCGCTGTTTGTGCGCCACCAGTCGGGCTATCAGTTAACCCAGGAAGGCGCAGGGCTAATGGAAAAAGCCGAAGCCCTGGAGGCCGCAGCAGCCGCGTTTAGCACCGGCGTTACCCACGCCAGCCAGCTAACCGGCCGAGTGCGCCTGGCTACCGCCGAGAATCTGGCCACCGCGCTGATCTTGCCAGCCTTGACGCGTTTCCATGAGCAGTATCCCGGGATTACGCTGGAACTGGTGACCGATATCGCGACCGCCAACCTACACCGGCGCGATGCTGATCTGGCGCTGCGCATGGTCAAGCCCGAGCGGGGCAACGTCACGCTGCGCCGCCTGGGAACGCTGGGCTATGGGCTTTACGCCAGCGAACGTTATGTCGCGCGCAATACCGGCGAAGACGCGAGCCAACATGAAGCGGAGTCCTATATTGCCTGGGATGAAACATACGCTCATTTGCCTGCCGCCCGCTGGATCGAGGATACGTTGCAAGGTCGTGAACCGGCGATCACCACCACGTCAATCGCTACTCAGGTAGCCGCCGCCAAGGCGGGGCTTGGACTTGCTGTATTGCCCCATTTTTTGGCGTCCAAGGCCGGGCTAGCCTGCGTGGCTGCCGATATAGGAGTGAGCCAGCCGATCTATCTGGTTATTCAGACAGATCTCACCCAGTCAGGTCGTGTGCGTGCAGTGGCTGATTTTCTGGCGGAGTTGGTCAGTCATCATCAAGAACCGCTAAACGGCTAACGTCGCTTTCCAGTCATGAAGGCATCAATACATGGGCGCAGTAGGGGAGGTGGATTGAGCCTGCTGCGCGGCCAGGTACTTTATAAGTGCGTCTGCTTCATCAGGGTGGGTGAGCCGGATAAAGTTGATGTGGCGGTAGCGCGCGTCGATAGAATCGTCAAAGTAACGCCAGCGGTTCGAGCGCCAGTGTGTGAGCATCCAGAGTAAAATAGAGTCGCGGCTTAAAAAGGTTTGACGGAAGGTTTCGCGGTTGCCTGTTCCTGGCCACAGTTCCTCGCGGCTTTTGATCCGCACGACTGCGCGCTTGAATCCCTGCCAGGAGGTGCGCCAGAAACCGTAGTCGAGCCATACGATCATGTCGACCTCGCGCCATTTGATATCGCGCGTGCGGTTGAAGTTGCCGTCCAGCACCCAGCCATCCGGGGCGCTTTCGAGCGCCGCTTGCAGCTTGGCGAAAAACGCCTCGTCAGGGGTGCCTTGCCAATGGGGCCGCCAGAAGAGCTGGTCCAACTGAATGTAGGGAACGTCGAGTGTCTTGGCGAGCCGCTGGGAGAGCGTGCTTTTACCACTGCCGCTACTGCCGACCACATTGATCTTCATGACGAATCTCTTTTTTGCGGCGCAACAGTTTATGTTCAAAGCATAGGGCGAGCAAATCTGGCAACCGGCGGCTTGTTCATGGCCGCGGGCGGTACGCTCATTGCCTCCAATCATTAAGGCACCTTTGTCTAAGCAAGGGGCCTCCTTCACTAATGTCGCGCATCAACCCTTGCGTTAAGGCGGCGCCCATCTCCTTGTTTGATGTTGGCGTCACTACTGATCATGCCGGTATCTGCTCATTATAAAGCGGGGTGACCCCGCTGTTCATTTCTCCTCGCCATCGTGCATGTTGAAACAAAGCCCTGAACGATTGGCGTTGCAGTTCAGCATGTATACAAAAGGTGTATATAAAAAAGGAATATAAAATTATTTTTTTATTCCTTTTTGGTGGTTTTGATTTGCACTAATATAGTGCGCCTAATGAGTGATACCGCAGGGCACCAATGGCCCGTTAGGCAAATCTAGGACGCACTATGAACGAGCAAGAGGGCGCGCACTTCAAGCGCAGTATGCAGACGCGTCATTTGGTGATGTTGTCGCTTGGCGGTGTGATTGGCACCGGGCTATTTTTAAGCTCCGGCTATACCGTGCAGCAGGCCGGGCCTACGGGCGCGGTATTGGCGTATCTGGTGGGCGGCATCGTCGCCTGGCTGGTGATGATGTGTCTGGGTGAGCTTGCCGTGCATATGCCGGACTCCGGCGCGTTCAGCGCCCACGCCAGCCGCTATATCGGCCCCGGCACCGGCTATATGGTGGCTTGGATGTATTGGCTCACCTGGACGGTAGCGCTGGGCTCGGAATTTACCGCCGCGGCGGTGTTCATGGGGCGCTGGTTTCCGGATATCCCCGGCTGGTACTGGAGCGGCATGTTCGCGGCCATCGTGTTTGGTGTGAACGCCTTTACCTCGCGCTTTTTTGCCGAGTCCGAGTTCTGGCTCTCGCTGATCAAGGTGATCGCGGTAGTGGTGTTCGTCATTGTCGGCGCAGGCGCGATTATTGGCTGGGTGCCGCTGCAGGATGCAAGCGGCGCCGGGGTGGCATCGCCTGGGCTGTCGGCGTTCTGGGGCGAAGGCGCCATGTCGCCGAGCCTGCTGGCCATTGGCACCACCTTGCTGGCGGTGATGTTTGCCTTTTCCGGCACCGAGCTGATCGGCATTGCCGCTGGCGAAACCGTCGACCCGGCGCGTAATGTGCCCAAGGCTATCCGCGCGACGCTGTGGCGGCTCATCCTGTTTTTCGTTGGTACTATCATCGTGATCGCGGCGCTGCTACCCCAAAGCGAAGCCGGGCTCAGTCAAAGTCCGTTCGTGGCGGTATTCCAGCGTCTGGGCGTGCCGGGTGCTGCCGATATCATGAACTTCGTGATTATCACCGCGCTGCTCTCGGCGGCCAATTCGGGCCTGTATGCCTCATCGCGCATGCTCTGGACACTGTCGGATCAGGGCACTCTGCCCAAGTCACTTGGTCGACTTAACAAACGCGGCATTCCCATGAACGCGCTGCTGCTCAGCATGATCGGCGGTTTCGGCGCGCTGTTTTCCAGCATGTATGCCCCTGAGACCGTCTATCTGGTGCTGGTGTCGATTTCCGGCTTGGCTGTGGTGGTGGTGTGGATGGCGATCGCGCTCAGCCAGCTCAACTTCCGCCGCCACTATCTGCGCGGAGGAGGGCGTCTTGAGGATCTGGTCTACCGCACGCCGTTCTACCCCTGGGTACCGCTGATCGCCTTTGCGGCCTGCCTGGCGGCGTGTATTGGCATCGCCTTTGATCCCCAGCAGCGCGTGGCGCTCTACTTCGGCGTG
>NZ_JBHMAC010000002.1:0-336357 GCF_042429665.1 Vreelandella sulfidaeris | reverse complement strand
TAACGTAACGTTGAGCGATCAACGAAAAAGCCGGATATGCAGCGTGTGGCCCAAGCAAACGCAAGGGTGGCAAGCAATGAGACGATCACCATTTAGCAAGTACGCATCAGCATGATGTACATTTAAAGTTACGCCTGACGACCATAGCACGCGTGAACCACCTGATCCCTTGCCGAACTCAGAAGTGAAACCGCTTAGCGCCGATGGTAGTGTGGGGTCTCCCCATGCGAGAGTAGGTCATCGTCAGGCACTTATTAAGAAAAGCCCCGAGCACAGTGTGTTCGGGGCTTTTTGTTGCCTGAAAGAAAGTGCCCCTCACCCCAGATTGCCGCGCTACGCTCGCAATGACAGAGTCAACGGTAGTGCGGTGGTTGAGGTAATAAAGCCTGTCATGGCGAGGAGCGCAGCGACGCGGCCATCTCGGTTTTGGTGGCACCGCACCAAGATTGCCGCACTGGGCTCGCCATGACAGACAACCCCAGATCGCCACGCTACGCTCGCGATGACATTACGCCATCGCGAGCAGAAGCTATCTTCTCCAAGTCGCCGCGCCGCTGTATTAGACTTTATCCCGGCGATGCTGGCACTGTCCGGCAGACCAGGTTTCATAGATAGCACGGTCGTCAGCTAGCATCATTAATGCGAATAAACGCTCTCCAAGCGTTGTACAGCGGTTGATACGCCGAGCTAGTAGAGATGTTGCCTGGGTGTCTATCACCACAAAATCAGCTTCAAGCGTCGGGGCGAGCTGACCTATATAGCTATCCAAAGAAAGCGCCTTCGCATTTCCCATGGTTAAGCCATAAAAACCTTGCCAAGCAGTAAGCGGTTGCCCTTTCAGTTGGCCAACTTGATAAGCGGCCTTGAGCGTTGCGAAACCAGATAAGTCTGTACCTGCGCCAATATCGCTGGCAAACGTAAACGCCATACCGGTCTGGTTGGCGGCTTCTCGGTCAAATAAACCGCTGCCAAGAAAAAGATTAGAACTGGGGCAGAAGGCAATATTTGCACCTTGGTCCGCCAAGCGCTTGCGCATATCGTTATCTAGGTGAATGCCATGCGCAAAGGTGCTGCGTGGGCCTACTAAACCAGCCTCTTCATAAACAGCCAAGTAGTCACGGCTACCGGGAAATAGCTCGGCAACCCAATCTAATTCACCGCTATTTTCCGCTAGATGTGTCTGTAACCATAGGCTTTTGTCGTTACGTAGTAGTGCCCCTGCGGCATCCATTTGCCTTTTAGTAGAGGTGGGCGCAAAGCGAGGTGTTACGCTATAGCCTAAGCGGTCACGGCCGTGCCAGTCGGCAATTAATCGCTCACTATCGGCAATGCCCGTTTTGCCATCCATCAATGCTTCGGGTGCATTGCGGTCCATCAGTACTTTGCCAGCCAGCATTCGCAGCTGGCATTTTTGGGATGCTGCGAAAAAGGCGTCCATAGAGCCTGGGTGGCTAGACCCAAATACTTGTGCAGTCGTGGTACCCGAGCGCAACATTTCATCTAAAAATGCATTTGATAGCGCTTCTGCATGCGCTTGATTGGCAAAACGGCACTCTTCTGGAAACGTGTATTCGTTCAGCCAATCAAGTAGTTGGCGTCCATAGGACGCCATGATATCTAACTGGACATAGTGCACGTGGGAATCAATAAACCCCGGCATAATGAGTTTGTCACGGTAGTCGAGAACGTCACATCCGTTGGGTAACGATGGCAATAGCTCTTTAAAATGTCCCACCGCATGAATATGCTGACCTTTCAACCACAGCAGGCCGTCCCCATAATGCTCAAGGCTGCCGGGTTGTGGCATATCCCCATCACCTGGGTGGCGTGGAAAGCTAACCAGTTCGGCACGAATAAGCGTATCGGTAGAAGAATTCATATTAACTCGTGGTAGTCGGGGGATCAGAAAGTAGGGTTTGCAAGGCCTGGGGGGCAAGCCCGCGATGCTCTTGAGAAGAGGAGGTATCGGTCAGCCAAAGTAGCTCAGTCACTGCCGTCAGGGCGATCGCATAAGGTGTCTTATTACTGAGCTTTGAGTCTTGTAGGCGGCCAATCGGGCTTCTTATGCGGTTGATGTGCTGAGAGGTGTATCCTTCGCGCTTAAGCCGCCCTCTAAAGCTCCCCCATTTGCTGTCAGAACCAATTAGCCCAATAGAGCCCACATCATCGCGTTCAAGCAGCGCCGTGATAAGCGCATAGTCCTCGTCATGATTATGCGTTAATACCAGTGCATGGGTATTGGCAGGCAAGCCTTTAACACTTTGCTCTATATCCAAAAGAGAGTGGCAGGCCAAGCGTGCTTGATGCTGATCCTGTTCACTGAATACATTGCTACGACTGTCGTACCAATGCAATTGCCAGGGCAGTGGAGCACTTAGCTTTACAATTTCACGCCCTACATGGCCGGCGCCAAAGATGGCGATATGCGCCGTTGCACCAGGAAACGCTTCTAGCAATATATTGACGAATCCGCCGCAGCATTGTCCGCTTCGCCCCCCCAGTGAGAACGCTTCAAGGCTGAACCCATAGTGCTTCTCAGCTAAACAGGCGCGAGCCGCGGCAATCGTTTGCCATTCAAACGTTCCGCCACCCAGCGTGTCGAAGATAGCGTGATCGGTAATCACCATACGTGCCCCCGGTTCGCGAGGGGTTGAACCTGCACTCGTTACCTGAGTGGCTAAGACATGCGGCGTACCCTCTCGCTGTAAGCGATGCAAGGCTGCATGCCAGGTTTCCGCAGTAGGCAAATGATGACTCACAGTGATGATTTCCTAAGCGCTTGGGCCGCCAGCAAGACACGCTCTGGAGTGGCGGGCGTATCTAGATGCGGGGAAACAGTGTAATTAGTCATACTCGAAAGTGCGTCGCGAAGGGCCGACCATACACAAATAGCGAGCATAAAAGGGGGTTCGCCCACTGCTTTTGAGCGGTACAGGCTCGCCATGGAGTTGGGGTGGCCTTCAAGTAGGGCGACATTGAAAATTGCCGGCAGATCGCCAAAAGTGGGAATCTTATAGGTGGCCGGTCCATCGCTGATAAGCACGCCTTGCTCGTTCCATTTAAGCTCTTCGCTAGTCAGCCATCCCATTCCTTGAATAAAGCCACCTTCAACCTGGCCAATATCAATGGCCGGATTAAGGGAGTCGCCTACATCATGCAAGATGTCGACACGGTCAACCTGATACTCACCGCTAAGGGTGTCCACGCTTACTTCCGCCACTGCTGCGCCAAATGCATAGTAATAAAATGGCCGTCCTTGTCCAGTGGAGCGATCATAGTGAATCAAAGGTGTGGCATAAAAGCCTTTTTCAGACAGTGAAATACGGTTGAGATAGGCGGTTTGAACCAGCTCACCCCAGGGTACGCGGCGTTCGCTTTCGCCCAGCCCTGCGACCAGCATGCCATCTTCAAGGCGCATGCCTTCGCGGTCCAGTCCCTCGGCAAAATGCTCGGCAGCGAAATCAAAAAGTCGTTCGCGTAATTTGCTGGCCGCGTCGCGTGCCGCCATGCCATTTAAGTCAGCGCCACTAGACGCCGCGGTAGGAGAGGTATTAGGTACTTTATCGGTCCGTGTGGCGGTAATACGTACTTTTTCAAGATCCAGACCCAGTTCGCGAGCCACCACCTGACAAATTTTAGTATGCAAACCCTGACCCATCTCCGTGCCACCGTGATTAATCATCACGCTCCCATCGGTATACACGTGCAGGAGTGCGCCCGCTTGGTTAAGGTGCTGCGCCGTAAAGGAGATACCGAATTTAACCGGTGTGAGCGCTAGCCCTTTCTTAATGACACTGCTGGTAGCGTTATAATGGCTGATCGCATTGCGGCGCTCCCAATACCGGCTATCGTTTTCGAGTGTTTCAACGAGGGTATGCAGCAACTGGCGTTGATCGACCTGCTGACCGTAGTGGGTCACATCGCGACCATCTCGATAGAAATTGCGCTTGCGGATGGTGAGCGGATCTTCGCCTGTCCGCCGGGCTATATCGTCCATCGCTGCTTCAATAATCATCATTCCCTGCGGGCCACCAAAGCCGCGAAATGCTGTATTGGAAGCCGTGTGCGTTTTTGCTCGGTGACCTACCACTCTGGCATTGCCCAGAGAGTAGGCATTGTCGGTATGAAACATGGCGCGATCGACAATGGCATCCGAGAGGTCGGGAGAGTAACCGCAGTCACCGATGACGGTGATATCGCCGCCTTGAATAACGCCATGAGCATCAATGGCTAATTGGTAGCGATTATGGAAGGGATGGCGTTTCCCTGTGGCGCGCATATCCTCACTGCGAGGTAGCCGTAAGCGAACCGTTTTGCCTGTACGGCGAGCAACAATCGCAGCGATACACGCCCAGGGAGAAGCCTGTGTCTCCTTACCGCCGAAACCGCCACCCATGCGGCGTACTTCAACCGTCACCGCATGAAAGGGAATATCAAGCACCTCCGCGACCAGCTTTTGAGTCTCACTCGGATGCTGGTTGGAGGTATGGACGATCACACCTTCGTCTTCGGTAGGATGGACAACACATGCCTGGCCTTCCAGGTAAAAGTGCTCTTGGCCGCCGACGAATAGTTCGCCTTCAATAATCTGTTCCGCTTGGTCAAGCGTCTGCTGCCAATCACCACGACTCTGGGTATGAGTAGGGCGCACGAACTCTTCGCGTTCAGTGGCAGCTACGGGATCTAAACTTGCAGGCTGCTCATTGATACTGATAACCGCCAACGTGACAGCTCGACGCGCGGCCTGCAGAGAGGTTGCAGCGACCGCAAATAGGCACTGACCGGCGTAGCTGATCTCCTGATCGACAAAGATGGGATCACCTGGAAAAACAGGACCGATATCCGTATGGCCAGGGACGTCATTGAAGGTAATGACATCAATCACACCAGGAGCCTGTTTGACTTTACTAAGATCCAGTGTGGTTACCGTGCCGTGGGCCACTGGGGCCAAGCCTAACGCTACATGCAGTGCACCCGCTGTTAGCGTTAGATCATCAATATAACTGGCTTTACCGGTAACGTGTTTTTCAGCACTTTCGTGAAAGCATGAGCTGCCTGCCTGTCGTTGACCAGCACTGTCGACGGTATGGCGTGCCAGGGGCCCAGAGCCTTGAATGTGATTGTGTAATTCACGCCGGGCGCGGCGGCTATCGCCGTCCAGTTTAGTGAGCGTACGCATGGAGCATCACCTCTTGGTCAGGCGCTGAAAGCGAAAGATATAGGCGTTCAAGTAAGTTCTTGGCGACTTGCTGGCGATACTGCTGGCTACCTCGCACGTCACTCATTGGTTGAAAGTCTTCGTCCAGGGCTTGCTGGGCAGAGCGAAACGTCGTTTGGTTGATAGGGCTACCTTCGAGTATCGCTTCGACCGCTTGGGCACGTTTGGGGATAGCCGCCATCCCACCAAACGCAATGCGCACATCGTGTAGTGCATTTTGTTCAATGCGATAGCTAAATGCACCGAGCACGGCAGAGATATCATCCTCGCGACGCTTGGATAGCTTCCATACCCGCAGTTGGGTGGCGTTATCACAGCGAGGGATGAAAATACGCGTAATGACTTCATCGTCAGCTAACGCAGTCTTCTTGTAGTCTAAAAAGAAGTGTTGAAGCGGAATACAGCGCGTTCCTTTCACACTGGCAAGCTCAACCTTCGCACCCAAAACCAACAAAACAGGCGGCGTGTCACCGATGGGGGAGGCGTTGGCAATATTGCCGCCAAGCGTTGCCCGATTGCGAATCTGCTGTGAGCCGAGACGGTGAAGCAGGTGAGCAAAAGCCGGATAATGTCGTTCGAATAGCGGTTCAAGCTGAGTATACGTAACCCCCGCACCGACCCACCAACCCGCTTGCTGTTCAAGCGTGGCCTCTTCAAGCGCCAATAGCTCGGTCACCCGGGTAATATCAATTAACTGCTCCAGCGCTAACAGACGCTGAGTGCTTTCCAGCCAAAGGTCGGTGCCGCCGGCCACTAGGCGTGCCTGGGGAGCCTCGTGGCGTAGTTCAAGTAAGGCGGAAAGCGAGGCTGGTTGAGCGTAAAAAGATTTATCCGCAGGATCATGGGAGGGCGGCTCACTGACGTCGCTCATTAGCGTCGTGTCAGGTAGTGTCGCGTCATGCTGTTTTGCGTCAAGCCATGATGGGCGTTCGTAGTGGATATCGTTCATGCGCAGTGCTGCATCGCGAATGGGGCGATAACCTGTACAGCGACACAAGTTGCCGCCAAGCGTTGCCTCAAGTCGTGCTGGCGTTAGCGGCGTAGGATGCTGGTTAAGCTCGTTATGCAGGGTAAATAAGGACATGACAATGCCCGGCGTACAAAAGCCGCACTGACTACCGTGGCAGTCGATCATTGCCTTTTGAGCTGGGTGAAGCTGCCCTTTATTAGCTAATCCTTCAACGGTTACCAAGTGTTGTTGGTGAAGTTGGTGGGCGGGCGTAATGCACGCATTGGCGCTTTGAAATCGGTGGCCTTCGGTTGCTACATCGCTAATGGCGACAGTACATGCACCACAGTCACCAGAGGCACAGCCCTCTTTAGTGCCCGTTTGACCCAACTCTTCACGTAATAAGGTTAAAATACTGGTGTCGGGCGAAACATCACACCGCTGAGGAACGCCATTGAGCAGGAACGCAATCGTTGCCATGCCGAACTCCGCTGTAGTTGTATTGAGATATAGTTGTATTGAGCTGTCGTGGTATAGATCGTGGTCATGCTGACCGATCGGTCAATGTGAGTTGAGCTTGAGACAAAATGCCCTACCTTGCAAGTATTTGATCGTTGCACGGGAGTGAGGCAAGCTCATATAAAATGCGAGTTTTTGGGGCATTCAGCCTGTTGACTCATTTAGCTAAGGAACTCTGTTAATGCCCGATGCTTCCATCACTAATGAAACCCCGAGCCGCGAAAAAAGAGAAACACGCATTCTGCAGGCAGCTGAGCAGGTGTTTGCACAACACGGTTACCGCGGTGCTAGCTTGCAAGTGATCGCTGATCGTGCGGAACTTCCGAAAGCCAATATCTTGTATTACATGGGCAGTAAGCAGGCACTCTATGTACGGTTGCTTAATCGTATGATGTATCGCTGGAATGAAGTACTCGAAGATATCACTCCGGCTAGCGACCCGGCACAGGTATTGAGTGACTTTATTCGCACTAAATTGGTGCTGGGTCAGCGTTATCCAGAAGGGTCAAAGCTGTTTGCAGCGGAAATTTTGGCGGGCGCTCCTTTCTTAAACGAGTATTTGGCGGGTGAATTGCGTGAATGGGTCGCTTCACGCGCTGCTATTATTCGCCAGTGGTCTGCCCAAGGGAAAATGGATGCTGTTGACCCGCGATGGTTAATTTTCTTAATTTGGTCCGCCACGCAGCATTACACGGAATATAGCGCCCAAGTCTGCGGCATTTTAGGACGCAAGGCATTAACCGACGATGACCTGGAGTCAATCTCGACCTTTCTTGAGCAGGTCATCTTAAAAGGCTGTGGTATCACCCAGACTAACGCTCACCAGGCATTGCGTGATTATTGAATGAACGGTTTACCGATTGATCAGCATCTTGATGAGCTGACCACTGTCCTTGCTACCACCAACCGACTGTTGCTGATCGCCCAGCCGGGTGCGGGCAAGACCACACGCGTTCCGCTAACGCTGTTAAACGCTGCATGGGCCAACGGACAGAGGCTACTTCTGCTAGAGCCAAGGCGCGTTGCGGCTCGCTTGGCGGCTAACTTTATGGCCCAACAATTAGGCGAAAAGGTGGGCCAAACGGTGGGCTATCGCATGCGTGGTGATAGTTGCGTGAGTGCACAAACTCGCCTGGAAGTCGTGACTCAAGGGGTGCTCACTCGCATGCTGCAAGATGATCCGCTGCTGGAAGGCGTCGCCGGGATTATCTTTGACGAGTTTCATGAACGTAGTCTCGAAGCTGACATAGGGTTAGCGCTGGCGCTGGATGTGCAAACGAGTATCCGCGATGATTTACGCCTGTTAGTGATGTCGGCAACGCTGGATGTTGAATCGCTCAAGCGGGTAATGGGCGAGGCGGTCCCTATCATCGAGTGTCATGGCCGTCAGTACCCGGTAGAAACCCTGTATCGCCCGTCTTTACCACGTGAAGAGAGTATTAGTCATCAGCTCAGGGTCGTTGACGAGGCGCTTTCAATGCCGGGAACCCAGGGTATTCTGGTGATCCTGCCAGGCGTTGCCGAGATAAATCATTTAATTCAATTATTGGCAAAAGCCAAACCTCAGCTAGCGATACGCCCTTTGCATGGCCGGATGAGTGTTGCTGAGCAGCAGGCGGCATTAGCGGTCGGTAACCATCAGCAGCGTATTATTGTGTCCACCGCCATCACCGAATCGAGTATCACGGTGGAGGGTGTGAATGTGGTCATCGACGCAGGCTTAGAGCGGGTGCCTCTGTTTCAGCCACGTACGGGGCTAACCCGGCTTACCACGCGAAAAATTAACCGCGCTAGTGCAGATCAACGTCGCGGACGGGCAGGGCGGCAGTGCGAGGGCACATGCTTGCGTCTGTGGGCCCAAGAGCAGCCTCTTGCCCCTTACGCTGAACCTGATATTCAGCAAGCGGACCTATCATCGGTAGTGCTTGAGTTGGCTCGCTGGGGGGTAGCGTCGCCCCAACAGCTTGCATGGGTTACCCCGCCTCCAGAGGGCGCTTGGCGAAGTGGCCAGGCGTTGCTGATACAGCTAGGCATATTAGATGCCCAACGAACGCTAACGCCCTTGGGCACACGCTGTGCGCGGTGGCCCGTTGAGCCACGCCTCGCGGTGATGCTGGAGCGGTCATTGGATTTAAAAGCGGCGTCAATGGCTTGTGGGCTGGCAGCCTTGCTTGAAGAGCGGGATAGCCATGAGCGCTCCATAAGCGAGGCGTTAGCACAGCGGTTTCGCCAGCCTAAACAGTTTCCGGTTTGGCAGCGCGAAGCGCTCAGGTTAGCGAAAAGAGCCGGTATTACCCTCGATTATGACGGTGGTGTGGTTGGGTCGCTGTTAGCGCTGGCATACCCGGACCGCATTGGGCAGCAAATAAGTGCGGGTAATTTTCGTCTTGCCAATGGCAAAACGGCCACGCTACCTCTACACGACAGTTTGGCTCATGAATCGTATCTAGTGGTGGTCGCATTGCATGATCTGCCGGGAACTCAAGCACGTATCATCGCTGCTGAGCCGCTGACAATTGACTCCTTGCTTGCGCTATACCCAGCGATTACTCAGTGGCAGTCGCGCGTAACCTGGTCGCAGGAAAAAGGGCGCTTAATCGGCGAAGAAGTGCAGGTGCATGGCAGTCTGGTGATTGCCAAGCGTCCCTTGGCTCATTTACCCGAGGAAGATGTGACCGAGGCGTTAATAACCGCGCTGCGCCAACAGCCCGGGCGTCTGTTTAACGACAATATGCAGCAATTGTGCGGTCGAATGGCGCTTCTACGTGAAAACCTGGGGGAGGATTGGCCCGATTGGTCCGAGGAGGCGCTGTTAGCCTCTCTTGAGAACTGGTTGGCGCCGTACCTGTCGGGTATCAATCGTTTGGCGCATATAGAAGCATTGCCGCTGGATTGCTACTTGATCAATACGCTAAGTTGGGAGCAGCAGCAAACGATAGAGCAGTTAACTCCCGCCCAGCTTGAGGTTCCAAGCGGCAAGCGGGTGAGTTTGGATTACCGCCAGTGTCTTGACCAACGTCCACCCGTTTTAGCATTGAAGCTTCAGGAGGCGTTTGGATGGCGTGAGACACCTCGCGTCGTTAACGAGTCTGTGGCTGTCATGATTCATTTACTCTCACCTGCTCGACGGCCGCTGCAAGTCACTCAGGATTTGCTTAGTTTTTGGCAGCATGGTTACCCAGAGGTGCGCAAGGAAATGCGCGGCCGATATCCCAAACATCCATGGCCCGAAGATCCCTTCACAGCGCCTGCTACTGCTCTAACGAAGCGTAAATCAAACCACTAAACTCACTATGATACCCACCCATATTGCTAGCCGTGCATTACCCGTTACTCACTACGTGTTTCTGGAATTTCGTCCGGTACACGATAGCGAATCGGCTCAATTTGCTCTTCTTCATAGCGTTGATTCTCATCCTGTGGCACGACACCGATAACGGTTTTCTGTGAACCATCTGGCCACGTGTAGGTAGTACAGCCAGCCAGTAACAGTAGCGAAGACATCACAAAGGCACATTTGACTTTGCTTGAGTGGCAGTACTTGAACATGAGGCGCTCCATTAGTGGCACTTAATCCTAGGAAGCCAAGTATCGCACAATTGGTTTAAAAATTGCCCTATGCGACACGCTTGGTATTCAAAACAAAACCTCAAAACTGTCTGTAAAGCTGACGTTCTGGCCAGATAGGCCTATGCTAAAAATGATTAGCTGTTCATTCTTGAGCGGTCGTTAAAGGCTGAATTTTCCTGGAGGTAGTATGTGGTCCATGGTGAAGTCGGTGTTAGCAGCCCTGCTGGGTGTGCAGAGCAGCCAGAAATGGCAGGATGACTTTAGTAGTGGCAGGCCCATCGCCTATATTGTTATTGGCGTGGTGATTACATTTTTGTTGGTGTTGGCGCTTATTGTACTGGCAACAGTGGTGGCCCGCTGAACATTGCTGAGAGGGTTATTGAAGCTAGTCCGTGACTTATCCCATATGTTTTCTATACTGCAAATAGCTTACCTAAATCTACCTTAACTAACGTGATGCCATAATAACAACAATACTGGAGGCCTATATGCGGTCTTGGCAGTGGTGGCAATCGTCGATATTACTGGTCGTAAGTGGCTCACACGTTCAGGCGAATAGCTGGAACATGACCACTGGTGTGACCGACGTGAGCAGCGATATCTACGGACTGCATATGACCATCTTTTGGATATGTGTGGTCATTGGTGTGGTGGTATTTGGCGCCATGTTTTACTGCTTATACCGTTATCGTAATTCAAAAGGCGCTAAAGCCGCCAATTTCCATGAACACACCCGCGTTGAAGTGGTGTGGACCATGATTCCTATTTTAATTTTGATTGGTATGGCGGTGCCTGCCACCGCCACCTTGAAAAACATGTATGACACTTCCGACGCTGACTTAGACATCATGGTCATTGGTCAGCAATGGCGCTGGCGCTATGAGTATTTGGGAGAGGATGTTGCATTCAACTCGAATATGAGCACGCCGAGAGCGCAAATCGATGGAGAGGACCCTAGAGAAGAGCATTATTTATTAGCCGTAGATGAGCCATTAGTCCTCCCTGTTAACCGAAAAATTCGTTTCTTGATGACCTCCGACGATGTGATTCACTCCTGGTGGGTGCCAGCGTTAGCCGTTAAGCAAGATACCATCCCAGGCTTTGTCAATGAGAACTGGGTAAAGATAAATGAACCTGGGATTTACCGCGGTCAATGTACCGAACTTTGCGGTATCGGCCATGGATTCATGCCCGTTGTGGTTCAAGCGATGGAAGAAGAGGCGTTCGATGAATGGCTGGCCGAGCGGAAAGAGGCCGCAGCTCAAGAGTTGTTAGGGGTTGATAGGGTATGGGAAATGGACGAATTGATTGAGCGAGGAGAAGTCGTTTATCAGTCAATCTGTACCACCTGTCATCAGGCCGAAGGACAAGGTGCCCCTCCCGCTTTTCCCGCGTTGGCGAATAATGAACAACTGATAAGTGACGTGGACTGGCATCTCAACAAGGTTATCAACGGCGTATCCGGGGCAGCAATGCCAGCTTTTCGTAATACCTTAAATCCAGTGGAAATCGCTGCGGTGGTGACCTATACGCGCAATGCGTGGGGAAACGATACCGGTGAGTTGGTACAGCCCACGACAGTCGCTGAATTAATCGCACAATAATGACGGTGGTTCATCATCTTTAGGAGTGTCTCATGGCGCCTAAGCTACCCCCTCAGTATCCTCTTCAACACAGCACCGTCGCTGCTGCCGATGGCGAGAAGCAAAGCCATTCCGCGCCACCCAGCGGTATCTTGCGCTGGCTTCTAACGACTAATCACAAAGAGATCGGCTCTCTTTACCTTATTTTCTCGCTGACGATGTTTTTTATCGGCGGGATATTTGCATTGGTGGTGCGGGCTGAGCTTTTCCAACCGGGCCTGCAGTTGATACAGCCAGAATTTTTTAACCAGATGACCACCATGCACGGCCTGATCATGGTATTTGCGGCCGTCATGCCCGCCTTTACTGGCTTGGCTAACTGGATGATACCGTTACAGATTGGTGCGCCGGATATGGCACTGCCACGCTTGAATAATTTCAGTTTCTGGTTGCTACCCGTGGCCTTCACGTTATTACTTTCAACCTTGTTGATGCCAGGGGGCGGGCCTAATTTCGGTTGGACTTTCTACGCACCGCTATCGACGACGTATGCGCCTGCCTCCACCACCTTTTTTATTCTTGCCTTGCATATGGCCGGTATTAGCTCGATTTTAGGCGCAATTAATATCATCGCGACGATATTGAATATGCGTGCCCCTGGCATGCGCTTAATGGATATGCCGCTATTTGTGTGGACGTGGCTGATCACCGCTTTTCTACTGATTGCGGTGATGCCGGTATTAGCCGCGGTAATTACCATGATGCTGATGGATATTAACTTCGGTACCAGCTTTTTTGATGCCGCTGGAGGTGGCGATCCCGTCCTGTTCCAGCACTTGTTTTGGACCTTTGGTCACCCCGAAGTGTACATCATGATTTTACCTGCCTTTGGTATTGTCTCGGCCATCATCCCCACCTTTGCACGCAAACCGTTGTTTGGTTATGCATCGATGGTTTATGCCACCGCCGCCATTGCGTTGTTGTCCTTTCTGGTTTGGGCGCATCATATGTTCGTGGTCGGCATGCCGTTGGTGGCAGAACTGTTCTTTATGTATTCAACGATGCTGATCGCGGTACCGACCGGGGTAAAGATCTTTAATTGGGTGACCACGCTGTTTCGTGGCTCAATAAGTTTTGAATCGCCCATGTTATTTGCACTGGCGTTTGTGGTGCTATTCACCATCGGAGGGTTTTCAGGCCTGATGTTGGCGATTGCCCCAGCTGATTTTCAATACCACGATACCTACTTTGTGGTCGCCCATTTTCATTACGTGTTAGTGCCCGGTGCTATCTTTGCCATCATGGCGGCGGTGTATTACTGGCTGCCTAAATGGACTGGGCATTACCCCAACGAAAGGCTGGCCCAGTGGCACTTCTGGTTCTCGATTATCGGCGTTAATTTAACCTTCTTTCCGATGCATTTTGCTGGCTTGGCGGGTATGCCCCGGCGTATTCCCGATTACGCTCTGCAGTTTGCTGACTTTAATTTACTTTCCAGCGTTGGCGCGTTTTTCTTCGGTACCTCCCAGTTGCTGTTCGTGGCGGGAATCGTCATGTGTGTTCGAGGCGGCAAAAAGGCGCCAGCAAAAGCGTGGGAGGGAGCAACAGATTTAGAATGGACGGTACCTTGTCCCGCTCCCTTGCACACGTTTGAAACGCCTCCGGTAATGCACCGTACTTCCCATTAAGAAAGGCATAAAGCCGCCTAGGTCAGTATGGCCGCGAGGTGTTATGGACAGTCGAGAGCAGAATCAGCCGGGTATTCGACGTACTGTGATCAGGACCTCGGCGGTACTGGTCGGTATGTTTGCCTTTGCTTTTGCGTTAGTGCCGCTCTATGACGTTTTCTGTCGCATTACCGGTATTAACGGCAAAGTGGATGCTACTGCGCAGGCTATCGTTCATGAAGAAGTAGACGACGCCCGTTACATCAATGTGCAGTTCATCACTCGTGGCAGTCCAGGGCTGCCGTGGCAGATGAGTGTGGAAGTAAACCAGATGCGCGTTCACCCAGGACAATTGGCTGAGGTGGATTTCACCTTCACCAATAATAGCCACCGTGACAGCTGGGGGCGTGCGGTGCCTAGCGTATCGCCTTCTGCCGCCACGCCTTACTTGCGTAAAATAAGCTGTTTTTGCTTCCAGGAGCAGCGCCTGCAAGGCGATGAGCGTTTAACTATCCCACTGGTATTTCAATTATCACGCGATCTTCCTGTCGATATTAATACCGTGACGTTGGTGTACACGCTTTACCCCGTTGCATCTGAATTACACCAGGCTTCACGTGACGGTCGACCCGAACCCGGCCTGGTACATAGTCTCATCAGCCGTCACGCCGACAGCGCCATCGAGCGTCGTTTTAAAAACACTAAAGCATGGGGAGAAGCGATATGAGTAGCGGTAGTTATTACGTACCGCCAAGCAGCCGTTGGCCTGTACTCGGCTCCCTGGCACTTGGCGCCATGATGGTTAGCATTGGCATCAAACTGGTCTATGACACAGGTCTACCGTTTGTGCTCGTCGGAGTGGCAGGCATTATTGTGATCATGGCGCTCTGGTTTCGGGACGTGATCAGTGAGTCTCGAGGTGGACTTTACGACGCTCAGATGGACCGTTCGTTTCGTTGGGGAATGGCCTGGTTTATTTTCTCGGAAGTGATGTTTTTCGCGGCCTTTTTTGGCGCCCTTTTTTACGTGCGTATGTTTACCTTGCCATGGCTGGGCGGGGAGGGCGCAAAGGGCGTATCAGCACTGCTATGGCCGGATTTTGTTCCTGAATGGCCATTGATGAACCCACCGGATGCCAGCATTGCAGGCCCCCGTGAAGTGTTCAGCCCCTGGCAGTTACCGCTTGTCAATACACTGGTATTGGTGACCTCTAGCATCACGTTAACGGTGGCTCACGAAGCCTTGAAAGTGGGCTATCGCCAGACATGCCGATACTGGTTAACCGGCACCGTCCTGTTAGGGAGCTGCTTTATCGCGATTCAGGGCGTTGAATATTATGAGGCTTATGCGCATTACGGCATTACCTTGGAGGCTGGTATTTTTGGCGCGACATTCTTTATTTTAACCGGTTTTCATGGTCTTCACGTCATTATCGGTACGGTAATATTAGCCACTATGCTGATACGTATTATTAAAGGTCACTTTGCCGACGAAAATCATTTTGGCTTTGAAGCCTCGTGCTGGTATTGGCATTTTGTCGATGTGGTATGGGTTGGGTTGTTCATCTTTGTCTATGTTTTATAAGCAAATTAGCCTAACCGACCCGACCAGAAGCCAAACAGAATTAGTGCCATGAGTAGGCATGCTAACCCCACTCTCCATTTAAGAGAGGTAAGTAGGCGACGAGATGAGGTGCTATCCCGGAGTAGAAAGCCTGCGCCCATCGCTAAGCTGATAACCATCGCTATAAAAACGGCGGCAATGAGTAGCTGTAACCACATGATAAAACCCTCTCGGCAACGACTTATTTATAGCTGGTATGTTTTCTGGAGCTTGCTGGTGGTAATCGGTATCTATTTAGGACTATGGCAGTGGGAGCGGGCAGAGGACAAGCGTTTAGCCATCGCCACCCGTGAAAACGCCGTGGCTATGACACAGCCTGCCGAACAGCCTGCACAAGGAGCTCAAATAACCTTGTCGGGAGAATATCTGCCGGAACATACGCTTTTTTTAGACAATCGTACTCTTAATGGGCACGTTGGGGTGGCTGTACTCACTCCATTGAGAGATAACAATGGGCAGCTTTGGCTGATCCAACGTGGTTTTTTAGACACCGGGGGCGATCGTAAGCCGCCCCAGGTGGCAACCCCCAGTGGTAGCGTTACGTTAATGGGAGAGTGGCAGGAGGCCCAGGCGGGTGGGCCGTTATACGGCGAGAATAGAGAGGGGATTAGACTACAGCAGCTAAGCCTTGATCCTTGGAATGTGTCGTTAGGAGCATTTAGTTATTCTGGGTGGGTACATGCCAGCCAGGGAGACGGCATATTAATTCCCTGGTGGAAAGCCAATACCATGCCACCCAGTCGCCATATAGGCTACGCGTTGCAATGGTGGGGATTAGCGATAGCAGCATTGATAACGATGGTCATCGGCGGGCAAAAATTACGTCACGATGACAGGCGATAAAAAATGCTATTCAATAAAAATAAACAGAGATTAATAATATGCAGGATGCCAAGCATATTCGTCGACAGCGGCTAAAGTTATTACTGATTTTTGTAATATTCGCAGCTCCCATTATTGCCGCGTGGGGAATGGTAGAGCTACGAATTGGCATTCCTGATCGCCATACGGCGCACGGCACTATTGATCCAGCGTTGCCTATGCTTAATGAATGGCCTTTGGAACAGCGCGTTGGTAGTGATAGTCAGCAGGACGCATGGACGCTAGCGTTTGATTGCAGCCAGGCGTGTGAGCATCGCAAGGATCAACTGTGGCGTCTGCATCGTGCACTCGGAAAAGACGCGCCTCGGTTAGTGCGACTGCGTATCGGCGGTGATACGCAACCGCTTCCCGGTGAGCTAACCAGTGAGTGGGAGCATCTGCCGCCATGGCGTGAAGCGAACGCAGTGTGGTTATTGGATCCAGTGGGGCGCCCAGCTTTGGCGTTTAGCCCTCACATGGAAACTAAGTATTTACTTGAGGACATCCAGCACTTGTTTAAGGTAAATCCTCAGTAATACGCACGGTCGTAGGTTGTTAAGGAAAACACCATGCAGATTCTATCTGAGCGCCGCTTGCGCTGGTTAGTAAGATTAACGCTGTTGGGGACGGTGCTTACCGCCGTGGTGATGTTGGCCGGCGCTTGGACGCGCCTGGTCGATGCTGGCTTAGGCTGCCCCGACTGGCCTGGGTGTTATGGCAAGCTGATTGTTCCTGATAGTACCCATGCCGCGCTGCGCCACCCTGATGCCCCGTTAGAGCCTTTTAAAGCATGGATGGAAATGATCCATCGCTATATTGCCAGCTTGCTGGGGATAGTGGTGTTGGGCGTGTTGGCGCTTGGCTGGCCGTTGCGTCATGTTCAAGATTATCCATGGCGGTTAAGCGTGGCGCTACTCGCTGTTATTGCGCTGCAAGGCGCCTTTGGTGCTTTTACAGTAACTCTTCAGTTATGGCCTCAAGTAGTGACTCTCCACCTGTTGGGAGGGATGGTCGTTCTACTGCTGTTTCTATGGCTGCATCTTCATCTTCGCCATGCTGGGATAAACCTTGTTAGTTCTCCTCGACCGTCAACCGGCTGGTGGGGCGTGGTGGCTTTTCTATTAGTGATGCAGATAGCGTTGGGGGGGTGGGTATCCAGCAATTATGCCGGTATCGCTTGCCAAGGATTTCCAAGCTGTAATGGGCAATGGTTGCCCGACATGGATCTTAGTGAAGGCTTTCATCTTTCCCAGACCGTAGGGCCAAATTATCTACATGGTCAGTTACATGCCGCTGCACGTACGGCGATTCATGTTGCTCATCGTTTAGGGGCGTTGTTACTTGGAGCCGCAATAATAGCGCTTTGGTGGCGCTACCGGCGTTGGCAGAACGTCGCAACGCCACTGGCAATCGTTGTTGGACTCTATGGACTGCAAGCCATCATAGGTATTGCCAATGTCATATTGTGGCTACCGCTATGGTTGGCTTTGTTGCATACCGCTGGCGCTATTGCCTTGGCCGCTGCGCTGATGTGGGCGTGGTGGCATTGGCGGTATCAGTTGGCTATGGCTCCCCCTCCCAGCCAGCACGCCTTCCCAGGTCATGTTGCTATTCACTAGTACAAAAGCGATCACGATATAGCGAACATTAGTCGTTCAGAGCTATTAGGGTGTACAATTTCAGTCAAATATTTTTTATAGTAAGTGAGGAGTTGTATGAACTCGACGGTAGCGCTGATAGTGCTGGTAGTGGCGATGGCTGTGATTGTTGGGTTGTGCCTCTATGCGTGGTCCTTGCGTAAGGAAGTTAAGCGGCGTGAAGCTTATCGACGCGATGAGGATGCTCGTGCTCAACAAAACAGCTTAGAAAACCTGGATTATGTGGCAAGTGCGTTAGTTCAAGAACAGGTGGATATTACCGAGGGTGCCTGGCGTTGTAAGGTACTACTTGAGATTATTGACCCGAGCTTGACCGAGAAAGTTGAGTTTCAGGCTTTTGCTGACCACTATCAGCGCACCCAGCATTTGAAAACGCACTCTGCACGTCAGCAATTGTCGCCTCGTGAACGCATGCAAGAAGATAAAGAGCGCTTAATGGCTGAAAATGAGATGCGCGAGGCCGTATTAGCCGCTGCCAAAGCAGTGTTAGAATGGCGAGCTAAAGGCCCCAGTGCGCTGCATTGAGCGCTAAAGTTGAGCGGTGTTAAGCCGCCAAGCGGTATAGCGAACTTATTAATTGGTGTCCCTTGTGACACTTTTGCTATGCTGAGTGATGCCGGTATCAGCAACAAGTTGATATAAAGGCATTGTTGCCTTCTTACGCTTAAGCGTTAATGATAGGCACACCGTTGTGTATTGATCCGGTACCGTGTTGGGTATTGCAAAATGCTTAACAGCGTCGCCAACGATACAGAACAGGCGAAAAAAGGATGCTCTCGCAATAAGAAGCATTGGATAGGCTTGGCCGCTCATGGCTAAGCCAGCATTGGATCAAGAAGGAGTCTTGCATGAAAAAATCAACGACTGGCTTGCTAATCGGTTCCGCCCTGGTAGTAGGTCTTTCTGGCTGTGCCAGCTCAGCCTCACAGTCTTCCAGCCAATCATCCGCTAGTAGCGACCGCAGCTGGTATCAACACCCAGCTGTTTGTGGTTTAGCTGGTGGTCTGATTGGTGGCAGCATTGGTTATGCCACTAGTGGCGAGTCCGACGAAGAGAACGGTGCCGCTACTGGTGCTGCGGCAGGCGCGGCCATCGGCGGCTTGCTGTGCGCAGATCGTACGCCTGAGCCGGTTGCTCCGCAGTGCCCAACCTACGGCGAAGTGCCTGCCGGTGTCGCAGTTGACGCTGAAGGTTGCCCGCTAGATTCAGACGGTGACGGCGTTCCGGATTACCGTGATCAGTGCCCAGGTACGCCTGCCGGTGTTGAAGTTAACGCCAATGGCTGCCCGCTCGACTCCGATAACGACGGCGTGCCGGATTATCGTGACCAGTGCCCGAATACGCCTGCCGGCGTAGAAGTTAACGCGTTGGGTTGCCCTGATAGCGTTATCCTGAAAGAAGTTAACTTTGAGTTTGATTCTGCACAGTTGACATCAACTGCACAGAGCGTGCTCGATGGTGTTGCTGAGCGTCTGGTCAACAACCCGGGTGTACGTGTAAGCATCGAAGGCCACACCGATTCACGTGGTTCTGATGCGTACAACAAAGACTTGTCACAAGCGCGTGCCCAGTCGGTAGCCACTTATCTTAACCAGCGTGGCGTTAGCTCTGACCGCATGCAGGCAGTGGGATACGGCGAAGAGTTCCCGATTGCGACCAACGAAACTGAAGAAGGTCGCTTCCAGAACCGTCGTGTTGAACTGGATGAGTGGAAATAATTCCACTTATCACTCTGAGATTACTAATTGCCTAACATGAGGTAAGGGTAATCGCAGCATAAAGAAGCGGGGGGCATATGCCTCCCGTTTTTATTTTAAGCAGAGACTAATTCTGCTAATCTTACCGCTGTTTTTTATACTGTTAATCAATGCACCTCCTAAGCCCATTGATAGCGAAATGTGATCCTTGGTATGGATCACCACTGCGCTCAAGGAATATCTGAATGCCGATTGTCACACTACCCGACGGTAGCGAAAGAACATTTGAAGCGCCTCTATCCATCATGCAACTTGCTGAGTCCATTGGCCCTGGTTTGGCTAAGGCGTGTGTTGCTGGAAAGATAGATGGCGTTTTAGTCGATGCTGCAGACGTCATCGAGCACGATGCAAGCGTGGCAATTATTACTGCGCGAGATCCTGAAGGAGTGGAAATTATTCGCCACTCCTGTGCGCATTTGATTGGGCATGCGGTGAAGCAGCTTTACCCCGATGCCAAGATGGCGATTGGGCCCGTGATCGATAACGGGTTTTATTACGACATCGATTTTGGCCGCTCCATCACGCCAGAAGATGTCGAGGCCATCGAAAAGCGCATGCAGGCGTTGATCGAAAAAGAATACGATGTGGTTCGTGAATACGTTGATCGCGACAAGGCGATGCTGACCTTCCTGCATCGTGATGAAACCTACAAGCAGGAAATTATTCGCGAGATACCGGAAGGCGCCGAGATCCGCCTTTATCACCATGAAGAATACACGGACATGTGCCGTGGCCCTCATGTGCCCAATACGCGTCATCTCAAGGCATTCAAGCTAACCAAGCTAGCCGGTGCGTACTGGCGAGCCGATGCTTCGAACGCTATGTTGACCCGTATTTACGGCACAGCATGGGGCGACAAGAAGCAGCTCAAGGCTTACCTCAAGCGGCTCGAAGAGGCTGAAAAGCGCGATCACCGTAAGCTTGCCCGTCGCCTTGATCTCTTTCATATGCAGGAAGAAGCGCCTGGAATGGTCTTTTGGCACCCCAATGGATGGGCGCTTTGGCAACAGGTCGAGCAGTACATGCGAGGCGTTTATAAAGAGGGCGGCTATCAGGAAATTCGTTGCCCGCAGGTCATGGATGTCTCGCTTTGGAAGAAATCAGGCCATTGGGATAACTACGCGGACGGCATGTTCTTTACCGAATCCGAGAAGCGTGAGTATGCCCTCAAGCCCATGAATTGTCCTGGCCATGTGCAGGTATTTAACTCCGGCTTGCGCAGCTACCGCGAACTGCCTGTGCGTTTTGGTGAGTTTGGCGGATGCCATCGGAACGAGCCATCAGGCGCATTGCACGGTATCATGCGTGTGCGTGCCTTTACTCAGGATGATGGCCACGTTTTCTGTACGGAAGCGCAGGTAGAGCCTGAAGTGACCAGCTTTCATCGCCAGGCCTTGAAGGTATATAACGACTTCGGTTTTGAAGACATTGCTATTAAAATTGCCTTACGACCTGAAAAGCGGATTGGTAGCGATGACGTCTGGGATCGCGCTGAGGATGCTCTGCGAGGTGCGCTGAAAGCGTGCGACGTTGAGTGGCAGGAACTTCCTGGCGAAGGTGCGTTCTATGGGCCCAAGATTGAATATCATATGAAAGACTGCCTGGGCCGTGAGTGGCAGGTGGGCACCATGCAGGTCGATTTCATGATGCCTGAGCGTCTTGGCGCTCAATATGTGACCGAAGAGGGTGAACGTAAGCCACCGGTTATGCTACATCGTGCTATTGTAGGTTCCATGGAGCGCTTCATCGGCATCCTTATTGAACATTATGCGGGCGCTATGCCATTATGGTTGGCGCCTCAGCAGGCAGTGGTGATGACGATCACCGATGCGCAGCGCGATTATGCGCTTGAATTAGAGCAACGCCTGCAAAAAAATGGCTTACGGGCTAAAGCGGACTTGAGGAACGAGAAGATCGGCTTTAAAATCCGTGAACATACGTTACAGAAGATTCCCTATCTCCTTGTGGTGGGAGATAAGGAAGTCGAAGCTGACTCAGTGGCCGTGCGAACTCGCAGCGGCGAAAACCTTGGCACGATGACAATCAATGAACTTATTGAGCATCTGAGTGCGGAGAGAGCAGCCCTGGCGACATCGTCAATTGCCTAAGGAGACAGAACGATCAAGCGAAGCAACCAGCGCGGGCGTCCAGCAGACAAACGCCCACCAATGAACGAGCGAATTGTTGAAGAAGAAGTACGTCTTATCGGTAGCGACGGGGAGCAGCTAGGTGTAGTCCCCACTACTGAAGCATTAGAACGTGCTGAATCTGAAAGCCTGGATCTCGTGCAAATTTCGAATGCCGACCCCATCGTCTGTAAGATTATGGATTACGGCAAGTTCGTTTTTGAGAGCAAGAAGCAGAAAGCGGCTCAAAAGAAGAAGCAGAAGCAAATCCAGGTCAAGGAAGTCAAATTCCGTCCTGGCACCGACGAAGGCGATTATCAGGTTAAGCTTAAAAACCTGACGCGCTTTTTGGAAGGTGGTGACAAGGGCAAAGTCACACTGCGCTTCCGTGGTCGTGAAATGGCGCACCAGGACATCGGCCGCAAGCTGATGGAAAGGATCGCGGCAGACCTGGAAGAGATCGGAGCGGTAGAGTCCTTCCCGAAAATGGAAGGCCGCCAGATGATCATGATTATTGCCCCGAAGAAGAAGTGATCCAACGGCGTTGTAAACGGGCCATCGTGCAAACGGTGGTCGGCCCTGGGTTTTCTAAAAAATATCGAGCGGAGTTTTCCTCATGCCGAAAATCAAAAGCAACAGCGGCGCTGCCAAGCGCTTTAAAAAGACCGCTAATGGCTTCAAGCACAAGCAGTCTTTCCGTAGCCACATCTTGACTAAGAAATCGACCAAGCGTAAGCGTCAATTGCGTGGGATGAAGCAGATCCACGCCTCTGATAAAGCGCTTATCCAGCGTATGCTGCCGAATTTATAAGTCGGGATTTCGTTTTTCTGAGCGCCTATTTTTTGTGCCTCAGCCTTAAAGTCAGGAGTGTGTTATGACTCGAGTTAAACGTGGCGTAGTAGCGCGTCGTCGCCATAAAAAAGTATTGAAACTTGCTAAAGGTTACTACGGTGCGCGTTCGCGTGTGTTCCGTGTTGCCAAGCAGGCTGTTATTAAAGCTGGTCAGTATGCCTATCGTGACCGTCGCAACCGTAAGCGCCAGTTCCGTGCGCTATGGATTCAGCGTATTAACGCTGGTGCACGTGTTAACGGTATGTCTTACAGCCGCTTTGTTGGTGGCCTCAAGAAAGCCGGTATTGAAATCGACCGTAAAGTATTGGCCGATTTGGCAGTACACGAGAAGGCCGCTTTTGCTGCCATCGTGGAAAAAGCCAAGGCTGCCCAATAAGCTGGTTTGCACTGGGCGATTGCCCGTGCAGCGTGCCTGAGGTCATTTAAGTGTGACCCATCCAGGGGAAGAGCAGCCGCTCTTCCCCTGTTTTTTTGTCACCGTCACCATGCCACGCCATCTTATGGGATGGACACCGCTTAATTCGGAGTGAAACGGATGGATCACCTTCCTACTCTGGTATCTGAGGCTCGCGATGCCATTCAGGCTGCGCAGAGCGTCGCTGCACTAGACGAGTTACGAGTACGCTACTTAGGTAAGAAAGGTGAGGTCTCCGCCTTGCTGAAAGGCCTGGGAAAACTCTCGGCAGAAGAGCGCCCCGCAGCGGGTGAGCGTATTAATCAGGCCAAACAAACGTTGGCCAATGAAATAGATACCAAACGCCAGCAGTTGGAGAGTGAGGCGCTGAATGCTCGTCTCGCCGCTGAAAGTATTGATGTCACACTGCCAGGGCGTGGGCAGGCCCAGGGCGGTTTGCATCCTGTCACAAGAACGCTTGAGCGTATTGAAGGGCTCTTCACGCGTATTGGGTACGATGTGGCGGTTGGGCCTGAAATTGAAGATGATTACCACAACTTTGAAGCGCTCAATATTCCTGCCCACCATCCGGCCCGTGGTATGGCTGATACGTTCTATTTCGACGCGACACGCTTGTTGCGTACGCACACCTCTCCGGTGCAGGTGCGTACCATGAAAAGTAGCGAGCCGCCGATTCGAATCGTTTGCCCAGGGCGTGTCTATCGTAGCGATTCCGACCTTACTCACACCCCGATGTTTCATCAGGTAGAAGGATTGTTGGTTGATGAGGGGGTCAGTTTTGCCGACCTCAAAGGGACGATTGAGGATTTTTTACAAGCGTTTTTTGAGCGCGACGATTTATCCGTCCGTTTTCGCCCCTCTTATTTCCCGTTTACCGAACCCTCCGCAGAAGTCGATATCCAGTGTGTCATGTGTAGCGGTAAAGGCTGTCGTGTGTGCTCGCATAGTGGTTGGCTTGAAGTGATGGGGTGCGGAATGGTGCATCCTGAAGTTTTCCGTCACTCGGGTATCGATACTGAGTGCTATACCGGTTTTGCCTTCGGTATGGGGGCCGAGCGGTTGGCAATGCTTCGTTATGGCGTGAATGACTTGCGCCTGTTCTTTGAAAACGATCTGCGTTTTTTACGTCAATTCGCTTAAGACTGCCGCCGAATACAGGATCAACAATGAAATTTTCAGAACAGTGGCTGCGTGAATGGGTGTCGCCGCAGCTTGATACACAGGCAATGGCCGATCAAATCACCATGGCAGGTTTGGAAGTCGACGCGGTTGAGTCGGTGGCTGCTTCCTTTACTGGGGTGGTCGTGGCAGAGGTGGTGAGCAAAGAAAAACACCCTGACGCGGACAAGCTTAATGTGTGCACCGTCAATGATGGCAGTGGTAGCACTGTTCAAGTGGTCTGCGGCGCCCCTAACGTCGATGTAGGACAAAAGATTCCGTTTGCCACGGTAGGTGGCGTGCTGCCGGGCGACTTTAAAATAAAGAAAGCCAAGCTGCGGGGCGTCGAGTCGTTCGGCATGATTTGCTCTGCCTCAGAGTTGGGGCTAGAAGAAGAGACGTCACCGGGGATTCTGGTGCTATCTGAGTCTGCGCCGGTGGGTACTGATTTTCGTGAGTTTATGCACCTTGATGATATGACCATCGAGGTTGACTTGACGCCTAACCGCGGTGACTGCTTGAGCATCAAGGGGCTGGCACGTGAAGTGGGGGTGCTTAACCGACTGCCGGTGAATGGGCCGACCATTGAGCCAGTGGCTGCTGAGGTCGAGGAAAGTTATCCGGTCAGCGTAGAAGCCCCTGAACAGTGCCCGCGCTACATGGGGCGGGTGATTAAAGGGGTGAATGTTCAAGCTGAAACGCCTCTTTGGATGGTTGAGCGTTTACGTAGAAGTGGTGTGCGCTCGATTGATCCTGTGGTGGATATCACCAACTATGTGATGCTTGAGCTGGGCCAGCCGCTGCACGCTTTTGACCGCGATAACCTCAGTGAGGGCATTGTGGTGCGCATGGCCTCCTCGGGTGAGTGCCTGACGCTTCTGGATGGCAGCGATATCGCACTGCGTCCTGAGACGCTGGTAATTGCCGACCATTCCGGTCCGTTAGCGATTGCCGGAGTGATGGGTGGTGAGCATTCAGGCGTCAATACAAACACGCACACTATATTTCTAGAAGCGGCGTTCTTCACACCGCTTGCTATTGCCGGTCAGGCCCGCTCCTACGGGTTGCATACCGATGCCTCGCACCGCTTTGAGCGCGGCGTTGATCCACAGTTAACGCCCCTGGCGATCGAGCGGGCAACGCGCTTGCTGGTCGAGATTTGCGGTGGTCAACCAGGCCCCGTGGTAGACGTAGTCAGTGCCGAGCATATTCCTCAAGCGCGCACAATTATGTTGCGCAGTGAGCGTTTGGAGCAGGCCCTTTCCAAGGCGCTAGAAACCGATGATGTGACCGATATTTTGCAGCGCCTGGGACTTGAGGTAAGCGTGCAAAATACAGGCTGGAGCGTGGTAGTTCCCAGCTGGCGATTTGACCTGGCGATTGAAGAAGATCTGATCGAGGAAGTTGCACGTATCCATGGCTACAATAATCTGCCGGTACGTCGCCCTGCGGCACGTTTAGCGCTGCGTTCAGCTGACGAGGGTACATTGACGCAAGCGCGGCTGCGGCGCCAGATGGTAGCACGTGGCTTTCAGGAGGCGATCACCTATAGCTTTGTTGCGCCCGAGCTACAGTCGACAATATTGCCAGACGCGGTCAGCCCTGTGCTGGCTAATCCTATTTCTATGGATTTATCCGTCATGCGGGCTAGCTTGTTTCCTGGCTTGGTACGCGCGATGGAGCACAACCTTAATCGTCAGCAAACCCGCGTGCGTTTATTTGAAACCGGGCTAGTCTTTAACGGTGAGCTGGATAATTTGTCACAGGTGCCGATGCTGGGCGCGCTGGTATGTGGGGCGCGTGAAGCAGAAGGGTGGAGCGGCGCAAAAGAGCGCGTTGATTTTTATGATCTGAAAGGCGATTTAGAGAGCCTGCTGGCGCTGGGTGGTAACTTTGAAGCTTGGCGGTTTGAGCCGGCAGAGCACCCTGCACTTCATCCAGGACAAAGTGCGCAACTGATGTATAACGGTGAGCCGGCGGGCTGGTTAGGCACGCTACATCCTCAGGTACGCGCAACGCTCGGCTTAAAGATGGATGCCGTGCTGTTTGAAGTACGCCTGGATGTGCTAAGCCAAGGACAGATTCCGTCCTTTGAGCCGCTCTCACGTTTCCCTGAGGTGCGCCGTGATCTAGCGTTTATACTCAAGGAAGTTACGACGGTGCAGGCGCTGTTGGATAGCGTTAAGCAAGAGGCAGGTGAATATCTGCAAGATGTTAAGCTTTTTGACGTCTACGTAGGTAAAGGTGTTACCGAAGGACATAAGAGTGTTGCGTTGGGCTTGACCTGGCAGCATCCATCGCGCACGCTAAACGATGAAGAAATCAACAAGTTGGTCGATTCAATAGTGACACAAGTGCGTGTCAAGCTGGATGCTGAGCTGCGCGGCTAATGACTATCTCAATAAGAACCTAGTCACTAAGTACCTAGTCCATAAGTACCTAGGCCACGCCACGATGCTTATCACGTTCTTGGCAATGCGTTGCTACTGTACATTTGATGCAGTGCGTTTGCTGCAGTATTTGCTTCAAGGATAAGGAGAAGCCTTATGGGTGCGTTGACCAAAGCAGAGCTAGCTGAACATTTGCATGCTGAGTTGGCCCTGTCCAAGCGAGAAGCGAAGGCCATGGTCGAAGCTTTTTTTGAAGAGATTCGAGCCTGCCTGCGTGAAAATGAGCAGGTGAAGCTATCGGGGTTTGGTAACTTCGATTTGCGGGATAAGCGTGAACGTCCAGGCCGTAATCCGAAAACCGGGGAGGAAATTCCCATTTCTGCCCGGCGTGTGGTGACGTTTCGTCCCGGACAGAAGCTGAAGCAGCAGGTTGAGCACTATGTAGGTAGTGAGTCGTCATAGCTGTCAGTGAGAGCGAGCTACTGCTTGTTACTCGTTCGCAGTCTCTCAAGGAGCGCCCTGGGCGCTCCTTTTTTGCTTAAAGCTCTGTCTATAAAAGCCCTGTCTCTAAAAGCCCTGTCTCTAAAAGCCCTGTCTCTAAGAGCTCTGCCTATAAAAGGCCCGGTTTATAAAAATACAGGTATAAGAGCAGTTTAAGTGAGTGCGACATTGATATGCAGGCGTGCGCTACATGCCGCCACGTTCAATCAGCCATGCAATCACCACTTTGAAAACGTAACCCAGCATGCCCGCACCCAGGACCACAAACAGCATAATGGTGCCAAATTTTCCGGCATTCGACTTTTTAGCCAAATCCCAAATAATGAAGCACATAAATATCATTAAACCGCCGATCATTAATGGGGTGATCCAAGCCTCGAAGGTTTGCTGCATAGTCACTCCTGTTCTCGTATGAATAATGCTTGCTGTCGGTAGTGTGTTTCATTCTATTGAGCCATGATAATATTTGAGCAAATTAATCGGGTATTTGTCGACTTGACGGTTGGCACTGTGACACTTTGACAGGGGAGTGACGATGCCGAAGGTGATGATATTAGTCGGTACGATGTATGGAGGAGCGTTAGACGTCGCGGAGCAGGTAAAGCCGTTGTTCGAAAAGGCAGGCTATAGCGTCGATATTCACGAGCAACCTATGGTGGGTGATCTCGTTAGTAATGAGGGGGATATTGCCCTGTTTTGTGTGTCAACGACGGGCAGTGGCGATTTTCCCGGCAATTTTGTCCCGTTTGTGCGTCATTTGCGAGATCAAAGTCCGTCGCTCAGTTCGTTGCGTTACGGCCTTATTGCGCTAGGCGATAGCTCGTATGGAGATACCTTTTGTGGCGCTGGTAGAGCGCTAGACGCACTACTGGCCGATCATGGCGCGACTCGTTTAGGTGAGCGTTTAGAGATCGATGCGATGGAAACGTTCATGGCCGACGATGCTGCCATACCATGGGTTGAAGAGTGGATTGACGAACAGCAGTTAAAGGTAGTTTAAGCGATGAAGCGAGCTCCTTTTTCAGCCGAGCGCATCAGCGTCGCCGTCGGCTTGTGTGTATTGATGTTGGCGGCATTGCCTCGCTATGTCGCTGGCGGTCATGAAACCCGCCAGACGCTTATCGGCATCACGTTGGCGGTAGTGGCATCAGTTGTGCTTCTCCAGTGGCGGCTTCTTGGCGTCGAAGCGCGCCAAAGGATACCGCCGCTGCTTAAAAGGCTGGCGTTGATGATGGTGGTAGGCCTTGTCGCAATGGGCCTATGGCACGCCTTATTCACCACTTGGATCAGTTGGCAGGTGTTTATTTCTCATGCCGCAACGCTCGGTCTCATTCTTCATGCGTTAAGCCTTGGTTGGACTGACAAGCGTCAGGAATAGCTTATTGTGAGACGCGGCAGTCTCCTTGCTAATGACCAAGTGGCTCATCGAACCCTAGATACTCAGCAAACTGCTCTTGTGGTAGCGGTTTGGAGAAAAGATATCCTTGGATAAAATCGATGGCATAGCCATCAAGCAGTTGCCACTGTTGTTCGGTTTCAACGCCTTCTGCGACGACGTTAAGGCCTAGCTCTCGGGCAAGGCTTGAGATGGCCGCCACAATGGTGCGGCTATTGTTTTCGTCATGGGTTAACGCTTCAATAAAGCTACGGTCTATTTTAAGGCTGTGGGCAGGTATGTTGTGCAAATAGCTTAGCGACGAGTAACCGGTACCAAAATCGTCCAGGGCGATGCCACAGCCTAGCGAACGTAGTTGATTTAGTAGCGCTGCGCCATCGGCCTGACGGTTAAGTAATATACTTTCGGTCAGTTCAAATGTAATCAACGACGCCGGGATATCATGGTCCTGTAATTTACGCGTGATAGTGCTCACAAAATTGGATTGCCAGAATTGCGCTGCGGATAAGTTGATAGCGATGGGCACCAGTTTTTTACCTTCAGCACGCCAACGGGCCATATCTGTTAGTACCAAATCGATGACTCTATCGCCCAGCGCTACAATCAGACCTGCAGTCTCAGCCAAGGCAATAAATTCGGTAGGGGCAATAGCGCCCTGTTCTGGATGCGTCCAGCGTGCCAGGGCCTCAGCCGATGCCAATAGCCTGTTATCGCATCTTACTAAAGGCTGGTAGGCCATATATAACCCTTCACCATTTTCAACAGCATTACGCAATGCTGTCTCCATGCTTAGTTGATCACGGGCCTTGCGATCGATATCGGCCTGATAAAGGCGGTAGGTGTTGCGGCCTTCATGTTTGGCACGATACATGGCGGCGTCGGCATGCTGGATGAGGGGTTCTGGGGTGTTTCCATCGTCCGGGTATAGGCTGATGCCGATACTACAGCCAATGCGAAAGCTATGTCCCTGCAGTAAATAGGGCGCGCTTACCGATTCAATGAGACGTTTTGCAACGGTGGTGGCCTCAGAAAAGCCGTTAATATTGGGGAGTAAGGCAATGAACTCATCACCACCCAGGCGAGCTAGCGTGTCGTCTTCACGTAATTTCGCTGTCATCCGTGCAGCAACGTCGAGTAATAGTTCATCGCCCAACGCATGACCAAGCGTATCGTTAACCTGCTTGAAATGGTCCAGATCGATAAACATGATGGCCAGCTGTTGGGCCTCGCGGTGGGCATGACGGATTGCCAGCGTAATGCGATCTTCAAGCAGGCGGCGATTGGGCAGTCGAGTCAACACATCGTAATAGGCTAAATGCCGAATCTGTTCTTCGTTTTCCCGGACATGAGTAATATCTGAAAAAAGCCCTGCGTAGTGTTGGTTAACGCCTTCATCATTGGTTATCGCAGTGATGGTCAACAGCTCAAGATAAAGCTCGCCGGATTTGCGGCGATTCCACACTTCGCCGCGCCAGTAGCCGCTAGTTTTGAGAGACTCCCACATCTGGTCATAAAAAGTGGCGCCCTGGCGTCCTGACGCCAGCACGCTGGGCTTTTTGCCGGCAATATCCTCTAAGGTGTAGCCGGTTAGGTGGGTGAAAGCGGGATTGACAAACTCAATGCGCGTTTCGGCGTCGGTGATGATAATCCCCTCTAGGGATGAATCGATGACGCGCTCGGCTAGCTGCAGGTTCTGCCTGGAGCGCGCGAGGGCCATATCCCGTTGATCCAGAGCGTCGCGTAAATCAGAGAGGTATAAATATTCGGCGCCGGCCAAGATGTCGCCAAAGCTGAGCAGGCCAGTGATCGCGCCTTGTTCGTCACGAACGACCAGGTGGCGAATGTGGTGATCGATAAGCAGGTCACGAGCATTAATGAGAGGGGACGTTTCGTTGACGCTGAGCACCGGCTGGCTGGCCAGCTGTATGATTGGCATGTCCTCGGGCTGATTCGCGATAAATGACACGATGTCCCGCTCGGTAATGATGCCCAGCTGCTGATTGCCTACAATGATGGCCGCATCCTGCCGATGAATGCGCATTTGATGGGCGGCTTCAGAAACGTTAAGCGAGCTTTCAAGCATCAGCGGATTAGTCCGCATGGTGGTATGCACTTCTCGAAGCCGCAGGTAGGGTTCCAGGCCTTGATTCATGACAATATCGGTTTGCGATAAGATGCCAACGGGATGCTGCGCCTCATTAACCACCACGAGATGGCGTAGCTTATGGCTATTGAGAAGCAGGGCAGCTTCACTTAAAAGCATCTGCCCCGGTGCAGTATAAACCGGTGACGACATGAATTCAGCGATTGGCCGGGCAAGTGAAGAGGGTGTGCTAAAGTTGATGGTTAGAGCGTCATGCTCAGTCCACAGACCAACCACCGTGTCATTATCCATAACGACAATGGAGCTGCAGTGACGCTCAGCCATGCGCTTGGCCGCCTCACACAAAGGGGTGTTCGTTTTGCAGTGCAAGATGCTGGTTTGCATCACGCGTGATATAGGTAAATCTTGATGAGTCGTCATGAGTATCGGTACGATAGTTGGTAAATGAGCAATTAATGACAAGTAGCATATCGCATAAGATAAATGTATCAGTGATCCAGGGCCGAAAAGTAACAAATAAGTCGCTTGCCGCCTTGTAATTAACGGCTGCGCCCCCATCTTGCGATCATGGCGCTTGCCACCATGCGTTGGGGTTCTTAAAATTGCCCCCATGAACTTATTACATGCAATCAACAAAACGCCCAGCCGTTAGAGGACTATTCATGCAAGTTTCTGTCGAGACAACCTCCCCAATCGAACGTCGCATTACTATTCAAGTGCCGGCTGCCGACATTGACGAGGCCGTTAGTGCTCGCTTGAAAGACACCGCGAAAAATGTTCGTTTGAATGGTTTTCGCCAGGGCCGGGTGCCAATGGCAGTAGTCCAGCAGCGCTACGGTCAAGACGTCCGTAACGAGGTGGTCAGTGAAGTGATGCGTGAGCGTTACGTTCGCGCGATTACTGAAGAGGGTTTAAACCCGGCTGGCTTCCCCCAGATTGAGCCTTCAGTCAATGAGTCAGGCAAAGATTTAGAGTTTGTGGCGGTGATGGAGATCTACCCACAAGTTGAGCTTGCCTCAATCGAGGGTACTGAGGTTGAGCGCCCGGTCGTTTCCGTCAGCGATGCTGATGTTGAAGAAATGATTGAGACGCTGCGTAAGCAAAATGCCGCATGGGAAGAGGTGGACGCTGCTGCCGCTGACGGTGATCAAGTGACTATTGATTTCCAAGGCTACATTGATGATGAGCCATTCGAAGGCGGAAGCGCCGAAGGCCATTCACTGGTCATTGGTTCCAACAGCTTTATTCCCGGCTTTGAAGAGCAGTTGATCGGTGCCAAAGCAGGCGAAGAAAAAACGCTTAACGTTACTTTCCCGGAAGATTATCAGGCAGAGCATTTAGCCGGTAAAGAGGCGACCTTTAAGGTCACTGTTCACAAGGTCAGCAGCCAAACGCTGCCTGAGGTGGATGCTGAATTCATCGAGCGTTTCGGTGTTGAAGGCGGTGATCAGGAAAAATTCCGCGCTGAAATCAAAAAGAACATGACGCGTGAAGCGTCGCAGGCCGTTGATAACCGTATCAAGCAGCAAGTGCTTGATGCACTGAAAAAGGCCAATGACATTCCTGTGCCCAGTGCGCTTGTTCAACAGGAAACTGACGGCATGAAACGTCAGGCAGCGCAGCAGTTTGGCTTGGGTGAAGACTTTGATGTTAGCCAATTGCCTAACGAGCTGTTCGAAGAGCAGGCGAAGAGCCGTGTTCAGGTCGGCTTGTTGCTGGCCGAAGTGATCAAGTCTAACGAACTTGATGCTGACGATGAGGCGATTAAGGCGAAAGTGGCTGAATTGGCTGAGCAGTATCAAGATCCAGAGGAAGTCGTTAGCTACTATATGGGCAATGATGAGCTGAAGACTCAGGTCAAATCCGCCATTCTCGAAGAGAAAGCGGTCGCTAAGTTGCTCGAGCAAACGAACATCAAAGATGTTGAAATGTCATATCAGCAAGCGCTTGCCGCTGCACAGCAGCAGGCTGAGCAGGATGAGGGTGTTGAAGAGGGCGAGCAAGCAAGCGCCTAACACTCTGGAACGTGGCGCACCTCTATGTCGGTGCGCCTTTCCCTTCCCGGACGCAAGGAATCACCTGAATGAGTGAGTTTGATATTCAAAACGCCGGCGGTTTAGTGCCCATGGTGGTTGAGCAGAGCGCCAAAGGGGAAAGAGCCTACGACATTTACTCACGCCTGTTAAAAGAGCGCGTGATCTTTTTGGTAGGGCCTGTAGAAGACTACATGGCGAATCTGGTTGTCGCACAGCTGCTTTTCCTGGAATCGGAAAATCCGGATAAAGATATTCATTTATATATCAATTCACCGGGCGGTTCGGTTACGGCGGGCATGTCGATTTATGACACCATGCAGTTCATCAAGCCTGATGTGTCGACGGTTTGTATAGGTCAGGCGGCCAGCATGGGCGCGCTGTTATTGACCGCAGGGGCCGCTGGCAAGCGCTATTGTCTGCCTAATTCGCGGGTAATGATTCACCAGCCATTGGGCGGTTACCAAGGGCAGGCATCTGACATTGAAATTCATACCCGTGAGATCCTGGGTATTCGTGAGAAGCTAAATCAAATTCTTGCTCATCATACAGGGCAAGATATTGAAACTGTTTCGCGCGATACGGATCGGGATAATTTCATGAGCGCTACTAAAGCTAAAGATTATGGCTTGATTGATGCAGTGCTGGATAAGCGGCCTACATCCTGATAGCGTAGTAGGATTATGCTTTTCTAACGAGCTTTTCCGGCGGCTTATGCCGCCGCAGTGATAGAGGTATGCTAATGGCCGACGGCAAAGGCAAAGACGAAGGTGGCAAACTGCTCTACTGCTCGTTTTGTGGAAAAAATCAAAATGAAGTACGTAAGCTAATTGCGGGTCCTTCCGTATATATATGCGATGAGTGTGTCGACTTATGTAATGACATTATTCGCGAGGAAGTTCTCGAAGCCGATGCCGAGAGCGATGAGGAGCGTTTACCTACGCCTCGCGAAATACGTCATACGTTGGATGACTACGTCATCGGGCAAGATCGTGCCAAAATGGTGCTTTCAGTAGCGGTATATAACCACTACAAGCGTCTGAAAACAGATGTGCGCGAAGGTGATGTTGAGCTAGGTAAATCAAACATTCTGCTGATTGGCCCCACCGGCAGCGGTAAAACGCTGCTGGCGGAAACCATGGCACGGTTACTGAATGTACCTTTTACCATTGCGGACGCGACCACGCTGACGGAAGCCGGTTATGTCGGTGAAGATGTTGAAAACATCATTCAGAAGCTGTTGCAGAAGTGTGATTACGACGTCGAAAAAGCGGAACGTGGCATTGTTTACATTGATGAAATCGATAAGATTTCACGCAAATCAGACAATCCGTCTATTACCCGTGATGTGTCGGGTGAGGGCGTTCAGCAGGCGTTGTTGAAGCTGATTGAAGGTACCACTGCATCAGTGCCGCCACAGGGCGGGCGCAAGCACCCACAGCAGGAATTTGTTCAGGTAAATACCGGCAATATCCTGTTTATCGTTGGTGGGGCTTTTGCGGGTCTGGATAAGGTGATTCGTGATCGCGCTGAAAAAGGTGGTATCGGTTTCAATGCGGCGGTGAAGAGCAAAGAATCCTCTCGTGGAGTTGGCGAGCTGCTGGCCGATGTCGAGCCGGAAGATTTGGTCAAGTTTGGCTTGATTCCTGAGTTCGTTGGTCGTTTGCCTATTATTGCAACGCTGATGGAGCTCACCGAAGATGCCCTGGTGCAGATCCTGACAGAGCCGAAGAACTCGCTGATCAAGCAGTACGTCAAGCTGTTTGAGATGGAGGGTGTAACGCTTGAGTTTAGAGAAGACGCGTTACGTGCAGTTGCTGAAAAAGCCATGGAACGTAAAACAGGGGCACGTGGTCTGCGCTCTATTCTTGAGTCTGTGCTGCTGGATACCATGTACGAAATTCCATCGCTTGAAGGTGTTAGCAACGTCGTTATCGACGCCTCAGTTATCGCTGGCGAGAGCGAGCCACTATTGATCTACTCTCAGCAGGATGAAGCACGGGTCGACGGCACTGATGGTTAGTGTGTAGTCGAATATCGCGGCCCAGCTTCACCCGCTTGCGCTAGTCCAAGGGGTCGCCTAGGCGACCCCTTGTTGTTATGGCGCATCGCTATAAGCGTTAGTTCGTGAAGTGTTACTGCAAACACTATTCCCTGCGCATTTATCAGGCGCAGGCATAGAAAAGTAGGCAGTACTTTTCTAAGTACTCTTTCAAGTACTCATCCGATTTGCCGAGGAACGTCTGCGATGCAGCAGAACGCCGAACAGACACAATGTCTACCCCTTTTACCGTTGCGCGATGTGGTTGTATATCCGCAAATGGTTATCCCTCTATTTGTAGGGCGTGAAAAGTCTATCCTGGCGCTAGAAGCAGCCATGGAGGCTGATAAGCGTGTGTTATTGGTAGCTCAGCGCGAAGCGTCTCAGGACGAGCCGGATAATGCTGATCTTTATGCCATGGGCACCGTGGCGGACATTATGCAGCTGCTTAAGTTGCCCGATGGCACGGTTAAAGTGCTCATTGAAGGTAATTTCCGGGCAGATGTGCTTGATGTCGAAGAGAATGAGGCAGGTTATACCCAGGCGCACTTAACGCCCCGTGAAAGTGAACCGCTGACGAGTCGTGAGCAGGAAGCGCTCGTTCGCGTTTTGCTTAACCAGTTTGAACAGTACGTTAAGCTCTCCAAGAAAGTCCCCAACGAAGTGCTTAACTCGCTGTCGGGAATTGAAGATCCCAGCCGTCTGGTGGATACCATCTGTGCGCATTTGTCGCTCAAGATTGGTGACAAGCAGGAACTGCTAGAGATGGATCGGGTGCGTGATCGTATCGAGCACCTGATGGCCTTGATTGAGTCCGAGATTGATCTGCTCCAGGTAGAGAAGCGTATTCGCTCCCGTGTAAAAGAGCAGATGGAGAAGACTCAACGCGAGTACTATCTCAACGAGCAAATGAAGGCCATCCAGAAAGAGATGGGTGAGCTGGATAATGTGCCTAATGAAGCCGAGAAGTACGAGCAGGCGATCAAAGAATCCGGCATGCCAAAGGAGGCATCTGAGAAAGCCACCCAAGAGCTCAATAAGCTTAAAATGATGGCTTCAAACTCTGCCGAAGCCACTGTTGTGCGCTCTTACTTGGATTGGCTAATCGCTGTTCCATGGAAAAAACGGACACGTGTCAAGCATGACCTGATTAAAGCACAGCAGGTGCTGGATGAAGACCATTACGGCCTGGAAGAAGTTAAAGCACGTATTTTAGAGTATTTAGCGGTACAAAAACGTGTACGCAAGATGAAAGGCCCTGTGCTATGCCTGGTAGGGCCTCCTGGTGTAGGTAAAACCTCACTTGGACAATCCATTGCCCGCGCTACCAACCGCAAATATGTGCGGCTGGCGCTAGGTGGTGTGCGTGATGAATCCGAAATTCGTGGCCATCGGCGTACCTATATTGGTTCATTGCCGGGCAAGTTAATGCAGCGGATGAGCCGCGCGGGTGTCAAGAATCCGCTGTTCTTGTTAGATGAGGTTGATAAGCTGGGGATGGATCATCGTGGTGATCCCGCCTCCGCGCTTCTTGAAGTGCTTGATCCAGAGCAAAATAACAGCTTCAGTGATCATTATCTTGAGCTTGATTACGATCTTTCTGAAACACTGTTTATCTGTACCGCTAACTCGATGAATATCCCCAGTGCTCTGCTGGATCGTATGGAGATTATTCGTCTGCCGGGCTACACCGAAGATGAGAAGCTGGCCATTGCCAAACGCTACTTATTGCCCAAGCAGTTGGAGGCTAACGGTTTAAAAGGTGATGAGTTAGCGCTCGAAGACAGCGCACTTTTAGAGCTTATTCGATACTACACTCGTGAAGCAGGTGTGCGTGAGCTGGAGCGGCAGGTGGCTAAGGTCGCGCGTAAAGTGCTGCGTGAGCGCCTGGAGCAAGAGCAGGATCCCAGTGCTACGTCAGAGAACCAGAGCTTAACTGCCGAGCAAATTGAGCACTACGCAGGGGTGCGTCGCTACAGCTATGGTTTAGCTGAAGAGGATGACCAGGTAGGCCGAGTAACGGGGCTGGCATGGACCTCCGTTGGTGGCGAACTGCTCAACATCGAGTCTGTTGTGACCCCAGGCAAAGGACGGGTTAATAAAACCGGCTCACTTGGCGATGTAATGAAAGAGTCTGTCAGTGCTGCCCATACGGTAGTGCGTGCCAGAGCAGCGGCCCATGGGATTGATCCTGAGCGGTTTGAGAAAGAGGATCTGCATATCCATGTGCCCGAGGGTGCCACTCCAAAGGATGGCCCTAGTGCTGGTATTGCCATGGTGACCGCGATTGTCTCTGCTTACACGCAGCGGGCAGTTCGTTGTGATGTGGCCATGACCGGTGAAGTGAATCTGCGCGGTGAAGTATTACCCATCGGTGGGCTGAAGGAGAAATTGCTGGCAGCTCGCCGCGGTGGTATAAAGATGGTGCTGATTCCTGAGGAAAACCGCCGTGATCTCAAGGAAGTACCTGATAACATCAAAGGTGCGCTTGATATTCGTCCGGTACGCTGGATAGATGATGTCCTAGCCTTAGCACTCACTGATAAAGTTGAAGACGGTGCGTCGCTCAAAAATACCGAAGCATCGTTTAGTAGTAACGTAGTTGCTAATACTCATTAAGCTGTTAAAGTCCTTTGCGGTCTTTAATAATACTTAATATTTGCCCGCAGCCTTGCGTGGCGGGTATCTCAAGGCATGGTTGCTTGACAGGTGTTTCAGGGCGTTGCTATAAAACGCAGCTACGCTTTGTTCGTTGAGCCTATCGGTGATCATGCCGTTCAGAGCCATTTTTTAAAACAGTCAAGGGGTGAAGAGTGAATAAGTCCGAGCTGATTGAAGCCATTGCCGCGTCTGCCGATATTCCTAAAGCAGCGGCGACACGCGCATTGGATGCCATGGTGGAGTCTGTCACCGATAGCCTTAAAAAAGGCGAAAGCGTATCTCTGGTAGGCTTTGGTACTTTCGCGATTAAAGAGCGTGCAGCTCGAACTGGCCGTAACCCGCAAACGGGTCAGCCAATCCAGATCAGCGCTGCTAAAGTTCCAAGTTTCAAAGCAGGTAAAGCGCTGAAAGACGCCGTCAACTAATTTGGCTGGTCTGCTTTAATCTTATGGGCGCATCGCACTGGCGGTGCGCCCATGTTATTTTCTGGCTCCCTAATTGGTTAGGATTAGTGGGCCGATGTGTTTGGCTGTGACTATCTGAGGCTAGCATGCTGCAAAGTATTCGAGATGGCTCCAGGAGCTGGGGTGCCAAAATTATTATCGGCGTTATGGTTGCGGCCATGGCGCTTTTCGGGATTGAGTCACTGTTTGGGCTTTTTGGCAGCGATCCGAACCAGGTAGCTAGTGTCAACGGCCAGCCGATTATGCGTCAGCAGGTGGAGCTTGAAGTTCAACGTGCGTTACGTTCAGGGCAAGTGCCGCCAGAGCAGGAGCGAGCCTTACGCAACGACATTCTCGAGCAACTAATTACCCAGCAGTTACTCTCTCAATATGCTGAGGACGGTGGTTTTACCGTTTCTGAGGAGCAGTTGGATCAGTTAATTGTGAGTTTGCCTGAATTTCATGATCAGGACGGTCGTTTTTCACCCGAGGTTTTTCGCAACCGCTTAGCAGGGGCTGGCTATACGCCTTTGTCCTTTCGTGAAGAGCTACGCGTCGATATTCAGCGTCAGCATTTACAGCAAGGCTTAGCTTTCAGCGATTTTAGTCTACCCAGCGAACAGGAACAGCTGGCAGCACTTCAGCGTCAACAGCGGAGCGTCCGTTACCTGATACTGGATAATGATGACGTAGATGCCGACGTCAACCTGAACGAAGACGCATTGCAAGCTTATTATGACGCACACCAAGAGCGTTATGAGCGTCCTGAACAAGTACGCCTTGAGTATGTGCTGATTGATCGCCAAGCCATGGCGGAAGGGCGCGATGTAGACGAAAGCGCTTTACGCCAAGCCTGGCGTGAACAGAATCGTGATGCTGATCGCCGTGTATCTCATATCATGATCATGTTTGGTGATGAGCGCACGCGTGATGAAGCGCAGGCATTGGCTGAGACCGCTCGCGAAGCGCTGGATGAAGGTGAGACTTTCGCTGAGACCGCCTTACGCTACTCGGATGACACGGCCAGTGCAGAAGAGGGTGGTGATCTCGGGGTCATCAGTCGAGGTTTCTTTGGTGATACCTTTGATGAGGCTGCTTTTGGTCTTAGCGAAGGAGACGTCTCTGAGCCCGTTGAGCTGGATAACGCTTTCCATATCATTCAGGTTACCGATATTCAGGGCCCTACGTTTGAAGAACAGCGCGATGAATTAGCGCGAGAAGTGGCCCTGCAGGAAGTTGACGACGAGTTTAATCAGCGCGTACAGCAACTGATTGATGAAAGCTTTGCGGCCGATGACTTGCAAAGCGTTGCCGATAGCATTGGCTTGTCGCTTAATGAAAGCCAATGGATTGCGCGCGATTCTGAAACACAAGGCGTGCTGTCTGAGCCAGGCGTCATGTCGGCCGCTTTCAGTGACGATGTGCTTGAGGAAGGCTATAACAGTGAGGTCATTGAGTTAGATCAGGATCGCCGACTGGTACTTCGCGTTGCTGAGCATCGTGAGGCAGCGCTGCTGTCTCTGGATGAAGTTCGTGAAGATGTTGAAATATCGGTAGCCGCTGAGCAACAGCAGCAGGCTTTGCGCGAAGAGGCGCAAGCGCTGGTGGCAGACCTACGTGAAGGTCAGTCGGTGGAGGTTGAGTGGCAGCAAGCCAATAACCTGACCCGCCAAGCGGATACTAACGTACCTCAGCCAATTATCCAGGAAGCCTTCCGACTGCCGCGTCCTGACGAGGGCGAGAGTCGCTATCAGACAGTTGAGCTACCTCAAGGGGTTGCCGTTGTCGCCTTGGATAGTGTCAGTGAGGGCGAGGTCGATGAGCAAATGGAAACGTTTGTGTCACAAATGTCTGAACAGCTGCGTGCTCAATCGGTGCTTCAGGGCTTGATTGAAGATCTCCGCAGCGATGCTGAGATAGAGCGGTAGCACGGAAAAGATAGAGGCGCCACGCTAGCCAGCGCCAATAAAAAGCCGATCGCAAGATCGGCTTTTTTTTTATGTCAGTTGAAGGGTGAGGCGTCCTAAGTCCAAGAGGTGGCTTATGCCTCAGGTAGTGCCGTCAGTGGGAACTGGCGTAGCTGTGGCGCCGTGTGCTCTGAACGCTCAATGACAATATCCCAGCCGTGTTCGCTGTCCCAGTCACCCAGCACATACCGCGTGGCCGGCACGTCTTCAACGCTAAGCGTATGTACCTTGGGACGATGAGTATGACCGTGAATCATCGTGGCCACGCCGTGGCGTTCCATTAGGGTGATCACCTCTTGCTGGGTGACATCCATAATGGCGTCAGCCTTGTTTGCGTTGGCTTCGCCCGACTGCAGCCGTAGGCTTTTGGCAAGTTCCAGGCGCTGCTCCAGCGGCAGGGCCAGCATTTGTGCCTGCCATTCTGGGTCACGCGACTGCTGACGAAAAGCCATATAGGCGTCATCTTGGGTGCATAGGCTATCACCGTGGAGCAGTAGCGCAGCGACTCCTTGAAGCTCTACTTCTTCAACATCACCGAACAGTGTTGCCTGGCAAGCAGCCGCAAACCGTTCGCCAAGTAAAAAATCACGATTGCCATGCATTAAATAGACAGCGGTGCCATCGCTACTAAGGGTGTGCAACCGCTTAATCACCTCTTGGGCAATATGGTTAAGAGGGTGCTGAGTGGCATCGAGTAGGTCGTCGCCAATCCAGGCATCGAAAAGATCCCCCAGGATATAAAGTGCCTCTGCCCCCGGGGCGGTGTGCTCTAGGTAGCGGTAAAACCCCTGATTAAGCTCAGGGGTATCGCTACTTAAATGCAGGTCGGCAACAAGCAGTGTGCGCATAAGGCTCCCAGTATTATTCCGCGTCCTTCACATAAGCGCGTTCGATGACTACATCCTCAGCGGGCACGTCGGCATGCATGCCACGTCGTGTCGTGGTCACGTTTTTAATCTCATTGACGACGTCCATGCCCTCAACGACTTCGCCAAAAACGGCGTAGCCCCAGCCCTGTAGGTTTTTGCCACTATGGTCCAGGAAGTTGTTGTCGCCCACATTGATGAAAAACTGCGCGGTGGCAGAGTGTGGATCCTGGGTGCGGGCCATGGCCAATGTACCCACGGTATTTTTTAACCCGTTGTCAGCTTCGTTATCGATCGGGTCGCGGGTGGGCTTTTGCTCAAAATCCTTATCAAAACCGCCACCTTGCACCATAAAGCCATCAATGACGCGGTGAAACAACGTGCCGTCATAAAAGCCGTCGCGAACGTACTGTTCAAAATTCGCCGCGCTGATAGGCGCTTTTTCGTGATTAAGGGCGATGGTGATGTCACCGTGGTTCGTCTGTAATACGATCATTGATAAATTCCTGTTCAATAAAGACGTTCGCCTTGGCGCTGTGCATCGGCGTCACGTTATAATAGCTGTTTTGCCCTGCACCGCGAAGGCCCATAGGGTTATCCTATGTTTTCACGGCTCAGTACGCCATCCACCACGAGGTTATCAACACCATCATGACCAACGAGACCACCCCAGCGCCGAACTTCATTCGCAACCAAGTACGCGACGAAATCGAGGGCGGCCAGGTCACTAAAATCGTGACGCGTTTTCCTCCCGAGCCTAATGGCTTTTTGCATATCGGGCATGCGAAGTCGATCTGTTTAAATTTCGGGCTGGCTGAGCAGATGGGTGGCGAGTGTCATCTACGTTTTGATGACACCAATCCCGCTAAAGAAGAGCAGGCGTATATTGATGCGATCAAGGAAGATGTCAGTTGGCTAGGCTTTGAATGGGCGGGGCCGGTTCGTTTCGCCTCTGATTATTTCGACCAGCTTTATGCCTGGGCGCAGCATTTAATGCGTGAAGGCAAGGCGTATGTTGACGACCTTTCGCCGGATGAAATTCGTGAGTACCGCGGCACGCTGACCGCACCAGGTACCCCTAGCCCTTATCGGGAGCGTAGCGTCGACGAGAACCTGGATCTGCTAGCGCGCATGCGTGAGGGCGAGTTCGGCGAGAGTGAAAAAGTGGTGCGCGCTAAAATTGATATGGCCTCGCCCAATATCAATCTGCGTGACCCTATTCTTTACCGTATTCGTCACGCCAGCCACCACCAAACCGGCGATAAATGGAAAATTTATCCCTCTTATGATTTTACCCATGGGCAATCGGATGCCATTGAAGGCGTCACTCACTCGATTTGTACGTTGGAGTTTGAGGATCACCGGCCGCTCTACGAATGGTTTTTAAATAATTTGCCGGTACCCGCCAAGCCGCGGCAAATCGAGTTTGCGCGCCTCAACCTCGACTATACGCTGACTTCCAAGCGTAAGCTGAAACTGTTGGTGGATGAACAGATTGTTGATGGTTGGGACGATCCACGTATGCCTACTATTTCTGGTATGCGTCGCCGGGGCTACACGCCTGCCTCTATTCGTAAATTTTGCGAAATGATTGGTGTTACCCGTGCCGATGGCGGCCTGGTGGATATCGCCATGCTCACCCACGCGATTCGCTCGGACCTTGAAGACAATGCACCTCGAGCAATGTGCGTGTTAAAGCCGCTGAAAGTCGTGCTTACCAACGTGCCGGAAGATTATCAAGAAGAGTATGACGTGCCTGGCCATCCGGCGCGTGAAGACATGACCATGCGCAAGGTGCCGTTCAGCCGCGAGCTGTATATCGATCAAGACGACTTTATGGAAGATGCGCCTAAAAAGTTCTTCCGCTTGGCACCGGGCAAGGAAGTACGCCTGCGCAATAGCTACGTGATTCGCTGTGATGACGTCATCAAGGACGCTGCGGGTGAGATCAGCGAGCTACACTGCTCGGTGGATTTTGATACGTTGGGCAAGAACCCCGAAGGGCGCAAGGTGAAAGGCGTCATTCACTGGGTCAGCGCTGACCACGGGATCCCCATGGAAGTGCGGTTATACGACAACCTGTTCACCGTCGAGCAGCCCGATCGCGACAAGGATGTTGATTTCCTGGAGCATCTAAATCCCGAATCGCTGGTCGTTTGCCAGGCGATTGGTGAGCCAAGCCTTGCCTTTGCAACGCCTGAGTCTCGCTTCCAGTTCGAGCGCGTCGGCTACTTCTGTGCGGATCGCCATGACTCAACGCCTGAGCACCTGGTGTTCAACCGCACCGTGGGATTGAAAGATAGCTGGGCTAAAATCAAGCAGAAGGGCTAAGACAAACATGGATAGCCATATGCATATTTACAATACACTGACGCGTCGCAAAGAACCTTTTACCCCGATCAACGCGGGCAAGGTCAGCATGTATGTCTGTGGCATGACGGTGTATGACTACTGCCACCTGGGGCATGCCCGGGTGATGGTCGCCTTTGACGTTATTACTCGTTATCTACGTGAGCGCGGTTACGACGTTAACTACGTGCGTAACATTACCGATATTGACGACAAGATTCTCAAGCGCGCCGATGAAAATGGCGAAAGCATCACTGCACTGACTGAGCGTATGATTGAGGCGATGCATGAAGATGAAGCACGTCTGAATGTCTTACCGCCTAGTCATGAGCCTCGCGCCACTGGTCATATTGACGATATCGTGAATATGATTGAAACGCTGATAGATAAAGGTTTTGCCTACGCAGCCGATAATGGTGATGTCTATTACCGAGTGCGCAAATTTGCTGAATACGGGAAGCTCAATAATCGTCAACTCGATGATATGCGCTCGGGCGCCCGAGTGGATGTTGATATTCATAAAGAAGACCCGTTGGATTTTGTGCTCTGGAAAGCCGCTAAACCAGGCGAGGCTCATTGGGCCTCGCCGTGGGGCAACGGTCGGCCGGGCTGGCATATCGAGTGCTCGGCGATGTCGACCTGCTGCCTGGGTAATACCTTCGACATTCACGGTGGTGGGCCTGATTTAACCTTTCCGCATCACGAGAACGAGATTGCACAAAGTGAAGCGGCCACCGGCCAAACTTACGTCAATACGTGGATGCACGCAGGGGCGGTACGCGTGGACCAGGAAAAGATGTCCAAATCGTTGGGCAACTTCTTCACCATTCGTGACGTACTGGCCGAACATGACCCAGAGGTGGTCCGCTTTCTATTGGTAGCCAGCCACTATCGGAGTCCGATTAACTATTCGGTCGATTCGCTGACCGAGGCGCGTAAATCGCTGACACGGCTATACACCGCGCTGGAAGGAAGTGAGCTTGCTAGTTCAACCACTAGTGAGGCGTCAGCTTATCGTCATCGCTTCATGCAGGTAATGGATGATGACTTTAATACCCCTGAAGCGTTGGCGGTAATGTTCGAGCTGGCCCGCGAGGTTAATCGTGCCAAACAAGAGCAGCGTCCTGACGCCGCTTTGCTGGCAGGAGAGCTAAAGCAGTTAGGGTCTATTTTGGGGCTTCTTCAGCAATCTCCTCAGGCATTTCTGCAGGGCACCCAACAACAGAGCATGCCGCTTACCGAGAGCGAGATTAATACTAAAATCGCTCAGCGACAGGAAGCTAAAGTAAATAAAGAATTTGCTCAAGCGGATGCCATACGCGATGAACTGGCAGCACTGGGCATTATTCTAAAAGATTCTCGGGAAGGGACGACCTGGGTAATCGAGAAGACCTCTTAGCCGTTAAGATAACGACCAGGTGAGGAGTTACGCTTTAACAGGGATTCTCACTTTAACGCTGATGGCTCTCTCTTAAACGCTGATGGCTCTGACTTAAACGCTGATGGCTCTGACTTAAACGCTAATGGCTCTTATACTGGATAAGAGCCTCAACTGACAAAAGCCCACTCAAAAGGAATATTAAGATGCGCTTTTCCATGAAGCCTTTAATGATGGCCTGTGCAGTATCCGCTATCACTTTTTCTCAAGCCAATGCTAATGAGCCAGTGGTAGTGGCCTCCAAAATCGACACGGAAGGTTCGGTATTGGGCGAACTGGTTATTCAAACACTGGAACGAAACGGCATTCCTACCGAAAACCGTTTACAGCTGGGCGCCACTAGTATTGTTCGCTCTGCGTTACTCGCTGGCGAAATTGACCTGTATCCAGAATACACCGGTAATGGCGCCTTTTTTTATGATATGACCGACAGCCCAGTTTGGAATGATGCTGACAAGGCCCATGAAACCGTAAAAGAGCTCGATGCGGAACAAGGGTTGATATGGCTGGAACCTGCTAGCGCTAACAATACGTGGGCCATGAGTATCCGCGAAGATGTTGCCAAAGAGCATGATCTGGTAAGCCTGGAAGATCTGGCTGACTATCTGGATGAAGGCGGTGAGTTCAAGTTTGCAGCAAGTGCTGAATTTGTGGAGTCTGCACAGGCCTTGCCAGCGTTTCAACAAGCCTACGGCTTTGATTTAAGTGACGATCAACTGTTAGTGCTTTCCGGGGGCAATACGGCCGCTACGATGCGTGCAGCCGCTCAGCAAACCAGCGGTGTTAACGCTGCCATGACGTATGGCACTGATGGCGGTTTAACTGCACTGGGTCTAGTGGTTTTGGAAGATTCAAAGGGCGTTCAGCCGGTATACCAGCCTGCGCCGGTGGTACGTGAAGAAGTGCTTGAGGCCTATCCTGAAATTGAGCCGCTGCTCAATGAGGTATTTAGCTCGCTGGATTTGGTTACCCTGCAAACGCTAAATGCCGATGTAGCCGTTAGCGGACTGTCTCCTTCCCAAGTGGCCAGCGACTATCTTGATACACTGGATCAATAATGCTCGCCATTCGGGATAACTAATTAATGTCGTTACTGGACGCGCTGCCTACTCCGCGGCTTCAGCGGGAAGGGCAGCACCCCAATGTTGTGCTGGTAAGCCTTAGTCTTGTCATGCTGGCGGCGCTGTGGGTACTCGATGTGGTCAGCATGGCCCCCAATCGAATCGTATTGGGAACGGGTCATGGTGTTTTGGAGGCGTTTGGCTGGCCCGGTGCGCTATTAGCCACGCTACTTTTTGCCAGCATAGCAATACTCGCCTGGCAACCCAGCCACCAGCACTATCGCGCCCTGGTGGCAGCGGTCGTGTTGGCGATGGCGCTGATGCCAGTTGGCTTGATCGCTAGCAGTTACCTGTTGATTGATCCTGAGCTACCCCAAGCGCGTTTGGGCTTGGGGGCTGCCTATTGGGTTGTCCTGTTTATCCTGCTGTTATGCCTGGTGGAGCTACGCTTACGCTTAAATCTGACGCGACTATGGCCCACACTGCTGTTGGTAGGTATCGCCATGGTGTGGTGGCTATGTGGTGCGTTTTGGCTTGACAGCCTTGCCCTGGTGCAGGAGTTCAACGCACGTGAACAGCAATTTTTTCGCGCCATCGGCCAGCACCTGACGCTGGTCGGAATTGCGGTCAGCATCAGTGTGGTAGCAGGCATGGTGCTGGCCATGCTGATGCGCCGCTATGAACGGTTGCAGAAAGGGATGTTCGCTGTGCTTAATTTTCTACAAACCATTCCCAGTATTGCCCTCTTTGGTTTGCTGCTGGCACCGCTTGCCTGGTTGTCAGCTACCTTTCCATTGCTTGATCAATTAGGGGTTAGCGGCATTGGCACGACACCTGCCTTGATAGCGCTCATTGCCTACAGCCTGCTGCCCATGGTGCGTAACACGTACATTGCCCTTGAAGAAGTTAGCCCGGCAACGCTGGACGCCGCCAAGGGGATGGGGATGCGAGGCGCCCAGCGCTTTTGGCAGGTGCGGCTACCGCTGGCATTACCGGTGCTGTTGGAAGGGGTGCGGATCACCACCGTTCAGGCCATTGGTCTTACCGCCGTTGCTGCCCTGATCGGCGCAGGGGGGCTTGGTACGTTTATCTTTCAAGGCTTAGGCCAGGCGGCCATGGATATGGTGCTACTCGGCGCACTGCCTATTTTAATGCTGGCGCTGATGGTGGATGCAGGTTTAGGCGCTCTTGCCGAAACGCTGCGCCCCGGAGGAATGAAATGATTGAGCTTTCCCACGTATCCAAGCGCTTTGGCGAGGCAAACGCTGTCGATGATATTTCGCTACAAATTCCCAAAGGTAAATTCTGCGCCTTGGTCGGCACCTCTGGGTGCGGTAAGTCGACCACATTGCGCATGATCAATCGCTTGATTGACCACAGTGAGGGCACCATTACCCTTGATGGTCAGCCGATAGAAGAGTATGACCCGGTTAAATTGCGTCGTCGGATTGGTTATGTGATCCAGCATACGGGGCTATTTCCCCACTGGAGTGTCGCGAGGAACATTGGGCTGGTACCGCGTTTATTGAAGTGGGCCACCTCCGATGTGCAGGCGCGCGTGGAAGAGTTGATGCACGTGCTGGGACTGCCGGTCGGTGAATTTGCCCATAAGTACCCGCATCAGCTTTCCGGAGGTCAAGCCCAGCGAGTGGGGGTGGCTAGGGCTTTGGCAGCAGACCCAGATATTCTACTCATGGATGAGCCCTTTGGAGCGCTTGATCCTATCACCCGAGAGAAACTGCAGGAGGAGCTTGCCAGGCTGCAGGCAAAGCTGCATAAAACCGTCGTGTTCGTGACGCACGATATGGATGAAGCATTGAAACTGGCGGATCATCTCGTGGTGATGCGTGACGGTAAAATCGTGCAGCAGGGGTCACCTCTGGCGTTACTTCAGCATCCAGCCGATACCTTTGTTGAATCAATGCTGGGCGGGCTTGAACGAGGTCTGAAACAAGCTGCCTTGACGCGGGTTAAAGATCATATGACCCCCATGGGCCCTATGTTGCCCGCACAGTCACGTATACCCGCCCATTACTCTCTACGTCAGGCGCTTTCTATGATGTTGCGCGATCATAGCGATAGATTGGCAGTAGTTGACCAGCATGATATGCCTATCGGAGAGCTGTCGTTACGCCGGATTATCAAAGAAGCTCAGGTCGAGAAAGGAAGCGCGCGTGACTAATTCGCTCAGTATTTCACTACCACTTAAGCGCGGGTCAGGATGGCGATGGCCTGCGATTTGGGGCGCGTTGTTAGTCGTTAGCCTCGTGGCTATGTCGTCGGCTGAGCCCGTATTCAGATGGATAGAGACTGATGCTCGCCAAGTGATTTACGACCGTGCCGATTTTTATGTGTTGCTTGGCCGTCACCTCCTGGTAGTGGGGGTGGCAGCACTGGCAACGATCGTGGTGGGGGTACTGGCGGGTATTGCTGTTACTCGAGCGTGGGGCAAAGATTTTTTACCCCTGGTAAGTCAGTTGGCGTCACTTGGGCAGACCTTTCCGCCCGTCGCCGTGCTTGCTCTGGCGGTCCCCGTGCTGGGCTTTGGCACCTTACCCATTATCGTTGCGTTGATGCTTTACGGCCTGTTGCCGATTGTTCGCAATACCATAACCGGCCTGCAGGGAGTGGATGAAGATATTAAAACCGCATCGCACGCCATGGGCATGACGCCGATACAAACGCTTTATCACGTTGAACTGCCGCTCGCGGCGCCGATCATCCTCGCCGGTATCCGCACGTCAGTGACGATCAATATTGCGACCGCTGCGCTAGGCGCGACGGTCGGGGCCAGCAATCTGGGTGATCCGATCATTTCCGGTATCGTCAACAGTAATATGGCCTACGTCATTCAGGGGGCACTGCTGATTGCATTGTTGGCCCTGTTCATCGATAGCCTGTTTGAAGTACTTCAACGTCAGCTGCGTTCCCGCCTTTCTGCATCTTAAGTTGTATCCCTAAAGTCCTTGCTCTGCGTTATTGTCGCAGGTGTTGTGTTGGTCCATGCCAGTTAAACCCACTGGCATAATCGGCTAATACCAACAACAATGCCCTCACAAGGGGTAAAACAAGGACAATAATGATGACTCAATATGTGTACCAGCCGGATTTCATGACCGGTGATGAATTCTCTATTCCCACCTTTAGCCTGCTGACACCGGAAGGCGAGCTCTATGATGGTGCTACTGAACCGGCGCTTGAGCGAGACCACGCGCGGCGTATGTATCAGGCGATGCTGGCTACCCGGCTGTTAGATGAACGCATGATGGCTGCCCAGCGCCAGGGTAGGCTTAGCTTTTATATGCAGTGCACTGGCGAAGAAGCCGCTGTGGTCGGGGCTACCGCTGCTCTTGATGATGCCGATATGATCATGGCGCAGTATAGAGAGCAGGGGGCGTTGCTGTATCGCGGTTTCTCGATTGATGAGTTCATGAATCAGCTGTTTGGCAACGACCTGGATTATGGCAAGGGTCGCCAAATGCCGGTTCATTATGGGTCGCGTAAGCTGCATTACATGACCATCTCTTCTCCCCTGGCAACTCAGATACCTCAAGCAACGGGCTACGCTTACGGCCAAAAACTGGCAGGTAACGGCCACTGTACGTTGACCTTCTTTGGTGAAGGCGCTGCCTCCGAGGGCGACTTTCACGCTGCGCTTAACATGGCGTCGGTGCATAAAGTGCCGGTCATTTTCTTCTGCCGTAATAATGGTTACGCCATTTCAACGCCTGCTGTCGAGCAGTTCGCGGCAGACGGTATCGCACCGCGTGCGTTTGGTTATCGCATGCATGTGATCAGGGTGGATGGCAACGATATCCTGGCGGTCTTTGAGGCGACCCGCCAGGCTCGCAAGATCGCGGTTGAACGCAATCAGCCTGTCCTGATTGAAGCCATGAGTTATCGCCTTGCCGCCCACTCGTCGTCCGACGATCCTTCGGGCTACCGCTCGAAAGATGAAGAGGAGGTCTGGCGGCTGAAAGATCCCGTGCTGCGAATGCAAAAATGGCTACTGAAAAAGCAGTGGTGGAGTGAAGAGGAAGAAACCTCTCAGCAGGAATCGCTGCGTCGTGAGGTGCTGGAAACCTTGAAACGGGCTGAAAAGCGCCCCTCGCCGACACTGGATAGCCTGGTAAGCGATGTCTACGCCGATATCACCCCGGCACTACAGCGCCAGTTCGATCACTTGAAACGCCATATTCGTCGCTATCCAGAGGCGTACCCCCGTGGTGCACGGTCATTGGATCTGGACGTGGGTACAGAGACTGATTCTCAGGGAGAGGCGTAACATGGCTACCATGAATATGCTCCAGGCGATTAACAATGCGCTGGATATCGCCATGGCAGAGGACGAAAAGGTGATCTGCTTTGGTGAAGACGTGGGTATTTTCGGCGGCGTGTTTCGTGCCACCAGCCACTTGCAGGAGAAGTACGGCAAGGCGCGTTGTTTCAATACGCCGCTGGTAGAGCAGGGCATTATCGGCTTTGCCAATGGCTTGGCGGCTCAAGGGTCTGTTCCGGTCGCGGAGATTCAGTTTGCGGATTACATCTTTCCCGCGTTTGATCAAATCGTCAATGAAACCGCCAAGTTTCGCTATCGCTCTGGAGATCTCTTCAATGTCGGCGGACTGACCATTCGAACACCTTACGGCGGCGGAATCGCAGGCGGCCTTTATCACTCCCAATCACCCGAGGCTTATTTCACCCATACGCCTGGCTTGAAAGTGGTTGTGCCACGCAATCCCTATCAAGCCAAAGGGCTACTCCTGGCGGCTATCCGCGATCCCGATCCGGTGTTGTTTCTAGAGCCTAAACGGCTCTATCGCGCCGCCGTGGGCGAGGTGCCTGAAGAAGACTACCAACTGCCCATTGGTGAGGCCGAGGTCATCAAGGAAGGATCCGATATCACCGTGGTGGGCTGGGGCGCGCAGATGGAGGTGATCGGCAAGGCGGTTGAATTGGCCGAAGAGCAGGGCATCGCTTGTGAAGTGATCGACCTGCGCTCACTGCTGCCCTGGGATGCGGACACCGTGGTTGAGTCGGTGCTGAAAACGGGCCGTCTGGTGGTGAGTCACGAAGCCCCGTTAACCGGTGGCTTTGCAGGCGAAATTGCCGCGACTATTCAAGAGCGTTGTTTTCTCTACCTGGAATCGCCCATTGCCCGGGTGACAGGGCTTGATACGCCTTTCCCGCTGGTGTTGGAAAAAGAGTATCTGCCTGATCACCTGAAAATCTTTGAAGCGATTCGCGAAAGCGTTAATTTCTAACCGCTTTACGTGCCCAAGAACGCATGGAGAGAATAACAATGAGCGATTTTTTACTGCCTGATATTGGCGAAGGCATTGTCGAATGTGAAGTGGTTGAGTGGCGGGTGGCCGAGGGCGACACGATTGCCGAAGACCAGCCGATCGTTGAGGTCATGACCGATAAGGCCCTCGTGGAAATTACCGCCCACGAAGCAGGAGTGGTCACCAAGCTGTATGTGGCCCAGGGGCAGGTGGCTAAAGTGCATGCACCCCTTTACGCCTACCAGTCGGATGAGCAGGCAGAAGAGCCAAGCCCTCAAGGCAAGGAAGAAAACGCCTCAAATGCTTCATCAAACGCCAGTCAACAGAGTGCTCAAGGTAAGCCTGACGGCCAGGCAGTAGCGCCTCAGGCAGTGACGAGTTCAGCCCGCGATGGTCAGCAAGGAGCGGTCGGAAAAGTACCCGCCAGCCCGGCCGTCAGACGGCTGGTCCGCGAACATTCACTTGCGCTAAATGACATTGCCGGTAGCGGAAAAGAGGGACGCGTGCTCAAGGAAGATGTGCTGGCGCATCTGGACGCTGCCTCTACGGGGTCAGCTCAGCAAAGCTCTGTTTCAACGTCTGCAGTTTCAACGTCTTCATCGGCCTCAGGCTTACAGCCTGACAAGGTAGAGCCGCTGCGCGGCGTGCGGGCGGTGATGGCGAAGCGGATGGTCGAATCCGCCAGTTCAATCCCCCATTTCCACTATGGCGAAGAGATCGACGTCACTGAGTTGCTGGCGCTACGGGAGCGTTTAAAACTAATCGCCGAGGCGCAGGGCGAACGCCTGACGCTGATGCCATTCTTCATGAAAGCGATGGCCCTGGCCGTTGCCGAAACGCCCATTCTCAATGCGCAATTAAATACCGCTGGGGATGAGCTGCACTATTACTCCCAGTGCAATATTGGCATGGCGGTTGATAGCAAGGCAGGGCTGATGGTACCTAACGTCAAAGGCGTTGAGCGCTTGACCCTGCTGGAGATCGCCAGGGAGGTGGGGAGGCTCACGAATGCAGCGCGAGAAGGGCGCGTAGATCAGGCGGATCTGAAGGGCGGCACCATCAGTATCTCCAATATCGGTGCGCTGGGCGGCACTTACGCCGCCCCCATCATTAACGCCCCTGAGGCTGCCATCGTGGCGATTGGCAGATCCCAGTGGCTGCCGCGGTTTGACGAACAGGGGGCCGTTCAGCGCCGTGCGATCATGACCGTTACCTGGGCAGGCGATCATCGCTTTATCGACGGCGGCACGATCGCGCGGTTCTGCAATCGCTGGAAAGCCTTTCTGGAGGAGCCGGACGCCATGCTGCTTCACTTGGCCTAGCCATTATGTCCCAGGCCCCGCTTCAGCAGTTTTATATCCCCGAAGAGCAATCGGTCTATCTGCTGAACCATCACGATGCCCGTAAACTCAAGGACTGGGTGGCGCTGTGCCAGGCACAGCTTACCCAGTTGGGGTATCAAGGCATTGAGCTAATTGGCAAAGGGGCCTACGGCTTTGTGTTTGCCGGTAGTGCCCTGGAAAAGGGCAAAACTGCTCATTACGTTTTCAAGTTTTCACGTATTACCCTACCGACCCACCTGCAGGAGCGCCTTGAGGAAGAGGCGTTCATGCTCGAGCAGGTATCGCACCCGCTTATTCCTGGCTTGATCGGCTACCAACGCTCCCGTGGACAATCCATTCTCGTCATGGAGCGGGCTCCGGGCTGGAATCTAGAACAAGTGTCGCTTAAGCAGGGGCGCCTCTCACCACGCTTGATCGTACGTATAGCGGCGCAGTTGGCGGATATTCTGCTGGCGCTGCGGCGTGAAGCAGGACCTAACGCGCGACCTGTCGTGCATGGTGATATCAAGCCCTCCAATTTGGTATTCGACGCCACTAATGAAACCATCGCGTTGATTGACTGGGGCTCGTCGGTGTTTGCTCAGCTTGATGCACAACTGCAGTTTGTCGGCGCCAATGTCATGGAGTTGATGTCGGGTAATTTGCAGCAAACCAATGCGCGTCTGGGCGATGTGTATTTTATTGGGGAGGAGCAGTTGAACGGTGCGCTCTCTTCGCCGCGGTTCGATGAGCAGGGAATGGCGGGCACGCTGTATGCCTTGGCGTCGGCGCAATCCTGCCGCTTTGGTCACCGGGCCATTCCGGCAAGTTCGCTAGGACTGCCCATGGCCTTTGCGCGTACGTTGGATGGTATGTTGGACCCCGATCCCTTGGTTCGGCGCAAGGCGGGCAACTACTTTTTGAACCATATGGCACAAATGGCCAGGGTGGTGATGATCGATTTACCTGCTCCAGTGCAGGTGCCGTTGGTGCCGGTATGGGTGCGTCCCGCTCATCAGGAAATTGATACCGTCGTGTATAGCTCACGCAAAGCCTTTCTACGTGAAGCCAATGCGCAAGAGACGCTTAATGATGTCAACGATGTGCAGCTTGACCGTTACTACAAGCAGTTCATGCAGGGCATGGGGGAAACCGAAAAGGCCTTTTTGGCCTCGGTAAGTCGGCTAGGGAAGTATCCTGTCGTGGGCGGGCTGGCAGTGCGCTGGGAGCGGGAAGGGGTGTATATCGATTCATCGCTGAATCTTCACGACCCCGCGCTGAAGCCTGCCTTTATTGAAGCGGTCAATAACATGGTCCACCTGGCGCGGGCCATTCATCGCCAGGGTGTGTTTAAAAGCTGCCTGTTCAATGCCAGGCAAACCCTTCATCTGGAGCGCGATTTTGCCGAAGAAGCATTCGTCAGTGAACCGGACATGGCGATTGGCTATGAGCTGAGTGCTGTCCCCGAACTGGAGGATCGCAGCCGTCAGCACAGTTATTTTGAAGATGGCCCCGACCCGGAAGAGCTGTTAATGCTGCCAGAGGCGATCATGCAGGTGCTTCAGCAGCTTAACGACATCCACCATACCGGTATGATTATCTTTGAAGCGCTGCCCAGGCATTTGAAGATCCATAGCTATTATCGGCTGCTGGACCCTCGCCGTGAGCAGGAGTTTCAACGTCTGTTAAGCCGAATACTGGCCTCTGTCAGCCAGATCGAGGGGCTGGGGGTGTCTGGCTTCATGAAGATGCCTTATAAAGATACGCGTTTTTTCACTCACCTTGAGCGGCAGCCGGAGCACTTCTATCCCAAGGATCCTCGGGAGTATTTAAGAAAATGCTCGCTGCCTTCAACGCACGGGTAATACGAGGTCTATGAATCAGGGGCGTTCGTGGCTAACCAGCTAGCCAACTGCTCGGTCAAGCGGTCGGTTGCCTGGCCAAACGCGTTGACCACATCGGGTATATCCGCACTACTGGCGCGCTCCCTAATGGCGAAGCTGGTAGACGCCAAAGGCGTTTGATCAGTTCCTAGCAATTGAGCGTCTAGCTGAAGGTTGACGCTGGGTGGTGTGTCATCGTATTCACTTTGAAAGTGACGCAGCTCACTCAACAGCTGAAGATCGTGAGGCAGGCGGTCACTGCCTACATTGGCGAACAGGTCGCGTTGCTGCAGGCCAGTGATCAACTGGGCCTGAAGCATGTCCGGGGCATCTTCATGCCAGCGTACGCCTTCATACACATTCACCACATTGCCTTCGGGAAACACCACGATGCGATTGCTGCTTAGCAGGTAGCCCGCTTCAGGAGTGGCGATGCCAAGCCGGAACGGGAGGGTGTCGGCGATTGGGTCACTGCCTGCTGATGCATCTGGTAAACGATACAGGGTGGCTGGGTCGCTCTCAGGCAGAATTGAGCAGCCCGATATTGTTAAAAAAGCGCCTAGACCAAGGCTAATGCGTAACGATTTAATCATCATGGACTAAACTCCTCTACCTGATCGCGGCCCAGGAAAAAGTCCATGGGGCTCTCTTGCAGCTGGCGGGTAATGCGATCAAGTGTCGCAAACGTTGAGCGCAATGCAGCAAGCGCGGGGGCAATGTCGTTGGTGGTCTGCAACGTGCTTTCCACTGCCGCCGCGTTGTCGTTCACCAACTGTTCTATGCGCTGGGCAGCTCTTGCTACATCGCGGCTGGCATTTTCAGCGCTGCGCATTACCTGCTGACCCTCTTGGCCCAGCAGTTGATTCGCCTCCTGGCTAAGCGATTCGATACTTTCAAGGGTGGTCGTTGCCTGGCGTGATACATCGCCAAACAGTGCCATGTTCTCGTCTAATGCTGCCTGCTGCAAGGCAATCATATCGGTAATCTGAGCGATATTGGTCAGGATGTTGCCAGCCTGTTCGCGGTTGTTATCGTCAAATAGTTCGTTGACGTTTTTCAAGATCGAATTGACGTTCTCAATCATTTCTTCGCCTTCATCAAAAAGCGTGGCAATAGGCGAAGGATCGGCATCAATGAACGGAGCATCATCATCGCTTTGCTCGCGCAGGCGAGGGCTCTCGGGGGTGCCGCCATGCAACTGCACGGACATGCTCCCGGTAATGCTGGCAAAGGCCAGTTTCGCGCGCGTGTCGACTTTGATGGGGGCATCCTCATAGACGCGAATGCGGGCAACTACCTGCCTTGGATCATCGGGATTAAGCGTAAGCTCGGTGACATCGCCCACTTCAATGCCGTTGTATTGCACGGTACTGCCTACCGACAGACCGCTAACACTGCGCTCAAACAGAATGCGGTAAGGCTGATAGTCGCGTTCGCCTGCGGCATAGCTCATCCATAAGGCAAACAGCAGGGCGGCGGCGGCTGTTAACACTGTAAACAGGCCGATTAAAATGTGGTGCGCGCGGGTTTCCATGGGCGTCACTCCTGTGATGGTGTTGAGCCTGCAGAGCGCTGTGCAGCGCGTCCACGCGGGCCGTTAAAGTAATCTTGAACCCACTCATCGTCGGTTTTGGCGACGTTTTCAATGGTATCGACAACGAGTACGTGCTTTTGCGACAGCACGGCGACTCGGTCACAGGCAGCGTAAAGGGTATCGAGGTCGTGAGTGACCAAAAACACGCTGAAGCCCAGCGCATCGCGTAGCGTGACCAGCAATTGGTCGAACGCGGCGGCGCCAATAGGGTCTAGTCCTGCGGTAGGCTCATCGAGAAACAAGATATCCGGATCAAGCGCTAACGCCCTGGCAAGTGCTGCGCGCTTGATCATCCCGCCAGAGAGCGACTCGGGAAACTGCCTTGCGGTGTCAGGGGGAAGGCCCACCAGCGACAGCTTGATGCGCGCCAGGTATTCGGCCTCTTCTCGGGAGAGGTTAGCGTGCTCAATCAAGGGCAGCGCCACGTTTTCCTGCAAACTAAGCGAGCTGAACAGCGCGCCTTGCTGAAACAGCACCCCAAAACGTCGTTCTACCTGGCTGCGCTGTGAATCACTTAGCTCATTCAACCGCTTGCCGAGCACCTCCACAGTGCCCTCGTCAGGTCGCTTTAAGCCCACGATACTGCGAAGTAACACTGATTTGCCGGTACCAGAACCACCCACCACGCCGAGAATTTCACCTCGGTAGAGGGTCAAGTCCAGGCCTTCATGAACGGTAGTGGAGCCAAAGCGATTAACCAGTCCTTGCACACGAATGACCGCTTCGTCGTCGTGATGGTCGCGTGAAGTGCTTTCTCTTGATTCCGTCATGCGCCCATCTCCATAAAAAATAGTGCTGCCAAGGCATCTATCAAAATCACCATGAAGATGGACTGCACGACGCTTGAGGTGGTGTGGGCACCCACCGACTGGGCGCTACCGCTGACTTTGAACCCTTCCAGACAGCCGATGACCGCAATCACGAAGGCAAACACCGGCGCCTTGCTCAAGCCAACCAGAAAGTGAGTGACCGACACGTCTTTTTGCAGAGTGGTCATGAACTGACTGACAGATATATCCAGCGAGAGGGTGGCGACTACCGCTCCGCCTACCAGGCCGCTCAGCATGCCTACAAAGGCCAGTAGGGGAAGGCTGATCAGCATTGCCATGACGCGAGGAAGCACCAGCAGCTCGATAGGGTCTAGCCCCAGTGTTTTTAGCGCATCGACCTCTTCGTTGGATTTCATCGCACCGAGCTGGGCGGTAAAGGCACTGGCGGTGCGGCCTGCCAATAAGATCGCGGCAAGCAATACCCCGAATTCGCGCAGAAACGAAAACGCAACCAGATCAATGGTGTAAACCGTTGCGCCGAAGTCCTGCAACACGGTGGCGCCAAGAAACGCCACCACAGCGCCGACCATGAAGGTTAACAGCGCAACGATAGGCACCGCATTCAAGCCGCTTTGTTGTATATGGGCAACCGTCGCGGTTATGCGCCAGCGGCGAGGGCGGAAAACAAGGGAGGCAAACGTCGCCAGTACAAGGCCAATAAACGCTAATAATTGGCGCTGTTGAGACCACAGTGCCAGCATTTGTTGCCCCACCGTAGCGAGCGCTTCCGTTATTCGATTAGGGCGCTGTTGATTACTCTCAAGCGGTGCGTCCATCGCCTCAGCGATGCGCACCAGCAGTGCCTGTTGGGCACTAGGCAAGTCGCTAGCCCATTCGTCAATCTGCTTGGTCTTCTCAACACCCATCAGCTCGACGATCAGCGCGGCACCAGCGGTGTCCAACCCCTCAAACCCTGGTAGCGTCACTGTCTCGGGATTTAGCTTGTCGTGTTGCTGTAGGGTGCGCTTTAGTTCAGCGTAGTGGCGCAGGGTCCATTCGCCATGCAGCGAGACATTCCCACTCTCTTGAGTGATCCACTCGTTTGGCATCCGTGCTCCTCATCATTGCCTTTACATGACAGCGGAGGTCTATGATGCATTCAAACGAGCGTTAGTGAAAGATAAGTCGTGGTTCCTTAACGTGGTACACGATATCTTGGAGACAGTTCCTGCTTGATCTTGGCAGCGACTTCTTTTAATCGTGGCCCAAGATTATTGACGAGACGATCATGATCCAGACGCAGGCTGGAGCCGCCACAGTTAATCGCCATGACTTCGGCGCCATCTTCCAGAATCAACGGCATGGCCACCGCGCTGATATCGCGTTGCCAATCCTGTTCTGAAAAACAAAAGCCGTACTCGGCGTAGTCGCGCAAGCTCTGCTCAATTCCCGCCTCAAGCTGCGGCCAGTCGTTAGCGTGGAACTCAGCCAGTTCACGCATTACCTGTTGGCGACGCTCGCTGGTTAACCCACATAGCCAAGCACGGCCAATGGCGGACGTAGCAATAGGTAGCCGCGAGCCAGCATCCAGGCGAATGATCAGCGGCCCATGCCCATGGCAGGTTTCCAGATACACCATATCGCTGCGGTCAGCGCTTCCCAGGCTGACGTTGCAGTCGGTAGCGTCGGCAAAGTGCTGCAGGTGCGGACGGGCAATCTCACGAATACCCATATTGGCGAGAAACCGATAGCCCAAGGCCAACACGCCGGGCCCTAAACGGTACTTTTCAAGATGACGATTGTGCTGCAGGTAACCTAGCTGGGTCAGCGTGTAGGTTAACCGCGACACCGTTGGGCGTGGAATATGGGTGCGGTTAGAAAGCTCCGCATTCCCCAAGTACTCCTCGCCTGTGCCAAAGGCTCTCAATAGCTCTAAGCCACGCGCTAGGGCGGTGACAAAATTGCGATCTTTTTCAGGTGACTGTGGCTCTTCAGCGGCAGCATCGGTCGGTTCCATCAAGCGTCTCGGCTAATCAATCATTGAAGGGCAAGTATCTCATACCTGCGCCAGGGCATTGCAAAGCGCTATTGCAGAATTTAGTCAACGCTTGACTGGCGGCGCTGCGAGGCAGCGCCGCCAGTGGAGAGTGGCTAACTGTCCAGACGCTCGATGATGGTGGCAATACCCTGGCCTACGCCAATGCACATGGTAACCAGCGCGTAGCGGCCGCCAACGGCTTCTAGCTGACGCAACGCGGTGAGCGCCAAGCGTGCCCCGGAGGCACCGAGCGGGTGGCCAATGGCGATGGCTCCGCCGTTGGCATTCAGGCGAGGGTCGTCAACGGAAAGTCCCAACTGCTGAACGCAGCCAAGTACCTGAACCGCGAAAGCTTCGTTAATTTCAATGACATCCATCTGCTCAAGCGAAAGGCCAGCCCGGGCCAGCGCTTTTTGTGAGGCGGGCACTGGACCCAGCCCCATCACACGCGGGGCAACGCCTGCTACAGCACTCGCCACAATACGGGCACGGGGGGCAATCCCAGCCTGTTCGCCAGCCGCGCGGGTACCCACGATCATTGCCGCGGCCCCGTCGTTCAAGCCAGAAGCGTTACCCGCCGTGACAACACCGTCTTCAAAGAGTGCTCCCAGTTTGGCCAGCTTCTCTTCGCTACTTTCGGGGCGAGGGTGCTCATCCTTATCCACCAATAGCGGGGGCTGTTTACGCCCCTGGGGCACTTCGACGCCTAGCAGTTCGCCGTCGTAAAAACCGTTGGCTAGCGCGTTTGCATAGCGTGCCTGAGAGCGGGCAGCAAAGGCGTCGCTGGCATCGCGACCTATGTTGAGATCATGTGCGATGTTATCGGCCGTTTCGGGCATGCTATGACTGCCGTACTCTTTGGCAATCCATGGGTTGGGGAAACGAGAGCCAATCACCGTATCAAACATGGGCTGATTGCGAGCGTAAGGCGACTCTGCTTTGCCCAGCACGTAAGGCGCACGCGACATGGATTCGACGCCGCCTGCCAAGAATAGCTCGCCTTCGCCCAGCCTGCTGGCTCTGGCAGCATCCATGATGGCGGCTAATCCGCTACCGCACAGGCGGTTGACGGTTTGCCCAGCTACCTCGATAGGCAGCCCCGCCAACAGAGCGCCGTGACGGGCGACGTTACGCGAGTCTTCACCCGCCTGGTTGGTACAGCCTGCCAGCACTTCTTCATAGCTTTCTGGGGCGAAGGGGTTGCGTGCCACCAGCGCTTTTAATGTAAGACCCAGCAACTCGTCAGGGCGAATAGCCGCCAAGCTGCCACCATGACGACCAAAAGGGGTACGTAATCCATCGTAAATATAGGCGTCTTGCATCGTTATTCTCCTGGTTTTGTCAAGCCTAGTTGTGTCATGGCTGTTGGCCCGTCAGTGAGGGGCATAGCGAGCGCGGCGCGGCGACGTAGCCACGGGCTAGGGCGGTAGCGGGGGTCGCCGGTAGCCGCCAGCAGGTTGTTCAAGATGGTCAGGATGCGCGAAGCACCGTAATGATCGCCCATACGCAGTGGGCCAAACGGGTAGCCCAGGCCAAGTTCCACCGCTCGGTCGATGGTGGTGGGGGCTGCCACCCCCTGCTGAGCAATATCGGCCCCCACATTGACGATGCAGGCAACCACGCGTTGCAGTACAAAACCGTTGCTGTCATCAAGCGTACTGACTGGTGTGCCGTCAGCCTGCATCAGGTTGGCAGCAGCGTTAATCACCTCTGGCCGGGTCATCGGTGAGGCCATCAGACTGCGGCGTTTTTCCAGCCCCGCCAACATATCCACCGCGACACACTGTTGCGCCTTCAAGCCCTGACGCAGGGCGCATTGGGTGGTGTCTTCACCAAGCGGTGTCAGCAGGCAGAGCGCTTGTGCAGAGGGGTTTTCAGCCGTTTCCAGAGACCAGCCCGCGGCCGTTACCAGTTCGGCCAGTTGGCTGGCGCTTTCAGGGTCGTCTTGGCTGATCCATACCGGGCAGGGGGAGGCCGGCGAAATAGCGGGCTCATCCGGCATTTGTTGCTGACCATCCACGTAGCGATAAAACCCCTCACCGGTTTTACGTCCCAGCAAGCCTGCCGTGAGACGCTGCCGAGTTAATGGGGAAGGTCGAAAGCGGGGCTCTTCATAATATTGGTGATATACCGACTCCATTACCGCATGGGACACATCCAGACCGGTTAGATCCAGCAGGGTGAAAGGCCCCATCCGAAAGCCGCCCTGGTCGACCATGATGCGGTCGATGGTGGCGGGGTCGGCTACGCTCTCGCTGAGGATCCGTAGCGCTTCAGTGCCGAAGGCGCGTCCGGCGTGATTCACGAGAAAGCCCGGCGTATCGGTGGCCTGGGCGGTAAAGTGACCCATGGCAGTGCCCAGTGCGTTGACTCGTTGGGTCACCTCGTCAGCGGTACGTAGCCCTGGAATCACTTCAACAATCTTCATTAGTGGAACGGGGTTGAAGAAGTGAAAGCCAATCACGCGCTCAGGGTGCTGGCAGGCTGCCGCAATGCCGGTTACCGAAAGTGAGGAGGTATTGGTGGCTAATACGGCCTCCTGGCTGAGGATATCTTCCAGGTCGCTGAACAGCCCTTGTTTTGCCTCAAGCTTTTCAATAATGGCTTCGACCACGATATCGCAGGGAGCAAGGGCGGATAGTTCACTGGCTTCGATCAGCCGCTCGCTGTACTGCTGCACCTGGTTTTGGGTGATGCGCTGTTTATCGGCGCTGCGCTGCCATAGGCCATTGATAAAGGTGGTGGCTTCTTTTACCGCCCCCTCCTTGGCATCAAACAGGATGACATTAAGCCCGGCCTGAGCGGCTAGCTGAGCGATACCTCGGCCCATGGCCCCGGTGCCAACAATACCCAGGGTGCTAAACGCATGAGCGGCTGCGTCGTTGGACATGGTCAAATCCTCGCTGCAAAAGTGTTTTGTTCTGCATTGCAAAATAGCATTTCGTTTATTGACTGCCATCCTAGGCTATGCAAAAGTGCCTGACAAGAGAGTGAACGGTAGTTTCGCTATGCAAAATACTGGCAGCCCTAACTGCCCGTGCGAACGCCAATCATAAAAAACCGTTGCCGCCAGGAGCCGTTATGATCCGTGATCCCGAACTGCTGAACCAGTTGGTTGATACCATTGCCCGTTTTGTCCGGGAGCGTTTGATCCCCAATGAGGCCCGTCTGGCTGAAGAAGATGCAGTGCCTCCTGAGATTCTGTCAGAAATGAAGGAGATGGGCCTGTTTGGGCTGTCGATTCCTGAAGAGTACGGCGGTTTGGGTCTCACCATGGAAGAAGAAGCCCTGGTGGCGATGGAAATCGGCAAGACCTCACCGGCATTTCGCTCGGTGTTTGGCACCAATAATGGCATTGGCGCCCAGGGTATTTTGATCGATGGCACTGAAGAGCAGAAAGCCAAATATGTGCCGCGTTTAGCCACCGGCGAGATACTGAGCTCGTTCTGTCTGACCGAGCCCGACTCAGGCTCCGATGCGGCTAGCCTGCGCACCACGGCTGTGCGTGACGGTGATCACTATATCTTGAACGGCACCAAGCGCTATATCACTAACGGCCCGGAAGCGGACCTGTTTACCGTGATGGCGCGTACCGACCCTGATAACAAGGGTGCTGGCGGTATTTCTGCGTTTATCGTTCAAGGTGATACCCCCGGCCTGGTGCGCGGGCCGGCGGATAATAAAATGGGCCAAAAGGGCGCACATACCTGCGATATCATTTTTGATAACTGCCGAGTCCCCGCCGAAAACATTATCGGTGGTAAAGAGGGGCAGGGATTCAAAACCGCCATGAAAGTGCTAGACCGCGGTCGGCTGCATATATCAGCCGTCTGCGTGGGCGTTGCCGAGCGCCTGGTAGAAGAGTCGCTGCGCTACACCATGGAGCGTAAGCAGTTTGGTGCCGCCCTTGCCGAGCATCAGTTGGTGCAGGCGATGCTGGCCGACAGCAAGACCGAGGCGTACGCAGGCAAGACCATGGTAATGGACGCCGCACGACGCAAGGATGAGGGGGAAAACGTCTCCACGCTCGCTTCCTGCTGCAAGCTGTTCTGTGCCGAAATGGTGGGCCGGGTGGCTGATCGTGCGGTGCAGGTACATGGGGGGGCAGGCTATATGTCTGAATATGCCGTTGAACGCTTCTATCGTGATGTTCGCCTGTTCCGTATTTACGAAGGAACGACCCAGATTCAGCAACTGGTGATCGCCCGGAACATGGTGCGGGAGGCGTCCTGATGGCTCTTTCGTTCCCTTACCAAGCCCCCGACGAAGATATCTTCGGCCGCCTGGCTAGTGAACTGATGGCTGAGCTGCCTGAGCGTCTGAGTACTCGCGTGCTGGAAAACGCTCGTCGGCTGGGTGACCAGCCCGCCATCGTGGATGACGCTGTTCGTTGGAGCTACGCCGAGCTGGGTCAGGAGATACAGGCAGCCTGTCACTGGTTAAGCACGCTGGACGTGCGCCCTGGTGATCGCATCATGACGGTCGGCGAGAACTGTCGTGCGCTGGTGGTTCTGCTATTGGCCGCCAGTGAAATGGACGTATGGGTGGCGATCGTCAATTCGCGCCTCTCGGCTCAGGAAGTGGATTTGATCCAGGGCAATTGCCTGCCGCGCCGTGTCTTTTATACCTGCGAAGCCTCCCCCGAAGCGAGCCAGCACGCCGAGCGAAACGTGGCTGACCACTACCAGCACCCGCAGCTAGGCGGCCTGGCGATTTCACCGTTGTTTGCTAGCGACCCCGAACCCGTTCATGCCAGTGGCGCTGAGCAGGTAGCGGCGATGATCTACACCTCCGGCACTACCGGCACTCCAAAAGGGGTGATGCTCACTCATCGAGGCATTCTCTATATCGCGTCGATTTCCGGTGGTATGCGCCACTTAAGCGAAGGGCAGCGGGTGTATGGCGTGCTGCCGATGTCGCATGTATTTGGGCTTTCCTCGGTCTGCATGGGGTCGCTTTATAATGGCGCTTGCCTTTATACCGTGCCGCGTTTCGACGCGAGGCAACTACTGGCAACGCTTAAAGAGGAACGCATCACCGTATTGCAGGGCGTGCCTGCCATGTACGCTCGCGCGTTGGAGTACCTGAAACGCGAACAGCGTGCTTTAGAAGCGCCCGAGCTTATCTATATTTCAGCGGGCGGTTCGCCTCTGGATAGCGATACCAAAACCCGTGTGGAAGCCGCCTTTGGCTTAACGCTACATAACGGCTACGGTCTCACCGAAGCGAGCCCGACGATTAGCCAGACGCGTATCGAAGATCGCCATACCAGTAGTACCGTTGGTCGCGTGCTGCCGCTGCTGGAGTATCGCTTGGAGCCATTGGGCAGTAGCGGCACCAGCGAAAAGGCGGGCGAGGAAATTGGTGAGCTATGGGTGCGTGGCCCCAATATCATGAAAGGCTATTTCCGTCAGCCGGAAGCTACCCGTGCCACCCTGACTGACGATGGCTGGCTCAACACCGGTGATATCGCCAAGCTGGACCACGACGACCAGCTCTATATTGTCGGGCGTAGTAAAGAGCTGATCATTCGCTCGGGCTTCAATATCTACCCCCCGGATGTGGAGGCGGTCATCAACGAACACCCGGCGGTGACCTTGACGGCGGTGGTGGGACGACAGGTGGCGGGCAATGAGGAAGTGGTGGCCTTTGTGCAGTGTGAGCCGGGTGTAGAGGTGGATATGGCGGAACTCAAAGGCTTTATTGCCGAACGGTTAGCGCCCTACAAGCGGCCTACACAAATTATCTTGATGGATGCGCTGCCCTCAACCGCCACTGGCAAGATATTAAAAGGCCGGTTAAGAGACTTGGCTCAGCAGGAGAGCGCTTCATGACCGAGTCTGAGAGCACTCCTTCATCGACCACGCCACAGGCGCTGATGGGCTATCACGAGCTTTTGGGCCTGCACGTAGTGGAGTGGCAGGCAGGGCGCACCGTGGTTGAGCTGACCATTGAGCCCAAGCACCTTAACCGCAGTGGCAATGTGCATGGCGGCGTGCTGACGTCGATGCTCGATAGTGCATTAAGCCTGTCGGGACTTCACTGTGATGTGCCGGGCAATATTCGTCGTGGTATGACGCTATCCCTCACCACCACGTTTGTCGGGCCAGCCAAGCAGGGCGTGCTGCGCGCCACGGGCACTCTGCGCGGGGGCGGCCAAAAAACCTACATGGGCAGCGGTGACATCGTCGACGAACAGGGCAATCTTGTTGCCATGGGCGAAGGCTCGTTTCGTCGTCGCAGCGGCAGCGAAACCTCGCAAGGTATTCCCGACCCACTGCTGGGGGAGCCTGAGGAGTGAGCCAAGCCCGCCTGCGGGTCTCCTGTTTGCTGCTGGTCACGCTGGCGACACTGATTCATTTAGTGGGTGGCAGCGTGGCGTGGCAAACCGCTGGCATTGCAGCGCTGCTGCTCTATTTAACTACCCTGGCAGGGCAGCTTACGCGGATGGCCAAGGGTCTGCTGTTCGCCGCTTTTGTACTGACGGTGCTGGCATTGTGGCGCTCACCCACTCCTGGCCAGCTACTGTTTGAGGCGAGCGGACGTTTCGCCTTTTTTGCGACCTTTGTGGTGGCGTTAAGCATGTTGCGTTTACCCGCTTATCGTTCACGCTTAGTGCGCCGGTGTGGGCAAAGCATGCTGCTTCAACCACCCAGCCGTCGCTATCCCATTTTATCGCTTGGCTCTGCGCTATTTGGCATCATTTTGAATATCGGCGTGCTCAATCTGTTTGCCGCCATGATCGAGAAGAGCAACACTTTGAGCGCGGCCCAGGGGCGGGCCTGGGTACAAGAGGCACGTCAACGGCGAATGATGCTGGCACTGCTGCGTGGATTCTCGTTGGCGCCGTTGATTTCCCCCATGGGGATCGGGGTGGCGGTGGTGCTATCAAGCCTTCCACAGGTGACCTGGCTTGGGCTTGCGCCCTATATTCTGGGGGCCGCAGGGCTGCTTTTTTTGGTGGGGTGGGGGATAGATTACCTGACCGGCCCGCATCCGCCCGCCAATAAGGCAAAGGTGCCGCCTTCGTTACGCCCGTTGGCGCAGTTTAGCGTGTTGCTGATAAGTATTGTGGCACTGGTGTTCACCATTGCCTGGCTGCTTGACCTACGCCTGCCCATTGCCGCGCTGTTAGGCGCGCCCAGTGCGGCGCTGATTTGGCTTGCCTGGCAGCGCCGCAGGCTTGGCTATGGTGGCTTGCCTGCCGCTTTAATGACCCTACATCGCCAACTGCCCTGGCTGCTTACTCCCAGTGCCAATGAGATAGTGGTGTTGGGTGCGGCGGGGTATCTAGGGCATGTGTGCGTTGGCTTGGTGGATACCCAGCAGCTCGCACCGCTATTGTCAGTACTGGACCCGCTGGGCACCTTGAATGCCGTTTTCGCCATGTTGATGGTGGTAGGGCTGGCGCAAGTCGGGATTAACCCCATTGTGACAGTGACGCTGTTGGTGGGTCTGTTACCGACGCTGGCAATTGAAGGGCTTACGCCCGAGCTGATCGGGGCATCGTTAATGGTGGGGTGGGCGCTGGCGTTGATGTCCTCGCCAATGACCGCTTCGATGCTGATTCTCTCGCGCTTTACGGGCCTACCCGCCACCAGGATTGGCTACCGCTGGAATGGCCGGTTTCTGATCGCGGCGATACCGCTGCTCGCATTATGGTTTGGCAAGTCGCCGTTCTGACTCGCGGTGGCCTGGCTCGCTGATTAGCGGGTGCCTGTATCCATTCCAGACATCTGCACCTCCGGGACTTGAATAAGCGCTTGACCTTTGACAGGCGTTTTTTTATTGTTATTAGTATAAAGTAAAATATTGTTTTGCTATGCGAAATAGTAGCGCTATTCCTTCAATTGTTGGAGCACGCCTTATGAAAGTACTCGTCGCGGTAAAACGCGTCATAGATTACAACGTCAAGATTCGCGTTAAAGCGGATCACTCTGACGTCGATCTGACCAACGTCAAAATGGCCATGAACCCTTTCTGCGAAATCGCCGTGGAAGAAGCAGTTCGCCTCAAGGAGAAGGGCACCGCCACCGAAGTCGTCGCCGTGACGGTAGGGCCCAAAGCCGCTCAAGAGCAGCTGCGCACCGCGCTGGCGCTGGGGGCGGATCGCGCCATTCATATTGAAACCGACGAGCGAGTTGAGTCGCTGGCCGCCGCGAAGCTGCTGGCCAAAGTTGTGGATGAAGAGCAGCCCGGCCTGGTCATTCTCGGCAAGCAGGCGATCGACACCGACAACAACCAGACCGGCCAGATGCTCGCTGCGCTGACCGGTCTGCCGCAAGGCACCTTTGCCTCGGAAGTGGCGGTGGACGGCGACAAGCTTAATGTGACCCGGGAAATTGATGGCGGTCTGCAAACCATCTCGCTAACCCTACCCGCGATTGTCACCACCGACCTGCGCCTCAATGAACCGCGCTACGCCAAGCTGCCGGACATCATGAAGGCCAAGAAAAAGCCGCTGGACGTCAAGACCCCCGCCGATTACGGCGTCGAGGTAGCGTCCAGGGTCAGCCTGGTGAAAGTGGAATCTCCCGCCGAGCGTAAAGGCGGTATCAAAGTGGCCTCGGTAGACGAGTTGATCGACAAACTGAAAAACGAAGCCAAAGTTCTGTAGCTTTGAAAGGAGTGGATTCCATGAGCATTCTGGTTCTTGCGGATGTACACGAAGGCCAATTGATGGGCACGACTGCCCACGTGGTGGCCGCGGCCCAAGCCATCGGTGGCGATATCGACGTGCTGGTTGCCGGTGAAGGCGTCCAGGAGGCCGCCGAGGCCGCCGCCCAACTCGATGGCGTCAGCAAGGTGCGCGTGGCGGATAATGCCGTTTACGCCCACCAGCTCGCCGAGCCCATGGGCGCGCTGCTGGTTGAGCTGGCCGATGATTACAGCCACGTGCTGGCGAGCGCTTCCACCACGGGTAAAAACGTCCTGCCGCGCCTGGCCGCCCTCAAGGATGTCAGCCAGCTGTCCGACGTGATTGGTGTCGAGAGTGCCGACACCTTCCTGCGCCCGATTTATGCCGGTAACGCCATCGCCACGGTGAAAAGTGACGATACACTCAAGGTCATCACCATTCGCACCACTGGCTTTGATGCCTGCCCTGATAGAGGCGGTGAAGGTGGCAGCGCTTCTATCGAAGCGGTCGATGTGGTGGTGGAAAACAGCCAGTCGAGCTTTGTCAAGGAGGCGCTGGCGAAGAGTGACCGCCCGGAACTTGGTGGCGCCAAGATCGTCATCTCCGGTGGTCGTGGTATGGGCAACGGCGAGAACTTCAAGCTGTTCGACGGCATTGCCGACAAGCTGGGCGCTGCCATTGGCGCTTCCCGTGCGGCGGTCGACGCCGGCTTCGTGCCCAACGACATGCAGGTCGGCCAGACCGGTAAGATCGTCGCCCCCGAGCTGTACATTGCGGTGGGTATATCCGGTGCGATTCAGCACTTGGCGGGCATGAAAGATTCCAAGGTGATCGTCGCGATCAACAAAGACGACGAGGCACCGATCTTTCAGGTGGCCGACTACGGTCTGGTGGGCGATCTGTTCGAGCTGCTGCCCGAGCTTGAAAGCAAGCTGTAAAAGCTTCTTGCATCCAGGTCTTGGTCGGAATAACCCGTAGCGGGGGCTTTCGCCATGGATGGCGAAAGTAGCGCCCATGGATGGGTTCACAGCGCCCCTGCGTAGGGTTGTTCCGACCATGCCACTGCAGTGTGACATCTTATCGAAGGGCCCAGTGGGGCCTTTTGCAGTATTGGTTCACAATAATAACTAGCGAGTTTTCCATGCTAACCCAACTGACTGCTTCAACCACGCTGCCGGTAATTGGCTCTCCGATGTTTATCATCTCTGGTCCTGAACTGGTGATTGCCCAGTGTCAGGCAGGCATCATTGGCGCGTTTCCAGCGCTTAATGCCAGGCCCGCCGAGGCGCTGAGAGAGTGGCTTGAGAAGATTACCACTACGCTGGCAGACTATAACGCCCGACACCCGCAACAGCCCGCTGCGCCGTTCGCGGTGAACCAGATTGTCCACCCCACCAATGATCGTCTCGAGCACGATATAGCGCTATGCGCTGAGTTCAAGGTGCCATTGATCATTACCAGCCTGCATGCGCCCAACCGTGTGGTCGAACAGGTACACGCCTATGGAGGCCTCGTCTTTCATGATGTGACGACGCTAAGGCACGCCAAGAAAGCCATTGATGCCGGGGTCGACGGGTTGATTTTGGTCTGTCAGGGGGCGGGCGGCCATGCCGGACGGTTAAATCCCTTCGCTTTTGTGGCCGAGGTAAGGCAGTTTTATGAGGGTCCCCTGGTACTGGCAGGAGCCATCACCAAAGGCGAGCAGATTGTGGCGGCCCAAGCCCTGGGCGTTGATTTGGTCTATATGGGCACGCGCTTTATTGCCACCCAGGAAGCCAACGCACAAGCCGCTTACAAGCAGATGGTGCTGGAGGCAACGGCGGGGGATATTGTCTACACCAATCTGTTTACCGGCGTTCACGGTAACTATCTGCGTCAGAGTATTGAGCTTGCGGGGTTGGACCCAGATGCACTGCCAGAAAGCGATAAAACTGCTATGCGCTATGGCTCGGGTGGTAGCAGCAAGGCAAAAGCGTGGCGCGATATTTGGGGCGCCGGGCAGGGGGTCGGCGGCGTTCATACCCGCAACAGCGTGGCTGAGGAAGTGGCCACGCTGCGCGAGGATTATCAAAAAGCGCTAGATCACTTACGGCGACTTTGACGAAACGCGGCCACCCGCGTTTGAAAATCGTCTGAGTCCTTGCAGTCGTCCTGCAGCTTGCCCTCAAGCTGAAGAGTGTCGTTGAGTGACAGGGTAGCGGCTTGCCGCATAGCCCGTTTAGTGGCCCTCAACGCTTGAGGTGATTGAGCGACCAGGGCGTGCGCGAGCGCGCGAGCTTCCGCTAACACCTGATCATCCTCCACTGCCCGGTTGGCTAAACCAAGTGACACGCAGCGCTCGGCGTCAATGGGGGTGGCCAGTGCCGCCATTTCAAAGGCTTGAGCATGACCAAGCGTGCGTACCAAGTGCCAGCAGGCACCGCCATCGGGAATCAAGCCAATATTGATAAACGCGAGTTTAAGATAAGCAGAGCGGCCCATCACCACCATGTCACTGGCCAGCACATAGGAAACGCCAATACCTGCGGCGGCACCGCTCACCGCTGCAATTACTGGCTTTTCCATTTCCATCATGCTGCGCAGCGCGGGCAGGAACAGCGTCTCCAGCCGCTCGCTGGCAGGCTGAGCGTTAGCCTTCTCGAACTCTGCCAAATCGGCACCGGCGCAAAATGAGCTACCTTCACCGCTTAGAATCACACAGCGTACCTGGTGGTCGTCAGCAACGCTTGCCAGTGCCTTGTTCAATGCAAGGGCAGTGAGCTCGTCGAGCGCATTACGCACGTTAGCGCGCGCAATGGTAATCTCGGCAATACCATCGTCAGTATAATCAAGGCGTACGGGGGGATTAGCGGTATCGTCCATGCCTTTCTCCTTAGGCGGCGGTGCCTATCTGTTCACTGACCGTCTCGAGATGGAAGTCGCTATCCCCCAGGTAGTGATCGAACATGACCAGGCGTTTCGCGTAGTGAGCAACATAACACTCTTCGGTCATGCCCATCCCACCGTGTAGCTGAATGGCTTGTTCTGCAATAAAGCGTGCAGACTCGCCGCAGTAGGCCTTGGCAGCGGCCATCTTGTAATCACGCTCCTGGGGCGGCAATGTCAGGCTGGTAGCGGCCAGAATAGCCATGGAGCGTGACTGCTCCAAATGCAGGTGCATATCCACCATACGATGCTGCAGCGCCTGGAATGTCGACAGCGGCAGCCCAAACTGCTTGCGCTCTTTCAAATACTCAAGCGTCTGATCGCAGGCGGTCTCCATTGCGCCAATAGCCTCTGCGCACAGCGCTGCTCGGCCAAGGGCCAGTACTTCCGCCAGGGCATCAGTCACATCATCGCTTAGGCAGTGCTCCGGCGGCAGGGTAACGTTATCCAAGCTCAGATCGCCGGCAGGCTGGTCATCCAGAGTACGATACGTATGTGTCGATATCCCCTGAATGCCAGCGGGTACCAGGAATAGTCCCAACTTGCCGCTGGGCAGCTTGGCGGTGACCAGCGACGCTGCGGCGTTCTCAAGGTTCATCACCACATCCTTACGGCCATTGAGCTGCCACTGGTCACCCTGTTGACTCGCTTGCGTCGTGATGTCAAAAGCGTCATAGCGGGCGCTATGCTCCTGCCAGGCCAGAGCGAGCTGGTGATCGCCTTCAAGCAACGGGGCAAGCCAGCTCTCTTGCTGCGCCTGGTTGGCGCATAGGGCGAGCAGCTGTCCCGGCATCACCAGGCCAAACAGGTAGGCTTCGGGGACCAAACCGCGCCCCAGGGCCTGCATGATGATCATAAGATCAGTGCCGTCCCCGCCTAATCCGCCCACTTCTTCGCTGAACGGCATGTGCAGCAGACCCAACTCCGCGAAAGTGTGCCAAAGCGGGCTGGCCTCGTTCGAAGGGGCTTTTAGCATGGCGCGGCGCTGCTCGGGGGAAACCTGGTCGGCCACCAAACGGGTGAGGGTCTCTTCGAGCATGCGTTGCTCGTCGGTAAGTGCAAAATCCATGGTGACCTCCTTACATACCTAAAATGGTTTTGGCGACAATGCTTTTTTGTATTTCGTTGGCGCCGCCATAAATCGACAGTTTGCGACGATTAAAATACTGAGCACTGGCAGCAGCACTCAGTGCGTAGTCGTCATCCAGCGGTTCATCACCATGCAGAAAGTCGGGGAAGAACGGCAGGGCAGCGGGCCCCAACGCGCGGCGCGTCAGTTCGCTGATTTCCTGGCGAAGCTCAGAGCCACGCACCTTGAGTAACGAGCTTTCCGCGCCGGGCAGACCACCATCGCGAGCAGCGGCAATGACACGCAGGTTAGTCACTTCCAGCGCCATCAACTCCAGCTCAGCTTTTACCACCCGCTGGCGAAAGCTTTCCAACGCCAGCAGCGGCTTGCCACGATGCTTGACCCGAGAAGCCAGGGCTTTCAAATGACGTAGCGCTTGTTTGGCGTGTCCGAGTCCTGCAATGCCGGTGCGTTCGTGGGTCAGCAGGAACTTGGCGCAGGTCCACCCCTGGCCCTCGTCGCCTACACGGTTGTCTACCGGTACGCGTACATTGTCCAGAAACACCTCGTTTACCTCATGGGCGCCGTCGAGGGTGAAAATCGGACGAACGCTGATGCCGGGAGACTGCATGTCGATCAGCAGAAAACTGATACCTGCCTGCTTTTTAGCCGCGGGGTCGGTGCGTACCAGACAAAACATCATGTTGGCGTGTTGGCCAAGCGTGGTCCATGTTTTCTGACCATTGACGATATAGTGGTCGCCATCACGCACGGCGCGGGTCGATAAACCTGCCAAATCCGAGCCAGCGCCCGGTTCGGAATAGCCTTGGCACCACCAATCCTGATTGCTGAGAATACGCGGCAGATAGTACTGCTGCTGTTCACGGCTACCGAACTTCATAATGACCGGCGCTACCATGTTGACACCAAAGGGCACCACGGTAGGGGCGTGAGCGGCTGCGCACTCCTCATCGAAGATATGCCGTTGTACCGGCCCCCAGCCAGGGCCGCCTTGTTCGGTGGGCCAGTTCGCGGCAAGCCACCCCTGGTCGCTGAGAATGTTCTGCCAACGCAGATGGTCCTCGGCGGGTAGATGACGGCCAAGGCGAACCCTGTCACGAATATCGCTGGGTAACGCATCGGCTAAAAATCGGCGGACTTCCTCGCGGAATGCCTGCTCTTCAGGGCTAAATGTCAGGTTCATGGTTGCGCATCCTTGGAAGGCGTCGTTTCGTCATGGGCTGAGTGAGCCGATAACAGCGTGGCTTGGCGGTGCGGCCCGCCCAAATGGCGCGGGTAGCCAAGGGCTTCCACAGCGAGTAAATCGATATCGCTTTCGCGGTAACAGGCGCCTTGTTGGGCAAGCGCTAGGCTCGCCTGCTCAAGTGCTGGTTGGGTGTCGTTGGGCGTTTGCTCGGCGGCCTGGTACAGGGTGGTGAGCACACTACGCGACTTGCTTACCACCACGTTGACCCGCAACGCTTTTAACGTCAGCGCTGTCCGCTGCTGGGTATCGGCGCTAGCATCCTGATTTACCAGCTCACAAAACGGACTTTGCTCGGTGAGCACAAGGCTAAGCGGAGTGGCGGGCGCGCCTGCGGTTAATGGCTCCGTGGTTAACGACTGTAATGACACTGCGATAGCGTGAGCGGGTAAGCTGATGGCGTCCACGTCGGAGGCAAGCAGGCAAAGCTCGGTGCTGTCTTCAGGTGCCTGAGTGAGTTGAACATTGGCGCGCTGGGCGGCTTTATGAAGCTGCTCAAACAAGGGATGATTGCCAACGAGAGCGACATGCTCAAACGGTGTCGCGTTTTCCACCCCAGGGACGATATGCGGGTTTCTGGCGGCAAAGAAAAGATGAATGAGTCCGGCACGCTGAGGGGAATCCATGCAGGCTAGAAACAGTTCACGTTCACGCAGCAGGCCTTCATCAAGCGATGCCGCCATGCTGCAGGCCTCAACGGCTTCCACAATGCGAAACGGCGAAAATAGCTCAGGTGTTGTCTTTTCAAGCTGTTCGCGCATCTCGACCACCGCCCGAGGATTTGCTTCCGGTGCGGGTAACTGACCAGTGACACGAGCATGCCGTTGACCGGCCAGTACCGCTTGAGCCGCCTCCAATCCCGCTTCCAGAGGCGTACCTGCTGCGCTGATGGCATCGATAACACCGCTATCAAGCGCTTCTTCTGCGTCTACAAAACGACCGCTGGTGATCATTTCAAGCGCGCGTTCTACGCCTACCAAGCGAGGCAGCCGTTGTGTGCCCCCCGCACCGGGCAGCAGCCCCAGCTTCACTTCCGGTAGCCCCACACGCGTGCCTGCAAGTGCAACGCGGTAGTGACAGCCAAGCGCTACCTCCAAACCACCGCCCAGAGCGGTGCCATGTAGCGAAGCGATGAGCGGCTTGGAACAGGTTTCCAACTGGGCGATCACATCAGGTAGCAACGGTGCTTGGGATGGCTTGCCAAATTCTCGAATATCGGCCCCGGCGATAAAGGTGCGTCCCTCTGCCATCACCACCAGCGCCTTGGCCTGTGGATCGGCCACTCCCTCTTCAAGGGCGCTAACTAAGCCGCTACGCACCGCTTGGCTCAACGCGTTGACGGGTGGATTGGCGATGCAAATAACGCCAACCTCGCCATGTCGCTGGTAGTGAACACTCATAGTGGCTCCCTTATATTGCTATGTGAAATGCGCTGTCTGGCATTCGCTTTGTGGAATTCGTTGTGTGGAATATAGGGTTGCTATTAAACGCTGGCTGTCAGCGAGCGCTGATGGTGGCGCTGGCTAAGACGGGCAAGCGCCACGCCCGGCAGCAGTGCCGCGGCGGCTAACCCAATCAATTCCCATTGGCTTAACGGCACCATACCGCCCCCAGGTAGTGCCAGTAGCAGACCGGCGACCAGGATCAACGCACGAATAACCAGCTCCTGTAGCGCGCCGTAGCCTAAGCGCCCCACTCCCATCAGATAGCCTTGCATCGCTGAGGCAAACAAGATGATGCCGATGACCGCCTGGATAAAGACGGCGACGATCATCAGCGGCTCGCCCTGCATGATCAGCGCGGGGTTAAGCACAAATAAGAAGGGGATAAAGTAAATGACACTACCCAGACGCATGGCCTGCAGGCCGGTTTCCATCGGACGGGCACCGGCAACCGTGGCAGCAGCAAAGGCGCCCAATGCCACCGGTGGGGTAATGAAACTCAGCATGCCCCAGTAGAGAATGAACATGTGCACCGCCATCGGGTCCAGGCCGCCGCCTTGAATCAGCGCGGGAGCGAGTGCCACCGCCAGAAAGATATAAGCGGCCGTGACGGTCATGCCGATACCCAGGACAAAGCTGGTGACCGCGCCCATGATCAGTAGCAGCGGCACGCTGCCACCGGCGATATTGATAAAGTCGTTGGCAATGGTGCCCGACAAGCCGGTCATCGAGAGCGCACCCACCAGCATGCCTACGCCAGCCAGAATGGCGATGAGTTCGGCAAACAGTTTGGCCGCTGACGACAGTGTCTCGGTGACATCCTTCCAGCCCCAACGGTTGTGTTTAGAAAGCTGGTTGAGCACCAGCAGCAGGGCAGTCGCATAAAAAGGCGCGACGGCTTCGCGTTGCATCACCAGCAGCATCCATACCAGCAGGCCGAATACGAAAATGAAGTACCAGCCTTCCTTGAGCGTTTGCTTAATGGAAGGCAGCTCAACGGCAGGCAAGCCCTTGATGTCGTTGCGAGCAGCGTACGCATCGATTTGGATAAACAGACCCAGGAAATAGAGAATCGACGGAATGACCGCCGCCAGGGCAACGGCCGAGTAGGGAATATCCAGGAACATGGCCATTACAAACGCGGTGGCACCCATGACCGGGGGCATCAGTACACCACCGGTCGAGGCGCAGGCTTCCACGCCACCCGCAAACGACCGGCTCATGCCGATACGACGCATAGCCGGAATGGACAGCACGCCGGTGGTCAGCACGTTACTGATGACGCTACCGCTCATGGAGCCCATCAGCCCACTGGAGAAAATGGAGACTTTGGCCGGGCCTCCACGCACGTGGCCAAGCAGGGCAAACGCCAGGTTAATGAAAAACTTGCCGCCACCACTTTTTTGAAGCACCACGCCAAACACCAGAAAGCCGATGACCAGGCCCGCGAATGCCTGCAGCGGAACTCCCATGATGCTTTCGGTGCTCATGGTGTGGTACATGGCGGTTTGTTCCAGGGTCGAGGGGAACGCCTGGATGGGGCCCGGAACGATGTCAGCCACCAGCGGATAAAGAGAGAATAGCCCCGCGATAATGGCGATTGGCAAACCGCCAGCGCGCCGAGCCGCTTCTATAATGAGCAGCCAGTAAGCGTAGCTTGCATAGATAGCTAACTGGGGGGCGTCAAACGCCCAACCACGCTCCAGAATAGGGACTGCGTTATAAACAAAGTAACCGCCAACAATCAGCGTGATGGCGCTCAGAATATAGTCATACCAGGGAATGGACTGCTCTTGTTGGCGGCTACGCAGCGGCCAAAGCAGAAAAACCAGTGGTAGTAATAGTGCCACTACCGCGTAATAAAACTGCGTTTCCAGCCCGGTGACGAAGGTCAGCAAGCCTGTATTGAACAGGTAATCCAGCGTCATCAGCATCAAGATGACGGTGACCGTGGCGGGTATCCAGCGAAGGGCGGCGGGGAGCTCGCGAACCTGGCTGATCTTTTCTTTAGCCTGCTCTCTATTGGCAGGGGTGGTCTCGGTGGTCATAGGGCGTTCCGTCACTCAGCAGGGGCGGCTGACGCCGCCCGTGGGGTATTACTTGAAGATCGGCTCGAAGCCAGCGTCGCTTAACGCACTGGCCCGGGCTTCCATCCACTGGAAGGTGAAGGCTTCATCATCATCGGGGGCGTCTTGCATAAAGCTATCCCACGCTGATAACAGCACGTTCTGGCGCTCCACGAGTTCATCCTGGTGCGCTTGCATCTCCTCGGTCCATACCCCGACTTCCTTGTAGTACTCCACTACCGCATCGTGAAACGGCACTACCCATTGAAGGTCCTGTTGCTCAAAGGCATAGCCCGCGGCACCGGGTGCGTTGTCCTTGTAGTCGTCAAAGTTTTCCTGCATCGCTTTGATCAGGCCATAGGCAACGTTATCTTCAAGGTCCTGGTTAGCTACCACGATGGGGTACGGATAACTGGCGCTGGGCACCGGGTTGTCAGCGCTAATGCCGCCTGCCCCCGCAGTGACTTCGTGAGGGCGGAAGTAAGGCGCCACTGCTGCCATGCGCTCCCAGCCTGCTTCATCGTCGGGGTCCAGCACCGGCCAGCTGATACCCCGCGGGCTACTGGCAAGCTGCTGGGCAGGCGGCGTGACGGTAGTGGTGAACGAGGCATCCACATCGCCGGCAATAATGCCGTCAAAAGAGCGCGCGTAGCCTGGGTAGTCAACGCGTTCAACGTCATCCCAGGTTAAACCTCCAAAGGCCAGGTAGGCTTCGGTGCCCTTGTTCAAGGCATCGTCTCCTCGAATATAGGCGATCCGCTTACCGGCCAGGTCGGCGGGAGTCTTGACGTCCAAATCACCGGCCACTGCCAGCGCGAGGCCAAACGAGGCGGTGGAGGTGGTAATCACGCGAAGGGGCTGAGGGCCCCAGTCGCGGTCCGCGAACATCATGACCCCTTCAGCACCGTAGTAACTGGCAATGCCACAGGCGCACAAGTCAACGCGGCCCTGTCTCAGCGGTGTCATGCGGGAAACATCGTTATCCCCCGGCAAAATTCGCACTGACGAATCGTATTTGTTCTGCAACATGTTGCCGATAGCCACGGCCTGGGCGTAGCCACTCGAGTTGGTGCCGTAGGCCGTCCAGGCCATTGTGTTGGGCAAGTCGACATCGCTTGCATGACTGACAGCTGCACCCAACAGTGAAAGGGGAAGTGCGGCAATGAGTAGGCGTTGAGCTAGTGGACGCATTGAAATGCCTCTTTATTGTGGTTGTTGCACTGTGATTTTAGTTACGTTTCTTTACTTTTTGTTTTGCTGTGCGGTATCTGGTTCTGCTTGGTGGTCGAGTGATAGTAGGTAAGAGCAGGGGGGAGTGTCAACGCTGATCTGACAAGGCGACTTGAATAGCCGCTAATTATCATAAAAAAAACCAGGCGAGTGCCTGGTTTTCAATAGGTTGGAAAAGATGGGTTGGAAAAGAGAGCTTGGAAAATAAAGGGCTAGGAAAATTCCCGCCAGGCAGCGTAGGTGCTGAGAAAGACGCGTCCCGTCAGGGAATCCAAAAAGTCGCTTTTTTTGAGCCGGTCCATGACGGGACCTTTCACTTCAGACAAATGCATTTTTACATCGGAGTCTTTTAAGCGAGCATTGATCGCTTCCAGACTCTCTAATGCCGATGCGTCAATAAGATTAACCGCTGAACAGATCAACACGACGTGTTCTAGCTCGGGGTGGCTTGCCACCAAGTTATAGACGGTATCTTCCAAATAGCGGGCATTAGCAAAATAGAGACTCTCATCAATACGCAGCAGAGCCACTTTATTAACCGTTTCGACATCGTGGCGCGTCGTGTTTCTAAAGTGTTCGGTACCGGGAACACGACCGACTAACGCGCTGTGTGGGCGGCTCGTACGATATAAATAAAGCGCAATAGAAAGGGTGACGCCACTGATAATGCCTGCTTCGACCCCTTCAACTAATGTCAGCAGAATGGTCACCGCCATCGCGGCAAAGTCGCTTCTTGAGTAGCGCCATGTTCGGCGAAGCATCGCAATATCAACGAGTGTCAATATCGACACGGTAATGGTCGCGGCCAGGGTGGCGATAGGCAGGTAGTAGAGCCAGCCGGTAAACGACATCGTTACCAGGGCAATGCCCAGTGCCGCAAATGCCCCAGCAGCGGGGGTTTGAGCACCGGCATCATAGTTTATAACCGTACGGGATAAACCACCTGTGACCGGCATGCCACTTGAAAAACCGGCAGCTAGGTTGCTGGCTCCCAGGCCAACTAATTCTTGATTGGGCGAAATTCGCTGGCGCCGTTTTGCTGCCAACATTTGGCCCATGGAGACTGATTCCACAAAGCCGACTAGTGAGATCAACAGGGCGGGGATCACCAACGACCGCCATAAGGAGTAGTCTGCCCATGGAAAGCTGAAAGAGGGTAAGCCGCTGGGGATCTGGCCCACCACGTCCACGCCGGTATAAGCCAACTGCCAGTGCCAGGTGGTTAAGGTAGTAATGACGACAGCGAAAACAGGGCCTGCTTTGGCGATCAGGTCCGCTAAGGGAAGCGGCAACCCCATCTTATGTAGGGTAGCTTTGCCGTAACGACGCATGACAATTAAGAACAATAAGGTGCCGCTGCCGATCAAAAAGGTAGGCATATGCCAGGCATCGAGATTGGGTACTAACGTCATGAGACGCTCGACCAGCGTGAACCCACTGCTTTGCACACCTAGCAAACTGCCCAGCTGGCTTGCTGCAATCAAGATACCCGAGGCTGTTAAAAAGCCGGAAATAACAGGGTGGCTAAGGAAATTGCTAAAAAAGCCCATTTTTAGCAGGCCCATAATCACTAGCATGGCCCCCGACAGCAGGGACAATATTAGGGCTGCCTGTAAATAGGTCTCTGTTCCGCTGGCAGCCACCGACGATAGCGCCGCCCCGGTCATCAGCGCAATAATGGCCACCGGCCCGACCGCCAGCGTCTTGCTGGTGCCAAACAGAGTATAAATTAACTGCGGGAGAATACTGGCATAAAGGCCTACTACCGCGGGCAGGCCTGCCAGCAGCGCGTAAGCCAATGACTGAGGAATGACCATCACGGTGACGATCAAGCCAGCCAGCAGATCAGCACCGAGCAGACGTTTGTGGTAGTGGGGTAACCACGTCAGAATTGGCAAGTATCGCTTTAGCATGGATTCCAGATGTCGTGTGAAGCAATAGACAGAGGGTAAGGGATATTTCATCTCGTTTCAGCGCTTATATTGATCGCTTCTACGCAGAGGTAAGAATGCCGAAATGATTAATACCTTTTTATTCCCCCAAAGTGCTACTTCATTCGCAAGCGTAACCCGTTAAGCTTAGGCGTAAAGGGAAATTAGTGTTTCTTGTCTCACGTCTTAGATGCTCAAAAAACATTAACTCAATAAACAATAAAGAGTGCAGCTCATGCGCGTAATGCTATTGCTGGTTCCGATTATGTTGTTGGTTCTATCTGTCGGTATTGTCGATCAAGGGGGTATATGGCGGTTTGTAGCACTGTTTAGTGCCGCCTTGGGGGGCGCAGGCGTGTTGCTCAACGCGCTGGAGGGTATCTACCGTGCTGATCAACGACGCCTAGAGCAGCGTCAACGTGGTTTGAAACCGCTGCGTGATTACCGCTCACTGCGGGCCATGGCCTATCGCTTGATGAACCGTGCCAGCAGTACCGCCATTGCTTCAGCGGAAGTATCGCACTACGCCGATCTTATGGATCAGCGACTTACCCAGCAAGAAACGATGACTCGCGAAGCCTCGACCAGCATGACAGCCATTAATGCGGCCATTATGCAGGTCAGTGCCAGCGCCAGCCAAGTGGCAGCGCTAGCCGAGAGCGCCCGAGATGCCAGTCACCATAACCATGCCGAACTGGATGATATTATTCAGGACATGAGTGATGTCTCCGTGCGTTCACATCAAGCGTTGGAGATGCTGACCGAGCTAAACAATAAAATTGAGCGGGTGCGTAACGTCACGTCGATGATTGAAGATATCGCCGAACAGACACATTTACTGTCGCTCAATGCCTCCATTGAGGCCGCGCGCGCTGGTGAGCATGGCCGAGGGTTTGCCGTGGTAGCGGGGGAAGTACGTAACTTAGCGTTGAAGACGTCCACCGCGACCCAGAATGTCGATGAGTTAGTTAAGGATATGCATGAAAGTGGTCAGTCGGTAGTGACCACAATGGGGCATTTAATGACGCGCGTTAGTGAGCGCGCTAAGGGGCTGCAGGTTGTCGGTAACAGCCTGGGGACCATGACAGGTGAGTTCGACCAGGTACAAAGCGAAATTACCCGAGTGGCTGATGCGATGGAAAATACCCGCCAACACAGCCAAACCGTGGCAGACAGTCTTAACCAGCTGCAGACGGACGTGGATGAGGGTAATCGTAATATGCACGATTTGGCCGAACAGGCGCGTGCATTAATGGATGCCGCTGAAGGGGTCGACGCGGAACTTGCTCAGCAGCATCTTGAAGGTCGCCACCAGCAGGTGTTTATTGCCGCGCGTGCCACGGCGGATGCATTAGGCAAGCTGTTGGAAAAAGCGATTGCCAGCGGTGAAATTCCGCAATCGGCACTTTTCGACGCTCACTATGAAAAGATACCTGGAACCCAACCCCCGTTGTACAAAACGGAGTTTGATTCCTTTACCGATAGGCATTTACCAAGCTTGCAAGAGCCTCTTCTCAGTCAGTACGGTTTAAGCTATGCCATTGCCTGTGATCGAAAAGGGTATGTGCCCACTCATAACAACGCGGTAAGCCTGGCGCCAACGGGCGACTATCAGCATGATTTAAAATTTTGCCGCAGCAAACGTATTTTTGATGACCCGACGGGTAGCCGCTGCGGTGCCCATGAAAAGCCGTTGTTGCTACAAACGTACAAGCGCGATACCGGCGAGATCATGCATGATCTTTCTGTACCGGTTTACGTACTGGGTAAGCATTGGGGCGGCTTCCGGGTTGGCTACCAGCCTGAACGCAATGAAGCCCCAGCGGCGACGTCTGAAAATGCCGCTGAGTCAGCCTTGCCAGCGCCATTAGCCTTGACTAGCCGCCGCATAGCGCGGGCGTGATTGCCACGCCGACCACGAGTAGAGCGCGAGCCCAATCCAGATCAGCACAAAGGTCGCTAATTGAATGGCGCCCAACGGTTCGCCGAATACGGTTAAGGCAATTAGAAATTGAATAGTGGGATTGATGTACATTAAAAATCCCAAGGTTGCCAAGCGCAGTCGGCGGGCCGCACCTGCAAACGCCATCAGCGGCAGCGCGGTTAGCGCGCCGCTGGCAACTAGCAGGCTCGTATGGAAGGTGTCTTGTAAAAAGTGTGAGCTACCGTTCCAGCTTAACCAGGTTATGGCCACCAAGGCGAGGGGGAAAAGCATCAGAGTCTCAACAAATAGACCTGATAAACCATCCAGAGGAACCTGTTTGCGAAACAGCCCGTAGCTGCCGAAGCTGAATGCTAATAACAAGCTAATCCAGGGCAGCTCGCCCAGCATTACAAACTGCGTCACAATGGCGATACTGGCTAAACCAAGAGCTACCAGCTGAAGCCTTGCCATCACTTCCCGCAATACCAGCATGCCCAAGGCAACGTTGACCAAGGGCGTTAAAAAGTAGCCTAGACTTGCCTGCAATACCTGTTTGGACTCAACCGCATAGATATAGAGCCCCCAGTTAAACCCTATCAATATTGCGCATGCCAATACGCGACCAAGACGCTTAGGTTCACTGAGTGCGGCTACCACAGGAGACCAGCGCTGTAATAAGGTGATCAGTCCTACTAGAAACAAGCATGCCCAGAGGATGCGATGAATCAAAATTTCAAATGCCGGCACGCCATCAAACAGGGCAAAAAATAACGGAAAACAGCCCCACATGGTGTAGGCAGCAAGCCCGAACATTACCCCTTTGACTGCTTCGGGATCGCGTGTTGGAGTAGGAAGCATAGCAGCCTCATTAATTTAAAAATGCTAATCTAGCATAAACATGCCCATAACACTGGTGGAATGGAGATGTTAAATGAGTAAACCACACGATAGCGAAGCTAGCGCCGGTCAACTTAGAACCAGCCTTGTCCAATGCGATCTGCGTTGGGAGGATCCTGCGGCTAATCATGAGCATCTGGAGCATCTACTCGGTGATCTGAATAGTCGTGACACAGACCTTATTGTATTGCCCGAAATGTTTGCCACCGGCTTTACCATGAACTCCCGTGAAATGGCTCAGCCAATGGAGGACAGCCAAAGCGTTGCCTGGTTACGGGCGCAAGCAAAAGCTCGCGATTGCGTGATGACCGGGAGTGTGGCCATTAAAGCAGACGGTCATTTTTTTAACCGGTTGATTTGGGCCATGCCCGACGGCCAGATAGACCATTACGACAAGCGTCATCTGTTTCGTATGGCCGGCGAACATGAGCGCTACGGCATGGGCAATGAGCGCAAAATCGTCGAGCTGAACGGTTTTAAAATACTCTTGAGTGTTTGCTACGACCTGCGCTTTCCGGTGTGGATGCGCCAGCAGCCAGCAGAAGGGGAGCATTTCGAGTATGATGCTCTGCTGTGTATTGCCAATTGGCCAGCACCGCGTCGTCATCCATGGCGTACGCTGCTTCAAGCCAGAGCGGTCGAAAACCTAAGCTATGTGATTGGTGTCAACCGCGTTGGAGAGGATGCCAAAGGACTCGCCTATAGCGGCGACTCCCTGTTGGTGGACTTCAAAGGTGAACCTCTCATTGATCAACCTGCCCATACCCCGTTTATTGAAACGGGCACGCTGGATAAAACTACCCTTGATGCTTTTCGTGAAAAATTCCCTGCCTGGCAAGATGCCGACCGTTTTGAGCTACTGCCTGGAGTGGGTCAATGATGCGACTTGATCGTTTTTTGAGTGAAACAACGCCTTTAACCCGCAGCTTAGCCAAGCGGGCACTTAAAAACGGTGAAGTAACGCTTAACGGTGAGCCGATTAAACAGTCGGCTACCCAAATTGATACAGACAATGACGTCGTGGTGCTCAACGGTGAGCGGCTGGCGCTAGTCGGCTTGCGTTACATCATGCTTCATAAGCCAGTAGATGTTGAATGTAATGCTCGCCGTGGACTCTATCCTCGGGCCATCGATCTGATTGATCTACCCAAGGTTGATCGTTTACAGCCAGTAGGGCGCTTGGATGTCGACACAACGGGACTGCTGTTGTTAGCCGACGATGGGCAGTGGTCGCATCGGGTGACGTCGCCACGCCATCGCTGCGCTAAAGTCTATCTCGCCGAGCTTGCAGAGCCCATGGAAGGGGCCACGGTCGAGTGGGCGATGGCCCAGGTAGCCGAGGGGTTGATGCTCGACGGTGAAGAAACGCTTACCCAACCGGCGACGCTCAGATTGCTGTCGCCTACTCAGGCTGAGCTGACCATCAGCGAAGGCCGTTACCATCAGGTCAAACGAATGTTTGCTGCGCTTGGCAACCATGTGAACTCCCTGCACCGAAGTGCCATCGGTGATTTAAGCTTGGATGAAAACCTGGCCCCCGGTGAGTGGCGTGAGTTAACCGCCGATGAGATTGCCCGCTTCTAAGTCTGATTGAAGCGTTGCAGCTGCCGCCTTCCTGATCAGGAGGCGGCATTTTTGTGTCTAACAGGATCTATTATTGTCTAATAGGGAGTATTTTATACCGTTATCTTGCTTTGCAAATTAATGGAGATAGGAGCAAGTGATGAGCAACCGGCAGAAAGAAAACAGGACAGTGAGGGCGATGTAAGTGAAATAGGCAGGACAGAGCAGCCGGGTTGATGTGGTTATGTAGGCGAGTCAACGATTAACGGCCATGTCTATTGACCTGGCCGTTAGCAGACGCAGGAAGCTAGCTCAGATGGGCTGCCGCGATCAAACCCTGGGTGTAACTGTGTTGAGGCGATGAAAGCACCTCAAGGCAGGGGCCTTGTTCGACCACTTCTCCATCCTTGAGCACCATGATGCGGTGCGCCATGGCGCGTATAACAGCTAAATCATGGCTAATAAACAAATAGCTCAGCTGGCGACGCGCCTGAAGGTCGCGCAGCAGCGTTACCAGTTGTTTTTGAACGGTACGATCCAAGGCCGAGGTAGGTTCATCGAGCACCAGGAGTTCCGGTTCTAAAATAATCGCTCTTGCTACTGCAATACGCTGGCGTTGACCGCCTGAAAATTCGTGTGGATAGCGGGAGGCACAGCTTTCGGGTAGTCCCACCTCGTGGAGAGTTTGATTGACCCGGCGGGTCACCTCCTCAGTGCTGAGATGGGGATAGTGAAAACGTAGCCCCTCGCTGATAATGTCGAATACCGGCATACGTGGAGAGAGCGCGCCATAGGGGTCTTGAAACACCATCTGTAGGCGGTGACGTTGGCGACGTAAAGCATCGCCGCTGAGGCTACTGAGCTGATCATTGCCCAAGGTGATCTCACCTTGACTAGACACTAGCCGCATCACTGCCGACGCCAGGGTGGTCTTACCCGACCCGGATTCACCCACGATGCCGAGAGTCTCCCCGGGGGCTATCTCAAAATCAACGGGTTGTACCGCCACAAAAGGAGGCGGTTGGCGCTTGAACAGGCCGGGGCTAGGGCGCTTGAAGCTGATACTTACCTGTTTAGCGGTTAACAGCGCAGGTGCAGGAGTAATTGCTTGCGGTCTGCCTTCGGGCTCGGCGGCTAGCAGCGCTTTGGTATAGTCACTTTGTGGGTGCTGAAAGACCTGCTCAACAGGACCTATTTCCTGTATCTGACCCTGGTACATGACGCAAACACGATCCGCGTAGCGGCGGACAAGATTCAGGTCATGGCTTATAAATAGCATCCCCATGCCATGGTGATCACGTAGCTCACGTAACAATGCGAGTATGTCCTGCTGAACCGTCACATCCAGAGCGGTGGTGGGTTCATCGGCAATCAGCAACGCTGGGTTGTTGGCAATCGCCATGGCAATCATTACCCGCTGGCGCTGGCCGCCGGACAGCTGATGAGGCCAGGCATCAAGTAACTCGTCAGGGCGTGGCAGCTTGACCTGTTCAAGCAGCGTTTTACTGCGTTGACGGGCGGCTTGGCCGCGTAGTCCTTGGTGTAAACGCAAGGTTTCCCCAATTTGCTTACCGACACGATGAAGTGGATTAAGCGAGGTCATGGGTTCTTGAAAGACAAACCCGATACGATTACCACGCACGGCATTCCATTGAGTCTCGGTCAAGTTGGCAAGGTTGGTATCCTCCAGCCAACGCTCACCTTGAATAAGCGTATTACTGGGCAGTAAATTGGCCATACCAAGAGCCGAGACTGATTTACCTGACCCGGATTCACCGACAATGGCCAGGGTTTCACCCGCGTTAAGTGTCAGTGACAGAGAGTTAACAACCGGGCTTTCGTCAAAACTGATGTTGAGATTTTCAATCCGCAGGAGAGGATCAGGCATGGTGGGTCTCCTGGGCAGTGGCGACACGGCGTTGCTGAACATGACGGGGGTCAAAGGCGTCGCGCAGACCCTCGCCGATAAATACCAGTAGCGAAAGCATGATGGCCAGTGTCATGAAGGCCGTGATGCCAAGCCAGGGGGCATGCAGGTTGTTTTTGCCCTGCGCCGCCAGCTCGCCGAGCGAGGGAGCACCGGGCGGTAAGCCGAAACCGAGAAAATCCAGCGCGGTTAGGGTGCCAATGGCGCCGGTAAACAAAAAGGGAATAAACGTCAGCGTAGCGACCATGGCGTTGGGCAGCACATGGCGCCACATGATCAAGCGCGACGGTAGACCCATGGCTTTTGCAGCACGTACATACTCCAAGTTACGCGCGCGCAGGAACTCTGCGCGTACGATATCCACGAGTCCCAGCCACGAAAACAGCAGCATAATGCCGAGCAGCCACCAAAAACCTGGCTGGACGAAACTGGCCAAGATGATCAGCAGGAACAGTACGGGCAACCCCGACCATATTTCGGTGAAACGCTGGCCAATCAAATCAATTTTGCCTCCAAAATATCCCTGAATTCCGCCAACCACGACGCCTATCACTAACGATCCGGTGGTGAGAACCAGCGCAAAGGCCACCGAGAGGCGAAAACCGTAAATAACGCGCGCCAGAACATCTCGCCCCTGGTCATCGGTTCCCAGCCAATGGCGGCTATCCGGCGGCGCCGGCGAAGGCCGACTCATGTTCATATCCAGCGTTTGATACGAGAAGGGAATCAGTGGCCATAGCGCCCAGCCATGGTCGTTGATTTGCTGCTGAACAAAGGGGGCCAGATAGTCCGTTCGAGTGGGCAGAAAGCCACCAAATTCAGTTTCTGGATAATCTACCAGCATCGGCAGATACCATTCGCCTTCGTACTTCAAAATGACGGGTTTATCGTTGGCAATCAGTTCGGCAAACAGACTCATGACAAACAGTATGGCAAACAGCCAGAGTGATATATGAGCTCGACGGTTAGCCTTGAAGGCCGCCAAACGGCGCTGGGTAATGGGCGATAGCGGAGGTAAGAAAGAGGCCATCATCATGACTCCCGCGTCGAAAAGTCGATACGCGGGTCTACCCACACGTAGGTCAAATCGGAAATTAATTTGAGCAGTAAGCCGACCACGGTATAGACAAATAATGTACCGAAAATAACCGGATAATCACGCTGCATGACTGCTTCAAAGCCCAGCAGTCCTAAGCCATCCAGCGAGAAGATAACTTCAATGAGGAGCGCACCGGTAAAGAAAATACCGATCATGGCAGCAGGCAGCCCGGCAATGATAATCAGCATGGCGTTACGAAATACATGCCCATAGAGTACACGTCGTTCGTCAGCTCCCTTTGCGCGTGCAGTGATCACATACTGCTTATGAATTTCATCGAGAAAGCTGTTTTTGGTCAACATGGTGAGTGTCGCAAAGCTGCCGATGGCCGTGGCAATAACTGGAAGAGTGATATGCCAGAAGTAGTCTTTTACCTTTCCCCAGGCGGAGAGCTGAGCAAAGTCTGGAGACGTTAAACCACGTAAGGGAAATAAATCCCAATACGTCCCGCCTGCAAAGACCACAATGAGCATAATGGCAAACAGAAAGCCTGGGATGGCATAGCCGACAATCACCAGCCCTGATGACCATACGTCAAACCTAGAACCATGACGCAGTGCTTTTTGTATGCCTAAAGGAATGGAAATTAAGTAGACGATCAGTGTGGCCCATAGACCTAATGAAATAGACACCGGTAAACGCTCAATGATCAGTTCGGTGACCGGGCGATCTCGAAAAAAGCTGGTGCCGAAATCTAGACTCAGATAATCGGCCATCATGCCTAAAAACCGCTCATGGGCCGGTTTATCAAAACCAAATTGTTGCTCGAGTTGCTCGATATAGCGGGGATCGATGCCTCGAGCCCCTCGGGAGTCATCGTTGACCTGAAGATCGGCGCCGCCCATGTCCAGACGCGTGCTGGCCATGGCGTCAGCCCCCTCAAAGCGGGCCAACATTTGATCGATGGGGCCGCCTGGCGCCGCCTGTACAATGATGAAATTAAGCAACATGATGCCGAACAGCGTCGGAATCATCAGTAGAAGACGGCGTAGGGTATAGCGTGCCACAGCGCACTCCATCAATCAGTGTGAATAAGCCAGGTTCAGCGACCGCGTTGTCGTTGCTGTAGCGCTGCTTCACGTTCGGCGTCAACCCACCATGCATCTAAATCCATAGCGTAGGCAGGGAACGGGTCGGGATAGCCAAATTTATCCCAAATCGCGATGCGTTTTTCTCCTGAGTGGTAATGGGGAATGGCATAAAAGCCCCAGCGCAGCACTCGATCCAAGGCGCGCGTGGCAGTATCTAGCTCCTCACGGCTTTCGGCACTAATGATCGCTTCCACAAGGGCGTCCACTGCGGGGTGCGCCAGCGACATTCGGTTGCGGCTTTGCGGTGCCTCAGCGGCGGCACTGGTCCAAAAATCACGCTGTTCATTGCCCGGGTTATTCGACTGCGGGAAATGGCTAACCACTATGTCATAGTCGTAATTGCGCTGCCGGTTTAAATATTGATTGATATCAACGATGCGTAGCGAGGTTTGGATGCCCAAGCGGGCCATATTGCGCAGCATCGGCTGGACTACCCGCTCAAGCCCTGAATCGTACAGCAGTACTTCAAGCTGTAGTGGTTCACCGGTCTCTTGGTTAACCAGAGTGCCATCCTCAACGCGATAACCCGCCTCGCGTAGTAGCTCCAGCGCTTTATGCAGACGCTCGCGCAGGTCGGTGGGCTGTTCAATGGGCAGCGGCTGTGTAAAAAGACGATCGGAGCCGTGAGAGGCAATCAACTCTTCTCGGAAGGGCGCCAGCAACGCCAGTTCCTCTTCTGAGGGCAGGCCGATGGCCTCCATTTCTGAATTCTGGAAATAGCTGTTGGTCCGCCGATAGGTATTGTAAAAAATATTGGTATTGAGCCAGGGGAAATCGAAGGTAAGACTCAATGCTTCTCGCACCCGCGGATCCTGAAATTTCTCTTTGCGCAGGTTAAACACAAACGCCTGCATCATCGATGGGTTGACATCTGGCACCGTCAGTCGCTTCACCAGGCCTTCCTCATAGGCGGGAAAATTATAGCCAATGGCCCATGTGGCCGCGCGCGCATCTTCGCGAAAGTCAGTCAGGCCTGCTTTAAATGCTTCCCAGGCAATATCGCGATCGCGGTAATAGTCGTAAATGATACGATCAATATTGTAACGCCCGACATTGACCGGTAAATCTTTACCCCAGTAGTCTTCGTCACGCTGATAGACAATCCGCCTGCCCGGGTCGACTTCGCTGATCTGGTAAGGGCCAGACCCGGGATGAGCGACCAGTGTGGGGGATGTAAAATCGCGGGGCTCCCAGTAGTGACGTGGGAGTATCGGCAGTTGAGTGACGATTAACGGCAGCTCACGGGACTCGGTATCGTTTAAGGTAAAACGCACCTGATGCTCGTTAATTGCGATGGCTTCGTCGACTCCCGCATAGTAGCTGCCATAAAACGGATTACCTTCTTCGCGAAGAAGATTGAAAGAGAACACCACATCGTAGGCCGTCACCGGCTCGCCGTCTTGAAAGCGCGCTTCTGGGCGCAGGTCGAACTCTATCCATTGCCTGTCCGGATCCAGGCGCACTCCCTTCGCCAGCAGGCCATAGACACTGAAGGGTTCGTTAGGATTGCTGACCATCAGGGTATCGTAAATATTTGAGATACCGGTGGCGGGCGTGCCGCGAATAATAAAAGGGTTGGTTGAATCAAAACTACTGCCCACGGCGGTATGCGCAATAGTGCCGCCCTTGGGCGCTTGAGGATTAACATGGGGAAAGTAGGGGAAGTCAGCGGGTAGTTCTGGCGTGTCGTAAAGCGATAGACCGTGCACCGTCTTCACCGGCACGCCATTATTTTCATCCGTATGCAGGTCACCCACGATACTCGTGCTGGCAGGGGGTGAAGAGGCGTTTATATCGCTTGTTTCTTCATCCGCCAGTAACGGGAGGCTGGCGAACATCAGTAACAGTAATGAAAGCGTTTTCGCCAAAAAAAAATCACGCGCCATTGGTGACATCCTATGTGAGCAAAACCAACTCTTCGACCCTATCTTAACAGCGTATTTTTTAATCCAGCCTTAAAGCCTTCCTCAATAAGCGACCAGCTCTTTGTTTAGATCCCCATCAGGCATTTGAGCTCGATAATGAGCTGACAGGGAGCCAATCGCATTTTCCGTCATAGGGGGTTATCGCCCCGACAGTGTCAGCAGTTGACCGGGTCGGATAGCGCTGGGGCGATCAAGCGAGTTCCAGCGTATAAGGTCTTGCTGGTCGACATCATAGCGTGCGGCAATCGCGGAAATACTGTCGCCGCGTTCAACCCGATAGGTCGCCGCCGCATCAGCTTGGGCTAACGTCTGGTCGTTACCCTGTGAAAGCTGCGCTAACACTTGGGTATCCACATCTTCAGGAACCAACAATGTTTGCGCGCTACGCGGGTCTATACTGCCGTTCAGCAAACCTGGGTTTAACTCGACCAGCGACGCTTTGCTGACATCCAACAATTGCGATGCTTCAGAAAGGCTGACCGGATGCCCCAGTTTTACTTTCGCAAACGCTGGGTCGACGTGTATGTCCGGTAAGCTAACGTTGTACTGCTCGGGGTTATTGATGATTGTCGCGATGGCTTTGAGCTTGGGCACGTATTGCATGGTTTCGTAAGGTAGAGAGAGGTCCCAATACTCACCGTTAAGACCTTGCGCCTGGGCTTGCCGCTGGGCTTGGTTAACCGTACCTGCGCCCGCATTGTAAGCGGCCAGAGATAACATGAGATCGCCCTCATACCACTGATCCGCCTGCATTTCCAAATAGGTCAGGGCAGCCTGAGTAGACGTCAATACATCAAGTCGGCCATCGTAACTGCCATTACGAACCAGCCCTAGGGCATCACCCGTGCCGGGCATGAATTGCCATAACCCGGCGGCACCGCGATGGCTTCGCGCACCTGGATCAAAAGAGCTTTCTACGAAGGGAATTAACGCCACTTCACCCGGCAGGCCCCGTTCACTCACTTGCTGAGTAATCCAGGCAAGCCAAGGCGCGGCGCGCTGGGTAATCGCAGCGATGTTCTCTGGGCTTGAACGGTAGTGTTCAATCCACTCATCCACACGTGCTTGAGCTGCCACTGGCAATGTTTTTTCTTGCCACTGAAAGCTATTTCGCAACGTGGTCCAAGCGTCTTGCGGCTCCAGTAGCAACGCCTCCCAAAAATGTGAGTTGTACGGCGCAGCGCTGGGTGTTGAGGTAGTAATCGCTCTATCTGAAGCAAACGCTGTAGGAGCGATTGACGCGCTTTTCCCTCCAGTTGATGCGGGGTCTGAAGCCTGAGAGTTTGCAGCAGCGGCTAACAACAGGCTCATAATGACGGTACTGCCAGCGCTCAGCATCACTCGCTGGCGAATCGTTCGATAGGTCATAGTTGCATTCGTTTAGTGTCGATAGCGTTCTTAAAAACGGTTTTTCCACTCTCGTAGAGTGGTAAACGTCGCGAGATCAGTATCATTAGCTCCCTGGGTACCTGCCGCTTGGCGCACGCTTTCAGTGCTCACACGCAAGTAGGGATTAATGGTCAGCTCGCGTCCTATCGTGCTGGGTAAGGTTGGGCGGTCCAGTGCCCGTGCCTTTTCACACTCCTGCAAGGCGTATTTAACATCGTCATTGTCAGGGTCCGCAGCACGCGCAAACGTCAGGTTCGCTTGTGTATATTCATGCGCTGCAAAGACAAGCGTATCTTCCGGGAGTTCCGCAAATTGTTTGAGTGCGGTGTACATCTGCTCTGGGGTGCCTTCAAATAGCCGGCCACATCCAGCGCAAAAAAGCGTATCACCACAAAATAATAGGGCCGGAATGCCAGCAGTAAAGTAACTAATGTGATCCAGCGTATGCCCAGGTGTCGCCATAACGTCGAACAGGCGACCCATAATACGCACTTCATCGCCATCACTCACTCGTTCATCAATACCTTCAATGTTGGGATTGTCTGGACCGATGACGTAGGGTGAATAGCGTTTAATTAATTCTGCCAACCCACCGGTATGATCATGGTGGTGGTGGGTAATCAAAATACTTTCCAGCGTCAGCGACTCGCGTTCTAGAAATTCAATCACTGGCGCTGCTTCTCCAGGATCCACTACGCAAACACGTTGACTGTTATCTTGTCTTAGTAGCCAAATATAGTTGTCGCTAAGGGCAGGGATCGGTGTCACGCTCATCATCGGCGAGATCCTTTAACTTTAAATTGCAAAATACTGACGTCAGTAACCAACATGCGGCATCACGCACAATATGGCGCTTATTATGCCGTTTAATCGGTTTAAATAAGGCGTTGAAAAACCGTCACTGTGGAGGGAAGCGCTGTTTATGTCAAATTCGACAACGGCCTCAACACTCGCTAAGCGCTTAACCATGAGTCAGCCTTATTGGCAAACAGAGGCGGGGCATTCGCTGTGGGAAACACAGCGCGCCTGTCTAGGGCCGGTGGTTGAAACGCGGGTGGGTGGTCATAGCTTGGAAATGAGCATGGGGCCTGCGTTAATGACCATGTCGGCGGTTTCTCATGCTATTTGCTGGGCGCCCACCCGTGATCTGGCGCTTAGCGACGCCACGCTAGTCTGTCCGCCAGATCACCTGGCGCTGCCTGATCGCTGCTTGGATGCGGTGGTTATTCACCACTGGCTTGAGCACCTGACCGATGCTCACTTCACGCTGCAGGAGGCTGCTCGGGTAACCGCTGATAACGGAATTCTCGTACTGTTTGGCTTTAACCCAATAGGGGTAGGGGGCTTGGTACGCCAGTGGCGTAAACGCCAACCACAGTTTCCTTGGAATGGAACATGGCGCTCTGCCAATCGCCTGCGCGACTGGCTGACGTTTGTCGATTTTGAGGTGGAGCGGGTAGACTATTGTTGTTTTCGTGGCCGTACGAGCGCTGCCTGTAGCGAGTACTGGGAGTCGCTGGGGCGCAGGCATAATCTGCCGCTGGGTGAAAGCTATATGATCCAAGCGCGCAGGCGACAGCGCCAGGCGCCGGTGCAGCGCTTGAAGTTTGGCTTAAAAGCACCTGTTTCCCCCGCATCGCTAGGTGTTACCCGCTCAGGCTCGTCGGCCCGCTACCCTCTATATCAAGAGCATCTACATCATGAGCATCCAGCTCAAACGGATCTAGCTCAACCGCATCTAACCAGGAATCAACAGTGTGACGAATGAAGCAGAACCTTTACCCCGCGTGACCGTGTATACCGATGGGGCATGTCGGGGTAATCCCGGCCCCGGTGGGTGGGGAGTGGTGCTGGCGAGTGGGCAGCATGAGAAAACCTTAAAAGGGTACGAAGCAGATACGACGAATAATCGTATGGAATTAATGGCTGCGATCATGGCACTACGTACCCTAAATACTCGCTGTGAAGTCGCGTTATGGACCGATTCACAATATGTCCGCCAAGGTATTACCCAATGGATTCATAACTGGTTAAAGCGGGGTTGGAAAACCGCCGCTAAGCAACCCGTTAAGAATGCTGAGCTGTGGAAAACCCTGCATGAAGAAACCCAGCGTCATCAGATCGAATGGCATTGGGTAAAGGGTCATAGCGGCCATCCCGGTAATGAGCGCGCCGACGCGCTGGCCAATGAAGCCATTGATGAGCATCAAAAGAGGAGAGCATGATGCGCCAAGTGATTCTGGATACTGAAACCACCGGTATCGACCCTAAAGATGGCCATCGCTTGGTAGAGATTGGGGCTGTTGAAATGGTCAATCGACGCTTCACTGGCCGTACCTATCACCAATATATCAATCCCGAACGCCATATTGACGCCGAAGTGGTCGCTGTTCACGGGATCGATGATGCCAAAGTCGCCAACGAGCCGGTTTTCGCCAAAATTGCCGATGAATTTTGGGCGTTTATTGAAGGGGCCGAATTGGTCATTCATAACGCCCCCTTCGATGTGGGGTTTATCGATCACGAATTAGGCATGCTGAACCGCCAGCGTAGCGCGTCCGCGTTAGGCCCGGTACGCGATTACTGTGCTGTTTTAGATACGTTGACCATGGCACGGGCAATGCATCCCGGCCAGCGCAATAGCCTCGATGCGCTCTGTAAACGTTACGATATCGATAATGGTCATCGGGTACTTCACGGCGCCTTGCTGGATGCGGAAATCCTCGCTGAGGTCTATCTCGCAATGACCGGCGGGCAGACTGCGCTGACCTTAGATACCGCCTCAGCCTCCGAGCAGGAGCAGACCGACACGTCCAGCGAGGGGCTGTCGGTTCAACGACTTTCGTTGACGCCGGGCCAGTTGCGTGTCGTACGTCCAAGCGAGCAAGAAAAGGCAGCGCATCAGGCCAAGTGTGAGACGTTTCAATTGAATTGGTTTAAAGGTTCGGTTAGTGATGCTTAGGCGAGAAATTCCTTTCCAGGAACAGGCCGGGCGAGTCATTCGTTTATCGCGCAGTATGTTGGCGCCGGCGCCAGTGACGGCCAATGAGGTTCTTACGCCACTGCAGCCTTATCAACCCTGGACCGCGGACATGCAGCCGCTGTGCTATTGGGACAACGAGCCGGTAGCGCTACAGGTTGAGCCCCAGGCGGGGAATGGCTGGATTGACGGTCGTCAATGGATGAGCGAGCTTCCTGTCACCTGGTTCAGCTTGCTTTCCACGGCATTACAGGTAGGCGCTTGGCTTGAGAATCATCGTTTCTGTGGTCGCTGTGGCGCCCCGGCGACCAAGCTGACCTCCGAGTTTGCCATGCACTGTCATGCTTGCGGGCACCGTAACTATCCGCGCATTTCACCATGCATCATCACGTTGGTGACCAGTGGAGAGGCGATGCTACTCGCACGCAGCCCGCGCTTTCCGGCAGGGCGGTACTCCACATTAGCCGGGTTTATTGAACCAGGTGAGTCAGCAGAAGAAGCGGTGCATCGCGAAGTGTTCGAAGAAGTGGGCGTGTATATTGATCAGCTTCGTTATTATCAAAGCCAGGCCTGGCCTTTTCCTCACTCACTGATGTTCGGTTATTTCGCTGAGGCTACGACTCGTCGCATCAGGATTGATGGGGTGGAAATCAGCGATGCTGCGTGGTTTTCTCCTCGCCAGCTGCCCTCGCTGCCACCTCCCTATTCGATATCGCGTGAGCTGATCGAAACTCATCTGGCACGCTGGCGCTAAGTAGCGCCGCGTGCCCAATGGGGGTTAAGCCATGCTTTTTCGGTTATTGACTGGGGAATAAGCTGGTTAGCTTAGTGGCTAGCATGACATTGCCGGTGGCTTTTAACTTTCCGGTCATGAAAGCAGTCATGCCATTGATCTCGCCACTCATGATGCCTTTTAGCGTCTCGGTGGTGAGGCTCAGACTAACCGAAGGATCATCATGTTCACCCTCTTGTACATCTAGCGTGCCATCCTGGATATTTAGATAGTAGCTGCCAGCGTCGGTAAAATGGAACTGGAATACTTCGTCCATGCCCTGAGCTGCCTCAGGGTTAAAACGTGCTTTTAGTTTCTCGAGGGTATTGTTTGACATGCCAACTCTCTCTTTATGTAAATTCAGCACAGACTAGCGATAGTCGTTAAAAGAAACAACGGTAATAGCAGGTAAGATTATTTCATACGATCGTTTCAATCAAGCGCTAGCGTAACGCTTCACATACGGGCTAGCCTATCGCCAATGGTAAACACAACACCCTTCTTATGGAGAACATGAATGAATGAGTGGCTAGCAGAAATAGGCACTTTTATTGTGCAAACGACTATCGTGCTTGCCTTGGTAGGTATCGGTCTGCTGATGTTAGCGCGAACGAAACAGGACAAAGAGAACGACCTAAAACTTTTTATTGAGCCGCTTAATGACCAGCGTCGGCGTCGCGCCCGGCGCTTGCGGTTAGCGGCAACCATGGTGGGTGCGCGCAAAAAATTATTAAAAGCGTTTCGTAACGAAGACAAAAAGCGCCACAAAGCTCACAAAAAAGAGGCTGAGGTTGAAACACAACCACGCGTCTGGGTGCTCGATTTTCATGGTGATCTTAAAGCCTCGCAAACCGAGCATTTCGCACAAGAGGTGTCAGCTATTATCGAGGTGGCGACCCATGACGATGAGGTGGTTGTCCGGTTGGAGTCACCCGGTGGGCTGGTACATGCGTATGGACTGGCGGCGGCTCAGTTAGACCGCCTTCGCACGGCAGGTCTAACCACCACGGTATGTATCGATAAAGTAGCGGCGAGTGGTGGTTACTTGATGGCATGTACCGCCCAGCACATCAAAGCAGCTCCATTTGCGGTCATCGGCTCCATCGGTGTGGTGGCGCAAGTCCCTAATGTACATCGATTGCTTAAACGCCACGATATCGATGTTGAGCTACTAACGGCCGGTAAGTATAAGCGCACGCTAACCGTGCTAGGTGAAAATAGCCCCGAGGGAAAAGCGAAATTCCAGGAAGATTTAGAAAATACGCACCGGTTGTTCAAACGCTATGTATCAGAGCGTCGGCCTGCGATGGACATAGATGCCCTCGCCACAGGGGAAATTTGGTATGGGAGTGAAGCAGTGTCTCAACAGTTGGTCGACAGCATAGGTACCAGCGAAGCCTATCTGGTTGAGCGCATGGCCCAGGCTCAGGTATTCACAGTAAAACTTGAGCCGCCTAAAACCGTCACGCGTAAGTTAGGTTTGGCAATTTCAGAAGGGGTAGAAAAAGCCGTGATCAAAACCCTGGGGTTAATTGATGCCGCTGGCTGGCAGCGGCGGTGAATGTCAAAACAGTAAAATTTAATGGGCAGCGCTGCACGGCCTACTCTGCGCCGGTAAATGGTTAAGTTTATGCAGCATAATGATGCGCCAAGGTAGCAATCACTGCTTTGGCGCTTTCACTGCTCATTGAGTAATAGATCGTTTGAGACTCTCGTCGTGTATCCACCAGTCCGTCGCGTCGCAAAATGGCCAGATGCTGGGAAAGGGCTGACTGGCTTAACGCAAGTTTTTGATTAATTTGCGTGACCGATAGCTCTTTCTCAGCAAGAAGGCAGAGAATTTGTAGGCGTTTTTCGTTTGCAAGCGCCTTGAGCAGGTTGGTTCCTGCCTCAATAGCGCGACAGTTGTGTTCAAGCAGTCTTGTAGCGGCGCTTGTAGAAGCAGACATAATGATCTCCTTGCCTACACTGGTTACGGCAACGTGTTTATCAGCATTATTATAAATTGTCAGGCATCGTCTATCGTCGCGTCGCGAGGATCACGTTATTTAATGATCAATAATTTAGCGAGTTTTGTCCAAACTGTGGTTTAACGCTTAATCAATGGTAGGGCTGTGTGCTCATGTTGCCGACCATGCTTACCCTTGGCTAACGTAAGAGTCGTGGTCTGTTCATAGCCATGAAGGTTAGGCGCCAGTTTGCGTTGCTAATCATTATTGGCGTAGGGCGACAAAACGGTAGGCCCATTTCCAACCGTAATCCATATAGCATCGCTGCAGAGAATGTCAGCAGGCAGCTCTAAGCCAAGGCTGATTGATTCCCCGACTTTTAATAGTACACAGAAGCCGTATAATACCGCTCCCCAGCATGGCGCCGCTTAATCATACTGGTTGCGCTTATTACCTCGAGGGTTCCCTAACCCCTCTCTTGTTAAAAAAAGGTCTATCTGCATGTTTGCATTGAGTGAGACTCAGCATCGCCGTTGCCTCATGGTAATGGTGGCTTTCCATATTGGTATTATTGCCGCCAGTAACTATCTGGTTCAGCTTCCCTTTACGCTATTTGGCTTTCATACCACCTGGGGAGCGTTCAGCTTTCCGTTTATCTTCCTGGCCACCGACCTGACGGTACGTTTATTTGGTAAAGGGCCTGCGAGAGCCATTATCCTACGCGTTATGTTGCCCGCGCTGCTTATTTCCTACAGCGTATCGGTCATTTTTCCGCGCGGCAGTTTTGCCGGGATTGAAGCGCTAACTGAGTGGAATTTATTTGTTGCCCGTATCGCCATGGCCAGTTTTTTAGCCTACGTTATTGGTCAGTTGCTGGATGTACAGGTATTTGACCGGCTACGCCAATGGTCGTGGTGGGTAGCGCCAGTCTGTTCCACGGTTCTGGGTAACCTGGCTGACACTTTTGCGTTTTTCTCAGTGGCGTTTTATAACAGCCCAGACCCCTTTATGGCCGCCAATTGGGTAGAAATCGCCGCTGTCGATTATGCCATCAAGCTTGCCATCAGCCTGCTATTTTTCTTGCCTCTCTACGGCTTGCTGCTTGCCTGGCTAACGCGTCGGCTGGTCGTTTGGACAGGTCAGGTGGATAGCTCGCCGCGCACGGCCTAAAAGGCAGTGCTTAACAGACATTACCTAAAGAAAATGCCTAAAAAGCGTTACCCCATTGTGCCAAGGCTTAGGAGCTAGCATGAGTGACACTGCTACCGTTGATCTTCATTTTATCGACATGCCCGCCGAGGATGCCGCAACGGATACAACGCCGCTGCTGGTGATCCATGGCTTGTTGGGGAGTGCCGACAATTGGCGTTCGCATATAAAAGGTTGGCAGCGTTTCCGACGTGTCATCGCGGTCGACTTACGTAACCACGGACGTTCTCCCCACACCGAGGGCATGCGTTACACCGACATGGTGGGGGATGTGGTGGCGCTACTTGATAAGCTGTCGATTGAGCAAGCGCACGTGCTGGGTCATTCAATGGGCGGGAAAGTGGCGATTAGTCTGGCTCGTCTGGCGCCTGAGCGTGTGGCCTCGTTAATAGTGGCGGATATCGCCCCGGTCGCTTATGAACATGGCCACGATGATGTATTTGCCGCGTTAGCTAACGTACAAAAAGGTCAGCCCGCTAATCGTCGTGAAGCCGATGATTTGCTTAGTGAATATGTAGATTCAAGGCCAACGCGCTTGTTTTTAGCGACCAATCTTGTTCGCAACGACGATAACGTGATGGCATTACGAGTGGGGTTAGATCAAATTAAGCGCGGCTATAGCGATATTATTGGCGAACCCGATGGTGAGCAGCCTTTCGAGGGGCCGTCACTGGTGCTGCGCGGGGCTGACTCGCACTATGTCGCCGATGACATGCTGCCTACGCTGCGCGATGTCATGCCACGTGTTCGTGTCGTGACGCTCAAAAATGCTGGCCATTGGCTTCATGCTGACCAACCGGAGGCCTTCCAGCAGGCGGTGACGGCATTTATTGATGCTCAAGCGGGTAATGCTTAAAAATGCTTAAAGCGGCGTGATGGTGAGCCCGTGCTGATCTGGATAGCGCAAAAAACGACTCAAGATACGGTAGCTATCCAGGTCAAAGCTTGCGGGAACATCTGTTAGCGTTTGTGCTTTTTCCAAACTGGCTGCGCTACCTAAATAACACCATTGGCGAACAACGTACCATGCAGCCACTGCAGTGCCGGTTGGTTGCTCTTTAACGGCAATGCTGCCTGGCCAGGGCCATACCGACACCTGAAGTTCTGCCAGTGCGGTCTTCGCTCTCTGGGCGTGTAGTTCAGTCGGCTCCTGGCCATAGCACGCCCCCCGGCACTTACCAACCTGACTGGCAAAGCAGCGTCCCTTGCCTTTCTCAAGCCCCAGCACGCGAGGACACAACTGATGATCCTCAGCAATGGCACGCAACGTGTTCTTTGCATCCCGTGCGTTACGGAATAAACCATATAACGTACCGCTCAGTGGCTGACTAAGCAGGGCGTCGCCGCTGAGTAGCTCCGGGTGCGTGCCAGCGTGAGGCCAATGCCAAGTGGTCAGTTTGCGTTGTTTACGTAGCTGCCGGTTCATAATGGGCATTAAGGTTTTAACCAGCTGTGCTTCACGTAATTGGGCACCTAAATCGCCCGCTGTTTCCTCCCACTCAATATGCTGTACCTGCTGGGCAAGACGCATTTCTTTATCGTCTTGATGGTCGCGCTGAAAATGGCCCAATACACGGCTGCGTAAATTAACGCTTTTGCCTACGTACAAGGGCAACCGATTGTGGCCATAAAAAAGATAAACGCCTGGGCGCGTGGGCAGTCCTTCTAGCTGTGCACTATCCAAATTCGCGGGCAGCGTACGGTGCCGACGCTCATCGCTTAACAGGCGCTGCCAAGTTGCTTGGCTATGTTCTTCCTGCCAGGCCTGCCAAAGTGCCCATAGCGCTTTCGCATCGTCTTCAGCACGGTGATGACGAATCGTGGTGATACCGTAGCGGTCAAGCAGCGCGGCGAGGTTATGCTGGCGCTCTTGAGGTGCTAGTCGGCGTGATAAGCGCAGGGTGCATATCAACGAGGCACGAAAATCCTGCCCGGCGCGCTTAAATTCATTGCGCAGAAAACTGTAGTCAAAGCGCGCATTGTGAGCCACCAATAGCCCATCGCCCAGCCACTCCCGAAATGCCGTTGCGATGTGCCCAAAGCGTGGAGCGTCAATAAGCATCTCAGCGTGAATACCGGTAAGGTGGCTGATTTGGGCGGGGATAGTGCACGCTGGGTTAATTAGACTCGACCATTGGTCGATCACCTGTCCATTGACGACTTTTAGGGCGGCTATTTCAGTAATCCGGTCACGAGTTGCGCGGGTCCCCGTTGTCTCAACGTCGATAAAAATTAAAGCGGGTTCGGTCATGCATCGCCATGGTGAAAAAGTTACAGTAAGTGCGGATCTACCGCTAAACGAGAAACAGGAAGCATTGCATCAGTAAGGCCCATTTGATGCAAAAAGGTTTCAAACCCGGCATAGCGCCGACTATCCAATGCCGATGGCGTTAGCGCTATGCGGCGTAGAATATCCTCCCAGGCTGCGGCGTCAATGTCGTTTTCCAGCACAGGGTAGGCACTGATCAGCATATCCCATGCTTCGCTAGGATGGTCGATGATCCAATGGCTCGCTTGCTCAATAGCGACGACAAAGCGTGACCAGGTCTCGGCGCGGCGAACCAAGCTATCGCTGTTGGCCACGACGATCAATCCGTCGTTGTTTGGTATATCTAACTCGTTGAACCGAATAACGTGCGTGTCGATGCCCTCAGTCGCTAGCTGTTCGGGTAGATAGTGATAAAAACCATCCGCTATCGCATCAATTTGGCCTTCTCTCATTGCCCTAATGGGGTCGAAATGCAAGTTAACCGGTGGACTGAAATCGTCTGTTTGTTGCACCGAGCGTGGCACTAATCGCGGGATGCTCAGATCGCGTCCTTCAGCAGTGGTATATCCATAATGTAACCCCGCCAATGTGGTTTCAGCGTCTGGGGTAGGTTCGCCTCTTACAATGACAGCTGTTAGTGGGGTTTCAATTAACGTCGCAATACGCGTAATCGGCGCGCCTTGATGGGCATGCAAATGCAGAAGTGGCTGACGTGTTAACGCCAAGTCGATTTCGCCTGCCGTTAACAGTTTGATGGCAATTGAGGGGTCGGCGGGCGACTGAATATCAACGTCAAGTCCTTGGGCGGCATACAAGCCACGTTCTTTCGCAATCAACAAGGCTGCGTGCTGGGGGCTCAAATACCAATCCAGCATCACCGATACGCTTGTCATCGGTGGCGGCTGAAGAGGAGGCGCTGGAGCAAGGGCCATGGTAGGCACGACCAGCTCGGTCTCTTCACTATCATCGTTTTGCCACAGCGTAGGCGGCACCTCGACATCGGTATCAAGCGACAGGGAAGACGCTTCTTGAGCGCTTGTATCGTTCTCTTCGTCTGCATAACAGGCGGTATGAAAAAACAATAATGTAGCAACGAGACTAAACAGCACAGGGTGCCAATAGCGTGATAGGCAACGCAACATAGTCAGTAACTCCAACAGTTGTAACGGCGAAGTGTAGCCGCCAGAGAAAGTGCCTGACTAGCTTTTTGACGATAACAGAGCGCCGAGAAGGCACAGTAAATTCAACGGTTACATGTAATAATGGTGCTATAACGATGTAGAGACGGAGATTCATGGACGCAATTTATACGTTCTTTTTAGTCGGTGGCTGCTTGATGGCCCTGAGCATTCTGGCCAGTCGTTTATCGTCCATTATGGGCGTGCCGCTACTGCTGATCTTCCTGGCACTAGGCATGTTGGCGGGTGAAGAGGGCGTATTGGGCGTTGAGTTTGATGACTACTCAATGGCCTTTGCGATTGGCCACCTGGCACTGGCCATGATTCTGTTAGATGGTGGCCTGCGCACTCGCCTTAAAACCTTTCGGGTAGGTTTCAAGCCAGCGCTGTCTCTGGCTACCTTCGGTGTCTTTATCACCAGTGCGATAGTCGGTTTTATCGCAATGTGGGTCTTTGATCTTAGTATTGTGCAGGGGTTGCTGGTCGGTGCCATTGTCGGTTCGACCGATGCGGCGGCGGTTTTCTCCATGCTGAGTGGTCGAGGCGTCAACCTTAATGAGCGGGTAGGGGCGACGCTTGAAATAGAGTCGGGCACCAACGACCCGATGGCCATTTTCCTCACCCTAATGCTGGTTGAGCTGCTCGTAGGGGATATTGGCGGCCCCATTGATACGCTGATTTTCTTTGTTTCACAGTTTGGTGTCGGTTTAATCGTTGGTCTTGGCGGGGGCTGGCTGAGTGCCAAACTGCTCCGCTGGCTTGATCTCGCGCCAGGTCTTTATGCGATGTTGGCTTTAGCGCTTGGATTCAGCGTGTTCGGGTTAACCAGTGTGCTCGGCGGTAGTGGTTTTCTAGCGATTTACCTGGCGGGTTTAATGATTGGTAATCAACCAGGACGCCACCTTAACTTTATTCTGCCTGTCCACGACGGCTTAGCGTGGTTAAGCCAAATCGGCTTGTTCCTCGTGCTTGGGTTATTAGTGACACCGAGTGAGCTATGGGAAGTAGCGCTGCCTGCAAGCCTCGTCGCCCTGGCACTTATCTTTATTGCCCGCCCGCTGGCCGTATTCATTTCTATCAAGCCTTTCTTTAAATTCCGCTGGCGAGAAACCTTTTTTATTGCCTGGGTCGGCTTGCGCGGTGCCGTCCCTATTGTACTGGCCATTTTTCCGGTCATCGGTGGGGTCGAGAATGCGTCGCTGTACTTTAACGTCGCGTTTGCGGTGGTCTTGATGTCGCTGCTAATTCAAGGAGGCTCGCTGACGCTGGTGGCCAAGTGGCTCAGGGTAGAAGTGCCGGTGGGCACCGTACCTAATCGGCGTGGTCCTCTGGGTATTCTGCCTGAAAACGACTTTGAGCTATTCGTGTATGGGGTTGAGAACCAGGATTTAGAGGACGTGCCCATTAGGCTTCTGCGTTTCCCTTCTGGCGCCTTGATCTCGGCGCTGTTTCGCAACCACACCATGCTTCATCCAAAAGGCAGCACCCGCTTAAAGCTAGGCGACGTGATTTGTGTGATTGGCCGTTCAGAAGACTTGTACGCCCTTAACCGACTATTTAATGGTGACGCTAAACTGAAGCAGGAACGCGCCTTCTTCGGTACGTTTACTCTGGATGGCAGTGCGCGCATGCAGGATGTTGCCCAAGCGTATGGTCTGACCTTGAGCCCTGGAGAGCAGGACATGACATTGTCTGACTTCGTCGCGCTGCGGGTAGGTGGGCATCCGGTCGTAGGTGACGATGTCGACTGGCATGGTATTCATTGGGTCGTGAGCGATATGGAAGGCGGAAAAATAACGCGCATAGGTTTACGTTTGTATTAAAAGGCGTTGACTTCCAAGGGAAAGCTGTTAGTATATGCACCCGTAAGCCGGAGGGATGGCAGAGCGGTTGAATGCACCGGTCTTGAAAACCGGCATAGGTTAATAGCCTATCCAGGGTTCGAATCCCTGTCCCTCCGCCACCTCGATACTAAAGCCCCTGATTCGTCAGGGGCTTTTTTTGTTTGGAAACAATGTAGGTCAGCGACACTCGTGGTCACAAATGAGAGTAGCTAAAGCTGTCGAGCTGAGACTATGAATAGATCTTGGTTATTTTCGTTAGCAAAAGGACAACACAGAGATGTTGCCCTTTTAACAACGTGGCTTGTAAAGAACTGCGAAATCAGCCTTAGATTTTGATGTCGTAATCGACGTACTTATGCATCAGCTCGTCGTAGGTACCGTCTTCCTTAATCTCACGCAGCGCCTCATTGAACTGCTCAGCTAATGCTTCGTTTCGCGGATGGAAAGCAGCAGCGACGCCGTGGCCGAAATAGTGTTTGGGCTCACGAATCAACGGCGAGCTGGTAACAATGTCACTGCCTTCCTGATTAACTTGAAGAGACGCTAGCGCGAGCGGGTAATACATAAACGCTGCGTCTAGGCGTCCGGATTGAACATCGACCGCTAAATCTTCCCCGGTCGCATAGCGGCGCACAACAACCAGATCGCCGTAGGTATCGGTAATATAGGCATCACGAATAGTGCCACGCTGTACGCCTACCGATAACCCTTCCAATTCGTCTCGGTCTTCAATATCGATTTCCTTGTCTACTGGTGTTACCCAAACACTTGGGTTGCTGTAATAAGGCTCAGAAAAGAGCACCTGTTCACGGCGTGCATCTGTAATCGCCATGGAAGAGACAATAGCGTCATATTTGCGTGCCAATAGACCGGGAATGATGCCATCCCAGCCTTGCTCGACCCATACACACTCCCGCTCAATACGCCGACATACCTCTTCACCGAGTTCGACCTCGAAGCCAGTCAACGTGCCGTCGGGAAGACGGTACTGAAAGGGTTCGAAGGGAACGTCAACAGCCAGCCGTAATGGGGCGTCAGAATAGGCGGGCAGGGCGAACATTAACGATGTTAAAACGGTAGCAACCCCTAGAGACACTCGAGACATGATGCTTTCCTTTGACGTTTTTATATGAGTTTTTATTAAAGCTACCATGCCGCTTGTAAGGGGTCTACTTAGCATAGAAGCTACTCGGTTAGCGGCACAGATGTGTATGATAGGGCTCATTAATTTTCACTGAATTTGGGGAAGCATCCGTGAACACGGAAAGTCACTCTCAGCTTGCTGCTTTTATTTGGTCGGTCGCTGACCTTCTACGCGGTGATTTCAAGCAGTCCCAATATGGCCGCATCATTCTGCCGTTTACGCTGTTGCGTCGCCTGGAATGCGTATTGGAGCCTACCAAGGCCGAGGTGCTTAAAGCCGCTGAAGACCACCAGAACAAGCCCGAGGCAGTGCGTGAGAAGCTGCTGCTGCGCGCAGCCAATCAGCCATTTTTTAATGCTTCCCCCTTTAGCTTGATCAGCCTGTCAGATACCCAGACCAGCGACGACCTGATGAGCTATGTGCAGTCGTTCAGCCAAAGCGCTCGGGAGATTTTCGAGCACTTCGAGTTCGAGAGTTTCGTACAGCAGCTCAGCGCCAATAACCTGCTCTATAAGGTGGTACAGCAATTCGCAGCCATTGACCTAAGCCCGGCGCGGGTGACCAATCACGGCATGGGCGGCATCTTTGAAGAGTTGATTCGCAAGTTCGCCGAAAGCTCCAACGAAACGGCCGGGGAGCACTTTACACCCCGCGATATCGTTCATTTAACAACTTCTCTAGTGCTTACCGGGCAAGAAGCCAAGCTCAAGCCCAACAGCATCGTCACCGTATATGACCCGACTGCGGGCACTGGCGGGTTTCTTTCTGAAAGCGACGACTACATTCAGCAGGTCAGCCAGAACGTAACCGTCTCGCTGCACGGTCAGGAACTCAACCCCGAATCCTACGCTATCTGTAAGGGCGATATGCTGGTAAAGGGGCAGGAGGTCGAGCAGATCAAGTTGGGCAACACGCTCTCTGATGACCAGTTGGCGGGCGGGCACTTTGATTACATGCTCTCCAATCCTCCATTTGGCGTCGAGTGGAAAAAGGTGCAGAAGCAAGTCACTGATGAGCACAAGCATCGCGGCTACGATGGCCGCTTTGGCCCTGGCCTGCCGCGTGTCTCCGATGGCTCGCTGCTGTTTTTGATGCACCTGGTGGCCAAAATGCGCAACCGCCAAGACGGCGGCTCGCGGATTGGCATCATTCTTAACGGCTCGCCGCTATTTACCGGCGGCGCGGGCAGTGGGGAATCCGAAATTCGCCGCTATCTGTTGCAACATGACATGGTGGAAGCCATCGTTGGCCTGCCCACGGATATGTTCTATAACACCGGCATCGCCACCTACGTATGGGTGCTCTCCAACAACAAACCCGCCGAGCGCAAAGGCAAAGTACAGCTGATTAACGCCACTGGCCGCGCCAGTAAGATGCGCAAGTCGCTGGGCAGCAAACGCCAATACATTAACGACCGCGATATTGACGACATAGTGCGGTGCTATGGCGCCTTTGAAGAAAACGACGAGAGCAAAATCTTCCCGATAGAAACCTTTGGCTACCGGCGTATTACCGTCGAGCGCCCTCTGCGCCTGAACTTCGAAGCCAGCCCAGAACGCCTAGCCAAGCTGTACGACGAAAAAGCCATCCAGAAACTGGATGAAGGCGAGCAAGCCGCGCTCAAAGCTGCCTGCGAGCAATTAGGTGAGCATCGCTACACCAATCGCAAAGCGTTTACCAAGGCCTTGAATGCAGCGCTCAAGGCTGAAGGCTTGAAGGTTAGCACGCCGGTACAGAAGGCCATTCTCAACGCGCTGTCCGAACGCGACGCCGGGGCAGATATTTGCCTCGACAAAAACGGCAACCCCGAGCCAGACACCGGTCTGCGCGATAATGAAAACGTGCCATATAACGAATCGGTGTTTGACTACTTTGAGCGTGAGGTTAAACCCCACGTGCCGGATGCCTGGATAGACGAAGAAAAACGCGACGAGCTAGATGGCCGCATCGGCATTGTCGGTTTCGAGATACCGTTCAACCGCCATTTCTATACGTTTACGCCGCCGCGCCCGCTGGAAGAGATCGACGCCGACCTCAAAGCCTGCACCGATAAGATCAAGCAGATGATCGAGGGGCTATCGGCATGAGCTATCCTGCCTATCCCGAATACAAGGACTCTAGCGTTGAGTGGTTAGGGGAAGTGCCAGCGCATTGGGGACTACAAAAGATAGCTTGGCATGTTCCTTATTCGGTGGGATGGACACCCTCTTCAGGAAAAGAGGAATATTACGATGGCGATAACCTTTGGGTGACGATAGCTGATTTGAACAAGCCAGTAATTTTTGACACCAAATCAAAAATTAGCAACAAAGCTGTAGATGATAGAGGTGGGAGACTATCACCTGCTGGGAGCATGCTTTTTTCATTCAAGCTGACTGTTGGTAATGTCTCCTTTCTTGGCCTGCCAGCATACACAAATGAAGCTATCGCTTCCTTTGAGCCTAACGAAAACCTTGACTTGAAATATTGGAGCTATGCTGCACCTCAGTTCATTCCTAAGTATGGTAGGGAGAACATATACGGAGCATTGCTTTTAAATCAAGAGCTGATAGGCGCAGTGCGTTTTTACGTACCAGACATTGAAGAGCAGGTTCAGCTTGCGGCATTCCTTGACCACGAAACCGCCCGCATCGACGCCTTGGTGGAAGAGCAGCAGCGCCTGATCGAGCTACTCAAGGAAAAGCGCCAGGCGGTGATTTCGCATGCCGTGACCAAGGGGCTCGACCCTGATGTGCTGATGAAAGACTCTGGTGTGGAGTGGCTGGGGGAAGTACCTGAGCATTGGGTTATTTCAAACCTCAAATACCATATAACTACAAGGAAGGGAGTTGCTTTTAATGCGTCTGAGTTTTCACAAGCTGGTATTCCTGTGGTCAAGGCGAGTGATATCAAATCATTGACTATAAAAGACACTTCAAGTTGTATATCAAAAGATTTTTTATCGAAGCACCCAAAAGCTGTTCTCAAAACTGGTGACATTGTATTAAGTACAGTAGGAAGTAACCCGGTAGTGAAAAAGAGTGCGGTCGGACAAATTGCTAGCATTCCAGCGAAGTATAATGGGGCGCTTCTTAATCAAAATACAGTTGTTTTTGATATTGATGATAAAGAAATACTTCCTGGGTATCTTCTTTTTATGCTGCAATCTCGTGGGTATAGAGATCATTTAGATTTAAATGCTCACGGCACTGCCAACCAAGCAAGCCTAAATGTTACAGATATGCTTGATTTTTCTTTGGCATTGCCGCCCATCAGTGAGCAACGACGTATTATAAGCTGTATAGACTCTGAGATAGATAAAATAAAAGGTTTGCTTGTGACTGCGGACAAATCACAGAGTTTGTTAGTTGAACGCCGCTCCGCCCTTATCTCCGCCGCCGTTACAGGCAAGATTGATGTGCGTGGCTGGCAGCTGCCAGCAGATTCAGTGGTGGCTACTGGTGAGGCCACTCAGATGGAGGCGGTATGACCCAGCAAAATGAACCCCAAGCGCCCGTATGCTGGATAGTGGCCGGGCCCAATGGGGCGGGCAAAACCACCTTTGCCTTTAACTATCTGCCACAAGTGGCCCAGTGTACGCGCTTTATCAATGCTGACTTGATTGCCGCTGGCCTTTCGCCGTTTGCGCCTGAGCGTGATCTTGTCGCGGCTAGCCGTATCTTTCTGCGCGAAATCAACGAGGCGATTGATGAGCGAGAAGACTTTGCCTTTGAAACCACGCTCTCGGGGCGTGGCTACTCACGGCTGGTAAAGCGCCTGCTAGCGGAAGGCTGGAAAGTTGAGCTAGTGTATCTTGCGTTACCTTCCGTTGAGATGTCACGTCTGCGCGTTGCAGAGCGTGTGTCGCACGGCGGGCACAATATCGCGCTCAAAGATATTCAGCGGCGCTTCCCGCGCAGCTTGAATAATTTGCTGACGCTTTATGCACCATTGGTCAGCCGTGCGCGTTGCTTCATGAATGACAGAGACCAACCAGAACCCGTTTTCGAGCAGCATGGCAATCAACGCCAGGTGTTTAATACTTCACTGTTTGACGCGCTTTCCCAGGAGGCAAAATCATGACCCAACTTCCACCTGACACCCAGGAAATGCTCAATAGCCTTCGCACAGCCGTAGCCGAAACCTTAGAGCGCAAGCGGCGCCTTGGGCAATACGCGGTGTTTTGGCAGGAAGGTAAGCCCGTTTTCATCGGTGAGGATGCTCCGCGCAATCCTGACGACACAGCCTCCGATGATGATCAGCAGGGCAAGACACGCCATTGAGCAATGCTGAGTATTCCAATAAGTGTGTATAGCCAACTCGCAAAATGGCGAGAACGGCTAGCACTAACGGAGTTGATATGACACAGGGACGCAGCATCCGACTGTTTCTAGTGGATGGCACGCCTAATGGCCTGCTTACCGCTGAGATTATGAACTGGACAGGGCATGTGCTGACAGGGCCGCGCAGCAGACTCAGCGAGTTAGTTCAGCGCCCCGAGTGTGGGAGAACCGGAATATACTTTTTGGTCGGTACAGATCCCGAGGGTGATTTACGCCCTTTGGTATATATCGGTGAAAGTGATGATGTTGCTACACGGCTTAAACAGCACAATCGACCGGAGGATAAGGGAGGCAAGGACTTCTGGGAGAAGGTGTGTCTCATCACGAGTAAAGACCAGAACCTGACCAAGGCACATGTGAAATATCTGGAGAGCTTGCTGATACAGAAAGCGGGGGCTGTTGGGCGTTGTAAGCTAGCCAATGGTACGGCACATGAGTATGTGGGACTTCCAGAATCTGATCGCGCCGATATGGCCTTTTTTATCGAGCAGGTTCGCACGGTACTTCCCGTTCTTGGTCTGGATTTTTTACGCAGCACTACAAAGATTTCACCAAGTCCTGGCCTTGAGCGTCAAGCACTCACAGAGCTAGAGCCAAACCAAAGCATTTCAGTAAGCCCTAGGCTGAAGATGGAAGTTAAAAGACAAAATATTGTCGCCTTCGCTCAAGAAGTTGAAGGTGAGTTTGTCGTTCTTGAGGGGTCTCTCGCCAGGGGGGAGTGGATAGACCTGAAGCACAACTACCGGCATCTCTACAAGCAGCTTTGCGATGAAGGTGTGCTGATGGACGATGGTAATGGATTCAAGACGTTCACGCGTGACTATGGATTCACGAGCCCCAGCTCGGCCGCCGCCGCTGTCGCAGGGCGCGCCGCTAACGGCCGCGTTGATTGGAAAGTTGAGGCCACGGGACAGACCTATGCCGATTGGCAGGAACAACAGGTCAACGCTGCCGCTGCCGCAGCTGAACATGGCCTGCAAGCTTAAGAGTTTTCGAGAAATGGGCAGTAGACATGAATCAAACCATCCTGCGCCTGCAGATGCAGCACCGGGACGTGGTGATTCAGGCAATTATCAAAAGCCGATGGCTTTGACTCACTCCGATTGCCAGTCTGAGCATGCTAGGTACCAGCGGCCTGGTTTGCCGCTATGACCAGGTATATCTTGCCGAATAGTTTCTCTTATTACGTCTTTGCCGATAGAACACACCACGGCCTAAGTATGCTTTTCCTCTTCTCACTGAAGCGGTAGGCTGTCACGAATAATTACGCGAAGCGCAGAGGGTTTTATGGCCGATAGCAGGGAAGGCCGGTTCCAGCAGGATATCATCGACGCCATGGCTACCGGTGGTTGGAAAGTGGGCACCGCCAGCGGTTATGACCGCACCACAGCGCTCTATACTGAAGACTTGCTGAGTTATGTGAGAGAGGCCTGGCCCGAGCGCTGGGAAAAATTCTGTAAGGCCAACCCACAAGCCTCCGAACAGGTGTTTGTGCAGAAGGTGGTGCGTGAGCGGGAGCGGGTGGGCACTCTGGAAGTGCTGCGCCATGGCTTTAAAGTGCCGGGGGTGGCGTTCGACCTGTGCAGTTTCCAGCCTGACCACGCTATGAACCCCGAGGCACTCGCCCGTTACCGCGCCAACCGTCTCCGCGTGGTACCAGAAGTCTCCTATTCACCCCATGCGCGTGAAAAAGGGAGCGGTGATCAAAGCTACAACCCGCGTCTGGATTTGGTGCTATTTGTTAACGGCATACCTACTGCTACGCTGGAGTTGAAAAGCGAGTTCAAGCAGTCCGTAGAAAATGCCAAGCGTCAGTACCGCAATGATCGTCCACTAAAAGACCCAATTACTCGCAAGATAGAGCCGCTGCTAGCGTTTAAGCGCGGCGCACTAGTGCATTTTGCCGTCAGCCAAGCAGAAGTGGCGATGACCACCCAGCTGGCGGGTAAAGAGACGTTCTTTCTGCCGTTTAACCTGGGCACCAAAGGCGGCGGTGCTGGTAACGCGCCACCAGAAGATGACAATAGCTACGCCACAAGCTATTTGTGGGAGCGCGTGCTCTTGCCGGATGCTTGGCTGAAGATTCTCGGACGCTTTTTGCACTTGGAGCAGAAAACTACTGAGGACTTTCACGGGCGGCGCAAAACGAAAGAAACACTGATTTTCCCGCGCTACCATCAATGGGAAGTCGTTAATCAACTGATTGAAACCACCCAAGCCGAAGATGGCGGGCAGCGCTATCTAGTGCAACACAGTGCTGGCTCGGGTAAGTCTAATTCTATTGCCTGGCTGGCTCACCAACTCGCCAACCTCTACGATGAAAGCGGCCAGCAGAAGCGATTCAACTCTGTAATTGTGGTTACTGACCGCACCGTGCTGGATAGTCAGCTGCAAAACACCATTTACCAGTTTGAGCATGCGCACGGCGTGGTGTGCCCGATTACCCGCGATGTAGGCAACCAGAGTAAATCTGAACAGCTGGCTGAGGCGCTGGCGAGCAATACCCGCATCATCATCGTCACCATCCAGACCTTTCCTGCGCTGTTCGATGCATTGGATAAACGGCCAACACTTGCCGAAGGCCGCTATGCAGTGATTGCTGACGAAGCTCACTCTTCACAGGCGGGCGATTCTGCGCGCAAGCTCAAGGCGCTGTTAGCCGCCGCTGGTGAGGGCACAGAAGATGACGAGGAAATCAGTGCAGAAGTAATGCTGGATGCGGCCGTGTCCACTCGTCGCCCTAATGAGCGCATCAGCTACTACGCATTTACCGCCACACCCAAAGCCAAAACACTTGAACTGTTTGGCCGTGTGCCAGACCCAAGCTTGCCGCCAAGTGCGGACAACAAGCCTGAGCCATTTCATCTCTACTCGATGCGGCAAGCTATTGAGGAGGGCTTTATTCTTGATGTGCTGCGCAACTACGTGACCTACAGCACCGCCTGGAAGCTGGCCCATTTGGAGGATGAAGATCAGGAAGTAGACGCCAAAAAGGCCTCCCGTGCGCTGGCCAAGTGGGTACGCTTGCACCCTTACAACATCGCCCAGCGAGTAGAAGTTATTGTTGAGCACTTCCGCGCCAAAGTACGCCACTTGCTAGATGGCCAAGCCAAGGCGATGGTGGTCACCGGTAGCCGCCAAGAGGCGGTGCGCTACCAGCTAGCTATGCGGCAGTATGTGGAAGCTCAAGGCTATAGTGATGTTCATCCCTTGGTGGCCTTTTCGGGCAGCGTACCGGCCGATGAGGTCATTCCTGAAGAAGTCAGCGAAACCAGCAAGCTGCTCAATCCCGGGGTGCGTGGGCGTGATTTAGCGGCGGCGTTAGATACCGACGATTTCAACGTGATGATCGCTGCTAACAAGTACCAGACTGGCTTTGACCAGCCCAAGCTATGCGCCATGTACGTGGACAAGAAGCTGCAGGGCGTGGACTGTGTTCAGACGCTCTCGCGGCTGAACCGCCTGTTTCCCGGCAAACAAACGTTTATACTCGATTTCTTCAATGAACCACAAGAAATCTTAGAGGCGTTTGCGCCGTATTACCGCAAGGCAACCTTGGCTGACGTTTCCGACCCGCAGGTAGTGTATGACCTAAAACGCACGCTGGATGCTAACGGCATTTATCACTGGCCCGAGGTGGAAGCGTTTGCTACTGCTTTCTTTGATCCCAAAGCACCCGCCTCGCGTCTGAGTTATCATTGCCAGCCCGCTCAAGATCGCTTTAAGAAGCGCTACGAAGTCACCGTCGAGCAACAGCAGACCTGGAAGGAAGCCCGCCAACAAGCGGAGCAGCAGGGCGACGATAAAGGCATAAAGCGTGCCGAGCAGGAGCTGAAAGACGCCGGTAAAACCCGCGATGAGCTTGACCTGTTTCGTAAAAACCTACAGAGCTTTGTGCGCACCTATGAATTTCTGAGCCAGATTATTCTCTTCGATGATGCTGAATTAGAGCAATTGTGCGTTTACGCCAAGCACCTGTACCCCCTACTCCGTATCGACCGCTTATTAATTGGCGACCCTATCGATGTAAGTGAGCTTGAGCTGGACAGCTACCGGCTGACCAAACGCGCCGAACAGCAACTTTCGCTTGAAGAGGAGAGCGGTGATTACGGTCTGAAACCGATTTCAGATGTTGGCTCCGGTAAACCCTATGACCCCGAAACTCAGCTCCTTAATGAGATCATCGAGCGTCTGAATGATCTCTACGGCGCAGATATCAGCGATGGCGATAAGCTGCATTTTGCCAATGGCATTGCCGATCGCATTGAACGTGATGATGCTGTCATGGCCCAGATCAACCACCATGACGAAATCCAAGTGATGCACGGGCTATTTCCCAAGCGCGTTACTGACGCCGTGTTAGATGCGATGAACGATCACGAAAAGCTGAGTATGCCACTGCTGGAAAACGAAGAAACTGGTAGGCAGTTTGCTCTGCTGATCTTGAAGCTACTAGCGGGGCGTCAACCAGATAGCCGATCCTAGCGAATGATAATGGCTCCATGCGTTGATCAACTGATCTCGCCAATACTAATAACTTGGCAGTCCTACTAATAGGGCAAGATTTACGTTAAATCGGTTGGAGGGCAGGGTGAATGGCTAAAGTCAGCTACCTCACGCCCCCCTCAGGGAACTAAAATCATCAACACATTACAGTCTGAAAAAGATCATAGGGCCCTTTATCCCTATGGTCCTATTGGGGCCAATTGTTGTTATCTTCGGACATTTCGTGCTTTCGGGATATCCGCAAGCAGCCGGCGGTATCATGCTATTTGCAGTGAGCGGCATCCTATACCTAATTTTTCAAGACATTGTATTACAGGCCAAATTGAAGAAACACTGGGCGTCTCCCTTGGGCGCTGTTGCTGGTTTTGCTGAGGATAATGGGCCATGTCGCAACGGGTGCTTAGCGAACGTTACAAAATACATGGCGAGTTTGAGCCAGCCCCGCTCAACGGCCCAGTTCGAGGAGGCCCAACTGGCGCCGCTGTAGCGATTTTTCTGCTTCTCGATGGGGTTTAATCCAAAGCCAGGTACTTAGTCTATACTCCACTAGGGTGCTATGACTGCTTGGCTTTCAGTGTCCGGTTGCCAAGTGAAATGCGATCTGCTTCAACTAGAAAGTGCATAAGTGAGAGCCAACAGCGCTGTTCCTTTGTTGTACTTCTTTTGGACACTGGTATTTTTCGGCCCCTCAGGGGGGGGGGGCAGGGCTTCGGGGTCAGGTGGCATAGAGCCAAGGGGAACTCATGGCTGATCGTAACGTAGGCGGGCGTATCGTCAGCAAGTCTGAGGCAGGCACTCAAGCGGCTGCAGAAATCGAGCGACGTGAAGCAGAAGAGCGAGAAAGACAAAGGCGAGCAACGGAGGAAAGATTCAGCCAAGCCATAAGCTCAGGGGCGAGCATTGGGTCTGGACAGCAAGGTGCAAGAAGTAGATCACCAGGAAAATCAAAGAAAAATAAGCGTGAAAAAGCAAAGTGGCGCCATTCAGGAACTAGCTCGCCGAAAGTATGGAGCACCGGGTGGGCTGTGTTGGGGGCGATGGTTGGCGCTATTGGGGCATTCACCCAGTTTGATGCCGAAAGCCGTTGGGCTGCCACCGCTATTGCAGCCGTGGTTGTTGGTGGCGTTGCGGGAAGGTTTTATAAAATCATCATCGGCATTGGGGTGATAGCAGGTGCACTGTTTTTATTCTCGGTGTTCTATAGCTCAGATAAATCTACTGATAATGCGGTGGGAACAACAAAACCCAGCACCGATGAGATCGCCAACCCGCCTCAATCTATGGCAAATGCTGCAATAGATACGAAGTTATTCGAAGAATGGGAGAAGGCGGAGCAACTCGAAAAGGCCAGGGACCAAGCGAGAACCTCGCCGTACCCACCAGCCCCCAATACGACAGGTGTGATGTTCCAGCATGAGGAATTTGACATTTTTGTCAACAGGTTGCCCCCTTTTCAAGCGTACATATTCCATGGAAAAGTCATCGATCACGACTCGATCTCACATCTAGAATATCATTATCAGTATAATTGGGTGGCTGTTGTACTCAAGAATGGCCAGAGTTTAGACTTGGGTGCACATGTTCAATGGTTGGTTCGCCCCTACTGGCGTTTAGCGGAAGAAATTCACATTGTTCGCACGGAAGATGGTAACTCAGTAGAGGGCACGACTGTACCACTCAAAAAAATGGGTGAGGCCATCTAGCAGGGCCAGGCTCAGCATGCTTGGCTCAAGAACAATATTGTTATCAGTCAATCGCTTCATGTCACCCACGACTGAATCGCCCCGGATATTCTAAACACCTCCAGACCTTATACTAAAGGCGTCCACGACATTGAGCTCCCGGAAGCGCTTCGCTTCATCCACAATCAGGCTAACGTACTTGCTGCGCCAGTTGTAAGGTGCTGGAAATGCCCGGCCTGCGGCAGGGGACGTCCACCTTTCGCCTAGTTCATGTTTTACTGATAACTCTCATTACTAATCCTTTAGTATGGCATTTATTTTTTATAGCGTGATGTACGTTAATAAATATTAATCTTAAATATAAATTATTAAATATAGTTATATTTTAATTAAACATTAACTGACGCTGATGAATCAACCTGTAGCCAGTTCCGCAGGCAACCTTGCTACGCACGAATTTAACAAAATGATAGCGCTAATTTGCTGCCCTTATTCCTGGACACTACACTTCTTTTTGCGAGCTTAATTGCTACGCAATAGCTACTGGTCAATTACTTACTATTGGCTTTTGATTCATAATCATATGTTAATTATTGTGTTATTAAACACAATAATACCGTAGATATTGGATGAGCTACCTGTAAAACAAGGAGTTTTTATGAAGGATTATAAATTGTTAAAGAAGCTGAGCATAAGCCTTACAAGTCTTGGCGTAGCCAGCACGTTTATTCTCGTTTCTGCAGCCCAGGCCCAATCAGATGTAGCCAGCAGGGCCGACGCCGAGTTTCAGGAATTAGATCAGAACGCTGATCAAGTGCTGGATTGGAATGAACTCAGCCCGCGCCTCGAGGAATCCCAAGTACAGGCTGGGCGCGAGGAGATTCTAGGTGACTATGATCAGGATAATGATCAGGCGTTGAATCAAGAGGAATATCAGCGGCTTTTGGTCTTCATTACTGAGCAAGAGCGTGATGGAGAAGGGGAAGTCCTTGTTCAGGCTCAGCAACCTCGGGTATCCGTGGATAGCGAACCGCCGAAGGTAAACGTAGACCCCGCAGAGCCAGAGGTTTCGGTGCAACAGGTCTCGCCAAAGGTAACAGTGGAGCCAGCCGGTCCAGACGTGACAGTCGACCAGAAACGACCAACCGTCATCGTTAGACAGCCTCGTCCTGAGATTACGGTAAACATACCCAAGCCGGAAGTAGAGGTGATTCTACGTGATCCCGATGTGGACGTAGAGGCGGGACGCCCTGATGTCTCAGTTGAGCTACAGCAGCCTCGTGTCAATGTGAGCCAAGGGCAGCCTGAGGTTGACGTCCAGCGCTCCGAACCGAACGTGGCCGTACAGCCTGCAAAACCGCGCGTTGTGGTTGATGAAGAAGGCGAGGCTCAGGTATCAGTACAGGATGAAGGACAAGCCCAGGTACAGGTAGAAGAGGCACAAGCGGATGTCCAGGTAGCCAACAACGCTGAGCCTAATGTTGAGGTGGAATCCGCTGACGGTGCTCGGGTTCGTATTACTCAAGCACAGCAACAAGCGCTGGATAAAGTGCAAGTGGATACAATCATGGATTCGATGATCTTGAATCAAGAAGGTGATGAGCTTGGCTCTGTTGCCCTAATCGTGGTTGAACGTAGCACAAACAACCCTGGCTTCGTTATCGAATCTGATGAAAGGCGCGTAGTAATACCGCTTAGTGAAGTCAGAGTTAATGATGACGACCAGCTTGTTTGGGGATCAAATAATACACTGGAGCAAATGTCAGATTATCAAGCTCAGAATTATGTAGAAGTTCCTTCACAGGATGTCGACACCCTGGGTCAGTTAAGAACAGCTCAACAATAATTCATCGCTATAGGCCAAGGTATTCCCCCTTCAAAGGTGCTGCAACAGAAGCCTTTGGGGGGCTTGCTACTAACGGCTCGCTGCTAACAAATAGTAAGTGAATCGTTCTTTATTTGTGCGGGCAAGCCAGCTGCTAACGATTTACGACCTTGCATCCAAGACACGACAGTCAAGCTGGGTGAGACAATAAAAGGAAGCCAATATGACGGATCATAAGCTATCAAGACAACTTAGAATGGCGACGATGGGAGCTGCTAGCGCTTTATTGCTAGCGCCATTGGCGAATGCGCAATCGGAGGACACCGATAACGCCAAGGTCACGATTGAATCTTCTGAGCCACAAGTCACGGTTCAAGAAGCCGAGCCTGAGGTGACCGTCGACGACTCGGCTCCCGACGTGACAGTCACTGATGAACAGGAAGATCCCGAAGTCGTCGTTGAACAATCCGAGCCTAACGTTAATGTAAACATGCCGGAGCCGGGCGTAGAAATCATAGAAGCTGAATCCGCGGACGATGACGAGGATTCGCAAGCTAGCGTAGCTGAACAGGATGCAGATGCTCAGGAAGAGCAGCCGTCCGAAGCCCAAGCAGAGCAGCAAGACGAGGCCCAAGCAGAGCAGCAAGACGAAGCCCAAGTAGAGCAGCAAGACGAAGCCCAAGTAGAGCAGCCGTCCGAAGCCCAAGTAGAGCAGCAAGACGAAGCCCAAGTAGAGCAGGAGCAGCCTGAGGAAGTCGCTACCCAAGAGCCATCACAGCCTGAACCGCCGGAACTAAGTCCCTTGGACAAAATGCGTGTTGCAGAACTTGAAGAGGAGACTGTTTATAACACCGACAATGAAGAGCTTGGCTCTATTGAAAAGGTAGTAATGGCCAAAGATGGTAGCAATGCGGGTGTCGTCATCAGTATGGGGGGCTTATGGGGATTTTTTGAAAGTCAGGTCCTGATTCCCTTCAGCGAGCTGGAACTTACCGGTGATCAACTTGTATGGCAAACAAATAAAACCACGGATGAAATGGAGGACGCTGGTTACAAGGAAGATAATTACACTGACGTTTCCGCCATCGAGTACGAGCAGGTAAACGATTTAAGAAATTCTCAGTAAGAGATCGTCACATAGCTGGAGGAGACACTCTACGATGAGTCTTCTCCAGGTTGAGAGCGGTTTGGCTGGCATGAAGGGCAACATCCGAGGCTATATTATTGCCACGCCGTTGCATCCAGGACATCACGATCCAGCAAAGCGCCGCCCAGTTTGCTCCGGCCCTCCAGCCCATCGGTTGGCCTATGAACACCGAGATAGATGTGGCTTATGCCCACTAGCAGGGACAGCAATATCGCCAGTATTCAAAACTGCAACTGCACGATGTTAATGAGCATGGTAAGAGTTTTCTCTAATTAAAATTTACTAGCCAATGCCGCGAGGCGGGTAATTCTTATCCTGGATAATTTCGATCCCCTTCTTGATCATTTCCAAATCGGGACGACAGAAAGGCGCGCTAGCAATTTCCGCGAAATGCAATCCACCATCAGGGCGAATGAAAAACAGTCCCGGTTCTGCAAAAGGGTTATCGGTCTCCGCACTATCCAAGGGGGTGGAGATATACAGCCCTAGCTCTCGTGCCTGATCGGTACTCAGGCCATAAGCGACGTCGAAACCCAAGCCAACTTCATCGGCGAATTTTTTGGCTTTTTCTTCAGGGTCGGTAGAGACGGCAACGATCTGTACGTTCATTTTGTCAAAATCTGCTTTCATATCATTGACTTGGCCAAGATATTTTTTGCAGATAGGGCAATGAAGACCCCGGTACATAACCAGCATTTGCCATTGACCCTGCGGCGGCTGGCCGAGCGTCAACGTCTCTCCACTAAGTGTGTTCAAGGATATGACCGGGAATGCTGCGTCAATTTTAGCGTGTGTAGCCATGCTTTGACTCCGTTTCCGGGCGGCACTTATACATTGTTTGTAAAAGGACCGGTGAGTGGACATCTCAAGCCTAGGAAAAATATGCTTCCTATACAAACTGTATGGTGAGTACCGTGTTATTCATCGAAACATTAACTACCTGGCCCGCACTCCATGCAGAGGTCAACGTTGGTATCGGTCTTTATAATCTTTAAGTGCAAGTCCCTGAGAACGGTCCGCAAACCTTCCTTAATCACCGGGTGATAAAAAGGCATCGTCAACATGGTTGCAACAGTCCTGCGCTGCTGCGCGGCCCAGGCCAGCAGGGGGCCTAAATGTTCAGCGGCGGGTCCAAACATTTCTGCGCCTACAAACAAGCCGCTGTTACGTTCTGCATAAACTTTCAATATTCCCTGATTTTTTCCTATTATCTTGCTTCGTCCCTGATCTTCAAACGAGCTTTTGCCCGTAACATAATGCTCACGATCGGCTGCCGACATGCGGCCAACGGATAGCCCCACGGATACCGACGCTGAATCGTTCATGAAAACGCACATGGAACCCTGGTGCGTGATGTGCAGGTGGAGCTGGTGCCTTGTCACGGCATGAAGCATCGAGATAACACGCTTAGTGCCAAACGGTTCGCACACCATTGCAGGGGCTTTTTTGTTGTTTAAAGATTTTGTCTCGCACTTTACATTGGTTTTTTTTGAGAAGTGCGCAACGGTGTTGGATCCTTCACCTTTATCTCCCCTTAGTAGCGATAGACCAGTGCACAGTGTGTAAAAATGCCCACCAAGTTGATCGAGCCTGAGACCATACTTCAAAACGTTGATTCTCATATTAGGCCGCAGCATGTAACACTGGTAAAAAGTGCTAAACAAGCCGGTAGGGCAACGGCAGGCAGCGTTAATTTAAGTGCCAAACGGGGGCAATAACACCCGGGGCAATTCATTCCGCGTTTGAGAGGCTTCATGTTCTTAAAACTTATGCTCTGGATTATTCGTGTACTGATACTCCTGTTGGTAGTGGTTAGCATACTTCCTGAGATGCCCAGCGGTCAGTGGTGGATCAGGCTTTGGGAATTTCCTCGCCTACAGTTGACCTTCGTGTTGGCTGTGGTGTTGTTGCTGTTGATTTTCCATGCCTGGCTGAAAAGACCACGAAAAGAACATGCGGTGTTATTAGTGTTGATACTTGCGTTGGCTGGGTGGCAACTGTCTCATATCGTACCGTTTACTGCGGTTTGGCCTAACGAAGTGCCAACCGCCGACGCTCAAACACTCGAGAACCAGTCAACTTTCAAAGTGCTAACCGCTAATGTTACCTATAAGAATGACAGCTACTCCGAAGTAGTCGAGTTGATCCAGCGAGAGGATCCTGACTTATTGCTGTTAATTGAAATCGATAGCGAGTGGGAAGAGGGGTTGGCCCCACTGAATGAACGCTACGAGTATCGCGTTGGTGAGGTGCGTGGGGAAGGGTTGGGTATCGTACTTTGGTCACGGTTTCCATTTTTAGAGCAGGAAGTCAAGTACCTCGTTTCCGAACGTCGGCCATCTCTCTTTGTGACTCTGGATATTCCCGGCATAGGCCCCATACGCTATGTCGGGACTCACCCAGTCCCGCCGGGCTTAAAAGACCGTATCACTCACAATGATGAAACCACTGAACGCCGAGACAGCCGGGTTCGCGACGCTGAATTGATGCTCGTTGCCCGCCATGTTCAACAAGATTCGGACAATCGCTGGATCGTTACGGGGGACTTCAATGACGTCGCTTGGTCCGATACTACCAAGCTTTTCGCCGATCTGAGCGATCTTAAAGATCCACGCCATGGCAGGCGACTGCTAAGTACTTATCACGCTGAGCGGCCATTTTGGCGCTATCCGATTGATCATTTATTTGTCTCTGACGGCTTTCATCTGGTCGATCTGGATCGAATTAGACTTAAGGGCTCAGACCACTTCGCTATTACCACGACGTTGACCGCCGCGAGAAAGGATCAAGCGCAGCCCGAGGCCTCTGAGGATGAACACCAAAAGGCTCAGGAGCTAGTCGAGGAAGGTACTGAAGACGCTAGTGAACATAATGTCAGCGATTGAGAAACAAAGGCTTATAGCTGTAACTGATCCAATAGGTTGATCCGGGTGGCCATAACATTGCCTGCGTAATCGAGTGGAGCAGCCACTTAAGGACTAGTGGTAGGCAGTGTTGACGAATTGGCGCAGCTGAGTGGTTCGAAAATGGTCATGCAGCTGGGTTGTTACGCAGGCTCAGTCAGTCTGGACCGCTTTCAATTCCTAATAATGATGCGCCAATTACGCTCCACGCCATACTTGAGTGCGGCAATTACTGGAACGTGACCTTCACTGAGCACCCAGTGCAGAGCTTGCAAACAAAATAAGTCTTCACTAATGATATGGCGTGATCGATAAATAACTCCTATGTTATTGGAAATACTAGGAGGTTGTAATGATGGAAGCACTAGCAAGAAAGCTGGGCCTTAAGACTGATCCCACTATTTTTTTTACATCTGCCGGGATCATGATCCTTTTCTTAGTGGTGCTTCTAATCGCACCAGAGGCAATAGGAGATGCCTTCGGGGCAGGGCGTGAATGGATTGTTACTAACCTTGGTTGGTTCTTTATTTTCGGGGTGTCGAGTTGGGTGGCGTTCCTGTTGTGGGCAGCACTCAGTCGGTATGGGGCGATCCGCTTAGGGGGGAATGACGCCAAGCCTGTCTATGACAACATTTCCTGGTTCACCATGCTCTTCGCTGGCGGTATCGGCACGGTGCTAATGTTCTGGGGCGTGGCGGAGCCTATTTCTCACTTTACAACGCCCCCCAGACCGGAGGTCGACCCCTTTAGTGTGGCAGCCGCCAAGGATGCCATGAGCTTTTCAATCTATCATCTGGGGCTGCATACCTGGGCGATCTTTACCCTGCCGGGACTCGCGTTTGCCTACTTTATTTATCGCTACGACCTGCCGATGCGTTTTAGCTCGGTTTTCTATCCGCTGTTAGGTGAGCGTATATATGGTCCTATCGGTAAAACGCTGGATGTCTTTGCCATTCTCGGCACGCTGTTTGGGGTGGCGGTTTCCCTTGGCCTGGGGACACAGCAGATCAATGCAGGGTTAACGGAGTTATTTGGTATCCCGGATTCAGTGGTTACCAAAGTCATCATCATCGCCGTACTGACGTCCGTCGCGGTAGGGTCGATCATCGCCGGTCTGGATTCAGGCATAAAACTGCTCTCCAATATCAATATTGGTATGGCCGTCGGCTTGTTGCTGTTTGTGCTTTTTACCGGGTCGACGGTGTTTCTGCTACGCGGCATGGTTGAGACGGTGGGGCTTTATATATCGAACCTGTTGCCGATGGCTTTTTGGAATGACACGCTCGCGATTTATGCCACTGAAGACGGTAGTTGGGGATGGCAGGGCGATTGGACAGTATTTTATTGGGCCTGGACCGTTAGCTGGTCACCTTTCATCGGGATATTTGTAGCACGGATTTCCCGCGGACGGACCATTCGTGAGTTTGTCATGGGGGTACTGTTTGCACCCGCCATCTTTACCCTGATTTGGTTTTCGATTTTTGGTTGGTCTGCCATGGAAATCGACGGTATTGGGGCCGATACTCGCGCAGCAATGGGCGCTCAGGCAGGGGTTCTATCGGATGCCGTAGGCGAAAGTATCCCTCTCGCGATGTTCGCCTTTTTCGATCACTTCCCGGGCGCGACATTAATCCAAGGCTTGGCCATTGTTATCGTAGCCATCTTCTTTGCCACGTCATCAGACTCCGCCTCACTGGTAGTCGATATGCTGTGTACCGGCAGTACGAACCCTGGTCCCTGGCATCAGCGCGTATTCTGGGGTGTCTCAGAGGGCATGCTGGCTGCCATGCTCATCATGCTGGCTGGTGATGCCGGGCTTACTGCCTTGCAAGAGGTGATTACCGTCGTAGGCCTGCCGATGTTTATATTGGTGTTCATCATGATGTTTGCCTTGTACCGTGGCCTTTCTCATGAGGATCTCAGCAAAGTGACGGTGGGTCATCCGCCTAAGTCGGAGGAGTTATCACCGGATGAATGATCGAACGCCTAAAAGCGATCAATGAGTAGTAAAAGGTAGTAATGAGTCGTCAGCTTGCGTCACGGTCCTTGGGTGATGGGGACTGTGTTGGCGATTGAAGCGATGACTTGCTGCCTTCCTGGAGGCGCTCAATGGATGTATTGCCCCGCTTGGCCAAGGCTGCCAGGCGGTCGATCTGCTCATCCAACTGGGGAAGGGCATTTTGGCGATAAGCCGAAAGGTCATTGATCGCACCCATCACTTCGTTGAAGGCTTCCTCAAGCACGTGCATGTCGAGCATCGCTGAGGAAGCTTTTTTTTGTATGTCCACGCCTTGCTGACGCAGCGCCTTGGCAGTCCCGCCAATCAGCTGTGAGGTGGTCGTGTTGAGTGCTTCGATACGGTCCAGCACCAACCGTTGGTTGGCCATGCCCATCGCCACGGTGACCGCGACCGTGAGGGCCGAGACCGTCACGTTAATGGCTCTATCAACACCGCGCATCAGCTCCCGGTTGTTGCGGATAATGACTTCCAGTGCAAGCACGCCTTGCTGACTTACCGCCAACTGCTGCTGAAGATCGACAATGCGTTGACGGAGGGGAAAGAGCAGTTCCTCTTCAAGAAAGTATCGCTGCGGATCATCAATGTCACGTTTGGCGATTTCGTCCTGCAGACGGCGGTCGATCAAGCGGCCCAGGGCAATTTGACGATTCAATTCGCCAAGAATGTTGGTCAAGGCTAGTTGGTCATCGTTCAGGGTGAGGTTGTCACGATGCAGAATGTCGCGCCCGCTTTCCAGATCCGCGATGATTGCGTCCAGTGCTTGCTGGGCATTCTCGAACTTACGAAAGTAGCGCTGCAGGCGGCTGTCGAGGCCGGGGATGAGGCTGAAAACGCGATCCAGTGCGGTGGGGGCCAGGCGATGCCGTGCAGGATCGAGCCCTTCCATGCGCCCGCGCAAATCGGTCAGCGCCTTGGCGACCGGTCCGCCCTCGTCACCCTGGTGGGCCAACTGGCGTAGTGGTGTTTCCAGCATGCTACTGCGATGGGCGGCTTGTTGCTGCAGTTCAAGCCCCATTTCGTCGATTGCACGGCGCTGTTGAGCTTTTGCTTCGTCATTATGCTGGGCAAGTATCTCTTCAATAAAGCGATCGGCCATCGACTCAAGCGCTGGGTCGCTGTCTTGGCTATCAGGATCGACCCCGCTGGCGCCTAGCTGATCGGCGATGTCGTTCACCGGCGGTAGGGAGAGGCGATGTTTGTCATCGGGTGGCGGCGTCATGGGCATCTCCTGAAGCAATAAAAAAGCGTGGGTTAATCCTTGCGAGCGTAGCGGTCAGCGCCTTCAACAAAGCGGCGTAGGTCGTCCAGTGCCTTCTCGGTGGTTACCGAGGCCTGTGGCCGCGCCGTCTCGATCTGTGCCATGGCCACCGACGTATCGTCGAGCACGGTCAGCGCTGATTCAATACGGGCGGAGAGGCTATTCAGCCGTTGTTCGGTCTCCACCAAAAGATCCAGACGCCGTACCAGGGCGGCGCGTTCTTCCTCGTTTAACCGTTTGTTCTCCTGAGACAGTCGACGACGCACATAATTTCCGTCCACGCTAATGACGCCTCGCGCCTGGGAGGCCATCGTGCCTAGCGTGTCCACCGCGCCAAGACAGACCTGCGTTACCAGACTGCGCGAGCGTTCAAAGGTAAGTTCTCCGGTATGGAAACGACTGCCCAGCACATCCACCACATGACGATAGCGGCTATAAAGGCGGTCTGCCTGGATCGCCAGATCGGGTCGTTGTACGTCAAGCAGGTTCTGCTTGGCTTTACACATGGCCAATACCAGATCATCTGCTCCCACGGGCGGGCGTGCCGGGTCAAGCACCGATACTCCCGGCTCATACGCCTTTTGCTCTTCCCTGGCGCGGCGCTTATTCAGCTCGGCGGCACTTTGCGCTTGCTGACGCCGCTGTCGGCGGCGCTCAAGCCAGCCGCGCAGCGTTCGCTCTAAAGGCAGCGCTACGGGAATCGCGACAATGCCCGCCAGCCAGCCAAACAGGCTGGGGCTGAAACCGCCCCAGAGTGAGGTCAGCCAAAGCAGCACACTCAACGAGGGTACTACCAGGCAATAGCGCAGGATCACCAGCAGGCGGCTGGGAGCCAACGCCGGGTGCGCCAAGGCGGGGTTGATGAGACCAACCAGCAGCCAGGGCAGACAGGTCATGAAAAGACCATAGGAAAATCCTTGCAGGAATCCCAACATCGATACGATTATCCTTCGTTCATTGAACGCAAACCCTGAGTGTAAAGTAACCAAGAGGGGACGCTAAGGATCAATTGTGCGCTTTGCTCGATTTTATCACGTTAGGCTAGTCTCGCTGTCTCACTACATTGGAGTGAGGCGTTGTTTCCGCAGAGGGTGGTGGAGGCTCTTGGCTAAATTGATGCGCGTTTAAAGGGATATCATCCAGAAACTCAATAGAGCGCACCGGCATGGCAAACTTGATATTACGCTTACCTAGCTCTTCCAGAAGCGTAAAATTGATGGCTTGTTGGATATCCATATAAAGATTGTAGTCGGGGCTCAACACGAAGTAGACCACCTCGTATTTCAGCGCGTGATCATCAAACATGAGTAAATGAGCACGATCAAAACGAGTATTGGCTACCTGCTCGATGGCCTGTTGAATAAGCGGCGGTATCTCGCGCGCTTGTTCTGCAGAGGTGCGGAACGAGATCGCCAGAGTGAACACGATACGCCGTTCATTCATCCGGCTGTAGTTATGAATCGTTTGTTGAAGCAGCTGTGTGTTCGAGCAAATAATTTGCTCTCCACTCAAGCTACGAATACGCGTGGTCTTTAAACCGATGTATTCAATGGTGCCGGCAATGTCATTGAAGACAATAAAGTGACCAGTCTTGAAGGGTTTATCTACCCCGATAGAGGCTGAGGCAAACAAGTCGCCGAGCAATGCCTGGACAGCAAGCGCGATGGCGATACCACCAATTCCCAAACTGGCGACAAAGGCGGTGATATTCACGCCCAGGTTTGCCAGCATCGAGAGCACCACAACGGCCCATAGCACGATGCGGAACATCAGCGAGACCATGGTCACGGTCAGTTGGTTATCTCGCCCCGCTTGATCCTGTATAACGCTCTCTTTCCAAAAAGCGATGGCGGCATCGACCCAAAGGCCAAACTGAAGGGGCGAGCACCAGGAACCATATATGACTGACCCTGGCATCCCAGGCGGGCCCCAGGTCTACAATCGCTAGACCAATTTGTAAGGCCATTGCCGCGATTAGCAAACGGCTCGTGTGTTTGAAAACTTCGGCGCTGTATTGGCTCCAGTGTCCTTTGCGTCTAGCTTGCCAGTTGAGGACCCGAGCAAGCACCGAATTCATCAATACCCGAAGCGCTACATAGCTGACAACAGCGATACCCACCACGACAACAAATTTCAGCAAGGCTGGCTGTGAGATCCATCTCTCCCAAGCTTGCCACGATGCCCAGTCAAGCATACAAGACTCCTTCCCTATGCTTTTGAGACTTACCAGTATGGCCAATAAATCAGCCCAGGCCCAGCGAGGTGACGGCTATCTTCCTCAGGGCTCGTAAGCGCGAAGTTTAGTAATTTAAGTTAATTAAAGGTGCTTCCTGCTGGGCTATTTAATAAACGCATTTTAATATCTCGACAAGACTAGAGCCCTTTACTAGGGTTAAAAAATACGGTTTATCGACATGGTTATAAATTATGTCGATAAACATGATTAAGAACGTTGGTTAATAACGTTGCTTTAACTTTTTTTAAGAACGTTGTTTAAGAGCGTAGGTTAAGAACGTTGTTTAAGGGCTTTGGTGAAGGACTTTGTTTAAGGACTACGATTAAAAATTAATGATTCCCACAGGGATAGAGGGTTTCTTATGCTCAAGGATGATAGCTGCACCATTGTTTTTGATGGAAAAAACTTGTCGGGCAGAGCCGACATGCCGCTGGTCGATTTTCTGGAAACACACGGTATTGATCTGCCTCACGTGTGTTATCACCCTTCGTTGGGCCCGCTTGAAACCTGTGATTCCTGTTGGGTGGAAGTCGATGGTGAGTTAAAACGGGGGTGTACGCTAAAAACCCACGAAGGACTGACCATTACCAGCCAGAATGATTTTGTCGAGGCAGCCCGCCATGAGGGTATGGATCGGCTGCTAAGCAAGCACGAGCTTTACTGCACTGTATGTGAAAACAATACCGGCGACTGCACCCTGCATAACACGATGGCGGAGATGAAGATCCCCATTCAACGTTATGAGTTTAAGCCCAAGCCCTACGAAAAAGACACTTCCAGCCCGTTCTATACCTACGACCCTGACCAATGCATTCTCTGTGGTCGCTGTGTTGAAGCCTGCCAGAACATTGAAGTCAACGAGACGCTAAGCATCGATTATTCCATGGAAGACCCCCGGGTTCTGTGGGATGGCGGCAAGGCGATTGACGATTCAAGCTGTGTGCAATGTGGCCACTGCGTTACGGTGTGCCCCTGTAATGCGCTAATGGAAAAAACCATGCAGCCAGACGCCGGGCCATTCACCTCAATGCCGCAATCGCTCAAGAGGCCGTTGATCGACATTATCAAGACTGTCGAAACGACCACCGGCGCTACGCCGGTCACCGGTTTGTCCATGATGGACATGCATTGGCGCCAGCCGGAAATCAAGCGCACCAAAACGGTATGCACCTATTGCGGTGTGGGGTGTTCCTTCGAGATGTGGACCCGGGATCGGCATATCCTGAAGGTGCAGCCCGTGATTGATGCACCGGCCAATGGTATTTCGACCTGCATCAAGGGCAAGTTTGCCTGGGATTTCGTCAACAGCGAAAAGCGCCTGACGACGCCGCTGATTCGTGAAAACGGTCGTTTTCGCGAAGCCAGCTGGGACGAGGCGCTTGATTTGGTTGCCCGTCGTTTGATCGAGACGCGCGATACGTATGGCGCGGAAAGCCTGGGCTTCATTGGCTCGAGCAAAGCGAGTAACGAGGAAGCCTATCTCACTCAGAAAATCGCCCGCCTGATCATCGGCACCAACAGTGTCGACAACTCTTCACGTTACTGTCAGAACCCGGCGACCAAAGGTCTGTTTCGCACCGTGGGCTATGGCGGCGATGCCGGCTCCATCGAAGATATCGAGAAAGCCGAGGTGGTGATTATCGTCGGTAGCAATACCGCCGAGAACCATCCGGTAATTGCCTCGCGCATCAAGGCGGCACAGAAACTACGCGGTCAAAAGGTCATCGTCATTGATCCGCGCAAACATGAAATGGCCGAGCGTGCCGATCTGTTCTTGCGCGCTAATGCCAGCACCGACCTGATATTGGCGTCAGCATTGTCGCGTTATATGTTCGAGCAAGGCTATGCGGATCAGGAATTTCTCGATAAGTGGGTCAACAACGTTGATGAATACCGGGCCTCGTTGGAGCCGTTCACACTGGAGTTTGCCGAGCAAAAAACCGGCCTCTCCAGGCAAGAAATTGTCGACGCGGCAGAGATGATAGGCAAGGCGGGCAGCGTTTGCCTGCTGTGGGCGATGGGCATCACGCAGCATAGCCACGGGTCTGATACCAGTACGGCGCTATCTAATCTACTGGTGGTGACGGGTAATTATGGCAAACCGGGCACAGGCGGCTACCCGATGCGTGGTCACAACAATGTTCAGGGCGCCAGCGATTTCGGCTGCCTGCGTAATATGTATCCGGGGTATGAAAAAGTCTCGGATGACTCGGCACGAGAGCGATGGGCGAAAGGCTGGGGCGTTCCCAAGGAGCAGCTCTCCGACAAGGTCGGTGAGGGTAATTTCTTGATGGTTCAAGCGGCTGCTGAGGATAGGCTCAAGGCCATGTTTATTATCGGCGAGGAAACCGCCTTCTCCGATGCCGATTCGCACAATGTGCATTCGGCGTTCACTGATCTGGATTTTCTAGTGGTGCAGGACATCTTCATGAGCCGCACCGCTGAATTCGCCGACGTGGTGCTTCCAGGCGCGCCAAGCGTCGAGAAGGAGGGCACGTTCGTCAATACCGAACGGCGAATCCAGCGTTTCTACGAAGTGTTACCGCCGCTGGGCGACTGTCGGCCAGACTGGCGAATCCTCACCGACCTGGCGGCCCGTATGGGGCACGACTGGGGTTACACGCACCCCTCACAGATCATGGCGGAGTGCGCCAGCATTTCACCGATGTTTGCTGGCGTGACCTATGAGCGTCTCTCTGGTTGGAAATCCCTGCAGTGGCCGGTCAACGCGGATGGTACCGATACCCCGCTTCTCTATACCGATGGGTTCGCCAACGAGGACGGGAAGGCAAATCTATATCCGCTGGAGTGGAAGGAACCGGCAGAATCGCCCGACGAAGAGTATCCCTTCTCGATGGATAACGGGCGCATGCTCGAACATTTCCAGGCCTCGAACCAGACCGGTCGTGGGCCACGTATCTGGTACGAGGCGCCGGGATGGTTCGTTGAGGTCAGCCCCGAACTGGCCAATGAATATGGTATTGAAGACGGGACATGGGTCAAGGTCACCTCGCGACGTGACAGTATCGAAGTCCGGGCGCTGGTCACTGATCGCGTCAGAGGTCATACCTTGTTTCTGCCGATACACCAGGGCAAACCTGGGGTCAATGCGCTAACGGGCGAGCATCACGACCCCGATGTAGATACCCCCGCCTACAAGGAAACAGCGGTAAAACTCGAGGTGCTGCCGGGCGAGAAGGGCGAGCCACCGCTGAGAAGCAATAATTTTCGTTACGGCCATCGCACGCCCAGAAAAGGGGTCGAGGTTGAGGTCAAGTGGGACCGAAGCGATTATGAATTACCGCCTGCTCAGCTATCCAATCCGAGGAAAATGTAATGGCAGAACGCATATCTCATAACGTGACGCCTCCTGACATAGGGCCGGATGCGCATGAAGAACTGGAGCGACTGCTACAGACCTTGCATGAGCATGGCGTACTGCGCTTTGCCAACGATGTGGTAGGCGCCAATACAGAGGTTGCCCAGGTGCTGGTCAACGGGCTTGGCAAACCCGGAACACTCAATGCTATTCAAAACATTTCCATCATGGGGATGATGTTGTCTCGTATTGAGCCCAATGACTTCTACCGGGTTACCTTTGCGCTACGTGATGCGTTGGAAACCATCAGCAAACATCACCCCGAAGAAGAGGATAAAGGCTCGCCAGGAGTGAAGGGAGCCTACAAAATGCTCCATGATGAACAGCTATGGCATTCCATCATGCCCATTATCGATGGACTCAAGGCATTCGCCGAACGGCTTGATACACCCGTTGATAAACCGGTAACGGATTACACTGGTAAACCCACCAGTGGGCCGTGATCAATGGGAAAACGGCTACATCACAGCGTGGCTGGGCGCCTTCCTGAAACGCAGCGAATCATGTGGGCAATGTCCAGGCGCTGTCCCCGCAGTTGGCGTTTAAACGACAGGATAACCTCTTAAAGCGCAAAGCGACGGCTGAGAGCAGAAAAGTAGCTCTCGGGCTCGGCTAATAATTCGTCGGGTGTGCCCAACTCCTGTAATCGACCGGTAGTTAGCACGGCGATACGATCCATCCGGTCGAGGCTGATGGGGCGATGAGTCGCCATTATCAAGGTGCGCCCCTGGCAGTGCTTGCGTATCTCGTTGAGAACGTGGGTCGCGGTGGTTTCATCGAGCCCCTCGGTGGGCTCATCCAGCAGCACTACCGGCGCTGACGCAAGCAGGGCGCGGGCAACCCCAAAGCGACGAAGCTGACCACCTGACAATGAGTGGCCACCTTCATCCGGGTAACTATCGAGTCCGGCGGGTTGCTCGCTTAGCCAGTGGCCAAGGCCCAATGCCTCTAGCAACTCGATCATATCGTCATCGCTGGCCTCTGGGTTGGCTAGTGCCAGGTTCTCTCGATAATTCGCCACGAAGAGGTGAATGTGTTGAGGTGAGACGGCGAAAGAGTCTCGCAATGTTGGTTCACTTAAGTCTTGTAGCGCGACATGCCCCAATGACAGATCACCCGCTTGCGGCGTTACAAAGCGCACCAGCGCATTGAGCAGTGTGGTCTTACCACTGCCTGACGCCCCCAATAGGGCGAGGTGTTCTCCGGCATCAATGGCGAGCGAAACGCTGGTCAGTGCCTGCGTACCATCGGCATACGCCACATAAAGCTCATTAATACGTAGGCTGTTATCACGAGGATGCGCTTTATCTTTGGATGCATAAACCAGAGAAGGGACATGATGACGGACGGCGTTTAGTCGTTGAGCAGCATGCTGCACTTTGCCCAGGTTCTGAAAGGCTTGGGGCAGCAGCGCGATCGCGTCGAAGGCTGCCAGCACTGCCAGGCCTATTAGCGCAACCAGAGTGGGGTTGAGCAGCCCCTCGCTGGCTAACCAGATGGCCATGGCCAGTGCAATGGTTAGCGTCAGGCCCAGCAATGTTTGTGAAAGGCACTGCGATAACCCCCATATCCTCGCGGTGTGGTACTCCTTGTCATCGCGTTGTTGCTGCATGTCGGTAAGGGTTACTGTTTCGTCTTGCCAACGGCCATAAAGCAATAGCTCGGGCAAGCCATCCAACCGCTCGGTTAGCCGTGCGCGAAGCTGGCCATTGAGCGCCTGCCATTGTGCGGTATGACGGTGACTTAAACGCCAGGCAAGCCATGGACCGAGAATGCCGGAAAGCAGTAAGGCGATGGTGACAAACAGGCCAATGCCGAGAGAGAACACCCCAATCACCACGCCACAGCCGATAATGGCAAGTAGGGCCACGACAGAGGGCGCTACGACTCGCAAGTACAGGCTATCCAGGGCATCAACATCGGCTGTCAGTCGGCTCAGCAGTTCACCACTGCCGTAGCGTTGCAGAGCAATGGGCGATAGCGGCTCAATGGCGTCGTAGACTTGTCTGCGAAGTTTCGACAATAGCCGAAGGGTTCCTTCATGGGAGGTGACGCGTTCACCGTATCGTCCCGCCGTACGAGTGAGTACAAACAGGCGAATGCCCGCCGAAGGTAGAAAATAATTAAATGTTGCCGCCGTGGTGGCCGAGAGGCCGGCCAACGCAGAGGCGCTTAGGAACCAGCCCGAAAGCGCGATCATGCCGATACTCGAAAGCAGGGTAACCAGACTAAACACCATGCCAAAGCTCAGCCAGAGAGAGAATGGCAACATCTGTTTTAGGTAGGGCCAAAGTAGGCTGATAGAAGATGGCGGCTGCGAACGATTAGACATACTTATCCTCCGCTATGTCCTCGATCCAGTCTCCAGCGCTATTTTCAGTACTGTTTCTAGCTCTGTTTACAGTACCGTTCCCAGTACCGTTTCCGACGCTATTTCCGGCCCTATTTTCAGCCTGACCCGCCGCGAAACGGGAAGGCGCGTTAAATAGCTCCGGGTGGGTGGCGTGCAGGTCCTCAAGGGTATTAATGGCGCGGACCTGGCCATTGTTGAGCACTAAAACGCGGTCGGCTAACGTCAGTAGGTTGAGACGATGCGTCAATATCACCAGGGTGTGGGCCTGCTTGAGCCTGGCAAGCGCATCGATAACGTGTGCTTCGCTAGCAGGGTCAAGGCTGGCGGTGGGTTCATCCAGAAGTAGCAACGGCGAGCGGCGCAAAAAAATGCGGGCTAGGGCAATACGTCTAGCCTGGCCGCCAGCTACCGGCTGGCCACCGTCACCCACTAATGTTTCCAATCCTTCGGGCAATGAATCAACCCAGTCGATCAGATCAACCTCGCGGAGCGCTTGGCGAAGGCAGTTATCATCAGCCTCTGCGTCGGCCAATCGCAAGTTATCGGCCAGGGTGCCGGTGAGTATCGTTGGCCGCTGTCCCAGCCAGCCAATCGCGCGTTGCCACGTGGTTGCTGCAAGTGAATCGACATCTACTCCGTCGTGCGTGGTCAGGGTGCCTGTTTCTGGCGGTAAGAACCCCATCAGCAGGTTGAGCAAGCTCGATTTGCCTGCGCCGCTCGGGCCTATGACCGCTAGTGTCTCGCCTGGGCGAATGGTGAGACTGATCTTGTCGAGGGCAGGCGAGTGCTGGTCGGTATAGCGACAGGTGACATTAGTAAGGGTAACTCCCAATTGCTCGGGTACTTGCCAATCGTGGCTTCGTGTTGCGTCCTGTATCGGCGGCGCGAGTAGCGGCATCAGCTCTTCCGCGGCGGCCTCCGCTTCGGCTTTGGCATGGTAATGCGTGCCCAGATCGCGCAGGTGCTGGTAAAAGTTAGGTGCGAGTACCAGGATAAACATACCCGCGAATAGTGTTAGTTCACGCCCCCAAACGCCGAACTCGAAGTGGCCCAGGTATATAAAGCCAATATAAATGGCCAGCAGCGCGATCGAGAGCGAGCTAAAAAACTCCAGTAAAGTAGACGATAGAAAGGCTAGACGTAACACCCGCATGGAGCGGACACGAAAGTTTTCTGACACTTCCTGTACTACCTCCGCCTGGGCACGGCTGACCCCAAACAGCTTAAGGGTGGGCAGGCCACGCAATGCCTCCAGAAAATGGCGGCTCATGCGACTCATTTCCTGAAACTGTGCCTGATGACGATGCTTGGCACCGATGCCGACCATGGCCATATTGAGTGGGATAAAAGGTGCTGTGATGAGCAAAATCAGGCCTGCCGCCCAGCTTAGAGGAAATACAGCGATCAGGATCAAAATGGGGATGACCAGGCAAAGTAGGCGCTGAGGACGGTAGTCGGCATAGTAACCATGAAGCGCATCGACCTGATCCCAGACGCGATTGCCAAGCGCGGCGCTGTGTTGGCGCCGCACCCATAGCGGGCCAAGTTCGCCAATGCGAGTGAGCAGTTCGCTGCGGATGGCTTGGCGGACTTTCACGGCGCTATGCGTGGCGGCTTCGGTCTTAATCCACGCAAGTGCACCGCGAGCGAAGAAGGCCAGCGGCAAGATCAATAGCGGAGTCGTCACATCGCCGAAGGAGGCCTGTTCCATTACTAGCTGCTGAGTAATGGTGGCGATGGCCCACGCCTGCACGAAGAGCAGAAGTGTTGAAGCGCTGCCAGCTAACACGGTGATATAGGGCCAATACCCGCCATGCCGCGCCTGATTGGTTAGCCAGCGTTGTGGCGTTGTTTTGCCCGGCGTCATGCTTCACTCTCGCGTACCTTGCCCCCAAACAACCTATACGTGTAAGTGGTATAACCAAGGATGATCGGCACCGTCATCATATAACCCACCAGCAGAAACTGCTGGCTGGCACGGCTCGAAGCAGCCTCCCAAAGGGTGATATCAGGTGGCAGCATCACTCGATAAAAACTAGCCAGCAAACCGGTCAAGCCCAGCACGAACATCATGCCAATTTGCACGATGATCCGTTTCTCGTCGCGGCGAGCAGCGCTGCGTATGGTGAGGATCGCTAGCGCTATCATCATCAACCCAGTAACGACTGGTGCCAGCAGATGGGGCCACTGTAACCAGCGTTCAGCGATCAGCTCGTTAACGAAGGGAGTCATGGCGAAAACTGCGAATATAGTGAGTAAAAACAGTATCATGAGGGGGCGTATTAAGCGGTAAAAGCTGCTCTGCAGGCGGCCATCTGTTTTGATAATGAGCCACGCAGCCCCTAGTAGCGCATAACCGATCACCAGCGCAAGACCAGTGCATAGCCCGAACCACGAGAACCCGCTAAACACATTCTCAGCGAAGTTACCGTCACTGGTTACCCGCCCGGCAACCACACTACCCACCACCATACCCTGAATAAAAGCGACGGCTGTGGTGGTCATGCCAAAGCCGATATCAAACCATTGATAGGAGCTCGACTTGGAGCGAAACTCAAACGTCATGCCGCGGAAAAACAGACACATCAACATCAGGATTAACGGCAAGTACAGGGCGGGCAGCAAAGCGGAATAGACCAGTGGAAACGCGCCATAAAGCCCGGCAACACTGAGTACCAGCCAGGTCTGGTTACTGTCCCAGAACGGCGAGGCAGTGGTTATCATGATGCCGCGTTGCTCCGCGTCTTTGATAAAGGGAAACAGAATGCCAATGCCCAGACTATAACCATCCAGCAGAATATAAATAAGGAGCGCGAAACTGATCAGCCCGAACCAGATAATAGGGAAAAGTTCATTATCCATATAAGCTTCCTATTCATTGGCTCATGCGTGGGTTTATCACTACAGGCAAACTCATGGGTTGTGGTTAGAGCGTCTGCTGAAGGGGTGCCTTGGCGCGCTTTGCTCACGAGCTTCGTTATAATCTTCCTTGTCAGGCAAAATACTCTCGGGAGTAGGGCGCACCAGCTTGAAGAAAAAATAAATGCCTATGAAGAAAATTAGCGTATAGATCCCCCATAGTCCTGCCAGACTGGCGATCAAGGTAGAGACACTAAACGGCGAAACGCCATCCGCGGTGCGCAATAAGCCATAAATAATCCAGGGTTGGCGTCCGGCTTCGGTTGTAACCCACCCCGCTTCAATAGCGATAATGCCCATGGGCGTTGCCACCATCATCAGGATCAAAAACCAACGCGACTCATAAAGCTGTTGGCGCTTGCGCAACCATAGCGAGAGGGCCACAAGACCCAGCATCGAAAATCCCAGATAGACCATTAGCCGGAAGGCATAAAATACTAGCGGTACGTTGGGGCGTTCATCCTCTGACCATTGTTCTAGCCCCTGGATTTTGCCTGTTAACGAATGCGTCAGGTAAAGACTACTCAACCGGGGTATTTCCAACGTGAAAAGGTTTTTCTCCTGCTCCTGATCAGGCCAGGCAAGTACTACCATGGGCATCCCTTCGCGCTCTGGTTCGGCTTTCCAGTACGCTTCCATGGCAGCCACCTTGGCGGGTTGATGCTCAAGGGTATTCAGGCCATGTAGATCACCTGCAACAATTTGCAGTGGTACGATCAAGGTCAGCGTCCAGAGTGCCATTGAGAACATTTTTCTGGCGACTGCATCGCGATGGTTACGATACAAATGCCAAGCGGCAACGCCAGCGACCATAAAGGCCGTGGCAATAATGGCAGCCAACGACATATGCACAAATCGATAGGGTTGGGAGGGGTTGAAAATAACGCTCCACCAGTTCTCGGGGATGAACTGGCCATTTTCGATAGCGTAGCCCGCTGGTGTTTGCATCCAGCTGTTTGAGGCCAAAATCCAAAATGTCGATATGTAGGCGCCAAGCGCTACCATGCAGGTGGCGAAAAAGTGAACCTTACGGCTGACTCGCCCTTCTCCAAACATCATAATGCCAAAGAAGCCTGCCTCCAGAAAGAATGCCGTCACGACTTCGTAGGTCAGCAGAACGCCACTGATTCCGCCCGCTTTAGCGGCAAATACACTCCAATTGGTGCCGAACTCAAAGGCCATTATGACCCCTGACACAACACCTGCCGTGTAATTAACGGCGAAATGAGGCAACCAGTAATGATAGATACCTAAGTAGACGCGATTACCTGTCTTTAGCCACATCGCTTCTAGAAACGCTAAATAGGAGGCTAAACCGATGCTTAGCGCCAGAAAAATAATGTGGTACATCACCGTGGTGGCAAACTGAAGACGGGCCAAGTCGACGGTATCTAACCCCAGCATGGCTGGACTCTCCTTGTCCGAACATAAAGCAGTATTGAAGAGACCCTACGCACGCCTCTTGTCAATTAACTATAGCACTAGTAAAGGTCGTCATTCGTTAGCGTCGGCGAGCGACGTTTTGAAATGAGATACAGGGGTGCTAACCAAGCGTTTGATGCTGCTGGAATAAGAACACCCTAAGTAGGGCGATTAAATATCTTATTCCCAATAAAAGAGGCGCATTAAAAACGCCGCCAGAGACAGGGGCAATCACTGGCGGCGCCTACACTTCCTTATGTAGTTCCCATCCATGGGAAGATATTGCAACGCTTAGCGGCCGCCGCTGTGGCTATTTTGACCGCCTTTTTTACCCGCTTCGGAAGCTTTTTCCGGATCGTTGGCAAAGTTGCCACCGCTGTTGTGGCCTCCTTTCTGACCAGCTTCTGATGCTTTATCAGGATCATTGGCGAAGTTGCCGCTGCTGTTTTGGCCACCTTTATGGCCAGCTTCAGCGGCTTTCTCTGGGTCATTGGCGAAGTTGCCACTGCTGTTCTGACCGCCTTTTTTACCCGCTTCACTGCGTGACATTTTATCAGCCATTACATTCTCCTTTAAGCAAATTATCGAGGAAATCTGCACACTAACAACAATATTATTGTTGAGCGTAACGGTTCCTAATTCTTCACCGGCTGTTCCAGTGAACTCAGCAATCCTATGCTGATATTTACAACGTAGGTTTGAAGGATTGCATAAGCAAGATCGAAATTGCTTTTTAATGTTTTTTATTCTGTATGTTTAAAAATTGATGCTTGTCCTTGTTTTTTTAATTTTTAAACAGTCACTTGGTGCGTTAAAGAAGATATATTTTTTTCTTGATTGGTTATGTGGTTTTATAACATTGGTTCTGGTTTTTTATACATTTAAACAGAAGGGTATTAACCAACGTTATAGAATAACTGAAGTGAATCAGTGGTAATATTTGTTATTAGCTGGCATTGACGTATGGCGGTGCTGGCTGGCTATTCAGTTATAGGGAAGCGTTAATGTATCAGCTCCATGGAAAGGAGGGCATATGGAACCTACTTGGAGAGGGGGTAACCGGTTCCAGCTATTGCCGGGGGCCAACTATTACGTACCGGCTCTCCTCGATGCTATTGATAATGCGACGGAATCGGTACTGTTAGAACAATACTTAATATCGTCGGGGAGCTTTGCTACTAGCGTGATTAACGCCTTATGTGAAGCCTCTCGGCGTGGGGTACAAATTTTCGTTTTGCTCGATTGTTATGGAGCAAAGGGGCTGGAGCGTCAGGATCGGCAACGGCTTGAGCAAGCGGGTGGTGTGATCCGCGAGTACAATCCTCCGTTTAGTTTCCGACATGGGAATGTATTTTCCCGGGACCACCGAAAATTATTGTTAGTGGATAGCAAGCTAGCCTTTACAGGTGGTTTTTGCGTTACCGATGAATTTCTAGGTAAGTGGTACGATGTGGCTATTCGTATTGAGGGGCCAGTGGTTCAAGATTGGCTTTCGCTGTTCCTTGGGGTTTGGGAATCGAGGGTGACCAAAGGGAGCGCCGCAGCCCCGAGCTTTAAGGGGAGTTCGTATAGCCTCGATCCTTGGTTTGAAGGTTCGTCTGCTAGGTTAATCTGGGGGAGAGGGTGTCGCCAGCAGGAAATCCGTTTTTCATTGCTACAAGCGATTGAACATGCAGAGAATGATATTTGCTTATGTACACCTTACTTTCTTCCTACCCCGAGCCTTAGAAATAAACTAGCAGCCGCAGCCAAGCGTGGTGTCAACGTAAGATTATTGGTCGCGGGTAAAGATCATGATCATCCCACCATCTTCCATGCAGGTCGACGTCACTACGCATTTTTACTAAACGCCGGTGTGCAAATTTACGAGTACAGCCCTAGGTTCATCCATGCCAAATATGCTGCCGTAGATGATTGGATAACCATTGGTTCATGCAATTTTGACCATTGGAGCTTACGCTGGAATTTAGAAGCCAACCAGGAAGTCAACGACATTAAACTGGCTGGTCAAATTCGTTGCCTTTTTGAACATAACATTGCCACGAGCTGGAAGATTGACCCAGACACGTGGGCACGTCGACCTCGTCGTGAACGATTAAAAGAAACCTTGACGGGAACTTTAACAGTCTATTTAACCCGTTTACGCTAATCTTGGATGTTTAGCCATTTAAGGTGCTTACTCATTTTAAGTGCTTACTCATTTAATTTTCTTAGGACTTAAGAAGATGGGTAACGTTTTGCCAAAAAATGAAGAAACGGGTCTTCGATCACTTCACCTGTCTTAAGTCGTTCACCGACGTTGACTATTGACGAATCCTTATTGGTAGGTAGACTGGTCTACCTACCAATAAAGATGTAACGTATTGCGATGACCACCTTACCTACTCAAAGGGCGAATAATGCCCATGACCGCCTGCTTGAAGCGGCAGCAGTGCTGTTTTACAGCCATGGAATTACCGCAACAGGCATTGACGCCATCACAACGCGAGCTGGGGTTGCCAAGAAAAGCCTCTACAATAATTTCGCTTCAAAATCCGCGCTGGTAGCGTGCTATCTAGACGCTCGTCACCGCGAATGGTTAGCATTGTTGGAGCAGCGGTTAGCGCAGGCTACAACGCCTGACAGTAAGGTGATGGCAGTCTTTTTGGCGTATGAGGATCACGCCGAATATGCCTATGAATACGGCTTTCGCGGCTGTGGTCTTTTAAATGCCGCCGCCGAGCTACCGGTAGGGGATGCTGGCAGGGACGTTGTCAGAAAGCATAAAGAACAGGTTGAAGCCCTGCTGGCTGGCTATGTGAATGAGTTAATAGATAATAAAGCGCGCTCGGCTCAGTTGGCACGGCATCTCGCTTTTCTTCTGGAAGGCGCCATCACCCGCGCTGGGCTTGAAGGGCACAGCGACTGTTTACACCAAGCACGTCATATCGCGGCTACCATGCTGGAGGCGCTATGACCCGGCAAGCTAATGAACGGTTTTTGGGCATAACCGCGGTCTTTGTCGCCGCTATTCTTTGGGGAACCACCGGCACCGCAGCCACCTTCGCCCCTGATGTCAGTGCTATCGCGATCGGTGCCGTGGCGATGGGCGGCGGTGGTCTGATGCAAGCGTTGCTCGCCGGCAGAAGAATTCTCAACCATGCCAGCATACTTCGTGAGCAGTGGCGATACTTGCTGTTGGGGGCTATCGCGGTGGCGGTCTATCCACTGGCATTTTATGGCTCTATGCGTCTGGCTGGTGTAACCATCGGCACTGTGGTGTCGATTGGATCGGCGCCTCTTCTATCGGCGTTGATTGAGTATCGCCTGGAAGGGCTGCGTCTTACCAAGCGCTGGATGACGGGGGCGGGTCTTGGACTCATTGGCATGCTGTTGCTTTGCCTGGCTGAAGGTAGGGGGCATGCGCTTGCAGGAACGGGTTCAGGCATTATTCCCGGCGCCTTGCTGGGGTTAGTGGCAGGCTTTAGTTATGCGCTTTACTCCTGGACGGCACGGCGGTTAATGCAGGCAGGAGTCGCTTCCAGAGTTGCGATGGGGGCTACGTTCGGCATCGGTGGGCTTATGTTAATGCCGGTATTGCTGATAACCGGTGCACCGTTACTTAACTCCTGGACAAATGCATCAGTAGGTCTCTACATGGCGCTAGTGCCCATGCTGCTAGGGTATCTCTGCTTTGGGCACGGCTTGGCTCGGCTACCTGCCAGTACCGCTACTACGATTACCCTATTTGAACCTGTTGTCGCGGCCGGGCTGGCAGTAGTGGTGGTGGGGGAACGACTGCCAGCCTTGGGCTGGGCGGGTATCGTGCTGATTCTGGCGTGCTTGGTGTGTATCAGTCTGCCCGTCCGCACCGCCAGGGCGCCAGAGGCCGCTGCGGCGCCCCGTGCTGGTATGAGTTGCGATATAAACCCATGAACGACACTTGCTGTTGTACTACGCTGAAAGCACGTTATCTAACAGGAAGAGCGACATGGACAAGGCCGTTATTGATGCTATTCGAGAGAAAGAGCAACTTCCGGACAGCATGACCGATAGTGAAATAGCCAACGAGTATAAAAGTACCTATACCGCCGCCCGCGCTGCCGTTAGCTTAGATCACAAACCGATTGATCAAGTGATGGCGGATACCATGGCGAAAGTGCTTCCCTTTATGCGCAAGAAGAAGTAACGCCCCAGCCTAGGCAGCTAGGCTGGGGCGTTGTTTTCACCCTGCACTCTTAAATAGCACTCTTAAACAGCTCTGCTAATCACCTCTCTTAAACAGCTCTGCTCGGCGAGAGGTGCAGGTAGAGGGGGTCAAATTCGCCCGCTAGTTTTAGTTTTTCCCAGCTCGGGATGGTCAACTTGGTTTTCGCACTGCTGATTAACCCATCGGCGCGTAGCGCCTGGAGCACACGGTTCATGTGAACTTGGGTCATGCCCGTGGCATCCGCCAGTTCTGATTGGGTCGTCGGCATGTCGAAGGTATTATCCTTCACCAAGCCTATCGTATGCAGGCGCAGCATAATTTCGCAGATAAGGTGGGCGATTCTTGTGTAGGCCTCACGCTGGCCAATATTCAATAGCCACTCTCGAAAGATGGACGCTTGCACCAGTGTCTCCCGCCAGAAGGCAGCGGTGAGGTTGGGATAGCGCTCGCAGATATCGCGTAAATCCTGATGTTGAATAAAGCCGAGTTTGCACGGGCTGATGGACACGATATCAACGTCTATTACCTGTAAGTGTAAGCTCTGTAAATCGGGTAGGTCGCCAGGAACATAAATTGCCATTATTTGACGCTTACCTTCAGTGGTAAGTTTATAAACACACGCAAACCCTTCGACTATCAAACAACATTGGGTGGGGTGATCGCCGGTTCTTACAATATCGTGATTGGACTTGACGTCCATTAATGTTATGGGCAAAGCAAGGAGTGCTTGTTTCTCCTCTTCGCTGAGCGTGACAATGCTTTCCAGCTTACGAATCATAATTTGATTCGCAGAAGCAGGTAACGCGTTCATAACTAGCTCCAACGGTCGCAGGAATGAAGCCGAACGCAACATTGTTTCTGCTCGTCTGACGACGAAATGAAAAGCTATGAGCCAGACTCTATTTTATATATTGATGGATAACCAAACGTGCTTCGGTATTATCTCAATCAACGGACTCATATATCACATAGATTATGAACGCTTCAATGTAATATGGAAAGCAATATATGTAGTCACTTTTTAGTGACGCGAGAATTAATTCTATTAATCAAAATTTTCGATATTTTCATGCGCAGCTCGATTGCCATTTGCGTTTTAGAGCCTTTTGTCGGCTGGCAAGCGACAAAGACAATTAATTGAGCCGTTTTACATTAATGGTTAATGCTGAGTGAGGGAGATTAATTTTTAAACCTATTTTTTCTTTTTAAAAATCAAAGAGTTAATTAACCATTCTAGATGGAGTGCTAATAAATAGCAGGAGGCGTATAACATAGGTAATAAATATGAGCGTGACAGTAAGTAACTATATTAAATAATAACAGTTTTTTAATATCAGCATGTTGCAAAGCCAGAATTAGGCAAATTAGCGAGCTATGAAATTAAAAACTTCATTACTTGAGCACTGAAAAAAGTCACAGAATTGGTAATGCGTCAGGGTTGTTATCAAGTGAAATGGTAGCTAGTTTTAAATCAGCAGTTGTGGCAAAGGTCGTAAAGCGAGGGATTCGTATGGCACTGCTCAGTCTATTGTTAATTTTGCTGGTAACCCTGGCAGTGGGGCTTCCTACTCATCTGCGCGGTCGCACCGATCTTAATGACTACCCTGGTGTGGGGCGGGCACAGCCTTTTGCCGCAGCAGTATTGATTGTTGCCATGGTGCCACTGGTGGCCCTCCACCCCCTTATTAGCTGATTGGCAATAAGTTAATCAGCTCCTACGCTATATAGGAAGCGTGGTAAGCAGCTTGTGTAATAGACCGAAGGAAGCGGGTTAACAAAAGTTTAGTTCACGTTTAAGTGTGGTTTTAAAGTCGGCTGTCAATAGGGAGGGACCTCTATGCCGCACAATCCGTTGCATGACAAAGCGATGCCCATGACCTCCATCAATAGCGGGGATCTTGTCGAGGTGCTGCCTGACCTCGTGGGAGTAACGATAAAGATTGTCAATGTCTGTTTCGTTGGTCAGCCCAATAGCGACGAATGGGTGCTTGTGGATGCTGGCATGCCTAACAGCAAAGACGAGATAGTTGACGCCGCGGCGTCCCGATTCGGGGGCAACTCTCGTCCCAAGGCCATTATCCTGACCCACGGACACTTTGACCACGTTGGCTCGGTGGTCGAACTGGCTGAACATTGGGACGTGCCGGTTTATGCTCATTCATTAGAGCTACCTTACCTTATGGGGATGAAGAAATATCCCTATCCTGACACCAAGGTGGAAGGCGGCATCATTGCTAAGCTGTCAGGCTTCTTTCCCAACACGCCAGTCGATCTGCGTCCTCATATCAAGCCTTTGCCTGAAGACGGCAGCTTACCCGGTATGCCGGGGTGGCGCTGGATTGCAACGCCGGGCCATACCGAAGGACACGTATCATTATTTCGCGACTCAGATCGCGCCATGATCGTTGGTGATGCTTTCGTTACTGTTCGCCAGGATAAACTCTACCAAGTGCTGACCCAGCATCAGGAGCTTAGCGGACCACCCCGTTATTTCACTCCCGACTGGGAGGCCGCTCGTGACTCGGTGCAACGCCTGGCCGACCTTAAACCCAGCGTGGCGTTAACCGGCCATGGGCAGCCTATGTCGGGTGAGGCTCTGCGACGAGATCTAGAAGCGCTTGCCCGTGACTTTGACAGTGTCGCTCGGCCCTCACATGGTAAGAGCGTCGACTAACATTATATTTTCGTTGATCTTTATGACATGCCCCCGCGCTAGCGGTAGTAACGGTATTCAATTGACAGTTTGGAGGAGTTCATTCCTGCGACCGTACTGGAACTGTCATTAACATGGAGGTGATATATGGCACTCACTGCCTTTGCGATTAACTGCACGCTAACTTCCTCGCCAGACGAATCTTCTTGCGAGCGGCTTATAACCGAAACACTCACCGAGCTTGAACGCCACGGGGTCACCTGTGAACAGGTTCGTGCCGTTGATTTTAATATCAAGCCCGGCGTGACGTCTGATGAGGGCGAAGACGACGATTGGCCTCAGCTTCGTCAGAAAGTCCTTGATGCTGATATTTTCATCCTGGGCAGTCCCGTCTGGTTAGGACATCATTCAAGCGTTTGCCAGCGTGTGCTGGAGCGGCTTAATGCGTTTCTTGATGAGACGGACGACGAAGGCCGGATGGTCTCCTTCGGACGCGTAGCGGGAGTTGTTGCGGTGGGTAATGAAGATGGCGCTCACCACATTATTGCTGAGCTATTCCAGGGCTTGAATGATGTTGGGTTTACCATTCCGGCCAATGCGGCTACCTACTGGGTGGGGGAGGCAATGCAGGATGTCGATTTCAAGGATTTAGAGCAGACGCCCGAGAACATTCAGACCACAACGGCAAACGTTGCGCTTAATTGTGTTCACCTTGCCAAGCTACTGAAGCAAAATCCTTATCCTAGTCAGGTAAGTTGATATACCTCGCTATACCTCTATCTGGCGGCAAGCAGGCTTTTTGGCTTCTAAGCTTAAAACGCCTGCTTTTTAATGTCCGCCATGTGCTTTTTTCATCTCGGGTTACGTCGCTTGCTAGGCTCTGTCTGAAAACTGGCTGTGCTCGATCATACGGCGTTAAAAATCGGCTCAAAGTACTCATTTACAACCCGTAAACTCCGTCTTTTCGCCAATTTTTGCCTTGTCTGATCTTCGCTCTCCGACTTTTCAGACAAAGCCTAACTAGCGTCGGTGAGCAGTTGCGATAATTGCTGCTCGGAAATTCGTGTATTTGCCATATAGTAGACGACGTCTCCATCTTTTAGTGGGCGATCGTTAGCGGGATTAAGCATGCTATCGTCGCTGTCATTTCCGCCACTGGCGAGACCCAGTACGGTGGCGTTACAAGCATTTTTTGCGCGTATAAATAGATCGCCAAAGGTAGCGCCTTCAGGTGGCGTCCTTAATTTGGTTTGATACTGGGTAGCACCGCGATCGACGGCGAGCAATTCATTAACCACTCGAGAAATACCCGCATCGGAAGCGGAGCGTACCAGCATTTCCAGCGCTAGCGCCTGGGTACATTCAATACCTGGCAAAGTGCGGCGTAACATGGCCGCGGTGTCAGGGTTGGCACAGTGTGCGACGATGTGGGCCTCTTTACTTTTTAGGCTATAGGCGCTCAGCGCAACGGTGGCCACCCGGTCATCGCTAGTGTCGTAAATGATGATACGGCTGGCGCTCTCCACACCCGCTCGCTTCAGAAGCTCGGCATTTGAAAAGCTCTCGCCCTTAACAAATTTCAAGTCGGCGGGGCGAGGGTTGCTCATTTCCTTTATCACACAGAGCACTATTTCATCGGGCAGGCTGTTATCGGCCTTAAGAATATCCAAAATGCGTTCGGTAGTTTCGCCGTGCCAGCCGATGACAAGGGTATGACCGGATAAATGACTGAAGTCGCCTTTACCTTGCATTTGTAGCCTCCAAAACGTTGAAATGGTCACCGTGGCCTTACCGATCAATGCCGCAAATAGCGAGATACCACCTGGAATGAGATAGAACGTGGCTATCCATTTGCCGATGTCGGTGGTGGGGCTAAAATCACCGAAGCCCACAGTACTTGAGACCACGACATAAAAATAAATCCAGTCGGTAAGGGACTCAGCCATGGCTTCGCCGACCCAATTAAACAGAATCCACGTAGTGCCCATGTGCGCCAGCACTACCAGTAGAAGAAATGTCCACGAGATTTGCAGAGTCGATGCTTTAAGGGCGCGAAGCAGTCGCTGAATTACGGGCATATCGCTCTCTTAGGGTGATGATATACATAATCTTTTAGTTTGCCAGAAAGGCGAGAATCAAGTGCTGCATGCTCACGCTGGATAAACAGGCAAACTGAATAAACAAAAAGGGCCGCTATCAGCGACCCTTTACTAATTTTTTGCTGCCCTGATCAAGCCAAGCGCTTAGCGATCCAGGAAACAGCGCTGTCGGTTAGCGACTTTTTACCGTTATGTTCACGGTGCTGGCTCCACACCATGCCACCGGACACCACCGCAAGGCTCATTAACATTCCGGCAAGAATGAATTCATTCATGGCTTACTGTCCTCATCTGAGGTTTTATCTCGCTCGACATAACCATAGCCGAACGAGCCCACAAAGATCAAGAATATACCCAAACCAACACCTAACCAAACGTTATCAGTATTTAAGCCAGGATTAGTGACGACCCAGCCAGCAGTAAAGCAGGTGGCAACGACTATAACCCCCACATTTCGGGTCGCTTCTAAAAACTGCTGGCGCGTTGCCCGGGCACCGATCCTTCGACGCGGGGCAGAGGCCCTACGCTCCTGTAAGATTCTCTTGAATCTGGCGCGCAGAACATCTTTAAGGCGTTTCTATTGGGGAGGTTCTTTCAAGGCCGACTCCTGCCATCGATAGCGAAAAAAGCCCGATAAGTAGTGTAGCTGACGCGGAACATCGGCTGGAAAATAGCGGTCATATTCACGTGATCATTTTTAGGACAAGCATATGGAACGTGTATTTGCGTGGGATCATCACCACAACCAAGTGGTTTACCGCATTCCGGGCCATCAATTTGATGATGGTAGAGAAGATAGTGATCTTTCACCTGTGTGGCTACCCGCTGATGAGTCGGATTTGCCAGAAGGGATGACCATTGACGATTTACGTACAGTCTCCGTAAAAGACTCGTCTTAAACGACTCGTCTTAAAAGAGGCTTGGCCAGAAGCAGAAAGGGGAGGCCGCAAGGCCTCCCCTTAAAAACGTTAAACGTAAGTCAGTCGGCTTCATACTGCTCATTCAGGTGGCGTACTTCTCGATCGGCTTCAGGCTTGGTGGCACAGCGATGCCTGACAAGCTCTCCATCCCGGGCACTCTCTTCGCGGGTATCGACGATCCACCACTCCGGTTGTGAATCAATTTCTGCGCCTTCCTTGACTGCTCGATAGACAACAAATGTCGACATTAGCCACTCCTTGGTTGGTAAGTTCCTTTTCACTGTAGACCAATACTGTAGGGGCGAAAGCATGTGGTCGGGTAGGTCTCGTTAGATCTTTTATTTAGCGGCATTAGCGCCGTTTTTTTTACGCTGTTTGAAACGCTAAAAAAGAATGCATAACGAGACTAAAAATAGATGGTGTTTAACAGGCCGTAGGCTACTATGCGATTAACTCGTCTCCCTTTGGAAGTGTGCCGTCATGTTGAAAGGTTTGATCATGTGTTTTGCAGTGTTATTTGCACAATTGGCGGTTCTGCATGTCATTGATATGCGTCTTTATAATTCTGTACAAGATGCACGTAAAACCACACTGACCACCGTCACGCCGCATAAAAAAGAAAACGACGAAGAGCAAGTTATCGGCTAACCCGTTACACCTGTCTCGCACATTATACCTGTCTCTCACATTACGCCTGTCTCGTACATTTTAAACGCCCCTGGCGGCGCAATGAGCCGCTCGGGGCGTTTTTACTAAAGCATCTCCTCTAACCATACGTTAAACGCTTGCCATGAGCGTTGATCGGCACGTTCGTGGTAAGCGTCGCTGCCAAACACACTGAAGGCGTGAGGGGCTCCCGAATAAATGCCGATCTCGTAAGTCACCTCAGCGGCTTCCAACGTTTTCGCTAGCGTGGCAACATCCTCTAAGCTCACTGCGCTATCAGCCCCGCCGTGGGCGATGAAAATAGGGGCTGTTTCACTGGAGTAAGCCTGGCCTTCGGGTGTTTCCAGCCCTCCATGAAAGCTTGCGTAGGCGGCAATATTGTCGGCCTCACCGGAGCGGGCGATTTCTAGCGCCACCGCACCGCCAAAGCAATATCCCATGATGATGGTTTGTTCTGCCGCGCCTTGCGCCCTTGCCTGGTCTAGACCGCCTAGCGTAAGGGTGCGCATTCGTTCTCTGTCCTGGTATAACCGGTTAGTGGCGGCTCGCTTATCTTCCACTGACTGAGGGCGGTTGCCTTGACCATATAGATCCACGGCAAATACGTCGTAGCCTTTCTCGGCGATCATATCGGCCCGCTGGCGCTCGTAATCATCTAGCCCATCCCAGTCATGAACGATCATTACGCTGCCCTGCGTGCTATCACCACCGGAAACAAAATAACCTTCAAACGTTTCCCCCTCTATACGGTAAGTAACCTCTTCTCCTGCTGGGCTAAACGCAATACTGGGCAGCGCAATCAATAAAGATGATAGTGCGCTGGCCGGAAGTAGAATTTTTTTCATTAAAGAGTGTCCAAACGGGTGTTCAATAAGCATAGTCAATGTTTGCTACGCTGATTCAACGTTGAACACTACTTCAGTGGATGACAAAAGCTTGCGTCTGGAACTTAGGAACGGCATGCTTGTCCGTTGTTGGAAATACCATTTGGGAGCATGAACACATGGCTTATAACGATTCACGTACAGCACGTCATCAGTCAGGCGGCGTTGCCAGTAGTGTTAGCACTAACAAGGTCTTGCGTAACACCTATGCGCTGCTAGCGATGACGCTACTGTTCTCAGCAGTAACAGCCGGTGCTGCAGTGGCCCTTGGCATCCAGCAAATGAACATCTTTGTGTTCTTTATTGGCGCCTATGGTTTGATGTTTCTTGTTCATAAAACAGCGAACTCTGCTGCTGGCTTATTGGCCACCTTTGCCTTTACCGGCTTTATGGGCTTCACGCTAGGGCCGATCCTGTCTGCCTACCTAACGCTACCCAATGGCGGAGCGTTGATCATGAATGCGCTGGCCATGACCGGCCTGACATTTGTGGGCCTTTCAGCGGTGGCACTTACTACCAAGAAAGACTTCAGCTTCTTGTCAAACTTCCTGATGGCCGGTGCCATCGTGTTGATTCTTGCCATGGTGGCTGGGTTCTTCTTTAACATTCCAGCACTTTCATTGATGGTATCGGCTGGCTTTGTGCTGTTTGCTTCAGCAGCCATTCTTTACCAAACCAGTGAAATTATTCACCGTGCCGGGGAAACTAACTACATCCTTGCCACCGTGACGCTATACGTTTCGATCTACAATCTGTTTGTTAGCCTGTTGTCAATTCTGGGTATCATGAGCAACGATTGATCTCAGTTGGTAAGTAAGGTTATGACAGGCCCTATTGATAGGGCCTGTCTTTTTTTGGGTTTGCCGTGATCAGGTATTAGGCCAATGCAATACGGTTTACTAGTGATGGGCGCACCATACAGTAGCCCGGCACCGCACTCAGCATTACGCTTTGCACACGCCCTCATTGCGCAAGGTCATAGTATTGCGGGTGTTTTTTTCTATCATGACGGTGTTCATAATGCGTCTTCCTTGATGGCGCCTCCTCAGGATGAGCTGAATCTATGCGAGGCGTGGGCTGAGCTCCATCAGCAGCATACAGTTAAATTGGATGTGTGCATTGCAGCGGCCTTGCGACGAGGTTTAATGAGTGAGGGTGAAGCGCAGCGCCATGGCAAGCAGGCTTTTAACGTACGCCCTCCTTTTGAGCTGACGGGGCTTGGCCAATTGCTTGAGCTTCAGCGTTGCACTGACCGATTGATAACGTTTGCCTAACAAGGAGAGCCCATGGTGGCACCCGACGCGCTATTAGTCATCATTCGCCATGCGCCTTACAGTTCCAACTGGTTGCGAGAAGGGTTGGATGCCGCCTTGGTGGCAGGTGCCTTTGGCCAGTCTGTGCATCTGCTGTTTATGGGGGCGGGCGTGATGGCACTGCTAAAAGAGCAGGGCACTGGAGCCCCAGGTCAGAAGGCGACTCTGCCGACAATTGATATGCTGGAAATGTATGATATTGACCAGCTCTGGGTACCTGAAGAAACCTTGCAACGTCTGCAGATGTCATCCGATTTATTAGTAGAAGGGGTTACCTTGATCAAGGAAGAGCAAATACCCGAATTGATGCAGCAGCACGCGACGATACTCAACTTTTAATGGGATCATTTTGATACTGCATATTCTCACCAAAGCGCCTCACAGCCATGCAGCCGATCAAATGCAGCAGGCGGTAGGCAAGCAGGACGCCATAATATTAATCGAAGAAGCTGTCAACGCGGCCTATGAAGCAGACTGGGCGGCGTGGCAATGCTATCAGTCGCGGATTTTCTTGTTGTACGAGGATCTTGCCGCCCGTGGTCTTGCCAGCCTTGCTGCCCACTATCATTTGCCTACGCTGGAGATGGAGGGATTTGTAGCATTGACCGAGCAGTATGAAAAATCAGTTACCTGGTACTAGAGCTATGTCAGATTCAAAAATATACCGTTATCTTGATTCGCAAAAAAAATGGGGAGTAGATCCTGAAGGCTATCTAGTTGATCAATCGGAATGGGAAGAATCCGTCGCGGCCTTGATGGCAGAAGAAGAGGGGATGCAGCTTACACCGGCACATTGGGAAATCATCAATGTAGTGCGCGCATTTTACCAGCGCTACGAAATGGCCCCAGCGATGCGGCCGCTGGTAAAAGCGACTAAAAACGCCTTGGGCGATGAGAAAGGTCGTTCCGTTTATCTTATGCAACTGTTTCCCGGCAGCCCGGCGAAACGGATTGCCCGCTTGGCCGGATTGCCAAAGCCTACCAATTGTCTGTAGCAGTTATCTGTCTGTAACAGGCCATTGTTATTGTCAGACTCGTTACGCGACATCGCCGCGGGTACAGACTGAAAGCACCACCGCATCGTCCTGACTTGTTGAAACAAGTGCATGGCCCATATCGCTATCAAAGTAAATGCTGTCTCCCTCTGCCATCAACAGCGGTGCATAGAACTCGGTATAAAGCGTAATGTCGCCGTGCAGCACCATCAAAAACTCTTCGCCATCATGTCGCACCCACTGGTGATACTCATCAAAGTGACGCGCCCGAACGATCGTCTTGAAGGGGATCATACGCTTTTGAGCTAGCTGATGACCGAGCAATTCATGCTCGTAAGTGGGCGTAGGGTGTAGCTGCCCTTTACCTTTACGGGTTAGATCGCGCCTCCCCATGGTGTAACGCTCGCGTTTGGGAGGCGTGAGCAACTGGGGAAGGTCAATATTGAGTCCGGTCGTCAGCTTTTGAACCACGCTGAAGGTGGGAGAGACCTGGTCGTTCTCAATTTTTGAAAGCGTTGAACGGGCAAGCCCTGTGCGCTGGCTCACCTCTTCCAAGGTCCATTGATTGGCCAGACGGATCTGTTTGAGCCGCTCGCCTAAGCGTAGGGGTTCGACAAATGGTTTGCTTCCCGATGCGATACGCAGCGCGGCATGCTCTTCAGAAGTAGCGGTCATAAATCGTCACAGTCGCTGCATTTAGCTTGGGAGAGTAGTTCAGGCCATGATACCACAGCTCAAACAGCCGCTGATGACTCCGGCTAGAATGACATTTGGGCTAAGGCACGTCAGCAAAGGGCAGACCTAATAGCGCTTTTAGATGCGCTTCAACGCCCCTGGCCAGTGATTTGGGGTCATAGCCGCCTTCCAAAACCGACACAACCCGGTTATCGGCGTATAAGGTCGCGATCTCCATGGCGAGATGGGTGACCCAGTAGAAATCTTCATCTTCTAAACAGATATCGCCCATCGGGTCTTCGCGATGAGCGTCAAATCCTGCCGATATCATCACTAAATCAGGCTTGAAGGCGTGCAGGGCAGGGAGCCAATGTCTTTCGATGATACGTCGAAACTCTGGCCCGTCAGTGCCCACCTCTAAGGGGGTATTGACGACGTTTTGCCACTCGCTACGCAGGTAGCGCCAGGGGTAAAACGGGTACTGAAAACTGGTGCAGATCAGCACCTCAGGATCGTCTTTAAATATATCGATAGTGCCGTTACATTGGTGAACGTCAAAATCAATAATGGCGATGCGCTTGGCACCATATTTAGCCCGGGCATGAGCCGCACCGACTGCAATATTATTATAAAAACAGAACCCCATCGCGTTGTTGGCTTCGGCATGGTGGCCAGGCGGTCTCACCGCACAAAAAACATTGTCTGCCTGACGTTTAAATACCTGATCAACACCCCGTATTACCGCACCTGCGGCTACCCTCGCGGCTTTCAGGCTGTCAGGGTTCATCATGGTATCGCTATCCAGTGACACGATCCCTTCACTGGGCAAGCTTTTTTCCAACGCGCGCAGATGACGCAATGGATGTACTCTAGCTAATGCCTCTTCGCAGGCTTCTTTAGCATCGGCCTGCATGGTTTGTTGTAATAGCCCGGCTAACGACAGGCGTGCGCGAATGGCCTCCAGACGCAGGGGACTTTCCGGATGCTCCGGACCCATATGATGCAATGAGCAGTCTGGATGGGTAAGGTAGGCGGTAATCATTCAAACGCTCCATTATTATTGATGCCACCATAATCGCCTCAAGGCCCTAGGCGACAGTGTCCATAAGTCGTACAGCCGCTATTTATGTCAGGGGAGAATCATTTGTGAGCACGAGATTTTTACACCACTTTTTCGAACCTCGTACAGTAGCGGTGCTGGGCGCTTCTGAAAAGCCTACCTCGTTAGGCGGTTTAGTACTCAGAAATATACAGGATGGTGGCTTTAAAGGCCCCCTCTGGGCGGTCAATTTAAAAGGCTATTCGCAGGTGTTTGGTGCGCCTTGCGTCAGTCGCGTGAGCGAGCTTCCCGAAACTCCTGATCTGGCGGTGGTATGTACGCCTATTGAAGGCGTCCCCAGCCTGATCAAAGCGCTTGGTCAGCAGGGCGTAAAAGCCGCCCTGGTGCTTTCTGGCGGGGCTTATCTGGATCGTGACAAGGGTAATAAAGGCTCAATCCGCCAGCGGATGCTGAGTGCAGCGCTTGCGTCGGGTATTCGTGTGTTGGGCCCGGAGTGTATGGGGTTGATAGTACCGGGCAAAAAGCTTAATGCGTCCTACGCCAGCCAGCCGGTGAAAGCAGGGCGCGTCGCTTATTTAGGCCAGTCGGGGATGCTCGCTAATGGCATGATCGATTGGGCGGCAGGGCGAGATGTCGGCTTTTCTCATCTGATTGCCGTCGGCGACAGTGTCGACGTACTACTGCCGGATCTGATTGATTATGTAAATCAGTTCTCACCCGCCCAGGCTATTTTGCTTCACCTGGAACGCATCAATGATGCCCAACACTTTATGACGGCCGTGCGTGATGCTTCGCGTAATCGATTAGTGCTGGCCATTAAAAGTGGTCGTACGCCCGAATCAGATATCTCCGGTATGGCACCTACGCCGGGCATTGCTAACCGTGACGTTGTGTTTGATGCCGCATTTGCGCGGGCAGGCGTGGTAAGGGTTGACGACTCTGATGAGCTACTCGATGCGCTGGAAACGCTATCGCGCGTGAAACCGCTGAAAGGTGATCGATTAGCGATTGTGTCCAATGGCCTCGGGCCTGCCATGCTGGCGATTGATAAGCTCATTAGTGCCGGCGGCAAGTTAGCTGAATTCAGTCCTGAAACGCAGGCCGCGCTACACAAAAGCCAAGTGGACATGAGCAAGCCGGGAGAGAATCCGGTTGATGTCGGCGGTAACGCGTCACCTGAGCGCTTTGTTCAGGCACTGGAGATTGTGGCCGCGGATGCCAATGTGGATGCGGTATTAGTGGTGCATGCTCCTACCCGCATGGCGCCATCGCTTATCACGGCGCAGGCATTGATCGAGAATCGCAAGAAATTTCGTCGCAATCTGCTGACCAGTTGGATGGGCTTAAAAGAAGCACTGAATGCCCGCCAAGCCTGTAATGTCGCCGGCATCCCCACCTATATTTCGCCTGAGAAAGCCGTCAAGGCGTTTATGCACATGGTGAACTATCAGCGCGTTCAAGCGCTGCTGCAGGAGATTCCGCCGAGCCTGCCGTTCTCGACGAGTGCCGAGATACGCGCTCAATGTCGTGAACTTATAAAACAGGCTAAAGAGCAGGGACGACAAACCCTAACCCACTCTGAAACGGCTCAAGTACTTGAGGCTTATGGCATCCCTACCGCACCCAGCGTGTATTTAGCCAATCCGGATGAAGCGCTTGCCCGTGCCCATGAAATTACCGGCACCAAAGCACTGAAAGTCGTACATGAAGGCAATTGCCGCCCGTACCGTTATCGCAAGCACCCACACAAAATTTCCGCAGGCTTGCTGCAGGATCTGGAAACCCCCGAGCAGGTGGCGGAAGGGGTACGTCAGCTAGGCGACAAAGTCGCTGAGAAGTTTCCTGAATATGCAATACGTGAGTACTGCCTGCAACCGATGCAGCGCGGCAAACACTCGATGCAAATTTGCGCGGGTATCACCCGTGACCCGGTATTCGGGCCGCTGATTGTGTTTGGTATTGGCGGCTACAAGGTCAATGTGCTGGCTGACCGTCAGGTCGCGCTACCGCCGCTTAACATGAGCTTGGCCGCTGATATGGTCGGTCGTACTCACGCCGCCTCGTTAATTCGGGAACACTCCGCCGATCCTGAACGTGATATTCAACACTTATGCCAAATGTTGGTAAAACTATCGCAAATGGCGTCAGATTTAGGTGATTTACGTGGGCTGGAGGTGAATCCATTGCTGCTTAATCGCGATGGCATGGTCGCCGTGGATTTTGCGATGGATCTGGGCTCGCCGTCGCGCTTTGCCATCATGCCGTATCCTGAAGAATTACGAGAGTGGGTCACGCTTAAAAACGGATGGCCGGTAGAGGTCAGACCCATTCGTGCGGAAGATGCCCATCTGATCACTACCTTTCATCGCCAGCTATCAGAAGAAAGCATTCGGTTCCGTTATTTCCACAATAAATCTAACTTAACGCAGCGTGACTTATCGATTCTGTCGCATATTAATTATGATCGGCAGATGGCGTTTATCGCCGAGTACTTAAACCCAGATGGTAGCAAAGAGATGTTGGGGGTCGTGAGGGTATGGAATGATCCAGATAACATTCGAACCGAATTCTCGGTGATTATTCGCGACGATCTACAGGGGCTAGGGATTGGCAGTTTGTTAATGAAAAAAATGATCGCTTACTGCACTAGCATCGGGACGTTGGAAATGATCGGCAAAATCATGGTGGATAATCACCCCATGCGAGCCTTGATGAAACATCTGGGTTTTAAGTCCCGGTACAACATGGAAGAGCAGGTGATTGATGCCGTGTTGCGACTTAATGAACCTGAAAGCGAATGGCAGCGGCATCGCCTCGAGAGCCTGCCGGACTAAGCCGGCAGGTCGTTCACGTTGAGCAGAAGCGGATTGGGTTAAGGAGCCAGTCGGAAGTGGCTCCATTCTCCACCATCGCGCCGCTCAAAACGCAACCGATCGTGTAGCCGACTCGGCTGTCCTTGCCAAAATTCAATCATTTCCGGGGCCAGGCGATAGCCACCCCAGTGAATAGGACGAGGAATATTCTGGTCGTTATACGCTTGCTCAAAGCGCTTTTGACGCTCTTCAATCCAGTTGCGATTAGGGATGACAACACTTTGTGTCGCAATCCAGGCGCCTAGCTGGCTACCTCGCGGTCGGCTGGCAAAATACTCATCTGACTCAGTATCAGACACTTGCTCGACAGGGCCTTCGATACGCACTTGACGTGACAGGGAAGGCCACCAAAAGGTCATCGCCGCGTAAGGTACGTTACTCAGCTCGCTACCCTTATGGCTATGGTAGTTAGTAAAAAACACCATACCGCGTTCATCGAACCCCTTCAGCAACACGATACGCGCATGGGGCCGGCCTTGGCTGTCAACGCTGGCTAGCGTCATGGCATTACCGTCTTTACCCTCTTTTTCCAGCGCCAGCGTGAACCACTCATCAAATAACACAAATGGATCATCGGGTGCCTGGGATTCGTCTAGCCTACCGCCTTCATAATCACGCCTGATATCGGCTATGTTACGCGTCATCGGATGCTACTCCCTTGAATTTTATCCATGGTCGCTGGTCTGACTTTAAAGCTCAAGTGACCGTTATCAATAGATAGGATAGGTACGCCTACAGCGCTGTTATTTTTATGATCTTGCCCCTGACGGTAGCGCTTAACTGATTCATATTCTATGAGAAAGCCAAAATAAATGCGAAAATATCCCATCATCCAAAACACCATCCACGGCTGGCTGACCCAACGATGCTAAGAGAGGAAAGACGTTATGCATAATGCCAGTGTGGCGATTAACGTATGGGATCGTTGGATCCGCCTGTTTCACTGGGGGTTAGTCATCGCGGTATTAGTATCCTTTTATACGACTAAAACCAGCGGCGCCCCTTTTCTATTTCCTATCGAGACTCACGCACAAGCAGGCTATGCAATACTGGGTCTGCTCATTTTCCGCTGGTGTTGGGGGCTGGTTGGAAGCGTGTATGCGAGATTCAAAACGTTTTTGTATCCATTGCCTCACACCATTAACTACGCCAACAATCTAGTTAAGCGTCAGCCCCACGCTTATGCCAGCCACAACCCGTTAGGCGGTTGGATGGTGGTGGTTTTTTTGCTTTCACTCAGCTTTCAAGCCATCAGTGGCCTGTTTCTAAGCGATGACATTTTTTTTCAGGCACCGCTTTATGGTTTATTCAGCGAAGAGGTAGCTGGTTTACTTAGAACATTGCATCAGCTGAATAGCGATCTCTTGATCATTCTAATAGGCCTGCACCTGGTTGGAGTGATAGTGCACCGCCTGCAGGGAGAGCCGCTTCTGGCAGCGATGCTGACGGGTACCAAGCGTTTTCGCCAACCGCCCATCGATGCACGTAGCGAGCCGTTAAGCACGGCTACGCTACGTTTGCGCGCGCTGGCAGCGTTATTCATCGGCGCTGGCATTGCGCTATGGCTGTGGTACTTCGGCAATAGTTATTGACGCTGCTGACGACTACGAAAGCGCGCATAGCCCATGCAGCCGGTAAATAGCGCCAATGAAATGGCCGCTTCTAAAACCCCTCTAAATGCTTGCCCAGGCAGGGTGGCCAGCATGACCCCTTGAGTGAAATAGAGCAGGCTGACAAACGCGAGCCATGCATGACCGCGTGCGCGCTGACCTATAATAGAGGGCAAGAACAGCACTAAGGGAAGGACAAAGGCGATGACCGGCCGCCAGTTAAACGTATCGCCCTGTACTAAAAAACCGCGGTAAATCACCAGCAACAATAAAATGGTAAAACTAGCCAACACTAATTGTCTGCTTCTAAGTGTCAGCGTATCTAGACCATGGCGAGTTTCTACTTCTTCCAGCCACTGCCTCATAACGCCCCCTGACGCATTGCGTGGAGCGCTAAGGTAAGACGTGCCAGGCGTTTCCCCTGAGCCACACACAGCGCTCGTTCATGTTCGTCGACCGAGCGTTCGCTGCGAGGTCCTGCCAAATGACTTGAGCCATAGGGGGTGCCCCCTGTGCGCGTTTCTATCAGCGTGGTTTCGCTGTAAGGAACACCTGCATACACCATACCGTGGTGGAGCAGGGGAACCAGCATGGTTAGCAGAGTGCTCTCCTGGCCTCCGTGAAGACTGGAGGTAGAGGTGAAAGCGCTGGCAGGTTTGTCAATCAGGGCGCCATTCATCCAGAGGCTACTGGTGGAGTCGATAAAATACTTCAGGGGGGCGGCCATATTACCAAACCGGGTTGGGCTGCCTAAGGCCAAACCGCTGCAATGTCGTAAATCGTCCAGGTCTGCATAGACGGCTCCCTCAGCGGGAATCTCGGGATCAACCGCTTCACACGTCGTCGATACCGGCGCGACCGTGCGTAAGCGAGCCTCAATACCAGGCACGCTCTCCACGCCAGCCGCTATTTGCTGTGCCATGGTGGCAGTGGCGCCTGAGCGCGAGTAATAGAGAATCAAAACGTAGGGGGTCATGTCACTCATTTTCCTTCCTGAATAGGGCCATCTGGCGTGCGTCGGCACAGACTAATCGCTATGTTATCAGAGCTGCCGGTCAATACGCTCACGGGATCAATGCATTTTGTACGTCCGGAAGACGTAAATACACCCAGGCTTGACTGCCATCATCAAGGCTTACCATCTCCCGCTCGTAGCGAATACCCAGTCGTTCATAGCGGTCTAAACGGGCCAGTTCGTGGGGTTCCACATGCAGTAGCAGGCCTTCCACATGATGATCTGGCTGGGGTGTAAGATCGAGCCCGTTGCGCTGAAACCCTTCAAGCATCGCCGGTTGGGGATCACCAAAGTCTCCCATCACCACTAGGCGGACGGGGGCGTAGCGAAGCGTCCCATATACAAACACCTGGTGTGGTCGCTGCTCGATGTCAGCTAGATCATCGGGACGCTCATAAAACCAGGGACTAAGCATTATTAACCAGAGCCAACCGGCAACGCCAAGCACCCCCACCATACAGACGATCAACAGCCGCTTAAGCCAAACCATGAAGCCTCTTAATTACCGTTATGAAATAGTCAGCTAGCTTGGCGCGCCTACTTGATGATGACAAGCCTTATGTTATCGACTTACTTAATCTGTTTAAGCAATATCCCTAGATTTGCTAGGATAGTAAGACGACCCTGTCGGAGGAGCCAGTAATGAATCAGCCACTTCGTGATGATATGGATTTTCGTGCTCTAGTGGGTGATGTTAAGCCCCTGCCACCCAGTAACCGGGCCGACCCAGGTGCACAGCGCAAAGCCCCCTCCGAATCACAGTTGGCTCGCCGCGAGCGGGCGGAAGAAGAGGCCGGGGCGCGTAACTTTCTCACCGATGACTTTGTCGATCTGCTGCCGCCTTTTGATCCCATGACCTATCGGCGTGAGGGGATTCAGGAAGGTGTGGTCGATAAATTGAAGCATGGTGGTTATAGCGTTCAGTCCCAGCTTCACTTATTGCGTCGCCCATTGAGTGAGTGCCGCCGCTTGCTGTTTCCGTTTATTCAGGAGGCCTATGCCCACGATCTGCGTTCGGTACTCATCGTTCATGGTCGTGGGCGTGAAATCGATAGCCCTGCGAACGTGCTGCGTTCATATATTGCCAAGTGGCTGAGTCAGTTTGACGAGGTGCAGGCCTACGTTTCGGCCCAACCCTCTGAAGGTGGGCTGGGCGCTACTTGGGTGATGCTGCGAAAAAGTGATCGCGCCAAGGCCAATAATCGTGAACGCCAGCAAAAGCGTCGCGGATAATACAACCGCCGCTAATACGACATGAGTTCACTACGATAACGGCACATAAAACCGGACACAAAAAAGGGCGCCGAAGCTGCCCTTTTACATCTCGTCTGCTTGCAATACGTGGTTACTTGCCAGCAGCAAGACGTCGTTCAAACAGCGCCTGACGCTCTTCAACATCGGTCTGGTAGCGAACGCTAAAGAAGGTTAGCGCGCGCAAGGCATCTTCAGGGTCCTGATCATCACGCAGGGCCATGGTCGTGAAGCCACAACGACGCATGTACTCAAGCTGGTCGACCAGCACATCACCCACCGCACGCAGTTCGCCGCTGTAGCCATAGCGTTCACGCAGAAGGCGGGCGAGAGAGTAGCCCCGGCCATCCGTAAAGGCCGGAAAATCAATCGCCAGCGCAGCTGACTTGTTAAGCTCTTCAGCCAGTGCCGCAGTGAGCTCAGTATCACTGGTCAGCAGCGGCGCAAGCTCGGTATCGTCTTGATTGGCCTGCCACAGCGTTAGCGGTACAAACGCAGGAAGTTGATCGGGCAGGTTGTCGACATCGTAGGAAACGCACCAGGCGTTCTCTGCCGCTAACTCACCATTTACAATCAAATGATCAGCATGAACCGGCGTCAGATCAACCGCTTCAGCTTGCGTTTCATTACTGCGCGGCATACACACGCTCCTTAAAGGGTTTTAGGCCAATACGGCGATAAGTATCCAGGAAACGCTCATCTTCGTGACGCTGCGCCACGTAAACTTCCAGCACTTTTTCAACCACGTTGGGCACGTCTTCGCGGAAGAATGAAGGGCCCAGAATTTTACCTAATGACGCATCGTCGGTTGAGTTGCCGCCTATCGATACCTGGTAATACTCTTCGCCTTTTTTATCGACCCCGAGTATGCCGATATGGCCGACGTGGTGGTGACCACAGGCATTCATGCAGCCAGAAATATTCAAATCCAGCGGGCCCAGGTCATACAGGAAGTCCAGGTCTTCAAAACGTTCCTGAAGCGCTTGGGCAATCGGAATGGAGACGGCATTAGCCAAGCTGCAGTAATCACCGCCAGGGCAGCAGATAATGTCATTGAGCGTACCGACGGTGGGGTTCGCCATGCCCAGCGCATCAAGCTCTTTCCATAGCGCTTCAAGCTCATCTACCGGCACGTCTGACAGCACCAGATTCTGCTCGTGAGTAACCCGTACTTCCCCAAAGCTATAGCGATCGGCTAAATCCGCCACGGCCTCCATCTGGTCCGCTGTAACATCCCCTGGCGCATGCTCGCGGCGTTTAAGCGACAGCGTAACGGCTTTATAGCCCGGCACCTTATGAGACGACACATTATTAGTCACAAAGCGGGCAAAGCTGCGATTGTCGGCACGCAGTTGATCAAATACATCGGTTGCCGAATCGTCTACCGGACGACGGTCAGGCTCCGGGAAATGCTCTTTGGCCGCGTCGATTGCCGCTTGGTTAAGCGTTTGCGGACCATCTTTTAAATGCGCCCACTCTTCGTCGACACGACGGCGGAATTCCTCGATGCCGAGGGCTTTAACGAGAATTTTAATTCGTGCCTTGAACTTGTTGTCGCGGCGACCGAACTGGTTATATACCCGGACACAAGCTTCCAGATAGGTCAGCAGATGCTGCCAGGGCAGGTCTTCGCGAACCACGTCGGCAATCATGGGGGTACGTCCCAAACCGCCACCAGCCAAGACTTTAATGCGCAGCTCGCCGTCAGTGTTATACCAAAGACGCAGGCCGATATCGTGCACCTGAATCGCCGCGCGGTCTTGAGCAGCACCACTTACTGCAATCTTGAATTTACGCGGCAAATAGGCGAACTCGGGATGCAGGGTAGACCACTGACGGATTAATTCGCACCAGGGGCGCGGATCTTCCACTTCATCATTGGCGATACCGGCAAACTGGTCACTGGTGGTATTGCGAATGCAGTTGCCGCTGGTTTGAATGGCATGCATCTGCACCTTGGAGAGATCCGCCAGGATATCCGGCACGTCTTCAAGGGCAGGCCAGTTCAGCTGTAAATTCTGACGTGTCGTAAAGTGGCCGTAGCCGCGGTCATAGCGGCGTGTGATCTCAGCCAACGCACGCAATTGATTGCCAGCCAACATGCCATAAGGGATGGCAATACGCAGCATAGGGGCGTGACGCTGAATATAGAGGCCATTCTGCAACCGTAACGGGCGGAATTCTTCTTCTCCCAAACGACCGGCGCGATAGCGTTCCATTTGGTCGCGGAACTGAGCGACACGCTCATCAACCAGTGTTTGGTCGTGAATATCATAACGGTACATGTGCACGATCCTGCTAAAAAGCGAAATGGTCACGTTGAGACGGACGTTTATTTAGCGTCACCTTAACGCGGGCATCATATTCTACAAAAGAATATATAATTATCTTTTTATTTCTAAAAGCTATTTAAAACCTGTTCAGCCGATTATACGGCTAGTTAAAAGCGGGCAACTGCCAGCGTCGGCGCTGCCATACCCATAGAAAGCCGGCTGAATTTATCAATCGATAAACAAGCTGTATGAGCCAAATACCCAACAAGCCGTATCCCAGGCCGATCCCAACCCACCAAGCCAGGGGAAGAAACAGTAGCCACTGCATCCCCAGGGTTAACAGCATCACCGTGCGCTGGGCACCGGCACCCATTAACGCCTGGGCGAGCACTAAGGCGGCGGCGTCCAGAACAATCATCACGCCGGTCAGTTGCAGCGGGCGTGAACCTAGCGCAACCAGTTCATGATTGCTAAAAAACACCCCCAGCACCTGCTCGGGAAGCAGCAGCATGGGCAGCGCTAACACCAGCATTAACAGCCAAGCGACGCGCAGCGCATCCCATCCACAGCGATGCGCTTCATGTTGATCATCGCGCCCGAGCGCTTCGCCGACCAGGCTCATCGCGGCAACACCCACACCGACGCCCGGCAAAATAAGCAACAGCGATAAATTAATCAGCACATGGCCTACCGCAATGCTGGCAGTCCCCAAGTGGCTTAATAAGCCAAATAATACCGCGTAGCCCGCCGCAAACAAAAGTTGCTGCAAGGAATGAGGTGCGGCGAGGGTTAGCGTCGTTCGCAGACTGAGCGCACGCGACCACCGGGGTAAAGCAAGCGGGATTGCGGCATTTTTATAGCTTACCCACCACCATGCTAGCAGACCTGTGAACAATGACAGGGTCGTTCCCGCGCCAGCACCATCGGAGCCCATATAGGGGAGGCCAGCTACGCCGTAAACCAAACCAATGGTTGCCAGTACATTAAGTAAATGAACCGCTACAATGATGCGTAAATAGAGTTGCGTTTGCTGACGACCGTTCCAGTAGCCGCGAAAACATAGCGTTAAAGCGATGGCGACCAACGAGACAACCCGCCATCGAAAATAACTGACGGCTACGGTTTTTACCTCCACATTTTGCGTAATCAAGCCGATCAGTAGAGGTGCTTGCCACCACGCCCATAGCGAGAGGGGCAGCGCAACGGCAATGCCAATCGCCAACCCCGAGTGCAAGGGGTGCCCAACATCTGCACGGCCAGCGCCCAGTCGTTGAGCAGTTTGTGATTGAACGCTGGAAGAGAGTCCGAACACCACGGCGGACAGCATAAACATGGTATAACCGCCTATGCCGACACCCGCCAGCGCCACGTCACCTAAACGGCCGACTATTGCTGCGTCGATCAGGTTGAGCAGGCTTTGCGACAGCATGCCCAGCATGATGGGTAAGGCAAGGCGTACCACCTTGCCATGACGGCCCGCTAACAGCATTTATCAGCTCGGGTCGTAGGAGAGTACCGGCGAGAGCCAGCGCTCCATTTCCTCAAGCGACATCTGCTTGCGTTCAGCCAAGACTTCTACCTGATCACGGGTAATCTTGCCGGTCGAGAAGTACTTTGACTGCGGATGGGCAAAGTACCAGCCAGAGACCGCGGCGGCAGGCCACATGGCGAAGTTTTCAGTCAACGCCAAGCCGGTGTTCTCGGTCGCATTCAGCAAGCGGAACAGCGTGGCTTTTTCAGTATGGTCGGGGCAGGCGGGGTAGCCTGGTGCTGGCCGGATACCCTGGTATTTCTCAGCGATCAAGGCATCGTTATCCAGCGTTTCGTCGGGCACATAGCCCCAGAACTCCTTGCGTACACGCTCGTGCATACGCTCGGCAAAGGCTTCAGCGAGACGGTCCGTCAGTGCCTGCACCATGATGGCGTTATAGTCGTCGCCGGCCGCCTCATACGCTTTGGAGAGTTCATCAACGCCATGACCGGTGGTGACCGCGAAGCCGCCAATCCAGTCAGCTTTACCGCTCTCTTTGGGCGCAATGAAGTCAGCCAGGCTATAACAGATACCGTCGCGGCCTTTCGTGGTTTGCTGGCGAATGTGATGCAGCCGTTCGACAACGACGCTGCGCGACTCATCGGCGTAAACCTCAATCACATCATCATCGACACTATTGGCAGGCCACAGACCGATGACTCCGCGTGCGTACACGCGTTTCTCTTCAACCAGCTTACGCAACATGACCTTGGCATCTTCAAACAGGCTGCGAGCGGCTTCCCCTACGACTTTATCATCAAGAATCTTGGGGTACTTACCGGCCAGTTGCCAACTCATGAAGAAGGGCGTCCAGTCGATCCGCTCGATCAGCTCTTGAAGGTCGTAGTTATCGAACGTTTGCAGACCTAACACGGCCGGCTCGACAGGTGTCTGGCTACTCCAATCTGTGCGAAACCGTCGTTTACGAGCTTGGGTGTAATCAAGATCGGCTGCTTTAGGACGGCGCTTCGCGTTACGTTCGCGTACTTTTTCATACTCCTCGCGAATGTCTGCCACATAAGCCGCTTTTTGATTCGGCGCGAGCAGGCGACCAGCGACCCCGACGGCACGAGAGGCATCGGTGACATAAATCACCGGGTGCTCATACTGTGGTTCAATTTTAACGGCAGTGTGAGCTTTCGAGGTGGTCGCACCGCCGATCAATAGCGGAAGATCCATGCCGCGACGCTGCATTTCTTTCGCCACGTGGACCATTTCATCCAGCGACGGGGTGATCAGCCCCGAGAGGCCGATGATATCGGCGTTATGCTCTTTGGCGGCCTGCAAAATTTTATCCGCTGGCACCATGACGCCAAGATCGATAACTTCATAGTTATTGCATTGAAGCACCACGCCCACGATATTCTTGCCGATGTCGTGCACGTCACCTTTTACCGTGGCCATGACGATCTTGCCCTTGGCCTTGGTGTCTTCGCTTTTTTCGGCCTCGATATAGGGAATTAAGTAGGCCACGGCTTGCTTCATCACCCGGGCTGACTTGACCACCTGCGGAAGAAACATCTTGCCGTCGCCAAACAGATCGCCGACCACATTCATGCCGTCCATCAGCGGCCCTTCGATCACCTCGATAGGGCGTTCTGCCTCGGCACGGGCCTGTTCGGTGTCATCTTCTATATAGGCGGTGATGCCTTTGACTAGCGCGTGCTCGATACGCTTATTGACCGGCCAGCTGCGCCACTCCAGATCCTCTTTTTTAGCTGCGCCGCTGCCGTCGCCTTTATACTTGTCAGCAATATCCAGCAGTCGCTCGGTACCGTCGCTGCGCCGGTTGAGCACCACATCCTCCACCGCGTCACGAAGTTCGGCAGGCAGGTCGTCATAGACAGCAAGCTGACCCGCATTGACGATACCCATGCTAAGACCGGCACGTATCGCGTGGTAAAGAAACGCCGAGTGAATCGCTTCACGAACGGGGTTATTACCACGAAACGAAAACGATACGTTCGAAACGCCGCCGGAAATCATCGCGTGGGGCAGGTTGTCACGAATCCACTGGGTCGCTTCAATAAAGTCGACGGCGTAGTTATTGTGCTCTTCAATGCCCGTAGCGATAGCAAAGATATTGGGGTCGAAAATGATATCTTCGGCGGGAAACCCGATCTCATCGACCAGCAGGCGATAGGCGCGCTGACAAATCTCGGTTTTGCGTGCAAAGGTGTCGGCCTGGCCCTCTTCATCAAACGCCATCACGACGATCGCCGCGCCATAACGGCGGCACTTGGTCGCCTGTTCGCGGAAGGCGGCTTCACCTTCTTTCAGTGAGATGGAGTTGACGACGGCTTTGCCCTGCACACACTTTAAACCCGCTTCGATGATTTCCCATTTGGAGGAGTCAATCATGATCGGAACACGAGCAATATCGGGCTCACCGGCGATTAAGTTAAGAAAGCGCTCCATGGCTTCCTTGGACTCCAGCATGCCCTCGTCCATGTTGATATCGATGACTTGAGCGCCGTTCTCAACCTGCTCAAGCGCCACTTCAAGCGCCGTCGTGAAATCTTCTTCAACAATCAATCTTTTAAAGCGCGCTGAGCCAGTAACGTTGGTGCGCTCGCCCACATTGACGAACAGTGAGTCTGCCTGAATGTTGAAAGGCTCGAGTCCCGATAGGCGGCAGGCTCGGCTGCGCTCAGGAATCGCTCGTGGCGTCATCTCGCGTACTGAATCGGCGATGGCACGAATATGCTCAGGCGTTGAGCCACAGCAGCCGCCAATAATATTGACCAGGCCGCTTGCCGCAAATTCGCTGACAATCTCGGACATCTCTTCAGGGGTCTGATCGTACTCGCCAAACTCGTTAGGCAGCCCTGCATTGGGGTGTGCTGATACAAACGTGTCCGCTTTGCTCGAGAGTTCTTCAAGATAGGGGCGCAGCTCTTCGGCGCCCAGGGCGCAGTTTAGGCCGACAGAGAGCGGTTGAGCATGGCGTACCGAGTTCCAGAAGGCTTCGGTGGTTTGGCCAGATAAGGTTCGCCCCGAGGCATCCGTAATGGTACCGGAGATCATTACCGGCAGACGCTCGCCGCGGTCATCGAACAGCTCTTCCAACGCGTATATGGCCGCCTTGGCGTTAAGCGTATCGAAGATAGTTTCGATCATGATGAGATCGGCGCCGCCTGCGATGAGCGCCTCGGCCGCTTCATAATAGTTTTCGCGTAGTTCATCAAAGGTGACGTTACGCTTGGCCGGGTCGTTGACATCGGGTGATAGCGACGCGGTGCGCGACGTTGGCCCTAATACACCCGCGACATAGCGAGGCACGCCCGTTTCCGCGGCGACGGCATCGCACACTTCTCTGGCAAGCCGCGCTGACTCGCGATTGAGCTCCACCACCAGCGCTTCCATGCCGTAATCAGACTGTGACAGTTGAGTGCTGTTAAAGGTGTTGGTCTCAATGATGTCTGCGCCGGCTTCAAGGTAAGCGCGATGAATCCGCGTGACGACATCGGGGCAGGTGAGCGCGAGCAGATCGTTATTGCCTTTAAGATCCGAAGGCCATTCACTGAAGCGTTCGCCCCGAAAATCCTCCTCGCTCAACTGAGCGTTCTGCAGCATGGTGCCCATGCCGCCGTCCAGAATCAGGATACGTTCAGCAAGGCGTTGTGTGAGGGTTGCGGTCAAAGCACTATCAGCCATGGCAGGGGGAGTTCTCCAGCGTCACAGTCATCAAAGGGAATATTGTTGTCGTCGGTAAAGCTGTATACAGGGTTATTAGGCGCGTAATGATAACAAAAGGCGTAGCAAAACGCCCCTAAGTGCGATGCCAGAAGGGATGAGCATTGCTAATACACTGCATGAGCAAGACTAATTAACCCTGTATGCCTGCTTGAAGCCATAGCTTGAAGCCATAGCTTGAAGAGCTGGATGACCTAGCTTGAATGAGGTGTGCGAACAAATAGCCTACTAAAATACTCGGGATTGTGTCAGCGCGCCGTTTTGCTTACCATAGGCACAAATGACATGTGAAGTGGCCAAGCCACTACCACGGGAGGAAGACAGCCCTCATGACCACGACTAGCGAAAAAAACACCGATGTTGATACCCAAGGTATCGATATTACCGAGAGCGCGCAGACTTACCTCGCTGAATTGCTTGAAAAGCAAAACGTTGAAGGTATTGCGGTACGCATCTTTATTACTCAGCCAGGCACGCCCTACGCGGAAACCTGCCTAGCTTACTGTCGTCCAGGCGAAGAAGAGCCTACCGATGTCACGCTGGAACTCGAAAAAATTAATGTTTTTCTCGATAAAAACAGCTTGGCCTTTTTAGAAGAAGCGGTGGTCGACTTTAATGCTGACCGTATGGGTGGACAGCTGACGATCAAGGCGCCTAACGCCAAGATGCCAAAGGTCAACGCCGATAGCCCGCTTGAAGATCGTATCAATTATGTTCTGTACAGCGAGATTAATCCTGGCCTGGCAGCCCACGGGGGTGAAATCAAGCTGGTGGAGCTCACTGAACAGCAGTATGCCGTGCTTGCCTTTGGTGGCGGGTGTCAGGGCTGTGCTGCGGTTGATTTAACGCTTAAAGATGGCGTTGAAAAAACTTTAATGGAGCGTATTCCTGAGCTGGCGGGGATTCGTGATGTCACCGACCATAGTGACACTACCAACGCCTATTACCGCTAGGTTAATCAGGCCTGAGATATCGTGCCGCTACCTGTAATAGGTAGCGGCACTTTTCGTTATGGGCTTTCGAACATGCCGTATGCGTGCAAATGCTTTGCTACCGCTCGCTAATTAGCCGCTAGCGTTTAGGCGTGGTGTCTTTCTCCGCTAGCGAGGCGGGCAGTTCGGTCAGCTGTTGTTGTAGTGCTTCCATTCTGCTCCATAACTTCTCTTGCCATGCTTGTTGCAGCTGGGCTTCTTGCTCGGCGTGCTGGCTAGCCTGTTGGCTTAACGCTGACTGCGCTTCATTTAGCTGCTGATGTAACGCGTGCTGCTGTTTCTCCAAGGCACTGCATCGCTGCTGCGACTCACTCAACTGTTGCTCCCGCTCGTTGGCGTCCAGCTGCAACTGGTGCAGGGTCTGCTGCTTGGTCGTTAATTCCCGATTTAAAGCTTCAATGCGCTGCTCTCCTTGCTGAAGCCTTTTTTGGTAGCTTTTCTCTTCCTGCGCACGTTCCTGGCGAAGCGTATCCAGTAGCGCCATCAGCTTACCCTCGGAAGCTTCATTGCGCGCTTCCTCCTGTTTCAAGCGTTGCTCGAAACTAGTCTGTAACTCCTGACGCTCGTGTTGAGAGCTCTCTTGAAGCGCGTGGTAACGCTGCTCTATGGCTGCGCCTGCTTTTTTCGCATCCAGGGTCTGCTGTTCGGCACGCTCTGCTTGCTCAATGAGCTGAGCTTGATTGGCCTCCAGGGTGGCAAGTTCTCGATTAAGTGTCTCCAGCCGCGCCTCAGTATGACGAAGGTGCTCCGTCAACGCTTTTTCACGCTGCTGGGAATCCAGGGCGTGCTGTTCAGCATCGTCGGCTAATCGTTGGGCGTCCTCTACCTGCCGGTTAGCCTCCTCGCGATAGTGCACCAATGCCTGATTGGCGACCTCTTGAGCTTCACGCCATAACTCACTGGCCATCGTCACCACCACGTCAGGAACGCCTTTAGGAGGCGGCACGTCACGATTTTGTTCACGTTCGCTTCGCCATACGCGGAAGTGGTCGCTAATGGTCGTGAAGCTACCCGTGCCCAGGACATCACGAATGCGCTGCACGCTAGGGGTGTCTCCACGGGCTAGTAGCGCATCAATGGCCTGTTGAACATCGTGGTATTGAATGCCGTTACGCGCCATGCGTTCGTCCTTTTCCAAGTGATTCTATAGTGGCAATGCAAGACCGTCATTGTCGGTATTTTGGTGCCAAAAGGCAATTATTACATAAAACGTATTACGTAATTTTATTTATGATAAAAGCTATAAATTCAAGATTACTCGTCTTATCTTGAGTTTTTACAACAATAACGCCACACTTTGCGTCCAAGGGCTTTGGGAAAGGGGACGCACTTAAATGACGAACGCTTCGCGGCACCATGAAAGGGTGGCCAATGTCGGTTGAGCCAATACCAACGTTGTCAGCGCCTATCACGACCGAAAGGGCACTTGTCGACAAGCAGGAAGTCGGCAGAATTGGCGCTCAAAGCGACGCCGAGGCAGTCATGGCATGGCTTGATGAGTACACGGAGAGCCCGCAAACATGGAAAGCCTATCGTCGAGAATCGGAGCGACTACTGCTCTGGCTAGCGAGCCAACAGCTCAGGCTAGTTGATATTAATCGCGATATATTGCGCCGGTTTGAGGCATTTCTTGCTGATCCACAGCCTCATGAACAGTGGGTGGGGCCCTCGAAACCCCGGGCGCATCCTGCATGGCGTCCGTTTCGGGGGGTGTTGTCGCCTGCTAGCCGACGTCAAAGCCTGGTCATTCTGCAGGGAATGTTCGCTTGGCTAGTGGAAGCGGGGTGGGTGCATCACAATCCGTTTCGTCTTATGCGGGATAAATCACGCCGTCTAAATAATCAGACACAGCGTATTGAACGCTATCTTGAAAGCGATCTATGGGCGTGGCTTTGGGCATGGCTTAACAGACCGCTAGGTAAAGAGGAGGGCGGCCGCGCCCACTTTGAGCATGCAAGGCAGCGCTTTATCTTTGCGTTTGCCTACCTGCTTGCCCCACGCATAAGTGAAATGGCAAATACGCAAATGGGCGATTTCCAGCGCAGCGAAGGGCGCTGGTGGTGGAACGTGGTAGGCAAGGGCAGTAAAGTGGCACGCATTCCACTACCCGATGACATGTTGAGTTGTCTACGCGAGTGGCGCTACGCACTAGACCTGCCTGAGCACCCAAGCGAACTGGAAGCACATGCTCCATTACTGCGTGCCCTGGATGGCCAGCGCGGTATTGGCAACAATCAGCTTTATCGCCTTATTAGCGCCACCTTTCAGCAGGCGGCCCAAGCACTTGAAGAAGAAGACGGCTCTTCCCACTATATAAGCGCGCTGCGCAACGCGACGCCGCACTGGCTGCGTCATACTGCTATTACCCATCAGGCTCAATCGGGTATCAGCCTGCGCCACTTGGCAGAGAGCGCCCGTCACGCTCGCCTGGAGACCACCTCGCGCTACTTACATACCGAAGACAATGAGTGGCATCGTGAACAGCAGCGCCATCGTTTGGCAATTTCAGAAACACCCCCCCTCTCAAGGCGCCAGTGAACCGTTATAATGGGGAGAAGTAATGCTGACTGCCATTGTTCTCATTCGGCATACACCCCCAATCAGAAGGAAGCACCATGAGCACATCCGGCGCCGAGCAGGCCCAGCAAGAGTTGATCGAGGATTTCGAGATATTTGATAACTGGATGGATCGTTATCAATACATTATAGATATGGGCAAACAGCTCCCTGACTTTCCTGATGAATGGAAAGTCGAGGAGTTTAAAATCCAGGGCTGTCAGTCCAATGTGTGGATGCGATACGAAGAAGAGGGCGGACAGCTTGTGTTTAAAGCGACCTCGGATGCCGCCATTGTATCCGGCTTAATCGCCGTATTACTGCGCATCTACAGTGATCGAAGCGCTGCTGAAATCCGTGCGACGGAACCCCATTTCCTGGCTGATTTAGGGCTTGATAAACATCTTTCGCCTACCCGCAGCAACGGCCTGCATGCCATGTTAGAGAAGATCTACCAGACCGCTGAACAGTATCAATAATACCGTCAAGCAGAAAATGACATGCTAGCGAGGAGGGTGGTCGCAGCCTGCGTGGGTTGGGGACTCGTCCTCGCGGCAAAGCTGTTCGCTTCTACCCCCGGGAACGGGATCCATGCCACCGGCATTGCCAGGGTGGCACTTGATGATTCGTTTAGCCGCCATCCAGCCGCCTTTTAGCGGGCCTTGCACCTGAATCGCCTCAATCGCATACGATGAGCAACTGGGCCAAAAGCGGCAACGGGGGCCTAGCAGGGGGCTGATAGTGTAGCGATAGACAATGATACAGCCGATCATGGCTTTCGAGGCTATGCTCGTAAGGCCAGTTAGCAGTGCGTTACGGAGACCTTTCAGTGACGTCATCTATTAGCCTCTGAAGAACGCCACTTACTCAAGAGCTTATTGAAGGGCTCACTGTTTACCATAGAGCTTTTCGGGATCGATCAGTGGCGTGCTGGTAATCGCTGCCTGTTTATCATCCAACGCAATATAGAAGCAGCTGCGTCGGCCAGTATGGCAGGCCGGTCCTGTCTGCTCAACGGACAGCAAAAGCGCGTCGCCATCGCAATCGAGATTGGCTGATTTAAGCAGCTGCTGCTGACCCGATGTTTCGCCTTTACGCCATAGTTTTTTACGCGAACGGGAGTAGTAACAGACACGCTGAGTGGACAGGGTCTCTTCCAAGGCCTCACGGTTCATCCATGCCATCATTAATACTTCTTTTGTATCGTGTTGCTGGGCAATCGCTGCAATTAAGCCATCAGCATTAAAGCGTATGGCGTCAAGCAGTGTGGCAACATCCGGCAGGCTATCATCAGGCGTGGCATGCTCTAACTGCTTAAAAAGTGCTTCGGGAGCTGTTTGATCAAAACGGGACATACAGGGGCTCTCTACGGTGCATGGCGATGCGGAGTGCTTTTCTTTAGCACTGATCTTTATCACTGAGCAACAGCACTGAGACTCAGTCATGGAGACATTGGGCTGACAAGCTAGCTGGGGCGGCAGTCCTGACAGAGGCCCTGTAGCTCAATTGTTTGGCGCTCGACATTAAAGCCACGCTGTTTGGCCAACGCCGCCAATTGGGCACTAATCTCGTCTAAATGCAGCTCTTCAACATAGCCGCACTGGCGACAAATCAGTAGCTGGAAACCGTGGGTATGCTCAGGGCATGCGCAAGCTACATAAGCGTTTTGGCTCTCAATTCGGTGTACCAAGCCCTGCTCAATTAAGAACTCTAACGCTCGATAGACCGTCGGTGGGCGAGCAGCAGCATGCTCGGTCGTTAGCTTATCCAGCAGATCATATGCTTTTAAGCCGCCACCATTTTCAGCAATAAGTTCCAGTACACGTCGACGAATTGGAGTAAACCGTACGCCGCGGAGGTGACACTGGGACTCAGCCTGCTGCAAAAGTGTATTCGCTTGGGTCATGGGCAACTCGTTGAACGTGGTTTACCTAGTCTACGCGTTAGCAGCAGAGGTGTCAGGGCTTTCTACCAGCTCGCTGCGCCGAGCAAAATGATGCTGAGCAAACGCCACACGCTGTTTTGCAGGAACGTTATCGGGCTGGCGTTCGATAAGATCCAGGCGGCGACGCAAACCTTCACCATTGGTCATTTGAATGGCGAGGCCAGGGCGCGCGTTAAGCTCAAGCAGCATCGGTCCATGCTTGCGATCCAGCACCATATCGGTGCCCAGGTAGCCCAACCCGGTCATTTCATAACAACCCGCCGCGAGGTTTAGCAGTGTCTCCCATTGAGGCACGACTAAACTAGCCAGGTCATGACCGGTATCGGGATGGCTAAAGCAGGGCCGATCAAACTGCACGGCGCGGAGCGCTGCGCCAGTGGCAATGTTTAAACCAACTCCCACAGCCCCTTGGTGCAAGTTAGCTTTGCCATCAGAAGCAGCGGTAGAGAGACGCATCATGGCCATGACAGGGTACCCTTTGAAGATAATTACCCGAATATCGGGAACCCCTTCGTAGGTGTAATCCATCAGGCTTTCGTCAAAATTAATCAGCGTTTCAATGACGGCCACATCGGGCGAGCCGCCTAACGAGTAGAGACCCGACAGAATATTGGATACGTGGCGCTCCACATCGGTAATCGATAACGTCGCGCCACTGGGCTTGATAAAGGCATTATCTTCTACCTTTTCAATCACCAAAATTCCTTTGCCGCCGCTGCCTTTGGCGGGTTTGATAACAAACCCCGCGTGCCCGGTCAGCATGTCGCCAATGTGCTTGACACCAAACTGAGTCGTCACCGTGCCGATCAGTTCCGGCGAGGTAATGCCGTACTGCTGGGCCAGTAACTTGGTTTTTAGCTTATCATCCACCAGCGGATAAAGACGACGGCTGTTATAGCGGCCAATATAACGAATATTACGCCGGTTCATGCCAATAATGCCTTTATCCCGAAGGCGCGTCGGCCAGGTCCAATCTTTGAACCAACTCATGAGGGTTTCTCATCATCGGTAATGGGCTTAAAGCGACGCAGTTCTAGCAGGCGATAACCCGTGTAATTACCCAACAGCAAAATCAACGCCATCAGGATAAATTGAACACCCAGGAAGTTGAACGTGATGTGGCGTATCCAGGGGTTATTCATCGCCAGGTAGGCAAGAATAGCGGTAATTAAACTGCCGCCGCCCTGGATTAACACCTGCTTCGGGCCTTCCTCTTCCCATAAAATCGACATCCGCTCGATCGTCCAGGCCAGAATAATCATCGGGAAAAACGTGATGGTGAGTCCGGCACTGAGACCCATACGATAGGCCAGTACGGTAAAGACTGAAATAATCGCGATTACCGTGATGATGACCGCCGACACCCTCGCTACAAGCAGTAAGTTCAAGTAAGAAAGATAGTTACGAATAATCAGACCAATGGCGACAATCAGCAGGAAGCCAATCAGACCCGTCGGTAGCGTGGTTTGTATGAAAGCCAGTGCGATCAGCACGGGCATAAACGTACCGGACGTTTTGATACCGACCAACACGCGCAAAAACACCACCATTAATGCGCCAATCGGGATCAATAGAATTGTCTGGAACAGCGCTTGCTCTTCCAAAGGCAGACTATGAATCGAGAAATTCAGCAACGTGTCATCAGAGTAGTGGTTACGTACCGCTGCGGACGCAGGCTGATTATGCGTCATCATTGAAAAGGTAACACGGGAATTGGTGCCACCTTGAACTTCCAATACCGCTCGACCGCCGGTCTCCCAAAGTATCAGATTTTCCGGTTTACCTTGCTCACCCGTTAGCGGATGGAAAATGCTCCACTGTTCGCCTGATTCATCAAACACTTGAATCCAGCTACTCAGTGTTTGGCGGCGACGACCGTCTTCCAGCAGAAGACCGCTTACTTCGCGCGCTTGAACGTCCGCTTGGTTTAACAAACGCACCACCAGCGCTGCGGGTGTTTCTTGAGACAGCAGTAGCCGCGCGTTTTCCTCTTGACGCTCACCATTAATATCGCGGATCAGTTCACGGGCAAAAGTAGCGTTATTGGCGCTTCGTGCCCAAGCCTGTTCTATAAGTTGGCTGGCAGCGGTGTCATAAGGGCTTTCCCAAGGGGTTGTCGCTGACGCTTCAGGCGGTGTTTGCACGGGTGAACGGGCATCTTGCGATACCAGCATCTGAACCGAGTAGTAGAGCGTTTGATTACCTGTCGCGTTACGAATAGTCCACTGAGCGGTGCGGCCCAATTCATCGGCTTGGTAGGCAAGCCCATAGCCTGAGGAAGCGGTGTTTTCCGTAAGCACGCGATAGCCTGCCTGATGCGAGGGTAGCGCCAGGTCTACCTGAACAGGACCGCCTTGGGCAGTAAAGTTAATACCAGCCTCAATCTCCCATACCTGACGTTGCTCGCCAGGCAACCAGGGAATTTCAAACTGCACATGACGGTGAATGCTGGTGGCGATACCCGCCACCATCAAGAGGCCGACAATTATATAAAACATTAACCGAGACATGGAATTTCCTTATCTGCGTAAAGCGCCAGGGGAGAGCAGTTACTCTTCGCTATCGTCTTCATCAACTGCTTCATCTTCAGCAGCCTGCTCAGCGGGCTCGCCACCAGGAAACTCGGGGCGCTCGTGTAGATAAGTATCGGCAACATCAATAACCGCAATATCCATTAAAAAGCGCCGGCCAAGCAGCACCGGATAATCCAGATGGGTACGGTCATTAAGCGTGAACTCGACGTTTTCACGAATAGGACCGAGCGTCATCAACAGTGAAATAACCGGGCGAGACTCTTCACCAGACGCTTGAACGATACGCACTCGGCGCACAATAGGCGCTTCTACCCATTCATCACGCTTGGCGTCTACGGCCACATCATCTTCATTGAGAGCGAGTTTAAAGCGCACCCAGTTTTCGCCGTCACGTTCAAAACGCGTAATCTCAGCCGCGGAAAGCGAGGAGGTATTAGCGCCTGAGTCGATACGCGCTTTCAGGTAAGTGCCCAGGCTCGGCAGTCCCACCCATTCGCTGCGTCCCACCAGCGTTTTCGTGGTTAGCGATTCATCTATTTGACACTCCTCACGAATAATAACCGGTTCATCATCTCGTGCTTCAAGCTGTTGCACATCTTGGCGCAGCGAACGTAGCAAGCTGCCCACTTCACGTACATCGGCAGTCAGCACCTGCTGTTGATCAAGCTGACGTGCCTGATAGGCAGAGTGGCTATCACATTGGCTCGCCAACTGGCTTTCTAATTCCAGGATACGTGAGTTAAAGGTGGCTTCACTCAGAGGTGGCGGTTGAACAGTTTCCGGCTGCGTTGCTGCACAGCCCGCGATAGAGAGCGACAAGCCAGCTATTAGCCACAAAACACCTGGGCGCATAACGAGAAATATCCTTGGAAAATAGGTGGGGGGAATAATAAGGAGATGGGAGACTAGTGTCCAACGTCATGATCGCTTTTTACGCGCGTTGATCAGACATACTTTTATTCAATTTAACATAATATATATTATGCGAATCCTAAGAATATGTAGCGGCGCTAATGCGCTTTTTTTGTGCCTGTCATTTGTCCTTATTTTTTACTCATTCTGGCCTGTTCCTGGTGGCTTCTGGGTGCCCATCCTCCCCCGCGCTCGGGCAAACCACAAGCCCAGCGCACTCATGATATTTTTTAATCATAGGGAGCGTTTAACGTGAAAAACTTTCACACGGTAATCGAGCTAGATACGCCTTGGGGCTGTGCGTGGGTCACGCAAACGCAGGCAGTCGAGCTACTGGGGGTGCATCCAAAAACCGCTTACCGTTGGGCACACGGTCAGCAACGCATCAGCCCGGAACGTGCCAAGCTGCTGGCGATATTGTCCGGTCAGGTGGTGCCGTTTGAACGTTGGGAAGGATTTAGGTTCGTTAGGCAACTAGGGCCAGCGCCTAATAGAAAGCCGTTTGCCGTGCTGGTGTCATCCGATGGCCGTCGCTGGGTGCCGGATGATCTGCGTAAGCAATGGCCGGTGAAAAGCAGCTAGTGCCTATCGTTTTTGGCTTCTTGCTTCATTTCATAGCGTAATTCGATTTTAGCTACGCGGACGTGGAGCCGCATTAGTGATAAGCCCATCATTAATAGGCCCACGTTCCCGCCCGCCTGTATCGCCTGAATGATCGTGCTGTCGATCATCAGAAAGCCCCTAGCAACTGGGTAAAAATCTCAGGCGGCAAAAACGTGCCGGTAAAGATACCCACTAGGCCCACCAGCCCAAAGGCGGCGCTTTTCTTGGTGCGTTCGTTCCATTTCATAGTGACCCCCATCCCCCGTTTGAATACCCGGTTTCTTTGTTGATTTGATCGACAACCGCTTGCACTTCGGCGGCCTCTGCGTCGCTTAATGGGTCGAATTGCCCCCAGCCGTTATAAAGCCCCGCCGCCTTGTCGGCTAGCTGCCCAAAGCTGCTATACCAAAAGCCGGTATGCGCGGCCTCAGTGACGCTAGGCGGCTTGGGAATTTGCCGTATGAGCCAGTAAGCCCCCAGGCCCACCGCGCCCAATATGACTAGCTCACGGTTTGTCATGCCATGCTAATCCCTTTATTGATCAAGGCGGTTGAGTACGGTTGCTCGCCGTTCTCATGCTGGATGATCGCCCGCACTAGCTGCGGCATCTTGGCGTTCACATCAAACGGTTGATCGGCTGACACGCCAACACTCTGGGCAACGTGGCCGATATAGCTGCTGGTGTTGTTCTCAAAGCTGGGCGCCCAGCGGTTGATTATCCCGCGAACGGTGTCGATGCCGTGCGTGTTGTGGTAAGTGTCGAGCGTGCGCGCTAACGCCCGGATGCCCCATTCAGGCGCTACGAATCGCATAAACCGGCCATCACTGGCGGGACTGTCGAGCCCCTGCCATTGGGTGCCGGTGTACTCAATGTTACCGGGGTTGTTGTTGCGGATGCCGCGTGGCTTGGTCATATCAAAAATGCTCCAATCAGGGTCTAACATGTCTGACACACCGCCACCGCCGCCCATCCAATCGGTAAGCCAGCCTAGTTCCAGTGTGCCGTTCTCAAGGTCGTGATTTCGCTGGTCTTCGGGAAAGAGCCCCGGTAAAAACGGGACGCCCGACTCCCCAAACGCGCCTTCACTGTAATCGGGTCGGTACGGTATGCCCGTTTGGCCAAAGGCGCGAAGCTGCCCCGGCTTAATCATGAAATAGGCACCGCCACCGATCAGGGCGAGCGCTAATAGTTTTTTCACCATTGGATGGCCTCCAGGGTTTCAACATCGGTGGCCGCGCTGATCTGCTCATTTAAAGCGCCTTCCCGGTCGATTAGCTCGCCCCGGCGTTGGCCGATCGCTAGCAACGCGGCGTGAACGTCTGCCACTGGGTGCGCGGCGTGGAATTGGCCATCTGAATCTTTCCAGCTTGAAAAATGCGTCTGGTCAGTAATGGCGGCGAGGTCGAGCGCTTCGGATAGCGCTTGGCGGTTGCTGGGGTCGCCCGCGTAGCGGATGCCCTCAACCGTGACGCCTTCGCGCTCGGCGTCTTTGCGCGCGGCTTCGAGTGCGGCCCGCTTAGCGGTTTTTACGTCAGCGAGTACCGGCGCCGGTGCCGGTGCGGCGTCGGGTTCGGCCTTGGCGTATAGCTCGGCGGTTTCGGCGTCGTCGGGGTGCAGCGTGCAGGGTATCCAGCCAAGCTTTGAATGCTCAATTTCAGCGTTAATGCCGCCGAACGCATTAAAAACGGGGTTTTTAATATTCATGAGATACCTACCCTGACAAATAGCGTTGAATTGGTGTTTAGGACATTACCCAACGTTCGCCACGTCCCATAAATAGGCCCGCCGCCATCATTGCCAGACGAAGAACTCCAGACCAACTGTGCCCCATTAACAAGCTGCCCCGGCCCTAAAGTGGTACCGCTGCGGTTCTGCAAAAAGGCATATGTGCCAAGCTCGCCTTGTGTGGCTCGCTCTGCTAATACGCTATTAAGATTTTCATTCGTCACCAAAAACCCTAATAGCGTCGCGTCAACTTGCGCCCTTAATCTGCCCGCTGGCCCATCCCAACCAACAATTACTTTGTTGGTTTGCATGTATTGCCCGCCACCCTGCTGCAAAGGCGTAAAGCCCAGCCGTGCCGGTATATTGACGAAATAACCTAGGTGTTGGCCGTCTAGCGTGTCAGCGTTCAGCCCCGTCCAGCCCCCGGCAGGTTTGAGCGCGGCGCTCCCCAATTCTAGGCTTTGCCGTGCGGCGGCCTTGTCGGTAAGGTCGGCCAAGTTCTGCCCCCTTCTGAGCCTAAAGCCCGGTCGAATGCGTGCCATTAGATAACCTCTGCAACGTGTAGCGTGTCGCCAGCCGCACCGCCCACCGCGACGGCCCCGGTCACTTCTAGGTCCAAGGCATCGCCCGGTTGCAGCGGGAGCCCCGCGACGGTCACGGCCCCGGCGTTGCCAGTGTTGGCAATCATCACCAGTTGACGGCGGTCTGGGTTCGCGGGGATCGTGCCACCGCCTGCAATCGCGCCCACTTCCTGAATGGTGCCCGCGGCGTTTAACGTCACGCTGCCGGTGGTGCGTGCGCTCTCGAATTCGCCAGTGCCCGCAATCAAGCGGACGCGAAGCGTTACCCCGGAGTCGTTGCGGACTCGTAGCGTCTCAAACGCTCGCACTCTGGCCCCTTCGCCCTCTTGTACGTCGAACGCATCGCCCGCGCTGGTCGAGACGTTGACGCGGCCACCGCTGGCGTCAGTAATGCGAAAATAGTCACCAATGGCCTGAACGAGCGATTGCGCGCCGGGCTCAATGTTTAGAACGTAATCGCGCAGCGCCCCGCGTTGTGTACTCATGCTTTTATGCTCCCTTTCGATGCCCAGGCGATGCCCACCAACGCAACGGCCACGGCGGCGGCGACATATTGCAGCGTTCTAAGCTGCTCGCCTTCGCTGCCGATCTGCTCGCGTTCGGTGTAATTGCTGACAAAATCCATGGCTTGTTGGGTGCCCTTTTCGGCCCCTTGCTGGATTTCTAACGCCAGTTTTTCCATGCTGCTCATTGCGTCGCGGGTCACGCTGGTATTGCTATCGAGTGCGGCCCGCGTCACGTTCGTATTGCTGTCGAGCGTGGCCTCTACCTGCTTAGTCCCGGCGTTGGTAACGTCTTCAACGCCTGCGGCCAGTGCAGCGGCGATGTTGTCCAGCGTGATAGCGTCGGCCCGGTAAACCGTTGTCTGGTTGCCACTGCCGTAAACGTTGGCATGGCCCTGCTGGCTAATGTTCTGCGTCTGGTAGGTGCGCTTAGTGCTGCTGCTGCTACTTCCCCCCATAGCGGTAAACCCTCTCTGATTCTGTGAAGCCTAAGCGGGCCAGCATCCGGCCTAGCGCGGGTCGCTTGGTGTGGAAACGTACCGACCAGCCGCGCCGGGTCGCTTGCTCAACCAGTGCCGCCACTTTGCCCGGTGCGTCACGCCCAGCCCCGGCCACAATCACCAGTTCCCCGCCGTTGGTGTCGTACTCAACGCGGGCAACAATGCGGGAACCATCGGCATAGCGGATTAGCTGAGAAATGCCCGCCGCGACTTCGGCGGCTACCTGCTCGGCATCAGCCCCCAGCGCGGGGGCCAGTGTCGTTAGGTCGTTGGTGGTTAAAGCTTTTTCCATACCGCCACCCCAACCAGGGCCACGGCCCCCAGGATTGCCAATTCCTGCCAGTTCCAGCCCTCTTGCTTACGCACGCGGGAACCGCTGCCGTAGTAGTCGCCAACGGTCATGCCGCCAACGTCGCCAGTGTGGCCGGTATCGGCGGCGCTTGATGGCCCAGCGTGCCCCCCGGTTATGGGGGGTAGGCGTGTCATCGGTGGCATTGCCATAGCGCTCCCCTTATTTGAGTAGCATTACCGCGCCGATCACCAGCACACCGCCCACAATCAACATCTGTGGTGACATACTCATGCCCGGTGCTGCAAAGCCCGCCGCTGCCGGTTGCCCGCTACCGCTGGGGTACATGGTGGCGTTTCGCGTGGCCTCTTGGGCTTGTGCGCTGCTGCTGCTCTGGCCCTTGATCTTTTCGATTTCGACCCAGGCGCCTAGCGCGTCCGAAAACAGGCCCGCGCCTGCATCCACGAGGCTTGAGGTACCACCCCAACTGTAATTGTTGGCAGTGGTGCCGGTGTTACTTAACCCGGCAAAACCGCCCCAATCTGTCATTCCGTAACCTGCCATAATTGCAGCCCCTTAGATGCCCGCGAAGCCGTCGAGATACTCAACCAGCACGGTTACTTGACCGGCGGTATCGAGTGTCAAACGGAAACGCTGATCTTGAATTTGACGCGGATCGGTGACGATGGATTGATACACGTCGCCCTCTTGCGTGAAGTCAACCGCCAAGTAATTAGGCTGCGGCGTGCGGCCCGATTCTTTTTGCAGGTACTGCAATAGCGGCTTATCGCCTTCTACGATTTTGCGGCTGTTCTGCTCGACTTCGACGCGGGAAACGTCGCCCGCTTCTTTGACGAAGTGGATCGCACACAGGCGCGGCCCTTTGGGGATATTGTCGATTTCAAACTGGCCAGCGGTGGCACTTGAGTAGGTAAAGCGTTTTACCTTATTGATCATGCCCAGCGGTGCCGGGTCGGATTGGATCGCGTTAGCGGTAATCTTGGGATCAGCGGCGGCGGCGTCGATTTCGATTTCAAACTGAAGCGTTGAGATTTTGCCGTTGCCTGCCCGGTCGCCAGTGCCTAAGCCGGTAACGCGCTGCTGTTCAAGTGCGTTCAACTCAGGGCGCACAAACCACAGCGTGAAAAAACCGGCCCCATCGTGACGGCCATAATATTTATTCAGCGCGGCCACTTGCTCAGCGTCGGCAAACTCCATTACGGGCTTACCGTCGATCACGACTTTAATATCTTTCATCTGCGCACGGGTCACACCGGAAAAGGCAAACACCATGCGTTCATAGGTGCGGCCAATGGGTGCGTTGAGTGTGGCAGTACCGCCCGCTGTTACGTTGGACAGGGACGGCATACGGGTTGTTAAGCGCATGACAGCCCCTTATTTAATGACGTTTGCGACGGTGCCTAGACCTGCTTTGCGCAGACCGTAAGCGGCTCCACCGATAATCACGGCGGCGGTGATGGTGGAAACGATGATCGTCCAATCAACGTTGTCCTTATATTTGGTTACTACGTCAGCCATTGCGTTAGCCCTTTATTGACCAATAGAAAAAAGAAAGCCCCGAAGCGGGTGCTTGTCGGGGCTAACGGTGGCTATCGTTTCGGTTAACTGTCCATTGCTATTCGCTCAGTTCGGTTAACTTCCTGCCATTTTTGGTGAATTCCAGCTTGTAAAAGCTCACATCAGGCCCGTTTTTGCGTATGTAGTGCAACGCTGCCACGGCGGTTAATCGCGCCTCAGTCACAGCGGCTAGGCGTGACATTCGCGGAATATCGGTGGCCTCCTGGCGGCCAATCCAGAATTCAGCGGCTTGGGTATAGACCGTTTTGCTGATTTCCGTCCCGCGCTGGCTGGCCATTGTCAGCCCGCCGTTATACTTGCGCGCCCGGCGGATTAGCTCGCCAAACTTAGGCGACGCTTTGCCCGCACTAGGCGACACATCGGCTAGTTCTTCGATCAAGATTTCGGTTGGGTACCGGCCATCTAAGGCGGCAAATACCAGTTCACACCACCATTCAAACGTTTTTAGGTCGTTGGCCCCGGCCCATAGCAGCCTAAACGGCTTCTTTGAGCGAAGCGCCTTCGCTACTAACCGGGCATAGTCGGCCCGGTTTTCTATGTGATGCCCTTCGTGGTCTTCGTCGGTATCCCAGCCCAATAGCCTTATGCCCTTCGCTGGGATCAATTCACGGATTAGCTGCGACTTGCCCGCCCCGGTTGCCCCTAATACCAACCGGTGACGGTTTTTGAGCGACGTATCAGGATTCGACGCCATCGGCTGCCCCCTGGCCCGCTTCGCGTTTTTCCTGCTCACGTTCGGCGTCTTCCTCTTTTTTCGCTTTGTAAGCGCCGATCATCACACCGCCTAGCCACATGCCCGCCCCCAAGTAGTGCATGTATGGCTTGAGCCATTCGGGCAGTTCCCCGGAAAAGTCACGCGCTACCGGCAGCATGACCACCTCACCCTCTTGGCGCTTTTCAGCGGTCAGGCTATGCCCCGGATGAATCATTCCCGCTGCCATCCCGGCCACTTGTACCATCATTTTAGCGACTGCGGCGGCTTGCTCCTCTTGAGCGTCTACGTCCTCCCATTCGCCCGCTGCGGTTTCGTCGGCGGCCTGCTGTGCGGTTTCTTCGCGCTCGGCCTGCTGTGCCATCAGTTCGATAGCGTCGGCGGCTTCGTCATGCTCTGGTGTGGTCGCTTCTACGGTCATCGTTGGGTTCCCCTTCGGTTGGTTATCGGTTAGCGGGCAGACAAAAAGACGCCCAGCCCCAGGCTGGCGAGTAGCAGCACGCCTAGCCCTTTCGCTTTGCTCGGTTGCTGTGCCGGTTGGCGGGTCGGTGCCGGTTCGCTTGCGTCGTCGCTTGCCGGGTCAAATTCTGGTGGCGTAGAGCGTGCGGCTTCGCTTTCCACGTTGCCCGGTCGCGTTGGCTCGGCGCCTGCGTTCCATTGGGTTTCCTGCCAAAGCTTCGCTTGAATTTTCGCCCCGGTCGGTTGATTTAAACCGCACTCGGCACACTGCCAATACAGGCGAGCGCCCCGGCGCTTGGTTTGGCGCACTTCGGCCCCTTCGGTGTTGCATGTTGGGCAGTCGATAACGCCCAGCGTTGGGTTACTCATGTTCCCCCCGTTGCAGCTCCCGCCGCGTTAGTTCGTCTGTGATTTCAGCGGCTAACAGCGCCGCGATTTTTATTTCATTAGCGGCAAAAAGCGGGTTCATACCTGCGATACCGTCTGCTTTCTGGCGTAGCTGCTCACGCTTTCGCGCTAGTTCTGCATTTGTCATGCGGTCAATGCCTCAATCATTTGTGGGGTTAAGTCGTTAATGTCCATTTCGCCGCGGGCAAGCCACCCAATAACAAGATGCTGGCCTTCCTCAATCGTTGCTTTGCGCTGTGCTTCCAGGCGTTCGCGTTCATCACGCATTGCCCGGTGTATTTCGTCCCGCTCTACGTCGATTCTCACTTGGTGGCGAAGCTCGGCCACGGTGGCCGGGTCGGCCACCGGGAAACGGCGTCTAAAGTCTTGTGTTTTGTGCCATTCCCAATCATTTAGGGCGCTTTCCGTATGCTGTTTATGGCTTAGCTGTAACCTCAGCGAGCGCAACAACTGCTTAAAATATTCTGGCTGCGTAGAGTTATTCACACGAGTCCGAGTGATGGCTTCGCCATCAAAGGTCAAACCCTCCAGGTCAAAACCGCCAGACTTCGGCGTCTGCTCGACACGCCAAAAGTGTTGCTGCGTCATCAGCTCAAACCCGTTGACCACCACACCAATGATTGACTGCTTAACGTCGCCATAAGCGCCCGTTTGCAGCTCACCGTTACCCTTGCCGTTAAGGCGCTCAATCGTCCAAGGCTTAACGGGCTGGTCATCACGGCGCGTCATTGGCCCGCCCATCAGGCGAAGGAATTCCGCCCATTCGCCCGCGTCGCAGGCTTTCCAAAGCTGGCCCATGAGCGAAGCGGTAGCGGGGTCGGGGGAATAGGTTTCCAGCCATTCAAGCAGGTCGGTGGCTTCGCGGATTTTGCGCGTTTGACGCCACACGGTGACGGACGGCAGCCCAAAGAATTGAAACTGACGGATACCCCAGCACGCGGCCCATGCCTCAATGCGCGGTGCGCTGGTTTGCAGGTCGTGGCCGTAGGCGTCCAAGTGATCGCCTTCAACGCCCTGGCGGCTGTACTGCTTCCCGTTGATGTTCTTCGTCACGTACTTGAGGACGTACCCTGCAGCACTGCCCTTTGCCGGGTCGATCAGCTTGGCGTCAAAGCGGACGGTTTCGTCTTTTGTCACTTCGCCGGGGGAATCTTCTAGCGCGTAGCTGCGCATCACGCCCAATACTGCAGCCACGTTCTGCGGCTCACACCACAGCAATAAATGCCAATGCGGGCAGCCATCATGATGGGGCTCTACTACGCGGATGCCGTAGGTGCCCAGGTTGCGACGCCCCAGGAAAGAACGCGCCTTTCCCCACAGCCGCTGCAAGTAGTCTTGAGCCTGACGCGGTGTTGACCGTCCGTCACGCTCCCACTTGCTGTTAACCCTGGCGGTGCCCTTGTGCACGGCGTGGAACCGTGACGGCGCGGTTATGGTAAGGAACAAACCCACATGGCCCAGGCGTACCGCTTCGCGCTCAGTATCGGCAATGCGTAGCATCAGCTCGGCACGGCGGTTATCCGGGTTCGCCAGACCAAGCTCGGCCAATTCGGCCAGCGTATAGGATTGATCAAGCTCATTGATGGCGGTCACGGCCTCCAGCATGGCTTGATTGCGGAATTGCTGCGCACGGCGGCGCTTGTAACCTTCGTGGCTTACGTAGATCCCGGCCCGGTCATGTACCCGGCCTAGCACGCGCTGGCGTTGCTCACGCCTACGGCTGGTTAAGCGCCGCAACTGGCGACGCCACCAATTAGAACAAGCCAGCCGTTTAAGCTGGCCCGTTTCGGGTTCATTGGGGGGTTCTATGTGGTGTGCGGTCACGCGGTGGATGGCCAGCGCTAACGCTTTTTCATGGTCTAGCTCGGCGGCGTCAATTTCGACGGCCCGCGCTTGTGCGGTGGCGTGATCGATTAGCGCCTGGTCATCGTCGAGACAATGCCACGGCCCGCATTTAAGCAGGCCATCGGCTAGGGTTTGGCGGTCGATAGCGGCGGCGTGGCTGGTCATTACGCGCCCAACCGATTAACGAGGGTATCAATAGCGGCCCATTGCTCATTCAAGGCGGCTTCGATCAGGTCTACCCGCGCTTGGTCGCCTGTGGCGACGGCATTTTCTCTGGCCCCTAGTAACTCGCTGTAGGCGTCAAAGGCAATATTACGTGCGGCTTTCAGGCGATTGGCACACTGACTGGCCCGTAACTCACTAGCCACAGCGCTAAAAGCATCGCGATTTGTTTCATGCTGGCGTGTATCCATGGTCGTTACCCCATCGCTACCGCGCTGGCTGAAAAAAGGCCGGGGGATCAATCCCAGCCCGGAGCGGTTGCCCCTTTCCAGCGACGGACGGCAATAGAGTAAGCAAAAAGGATTAGCGTAGGCAAATCACTTTGGCGTATATCAATGGCTTTTGCGCTCACATATCCTTAGTAAGAACGTCACGCCCCAGGAGATTAGACCAATGACCACACTTGACCTATTGACACGCTTTAAAGCCCACCATGGCGGCATTACTGACTATCGCACCGCTAAAATGCTTGGCATCAGCCATCAGACGGTAAGCGCTTGGAAAGGCGGCGGCACAATGTCCGACGAGACAGGCGTAAAGGTGGCAGAGTCGATTGGTTTAGACCCGGTTAAGGTGCTTATTGACTTACATTTAGAAAGGGATAAAGGGAACGCGACGTTCCAAGTTTGGAAAGCTATGGCTAAGAGGCTGGAAGTGGCTGCGGTGCCCGTGGTTGTGGGGCTGGTGGGGTATGGTGCAGGGGCTTTATGGATTAACCCTTTGATCTAACTAACTATATATTAAGCGAACCCGTATAGAGAGATGACATTTAGCCCTTGGTCCGCTTTCTTTGATGTAGAATATTTCACAGGTGTTGTACCGCTCATATCTTGCATATAGGAAATGTCGACATGAAGCATTCTCTTCGTATCACCCTTTACGCTCTGCTCTTGCTTCTGGTTGGTTGCGCCGGCCCTGATATTGAAGACTATGAGGGCTCCGAGCCGCGCCTGGATATCGCGGAGTACTTTAGCGGCACCACCCAAGCTTGGGGCATGTTACAGGATTACTCTGGCGAGGTGCAGCGGCGTTTTACGGTAGCAATCGAAGGCACATATTCAGATGACCGATTAACGCTGGATGAAGCGTTTGTATTTGCGGATGGTGAAACCGACCGTCGCGTTTGGACATTTGAGCGTATTGATGAGCACCGCTGGTTAGGCACTGCCAGTGATGTGGAAGGCAGTGTTGAGGCCCGCCAATATGGTCATGTATTCCATATGCGTTATCCGCTAGAGCTTGAAATTGATGGACGAATGATCTCATTTACCATGGACGACTGGATGTATCTGCAGCCCGATGGCCGCGTGATCAATCGAACCTCCATGCAAAAGTTCGGTGTTACGCTTGGCGAGATTACGCTGATGTTTGAAAAGCCAATCCGTTAAACGATGCTTGGCTGAGCGGCCATATTCGCTGCACGGAAAAAGGCCTGCTAACTGAATAGCAGGCCTTTTTACCGTTTTACACTATCGCATCAGAAACCGATGGGTTATTCAGACGCTGCGTAGGAGCCATCTTCCTGGTGAACTTCGTTGCCCGTAATGGGCGGTGTGAAGACACAGGCTACCGTCATACCCTTCTCTTTACCACGCAGCAGATGTTCATCGTGCTGGTCTAACAGGTAAATATCGCCTGCTTTGATCGGCCAGATTTTACCATCGGCCAGGGTTTCCACCTCGCCTTCACCTTCATAACAAAACACTGCTTCATAGTGATTTTTATAATGGATATGGGTCTCTGTACCGGGGAAAATGCGGGTAATATGAAACGAGAAACCAGCATTATCATTGGCAAGAACGAGACGTGTGCTGTCCCAGTTGCCGTTTTCAGCGGTTACTAGACGCTCTGTTTTGCGCGCTTCTTCAAGATTACGAACGATCATAGAAGTACTCCGTTGCGTTGCGCCTGGTGATTACCAGACGCTGTCTCCCTAATAAAAACCGTGAGCCTACAGGTTCATCCTAGCGACAAATCACTCACTAGCAACCGCAGTGACACACTTTTCAAGAATATCGAGGCCTTCCAGCAGGTCTTCATCAGAGATCGTCAAAGGACATAGGCACTTAACCACTTCGCCATCCTGACCACTGGTCTCAATAACTAACCCGTGTTCAAAGGCTTTACTGGTAATTTTATCTGCGATATCACCCGACTCGACATCAATACCACGCATTAACCCGCGACCTCGCTCCGAGGCTGGCATGCCGTTTTCGGTAAGTAGCGCCGCCAGTTTCTGGAAACGTTCTTCCACAATACGCCCTTTGCGCTGAACATCACGCTCGAAGGTGTCGTTGGCCCAGTATTTGTTTAATGCGGCGGTCGCGGTGACCATCGCCAAGCTGAAGCCACGGAAAGTACCGTTGTATTGACCGGGCTTCCATTTATCAAGCTCGGGGCGCATTAGTACGTGGGCAAAGGGTAGTCCAAAGCCAGAGAGTGACTTCGAGTTGGTAATAATGTCAGGCGTAATACCGGCATGCTCGAAGCTGAAGAACTTTCCGGTGCGGCCACAACCTGCCTGAATATCATCTACAATCAGCAGAATATCGTGTTCGCGGCAGATGCCTTCCAAACGCTTCAGCCATTCCAGGCCTGCAACGTTAATACCGCCCTCACCTTGCACGGTTTCAATAATGACCGCCGCGGGAATATCCAAGCCACCGGATTTATCGCCCAGCAGTTTTTCAAAATAATCCAGGGTGTCGGTGTGCTCACCCATGTAGCCATCATAGGGCAGGAAGCTTGCGCCTTGCGTGGGTATTCCACCTGTTGCTTCACGGAACTTACGGTTACCCGTTGTTGCTAAGGCACCCATGGTGACGCCGTGGAAACCATTGGTAAACGTGACAATATTAGGGCGACCCTTGGCAACACGCGCCAAGCGAATAGCCGCTTCAACCGCATTAGTGCCTGTCGGCCCCGGCAAATGCACTTTGTAATCAAGCCCGCGCGGCTTGAAAATAACGTTCTCAAGCGTTTCCAGGTAATCACGCTTTGCATTCGTCCACATATCAAGACCGTGCACCACACCGTCCGTTGACAGGTAATCGATCATTGCCTGTTTTAAATGCGGATTATTGTGACCATAGTTAAGGGTGCCCGCGCCGGCGAGGAAATCAATATACTCACGGCCGTTCTCATCGGTCAGGCGCGCATTTTGCGCTTTGGTAAACACCACCGGAAATGAACGAGAATAAGTACGTACATTGGATTCCATGCGTTCTAGCGTCTGGGTCTGCATTGGCGACCTCCTTAGTTGATCATTAGTCCATTCAGGCGATAGTTGCCTGGAGCAACATGAGCGGGAAAATAACACTTCGTTAAGCAGTCACGTTCAGATCGTGCCTAACAGGCTAGATTCGATCCGTTTGGAACGGACCTATACGAACCAGGTTTTCCGGATCATGCTCTCCTCCGAGTTGTTCGGTAGAGAAGTATTCACGGCTATTGAGAGCAGCGTGCCAACGAGCCGCTAGCCGACGAAAAAGGCCCCACGATGCAAGATTGTCAGGCGTGATCGTGGTTTCAAGATGATGCACATCGGCAAGTTCTGGGCGAGACATGATCGCTTCGACCAATCTCCGCGCCAAACCGGTACCACGCGCCTTCTCACCCACCGCCACTTGCCACAAAAAATAGGTATCGGGGGCATTATCTTTGACGTAGCCGGATACGAATCCAACCACTTCGCCTTCTTCATTAGTCGCTACGGCGCAAGTATCACGAAATTGGGTAGCTAGCAGCAGATAGGCATAGGCTGAATTTACATCCAATGGTGGGCAGGATTTGATCAGCTCATATATCCCCCAACCATCGTCCGCATTGGGTTTGCGAATATAAAGCGGCATCTCTGCATGCCCTACTACTGCATCGGCGACCGTTGGTCGGGCTAGCTCAGCGGAAGGGGTAAACGGTTGTATCTGCGTACTCATAGTTATGCTTCGCTGTAGCGAATTTGTTTCTTATTATAACAGCTGATTATGAGCAATTCAAAAGGCATATTATCCAAGACCTCAAATTCCATAATTTTTTATTATAAATAGATTCTATCAGTACTACACAACCGCTGTTTGGTCGCGTGATGGCTAAATTGGATTAGCCAAGCTATATATTGCCAAAAAGCCTGAATCGACGACCTATTACCGCTAGCCCAGAGGTTAATGTCTGTTTGGATAATAGACCGTCAATAGCCGCAGCGCTTGTATCGATGCAAAAAATGCCGACGCTTACGTACGTGTCAGTGTCCGCATAGTGACAAACTCTTCTGCCCCTGTCGGATGAATTCCCACCGTACGGTCAAAATCGTGTTTACGAAGGCCCGCTCTGACCGCAATGGCGATGCCCTGAATAATTTCGCCTGCATCATCGCCAACCATATGAGCACCCACCACGACATCAGTGGCATCGTCTACCACAAGTTTCATTAAAGTACGTTCATGGCTCCCCGAAAGGGTGTGCTTCATGGCACGGAAATTAGTGCTGTAAACGCGAATGTTGGTAAATTTTTCTCTCGCCTCCTCTTCAGAAAGCCCTACGGTACCAATATTGGGATGGCAAAAAACGGCGGTTGGGATTGTCGTATAATCCAGCGCCTCGGGAGTCCCTTCTTTAAAATGAGATTCGACAAGGTGCATTGCCTCCGCGATGGCCACTGGCGTCAGCTCCGGGCCTGGCGTTATATCACCTAGCGCGAGGATAGAAGGACACGCCGTTTCAAAGCGGTCGTTGACGGGGATCTTGCCCGTTTCATCTAACTCAAGCCCTACCTTGTCGAGCCCTAATCCTTGAATATTGGCTTTGCGCCCCGTGGCGGCCAGCACCACGTCAACTTCAAGCATGTTGCCATTGGTAAGGTAGACGTTATAGGCGTCTTGGGTGGCTTCAATACGCTCTATATTGGTATTGAAATGGAGGTTGACCCCTTTTCGCTCCATTTCCGCACAGGTGAATTCACGCACCTGTTGATCAAAGCCTCTTAAAAATAGCTCGCCACGATAAATGAGGTGAGTCTCGCTGCCTAACCCGTTAAATATGCTGGCAAATTCGACGGCGATGTAGCCTCCGCCCAGCACCAGAAAACGCTTTGGGGACGTTTCAAGGTCAAAAACCTGATTAGAATCGACTGCATATTCACTGCCGGGAAATTCAGGAATCCACGGCCATCCACCCGTCGCAAGTAACACCTTTTGCGCCGTTACCGTGCTATCTCTCTGTTCTTCATGCAGCGTCACCGTATGAGCGTCTGCCAGACTAGCCCGTGCATTAATAAGGGTTACTCCAGCGCCTTCGAGCATGCGCTGGTAAATACCATTAAGGCGTTTGATTTCACTTATCTTATTATCACGCAGCGTGGACCAGTCAAAGCTTGCTGGCCCCGGCAATTGCCAACCATAGCCAGCTGCATCGTCAAAGCTGTCATGATAGTGGGCAGCGTACGAGTAGAGCTTTTTAGGCACACAGCCAACGTTGACGCAGGTGCCGCCCAAGTAGCGATCCTCGACGATTGCCACCTTGGCGCCGGTAGTCGCTGCCATACGAGCGGCACGGACACCACCAGACCCTGCCCCTATGACCAGAAGGTCATATTCATATTCTGAAACGCCTGCCATCATTTGCTCCTGTGGAGTTAATATTCGTGTCACGCTCAATGCCCTAACGGAGTTATTGACCTGTCTCGTGGAGAAGGTTAAAACCCTGTACTGCTATTTTATACTGCCTGCTGTTTAATATTCTGCTTAGCGGCCAGCGACTTAACTTATCGGAGATTTTATGTCTGACCCTATTGCGACCCTTCTTGATAATAACCGTGCCTGGGCTGAGCGCATGTGTGAAGAGGATCCCGACTACTTTAAACGCCTCTCAAACCAACAAAATCCTGATTATTTATGGATTGGCTGTTCCGATAGCCGCGTCCCTGCCAACCAAATCATTGCGCTGCCCCCTGGGGAAGTATTCGTCCATCGTAATGTTGCCAACCTGCTCCACCATACCGATATGAATGCGCTTTCGGTGGTGCAGTTCGCGGTAGATGTTCTGAAAATCAGCCATATAATGATTGTGGGTCACTATGGTTGCGGAGGCATTAAAGCCGCCATGATGGGAGGTGAATGCGGCGTCGTCGATTACTGGCTGCATTCGGTGCGGGAACAGTACAACCACCATCGTGACTCACTGGATCATCTTCCTCTTGAAGATCAAATTGATCGTATGTGTGAGCTTAATGTCAAAGCACAGGTTAATAGCTTGTGTAGAACCAAGATTTTGCAGCGCGCTTGGCAGCGTGGTCAGGAAATCTCGGTTCATGGCTGGGTCTATGGATTAAGTGATGGCCGAGTCAAAGATCTGAACTGCACGATTACTGGCCTGGAACAAGTGGAAACGCTTTACCGCATTGATCGAATACAAACAGGCGACTAAGAAATACAGCCATGCTATCCATACTACCGCTACGCTAGTCGTAGCGGTATGAGCGATGACAGCTTTTACAGCTAGCGCCTACAGCGGCCAGGGCTTGGGCGGTCGCGCGCGGATCATTCTGCTCAGCTACCTCTATCAAGTCTGCGATTCTCTTCTCAAGGTCGTTAAAGCCGCTGGAAAAGTCATCCCACTCCTCCCATATGGAATCACGCGCATCAGAACCGCCGCCATGGGTGCCCGCTATAAAGGCCGGAAGCAGATTAGCCCCACTGGCTTTTTCCTGCAGTTCACGTAATCGCGGCTGTGCAGCTTCAATATCCTGATTATTCACCAAATCAAAGCGCAGTTGACGCAGCAGACTTTCAATATCTTTAAACGTCTCGCGACGCCAAATAACAGCCTCTCGGTCGCTGCTGAAGGGCGTGGCGCTGACAGACTCAGGCATGGCAAGCTCACTATCTGGCTGATCTGCTGACGCCTGTCCTGCCCAGCCAACCGATATACACAGCAGTAGCGCCATACACCCGCCTATAGGGCGATATCCGAAAGCCCACGTTAGAGAATGGCGCTGCTGCATAATGGAATCCTGTTGATAGTCAGTGATTGATATTGGCTGGCATTTGGCACACAGCTCTCTTATCCGATCGGACACGTGACGCCGGTACCTTTCAAGCCGCAATAGCCGTTAGGGTTTTTATCAAGATACTGCTGATGATATGCCTCGGCATAATAAAAGCTGTCCAGCGGCTTTATTTCGGTAGTGATTGTCCCCTTACCTGCCTTATTGAGCGCCTGCTGAAAAGCCTGCGCACTCTGCTCTGCGGTGGCTTGCTGAGCTTGGCTGGTGGTAAAAATAGCCGAACGGTACTGAGAGCCGATGTCATTGCCCTGGCGGTTTCCCTGCGTCGGGTCGTGCTGCTCCCAGAACACCTGTAACAGCGTTTCAAGATCGACCTGTTGAGGGTTATAAATAACCCGAACGACCTCGGTGTGGCCTGTGCGCCCAGTACATGTCTCTTCGTAGGTGGGGTTGGGTGTTTCACCGCCGGCATAACCTACCGCGGTGACATAAACACCGGGCAACGGCCAAAACAACCGCTCGACACCCCAGAAACAGCCCATGCCGAGCACGATTTCCTCGTGCCCCGCAGGAAACGGAGGGTGTAGCGAATGTCCATTGATGGTATGTGATTCGCTTGTATCTATGGGCGTTTGGCGTCCAGGCAATACCTTGTTCGCACTTGAAAAAAGAGACATAGGGTCGTCCTCCTTTATTGCTGCTGTATGATCTCAGGATCACCGGAGCGGGTAAATGTATAGATTAAGTCAACCGCCTGGTTAGTTCCCGATATGACCTGCACATAGAGGTTACGCCAGAGCGTATAGCGCAGTGTCAGTTCCGCAATAGGTGAGAAAATTCCCACCCCGTAGCTGATTCTAAGGTCATCGGTCAATTGGCCGCTTAACGCTACCTGACTATCGTCACCCGCACCGGCGGTATCCAACGTTAAGTCGTCAATACCGAAAGCCTCGCCAATCGAGCCTACGGCCCCGCCTGTTCTACCTAGCGACATACCGATAAGTGCGGTGGTTAGCGCGTTATCCAGGCCACCCCCGGTGGCATCGGGCGCCCGGCCACGCAGCAAGTAAGAGAGCGCACGCGATTCATTCATCGCCGGTTCTGAAAAGATCATCACATTGGGCGATTCAGCACTACCGGTGACACGCAGCCCGGCAATCACGTCATCTTCGGTCACATCTGGATTGCGTATGGCCTCAAAGTCGAGTCTGGGCTGCCCCGGAGGACCGCTGAACAGCAGCTCGCCACGACGAATAATCAGGTCTTGACCAAACGCCTGGAAGCGACCATCGACGAGACTAACATCGCCAAATAACTGTAGTGAGCCGCTGCTTTGACGAATTTCCAGGCTGCCTCCCAGGCCCGACTCTAATCCATAAGCCGATATTTGCATATCGCTTCCGAGCGTCAGGGTTACCAGCACATCCAGTTCCATACCAGTGGCGGCGAGCTCATCTGCCGCACTAGGGCCTGCATCATTAGCAGCCGTACGCTGGGCTTCAATTTCCGCCTGGCGATCGTCGCGCTGGGTAATAATTACTTCATCACCGCTTGGTGTTATCGCCGATGATGGCATATCACCAATTTCAAGCCGCGCCCAGGGAATGTTAACGTCGCCTCTTACCTGAAGTCTTTCCGGCGTTACTCGAACGCGGATATCAGGTGCCGCCTCAAGACGGCCGAACTGGGGTAGCTCCACCAGTATCGGATCTTGAACGGCATTAAGGTCGACGCCAATTCGCCAATCATCACCGCTTGGCCAATAGGCATCACCGGAAATTTCCAAACGCCCACGCTCGGCGGCCAGATAACCGTTGATATCACCCTGTTCACCATCAAAGGTGACTACCAACTCGCCGTCCTGAATATCAACTGGAATATCGGGACCATGAAGTGCAATACCACGCAGTCCGAGCTGACCTTGCAAATCAGGCTGTTCGGTGGTGCCGGTAATTTGCACGCTGCCGGTTAGATCACCCTGTAGTCGTTCCATGCCGACTATCATGGGGCGATAGGGTTGTAGCGACACATTGTTGGCACGCAGCTCGCCAGACAGCTCACCCGATCCTAACGGATTGTTGATCGACAGCGCTAAGTTAAGATCACCCGCCTCAGCCAAAGAAAGCGACACATTGGCATCCGCTTGTCTCTGATTGGCCTCAAGCTGGGCATCTAGATTGATTTCAGGCAACTGTACCGGTTGGCCATAATCATTAATGGCGGTAATCGCAAGCTCACTGAGCACCTGCATGTTCGCCTGCCATTGCGCCCCGCCTTGTCGCCAACTAGCGGTAAGATCCGCCGTTGTATCACCCTCTAACTGCCACTCTTCCGGCAGGAATGGCTCGACCATTTCCATCGGCACTTCGCGCAGCGAGAGAACGGCATTGCCCTGTTGCGCAGAGGCATTAATTTCCTGCTCGGAACACACTAATCCGCCCTGCTCACGGCGTAGGCAGAAGGGTGACAGACGAGCCTGGCCATTGGTGAGGTCGTAGCGCAGGTCCAAGGGGGCTTCGAGGCGAATATCGCCTGCCTCAGAATCAATTTCTAACGGCGTGACACGGGCGTCATAACGCTGCGCCTGTTGGTCAAACCTACCCTCCAGAGCGATGAGTGCCCGGCTGAGCACATTGTTATCCGCTCCTTGAGCCGTCAGTTCAAGCCGGTGCTGAGAAAGACTGCCAGTGATATCGGCCCCCACCGTGCTCAGCGATTGCCCTCCCGCGTTAATATTCTGTAGCGCGAGTTGTATATCCAGCGTCGGATCGTCAATACCTTCTATGGCGGCATCAAGCGAAAGCTGTTCAATACGGTTTTCGCCAAATCGGACGCCATTCCCCTGCAAGTCGGCGAGCAGTTCCGGCTGATTGAAACTACCGCTTGCCTGCAGGTTGCCGACGATGGTGCCCGCTAAATCAGGTGACAGGGTTTGCAGTTGGCGTAAGGCAATATCCGCCTGTAACGACATGGTTTGCTGATTGATCTGGCCGGCTGCTTCCAAGCGGTTATCGCCTTGGGTAAATAGCAGTTCTTCAATATCCACCTGCATATTACTGTTGGCGTCAAACACGGCTTGCAGCGTTAATGGATAGTCGCGCAGCTCACCATCAATTGACAGGTTGGGTACGCTAATGGCCCATAGGTCGTCTTGTTGACGAACGCTTAGTTCAATATCACCGTTTAAATTCCCCGCTAACTGATCAACGAAGTGAGAGGGATCAAACTGGTCCAGACGAAGAGTGGTCTCGACCTGTAATGGCGCTGCCCAGTTAACCCACCCTTCACTGCGCAAGGTACTCTCCTCAACTGCCAGCGTCAGTGGCCGCCAGCGAAACTGCTCAAGGTCACCCTCGCCTGCTACGTTAATACGCGTCGTTGGCAAGCTCGGCCCCTCGACGGCCATTGCCAATTGGGCACTATAGTCGCTGAGGCTCCCCGTTACCTGTAAATTGAGGTCGTCAACGACATAGGGGGCATTGCCGGTATCATCAGCATTGTCGGTATCATCAGCATTGTCGGTATCATCAGCTTGGTCGACCGAATCAGCGCCCGTCGAAAGAGGCCACTGAAGCCGATCACTTTGCACCTGTAGCTGGAAAGGCAGAGTAGGCGCCAAGGCATCTACCTGAGCGTTGAGCGAAGCAGTCACCGCACCCGATGCATCAAGCTGCGCCTCTAGTGCCTCTAGTGAGCCAGACAAGGTCAGGGTGACCGTTTCACGCTCCTGATTATTAAATACAGCAGGTAACAACTCAGGTAAAAACACGTCGACGTCTAAACGAGCCTCCAGAGGATAGCTGTCGCTTAACGTGACGTTCGCGCTTAGCTCCGCCTGGGCATCTGGCGTCACGACGGCGAGCTCTTGTAATGTAACGCTGTTGCCCTCGGTTGCCACTCCTAAACTCAGCCGCTCAACCTGGTAATCAAAGGCTCCTTCCAAGCGTAAATCATTGAGCGTAAATTCAGGCATCTGGATATCGACCGGTAGGGTGATATCAGGCAGTTCAAGACGTTCGCGCGCTTCTAGCGGTTGCTCCGACGCTGCTACCAGCTCGGTTGCCTCTTGAGGCTGGTTGATCATTTGGGCGGCATCGATGGCCTCAGCATTTAGCGGTGTTTCAATATGCTGGGTCAGCAGAACACCAGGCGATGGGGGCAAATACACGCGAGGTTGTTCCAAGTGAGTGGCTGCGAAGCGCACCTCATTGCCTTCGGCTACCGCCGCCGTGTTCACAGAGCGCCACGCCACCTCAATACCATCGGCAAGCTGCAGGCTCACGTCTTCAAGCAGTAGCGAGCGTATTTCGATCGGGAAAGGAAAATTAATCGCCAACGGCCCACCGGATTCCTCTTCGGCAGGCGGCTCCTGCGGATTCGATGCCCCCAGGCGAATGTCAGCGCCGTCAACATGCAGGGTGTCGATACATAGCCGTCCTGAAAGGACGCAGTCATCGGCCCACTGCAGTTCGAATTCATCCACGTTAATACGGGTTTCACCCAACGCAAGGTTAAAATCCTGGATCAGGAAATCATCAAGCAAGCCGCCCTCATGATGGCTATACGAGAGCCAGTCACGCTGCTCGCCCTGAGAGAGAAGCACCCCAGTCCCCCAAGGCGACAACGCGGCACCGAGGATCAAAGCTACTAAGCCGAATAGCCAAAGTGGCAGCACGATGGCCAGGCGAATAGCACTCCATAGCAGTAGCCAAGCGCGGTATTTCGGAGATAGACGGTGGCGCTGATCAGCCGTAGATGGTTCAACTTCAGACAAGTCTCTCTCCTAGAATTCAGGCCCGATGGAAAAGTGCAAACGCCAGTCATCTTCACTATCAAAGGGATGGGCGATGTCCAGGCGAATAGGCCCAACCGGCGAAACCCACCGTACCCCTGCCCCGGCGCCTGTTTTTAGATCATCAGGCCCCCAGTTATCGAACGCATTGCCATTATCCACGAAGGTGGCGGCCCACCAATCGCCGGTGACGCGGCGTTGATATTCAAGAGAGGACGTCAGCATTTGCTGCCCACCTCTTAACCGGCCTTCAGCGTTACGTGGCGAAAGGCTTTCGTAGGAGTAACCGCGTACGCTGCGATCGCCACCAGTAAAAAAGCGCAACGAGGGTGGGATTTTATCAAAATCATCGGTTTCAATGGCGCCTAAGCCGATTCTTGCCAAAAAGCGGTTATCGCTACCCAGTGTGCGGATCCACTCGGTGTCCGCCGTGATGCGTGCGAACTGTGCGTCAGACCCCCATGTGGTATCCGAATACTCTAGTGAGAGCTGCTGACGGTCCCCCCACATAGGAAATCGCTGCGGGCGAGTGCGAGTGCGCGTCCATTGAATACCTGGGTATAACAACCACACTTCATCGGCTCTGCCGCCCTGCTCGAAATCCTCATATGTAGTGCGAAGATACAGAGTTTGCACCCAGTCGTTATCGAATTCCCAGCGCCGCGCTATTTCTACGGTCCCTTCCAGCGACTTGGTATCGTTGTCATCGACATTACGAATGCCGTATTGGAGTCGATAACTGTCCCTCAGCGGGTCTTCAAGGGGCACGTTATATAAGCCGGTAAAACGTTGTTCCGGAGCGGATAAATAGAGATCGTGATTTAGGCTATGTCCATAGCGGTTGATCCAGGGCTGCTCCCAGCCAAATCGCAGGCGGGGTCCGACGTCGGTGGCATAGCCGATACCCACTTCAAACTGATGGCGATCCGCCGGCTCAACGCTAACATCAATAGGCAACTGCGTATCGTTGCGCTTATTCAGGCTGAGTACGCTGGCCAGCGCCGCACTGCTGACACGCGGTCGCTCTGGCTGTGATGCAGTCGCCTCACTCCACCAGGGGTCACCGCCGGTGTTGGGGGCAATGGTCAATTCCTGGGCCGTTTCAAGACGCGGACGAACCGATACCGAGCTAAACCAGCCGGTTTCCGCCAGTGACTGGTTATATTCAGCAAGTGTCTGCGCTAAATAGGGGCCGCCACGCTCATAGGGCCGCATGCGCAGCAAACGGTCTATTGCAATGTGGCTACCGGTGACGGCGGTATGACCAAATTGATAGCGCGGGCCGCTATCGAAATCCATATAAAGGCGCGCACTTTGCAAATAGGGCCGCACCTCCATTCGACGATCGGTGAACCCCCAGTCGAAATAGCCACGTTCGATAGCCAACCCGGATAGCTGACTACTCAACCGATCCCAAGGCGCATGGCGTAACGCGTCACCTTCGTTAAGCGGAAAGCCGTCGACTGCCTCCTGAAACGGGGGGTCGTTAGTTGCATCGCCTTCAAGATTGATCGAAAGCACTTCAACTTCCACTTGAGGGCCAGGATCAATCGTCAGCTGAACGCGTTCGTCAGTGGCGCTCTCGAAGGTGATGTCTGGCTCATAGTAGCCAAACACGCGCATTGCTTCTTGCGTGCGCCGTCGTACTTCGCCCTCTAAACGAACATCGGTATATTGTTCAGCCTCTATATTTTGCAAATAGACCTGAATGTTGTCTTCGATATCACCACTAACCCCCTCAATGGTCGCCTCTACTGCAAAGGCTGACGGGGATAAACATAATATTGGCAGCACTACCCACAACGTGCGTCCATTGGCTGGTGTCCATTGCCGTTGTCTTCCCATACATTTTTATCCCAACCTAATCATCGGCTGTATCGCCAAAGCATGTTAACGCTTCGCCATTCCCATGCTTTAGTAATAGCACTTATCCAATCGACGCCACGTATTAACGCAACATTTCTAACTGGGCACTAAACGCAAGCTGTGCCTGCCGCACTTGGCGTACATCGCTTTCAAGCGCGTTCAGGCGTTGCGACCACTCCTGCGCTAAGTTGTCCAGCGCCTCCTCATCCACGCTCGCATCAATCGAGGCAACCGAGGCTTCCAGGTCAGCAAGACGGTCTTCAAGGTCTTGCCTTTGCGCGGCTAATTGCTCCTCCCAACGACTGCTGATATTACTGACTTGATTATCCAGTACGCTAAGGCGTTGTTCGGTAAGTCGCTCTAGATGGGCGACTTCCTGAACCAGATTCTGACGACCCGACGTGCCCGTTTGTTCCAGCGCTTCCAGCGATTCTCTCAACGCCATTAACTGACTGTCGCGTAGTTCAGCCTGTTCTCGCAACTGGGCTAATTGCTGTAACAGTGAATTAATCGAATCGCTGGAGGCCAACTCCTCGTTCATGTTGAGTAAGCTATATAGCTCTTCACGCGTATCACTTAGCGTGACCGCTAACTGCTCCTGCTCTTGGAATAGAGTCGCTATCTGAGCTTGTACAAAGGTTAACCTATCTTGTACATCAGTGTCACCCGAATCCAACCGGGCATGAACGTTAGAGACTTCACCACTCACGCGGTGTAGCTCACTTAGCAGACGTTCGCGTTCGTACCAAAGCCCTGCCGCCGCGGTGCCCAGTAACGCTATGATCAATAACAAACAAAGCCATAGTGGCCATAGCGTTGGCCCCTTTCGGTGGCGCAAATGCTGCGCCGTCAAGCTTTGATCCACATCGGGCACAATGCGAGAGGATCCGGTGGCATCTGGCATGACATTTCCTCAAAGAGTCTTCGGGTCGGCACGACGGCCTATACCTCGGTACATTAATCCGCAGCTGGCAACAAACTCGGGATCGTATATGTTGCGTCCATCCAGGACGAGCTTAGCGCTCAATAGCGAGCCGAGTCGATGCCAGTCTGGGTTCCAATAGGTCTTCCATTCGGTGACCAACATCAATACATCCGCCCCCTCACAGGCTTGATAAGGATCATGAATAAAGGTCTGAAGGTCATCGCGCTGGCCTACCAACGCGTGAAGCGCGGGTACGGCTGCCGGGTCATGTAATTGAACCTTTACTCCCTGAGCCCACAGCGCCTCTAGTAGTGGCAATACAGGTGCGTGATCAATCCGAGCTGTTCCCGGTTTAAACGCAGCACCCCATATCGCGACCGTTTTGCCGCTCATCTGGCCGCCAAAGTGAGCCCATAACTTTCGGAACAGCGTCTCCTTTTTCTGCTCGTTAATATCCATTACCTGTTCCAGCAGCGCCGAATGGCGACCACTTTGCAGCTGCACGTCGGCGAGGCGCATTAAGTCACGGGAGAAGTTAGGCCCCCCAAACCCACAGCCGGGGTACAGGTACTCAAACCCAATCCGTGAATCTGCTCCCATGCCTTGGCGAACGTGTTCTACATCCACCGCAAGCGTGTCAGCCAAGCCAGCGATTTCATTCATATAACTAATACGTGTGGCGAGCATGCCATTGATGGCCAACTTGGTGAGTTCCGCCGCACGCCTAGGCATGCATTGAAATACTTCACTGCGCCGGTTAAAAGCGCGTAATAGTTCGCGAGTTACCTGCTCTCCTACCGCATCATCACAACCTAACAAGCGTCTGGTGGGACGAGTGAATGATTCCCACGCACGACCTTCTTCCAGAGTATCAGGCAGCGCTACACTGATATGCTGAGTTCCCATCAGCGCCTGCAGCCGCTCGGTCTCACCAACAGGGAACGTTGAGTTATTAATAAGTACGATACCGTGCTGATCCGTGAATAAAGGATCCTCAAGTAGCGTACTGGCGGAGCGCCGCTGGGCAGGTGACAACGCCAGCCAGATCACTTCAGGAAGAGTGACGTCGTGAAGCTGCTCGATCACCTGTAGGGTGCCTTCTGCCATGCCCTGCTCAAGATGGGTCATTAGCTGTGGTTCGCTGCTTAACCAGTCCACTTTGGAAAGTGATGACCAGGGGGCATCAGCATGGGGTAGCCATTGCACCTGATGTCCTACCCAAGCCAGCGCAGCCGCTGCTGTCGCGGCGCTTAACTCACTACCATAGAGTAACACCCGCATAGTTTACGCTCCCCACTGGTAACGTGAGAACAGCGTTTGGCAAGCCCCTCTACCTTCAGGATAACGACGGGCAGAGGCAAGCGTCGCTTTCAGATCTCCAAGCGATTGAGCAAAGCCACCCACCATCGTAATCATCTCCCTGATAATCGCCTTTGTCGCTGACAAGCATTGGGTGTCAAACCCAGCGACAGGAAGTACGGGCTTACGAATCATAGCGAGGTCCTTTTCATGCGTTCCGACACAGGAATGGTTAGAATGTCCATAATACTGAAGGCGTGAGTGGATGCCACCTTGTTAATGAACGGTAACAAGCGCATATAGACCATTACCATTAATTTGGGGATACCCTCTCGCCGACTGCTCAATGACCCTGGGAGTTACATCATGCAAACGAGACCACAGGATAGCACTGCTGAACACTATCAAGGCAACGTCGATACTGCCGAAGTTGCTAAATTTGAAGCACTCGCTAGCCGATGGTGGGATGCGCAGGGTGAATTTAAACCCCTCCACGATATAAATCCCTTACGCCTGGACTTCATTGATGCACGGGCGGGCTTAGCGGGCAAAAAGGTACTCGACGTGGGCTGTGGCGGCGGTATCCTGAGTGAATCAATGGCACACCGCGGAGCTAAGGTAGCAGGTATTGATCTCGGCGAAGCGCCGTTAGCGGTGGCTCGTCTGCACGCGGAAGAACATGGCGTTAACGTTGATTACCAACATATCAGCGTAGAAGCCAAGGCGCTTCAAGCCCCCGGCTATTATGATGTAGTCACCTGCATGGAAATGCTGGAGCACGTCCCCGACCCGGCCTCTGTGATTCGTGCTTGCAGTGAGCTTGTGCGCCCTGGCGGCTACGTGTTTTTTTCGACCCTGAATCGCACTGCCAAGTCCTATGCGTTTGCAATTTTAGGCGCCGAGTACGTACTCAAGCTGCTGCCTAGGGGAACACACAGCTATGCCAAGTTTATCCGGCCCTCCGAAATGGCTGCCTGGTGTCGCAGTAGCGGATTAGAAGTTCGCGAACAAACAGGGTTGACCTATAACCCGCTAACTCGCCATTACCGCCTGGTTAGCCATGATGTCTCGGTTAACTACATGATGTACTGCCGTAAGGTGAGTAACTAAATGGCAACGCAAGCGCCTCAGGCGATCCTCTTCGACCTGGACGGTACACTGGTCGACACAGCCCCCGATTTAGCTAGCGCGACCAACGCCTTGCGGCACCATCATGGGCTGGCGCCGCTACCGTTTGAAATTATCCGGGAGCAAGTGTCTAACGGTGGCAATGCATTGGTCACGCTTGCATTGGGTCTGGATACTGACTCTAGTGAGCACGCTCAGGCGCGTCAGTATTTGCTGGATGCTTATGAAAAGGCGGTTGCCGTGCATAGCAAGGTCTTCTCGCCCCTGGATATCTGGCTGGAAGAGTGGCATGGCGACCAGCGTCTCTGGGGAATTGTGACTAACAAGCCACGTCGCTATACCCTGCCCTTACTGGAAGCTCTGGCATTGCAACCAGGCGCGTTACTCTGCGCAGACGATCTAAGCGTTAAAAAACCAGCCCCTGAGCCGCTCTGGGAAGCGGCTAAACGCCTGGGCGTCAAGCCAGAAAATTGCTGGTATGTGGGCGATCATGTACGCGACATAGAGGCGGCGGTCGCGGCGGGAATGACGGCAGTAGCGGTCGGCTATGGCTACATGAGTGAGGAAGATAACTACCAGCGGTGGCCAGCTGATTTATGGTTTTCGGATTGCCAATCGCTGGTCGATGCCCTGGATGCCTTTAAGCGTTAACCAAGCCAGCACACCGACCACGTTAAACGTGAAGCTAAAGCCTGGGTGGCTGAGCGTCCAGTTTTTGCCCATTGGTGCCTGCGCTGTCAGGCCCCATTAACCATAGGTAAGTGGGCATAATATCGTCAGCGGTTCTAAGCGTGAAAGGGTCTTCACCAGGAAAGGCTGTCCGCCGCATTTGGGTACGCGTGGCGCCTGGATTAAGCGAATTGACGCGAATATTAGGCTGGTTGTCCACCTCATCGGCCAACACGTCGACAAATCCTTCCGTCGCAAATTTAGAAACCGCGTACGCCCCCCAATACGCCCGCCCTTTTCGACCTACGCTTGAGGAAGTAAAAATCACCGACGCGTCCTCAGACTGCTGGAGCAACGGCAATAGCGCTTGCGTCATCCAAATGGGGCCGTTGATGTTTACCTGCATGACCTGCTGCCAAAGTTCAGGATTGTACTGGTCAAAGGGGGTAATACGACCTAACAAACCTGCGTTGTGCAACAGGCCATCCAGGCGACCAAACTCTTTGTCCAGCGTTTCGGCCATGTCATGGAAATCTTTTAGCGTGGCGCCTTCAAAATTGAGCGGAAAAATAGCGGGCTGTGGGCCACCAGCCGCCTCAATCTCATCGTAAACGCGTTCTAATTTGGCAATAGTGCGCCCCAAAAGAATCACGGTTGCTCCATGTTGAGCATAGCTCAACGCTGCCGCACGGCCGATTCCATCGCCTGCGCCGGTAACCAGCACAATGCGATTTTCCAATAGATTGGGCGCTGCTTGATAGTCGATCTTACAGCTCATGCTAATTCCTTGAAGCAAATAAGGAGCTAAATATATTACCCCGCCGACTGACGTAAAAAGTCATTGGCGAGGCCCGCAGCACTGCTTTGTGGATAGTCATCGCGGACTTGTTCAAGTAACTCTCGGCTGCGTTCCGCTTCGCCTTTACGTGCTTTGACCAAGCCCAGCTTGTAGATCGCATCAGGCATCTTACTGCTACCGCTATACTCTTCAATCACGCGGCTAAACGCTTGGTCAGCAGCATCCAACTCGCCTTCAGCGGCGTAGAGTTCGCCCAGCCAGTAATGGCCATTAGCGGTTAAGCTGGTATCGGGATGATTTTTTACAAATGCCTCGAATGCCGCGATAGCCTCATCAAAGCGCCTTGCCTGAACATGAGCAAAGGCTGCCTGGTAATCGGCTTGAGCATCTTCACTGACATTTCGAGTCGACGGCGCATTGACGACTTCTTCCACGGCTTCTGGCTCAACTGCTGGCGTTGACTGCTCAATTTGGCTCGGGCCACTGCTCATCAGGCGATCTTCGATATCGAGATACTGCTGCTGAGACTGGCGTCGCAGTTGTTCCATCTGGTGGCGTAATTCTTCAATCTGGCCACGCAGTTGCTGGATTTCCTGCTGGTGTTCTTGAACTTGATTAAACAGTACAAGGTTACCGCTGGAAGCTTCCTGACGCTGTGTCTGCTGATAGAAGCCGTTGGAGGAAGCGTTGCCGCCGGAAAGATCTTGAACAAGGGGCTGCTGTGCGTCGACGGTAAGCGGCAATACGGACAGCGGGAGCACTAAGGCTCCCGCACCGCACAGCCTCTCAACGTAACGCTTGAGACTGTGATACATGATGACTCCATAGATAAAAACGGCGAGCGGTTAACCGCTCGCCGAATTCATCAGTAGTTAAACACTACGCGACGGTTTTGAGCGTAAGCGCTGTCGTTATTGCCATTCACGGCCGGACGTTCTTCGCCGTAGCTGACGACACTCATTTGTGAAGGAGAGACGCCCTGAATATTCAGGAAGCGTTCAACCGCACGGGCACGACGCTCACCCAACGCCATGTTGTATTCGCGTGTGCCGCGTTCGTCAGTATGCCCGTGCAGAACGACCTGAGCACCTGGGTTAGCACGTAAGTAACGCGCATGAGCCATCACGACGGACTCGTAATCACTTTTAATGGTGTCGCGATCATAATCAAAATAGATGGTACGTACTTCAGGAATGCGTGAGTCAGCCTGCTGGCCCGCACCTGAACCAGACGTCGATCCATATTGACTACTACCCGTGCCAGTGCCCATGCCAGACGTGCCAGAGCCGGACATACTGCCGTCCTGGCTACCGTACGAGTCACCGTCTTGGGTTCCGCCGGTGCTGGAACAGCCAGCGATTACCACGATTGATAGCGCTGCTGCTAATGAGCGAGCCAACGGCTTAAGTTGCATAATCAGACTCCTTGCCTGAAAACTGTAAAAACGATTTGATCAATTTAAGAAGGGTGACCAAGCTGGATCTCGCACGTCACCCTGCGCTGATGGAAGCCTAAATGAAGAGCGACCATCTGCAGAAACGGCACTTAGTACCCCACTATTACCCTGTTGGGTAGCGAAGATTACCATGGTCCCGTTCGGGGCAACACTAGGAGATTCATCTCTTGTTGATTCACTTAATATGACTAAGCGATTACCGCTCAACTCTTGCTTTGCCACTTGGTAACCACGGTTAGAGCGATGAATCAGGAATATCTGCTCGCCGTCGGGAGAATAGCGTCCCCGAGCATTGTAATTACCGGTAAAGGTAAGGCGCTCGGCTTCACCACCGCCCAATGAGTACTGATAAAGCTGGGGGCCACCACTACGATCAGAGGTAAACAGCAAACGACGACCATCCGGTGCCCAGGCAGGCTCAGTATCGATACTATTGTTGTTGGTAATACGCTCCAACGAACGATTTGCCACATCCATGATGTAGATTTCAGGCTGGCCATCTTTGGATAGTGACATCGCAATACGACGACCATCGGGCGACCACGCTGGTGCGCCGTTGATCCCTTCAAAGGCGGTCGCTTTTACCCGCTGCCCGGTCGCCACCGACTGGATATAGATGGCCGGACGCCCGGTTTCAAAAGAAACATAGGCTAGCTTGGTACCATCGGGGGACCACGCCGGTGACATAATCGGCTCGTCAGAGGTCAAGACCTGCTCACTGCGGCGACCATCGGCATCGGCAACGTATAGACCAAACTGCATATTGTCAGCGCTGCCTTGCGCCGTGACGTAGGCAATTTTGGTAGAGAACGCACCACGAATATCGGTAATTTCCTGGAAGATCTGGTCGCTGATATAATGCGCAGCACCGCGTAAATCATCTCCTCTTACCGTGATCGTTTCTCCTATCATTCGGCGCTGGCCGCTGATATCCATAAGCTCAAACTGTAGCTCGTAACCGCCCTCCGTTTGCTCGGCGCGCCCTACCACTAGATAGCGCACATCCAGCGAACGCCAAGTGCCGAACTGCACGTCATCAGACTGGCTTGGCTGTTCAAACATGGCGCTGCGCTCCAAAGGAGCGAAATAACCACTGCGTTGCAGGTCGTCCTGGACAATCTGGGCAACGTCTTCAGGTAATCCGTCGGAACCTGCGAACGGTACGACGCCGATAGGTAACGCTTGGTCACTGCCTCGCGTAATTTCAATCGTTAAGTTGGCACTTGCCACGCTGCTAATTAACAGCAGCACGCAGAGTAACCATATTTTGCTCAAGCTTTGCATCAGCGAACATCTCCCGGAGTAAATCGCAGATTAAACTGACGTAAATTGCGCTGCTGATCGGCTGGTAAATCTCGTAATTCACCAAACGGTGCAGCATGTTCAACGGCTTGCATCACAGACCGGTCAAAAGCACTATCGCCACTTGATGTCACTATCGACGTTGCCAATAATTCGCCTGATGGCCCCAGACGAACCTGTAGCGTAGCACTCATCGAATAACTTGCATCAGCAGGAATCAACCACGCTTGTTCGACGGCCCGACGAACAATATTGATAAAACTATTGGCTGCTTGTTCCGCCTGCTGAGCATTAGCAGCGGCTTCGGCTTCTCCCGCTAGCTGGCGTTGCATCGCTGCTTCAGCGGCTTCTGCAGCTTCTCGTTGCCGCTGAGCTTCTGCTTCACGACGCTGCTGTTCTTCCGCTTCGCGTTGGCGTTGTGCTTCGGCCTCACGCTGGCGTTGCGCTTCCTCTTGCTCACGCAGACGCTGCTCTTCTGCTTCACGCTGACGCTGAGCTTCTGCCTCTTCACGACGCTGCTGCTCTGCGGCTTCACGTTGTTTTTCGGCTTCTGCCGCCTCAGCGGCCTGCTTTTCCTCCGCTTCGCGTTGGCGTTGCACTTCTGCCTCTTCGCGTTGACGCTGCTCAGCCGCTTCTTGCTGGCGCTGTGCCTCTTCTACTTCGCGAAGTCGCTCTGCGGCAGCCTCCGCTTCGGCTTCTCGCTGCGCGGCTTCGGCGGCCTGTTGTTCAGCCTGTTCAGCGGCGGCTTGGGCACGGCGCTGGGCCTCTGCCTCCGCGTCTGCACGGGCCTGTTCCAACGCCTCGGCTTCGGCTTCAGCCGCTTGTTGGGCCGCTTCTTCAGCCGCTTGCGCGTCGGCTGCGGCCTGCTGCTCATCGGGCGTGGGTGCTGGCGGCGCCTCGGGCTCTGCTGGCGCTTGCGCAGGAGCGCTCATCGCTGCCTGCTGCTCTGTTGCCTGTTGCGCCTGATTGGTAAACGTTTCCGTACTGACCAACGTTGCCTGAACAATAGAGGAGCTATCCGGCTCCGCCGTCCTGCTGGGCAGGCTAATCAAACTGAACAGGACAATCCCGACGTGTACCCCTATGGCCAGCACCGTCGGCCATTTATAGCCGACGTCTTGAGGATCCCGGGCGGTCTTTGCTGCCATGTGCGCGTTGCCCTTACCCATCTTGCGGCGGCTCAGAAAGCAACCCCACGTTAGCCACGCCAGCGCCTTGCAGGGTACTCATCAATACCACAATCTGACCATACGCCACATTACGGTCACCGCGTACCATGACCGGCGTACCGGGACGCCGCTCCAGGATAGTGATTACCCGCGCGGACATTTCCTCAAGCGTGACCGCGGTGGAGTCCTCGCCCAGCGAGATGAAGTAGCCGCCTTCGCTATCCACCGAGATCACAATAGGATCATTATCCTCCTGGGTCTCGATCGGCTGTGATGTTACCTGAGGCAGCTCAACCTGAACGCCCTGAGTAAGCATCGGCGCGGTAATCATAAAGACCACCAGCAGCACCAACATGACGTCAATGAAGGGGACGACGTTAATTTCCCCCATTGGCTTGTGTTTACCGCTACGATTGAACGGTCCTTGCATGGGTCTTCTCCCTTAACTCGCGCTGGGTTTGCCGTCACGTCCCTGCAAATTACGGTGCAGGATGGCGTGAAACTCTTCGGCAAAATCTTCGTATTTACCGAGCAAACGAGAAGAAGCATTAGATAAGCGGTTATAGAAAATGACCGCAGGAATAGCCGCGAACAACCCCATAGCGGTGGCAATCAATGCTTCCGCAATCCAGGGTGCAACGGTTGCAAGCGTGGCTTGTTGTGTCAGTGATAGCGCCTGAAAAGACCCCATGATGCCCCAAACGGTACCGAACAGACCAATATAGGGACTGGCTGAGGCTACTGTTGCCAAAAACACCAGATGCTGGGTTAAGCGATCTTCTTCTCTTGACCAAGCCACGCGCATGCTACGCTGCACACCTTCAAGCACCGTGCCCGCGTCGCGGGTTTTAGGCATCAGGCGATTAAATTCGCGAAAACCAGCCTGGAAAATATGCTCGGCGCCGTGACGCGGGTCGTCAGCAGGGATTTCTCGGTAGAGTTCGTTCAAGTCGACACCTGACCAGAAAGACTCTTCAAATTGATTGTACTCATGTTTGGCACGGCGCAGCGCAATACTGCGCTGAAAAATCACCACCCAAGAGAGAACCGATCCCACCAGCAGCAGCAGCATTACCAGCTGTACGACGGTGCTGGCATTCATAATCAGGTGGGGAATGGACATGGTGTTATCGTTCACAGGTGCCCTCATCAATTTATTAGGGTCGGTATCGCCGACACAGTGAGTGACCTCTTGGTTAAGAGATCCGGGTCAAAACAGCAAGCGCTGCCGGCCACTTTTTAGGCCGTAAACGCTCGGTACTTAAGCACGCTATCTCGACTGTCGCCGAGCATAGGAGTTCCTCGTTACGCCAAACTTGCTGCTCGAAGGTCATGCGGCAACGGCCAACGTTAGTGACGTCAACGCTAATATCGAGCGCGTCGTCCAAGTGGGCCGGTTTTGCGTAGTGACAGGCCAAGCGGTATACCACTAGCTGTGTACCTTCGTCTAGCAGCGTTTGTTGATCAAGACCTGATTGGCGTAGCCATTCGCTGCGGGCACGCTCCATAAACTTCAAATAGTTAACGTAGTAGACAATACCACCGGCGTCAGTATCTTCCATATAAACCCGCACCGGCAAACGAAAGCGTGCACTCAATGTGGTGGTGGCCGAGGCGTTAACTGAGCTATTGGAATGCTCGCTCATGGGCGCCGTTCCCCCTCCATATCCGATGCCTGTTCGTGCGGCACGCGCTCAAAGTGCAGCCAGGCTTGGCGGGTGACGACGCGGCCTCGGGGGGTGCGCATGATTAACCCTTGCTGAATAAGATAAGGCTCAATGACATCTTCGATAGTGTCTCGCTCCTCACTAATGGCGGCGGCGAGCGAGTCGATGCCTACCGGCCCTCCATCAAACTTATCAATCATCGCCAATAGCAGTCGTCGATCCATATGATCCAACCCATGATTATCGACATTGAGCATATTGAGCGCGGCATCCGCCATGGCGACATCCACGACGCCGTTGCCTTTCATCTCTGCGTAATCGCGTACGCGGCGTAGCAAACGGTTGGCTATCCTGGGTGTCCCGCGGGAACGACGAGCAACTTCAATCGCCCCTTCATGGCTCGTTTCAACCCCCAGCAGGCGCGCTGAGCGTGAAACAATTTCGGTGAGTTCTTCAAGATTATAAAACTCAAGGCGCTGAACAATACCAAACCGATCGCGTAGTGGTGAGGTCAACAACCCGGCTCGAGTAGTCGCCCCGACCAGTGTAAAACGCGGTAGGTCGAGTTTAATGGAGCGGGCGGCGGGCCCTTCCCCAATCATGATATCCAGCTGAAAATCTTCCATGGCCGGATAAAGCACTTCTTCAACCACCGGCGAAAGCCGATGTATTTCATCGATAAACAGCACATCGCCCGGTTCGAGGTTGGTCAGCATGGCGGCTAAATCCCCTGCCCGTTCCAACACCGGACCCGAGGTCGACTTCATGCCCACGCCCATCTCGGTGGCAATAATATTGGCAAGCGTTGTTTTACCTAAGCCAGGGGGGCCAAATACCAGGGTGTGATCCAGGCTCTCTTCGCGCAGCCTTGCGGCGCCAATGAAAATTTCCAGCTGTTCACGCACACGCGGCTGGCCAATATAATCATCCAGCCGCTTTGGGCGAATCGCATAATCAAAGCGCCCCTCTCCCTGTTCAGGTTCAGCGGCGATCAGCCGATCGTGTTCTAGCATAAGTGTTCTTCTTTATCGCGATGTTACGTTTAGAGTGCTCAACTTGACCATCACCGCTGCTTGGCTAACCACTCATACGTTGAGTGAGGGCCGCTTTGATAAGTGCTTCGGTCGATTGGTTAGGATCCATATCTGCCAGCATTTTGGATGCCTCCGTGAGCTTGTACCCCAGGCTGACCAGCGCGGCCTCAGCATCAGCGAAGCTATCGCGGCTGGGAGCACGCCCATTGGTTGATTCAAGAGGCAGCAGTGCGTTGCTACCATCCTCCCACTCGGGGAAGCGGTCGCGCATTTCAATAATCAGGCGCTCAGCGGTTTTTTTACCGACTCCCGGCAGCTTTGTCAGTGCTTTATTGTCGTCGTCTCGCACACAGCGCATGAACGCGTCTTCATCCATACCTGACAGGATAGCCAGCGCTAGTTTGGGCCCGACCCCATTGACCTTAATCAACGCACGGAAAAGGGCGCGCTCATGCTCTCGCCCAAAGCCATAGAGCAGGTGCGCATCATCACGCACGGTGAGATGCGTAAACAACGACACGCTCTCACCGACCGCAGGCAGCGCCACTAAGGTGTTCATCGAGGTTTCTAACTCATAACCTACACCATGAACGTCGATTACAATCCAGGGAGGTTGCTTTGCCAATAATAGGCCACTCAGACGTCCAATCATAAAGTCACTCGCACCGGAGGGTGAAAAACAAAAGCGTGTAAAGCAAGAGGATGAAAAAACAGATGGTTACTATAAAGCGACTCTGTACAGGTGACCAGTGGTAAGGCATTCAGCGCTAGGCGAATTATAATCGCCAGCGGCCAGTGGATCGACGACGGCCACGGGAAGAAGTCGTCAGTAGACCATTCGCGCTATAGGCATGAGTGAGCGCAATGGCTAACGCATCGGCAGCGTCAGCCTGCGGCGTGGCAGACAGGTTAAGCACAGCGGTTACCATGTGCTGCACCTGCGCTTTATCGGCACCACCTTGCCCGGTTACTGACTGTTTGATCTGTCGTGCGGCATATTCAGCAAGGCTCAATCCATGGTTGGCCATGCAGACCAGCGCCGCTCCCCTGGCTTGCCCTAGTTTGAGCGCGGAGTCAGGATTTTTCGCCATGAATACGCGCTCAATGGCGACGGCGTTTGGACGATGTAAACCAACGATCTCGCTGAGGCCTGCGTATATTTGTGCCAGACGTTGTTCTAATGCGCCGTCTGCGGTGCGGATACAACCACTCGCCACATAGCTAATGTTGGCACCCATCACATCAATCACCCCATAGCCGGTCACTCGCGAACCCGGATCAATGCCTAATATACGATTGGCAACAGGAGGCGGTTTTGCATTCATAACATGATGGCTCACGTGGGTTTAAGACTTAGCTGAGTAACATACAAAAACACCGACGCCGTAGCGTCGGTGCTAATGAGCAGATCAGACGGTTTATTCGCCCGCTGATTCCACTTTGGCTTTCTGGCGTAGGCGAATGTTCAAGTCTTTCAATTGCTCGGGGCTTACCTCACCTGGTGCATTGGTCATCAAACAAGCAGCACTTTGTGTTTTCGGGAAGGCGATGACTTCACGAATGGTCTTGGCGCCGACCATCAACATTACCAGACGATCCAATCCAAACGCTAAACCACCGTGAGGCGGCGCACCGTACTGAAGCGCATCAAGCAGGAAGCCGAATTTTTCTTGGGCCTCTTCTTCACCGATACCCAGTATCTCAAACACTGTGCTCTGCATGGTTTGGTCATGGATACGGATAGAACCGCCCCCTAACTCAGTACCGTTCAGAACCATATCATAGGCACGTGAAAGCGCACTGGCAGGGTCCGCCTTAAGCTCTTCCGGGGTGCAAGAAGGCGCTGTAAAGGGGTGATGCAGAGGGCTGAGACGACCATTGTCATCGGCCTCAAACATGGGGAAGTCAACTACCCACAGCGGCGCCCACTGTTGAGTGTAGAGTTCTAGGTCAGCCCCCAGCTTAACGCGCAGCGCGCCAATCGCTTCGTTGACGATACGGGCTTTATCCGCACCGAAGAAGATAATATCGCCATCTTCAGCACCCACGCGATCGAGCAGCTCTTCAACGATATTTTCCATGAACTTGACGATCGGTGACTGCAGACCTTCAAGTCCTTTGGCGCGCTCATTGACCTTGATCCACGCCAGGCCTTTAGCGCCGTAAATACCCACAAACTTGGTATATTCGTCGATCTCTTTACGCGAAAGCTTGGCACCGCCGGGCACTTTCAGAGCCGCGACGCGACCATCGTCCGCACTGGCTGGGCCAGAGAAAACCTTGAAATCGACCTGCTGCATCAGATCGTCAACATCGGTCAACTCAAGCGGAATCCGCAAATCCGGCTTATCGGAGCCAAAACGATCCATGGCTTCCTGCCATGTCATGCGCGGAAATTCAGGCAGTTCAGCGTTCAATACGTCCTGGAATAGCTGGCGAATCATGGTTTCCGTAATGCCCATGATGTCGCTCTCTTCCACAAACGACGCTTCGATATCAATCTGGGTGAATTCAGGCTGACGATCGGCGCGCAGGTCCTCATCACGGAAGCATTTCGCAATTTGGTAGTAGCGGTCAAAGCCTGCCACCATCAAAAGCTGCTTAAATAGCTGTGGGGACTGGGGCAACGCAAAGAAGCTACCGGCGTGGGTACGGCTAGGCACCAAATAGTCTCGTGCCCCTTCTGGTGTGGCACGAGTGAGCACCGGCGTTTCGATATCCAGAAACCCTTGGCTTTCAAGGTAGGCGCGCACATTGTGGGAAATTTGCGAACGTAGGCGCAGCTTTTCAATCATGTCCGGCCGGCGCAGATCGATGTAGCGATGCTTCAAACGGATCTCTTCACCCACCTTGCCATGCTCATCGAGCTGGAACGGCGGGGTCACGGCGGTATTAAGCACTTCAACGTCTTTCGCCAATACCTCAATCATACCTGTCGGCATGTTGGGGTTTTGGGTTCCCTCTGGGCGCAACCGAACGCGACCAGTGATGCGCAAGACATACTCACTACGGGCACGGTCGGCGGTTTCGAAGGCCTCAGCGGTATCAGGGTCGACCACGAACTGAGCGACGCCATCACGATCGCGCATATCGAGAAAAATAACGCCCCCGTGGTCACGGCGGCGATGAACCCATCCGCATACCGTTACCGTTTGATCCACCAAAGTTTCGTTCAGCTGGCCGCAATAATGGCTGCGCATGTCAAATCCTGTTCTGTTACGTGGCAAGTAATGTGTCGCGGGCGTCCCGAGCCTGACGGCCGCAGCTAAGCTGCGGCGCCTTTGTCACTGGGAGTAGCGCTCTTAGCAGTAGCGCTGGTATCGCTTGATTTACCGGCATCTGCCGAAGCAGTCTTGCCGTCAGCGACCAGATTTTTTTTGCTACCCGTTTTGAAATCGGTTTCGTACCAACCGCCACCAGCCAAGCGGAAACCCGCTGCCGAGACTAGACGCTCCAAGCCATCGCGCTGGCATGCGGGACAATCCTTGAGGGGATCGGCACTAATCTTTTGCAATTTTTCCATGCGATGGCCGCAGGCCTTGCACTCATATTCATAGATAGGCATGTTGATGACTCCTAAAAAGCTCAACTCTGACGGGCTTGGTTCTGGCAGACTCAGTGCTAGTTAACTCAGCGCTGCCACCATAATGGCGAACACACACGCTGCCAGGCTGCCAATATGTGGCCAGTCGGGGTAAATTCCAAGGCTGCGGTTGATAAAGCATCGCCATTATACCCTTTTGTTCCCCCTGCCGAGCAAGGTTATAAAACCTACGGCAACTTATGGAGAGAATAACATGCCTCATGCAGTGATACTGGATGCGCAAAGCCTTGGCCCTGAAATCGATTTAACGGCGATAAAAGAATCAGTCTCACAGTTGGAGGTTTTCGAACAAAGCACTACCCAGCAGGCGCTAGAGCGCTTGGCTGACGCCGATATTGCCATTGTTAACAAGGTGGTACTTGATGGCGATACGCTTCGCCAACTTCCTAAACTGAAGCTGATTTGCGTATTGGCTACAGGACTCAATAATATCGATACCAAGGCGGCTTCTGAGCAACAGATTGTGGTCAAAAACGTCAATGCTTACGGCACTGCCAGTGTTTCTCAACACACACTGATGTTGATGCTCTCGCTCGCCAATCGCCTGCCTCGTTATCAGCGTGATGTTGCAGCCGGAGAATGGCAGCGCAGCGATTTCTTCTGTTTGCAGGACTATCCAACATTACAGTTGTCTGGCAAAAACTTAGTGTTGGTTGGACAAGGCGAACTTGGCACTGAAGTGGCGCGACTGGCAGAAGCCTTTGGTATGCAGGTTCACTTTGCCGCCCGGCCTGGCAATGAGGCTAACGATCAGCGCCCTTCCCTCGACGAGCTGTTACCAGACGCCGACATTATCAGCTTCCATTGCCCCCTAAGCGATGACACTAAGCATTTAATGAACCGTCATCGCTTAGCTAACGCCAAGCCATCACTCCTGCTGGTTAACTGCGCACGCGGGGGCATCATTGATGAAGAGGCTGCCCTAGAGGCGCTGCGCAATGGCCAACTGGGTGGGCTAGCAGTCGACGTACTGCCTACCGAGCCGCCGCGAGACGGTCACCCCCTGCTCGACGCGCTTAGCGAAGGACTTAATTTACTCGTCACCCCGCATAACGCCTGGATAACCCCTGAAGCACGCCAGAATATTGTCAGCCTGACAGCTAACAATATTGGTGAATGGAAAAGCGCCAGAGAATAGAGCGGCCCCTTTAAGCCAAGAGGGCGTTCTAATAAGTGGCAAAGTGGCTTGGTGGGCGACAGTTATCCAACACATTGAGCTCAACGTGGGTGACCTGCGCGCCGTCTGGACCTTGCCATAGCCACTCACTTAACCGTTTGACCGCGTCGGGATGCCCACATAACAATACCTCGACGCGGCCATCGGGCAGGTTTTTAGCATGCCCGGTAATACCTTGTTGAAGGGCTTGTTCCTGGGTTGCACGGCGATAAAATACCCCCTGAACCTTCCCCGTCACTAGTGCACAGACACAACAGTCAGCCATACGTTGGCACTCCTTACTTTAGACAAACTGGCTCAAACGATGAGTTCAAACGAACTCGCGTTTGAAGAGCACAGCGCTATTGCGCGGAATTAGCTGGCGTCCCCGCCTCAATAGTAATGAACGTGTAAAAGCGGCCCCAAACAGCAGGATAAGCGAACTGTAGTAAACCCATAGTAAAATCATCACTACCGACCCGGCAGCGCCATAGGTAGAGGCTGTAGCGGTATAAGCAAGGTATATCGCGATCACGCTGCGGCCTATCGTGAATAGTACCGCGGTGACTACCGCACCAATCAATACATCCTGCCAGCGCAGCACTACATCGGGCAACACCTTAAAAATAGTCGCAAACAGCAAGGTAACGACACCCAGCGAGATCAGTGATTCAACCGTCGTGGTCAGCAAGCTTGCATAGGGCACCAGATTATCAGCCGCCTGAAGCATCCCCCTTACCACGACCCCCATTACTAGTGAGACCAGCAAGATAAATCCGATAGAAAGCACTACCGTTAGCGACAACAATCGATTCTTAATAAACATTAACGCGCTATTAGAGGTGGGCTTAGCGGTAACGCCCCAAATGGTATTAAGTGAAAACTGCATTTGCGCAAAAACGGTGGTGGCACCGACGATCAGCGCGCCGGCCCCCAGGAATGTCGGCAATAGTCCGGATTCCTCTATTCTCGATTGGGCAACGGCTTGTTCAATCGCAATGGCAGCGTCCATTCCTAGCGTTCCCTGCAGTTGCGCAACGATTTGCCCCTGAGCGGCTTCTTCGCCCATCACGACACCTATAACGGTTACCGCGATGATAATAGTGGGCGCCAATGAAAAAAGGGTATAAAACGCTAACGAACCTGCATAGCTGAAAGCATTACGCTCAAGCCACAGTGCCGTCGCGTCCTGCAGCACCTTCCACCAGAAATACATCGCGCGTTTAATCATAATCTATCCCTGTATAGTCATTAGCTGGGTATTTTTTTAAGCATTATCAATACGCTCTATTTCTAGCATACCTAACCACAGCGTTTAGCGCAGTTTTCTGGTACGTTGCATCTCTCTAACCGCGCATGAGAAAGGACGCTTGAATGGCAAACGACACGACGCGCCCCGGGAACGACTTCGACTTCGATTGTTTAGTGTTTATTGGTCGTTTCCAACCTCCCCATCTCGGTCATTTAGCCATTATACGTGAGGCACTGAAACGCGCTCGACAAGTGATCGTTCTGGTTGGCTCATCCTGGCAAGCGCGCTCGCTTCGCAATCCATGGCGATTTGACGAACGGCAAGCCATGCTACGGTCAGGTTTCGATGACCAAGACAATCAGCGTTTGGAAATCACCCCTTTACTTGATGCACTTTATAACGACGATGTTTGGGTGCGAGATGTTCAGCGCAAGGTTCGCGATCTGGCGACGCCCGCCAATGCTCGATTGCCCCGGATTGGCCTGATTGGAGCCAGTCGAGGCCAGTCAAGCTATTACTTGTCGCTCTTTCCCCAGTGGGAATCGGTCAGTGTAGCGCCGGTAGAGGGGATCTCGGCAAGCCAAATTCGTGAGCGATTGTTTCGCTCGCCTAGTTCGACGGAAGATTATCTGAGCACCGGGGCCTACCACGACCTGCCACCCGGCGTAGTAGAGGGCGTCAATACCTTTTGCCATACAGACGCCTACCAACGTCTGCTGGAGGAGCAGCAGTTACTGGACCAATATCGTCAGGCATGGTCCGAAGCCCCCTACCCGCCTATTTTTGTCACGGTTAATGCAGTCGTGGTGCAGTCGGGACATGTGCTGCTTGTTAAGCGCACCGCGGCCCCAGGGAAAGGGCTTTATACACTGCCAGGCGGATTCATAAATCCCCATGAGCGCTTGCTGGATGCCTGCTTGCGCGAGCTACGTGAGCGTATACGTTTAAAAGTCCCTGAACCGGTGCTTAAAGGCTCTATGCGGGGGCAACGGCTTTTTGATGAACCCCATCGTAGTTGGCGCGGGCGCACGTTGGCAGAGGCTTTTTATTTTGCACTTCGTCCCGACCAACAGCTGCCGCGCTTAAAGCCAGTGAAAGGGGGCGATCATGCGCGCTGGGTTGCCCTTGCCGACCTTGAGCCTGAAAGCCTATTCGAAGACCACTTTTTTATAATTCAAAATTTTCTAGGCCTCCCCGCCGATTTTAGCAGCAGTTAAGCCACTGATAGCGCGGCGCTTTTATCCTTAAGCCTGAAGAAAGTCGCGTGGCAATTTCATCATCTGCCGCCACAAGCGCTCGACTCCGGGCTTATGGACCATTGAGCAGCGGTATAAACGAATTTCCAGGGGGATATCCCAACTCTGATCCCCTGCTCTTACTAAACGACCACTCTTCAACTCTTCCCGAATACAAAAATCAGGTATCCATGCCACCCCCACACCCTGCAACACCATACCTTTTAACCCTTCGGCCATAGCGGTTTCATAAACGGTACGCAGCTTCATACGTAAGGGATCGTTTTTTAGCAACATCCGTACGCTACGCCCTAAGAAAGCACCCTGCGTATACGAGAGATAAGGGATAGAGCTGTCTTGTTGGAGTGAAAAGATCGGGTTCCCATCGGTATCTGGCAAAGAAACGGGCAGCATATTCACTTTGCCAATCGAAAACGAGGGAAATACTTCAGCATCCAACTGCATGGTGGCAAATGGATCGAAATAGGCAAGCATGAGATCGCAGTTACCCTCTCGAAGCACATGGATAGCCTCGCCAACATTCATGGCCACCAAGCGAGTGGGCAGTTCGCCCAATCCCTTCTGCAGGCGTGAAATCCATGGAGGATAGAAGCTCAACGCCAGTGAATGCGCCGCCACAATATCCAACGCTTCATTAGCGATAGAGAGTCCCCGCAAATGGCTAAGTGACTCGTTTAATTGCTCAACCAAGTTACGCGCAGTGACTAAAAACAGCTGCCCTTCTGGGGTTAAGCCCACAGGCGTGGTAGAGCGATCCACTAAAATAACATCTACGGCTTGTTCCAACGCCCGGATGCGTCGGCTAAACGCTGGCTGCGTTACATGTCGTTGGCGGGCAGAGGCGGAAAAGCTACGCGTATTGGCTAGCGCGACAAAATCCTCAAGCCATTTTGTTTCAAGATTCACCCCACCACTCCTTGTTTCACCCGTTGTGCACGCATACCAACTCCCTTATTTACGCTGACTTCATTTATTGCACTGGTGCCATTAAATAAGCAGCACGCGAAACGACCTTCATCCACATTGAGCGCTGGTTGATTTCATCGATGGTCACGCGTCGACACTGTGCAAAATCATTTTCCAACATTGCTTCCACATTGGCAGCCACCTCCTGGCTTGGCATAAACGCTGTGATTTCAAAGTTTAAGCGAAATGAGCGATTATCCAGATTCACAGTGCCTACGGTTGCGGCTTGATCATCTATCAAGATTACCTTCTGATGTAAAAAACCAGGAAGATAACGGTATATTTTTACACCCGCTCTCAGCATATCTGGTAAAAAAGAGAACGCTGATAAAAATACCAATAGGTGATCGGGTCGTTCCGGGATCATCACCCTGACATCCACGCCCCGCATGGCCGCTAGCCTTAAAGCGTCCTGCACTCCCTGGTCGGGCACAAAATAAGGGCTGGTGACCCATAACCTATGCTTGGCACTATGTATTACCTGCTGCACCAATAAACCAGCAGTGTCCTGTCGATCCGCTGGGCCAGAAGGCACAATGACCACGTGATGGTCAGCTGAGGCTGATGTATGCGGTGTCCAGTGAAGGCTAATAACCTCATTGGTCGCCCAATGCCAATCTTCCCAAAAGGCCTCCTGTAACCCCAGCACGCTGGGCCCTTCGAGCTTTAAATGGGTATCGCGCCAAGCACCATGGCGTGGGTCCTCGCCCAGGTATTCGACCCCTACATTAAAACCACCCACCCAGCCCTCTTTGCCATCGACGACCGATACTTTACGGTGATTACGAAAGTTAAGCTGAAAGCGATGTTTAAAGCCCCGAGACGAACGAAATGGGGTTACTGCCACCCCATCACTGATCAATTCATTGAAGTAGCGATCGCCTAACTTGCGACTCCCTACTTCATCGTAGAGAAAATAGACTCGTACACCGCGCTGGGCAGCTTTCTTTAAATGTTCTTTAAGGCGTTGCCCAAGGGAATCGCTGCGCACAATAAAAAACTGCATGAGCACGTACTCTTCAGCACGGTCTATGCCGTCAAAAAGACTCTCAAATGTGGCTAAGCCATCAATGAGCAGCGTTGCCTGATTACCTTGCGTTAACGGCATCATGGCAAGCTGCTCGACTGCCTTGATGTCTGCATTGCTTGAGGGGGCCACGTGCGGCTGTACATTGACTCGGTAGCGCAGCCAGACGCGCCTCAATACGCTGTCACGTTGACCTCTTGCCGACACATAGCCATAAAATCGCGGACGTCCAAAAAACCAGTAGGCGGGAAGTGCAACATAGGGAAAGGTCAGCAGCGATATAATCCACGCAACGGCACCTTGGGAGGTACGGCTGGACATCAGCGCCATAATCGCTGACACAATACCCAGTAGGTGGATTAATAAAAGACTGGTTCCGATCAACCAGGAGGTCATAGCTGCTTCCTTATAAAACAAGAGCCTCGCCGACAGCGAGGCCCTGTTCATTAGCCTTGTTTATTAGCTCTACTTATTAGACCTGTTTGTAAGCCCTATGCGTTAAAGCCTAATCAATCTTACCATTCCCGTTACGCTGACTGGGCAATAATCTCTTTCCACTTGGCAGGACCGGTCTGATGCACGGAGGTTCCCTGGCTATCGACGGCCACAGTGACCGGCATATCCTCTACCTCAAATTCATAGATGGCTTCCATTCCAAGGTCTTCAAATCCCACTACCCGCGATTTTTTAATCGCTTGTGCGACCAGATAAGCAGAGCCACCGACCGCCATTAAGTAGACCGCCTCGTTGTCACGAATGGCATCAATGGCTGCTTGACCGCGCTCCGCCTTACCCACCATGCCCAACAGGCCGGTTTCTTCCAACATGGTGCGGGTAAACTTATCCATCCTTGTCGCGGTGGTGGGTCCTGCTGGCCCAACGACTTCATCACCAATGGGATCAACAGGGCCAACGTAGTAAATAAAGCGCCCTTTCATATCGACAGGCAAAGGCTCGCCTTTCGCCAGCATATCGACCATCCGTTTATGCGCAGCGTCACGACCGGTCAATAACTTACCGTTTAACAGCAGCGTGTCACCTGGCTGCCATGTTTTGACCTCAGCAGGTGTTACCGTATCAAGATCAACCCGCTTGACGTTATCGCCTGCTTCACGGGTAATTTCTGGCCAGTCTTCCAGCTTGGGCGGGTCAAGCACCGCGGGGCCAGAACCATCCAGGGTAAAGTGAGCATGCCGAGTGGCCGCGCAATTGGGAATAATCGCCACCGGTTTATTGGCCGCATGGGTGGGATAATCTTTTACTTTAATATCCAGCACGGTGGTTAAACCGCCTAGCCCCTGAGCGCCAATGCCGCTCTTATTGACCTTATCAAACAACTCAAGGCGTATTTCTTCAGCGCGATTACTAGGGCCGCGGGCCTGTAAATCCTGAATATCGATAGGATCCAGCAGTGCCTCTTTGGCAATCATCATGGCTTTTTCAGCGGTGCCGCCAATGCCAATGCCCAGCATACCGGGTGGGCACCAGCCTGCGCCCATCTTCGGCAGCTGCTCCATTACCCAATCCACTACGCTATCGGAAGGATTGAGCATGGCAAACTTGGATTTTGCTTCACTACCACCGCCCTTCGCGGCCACGTGAATATCAACACGGTCACCGGGTACAATCGAGTGATGGATAATCGCTGGCGTATTGTCTTTGGTATTGGCGCGTTTGCCGTCTGGATCCGCCAGCACCGATGCCCGAAGAACATTATCAGGAAGCAGATAAGCACGCCGAACGCCTTCGTTGACCATCTCGTCGAGGCTCATGTCGGCTTCCCAGGTCACGTTCATCCCCACATGAACGAACACGGTAACGATACCTGTATCCTGGCAAATCGGTCGATGCCCGGTGGCACACATACGCGAGTTAATCAAAATCTGGGCGATAGCATCTTTAGCTGCCGGGTTCTCTTCACGCTCGTAAGCGGCCGCCATCGCATCAATAAAATCTTTCGGGTGATAATAAGAGATGTACTGCAGTGCATCGGCAACGCTTTGAATAACGTCGTCCTGGCGAATCACGGTCATGAACTAACTGCTCCTAGGTTATCGTCTAGTCAGCGGCCTTCTTTCGCATTGGCAAAAGTGCCGTCTTAGCATAAAGCAAGTATAACGTATTGCCCTTTTCACGGCAGCACCTGGCTAGCGTTATCTAACTGTTAGGGCTTAATGTTATATTTTTATCAGCACGCAAGATAACGGTATAAATATTATGAGCGATAACCTTATGAGGTCAGTGAAGGTTGGCAAACCAAGCACCGATACAACCTTCTCCCACTCACCATCGCGCGCTCTACCAGCGCCCCACAGCGATGACATTCAAGCCCTGCGCGGTCAAATACCGCAAATCGCCACTGCCTACGCGGCTCGCCCGCTGCCTTGGCTTCTTCAATCCAGACATCACGATTAGTGACACCCGCGTTATGGTAAGCGCAGTGAGTCGTTTCAATGATGCAGTGAGCCAACACGCGCAACTGGGCGTGGGTTAAATCCACCGGGCGAGCATCGGCAGGAAGCTGAGCAAAAAACAGTATTTCTGAGCGTAGATAATTACCCAGTCCTGCCACCAACCCTTGATCGAGCAGCAAAGTCCCTAATCTGCGCTTGTGAAACCTATTGAGCATTAAGCGTTGGTAAACGTCCTCGGCAGTCACGTCGTGGCTCAATAAATCAGGCCCCAGGCGTGACAGGAACGGGTGTTGTGCAAGGTGTTCTTCTTGCCAGAGAGAAATATCGGAGGCGCTGTAGAGGCTGGCACAGCGCCCTTCTGCCCCCAAGCGAACGCGCAATACACGTGAGGTGGCAGGCGGCTGGTCGTCACGATGCAGCTTCCACACCCCGTAGAGCTGATTATGCGAGTAAAGCACACGCTGGTCGGCAAAGCGGATCAACATCGCTTTGCCCCAGGTATCCACTCGCGTTACCTGGATACCGATAAGCGAGGTGGCTTGATCAGCAAGGGCTGGAAAAGCAAACCAGGCGTAATCGATCACCCGCCCACCTATTTGCTGCTGAATGCGATCCGCAGCGCGTCGAATCTCTGGGCCTTCCGGCATACCGTTAGCCCAGTGCCAGCTGTTTTTCTTTCATCTGATGAAGCTGATCACGAAGCCTGGCGGCCTCTTCAAACTCAAGATTTTGCGCCGCTTCAAACATGGCATCTTCAAGTTTACTGATGGCGCCCAGCAGATCTTGTTTGCTCATAGAAGCCACATCATACTCAGCGCTGCTTTCCGCCACTTTACGCTCGCTGCCACGACGACGGCTGCTCTTCTTGCCGGGCGCTTGTGCGGCTTCAAGAATATCGGCTACAGAACGCGTTACGGTCGTAGGAGTTATGCCATGCTCTTCGTTATGCGCTTGCTGTTTGGCCCGCCGACGTTCGGTTTCATCCATGGCTTTGCGCATCGAGTCGGTAATCCGATCACCGTACAGAATCGCTTTGCCGTGAGCATTACGAGCAGCACGCCCGATGGTTTGTATCAACGAGCGCTCGGCGCGCAGGAACCCTTCTTTATCCGCGTCCAGAATGGCGACCAGCGAGACCTCAGGAATATCCAGACCTTCTCGCAACAGGTTAATCCCCACCAACACGTCAAATTTACCCAAGCGTAAATCTCGAATGATCTCAACCCGCTCGACGGTATCAATATCGGAGTGAAGATAGCGTACCCGGATTCCGTGCTCATCGAAGTATTCGGTCAGATCCTCGGCCATCCGCTTGGTCAGCGTGGTCACCAGAACCCGCTCACCCACCGCGGTGCGCAGGCCAATCTCGGAAAGCAGATCGTCTACCTGTGTGCTGGCTGGGCGCACCTCGATTTCAGGATCGAGTAGTCCCGTCGGGCGCACTACCTGCTCCACGGTTTGGCTGGCGTGTTCACCTTCATAACGACCGGGAGTGGCTGAAACAAAGATCGTCTGCGGTGAAATCGCCTCCCACTCTTCGAACTTCATTGGCCGGTTATCCAGCGCAGAAGGTAACCGGAAGCCATACTCCACCAGGGTTTCTTTACGCGAGCGATCGCCCTTATACATCCCGCCTACCTGAGGCACACTGACGTGGGACTCATCGATAAACAGCAGGGCATCATCGGGTAAGTAATCGAAAAACGTCGGTGGCGCCTCGCCGGGTGCACGTCCTGAGAGGTAACGGGAGTAGTTTTCGATACCGTTACAGTAGCCAAGCTCCAGCATCATCTCTATATCGTACAGCGTACGCTGCTCCAGGCGTTGCGCCTCCACTAGTCGTTCATGCTTACGCATCCATTCCAGGCGTTCTTTCAACTCTCCTTTAATCGCATCAATCGCCCCCAAGATGGTTTCTCGCGGCGTCACGTAGTGCGATTTAGGATAGATAGTCATGCGCGGCACTTCCCCATGGACAGCGCCGGTCAAAGGGTCAAACAGCCGTATCGTGTCTATTTCGCTATCAAATAGCTCCACACGTACCGCCTCCTCATCAGAGTCGGCGGGGAAAATATCGATGACATCGCCACGGACCCGATACGTACCGCGACGGAAATCCATATCGTTACGGGTGTATTGAAGCTCTGCCAACCGACGTAGAAAGGCACGCTGGTCGATCAGTTCACCGCGGGTGAAATGTAGCCGCATCTTTAGATATTGATCGGGGTCGCCCAAACCGTAAATGGCCGACACGGATACCACGATAAGCGCATCCCGGCGCTCCAGTAACGCCTTGGTCGCCGACAGGCGCATTTGTTCAATATGGTCGTTGATCGAGGCATCTTTCTCGATGAAAGTGTCCGACGAAGGGACGTAGGCTTCAGGCTGATAATAATCGTAGTAGGAAACGAAGTACTCGACGGCGTTATCGGGAAAGAATGACTTGAACTCGCCGTAAAGCTGGGCGGCCAGGGTTTTATTCGGCGCCATCACAATGGTGGGCCGCTGTTGCTGCTCGACCACATTAGCCATGGTGAACGTTTTACCCGACCCGGTTACCCCGAGTAGGGTTTGATGCGCAAGCCCTGATTCCAGGCCGGAGATTAGCCCCTTGATGGCATTCGGCTGATCACCAGCAGGCTGAAATTTAGACTGCAATCGAAAGGCTTTGCTCATCAGTACTCCAAAGAGAAGATAAATTAAACAAGACGCGTAGTAATCTCGACCGTGGCTTCCGTCATTAGCCGCTGTATAGGGCAACGATGACTAATCTCTTCAAGCCTGGCCCGCTGCTCAGGATCGTCGATACCGAGCAGCGTGAGGTGAACGTCTAACCTGTAAAGCCCCTTTCGCTCCTGGCTGTCATCACGCTGTACGGTGACGACAATACCTTCAAGTGGCCACTCCTTACGCTTGGCGTACATTTGCACCGTAATGGCTTTGCACGTCCCGAGTGCAATGTCGAAGTAGTCATGAGGGTCTGGTGCGCTGCCGTCGCCACCGACGGCCTTCGGCACATCAGCATAGACGCTTTCCAGACCACTGACCTCGACGCGCTGCCTAAAGACACGATTACGTTCACTGATAACGCTGATCGGTATGTGCATTAAGATACCTTGATGCCTAGTTTGAGCTTTTCAATCGCGTTTATCAGCATTTCGCGCTTCGCCCGGCCCTCTACGTCGGCTCCGTGGCGCCCCACCTCAGCACTGTCAACGCCATCGAGCATCATAAGCGCTGTGGTGATTTTATTGACCTGTTCGACTGTTTTAACACCTTGAAATGTTAATGACTGCTGCGCCATAGCATTACCCTACTGGTTGAGCTGTGCAAACCTCATACAAGAGAACGAGTCTAGCATGCTACTAGTGCCTTGCAATTAACCTCCGTTGCCCGCACCTAGAGACTCACTACGCATGTTATTTTAGGCATGCTCTTTTATTTACCTCCCATCATCACGATCATCAGGAGTTCTTATGGCGACCGTTACCTCTCCCACTTCCGTCCCTGGCAGCGTCCGCCTTACTCACTTAGCCGCCCTGGATGTGAAAGGTGCGGACGCTGAGAAGTTTCTTCAAGGCCAAACTAGCGCTCAAGTGAGCTTGGCGAACGGTCGTTTTGCCCCGCTGACCTGTTTTTGCACCCCTAAGGGACGGATGTTGGCCAATGCGCAATTGCTACGCCTGGGCGATGATCATTTTAGGCTGCTACTTAGCCATACCTTGCTAGACAGCGTCGCCAGCCATTTAAAAAAATTCGCTGCGTTTTACCGCGCTGAACTGATACCACTTCCAGAGCTTACCTTTATTGGCGTCCGTGATAACGACCATGCGCTTGCTGACAAGCTATCGCTGGCGTTCCCGGAATCGGTCAATACCCAGGTCCACAACGAGCATGCCTGCGTTCTACGTTACCCAGGTGAACGTCGCTGGTTGGTCTGTTTAGAACGCGACGATCAAGCGTTATCGATTGACGATAGCGATGACGGCCGCAACGCCTGGCAACTGGATGATATTCGCAACGGCTTAGCGTGGCTTACCGATGCTCAGCAGGATCACTTCCTGCCTCAAATGCTTAACTGGGAAGCGCTTGGCGGTATTAGCTTTAAAAAAGGCTGCTATACGGGCCAAGAAGTGGTCGCTCGGGCGCATTTTCGCGGACAGGTTAAAAAACGCCTGATGCGGGCTGGTGTGGAAACCCACATATTGCCTGACATAGGCGCCACGGTTGTTAACAGCGATAATAAACCGCTGGGTGAGGTCGTCTCCAGTGCCGTTGCTGGCCCTGAGAGCGCTGAGTTACTCATCGTCATGAACACGAAGGTGGCAGAAGAGGCTATCGCTGTATTTCTTGATGAGCAGCCGCTTCATCTACTCGAACTGCCCTACGCGATAGAGCGCGTTGATCCCGAGCAAATGGCCGTTAGTCTGAATACATAAGACCTTGATACACAGACCTTAATACATAGGCCTAAATACGTAGGCCTGAATACATACGTATAGATAGTAGAAAATCTCTCTAAACCGATGGGAGGCCAAACAGTGCCGCGGCAGTGGCGCTGCTTTGTGCCGCCACTTGTTCGAAGGTTTGCCCACGAAGAGATGCCACTACGCTGCACACTTCCGCTACGCGTTGTGGCTCGTTACGTTTCCCCTGATAGCCACTTAACGGCATATCGGGGCTATCGGTTTCCAATACGAAAGCATCGTCGGGAAGTGCCTCCACCGTTCTTCGTAACCGCTGCGCTCGCTCATAGGTCACCGCGCCGCCCAAGCCTAGCTTGAAACCCAACTCAAGAAACGCCGTTGCCTGCTCTATTGACCCCGAAAAGGCGTGAATGAGCCCTGCCTTTGGCAACTGCAACTGACGAAGCCGTTTAACTACCTTGTCGTTGGCGTGAACGCAGTGCACCACTACCGGCAATGAGTGCTGCTTTGCAAGCTTCAGTTGAGCGTCAAAATAATCCCACTGCTCATCCAGCGTGTCTTTAAAGCGCCCATCAATGCCGCATTCACCTACGGCCACCACCTCGGGATGCTCACCAAGCAATTGATCAAGTGCATCAATATCGGCGGATTGATGCTGCTCGATAAAGTAAGGGTGCAAGCCCAGGCAGGACCAAACATTGTCTCGCTCAGCTAGCGCCAGCACCTGTTGCCAGCTTGCCTTTGTGGTGCCAGGCACCACAAAGCGCTCGACACCCTCTGCCTTTGCGGCTGCAAATACCGCCTGACGATCGTCTTCGAACTGATCAAAGTCGAGATGGCAGTGGGCATCCGTCAGCATGGTGGCTCCTAGTGCTCGCGGGTAGGTTGGAAACGAATATCCGGCCAGCGCTCCTGCGTCATCTGTAAGTTAACCCGGGTTGGCGCAATATAGGTAAGATAGCCACCCCCATCGATCGCCAGGTTAGCGCTGGCCTTGCGCTTAAACTCTTCCAGTTTCTTGTTATCTTCAGAGTAGACCCAGCGCGCCGTTTGTACATTGACGCCTTCATATAAGCAGTCAACTTTATACTCTTCTTTAAGCCGGTGAGCGACCACGTCAAACTGCAGGGTACCGACAGCGCCAAGAATCAGGTCATTATTATCCATTGGCATAAAGACCTGGGTAGCACCCTCTTCGGAAAGCTGCTGTAGCCCCTTCTGGAGCGCCTTCATCTTGAGCGGGTCTTTAAGCCGAACACGTTTAAACAGTTCGGGGGCAAAGTGAGGTATGCCGGTAAAGCGCATGTCCTCTCCCACGGTAAACGTATCGCCGATCTGGATGGTGCCATGGTTATGCAGGCCGATAATATCACCGGGCCAGGCTTCTTCCACTTGGGAACGATCAGACGCCATGAAGGTTAACGCATCGGCAATTTTAACGTCCTTGCCAATACGCACGTGACGCATCTTCATGTTTTTTTCGTACTTACCCGAGCAGACCCGTAAAAAAGCGATTCTGTCGCGGTGGTTAGGGTCCATATTGGCCTGAATCTTAAACACAAAGCCGGTAAAGCGTTCATCCTCGGCAGTCACCACCCGCGTATCCGTTTCATGGTCCTGGGGTGGCGGAGCGTACTCAACAAAACCGTCAAGCATCTCGCGTACGCCAAAATTACCCATCGCGGTACCGAAATAAACCGGCGAAAGCTCACCACGGCGATAAGCGTCCAGATCAAACTCATGCGAGGCGCCTCGCACCAGCTCCACTTCCATGCGTAGCTCTTCAGCCTGCTCCTCGCCTAAAACGGAATCGACTTCAGGGCTATCCAGGCCTTCAATGCGCTTGTCTTCAGGAATCCGGCTTCCCTGCCCCTGGGTGTAGAGGTGAATAACATCATTATAGAGGTGGTAAACCCCTTTGAAGTGACGCCCCATGCCAATGGGCCAGGTCATCGGTGCACACTGGATATTGAGCACCGTTTCCACTTCATCCATCACCTCGATGGGGTCACGGATATCGCGATCCATCTTGTTAATGAACGTCAGGATCGGCGTGGTCCGCAGGCGGCACACTTCCATCAACTTGATGGTGCGATCCTCAACCCCTTTGGCGCCATCAATGACCATCAAGGCAGAATCAACCGCTGTCAGCGTCCGGTAGGTATCCTCGGAGAAGTCTTCGTGACCCGGCGTATCAAGCAGGTTCACGATGCGCCCCCCATAAGGGAACTGCATCACAGAGGTCGTCACAGAAATACCCCGTTCCTGCTCCATTTTCATCCAGTCCGACGTGGCATGGCGATCGTTACGCTTACTCTTCACCGACCCCGCCAACTGAATGGCATTCCCAAACAGCAGCATCTTTTCGGTGATGGTGGTTTTACCGGCGTCGGGGTGGGAGATAATAGCAAACGTCCTGCGAAGATCTGCTTCACGGGCTAGTTGAGTGTCTTTCATTGTGCCTCTTCGACTGTGGGGTCACAGCCCTGCGCAGCATTAGCCTCGCGCCGGGCGTTGAGCAAGTTCCATTGCGCTAATTGTAACGCTTTGAAGCTACTGTTGTCGCGGGTGGCATGACGACTAAGGCCCCGGCATTCGAGCAAAAAAAACGCTGACAGTGTCAGCGTTGGTAGCACGAGGCGGCTCAATGGAACCGCGATCGAAACTATAGATGATATTCAGACGATGACTAACATCAAGACTGTATATCTCTAGGCGAAGGTATTTACTTGAGTACCTACGCTTCCTTCTTTGGCCAAGTCCGGCTGTGAACCGCTATCGGCAGACGCCATGATTTCAGTTACTTGATCAGCCTGAATATCCAAGGCTTGTTTAAATACCTGCATCTGAGCCTGCTCGGCCGTTTGCGCCTGGTTCATGTAGAGCGAGGCGCTTACTGCACTGCTGATACCTACGTCCATATCTCCACCTCATGGCGAACAACTGTCATTACAAACTAGCAAAGTACTAGTTCATGCGCAAAACTATCGTACTAATTAATGATAGCCAAGCACTTAATTTACTTAGTCAGATCACCAAACTTTCTGAATTAAAATCTATCGGCACGAAACGGAGCCATATCGATGGCGGTGGGCGTGCCCTCAATCATGTCAGTAAGCAGCTGCCCCGTGGCTGGGCCAAGCGTAAACCCCTGATGGCCATGACCAAAGGCAAGCCACAGCCCTGGATGACGCGGCGCAGGCCCAATCACCGGCTTCATATCGGGCAAGCAAGGCCGTGCCCCCTTCCAAGGAGCGTCATCCCGGTGCTCACCAAGCGGAAACACGCTCCGCGCCGCTTTTTCGGCAGCACTAAGCTGGTTTACATCGGCAGGGGCATCAAGCTGGTCAAGCTCAGCCCCTGTGGTCAGCCGAATACCGGCGTTCATCGGCGCCAGCAGATACCCGACCTCGGCGTCCATCACCCAAAAATTAAGCTTAGCTTCTCCCTGGGATGAGTAGTGCATGTGATAGCCACGCTTCACAAAGGTGGGGAAACGGTAGCCGAGCTCTTTAAGCCACTTTCCTGCCCAGGGGCCTAGCGCCACCACGACGCTGTCTACCTCTAACGTTTCCGTCTCTGTCCTGACCTGCCAGCGACGATTCACTTGCTGAACAGAGCGAATATCGGCCTGCAAGATTCGACCACCGTCATCGTTAAACGCTTGGGCGTAAGCCGCTACCAATGCCCCTGGATCAGCGACCGTCCAAGGATCTAGCCAGTGAATCGCGCCAATAATGGTGTCACTGATCGCAGGCTCTTTGGCTGCCAGCGCCGCGCGATCCAATACTTCAAACTGAACACCATAAAGTTGGCGCGCCTCTTCAGCTTCTTTTATACGGGCAGCTAACTTATGGGGAGTACGATAAAGTTCGAGCCACCCCTGACGACGCACCAAGTGCTCTGCTCCAGCGGCATCAATCATCGGCCCATGCGTTTTTAACGATAGCTGAATCAATGAGGCGTATTCAGGCACGATATGCTGGTAATTCTTGGGCGCTGAATTCAGCCAGTAACGCAATAATGGAGAAGCAGCACTAAACATGCCCGCCGCACGATAACGGATATCGACCCGCCGATTGGGCAACACGCTTAATAGTGTTTTGACATCGCGTGGAAAGGGATAAGGGCGGACGGCTTCGCGTTGAATAATGCCTGCATTACCAAACGACGTTTCTCGGCCAGGTTGAAGCCGGTCTATCAGGGTGACCTCATGCCCACGCTGACGCAGATGCCAAGCGATACTGACGCCCACCATACCCGCTCCCAACACTACCGTTTGACGCGTCATTTGCTTACCCCCGCTTACCCATTGATAGTCAAGATTGATTTATAACAACCTCTTGAAAAATATCACCAAAATAAGGGCAATAACATAGTGTAAAACGCTATTTATATGCCTAAAAACAGCAATATAATTCTTCAAACCTCAAAAAAAGGGCGACATCACTATTAGCGTCTCAACCGGCGCCCTGAAGGCTTTTAGCGCCGGTCAGTAATAACGAAGCTTGCTGTTCGACAAGGTCCTGGCACTCAAAAACCATGCTAAAAATTGCAGCGCAAAGCGATAATGTGCGTCTATGGTCGCCATTACATGCACCATGCACACCATCGATAGCGTCATCAACAACGTAGCGCACGCGCACCATGGCGTCAGTATTTTTTAAAAAACCTGTATAGCATCATGCGTGGGGAGCGCATTCATGATGCAAGCAGGCTACGAGAAATTAAAAGGACCGCTGAACATACCAGAACTGACGCTAGGCCATCAGCTCGACACCTGAGGATTGCTGTTAGTAAGGATCTTTATTTGCTAAGCGAGAATCACGCATTAATGCAGCAACGTAACGCGTAAAAGTAATGCCATGCTGGTCATTGGCAACGGGGTTACTAATAAGCGAAAGAGTAATAAGAAATGACAAATTAAATAAGCAAAACAGATAAGAGAGATAGTATAAAAAGCGAGGGAAAACGAGAGGAGTAATGAGAGGAAAGTTTAATGCGGGGTAATGGGGTGGATGATGGGACTTGAACCCACGACCACCGGAGTCACAATCCGGGGCTCTACCACTGAGCTACACCCACCACAACCTAAAACTGGAAACGCAAATATTGTCACTGGGGTGGATGATGGGATTTGAACCCACGACCACCGGAGTCACAATCCGGGGCTCTACCCCTGAGCTACACCCACCATAGACAATCTTACGTATACACGAGCATTGCGTGCTTACAACGTGTTTCCAACTGGCTATAACCACTAAAATAGATGGCACGCCCAGCAGGAATCGAACCCGCAACCTACGGCTTAGAAGGCCGTTGCTCTATCCGGTTGAGCTATGGGCGCACATAGAGCATTCAGAAGTAACGAATACCGATGAGCACTAGACCACAACCAAAGCTTGGAGAAGCTAACAGCTATCTTTCACGTTAGTGTGGTCGGGATGGAGGGATTCGAACCCCCGACATCCTGCTCCCAAAGCAGGCGCGCTACCAGACTGCGCTACATCCCGATTTATCACCCTAGACGCTTGCCGCATGGCCCGTCTCAAGCGAGGCATATATTACTATTTTTAATTTTAAAGTCAACCATTAATGTGATGAAGAGTTAAGGCGCTTTGCCTGGATGCCCTAGCGTGCGAAAATTGCCGCCTTTCAAGCGCTGCTCGCCGGGCGCTTTGTAGACTTGGCCTTTTAACGTCCACAGGGATTTACATACATGACCGCCCAACTAATCGATGGCAAAGCCATCGCCGCTACTGTCCGCCAACAGGTTGCTGAAAAGATCGCCGCTCGACGTCAAGCAGGCGGACGAGCACCAGGACTAGCCGTGGTTGTGGTCGGGGACGATCCCGCCTCTCATGTTTATATCAATAATAAGCACCGCGCCTGCGAACAGGCAGGCATCATTTCGGTTCAGCATGCCCTGCCGGAAACCACATCACAGCACGAACTAGAGGCGTTGGTGGATCAGCTCAACAGTGACCCAACGATAGATGGCATCCTGGTTCAGCTGCCTCTTCCCAAACATCTCGATGCTGATCCCATCTTGGAACGTATTCTTCCAGACAAAGATGTAGACGGCTTTCATCCTTACAATATTGGCCGTTTAGCACAGCGTATGCCTGCCTTGCGCCCCTGTACCCCTAAAGGAATCATGACCCTACTGGCTCAGAGCAATATCGAGTTACGCGGGTTGGACGCCACCGTGGTGGGCGCATCCAATATCGTTGGTCGCCCCATGGCGCTGGAACTGATGTTAGCGGGCTGCACAACAACCGTTTGCCACCGTTTTACTCAACAGCTTAAAGATCACGTGAGCCGCGCCGACATTTTAGTAGTGGCGGTAGGTAAACCGGGGATCGTGGATGGGGAATGGATTAAGCCTGGCGCCATCGTGATTGATGTAGGCATTAATCGACAGGAGGATGGCACCTTGACGGGGGATCTGGATTTTGACACCGCCTCCCAACGTGCAAGCTTTATCACCCCTGTACCGGGAGGCGTCGGCCCGATGACCGTAGCCACATTGTTGGAAAACACCCTGGAAGCGGCTGAGCACCACGATCGCGCCCTGCTGGATCGCGCTTAACTCAATTCTTTATCTGTTATAATTCAGGAGCATAGCGTAGTGAAACGTATCGGTATTATTGGCGCAATGGCGCAGGAAGTGAAGATTCTGGTGAGTCAGTTAGACGAAGCCCAGCGCTATGAGCATGCAGGCTTCGTTTTTCATACCGGCACCCGCTATGGACTTGAAGTGATCGTGCTTCAGTCAGGCATCGGCAAAGTCAACGCTGCGGTGGGCACCGCCATATTATTAGAGCGCCATCAGCCTGATGCCATTATCAACACCGGCTCTGCCGGTGGGTTTGCGACTGACCTGGCAATTGGTGATGTGATTATTTCCGACGAAGTGCGCCATCACGACGTTGACGCCGTGGTATTTGGCTATGAAATGGGCCAGGTACCGGGCATGCCCGCCGCCTATGCCGCTGACACAGCGCTACGCGACATCGCCCGTAAGGCGATCACCTCGCTGGGTGAAGTACAGGTGCGTGAAGGGTTGATCACCACCGGTGACGCCTTTATGGCGGACCCTGTCAGAGTGGAGACGACCCGGTCACAGTTTCCAACCATGCTGGCTGTCGAGATGGAGGGCGCCGCCATTGCCCAAACCTGCTATCTCTATCAGTGCCCTTTTGTGGTGATTCGAGCGCTCTCCGATATCCCCGGTAGTGGAGACAACCATCTTTCCTTTGATGAGTTTCTAGAAGTCGCTGCCGATCACTCGTCACGCATGGTCGACGAAATGCTAAAACAGCTTGGCGAGAAGTAGTCGCGTCACTCTGATTTCATAAGCTAAGCTTTCATAAGCTAATCTTTGATGAACTGAGCTTCCAAGAACTAATTTTTCACAAACTGAGCTTTCATAAAAAAAGCCATCGGCGAATACTCACCGATGGCTGACAGACACTGCCCCTACCCCATTGCTAATGCTATTTTTTCATCGCCCAGCCAAGTGATTCACCCGCCAGCAAAGGCACAATTACCGCTCCCTGAGCGTAGGGAAAGCTTTCGGGCAACGTCCACTCACGACGCTCAAGCGTAATGGTGTCTTCGTTAGGCGCAAGACCGTAAAACCGCGGACCGTTGAGACTGGCAAACGCTTCCAGCTTGTCCAGGGCGTCCCTTTCCTCGAAAGCGGTAGCGTAAAGCTCAATCGCCGCCGGCGCGGTATAGGCGCCGGCACAGCCACAGCTTGATTCTTTAGCCCCTTGCGAATGGGGCGCGCTATCAGTGCCCAAGAAGAATTTATGACTACCGCTAGTGGCCGCATTTAATAACGCCTGACGATGTTGCTCACGCTTTAAAATAGGCAAACAGTAATAGTGTGGCCGTATGCCCCCGACCAACATTTTATTGCGATTAAACAGAAGGTGATGAGCCGTTATCGTCGCCGCCACGTTATCGGGCGCCTGGGCAACAAACTCTGCTGCCTGCTGTGTGGTGATATGTTCGAACACGACTTTCAGGGTGGGATGACGCGCCAGCAGCGGCTTTAACACCTTGTCGATAAACACCGCTTCGCGATCAAAGATGTCGATCGCTGGGTCAGTCACTTCACCGTGCATCAATAGCGGCATACCTACTTTCGCCATGGTCGCAATAGTAGCGTCACAGCGGGCGAGATCGGTCACCCCGGAGTCAGAATTGGTAGTCGCTCCCGCAGGATACAGCTTAACCGCCTTCACAATGCCACTCTGTGCGGCACGCTCTATCTCTTCTGGGGGCGTGGTATCGGTAAGATACAGCACCATTAAGGGTTCAAAAGCGCTGTGTGCTGGCAACGCATCCAAAATTCGCTGACGATACTCAAGCGCCATTGCGGTTGTGGTAACCGGTGGCGTGAGGTTAGGCATGATGATAGCCCGCCCCATCTGAGCGGCGGTATGACCGACCACCGCTTTCAGCGCCTCATCATCACGTAAATGAAGATGCCAATCATCAGGGCGAGTCAATGTTACGGTGTCCACGGCATATCCTGTAGTAAAGTTAAATCGGGTATAAAAACGGTCCGCATAGTATACGCCTTTGCATAATCAGATAAATCCGCTATGCAAGCCACCACAGTATTGACCAAGTGTCGTATCATGGCGGCTCGTTTCATTATCATGTTGTCTTAGTAAGGATCCCGTTGTTTATGCAGAACGTGCGACGCTATGCGGATATTATTGCCAGCCTGGAAGGGTTGATGTGGCTCAGCCTCATCTGGTCGATTTCTCTTTCCGTCCATATCGGCAGCACCGAACCCATCCTGGCCAGCCTATTTGTGATTGGGGCACTGGTAGTCTTTAGCTGGGCGCATCGGCCACTGCGTTTTTTACTTGGTCGCTACCATATCCGCAAACGACGCACCGACATGTGGATGCACATCTTGGCGCTTCCGCTGCTGCTAGCGATGTTCTTCCACATCATGCTGGAAGCCTTATTAGGTAGTGCCTGGCTACCACCTAAAATGTTGATATACACTATATTAGCGTCAGCTGGGTGGACCACCTATGTCATGACGCTGTTCATTAAATTTATCATTCACGGCCTCAAAGCCAAGTCTAAATAAGTCCAACATGCCCACAGCGCTTCCACTGCCCCTATCGACCCCTAACCGCAACCTGGTGCGGCTCACTATCGTGCGCGGCATTACCTGGACGGGGTTTCTAATCGCCATCATTGTTGGCGTCGAGCTACTCAACTTCGCATTGCCGGTCACCGCTGTCGTCAGTGTGGTGATATCTATGGGCATTCTTAATATTGCCACCTGGTGGCGTCTAGGGCGCCCACGCGCCGTTACTCATCTGGAATACCTACTGCACTTACTCGCCGACATTACCGGTTTGACGCTAGTGTTCTACTTCTCTGGAGGTTCAACCAACCCCTTTATTACCTATTACCTGGTGCCGGTGACCATTGCCGCGGCTACCCTGCCCTGGCGTCATGCCTGGATCATTGCCGGGTGCTCTATGGCTGGCTACACCTTTTTGATGTTTTCCTACCACCCCATTCCCCAGTTGGGTCATATCAATATTGATAGCCCACTGAGCCTGCACATATTGGGCATGTGGCTTAATTTTGGTCTCTCAGCGGGGCTCGTGACGTTTTTTATCTACAAAATGGCCCATGCGCTGCGCAGCCGCGACCAAGCACTTTCCCGTACCCGTGAAGCCGCTCTGCGCAATGAACAAGTGCTGGCCGTGGCCACCCAAGCGGCGGGCACCGCCCACGAACTAGGTACACCGCTGTCTACCATGGCGGTATTGCTTAAAGAAATGCAGGCTGACGCTCCTGCGGACTCGACGCTTGAGCAGGACATTAACTTACTGCGCCAGCAGGTGGATGTGTGCAAATCGCGCTTGCAAAATCTAGTTTCCAACGCTGACCGGCGGCGCATGGCTGAAGCCGAAGTGCTCGACGCTGAGGAGTGGCTCTCGGGTGTGGTACAACGCTGGCTGGTCTTGCGGCCGGATGTTAGCCACCAATTTGACGTAACGGGCAAACGCGGCCGTCCCTGGCTCGCCGTAGACGCCACCCTTGACCAAGCGTTAACCAACTTACTGAACAATGCCGCCGACGCAAACCCTGAGCAGATCGCCATTCGCATAGACTGGCACGAAGAGAGCGTGGTAATTGATATTAGAGACCACGGCCCAGGCGTGGCCATGTCGATTGCCGACCAGTTGGGCGAAACGTTCATTTCGACAAAAAGCAAAGGCATGGGTATCGGTTTGTTTTTAACCCATGCCACTATCAATCGCCTTGGGGGTGGCGTAAGCCTGTATAATCACCCGGACGGAGGCACGTTAACGGAAGTGACCCTGCCTCGCTGCGGAGCACCTCATTAAATAATGAGGCACCCCTGAATTTTTAGTAACAAGCACCTCCAGCAATAGGTTAAGACCATCATGCAAATGCGAGAACAACGCCTGCTGATTATTGATGACGATGAAATGTTCTGTCATGTGCTGAATCGCGCGCTATCAAGGCGCGGTTATGAAGTCATCGTTGCTCACGATGCAGAGCAGGCATTGGCAATGGCCGCGCAACACTCACCGAGCATGGCGACACTTGATCTAAAGCTGGAAAACAGCTCAGGTTTGAAACTACTGCCAGAGCTACTGGCTACTTGCCCTCAATGCCGTATCGTCGTTCTTACCGGCTACTCAAGCATCGCAACCGCTGTAGAGGCGATTAAATTAGGCGCTGCCAATTACCTCTGCAAGCCTGTGGACGCCGACGATGTGCTGACCGCGTTTGAACGCCAAGGTGGCGACCCCGACATTGAGCTTGCCGACAATCCACCGTCCATCAATCGTATTACCTGGGAGCATATTCAAAAGGTGCTTCAAGAGCATGATGGCAATATCTCGGCCACGGCACGCGCGCTAGGAATGCATCGACGCACGCTGCAGCGCAAATTGCAGAAACGGCCTGTACGTCGCTAGTTTGGGTAATCCTAAAAGCAACACCTGTGCACAGGGAACGTGCACAGATTGACCAGCAGCAACCCAGTAGACACGGTTCTCGCCTGACCGCCAAGGAAGGCGGCAATACCCGCCCTCTCAGCAATAGAGATAGCTTAGCGCCTTAGTGCGCCGTCCAGCCTAGATCAATATTAAAACTTGAGCCTGTGACCGCACCGGCAGCATCTGACGCTAGATAAGCCACTAACTGAGCAACTTCCTCAGGCTCGATCAAGCGTTTAATGGCCGCCTGCTTGAGCATAACTTTTTCAATGACTTCCTGCTCATCCATACCGTGCAACTTAGCCTGATCGGCAATCTGATTATCGACAAGCGGCGTTTTCACATAGGCAGGACATACCGCATTGGCCGTAATTCCCTGCTCTCCACCCTCCAGTGCCGCTGTTTTGGTTAAGCCAATCATGCCGTGCTTGGCACTGATATACGCCGCTTTACCGGGTGACGCCACCTGGGCATGAATCGACGCCACATTAATAATGCGCCCCCAGCCATTTTTACGCATATGCGGCCACGCGGCCTGGGTGAGCAAAAAAGGGGCCGTCAGCATAAGATCCATTATTTGGCGCCACTTCTGTTCTGGAAACGTCTCAATAGATGCCACATGCTGAATACCGGCATTATTGACCACGATATCGACGCCACCAAAGCGCTTGACCGCGTCGGCCACTGCCCCACGGCAGGCATCAGCATCGGTTAAATCAGCCTCAAAAAAAGCCGCCCCAGCCTCCTCAGCAACTGCTTTGCCTGCCGGATTGAAATCAACGGCGAGAACTTGATAACCGCATTCACAAAAATGTTTAACCACTGCGGCACCAATACCACTGCTAGTACCGGTTACCAGGGCAACGCGGGGAGTTGTCACGGCTTGAGAGGTCATAGTTAAATCCTTTCACTAGGTTGAGAGACTTTTTAAGGTAGCGGTGTTCAGTTAGGTACTTATCTCTTCGGTCGGTTGCATTAAACGAGACATCATATGCTGAGCAAGCCTAGCGGCCTCTTGCATGCTTTCAAGATCGCTTACATCGGACAAAATCACTCGTTTATAAAACACATGTCCCTCCGGCAGGCGATCAAGGGAGAGCCAATAGATGCCGGAAGGAAGTAATAGCTTGAGCGAATCCGCCACCGGCTCAGTAAGACACGTTTGATCAGGTACCTTGACCAGACTAAGCTCGCACGGCGTTATCAGCGCGCCCACCATTCCTCCATCAGCATGATGCTGAAAGCATAGCGCATCTACCCCCAAGTGGGGATTCCACCCCTTCCCTTGTTTGATGACAGGAAGATGCTCATTTCGATATGCCGTCGCCAGCTTAGCGAGAAACGCGTATTCATCAGCGGTCAGCATTTGCATAAAGGTGCCCTATCCTCGGTCATTACAGCTATCAATGGCTAATGTAGCGAGCCGCTATTGGCGAAACGTATTCATCTCATCCACAATGGACGTTAAATTGGCGTCTCACCAGCCACTCGTTTACGACGCCGTTAGTGCCTACTTTGTCATTTATTCTACTTATCGTTAAGGAGCGCCAACGATGTTTGTGGTTATATATGGTCGCATGTCATGCCCTTTTTGTGTACGCGCGAAGCAACTTGCCGAACATTTGGAAAACTCAGGTAAAATAGAAGGTTATCGTTATATAGATATGCCATCTGAAGGGGTTACCAAAGAAAACATCGCCAAAACAGCGGGAAAACCCATTCGTACGGTACCGCAAGTTTTTGTCGACCAGGCCCATGTCGGCGGCTTCACCGAGTTTGACCAGTTTGTTCGTGATAAGCAGCTACTGGCTGGTTAACCCCCCTTATTAATCAAGCGCGGCCGTGCCGTTAAAAGCCGCGTTAACACCCGTTGAATCCTTGCCTTTCATGCTTGCCTATACTGGTTCAGTTAGTTAACGACCCACGCCAAATGTGCATGTTTGAGCAAGGAGTTCCCCATGCAACGTCAAGAGTTTGCTCAGCAGCTATGGCTTGACTATGTCCATACCCATCCCGATATTGGCGCTTTAAGACTTTGGCCTATTTCGATTGCAGCCGAATACCTAACCCTGGTAACGCTCAATTACGGTGCGTTTGCTGCTAATCCGCTTTCCAGTAAATTAGTCCATATGGGCTATCGCCCTATGGGTCACTACGCGATGGCCGACAAAGGGTTGCTGATTCATTTACTGGCACCTAGTGATAGCAGCAGTTGGCTGGTGTTGGCCGAGCTGCAGATCGGTACGTTGTCCAAAGCGCCTCGTCGAGCTATCGAAGGGCTGGTTCAACAATCTCACCCACAAGATTGCAAAGGCCACAATTTACTTTGTCGAGGAAGGCCTTGGCCGATGCCCTCATGGGCGCTTTATCAGCAGCTACTGCAGGCTAATCCGCTAGCCGCATGGCTTTCGGTAATGGGGCCGCGTCTTCATCATGCTGGTTTTGATTGCAACACGTTAGGCGAGCCTTTGCCCGTTCTCAATGAGCGAATCACTGAGGTCGGCATGCCTAGCCTTCAAGGGCAACAAAATGGGGTCTTTTCGGTCTCGTCGTTGATTGAACATTGTTTTTATCCAACCTCAGCGCAAAAACTGGTATTCGCTGATGGCGATGAGCATCGTCTTTGCTGTGGTGGTTTGGCACTCGTTCAAAAACGCGTGAGCGACACCCATGAGCGTACTGCTGAAATACTCCTGCCCTACCACACGCGATGTGAAATGGCCTGAAACGCTGGCGATAACGCCGCCAGCGTTCCATTACTGGACGATTAAATGAGCTAAATGAGTCCCCAGTTGAAGCAGATACTATTCACCGACAAATGTCATCTCGGGAACATGGTCAGGAACAATCAGCTTTCCTGCGGTTTTTTCGATAATTTCTTCAACACTAACGCCCGGCGCACGCTCTTTAAGCACAAAGGCGCCGTCTTTAATTTCCAGGTAAGCCAGGTCCGTCAAGACGCGGTTAATACAGCCGGCACCGGTCAACGGTAGCTCGCATTTTTCCAATAGCTTGGATTCGCCGTGTTTTGAAGCATGGGTCATCGTGCAGATGATGTTTTCGGCGCCAGCGACCAGGTCCATTGCGCCGCCCATCCCTTTGATCAGCTTGCCAGGAATCATCCACGAGGCAATATTGCCCTCCTGGTCGACCTCAAAAGCACCTAATACGGTCAGATCGACATGCCCACCGCGAATCATGGCAAACGATTCAGCAGAAGAAAAAATGGCTGCCCCAGGGCGGGCTGTTACCGTCTGTTTACCGGCATTGATCAGGTCGGGGTCAAGCTCTTCTTCGGTCGGGAAACGCCCCATTCCGAGCAGGCCATTTTCTGACTGCAGCATGACATCAATACCGTCGGGTATGTAATTGGCTACCAGGGTGGGAATACCGATCCCCAAGTTGACGTAAAAACCATCTTCGAGTTCGCGAGCGACACGCTGAGCCATCTGTTCTCGTGTTAAAGCCATGGTGACTTCCTCTTGTTGAGCCGATATAAAGCGGTGAAACGTTTGAAAGAGTGGCGTGTTAACGATGAGATGCGTTAACTATGCACGGTGCGTTTTTCGATACGTTTTTCAAACGTGCCTTGAATAATCCGATCCACATAAATCCCGGGCGTATGGATCTGACTAGGCTCAAGCTCACCTGGCTCGACGATTTCCTCTACTTCCACGACGGTGATTTTTCCAGCGGTGGCCGCCATAGGGTTAAAGTTCTGCGCCGTGTGACGGTACATCACATTACCGTAACGGTCCGCCTTCCAACCTTTCACGATAGCGAAGTCACCGATAATCGCTTCTTCTAAAATATAGTGACGGTCATTGAATACGCGTACTTCTTTGCCTTCACCAATCGGCGTTCCATAGCCGGTAGCGGTATAAAAAGCAGGGATACCCGCACCACCGGCGCGCATTTTCTCAGCCAGCGTTCCCTGTGGCGTCAATACGACCTCGATTTCGTTATTGAGCATTTGCTGTTCAAACAGAGCATTCTCACCCACATAAGAAGCAAGAATTTTGCTGATTTGACGATCTTCGAGCAGCACTCCCAGCCCAAAGCCATCAACCCCACAGTTATTGGACACCACCGTAAGATTGTCGACTTTCCGTCGCTTAATTTCGGCAATCAAATTTTCGGGGATTCCACATAGACCGAAACCACCGGCGAGCACTGTCATGCCGCTCTCGATGCCTTCCATTGCCTCTTCGTAGGAAGATACCCGCTTATCGAATCCTGCCATTGTTATGCCTCACATTGTTGTGGGTGATAAATGCTGTCATTGATACGTTAACCGGCTAGTCCGCTAGTGTCAGTGTTGTGCGAGATGATATATTTGTTAAGTTTGTTTTTTTTATCAATTTATTTATAAAACCAATAAAAGGCACTCCATGACGGTTAAACAGCTACGCGCTTTTCTTGCAGTCGCTCAAACGCTCAGCTTTACTCAGGCCTGTGAGCGCTTGCACTTATCTCAACCAGCGCTCAGTTTGGCCATTAAAGGCCTGGAAGAGTCCCTGGGCGGTAAACTGCTAATCCGCAGCACCCGTAGCGTCAGACTAACGCCTGAAGGAGAGTCTCTACTACCGCTAGCTAAGCATCTATTGGCCCAATGGGACAATACCGAAGAACGCCTGCGTCAGCGCTTCACGCTTCAGCTTGGGCGGCTTAGTGTGGCAGCCATGCCGGCCTTTGCCTGCAACCTACTCCCCGCCGCGCTAGTTAAATTTCGACAGCAGTACCCTAAAATCAATATCACCGTACACGATGTGATCAATGAAGAAGTCACCGAAATGGTGCGCTCCCGTCAGGTTGAAATGGGCATTGCCTTTTTACCGGAAGGCACCGGCAGCCTGCTTTTTACACCGTTGTTTGATGATCATTTCATAGCCGTCGTCCCCCCCACAAGCCGATTGGCCCAAGCCCCTCATCTCGACTGGGCGACACTTCTCAAGCATGATTTAATCACTCTGCAGCGCCCTTCAATGGTGCGTCGTTTATTGGAGCAAGAGTTGAATAAGCGGGGCATGGAGCTATCGGTAGCCTTTGAAAGCCATCAGCTGTCGACGGTGGGTAGAATGGTCGCTGATGGGCTTGGCGTTAGCGCGGTGCCCTCCATGTGTATTCGACAAATGCATGAACTGGGCGCCCGCTGCATACCGCTGACAGCACCCGCCATCTCTTGCCAGGTAGGTATATTGACCCATCAAGAGCTTTCCGTTGCCGCCCATGCGTTGCGAACGGTGCTGTGTCAGACCGTTCAAGCGCCTTCATTAACGTTAGACTAGGGCGATACAAACGTTGTCGCGGGCTAGGTTTATGCTGGGCAGCGTGGCTACGATCCTTTAGCATTCAACCCTAAGCTATTGGCCTGACAGTAAGGGAAACGCGGTATGGCTATTTTCAAAGGGCTAGTTAGTGCATTGCTATTAACGCTCAACACGCTGTTTTGGGGCGGACCTCTTATTCTGCTGACCCTGCTAAAAATTGTCGTTCCGGGGCAGCAGCTAAAACAAACGGTGTTACAGGGACTAAATGGCGTCGCCCTGAATTGGATAGGGTTTAACCTATGGTGGATGCGCCACTGGTTAAATACGGAGTTACGTGCCTATGTACCCGATAATTTAAGTCCCCAGCAGTGGTGGTTGGTAATATCTAACCATCGCAGTTGGACAGATATTTTTATGCTGCTAATGGCGCTGCATCGGCGGATTCCAATGCCGCGTTTTTTTCTTAAGCGCCAATTAATTTGGATTCCCATTGTGGGACTGGCATTTTGGGCGCTGGAATTTCCTTTCATGCGCCGTTTTAGTCGAGAGCAAATTGCCAAAAACCCTAAATTAGCCACCATCGACAGAGTGTCTACTGAGCGGATGTGCCGCCAGGCACGCACAAAGCCCATTGCGATTTTTAATTTTGTGGAAGGCACCCGTTTTAGTGCGGCCAAGCGTGATGCTCAACAGAGCCCCTACCGCCATTTGTTGCGCCCCAAAGCAGGCGGTGTTGCGCAGGTACTTAGTCTGCTAGGCAAGCAATTGAATGGTATCCTGGATGTCACCATCAGCTATGCCAACCCCACGCCTACATTTTGGGGTTTTTTGTGCGGCAAGGAGGCGCCCGTTACGTTGCAGGTACGCCAACTCAGCATTCCTGAGTGGATGTATGCCCCGGATAATCTCGATGAAAAGCAGCATAAGGAACGCTTCCACACATGGATCAATTCACTTTGGTTGGAAAAAGATGGTCTGCTGGCCAACCAAACCGATCACGATTAAGCGGTTGGTTGAGTGTTTGCTTGTTGGCAGGGCTACTCACCGGTTGCGCCAGTTCGCCACCGCCCTCTTACCAACGCGCCAACATTACCAATGCCAGCCAGATTAGCGGCGACTGGGTTCAGGTACGGCGCGGTGATACGTTGGGCAAATTGGCAGCTCGGGCTAATGTCCCCTTAGAACGTCTGCAGCGCTTTAATCCGGGCGTGAATGCTCGCCGTCTTGAAATCGGCCAACGCTTATTGATTCCTACCCAGCAAGAGCGTGCTCCCTCTGGCGGCCCTTATCGCTACCAAATCCGTCCCGGTGACACGTTTTCCAGTGTCGCCAGGCATTTTGGCACCACGACTGGCCGTATCCAGAGTGCCAATCCCAGCGCATCACCTACCCACTTGCGCATAGGCCAGGTGATTAGTCTGCCGCTTGCCAGTTCGACGCCCCGCAACGCGTCTGCGTCAACCAGTGGCACCAATCGAAGCAGCGCCTCTAATGCGAGCAGTCCGGCTCCGGCCGCCAGTGCACCGAGCCAGCCGTTACCCGCAGCAGCGCGCCGTTGGCCTTGGCCGTTAGATGATTATCGTGTGGTTCGTCGCTTTGGACCCGATAGCCGTGGCACCTTGCAGCCCATGCTGCTGGCAACCCAGGCTGGCGCCCAGGCCAAATCGGTAGCGCCCGGGGAGGTACGCTTTGCAGATGGCATGCGCCAGTTAGGCGAAGTAGTGATCGTGCATCATGCTGACAACCTGCAAACCGTGTACGCGCTGTGCGACCAAATCATCGTCAACGTAGGGCAGCAGGTGAAGGCGGGCGACCCGCTATGTGAAGTAGGTAAAAGCAGCGCCACCCAACGCTACGATTTACTCTTTGACCTGCGTCAAGGCGGCAAACCTATCGATCCCAAGAAGGTGTTGCGCTAACCGACGGTCTCTCCTGCCTGGGCAGAAGAGACCGCTTACCACCACAACACCAGAGCCGTTTGACGACGGCCCTAGCCTCGATAATAACCAGGTTTTATAAATGGCGTGGGGGTTACCACCATGGGCAGTTGCTTGCCACGCACAATGGCAAATAACGTTGTTTGTGGCGCTTCTACGTCACGCGAGACATACCCCATTGCAACGGGCTTGCCAACACTGGGCCCAAAGCTGCCGGAGGTCACAACACCAACCTCATTGCCCGCCTGATCCACCAACACTGCGCCTTCTCGCACGGGTGCACGCCCTTCCGCCAATAGCCCCACACGTTTGCGGGTATGATCTTTCGCATCCACCTGATGAAGAATAATCTCGGCGCCCGGAAAACCACCGGGGCGATCACCGCCATGACGACGCGGCTTGCCCACTGACCAAATAAGCCCGGCTTCCACCGGTGTCGTCTGCATATCCATGTCGTGGCCGTAGAGGCACAAACCCGCCTCTAAACGCAGCGAGTCACGGGCACCCAGACCAATCGCCTCTACCTCAGGCTCCGCTAAGAGTTGCTCGGCAAAATCCTCGCAGGCATCGGCGGCCACGGAGATCTCAAAACCATCTTCACCGGTGTAACCGCTGCGGCTTACCCAAACGTCGTGACCGGCAATGGTAAAGCGAGCATGCTGCATAAAGACTAATTGACACGCGTCAGGACAGAGTCGTTGCATCACATCCCGCGCTTGAGGGCCCTGCAACGCTAACAAGCCACGATCCAAAGGCTCAATGGTATATGTTGAATCCAGGTTGAGGCGTAGGTGGGCTAAATCCTGGTCTTTACAGGCAGCGTTCACCACCAGATAAAAATGATCGCCCGCATTGACCACCATTAAATCATCAATGATGCCGCCGTCACTGTTGGTAAACACACCATAGCGCTGGGCGCCCTTTTCAAGCCCTACCAAGTCAGCAGGTATCAGCGTTTCCAGGGCCTCGGCGACATTGTCGCCGGACACCGCAATTTGTCCCATATGGGAAACATCAAACAGGCCGCACTGTTGGCGCGTATGCTCATGCTCTTTCTTGACGCCCAACGGATACTGTACCGGCATATCGTAGCCGGCAAAGGGCACCATTTTGGCGCCCAGCTTGAGATGCAACGCGTGCAGCGGCGTTCTCTTCAAATCGCTCATGGGGCTTTCCTTACGTTAAAATCACTTACTAACAAAGAGAACGGGAAGCCACCTTAAGGTGCCTTCCCGAGCTTGCCGTTACTCACATCGTCAATGCACATTCGGTACGCACAAGGCTATTGCCCGAGCACGAAAGCATTATTGATCGTGATCGAGTTCTTCACCAGGCAACACGTCTTTACCGTCGAAGTAATCCTTGGTTAGCTTAAAGACTACCGGTGACAGCAAGGCCAAGGCAATCAGGTTAGGAATCGCCATCATGGCATTAAAGGTGTCAGCCATTAGCCAGATGAAACCAAGCTGAGCGATGGCACCTAGCGGAATGGCCAGTACAAAGAGCACCCGGTAGAGCATGATAGACCGAGTACCAAACAAAAACTGGCAGCACTTCTCGCCGTAAAATGACCAGCCTAAAATAGTGGTAAAGGCAAAAATAGCTAGCGCCACCGCCACGATCTGATTGCCAAAGCCCGGCAGTGCCGCATCAAACGAGAGCGCCGTCAGTGAGGCCCCCTGTTCGCCCGTTTGCCAAACCGTAGAGGTCAGAATCACCAGCGCGGTTATCGTGCAGACGATAATGGTATCGATAAACGTGCCCAGCATCGCGATTAAGCCCTGGCGTACTGGATTTTTGGTTTTGGCCGCTGCATGAGCAATGGGCGCACTCCCCAGCCCCGCTTCGTTCGAGAAAATACCGCGCGCCACACCAAAGCGGATAGCCGCCATCACTGCTGCCCCGGCAAAACCACCGGCCGCCGCCATGGGGTTGAAGGCATAGTAAAAAATCAGGCTAAAGGCTTCACCAATCTGCGACGCGTTGATGATCAGCACCAGCAGGCCCGCCACCACATAAGCAATACCCATCACTGGTACCAGCTTGCCAGCCACTTTCGCGATACGCTTGATGCCGCCCAAAATCACCGCACCGGCCAGCACCATAATCACCACGCCTGTTAGCCAGTGCGGGATACTGAAGGTAGCATCCATCGCATCAGCAACAGAGTTGGACTGAACGGTATTGCCAATACCAAACGCGGCCACAGCGCCGAAGAAGGCAAACAAGCCCCCTAGCCACAGCCATTTCTGACCCAGACCATTTTTGATATAAAACATGGGGCCACCCACGTGATAGCCGGTGCTGTCGGTTTCACGATAGCGCACCGCCAATACCGCCTCGGCAAACTTGGTGGCCATCCCGACTAAGGCGGTAATCCACATCCAAAAAACCGCGCCGGGCCCGCCCAAGGCAATCGCAGTGGCCACGCCGGCAATATTGCCGGTTCCGATGGTCGCCGATAGTGCCGTCATCAGCGCGTCAAAAGGCGATATTTCACCTTCATCGCTCTCTTTATCTGTCGGCTTGGCAACACTAGGCTTAGCGTCACGCCCTCCCCACATTAGCTTGAAACCCATACCGAGCTTTCTAATCGGCATCAGTTTCAAGCCAACCTGCAGATATATCCCCACACCTAGCAGCAGAATCAACATGACGGGGCCCCAAACCACGCCATTGATCGCCCCCAAGAGGCTTGTTAATGTCTCCACGTTTATCTCCTCACTGTGTAACGTACGTCGATTATTGTTTATTCGTAACGTCGCGTATAACGCTTAGCGGACGATTTGAATGTTTTACACTATAAATTTAACAAGCATCTATCGTGATGTCGCTTGTGCATAGAGGATACCGCTTTTTTCATAACCCACCCGTTTTTGTCTAACGACGATTGTCTAGCTATCCGTGTCCAACTATCAGTGTCCAACTATCCGTGCCTAACAAGCAGTGCCTCGATAGTAGTGCTATTTCAGCAAGCCAAGGGGAGTTATTGGTGCCAGTATGGCGCAATGAAGAAATTTGTTTCCGATTGGAAACACGGTACCATAGGCGCAGATTTACTCGGCCAGCAACTGACGATGGCTCAATCAAACCTCAGTGGTTAGGTTAATCAACGCATCGGCCAGCAGTCGCCAAAGCGAACCACAACCGCTAGTATGCTCGGGTCCAGAAAACTGTTTCTTATAGGAAAACATCATGAGCAACCTTCCTGCTACTCTTCGTTACGCCGAAAGCCACGAGTGGGTGCTAGACAACCAAGACGGCACCGTGACGGTCGGCATTACTGACCATGCTCAACAAGCGTTGGGCGACGTTGTGTTTGTTGAACTGCCCGAGGTGGGTACTACGCTGAGCAAGGGCCAAGAGTTTGGCGTGATCGAGTCTGTCAAAGCCGCGTCAGACCTTTACTCGCCGATTGCTGGTGAAGTCCTTGAAGTTAACAACGCACTAGAAGATGCCCCTGAAACAGTCAATGAAGCCCCTTATGAAGGCGGCTGGATCATGAAAGTTCGCCTGGATAGCGATTCGCTCGAAGGATTGCTAGACGCCAAGGCTTATCAAGCAACACTAAGCGCTGACGACTGATTATCCTGACAGCCTGCCTTACAGACAGGCTGTTTAGCTTATTACTCTGCACGGCTCCCTCTAACGTCCGGAATCTTCTTCATGTCTTTTGAAACACGCCGTCTGGCCGAGCTGGCCGATCACGATGCTTTTATCAAACGTCACAATGGTCCAAGTCACGAAGACGTGGCCACGATGCTAAAAGCGCTTAACATGCAGCACATGGAAGATCTGATTGAGCAGACCGTGCCGAGCGATATCCGCCTTGGCCGTGAGCTCGCGCTAGAGGAGCCGCGCAGCGAAGCAGAAGCCTTGGACTATCTAGCACAACTGGCGCGGCAAAACCGTGTAGCCAAAAGCTACATTGGGCAAGGCTATTACGGCACCCATATGCCGGCCGTCATTCAGCGTAACGTGTTGGAAAATCCAGGCTGGTATACGGCTTATACGCCTTACCAGCCGGAAATCTCACAAGGTCGCCTGGAAGGACTACTTAACTTTCAGCAAGTGGTCATGGACCTGACCGGTATGGAACTGGCGAACGCTTCCCTGCTCGACGAAGCGACCGCCGCTGCCGAAGCCATGGCGTTATGCAAACGTAGCAATAAAAAAACCAACTCCAACGCTTTTTTCGTTGCTGACGATGTCTTTCCCCAAACGCTTGATGTAGTTAAAACCCGTGCGGAGTTCTTTGGTTTCGAACTGATTACCGGCCCAGCAGAAGAGCTTACCCAGCACGATGTGTTTGGTGCTCTTATTCAGTACCCTTCTGCCAGCGGCGAAGTTCGCGATCTGGCGCCGCTATTAAGCGCGGCGGCCGAGCGTCATATCATGACCTGCGTGGCCAGTGACCTTTTAAGCCTGGTATTACTCAAAGAGCCAGGCACGCTGGGAGCAGACATTGTCGTCGGCAACTCCCAACGTTTTGGGGTGCCAATGGGCTTTGGCGGCCCTCACGCGGCGTTTTTTGCCACCTCTGATAAGCTCAAACGTTCTATTCCTGGACGTATTATCGGCGTTTCCAAAGATAGCCGGGGTAATACCGCCCTACGCATGGCAATGCAGACCCGCGAGCAACATATCCGTCGCGAAAAGGCCACGTCTAACATCTGTACCGCTCAGGCGTTGCTGGCCAACATTGCAGGCTTTTACGCCACCTATCACGGTGCGGAAGGGTTACGCAAAATTGCCAACCGGGTTCATCGTTTAACCACGGTCATCGCAGAAGGCCTCAAACAGGCACACGTCACGCTCGTCCATGACAGCTGGTTTGATACGCTGCGCTTGACGGGGGTAGACGCAGGCAAAATTCATGGTCGTGCCATGACCCATGATATCAATCTGCACTACTTTTCGAATGGTGATGTCGGCATTAGCCTGGATGAAACTACCACTGCCCGCGATGCCGCGACGCTCTTGGATGTCCTGTTGGGCGATGAACACGGCCTTTCCGTTACCCAACTTGACGAACAGATAGTCGCTGAGGGTGCCTCTGGCATTCCCGCTGCCTGTCAGCGCGAAAGCGACTTTTTACAGCATCCCACCTTCAGCCGCTATCGCAGCGAAACCGAAATGCTGCGCTACTTAAAGCGCCTGGAGAACAAGGACCTGTCGCTTGCCCACGCGATGATTCCGCTTGGCTCCTGCACCATGAAGCTGAACGCAACCAGCGAGATGATCCCTGTCTCGTGGCCCTCGTTTGCCCATCTGCATCCATTTGCACCGCGTGATCAAGTGGCTGGCTACCACCAGATGATTGATGAGTTATCGGCTTTTCTGGTGGAAGTAACCGGATACGACCATCTTTCCATGCAGCCCAACTCAGGCGCGCAAGGCGAGTATGCTGGGTTAGTGGCAATTCGTCGCTATCAGGCCGCTCAGGGCGAAGGGCATCGTAATGTTTGTTTGATTCCTAGCTCCGCCCACGGCACCAACCCAGCCTCGGCAGCGATGGTGCAAATGAAAGTGGTGGTGGTTGAATGCGATCATAATGGCAATATCGATATGGCGGACTTGCGTGCTAAAGCCGAACAGCACCGCGATCATCTATCTGCCATTATGTTGACCTACCCCTCCACCCACGGGGTGTTTGAGACCAGTGTGCGGGAAGCATGCAACGTAGTGCATGACAACGGTGGTCAGGTCTATATTGACGGCGCCAACATGAATGCGCAGGTTGGCTTAACCCGTCCTGGCGATTTCGGCGGCGACGTGTCGCATCTCAACCTGCACAAGACGTTCTGTATTCCTCACGGTGGCGGTGGCCCTGGCATGGGGCCGATTGGTGTCAAAGCACACCTGGCACCCTTCGTGTCTAACCATGTCGTCACTCCTATCAACGGTGTTAACGCTGATAGTGGTGCTGTCGCTGCCGCCGCGTTTGGCAGTGCCTCCATTCTGCCAATCTCCTGGGCCTACATTAAAATGATGGGTGCCCGAGGGCTACGCGAAGCTACCGAGCTTGCCATCCTCAACGCCAACTACATCGCCAAACGCCTGGAAGCCTCGTTCCCGATTCTTTACCGGGGTAAAAACGGCACCGTGGCGCACGAATGCATTATCGATATTCGTCCGTTAAAAAGCGCCTCGGGTATTAGTGAAGAGGATATCGCTAAGCGATTAATGGATTATGGCTTCCACGCGCCGACCATGTCCTTCCCGGTGCCTGGCACGTTGATGATTGAGCCGACGGAGTCTGAGTCGCTGTATGAAATCGATCGCTTCTGCGATGCCATGATCGCTATTCGTGCTGAAATTGCCCGAGTCGAGAGCGGCGAGTGGTCGCTCGACGATAATCCGCTAGTGAATGCACCGCATACCCAAGCGGATTTGATGGACAGCGACTGGCAGCGCCCTTATGACCGCCAGACCGCGGCATTCCCCACCGCGGCCGTGCAGGCAGCGAAGTACTGGCCTGCCGTTAACCGGGTCGATAACGTGTTTGGCGACCGTCAGTTAATCTGCTCCTGCCCCAGCATCGACGACTACCGCGATTAACACGCTGTTCGATTAAACACTGTACGACACGACGCCCCTGGTGCCTTATAAAGGCGATGACACCAGGGGTGTTTTTTCTTGCAAACGCTGGGCATGAAAACCACTGAGCAGTTTTTCATAGCGCTTGGGCAGTACTGAATCACGGCGACGCAGTAAATAAAGCACTTCATTGACGGCATTGGCGAGGTTGAGTGCCTTAACCTGACGCTGCCAGGGTGAGGTTTCCAGGACCAGGCGTGAAACAACGGTAAAGCCTAACCCACGCGCTACCGCGTCCAGCACCATGCTGACTTCATTGGTAAACCCCTGATGACGAAAATGCGTCATGGAGCGAAACTCGTCCGGGTAGTTCGCGCGCAGCAGCGCATTCGCATGGTTAATGCCGTCGTAATAGTTAAGAAACCCGATCCCCATCAAGTCCGACAGCGTATCACCGGCAAAATCAGCGGGCACGACCAAACAGAGCGGCTCTTGATGCCAAATAGTGCAGTCAAGCTCGGGGTGGCTCATGGCTTCGGTGACGATACCGATGTCGTAACGTCCTTCCAGCAAGTCGTTGACGATTTCGTGGTTGAAGGCAAAGCTGTAGTTAACGGTTAGATTAGGGTGCATTTGCTGCTGCCCCAATATATAGGGATAGAACATTAGCCCCACGCTGCCTGGAGAGGCAATCCGGCAATCGCCACTATCTAATGAATCGTCATCCAGTCCATGGCGAAACTGCTCATGGTCAGCAAAAAGTTTTAGCGCATAATCATAAGCACGCCGCCCAGATTCCGTGAGCGTGAAACTACGGCCTCTACGCGCTAGCAGCTCTTTATTTAAATAGTGCTCTAACTTACTCACATGCTGGCTTACGCCAGGCTGAGTCATTTCCAAGCGTTGTGCGGTGCGTGTAAAACTCCCTGTTTCTACAAGCGTAATAAAGGTACGAAAATATTGGGCATTAAACATAGTTAAGCGCCATGATTTTGAAAACCGGTTTGAAAAACCGTCTTGGGTAACAATCGGCTCGTTAGCCGCCGTGATTTAAATAAGCCCCATAATAACACAGCCGGCTTAGCCATCCGCCCCGCTGTACCCAATGCAGGTGCATGGTAGTATGCCAATAGCCACCAAACGATTATGGATAATCCCGATAATGACCGAGCACGCTCAACCCCGCGAGACCCTTTCCAGCATAATTTCTCCTGAAGGGAGCCTTGAAGTACTCTCACAGCATGAGGTTAATCGGCTTCACAGCACTTCCCAAAGCGGCCTACATGATCTGTTACGGCGCTGTGCATTAGCTGTACTCAATTGCGGCAATCCCAGCGACGACAGCCTGGCGATTTTAGAAGCTTATAAAGATTTTGATATTGAAGTACTGCAGCAAGATCGCGGCATTCGCTTAAAACTAACGAATGCGCCCGCTGAAGCGTTTGTCGATGGCCGCATGATACGCGGTATACGTGAGCATTTATCCTCGATAATCCGCGACATTGTGTATGTCTACAATGAAATCCAGCACCATGATCGTTTTGATCTAAGCACCGGAGAAGGCACCACCAACGCCGTTTTTCATATTTTACGCAAAGCAGGCACCTTACAACCCAGCCGCGATCCCAGTCTTGTTGTGTGCTGGGGAGGCCACTCTATCTCGCGGGAAGAGTACGAATACACCAAAGATGTGGGGTATCACTTAGGGCTTCGTGATTTGGATATTTGTACTGGCTGTGGGCCCGGTGCAATGAAAGGCCCGATGAAAGGGGCTAACGTCGCCCATGCCAAGCAGCGACGCAAGGATAGCCGCTATTTAGGCATTTCCGAACCCGGCATTATCGCCGCCGAAGCACCTAACCCTATCGTTAACGAACTCGTGGTCATGCCGGACATTGAAAAACGCCTGGAAGCGTTCGTTCGACTGGGGCATGGCATTATCGTCTTCCCAGGCGGGGTCGGTACCGCCGAGGAAATTTTATATTTACTGGGCATTCTGCTGCACCCCAGTAACACGGGCACGCCTTTCCCCTTGATTTTCACTGGCCCGGCTAGTTCGTCGGCTTATTTTCAGAAAATTGATGAATTCCTGGTGTATACCCTCGGCGAGGACATCCGCCGCTATTACACCATCATTACCGGTGATCCGGTGGCAGTGGCGCGCGCTATGCGGCATGGCATCAATGAGATCGCGGAGTTTAGACGTGCCCATCAGGACGCTTTTTACTACAACTGGCGGCTCACCATTGCTCGAGAATTTCAGGCTACGTTTGAACCCACCCACGAAGCGATGCGCAGCTTAGCGCTTCATCGCCAACAACCTACCCACGAGCTAGCGGCCAATCTTCGTCGCGCTTTCTCAGGCATTGTGGCAGGTAACGTCAAAGAGGCCGGCATACGCGCCATTGAAGCTAATGGCCCGTTTGTGCTGACAGCCGAGCCTGAACTAATGCAACGGCTTGATGAGTTATTAACCTCGTTTGTGGCTCAAGGACGCATGAAACTCGATGGCCAACCTTATACGCCCTGCTATGTACTTAAATAGGGGCGCTCGATTAAATAAACCGCTATTTCCATAGAAGCGCCACGAGAAAAACACCGGGATGCTTACAATGCTGATTACGTTGATAACGCTGTTAGCCGCAGGCATCGTCAAAGGGGCCATCGGCTCGGGTGTCCCGGTTATCGTAGTGCCCATTCTGACCATGCTCTACGATGTGAAGCTCGCTATTGCCGTATTAGTGGCGCCCAATCTGTTCAGCAATGCGCTACAGGTATGGCAGTATCGGCGCCACCTATTGCCGCTACGTTTTCTAGCTGCTTTTTCTCTCGCCGGTGGCCTGGGTATTGTGCTGGGAACATGGGGGCTGGTGGCATTCTCGGCTGAGACCCTGTCACTAGGGGTCGCCTGTGCCATTGTGCTGTATCTCATTATTAAACTAGCCAGACGCCAAATGGCACTGCCCTTTCATATTGCTCAGCGGATGGTGATTCCGGTTGGCTTACTTGCTGGGATGCTGCAAGGGGCGGCAGGTATGTCGGCCCCCGCGTCGGTCACGTTTCTGAATGCCATGCAACTGGAGCGGCGAGTCTATATTGGCTCTATTTCGGTTTTCTTTGTTGCGATCACTTGCGTACAAATACCAGCCCTTGTCAGCGCCAGGATTTTAACAGTAGAGCTTTTTTGCTTCAGTGTGCTGGCCTTGATCGTTATCGTGGCCACTATGCCACTTGGCGCGCGGCTGGGTAAGCAGCTACCCCACCGCTGGTTTGATAATTTGATTATGTTGTTGCTTGCAGGCATCGCTGGCAAAATTTTCATCGATACGCTGATTGCCAACTAATCATGAAAGCACCATAACCAATGGGCGCTGCCATTTGGACAAGGCAGCGCCAGGAACCATTTTAGAAATACATAACCTAACTAACGACGCTTAGTGAGTATTTTCTCGCTCTGACACCTTGAAAGGAACTCAACATGTCGATGATCGACCAACTGAAAGATGGCAACACCAAAGACTTCGCTAAACACTGCTATGAAAGTAGCAGTATTGAGAAGTTACGCGATGCGTCCGAAGGCAGTGCTGATCAAGCGGAAATGGAACATTGGGAACTATCCGAAGGACAGTGGGAAGAGGCCATTGCGGCTGCGCTGGCAGATCATGAAGCCAACCAATAACCCACTTTAACCAGGTCATGACAGGAGCGCTCTAAGGACTCTCGTTTAGAGCGCTTTCAGTGACGTTAAGTCGTTTTATTCCACGCTGAAGAGCACCCCACCGTACTCAGTACGCAAACGTTCCAATGTGGCAAGCTCCTTATCTGTCAGTGCGGGAGCATCCCATAAAGGCTGTTGTTCGCTACCCCGCACCCCTTCCAATACAAGCGTTAGCTGAGCATCATCAGGTATTTCCGACTGTCCCCATGGGCCAAATCGATTTGGAGCCAGACTCCATGCCAACGTCTCTCCTGGGGCAATTCCTCCCGGTATCACATAATAAAATGTTTCATCGACCCAAGGGGTTAATTGACCAGGACTGTTAAGAACACCTGTTAGCACCAACTCGCTGATCGTTTGATCAGTCCCATTGGTCACTTCAAGGTCAATGACGGGCTCTGGAACGCCGTACGGACTTTGGCTCATGTAATAATGTGCTTTATCAATGGTAAACAGTGCTAACTGCTGTTGCTCACGGTTGGCGGTAGCCTGCTTTTCTTCCAGACGTTTCAAGGTACGAATGGCTTGGTCACGCTCGCGTGACCGTTGCTCACGGAGTATCTCGTCCGCACGATGAATAATTTGGTCTCCCGTCAGACCATGCATTTTCTCATTGGCTGATTCGGCAATTTCGACCGCATTCATGCGGTCAGGATTAAGAATATTGATGCCATTAAACGCTGTTGACGTGGCAATGATGATCAACGCTTGATCAAAATCATTGCGCTTGTAACTGGGCAATGCGTTGCGCACTTTCTCGACCGAGAGCACCGATGCCGGCATGGAGCTTGTATCGATTTTTGGATCTGTACAACCGGTTATCAAAAACACTGACAGAGTGATTGCAGACAGCCTTAGGAGGCTCCCCATACATTTACCTTAACGTAGGTGGATATAAATGTGCAGGGAGCTTAATCGAAACAGCCAACAACCTCTACCAAAGCAGTCATAAATAAACGCTTAGGGGTTTAATACCGCAGCACAGGCAGGCGGTAGCGTTCGGTTTGGACTGGGATAGACCTCTGGGCGAGGGGTTGGGGCGAACGTATGGCAGCCTTCACCAGGGGGCGGTGCGGGTTGGCCAACACATTCAGTAGCCCCAGGCGGACAACGCAGACGTACATGTAGGTGTTCGTCATGGGAGTGCCAGGGACGAACCCGACGCAGCCAGGAACGGTCATCCCACTCCCGCTCACAAAGGTCGCGCTTGACCGCGCCATCAACAAAGATACGGGCCACACGCTCATCTTCCGCGGCAAGACGAATCAGCGTGGCGTGATCGGCGCCCCAGACACCCTCAACTCGGTTGGTCGCGGGGTCCACCAGTATCGGTTGTGCGAGATTTTCGCGTTCGCTACGCGCTAGCGGAGGCAGGTCAAGCCGAAACCAGATATCGACATCCAATCCACTCTGGTGGCTTACATGCCCAGAGGGCATCGGCCCTCCGCGTGGCTGGGCCATGTCCCCCACTAGCATAGGGCCAACCCCCGCCGCCTCGACACGCTGGCCAAGCCGTTGAATATAGTCAATGAGCGTAGGATGACCGTAATGGCGATTACGCACTAGATCCACCGCTTGGTAGCCAACGCCCTCCGGAGGAAGCTGCTCAGCGCCAATCAAACAGGCCCCACCATGATGGCCGATGATACGGGGCTCGCCGGACATTGGCTCGGTGATATCAGCCCAATCGTCGGCGGCGAGCGCACTGGCACTCCAGCATCCACAAGCAGCAGCAACGGCGAGCCATGTGCTGGTGGCTCGTAAGAAGCGCCGCTGAAAGAAAACACAGGACATCAATAAGGTCTCCTTGTTGTTAACAACGATGGTAGAAGCCCGTTATAAAAGACATTGGTTGAAGATTGCCTCACTTGCGTTGTTGACGAGCAAGCCACTCGAGGCCGGGCCGGTAAAGCATGTCATGCTCGCCATCGAAGAGTATTAGTTCGGCTGGCCCCGACTGCAGATAAAGCAGGACTTCCGCACCAGCCTCATCGAAATACGGGAAGGAACGCTCATTGAGATTTGAGCGCTCGACCAGCGCGTCGGGCACCTCTCGATGCTCCATGAGCTGATTGATCTGATCTTGCGGAATAGTGTCCTCCTCGGCGGCTAGGTCGTTGAAAGCGTGAAGCGCCTGCTCCGGCGGCACGGTGTGATCATCAATACCGTGACCGATGAGCACGCGAACCTCTCCCGCCACATCAGACAAATGGACGCTAACACTGCGCTCGGCGCACTCTTCCTGAGCGTTGCTCACCTCTTCAGGCACTCCGCCGCAGGCACCGGCAATTTCACTGGCATACGGCTCACCACGCTCGTCATTCCATTGATACCAGGTCACCAGATCATAAACCGGCACCCATGCCACAACACCAGCAAAGTCATCGGGATGGCGGCTGGCGAAATGCAGAGCATTCATCGCTCCGCCGGAGTAGCCGAGTAGATAAATTCGCGACTCGTCGATGTTGGCGTTTTCGCGTGCATAGGCAAGCGCATCCTCCATGTCCGATATCACCAGTTCGGAGGCCGTCGATTCGGGACGGCCATCATTCTCGCCACGAAAATCAGGGTGTATAAACACCCAATCATTAGCCTCCGCAAACTGCCCCAGGGGGATATCAATATTTTGCAGATAGTTGATGCTCCAGCTATGCAGTACCAGCAACAATGGCTTCTCTTCGTCCGTACCGGAGTCATAGAAGAGGGCTGGCTGCCTGGTGTCATCCGCCGAAGACGGGATGTCGATATCCTCAATACCCGGAATGTACTCCTGCCAGACTGACAGCTCGGCATCAACGGCGGTACCAGGAAAGCCGCTGACAATAAGGTGCTCACTGGGATGTTCGAGCGTTACCTCCAGGGGGTCGTTGGCGCCCGCCAACGTTTCCGGCGCGGGTTGTTGAGCTTGAGCAGCACTGACATTAAGAAGCCCCATCACGGCGGCTCCAAGTACCCGCGAGGGTTGCCAATGAGTGTGCCTGAACATCTGGCTATTTATAGCTAATCGATAGCAAGGTGACGTCGTTTTATTAGTTATCCCCATTTCTCCTAAGCGTGCCTTTGTTCCTGGCATCGTGCCGATGAATACTCGCACCAAGCTCATGACGCGCTAAGCACTCGGTAACACTCATATTCAACCGTTACTAACAAACTAGTAAAAAGCCTGGGGGATAACCTGTTTTTTAGACAAACATAGATTAAATGGCCCACGAGCTACCCACCAAGTGGCAGATACTGTCTTATTATTGGCGAGTGTTTTGCCATTCGCTGGACACATTCAAAAGCAATTTTATGGAGGCATCACATTGACGGTTGATATTGCCTCACGGTAAGACCAGCATTATGTGGGTAATGCATCAATGTCCACGCACCAAACAGGAGGCAGCGATGAGCCATTGGACGCTAGCGGACTTTTCCGTCAACGTGATGAGTCATGGTGGTTTTGTGGAAGGGAAATATATTAATGAAGATAAACAAGCGAGCGTCTCGGTATCGTTTGAAACGCCGAGCGACCTTAAGGACATTAGCGTTGCAGAGCTGATGAGACGTTTAGATGAGGCGCGCGATAATGCGCTAGCAGCCAGTTAGCGCTGTTTAATTGCCCCGGCAAGGACGCCCACCGGGGCAACGCTGATTGGCCTGAGGGGTTTTTAGTGTTTCGTTTTATTGGCGGCTATGCCATCCGTTACCTTACGCAAACCCTTTTCAATCAGATGTTCGTCATCGTTAGGGCCTTGAACTTCATGCTCTTTGTGCGCCTCGCTTGGGACTATTTCGGCGCCACAGGTATTACATTTAGCTACCTCTTCCGGGGCTTCTTTCCCATCCGCCTTATAGTCTTGACCGCATTTCTGACACTGTTCGATACGCTTCATCTTGGCTCTCCTTTTGCCATTACTGCTTATTTAGAACCACGGCCACAAGAATAGGTTCCCTACCGATGGCATGTATAGAGGTCATAGGTATCCGTTATCAATGCTTGGCTAACGCAAAGCGTCCAGTCACGTCCGTATTCACTCCTACCTTCTTATTCACGCCCACCATGCAATAGCCAATAACCGCCTTTTTACGTGCTGGCATCAGTTTTTGGGTTAGCTATGCGAAAGCATGGACTGGAATTCCCTGGCTTCCAGTGGATACGCAAGCAGGAAGCCCTGGATACGGTTGCAACCATGCGCTTGCAGCCAAGAGAGCTGTGAGTGAGTTTCAACTCCTTCAGCCACTGTTCTAAGTCCAAAGGCCTGAGCCATGTAAAGGGTGGCTCTGGCGATCGCTTCATCGTGCTCATTTTCGCCCAACCCATCGACAAAGGATTTGTCGAGTTTAAGCTCCGCCAAAGGCAGACGCTTTAAATTGATCAAGCAGGAATAGCCGGTACCAAAGTCATCGATCGACAGTTCAATCCCCCCCTCATGAAGTTCGCGTATCTCCTGGTGGACAATATCGGAGCGTTCGGTAAGCGTACTCTCAGTAAACTCTACTTGGAGCTGGCCTGGTGATATATCGTATCGGGTCATAACATCACGTAGGCGGGAAGCAAATTTCCCTTCCCGAAAAGCTTTGGGACTGACATTGAAAGAAATCACCGGAGGCTTGAGTCCCACCGTTTGCCACTCATGGATATCCTTGCACAACAGCTCTTGCACCCGCCAACCCATCTCAGTGATCAAGTTGGATCGCTCAGCGATATGAATGAAACGCTCTGGGCTGATGGGTTCCTTCTCAAGTTTATCCCAGCGCAGCAGTGCCTCCGCCCCCACCAGTCTTTGGGGCTCATTGGCATCGAATTGAGGATGATACACAAGACGAAGTTCACCATTGGTGAGCGCGTGGCGCAGCGCCTCCTCAATGGCGGTGTCATCCAGTATCTGTTGATGTAGCTCTGACTTGTATAACCGGAGCCGGTTGCGCCCCTCAGCCTTGGCGCAGTACATCGCCATGTCGGCTGCCTGTGATAAGGTGTCCACGTCTTCGCCGTCTTGAGGATACAAGGCTAGCCCGGCACTCGCCGTGACGCGCAAGTTGCGCTCCCCGACACTGAACGTTCCAGCAAACTCGGCCACCAAGCGTTGAGCAATAAACTCAGCCTCCTCCTTACCGCATTCGGTAAGAACGACGGTAAATTCGTCACCGCCGATCCTTGCGACCGTATCTCCGTCTCGAACCCACTCACGAAGTTGGCTGGCCACCTGAACAAGGAGTTCATCTCCCGCCTCATGGCCAAGCGTGTCGTTAATATCCTTGAAATGATCCAAATCCAAAAAAAGCAGCGCTGCCCCTCCTCCACCAGGCTTCACCTTATCAATGGCCTGTTGGGCTCTCTCACGGAACAAACTACGATTAGGAAGCCCCGTCAGGGCGTCGTGGCTAGCCAAATATTCGATCTTGCGCTGCGAGTCCTTGATTTGGCTAATATCAGAGAATACCGCGACTAAATTGCGTGGTTGCCTTTCATCGCCACTAAGGTGATTGATAGTCAGCCACTGCGGGTAGATCTCACCACTCTTGCGACGCCCCCAAATTTCTCCCTGCCAGCAGCCCCGCGCACTAAGGCTCTCCCACATCTGTTTGTAGAAGGCATGACCTTGACGAGAGGACTTAACCAGACCGCTCATGGTAACGCCCAGAACATCGCTCTCGGTATAGCCGGAAATAGAGGTAAAGGCCTTATTGATAGACTGAATGCAGCCCGTGGGATCCATCACCACGATTGCCTCGCCGATTTCCTCAAACACCCTAGCGGCAATGCGAAGTTTATCTTCCGTTAGCTGTCGCTCGGTAATGTCGATTAGTGCGCAACGAAAGCGCATAGCGTCGGGATCATCAGAAGGCTCAACCACACTCTCCATACGCACCGTACGGCTAACGTCTTCACCGACGGCCAATGTCAGGTCGACGGCAATCGTATTACGTGCCGAGGCGAGTCCACGTCGGTGTAGGTAGAGGGCATCCTGGGATTCAGGAGCGACAAAAGCAGACAGCAAGCTGCCTACCAGATCAGAACCAGGAGCCAGGAGTTGAGCGGCAGCTCGATTGGCCTCCAAGATACATCCTTGTGCATCCAGAAGAAGATAACTCATTGGCGCTAGTTCAAAGAGATCACGATAGGCGTCCTGGGCAACTTTCCAGGCTACTTCAAGCCGGTCTCGGGTTTGCTGAAGCTCCTCGTTCTGGATTCGAAGCTCTTCCTGATGTAGCTCCAGTTCGGATACTAACGACTGAATGTCCGCATTGGTCCACGTGGATACATCGGTTAGGCTCTGGTCTAGGCTTTCGCGAGCAGCCTCCCTAAGCGAAGTGGATGATAAAGACCGAAGGTCGTTATGGTTCATGATCCGAGTTCCTTTCGATGGTTACAAAGACTAGGGTTAGGTCCTTTGCACCTTGATGGTAAGCAGGATCATGGCCGAACCACCTTCCAGTGCTAGTGGACGCCCATTTATGCGCAAGCATGCCGGATCAGGGTCACCGAGCTCCATGCTCAGCTCGAAGTTCTCGAAAGCGCGCCCTTCGGGCAGTACCTCGGCTAACAGAGTTCTTAACGCGGGGTGGTCCCACTTTCCTGTACGCAAGTCAAACAGGCTCTTGCCTTCCACTTCATGCGAGGGCAAAAGAAAGGAGCTATAAAAGCTGTTATTGGCGGTCACTACCTGGAATGTCGGATCAAGCACCAATAACGGCTCAACCATGGTGTCGACAACGGAGCGAAGCATGGTTTCGCGCTTGGCGATGCTATGCGCCGCCTGAATATCCTGAAACGTGCAGACCACGCCGCGAATGACATTTCGAGTGCTACGGTAGGGCTGGACGCGCAGTAGATACCAATGCCCGGTCTTGGTTTGTACCTCTATTTCTTTGGTGACCAGGTTATCCAGCACGGCATCGGCATCGTCAAGCAAGGAGTCGTAACAAAGCTTAGTGGTCAGTTCGCTCAGGGGCCGACCAATATCTGACGTGCGCACGGCGATCAATTTCTGAACGGGAGCGGTGAAACGTTTGATATTCAGGGATTCGTCAAGAAACAGGGTGGCGAGATGAGGGCTATCCAAGAGATTTTTCAGGTCGTCATTAACCTCTGTCAGGTCATCGACACGAATATTGAGTTCGGCATTGACGCTACGCAGTTCCTGATTGAGAGATTCCACTTCCTCTTTGGCCGCTTCCAGCTCTTCGTTGCTACTCTGAAGCTCCTCGTTCATGGATTGAAGCTCCTCGTTCAGCGACTGCAGCTCCTGATTGGCGGCCTGCATCTCCTTGAGCGCGATCTCCTTTTCTTGACGAAGGATGTCCAGTTTCCTAGTGAGTCGCGCCTCGGCCTCACTGCCCCCGCTATGGGTGTCTGCAGCATCGATGTTAGCGCCTTCAGGCTGATTGGCCGCCGTCACCTCGTCCGTTAAAGGCACGACCTGCATCGCCACAAGGTGAAACCCCGCTAGCGCTTTGGGTGTCCTAACCATTCTCACATCAAGCCGAACCCGTTCGGAGTCGCCGTCCGTTAGCACCTCGACCTGCTGGCTGACATGGTCTGTATCGCCGCTGGATACCTTCTGTAGTGCCTGACTTAACGGAGCACGTAAGCCTGGACGGGCCATCTCCAGCAACTGATTACGGGCGGGGCCGCTGGCAGGCTCGAGAAAGCGGCCAGTCCTGCCATGAACATAAATCACCTCACCCCGGTCATTGACCACTACCGCTGGTGGGGCGAACTGAAGCGCGAGCAGGCACTCGACATTATGAGAAAGCGCCTCACTGGACTGTTGTGTGGCGCTCCTGGCCGAATCTCCAAAGGGCAGTGAACGACGGTGACGGCTGGGGCTGGGCATATCCAACAATCGGGGCGTCGAATAACCTTCGGCCACACGGTAGATTCGGCTGTCCTTATCTACCACAGAGAAAGCCTCGGTCTGATGGTCCAGGCTTTCAGAGGGACCCAACATCATTAGGCCCTGGCTGCGCAAGGCGTAGCGGAATACCAGCAAGAGACGCTCTTGTTGGTCTCGCTCGAGGTAAATCATAAGGTTGCGACAGGTAATGATATCCAAACTGGTAAAGGGCGGATCCTGTAAGACGTTGTGCTCGGCAAACACAACCATGTCGCGCACATCACGATTAATCCGCACGGTATCGCTCTCGGCATTGAAATGCAGCTGCATTTGTGACTCGCCAAGATCTTGGCCGATACTGGAGGGATAGCGACCCACTCGAGCCTTCTCGATAGCGGATTGATCCACGTCGGTGGCGAAGATTCTGACTGTCGGAGGCTGTTCCCAGTCTGCAATACAATCCTGAATGAGAATAGCCAGGGTATAAGCTTCCTCGCCCGTGGCACACCCCGGCACCCAGGCCCGGAACTCCTGTCCCGTTCGGACAGACTGCTTAAGCATCGCCGGCAATAAGTCTCTTAGTGAAGCCCAGACGCGAGGGTCCCGGAAAAAGTTGGTAACGCTGATAAGAAACTCTTGAAACAGGAGATCGACTTCCTCGGGATGGTCCTGCAAATAAACCAGGTACGTTTGAGGCTCAAGGATCTGTCGTAAGTCCATGCGGCGTTCCAGACGACGATTCAGGGTACTGACCTTGTAACCCGAAAAATCGTGACCGGTACGATACCTCACATGATGGAGTATCTTTCTCAACATGTCTGGGGGTATAGCATGCTGTTGGTACTCAACCTGCGTTTGGCGATGGCTTTGCGTACTGAGGTAGCCTGCCAAGGTAGCCGGCATATCCTCTACAGGCAGCACATAGTCAACCTGGTGGGTGGCGATAGCATTGGCGGGCATATCACCGTACTCGGCTGTGTTTGGATCCTCAGCCATTACCATCCCGGCCTGGGACTTGATAGCGGTAATGCCGAGGGTGCCGTCGCTTGCTGTGCCAGAAAGAACGACCCCCACAGCGCAGTGACCTGCTTCTTCCGCGAGCGAGCGAAACAACGTATCAATAGGATGCGGAACTCCAGCCCGATACGTTGGCGTATCTGCCTCTGCGCCTTCTCGGCTCCCTCCGGATCGCACTAGTTGTCTTTTGCATAGTATCCACCCATCGTCGGGAACCGCCACGTACACTCTGTCCGACACCAAGTTTTCACCCTCTTCGGCCAACTGTACCGGCAGGTCCATATGAGGCCCCAAAATGTCGGGCAACAGGCTGCGCTCACCTTTAGGATGATGAGTCACAATAATGTACGCCGCTCCCGTATCGGCAGGTAGCTTGGCAAGAAAGGATTTAAGGGACTGAAGCGACCCTGCCGAGCCCCCAATGCCAACCATCGGCAAGGCATTTATTGCATTGTGGTCGTTCGTGGGGGCATACGCTCGTCTCGTGCTGACTAAATGGGATTTTCCTGAAGCTTAATACTATATGTTTTTTATCATTGTTGTGACCCTGCTTTAGGTTGCACATCAGCATTTACCGTTGCCTCGTTCACCCTTAAGCGTCACTCATGAGGCCGAGCTAAAAAAATATATCTTGTTGTTAATTATATCTAAATCATTTGGCGCGGCGGTATTAATCAAAAATATAATATAGGTTATTATAACTCTAAGCCGGCTAATCATTATCTGGCTCATTAATTGCCGTATTATTCACACCCTCATTTTTGGAAAATAAAGAAGGTAAGATAGTCGTCGTTTAGCACTGACTGACCGGATCTTATGTAGGTGTTATTATCTACCTCTCTCCAAGCACATAGAAAGCGCATAGAAAGCACATAGGGAACATCGTTCTACGTTTAAGCAGCGCCAGTATCACCTCATTAGGTACCCGTTAACCCCTGAACCAATGCGGATAGCCATGTTGCGCTAACCGGGGCAAGTTGTTTTCAATTCATGCTGAAACAATGTGAGGTGTAGCGAGTCCGAGTCAGATCAGCGCTAGTCAAATACCATTAATTAGGCTATAGCTAAGGGTAGAATAACTATACACCTCTCAAAAGGAACCAGGAGGTTCATATGAAAAAGTGGATAATGATGGCCGTTGCGAACTGGTTTCGTAAGCCGGCCAACCGGCAAAAAGCCAAAGACGCCTGGAACAAGTACCAAGGGCGCAAGACGGGACAACAGTCACCCCAACAGCCTCAGGCAACCCCGCGCAATACTCCGGAAAGGCGGCCAAATGACCACACTAACAACCGACCTTAAACACTAAAGCAATAACATATATTAAAAATTCAAACGTATTTACGAAAAGATACGAGCAAGCCTCGCCGGGCAACTGGCGAGGCTTGCTGCCTTTAGGCATTAGCGATAAACACTCACGGTTAATAAACAGACAAGTTTATTCTGAATAACACCATTCAACCGTTATACCTCCGCAACAGCAATGGTTGTGAAAGGCTTTCTAAAAAGGTGGGCTAGCGTTGTTTAAAACGAATTATCCGCCAGTGGCATTCATAAACCTCACTATTTGAACGTCACCATCAGTAGTGAAATGGTGGCGCTCCGGTTTTTTCTGCATGGCCGTCACTATGCTTGCTTTGAGGCGTTGGCTATCGCCAGGATAGCGCCGCATCACGGCGCGTAAGTCGACCGAGTGCTCGTGACCCAAGCAAAGTAACAAACGCCCTTCCGCGGTCACCCGGACGCGATTACAGGCATCGCAAAAATTATGGCTATGAGGGGAGATAAACCCAATGCGTGAATGGCTGTCTGCCATACGGTAGTAACGTGACGGCCCCAGGGTGGTCTCGGTGGTGGGCAGGAGGGGATAATACGGCTCAATGGTTTCGCGTACTTTATCGGTAGAAAGGAAAGTTTCGCCACGGTGATGCTCGCTGATAGCACCTAACGGCATTTCCTCTATAAAACTGATATCTACCTGCTCATCCCGTGCGAAATTGACCAGATCGAGAATCTCTTCATCGTTACGCCCCTTGAGCAAGACCGCATTGAGTTTGATAGACGCAAACCCCGCGCGACGGGCTGCGCGAATACCCGCGATCACCTGGTTAAGATCTCCGGTACGCGTCAATGCTTTAAAACGCTCGGGTTTGAGTGAATCAAGGCTGATATTGAGCCGATCAAGCCCCGCCTGGCGCAACGCATCAGCATGTTTGACGAGCCCTGCACCATTGGTCGTCATGGCCAGTTCGCGCAGGCCTTCAAGCCCCGCAATATTCTCCACTAACGTCAGCACCCCCTGGCGTACCAGTGGCTCACCGCCGGTCAGGCGAATCTTTTCCACGCCCAACTCAACGAATGCCTTCGACAGCATGGCTATCTCTTCAAGCGTAAGGAGCTGGGCGCGCGGCAGAAAGGTCATCTCTTCCGCCATGCAGTAAACGCAACGAAAGTCACAGCGGTCAGTCACCGATATGCGCAGGTAACGCACCGTGCGGCCAAAGCCATCAACCAACGCATTCATTTGTGGTCTCCTCTAACGGGACGGGCATCGGGGAACGGGCGTTATGCGTCACACCAGCAACAGCGTTTCAAGCAGCGAACTGGCTGATGGGGTAGTAGACGTAGTCGCCCCCTTCCACTACATCGGTGTCCGCATTCACCATCAGATAACCATGGGCCTGACTTGCCGCGCTGAGCATATGCGAGCCCTGCCCACCGGCTAATTGCGCGACCGGCTCTTCGTTTGACCCATCCAGCACTACCCTTAGCAGTTCGCAGCGCCCCCGCGGGCCTCGCTTGGCAAAGCCTGCCTTGACGCTATAGCGCTGTAACGCCATCGGACGCCTGCCTTGCATAACGTGGATAAACGGCAGCGCTAATAGTTGCCAGCCCACCAAAGAAGCCACAGGATTTCCCGGCAGCGCGATTAACGGTGTGACGGAAAACCTCCCGGCGTCTAGATAGCCAAACGCAAACGGCTTTCCAGGCTTCATGGCGACGCCGTGAAAATGCAGCCCGCCACGCTGTTCAATCACCGGTCGTACGTGGTCTTCTTCACCGACTGAAACGCCCCCGGTGCATAGCACTACATCGGCAGCGCTTTGGGCATGATCAAAAGCGTGATGCAAGGCATGAGGCGAATCGGCGGTGACGCCCAAATCAACCACATCGCACTGCGCCTGTGCCAACAGAACGTTGAGCATGGCGCGATTGCTGTCATACACCTGCCCTGGTGAGCGCAAAGCACCCGGGGCTATCAGCTCATCGCCGGTTGATAGTAGCGCCACCCGCAGGCGCCGTTTAACGCTAACGGTATCGATACCGTGGCTTGCCAACAGCGCTATTGAGGCAGCATTGAGATATTCTCCCGCCGCAAGCAGTTGGGTTCCTGCACACGTTTCCTCGCCTTGGCGGCGAATGTTAGCGCCTTTCACCAGCGCACCTTCAAGGTGAACATGACCATGCTGGTCAAGGGTGACGCGCTCTTGTGGCACCACGGTATCGGCACCCACCGGCACCGGCGCGCCGGTAAAAATACGTGCACAGCCTCCCGCGGGAAGCAGCAATACCCCGGCTCCGGCGGGAACGCGCTGAAGAACCAGTAGCCCTGCCCCACCAAGGGAAGCGTGATAGTCGGCCAGACGCAGTGCATAGCCATCCATCGCGCTGTTGTCTACTCCGGGCATATCGAGAGGTGCCACCACCGTTTGCGCCAGCACTCGTCCTGCCGCGCTGTCCAGGCTTATATCCTCAATTGAATCAAGCGGGGAAGCTGCATCGATAAGCCATTGGCGTGCTTTAAACACGTCCAGCAAGCCAGGGGTAACCACCTCACCACACTGGCAGTTCATAAGTGCTCCAGCTCATTTGACGTCGGCGCCGGATGACGCCCACTGCACGGGGTCACAGAAGGTAAGACCATCGCCACAAAGTTGCAGGGCCGGGTGCGGGCGTCCAACTGCAAGGAGATAATTCTTTCCCACGCCAAGGTGCACCCCTTGGGGGAGCCGGGCATTGTAAAAATAAGCGTTTGATTAGCGACCCCCGCCACGGCTCGCGACTGAATCGTCGCCGTGCCAATGGTTTGCAAGGAGTAGTACCGGAACAGCTCGCCGTAGCCCTCGACGGCCTTGTCAAACAGAGGTGTCAGCGCCTCGGGAGTGGTATCTCGACGCGTAAAGCCAGTGCCGCCGTTAACCAACACCACTTGAATATCAGTACGCATGATCCACTCAGAGACCACCGCTCGCAGCTGATAGATGTCATCGGGTACGATGCGGCGCTCCGCCAGGAGATGACCATTTTTACTCAGTTGTTTTACAAGCTGATCGCCACTGCCGTCTTCATCGAAGCCACGCGTATCGGACACCGTCAACACTGCAATGCTAAGCGGGATGAAAAGCGCATCCGCAGGAACATGGGACATTACACTCTCCTAAAGCTTTCCTATTGCAACAAACAATTGCATCAAGCTATTGCATCAAACTGCCGCCAGCATCGTCATCCAGCACGATCCCTTCGACGCCAATGTCACTTTCCAGCGCCAGCAGGTAGTGGCGTAACGCACGCCGGGTCGCCTGTTCGCGCAAGCTGTGACGCACTTGATCAGCCACCTGGTCAAAAGGTAACGACCGCCCTTCCTGCCGTTTATCGATACTCACCACATGCCAGCCATAGCGAGACGCCAAGGGGCGCTCGTGCAACCCTTCCGGCAAGTGCTGCAACGCGCGATCAAGTTCAGGCACGGTCTGCCCTGGTACCAGCCAGCCCAAATCACCGTCCATTTCCTTGGAAGGACAAGCAGAGTGGTGTTGGGTAAATTCGGCAAACCGTTCGGGTATCAGCGCCAGTTCGTTAAGCAGCTTTTCGCCCAGTTGGTAGGCTTCATCGCGCCCCTGGGAGTCATCGGGGGCGGCGGCCAGCAGGATATGCCGCACGCGTAACTGGGTCGGTTCACTGAAGCGCTCACGGTGGGTGTCAAAAAAGCGCTGGCAATCGGCCTCATCAGGTTCGGGGACTTCCAGTTCCTGTTCGAGCAAAGCGGCAATGGCCGCGTCCTCTTGCGCTTCGGTCGGATCCTCAGAGGGCATCAGACCAAGCACGTTAGCCCGCTGACGCAGCAGTTCCCTGACCACCAGAGCGCGGGCCGCTTGGAGCTGGGCCTCTCCCGCCGTGTCGGCGGGGTGATACTGCATTTCCAACGCAATCGTTGCTTCATCGATGCTGGCGTTGCCGACGCGTACCAGGGGCGCCGCAGCGCCGCCGGGTAGTTGTTCTATATCTATCATCTGCATGTTATTTCTCCTCTCGATAAAACTGAGTGAGCGAAAGCTGTGCACAAGCCAGTTTTTAGCCCCGGCGACGGACAAGCTGATAACGCCGGGTAACATACCCAAACGGGGCGCTCCACACATGCACCAGCCGGGTGAATGGGAACAGCAGAATAATGGTCAACCCCAGGAAGATATGAACTTTGTAGATCCACGAGACTTCCTGCATGTAGTCCGCCGCACCACCGCTGAAGAAGACAATGGACTGTGCCCAGCTGGAAAGTGTCAGCATCATCTCGCCGTCCATATGCCCCAGCGAAAAGAAGATAGTGACCAACCCCAGGCTTGCCTGAACCACCAGAATGGCAAGTATCAAGGTGTCCATCAGGCTAGAGGATTGGCGCACGCGCGGCATGAACAGGCGGCGGTATAACAGCATGCCCCCGCCCACCAGACACATGACGCCGGCAATACCGCCCACCACAATAGCCACCAGCTGTTTAGTACCGGCATGCAGGAATGGCGCGTAGACCCAGTGTGGTGTCAGCATGCCCACCAAGTGGCCGAAGAAGATCACGATAATACCGATATGGAAAAGATTGCTGGCCAGGCGCATGTTTTTCGATGACAGCATCTGGCTGGAACCGGTCTTCCAGGTGTACTGGCCATGATCAAAACGAAGCAGGCTTCCGAGTAGAAATACCGTGCCCGCCAGATAAGGGTAGTAACCATAGATCAGATGGGTGAAGTAGTGCGCAATCGCGTCGTACATAGCGGTTCTCCTATTAACGATTGGCAGAAGAGGTTGAAGAGGCGGGCGTCATGATGCGCACGGCCTCGCTCTTGACGGTATTCTTGCGCTCAGCAAGACGACGGCCTTCGGCAGACTGCAAAGCGCAATCTTCGTCTGACGTCGCCGAGAAGCGCACCGCTTCTTCTTCCCAAACCGCATCCAGTGCTTCAGGCGTGTTGTCGGGTTTTTCCTGTTTGACCTGTGGCCGATGCTCTTCGACATCTCCTTCGGCCCCGATCAACGCCAAGAGTGACAGCGGCACCAGGGCGTGATCCGCCCCTCGCTCCTCAAGGCGCGCGGTGAGCAGCGCCAGGATGTGGCGTATTTCGCCCAGCCAGCGGCCGATCTCGGCGTCGTCACATAACGAAAGGTACTCAAGAAATACCGGCAGGTGGTCCGGCAGCTCGCGGGCATCCAGTTCGAAACCGGCCGCGCTGTATTCGGCCATCAGATCGACCATCGCCTGACCACGATCGCGGGATTCGCCGTGAACGTGCTCGAACAGCAGTAAAGAGGTAGCGCGTCCTTTATCGAACATCGCCACGTACTCGGCCTGCAGCTCCATCAAATCAGCGTCTTGCAGTTGCTGACACCACTGCATCAATGACGATTTGAGAGCCGCCCCCAGGCGGCGCTCGGCGTTGAGGATTTCGATTAGCTCGCCGCAGGCATCCTGCAATTCCCGAGTCGGGTAATCGAGCAGGCGGGCCAGCACACGCAGGCTACGCATGCCCTGGACTGACTCGTACGATGGGTCTACCAGACCAGCTGTGTCAGGCGATTGGATAGCAGCGTCAGTCATGACGAGTCTCCTCAAGTTGGGGCTGCGGCTCGAAGACTTCGACAGGCTTGACCAGCACGCTGGTCTGCTTGCGGCCGTTAAACAGGTTGGGCTGGCTTTCACCGTGGCAGCCATCGCCAAAGGTAAAGCCGCATCCGCCCCGTTCGGGGAAGGCTTCGGTAGCCATTTCGCGATGGCTGGTGGGGATCACGAAACGATCCTCGTAGTTGGCAATGGCCAGGTAGCGGTACATTTCTTCCACCTGCGCCTCGCTGAGCCCCACCGCCTCAAGCACCTTGGCATCCGGGGCGCCTTCCACGTGCTTGCCCCGCATATAAAGGCGCATCGCCATCAAACGCTTGAGCGCCAGCACCACAGGCTTTTCTTCGCCGGCAGTCAGCAGGTTGGCAAGGTACTTCACCGGGATACGCAGCGATTCGATCTTGGGCAGGATACCGTCGAACTCGACATGCCCGGCCTCGGCGGCGGATTGAATCGGCGAAAGCGGCGGCACGTACCACACCATCGGCAGCGTGCGGTATTCCGGGTGCAGCGGCAGCGCCAGCCCCCAGTCAATCGCCATCTTGTAGACCGGTGAGGCCTGGGCGGCCTTGATCACGTTTTCCTGAATGCCATCCCGCTTGGCCTGGGCAATCACTTCCGGGTCATGCGGATCCAGGAAGATCTCGCGCTGACGGTGATAAAGGTCGCGCTCATCGGGTGAGCTTGCCACTTCTTCAATGCGGTCAGCGTCGTAGAGCAATACGCCGAGGTAGCGAATACGGCCTACACAGGTCTCTGAACAAATGGTCGGCTGGCCGGACTCGATGCGCGGGTAGCAGAAGATGCACTTCTCGGACTTACCGCTTTTCCAGTTGTAGTAGATTTTCTTGTACGGACAGCCAGAGATACACATGCGCCAGCCGCGGCACTTGTCCTGGTCGATCAGGACGATACCGTCCTCTTCGCGCTTGTAGATCGCACCACTGGGGCAGGACGCCACACAGGTGGGGTTCAAGCAGTGCTCACACAGGCGCGGCAGGTACATCATGAAGGTATTTTCGAACTGGCCGTAGATATCCGCCTGGACCTTGTCGAAGTTGGCATCCTTGCGCCGCTTGGCAAACTCGGTGCCCAGGATCTCTTCCCAGTTCGGGCCCCATTCGATCTTTTGCATGCGCTTGCCGGAAATCAGCGAGCGCGGGCGCGCCACCGGCTGATGCTGGCCAATTTTGGCGGTATGCAGATGTTGGTAGTCGAACGTGAACGGTTCGTAGTAGTCGTCCATCTCGGGCAGGTCGGGGTTGGCGAAGATGTTCGCCAATACCCGCCACTTGCCGCCGATGCGCGGCTCGATCCGTCCGTCGGTGCGACGCATCCAACCGCCCTTCCACTTGGTCTGGTTTTCCCACTCTTTGGGATAGCCGATACCGGGTTTGGTCTCGACATTATTGAACCAGGCGTATTCCATACCCTCGCGGCTGGTCCAGACATTTTTGCAGGTCACCGAACAGGTATGACAGCCGATACACTTGTCGAGGTTGAGGACCATGCCTACCTGGGAGCGAATTTTCATTTCACGGCCTCCTGAGCACTGTTATTCCTAGTACTGTTATTCAGAGCCACGTTCTCCTGGACACTGTCATTGCCTTCATCATCCAGCCAGTCAACGTGTTTCATCTTGCGTACCAACACGAACTCATCGCGGTTTGAGCCGACAGTGCCGTAGTAGTTAAAGCTGTAAGAGAGCTGCGCGTAGCCACCGATCATATGAGTGGGCTTGGGACAGACACGGGTCACCGAGTTGTGGATACCGCCACGCGTACCGGTGACTTCGGAGCCTGGAACGTTCACTTGACGCTCCTGCGCGTGGTACATCATCACCATGCCGTCCTTGACCCGCTGGCTGACCACGGCCCGTGCCGCAATCGAGCCGTTGGCGTTGTAGACCTCGATCCAGTCGTTGTCCTCGATATCGATTTCCGCTGCGTCCGCCTCGGAAAGCCATACCACCGGGCCGCCGCGGTTGAGCGTCAACATCAGCAGATTGTCTGAATAGGTGGAGTGAATACCCCACTTCTGGTGCGGCGTGAGGAAGTTCAACGCCTTGCTCTTGAAGCCATTATCAGCAGGGAGCTGGAAGCCCTTAGCTGCCTTGGTATCGATGGGTGGACGATAGACCAGCAGGCTTTCGCCGAACGCGCGCATCCAGGCGTGATCCTGATAGAACTGCTGACGGCCACTCACGGTGCGCCAGGGGATCAGCTCGTGAACGTTGGTGTAACCGGCGTTATAAGAGACGTGCTCATCTTCAAGACCAGACCAGGTCGGGCTGGAGATAATCTTGCGCGGCTGGGCCACGATATCGCGGAAGCGGATTTTCTCTTCATGCTTGGGTCTTGCCAGGTGGGTGTGATCGCGCCCGGTAATCTTGGACAGCGCATCCCACGCTTTTACCGCCACTTGACCGTTGGTTTCGGGTGCCAGGGTCAGAATCATTTCGGCGGCATCGATAGCGCTATCGATCAACGGGCGACCTTTGTGCGGCCCATCCAGTTTGCGATGGTTGAGTTTACCCAGCAGTTCGACTTCTGCATCGGTATTCCAGGCGATCCCCTTGCCGCCGTTGCCGATGCTTTCAAGCAAAGGCCCAACAGAGGTGAAGCGCTCATACGTTTCAGGGTAGTTACGCTTGACCTCGATCAGCGAGGGCATGGTCTTGCCCGGAATTGCTTCGCATTCGCCGTTTTTCCAATCCATCACCGCCGGCTGAGCCAACTCTCCTGGCGAGTCATGCTGCATCGGCAGCGTGACCAGGTCAGTCTCCTCGCCCAGGTGTCCTACGCACACCTTGGAAAAGGCCTTGGCGATACCCTTGTAAATATCCCAATCGCTACGTGATTCCCACGCCGGGTCGGTCGCTGCGGTCAACGGGTGGATAAAGGGGTGCATGTCAGAGGTATTGAGATCGTTCTTCTCGTACCAGGTCGCTGTCGGCAGCACGATATCCGAGTAGAGACAGGTGGTGGACATACGGAAATCCAGCGTCACCAGCAGGTCGAGCTTGCCTTCCGGTGCCTCCTCACGCCATACCACTTCTTCAGGCTTCTGGCCGCCGAAGTCGCCAAGGTCCTTGCCCTGAATACCGTGACGGGTGCCCAGCAGGTACTTGAGCATGTACTCATGGCCCTTACCGGAGCTGCCCAACAGGTTGGAGCGCCAGATGAACATGTTGCGTGGGAAGTTTTCAGGCGCATCCGGGTCTTCTGCAGCAAAGCGCAGTTCGCCACTTTTAAGCTGCTGGACGGCATAGTCCGCGGTAGACATGCCCGCCGCTTCGGCTTTTTTCGCCAGGCGCAGCGGGTTAGTGTCCAGCTGCGGTGCCGACGGCAGCCAGCCCATGCGCTCGGCGCGCACGTTGAAATCGATCAGGCTGCCCGGGTAGTCTTCAACCTTGGCCAGCGGCGAGAGGATTTCCTTGATTTCCAGCTTTTCGTAGCGCCACTGGGAAGAGTGGCTATAAAAGAAGGAGGTGGAGTTCATGTGGCGCGGCGGGCGCTGCCAGTCAAGGCCAAAGGCCAGCGGGGTCCAGCCCGTTTGTGGACGCAACTTCTCCTGGCCCACATAGTGCGCCCAGCCACCGCCGCTCTGACCGATACAGCCACACATCACCAGCATGTTGATCAGGCCACGGTAGTTCATGTCCATGTGGTACCAGTGGTTCATACCGGCACCCACGATGATCATGCTGCGTCCGTTGGTCTTGTTGGCGTTGTCGGCAAATTCACGGGCAATACGGGTGCATTGTTCAGCCGGAACGCCGGTGATTTTCTCCTGCCACGCCGGGGTATAAGGACGAATCTGGTCATACGAGGTGGCGCCGTCGTCTTCACCGTCTCCGGCAAAACCACGGTCGATGCCGTAGTTGGCACACATCAGGTCAAAAACGGTAACGGCCAGCATCTCGCTGCCATCGGCTCTCTTTAGCCGCTTGGCGGGCAAGTTGTGGAACAGCAGGTCATCGGCGGCGCCAGCACCGGCCCCTTTTACGTGTTTGAAGTGTTCATGTTCAATGCCACCGAAGTAGGGAAACGCTACCCGCGCAACGCTGTCGTGATGCTCGGCCAGGCTCAGTAGCGGTTTGATTTCGGTGCCTTCAGCGTCCAGCGATTCCAGGTTCCATTTGCCCACTTCATCGCCAGTTTCACCCCAGCGGAAACCGATGGAGCCACGCGGTACCACTAGTTGGTCACGGGTTTCATCCCAGGCAACGGTTTTCCACTCGGGGTTGTTTTCCTGACCCAGCGCGGCATCGAAATCGCTGGCACGCAGCTGGCGGCCAGGGGCGAAACTGCCATCTTCACGTACCTCAAGCTCTACCAGAAACGGCATATCGGTATAGCGACGCACGTAATCGGTGAAATAGGCGCTGGGATTCTCAAGGTGAAATTCCTTGAGAATGACGTGCCCCATGGCGATCGCCAGGGCGGCATCGGTGCCCTGCTTGGCAGACAGCCATTCGTCGGTGAGTTTGGAAACCTCGGCGTAGTCCGGGGTAATCGAGACGGTCTTGGTGCCTTTGTAGCGCACTTCAGTAAAGAAGTGAGCATCCGGGGTACGCGTTTGGGGAACGTTAGAACCCCAGGCGATGATGTAGCCGGCGTTATACCAGTCAGCGGATTCCGGAACGTCGGTCTGCTCGCCCCAGGTCATCGGTGACGCCGGTGGCAAATCGCAGTACCAGTCATAGAAGCTCATGCAGACGCCGCCAATCAGCGACAGGTAGCGGCTGCCCGCCGCATAGCTGACCATCGACATGGCGGGAATCGGCGAGAAGCCAATGATACGGTCGGGACCGTACTGCTTGGCTGTGTATACGTTCGAGGCGGCGACCAGCTCGTTGAGCTCATCCCAGTCACCGCGCACGAAACCGCCCATGCCGCGAGCACGCTTGTACTGCTTGGTCTTGGCCGGGTCTTCGACGATAGATGCCCAGGCCTCTACCGGGTCCGGATTGGTCTTGAGCGCTTCGCGCCAGAGCGCCAGCAGCGGCTTACGGACCAATGGGTACTTGAGGCGATTGGCGCTGTACAGATACCAGGAGTAGCTGGCACCGCGTGGGCAGCCACGCGGTTCATGGTTGGGCAGGTCGGGACGGGTACGCGGGTAGTCGGTCTGCTGGGTCTCCCAGGTAACCAAACCGTTTTTGACGTAGATTTTCCAGCTGCAAGAGCCGGTGCAGTTCACACCGTGCGTGCTGCGTACCACCTTGTCATGCTGCCAGCGGGCACGATAGCTATTTTCCCACTCGCGGGATTCGCTGCGTAATTCACCGTGCTCGTTGGCAAAAGGCTCGCGGGACTTGCGGAAGAAATTCAGCCGATCTATGAAGTGACTCATGGTCGATCTCCAGGCTCCTCGGAAATTTGCATACCCGCCAGGCGGGTTCCATGGAGTAGATTCTGCGCGATCGACAAGAGAATTACTGCGTGATTACCTCCATATACACCCTCTCTACCCCCAAGGTGATAGAGCGGCCCACAGATGGGAATAGACGCTTGAAATGGATGACTTCATACCGTGCGCGAATAGCGATTTTCGGCTGGTTTCAGATAGGCATCGAAGGCCATGGCCAGATTGCGGACCATCAGCCGCCCCGGCGGCAGCACTTCGATTTCATGGTCGCGTAATGCAATCAGACCGTCGTCCGCCATCTCTTCCACGCTCGCCAAGGCACTCGCGAAGTAGCTTCGAAAATCAATATTGTGACGAGCCTCGATAGCGGCGAACTCAAGACGACCGTGGCACATCAAGGTGTTGATGACATCACGGCGCAGCCGATCGTCGTCACTAAGGCGATAGCCCCTAAAGACCGGCAAGCGACCTTCATCCAGACGATGCTGGTACTGGGCCGTCTCCTTGACGTTCTGACTATAGGTATCGCCGACCTTACCGATAGAGGTGACCCCCAGCCCAATCATGTCGCAATCGGCGTGGGTGGAATAGCCCTGGAAATTGCGCTGCAGAGTGCCATTTTCACGTGCCAGGCTCAGCTCGTCATTCGGTAGCGCGAAGTGGTCCATCCCGATGTACACATACCCGGCGGCCGTCAGGCGTTTGATGGTCAGCTCCAGCAACTCCAGCTTGCGCTCGGGCGGCGGCATGTCCTCGGGGCGAATCAGCCGCTGCGCTTTAAACAGCTCAGGCAAATGAGCGTAACTGTAGGCCGCGATGCGATCCGGCTGCAGGGCAATGATTTTTGCAAGCGTGGTATCAAAACTCGCCACGGTTTGCAGTGGCAAGCCATAGATCAAGTCAACACTGACCGAGTCAAACCCCGCGTCGCGGGCTGCCTTGACCAGCGATACCACCTGCTCTTCGCTCTGGACCCGGTTGACCGCCTCCTGCACGTCGTGATCAAAGTCCTGAACACCGAAGCTCAACCGATTGAAGCCCAGCGCGTATAGCTCATACACCTGTTCGGGTGTCACGGTGCGCGGGTCGACCTCCAGCGAGAATTCGCGCTTTTCAGGCGCGGCGAAATGAAAGGCTGCATCGAGCGCCTCCATCAGGTCACCTAGCTGCGCGTTGCTTAGATAGGTCGGAGTGCCGCCGCCCAGATGCAGTTGGGTCATTTTCCGGGAACTATCAAATAGCGCCCCCTGAACACCAATCTCCTGCTTTAACCATTCGAGGTATTCAGCCGCTCGCTCGGTATTGTGGGTAATGATCTTGTTGCAGGCGCAGTAATAACACAGGCTTTTGCAGAACGGGATATGCACATACACCGACAGCGGCTTCGGCTCTTCGGCCCGGTTGCTGCGCTCGGCAGCGCTACGATAATCATCTTCGGCGAAGGCTGCATGAAACTGCGGCGCGGTGGGATAAGAGGTGTAACGCGGCCCTGGACGGTCATATTTTTCCACCAGGGGACGATTGAAGAGCAGGTCATCTTGCATGATCGGAAAAGTCTCTAGCAGTGGGTGAAGCAAGCGTAGATTAATATTCGTACAGTATACATTTTATAAACCGTCTGCCCCCCAGCATACCGGCTCTGTGGCGCTCCTCGCTTTTTGAAAGCCCCTCCCTTATGACCTGTGTCAAAAGCTGACCAGAAAAGGTGACTAAAATGCTCGGACTTTTATCGCTTGGAGTCTCGCTATGGAGCTCGTATGCCCCGCTGGTAACCTGCCCGCCCTGAAACGTGCCATTGACGAGGGAGCTGACGCGGTTTATTTCGGTTTCCAGAATTCTACCAATGCGCGCCAATTCGCCGGGCTAAACTTTACCGATAAACGTGCCCGTGAAGGTATCGATTATGCCCACCAACGCGGCAAGCGTGTTTTTTGCGCGATCAATACCTACCCCCAGCCCGATGGCTGGCAACAGTGGACCCGGGCCGTCGATCAAGCCGCTGAGTTAGGGGTGGACGCGCTGATTCTCGCCGATATGGGGCTGCTGGATTACGCGACCCAACACCACCCAGCACTCTCGCGACACCTGTCGGTGCAGGGGTCAGCAACCAGCCATGAAGCGTTGCGTTTCTACCACGAGCACTTTGGCATCAAGCGCGCCGTGCTGCCAAGGGTATTGTCGATCACTCAGGTACGCGACCTGGCCAGGCACACCCCCGTGGAATTGGAAGTGTTCGCCTTTGGCAGCCTGTGCATCATGGCCGAAGGCCGCTGCTATCTCTCTTCTTATCTCACCGGCGATTCTCCCAATAATCGCGGCGTTTGCTCACCGGCTGCCCATGTCCGCTGGGAAGAAACCCCTCAAGGCTTGGAGTCGCGGCTTAACAATGTGCTGATTGATCGCTACGCCGAAGGCGAGCATGCAGGCTACCCCACCCTATGCAAGGGCCGCTTTGAGGTCGCCGGTGAGACGTACCACGCCATCGAAGAACCCACCAGTCTCAATACCCTGGAACTGTTACCGGAACTCCGTGAACTGGGTATCAGCGCGGTCAAGATTGAAGGTCGTCAGCGCAGCCCTGCCTATGTCTCGAAAGTGGCCGGCATCTGGCGTCAGGCGCTCAACCGCCTGGAAGCCGAGCCTGAGCGCTTTCACCCAGAAGCCACCTGGATGAACGGCCTTGCCGAGCTTTCCGAAGGAGCGATTACCACCCTGGGCGCCTACGAGCGGCGCTGGAAATAGGAGCTAAAGATGACCCGCACAACCACGCCACCGATCTCAGCCCCCACCCCTTTGCAACTCTCCCTCGGGCCGGTACTTTTTTACTGGACCCGGGAACGCTACCAAGCGTTCTATCGCGACGCGGCCGACTGGCCGGTAGACATTGTTACTCTGGGCGAAACGGTCTGCTCCAGGCGACGCGACATGAAGCTGGACGACTGGCTGGGCATTGGACGCGAGCTTACCCAGGCTGGCAAGCAGGTCGTTCTCGCCAGCCAGACCTTGATCGAGTCCGAAGCCGATTTGCGTGACTTGCGCAAGCTGTGTGACAACGGTGATTTTATCGTCGAGGCCAATGACCAAAGCGCCCTGCAACGCCTCTCAAAGGCAGGGTTGCCGTTCATCGCAGGGGCCGCGCTCAATCTCTACAACCCACCCACTCTGCAGGTCCTGGCGCGTGCCGGTATGCAGCGCTGGCAAGCCCCAGTGGAAATGTCGCAGCAAGGCTTGGCTCAGCTGATCAGCGACTGCCGTCAGGCGGGAATACCCCACCCTTGCGAAGTGTTTGCCTATGGGCACCTGCCTTTGGCCTGGTCGTCACGCTGCTTTACCGCTCGGCGCCATCAAACACCCAAGGATCGCTGCAAGTTTGTCTGCCAGAAGTATCCCGAAGGCTTGGTGCTGCGCTCACAGGAGTCCCACGATGTATTTACCCTGAACGGTATTCAAACCCTTTCCAGCGCCTGTCAGGATCTGCGCCACGAGCTTTCCACCATGGCGCAGATGGGCGTTTCAGTGGCACGACTTAGCCCCCGGGCACAGGGAATGGCCGAGGTCGTCAACGCCTTCGATCAGGCTCGACACGGCAAACTGCCTGCTCCCGACCCGTTGGCACTGGTGGAGGCCGACGTCTGCGACGGATACTGGTATGGCCGACCAGGCATGGAGAGCACCCGTAACAAGGCCGCCATGATTCCGTCCTAAATGGCAGCGAGAAGCATCCTCAAATGATATCAAAACTCTTTTACAAACAATGACTAAGTGACTAAACATTGATGCGTGACAACTCCGCTTCCAGCCATCGCCCTATAGTGAAATAACTATCCTCCTAAAGGGCATCGGCAATGGAAAACGAGTCTTCAACTAGTCTCCTCCATCAGGTTTTCAATCCGAACGTCAGCCGCAGGGACGTGTTAAAGACGGGGTCCGCCGGCACCTTGGCGCTGGCGGCGAGTTCCATCCCGCTTCCTTTTGTGTCGGCCAGGGCGTCGGCCCAGGCTGCGCCAGCATCTGAGGCAGAGGAGCGCGTAGTATGGAGCGCCTGTACGGTCAACTGTGGCAGTCGCTGCCCCTTACGCATGCATGTACGCAACGGCGAGGTCAGCTGGGTAGAGACCGATAATACCGGGCTTGATGAATACGGTGAGCACCAGGTTCGTGCTTGCCTACGTGGCCGTTCGATGCGGCGGCGTATCTATAACCCTGACCGCCTGAAGTACCCCATGAAGCGTGTCGGCCCACGTGGAGAGGGAAAATTCGCCCGTATCAGTTGGGATGAGGCCTACCAACTGCTCGCCGACAACCTCAAGCGTATTATCGCTGAGTACGGCAATGAGGCTGTCTATCTCAATTACGGTACCGGTACCCTGGGCGGCACCGTCACCAAATCATGGCCACCTGCTTCATCGTTGGTGGCGCGCTTGATGAATCTCTGTGGTGGCTACCTCAACCATTATGGCGACTACAGTACCGCGCAGATCTCCGAAGGGCTCAACTACACCTACGGTGGCTGGGCCGCGGGCAATAGCGTTTCAGATATCGCCAACACCCGACTACTGGTGATGTTTGGCAACAATCCCGCCGAGACACGCATGAGTGGCGGTGGCATTGTCTATCACCTCGAGGAAGCTCGCCAACGCTCCGACGCGCGGATGATCGTCATCGATCCACGCTATAGCGACACCGCCGGGGGACGCGAAGACGAGTGGGTGCCCATTCGCCCGGGTACCGACGCCGCCCTGGCGGCGGGTCTAGCCCATGTGCTGATCAGCGAAGACCTGGTCGACCAGCCGTTTCTGGATCGCTATTGCGTTGGTTACGACGAGCGCACTCTGCCCGAAGGCGCGCCAGCCAACGGCCATTACAAGGCTTATATTCTTGGCGAGGGGCCCGATGGGGTCGCCAAAACGCCTGAGTGGGCCTCGCGCATCACCGGCATTCCTTCTCGGCGGATCGTTCAGCTCGCAAGGGAGATCGGCTCTACCAAGCCGTGCTATATCGTTCAGGGGTGGGGGCCCCAACGACACGCCAATGGTGAACTGGTCTCGCGCGCCATCGCCATGCTGGCCATTCTTACCGGTAACGTGGGGATCAATGGCGGCAACAGCGGTGCCCGTGAAGGTGGGTACGCTATTCCCTTTGAGCGTTTTCCTACCCTGGAAAATCCAATTGACACCAGCATTTCCATGTTCACCTGGACCGATGCCATTGTTCGAGGCCCCGAGATGACCGCCACCCGCGACGGCGTTCGCGGCAAGGATAAGCTAGACGTCCCGATCAAGTTTATCTGGAACTATGCCAGCAACTGCCTGGTGAACCAGCATTCCGACATCAACCGCACCCACGAGATCCTGTCCGATGAAAAGCTCTGCGAGATGATCGTGGTCATCGATAACCACATGACCTCCTCGGCACGCTACGCCGACCTGCTGCTCCCTGACCTGACGACCTCCGAGCAGATGGACTTCGCCATGGATGCCAACGCTGGCAACATGAACTACCTGATCTTTGCCGACAAGGCCACCGACCCCCTGTTTGAATGCAAATCGATCTACGAGATGTGCAGTGAAATAGCCGCACGCATGGGCGTTGGCGAAGCGTTTACCGAAGGCCGTACGCAGGAGGAGTGGTTGCGTCACCTGCTCGCCAAGAACCGCCAGCGTGACCCGGAACTGCCTGATTTCGAGGCGTTTCGCGAAATGGGCATCTACAAGCGCAAGAACCCAGATGGCTTCTTTGTGGCTTACCGTGACTTCCGGCGCGACCCACAGGCGAATCCGCTCACCACCCCTTCCGGCAAAATCGAGATTTACTCCGAGGCACTGGCCAAGATCGCTGCCGAGTGGGAGCTTGCAGAGGGAGATGTCATCGATCCATTGCCGATTCACGTTTCCACCTTCGATGGCTGGGACGCACCGGAACGAGCCCAATACCCGTTGCAGTTAATCGGTTTCCACTACAAGGCACGCACGCACTCCACCTACGGCAACGTAGCACTGCTCAAGGCCGCTGCCCGCCAGGAAATGTGGATCAACCCCATCGATGCCCAGGCACGCGGGATCGACAACGGCGACAACGTGGAAATCTATAACGGGCATGGAAGGGTCCGCATCGCCGCCAAGGTAACGCCGCGCATCTTGCCCGGCGTGGTGGCGCTTGCTGAGGGTGCCTGGTATGCCCCAAACCGCAGCGGCACGGACCAGGCCGGCAGTATCAACGTGCTGACTACCCAACGACCTTCGCCGCTGGCCAAGGGTAATCCTTCGCACACCAACCTGGTCGAAGTGCACAAGGCCTGAGGAGGACGTCATGACGCAATACGGTTTCTACATTGATTCCAGCAAATGTACTGGCTGCAAGACCTGCCAACTGGCCTGCAAGGATTACAAGGATCTTGACGTCGACGTGAACTACCGGCGTATCTACGAGTATGCCGGTGGCTCATGGCAAGCCGATGGCGACACCTGGCAGCCATCAATCTTTTCCTATTACCTGTCAATCGCTTGCAACCACTGCGCAGCGCCCGCCTGCGTACCGGTTTGCCCTAGCGGTGCAATGCATAAGCGCCAAGAAGATGGTCTGGTCGTGGTGGATACCGATACCTGTATCGGCTGCAAATCCTGTGCGATGGCATGCCCCTATGGAGCCCCTCAGTACAACGCACGCAAGGGCCATATGACCAAGTGCGATGGCTGCTACGAACGGGTCGCTGAAGGACTCAAGCCTGTGTGTGTAGAGTCATGCCCCCTGCGGGCGCTGGATTTCGCCCCGATAGAGGAGCTACGCGAACGTTACGGCACCCTTGATGAGGTAGCCCCGCTTCCGCCGGCATCGTTCACCGGCCCCAGCATCGTGATCAAACCGAACCGCAATGCGCGTCCAGTGGGCGACACCACCGGTTCTCTCGCTAATCCCAAGGAGGTGTGAAATGGGCTGGCACGAACTTCCTCTGGTGATATTCACCGTTCTCACCCAATGCGCCGTGGGTGCTTTCATCCTGCTGGGCGCGCTAATCCTCATGGGCCGGCTCGAGAGCACGTCCCTCCGTCGCCTCAATCGTCAGATGTTGTTTATCTGGGTATTGATGGGCCTGGCCTTCGCGGCATCAACGCTGCACCTGGGCACACCCCTACGGGCGCCCAATGCCTTGCTGCGCCTGGGTGGCTCCTGGCTAAGCAATGAGATTTTCCTGGGTAGCCTCTTCTTTGCGCTAGGCGGATTCTTCTGGCTGTTAACGCTCCTCGGCATGGGCAAGCCGCTACTGCGCAGAATACTGCTTGGTATTGCCATGCTGGTGGGCGTCGCCTTTGTATTTGCCACTATCCGTGTCTACATGATACCCACCGTGCCCACGTGGGACACGCCTTACACGCCTATAGCCTTTTTGCTGACCAGTGTCATAGGCGGCGCCCTGCTTGCCCATTTACTGCTAAACGTGAGCGGTCAAGGGCAGCTGGCGCGTTTGTTACCGTGGCTGGGGGGGCTGGCGATAGCGCTCGCACTGGGCACCAGCGTGGCCCAAGCCATGAGCCTTGCGAGCATCCAAACGGCCATTCAGTCGGCGGCTGATCTGGTGCCTCACTTTCAAGGTCTGTTACTCATTCGCATGACCCTGTTGGCCACGGTATTGGCGCTGTGGTTATTCGCTCTACGTAACGTTCGTCACCAGCCGCTAGCCTTGGGCGCAAGCTTTGCGCTGTTGCTGGTGGCGGAAATGCTGGGGCGTAATCTCTTCTACAATCTGCACATGACCGCGGGGCTATGAATCACGCCATGCGGGACCTCGCTCATTCCGCCCGCTTGCTGGGTGCCTGGTTCTACTATCCACCGGATGCGCCGGCGCTGGCACAGTTGGGCCTGCACCTTGATGAGGGCCGCCTTGCCAACGCATGGCCCTACGCGGCGGGAGCCCCTCTACTCGTGACGCTAAGTGAGGCATGCCGACGGCCGCAACTCAAGGACGCCTATCAGCAGCTGTTCGTCGGCCCTGATGCGCTCGCTGCTCCCCCCTGGGGGTCGGTTTACCTGGACCCTGAGCAGGTGCTCTTCGGCGAGTCTCACCAGGCTCTCAAGCATTTTTTACAGCAGCAAGTGGGCGTATCCCTCATGGCCGACCGGCGTGAGCCGCTCGATCATATTGGCCTTTTGCTGCTGCTTCTCAGTCAATGGGCGCAAGAAGGACAAGAGGCCCACGTTGACCGACTACTCGGTGAGTTCCTCCTGCCCTGGAGCTGGCGCTATCTCGAGCAGCTCGAGGAATATTCCCCGCACTCTTTCTACTGCACACTGGCCCGACTGAGTATCGTAACGCTTCACCAATGGCAAACAGAACGAGGTATCACGCCACTACAGCCGAGGCTCTACCGGTGAGCCGTCTTGACGAGCGCTACCTGCGTGCCCGCCTCGGCCATACCCACCTCAGCCGCCGTGAACTGCTGCGTGGATTACTGCGCCCGGTTACCGACTCTTTCGCGCAAACGCCGCCCCGGCTGCAGCGCGAAACCCCCCGCCCCCCTCAGGCACAGGAGGAGTCGCTTCTAGCCCGGCTGTGCACTGACTGCGGTGCCTGCGTTACCGCCTGCCCTAACCAGATCATCAGTATGGAACAAGGTCTCCCGCGCCTGAATCTGGAACACAACGTCTGCGACCTTTGCCTGGCCTGCACCACTGCCTGCCAGACACGCGCCCTCGCGCCTGAGCTTCCCCCCATGAGCGGGCTTTTCCCGGTATTCAACGATAATTGCGTATTGAGCTACGGCGAGTGCTGCTCGTTGTGTCAAGAGGCGTGCCCCAGCCAGGCCATCATCTTGCCTGGCGAGGGGCTTCCTCACGTATCAGTCGATGACTGCCTGGGATGCGCCCGGTGCGTCCAGTCCTGTTACGTCTCCGGCTGCCATCTGGTCTCCCTATCTATCTAGGAACGTGCTTCTCTAGAAGTGTCCTTGCCTGTCGCTACCCCTTCTCAAATGACGCTGGTCTAACTACCAGCGTTACCCGCCATCGTCCTCACCTGTGCTTTTCTTGACCTGAATCACCTATCGTCCAGGCCAAAACTATTAGCATCCAGATACCACATATTGTGCACTTTATTAAAAAACATAGCATATATAGGCTTAATACCATGAGCATGCCCACGAGCCACCCTCACCCAAAACGTCACATCGATGTTGCGTCGACAGTCAACGAGTACCTCCAACGCGCCGACTGGCGAGTTCATGCCAATGCCAACCAGGGTTATTCATTGGGCGGTTTGATCCTCAACGTCTCGGGTAAGTTAATCGCCAACTACTGGCTCGATGAGATATACCCACACGCCGTTGGGGAAGCCCACCGGGAAGGTGACCTGCATATTCATGATTTGGATATGCTTTGCGGCTATTGTGCTGGCTGGTCGCTGCGCACGCTGCTGCTTGAGGGATTCAATGGTGTCCCGGGGCGGGCTGAAAGCAATCCACCCCGTCACCTTTCCAGCGCCTTGGGTCAGATGGTCAACTTTCTGGGTACCTTGCAGAACGAATGGGCCGGGGCTCAAGCCTTCAGCTCTTTCGATACCTATCTAGCTCCCTACGTTCGCAAGGACGGCCTTTCATATGCCCAGGTCAAGCAGGCGATCCAGGAATTCATTTACAATCTCAACGTGCCGTCGCGCTGGGGGAGTCAGACACCGTTCACCAACTTGACCTTCGATTGGGTCTGCCCCGAGGACTTGCGCCAGCAGGTGCCGGTCATCGGCGGCGAAGAGCAGCCTTTCAGCTACGCTGAGCTGCAGGCTGAGATGGACTTGATCAACCGTGCCTACCTGGATGTCATGGAGGCGGGTGACCGCTATGGGCGGGTGTTCACCTTCCCTATCCCCACCTACAACATTACCCATGATTTTGATTGGGAAAGTGACAACGCCGAGAGGCTTTTCGCACTGACCGCCAAGTATGGACTGCCCTACTTTCAGAACTTTCTCAATTCAGATCTAAAACCTCACATGGTGCGCTCCATGTGCTGTCGCCTGCAGCTTGATTTAAGCGAGCTACTCAAGCGCGGCAACGGCCTGTTCGGTAGCGCAGAGCAAACCGGTTCGTTAGGCGTGGTGACGATCAACTGCGCTCGGCTTGGTTACCGCTTCGCGGGTGACCGAGCCGGGCTGTTCACCGAGCTGGATCGTCTGCTGTGTCTTGGGCGCGATAGCCTCGAGCTCAAGCGCGAGCGTATCCAGCAACTGATGGACCAGGGACTGTATCCCTTCACTCAACGCTACCTGGGCACGCTTCGCAATCATTTCTCCACGCTGGGAGTAAATGGGCTCAATGAAATGGTGCGTAACTTCACTGGAGATCACTGCGATATCGCCACGTCAGAGGGGCTACAGCTGGCGCTTGATCTGCTTGATCACGTTCGTGAGCGAATGCGCGAATTTCAGGAACAGACCGGCCATATGTACAACCTTGAAGCCACTCCGGCAGAAGGCACGACGCACCGTTTTGCCCGGGAGGATCTGGCCCGTTTTCCTGCCATTCTCCAGGCTGGCACTCCCGAGGCGCCCTATTACACCAATTCCAGTCAATTGCCGGTGGGCCATACCGATGATCCCTTTGAGGCGCTTAGCCACCAGGATCCCTTACAGACGCGTTATACCGGCGGCACGGTGCTGCATCTTTATATGCGTGAACGGATCACCTCGGCCTCAGCCTGCCGCAAGCTGGTAAAAACGGCGCTTTCTCACTTTCGCTTACCCTACCTCACAGTGACGCCGACGTTTTCTATCTGCCCGTCACATGGCTACCTGTCCGGTGAACACGAGTTCTGTCCGAAGTGCGATGAAGCACTCTGGGCGCAAACGGCGAATGCAACCGACGTCGCCACCGCATGAGGCTATTGTCTCAGTAATATCAACACATCAAAGGAGCATACCAATGCAAACCACTCGATACGCCAACTTGCCTACTGAACAACGCCAACGTTGCGAAGTATGGACCCGTGTCATGGGCTACCACCGGCCGGTGAGCCAATTCAATATCGGCAAGCATGCCGAACATCAGGAACGCCGCCACTTCACGGAAGGTGCCGCTTCTCGGTAACCCACACCCTGTTCTTTCATACACGACGGCTGGGTGCCTTCAACAGGCACCCAGAGTGGGGTTATCACAATGGCTCTTATCACGACACTTGACGATACCAGCGCCCAGCCTGCCTCAGTCAGGCTGCCGATCGCCGGTCTTGTTCCCATGACGACGCTGGATTATCCCGATCACCTGGCGTGCGTGGTCTTTCTGCAAGGCTGCCCGCTACGGTGCGGCTATTGCCACAATCCCGCCATGATCTCACCGCGACGAGGCGAGCCTCAAGAGTGGCAGGCGGTGCTTGATTTCTTAACCTCTCGCCAGGGACTGCTTGAAGCCGTGGTGTTCAGCGGTGGAGAACCAACCCTGAATAGCGGTTTGCTTGAGGCGGTCAAGCAAGTAAAAGCCATGGGATTCAAGGTAGGGCTGCATACCGCCGGCGTCTATCCTGACCGCTTGGCGCAGCTCTTGATGCACCTTGACTGGGTGGGGTTGGATGTCAAAGGTCGCGGCGACGCATTTGACCGTATCTGCAACCAGCCGGGTATGTGGCAACGGCATGCACGCAGCTTGGGGGCTTTGATTGAAAGCGGTATCAGCTTCGAGTGCCGCACCACCCTGCACTGGAAAGACTTTCAGTTTGGCGACGTGGAACGTCTGGCACTCACGCTTGCCGACTGCGGAGTACGCCACTATGCGTTACAGCTAGCTCGCAGCGAGCAATGTCTTGATCCACGCTATACCGAACCTGTTAATGACTCACCTTCGCTCACTCAGTTGAATGCGCTGGTCAAACGCTTGGCACCGTATTTTTGCCGACTTGAACTGCGCCACTAATGCTCACCTTATGGATCCAGGTCAACATTATGCACCCATGTTGTGATTGCAACTGACTGAATATTCATACAACATATTTGTTTAATGGTTTGACTACTAGCGGAGCACAGCGCCCTCCATGCATCTGACTCGATTCACCGATTATTCAATACGTGTATTGATCTTTCTTGCCGTAAAAGGAGAAGAGCGCTCCACCATCAATGAGATCGCGGAGACCTTTGATATCTCTCGCAACCATTTGATGAAAGTCGTTCAAGAGCTTAGTCAGAAGAACTACGTGACGGCTATCCGAGGCAAGAATGGTGGTTTATTGCTCACCCGCGATCCAGCGACAATCGTGCTGGGCAAGCTGGTGCGCGAAATGGAACATGGGATGGAATTAGTCGAGTGCTTTCATAGCGATAATGCCTGCATTATCACCCCCTCGTGTCAGCTCCAATCCATCTTGGGCGAAGCACTGACAGCGTTCCTGTCAGTACTTGACCGTTATACCTTGGCAGATGTATTGAGCAATCGTTACCCGCAACTGGCGGGATTAATGCGTATACCCGCCGTCAATACCTAACAGTTATTAGCCACAAGCCGATGCATTTCAGCTAGAAAAGCCACACTTAGCGTCATGTTAATTAATGCATTATAAATGCACCTTAGTTCCACTGTTAATAATCTTCGCTTTGCTCAATGAGGTTATCTATGGCTACTACTCCCCCTTCCCTTTCCTCCCATGCTCAATCCGATGTGCCCATAACCACGGACGCCGCTACTTCCCTCAAGAATAGCCGCGGGCGTGGCGTAGCGATCATTGTGTATATGCTATTTCTGGGTAGCGTATTAGCGGTCGTGACCGCTCCCATAGGAGCGCTCATAGCCCATCTGAAAAAACATAATGCGGATGAATGGGTTGCTTCCCATCTGCAGTTTCAGATTCGCACGTTCTGGTTAGGGCTAATAGGCGGGATATTGTTTATGGCCGCTTGGCAACTACTCGGGTGGATCGGGTTGCCGGCCCATGTCCCCTGGGCACTGGGTTATCTCTATTTTACCGCCTGCCTGATCTGGATGGTGGGTCGTTGCGGGATCGGTATCACCCACCTCACCAACAACCGACCAATCGCCAACCCGCGAAGCCTTGCCTTTGGCGGCGCCCGGGTCACACTGGCTGACCGTTGATTAGAACTGACCTTCTTGATCCAACCTGCTTGATCCAACCTTCTTGATGACGTTTCTACGCCTGCCTCAGCAGGCGTAATGTGCTTATCTTCTTAACCATCCTGCCCATCGATTCTTGCCTGCATCAACGGCCATGTGTAGTGCGCCAGAAATATTGCGTAGGCCACACACCAGAAGATAATACTCAGGGTGTAGGTCCAATGAGTGATCTGGGGAAACATCGCCAAGACCGGCGAGCGACCCAATGCCGCCAATAGCATCAGCCCCAAAGCGACACCTACCCCCGGCAACGTACGGATGGGACGGCCTGTATGGCCTAACGACACCCTCGCCATCATCGCCAGCATCATGGTACCTATTCCTCCTATCGTGAGGGCATGCACGGCAAGTTCTGTACGCATCAGACCCGTCAGCGATAAAGCCCACATGATGAGTCCTAGTGGAATGCAGGCATAGCTGCCGTGCAGGCCCCATAATAATGGTTCACGCCAGCTGTGCAGACCGCCCCAACGCGCCATGCGAACGATATTGGCGAGCGCCGCCAACAGCATCACTCCACCTAGTAATGAAGCAGGAACATGTCCTCCCACCATGATGGTCAACTGCAGCAGCACAACGCCAACCGAGCTAACCAATGTGACCCCTTCAAGTAAAGGAAGAGGGGCTGGTTTTGGGCGCCCCAAACGATTAGCGGTAAACATGGCGATCACCCGACCACCCACCACCGTCATCATTAAGGTAATTAACAGGACAGCGAGGTACGCCGCTTGGCGAATCAACTCAGCGTTACCTTTCATGACGCCTAAGTGCATGGCCAGGTTAGCGGTAGCAAACAGCAACAACACGGGAATAAAAATCAGGTTTCGCCAGCGCTTTGCGGCGATCACCAGGTAGCCCATCACAATGGCGACCACCGGCAGAAACGCAAGGTCAACCACCAGCAGCAGCCATCCTGGCAAATTCATGGGGAATGCCATCACCAATCGAGCCACTATCCATAACGCCACCAGCCCCAGTAAAGGCCCGCCATTTAAACTCGGCAAACCGGTCCAGTTGCGTACAGCCGTTAGTAAAAATCCCCCGACAATCGCCGCAGCAAAGCCAAACAGCATTTCATGCTGATGCCAAAACACCAAACCGCCATACGGACGTAACAGAATATTGCCATGCCAAAAGGCCAACCATACCAGCAGCGATATGACGCTAAACAAAGCGGCCAGTAAAAAAAAAGGCCGAAAAGCCAGACGTAACAACGGCAGTTGCTTGGGTTGGGAGGTGGGTTGGGAAGAGGTGACAGTCGACATAGCGTAATACCCCACTGATTTGCTTGAGAGCCATTGTGCGTCAGACCAATGACAAAAACCATGACAAGTATCAATAATGCATCTTTAAGCCTTGGGTATGCTAGCCGCTTATGGGTGAAGGCGCTTTTTTGCAGAAAGCCACCGCCGACAGGCTGCAATTGAAGCGCAATGCTGTAAAAAAACGCTTGGCTAAATAATTGAATTTAATGTCAAATGATGAGGTAACTATGTCTATTTCGTCTTTAATGGCTCGCTCAGCAAACGCAGCTTGGCTGCTTCCTTTATGCTTTGCCGTCACTCAGGCGCAAGCCAATAACAGTCATGATCTCACCTTCGAGGGTGACGGCACCTTCTTGATTCCACATCAAGGTAACAGCATTCATGTCGCTATCGTCGACATCCATGCCAACGACGTAGTGACAAAGCAGTCAGGCACCATTTCAGGGACCGAAGAACCCTCTTTCTCATTTCATTTTTCGGATGTATTTGAAGAAGGCAAGCTCTACGATGTGCACTACTGGATCGATTCCAATTTCGGTGAGGGAAGCGAAGGAAGCTGTGACCCTATCGATATCGATCACCAGTGGCGACTTGCCTTCAATAATATCAGCGACGATATAACCGAAGTGGTCAAGCTCGCTCCCGAAGAGCAAGCGCCTGTTTGCGCTACTTTTCAACAGTGATTGTCTGCTTGGCTCGGCCTGAAGAAAAGCGCCGTACCCATGGCTGCCTACTGGTGTTTATTTAGCAAAAAATCTGCGGTAATAAATTCTGCTTTGTTATTGGCATTTTCAGCCTCCCGGCTTTAAGATGTATTTGTAATGAATCTTAAGGCTAGAGGTATACATCGTGTTAACAAATGAGCAGGAAAAACTGATCAACGCCACGGCGCCTGTCGTTGCCGAACACTTGAATGCAATCACTCAGCGATTCTATCCGCTGATGTTCACTCGCTACCCAGAGGTCAAGCCGCTCTTTAATGAGGTCCATCAACAAAGCGGCGGCCAGCCTCGTGCCTTGGCCAATGCTGTCCTGGCGTACGTCCAATTACGCAATAATCCTGCTCAAGCGCGTGCCACGCTGGATATAGTCGTCAGCAAACACATCTCGTTAGGCATTGTTCCCGAGCAATACCCTATCGTTGGTGAATGTTTGATGGCGGCGATTGGTGAAATTTTGGGAGATGCAGTGACGCCTGACATCGCCGATGCCTGGGGCGCTTTATATAACGAGCTTGCTGCCCTTCTGATCGACCTTGAAGATCAGCGTTATCGAGAGTTCGAACAGCGGCCGGGCGGCTGGCGGGGCACACGCCGTTTCAAGATCGCCAGCACCCAACAGGAAAGCGCCTTGATTCGCTCGTTTATACTCGAACCCGAGGATGGTGGGCCCGTCGCTGACCATGAGCCAGGTCAGTATATTGGTGTACGTTTAACCATTAACGGCGAACCTGTCTATCGGCATTACAGCCTTTCAGATACCCCGAATGGCCGACACTACCGAATCTCGATCAAACGCGAAGACAAGGGACGCGTCAGCCGTCACTTTCACGATGTATTGCAGCCCGGCGATACTCTTGAGCTTTTACCACCGGCAGGTGATCTAACCCTGATCGATGGCAACGAGCCGCTGCTGCTTGCCAGTGGCGGCGTGGGTCAAACGCCTCTACTCCCCATGGCACGCCATGCCTTGGCGCTTGGACGGCAGGTGGTCTACCTACACGCTTCTCTCGATGCCGAGCACCAAGCCTTTCAACAAGAATTAGCTGATTTGAAAGCCGAATACCCGCAGCGCTTTCAGCCAGTGTTCATTCATGAGCGCGGAATCGACGCCGAACATATTGGTCGTATCGACCGCCACTTATTGGCGCACTATCTGCCAGATCTTAAGGCACGTTGCTATTTTGTTGGGCCTCAAGGGTTCATGACCGCGATCAATAGTGCCTTGTCTGAACTGGGCGTTGATGAAGATCGCCGACACTTCGAACACTTCGGCCCCTCTCGCCCCCTCAGCGCAGCGTGATGGCAGCGACCCCGGCACCGGTGCCGGGGTCGCTTGTTAAAACGCATGGAGCCGAGCATCAAGATCATGCCATTACTGGCGAGCCAAGCGCTCAAGGCCTAACACCAGCTGCCCTAAACGCCCCTGAACAAGTCCTTCCTCACAACCGTCGAGTAGATTCTTGAGTGTCAATCCCAGCTCGGTGTCCCCTTCTATTATTAAACGCCGTTGGAAAAACAGGCTATCAGGGTCTTCCTGGCGCGCGGCCAAACATAAAAACTCACGCCAGCCTCCGCGAATAGTGGCCTCCCCCTTTTCACGGCACAAGATCAAGCGCTGAGCCTCAAGGGTCAGGCTTAGTGTCACCCCCAAATCAGCAATGGCAAGGCTGATACGCCGCCCCTCTACCGCGTCGAAGTCACCCTCGGAAAGCGGTTTGGCAAACGTACGGTTGAGTAAAGGCTCGACAAGCCGACGCTTGAGGGTAAAAGGAACCTTCGGGTCAAGGAAACGAATCAAATGACTAGCAGTAACAGGAGGAGATGAAAAAGAGGAGAGCGATAAAGATGAAGGCAGTAATGACATAACAAATACTCCGAGGTAAGGCATCGTCGGCAAACACTAGATAAAGGATGCTAAGCGTTGCCTTGTAAGAGGATGCTGATATACATCAAATAAGACCAAATATTGCGCGACTATTAACATTCATTTAATATACAACTTATTATATTAGTCAATATTAATGCGCACCTTACGTGTGGAGGTTGAATGAGCCGCGACCTGCCTAACCCCGGCTGGGGGCCCTTATCGGCATTACCTGGCAACCCGTTGATGTGGGTGCTGATTCTCAGCGAAATGCTGGTTTTCACCGCTTTTTTTGCGCTTTACGCGGCTCAGCGCGCCCTTGATCCCGCTCTATTCAATGCCTCACAACAACAGCTTGATCCAGTGCTGGGGGGCATCAACACACTGGTGCTATTAACCAGCGGGCTTTGCGTTGCCTTTGCCGTGGAGGCGATAAGCGCTAAGCGTCGTCGACGCAGCAGACAGTGGCTAGGGGGCGCCATGCTGCTAGGCCTGACCTTTTGCATTATCAAAAGTGTTGAGTACGCCGACAAGTTTGCTGCCGGGATAACCCCGGAAACCAACGTCTTTTTTGGTTTTTACTACGGGTTAACCGCCTTTCATTTTGCTCATGTCGTGTTCGGCTTGATGCTGTTGGGCTTGGTAAGCTGGCGCGCTTCGACTGACAACATAGAAACGGCAGCCGCCTTCTGGCATATGGTGGACTTGATATGGATTTTACTCTACCCGCTGATTTACCTGCTTAGATAAAACCGAGGTAACAATGACGGCACTACCCGGCACACGACGCTTGCTGATGACCTGGGGCCTGTTAATGGCGCTGACCGTGCTTTCCATGGTGTCAGCTCGACTAGATCAGTCCAACTGGCAGGCGCTGCCCCTTTGGTCAGCAGCTCTGGTACTGATGGCAACAGGCTTTAAAGCCCACCGCGTATTAATGGTCTACCTAAACTTGCGCGCGGCCACTGCTGCCTGGAAAGGGGTTTTCATCGCTTTGACGCTGTTAACACTGACGTTGATTGCGGCGGGCTACCTGGTCGGGCGCTTTCATTTGGTGGGTTAACGCAGCTGGCTTTTCAGCGCCGGGTGGAGCCAGAACCTGACGTAGTTGAAGGCCGAGGAGGAGTATTTGCCCACTGCTCCAGCCGTCGACCTAGACGCATCAAGCCGTAAACGATAAAGGGGACCAGCAACATCAACGCCACCCCCCAATCGCGATTATTGATCAGCCATACCAGCGGTACAATGATGCCTAACGCAACCAGGGACCACAGGGTAACTGCCACTACGAAGCGCCAGCGAGACATGAAGAACCCCCTTAGGAAGCAATAATCTGACGGTAGATACCCGGCAGCGCCAAGGAGAGATGTTCTGGTCGCTGCACAATGGCATAACCACCGCGCCCAAACAGATGAGGAATATAGCGCCCCGCCTCCCGATCAATCGTTACACCGAATACACGCACTTCTTCCTGTCGCGCTTCAAGTACCGCTTTACGCGTATCCTCAATACCATAACGCCCTTCATAATAGTCGGTATCGTTAGGCTTGCCGTCGGTCAACAGCAGTAATAACCGGTGCCGGTTGGGTCGTTTGGCAAGCTCTTTGGAAAGGTGCCGAATAGCCGGCCCCATGCGGGTATAGTGGCCTGGTTTGAGCGCGGCGATACGCCGTGACACACGCTCGCCCATAGGCTCATCGAAGCTTTTAAGGGTGTTGACCCAAACACGCTGACGGCGATGCGAGGTAAAGCTGTGAATCGCATAATCATCGCCACAGCCCGCCAGGCCGTGCCCCAGCACCAGCAGCGCCTCCTTGGCTACATCCAGCACGCGCCGGTCTTCCAGCCACGCCTCGGTGGAAAGCGAGACATCCACCAGAATCGAGACCGCCAAGTCCCTCGCCTGGGTGCGGCTTGCCTGATAAAGACGATCGCTGGCTTCACCGGTAGCGGCCAGATCGCAGCGTGAGCGAATCACCGCGTCCATATCCAGCTCGCTGCCATCCAGCTGGCCACGCAGTGTTTCCCGACGCGGCCTGAGTGCTTCAAACTCGCGCCGGACACGGCGAATACGCCGCCGGGTCATTTCATCAGGCTGCCAGCTCTCGCCTTCCTCGCTCTGTATATCGCTGAGTACGACACAGTGATCCGGCAGATAGGCCTGCTTGCGATGATTCCATTCAGGGTAGGTATGACGGCCTCGCAGCCGCCCCCCACTTACCTCCTCCGGCACCAGATCAAGGTCTAGCTTTAACTTTGAAGAGGCTTTCTTGCGGTTGGCGCTAAGCACGATTTCATCAATCTGATCGGCAGCCAGTTTGGCCTCGTCATCGTCATCATCCTCTATATGGCGGTTGAGATTGACCATCTCGGCCCAGGAGAGCATCTTTTCAGAGGCATTGAGCATCAAGGAGTCGTCACGGTCGGCCTGATCCTGCTCACGGCGGTCAGCCTTGCGTTTTCCATGATCATCTTCTGGGGTATTGTTAGCCGCGACCGGCGCCTCATCATCGTCTTGTTCGTTGCGGGCCTCCAGGTTAGTGCCCAAGGTGACCGCCTGTCCCCATAGCGGCACCGGCAGCGGCGGACGATACCCTCTCGGGGCATGAAAGTCGTCCAGAGCCACTGCATTATCGACAATGGCACGATACATGTCGCTGGCCCACCCATCCTTCGGCACCGGGTCACCAAGCAACGCACATAGCGCCACCTCTAGTGCCGCTTCCAACGGAGGTAGCCGCTTGCGCTGTGGGCGAATGGCCAGTAATTGCTGACATAGCCGGGTATAACGCGACTCAAGCCCGGGAAAAAGAGCGAGTGCTGCCTGTACCCCCCGTCGGGCTTCGCGTAATCGAAGCAGGTCATTTTGCAGCGGATCTTGCGCGCCAGGGATTCGCCGGGCACCTGCTAAATACGCCACCAACCAGAGGTAAAGATCCCGGTTCAAGGAAGCCTCGGCGAACAGCGCGATGCGCGGCGGTAACAGCAGGCTTTCTTCATCACGCCGGGCCTGGTCGAGCACTTCTTCATCAAGCCCAAGCCGTTGACGTAGAGACAAGCGGTGCAACGAAGAGCGCCCTGCGATAGCAGCTACCTCGATGCCCGCTTCGCCGCCACTAGCGCGAAAGAAAACCCCCAGCATGGGCCGCAGCGTTTCGAGGCGCACCGCCGCCTCAGGGTGGTCGGGATAGCTTGCCGCACCGGAAGCCCAGCGATGCCAATGACGGCCAACAAACTCTTCGACTTCTAGAAAATCAAGCATACGACACCCTCAACCAAAGGTCGCTTTAATGGCTTCCATCAGCCCTTCCTGAACATCTGCATCATCGCTTAATGGCTCTACCAGGGTAGCGCGGGCGGCTTCAAGCACAGGCATCCCCGCGGCAATAAGGGTGGCGCAGTAAACCAGCAGGCGCGTGGAAACCCCCTCTTCTAGATCCTGTCCCTTCATGGCCCGCAAGCTGGCGGCAAGATTGACCAGCGCGGCGCACTGTTCGCCGGGCAGGCCGCTTTCCCGGGCGACGATGTCGCGCTCCACCTTGGGTGGTGGAAAATCAAACGACATGGCCAGAAAACGCTGGCGGGTGCTGGGTTTAAGCGATTTGAGAATATGCTGATAACCGGGGTTATAGGATACTACCAGCATGAAATCATCGGGCGCTTCGAGCAATTCACCAGTACGTTCCAATGGCAGCAAGCGACGATCATCGGTGAGCGGATGCAGCACCACGGTAACGTCTTTGCGCGCTTCTACCACTTCATCGAGATAGCATATTCCTCCTTCGCGTACTGCTCGGGTAAGTGGGCCATCCACCCAACGGGTTTCACCACCCTGCAACAAGTAGCGGCCGGTAAGGTCGGCTGAGGTTAGATCATCGTGACAAGCAATCGTGTATAGCGGACGCCCTAGTTTGGCAGCCATGTGGCTGACAAAGCGCGTCTTACCACACCCCGTGGGGCCCTTGAGCAACAGCGGCAAACGTTGTTGAAAGGCGTGCTCGAACATGGCGCATTCGTTACCCACACTTTCGTAGAAAGGTATCTCACGTTGATCGGCACGGTTAGCGACAGAAGACAGAGGCATGGGAACCCTCCATGGCCGGAAAGTAATAAAAGAAGCAAAACGGCCCCGAAGGGCCGTTTCGTTTAGGCCGAGCCCACCCCGGATGTAATCTGTGTGCCGCCTGATGGCACTTGCTTACGAGCGGGCCCAAAGAATGAGTAGAGCAGCATGATTGCCCCCACGGCGACGGCCACACCAGCGCCAAGACGCATGATGTAGAACAGGCCTAACTGATCCTGTACTTCCATATAGTTCATGCCATTGACGCGCTGCAGATGAGTCTGCACTACGCCGGCAAACGTCAGGGTAAATGTCATGAAACACATGGCACTGGTCACGATCCAAAAGCCCCACATATTCATTATTTGATTGTAAGGTTGCACACGGCGGATCTGTGGCATGGCGTAGGTAACGACCCCCAGAATCAACATTACATACGCCCCATAGAAGGCCAGGTGACCATGTGCAGCAGTCACCTGGGTGCCGTGACTGTAGTAATTCACGAACGAGAGTGTATGCATAAAGCCCCAGACACCCGCGCCGAAAAACGCAATGGTAGGACAGCCCAGGGCCCAGAGCATGGCCGCTTTATTGGGATGGTTACGGCTGCCTTTCCAGAACATGGTGTAGGCGAAAATCACCATGGCGAAGAACGGTGCTACCTCAAGCGTCGAGAAGATACTGCCGATAGGCTGCCAGTAGCCAGGCGCGCCAATCCAGTAATAGTGGTGCCCGGTTCCCAGCAAGCCGGAGAATAGTGCCAATCCGACAATGATATAGAGCCATTTCTCGATCACCTCGCGGTCCACACCGGTCATCTTGATCAACAGGTAACCCAGCAAGGAAGCCATGATCAACTCCCATACACCTTCAACCCAGAGGTGCACCACCCACCACCAGTAGAGTTTATCTATCGCGAGGTTGCTCGGATTGTAGAAAGCGAATAACCAGAACACCGCCGCCAGCCAAAGCCCCAGCATCAGCACCAGATTAATGGCGGTCTTGCGGCCCTTGTGTAACGTCATGCTGGTATTGAACAGAAAGATGAGGAAAGAAATAGTAATGAGTATTTTCACCCAGAACGGCTGTTCCAGAAACTCGCGCCCTTCGTGAATACCGAACTGATAGCCAACCAGGGCAGCGACCCCAGCGAAGGCAAAGATCGCCAGTTGTATATAAGCCAACATGGGGCTATGAATTTCCCGCTCGGCCTCTTCAGGCATCAAATAGTAGGTACAGCCCATAAAACCGATCAATAACCACACAATCAACAGATTGGTATGGCTGACGCGCATGATATGGAAGGGCATCACCTCGGTTATAAAATTCGGCATGACATAGACGGTGGCCGCCAGTAGTCCGAAGACGATTTGTAGCGCGAATAACGCCATGGCTACCATGAAAAAGGGTAAAGCGACCTTCTGTGTTGCATATTTCATTACACGGTTCTCCTTGATTCATCCCCTGGCGGATGTTTCAACCAGCTGGATGCGGGGGCCAATCCTGAGCGTTGATGCCATCGGTCCATTCGAGGAAGTCAATTAACGAGTTCATGTCTTCTTCGCTAAAATCATACGAGGGCATTTGCCGGCGCCCTTCTATCCCCAATGGTTGGGCCCGAATCCAGGCGTTGATACCGGCTCGAGCGGCATCAGGATTATCGTGGCCTCCATAGCGTTCCCACACATTGCCCAATTCAGGAGCAAAGTAAGCGCCTTCTCCCATGATGCTATGGCAGTTGATACACATGTTCCTTTCCCATACTTCTTTACCGTGTTTCACGGAATCAGTGAGACCTTCGCTGTCGGTGGACACATTGAGCATGTACCAGTGGCTATGAGCCGTTAGCGCGGCAAATAGCAGGAAGAAGAACAGCGAGCCGCCGTAGAAGATATTGCGGGCCGCCGATTTAGTCAGACCATCAGCCATAAGCCGTACTCCCTTGCTAGTCTTGATTGGCCTGAGGCTTGGCAGCCAAAGGCGCCTCTTTTAAGATGTATTTAAATTACAACTTTATGTTAGCAAGAGAATAACCCCACTGGCCTTGTCGCAGGTCAAGTTTTGAAAAGACGCTATCCTTTAAAAAAACGCTAACAATAGATGACTGGGCAACGAGTCAAAGCAACCTCGTTGTCCTCAGCGTCACATCATCGCCTCAATGACTAGTGCCTTCTTCGTAGTGCGTCTTGTTCCAGACGTTGTACTTGCCCGACGGCTTGCTCATGGGGATACGCTGGAGCTCCTCAAGGGTATCGCCGTCGTAGACGATCACCGCGCCATCCTCTTCCCACAGGCTTAACAGTACCTTCTTGCCGTAGCGGTCGAACTCCACATGCGCAGCGGTCTTGCCAGGCTCCGGCGTCAAGGTCGCGACGATTTCCAGGCTTGCCTTGTCGATGACATGCACCCGGTCGCGGTGAGGGCCGAAGAACACATCCACCCAGGCATAGGGCGACTCGGCATGGCTACGCATGAAGAATCCTGGGCCGTCGGTCTCAAGGGTCTTGATTACCGACCAGTCATTCATGTCAATAATCGACACCTCCGCCTTAGAGAGGTGCGGAATGGCCATTACCCGGCGCCCCTCGTACTCCCAGGTGATACCGGAGCCGAGGTGCGGCATCCCGGCCAGCGGCAAGTCGGCCACTTTTTCGCCGCTGTCCAGGTCGACCACCATTCCGCCCTGCCCGCCCCTTGAGGCACCAATGACATGGCGGTAATCGAGATCAAAGAAGAAATCGTCCAGGTAATCCGGTACCGCAATGCGCCGGACGCCGAAATTGGGCGTGTCATGGGAACGCTGGGGCGTCAATGGTGTGCTCATGTGACCAGTGGACACCACGGGCTCGGTAGGCAGTGGCCAGGGAATTTCCCATACTTCTTCGATATCCTTCAGCGCGGCGATGAAACTGCCTCGCGGCGGCGCGGCGTAGACGGCACTGACCCGTGAGCCGTTACCCGCCTCGTCGGCCACCGGATAAACATGCATCAGATCCAGGTCATGGGCATCGAACAGCACCAAACTATGCGGAAGGTAGTTGGCGGCCATGACATAGCGACCATCGGCCGAGACAGCGATATTGCGCATATTGATGCCAGCACGGACTTCGGCGACGACCTTGAGGTTGTAAAGGTCGTACTTGGTGATCCAGCCATCGCGCGAGCCAAAGAAGACGTAACGCCCGTCGGGGGTATACTTGGGGCCGCCATGCAGTGCATAGCGGGTTTCAAATCGATGGATTCGCTCAAAGCTGTCGCCATCGAGCAAACTGGCATGGTGATCGCCGGTTTCTACCACAATGAACAGATTAAGCGGGTCAGCTTCGAACAGAGGCTGATCCGGCAGGCTACCGTCGGGGTAAGGCACGACCTGGCTTTCGCGGATATCCGCCTCATTCCAGCTGGGTGCAGACGCCGGCGCACGATAGATCCACTCCACCAGTGAGGTAATCTCGTTATCGGAAAGTGTCTCGCCAAACCCCTGCATCTGGCTGGCCAAGCGCCCGTCGCGGATAACATCCGCCGCGGCCTCTTGCGACAACCGCGAGAGATTGCCTGGTAACAGCGCCGGGCCAAGACCGCCCAGGCGAGACTCACCGTGACACGCGGCGCACTGGGCTTGATAAAGCGCGCCTGTATCCGCGTCATCCGCCAGAACGGAGAAAGCTGGCAAAAAAAGCGCCAATCGGACGACAAGAGTAATAAGCTTCACAGGACGATGCGCTTTCACAGGACGATGCGCTCCCAGGCTAGTTCGAGTGTTTCGCCGCTGGCAAAAACCGTCTCTTCGGGGATTGGCTGGGCAAGCACATCGACCAGACGCACGACATTGCCGACCACGATCAGCGTCGGCGGCCGCAGGTCCTGCTCGTCTATCGTGCTGACCAGCTCGCCCAGGCAGGTGATAACCTGGCGTTGTTCAGGTGTTGTGCCCCGCTCCACCAGGGCGACTGGATGGTCGGCGCCCAAACCGTACTCCTGTAGCTTTTCGCTGATCAGCGCGGCATTGGCCAGTCCCATGTAGAACACCACGGTTTGATGCGCCGCCGCCAGGGCCTGCCAGTTCAAGGCAAGTTCACCGTCGCCCTTGCAATGACCGGTCACGAAGGTAACACTCTGGGCATGGTCGCGATGCGTCAGTGGAAATCCGCCGTAGGCGGCGCACCCTTGCGCCGAGGTAATGCCCGGTACGACACGAAACGGTATGCCATTATCGATCAGTATTTCCGCCTCCTCGCCGCCACGCCCAAAAATATACGGGTCTCCCCCTTTCAGTCGCACTACACGCTTACCTTCACCGGCCAGGCGCACCAACAAGGCGTTGGTCTGCTCCTGCGTCATGGCATGGCAGTTGGCGGCCTTGCCGACATAGAAACGCCGCACACCGGAATTTGCCAGCGCCAGAACCTCCTTGGACACCAGCCGATCAAACACTAGACAGTCGGCTTGTTCGATCAGCGCCAGCGCACGAAGCGACAGCAAGCCGGGGTCGCCGGGGCCAGCCCCGATGATGGCCACCTCGCCGGGCGCCAGTAGTGCCTCGTTAAGGTCATAAGCAACACGATGGGATGTCATGGCACTGCCTCCGCTAGAGTTCGATGGCATCAATGCTGGATGCAAAGGGCGCGTCGATGCGCCGTAACGCCCTATCAGCCACCCCTATTTCCTGATTGGTCAGGTAGCAGCCGGGATCTTCTTCCCAGGGATCGCCGCTGACCTTCCAGGCCCGCACGCGGGTATTACCATTGCAGATAGCCAGATATCGACAGTCGCGGCAGCGCCCTTTCACCGGACGTGGCCGCTGACGAAACCCCGCCATCAATGAATCTTGGGTGTCTCGCCATATGCTCGAAAAGGGCTGTTGACGAACGTTACCCAGGTCGTGATCCCACCAGAATGTATCGGGGTGCACGTTACCCAGGTTGTCGATATTGGCGATATGTTCTCCTGAGGCATTACCGCCCCAGTTCACCAGGCGCTGACGCAACGCATCGGCTTGTTCAGGATAATGCTGCTCGGCCCACTGCAGTAAAAAGGGACCGTCGGCGTCGTTGTTGCCAGTCACGTATTCTCGCTCCACCCCACGCTTGAGTTCGCCATGACAATGCTCAAACAATCGATACATGGCATCGCGGGTCATCTGATACCAGGCATCCTGCTTGCTGTGGCGTCTACCGCGACCGCCGTAATTGAGATGCGAGAGGTAGAACTTGTCGATATCGTGCTCCTCGATCAGCGCCAGGATATCGCCGAACTGCGCGTAGTTTTCTCGGGTCAAGGTAAAGCGCAGCCCTACCTTGATCCCTTTTTCCTTGCATAGCTTCACCGCGTGCATGGATTCGCGAAAGGCTCCCTTGCGCTGGCGAATGGTATCGTGGGTGGTTTCCAACCCGTCGATGCTGATACCCACGTAGTGATAGCCAACGTCGGCGATCTCATCGATATTTGCCTCGGTGATCAGCGTGCCGTTAGTGGAAAGCCCGGTATAGATGCCAAGCTCGGTGGCGCGGCGTGAAAGCTCGAAGATATCCGGGCGCATCAGCGGCTCACCGCCGGAGAGGATCAACGCCGGCACATGAAAATTGTGTAGGTCGTTGAGTACCGCATGCGCCTCCAAGGTGGTCAGCTCGCCCTTGAAATCGATATCTGCCGAGACGGTGTAACAATGTTTACAGGTCAGGTTACAGCGACGGATAAGGTTCCAGATCACCACCGGGCCGGGAGGCTTGCGCGCTGCCGGGAGGGGGCCAGGTTCTAGCAGGGTCTTGATATAGCGGGTGACACGAAACATAGCGTTCTCCTTCTGCCACAAGGCTTAGCCTCGCGCGTCGGTCTCGGTGCTAGCGGTCTGCGGATTGGCGGCGGTCAAACGTAATCCGGTTTTTTTCAAGATGCGCGTACTGTAGAGGATCCGATGGTCTCGATATGCCTCCCCCAGAGAGTCTCGAATTACTTGGGTCTGCTGTTCGACGTCTTCACGTTTTCGACCATGGAGCATAGCGAAAAGGTTATAAGGCCAATGAGGCAGATGACGAGGGCGTTGGTAGCAATGGCTGACGCCCTCTATGCTGGCGATCGTGCGGCCTAGTCTCTCTATATCGGCATCCGCCACGTCCCACACCGTCATGCCGTTGGCCACATATCCCAGACGATAGTGATTGGGTACTGCGGCAATGCGACGGATCACCCCACGCTCGAGCATCGCCTGCATGCGCGAAAGTACTTCATCACCGCTCATACCCACCTGCGCGCCCACCGCAGACCAAGGATCGCTGACCAGCGGCAGGCCTTCCTGGGTAGCCAGGACAATGGCCCGGTCTTGCTCATCCAAGCGGATAGCGTCGGCCTCACGGGTATCAGACGGGTAGATGAAGGCGGACATAAAACTCCCTTTCTTTGGGCATGTTAAATACCGTCAGACCAGTGGCCGACTCGATTTCTGTGACTACTTGCGGAATACGCGCTGATGTCTCGGTGGCCAGGACGAACCACATATTCAACTCGTGCTCGCGGCGGTAGTTATGCGCCACTTCGGGGAGGGTATTAAGTAGGTCGGCGGTACGTTCGTAGTCGGCTTCAGGTACCGCCAGAGCCGCCAGGGTCAGACCACCTCCCAGGCGCTCAGCGTGGTACATGGGGCCAAACCGGCTAAGCACGCCGGTAGCGCGCAAGTGTGCCAGGCGTTCGAGCAACTCCTGCTCAGAAAGACCGAGTTCCGCCGCTACCGCCACGAAAGGATGCAGTACCAGGGGCAAGCCGTCCTGCAGACGATTGATGATGGCACGGTCACGGGTATCAAGCGTCAGCGTGTTCATCGCTTTTCCTCCTTGCATACCGTCCACCGCACTGACGATAGGCATGTTGACTGAACAGTACCTGACACTCTATTTCCGCCAGCCCATGACGGTGGACAAGCGCCTCCAACTGCTCAAGAACTTGTTCGCGTTTAACCCCATGAATCATGCAAAAAAGGTTGAACGGCCAATCGGGCAGACGCCGGGGCCGGCGATAGCACAAGGTGACAACGCTCTCCGCTGCCAACGCCTGCCCCACAAGGGATACCTGCTCATCGGGCACGTTCCACACCACCATGGCGTTAGCGTCGATACCCAGGCGGCGATGGCGAACGACCAGCCCCAAGCGCTTGATCAGATGATCATTTTGCCAACGACTTACGCAGGCCATGACCTCGGCTTCCTCCAGCCCACTTTGTTCAGCAAGGGCCTGCCAAGGATGCGAGGTTAGCGGTAAGCCCTGCTCAAGAAGCGCACGCAACTTATTATGTGCGCTGAGTTCAATCGGTTGGCCACCATTCACCATGGCAGGCAGCGGTGTGGGGGTCATACTTCCTCCAGCTCGGACCAGGGAATGTTAAACGCCAGGTCGATATGAAAACTTTCCAGCATGGGTAGGCGCAGAATTTTCCGGTCGAGCATGGCTTCAAGTTGGTTAAGGCAAGCGGCAAGGCTGTTTTCATCTGCGGCCGTCATGACGAACCATAAGTTGTAATAGTGCTCCCGGGCATAATTATGATTTACCCCTGGCATCTGATTGATAAGCTCTGCATAAGCATCGCGTTGCTCTTCTGGAACGGCCACCGCGGCCAACAGACTGGCACCGGCCAGGGCATGATCGAAGACCGGTCCAACACGGCTCAATACACCCAACGACTGCAGCCGCTGTAGGCGCCCGATCACCTGCTCTTCAGTCGTATCAAGTCGCTTGGCCATGGCGAGAAAGGGCCGTGAACAAACCGGCAAGTCGCGCTGGTATCCATCGATTAAACGACGGTCCAGCGAGTCTAGATCGGGGTAACGGCAATGCATACGCGCAGCTCACTCTTGTCGTGTGCTTCTGGCATAGGAAAGGCAGCAGCCCTGCGGACTGCTGCTTTTTCCGCTCAGTAGATGTCGTGCTGAGTATTGAGGACGTTGAACTTGCCTGTCGGCGTCACCAAGCGCTCATCCTTGATCACTGCCTTCAACTCACGGGTCTTATCGTCCACGATCACCAGCGCAGAGGTTTGGTCCATGGTGTTCCATACCGAGAACCAGACTTCATCACCAGCATTGTTGTACTCGGGCTGTACTACCCGCTTGGGGCCTTCGCCAACATCGGCCCACTCAGCGATAGGCAGCACCTCATATCCAGCGTCCATGTTGTTCAGGTCATAGACCGCAACGCTTTGGCTAATCGCTTCTTCGGGGTTGAGCGCCGTATCGACATACAGATTGCTCGATTCTGGATGCGTTTTAATGAACAGCGAACCGCCACCCTGGCCTTCGAGTGTGCGCACGACTTTCCAGGCGTTATCCGGGTGGCCTTCGGGATCGGTACCAATCAGTTGAATGGTGTTATCTCCCAGGTGGCTGGTCGCCCATACCGGTCCGAACTCAGGGTCGACAAAATTGGCGCCGCGACCAGGGTGGGGAATCTTGCCTACGTCAACGATGGCCTCTAGCTCACGCTCCTGAGCATCAATCACCACGATCTGGTTGGATTCATTGGCCGCGGTCATGAAGTAGCGGCCGGTGCTGTCCCAGCCGCCGTCATGTAGAAAGCGCGAAGTGTCGATTTCCACCATGCTCAAGGCATCCAGGTCCTCGTAATTGACCAGTTGAACCTTGCCAGTCTCCTTGACGTTGACGATGAACTCAGGATGTTGATGAGAGGCGACAATGGCCGCCACGCGCGGTTCAGGATGGTATTCCTGAGTCCCCACCGTCATCCCACGGGTACTGACGATTTTTAATGGCTCCAGGGTTTCACCATCCATGATCACGTACTGGGGCGGCCAGTAGGCGCCAGCAATGGCAAAGCGATCTTCATATCCCTCATATTTTGAGGTTTCGACGGAACGCGCCTCCATCCCTACCTTGATGGTGGCGACGATTCCCGGTTCCTCCATCCACATGTCGATCATGTCCACTTTGGCATCGCGACCGATCACAAACAGATAGCGCCCCGAGGCGGAGATACGCGAGATATGCACCGCATAGCCGGTATCAAGAATATCGACAATTTCCTTGCTCTCACCGTCTATCAAGGCAATCTGACCAGCATCACGAAGCGTCACCGAGAAAAGATTTTCAAGATCCAGATCGTTCATTTGCTGCGTGGGGCGCTCTTCTGGCGGTACCACTACCTCCCAGGTTTCCTGCATGTCGGCCATGCCGAATTCAGGCGGAACCGGAGGCTCGTGCATGACGTACTTGGCCATCAGTTCGACTTCTTCCTCGGAGAAATCACCCGACGTTCCCCAATTGGGCATGCCGCCGGGAGAACCGTAATTGATAAAGACCTTGAGATAATCGAGGCCGCGCTCCTGGGTAATATCCGGGGTTAACGGCTTGCCGGTCGCCCCGTTTCTGAGCACCCCATGGCATCCTGCGCAACGCTGAAAATAGATCTCCTTGGCCCGCTCGAACTCTTCCTCGGTGAGATCAGGAGCGCCCGGCGTCCTCACTGTATTCACTGATGTCGAATCCACCGTTGACTCTGTGCCACGATACAGCCTCGCAGCATCTTGATCTTGATTGGGGTCATCTTCAAACGCATGAACTACACCTAAACCAAGTGAGGCCGCTGTCACGGCCACAGCTAGTGGTTTTAAATACCTGCTTCTCTTTTTCATTGCTTCACCTATGTCATGGTCAACATAAGCAGCCTTGTCAGGTAATGCGCTATTTTAATTTTCGCTGGAAAATCCAGGCGTATCGCTGCTTTAAAAAAGCATGGAGCAATAAAATATATTTTTCATGCTTCTTTTGATTGGTAGGCCAGCTTTCCCGCTCGTTATTGATTTATATCAAGCTGTTTTTTCACTCTCGATTTTCTGTCTCCCAAAGCAGCACACCACTGAACATTAAGGTGAACTGACGGTTGCCTAATGAGTTTTGTGATCTCTATCAATAAAAACATTAAACATACGGCAGACACTCATCCGAGTCGTCATCACCTGGAGCCGCTATGCATTTTCTGATTCGCACCCTACTACTCTGTGTGATTTGGCTAATCGCTCTCCAAGCAAGCGCGTTAGATATTGACCCTGAACGTGAGGAAGAACTGGAAACATTGCTCTATCAGGATTGTGGCTCTTGCCATGGAATGACATTGAAAGGTGGGTTAGGCCCCGCCCTTTCCCGTGAACGCATGAACCTTTATACGCCCGATGCCCTGGCGAACTTGATTCTGCAAGGCGTTCCCGGCACTGCGATGCCCCGGTGGAAGGGTTTGCTCAGTGAGCAGGATGCACACTGGCTAGCCGATCACCTGCAAAACGACAATTCCCTTGAGCATTGACCTGGAGGTCTTATGAGATTGACAGCCCTGCACTCCCTACGGCATTCCCTCCTTGCGACCATGGTGCTCACGGCACTGCTTGCCGGTTGCCAGACAACGCCTGACGCCCTAAGAGGAACGGGCGATCTTGGCGTCATCGTGGAGCGTGCCACAGGGAGCCTTGCCCTGGTGGATACCAGCCACCAGCGGCAACTGGCCCGGATAGAAGGACTGGGCGATCTTTCCCACGCCTCGGTCAAGTTCTCACGCGATGCCCGTTACGCGTTTGTCTTTGGCCGCGACGGGGGGCTAAGCAAGGTCGACCTGCTGACTGGCGACGTCACCGCACGAGTCATGCAGTCAGGCAACAGTATTGGCGGGGCTATCTCCCAGAATGGCCAGCTAGTTGCCGTGGCCAACTATGAACCGGGCGGTGTGAAGCTCTTCGACAGCGCCAACCTTGAGTTGGTGGCCGATATTCCCGCCACTTGGCAGGACGAAAACGGCCACGAGCAGCGCGCCAAGGTGGTCGGCCTGGTGGACGCTCCAGGAAATCGCTTTGTGTATAGCCTGTTCGAAGCAGGCGAGATTCATGTCGTCGACATGAACGGAGAAACCCCTGAACTGATGCGCTTCACTCAGATAGGTAAAAACCCTTATGACGCGCTGATAGATCCCAGTGGACGCTATTACATTGCCGGGCTGTTCGGAGAGGATGGCCTCGCCCTGCTCGATCTATGGCACCCTGATGCCGGTGTGCAACGCATTCTGCCCAACTACGGCCGCGGGGAAGAACGTTTGCCGGTCTACAAGATGCCGCACCTTGAAGGCTGGGCCATCGCGGGGAATGAAGCCTGGTTGCCGGCGGTCGGCCGCCACGAAGTACTCATCGCGGACAAGGACGACTGGTCGCTGCTCGATCGCCTGCCGGTGCACGGCCAACCCATCTTCGTCATGAGCCGACCAGATCAGCGGCAGGTCTGGGTCAGCTTTGCGCATCCCGACAACGACGTAGTACAGGTCATCGATACCGAAACGAGGGAGATCGTAGCAACACTGTCACCCGGCAAGGCCGTATTGCACATGGAGTTCACTCCCCGTGGCGAGCAGGTATGGATTTCGGCCAGGGACAGCAATCGTGTGACGGTCTACGATACCCGCACCCTGAATGAAGTGGCGCGGCTGGAAAGCGAATCGCCCAGCGGCATCTTCTTTACCGACCGGGCGCATCGCATCGGGCTATGAGGTGCCCGTTTCGCTTGTTTCAAGCTTGCTGGCGGCGTACTTTTAGCGGCACCGCTGAATATCCCCCGGCTGGATAGAGCGCTCGTATCGCGGGGCGCTCTGCGATGGGCGCCAATTCAACGGTTGCTTCCAGCAACGCTTTGATAAAGAACTCCAGCTCCATGCGTGCCAACGGCGCGCCGGGGCAAACGTGCACACCTGCACCGTAAAGCAGGTTGTCCTTCGGGTTGCGATCCAGCCTCACCTCGTCAGCATTTCCAAACACTGCCTCGTCGCGATTAGCCGAGCCCCACAAGAGCGTCAGACGCTCACCGGCCGCAATGTGCCGGCCGCCGATCTCCACCGGGCGCGTGGTGATACGACGATTCGACATCAGCGGCGCATCGACACGCAGAATCTCATCAATGGCTGCTGACAATAATGACGGTTCGACGCGCAAGCGAGCCTGCAACTCGGGATTGAGCGCTAAATAGTTCATCAAGATGCCGATGCTCGCCGAGATGGTGCCGAGCTCGCCGACCGTCCAATTGCGCAAGATGCTGACGATTTCCTCGTCGCTCAGCGAACGCCCTTTCACCGTTTCATTCATGATCTGGGTGGTGACATCCACGGGGGCAGCATCACCCAGCGCGCGACGGCTTTCCAATTGCTCGCGAATCACGCCGTCAAATTCCAGCGCCAGCTCGCCCAACCGCTGGCGATCACCAGCCAAGGTGGCGTCCTGCTGGCGTTTTACCCAAGCGCGCAGCGGCTCGTGAAGTCGAGTCGGCCAGCCCATAAAGGCACACTGGATCTCCAGGGCAAAGTCCTGCCCCATTTCAGTCATCGCCTCCACGTCACCATCGACCGGTAAGCGACCCACTACGCGTTCGGCGATAGCCCAGCATTGTGGCGCGAACACGCGCATGGCGTCAGGACCGAAATAGGGTTCTATGAGTTGGCGAAAATGGCTGTGTTCGGGCGGGTCCATGGCATTAGGCACCGACAGATGGCGGCTTGCTGCGTTACTGAAGGTCTCGTGATCGTTAAGCACTCGCCTCACGTCTTCGTGGCGAAAAAGTGACCATTGTAGATAGTCACTGAAGGCCACCGGACACCGCCCGCGTATGTCGTCATAAGCTGCGATCTGATCATTCAGAACGCTCTCGGCGCGCGGATCCCAATCCTGCTGAATCGTATCGCTCATGATATCTCCTTGAAAAGCGAGAGGCGCCGACGTCTTGTATAAGCCTCTCGTATGGGAATGAGAATGAAGGTCTATACCCGCCAAATAACCAACACCTGCAGTCACTAACGTTGCTGTGAATTTCCGTTGCGCTTGATTCAGACAATTAATATCATAAGATGATACTTTAAAGCCAGCCAAGATCACTACCCATTACGAGGCAGGAAAATGATGCCCGTCTTGACCCAACAAGGGGAAGCAACTCCTTCTAGTTCCGTGCGCTAAACGAGTTTTCCATGCTCAACAGATCGTATTAAGCGGTTTGTATTCAACAAACAGGAGAGACCATGCGCCTTTTCCGCTCTAGTTCCGCCTCACCATCACCTAGCGAACATACTCACGTTGCAAAACTGCATGCCGAGCGCGACCGACTTCAATCCCGTGTCAACGATCTGGAAGCACAACATCGGCTTCACCAACATCTGTTTACCAACCTGACCGAGTTTGGCGATTCCGTGGTGGCTTTACGCGAGTCTTTCTCGGATCTCTCGACGTTGCTGCTGGGCAATCAGCAAATAAGTGATTTCACCGCCAGCGAATCCCAGCGCAGCCAAGAGGCCTTGAACGCCATGGTCTCGGATTTGCTCGCACTCAATGGATGTATTGGCAGTGCCGCGAAACAGGTCACTTCATTGCGGGATGACGCCGGGCGTATCGACAGTTTTGTCAATGCCATCGACAAAGTCTCCATGCAGACAACGCTTCTCGCCTTTAATGCCAGTATCGAGGCAGCGCGGGCCGGTGAAGCCGGACGAGGCTTTGCCGTGGTGGCCACCGAAGTACGTGGGCTCGCCGTCAAAACCAATGAAGCCACCCATGTCATCGGCGATCTGAACAGCAGCATCAGGAGTCAGGCCGACCAAGTGGACAGCGTGATGAACGACAATGCCCTTAAAGCCGAGCGGTTGAGCGCCGAGACCAATCATGTGATGCAGCGTACGGAACATCTTCTGGCGTTGACCAACGAGAGCCGTCAGGCACTCTCTTTCTCAGCCATGCTTAGTGAAGTGGAGTTGGCGAATTTAGAGGAATTGGAAATCAAGCTAGAAGTTTATCGTATCTTTATGGGCCTCTCGACCAAGACAGCCTCAGATCTTCCCGGTGAATCCGAGTGCGCATTGGGCCAGTGGTACTACACAGGCACGGGTAATCAGCAATTTTACAGTGACGAGGATTTCCGGGCATTGGAAGCGCCGCATCGCGAAGTGCATCAGCAGGCTATCGAAGCCGTGACATACCACCAGCAAGGGCGCATGGACGAAGCAATGACTGCTCTGGCACGAATGGAGGCTGCCAATCTGGATGTGATGAAACGGCTACGTTATGTCATGCGAAAATATCGCCCCGAATCACCACAGACAAGCCTGCCAGCAACCGCTCCCTTGCCATACACCGCTACCACCGGCCTGCCAGAAACGGCGTGACCGGGGGCAGGCATACAATAAGCTCTCGCCTCAGAAACAGGTCATAAGTAGAACAAGCGGCATGGTTTCACTAGGCTTAAAAAGCAAGTCCGCTTGGTTGATAACCCCGTAGATAGATCTTTGATAGGGAGGTAACAATGGATATCGAATTGAAGCGCGCCTTTGACTCGCCCCATAGCAACGATGGTCATCGTGTTTTGGTTGATGGAATCTGGCCTCGGGGAGTTTCCAAGCAAGACGCCAAGATCGATGAGTGGCGCAAGGAGCTCGCCCCCAGCAGTGATCTACGCAAGGCCTTTCATGATGGTTTGCTGGGCTGGGGCGACTTTCGTCAGCGCTATATGAAAGAATTAACTGACCATCGTGAAAGCCTTCGCGACTTGGCGCAGCGTGCCCAGAGAGAAAAGGTCACCCTTGTGTTCGCCTCCAAGGATGAACGCCACAACAACGCTGAAGTGTTGCGCCAGTACCTGAGAATGTTGAAATAGCGAGCTGGGAAATCCGCTTGCAAACAGCATCACGACCCTATGGTCGTGGTGTTCTATCTGGCACCTGAAGAATGAGTCACACACCTGATGCCCTCAACCTTTCCCATTGATTTACCTCTTTAGAGGTAACCCAGCACGCTAAAGGAGTAGACGGTGGCAAAAATGACCCAGATCAACAATCGCCTTACCACTTGTCTTTAAAGTGAATTCCATACCTTTTCTCGCACGCCGAAATCCCTAACCAGCCATTAGCGTTACCCTTATCAATCACATTTTCACGCTGCAGAACCGGTAACCACACCTCAAAAGATGCATAAGGAATACTTCAATGAAAACCCGCTTGTCCATACTGCTGTTAGGCGTCGTCACCGCTGTCTCGATTACCGCTCAGGCGGATGGCGAAGCCACCTACAACCAAGCCTGCATGGCCTGCCACATGACTGGCGCTGCTGGCGCCCCCATTCGTGGCAATGCAGATAATTGGGCGCCGCGCCTCGAAAAAGGCGTCGACACCCTTTACGACCACGCCATCAACGGCTTTCAGGCAATGCCGCCCAAGGGAGGCCAACTGAACCTGAGTGATGACGACGTGAAAGCCGCCGTGGATTACCTGCTCGAACCAGTGCTGTAACACTATTAACCCAAGAGGAAACCGCCATGTCCCGTGTGGCTTCTCTACCCTGGCTTACCAGCCTATGGCTTGGCCTTTTGCTGTTCATGGCCACCGCGCTCCCCGCGCAGGCTATTGAGCTTGAACAGGTGCTCACGGGATTCCCTCAAGCCGAACGCCTTGAGGCAGCGGATTCACAATGGCCAGTAAGCCGTGTCGTTGACGGCGACGGTCAACTGCTCGGGTACGCTTATGAAAGTGTTGAGGTCGCCCCGATCCCCGCCTACTCGGGCAAACCGGTCAATATGCTGATGGCAATAGACCTTGAGGGCCGCATTGTTCAGGCCGACGTTATCAGCCATTCAGAACCTATCATGCTGGTCGGCATTCCAGAGTCAAAGCTGGATAACTTCGCCGACGCGCATGTCTCGGCTCACGTTAATGACAGGCTCAGAGTCGGCGGCGAACTTGACGCTATCTCTGGCGCCACCGTTACCGTCATTGTCGTCAGCGATACCATCATGCGCAGTGCCAGGAAAGTGGCGGCTGAACAGCAGTTGATTGCCGACCCATCGCTGGCCCCGGTGGCACGGGTTCGCGACGATGTTTTCGTCCCCGCCGACTGGAGCGAACTCACTGGCGACGGCACCATTCGCCGCCTGCATCTCACCCATGGCGAGGTCGATGAAAGCTTCGTAGGCACACCCGCCGAAAATTACCTGCGCACGCCACAACCCGCAGACAACACCTTTATCGAGCTGTTCTACACCTACCTCAACCCGCCCACTGCCGGGCGCAATCTGTTGGGCGACACCGGTTATGAGCAACTTATGGCCGAGCTGGCGCCAGACGAGCACGCCATTGCCGTCATGGGTCGAGGTGACTACTCCTTCAAGGGGTCTGGCTATGTACGCGGCGGCATCTTCGACCGTATCGAGCTTTCCCAGGGAAGCAACCGGGTCAGCTTTCATGATCGTGATCACATCCGCCTGGGCGAACTGGCTCTGGATGAGGCGCCCTCCCTGGCCGAGCGCGATATCTTTATCGTTCGTGAGGAAGCTGGCTTTGACCCCGGCCAACCCTGGCAGCTGGAACTGCTGGTCCGCCGTCCCTCGGGTCCCCTGGATACCGAATTCAGCCGCTTCAGCGCCGATTACAGCGTCCCTGAAGCCTATATCGAGCGGCCCGAGCCGCTGGTGGAAGAGCCTATCTGGGTACAGGTATGGCGGGACAAGGTCTTCCAAATCGGCATACTGGGTGCCGGGTTACTGGTGCTCACCGGCATCATGCTGTTCCAGGACGTGCTGGCGCGCCATCCACGCGTGCTGAATCCGCTACGCCAGGGATTCAAGCTTTACACCCTGTTCTTCATCGGCTGGTACTCGCTGGCTCAGCTATCGGTCGTCAATATTCTTACCTTTACCAACTCGCTGATCAGTGGCTTCAGTTGGACGTCGTTTCTGATTGATCCAATGCTGTTCATCCTTTGGTCGTTTGTAGCGGTGAGCCTACTGCTTTGGGGTCGCGGGGTGTTCTGTGGCTGGCTTTGCCCCTTCGGCGCCTTGCAGGACCTGGTGAACCAGATCGCACGCAAACTGCATGTCAAACAGATTGAAGTACCTTTTGGGCTCCATGAGCGGCTATGGGCGATCAAATACATCATTCTGCTGGCCTTGTTCGCCGTCTCGCTGCACTCACTGGGCACGGCTGAACGCTACGCCGAGGTGGAGCCGTTCAAGACCGCGATCACCCTGCGCTTCCAGCGCGACTGGGCCTTCGTCCTGTATGCCCTGGGACTGATCGCCGTCTCCGCTTTCAATCACAAGTTCTATTGCCGGTACGTATGCCCCTTGGGCGCGGGGCTGGCAATTCCCTCTCGTCTGCGTCTGTTCGACTGGCTCAAGCGCCACCGCGGTAGCTGTGGCACCCCGTGCCAGATATGTGCCCATGAATGCGAAGTCGGGGCCATTCATCCGGACGGCCATATCAACGCCAACGAGTGCCACTACTGTCTCGACTGCCAAGTGACCTATCACGATGACCAGCGTTGCCCACCGATGGTCAAGCGCCGCAAGCGCTTTGAGAAGGCGGCCAACATGTCATCGCGTGGTAATAGCGTTGCGACCCAACGGGATGCCTCCGCCAGCGGCAAACAGGCCGAATGGCAACGTATCCCTCTTCACCAGCAAGACTGATTCAAGGGGAATCCAGCATGAGCGATAAAAAAGACCATATTGATAATATTGGCCGCCGCCATTTCTTGCGTAATACCGCGGTGACTGGCGTAGCCGGAGCGGGACTGGCCGGAGGTTTCGGCGCAGGAGCGTTGCTCAACAGCCGCCAAGCACAGGCAGCTAGCGGCACCGGTGTCGAAGTGGCGCCGGGCGAACTTGATGAATACTACGGTTTCTGGAGCGGCGGCCACTCGGGCGAGGTTCGGGTACTCGGCATCCCCTCCATGCGGGAACTGATGCGTATCCCGGTATTTAACGTGGATAGCGCCACCGGCTGGGGAATCAGCAACGAGTCTAAGCGGATACTGGGCGAATCGAGCCGTTTTCTCAACGGCGACTGCCACCATCCTCATATTTCCATGACCGATGGCAGCTATGACGGCAAGTATCTGTTCATCAACGACAAGGCCAATACACGAGTGGCACGTATCCGCCTTGACGTCATGAAGACGGACAAGATCACTACCATCCCCAACGTCCAGGCGATCCACGGCCTGCGTCTGCAGAAAGTGCCTTACACCAAATATGTTTTCGCCAACGCCGAGCTGCCAATCCCTCAGCTCAATGACGGTCGTGACCTGGAAACACCGGCTAACTACGCCACCATGTTCAACGCGCTCGATGCCGAGACCATGGACGTGGCTTGGCAAGTGATTGTCGATGGCAACCTCGACAATACCGATGCCGACTACACCGGTCGTTTCGTGGCATCCAGTTGCTATAACTCGGAAATGGGCATGACCCTGACCGAAACCATGCGTAACGAGCGCGACTGGGTCGTCGTGTTTGATGTCGAGGCAATTGAAGCGGCGGTGGCAGCAGGCGACTACAAGACCCTGGGCGATTCAAGTGTGCCGGTATTGAATGGACGCAAGGGCTCGCCGTTGACGCGCTACATTCCTGTCCCCAAGAACCCACACGGCGTGAATACCTCCCCGGATGGCAAATACTTCATCGCCAACGGCAAGCTATCTCCTACCTGCACCATCATCGCCATCGACAAGTTACCGCAACTGTTCAATGACAGCATTGAGCCACGTGATGCTGTCGTCGGCGAACCTGAGCTTGGCCTGGGGCCGCTTCACACCACCTACGATGGCCGAGGCAACGCCTATACCACGCTATTCATCGACAGCCAGGTGGCCAAGTGGAATATCGAAGATGCGATCCGCCATTACAACGGCGAAGACGTCAACTACCTTCGCCAGAAGCTCGATGTGCACTACCAACCGGGGCACAACCACGCCAGCCTCACTGAGACCCGGGATGCCGACGGCAAATGGCTGGTGGTGCTGTCGAAGTTCTCCAAGGACCGCTTCCTGCCGGTAGGTCCGCTGCACCCCGAAAACGATCAGCTGATCGATATTTCCGGCGAGGAAATGAAGCTGGTGCACGACGGCCCTACTTACGCCGAGCCCCATGACTGTATTCTGGTTCGTGCCGACCAGATCACTCCTAGCCGGGTATGGACTCGGGACGACCCCTTCTTTGCCGAGACCGTGGCCATGGCCAAGGCCGATGGAGTCAATCTTGAAAGCGAAAGCAAGGTAATCGGCGACGGCAATAAGGTGCGGGTGTACATGACCTCCATCGCCCCACAATTTGGCTTGACCGATTTTAAAGTCAAACAGGGCGATGAGGTGACAGTGGTCATTACCAACCTCGATCAAGTCGAAGACCTGACCCATGGGTTCTGCATGGTCAATCACGGCGTACAGATGGAGATAAGCCCGCAACAGACCTCTAGTGTGACCTTCACCGCCGACAGAGCCGGGGTGCACTGGTATTACTGCAACTGGTTCTGCCATGCCATGCACATGGAAATGACCGGCCGTATGCTGGTCGAGCCCGCCTGACGCTTCACTGGCTCAAGGACTCTGACGCCACCATGCGGGCCGATTCTGTCGGCCCGCTGCGGGAGAACACCATGAAACGACATCCTGGCTACCTGGGTTGCGTGTTGGCAGCGCTATGGCTGTTTTGGCTCTCTGGCGGGGTTGCGGCCGCCGACTGGCACGCTACCCCCGGGGAGCCGTTACAACCACTGATCGACCAGGCCGCTGACGGCGACCGACTGCTGCTGCCAGCAGGACGTTACCCCGGACAGATACTGGTTAACCGTTCGCTGCATATACGGGGCGAGGCGAGCACCATCATCGATGCGGGCGGTCAGGGTAATGCGATGATGCTGACGGCCCCCGACGTTGTCCTCGAAAACCTGACTATCGAAGGCTGGGGAGAAAACTTGACCGAGATGGACGCCGCTATTTTCGTCGCACCCAGCGCTCATGGTAGTAGCATTCGTGACAACCACCTATACGGACCTGGCTTCGGCATCTGGCTCGACGCGGTCAACGAGGTCAGCGTGGTGGGTAATACCATTCGTGGCGATACAAGTTTACGTTCCCAGGATCGCGGCAACGGCATCCACCTCTATAACGTCAGTAATTCCCTTATCGACGACAATGATGTTGCAAACACGCGCGACGGGATCTACCTCGATACCAGCCGCCACAATGTACTGCGCGATAACACCTTGCATGAGCTGCGCTACGGCGTGCACTACATGTACTCCTTCGATAATCGTCTGGAAGGCAACCTGACTCAACGAACCCGGACCGGCTACGCCTTAATGCAATCCAAACGTCTGGACGTCATCAATAACCGCTCAGAAGAAGACGACAACTACGGGATCCTGATGAATAACATTACCGACTCTCACTTGAGCGGCAATCGGGTTACCGGCATCACCCAACCGCTGGGTGCCGATGGCGAGGGTCGCTTGAATGGCGGCGATGGCAAGGCGCTGTTTGTTTATAACTCGCAGTTCAACCGTATTGAGCACAATCGTTTCGCTGCCAGCGACATCGGCATCCACCTCACCGCCGGTTCAGAGGACAACACCATGGTGGGCAACGCTTTTATCGCCAACAAGCAGCAAGTCATGTATGTCGCCACCCGCGAGCAGGATTGGTCCGGTAACTACTGGAGCGATTACCTGGGCTGGGATCTGGACAACGACGGCATCGGCGACACTACCTACGAGCCTAACGACGCCATGGATCATCTCTTGTGGCACCACCCTTCTGCTCGCCTACTGATGCAAAGCCCAGCCGTACTGGCGCTACGCTGGGTACAGCGTCAGTTTCCAGTATTTCTTCCGGCTGGAGTGAAAGATAGCGCGCCGTTGATGAACGAACCCAGCCTAGAAGGTACCTCCTTATGACATCGGTAATAGAACTCCAGCGCGTTACCAAGCGTCACGGGGCATTGGCACGCCTGGAAGAACTGGAACTCACTATCCAGGAAGGCGAGATGCTGGCCCTGCTGGGGCATAACGGTGCTGGCAAGACGACCATCATGAAACTCATTCTGGGCTTGATTGCGCCAAGCTCGGGCCGTGTTGAGGTGCTTGGTGGTGCTCCCAACGGCCCACATGCCGAGCGCCTGCGCCGTCAGCTTGGCTATCTGCCCGAAAACGTCACCTTCTATGAGCAGCTTACCGGACGCGAAGTGCTCACTTATTTTGCGCGTCTGAAGCAAGCAGATCGGCACCAGGTCGCCACTCTGCTTGAGCGGGTTGGCCTGGTCGAGGCCGCTGACCGGCGCGTCAAGACCTACTCCAAGGGCATGCGCCAACGCCTTGGTCTGGCCCAGGCTCTCCTCGGCTCCCCCCGGCTATTGCTGCTTGATGAGCCCACCACCGGTCTTGATCCCGCGGCTACCCGCGATTTTTACCACGCCGTTAAAGACCTGCGCGATAAAGGCTGCACCGTTTTGCTCTCATCGCATGTATTGCCCGGTATCGAGCCGTATATCGATCGCGCCTTGATCCTGGGTAAAGGTCGCCGTCTGGCGCTAGGTAGCCTTGAACAGCTACGACTAGAAGCACAGCTACCGCTTAGATTTCGTATTCAAGGCTCATCATTGGAAATGCATGCTCAGTTCTGGAAAGCCATGTCACTTGAACCAACGCCACTCAATGAGCGCTGTGTGGAAATCAGTGTGCCACCCGACGATAAAATGCAGGTGCTGCGCCAGTTAACCGCCATGCCGAATATCGACGACATCGAGCTATCGCCACCGACGCTTGAACACCTTTATACGCACTTTTCTACTCGTCCCGCCTCCCCGGTTTCTGGAGTCAGCTCATGAAGGCCATTTTCATCGTCGCCGCTAAAGAGTTCCAGGACGGGCTGCGTAACCGCTGGGTGCTGGCAATTACCCTGACCCTTGCCGTGCTGGCCATGGGTATCGCCTATTTTGGTGCTGCGGCGAGCGGCGGGCTCGGCTTTACGTCGCTGGCAACCACGCTGGTCAGTCTGTCTACCCTGGCCGTGTTTCTGATTCCGCTGATCGCCTTAATGTTGGCTTATGACGCGATTGTCGGCGAACAGGAAGCCGGCACGCTGCTGCTCTTACTGACCTACCCCTTGAGCCGATCTTCGCTCTTGTTAGGCAAGTTTCTCGGTCATGGTTTGATCATGGCCGTTGCCACGTTGCTAGGGTTCGGTATTGCCGGTGTCGTTATCGGCCTCGGCGCTGAAGGCGTTTCATTGATAGAGCTGAGCATCGGTTTAGCGCGGTTGATTGTCAGCAGTGTGCTGCTGGGCTGGGTATTCTTGGCCTTCGCCTACCTGATCAGTGTAACGGTCAGTGAAAAAGCCCGCGCCGCCGGACTGGCGCTGGGCGTGTGGTTCTTTTTCGTGCTGGTATTCGACCTGATCCTGCTGGCGCTGCTGGTCAGCGTCAAGCAAGGCGGTAACTGGCTTCCCTACCTGATGCTATTGAATCCAACCGACAGCTTTCGCTTGATCAACCTGACGGGCTTTGACGGCACACAGCTTGACAATGGTATCGCCGCTCTCGCTCACCACGGCGCGTTTCATCCTGCCTGGCCGCCCCTGGCGTTGCTTGCGTGGATTGCCGTGCCGCTACTCTTGGCCATGCGTCGTTTTTATCGCCATGCCGCCTAAGTTTTGTCTGACATCCGTTTCGGAGGATTCACCATGCCCGCTTTATTGCCAGTCCTTACGTTGATTTCTTTGCTGCTGGTCGGTTGCAACAACGCCACCGATAGCGCCGACAACTCGTCGCCTCAGCCTATCAGCAGTGATGATATCTGCCATGTGTGTGGGATGCTCATCTCTGAATTTCCAGGTCCCAAAGGGCAAGCATTGATGGAGAACAGCAGCCATGCACGCAAGTTCTGCTCCACATTGGAGATGTTTGTCTTTCTCCAACAGCCCGAAAATCAGGCACAGCTACGCCACGCCTATGTGCATGATGTAGGAGAGACGCCCTGGGAGGCGCCTGAGGAGGATGCCTACATTGGCGCTGAAGATGCCTGGTATGTCATTGGCCATGATCGCCGCGGCAGCATGGGGCATACGCTGGCGCCCTTTTCCAACCGTGAACGTGCCGCGCAGTTTGTGGCCAAGCATGGTGGCGAGATAATCAGCTATGAGGATATCAACCTGGAACTACTGGCCCAGCTTGGGCGCGGCGAAGCGGACGAGCATGCGGGCGGCCATATGGAGGGCCATGCCCCCCACTCAATGGCACACTAACATGCACGTAAACAGGCAACGTAGCGCGTTTACGTGCAAAGCGAAGCGGCCAGGTTCACCTGGCCGCGGGTCAGGAAAGCCAGGAAAGCGGGCTGTGGCGAACCGCGGCTCCCACCATATAGGCGAAAATAGCCACCGCCACAACGGCGGCAATGGCTCGCGCCTGGGGGGTTGGCCCGCGCTTGATCGCGATGGTGCCAAAACCAATGTAGGCCAGCAACGCGAGTAACTTGGCGCCAAGCCAAGGCAGCTGCCAGGGCCATAAGGAAAGTAATACCATCAGGGTCACGCCCAGCCCCAGCAAGGCCGTATCAATGAGATGGGGCAATATCCTGACCCAGCGCGCGTTGATATAGGGGCTTTCGCGCACCGACCACCAGGCGCGTAGTACAAAAAACGAAATACTCAGCGTGGCGGCGGTCATGTGCAGTTGCTTGATGAGAAAATAGTGCTCCATGATCACTCCCTAGCCGACGTTCACCGCTTCACCGTGGGGATCGAAGGCAAGAAATGAGCTGATATTACCCATTTGTAGCGATTCCATCATGCGCTGAAGCTGGCGCTCAACCTCACTGTCATCACTTGGATCGTCCATGGCAGCAGCAAACACCAGATCCCATTCGATCTCCGTGCGGCGTGATTCCTCAACCAATGCCGCCATGTTGCTCAGCTCTTCGGTCGATTTGTCCACGCAAATTACCGGCACCAACACGCCACCTTCGCCCTGCTCAAAGCGACGACGCTGCTCTTCATCGGGAAAGTCGGGCAGCTCTGCGCGCACAAACACAAACAACAGCCGCTGAGGCTTTGGCTGTTTACGGGCTTCCTGTAGTAGATCGGCAAAGGTTGCTATCGTCATATAATGGGCCTTATCGCTTTAGGTAAGATTAGTCGACTAGATTTAGAGGGAGGCGCTACTCAGGTGACTCCACGAAAAACCATAGCAACAGCATTATCATGCAAAGAGGGATCAGCAGACTCAGGGGCGCCGCTCGCCACCCATAGGCCTGCACCACAAGAGGCGTCATTCGTAAGGAAAACCCGATGCCTGCGGCCAACGCCAGACAAAGCCCCACCCATGAGCGGGCAGTTCGGCCAGGCATCCAGCCTTCGGAGTGAGCAACGCCGGTGGCAATCATCGCGCCACCTAAGCCAAGCCCACCCCCCACACACAGAAATTCCCATGGTTGGCTCGCCATCGCAAAGGCGACCAGTGATAGGGCCAGCCCCAGCAGTAGCCATTGCATTACCCGGCAGGTGTCGCCTCGCCTGGCGTAATACCAGACAGGCCATGCCAACAACATGCCGCTACTCATCGGTACCAGCACAAAGACTGGGTGCTTGGCGAGCAAGGCGTAGAGCGCCCAGCTAGCCACCGCCAAGGCGCTAGCCAACGGCATCAGCAGCATGGCGACCAACAACTGATAGCCATTTACCGGCGCGGTAGATGTCTCCACTGTGGGTGGGGGCATGGATGAGGGCATAGCGATTCCCGGCAAGGGTATGAAGACATCAGAAGACATGTAAGAATTGTCTGTATATACAGAGCCTAGGTCAAAAAACATCGGAGGTAGTTCGGCTAACCCTAAAGGGATAGTCCTCGTATCAAGATGCAGACAATGCCTTACACTCTTATCTCTTCTGTACTACCGGACCTGCCATGAAATTACTTAAACGTTCGCTGGTTGCTCGCATCATTGCGTCACTGCTAGCCATTAGCGGCATGGCACTTATCTGCATCCTGCTGACCATGGCGATGTCCAACGGCAGTCGAGGCGATGCTGCCGCGATTAATGTCGCAGGCTCCTTACGCATGAATGCTTACCAGATCATGGGGGCCCTGCAGCGCCTTGAGTATGAACCCGAGGAAGCAAGCGAAGAACAACTGGAAAATTTGATTACCAGTTTCGACCGGCGTTTGAATGGCACCACCCTGCAACAAACTATCCCGGATGATGACCGCCATGAGCGCCACCGTCAGTTGGAAAAGATACAGACCTACTGGCAGCTTACACTTCGCCCGGCGCTACTGGCCCCCTCCAGTGACTTGGCGCTTGATACGCTTGAAACGATGATCGTGGCGATGGTCAATGATATCGAAATGCTGGTGACCTACCTGGAGCAGAGTACCGAAGCCAAGGTACGCCTGCTGGGTATGATGCAAGTCCTCTTTTTAGTGTTGATTGCCATTGTGGTCGCCATCGCCCTTTACGATGTTCGCCACAATCTGGTGGTACCTTTGCGTCAACTCATGGAGCTTGCACGTGAAGCGGCACAGCGTAACTTCAAGCCGCGTTCGCAACTGCGTGGCAGTGATGAACTGGCTCTGCTGGGCCGAACCTTTAACAAGATGTCTGCCGAATTGGCGACAAGCTACGCAGCGCTGGAAGATAAAGTCTCGCGCAAGGAACAGGAGCTCGAGCGCAGCAATCAGGCGCTACAGGTGATGCACGATGCCAGTCTTTCGCTATATGGCGGCGGCAATGACCTTTGCTCCAGTGCAGCCCCGATGTTGCGTGAACTGGAAAAGCTGCTGGATATCGGGCCAATAAGGCTTTCGCTGAACGATCCTTTCGACCAACGGGAAATGGCGGTACTGGAAACGCATTCGCGAACCCGGCCAGAGTATTGCCGTGATCAGGAGTGCAATGCCTGCCTGATCGACCCCAGGCCTCTGGACATGGTGGCCTCTGACCAGGCCCAATGTCTGCTGTTACCGATCAGCGTAGGCGACACGCTGCTAGGCACACTGGAAGTGTGGTATCCCCTGGAGCGACTCAACGATAGTACCCGCCGGCTGCTCACCATGCTGGCCGACCAGTTGGCCACGGCGGTATATCTACAGCGACGTATCGAGGAGCAGCAACAGGTTACCTTGATCAATGAACGCACCATCATTGCGCGTGAACTTCACGATTCCCTGGCGCAATCACTCTCTTATCTCAAGATGCAGGTCGCCAGGCTCGAACGCATGCAGCAAAAGGAAGCCACTCGAGAAGCCCAGTCGGCGGTATTCGAAGAGTTGCGTAACGGTTTAAATAGTGCCTATCGCCAACTGCGTGAACTGCTCACCACCTTCCGGCTTAAGCTCGAAGGCCCGGGTTTACAGTTTGCCTTGCGTGAAACCGTGGATGAATTTTCCCGGCGTATAGGCGCCACGGTCGAGCTTGATTATGATGTGCCGCCTTACTTACTTAATCCTAACGAAGATATCCATGTTCTTCAGATCATCCGGGAGGCGCTGGCTAATACCCATAAGCATGCCAATGCGCACTGGGCCGCAGTGACGGTACGCTTTGCCGATGCTCAATTGCTGGTTCGCATCGAGGATGACGGCATTGGTCTGGAAGACGACAGCTCGCCACCGATGCACTATGGATTGGTCATCATACGTGACCGGGCCAACACCCTGAACGGGGAGCTTCGCATCGCCAACCGCCCTACCGGCGGGACCTGTGTCGAACTTGTGTTTACGCCCTTGACCGCTCGCTTAATCCAACAGCAGCCAAACTCGGCTGCCGCTGACTCTCCTATAGGTACAGAGACCTCTTAATGACGCAATCAACCTCCAACGAATCCCCCGCCAGCCTGCTGATCATCGATGACCATCCACTATTACGTCGTGGCGTGGCGCAGTTGCTCGAGCTTGAAGACGACCTGGAATTGGTGGGCGAGACGGGTGACCCTGAAGAAGGCATTGCGCTGGCCCTCAAGCTAGAGCCAGACCTTGTTTTGCTGGACTTGAATATGCCGGGCGTTAACGGACTGGAAGCATTGCGACGCCTGCGCGAAGCTAACTACAGTGGTCGGGTGGTAATGTTCACCGTTTCTGACCATGAAGATGATGTAGTCGCGGCGCTGCGTACTGGTGCCGACGGCTACTTGTTGAAGGATATGGAGCCCGAAGACATGGTGCGCCAGCTGCGTCAGGCGGCCCTAGGGCGCATGGTGATTAGCGAAAGCCTGACCGCTTTACTGGCCGAAGCCTTGCGTAATCAGCGAAGCGCGCCTACCACTCCCGACATCCATAGCCTGACTCAACGCGAACGCGAGATCCTGAGAGAGCTTGCTGCGGGCCTCTCCAATAAGCTTATTGCCCGTAAGCTTGATATCACGGAAGGCACCGTCAAGGTACACGTCAAGCATCTGCTCAAGAAGCTCAACCTACGCTCTCGCGTTGAAGCCGCCGTCTGGGCTGTCCAGGAAGGTATCGACCACTAGCCAGCTCTGAGTGGTTACCTCCAAAGACTTTCAAGGTTTTTTTGTACTGCGACCTACCTACCCCCGGCCAGTTTTTTACCTTTAAAATCAATTTACTCGGCCTTATCAGCGACTACCTCTCAAGAGGTATGTCGCTGATTTTCAGGCTATTTTCGCCTATTCCACAACCCCTTTCCCGAGCGTATCTTGCTTTCTAACTGCTAAGTGCAGAAAAGGTTTGATGCCAAGGGGAAGCCGCCATGAGTAAAAGAAACGCCGACATTGAGAAGTGGGATGTCGAAGACCCCCAATTCTGGGAACAGGAAGGCAAGCGGGTCGCCAACCGTAATCTATGGATATCCATACCCAGCCTGCTAATGGGCTTTGCTGTTTGGATGATGTGGGGAATGATTGCCACCCAGATGCAGAATCTGGGCTTTTCGTTCTCGGTTACTCAACTATTTTCGCTGACCGCGCTTGCGGGCTTGGCAGGCGCGACATTGCGCATTCCTGCCTCGTTCATGATCCGTATAGCGGGTGGGCGTAACACCATCTTCCTGACCACGGCACTACTGATGCTTCCCGCCGCAGGTACCGGTATCGCGTTGATGAACCCAGGCACGCCGTTCTGGGTATTCCAGGCGTTAGCCCTGCTTTCCGGTATCGGTGGTGGTAACTTCGCTTGCTCCATGAGCAACATTTCCACCTTTTTCCCCAGCAAGCAACAAGGTTATGCCCTGGGCATGAATGCGGGTCTTGGCAACTTCGGTGTCACTACCATGCAGATCGTGATTCCACTGGTGATGACCGTGGGTATTTTCGGCGTGATCGGCGGCGCTCCGATGGAGTTGCAAAGCGCCAGCGGCACCTTGATTGGCCGTATCGAGGCAGGCACCAACACCTGGATCCAAAACGCTGGCTTTATTTGGCTGGTGTTTCTGATTCCATTGGCGTTCATCGGCTGGTTCGGCATGAATAACCTGCGCTCTATTACGCCTAACCCCGGCTCGCCGCTGGCGGCTTTCAGCAAGATATTAGGGCTCTACGGTGTCGGCTTGGTTACTTCCATCATTGGCATGCTGGCACTCGGCTGGCTGAACATGTGGATTGCCTTGCCACTGACTATTGTTCTGACACTGGCGCTATTACGCCTGATTCCTGGCGATATCAAACCCAATATCCAGAAGCAGTTCGCCATCTTTCGCAATAAGCACACCTGGTCGATGACCATTCTCTACATCCTGACCTTCGGTTCCTTTATCGGCTTTTCGGCGGCGCTACCGCTCTCCATCAACGTCATTTTCGGCAACATGATGGAAGCAGCCGCCGACGGCACGCTGGTTCGTGTAGCCAACCCGCAAGCACCTAGCGCCTTGACCTGGGCCTGGATAGGTCCCTTCGTGGGCGCTCTGATCCGCCCGCTGGGCGGGTGGATCTCCGATAAAGTGGGTGGCTCCATCGTTACTCAAATCATCTCTGCCGTCATGGTGGTCGCTTCCATCGCTACCGGCTACGTGATGATGCAAGCCTACAACGCTACCGACCCAAATCAGTTCTTCTGGTTATTCCTGCTGCTTTTCATTGTTCTATTTGCCGCCAGCGGCATTGGCAATGGCTCTACTTTCCGCAGCATCGGCGTAATTTTCGACCAGCAACAAAAAGGCCCGGTACTTGGCTGGACCTCTGCGGTAGCAGCCTATGGCGCCTTCATTGCACCGCGGGTAATGGGTGAGCAAATCCAGGCCGGAACACCGGAGCTTGCCATGTACGGCTTCGCTGTCTTCTACGCCATTTGTCTGGTCATTAACTGGTGGTTCTATCTGCGCAAAGGCGCCTACGTCAAGAACCCCTAACACCGCCTGCCCTTTTACTCCCGGAGCCTGGCTCCGGGGTTCAACCCCCTACCCCACTGCGGGAGGACACCATGAAGATCATGATTGCCTACGACGGTTCGCGAAATGCCAAGCTGGCGCTCGCTCAAGTCGTCAACATGTTCCGTTGTAACCAGCCACTACTTGTACTGGTGGGCGTCGTAGAGAACCCATTGGACTCAACCGATAACAACGAAACGCTTTTTCAGCAGGAGCAGAGCGACCTTAAACAACACCTTCAGGAGGGCGTGGCGTTTGCAACCGGCGAGGGCTTCAAGGCCGAACAACTGCTTGCCGAAGGCGATGCCCGCAAGATGCTTCTTCAGGCAACACGCAAGCTAGCGCCTGACTTACTGGTGATTGCCCGCCATAGCCACCAACCGGACGGCGGCATTATCGCCAAGTCGTTGACGTACTTTGTCGACGAACTCGACTACATGACCTTTGGCAGCGTCAGCTCGTTTTTGGCCCGACGCGCCGAATGTCCTTTATTGATCCTACCCAGCCCTTGAAAGCCCACCTAGCCATTTTGGGACACAGGATGATACGACCATGAAAGTTTCCGCTGTATTCAAGTTTCGCAGTCCTGAAATCCGGGCCCTGCACCTTACCTGGATCGCCTTCTTCATTACCTTTTATGTCTGGTTCAACATGGCGCCACTCGCCTCGAGCATGCTCAAGAGCGTTGACTGGCTAACACAGGATGATCTCAAGCTATTCGCCATCTGCAACGTCGCCTTGACCATTCCCGCCCGTATTATCGTCGGCATGGCATTGGATCGCTTCGGCCCGCGTCGGGTCTTTTCGGTACTCATGGTCAGCATGTCGCTACCGGCGCTGGCGTTTGCCTTCGGCAACAGCATGACGCAGCTACTGGTGGCGCGCCTGGTATTGAGTTCGATTGGCGCCAGCTTCGTGGTGGGTATCCACATGACCGCTCTTTGGTTCAAACCCAAGGACATCGGTTTTGCCGAAGGTTTCTATGCTGGTTGGGGTAACTTTGGCTCCGCCGTGGCGGCCATGTCGCTGCCGACCATCGCCTTGAGCATGTATGGCGGCCCCGATGGCTGGCGCTGGGCCATCGCCCAAAGCGCTATCGTCATGGCAGCCTACGGTGTTTACTACTGGTTTGCGATCACTGACGGCCCCGATGCTCAGGCCCACCGTAAGCCACGCAAGACCGCCGCGATGGAGGTTAGCTCCTGGGGCGATATGATCAAGCTGATTATCTGGACTATTCCGCTGGTCGGCGTGCTCGCCATATTGGTCTGGCGTATCCAGTATATGGGCTATTTATCGGTTGCCGGGGCGGTCGTCGCTTATCTTGTCATTATCGCTATCGTCATTTACCAGATAGTCCAGATTCTCAGAGTCAACCTGCCGATCCTGCGCAAGGGCGTCCCTGAGGATGACAAGTACTCCTTCAATAGCGTGGCCGCGCTTAACAGCACCTACTTTGCCAACTTCGGCGCTGAACTGGCGGTGGTGTCGATGCTGCCCATGTTCTTTGAACAAACCTGGGGGCTGAATGCCGCGACGGCGGGGATCATCGCGGCGTCGTTTGCCTTCGTCAATTTGGTGGCACGCCCCATGGGCGGCATGGTCTCTGACCGCATGGGTAACCGGCGTTTCGTGATGCTGTGCTACATGTTTGGTATTAGCGTGGGTTTTTTGCTGATGGCCATGCTCAATTCTAGCTGGCCACTGATACTGGCGGTGATCGTGACCATCGGCACATCGATTTTCGTGCAAGGGGCCGAAGGGGCGACGTTCGGTATCATTCCTTCTATCAAGCGTCGTATCACCGGTCAGATATCAGGCATGGCTGGCGCCTACGGCAATGTAGGCGCAGTGGTCTACCTGACCATCTTTACCTTTGTCACCCCGTCGCAGTTCTTCTACATCATCGCTACCGGCGCGTTCATCAGTTGGCTTATCTGCCTGGTATGGCTCAAGGAGCCAGAGGGCGCCTTTGATGACGAGTACTACGTCTCTTCAGTCGATAGAGATATCGAAGCGCAAGCGCTACAGAACGCCAAGCCTTAAACGCTACGGTGATGGGTAGTATTAACGCTCTACCCTAACGGTTCTACCCGACGCTCATGTGTCGGGTAGAACCTTGAACAGTAACGAGCATTCAGCAACCACCAGGATCTTTCAAAGCGGCCTTAGTCAGGATCGGTAATGTCCTCGATCCAAGTCAGGGCCGCGACCGCTGTCGGAAACCCGGTGGTAGGAATCGCCAGCATGGCAACCTGCTTGAGCTCTTCAGCGCTGATGCCTTCATCCAGAGCACGGCGAACATGGGAATGCACCGCCCCTTCTGAGCGCGACCCGATGGCCAACGAGAGCTTTACCAAGCGCCGACTACGTTCATCAAGCGGCCCAGCTTCAGCGCAGGCTTTGCCGAGAGCGGCATAAGCATCCCATATCTCAGGATACTGGTTGGCGACATCTCCGGCTCCCGAAGGCAAATCATGCTTTTTCATAGAGAGGTACCTGGTTAGTTATGTATGTAAGTCAACAGTATAGAAATAGGGCACTTAAATGCCACCGAGTAAACATAAAAAGAAATGACGGTAGAACCACTTTTTTTCTAATGAGGAAAAACAATGCCTATTAGCTATATAAGCCGACCTCATGCCTGCATTAAGTGGGGTGATCCCAAAGGGGGAACGGTGACTCTTCGTGCAAATGACGCAATTCGGGTTGATGGGTTTCGGCTATTTGCGTTACCCGTTTCACCCCCTCTTCCAATAAATGTATCTCTATTTGACGGCGATCTTCGCGCCCTTGCCGCCGCTCAACCAGCGCTAGCTGCTCACAACGGTCAACCAACGCCACGACCCCATGGTGTTTCGCCTGGAGTCGTTCAGCAAGCTCTCCCACGGTTGCCCAGTCCCTCCCATGGAAACCACGTAGATGTAGCAATAGTTGATATTGCAACGATGTCAGCCCATAGCGCTGGCAGATATTTTCACTTTGGCGAAGGAAACAGCGAAGCCGATAACGAAATTGGGACAACCGCTCAAAGTCGTTTTTATCAAGGGTAGGTTTCTTATCCATTTTGCCTATTCTCTGTGTCTTACTCAGTGCCTTATTCGCAACGATCATTGTCTTGACAAATGATAGTGGTTCTTCTAAAAATATAATATCACAATGTGATATAAATAGTCATTTGGATATTTCTCCAAGGGGAAACTGCCATGAATGCTCTAACTTTTTGTAAAATGCCATTCAACCACCGCGTCGGTTGGAAAGAATTACAGGCCTCTTCACCCTCTATTCCATTACTGGTATGGCTAGTGGTTTTGCCCATGTCGCTCCTACCGCCCATGATGCTCTATTTTGCGGGCACTCACTATGGCGATGCTTTTATGGCAGGTTTTGCTGATCGAGAGTGGCGTTTTATAACCACGATTATTTTCCTTGCAGAACTCTTAAGTTTTTTCATTATGGGTTGGTTAATACATACCGTCGTGAATGGTACTGACGAGTTATCCATCAGCTATCAAGATGCTTATTTACTCGCCGCTTTTGCACCACTGCCTCTATTTGCCTCGTCATTGGCGCTATTGGTACCTAACCTGCTGTTCAACGTTGTCGTCATACTCTCTGCGCTGGTCATCTCTTGCAGCTTGATTTACCACGGTTTACAGGCTCTTTGTACACACAAGGAATTTGATGTCATCACGATCTCGGTTACTTACACCATTATGGCGGCCAGCGCTTTAGGGTGGGGTGTCCTGTTTGCGGTTATTTGGGCTTACTGAATCATGGCTGGGTTTGTGCCTAAGCCGAGTTTCAACACAGGCTTATCAATGTATTTACCGTTGTCGGCAATGATATATAGGCCGAGGGTAGACATCATCAAGGTATCAGCATCATTTGCTCAATAAAGAGGCTTTAAAAATCCACAAAACCTTGTGTTAGGGTCTAGGCTGTAGTGTGAAGATTGTTTGTAGACTCAGCATCTTCCCCTGTCTTTCTATCAAGGAGCGCATCATGTGGAAAAAACCTGCTTACCAGGATATTCGTCTCGGGTTTGAAGTAACCCTATACATCTCAAATCGTTAAGATCGTCTCAATGCCTGCCTTCATGGCAGGCATTTCTTTTGCTTGATGAATACGTTTGATCAAAGGCTGCGTCACGGATGTACGTTGGCCACAAGACATGGAGCGTTACGCTTATGCAGGTACTAGTGCTTGGTTCGGCAGCCGGCGGCGGTTTTCCTCAATGGAACTGCAACTGCGCCAACTGCGAAAGCGTGCGCCAGAATCGTGAGGGGTATACGGCCCGCACCCAGTCATCGATTGCCATCAGCAGCGACGGTAAACGCTGGCTACTTTGCAACGCTTCCCCGGATATTCGCAGCCAGCTAAACGCCACCCCTGAGCTGTGGCCCAATACGCTTCGCGGCAGCGGTATCGCCGAAGTGCTGCTGGTAGATGCCCAGGTGGACCACGTGACAGGGCTTTTATCGCTACGTGAAGGCTGCCCGCTGGATGTCTGGTGTACCCCCAACGCCCATAGCGATTTAACCAGCGGGTTCCCGCTTTTCAATATGCTGAGCCACTGGAACGGTGGTCTTCAATGGCGCGCCATCGGGCTCGATGAAACCACCTCGACCATCGATTTTGATGTACCCAGCTGCGAGGGCCTTCACTTTACCGCTTTTGCCCTGGCAAGCAACGCGCCCCCCTATTCACCCCGCCGCGGCCGGCCTTCTAACGGCGACAACCTAGGGCTTTTCATTACCGACAAGGCCACCGGCAAGTCACTTTGCTACGCGCCGGGTCTGGGCCAGCCCACCGAAGAGGCCATGGGCTATTTAAAAAAGGCCGATGTTTTCATGGTGGACGGCACCGTCTGGGAAGATGACGAGCTGATACGCACCGGGGTGGGTACCTCAACCGGCCAGCAAATGGGGCACTTGGCGTTGAACGGCCAAGGCGGGATGCGCGAATATTTAGCCACGCTGCCCGATGCCACGCGCAAGATTCTCATCCATATCAACAACACCAACCCCATTCTTGATGAGGCAAGCGAGGAGCGCGCGCTCTTGACCCAAGAGCATATCGAAGTGGCGTTCGATGGAATGCGTCTGACGCTTTGATGCTTACGCCCTGCTTTGAAATCCTGAGAACAAGTTCGCGCTGCCAAGCCACGTTTGCCGCAGGTGAACGCCATCACGAAGCCGCTTTTCAAGAGGCCTACCATGTTATCGAACACTTCCTCCCTTGAGACCGCAGCGCCGCTTACTCAGCAGGCGTTTAAAGAGGCGCTGATGGCTAAAGGGCAGTTCTATCATCTTCACCACCCGTTTCAGCAAGCCATGGCCCGGGGTGAGCTTTCCAAAGCGCAGCTTCAAGGCTGGGTCGCCAACCGCTTTTACTACCAGCTCATGATTCCGCAAAAAGACGCAGCGCTGCTGGCCAACTGCCCGGACGCGGCAGTGCGCAGGCAGTGGGTGCAGCGCTTACTCGATCACGACGGCGACCAGGATGATGAAGGCGGCATTGAAGCCTGGATAGCGCTTGGCCAGGCAGTGGGCCTTACGCGTGAAGAGCTTGTGGCCCAGGAGCATGTGCTTCCCGGCGTGCGTTTTGCCGTCGATGCCTACCTCAACTTTGTGCGTCAGGCGAGCTGGGAAGAGGCGGCGATCTCATCGTTGACCGAGCTTTTCGCCCCCGAGGCGCACCAGAGCCGGCTGGACACTTGGCCTACCCATTACCCCTGGATTGACGAGCAGGGATACCGCTATTTTCGCAAGCGTTTGAGCGAAGCCCGGCGGGATGTGGATCACGGCCTGGAGATCGCCCTGGAGGTATGCACAACCGCCGCGCGTCAGGCGCGGGCCTTGGAGATACTCCAGTTCAAGCTGGATGTGCTATGGAGTATGCTCGATGCCATGACGTTGGCCTACCAGCTCGACCGCCCGCCCTACCATACCGTCACGAACGAGCGGGTCTATCATCGCGGCCTTGGCACCCGCTCGCTTAAGGGAGCGTTTAATGAAGCTTGAAACGATTCCCCAATGGCGGCGCGGCTGGCGGTTCCAGTGGGAGCCCACCCAGGACTGCTTCGTACTGCTCTACCCTGAAGGCATGGTCAAGCTCAACGAAACCGCCGGGGCGATCCTGAATCAAATCGACGGTGAAAGCAGCGTGTTATCGATCATCAAAAACCTTGAAGCGCTCTACCCCGAGGCAGGCGCGCTTGAAGGCGATGTACTCGAATTTCTTAGTGAGGCGCAACAAAATGGCTGGCTAGCCAAGGAGTCGTAAGGTATGCCGACGGCGAAATTTCCCTCCCACGGTCCGCTTTGGCTACTCGCAGAGCTTACCTACCGGTGCCCGCTGCAGTGCGCTTACTGCTCCAATCCGCTGGACTTTAGCCAGTACCGCAACGAATTGACTACCGATGAGTGGTTGAACGTGCTGCGTCAGGCCCGTGAAATGGGTGCCGCCCAGCTTGGCTTCTCCGGGGGCGAACCGCTGGTCAGGCGCGACCTGGAGACCCTGGTCAGCCACGCCCGCGAGCTGGGGTTTTATACCAACCTTCTGACCTCCGGGGTGGGCTTGACCGAAAAGCGCGTCAACACCCTGGCAGAAGCCGGGCTGGATCATATCCAGATCAGCCTGCAAGCCGCCGACCCTGAGCTTTCGGCGATTTTAGCGGGTTCACAAAAGGCCCACGCCAATAAACTTGCCATGGCGCGGGCGGTCAAGGCGGCGGGCTACCCCATGGTGCTCAACGTGGTATTGCACCGCCACAATATCGACCAGATCGATGAGCTTATCGCCCTGTGTGACGAGCTTGGCGCAGACGCGGTGGAACTGGCCAACTGCCAGTACTACGGCTGGGCGTTTCTGAACCGCCATGCGCTGCTGCCTACCCAAGAACAACTAAGCCATGCCGAAGCCGTCACCGAACGCTGGCGCGATAAGCTCGCCCGGCAGGGCCGCCAGATGTCGTTGCTGTTTGTAGTGCCCGATTATTTCGAAAATAAACCCAAGCCGTGCATGGGCGGTTGGGGCAGCATCTTCATGGCCGTGGCGCCGGACGGCACGGCACTGCCCTGCCATAGCGCCCGCGAGCTGCCGCTCACGTTTCCCAATACACGCGATACACCGCTTGCCGACATCTGGCGATCAAGCGATGCGTTCAACGCGTTTCGCGGCGAAGACTGGATGTCGCCGCTCTGCCAATCCTGTGATGAGCGCCATACCGACCAGGGCGGCTGCCGCTGCCAGGCGTACCTTCTCACCGGCGACCCCGCTGCCACCGATCCGGTGTGCCAATACTCGGCGCAACACGAGGCGCTGGTCGCCAGCCTGAAGAGCACCCAGACTGACGAGCAGGCGCTCATACCGCGCCAGCATCGCCAGTCGCAAATCATTTGTCGTCAAACCTGAGCATAAGGAGCGCTCATGCTGACTCCCTCGCTTGAAGAAGCGGCAACACCGCCAGAGCGGATGGCCGAGCTACACTGCACTGAATCGGCACTTTTCTGGCTGGAACGCCATGCCGAGCGCGGCACCACTCACCTGTGGCGCTGCCCGGCGGGCGATATGGCGAAGGCCCACTGCTTGAGCAGTGAAGAGAGCGTGGGTAGCCGGGTCAACCAATACGGTGGCGGCAGCCACGTACCTCTTGATGAGGGCGCGGCCTGGATACGCCAACGCGATCAGTCGCTTCGCTATTGGCAGGGCCTGGATTCAAATGGCGCTGCCCTGGAAACCCACACCTGGTACACCCCCGCACAGGGCAGCCTGGGCGGGCTGAGCGCCGACCCGCTGCGTCAGCGCATCATCGCCGTGGAGGAGCGACGCGTCGCGGGCACCCTGCAGCGCCTGATCGCCATCGACCAAACCCGCCAGCAAGTGCTTGCCGAAGGCGCCGACTTTTACGGCGCCCCGGCTATTTCGCCTAACGGCGCCTTGATGGCCTGGGTCGAATGGTCTCTGCCTGACATGCCCTGGCAGCGCAGTCGGCTGACGCTTGCCGCCATCACCGGTGACGGCTCGCTTGACATCATCGACACCTTCGATTTTGGGGCGGCCGTCAGCCAGCCCACCTTCACTGCGGATAATGGACTCATCGTGATGAGCGACCATGCGGGCTGGTGGCAGCCCTGGCATGTTGCTCAAGACAGCCTGCACTGCCTGAGCGACGCCCCCTTTGACCACATCACCACCCCCTGGCATCTAGGCGAGCGGCAGCACACCTGGGGCAACCAGGCAGGGCTTTGCCTGCGCGTTGAGCAAGGTGCCGCACGGCTTTACCGCATCACTCCCACCCAAAGCGACCCCGTTGCGCTGAATACCGGCAGAGTGGTGAGCCTTGCCCAGGCCTCGCACGGGCAGTATGTGCTGGCTCAGGGCCAGGCGACCACGACGCAACTGATCAAACTGGGAAGGCACGGCGAGCCCCACAAGGTATTAAGAGGCGCTGCCCCCATCGACAATCCACCCCAACCCGAAACCCTGAGCATACCGCTGGGTGATGGCGAGCAACGCGTGCAGGGGTTTTTATATCCAGCAAGCCAAACGGCGCAAGATGCCCCCGCTCCGATGATCATGCGCGTACACGGCGGCCCTACCTCGGCCTGCTACCCGGTGTATGACCCGCTGATTCACTACTGGGTGGCGCAAGGCTTCAACGTGGTGGATATCAACCCGCGTGGCAGCGGCAATTTTGGCCGGGACTACCGTCAGGCACTGCACCAACAATGGGGTGTACTGGATACCGAGGACGTCGAGACACTTACCGATGCGCTGATTGCCCAGGGGAGTATCTGCCCGCGGCGCTGCTTCATTCGCGGCCAGAGTGCCGGTGGTTTTACGGTGCTCAATGCGCTCGCCCACTCTCAACGGTTTTTGGCAGGCACCAGCCTTTACGGCGTTACCGATGCGGTCAGCCTGGCACAGCAGACCCACCGCTTTGAATCCGGCTATCTGGACTGGCTGCTGGGTGATGAAACGCAAAAGCAGCAGCGCAGCCCCATGCATACGCTTGCCCAGAGCGGCCATCAGGTCAATGTGCTGCTGATTCAGGGCAAGCTTGATAGAGTCGTGGTGCCGGAGCAGGCCCATCGGTTGGCTCGCCAACTCGAAAAAAGCGGCGGGCGCGCTGAGGTGCTGATTTTTGATAACGAGAGTCACGGTATGCAAAATCCTCAGAACCGCATGACGATGATCCGTCAGGAACTCGATTTCTACAGGTCGCTTTCCTCCTAGGCCATGGCTTTGCACTTGCCCACTTCCCCCTACACGCTGGCCGCCTTGAAAGGCGGTGCCCAGGGCCTTTTTCATACCCGCCAGTCAACGCCGCTTGTCCATATCATCATCGTCGTCGGTGCTGGCTATCTTGATGAGCCTGAATCGACACCTGGCCTTGCCCACCTACTGGAGCACGTACTGCTCACCCAGCCCGTTGTGCAGGGCAGCTCGCTGCTCGCGTTGACCGAGCAATTGGGAGGCAAGCTGAATGCACGCACCGATGACCTGATCACCGATATTCACGCTAGCTTGCCTGCCGGGTCGCTTTCGCAGTTTCTGACCTACCTACACCAGACGCTTTTTGCGCCACGATTCGATGAAGCCACCATTGCCAGCGAAAGCACCGCGATTGACGCCGAGTACCAGGCCCGCCTGGGCACATCCGCCATGCGCCGGCTGGCGGGGCTTCAAACGCTCGCCGAGGCTACCCACCCCGGTGCGTTCTGCCACCACGGCTCGCGCCGTAGCCTGGGGCGCCCGCCTGAAACGCTCAAAGACGAACTAAAGCACTTTCACAGGCGTTACTATACGCCTTCACGTATCAGCGTGGGCCTTTCGGCACCGCTACCCCAGGTGCAACAGCAGGCGCTGCTAGACGCCATCCTGCCCGGCGATTACCCTTCAACGCCGCCTGACACCAAGCCGTTGAGCAGGCGCTGGCGCCCTACCTCGCAACCGGTAGAGATCGAGGGGGCGGCATCTTCAGTAGAGCTACTCTGGCCGCTTGCTGCTGCAGGCCTTGCTCACAACATGGACGTGTTGAAAGCAAGCGAGCAAGCACTCAACGCAGGCGCACTGACACAACTATTGGACGGCCTAGCCGACGACTATGAAGCAACGCTTTGCCCAAGTGGTGCCACCGATACGCTCGCCGTGACGGTTCACCTACCGGCAGACCAACAGCGTGAACTTTTAACGCGCAGCGCAGGTATTACCCAAGTGATTAACCGCGTGCTAGAAGCGCATACTGACCGCGCCCTGGTCACCGTTGACCGGCCCTCGCTTGCCGAGTGGCTATTTACCCAGACGCGCCAGCAGGCCCTCGCCCAGCGATTTGGCGCTACCGGATCAGAAATAAGCGGCCCGGGGCTGCTGGCCACTCAGGCCGCTTACGCACTGTTAACCGCGCCCGCAAATGCCACTGCCCATAAGATGGCGCCTCAAAACCACGCCATGCCCCCAGCCAACGTCATCAGTAAAGTGGGCGATGGCGGCGGCACTGGCCTGCCCCCGCACTGGCTTGCCTGTTTTTATCCTGACAGAAAAATAGCGCTACCAGCACTTGCACAAAAGCGCCTGGCCGCCCAGGGCATTGGGCTTTTGCAGCACACCACCGCGCATGGAAGCTGGCTTTGCGCCCATGGGGCACAGCCGCTTGCCAATGCGCTAAGCGAGGTAATGCAGAAAGCTTGGCTGACGCCACTACCTGAGCTAACGGGCTTGCAAGCGCACCGCCTGCTTGCCGAGCTTACGCCCAGCCCCACCAGGCCACTTCTCTGGACAGATAGCACCGAAGCGGCGCACGCCCTTTCACCGCTACTGGCAGCGCTTCCTGAAGTACCCACCCCCCATGCGGCAGAAGGCCCGGCCACGCCGTCACAACGTGTAACGTTGATGCGTACGCTAACGCTACCGGGCAGCGCTATTCATCGCCAGTTAATGGCAATTGCGGCCAAACGCCATAGCGCGCCTTTCTTTCAAGCTATGCGGCAAACCCACCAACTGGGCTATATCGCCGCCGTCCGCTTTATCGATGGCGACCCGGCAAGCGTGGCATACATTGTGCAGTGCCCGCAGGCAGACATTACACAAGTCAAATTGCTGATTCAGGAAGAGATCGACCGTTTATGGGCGCAACTGCTGACCAACCTGGCCGCCGAGTGGCCGCTACCTCATGAGGAATTCACGGGTCTCGATATCCCCGAGACGCCTACCGCGGTGCTTATTGCCCATTGGCAAGCCCATCTTAACGCAAGTCATACTCCGCTTTACCGGCTCTCACGCCCTGCTCCCTCAAGCTTTTTGGTTGATGATTGGCGGCGATGGGTTGCCGACCCAGACCTATGGGCGTGGAGGCAGCGAGCTGGGTAGGTATTCGAATCAGTAACGGGGGGTAATACCCCCATTTTCAGAGGGTTTCAAAAGTAGAGTTCAGTCCACAGTGACCCTCTCCCCGATAACCGAGCATCCAGACTTGGAAAATCAGGCCTGTGAGTGACTCAGATAGTA
>NZ_JBHMAC010000019.1:0-1146 GCF_042429665.1 Vreelandella sulfidaeris | reverse complement strand
CGATCACCCAGGCGGATCTGGATAACGGTGTCAGCGTTACAGTTACCGATATCAATGCTGGCGACACGGCCCTCAGCGTCACCGCCACGGTCACCGACCCGGCCGGTAACAGCGACACCGCCACCGATAACGGCGTGATCGATGCCACCGCCCCGGCAGTCAGCGTTGCGCTTGAAGACGCCAGTGGCGACATCTACAGCGCTGACGAAATCAGCAACGGCGTCAATGCCACGGTCACGCTCGGCGCGGGCACCGCAGTGGGCGATACCCTGGTGGTCACCGACGGCAAGGGCAACGAACTCCTTAACCGCCCAGTTTCCCAGGCGGATCTGGATAACGGTGTCACCGTCACGATCACCGATATCGACGCAGGCGACACCGCCCTCAGCGTCACCGCCACGGTCACCGACCCGGCCGGTAACAGCGACACCGCCACCGATAACGGCGTGATCGACGCCACCGCCCCGGCGGTCAGCGTTGCGCTTGAAGACGCCACGGGCGACATCTACAGCGCCGACGAAATCAGCAACGGCGTTAACGCCACGGTCACGCTCGGTGCGGGCACTGCGGTGGGCGACACCCTGGTGGTCACCGACGGCAAGGGCAATGAGCTCCTTAACCGTCCCGTCACCCAGGCGGATCTGGATAACGGTGTCACCGTCACGATCACCGACCTTGAGGCGAGCGACACGGCGCTCAGCGTCACCGCCACGGTCACTGACCCGGCCGGTAACAGCGACACCGCCACCGATAACGGCGTGATCGACGCCACCGCCCCGGCGGTCAGTGTGGCGCTTGAAGACGCCACGGGCGACATCTACAGCGCTGACGAAATCAGCAACGGTGTTAACGCCACGGTCACGCTCGGTGCGGGCACCGCGGTGGGCGACACCCTGGTGGTTACCGACGGCAAGGGCAACGAACTCCTTAACCGTCCCGTTACCCAGGCGGATCTGGATAACGGCGTCAACGTCACGATCACCGATATCGACGCAGGCGACACCGCCCTCAGCGTCACCGCCACGGTCACTGACCCGGCCGGTAACAGCGACACCGCCACCGATAACGGCGTGATCGATGCCACCGCCCCGGCGGTCAGCGTTGAACTCGAAGACGCTACGGGCGACATCTACAGCGCCGACGAAA
>NZ_JBHMAC010000018.1:0-578 GCF_042429665.1 Vreelandella sulfidaeris | reverse complement strand
TAAACGATGCGTCACGCACAGTAAGCGTCCACAATGAATTACCTGATCAGATCATAGAGCAAACGGTTTAAGCACGATCCCCTCTTGGGTCTGTAGCTAAGTTGGTTAGAGCGCACCCCCTGCCTTTAATAGAGAGGAGGGTGAGGTCGGCTGGCTAGTGACGCCTTTGAGGCGATAGTAAGCCGGGTCTGTAGCTCAGTTGGTTAGAGCGCACCCCTGATAAGGGTGAGGTCGGCAGTTCAAGTCTGCCCAGACCCACCAAATTCCCGTAATACTGCGTTAAAATGCTCCTCGTATAGCAGGCTATACGTCGTCGCATTTTGCCTTGCCTTACAGGAATTTGCGTAACGTTAGTATTGGGGCCATAGCTCAGCTGGGAGAGCGCCTGCCTTGCACGCAGGAGGTCAGCGGTTCGATCCCGCTTGGCTCCACCATTTACTTAATACCGTTTGTTGTTTCGTGACCATTGATAAGTCGCACGCCGAGCGTCGCCTTATCACTGTTCATTGAACAGTCGCTCTTTAACAATGTATATCATGCTGACAAGAACACTTCTGACGAAGTGCTCTTAAATTGTG
>NZ_JBHMAC010000017.1:0-32081 GCF_042429665.1 Vreelandella sulfidaeris | reverse complement strand
ATGGTAGTGTGGGGTCTCCCCATGCGAGAGTAGGTCATCGTCAGGCACTTATTAAGAAAAGCCCCGAACACAGTGTGTTCGGGGCTTTTTGTTGCCTGACAGAAAGTACCCCTCCCCCCAGATCGCCGCGCTACGCTCGCGATGACAGGTCAAAGTCACTTGCCAGAGCCACCGGATAACAAAGCCCTGTCATGGCGAGGAGTGCAACGACGTGGCCATCTCTGCCTGCGGTGGCACCCCCAACCAGGGTTGTCGCGTTACGCTCGCGATGACACATCAAGATCACTGCACTCGCAACGAGAGCAATATTAAGTAACGTGCGGTTTTCCGGTGTTTTATGGCAGAATGCACTCCTCAAGGAGGACTGCCCATGACTCAGATGCGCTGGGAACAGCTACTTTCCCCACGTCGTCTTCACGATCAACGCTCAACCAGTAATCGCGAAATTGGCCGTAGCCCATTTCATAAGGATCACGATCGGATTGTTTTCTCGGGCTCGTTTAGGCGCCTTGGGCGCAAGACACAAGTGCACCCGCTCACCGAAAATGATCATATCCATACGCGATTAACCCATTCCTTAGAGGTCGGATGTGTGGGGCGCTCACTAGGCATGATCGTCGGTGAGTTGCTGCGAGATCGCCTGCCTGAATGGATTACGCCTGCTGATCTTGGTGTGATTATTCAAACAGCTTGCCTGGGTCATGATATTGGTAACCCTCCCTTTGGACACGCCGGCGAGTATGCCATTCGTGACTGGTTTCAACGTGCTGAGAGCAGTGGCCTGCTGGAAGGCCTTTCAGACGCGGAACGCCAGGATTTGCTGACCTACGAAGGCAACGCCCAAGGCTTTCGGGTCATCACTCAAATTGAATATAACCAGTTTAACGGTGGTATGCGCTTATCGGCGGCAACGCTGGGCACGTTGTTGAAATATCCTTGGACAGTCCGCTACAGCGGACGAGCGGGTAAATTTGGTTGCTACCAGTCAGAGCAGGCGCTGCTTAAAGAAGTTGCCGATGCAGTGGGGTTGTTACCTCAGGGTGAACAACGCTGGTGCCGTCATCCGCTAGCTTGGCTCGTCGAGGCCGCCGATGATATCTGCTATGCCCTGTTAGACCTGGAAGACGGTTTGGAAATGGGCATTCTGCGCTACGAAGAGGTGGTGGAGATATTGCGCCAGATCGCGGGCGAATTACCGCCTGAGTATGACGATATGCTGAGTCGTAATGTCTCTCAGCGCCGACGTATCGCGCTGCTGCGTGGGGCTGCCATGGAGCGTGCAGTCAACGAGGTGGGAGCGGTGTTTGTGCAGCATGAGCAAGCGCTGCTGAGCGGTACGCTCACCGACGATTTATTGGAGCTTTGCCATCCAGACCTGGGTTGGGGTGTACAGGCGGCCAAGCAGCTCGCTCGAGAACGCATCTTTCAAAATGAGCGTAAGGCGAAGCTTGAGATCGGTGCCTACACCACGCTGGGAATATTATTGGAAGCGTTTATCGGTGCGGCCCATGAACTGCACCATACAGGGCATAGTTCGTTTAAGCATCAGCGCGTCCTCGCACTTATCGGCGAAAACACTCCGCTACCGTCATGGCCACTTTACGATAGCTATCGGCGCATGCTGGATTTTATTGGCGGGATGACAGACCACTACGCGGTGGATCTGGCCCAGGAGATGGGGGGACGATTACGCGGTGATTAACACACGCTGTTTAAACAGAAGGATGGCGTAAATGTTTTAGCTCCATGAGCTTGGCGCGTTCAAGCAAGACGTTAATCACTTTATGGTGGATAACGTCGTTAATGGGGCCAGGCGTTAGCTTGGTGAGCTGGCTCGCCAGGGTATCGCCACTCACCACTAAAACATCGGGAGCGGCTTCACTGTTATCTATTGTCCAGCCAGGTAGCACCAGCACGCCACGTACGGGGACCGGCACTCCACAGCGTTTTTCTAGCCATTGAGTAAGCCAGCTAACTCCTTGGCGTGTTTTGTGCAGCGGTCGCCGCTCTTGCCAGTGCGGGAAGCGTAGCCGCTCGCGTTCGACCACCACCGTATTAAGCTCATTGCCATCAGGGCCGATAGCCAGTGTTCTAGCCCGCGTTTCGACCACAAAAACGCCATGGGGGGTTACGACCACATGGTCGATGGTGAAGCTATCGGTGGGGATGTCATGAAACACATAATAGGGATGGGCTTCCGGGCGGATTAAACGCTCAAGTTCCTGGCCGACGGCAAGCTCGCAGGCTAGGCCTAATTTAAGACGCCGAATACGCTGATAATCGCGAACTAGCAGTAGTGAAAACATCAGCACCAGCAATGTGCTGAGTGAGCCATAGAGTGCCCATTCCACCCAGTCCTGGCGGTCAACAAAGAGCATTCGGCCCATGCCATAAACCAGCGGCGCCAAACTGATGATCGGGCCTAGAGCGCCGTTTAAGAATAAACTGGAAAATGCTTTATCAAGACGATGCCTCAACGCTTGGCCTGGTTCGTGCAAGGGCGCGCTGAAGGGCGAGTGAACGCGAGCATCATGCAGGTTGCGCAGCGCGATGACAATACTGGCCATTGCCGCCATGGGAAACAGGAAAATAAGAGGTAGCAAGTATTCCAGCCAAGCCATTGCAGTGCCTTGCACGGTAGTGACTTACCTCATTGGTAAGTCATGAAGGTATAGAGGCCTTAGCCCCCAGCGAGTTTCACCTGATAGCCAAGAGCGCTTAACGCGTGGCGTAGGGTGTCGCGATGGTCGCCTTGTATTTCGATGATACCCTCTTTAACTGATCCGCCCGTTCCGCAACGCTTTTTAAGCGTTTTAGCTAACGTTTTAAGCTCATCGCTGGGTAAAGGGATACCGCTTACGGTGGTCACGCCTTTGCCTTTCCTACCGCTCGTTTCACGCCGGATACGCACCACTCCATCAAGTGCCGCCAGACGCTGTTGTTCGTTTACATCATCACACAGGCAGGCATCGAGAGGTTCTCGACAGATAGGGCAGGTCTTACCATGCTCGGTGGAGTAAACCAGCCCGCCTAACTGATCACGCAATGAGGCCATTAACCTCCTCCTATTGAGTGTTGTGGCATGGCAGGGTGCCAGGATTCACGCGTGAGCCGCTCTACGACAGCGGGTAACTCATGCATGCTGCTTATCATAATAGCGTGCTCGGGCGTTGTTTCAGCATCGGGGAAACGGTTTAAATGAATCACGGTCATCCCTGCTTGAAGCGCTGCGCGTACCCCTACCAGCGCATCGTCAATGGCAATGCAGTCACGTGCTGCAAACCCCATGATACTCGCTGCGTGTAAATGTAGACAGGGTTCTGGCTTCCAACAATTGGCGGTGTAGCCACTGAAGAATCGCTTGCCAAAATAGTCACTGAGGCCAGTGGCTTTCAAGGCTGTACAGATCTTGCTCTCGGGTCCATTGGAGACCACCGCACTGGGATAATAGGCCAATCGCGCCAACGCTTCTTGAGCCCCCTGGATGGTCGTTAACTCTTCAGCGAGCCGGGTGGCTAAGTTGGCCCGCATTGAGGCTTCCATACGCGCCAGCCGTTCTGGATCCACATCACCGTAGCGTTGTTGAAGCTCAGCCACGATGCGCCGAAAGCGCGCTCCGCGAAACTCGCCCAGGTAGTCACTAGCTGCGAAAGGCAGGCCAACAGAATTAAGCCCGATCGCCATCTCTGCAGCTAAGAGAGGCTCGCTATCGACGAGTGTGCCATCACAATCAAACAACAAAAGTGGGAGCGGCATTGCGGTTCCTTGCAGCGGCTCAGGCGCTGCCAGCGTTAGTTTAAGCCATTCATACTCTATTGAACGGGATTTTACGCCATTTGTGAACACTGTTTTGTTATTTTTTGCTTGCCTGAACCAAACTATTGAGACAGTTTAAATGGTTACGACCATTTTGATGTTTCCCATATGACCCGTTCTGGTATCAAAACAGGCCACAATGCAGCGGGGAGTTGCTAATGTGCGCTGAGGTGATAGCAGTAAGAAAGGACAGGAGTCAGAAAGGACAGTAATAAGAATGGATAGTAGGATAACGCTATCTTGCCACCATCCCCCTATGGAGATTGTCTCATGCGATTAACCCCTTGGTTTTTACCGTTTGCCCTTAGTGCTGCCTTGCTGACCACCACGGGCTACGCCCTTGCAGATACTCAGGCATCGGAGGGAGAGCAGCACGCACCACTCGATGATGAGGCGCTAGAAAAGGAGTATGGGATTAAAGCAGGCTCGGTAAAGCGTGACGGAGAGACTTCATCGGACAAGACCGCGGTAAGCAGCGCCGGTGCAGGTGAGGAAAATGTTGAACTGGAACCGGACGACGGGGAGCAGCGAAGCCCTGAAGCAGGTACGGGAGGTACCGGTAGCCCTGAAGATGCCATCCATGAAAGCGAAGAAGAAAATAGCCAAGAGAGTGAAAAGGGCAACATTTAATCGCCAAGAGTGTGAAGAGGGCACTAACGGTAGTGCTTAACGTTAGTGCCTAAACACTACTTAGCCAGACGCTTGGAATTAGCGCTGCTGCGCTGATGATAGGGCATCATGGTGCTTTTGCTGGTGACCCACCAGGGGGTTAGCTGGCCATTCATTGAGCTGAATAGTGCTTTTTGCATAACGAGGCCAGCTTCCATGCTGGCCTCTATTTTTTCGGTGACCATGCGCTGATTTTCTAACATCATTTTAGGACTGAAAAATGGCTGTGTTTGCCATAAATGCTGCCGCATTGTGATCGTCGATAAAGAGGTGGTCCATAGTTCAAATGCCATCAGTCCGACTTTCCAAACATCGAACATGGCCACTGGGGTAGTGGGCATTAATGACAGCGAAGATGTGCGCTTCATAAATAGGTTGCCTCTTAGTTAGAACACGAAAGCTCATGGCTTCGACACCAGTGTTAATGGATAGATGCTGCAATGCAACATCTATCTCGTTGCACTTAACCTGTGTTAAATAAAAAGAGGCCGTAAAAAAAGACGACCATGTGGCCGTCTTTTGAGTACGTCAGCAAAATGCTATTTAACCTTCGGTGCCAATTCCCCACGCTCATAGCGTAGAAACATCTCTTCTAGATTGATGGGCTTAATCTTGCTGGCATTACCTGCCGTCCCAAAGGCTTCGTAGCGAGCGATACATAGATCGCGCATCGCGGTAACGGTCTCTTTCAAGAACTTGCGGGGGTCGAATTCAGACGGGTTCTCGGCCAGGAAGCGGCGAACAGCCCCCGTGGAGGCGAGACGCAGGTCGGTGTCGATATTCACCTTGCGCACGCCGTGTTTGATACCTTCAACGATTTCCTCGACCGGCACGCCGTAAGTCTCAGGGATCTCGCCGCCATACTGGTTAATCACTTCCAGCCACTCCTGCGGTACAGAAGAGGAGCCGTGCATGACCAAGTGAGTATCGGGAATTCGCGCGTGGATCTCTTTAATACGCTGAATAGAGAGGGTATCGCCGGTGGGGGGCTGGGTGAATTTGTAAGCGCCATGGCTGGTGCCAATGGCAATGGCCAACGCATCAACATGGGTGGCTTTCACAAACTCAGCTGCTTCTTCGGGATCCGTGAGCAGTTGCTCCATGTCCAGCTTGCCTTCAGCGCCAATGCCGTCTTCTTCACCCGCCATGCCGGTTTCCAGACTGCCCAGGCAGCCCAGCTCGCCTTCAACAGAAACGCCACAGGCGTGCGCCATTTCCACCGCGCGGCGGGTGACATTGACGTTATAGTCGTAGTCCATGGGTGTTTTGCCGTCTTCACCCAGTGAGCCATCCATCATCACGGAGGAGAAACCAAGCTGAATCGAGCGTTGGCAAACCGCAGGGCTAGTACCATGGTCTTGGTGCATAACCACCGGGATATGCGGAAACTCTTCGACAGCCGCCAGAATTAAATGGCGCAAAAACGGCGCGCCAGCATACTTGCGCGCGCCAGCCGAGGCTTGAACGATGACCGGTGAATCGGTGGCATCAGCGGCTTCCATAATGGCGCGCATCTGCTCAAGGTTGTTAACGTTGAACGCCGGAATACCGTAACCGTATTCGGCGGCGTGGTCGAGCATCTGGCGCATGCTGATCAGAGCCATGAAAGTACCTTATCTAGAGAGTTATAGCCCGACGATAAGACCGTATGGTCAGCGCCGGGCGAGCGTGCAGATTCAAGGAGTGCCATGTTAACCGCGATTGGCGGCGGCTTCGAGGGCAGCAACCGCAGGTAAACGCTTGCCTTCGACATACTCAAGGAAGGCACCGCCACCGGTTGAGATGTAGGAGACGCGATCTTCAATGGCATATTTATCAATGGCCGCCAGCGTATCGCCGCCACCGGCAATAGAAAATGCCGCGCTGTCAGCAATAGCCTGGGCAATGACCTCGGTGCCTTTGCCAAACTGATCAATTTCAAACACACCTACCGGGCCATTCCATAGGATGGTGCCTGCATCTTTGAGCATGCTGGCCAAATGAGCGGCGGTTTCAGGTCCGATATCCAAAATCATCTCGTTGTCGGCAACTTGATCCACCGGCTTGACCACCGCCTCGGCGGATTCGGCAAACTCGGTAGCCACGACCACATCCGTGGGTAGAGGAATCGATACTTTCTCCATCAGGGCTTTCGCCTGGCCGATCAAATCGGCTTCATGAAGCGATTTGCCCACATTATAACCTGCCGCAGCAATGAACGTGTTGGCGATACCGCCGCCCACGATCAGTTGGTCGCACTTCTCTGAAAGTGCATTGAGCACGTCAAGCTTGGTGGAAACCTTGGAGCCACCAACAATGGCCGCCATGGGACGCGCAGGGTTGGCTAAGGCCTTTTCAAGGGCATCCAGCTCCTGAGCAAGCAGCGGGCCTGCACAGGCGCTGGGGGCAAAGCGGGCAACGCCGTGCGTAGAGGCCTGGGCGCGGTGAGCGGTGCCAAAGGCATCCATCACAAAAATGTCGCAAAGCGCTGCGTACTGTTTGGCCAGCGATTCGTCATCCTTTTGCTCACCGTTATTGAAACGGACGTTCTCAAGAAGCACGACATCGCCATTGGCGAGCTCTAAGCTTTCGCCAAGATAGGCTTTCACCAGTGGCACCGGTCGGGCAAGCAGTTCGCCAAGGTGCTCCGCCACCGGCGCAAGCGAAAATTCCTCGGCGGGCTCGCCTTCGGTGGGCCGTCCTAAATGGCTCATCAGCATGACTTTCGCGCCCGCGTCGATAGCAGCCTGAATCGTTGGCAGCGCTGCACGTAGACGAGCGTCGCTGGTAACGCGGCCATGTTTGATGGGCACATTCAAATCTTCACGGATCAGCACGCGTTGTCCTTCCAGGGGAAGGTCAGTCATTTTCTTCACATTCATGTGAGCGGTTTCCTCGTGTTTATGCCGTTGAACTCGATGATAATGCCAACAGATTACGTCTCTGCTGAAAGTCTCGCCAGTCGCTGACTAATATCCAGCATACGATTAGCAAATCCCCACTCGTTATCGAACCAGCACAGCAGTTTGATAAGGCGTTTTCCAGCCACCCGTGTTTGGGTGGCGTCCAGAATGCCTGAGCGTGGATCATGATTAAAATCAACCGACGCCATGGGCGCTTCAGTATAGCCAAGGACGTCTTTCAAACGCTGCTGACTGGCAGCTAAAAGCAGCCCGTTAACCTCTTCTCGTTGAGTATCGCGACTAACGGTAAGCGCCACATCCATCGCTGAGACATTGATCGTCGGCACGCGCATATGTAAGCACTCAAAGCGGCCCGCCAAGCTAGGCATCAAGCGGCTAATGCCGAGAGCTAGGCCCGTGTCCACCGGTACGATAGAGTGCATCGCCGAGCGGGTCAGGCGCAGGTCGGTTTGGTGGTAGGCGTCAATCACGGGTTGATCGTTCATTGCTGAGTGAATCGTGGTGGTCACGCCGTGCTCAATCCCGAGCGCATCATCCAAAATGGTCAATAGCGGTACTAGGCAGTTGGTGGTGCACGATGCCGCCGACAGAACACGCTGAGAAAGCGCCATGTCGCCTTCGTTTATCCCCCATACAATGGTGGCATCCACGTCATTTTCCGCCGGTTGTGAAAACAGCAGCCGTTTAGCCCCTGCCGCCAGGTGCTGCTCGGCAGTGGCGCGGTCTTTAAAGCTACCCGAGCACTCCAGCACCAAATCTACCTCAAGCGCTTCCCAGGGCAGCTTGCGCGGATCGCGTTCGCTCAGTACCTGGATACGTTGGTCGTTAATGATCAGATACTCACCGTCGTTATCGACATCGCCAGGGAAACGACCATGGGTGGTGTCGTAACGCGTCAGGTAGGTGATGGTGGCGAGATCCGACAGCTCATTGATAGCCACCACCTCAAGCTCTGGGTGGCGCCGCTCGACGAGTGCCCGCAGCACGCATTGGCCAATGCGTCCGTAACCATTAATTGCAATGCGATACTTGAGAGCAGAATTAGCCATGCAGAAGGGTGGCTCTTAAAAGTGAATCGATGAATAAAAAAGTCGAAAGGCCACCATGATAGCGCTTTTCAGACGCCGGTTCTCATGCCCTGACGAGGCCCTTCAACTACCCAAGCTGAGCAACCGCCAGGCAAGCGGTAGCAGTATGGCGGTGAAAATCCCCGTGAGACTCATACCCAGGGACGCAAAAGCGCCAGCGGTGGGGCTTAACTCAAAGGCCCTTACCGTCCCAATGGCATGGCCGTTAAGTCCCAGTGCAAAACCGATGATGCGCTCATCTTCGATGTGTAGAAAGCGAGCAGCGATACCTGTAAACGCTGCCGTGGCAACGCCGGTAATCAGCAGAGCGCCTAACAGCAGCGCCACCGAACCACCAATTTGCTCGGTGATGCCGATGGCGATGGGAGCAGTAACGGACTTGGCCGCAATGGAGGCCAGGATGAGCGGCGAAGTGCCCAGCAGCCAGGCAATCATTAGCGCATAACAAGCTGCCAGACTTGCCGCGATGGGTAGGCATACGGTAAGCGGTCGCCAAAGCGCGCGAATATGCGGAAGCTGTTGATAAAGCGGCATTCCCAACGCCACAGTGGCCGGTCCCAGCAGTATGGTCAGCCAACGGGCATCCTGACGGTAGCTATCGTAGGGCAGTCCAAGCGCTGCCAGCGTGGCGGCAAGCAGCAACGAGGCAATCAAAATGGCCGGTAGCCAGGTGGGTTGCTTCAGGCGCTTGAACAGCAGGTTTCCCAGCAAGAACGCTGCCAGGGTCAAGCCAACGGCAAACAGCGGGGTGGCGCTTAAGGGGGCCAGAAGGGAATTAGCGGTCATGGTGCTTCCCCATCAGGCGCTTAAGCAGCCAAAGGGTAGTGGTCACGCTCAACAGCGTGCCCAGTATCAGGGCGCAAAGAATCGCTGGCCACTCGCCAGCGAGCTGATCAAGAATGAAAAACACCCCCACTACGCCAGGCATGATCAGCATGGCGAGCAGGGCAATCAGCGGTTGGGCGGCGGCGGCGATACTGCTGGGCACACGGCCATGAATAGCCAATGTGGCGCACAGCAGCAACATTCCGATCACGCCTGAGGAGATTGGCAAAGCGGTGACATGAATCACCACTTCACCAATCAACCAGTAGCTAATCAGCCATAAAAAGCCACTGAGTGCGGGCATGTCTTAGCCGAGCAATTCATTGGCTTGCTCAACCACATTTTCGACGGTAAAGCCGAAGTGCTTGAACAGATCGCCCGCTGGCGCCGACTCACCGTACGTGGTCATGCCGATAACGCGACCTTCCAAACCGACATATTTGTACCAGTAGTCGGCGTGAGCGGCTTCGATAGCGATACGCTTGGTGACTGCTTTGGGCAGCACGCTTTCACGGTATTCCGCATCCTGGCAGTTAAAACAGTGCGCTGACGGCATGGAAACCACCCGGACGGCCTTGCCTTGTTGCTCAAGTTCGGCGGCAGCGTCCATCGCTAGCGACACTTCCGAACCGGTCGCAATCAGGATCAGTTCAGGTGTTCCCTCGCTGTCCTTGAGCACATAAGCACCGTGCTGAATCGATGCTAGCTGCGCTTTGGTGCGCGACTGGTGAGGCAAATTCTGCCGTGACAACACGAGCGCGGTGGGGCCTGCATGGCGCTTAATCGCCGCATCCCAGGAAGCCGCTGTTTCCACTGCATCACACGGACGCCAGGTATTTAGATTCGGCGTGGTGCGCAGGCTGGTGAGCTGCTCAATCGGCTGGTGAGTCGGGCCGTCTTCACCCAGACCGATGGAGTCATGAGTGAACACGTAAATAACCTGCTGACCCATTAGCGCGGCCATGCGAATCGAGTTACGCATGTACTCCATGAAAATCAGGAAGGTGGCACCATAAGGGACTAACCCGCCGTGCAGGGCGATGCCGTTCATTACCGCGCCCATGCCAAACTCACGCACACCGTAGTGAAGGTAATTACCGCTGGCATCTTCCGGGGTAATCGCTTTCGCCCCTTTCCAGAACGTCAGGTTAGAAGGAGCTAAGTCGGCGCTGCCGCCAAGTAGTTCCGGCATTTTCGGACCAATCACATTGAGCGCTTCAAACGAGGCTTTACGCGATGCGATGGTCTCGCCGCGTTCTTGAGCCTGTTCAATCAAGGCTTCGGTCGGCAGTTCTGCAGGCAGCTGGCGCTTCATTCGACGAGTGAATTCGCGTGCTTCCGTGGGAAAGGCCTCCGCGTAGCGGGCAAAACGATCTTCCCACGCCTGTTGGGCCGATTTACCCGCTTCGCGGGCATCCCAGGCAGAGTAGATAGGCTCTGGAATATGGAAAGGTGCATGGGGCCAGTCAAGCTGGGTGCGCGCCAGGGCCACTTCGTCGTCGCCTAGCGGCGCGCCGTGAGCATCCTCTTTGCCTTGCTTGTTGGGGGCGCCAAAGCCAATGACCGTCTTGCAGATAACCAGGCTGGGTTTGTCTTCGTGGCTCTTGGCCAGCTCAATGGCGGCTTTGACTTCATCCGGCTTGTGGCCATCCACGTTGGGTACCACGTGCCAACCATAGGCTTCAAAGCGTTTGGCAGTATCGTCGGTAAACCAGCCTTCTACTTCGCCATCAATAGAGATGCCGTTATCGTCGTAAATCGCGATCAGTTTACCCAACTGATGAGTACCGGCCAGCGACGCGGCTTCGTGAGAAATACCTTCCATCACGCAGCCGTCACCCAGGAAGCACCATGTGTGGTGATCGACAATGGTGTGGCCAGGACGGTTGAATTGCGCTGCCAAGGTTTTTTCAGCGATGGCAAAGCCCACGGCGTTGGCAAACCCTTGGCCAAGCGGGCCGGTAGTGGTTTCAATGCCAGGCGCGTAACCAAGCTCCGGGTGACCCGCCGTGGGGGAGTGCAGTTGGCGGAAATTCTGTAGCGCTTCCAGGCTAAGCTCGTAGCCACTCAAATGCAGCAGCGAGTAAAGCAGCATGGAACCGTGACCATTGGACAGCACGAACCTGTCGCGGTCAGCCCATTTGGGGTCTTCGGGATTGTGCTTGAGGTAGTCATTCCAGAGCACCTCGGCAATATCCGCCATGCCCATGGGGGCACCAGGGTGGCCGGATTTAGCCTTCTGAACAGCATCCATGGAAAGGGCGCGAATGGCATTGGCTAGCTCAAAACGGGACGGCATGGGGGTGCTCCTCGCCTGAAAACAGAAATAATAAAGGCGCTATTGTCGCTGACTTCCCAGGTGGCGGCAAATGCGACGGCACAAATGTTGACAAAATCTGGGGAACCGCTTCTGGGAAGCGTCGCCCTCAGCGTGTAGACTCTGCCTCCCGAAGTGGTGGATAACGTCGTTTGCCGCTTCGCTTATACGGGCAGGGAGACACCTGCCATGATTTCCTGCTGATGCTGTTGATAAGATACAGCCGTCATACAGAGGGTCGAGTGCGCGATGAGCGAATATTCCCTGTTTACCTCCGAGTCTGTCTCCGAAGGTCACCCTGATAAAATAGCCGATCAGATTTCTGACGCGGTATTAGATGCCATTATTGCCCGTGATAAGCAGGCGCGTGTTGCCTGTGAAACGATGGTGAAAACGGGCGTGGCGATTATTGCTGGTGAGATTACCACCTCAGCATGGGTTGATTTAGAAGCCCTCGTGCGCGAAGTGATTACTAACATCGGCTACACCTCGTCTGACGTGGGCTTTGATGGCGCAACCTGTGGGGTGATCAACCTGATCGGCAAACAGAGTGTCGATATCGCGCAAGGCGTTGATCGCACCAAGCCAGAAGATCAGGGCGCCGGCGATCAGGGGTTGATGTTCGGTTACGCAACTAACGAAACCGACTCGTTCATGCCCGCACCCATCCACTACTCACATCGATTAGTGGAGCGTCAGGCCGAACTGCGCAAAAATGGTCTGTTGCCATGGCTGCGTCCGGACGCGAAAAGCCAAGTGACCTTCCGTTATAACGCTAACGGCCAACCTTGCGGTGTCGATGCGATCGTCTTGTCTACCCAGCATGATCCCGACATTGATCAAGACGATCTGCGCAAGATGATCAAGCGTGAGGTCATTGAGCAAGTGATCCCCGCCGAGTGGCTGGATGACAGCACTCAATACCACATCAATCCGACCGGCAAATTTGTCATTGGCGGTCCGGTAGGCGATTGCGGGTTGACCGGACGTAAGATCATCGTCGATACCTATGGCGGCATGGCGCGTCATGGCGGCGGCGCCTTCTCGGGTAAAGATCCCTCAAAAGTTGACCGCAGCGCCGCCTATGCGGGCCGTTATGTGGCTAAGAACGTCGTAGCGGCGGGCCTGGCAGATAAGTGCGAGATCCAGGTTTCCTACGCGATTGGCGTTGCCGAGCCGACCTCGGTCTCCATCGATACCTTCGGCACCGGTAAAATTGATGACAAGCAGATCGTTGCCCTGGTACGCGAGCATTTCGACCTGCGCCCCTATGCGATCACTAAAATGCTGGATCTGTTGCATCCCATGTATCAGCTCACCGCCGCTTATGGTCACTTTGGACGGGCACCGTTTGAGCACAGCTACACCTGGAGCGATGATAAAGGCGAACAGCATACCGAAACCTTTACTGCCTTCCCGTGGGAAAAAATTGATAAAGCCGATGCTCTTCGTCAGGCTGCCAATTTGTAAGCCGTTTTGTAAGACATTCGCTACACGTGCTGTAAGAAATCGCCCCTTTGGCTTCGGCCGGGGGCTTTTTTTATGCCCGTTACGCTAGGCTGTATGTTAACTATGGTTTGGGTGTGCTGATGGGTTAAGGGGGAAGAATGTCGATAGGTGTCTTACGCTGGGTGATCGGCGCTTTGCTTGGGGTGATCTCGTTCACCGCACAGGCCAACATTTGCCCTGATTGGTCTTCGGCGCGCTTAAGCCGCGAAAGCCAAGCGCTCGCCGAGCAGGTGCAGCGCTGGGATAGTGCTTACCACGACGAGGGTGTCACCTTGATTGACGACGTCCTCTATGATCAAACAGTGGAGCGCTTGGCCACTTGGCAGCGCTGTTTAGGTGGCGAGCTGGATCATCGACCGCTTTCACGCGTAACGAGCAGTCACGGTACCCGTGATCATCCCGCGGCGCAGCGCGGGCTAAATAAAACCGATGATGACGGCATCAGGCGCTTTACCAACCGCCGGGAAGATCTCTGGATACAGCCCAAAGTAGACGGTGTGGCGATTACGCTTCGCTATAGTGAAGGTGAGCTGGTTGAGGCTGTCAGTCGCGGTGACGGCGAGCGAGGGCAGGACTGGACAGCGCGGGCGCTTCAACTAGATGCTGTTCCCAATCTTCTTTCCGACCCTGTTTCTGCCATTCTTCAAGGGGAGCTTTACTGGCGGCTCACCGAGCATGTGCAGTCACAGTCGCCAAGTTCTGGCGCCCGCGGCGCTGTGGCGGGGGCGATGGCTCAATCCGATCCTGATTCAGCCACCCTTGAGCGCATTGGACTGTTTGTCTGGGGATGGCCTGACGGCCCTACCGGGATGGAGGAGCGCCTGGCGCAGCTGAGTGTGCTGGGATTTGACACCGCTGACTATACTTACCCGCTGGATAGTCGACGAGATGCTGCTTACTGGCGCGACAGCTGGTTCAACGGGCCGCTGCCATTTGCCACCGACGGTGTGGTGATCAAACAGGCTGAACGACCTGGCGTGCGGCGCTGGTCATCGGCACCTCCAGAATGGGCGGTGGCCTGGAAATATCCTGCTCAGAAGGCATTAGCGGAAGTCCGCGGCGTTGAGTTTCGCGTGGGGCGTACCGGACGTGTGACGCCGCTGGTGTGGCTTAATCCGGTGCGCTTGGAAGGGCGGCGCATTAGTCGCGTTTCGCTAGGCTCGCTTGAGCGCTGGGCGTCATTGGATATCCGCCCCGGTGATCAAGTGGCAATCGAGTTGGCTGGGTTAACGATTCCCCAGTTAACCGAGGTCGTGTGGCACACCCAGGAGCGCTCGCCGCTCACTCCCCCCTCGCCACAGCGTTATCATCTGCTGAGCTGTTTTGAATTAACGACAGGCTGCGATGCTCAATTGCTGGCGCGGCTGACCTATCTTGGCGAGCAGTTAGGGATGCAGGGAGTAGGCGAAGGTACGTGGCGTGCGCTGATGGATGCAGGTGTCGTCACCCAGTTGCTCGATTGGCTCCGTGTGGAGCCTCTCCAGCTGCAGCACGTTTACGGTATTGGGGAGGTGACCGCTTCCGCACTGATAGGGCAATTTCAGGGCGTACGCAGCAAACCGTTTACGGTATGGCTAAACGCGTTGGGAGCGCCACCGGGTAGCGACATGCCTGGCGGTGACTGGCAGCACTTGGCAGGCTATCAAGCGTCAGAGTGGCAAGCGCTGCCGGGGATTGGCCCGGTTCGCGCTGACGCCCTGGTAGCCTTTTTTAGCCATCCTGAGGTGGAGCGGATGGCTGAAAAGCTTAAGCAGGCAGGTGTTGAAGGGTTTTAACTCACGCCGTTCCTGTCTGAAGAACTAGCTCTACACCCAGCATCAGCAAGCTGATAACTAACCCAGACCCGTCATACGCAGCATGATGCCTAGGTACAGCGGAATCAGCAGCGGCGCGAGCAGCGTTGTCACCAGCACGGCCAGCGCCCCTTTTTGCGGCTGGATGCCTAGCTCCATGGCCACGACCACCACGTTGGAAGCCATCGGCACCACGCCTAGCAGCAGTAGCGCCATCCCCAGCTCAGATGACAGCGGGCCAAGGTACTGTAGTAAAAGTACCGCCGCTAGCATCACCAGCGGCCACAGCAAATAACGTAGCCCTACGCAGGTCGCCACAAACTTCGAATCCCAGGCCGAGAGCGTCACTTGACTGAGCGTCATACCGATAATCATCATGCCCAGTAAGGTATAGGTGGCCGGGAAAACCTCCAGCGAGCTCATCAGCGGGGCGGGCAGGGTAACGTTTAGCGCATTCAGCAGCAGCGCAGATAGAAACGCATAGATTAACGGCAGCCGAGCAATTTTGGCCAGGCTTTGACGCACGGAGAAATGTCCACGTGCGCTCAGGTAAAAGCCGAGCGTGAATTCGTATAGATTGATCCCGAGCATACAAAAAAGGTACAGCGTCACGCCTTCAGGGGGGAGCAGGATGAGAGCCACCGGCAGGCCGAAGTAACCGGTGTTGCCCGTGCCGGAAGAGAAGGCCAGCAGCGCTCCTTCCTGAGGTCCAAAGCGATGCTGGGTCACGCGGCGAACCAACAGCGCCATGCTGCAAACCAGTATGAATAACGCCAATGTTAAGAGCAGATATTCTGGCGTGGGCCCGCCATTCATCAGCGCGCGAAAAATAGTCAGCGGTGCAATCAGATACACCAGCAGCGTAGCAATGGGGCGGGGGTCTATGCTTAAACGCCGTGCGGCAATCCAGCCTAATCCGACAAACCCCAGGAGCATAAGCAGCGGCCCCATTAAGGCACTGGGTGTTAAATCCATACTGGCACCTTGTTAAGTGGGATGAATGGCTAACATGAGCCAAATTAAAGGCCATGCGTGGAATCTTTCATTAGCCCCCGCGCAACGGAACAGCGAGAATAACTCAAAATATCACCGCTATTGATGATTAAAAGGAAATTCCATGAGCAGTCACGAACATCCGCTAGGGATCAGCTTTGAATTCTTCCCGCCTAATACCGATGCAGGGCGCGACAAGCTACTACACGTGCGTGATGAACTGGCTGCTCGCCAACCGCGTTTTTTCTCAGTCACCTATGGCGCTGGTGGCTCGACGCAGGCACGTACGCGCGAGGTCGTGCGGGCCGTCAGCGAAAGTGGCATTTCCACCGCGCCGCACCTCTCTTGCATCGGTAGTGAGAAAGCGCAATTGCGTGACTTGCTGGCGCAGTACCGCGAAGAAGGGGTTGATAGTTTAGTCGCGCTGCGAGGCGATATGCCCTCAGGCATGGGCAGTATTGGCGAGCTGCGTTATGCCAACGAACTAGTCGAGTTTATTCGCACCGAAACCGGTGACCACTTCGATATTGCCGTTGCCGCTTACCCGGAATCGCATCCCCAGGCCGCCAACCTGGACAAGGATGTTGAGAACTTCGCTCGTAAAATGAAGGCTGGCGCCAATATGGCCATTACCCAGTACTTCTTTACCGCGGATGCCTACTTCAATTTCGTTGATAAAGTTCGTTCACAGGGCGTTAAACAACCCATTATTCCCGGCATTATGCCGATTACCAACTACACCAAGCTGGCGCGCTTCTCAGATGCCTGCGGTGCCGAGATCCCGCGCTGGATCCGTAAGCAACTGGAGTCCTATGGTGACGACAGCGAGTCGATTGCTGCTTTTGGTACTGAGGTAGTGAGCCGTCTGTGTGAACGCTTATTGGAAGGCGGTGCGCCTGGTCTGCACTTCTATACGTTAAATCAGTCGGCGCCAGTGCTTAAAATCGTCGATAATTTGACTGACTAAACCCGTTGATTGTGTAGTCTGACCTGACGAAAAGCCCCGCTCAACAGATCGTTGAGCGGGGCTTTTGCGCTTGGTACAGGCTTCTGGGTGTATTAGCTGGCTTGCGCCGCTTTGTTACCACCACCGTTAGCCTTTCTCTGCATCACAAATAGGGCGATGCCAATCGCAAGGCCCGCAATGTCGGTATAGATGCCGCCATAGATTAAAAATAGTGCGCCTACCAGCATGACCACACGTTGAACTAGGTTAACGGGGCCAAAGAACCATTTTTGTACCATGCCGGAGAGCAGAACAATACCCAGCGTCGCCGTTAGGCCCACGCGCAAGATCTGCATGGCTGATCCTTCCATCAGCATGGCCGGGCTGTAGAAGAACATGAACGGTACGATAAACGCGGCTAAGCCAATCTTGAACGAGGCAACGGACGTACCCATGGGGTTGTCACCGGAAATACCGGCAGCGGCGTAAGACGCCAGGGCGACGGGCGGCGTAATCGCCGAGACCACCGCAAAGTAAAAGACGAAGAAGTGCGCGATTAATGGCTCAATACCAATATTGATCAAGCCCGGAGCCACTACTGACGCGGCCACTGCGTAGGCCGCCGTGGTCGGCATGCCCATGCCGAGCAAAATGCTGATCAACATTGCAAACACAAGGGCCAACAGTTGGCTGACGCCAGCTAAACCAAGCAGTAGCGACGAGAAACGCGCGCCCACACCCGTTAGCGAAATCACCCCTACAATCAAGCCCGCACAGGCGCACACGGCGATAATCTGAATCGACATGGTGCCTGCAATTTGCAGTGCTTTTAAGATGGCGCGAACACCCATTTTATTGGGTGAAATCCAGCTCACCACCGCGGCTGAAGCGGTTGCCAGGGTGCCGGCACGAATGACCGAGTAGCCCATGAACAGTGCCACGATCAGAATAATAATCGGTGCAAATAGATAGACCTGTTTCACCAGCTTCGAGAACAGCGGGATCTCATCTTTACGCATGCCACGCATGCCTTTACGGGCGGCTTCAAAGTCGACCATAAAGTAAATAGAGGCAAAATAAAGAATGGCAGGAATGACCGCTGCAAGGGCTATTTCGGTATAGGGGATGCCGGTCACTTCGGCCATGATGAACGCGCCTGCCCCCATGATGGGCGGCATAATTTGTCCACCGGTGGACGCAGCGGCTTCAATCGCGCCTGCGCTGCGCGCGGGATAGCCAACTTTTTTCATCAGCGGGATGGTCAGCGAACCGGTGGAAACAACATTACCTGCTGAAGTGCCGTTAATCATGCCCATCAAACCTGACGCGAAAATGGCTACTTTGGCGGGGCCGCCACGAGCACGACCTGCTGCGGCAAAGGCAAAGTTGACGAAGTAATCGCCTACTTTGGACGCCTGCAAGAACGCGGCAAAAATAATGAATAGAATAATATAGGTCGACGACACCGCGGTGGTGGGGCCGAGGATACCTGCATCGGTGTATACCTGGCTGAAGAAGCGCTGCAGTGACAGGCCTGGGTAACCTAAAAAGCCGGGCAAATAAGGTCCGGCAAAAACGTAAGTCAAAAATACCGCGGAAATAACGACCAGAGCCAAACCAGCCACGCGGCGGGTAAGTTCCAAAATCAGCATAGAGCCTGCAATGGCTGCCCAGGAAATACCTGTCGGCGCAAAGGAAGTGCCCGTCGACATACGAATGTTGGTGTTATAGGCCACTAGCAAATAACCGGCACTGGCCAGCGCACATACCATGAGCACTAAGTCGGCAGGGTTGAAGCGATGCCGTGCCTGACGATAAAACCATGACAGCACAATGGCGCCTGCGGTGGTCGCCATCAGCGGATAGCCGTAGTGCCAGTTTTCGATGCTCGGGTCGATGCGCATGGCACTACCGCTGAGCGTTTGATGCATTAAAAAGACTTGCGCCAATGTATAAGCGGCGGGAATAAGCAATGCGTAGCTAACCCACTTAATCCATGCGCTAGATGCTTGGTGATCATCATCGGCAAAGCGGGCACCGGAAAATAACCCGTAACCAAGAATCAGCGCACCGGCAATATGCACAATACGAAACGACCATGTTTCCATCGGATATACGTTGAGCGAGATCAGATGGAAACTTGAGTAAGCGATGGCTAATGTGGCAAATAGAGCAAACTGCCAGCCAGTAAACAGACGGCGGTTAGGTTCTACAACATCATCATCAACACCATCGGCAATGGAATCGGTTACCGTTGATGCCGTGGGGGCATCATCTGTAGGGCCATCGGGTTCTTGGTAGGTTTTGTGACTCATTAGAGTTCACCCTCACAGCAAAAGCAGACACAGGGGAGTAATAGCGAAAGCTGCCCCGCCCGGTAACACCGGAAGCGGGGCAGTTAGAGCAGGGGAGGTTGCTTAGTGAATCATGTCTTCAGCAATTTCATAGCCGTTTTCTTCGTACCAACGGGCAGCGCCGGGGTGGAACGGCAGCACGGTGTTGTGCTTGATGTTTTCGGGAATGGTGGTTTCAGCACTACGGTGGACAGAGCGCATACGGTCATTGTTTTCCATCGTGGCTTTGGTGACTTCATAAATGAAATCTTCCGGCAGGTCGCAACCCGCGATGGCAAAGTTCCACATAGAGACAGCGCGAGCGTCTTCTTCCAGCGTGGTGTAGGTGCTGGCCGGAATCATGAATTCCGCTACCGGGAAGTTGTCCAGCACGGTTTGCATTTCTTCTTCTGTGAACTCAATGATGTTCACATCCGTTTGCACTTCCAACTGGCTAACCGCGGGGATCGGGATGCCGGCAGCGAAGGCGACGACGTCGAGCAGGCCGTCCTGAAGTTGGCCACCAAGATCTGACCAGCCGCCGTTACGACGATCGAAGTTAACGCCCAGCGTTTCTAGAATGGCCGGGAAGTACGTGTCAGACGTAGAGGCAGCCGGGCCAAAACCGATACGTGCACCATCAGGAATATCGGAAATGGATTCGATGCCGCTGTCGGAAAGTGCGGTAATAGAGAAGGGCGTTTCGTACATGGGGAACATGGCACATACGTTGTCCATCTTCATGCCTGGTGCCAGTGGGCTTTCGCCTTTGATGGCATCAGCGGCGGGGCCCATGGTGGTTAAGCCAAACGCCATATCGCCTGTGTGTACCAGCGCCAGGTTTTGAGTTGGGCCGCCTGTTACTTCACCGCCGCCTGATACACCTAGCTCATCAGCAATAAAGTTAGCCCAGCCTGAACCATAAACGAAGTAAGTGCCGCCTTGGCTTGCGGTGCCAACGGTAAAGTTGTCAGGCCACTCAGAACGGTCTGCTTGAGCACTGCTAGCAGCAGCCACCAGTAGGGCACTGCTGGCGAGAAGCGTAAACGTTTTTGGCATATGATTGCGCATGGCGAAAATTCCTAGCGATTATTGGGATTATAGGCTGGCCGGGAAGAGGGATACCGCCGACCGATACTGCCTTTATAAGATGATGCAGTAGTTATTAGAGCGATAGTTGTGCCATCTAATATTTATTTATTAAAAATCAAATTCTTATAATTTTTTTATGCAACTTTGGTGGAAGGCAATATTAGCTGAAGTGTCCGAATATACGCACGGTTGGCATGTTTTCATGTGCGGATAACCGCACATTTTTCTGGAGGGGCACGGTAGTGATGGTAGCAAGCGCCATAGTCAAACCAATGGAATTGGCGATAGACGTTATTGGCGTCGCTATTTCTCTTGCTAGCCATACACAAGAAAATGGCGTTAGAAGCCCATTGATGAAGTGGGCTTTCGTGCCAGAAGAGAGTGTTAGTGAGAGGATTTACCTGGATCGAGAATGCGTACGGGTTGCACATCCTGCTGCTTTTGCTCTTCGCGGACTTGATTGACCCGAGTGGTCATCTCGGTCAAGGCGTCTTCTTCAATAGGCAATTGTTCAAAAAAATCGCAGCTGACGCACTCGCGGTAGCGAATCCCATTTTGTTCCCAGGCCCGGATACGATCCATCGCCGCGCAGCGTGGGCAGGTAACACCCGCGATAAAGCGTTTAACAGTTGACATTAGAATCTCCAAACGCGCGGTGCCCAAGGCACCGCGCATGGTGAAAGCGTATTTGAAATGCCCTAAGCAGCACGAATGCCGCTATGGCGCAGCAGTGGTTCAACGCTGGGTTCGCGGCCCCGGAAAGCGACAAATAGCTCGGCGGCATCACGAGCGCCACCCTGCTCCAGGATTTCGCGACGAAAACGCTGGCCCGTTTCTGGATCAAAAATACCGGTTTCTTCAAAGGCGCTCCAGGCATCCGCCGAGAGTACCTCCGCCCACTTGTAGCTGTAGTAACCGGCAGCGTAACCACCGGCAAATACGTGGCTAAAGCTATTTTGAAAGCGGTTGAACGAGACGACTGGCAGTACGGATACTGCGCTGCGCACCTCATCAAGGAGCGCCTGAACATCGTTTGCGCTAGGCGCGCTAAGCTCATGGTGCAAACGTAGGTCGAACAACGAGAACTCGATTTGGCGCATCATGCCCATGGCAGACTGGAAATTTTTGGCAGCCTGAAGGCGCTCTAACAGCTCGCTGGATAACGGCTCTCCGCTATCCACATGTTTGGCCAGCAGATCCAGCCCTTCCCGCTCCCAGCAGTAATTTTCCATGAACTGGCTGGGTAGCTCAACGGCATCCCAGGCAACGCCATTAATACCGGAAATATCGGCGATATGCTGTTTGGTCAGCATATGGTGCAGCCCGTGACCAAACTCATGGAACAGGGTGGTGACTTCGTCATGGGTGAGCAGCGCAGGACGCTCGCCCACTGGGGCGGTGAAATTACAGGTTAGAAAGGCGACCGGCAGTTGAAGTCCCTGCACCGTCTGGCGGCGCACTCGGCAGTCGGCCATCCAGGCACCGCCTCGCTTGCCTTCACGGGCGTAGAGATCAAGATAAAATCCAGCGATCGGCTTGCCGTGTTCGGTAATCCGAAAATAGCGAATATCCGAATGATAGCGGGGTGCCTGGGTATCTTCTTCAAAGCGAATGCCGTAAAGCCGTTCGACTACTTGAAACAGGCCATCAACCACCTGTGGAGCGGGGAAGTAGGGACGTAACTGTTCCTGAGAAATCGCATGGCGGGCTTCCCGCAGCTTTTCGCTGGCATAAGCGACATCCCACGGCTCCAGCGTCTCCAGGCCTAGTTCATCGCGAGCATACTCACTTAGCTCGGCAAACTCTTCTTTTGCCTGAGGACCTGCGCGACGGGCTAGATCGTTTAGAAACTCGAGTACTTGTTCCGGCGACTCCGCCATTTTGGTAGCGAAGGAGTAGTCTGCGTAAGTGTCAAAACCTAGCAGTTGGGCCACCTCGCTGCGTAGCGCCAGGATTTCTTCCATGATAGCGGCGTTGTCGAACTTGCCCGCATTGGGGCCTTGGTCGGAGGCGCGGGTAGTGAAAGCGGTATATACCTCGCGACGCAGTTCGCGGTTGTCAGCGTAGCTAACCACCGGGAAGAAACAGGGAAAATCCAAGGTAATACGGTAGCCCGTCACGCCTTTAGCCTCGGCGGTGGCTTTTAACGTTTCAAGCGCGCTCTCCGGAACACCGGCTAACGTTTCCTGGTTATCGATATCTTTATGCCACGCCTGGGTGGCATCCAGTACGTTGTTTGAAAACTGGTTTGACAATAACGATAGGCGCGATTGGATGTCGCCGTAGCGCGCTTTTTTATCGGCGGGCAGGTCAACACCGGCCAGACGGAAGTCGCGCAGGACGTTCTCTATGGTGCGTCGCTGTGCTGCGTCTAGCGTTTCCCAGGCCGGGCCATCTTTTAAGGCTTGCCAGCCATGAAACAAGCCTTCGTGCTGGCCTACCCAGGTGCCAAAGGCAGAAAGTTTCTCCAGACACGCCTGATAAGCTTCGCGCAGTTCAGGTGAGTTCATTGTGCCGTTAAGATGAGAAACGGGAGACCACGCTTGGCTAAGCCGATCATTGACGTCTTCAAGTGGGACTGCAAAGGAATCCCAGCTGGGAGGGGCAGCGGCTGCCTGTTCGGCCAGACGGTTGATCGCGTCACGACTTTCGCTTAGCAGTTCGTCCACGGCGGGCTCTACGTGCTCGGCGCGAATCTCAGCAAAAGGGGGCAGTTCATGCGTTTCAAGCAACGGATTAGAAGACATAGGCACCTCACGTGGTATCGATTTTATTAAACCGTTTAAACGCGCAAAACGCGCGATAATGATGACACAGTGCGGGCGGTGGGGCGCTGTTTCAATGCTAAGCCGCATAACGAGGTTAAGGTAAGGGTTTGGCCTGCTGGCAACTGCCTGCTAGTCTTGCCGCCTTTTAATGCCACTAATGGCAGGAGCAGACGATGAGCGAAACGCTGGAGCGCTGGGGGTCTAAACGGGCCTTTATCTTGGCGGTAACAGGTGCTGCGGTAGGGTTAGGTAATATCTGGCGCTTCCCTTACGTGGCCGGAGAGAACGGTGGTGCAGCGTTTTTGCTAATTTATGTGGCGTTTGTGCTGCTGCTGGGTATCCCCGTGATGATGGCGGAGATATTGATTGGTCGCGCTGGTCGCCGCGGGCCGATGCAGGCGCTGGGAGCCCTGGCGGCCGACGCGGGAGCCTCTCCTCACTGGCGCTGGCTGGGCCTGTTCGGGGCATTTACCGTGTTTTGCATCTTATCGTTTTACTCGGTGGTGTCTGGCTGGTCGATTGAGTTTTTAGTGGCCTCTATCAATGGCAACTTCAACGGGGCGAGCGCCGCTGAGGTCGGTGCTGGCTTTGAGGCTTTTTTAGCCAATCCACGCTTATTGATCTTTAACCATTCACTGTTTCTGTTCATGACCATGACCGTGGTAGCGGCCGGGGTGGCTAAAGGGTTGGAACGGCTAAATAATTTGCTGATGCCGCTGCTGTATGTGTTATTGCTGCTGTTGGCTGGCTATGCCGCGACCACGGATGGTTTTGGCACGGCGCTGGCGTGGCTGTTTTTGCCCTCTTTCGACGCCGTGACGCCGTCAGTGGTCATGCATGCCATGGGGCACGCGTTTTTTACGTTGGCGGTAGGGGCCTGTGCGTTAATGGCCTATGGCGCTTATATGCCTGAAGAGCAAAGCTTGCCGAAGGCCGCGGTAGCCGTTGCCGTGCTGGATATAAGCGTGGCGTTATTGGCGGGGATCGCCATTTTCTCAGTGGTATTTGCTCAGGGCATGGATCCGGCTGATGGCCCTGGCTTGATGTTCGTGACGCTGCCTATCGCATTTTCTGAGTTGCCGTGGGGCTCGGTTTGGCTAAGCGTTTTCTTTCTACTGTTGCTGCTGGCCACTTGGACGTCGGCGATTAATCTGGCGGAGCCAATGGTGGCGACGCTACAAGGCTTGGGTTTACGCCGCAGTATTTCAACGGCAATCGTGGCGCTCAGCGTATGGTTGATCGGGCTGCTATCGGCCTTTTCGTTTTCAAGCCTAGCGGAGTTCAGGCCGTTGTTTGGACGCAACGTGTTCGAGCTTGTCAGCAGCATACCACCCGACGTTTTCCTGCCCTTGGGTGGCTTGTTGATTGCCACGTTTGCCGTCTGGGTCATGCCTCGTGAGATGGCGGTGCGTGCCCTCGGCGTGGGTGATAACGGCTACATGCTATGGCGTAACCTCGTTCGCTGGGTATCAATACCATTGACCTTTATTGTCCTGATGGCGGGCATACTGGGGTAATCGTTATAGTACGACTAGAGAGCGGCAGATGAGCGCTAACTAGCTCTCGACGTTGCCCATTCATATGGCCAGGAGTGAGTTATGAACAAGGCGTTAAGACGTTATCAAGGTAGTGAGCCCCAACTGGGTGAGCGCGTGTATATTGATCCGGCCAGTGTGGTTATCGGTGACGTAATATTGGGCGATGACTGTTCGGTATGGCCAATGACGGTGATTCGCGGCGATATGCACCGTATCCGCCTCGGTGCGCGTGTGAGCGTGCAGGACGGCAGCGTGCTGCATATTACCCACGCCAGCGACTTCAATCCTGATGGCTTTCCGCTCACCGTGGGCGATGACGTGACCATTGGCCATAAAGCCATTTTGCATGGCTGCACGCTGGGCAATCGTATTCTGGTCGGGATGGGGGCTATCGTCATGGATGGTGCGGTGGTCGAAGATGAGGTGATCATCGCTGCAGGCGCTGTCGTCACCCCCGGTAAGCGTCTGGAAAGTGGCTATGTATACGCCGGCAACCCAGCCAAGGCACTCCGCCCACTGAAGGAGTCGGAGCGCGCTTTCTTTCCTTATACCGCCGGCAACTATGTTAAATTGAAAGATCGCTTTTTGGCTGAAACTTAAGCCTACTGAGACCTATATAAGCGGTTGCCCTGTCACCTTTTTTTCCATCGTTAGCCATGTCGCGCTGCTCAGAAATCTGTTAATTTATCCAGTTTTCTAGGGTGCTGGGTCATGGCTAATTTTCGCACTCATATTACGGTGGCAGCGGCGGGCGGTATGCTGATCGCGTATGCAGGCTGGAAAGGTCAGTGGTGGCCGCCTTCCCAAGCACTGATGATGATTGGATTGGTGACGTTCGGGGGCATTTTGCCCGACATTGATGCTGATCGCTCCCACTCGATACGATTGATTTTTAATCTACTTTCAGTGCCTACGCTGGTGCTGGGAGCGCTTTTGCTACAGCCTTGGCTGACGCCCGGCGCATTATTGATTGCCTGTGGTGGGATCTACTTCAGTGTGCGCTACCTGGCAGCCGTATTGTTTTCGCGTTTTACCGTTCATCGCGGTATTTGGCATTCGCTGCTGGCAGGCGGGTTATGCAGCTTGGTGGCCGCGGCGCTTAGCTATAACCTGCTCAACCAGCCAGCCTGGTTGGCATGGTCTCACGGGGCAGCGTTGTTAGCAGGGTTTGTTATCCACCTTAGTTTGGATGAAATATACAGCGTCGATCTTGAAGGTGCTCGGCTAAAGCGCTCGTTTGGTACCGCGCTTAAACTGGGCGACAGCCGTAGGCCCATGTCTAATCTGCTGATGCTAATCGCTACCTTGACGCTAATCCCCTGGGTGCCGCCCTGGTCAGTATTGGGCGAGCTGCTGTATCAAGGCTCGCTGTTGTGGCGATAGTCGTCGGCGTTAAGGCCGTGTTTTTTAAGCTTGTCGTAAAAGGTTTTACGGGGGATGTCCAAGTGGCGACACACATCGGTCACTCTGCCGTGGTGGCGCGCTAACGATTGACTGATCAGGCTCTTCTCAAAGAGCTCGACCTGCCGCGGCAGAGAGGGCTCTTCAGTCCCGGCATTGGCGCCCTCCAGTAGTGCATCCAGGCGATAGTCGAAGGCCGCGCCCAGTAGTACATAGCGCTCAGCAAGATTGCGTAATTCGCGTACATTACCAGGCCAATCATGGGCCAGTAGAGCAGCGATGGCGGCGCTATCAAGCGTCGGTGCTTCAAGCCCGCTGCGGTTGGCCGCGACCACGGCAAAATGCTGAAAGAGTAGAGGAATATCTTCACGTCGCTCACGCAGCGCGGGCAGCGGCAAGGTAACCACATTCAGCCGGTAGTAAAGATCTTCACGGAAACGTCCCTCTTCGGAGGCCGCTTTAAGGTCGACCTTGGTCGCCGCGATTACGCGTATATTGAGTGGAACCGTTTCGTTGGCCCCCAGCCGCTCGACGCTACGCTCCTGCAATACCCGCAATAGCTTGACCTGCAGCGCCAAGGGCATGGATTCAATTTCATCCAGAAACACCGTGCCGCCATTGGCATGTTCAAATTTGCCAATACGCCGCTCGACCGCGCCTGTGAACGCGCCTTTTTCATGCCCAAACAGTTCAGATTCGATCGTGTTTTCAGGCACTGCGCCGCAGTTGATCGCCATGAAGGGACTATTGCGGCGACTGCTGCGCTCGTGAATAGCACGGGCCACCAAGTCCTTGCCGGTGCCTGTTTCTCCAAACAGCAGAACATCCGCTTCGACCTGACTAATGCGCTGTATCATAGCGGCCAATCTTGAAATGACCGGCGTGCGGCCCACCAGTCTTGGCCCTAATGCGGCTTGCTGTACTTCCAGTTCGGCTTTAAGACGATGGTTTTCCAAGCTGAGCTGACGCTTCTCAATCCCCCGGCGAACGACATCCAGCAGTTGGTCGCCGGCAAAAGGCTTCTCAAGAAAGTCCCAGGCACCGGCGCGCATGGCTTCTACCGCGGTGGAGATATCACCATGGCCGGTAATTAAAATGATAGGCAGGGTGGCGTCGCGATGGTGAAGCTCATGGAGTAACGCCATACCATCCATTCCCGGCATTCGGATGTCGCTAACGATGACCCCCGGAAAATCGGGCGTTAATGCCGCTAACGCTTGCTCTGCCGACTCAAAGCAGTAGGGCGTATAGCCTGCAAGTTCGAGGGTTTGGCTGGCGGTGATCCGCAGATGCGGTTCGTCGTCGATCACCATGACCGGCAGCGTCGACGGCTCATGCATAGTGAGAGCGCTCCTGGGCGTGAGTTAACGTTGAGTGGGGGAGCGTTATAGTAAAACATGCCCCTCTGTCAGGATGATTGGTGGCCTGCAGCTTGCCGCCTAAATCATCCATGATACGTGAAGAAATCGAGAGCCCAAGGCCTAAGCCACTGCCTGGCGCTTTAGTCGTGAAAAAGGGTTCAAAAATATGCCCTAAGTGCTCATCTGGGATGCCGGGTCCGTTATCAATGACGTTAATAACGACTTGCTGCTGACGGATAAACGCTTCGATAGTCAGTTGCGGCGCTGGCGCAGTTTTCATGGCTTGTAACGCATTGCTAATTAAATTAACCAGCACTTGTTCCAGGCGCACAAGGTCGCCTTTCACCCATAGCGTATCTTCGGGCCACTGTTGGATGACGGTAATGTTGCCGTCGCGCAGCCGGCTTTGAAATAGGCGTAATGCGTAGTTAATACACGCCTGTACGGATATCGTCTCCTGGCGTTCACTGCTCTTGCGTGAAAACTGGCGTAATTGTGCGCTAATGTCGGCCATCCGCTCGGTCAGCTCGACGATCTGCTCTAGGTTCGCATCAGCGTTTTGGTAGCGCTCCAGGGACATAAACCGACGGGCATTTTCAGCATAAGCGCGTATCGCCCCTAGCGGCTGGTTGAGCTCGTGGTTGATCCCCGCCGCGAGCTGGCCTAATACCGCTAGTTTAGCCGCTTGAATCAGCTCATCTTGTGTTTGTCGCAAGTTAGCCTCAGCACGGCGGCGCTCTTCAATTTCGTCAGAAAGACGCTGGTTGCTGGCCACTAAGTCACTGGTGCGCCGCTCGACACTGATTTCTAATTCGTCCCGAACGCGGGCTAACGTATTGCGTTCACGTTCAGCAAACGCTTCCCGCTCGCGGCGTAGCCGCAGGCGCTGCCAGCCGATACCCGCTCCAAGCGCGATAATGCCGTAAAACCCCCCGGCCATGAGGGCGGCGATCCACTGTGCGCTAGTCACCGGTGTTAGTGGCTTGAGGATATGCATCTGCCAGCCGAACTCAGGGATAGGGCGAGTCAAACTTAGGTAGTCACCGTTACGTAGCGGGCCCTGAGAAAAGTTGACCAACTGGCTGCCTTCGCCGAAAGGAGCATTAATTTCAATACCAGATGGCGTTAACGGCTCCATGGCATAACGGCGTGTTTCACGCAGATGTTGGCGTTGTTCAGCGGTAAGCGAATAGAGCGCATTCATGCGCAACTCTGGATGGCTAGCCATGAAAATAATATGGTCGCTATCGGTCACCAGAAGTTCGGCATCCTGCTCTGCCCAGCTCTTTTCGACATCATCTAGCAATACTTTCACTACTAATACGCCGTCTGGCTGCGAGTCAGGGGCGGTGTCGTCCAGCCAGACGGGCGATGAAAAGTAGTAGCCACGCGCCAGAGACTTGACCCCCAGTCCAAAAAAGCGTCCCTGGCCTCCGGCGATGGCATCGGTGTAGTAGGAGCGAAAAGCATAGTTCTGACCAATAAAGGTGTTGGGGCGATGCCAGTTGCTGGCTGCGATCGTGTCACCCTCGCGATTGAGCAAATAGACATCCGATACCCCTGCGGTAAAGCGGAAGCGATCAAGCAGCAGATTCAGCGGCATAGGGTCTTGATTATCAGGGGAGGCTAGAAAGCGTTTTACGCCTTCACGCGTAGCCAGCATCTGAGGTAGATAATCGTAACGTAGCAAATAGCCGTTTAAGTTGGCAGCCGACAGGCGAAGCTCGTTTTCAGCATCGTCTTGAAGGTTGGAAAGCGCCTGTTCCCGTGCCAGTTGGGCGGCTTGCCACATAACCAGCAGTAAACCAAGAGCAAGCGCCAGTAACCATAAACGCCGCCCGTATAGCGGCAGCCGAGTTGGCGTGCGAGCAGCGGTTTGATCGCTCATGCCAGGGTTGTACTGTTGCCTTGGGCGCGGCGAAGAGCGCGTTGAGCGCGTGTTTCGGCGCGCGCCATCTCAAGCAACCCCTCTTCCACAAATACCAAATGTTCGTGGGCTCTAGTGCGAGCGTCTTCTGCGCGTCCTTCCAAGATGGCATTCAATAGTGCTCGATGTTGCTGCATTAAGAGGCTGCGTGACTCTGGCTTGGCAAATAGATGCGCCAGATTGTTGACGATACTTTTCTCCAGCAGATGGAAAATGCCGCGAATGGTATGTAGGAGTAGGACGTTGTGGGCGGCCTCGGCAATGGCTAGATGGAAGGCGGCATCCAGCTTGGCCTCCTGGATGGGGTCGTTGCCTTCAAAGCCCCCCTCTAGTTCTTCAAAGCGCTGAAGTAGTAAGGCTTTATCGGCAGGGGTGGAGCGCAGGGCTGCGTAATAGGCAGAGATACCTTCCATTGCATCGCGGAATTCCAGCAAATCTAGATTGAATTCGCCATGGCGAGAAAGCATTTCTAACAAGGGATCCGTATACCCATTGCTTAGCTCGTCGTTAACAAACGTACCGCCTCCTTGACGGCTAGTCAGTAAGCCTCGAGCGGCCAATTTCTGAATAGCTTCGCGCAAGGAGGGGCGCGAGACGCCAAACCGCTCAGCCAGCTCGCGTTCGGGAGGTAAACGCTGGCCTGGCTTTAAGCTGCCTTCCAACATCATGGCTTCTAAACGCTCTGTGATGACATCGGCCAAACGCTGTTGGCGGAGCGGTGGGTAACTCATGTTGGTTAGCTCCTATAATTGGTAATACCAATATTAAGGGCTTTAGGAAATTGCCTCAAGAGTAGGCGAGCAAAACTAATCATTAATAAAGATTAGTAATTTAGCGTTAAACTAAAGTATAGCGCTTTTATGCATGCTAATAAGCTTTCTCCGTTTGACACGTTTGGGGCGGCTCTCTACTGTTGATGCTGTTTTTATTGTCAATTGGTAAAACCAATTTATGGCTGCGAAGTGCTGCGACAGTAAGCGCCACACATAGTGTGGTGGCCGTTGCGCTCATTCAGCGCCGAACCAGCTGGTTTTATCGTGCCTGCTTGCTCTATGCGGCGGCGCTAGCAGCGCGTGCAGCGCTAACCTTCGGCAAGGCGTCGGTTATTCTTGATGGCGCTCAATACCGGTTCTTTGATAACACCCATAAAAGCGTATCCATTGCATAGGACCCGCCATGATCATTTCAGCATCCACTGATTACCGTCAGGCCGCTAAACGGCGTATACCGCCTTTTTTGTTTCATTACGCCGATGGCGGGTCTTATACCGAACATACATTGCGACGTAACGTCGAAGACTTGGCCGGTATCGCATTACGTCAGCGTGTGCTGAAAGATATGTCTAGCTTGTCTCTAGAAACCGAGCTGTTTGGCGAAAAGCTTGCGATGCCGATTGCGCTGGCGCCTGTTGGGCTGGCCGGTATGTACGCCAGACGTGGTGAAGTTCAGGCGGCGCGAGCTGCTGCTAGTAAAGGCATACCGTTCACGCTGTCCACGGTATCGGTATGTACTATTAATGAGGTCGCCTCCGCCGTTGATCGACCTATCTGGTTCCAGCTCTACGTGCTGAAAGACCGGGGGTTTATGAAGCACGCCTTAGAGCGAGCCAAAGCCGCTGGTGTTAAAACGCTGGTGTTTACTGTTGATATGCCGGTGCCAGGGGCACGTTACCGTGATGCTCATTCGGGAATGAGCGGTAAATATGGCCCGATGCGACGCATGGCGCAGGCGGCCATGCATCCGTTCTGGGCGTGGGATGTGGGTATTCATGGTCGTCCGCATGATCTTGGCAACGTGTCTGATTATCGTGGCAATCCGACGGGGCTTGAAGACTACATTGCTTGGCTTGGTAATAACTTTGATCCTGCCATCTCCTGGAAGGACCTGGAGTGGATACGGGAATTCTGGGACGGTCCTATGATCATTAAAGGCATATTGGACCCGGAGGATGCCCGTGATGCCGTTCGCTTTGGCGCGGACGGTATCGTGGTTTCCAATCATGGCGGTCGCCAGCTTGATGGCGTGCTTTCTTCTGCTCGTGCTTTGCCTGCTATTGCCGATGCCGTTAAAGGTGACTTAGCTATATTGGCCGATTCCGGTATTCGTAACGGACTTGATGTTGTGCGGATGGTGGCGTTGGGTGCGGATACGGTTTTATTGGGGCGAGCTTTCATTTACGCCCTTGCGTCAGCCGGAGAGGCGGGTGTTGCCCATCTGCTTGAGCTGTTTGAAAAGGAAATGCGAGTGGCGATGACGCTTACCGGGGCGCATAGCATTGCCGATCTTGGAGCGGATTCTCTGGTTCCCGACTCGCTTCGTGATATCCGTTAAGGCCATTTACACCGTTATCAAGATTAAGCTTAAAAAGCACTTGCCAACCCGGCCGCGAATCCGTAAAGTACGCATCCGCTGCCGGGGACGCCAAGCGTTACCAGCGGTGAATGAGGTGTAAAAGCCTTCGATTATCAAGCGGTTAGCTTGTTTCCAGTTGGAGTCATTCAACAGCGAAAACAACGCCCTTGACAATCACCAGGAAATGCGTAGAATACGCCTTCCTCGCTGAGGCAAGCCAAGTCAACGGTAGCCGAGGTTAGTTGCTCTCACACACGGTGTCAGACGCAACGCAGCGAAAACAGCTCTTTAACAATTTGATCAGGTAATTCATGTGGGCGCTTGCTGATGTGGTGACAAGTCACCAAATATCAAGGCAAGCGAACACAACGATACTTTTCGGAGTATCACAGTGAATTCGTTTGAACCTTGAGCCAAGTTTGATTCGCTTTTGTTGTCTTCGGCTAGTCC
>NZ_JBHMAC010000016.1:0-302584 GCF_042429665.1 Vreelandella sulfidaeris | reverse complement strand
TAGTGTGGGGTCTCCCCATGCGAGAGTAGGTCATCGTCAGGCACTTATTCCACGAAAAACCCAGCCATCCGGCTGGGTTTTTTGTTGCCTGGAAGAAAAGAAAAATGCCCTGTCATGGCGAGGAGTGTAACGACGTGGCCATCTCGGTTTTGGTGGCACCGCACCAAGATTGCCGCGCTACGCTCGCAATGACAGAGTCAACAGCGAGATATGGCTGGCTATTTCACCATTCAATAGGCTTGCCGTTCCAATCCCAAAAGCTACCGCTATCCTCCGGAGTTCGTTCGGCGATGATGGCCAGCAACTGCTCGGCGACATAGGTAGGCGAGAATAGCTTTTCGTTCGGCACCCTTGCCTGAAAAGGTTTAGAGAGGGCGGTGTCGGTAGTGCCAGGGTGTAGGCATAGGACGATAGATTGCTTATTTAGCCGTTTGAGCTCTATAGCGGCGGTTTTCATAAGCATATTATGAGCGGCTTTACTGGCACGGTAGCTGTACCAGCCGCCTAACTGATTATCGGTAATGGAACCCACGCGTGCGGAAAGACTGGCAATAATCGCAGGATGCGATCCCTTGAAAGAGTCCTGAAGTGCTGCTAACAGCAAGATAGGTGTAAAAGCGTTAACATTCATGACCTGTGTTAAGTTGTCTACACTAAGCTGGTCAAGTCGTTTTTCGGGCTGTAGATGATGGGCTTCATCATGGAGCGTGCCGATAGCATTAAAAAATAAATGGATTGGCTGGGCGGCCAATGCTTGCTTAAGCACTTGTCGGCCGTGCTCTTGAGAGACATCAAGCGTTAGTTGTGTAATACGAGGATCATCAATGGGTAGTGTTTGTCGGCTAACGGTAATGATCTGGCCGACCTGAGAAGAAGACAACAGCTGCTTAATAATGGCTGTCCCAATCCCCCCTGATGCGCCGATGACCAACGCTGTATAATGATGAGGCAATAATTTGAACATGAGAAGTTTCTTAAACCCTTCTAGTGCAAAAGGCCTTCATTGAAACGTCATGCAGAGAACTTGTCGAGGGAATTAGGTGTGTCAGGCTGAAGCGTTGATGCGGCCTGGTTGAGCGCTATTACGACCATCTGGCTTATATAGCGTTTTTTCTGCAATCTGGCGAATATAATCAAGCATCGCTTGGTTATGTTTCATGCGTACCGAAAGCATCTGCCCCGTCAGTTCATTCATACGGGCAGCACGCTCACTTTTTTCAAGTAAGCTTTCCCAGGCAGTTTGGCAACCAGCGTCATTAGCCGCCGCTCTAGCACCGCTAGCGCCTTCTGCATATCCGAGACGTTTTTGGACATTGCGCCGAACCGCCTCAATACGCTCAAGCTCGACAAGCAATATTTGCTTATCGTGGGCCACTTGAGTCAAGGCATCGCCGTCTATATCACCTTGTGTCAATAAATTTTGCTCGCTGGACAACAACGAAATGAGCGCATCCAGGCGCTGTTGTTGATCGGTAAGCAAGGCGACAAGGCTCATTATTCGTCTCCTATAAATCTTTAAGATTGGCGATTAGCCCCTCAGCGATACGATCAGCGCGCATTTCTAAGCGTCCCTCGCGAATAGCGTCGCGAATTTCTTCCACTTTGGCACTATCAATATCCTGGGACTCATCAACACCCGACTGGCTCAGTTGGGTCGATTCGCGAGTGCTGCCACCCTGTGTGGTAGGCGTTACGCTATCAACTTTTTGAGTCTCATCGCGTTGCTGAGTTTGGTTTGAGCGTAGTAGCGAATTAATGTTATCAATTTTCACGTTGTCTGCCTCATCTTCAACGTCGATGCGCTTTGCGCGTATTATAACCGATATAACAGTAACTATCGGCAACGCTGGAGATAACTTTAGGCAGTCAGTTAAAAATCTACCACTAACATGCCTTGATCTGTGACGCGTGCTGTCATAATTTGCCGCGAATCAAAACGGACCCTAACTTGTTCCCCTAACGCGCCATTTTCCAGCGCCTCGCCTTCACGTGTAACGCGGAAAGAAGACCCTTGAGCAATAACAGTCACGCGTTGACCACGTTCAACCAAGCTAGGCGCTTGTAGGTAGTGGGCTAAAAAGGTACTGCCAGCACGAATGGGACGCTGCGCTATTTTACCCACAATATCTTCTTCAGCCGTCAGCGCTTGGGCTGAAAGATCGCCAAGATTGCCGCCTTGTTCACTCAGCATGTCAGGGGTAATCAGCGTGCCTCGCCCAATATCACTTGCCGCCACCAAATAGCTACCCACAATATCAATTTGAGCCTGCAGATAGCGAACTTGCCGACTGGCCTCACCGCAACGTACGCCAACGGAAACACGGCCCAACGGCGCTTGATTGGCGTTGGGTAAAAAAGGCTCTGGTTGTACACATTCAGGTAAGTGCGGGGAAGGAGGGCGTACGTCAATCACTACCTCGTCGCCTAGCGCTTGTGTTTGCTCATACAAAAATTGATGCACTTGCTGCATCAAATGGTCGTTATCAGCGTAGACGTTAAATGTAGCCATCATACACACGATTGCTACAACAGGGAGGCCTAGCCAGTAACGACACAAGCGTCGCGAAGAAGGGCGGTTTCGTTGCATAAGAAGGTCGCTTACCTGGGAGCTAGAGAAGACAAGCAGTAGGAGAAATTTGGTTTTCAAGTGTAACTAAAAGGTATCAAGCGTATCACGCGAAATGCTGGCAGAAACGACATCTGTTCCATGCTTTAGGATGACAGTGACACACGTATTCTCCACCCTCAACAAAGTCCATTTTATTTTAAGCCTCAACGCGAGGGTCGGCATGATTGATCAACTGGAATCTGCCTTTAATTTTCATCAGAAAGCAGTGAGTTTACGCCAGGCACGCCATGACGTGTTGGCGGCAAATATCGCGAACGCCGATACGCCGAACTATAAAGCGCGCGATATCGATTTTGCTAGCGAGTTGAAAAAAGCAGTAGATGGTTCTCAGCATGCGTCCGGTTCCTCGGGTGGCGGGCTGACATTAGCACGTACCACAGAAGGCCATATTGCTGGAGAAGGCCCCGCTTGGCGTGGAGCCGGCAACGCCGATTTACTTTATCGCATTCCTGATCAGCCTAGTTTGGATGGAAACACGGTGGACATGGATCGTGAGCGCACGCAGTTTGCGGACAACGCTGTTCGCTATCAAGTCGGGCTCACCATGCTCAACAGCCGTATTCAAGGGCTGAAAAATGCCATGCAGCCTGAATAAACCAAGTCAAACTAGTGAGGAGTTAACCACCAATGTCGATGTTTTCCACATTTGATATTGCCAGCTCAGCAATGAGTGCTCAGGCCCAGCGAATGAACGTCACTGCGAGCAATATGGCGAATGCCGATAGCGTTGCTGGACCCGATGGCGAGACTTACCGAGCCAAACAGGTAATGTTTGAAACTCAGGCACACACTAACCGTTATGGTGTTGGTGGCGTTCGTGTGACCGAGGTGGTGGAAGATGACTCCCCGCTTCGCATGGAATATATGCCCAACCACCCGTCGGCGGATGAGGATGGTTACGTGGCTAAACCCAATGTTGAGCCCGTACACGAAATGGTCAATATGATTTCTGCCTCGCGCTCCTACCAGGCCAATGTCGAAGTATTTAACACCAGTAAGCAAATGCTGATGCAAACGCTGTCGCTGGGTGAGGGATAATCATGAACACTATTGATACAAGTATGGTTAGCAGTGTTAACAGCGGCGGCGCCAGTGGCCTATCTGCTCGTCAATCAGATGAGCTTCGCAACAGCTTTATGACGTTGCTAATCACTCAGTTACAGAATCAAGACCCGCTGAAGCCGATGGAAAACTCGGAGATGACCTCACAGTTAGCGCAGATTAACACGGTCAGCGGTATTGAAGAGTTGAACAGCACGCTACAGGGCATTACCCGTCAAATGGATGCTAACCAGGCACTGCAGGCAAGCGGCTTGATTGGTAAAGGTGTCATGGTGCCCGGCCAGCACGTGTTATTAGAGCAAGATAGCGACGGAAAAACTTACACAACACCTTTCGGGATAGAGTTGGCCGAGCCAGCGAAGAACGTTAAAGCGACGATTGTTGGCGAAGGTGGTCAAGTGATCCGCCGGTATGATCTTGGTTCGCTGGACGCAGGCACACAGTCATTCGATTGGAATGGCTTAGATGATCAAGGGGCGGCGGCAGCGAGTGGTCGGTATTCTGTGCAATTAGAAGCGACTGATGCAGATGGCGAAAAAATTGAATCTACCGCCTTACAGTATGCGGTAGTCAACAGGGTAACCCCTAATGATGGCAGCGGCGGCGTTCGGCTGGATCTGGGCGCTATTTACGGCCAAGTCAGCCTGAACGACGTTAAACAAATCCTTTAAACACTAATTAAATTAATTCTTTAATTAAAAACAGCTTTCTTAGGGGAATATCATGAGTTTTTCGCAAGCACTCAGTGGTCTAAGCGCTCAGCAACAAAAATTAGGCGCCGTTGGTAATAATATTGCCAACTCGCAAACCGTTGGTTTTAAAAGTTCCAACGTACAGTTCGCTGATGTCTATGCAGAGTCGCGTATCGGTTTGGGCGTACGTACCGCAGGCGTATTGCAAAATTTTAGTCAAGGCAACGTTGAATCAACCAACCGCAATATGGATCTAGCCATTGCAGGTGAAGGTTTCTTCCGTTTTCAACAGCCCAATGGCGAAGTAGGTTATTCACGTAATGGTCAGTTGACCATGACGGCCGATGGTCGCCTAGTGAATGCCCAGGGTGCTCAGATCATGGGTTATGCCGCAAACGCCGAAGGTGTTGTTCAGGCGGGTGGTAATGTACAGCCTTTACAGGTTCTCTCAGGAGACATACAGGCTAATGCAACAACTGAACTAGATATATCGTTAAACCTTGATTCTGGTCAGCCTGTCATTACTGCAGCGTTCGATGCCGATAATGCCAATACCTATAACTATTCTACCAATGCCACCGTATTCGATTCACAGGGTAATGCGCGGAACCTGTCGCTCTATTTCACCAAAACGGCAGCTAATCAATGGGACGTTAATGGTCGTTTGTCAGGTGGGCCTGCAGGTGGAGGGACGTATGACGTCGATTTAGGGAACCTAGCCTTTACTCAGAACGGTACGCTAGATGAAGCGAGTACTACAATTACTAGCCCTTCATTTAGTACTGGGGAATTTGGAGGTGCTAATCCCTTTGCAGCATTGAATATTGCCATGAGCTTTGAAGGTTCAACGCAATTTGCCAATGACTCAACGGTCAATAACACCGTGCAAGATGGTTACACGTCCGGTTCGTTAGTTGGCGTTACCATTGAAGATGATGGCAGCATTATGCGTAACTATTCTAATGAACAGTCGCGTGCGGCTGGCCAAATAGCCCTAGTCAGTTTTCGTAACCCTGAAGGTCTGAAGCCTGAAGGGGATAATTTATGGACGTCTACAGCATCTTCAGGGCAAGAGCTAGTGGGCATACCCGGTACTGGCTTGGTGGGTTTGATTCAGCCTAGTGCTGTGGAAACCTCCAACGTTGATATGGCCCGTGAGCTCGTCGATATGATTGTTGCTCAGCGCGCGTATCAAGCTAACTCGCAAACCATCAGTACCCAGGACGAGCTCCTGCAGACCATTATTAATCTGTAATGATCGGTCACCTTTGTAAGGAGTAAGTAGCGTGGATCGAATGCTCTATACCGCCATGAGTGGTGCGAAGCACACGATGGATCAGCAGTCGGTGGTGAGTAATAACCTGTCGAATGTCAGCACCACCGGGTTTCGCGCGCAGCTCCAGGCTGTTCGCTCCGTCCCTGTGCAGGGTGAAGCATTACTGGCAACGCGAACGTCGGCGGTCACGACCACGCCAGGCAGTGATTTTTCTCAAGGCCCGGTAGAGTTTACCGGTCGTACACTTGATGTCGCGATGCAAGATGATGCGTGGATGGCGGTATTAGCCGACGACGGTACTGAAACCTATACAAGGCGCGGCGACCTGCAGATTGATAGCGATGGCGTGCTGCTGAGTGTCGGGCGCCCGGTAATGGGGGAAGGCGGCCCAATTGCTATCCCTCAGGGGGCCCAAGTATCGATAGGTGCCGATGGCACTATCAGTGCCATCCCGGAAGGGGTGGGTCCAGAAGCATTGGTAGAAGTTGGCCGCATTAAATTAGTGACCCCCGGCGCAGGCGGCATCACAAGAGGCGAAGACGGTCTCTTCCGTGCTCCCCCTAATGAAGAGGGTGCGCCGGGTGCCTTGCCCGCTGATGAAAATGCTCGATTAGTCAGTGGTGCCCTGGAGGGCAGCAACGTCAGTGCTGTCGATGCCATGGTATCGATGATTGATGTTGCACGTCGCTACGATATGCAAATGAAGATGCTGAGTACCGCTGACGAAAACGCCCAGCGCGCCAATGGCATTCTTTCTATCCAAGGTTGATGTAGACCATTCGACGCTGATGTAAGTGAGTCGGTCAGAGGAACATAATTATGATTAAGTCATTGTGGACAGCTAAAACCGGTTTGGAAGCTCAGCAAACCAAGCTTGATGTCATTTCAAATAACCTGGCTAACGTGAGCACGAATGGTTTCAAGCGCTCACGCCCGGTATTTGAAGATTTGCTATATCAAAACATGCGTCAGCCCGGTGCCCAGAATAACATTCAGGATCGACTGCCTTCAGGCATGCAGGTGGGTACCGGTGTACGTGCGGTAGCCACTGAGCGTCTGCATACCCAGGGTGGCTTGGAGCAGACTGAAAACTCACGTGACCTGGCGATTAGCGGCCAAGGGTTTTTCAAGGTGTTAATGCCGGATGGAACCACAGGCTACACTCGCGACGGCAGTTTTCAGTTAAACGAAAATGGCCAAATGGTGACCGCCAATGGTTATCCCGTTGAGCCTGCTATCTTTTTACCGGCCAATGCACTGTCAGTAAGCATTGGGGAAGACGGTACGGTGAGCGTTCGCCAGCCAGGCGTCGCCCTCGATAATGAAGTGGGGCAAATTACCGTCAGCACGTTTATTAATCCAGCTGGCCTACAAAGCATTGGCGGCAACCTCTACCTGGAAACAGGGGCCTCCGGGGCACCTAACGAAAACATGCCGGGGATGAATGGTGCCGGTCGGTTGTTTCAAGGCTTTGTGGAAACCTCCAACGTCAATGTCGTTGAAGAAATGGTCAATATGATTCAGACCCAGCGCGCCTATGAAATTAATAGCAAAGCGGTGTCTACCAGCGACGAGATGTTGGCACGCTTGAGCCAGCTGTAACGCTTGTTACTTACAAGGCTTATTTACAATAGGTTGGGCTATGCTGGAGTTGCACCACATGTCACGTCGTATTGCGCTAGCGGGGCTGGTGCTTTTCTTATTGGTTGTTGCCGGGTGCGCGCAAATTCCACGTGCGTCCGTAGTGGGTGAGCAAGAGCAGATCAGTATTGCTGACCGCCCGCCACCCATTCCAAACGGATCTATTTACCAGGCGAGGCAAGGCTACCAGCCATTGTTTGAAGATCGTCGGCCGCGCTCAGTTGGCGACATTTTAACAATCGTTTTGGATGAGCAGGTCAGCGCGAGCAAAAATTCGCAATCCAATGCAGGGCGCAGCGGTAGCGCGAACCTTGAATTGGGTCAACTCCCTGATGTTCTCGATACACTCGCAGAATATGGGTTTGACGTTTCCGGCCAGAATGATTTTTCGGGCAGCGGCGGATCGCAAGCTAACAACTCCTTTACCGGAACCATCACAGTATCCGTGTTAGAGGTCATGAATAACGGCAATCTGCGCGTGCGTGGTGAAAAGCAAATAGCCATCAATCAGGGAACCGAGTTTATTCGTTTTTCTGGTGTTGTTAATCCACGTACTGTTACTGCTCAAAATACAGTGCCCTCTACCCAGGTTGCCGACGCGCGTATTGAGTATGTTGGGGACGGCTATATTAATGAAGCACAACACATGGGCTGGCTACAGCGCTTCTTCCTGAATGTCTCTCCTTTCTAGGCTATGGAGCAACCAATGACAGAGCTACCAGTAACCAGCCTTTCAGGGGAAGACCTTCCTGAGGAAGAGCACCAGGAGGCAGTAGCGATGCGGTTAAATGGTGGTCGAACTATCCATTCATGGCTTATTCAGTTTAGTGCGTTTGTGCTGATGAGCCTGCTGGCTTTTCCTGCCCATGCGGAAAGTATCCGCGAACTGGCCAGTTTTGCCGGCGTACGTGATAACCAGTTAGTGGGCTATGGCTTGGTCGTTGGCTTGGATAGCACCGGTGACCAAACGACCCAGGCCCCGTTTACCAGTCAAAGCTTGATGAATATGCTTTCCCAGCTAGGCGTGACTGTTCCAGCAGGTACGAATTTGCAGCTGCGAAACGTTGCTGCCGTGATGGTGACGGCTGACCTTCCGCCTTTTTCAAGACCTGGCCAGCGTTTGGATATTGTGGTCTCGTCGATTGCTAACGCGCGAAGTTTACGAGGCGGGACGCTGCTCATGACACCTTTAAGAGGTGCCGATGGCGAAACCTATGCGATTGCCCAAGGCAATATGCTGGTGGGCGGCGCAGGCGCTCAGGCGGGTGGAAGCAGTGTGCAAATCAATCAGCAGGCATCTGGCCGTATCCCCAACGGTGCACTAGTGGAGATGGGCGTGCCTCTGAACTTGGGGGGCAATGGCGGCACACTAGAATTACAGCTGAACAATTCAGATTTTGGCACCGTGCAGCGCATGGTGTCGGCGATCAATAACGAGTTTGGTCAGTCAGTTGCCTATGCTCGTAATGGCCGTGTCATCGCCCTTGATGGCCCGATGGATGATAATGCGCGCGTCAATTTTATGGCCCGTGTTGAAAATATTCAGGTAACACCCACAGAGGCGCCTGCACGGGTCGTATTGAACTCACGTACGGGATCTGTCGTGATGAACAGTGCAGTCACCTTGCGTGAGGCAGCGGTCGCCCACGGCAGCTTATCCATCATGATTGATACTCAATTTGGGGTGAGTCAACCTGCGCCCTTTGGCCAGGGTGAGACGGTCGTCGTGCCCAATGCTGACATTGATATTGAGCAACAGGAAGCCTATTTACAGATTGTAGAGGGCGCTCAGCTCAACGAAGTGGTCAATGCACTGAATGCGTTAGGCGCCACGCCACAGGATTTAATGTCGATTTTAGAAGCGTTGCGGGCATCGGGCTCACTACGCGCAGAGCTGGTGGTCATTTAATGAACGCTAACGATATGTCGAATCAGTTCGCGCTGGATGTCGGTGGCTTTCAGCGACTTCAACACACTGCGCGGGTCGACCCCGAAGCAGGTGTCAATGGCGCCGCTCAACAGTTTGAAGCGCTGTTCATCCAGATGATGATGAAAAGTATGCGTGAGGCGATACCCAGCTCAGGGCTGATGGACAGCAGCGCGACGAATACGTATCAATCGATGCTGGATCAACAGTGGTCACAGGTAATGGCGTCACGTGGAATGGGCCTTGCTGATGTCCTCGTTGAGCAGTTGGAGCGCCAGGGAGCTATTTCTAAGACGCCTGCTGGCACCAATCCTGATCGTGAATTACAGGCGCTTATTGCTGGTATCCCGCGGGGAGCACCTCGCGTACTTGATGATGCATTTATCGCAGATTCAAGTGGCAATGAAAATATGAACACTACTGGCGGTGGGCGATTCCTCGCTGAGCTAGAGGCTATCCGTAAGGGTGTAGAAGCGACGCCTGTCGAAGCAGGCGCAAGGCCTGATGGTGCAGTGACTCAGCAAGTGCGCAGGAGTGCAGACCATGTTGATCACTTTATTCAAACGCTGACGGCTCCCGCGCAAGCAGCCAGTGCTAACACTGGCGTACCTGCCGAATTGATTTTGGCCCAGGCCGCGCTTGAAACCGGCTGGGGGCGTCACGAAATTACCACCCGTAGCGGGTCGAATAGCTATAACGTATTTGGTATCAAGGCCGGTAGCCAGTGGGAAGGTAAAACGACTGATATTGTCACTCACGAATACATTAATGGTCGCCGCACTCAAGTCGTTGATACGTTCCGCGTTTATGATTCGTTCGAACATGCCTTCACCGACTACGCCGGCTTAATCGGCAACAACCCACGCTACGCTGGTGTTTTACAAGCATCTTCAGCTGAACAGGCCGCTAGAGAACTCCAGCGGGGTGGGTATGCGACTGATCCATTGTATGCTGACAAGCTGGTAGCCGTGATGAATACCATGGGCTCGGCTATTGATACCGGCAATTTCCTGGCAGATTCTCGCTAGCAACTCCCTCAAGTTTTTCTGTGCACTGCCGATACTAATAAAAGAGATTGGTATCGGCCTTAAGGAAGTAGACCATGAGCATGTATTCAATTGGCTTAAGCGGCCTTAATGCGGCGCAGAATGCCTTAAACACCAGCAGTAATAATATTAGTAACATCTTCACGCCTGGCTACAATCGCGAACTGACTCAGTTGGGCGAGGGCCGTGCCGGAGGTGGTGTTCAAGTTAATGCTATTGAGCGTCAGTTCAATACCTACGTCGCTAGCCAGTTGAATAATGCCAAGACACAGTCGAGTGCGCTTGAGACCTATAACAATCAGGTCTCGCAAATCGATAACCTGTTGGCAGACCGCGCAGCGGGGCTTGCGCCTTTAATGCAGGGGTTTTTCTCATCTCTTGAAGATTTAGCCAGCTCTCCTTCCGATCCCGCTGCGCGTCAGGGCGTATTGGGTACAGCTAATACCTTAAGCTCACAGTTCCGCTCGTTTGATAGCTACTTGCAGGATATGCAGAGCAATATCAACGGGCAAATCAAAGATGAAGTGACCCAAATCAACAATACCGTTGAGCAGGTTGCCGGACTGAATAAAGAAATTTCTCTGGCCCGTGCCAGAAGCGGTGAGGCACCCAATAGTTTGCTGAACCAGCGCGATCAACTGGTTTCAGAGCTTAATGAGCGTATGGACTTACGCCTGAATATTCAGGATGGCAAAACCTACAATATTAGTTTGCCTAATGGTCAGCCTCTCGTTACCGGCACTAACTCCTTCAAATTGGAGGCCGTTCAAGCCGATTACGACCCTCAACGTACCGTGGTGGGCTATCGAGATGGTGGCGGTAATTTAGTCAAGCTAGATGAGTCGACCATTAAGGGGGGCACTTTAGGCGGATTGATGTCCTTCCGCTCAGAGACACTGGATAAGACTCAGAACCAGATAGGTCAACTGTCCGTATCATTGGCGACGGCTTTCAATGAGCAGCACAAGTTAGGCGTAGACCTTAATGGTGAAAAAGGGGAAGACTTCTTTGAAGTGCGTGCGCCGCAATCCTATGGCTATAAAGGCAATAGCGAGCCCGATCTATTAACATCGGCTCAGTTTGATACGACCACTGTTGATAAGTTGCGTGCTACCGACTATACCGTGGCATTCGATGCCGCTCGTAACCCCATCGTGACACGTAACGATAATGGTCAAGTGCTCGATAGCACTGATCCAGATAATGCCAATTACGTTGACGTATCCGGTTGGGATGCCGCTACTGGTTCTGGTGAGATAACGTTTGGTGGTGTGACGCTTGCGTTTAACAGTGGAACCACCGTTGCCGAAGGTGATCGCTTTGAAATTCAGCCGGTGCGACGTGCCGCTAACGGCATGGATACCGCAATTGCTGATGCCGATAAGATAGCCGCTGGTGATGCAGGATTTGAGAACGGCGGAGGCAGCACACTTAATTCATTTAAAAGCACAGGCAATTTAGATGTTAGTGACTTGCAAACGTCTCAAACCGCTTTTGCCGATAATAAAAACTACGAATTGAAAGTGGATGACACCGGTAAGCTGACAGTAACTCCACCAACCGCTATCACGGTTGGAGGGACTACTTATGCTGCGGATGCTACTAATGTGACAGTAGCAGTTGACGATAACGTTGTAATTGATGGATTCAGCTTTAAACTAGATTCACTACCGGCTGACACGGCGACGTTAAACGTTAGCCAAAGGATTATCTCTGCCTCTGGTGATAACCGCAACGCACTTGCACTACAGAACCTGCAAGCGGAATCAATTGTGGGTGCAGGGGCCACGGTTACAGGCGCTTATGCCTCCATTGTTAGCGACGTAGGCAACCGTGCCAATATCACCCAGGTCAACCTGGATGCGCGTCAAGGCCTGACCGACCAGCTACGCGCGGTGCAGCAATCCGAGTCTGGCGTCAATTTAGATGAAGAGGCGGCTAACTTGATTCGTTATCAACAGTACTATCAAGCCAATGCGCGTGTGATCGACACCGCAGGAACGCTGATGGACACCATCTTGAACCTGCGCGGTTAATTCGGGAGCTTAAGTTATGCGTATTAGTACCGTTACCATGTTCGAGCAAAGCACGGCATCCATGAATCGCCAGCAAGGCGACTTGATGAAAGTCAGCCAACAGATTGCCAGCGGACGGCGTGTGGTGAACCCCTCTGACGATCCACAAGCTGCTTCACGTGCAGTGGGTGTTGATCAAGCCAAGGCGGTTACCGAGCAGTACAGCGACTCGCGTGTTTCAGCTCGAAATTCGCTCTCTCAAACTGAAAGCATTATCAATAGCATTGGTGATGCGATTACTAGTGCTAAAGGGCTATTAATCCAGGCGTCCAGCGACACGCTCACTGACGCTAACCGCAAATCGATAGCGAGTGAGCTGAAAGGCGTTTATGAAACGATGCTCGGCCAAGCCAATTCTACGGATGGTAATGGCCGTTACCTGTTTGGCGGTTATAAAGATAACCAGCCTCCGTTTGCCAAAGATAGCAATGACAGTGTGCAATATAAGGGCGACGGTAACGTACGCGAACAGCGGGTTGACGCGACACGTTTAATGCCAGTAGCCGATAATGGTGAGACGATTTTCAAAAGCGTAGCGAGCGGTGCTGGCTACGTGGCTGAAGCAAAGAAAGAAGATGGTACGCTTAATCAAGGCAATGTGACTTTTCGCGGTCCGCAAATAAGCGATATTGGCAACGCAGCAGACTTTCGTATCACCTTTACTAGTTCCAATACATTCGATGTCGAAACGTTTGACGACACTACTTCTACCTGGTCTCCTGCCGATCCGGCTGACCCTACCCTGACCAATGTTGCTTATACAGGAGGCGAAGGGGAGGCTGGACAGCAAGTAACTTTTGGGGGTATTTCCATTACTCTACAAGGTGAGCCCGTCGATGAGGATTCCATCCTTGTAGCGAAAGCGGGTGGAGCTTCTCGGGGTGCTGATTTATTCCGTACAATGGAAGAAGCCATTAGAGTATTAGAAAACCCTGCTGATGATGCGCCCAAGAAAGCTGATATGCGTAATACTTTAAATACTGCCATGCGCGATCTGGACAATAGCCTGGATAACGTACTGACCGTACGCGCCTCTGCAGGGGCACGTTTAAACGAGCTTGATGTGATCGATTCGGTGGGTAGTAACAGAATGCTGAACTACGATCAGACGTTATCTGATTTAGTCGATCTGGATTACGCGGAAGCGATTTCTGAATACAGCTTACGCCAAATCGGTATGCAGGCATCGCAAAAAGCGTTTGTAGATATTAAAGGATTATCGCTGTTTAACTATATGTAAGCTTAGCTTGCATTAATTCAGGTTATTGTTAACGCTTATTGATTAATAATCCCTGTGCTTTTCGTGACGTTTCGTCATGTTGAGTGCGGGGATTTTTATTCTGAGCCAGGATCGTGAGTTGGCTAAGTTAGTTTAAGGGCGCCATTGTTTCGATTAAACCCTGCATAAATGCCAGCCCTTGGGAAAATAAGCGTTCCAAAAAGCTACTCATATCGGTCATCAGTACCATCATGAGTATTAAGCCCACGATGAGAGACGTTGGGAAACCAATGTTGAACACCGTGAGCTGAGGCGCGGAACGATTGAGAATCCCCAAAGCCAAGTTGATCGTCAGTAGTGAGCCTACCAACGGTAGGGCCAGTAGCATACCTGAGGCAAAAATAGTGCCAGCGTAGCGGACGAGCAGTTCAAAGGCGCCAGGGTTGAAGGTGCCAATGCCAATAGGTAGCGTTTGGAAACTCATGATCAACGTTTCCAGTACCATCAAGTGGCCGTTCATGGCTAAAAACATCAGCAATGTGATCATATAGAGGATGCGCGATAGCACCATGATATTGGTGCCACTTGAGGTATCAAAGAAGCTCGCAAATGCCAGGCCCATCTGTAAACCAATAAAATCCCCTGCTGCCTGTACCACCGCAAAGACAATATGCATGACGAGGCCAATCGCTAAGCCAATCAGAATCTGCTCAATCATGATGCCAATACCTGCCCAGGACATGATAGCAATATCCGGCATAGCAGGTAGTATCGGTGCGATGACAATAGACACGAGCGCCGCCAAGCCTATTTTAGCTTGATTTGGCACGCTGGAGTGTCCCCATAGTGGCGAGACCGCCATAAAGGCAGTAATACGCACAAACGGCCACAAGAAAGCCACTAGCCACGTCTGTAGCTGTGCGAAAGTGACTTCAACCATGGCGTTACATCACCATGTTAGGGATATTGGTAAACAATCGATGGGTAAAATCAGTAATTAAGCCAATCAACCAGGGCCCTGCCAATACGAGCACTGTAAAAACAGCCAGGATTTTAGGGATAAAGGTTAATGTCATTTCATTTATCTGCGTCGCGGCTTGAAATAAACTAATGATTAAGCCGGTAAATAGAGCCACCAGAAGAATGGGAGCACCAAGTAAAAGGGTTACGCGCATGCCTTGGTAAGCAATGCTCATCACCATTTCTGGGGTCATCTCTGAAATCCTCATGGGCGTATATCAAAACACGACTTGGTTAAGCTAAAAATTTATATTCTGTAGTGCTAAATCATATAAAAGCTTTCAGCCATGGAGCCAATAATAAGCTGCCAGCCATCGACTAAGATAAATAGCATCAGCTTAAAAGGTAGTGAAATCGTAATGGGCGGCACCATCATCATACCCAGTGCCATTAGGGTACTGGCCACTACAAGATCGATGATGAGAAAAGGAATAAAAATGGTAAAACCAATTTGAAACGCCGTTTTCAGTTCACTAGTCACATAGGCAGGTAGCAATACTCGCATCGGCAGTTCTTCTGGCCCTTGTAATGGTCCGACATCCGCTAAGCGAACGAATAGGGCCAAATCAGGTTCACGTGTCTGGGCGAGCATAAATTCGCGAAACGGCTCTTGGGCAAGTAATAAAAAATCCTCGAAATTAATTGTTTCATTGCTAAGAGGTACCCAGGCATTGTCATACACTTGCGACAGTACCGGCGACATAATAAAAAACGTTAAAAACAGCGCAATCCCTAGCAGCACTTGGTTAGGAGGCGTCGCTTGGGTTCCCATTGCTGTGCGTAATAAACTAAGCACAATAATAATGCGTGTGAAGCTCGTCATCATGAGCAACATGGAAGGTAAAAACGCTAGCGAGCTGAGAAAGAGCAGTGTCTGAAGTGAAAGCGACCACTGCTGCCCTCCATTTTCTAACGGCTGAGAAATAATGCCGGGTATTTGTTGAGCGTGCGCTGGCAGTGCTATCAAGCAAACCATAATGGCCAAGGCCAACCAGCACCAGCACAGGGCAAAGCCCTTAGCAGGAATGGGCTTACAGGGCTTAGGAACAAGCATCCGGTGCCTCATGGCGTCTTTTGTGAATCAATGGGAGCTGAGGAGTCACTTCGTCGACTCGCTAACGCTTGTGATAAACGTTGAGAAAAACGTGAGGAAGGGGCTACCGACGTTGTGTACGAGCGCTCTTCAGGAGCGGGTCGCTCATGTAGTTTGGTGATATGGCCATTGCCAACACCGACCACTAGCCAAGTATCTTCCACTTCAACAATAACAATACGCTCACGGTTGCCCACGGCTGTGCTCCCTACGATGCGTAGGTGAGCTCCTTGGCGGGTATGAAGATTGCTCCAGCGTTTCAACAGCCATGTACAAATGAATATGATCGCAATGACTAACGCTAAAGCAGCGGCTGTCTTCCCTAAGACAGCCATGCCTACTAATGCCTCGCCACCGTTACCAAGCGCATCAAGCGAGCCGTTTTGCGCAGTGGTGGGGACAGCACTCATCGGTTCAATTTGTGAATACGTTCAGAGGGGGTGATGATTTCAGTAATCCTAATACCGTACTTATCTTCGATAACAACGACTTCCCCTTGGGCGATTAAATAGCCATTTATGAGGATATCCATCGGTTCACCGGCAAGACCTTCAAGTTCAATCACGGAGCCTTGGGCCAGCTCCAGTAGCTGCTTGATGGTAAGCTTTGTTCGCCCGAGCTCCACGGTTAGCTTCACCGGGATGTCCATGATCATTTCTAGCTCACGCGCCGACGATGCGCCGCTATCCGGGCTCAGTGGACGAAAGATATCGTCGCTAGCAGACTTGGCTTTGGAGGCAGGTGCTTCCGGCGCTGCCTCGGCAGGCTCGTCTTCCACCTCTTCAGCAGCCTCCTGCTCGGCCATGGCGGCAGCCCAAGGATCATCCTCTTCACTCGCGGCGTCGGCACTGGAGGTAGGTTCTTCTTGCTCGGACATGGCATCCGCCCAATCGTCTTCAGAGACGTTCTGATTAGGCTTATTGGGATCAGTCATGCTTTGGATTCCTTGGCTTTCTGTCGCGTAGACCCTTTAATAAAGTCCTTGGACGATACGTTATTCATAGCGGCATGGTCGATCATATGTAAAACACGCAGCGCATGCTGTCGACGCTGACTGCCGTATTCACACTCCATCACCGGCACCCCGTCAACACTGGCGGTAATTGTGCTCGGAATATCCAGCGGCAGTACGTCGCCTTTTTTCAATCCCATCACATGCGCAATACGGCTCGGTATTTGAGCAAACTCCGCGACCAACTCTATTTCTGATTGGCGCAACTCACTCGCCATACGGCGAGACCAGCTACCATCTTGATCATGGTTACTGTCATTGATCGGATTCGCTAGTAAGTCGCGCAATGGCTCGATCATGGCGTATGGCATGCAGATCTGGAAATTGCTCGATAGATTGCCCACTTCAATATTGAACTTGGTATTCACCACAATTTCATTGGGTGAATTAGTAATGTTGGCAAACTTTGACTGCACTTCTGAGCGTAAAAAGCTAATATCCAGTGGATGTACCACCTTCCAGGCTTCTTGGTAGGCATCAATCGCCAGATTAAGTAGGCGATGAATAATACGCTGCTCAGTGTTGGTAAATTCTCGTCCATCCGATTTGGTCACAAAACGGCCATCGCCACCGAATAGGTTATCGACCACCATGAAGACCAAATTGGGAGGGAATACCACAAGGGCTGAACCACGTAGTGGTTTCATCGAAACAATGTTGAGGTTAGTAGGTACCGGCACATTGCGAGAGAACTCGCTAAAACTTTGATAGCGTACCGACTCTACAGTGATGTCCGCACTACGCCTTAATAGGTTAAATAAACCAGTACGAAAATATCGAGCAAAACGCTCATTAATGAAATCTAGCGCATGCAGACGTTCTCGAATCACACGATGTTGAGTCGAGGGGTCATATGGGCGAATACGCGTTTCATTTTGCGCCTGTTGAGAGGCCGAAGGCGAGGGCTCGTCGTCCCCGCTAACGCCTTTTAATAGCGCGTCTATTTCTTCCTGGGACAGTAGATCGTCCTGTGACATGAACGGCTCCAGTTCCCGGGGTTATTGCACAATAAAATCAGTGAATAGAACTTCACGCAAATCAAGCGCCGGCTGATTTTCCGTTAATGGAACACTCAGGCGGTCAACAATCTCTTGCGTAAGCTGCTGCTTACCTTCCATTGAGGTAAGTTCGTCAGCCTGCTTGCCGGATAGAAGCATCAACAAACGACTGCGTACTTGAGGTAAATGTTCTTCGAGAATCATTTTACTTTCTTCATTGCCCACGCGAAGCGTTACCCCTGTATAGAGTAAGCGTGATCCGTAGCTGTCGTCGGCAAGATTGACAGTAAATGGCTCAATACGCATGAAGATGGGAGACTCACGCACCATGGCCTCCTCCGTATCTGCTGCGGCCGTATCGCCATCGCGCTGATCCATCACCATATAAATAGCTGCCGCTGCGCCTGCCGACGACAGCAATACCAGGATAACCATTATCCAGAGCAGCTTTTTAGACCCACCGCTTTTTTCTGCCATGTGTGATTCCTGTGAACTCCGTACTTATCACTCGTCAGGTATTATGCCTAACACATCTGCCTGTAATGAAATGAACAGGCTCACTTGGCAAGCCTATCTTTTGGTTTAGTTATCTCGTGTGAGGAGTGCTTGAAACGTCATGCTTGTTCAGGCGCCTCCTTTAAGCATAAAGGTCGACTCTACCGTCAAGAATAAGAGGGCTTCTATCGGCGACCCGGGATAATGCGTCATCGGATGCGTTGTCATCGCCACCTTGACTGCCCTCAGCGTTCTGGTTGCCACCGGATTGGGCAAAGGCTTGGGCATTGGGGTCGCGTTGTTCGCCTACCGATGTCTCACCCAGCGATATACCTTGCTCAGCTAGTGCTTCCCTTAGCTGAGGTATCGCTTGTTCAAGTACTTGGCGCACTTGAGCGTGAGCGGATAAAAAGTGGGCTTGAGCCCCCTGATCACCAAATTTTAGCGAAATAGACAGAGGCCCTAGTTCAGCAGGGTTCAAGTGCAGCTGTACAAGCTGATCGCCACCACGTTGTGAAATCTGAACCAATTGCTGACCTAGCTGTTGAGGCCAAGCAGAACTCGTTACGGGCGTTGCCAACGTGGCTTGTGTTGGTGTGGTTGGCGTTAAACCTGCAGCAGGCTGCGCCAACGCTGATGGGTGACTGCTACCGTTTAGGGCTAGACCAGTAAGTAAGTGTTCATTACTTGTATTCCCTTTCATCGTTCCGTCTGCCGTTAACAGAGCGCCCATTAGAGCGTCGCTGCTGATCTGAGACGTTGCTCCAGCAGTATTAACCTGGGTAAAGAAAGTATTAGCGGTTTGTCTTTGGGCAGTCTGTACATCGATAGTCGGCATGGTCACCGTAATACGCGACATATCACCTGCCATGGATTTCGCTGGATCGGCAGGTGTGGGTTGCTGATTTACCAAGCCATTTAGTGCCGAAACAAGCTGAGCGGCCTCCGTTTGGCTAATGTCGAGCTGCTCAGCGATGGACTCCAGCAACGCTGGGGCAAGCGATACCTCTGACTGCGCTTGCTGAGGAGTCGCGTCAGAAAAGGAAGCCATGAGCGCAAGGCGGGCGGCAATGTCATCAAGCTGAGTTGGCGCCACACCATCGTTGAGTGCCGGTATTGTTTCGCTGTTACCAGCAGCTGGCTGTTGAAGCTGAGCGAACAGTTCAGAGAGATCTCCCTCACTGATATCAAGCCCTAGAGATTCAAGCGCTGTTTTTAATTCTTCGGCGTCGACGCTTAGTGCCCCTGATAAAAGCGCATTGAGCGCCATCAAGGGTGTCTGGAGCGAGCGAGTCGAGGCCGCATCGTTAGCACTGCCCATGGGGGCAGATAAACGCTGGGCATCAGACGCTTTAAGTAGCGCTTGTCCGAAAAGGCCGCTGGCTGAATCTGGTCGGCTAAAGGCGCCTTGAGACTGTGTCTGAGGCGAACTTTGGCTGGCCGAAAGCAACTGGTGAATGTTCATATTCAGTCCCCTGGCACCGCTAATGCGGAGTGTCGTTATGCTGACGAGCCAAACGGCTAGTCACCAGATCATCGTTAGTTTTTTGCTCATGACGCTCACTGCGGCGGTGCTCTTCTAACAGTCGACGCGACGCCAGTGTATCGTAGGATGAGAGCTTGCGCTGCTCTTGTTGCCAGTTCTTTTGGCTCTGTTGAACGCTTGCCTGCTGAGCCGCAAGAGCTTGCCGAGCACGGCTTAGGGCGGCATCCAAAGAGGCCAGGAATTGTTGATAATTGTACATGGTGGCAGGGTCGATTCCGTCACGCATTGCCTTTTGTAAACGCTCGGCATACTCGGCACGGTAACTAAGCAGTGACTGTAACTGAGCCGTGGTTTGCTGCTCTGTTCGTCGCTCTTGAGCCAGCACTTTTCCCGCTTGATCACGAGCATCTCGGGCTAAGCCGGTAAGCATGTCGAGCTGTGATGTACTCATGTACGCCCTCCAACCAGTGCATGCAATGCGTCGCGCGACTCGGTAAGCGTTGCACACTCATTAATGTTCTGTTGCAGGAATCTTTCCAGCGAGGGAAAGCGGTTTACCGCTTCGTCTAGCTGAGGGTCGTGGCCAGGGCTGTAGGCACCGACGCTGATAAGATCCCGGTTGCGCTGGTAACGTGAAAATAACTGCTTGAAAACACGCGCTTCCTGCAATTGCTCGGGGGATGTAATTGAGGTCATCGCCCGGCTAATGGAGGCTTCTATATCAATCGCTGGATAATGCCCGGCTTCCGCTAAAGTTCTCGACAATACGATGTGGCCATCGAGAATGGCGCGAGCGGAATCGGCAATCGGATCCTGCTGATCATCACCTTCGGTCAAAACGGTATAAAAAGCCGTTATGGACCCGCCGCCGCGCTCTGCGTTGCCTGCCCGCTCCACTAAACCGGGCAGTTTGGCAAACACCGAGGGTGGGTAACCCTTGGTGGCGGGCGGCTCCCCAATGGCAAGGGCAATTTCACGTTGTGCCATGGCATAGCGTGTCAATGAATCCATGATCAGCAGTACGTTACGACCCTCGTCGCGAAAACCTTCTGCTAGCCGCGTGGCGTAAGCGGCACCCTGAAGACGCTGTAGAGGAGAGGTGTCCGCTGGTGCCGCCACCACCACTGCGCGTCGTCGACCCTCAGGCCCCAGGATATTATCAATAAAATCCTGTACTTCACGACCTCGCTCACCGATAAGGCCAACCACAATGACGTCGGCCTTGGTGTAACGTGCCATCATGCCAAGCAACACCGACTTGCCTACCCCGGAGCCGGCAAACAACCCCATTCGCTGGCCTCGCCCAACGCTTAGCAAAGCATTAATAGCGCGAATTCCGACATCGATCTGCGCCTCAATAGGGGCACGAGAAAGTGGGTTTAGGGACGGTGTACTGAGCGTGGCTCGCGGTATTTCTTCGATAGCCTCGCGGTCATCAAGCGGGTTGCCATTGCCATCCAGTACGCGGCCCAGCAGGCCATCACCAATGGGAAAACGGCGGGCGCTATTACCGCTGCCTTCATCTAACGGTGAAACGCGAGCGCCTGGCATTAACCCCGTGACTTCTTCAAGTGGCATTAAAAACAATTTGTCACCAGCAAAGCCCACGACTTCTGCTTCCGCGTGCTTATCGCTAGCAGCCAAGCGGCCGTCGCTACCCGGCAACTCAATGCGACATGCACTGCCCACGGCTACCCGTAAGCCTACCACCTCAATCACCATGCCGGTCGCCCGAATAACGCGGCCACTATTGCGGTAACGTGGCAAATGGCTGACGCGTTGTTGTGTGCGTAGCAAGGCCTTGTTCCAGCGATATTGATGGGGACAGGTGGATTCTGGCATAACGTATCCGCCTACGATGAAGTAGCGTTAGAAGATGATGACTGAACGCCGCGTTTGCGTAGCTGGGCTTGAATAGCAAGCCAGCGGCTTTCGAACGTGGCATCAATTTCGCCTTGGGCGCTGGTGACGCGACAGCCGCCGCGGGCAAGCTGATCATCGGGTTGAAGCTTCCAGCTAGCCGCACTAAGTTCGTGGCCAAGGTGCTCTTCTACCAAGGCGTGATCTTTAGGGTTGAGCCAAAGGCGTTGTTGGCCAACCAGGGGCGGCTCGGTGTGCAATAGCTCGCGCACAATAACCAAGATCTGCTCGGGGGTGTTGAGCAACGCATCGGACGCCAACTGCTTGCCGGTGGCCAGCGCTAATTCAACAAGGTCATGGGCAATCGTGTCATCGATGCGCTCTAAGGCATCTGAAAACTGTTTGCCGAGCGTTTTAAGCGGCGTAACCGTCTGCCGGATTTGCTCCTGCAGCTCGTCGTGAGCCTGCCGGGCGCCTTCCGCTAATCCCGTTTCGAGCCCGTCGGCATGGCCTTTTTCAAAACCTGCTTTGTAGCCCTCTTCCTCGGCTTGCTGGCGAATGCGCTCATAAAGTGCCTGTCGCTCGCTTTCTTCACGCTGGCGCGCTTGTTCAGCTGCTTTTTGGGCCGCTTGCACTTTGCGTTGATGAGCAGTGGGGGGCTCATTAGCGGGGTTATGATGATTGGCCGGTGCCGCCAATTCGTCCATTTGCCAGCGTCGCCAGTCGCCATGACGATCATATGAAGGAGTGTGAGTATTAGACATACTCATCGTCTCCGCCTGCCAGGACAATCTCACCTGAATCCGCTAAACGACGTACAACCTGCAAGATGGTTTTTTGCTCGGTTTCTACCTGGGAAACGCGAATTGGTCCGCGAGCTTCCATATCTTCGCGAACTAAATCGGCGGCTCGCTGTGACATATTGCGTAGGAACTTGTCCACCAATGCATCTTGCGCGCCCTTGAGCGCCACTACCAGCGAGTTGGTCTCGACTTCCTGAAGTACCATCTGAATAGCGCGATTGTCGAGGTCGAGTAAATTCTCGAACAGGAACATTTCGTCGATAATTTTCTGCGCTAAGTCTTCGCTGTGCGCGCGGACCGTTTCGATAGCCGTCTCTTCTTGTGAGGAGTTCATCAAGTTGAGAATTTCTGCCGCCGTTCTTACGCCGCCCATTTTGCTGCGCTTGAGGTTTTGACCATCCAGCATGCTGGTGAGTACTTCGGTCAGCTCCTGTAAGGCAGCCGGCTGAACGCCGCTGAACGTCGCGATACGCAGTACGACGTCATTACGGAGTTTTTCTTCAAACAGCTCAAGAATATCGGACGCTTGATGACGGTCCAGGTGAACCAGAATCGTGGCAATAATTTGCGGGTGTTCATCACGGATAAGCTCAGACACCATCGAGGCTTCCATGAGGTTCAGTGCATCAATACCTGAATTATTGCCCGTCGTCTCAAGAATATCTTCGATTAAGCTAGTGGCACGCTCGCTGCCCAGCGCCTTGGTTAGCACCGAGCGAATGTGGTCGCTGGAGTTAAGATTAAGCGCGACAAACTCTTCAGTTTCTTTATGGAATGCCTCAAGCACCGCTTTCATATCTTCATGCGAGACCTGATTAAGACGGGCCATTTCCATACTAATTTCTTGCACTTCAGCGGCGCCTAGGTATTTGAAAATTTCCGCAGCGCTATCTTCGTCAAGGGCAAGTAGCAAGATAGCGCTCTTGCGAGCGCCACTCATTTCAGCAATTGAACTACTCATGTGCGTTCATCCAGCTACGAATGATCATCGCAACCATACGGGGGTCTTCTTGAGCCATTTCCCGTAGGTCGTTGAGGTTGTGCTCATAAAGAGAGTTTTTACGCCGACGTTTTGGTTTGGCATACGTCTCATCGTTATCGTCAGCGGCTTCTTCGCCCTCATCATTGTCATCGCTGCCCACGCTGGTGGAGAAGGTGCCGCCAGGCATCGCCGTCGCCATCATCGGTGTTTGGGTATAGCGCTTAATGAGAGGGCGCAAAATCAGTAAGTAGAGCAATAAGATTGCGAGTGCCACTACTAGGTAGCGTCCCACGCTGGCCGCAATAGAAAGCGTGGTCGGTTGCTGCCACCACTCAACATTTTCGGTTTCATCAACGCTGCGCGCAAAGGGTGAATTAACCACTTCAACCTCATCTCCGCGACGTTCCGAAAAGCCCATCGCTTGGCGAACCAATCGCTCAATCTGAGCAACCTCGTCGTCGGTTAGCGCAACATCAACCCATTCGCCTTCTTCGTTCAGTTGGGTGCGGTAATTTACGACGACTGCTGCAGATAGGCGTTCTACCTGACCAAGACGGTGTTGCACATGTTCGATACTGCGATCCACTTCGTAATTGATAACGTCGTCTTGGCGCAAGTTGCGCAGCGCCCCAGGCGCAGCGTCCTGTTGGCCGTTATCTGCTTGTGCATCGTCTTCTCCCTCTTCCTGGTTAATAGGTGAGGGCATGGTGCCTGGAGGCGTATTGCTTAGCGCGCCGGGAATGCCTGTGGCCAATGGGTCTTCGCCATCATACGCAAGGCTTAGCTGACGGCTGCGCACAGCCGCTTCGTTAGGTGGTTGGTTGGGGCCGTAGCGCTCTGACGTTTGCTCACGTCGAGAGAAATCTATTTGGGCAGCGACTTGGGCGCGTACGTTATCGCGGCCTAAAATAGGCGTTAAAATATGTTCGATACGCTGTTGGTAAGAGCGTTCTACTTCGGCAATATACTCAAGCTGCGAGCCGTCCAGATCGTTGCCATTGCTGGTATCGGCTGATAGTAATCGACCGTCTTGATTGACCACGGTGACGTTTTCAGCAGCAAGCTCAGGAACGCTACCAGATACCATGTGGACAATGGCGCTGACCTGGCCTTCGCCTAATACGCGGCCGGGTAAGAGGGTCAGTACGACGGATGCTTTAGCGGGTTCGCGATCGCGAATGAATACCGACGGCTTGGCTAGTGACAGATGGACTCGGACCTTTTCTACGGGGCCTAGTGATTCAATAGAGCGCGCAAGCTCGCCCTCCAGACCACGCTGGTAATTAATCTGCTCTGCAAACTGGCTAATACCAAATGCTTGGCTATCCATTAACTCCAGACCAAGATTGCCCCCACGGGGCAAGCCCTGTTCCGCGAGTTGCAGACGCAACGTATGCACCTGATCACTTGGCACCATTAATGCTTGGCCGTTTTGGCTAAATTGATAAGGGATTGCCCGGGCATCAAGCTCGTTAATGATACTCCCGCCATCGGCTTCGCTTAGGTTGCTGTAAAGCACGCGGTAGTCAGGGCTGCTTGCCCACATAAAGAGCGCCACCACCACCGCAATAGACGCTGCTCCAGCAATAAGCAGAGCGACCAGCGGATTACCGCGCAGTTGCTTCAGTACACGATCAAAAGACGAACCGCTTGAAGGATCGCGTTCGGTATTGCCGCTGGTCGTATTACCACTACGAGGCGCGGCTTGATTGGTACTGTTTTGACGGCCTGCCGTTGCACCGGTCTCGCTCATACGACCCTCCGTAGGATCAAGCGAAACTGGCGCCGGCCCAGGCGCATCACCAAAGAAGGCATAGGCTATTTCCGTCAATCGAGGTTATCCGCCAAAAAGATGAGGCGGAATTGTGATGGACGCCATTATCCGGTGGCTGGTCTAGCCTAAAGGAACGATAAGCTTCGCTTTTTGTGCGTATTTGTCCGTATGAGGTAAATCGCTTCGATGTTAGGCTTTTCGCATTAGTTTTTTTATCGACAAGTGAGGCAGGCGTATGAGTACTCCCGCTATACAGGCTGCACTACAGCAGATGCAAGGCATGGCAACCCAGGCTGCCTCTACTCAGCAATTGAGTGGTTCACAGGCGGCAGCCGCTGTGGGGAACGGCGGCTTTGGCGGTGAGTTACAGGCCTCCATCCAGCGCATTAACCGCCTGCAGCAAACCGCTAACAGCCAGGCAATGGCGTTTCAGGCCGGTGATCCTAACCTGCAGCTTAATGATGTGATGGTCGATATGCAGAAGGCCAGTGTTGCTTTTCAGATGGGGCTTCAGGTTCGCAACCGGTTGGTGTCTGCATACCGAGACGTGATGAATATGCAGGTTTAAATATGCAGGTTTAAATATGCAAGTTTAAAAGGTTAGCAGGCCATTGGCGCGCAATGTGTAGCCTGCTCCCTTGTTTTTAAGCTTCTAATGAGATTATCTGTCCCTGCATTTCTTCTAGCCGCTCAGCAATCTTTATTACTTCTTCTGCTGGAATCTGGCGTATGACCTCTCCCGACTCGCGGTCTACTACCCGTGTAATAATGCGTGAGCTTTCTTCGCTTAATTCAAACTCCAATCCACGTGGTCGCATCGTTGCATTGATGCGCTCAATCGGCTCAATCAGCTCGCCAGATGTGAACTCGTGCTTGTTGGGATTGGTTTCTGCGCTTTTCAGTTGGCTATTGGTCGTGGCGAGCTGAGCCAGCGTGTTTTCAAGTCGTTGTTTCGGAGTGGAGGGGCTGGCTGTTAACGCTAGCGAAGCGACGGTATCAGTGGGTAGTAAACTCATGGGGCACCTGTCTCTTGTGGGTAAGCTTTGGCAGCCACGGGTAATGCAGTGGCAAGAGAGGGCGGCCATAGCTCGTTTTTTCGGGTATCTCTAAGTATTTATCGGTAGTTCGATAAAAAACTTTATACCTTGAGCGACATTAATTCCGACCTTGCTTGCTGGTGACTGCCTGCGGCGTATTGTTGAGGTCAATAGGCTGCATATTAAGCATGAAAACCATAGCTATTGTTCATACGGCACGCTGTTAGCTTCTGATATGCTGCTGCGCTTTCTAGTAGATGAAAACAGTTTACTAATTAACCTGTAAGAGCAAGTGAGGCGAGAATGGTAGCCCAGCAGGATGAGTTTGAAACAACAGCAAACACAACGATGATCGAATCTCTGCTGAATACGTTGATTGAAACAGGCGGTGTATCGCTCTGCCTTGCCATACCTGATGCTCGACCAGAACCCATTGTTTTGATGGAGCAGCATCAGGGGGAAACGCTGGTGATGGATCTCTCCTCGATTGACTACCTGCTTTCCCATCTTCAAAGCGGAGCGGCTTTTTACTTGCGCGGCCAGGCGCAAGGTAAGGTCGTTCAGACGCCGTTGTTGCATCTTACGGAAACACGTCAATCGGGCGGACGCTTTTTATGTTGCAGTGATTACCCTGAGACGCTGGATGTGCTGCAGCGGCGAGAGTCTTTTCGTGCTGAGCTACGTATGGGGATGGTGGTTTCAGCTAGCTTGCAGAGTGGTGATGACCGGGTCGAAGGCGAATTGCGGGATATATCCCAAGACGGCTGCCAGCTTGAGCTGCCGTTAGCGGCTAGCGGCCTGTTGGCCGAAGCCGTGAGTCCTTTAACGTTAGCATTTACCTTTCCTGACGGTACGTATTTTGAAGTGCTGGGCAATGCTCGCCATCAAAAGACAGATGCGGAGCGCCATTTGCTGCGAGTTGGCTTCAACTTCGTTGAGTGTAGTCCTGAGCAGGAGCGGCAGATTTGGTACTTTGTGTGTGAAATAGAGCGCGAAGCTGTTCGCTATAAAAAAGAAGAGCCAGGCGAGCGGCAGCCCTCCCCGCTGTTTGCGCTATCGCATAAGCGCACTGGCGCCAGAGAGTTGCTTGGGCGCCGGGATATCCAGCGCTATGCGACGCCTATGGCTCGTCGGCTGGTAAAAGTGGCGGCTTTTCTGGATGCACAGCTACTTTCGTTACAGCAGGGAGGCGATATTAATGGGCGCCAGCTCTCTCGCTATGCTGACCGCGTCATGGAGCTGCATGAAGAGGATCGAGAAGCGTTGCTCTTTGCTTCTCGGTGTTTATCTCCAGAGCCGCTGATCGTGCGACATGGTATTGCGGTCGCTATTCATTTGCTCGATTTTGTCGGTGCCAGCATGCCGCGTGAGCTACGCAAGGCTATTGTTGCCAGTGGTCTTATCCATGACCTCGGTAAGGCGCTGATTCCTCAGGTGTTGTTTAAAGCGCCCCACTTTGAAGCGAATCACCGTAAGGCGGTGAGTGAGCATGTTCAATTACTCATTGATCGCCTGCAAAACTGCCAATGGTTGTCTGCTGCGATTGTGCAGGCGGTTATTGGGGGAATCAACGAGCGTATTGATGGTAGCGGTTACCCTGGCGGGTTGAGCGGTGCAGATCTAAGTGAACTGTCTAAAGCAAGCGCTATCGTTGATGTGGTGGAGGCAATGCGGCGCGATCGCGTAGATCGAGCCGCTAAAACAACCCAACAAATTTATCGTCATCTACTCCAGCGTCCGCAACAGTTCGATATGCGCTGGGTTAAACGCTATATCGAACATTTCAAAGGGCTGCCTGTCGGCTCATTGGCGCGCTTCTCCAGTCAGCAACAAGGGTGGATCTTGCGCATTGATGCCAAGGGTAACCCAACTGAAGTATTGCTGGCGCCACAGGCAGAAGCGCCCATGCGTGACAACGTGAATACAGTTGTGCGGGGAGGGATCGCTGAACGGCTGGGCCAGTGTATAGGCGAGGTGCCCGTTTCTACCTGAAATGATAAAAACGATAGCGAGTTAACAAAGAATAACGGGGCTTTACTGTTGCTTATTACGACACAAAAAAGCATCCCAAGGCGTTAAAGTCCTTCTGTTTCGCGCCGATAACTATTAGTAGTCGAGCACAGCTCACTATTTATTTGTATTTTTTCACATTCGTGGGCCCCCATAGGGCAATAAGAAAACCACGTAAAGGAGTTCTGATTATGACTTACTCTCGCGGTGGCGCTGCCTATGGGCGGGGAGCAAACGCTTATGCGCGCGTCGGCGTAGAAAGCGGAGTGATGTCGGCAGACCCTCATCAACTTATTGTGATGTTGTTTGATGGTGCCCAAACGGCTATTCGTGCAGCTCGCATTCATATGCAGGATGGCAATACCGCTGAGAAAGGTAAATCGATCTCAAAAGCACTGGATATTGTTAATAATGGTCTTGCCGCTGCGCTTGATCAGGAGCAGGGTGGGGAAATTGCAGAGCGCCTGGCCTCACTCTACGATTATATTTCGCGCCTGCTGTTAGCGGCTAATCTACGTAATGATCAAGAAAGCTTAAATCAGGCCGAGCGTTTGCTTGAAGATATCGCCTCGGCGTGGCGTGCTATCGGTCAACAGCAGAGCGCGTGAGGCAATAATGTCAGCTTCTACTTCCGCTGGAAATAAAGCATCTCAACAGGCCGTGCTCACTAGCTATGAAGCGTTATTGAGCCGTGTTGAGCACATGCACGAATTGGCCAATGCTGAGCAATGGGCAGAACTCATTGACCAGCGTACCCACTATGTCATTTTGGTGGAGCAGCTGCGTGATTTGGATGCCACCATCATGCTTGATGCTGCTTCCCAGCAGCGTAAGGCAGAACTGCTTGAGCGTATTCTTGAGCATGATGTAGATATTCGCCGTCGCTTGGTCGCGCGTCGAGATGAGCTGGGTAAGCTTATTGGGGTATCACAACGTCAGCGAGACTTGAACCGCGCGTATACACCCCAGCAGGGCGCTTCAGCAATTTATGTTAAAGATGATGCCGATGCCACGAGGTCGTCGTGAGCGGTATTACGCCTCTTATTGATACGCTCATGCATCAAGTGCTGGGGCGTCAAGGCGAGGTGTCGTTACAGCGGGCGTTGGATGCGCCGGTGAAGCCTGTTTCACCTGGCGAAGGGCCCCGAGCCCTGATGCGTGATGCTAGTTTGGATGGCCGTGCATCCTCACCCCTAAGTGATCTAAAGCGTTTGCCTCTTCCGCTTGATGGAGGGCGAGCTCAGCCACGGGGTGAAAGCCAACCTCAAGCACCAGGGTCAACACAAACACACTTTAGTCCGGCTGCACGAACGATTGCCGATGTGCTGATGCGTTTTCCTGCGCCCCCTTCCGTAATGCGACCTGAAGCCCCCCTGCTTACCAGTCAAGAAATGCCTAGCGCCAATGTTGTTGCCACTCGTTTGGAGGCGAGCATTCGCGACAGTGGGCTGTTTTATGAGTCGCATTTGAAACGTTGGTTTCAGGGTGAGGGGGCTCGCCAGCAGCTATTTAAAGAGCCTCAAATGCAGGCTGGACCACGGCCACTAGCCCCACTGTTGCCTACCGGTATGACAGGGGCGCAGACCCTGGCGGGTCTAACGCCTCTGGCTCCGTCAGCCGCTCAAGGTGGTGGTCAAGCGGGAATGGTTATCCTGCCTAACCTCCCGTTAGTGCCCGTTACTAATGAAAAAGGGCAGGGGCGACCGGGCGTCGCGTCGGGTGTCGCCTCGCCTGCCAGCGCTAACGGAGCGCCCGCCTCTCCGAGCATTACTCCTGCGACTACTTCCCCTGCCTCCACCGCTGCAGTTGCGGAAGGACGTGAGGTTAATCAAGCAAAAGCAGAGCTGAGGGAAATGGCTGAACTGATGCACCATCGCCCGGCTCGGGAGGTCGTACACGAAAGCCTGCAAAGTTTAGTGCGTCAGCAGCTCGAGATGCTGGTGTCGCCAACGATTCGCTGGGAGGGCGACGTTTGGGCAGGTATTTTTATGGCGTTAGTGGTCAATTTGCCTGCTCGCGAGAAAGAGCAAGAAGGCAAGCAACAGGGCGAGCCTGAGGGTGGGTGGCGGTCAGATATGCGGTTGGAGGTGCCAAATCTAGGCGCATTCAATGCATCGCTGTGGCTCTACCGGCAAACGCTAAGTATCGATTTCACTACCGACAGCCTGCAGACACAGCAAAGGATTGACGCGGGGCTGCCTGCGTTAGAAAAACGCTTAAGCGCCTTGGATTTGCAAAAAGTGCAGCTTCGCTCACGCTATATTGACATGGAAAGTGACGTTGGCATCGCCTGACGAGCGCCGTCGTCAAGCCGTGGCGCTGGCTTATCAAGACAATGACCGTGCACCCCGGGTAGTAGCTAAGGGGTATGGTGATCTAGCTGAGCGCATTATGGCAGAAGCTCAACGCCAAGGCATATATGTGCACGATGCTCCCGAGCTGGTAGCACTTTTAATGCAGCTCGACTTAGACGCGGAGATTCCGCCGGGCCTTTACCAAATTGTTGCAGAACTCCTGGTGTGGGTGTTTGAACTGTCAGATGAAGGGCTAAGTCATCGTGAAATGCCTGAGTAGCCAATTGCAGACTTTATATGCAACCATGAGGACTGGTAATAAAAAGTCATTATGGCGCCAGTATAAAGGACACAATAAAGCGCCAAGGTCATTTAATGGGACATTATGAGTCAATCCAATTTTATCGATGAAATTCAAGAAATAAACTTAGCTTATTTACTGTTGGCCCAACGCTTGCTCCATGAAGATCGAGAGGCCGCCATGTTTCGCTTAAAAATAGGTAACGATGTTGCCGAGCTGCTTGTGTCACTGAATGCTCGTCAATTGACGAAACTGGCACGGACCAACCAGCTGCTGTGCCGGTTTAGCCAAACCAGCGCTGAGCACCTTCGGCAACTAACCGATAATCCTCGTGACCAAGGGTTAGCTGGACTACATGCATCGCTGTTATTGGCTAGTGAAACGTTTGAGTCGATGCCGCCAGGAGGCAAAATGTGAACCAGAAAAGCTTGGTTGATGAGATGCACCAAGTGCAGCTGGCCATCGAATTGATTGAGCTAGGCGCACGTTTACAGGTGCTGGAAACGGAGACGGAGTTAAGCCGCACGCGGTTAATCAAACTGTATAAAGAAGTGCGCGGCATGTCGCCGCCTAAAGGTATGCTGCCCTTCTCTACCGATTGGTTTATTACCTGGCTACCTAATGTTCATTCGTCACTTTTTTATAACATTTATATCAGTTTGAAGAAGATAGGCGGCTGTGAGCGAATTGATGCCTTTGTCAAAGCCTACCGTCTCTATGACGAGCAAATGCTGCTGGAAAATGTAGAACCTGTACTGGGGCTGACACGTGCCTGGACGCTAGTGCGGTTTTTTGAAAGCGATTTGCTTCAGTTGAATAAGTGTAACCGCTGTAACGGTCAGTTCGTTGCCCATGCTCACAGCCCAACGAACCACTATGTTTGCGGTATATGTCAGCCACCTTCGCGTGCGGGCAAAACACGTAAGGTGCAGCAGGATAATAGTGAAAAAATGTAACAATCTCATCAGCAACGCTACGTGGGATTGAAACTAGGGTATAAAGCACAGTAGTAAGTGTTTGGCATTAAATGATGAGGGAATTGGCTTAGATAGCCGCCAAATCCGCTGGTACTTTTTCGTTAAGCGAGCGCTTTAACCTAGTAGTATTACGCTAGGTTGTTCTTGGCATGGACCGTTTCTTATTCGTCAGATCAGATGATTAAGCGTTGGTTCCCTTAATTAATACTGAATATCGCAAGGATCCTGCTTGTGCTGATACCTCTAGGCTATGTAATCGTACTGCTGTCTGTGTTTGGTGGCTATGTGTTGGCAGGCGGCAAATTAGGCCCTCTCTATCAACCGCTGGAGCTGCTCATCATTGGGGGCGCAGGTGTTGGCGCGTTCATTGCTGCCAATAACGGTAAGGCGATCAAGGCGACGTTTAAAATCTTACCCAGGCTCAAGCGGGCCAAAAAATATAATAAAGCGCTCTATATGGAACTAATGGCGCTGCAGTTCAAGCTACTGACCAAAATTCGTCGTGAAGGCATGTTAGGTATCGAGCGAGATATTGATAATCCTCAAGAAAGCCCTCTTTTCCAGGAGCATCCTACGGTATTGGCTGATCCTCATATTATGAATTTTTTGACGGATTACCTGCGCTTGATGGTCAGTGGCGGTATGGAGCCGATGGAAATCGACGAGCTGATGCTGCACGAGATCGAGGTCTTTGAGCAAGAGGCCCATATTCCTATTGATGCCATCTCTAAAGTGGGCGATGCCATGCCTGCCTTTGGTATTGTCGCGGCGGTCATGGGCGTAGTTAAAACACTCACCTATGCCGATGCCACACCCGCCCAGATGGGCATTATGATCGGGCAAGCGTTGGTGGGGACGTTTTTGGGTATCTTGCTGGGCTATGGGTTTATTAGCCCGCTCGCCAGCTATATCGACAGGCAGGCTAAAGAAGCTGAAAAGATGCTGCAATGTATCCGCATAACGCTACTCGCCAGCTTGCATGGTTACGCACCACAGTTGGCTGTTGAGTTCGGCCGCAAAGCACTGTTTGCTGCTGAGCGTCCCACCTTTACAGAGCTTGAAGAGTACGTGAGGGATGCAAAAAAGGCCGGTAGCGCATGAGTAAGGGCGGTGACAAGCGTCCGATTGTTATTCGGCGCAAAAAGGTCGTTCACGCCCACCATGGTGGGGCTTGGAAAATTGCCTTAGCGGATTTTATGACCGCTTTAATGGCCTTTTTCCTAGTGCTATGGCTGTTAAGTGTGTCCAGTGAAGAGACGCGCAGAGGCGTGGCCGAGTACTTCAGCACCCCTCTCGTAACTGCTATGACGGGAGGGGATCGCTCGGGCAGTACTAGTGTCATCCCAGGCGGTGGGCCTGACCCCACGCATAGTGATGGGGAGCGAGCGCGCATCGATACCTTGCAGCGCACTCGGCCAAGCTCTGAAGATCAACGTAGGTTAAGAAATGTTCAGCAACGTATCGAGCGTGCGATTGAGCGCGATCCTGAGTTACGTCAGATGCGCAACCAAATGCGGTTTGACTTAACCCGTGAAGGGCTTCGTATTCAGCTGTTAGATACGGACCAACGGCCCATGTTTGAACTGGGTAGTGATCAGGTAGCGCCTTATATGCGTAGTTTGTTACGCACTATTGCTCCGCTGCTTAACGAGCTTCCCAATGAACTAAGTATTAGCGGTCATACCGATAGCGTTCCCTATGCGGGTGGTTACCGCGGTTATAGCAACTGGGAGCTGTCGGCTGATCGTGCGAATGCCTCGCGTCGTGAACTTATTGCCGGCGGGTTTGACCCAGATCAACTGTTACGCGTCTCTGGCTTTGCAGACCGGGTACTGTTGCCAGAGACTGACTCATCCGACCCGATTAATCGACGTATAGAGCTGGTGGTGCTTTTGCCTGAGATTGCGGAAGCGATTCGTTCTCCCACAATTATGGAGTCGGACCGTGTATTGCCGGAAGCGACAGCCGAAGCGCTAATAGAATCAACACAACAAGACGAGCCTCAGTCGCAAGACCCCGAGTGATCTGAGCTAGTCATAAAATACGACGTTAAGGTGGAGCGGTGTATGGATATAGCGGATTTTTTTGACACCTTTTTTGAAGAGGCGGAAGAGCTGCTGTCGGATATGGAACAGCATCTATTGGAACTCGATGTTGATGATCCCGATAGCGAGCAGCTCAACGCTATTTTCCGTGCCGCCCACTCCATCAAAGGGGGAGCGGGTACCTTTGGGTTTACCGTACTGCAGCAAACCACGCATATATTAGAAAACCTTCTTGATTATGCACGTAAGGGCGAACTGACGCTGCGAGCCGATCTCGTAGACACCTTTTTAGAGGCTAAAGACATCATGCACGAGCAACTCGATGCCTACCGCAGCGAAGAGGAGCCAAACCAGGAAGCTTTTGAGCGTATTTGCCAGACGCTGCAACAGATTGCGCTAGAGGAAATTGGTCAACAACTAGACGGGCCGGCTACGCCCGCTACTCAGGCCAAAGCCCCGCCAGCGCCAAGTGCGGCAGACAGCGAACGTTCCGAAGATACGGCAGCTGAATCAGTAGCCGGTGGTCATCTGTTAGTGGCACTGCTTAACGTGGATGAAAAAGACCGCATCTTGCTGGTGGAAGAGTTAGAACAGCTTGGCGAGGTTCAATCCCAGTCCGGCGATAGCAAGCGCTATGAGGTAGTTCTAAGTAGCAGCGTTAGCGCTGACGATATTGAAGCTGTGATGTGCTTTATTATCGAGCCTGAGCAAATCTCGATCACTGTTACTGCTGGCGCTGCTCCCGCCACCGCTGAGGCTGTCCCCTCTGCGCCAGCGCCCGCCCCGGCGACGGCGGCGAAAAAGCCCGCACCAGAAGCTAAAGCAGCAAAGGTCGACAGTAAAGAAAAGCCCAAGAAAGCGGCCGCTGAATCATCCTCCATTCGGGTGTCGGTAGACAAAGTCGATCAGATTATTAATTTGGTGGGTGAGCTAATCATCACTCAATCGATGCTTGATCAAACGGTAAGTGATTTAGAGGATCAGTCAGTTGGCAATAGTTCATTGCAAAATGGCATGAGTCTGTTGCAGCGAAATGCACGTGACCTTCAAGAAGCGGTCATGTCGATTCGTATGATACCCATGGAATTTGTATTTAGCCGCTTCCCCCGCGTCGTGCGCGATACCGCCGGTAAATTGGGCAAAGAAATTGAGCTCATTACCGAAGGCAAGTCGACCGAATTAGATAAAAGCCTGGTTGAGCGGATCACCGATCCATTAACCCACCTGGTGCGTAACAGCCTTGATCACGGTGTAGAGATGCCCGATGTGCGCGAAGCCATTGGCAAGCCACGTATCGGGAAATTAACGCTATCGGCGCGTCATCAAGGCGGCAATATTCTGATCGAAGTGCGCGATGATGGCGCGGGGATGGATCGCGATCGCCTGCTCGCCAAAGCGCGTGAAAACGGCATGAACGTCTCTGACACCATGTCTGATGAAGACGTGTTTCAGCTCATTTTTGCTCCCGGTTTCTCAACCGCCAAAGAAGTTACGGACGTATCCGGTCGTGGCGTGGGCATGGATGTGGTGAAGCGAAACATTCAGAGCATGGGCGGGCGTGTTGAAATTCAGTCGAAGCTCGGCGAAGGCACCAATACCCGTATCGTATTACCGCTTACCTTGGCCATTTTGGACGGTATGTCCATTAAGGTCGGCGGTGAGACCTTTATTCTCCCGCTATCAACCGTGCTTGAGTCGCTACAACCCTCGAAAGACGATATGTACGCCATGGCGGGTGACGACGTGGTCATCAAGGTTCGCGACGAATACCTACCGGTTATCGCGATCCACGAAGTGCTGGACGTGGCCAACGCGATCACCGACCCGACCAAAAGTATTGCGGTGATTGTGCAAGGGGAAGGACGCCGCTACGCCATGCTGGTAGATGAATTGATTGGTCAGCAACAGGTGGTGGTCAAGAACCTGGAAGACAATTATCGCAAAGTGCCGGGAATCTCGGCGGCGACGATCCTTGGTGATGGTAGCGTTGCGTTAATTCTCGACATAAGCGGTTTGCACCGATTGAGCCGGTATAAAAAAGAAGCAGGCAAAAAAGTAGTGAACAATCAAAACCTAACATTCTTCAAGGAGGCTGAGCCGTCATGAGTCAAGCCAACAGTGGGGCGGTATTAGCCGCAGAAGCTGAAAGTCGCGAATTCTTAGTGTTCTCATTAGGTGATGAAGAGTACGCCATTGATATTTTAAAAGTTCAGGAAATCCGGGGCTACGAAAATGTAACGCGGATTGCTAACGCACCTGACTTTATCAAGGGGGTCACCAACCTGCGCGGTGTGATCGTACCGATCGTTGATCTACGTATTAAGTTTCATCTCGAAAACGTTGAGTACGGTGGTCAAACCGTCGTTATCGTCGTCAATGTCGCAGACCGGGTAGTTGGCATTGTTGTTGACGGCGTTTCTGATGTGATGACATTAACGCCCGATCAGATTAAGCCCGCGCCTGAATTTGGTGTCACGCTCTCGTCTGACTTCCTTAGCGGTCTAGGCAGCCTGGATGATCGTATGCTGGTGCTGGTCGATATCGACAAGCTACTGACCAGCGAAGAAATGGCGTTAGTTGACAGTACCAGCAATCGTTAAGCTGGCTTAACAACGGCACACGGAGGTGCCGTGTTCGTTCTACCTTACGATACATTCTCGCGCTACGGACAGTGCCTGCGAGTATTAGACGTGCGCGGAGAATACGGCTGTGACACAGCAAATGCGGCAATTAATGAATAATATGACGGTACGCCTCAGTTGGGGATTAGTGCTGGCGACGTTGTCAGTGTTGGTGTTAATTGCCTGCGGTATTGGTCTGTATGCGTTGCACCATGGAGCGTCCATTGTGCAGGCCTTTAATGATATTCAGGCCCAGCAAGCCGCGTTTGATGATTTTGCCGCGACTATTCGCTGGGCTTTACTCGGTATTGTGGCCATGACCGTCGCCACGGTGATCGTGGTTATCTGGGGGGTAACGGCCAATGTACTGCGTCCGCTAGATCGCTTGGTAGGCCATTTTGAGCGCATGGCGCAAGGTGATTTGAGCCAAACGATCACCTCTCCTGGTAATAATGAAATAGGCCGTCTCTATAGTGCCATGGGACATATGCAACATGCGCTTTCCCATACGGTGGGTACTGTGCGGACCAGCGGCACGTCGATTTATGAACGCTCCCAACATATTGCCAGTGGCAATAATGATCTCTCTTCGCGGACGGAACAGCAGTCCTCTTCATTGGAAGAGACGGCCTCCAGCATGGAGCAATTGGCCTCCACGGTGAGTCACAATGCTGAAAACGCTCGTCAGGCCAGCCAACTAGCGGGTAGCGCTACTCAGACAGCACGTCGCAGTGGTGAAGAAGTCGGCGAGATCGTTAATACCATGCAGGATATTAGTGCAAGCTCCCATCAGGTGGCCGATATTGTCACCGTTATCGATAATATTGCTTTCCAGACCAATATCTTAGCGTTGAATGCCTCGGTGGAAGCTGCTCGTGCTGGCGAGCATGGCAAAGGGTTCGCCGTGGTGGCTCAGGAAGTACGTAGCCTGGCCAGTCGCAGTGCCTCCGCGGCAAAAGAGATTCGCACATTGATTGATGCCTCGCTCAATAAAGTCGACACCGGCACTCAGCGGGTTAATCAAGCCGGTCAAACCATGCAGGATTTAGTGGCCGCCGTGCAGCGCGTCAGCGATATTATGGATGACATCGCGGCGGCGTCTGCAGAACAAAGCAGTGGCATTAGCCAAGTCAACCAGGCCGTGGCGCAAATGGATCAGGTCGTGCAGCAAAATGCCCAGTTGGTACAGCAGGCCGCACGCAGTGCCAATGAACTTGAAAGCGAGGCGGCTCGCTTGCGCGAAGCAGTGGAGCGCTTCCGTATTGTAGAGGCATCACCTCAACGTAGACCTTCTTCCCCTTCCTCTGTTGCCTTACCTTCAGCCGTTTCCAAGCCTTCTCGCGTTGAAAAACAACCGGTGGATCAAACTGAAGAGTGGGCATCGTTTTAAGCTGTCTGGTTAGTCAGACTCGTTTTTACAAAATAAAAAAATACTAACAAAGGTGTGTCATGCGAAATAACCAGCCTGTCTCTCAGCGTGAAGTTGAATTAAAACCAGATGACTTCCTCGTCTCTCGTACTGATACACAAGGGCGGATTACCTATGCAAACCCCTCGTTTATCGATATTAGCGGTTTTGAACACGCAGAGCTGATGGGGGCACCGCATAATCTGATCCGTCATCCTGATATGCCACCGGCTGCCTTTGAAAACCTATGGCAAACGGTTAAAGCGGGGGAGACGTGGCGGGGGCTGGTTAAAAACCGCTGTAAAAATGGCGACCATTATTGGGTGGATGCCAACGTTACGCCCATTATCGAAGATGAACAGGTGGTGGGTTACACCTCGGTGCGCATTCAAGCGTCCCGGCAAGCCATTGAACAGGCTGAGCGGGCCTACGCAGGTCTACGTGAAGGACGTAATAAGCACCTCTATTTGGATAAAGGCCGGTTACGCCAAAAAGGGGTGTTCAGGCGATTGGGTGGCATACGCTTTGATACTATTCGTGCCAAGTTGGTGGGCATGATTGTGGTCGCAGGTGTACTGCTCTTAATTAGCGGTGGCGTAGGGTTGTATGGCTTAAACACCTCCGGGGAACGTCTTGGACAACTCTATAATGATGGTTTGCGCGACGTTATTCGCTTACAGCAAATTGATCAGAATATTGCCCAAACCCGCCAAGCGATGATTGAGCCGGAACGCATGGAGTTGATGGAACAACGCTTTGAAATGGGAGCGAGCATCGACGAGAGTGCCGCCGCGGTCGCTGCGCTATGGCAGGCGTACTACGCTCGTCCCGTCAATGATACCGAGCTAGCCACCGAGTTTGATCAGCGGCTACAGACATTTCTGCAAAACGGCATGGGGCAAGCTGCCGCTGTTTTGCAAGCGGAAGAAGCTTACCAGGCGTTTACCGGCCTGGAGGCGGTGATCAGCGTCATGACCGAAGAGGGGCGAACCCTTGCAGGCATGGTTAACCAACTGATCGCCCAGAAGCAACAAATGGCTAACGTGATGGCCAATGATGCAGAGCAAGAGCAAACCGCGATGTTTGCCGTTCAGGCCGCGGTGCTGGGGATTGGCTTACTACTACTGGTGATGATTGGCCTTTTTACCTTACGCGCAATTGTCCGCCCCTTAAACAGTGCTTCACGTTTTACGCTGCAAATTGCCGGCGGTAACTTGGCCGCTCAGGTTCCCCCTGCGCGGCGCGACGAAGTCGGCCAGTTGATGGACTCGCTTAACACGATGCGTAAAAGCCTGAGCAGCATCATTGCCGATGTAAAAGGCGGTATTGATGTGGTCACCCCGGCGGCCCAAGACATTGCGAGCGGCAATGAGGAATTATCGTCGCGAACAGAGCAGCAGGCGTCGTCTTTGCAACAAACGGCCGCCAGCATGGAAGAAATGACCGCGACCGTAAGACAAAACAGCGAAAACGCTCAAGAAGCCCGACGCCTAGCCGATAACAATGCTACTCAGGTTACCAATACGGGCGAGTTGATGGCGCAGCTGGTCGACAATATGCAGCGGATTACTCAAAGTTCTCAGCAGATGGCCGATATTATCAATGTGATCGATTCCATTGCATTCCAGACGAACATATTAGCGCTTAATGCCTCTGTGGAAGCAGCTCGTGCGGGCGAACACGGACGTGGCTTTGCGGTGGTGGCTGAAGAGGTACGTAATCTTGCTGGCCGAAGCGCAGGCGCTGCCCAAGAAATTCGTGGTCTGATTGATGGTTCTAACCGAGAGGTGAGCGCGGGCGCGGGATTGGTGACTAAAGCCGAAACCGCTATCGCCGAAGTGGCGGAAGCAGCTCGTAGCGTGACAAATATTATGCACGAGATTTCAGCTGCCTCTGAAGAACAAAGCCATGGGATTGCCCAGGTCAATCAGGCAGTCGCCGAAATGGATCAAGGTACTCAGAGCAATGCCGCACGGGTCCAGGAAACAGCACGAGCGGCGGTCTCCTTAGAGACGCAGGCACGTTTATTAGCACTCTCGGTAGAAGCATTTCGGTTAAATAAGCAAGGGGCGCACCCCCCGCTAGCGGTCACAGCAGCGAAACATACTGCACCTGCAGCCAGTGCACTTTCTGTTCAGCCGACGAACAAACCATCGCTGAACTCGCCCGTTAAACGGCCAGCAGCCTCAATAGAGGAGTGGGAGGAATTTTGACCGAACGACGAGAAGGGGTGGCAGAGGCGGGGCAGTGGACGTCGAGTAATCAGATAGAACGTGACCTGATCCTGACCGATGCGGATTTTTCCCGCATTCGCGAGTTGATTTACCAACGCGCGGGGATTGTGTTGGCTGAACATAAGCGAGAGATGGTTTACAGCCGTTTAGCAAAGCGGCTACGTCACCATGGAATGACACGCTTTACCGATTATCTGGTTCGCCTCGAACGTCAGCCAGAGGCGAAAGAGTGGGAGGCGTTTACCAATGCGTTGACCACGAACCTCACCGCTTTCTTTCGTGAGGCGCATCACTTCCCGTTACTGGCAGAGCACATAAAGAACAAACAGGATCCGGTCATGATCTGGTGTTCGGCTGCCTCAACAGGCGAGGAACCCTATTCGTTGGCAATGACGCTACTGGAAACACTGGGCCCCAAAGCGGCACAGGCCAAGGTCATCGCGACTGATATCGATACCGACGCATTAGCCAGGGCGCGAGCAGGCGTTTACCCCTTAGAGCAGGTACGCAAGCTCGATGAGGCGCGGGTAAAGCGATTTTTTCAGAAAGGGACGGGCAACCACGCAGGCTTTGCAAGGGTTCGTCCTGAAGTTTCGGCGCTGGTGGAATTCCAACCGCTTAATTTGTTGGCGCCGCAATGGCCAATTAAAGGCCTTTTTGATGCGGTGTTCTGTCGAAACATCATGATTTATTTTGATAAAGATACACAGGCAAAAATTCTTAAACGATTTGCGCCATTGATGAAGCCCGATGGACTGCTCTTTGCTGGGCACTCAGAGAACTTCTCTTATATCAGTGACGCTTTCAAACTGCGTGGTCAGACCGTTTATACCCTGGCTAAAAAATGAACAATAGTCGTGTCTTTATGATTGCTACAGGCGTGGTGGCTCCGGCGGTTGTAATCACACATCAGGCGTCTACAGCAAGAGGAGGCGTGCTTTGAGCGCAGCCAAGATCAAAGTACTGTGTGTTGATGATTCGGCCCTAATCCGCGATTTGTTAACGGAAATTATTAATTCACAGCCCGATATGGAAGTCGTGGCGGTAGCCCCGGACCCGATCGCCGCCAGAGATTTAATCAAGCAACACAATCCGGATGTCTTGACCCTGGATGTAGAAATGCCGCGGATGGACGGGCTGGATTTCCTCGAACGCTTAATGCGGCTTCGTCCCATGCCGGTACTGATGGTGTCATCGCTAACGCAAAGCGGCTCGGAAATTACCCTGCGCGCGCTCGAGCTTGGCGCGCTTGATTTTGTCGCCAAGCCAAGTCTGGGTATTCGCAATGGCATGATGGAGTACGCCAATGAGATTGCCGAAAAGCTGCGCGCTGCCGCACGCTCTCGGCCCCGGCAGGCACGGCATAAAAATACGCCGCCACCCGAGGCGTTGAAAGCGCCCTTAATGTCCAGTGAAAAGCTCATTATTATTGGCGCATCGACCGGCGGTACTGAAGCAATTCGTGCGGTACTTGAGCCGTTGCCCGCCAACGCGCCAGCAATATTGATAACCCAGCATATGCCGGGTGGATTTACCCGGTCGTTTGCCGAGCGGCTAGACCGGCTATGCAGAATTACTGTGAAAGAAGCAACCGACGGGGAGCGAATTCTGCCTGGACATGCGTACATTGCCCCAGGCGACCAGCACCTTAAATTAGCCCGCAGCGGCGCAAACTACGTCGCACGGTTGGATGACGGTCCGCCGGTTAACCGTCATCGCCCTTCGGTAGATGTGCTGTTTCACTCGGCCGCTCAACACGCAGGCAAAAATGCGGTGGGTGTCATCCTGACCGGCATGGGTAAAGACGGTGCGGCAGGGCTGCTGGAAATGCGTCAAGCGGGAGCACAGACCATTGCCCAGAATGAGCAAACGTGTGTGGTCTTCGGTATGCCCCGTGAAGCCATTGCGATGGGGGGCGCTGTGGAGGTAGTGGCTTTAGACGATGTTCCTAACCGTATGATGGCGTTGATTGCCGCTTCTGGCCGCGCTCAACGTGTGTAGTGCAGATCATAAAAACTAGCTTAAGCACCTGGTTCACGTGTTAAGCATAAAAAAATTACATAATCTTTTTACGCAAGGGAACAAACAATGAATCGTTTACTACGTAATTTGAGTATTCATACTGCGGTAATTGCCGCCCTTGTCTGCTTTGTCACTCTGATTCTAATCGTCTCAGGCATGGCGTATGTTGCTGACCGTAGTTCGCAAAATAACATAGCAACGTTGAGTCTCATTAGTGATAAGCAGCTAAATGAAATCAACCGTGCCGATTCATTGTTAAATCAAGCCATGCTGGCGATGGAAAGCGCCTCAAACTACTTGTTGGCTTTTCAGTACCAGCAAGCGGATGAGCAGGTTGCTATTGCCGGTAATCGCATCGAGCGTGCTGAAGAGCGATTTGAACTTTTTGCCGCGACACCGCGGACTCCCCAAGGAGAAGCGTTAGCAAATGCTTTGATTGAGGATTACCGAGCGGTAATGGGGCTGGTTCAGCAGCAGTATGTCACATTTCAAAATAAGAATTTAGACGCCTACAACGACCTGCGTGTCGAGCTGGTGGGGCCATTGAGCAACTTGGCTAACAGCATGACGGCGTTCGTTACTTACGGTTTCCAGCGCGTTGATACCATTCAGGATGAGGCGGAAGCTCAGGGTGAACTATTTAACCTCATTAATGCCGCGATAGTGATATTTGCCCTGTTGGTCACCGCCGTGATCTATCTGGGCCTGCGCCGTACAGTGATTGTCCCGTTAAGAAGTGCCAGCCAACGACTGGATGCAATAGCAGAAGCCGACCTGACGGACCCGCTGCCGGCCGCGAGCAATAATGAAATTGGCCGACTATTTGGTGCTATGGGCGCGATGCAGCAGAGCCTCACCAATATCGTCACGCGGGTGCGGGAAGGCAGTAACGAGATTCATCACGGCACCCGTGAAATTGCCAGCGGTAACGCAGATCTCTCTTCGCGCACTGAGCAGCAGGCCGCGTCTATTCAACAAACCGCGGCGAGCATGGAAGAAATGACCGCCACGGTAAAGCAGAATGCCGACAATGCTCGTCAGGCCAGCACCTTGGCAGCGGATGCCTCTTCCACGGCGGAACGCGGTGGGCAAGTGGTCGAGCAAGTGGTGCAGACCATGCATGGAATCTCCACTAGCTCGAAGAAAGTCGCCGACATCACCGGTGTGATTGACTCGATTGCCTTTCAAACCAATATCTTGGCGCTAAATGCGTCGGTTGAAGCGGCGCGAGCTGGTGAGCAAGGGCGAGGGTTTGCGGTAGTCGCGGGTGAAGTACGTAATTTGGCTAGCCGCAGTGCGGATGCCGCCAAAGAGATCAAAACCCTTATTGAGGCATCGGTGAGCCAAATCCAACAAGGCTCTACGCTTGTCGAGCAAGCGGGTACGACCATGTCGGATGTGGTCACGGCGGTACGCCGAGTGACCGATATCATGGATGAAATTTCTGCTGCCTCCCAAGAGCAAAGTGACGGCATTGAGCAAGTCAGTCAGGCGGTGGGACAAATGGATCAAGTGACCCAGCAAAATGCTGCCCTGGTCCAGCAAGCCTCAGCGGCGGCTGCTTCGTTAGAAGAGCAGGCTAATCGCTTAGAGCAGGCAGTGGCTGTGTTTAAGCTCGCCGGTGCTCAAGCGGCCTCTCACCAGACGCTGCCGTCTGCTGTGACTACGCTGAAGGCTAAACCTACCCCCACGGCCGGCCAGCAGCATGACCGTCGTCCTGTCGCAATGAGCAATAACCACGAAGAGTGGGAAGAGTTTTAACCCCCTGACTGTACTTTTCAGTCACCCCCGTGCCATATACTGAATGATTAGAGGATGACCAATGGCAGATAAAAATATGAGTTTCCTGGTAGTCGACGACTTTCCCACTATGCGCCGGATTGTCCGTAGTCTGCTTAAGGAACTGGGCTTTACTAACGTCGATGAAGCGGAAGATGGCCAGGACGCGCTCAATAAGTTGCGCGCGGGTAAATTCGAGTTTGTCGTTTCTGACTGGAATATGCCGAACCTGGATGGCTTGGAGATGTTAAAAGAGATCCGTCAGGATGACGCCTTGAAAGACCTTCCTGTGCTGATGGTGACCGCTGAAGCCAAAAAAGAAAATATTATTGCGGCCGCGCAAGCGGGCGCAAACGGCTATGTCGTCAAGCCGTTCACCGCTGCTACCCTGGAAGAGAAGCTCAATAAGATCTTCGACAAACTGGGCATGTGAGCGACTGGGCCTATGTGCCTGGTTAACGAGGAGACAACACCATGAGCCAGAATGAGCAGTCCGGTTCTGCCAAACTGTCCGAAGAGTCTGCTGAAGACGTCATACACCGTATTGGCAAGTTGACACGCATGCTGCGCGACAACATGCGCGAGTTGGGGCTGGACAAAGAAATCGAGAAAGCGGCTGAGGCAATTCCGGATGCACGTGACCGCTTGCATTATGTCGCTACCATGACCGAACAGGCAGCCGACAGAGCGCTCAATGCCGTTGACCGTGCGCAGCCGCTGCAGGACCAGTTATCTGACAGAGCTGAAGCACTGGATAAGCGTTGGGCCGAGTGGTTTGAAGCACCGAAAGAGCTGGATGAAGCTAAAGCGTTGGTCAAAGAGACGCGCGGCTATCTGGGCGACGTGCCAGTTATGGCGGCCTCGACCAATAAAGAGTTGATGGAAATCATGATGGCCCAGGACTTTCAGGACCTGACCGGCCAAGTGATTAAGAAAATGATGGACGTTATTCGTGAAATCGAGCATCAGCTGGTGCAGGTGCTCATTGATAACGTACCGGGTGTTCAAGCACGAGAAACGCTGCAGCGCAAGGCCGAGGATCAGTGGAAAAGCGACAATGCACGGCGTAACGAAGAGCTTTTGAATGGTCCACAAGTAAGGGACAATGTGCCTGATACCGTCTCTGGACAAGACCAAGTAGACGACCTACTGGACGAATTAGGCTTTTAGCGCACACTCTTAAAAGCCCTATGGGCAAGCAAGTACGCCATTCAGCCGTCCCTGTGGACGGCTGAATACGTCATAAGCTTCGCCTCACCTGGCCGGATACCCCATGGCAGATAACGATAGCGACCAGGAAAAGACCGAAGAGGCCACGCCCAGGCGAAAAGAAAAAGCCCGTGAAGAGGGCCAAGTCCCGCGTTCCCGCGAGTTGAACACCTTTCTACTCCTACTGGGCGGCGTGGTCGGCCTCTGGAGCATGGGGAATATGCTTTATGACCAGCTAGGTATGGTGATGGAGCAAGCGTTTTTGTTTGAACGCCGTCAGGCAATGGAAAGCACCCCCATGCTGGTCAATGCACTGGATCTTGGGCAGCGCACGCTAATGACCATGACGCCTTTGTTTTTGCTGCTAACGGTGATTGCGTTAGTCGCACCTGGGTTGATGGGCGGCTGGCTGATATCGGCAAAATCGATGCAGCCCAAGCTATCCAAGTTGGATCCTATTAAAGGCGTCAAACGTATTTTCTCCCCTCAGGCGCTGGTGGAGTTGGCCAAAGCCATTGCCAAGTCGGTGCTGGTAGGCGGGGTGGCGGCCACGTTCTTGTACTTCAACATAGGCAAATTCATGGCGCTGATGGATCAGCCTATCCAACAAGCGCTTGCCAATGCGCTTCGTATGGCGGCCCTAGCGGCGGGAATCATGGTGATGGCATTGATCGTGGTCATTTTGATCGATGTCCCTTTCCAGCTTTGGGACAATGCCAAAAAGCTGCGCATGAGTCAGGAAGAGATCAAGCGTGAGCACAAAGAATCAGAAGGCGACCCGCAGTTGAAAGGGCGTATTCGTCAACAGCAGCAGGCGATGGCGCGTGGACGGATGATGAGCAAAGTGCCCCAGGCAGACGTTATTATTACCAACCCCACCCACTATGCCATTGCCCTGATGTACCAAGAGGGCAGCATGGGAGCGCCGCGGCTAGTGGCAAAGGGCGCAGATGCAGTCGCGGCAAAAATTCGTGAAATTGGCGAAGAAGCAGGCGTTCCACGTTTGGAGGCGGCGCCATTGGCGCGTGCCCTGTATCATCATGTGGATCTGGAAGCGGAGGTGCCTGCCGACCTCTATACCGCGGTGGCGGAAGTAATGGCTTGGGCTTATCGTCTCAAGCAAGTAGCACAACAAGGAGGCGAGGTGCCGCCAACTCCCGATAACCTGCCGGTTCCGCCGGAGATGGAAAGCCCCGGACGTGGCGCCGGTGGTAACGAGACCCAACCATGAAAGGCTTAAGTCAGTTGATAGGCCAGCGCGACTGGATGAGCGATGTGCGCATGAAGCTGCTGGTCGGGCCGCTGCTCATCTTAATGATTTTGGGCATGATGATTGTGCCCTTACCCCCGTTCGCGCTGGATTTACTTTTCACCTTTAATATCGCGCTGGCCATTATGGTACTGATGGTCAGCATGTTTACGAAAAAGCCGTTGGACTTTGCGGCTTTTCCTGCGGTGCTGTTGTTTACAACGCTATTACGCCTGTCGCTTAACGTCGCGTCCACCCGAGTGGTGTTAATGGAAGGCCATCAGGGCGGCGCGTCGGCCGGTAAAGTCATCGAGGCCTTCGGGGCGTTCTTGGTCGGTGGTAACTTTGCTGTTGGCCTGGTGGTCTTCCTGATTTTGGTCATCATCAACTTTATGGTTATCACCAAAGGTGCCGGGCGTATCGCTGAGGTAGGTGCCCGTTTTACGTTGGACGCGATGCCGGGTAAGCAGATGGCCATCGATGCTGACTTAAACGCCGGCCTGATCGGCGAAGAGGACGCTAAAAAGCGCCGCGCGGAAGTGGCTCAAGAAGCAGACTTCTTTGGTTCCATGGACGGTGCCAGTAAGTTTGTCCGTGGTGATGCCATTGCCGGTTTGGTGATCATGGTCGTCAATATCATCGGTGGGTTGATGATCGGCATGCTGCAGCACGATATGGGTTTCCCCGCTGCCGCCCAGACCTATATGTTGTTAGCCATTGGCGATGGTTTGGTGGCGCAAATTCCCGCCCTGGTGATCTCGACCGCCGCCGGTGTCACGGTATCGCGGGTGAGCACCGATCAAGGCGAAGATATTGGCCAGCAAATGCTCAGCCAACTATTCGTCAATCCTCAGGTGTTGATTCTGGCCGCCGTGGTAATGGGCTTGCTGGGCATGGTGCCTGGTATGCCCAATTTCGTATTCTTGTTCTTTACCGCGTTGCTGGCGGGGTTAGCGTGGTTGCTGATGCGCCAAAAAGAGCGGGCGCTGGTGAAGGATGATATCGCTGCCGAACCTGTGCCGCTGCAAGAGACGCCCGAAGCGAGCTGGGAAGATGTGCAGCTGGTCGATACCCTTGGTCTGGAAGTGGGGCATCGATTGATCCCACTGGTCGACTCGCGACAAAAAGGTGAGTTGCTTGGCCGGATCAAGAGTGTGCGCAAGAAGTTTGCCCAGGAAGTTGGGTTTCTGCCCCCGGTCGTTCATATTCGAGATAATCTGGAGCTGCCTCCCACCGCCTATGTGCTCTCTATGAAGGGGGCTGAAATCGGTCGTGCCGAGGCGCAACCGGGTAAATGGTTGGCGATTAATCCGGGACAGGTTTCTGGAGAGCTTCAGGGTACCCCCACTCAGGACCCCGCCTTTGGTTTACCTGCTGTATGGATAGACGCCAACCAGCGGGAGCATGCTCAGGTATACGGCTATACCGTGGTGGATGCCAGTACGGTGATAGCGACCCATTTGAACCACTTACTGCAACGCCACTCACCTGAGATGCTGGGGCGCCAAGAAGTGCAGAAATTGTTGGATAAGATGGGTGAAGATCAAAAAGCACTGGTCGAAGAGGTGGTTCCCAAGGCCATCTCGCTGACGGTGTTGCAGCGCATTTTGCAGAATCTGCTTGATGAAGATGTCTCGATTCGCGATATGCGCACCATACTGGACACCCTGGCCGAATATGCCGCCCAGCAGAAAGATCCTAACGAGTTAACCGCGCTAGTGCGTATCTCCCTCGGGCGGGCGATTGTTCAGCAGTGGTTTGCCGGGCAGGAAACCCTCAATGTGATGGGGCTCGATGCTCAGTTGGAGCAGGTACTGGTTCAGGCCATGAATGGCAATGGCGCGATGGAGCCTGGCTTGGCAGAGACGCTGATGACCCAGGCACAGCAGGCACTAGAGCGTCATGAAAGCTCAGGCGAGCCGCCCGTGCTGGTGGTTCAGCACTCGCTACGTGCCGTATTGTCGCGTTTTTTACGTCGCCGTTTGCGCCATATGTCCGTGTTGTCTCAAGCTGAAATTCCCGATGACCGCACGTTAAGAGTGACCACGCTGGTGGGTGGGCGTTAATGCTTCCACGGCGTGATAGGCTAGCGTCGACCATTTACAGAATAGGCATAGGTAAGTCATGAGCGTTAGACGTTTCGTGGGAGCCAATAGTCGTGATGTGATGCGCCAAGTGCGTGAAGCGCTCGGTGAAGATGCCCTGATTGTCGCCAATCGGCGTACGGAAGGGGGCGTTGAGATATTGGCCATGGCGGATGAAGCCATCGACCATTTTGAGCCTTCGCCAGAGCCGGTCACTCCCGAAGCACCGTTAGCTTCTCCGTTGCCAGACGCCATGCAGGCGATGAGTGATCGCTTACTACGTGAAATGCAGGATATGCGAGCGCTGCTGGCAAATAGCCATCCCGGCCATAGCGCTCAGGCATCCCCGCCAACCCCCACGGGCACTGCCGCACAGTTGCGCCAGCTACTTTGGAACGTCGGATTTGGTAGTGAGCTGGCCGATGAGCTGCTGATAGGGTTGCCTGAGTCGCTAGCCGTTATCAGCGCTGATAACGATGCGCCACTAGAGTGGCTACGCCAGCAGTTAATGGCACGCCTTTCGGTATTAAGCGACGAAGCCAGCTTTTTCGATCAGACCGGTATTGTCGCGTTGGTAGGCCCCACTGGCGTGGGCAAAACAACCACTACCGCTAAGCTGGCCGCTCGCTTTGTCATGCGTCACGGCACACGTCCCGTGGCCTTGGTCTCCACCGATAGTTTTCGTATTGGTGCTCACGAGCAGTTGCGTATTTACGCTCGCCTGCTGGATATCCCCATGTACGCGCTGGACGCGGAACAGCCTATTGATGATTTATTGGGGCGCTTGCAGGGTAAACAGTGGGTCATTATCGATACGGTAGGCATGAGCCAGCGTGATCAGCGAGTGATTGAACAAATCGCCCACCTTCAGGGAGGGCGTTCGCGGGTGCGTTTGGTGCTGCTGCTTAATGCCGCCAGCCAGCCGGAAACCTTAGAGGAAGTCGTACTTCGCTACCGTCAGGCGGCCCGTGCCGCGGGCGCCGAGTTAGATGATTGCATTATTACTAAACAGGATGAAGCGGGACGCCTCGCGCCGGTGTTGGATATTGTCATGCGCCACAATATGCGCGTGCTGTTTGGCTCCTATGGCCAACAAGTACCTGAAGATATGGCCATTGCCTCGCCTGCCTCGCTGGTCGATCAAGCGTTGAGCGCAGCGAAACCAGCCGGTAACCGTGATCAAGCGGTTGATGCACCGATGGAGATGCCGCGTTGGTCACGTGATGTGCTAGGACAAGGGCGTCGTTTGTCTTCTCTATTGATGCGACTGCGTCAACGTGTGACAGGGTTTGCGGCATTGGAGGAGGTATGGAATCTAGCTTCAATGCCGAACCGTGTTCAGGAAGAGCGCCTGGAGGCCCTGCTCGCCCAACTACCCGCGCCAAATACTGCCTTAGGAGTCGCCTGGGCAGCACGCCGCAATGAACGCGGCTGCGATTGGGCGATGCCCGATATCGGGCTGGATAGTAATGGTGCTTGGCTGGCGCTCCCCTGGTTACAGCATCGCCATGCGGCAGGGTGGCAACCTCGCCTCGCTGCGCTGACGAATACCATGGGAATTGCGGTACATTTATTGCCCTGCCTACCCGATGCCGATGCACTGACATGGCTGGAAGCTCAGCATTTGACCTGGGTCAGTCAAGTGTCCCCTAGTCATCGAGTACACTTTCACCATCAACGCCAAACGATGCGTCAGCTATTTAGTGACAGTATGCTGACGCATCATGTCGGCGTTCGTTTGCGTGGCCAATCCATGCAGCTATGGACGGCCTATGCCGAAGTTGAAGACGCCACTGGCGTTGCTCTCCTCGCCTGGTATGGAGAGGTGCGCGACCCGGAGAGTGCCAAAGTGGTGACGCGCCGTTATTGGCTAACGCCTGCTCGGTTAGGGTCAGAGGTGCTCTCTTTACTATTAACGCATCTACAAAGCGAAGGGTTGGCAGCGTTAACACGCCGCGCATGGCAGCAGTTAAAAGAGGCCGACAGCGGTGGTGTCAATGCAGAAGCGCGCCTGCTGATGGCCAGTGGTGTAGCGGCGGTCGCTGGGCACCTTGATGGGGTTGAGGATGACGAGGCGCAAACACTGCGAAAAGATCTGCTTAACCTACTAGGTACAAGCCGCCGCCGCCGCGATACCGCTATGCTTGATGCGTTGGTCTACGCCTTCATGGCACGCGATGCTATTCGTCAAATGGGCAGCGTTAGCCGAGAGGGTCTGGTGTGAGCAGTCAAGATCAAGCCGCAGGTCTACGTAAATGGGCGGATTTACAGCGCCAACAGCAGCAGGCCGACACCCTGACGGACGTCGCCGCGGCTGAACACGTCAGTGAACCAGCACCTCCCTTGTCCACGCCGACGGCGCCTGCCATACGGGTAGCCCCGAGGCCCCGCCTTCCGCTCGTGGTGGTCGGTCTCTCGGGCAGTCGGGCACAACAGGTAAGTAAGGTCAAAGCACGCCTGGGGCAGTGGGCTAGCCTAGGCCGCAGTTGGGCTGGCGACCCTGACGATTGGGACATTCATGTGGTGATGGCTGAGGCGCCGGATCTTGCTAAGTTTCGCGATGAGTACAGCCGCTGGGCGCTATGGGTGAATAGCGATGCGGGCGCTTTTGCCGACATGTATCGTACCCTGCGTATACTGCATGAACAGGGAGGCCCGCGTCGTTTACTGGCGCTACATGAGCCGCACTTGCCGCGCCAGGGATTACTCGATAACTTACGTGAAGCAGCCGATTACTACTTAAAGATGGAGTTGCTGGTGCTTGCACGATGAGTAAACTCCGCCGAGGGCATCAAGCATGCTAAGCTGGCCATTAAGCGTGATAGGAGGGCTGGTGCTAACCACGCTGCTGATGAGCAGCGCGCAGGCGGCCACCGGTAGTTGGAGTGCGCAGGTGCCTGGATTGATGGTGGCGATGAGTGACCGGGCTAGCGCCAGTCAACGCGTCTCCCCACCGGCAGCTGTCGACCTTTTGTCCGGACAGCTCGGGCGCATCCAGTGGCAGTTTCAACATCCTCCTGGGGCGTTGTTGAATGCTTGGTTGTGCCATCCTGAGCAGTGCGTTGCGTTAACAGGCATGCGTGGTTCTACCACGGCATTAGCGGGTCACACTGCCAATGCGCCATTATTTTTCCGTTTCGCTTTACGCCCAGGTCAGCGGCCTGTCCGTGTTCAGGGATTGCAGATGATTGTGAACTATCAGTGAAGGCTGTATAGCCGCGAGGCGAGAGTATGTACACAGCACAAGGCAGGATCAAACAGAATGAGCTGTTGACGCAATACATGCCGCTGGTGCGACGTCAGGCCTTGACGCTACAGGTCCGTTTACCAGCGAGCATTGAGCTCGATGATCTTATTCAAGCGGGCATGGTGGGGCTGCTGGAAGCACTTGGTCGTTTTGATGCCACCCAGGGCGCCACCTTTGCTACGTTTGCCAGCCAGCGCATTCGTGGTGCGATGATGGATGAGCTGCGTACCCGCGATTGGCTACCGCGTAGCGTTCGCCGATCAGCGAGGTCCGTCGACAACGCCGTTCGTCAACTCGAACAGCAGCTCGGCCGAGCGCCTGAAGAGAACGAAATTGCTGCCCACCTTGACATGCCGTTGAGTGAATATCAGCAGTTGCTTAACGATACTAACAGTGGTCAATTGCTGCCGTTCGAAGAGCTTGTGGCGGAAGGCGGGGAGCCTATCAATAGTGACGCGGGCAACTCCCCCTTCGAGCAGTTATTGAATGGCCAGCAGCGGCAAACGCTCATTGACGCGATTGAAGCGTTACCCGAGCGGGAAAAACTGCTAATGGCGCTGTATTACCAAGAAGAGCTCAACCTTAAAGAGGTCGGTGCAGTGCTGGGTGTGACCGAGTCACGCGTTTCGCAACTGCATAGCCAGGCGGTCAGTCGTTTGCGCGCCCGCTTACACGACTCGGCGTAACGCTTTTTACCCACTTGTGACCGGCAAGGAGCCGTGGATGAATCCTTCGACGCTGATAGGCATATTCGCCAGTATTCTATTGCTGGTCAGTGTGCTGTTCTTCACTGCAGAGTCCCCTGAGAGCTTTATCAATTTGCCGGGGCTCGCGATTGTAGTGACCGGCACGCTGGCGGCGACTTTCATCAGCTATCCGCTGAGGGAAGTGCTTCGCGTTGTACGCTTGGTAGGGCTGGTATTCCGACGCGAAAATACCTATATGCGTGACGATATCCGTGAGTTGGTGGATATGTCGCGGCTGTGGTTCAAGGGCGATGTGCGAGCCGTAGAGCGGGAGCTGGAGCATACCCGTAATCCGTTCTTGCGTACGGGTATTCAACTGGTAATTGCCAATACGAAGGAAGACGAAATTTTTGACATGCTACGGTGGCGCATCGCTCGGCTTAAAGCGCGTGAGCACGCTGAAGCGCAAATCTTTCGGACCATGGCCACCTACGCGCCGGCGTTCGGCATGATCGGTACCCTGGTGGGGCTGGTGAATATGCTGGAAGTCATGGATGCCGGCGACCTACAGGTCATTGGGCCGCGCATGGCGGTGGCGCTACTAACGACGTTTTACGGCATTTTACTCGCCAACCTGGTATTCAAGCCGGTGGCGGTAAAGCTGGAGCGCCGTACGGAAGAGCGTTTGATTACCATGAACATGGTACTGGAAGGCATCTCGCTGATCACCAAACGACGTCTACCATCGTTTATTGAAGAAACCCTTAACTCGTTCGTGGCTAACTATCACGATGAAATTCGTGATAACAACGTCAAGCCAAGACCCGATGCCTCGATTAGTTCGGCGGCGAAGGGATAGCGCTCATGCTTGACCGTGATACACGCCATGCGCTGGAAATACCGGTCTCTTCCGAGGATGGTGAAGACGGGTGGTTGACCAGTTACCTTGATGTATTGACGCTGTTGATCACCCTCTTTGTGCTGCTGCTGTCATTAACCCCGCCTGGCGGCGGTGACGCCGCGGAGACGGCTTTTATGCACACGGTAAGTACCGTGTCATCGCTGCCGCTGGTGACGCTAGCCACTGGAATTAAGCCCCGCCACGAAGGCTTACAGCCGCAGTTGGCAGGGCTTAATATTCCTGGCGTCAGCGTTTCACAAGGGCGCGAAGGGGTTACCCTGCGCATTGATGACAGCCTACTGTTTTCTAGCGGTCAAGCCGTGCTGACACCCCAGGGGCGCGACGTGATCGAAGGTCTTATGGCAGTTCTGGCCAGTTTCGATGGCCAGATATCGGTGGAAGGTCATACCGACAGTGTGCCTATTTCGACCCGGCGGTTCCCCTCTAATTGGGAGCTGTCATCAGCACGCGCGATCGCTGTTGTACGTCATTTAGAGCGTCAAGGATTCGACGTTTCGCGTATGCGGGCCATTGGCTATGCCGATACTCAGCCCATGGAGCCAAACGCCACCGCGGCGGGACGAGCTGCTAATCGGCGCGTAGAACTGTTGCTTAGACAGCCATTCAAAGGGTGAGCCGATAGCATGGGCCTGACAATGGCCATGCCTATCCGTTATCTCCTATCCGTTATCTTCTTTTTAGCTGCCAACCCTGTTGCCTTGTTCACACTGCCCCAGCATACGGGTAATCGCCGCGTCGGCGCCTTGCAGGCTAAACGTCATATACCACGGCGCTTTTTGTGCTTGATCAAAGCCAATAAAGAGCTGCTCGCCCTGGCGCATATCCGCCAGCAGCGTTGCCCAATCGGTTAAGTAAAAGTGCGCATAAAAACCATCGTCGCCGCGCTCGGTAATAAATTCCGCCATGGTATCCACCACCGGCTTATCATCTATACGCAGTCGAGTAGGGACTAAATCCACCGTCCTGCTCTCGCCTTGCTGCTGTTCCAGAGTGACGCGCATTTCCAGCCAGGGTAAGTCGCACACCCCCGAGGTGGCATTCACGCTAAGCGTGGCGTCGGAGTAGCTATGATTCTCTACCGCACGGTAGTGTCGTTCATCACCCAGCGAGAGCGTCATTGATTGCCAATGATGATGGTTAGCCACGGCGTCGGTATTAAACGTGGCGGCAGAGGCTAATGGTGTAGCCAGCCATGGTGTCATCATGACCATGGCGAACGAGAGCGAGCAAAGACGCAGGGAGTGAGGAGTGGGCATCATCAAGGCCATATAACCAAAACCGCTAGCCTATCGTGTGTTGGCGGTTGGCAAAAGAGTAATACACTGATTTTCCTATATATAGTAGTGATATTATTAAAAATAACCCTATATAGTGTCTGGGCGCGTCTATACTTCACTCCGATGCTACGTATAATCAGTTCATTCGAGCGCTATATTCACCCCCGTTGTGAAGGAGTTTTGCAACATGAGTACCGCTGCCAAGGCTTTGAAGACCTCTAATGACGTCCCCATGCAGACTCCGTCGCGGGAAATATGGGATGCAAAGTACCGTCTAAAAGATCGTCATAGCCACCCCGTCGATCAGGATGTCGGGGCGACATTTGAGCGGGTGGCGCGGGCCCTGGCAGCGGTGGAAGGTAACAAGGCCGACGAGTGGTTACCCAAATTCCGGTGGGCACTGGAAAATGGCGCGATTCCGGCTGGCCGAATTCTTTCCAATGCGGGTGCTGACGCTTATAAACCCGCTGTGAGCCTGATTAACTGCACTGTCTCACGCACTATTCGTGATTCCATGCGCGATATTCTTGATTCAGTGGTCGATGCGGGAATGACGCTGAAATCGGGGGCAGGTATTGGTTACGACTTCTCCACGCTACGCCACAAAGGCGCGTTTGTATTCGGCGCGGGCGCAGGCACCAACGGCCCGCTCGCGTTTATGGATATCTACGACAAGATGTGTTTCACGGTGGCCTCTGCCGGTGGTCGTCGTGGTGCCCAGATGGGTACCTTTGACGTGGGCCACCCGGACGTGCGCGAATTTATCCAAGCGAAGCGGGAAGCAGGGCGGCTGCGTCAGTTTAATCTGTCGCTACTGATCACCGATGAGTTCATGGAGGCGGTCAAGAACAATAGCGACTGGCCGCTGGCCTTTCCGCTGCACCCCGGTGAGAAAGAGGATGTCAGTGCCGAAGACCTAATCTACCGTGACTGGCCAGTAGTGGAAGAGGGCTATACGGTCGACGCCGAAGGCCGAGTTGCTTGCCGCATCGTGGAAGTGATCAAGGCGCGTGAATTATGGGACACCATCATGTCTTCCACCTACGACTACGCTGAACCCGGCTTTATTTTGATTGATCAGGTCAATCGTATGAACAATAACTGGTTCTGCGAAGATATCCGCGCCACCAACCCCTGTGGTGAGCAGCCATTGCCGCCGGAAGGCGCGTGTCTGCTAGGTTCGGTTAACTTGACCAGGTTTGTGCTCGACCCCTTCGGCGACGAGCCGCGCTTTGATTGGGAGCGCTATCGCAAAGTCGTCGCTATTTTCACCCGCATGCTTGATAACGTCGTGGAGATTGCTGGCCTGCCGCTGCCTCAGCAGCAGCGTGAAATCGAAGCCAAGCGGCGTCACGGCATGGGGTTTTTGGGGTTAGGATCGACGCTGACAATGCTTAAAATCCCCTACGGCTCCAAGCAGTCGCTGGTTTTTACCGACGAGGTCAGCCGTCAGTTGGCAATGGAAGGCTGGAAGCAGGCGCTGGAGCTCTCGCAAGAAAAAGGCATGGCACCGGTGCTGGCGCAGGAGCACACCATTACTCCCAAAATGCTGCGAGAGCGCCCCCAGCTAGCTAAAGATGGCTACGAAGTGGGTGATCAGGTGCCGGGGCGTATTCTGCACGCCCGTTACAGCCAGTACATGGCTCAGGTGGCCGAGCTTGATCCCGAACTGGTGGCGCAACTCGCCGAGCACGGGGCGCGCTTTACTCATCACAGCTCGATTGCGCCGACCGGCACGATCAGCCTGTCGATGGGTAACAACGCCTCTAACGGCATTGAGCCTTCGTTCTCGCATCGCTATTTCCGCAATATTATTCAGGCAGGCAAGAAGACGAAAGAACAGGTCGAGGTCGTCTCGTTTGAGCTGGCGGCCTATCGCCATTTTATAGCGCCTGACGCGGTTGAAAGCGATCTGCCCGATTACTTCGTTACTGCTGATGCCGTCTCACCTGAACAACATGTCGCCGTTCAAGCGGCGGCTCAGCGCTGGGTTGATTCGGCGATCTCGAAAACGGTCAATGTGCCCACCGAGTTTCCTTTTGAGCAGTTTCAAGACCTCTACTTGCAGGCTTATGAAAGCCGCTTGAAGGGCTGCACGACCTTCCGCTTTAATCCTGAAGCGTTTCAGGGGGTACTGGTGCGTGAGGACGATCTTAAAAACACCACCTATGTATTTGAGCTGGAAAATGGTGAAACCCTCGAGCTGACCGGCGATGAGAAGGTGGTTTACGACGGCGAAGAGCATAACGCTGCCAATCTGTTTGATGGCTTAAAAGAAGGCACCTACGGCAAATGGTGATGCCGCGCATAGCGCCACCTATTCACTAACGCACACTATTTGCTAAATGGATGCTAAACGGAGAGAACTCCCCATGGCTGTTGAAATTACCTCCAAAATTGTCGGCTATCGTATCAAACAGCAGGAGCCAGCGGCGCCCGCGCCTGAGCTTCAGGAAGATAATCCGCTAACGGTGAGGATTCCGTCACGTCCCGAAGGCACGTTGGAGGCGGTATCAGAAAAGATCTCGTACGTAGGCGCGGAAGGGCGCAAGAAGGTCTATCTACTGGTGTCATTCATGCCGGTGGAGGGCGTTATCGGAGGCAAACGCGTGGTGATAGAGCGTCCGGTGGAGTTCTTCTTCCCGTCAGGCCAGCTCTCTAGCGAACACCAATGGATTACCGCCACCATGCGCAGTCTGTCGCTGGCAGCACGGGGTGGTTACGCCACCCAGGCGGTGGCCGATTTGCGCAAAGTGGCTTGGGACAAAGGCTTGGTACGCTGTGGTATGAATCGCTGGAACAAGCCCATGTTCCACGATTCGGAAGTTGCCGCGATTGCCTGGTCTATTCAGCAGATTCTGTATCGTCGTGGCTTCCTGGATCGGGATGGAAACCAAGTGCCGGTCGAGCAGTTGGTGGAACGTTATGCTCACCGGATGACCCATGGTCATGCGTGGCAGCCAGATACAGAAGAAGATGCCTCTGAGGCCCCGGGTGATAATGGAACAGTAGAACCGGTGGGTAGCGACAAGGCAGCGACGGAAAAAAAGCCTGATGGCAGTGGGCTCACTATCGTGGGTAACTGCCCAGAATGCCGCGGCGAGTTGATCATGATGGATGGCTGTCCCACTTGCTACGCTGGCTGTGGCTGGTCGAAATGTGGCTAGTCGATGTGACTAGCCACAGCCTAGCTATATCCGGGCAAGAAACTACCCGCTACTTTCGTCTCTTCCTCACAGAGGTGCTTAATCCTCTGGGCACATCCACGGTGGTTATGCGGAATTTTCCAGCAATGGACGTACGCTGTCGTTGAGATAACAGTCATCGAACCCACCTTCTTCGCATAGCAGTGCAAGATCAGGAATGGTTAGGTGGTGGCGATCGCGAAATACCAGTTCATCTTCGCTTAGTGCGGTAAAGGTTCGGCTGACGTGTACAGGGCTGAGGCCCAGCACATCAGCCAACTGCTCTTGAGAGAGCGGCAGACGGAATTGGTTGCTAATGTCTGGGTTGGTTTGCCGCAGCCTCAAGTACATCTCATACAGGAAGTGCGCCATTTTCTGCCGGGCGGTACGTCGCGCCAGGGTCACCAGACGCTCGGTCAGCAGTGCCTGTTGTCGGCTGCCGATGGCAAACATGACCGAGGTAAGCGTGAGCGAATTACGGAAAAGGTTCAGCATTCGCTTATGGGGAAAATGGCAGACCACCCCATCATCAATCATGCGTACGTTCTCAAGTCGCTCAGAAAAAGCAAACTCGCGAAGGCCGATGATATCACCCGGCAAAAACACTTCTAGTATTTGCCGGTCACCGTTTTCCAGGTGCCGATAAGAGTAGGCCCAGCCGCTTTTCAGGGTACAAAATTCATTGGCCGGATCCCCCATTTCCCACAGCAATGAACCCGCTTTTATGTCGGTTGGACTTTGCTCAAGCGTGGTCAGTAGCTGTTTTTCATCCTCAGTTAACGAACAGTAATGGCTGAAGTGCTTAATAATGCAGCTTTGGGTTTGGCTCACCGTGCTTTCTCCAAGAACATTGCTTAACAAATATCAACTAATATTGCTAATTACCGTAAGCAATTCAATAGCATACTCAGATTGCTAGCGATCTTCTGCAAGTAATATTATCGATAATGGTAGACACGAACGCGGCCACTTACCGATCGCCAGTGTCACCCTGTTAACCATCGTAACGCTTAGGCCCGTTTATGCCTTGACAACAGAGGCCCTAAAAAGCGCCCCGTATGCGAGACGTCTTGTTTAACGACCTGCTCAGGCGTGCCTTCAGCAATGATTTGCCCGCCGCCGGATCCCCCTTCAGGCCCCAGATCGACAATCCAGTCGGCCGTCTTAATAACATCCAGATTGTGCTCAATCACCACAATGGTATTGCCGTGATCACGCAGACGGTGGAGCACCGTCAGCAGCTGGCGAATATCCTCAAAATGTAAACCGGTCGTCGGCTCATCCAGAATATACAGCGTCTTGCCGGTATCGCGCTTGGCCAATTCACGCGCCAGCTTGACCCGTTGCGCTTCCCCCCCTGACAGAGTGGTGGCGCTCTGGCCCAGTCGAATATAGGAAAGACCCACATCGAGCAGCGTTTGCAAGCGGCGCGCGATGGCCGGTACCGGACTGAAAAATTCCAGTGCGTCCTCCACTGTCATGGTCAGCACTTCGTGGATGGTTTTACCTTTGTAATGAATATCCAGCGTTTCACGGTTGTAGCGCTTACCTTTACACACATCGCAGGGCACATAGATATCCGGCAGAAAATGCATCTCTACCTTGATCATGCCTTCGCCCTGACACGCCTCGCAGCGACCACCTTTAACGTTAAAGCTGAAACGGCCAGGCTTGTAGCCGCGTGAACGTGCTTCCTGGGTGCCCGCGAACAGCTCACGAATCGGGGTGAAAATGCCCGTGTAGGTGGCCGGGTTAGAGCGCGGCGTACGACCAATCGGGCTCTGATCAATATCGATCACTTTATCGAGTTGATCCAGCCCTTCAATTTTTTGATAAGGAGCGGGGGTTAGCGTGGTCGCACGATTGAGTTCCCGGGCCGCAATCGGCATCAGAGTACCGTTAATCAACGTTGATTTACCTGACCCAGAGACGCCAGTAATGGCGATAAACAGCCCCAATGGCAACGTCAGGGTTACGTCCTGTAGGTTGTTGCCTGTCGCGCCACGAACCACCAACTGCTTGTCGGGGTTGCCGGGAATACGATAGGGCGGTACGGCAATTTCCCGTGTGCCGGATAAATATTGCCCGGTCAGTGAATCGGGATTGTCCATGACATCCTGAGGGGTGCCCTGGGCAACAATTTCGCCACCGTGAACACCCGCCCCAGGGCCAATATCCAGTACATGATCGGCGGCGCGGATGGCGTCTTCGTCGTGCTCAACCACAATAACCGTATTGCCCAAGTCGCGCAGTCGTTCGAGCGTTTTCAGCAATCGGTCATTATCGCGCTGGTGAAGGCCGATCGATGGCTCATCCAGGATATACATAACCCCGACCAACCCCGCACCAATCTGGCTGGCCAAACGAATACGCTGGGCCTCACCGCCGGAAAGGGTGTCGGCACTACGTTCAAGATTGAGATAGTCCAATCCAACGTTGACCAAAAACTCCAACCTTGCGTGGATTTCATGAACGATCTTATCGGCGATCTCGCCTTTACGCCCAGGCAGGCTCAACGCCGCAAAGTAACGCCAGGCATCACCAATCGGGAAGCGTACGATGTCGGCGATATTGTGGTCGTCCACATAAACGTGGCGAGACTCTCTACGCAGTCGCGAGCCATTACAGGTCGTGCAGGGCTGAACGGCAATGTATTTCGCTAAATCATCGCGAACCATGTTGGATTCCGTTTCGCGATAACGGCGCTGCATATTGGGCAGCACCCCCTCGAAGGCATGCTCACGGGTAACTTTGCGGCCCCGGTCACCCACGTAGGAAAACGGGATCTGTTCGTCGCCACTGCCGTTTAAGATAACCTCCCGCTCGTGGCGGGCAAGCTCATGCCAAGGTGTTTCCAGCTCAAAGCGATAGTGCTTGGCTAGCGCCTGCAGTTGGGTAAAGTAGTAAATATTGCGTCGATCCCAGCCTTTGATCACGCCCTCGGCCAGCGATAGCTCGGGATGACTGATCAGCTTTTCAGGGTCGAAGTACTGCTGTACGCCCAGCCCGTCACAGGTAGGGCAAGCCCCCGCCGGATTGTTGAACGAGAACATGCGTGGCTCAAGCTCAGCCAGCGAGTAACCGCATACTGGGCAGGCGAAGCGTGACGAGAAGGCCATGTCTTCGCGCTCGCCATCCATAAAGTGAATCATGGCGGTGCCGTCAGCAAGGTTCAGCGCCGTTTCGAACGATTCTGCCAGGCGTTGAGCCAAGTCTTCGCGCACTTTGAAGCGGTCAACCACGACGCTAATATCGTGTTTCTTACGTTTATCCAGTGGTGCGATATCGTCCAGTTCCAGGACTTGGCCATCAATTAACGCACGCACAAATCCTTGAGCACGTAGCTCTGCCAATAGCTGCAGGTGCTCACCTTTGCGTCCTTTCACCACCGGCGCCAGCAGCATGAGCTTGGTGCCTTCGGCAAGATTCATGACCTGATCGACCATCTGGGAAATCGTCTGGGCTTCCAGGTCTTCGCCATGTTCTGGGCAACGGGGCGTTCCTGCGCGAGCAAACAGCAGGCGCAGATAGTCATAAATTTCGGTGATGGTGCCCACGGTCGAGCGTGGGTTGTGGGAAGTGGACTTCTGCTCAATGGAAATCGCGGGTGAAAGCCCTTCGATGTGGTCCACATCGGGCTTTTCCATCATGGATAAGAACTGGCGGGCATACGTGGAGAGCGATTCCACGTAGCGGCGCTGGCCTTCGGCGTACAGCGTATCGAACGCCAACGATGATTTACCCGATCCCGACAAGCCAGTAATCACAATAAGCTTGTTGCGGGGCAGTTCCACATCGATCTGCTTGAGGTTGTGGGTGCGGGCACCCCTGACCAGAATGCTGTCCATCAACACCTCGAATCGCGCGGCAAAAGCGTGATTATACGTTTGTCAGACCCCTCCCGGCAAAACAGTGTTAATAACCTGCGTCAACTAGGGACGTTTCCAGCGTGGGTTCAAACCGCTAGAATGGACGTTTATCTCAAGCCGTTAGGCTTGGTGACCAGACGCTTATCCACTCCAATATTTATTTTTTGTTATACACAAGGGCATTATGCGCAAGGTTTCCGCACTATTGCTGGCCTCTGAACGTCGTGCTATCAGCGGTTTGGCTGGGCTTTATGCATCTCGTATGCTGGGTCTATTTATGGTGCTGCCGGTGTTGGCGCTGTATGCCGACAAACTGGAAGGTGCCACACCGTTACTGATAGGCGTGGCGTTAGGCATTTATGGCTTGTCCCAGGCAACGCTGCAAATCCCGTTTGGCTTGCTGTCTGATCGCATCGGCCGTAAACGGGTAATCGCCATGGGGCTGATCATTTTTGCCCTTGGCAGTGTGGTGGCGGCGCTCTCTGACACGATCCTTGGAGTGATCGCTGGTCGCGCATTGCAGGGCGGCGGCGCCGTGGCGGCAGCTATAATGGCGCTGCTGGCAGATCAAACCCGCGAGGAAATTCGCACCGCCGCCATGGCGACTATAGGGCTCTCTATTGGCGTGTCGTTTGCAATTGCCATGGTGCTCGGCCCCTGGCTTGCCGCCTGGGCGGGGCTGTCGGGAGTGTTTTGGTTTACCGCGGTGCTGACGCTGGTAGGGCTGCTGGTGCTGTGGCGTTGGGTGCCGGCAGCGCCTCGGCGTCGGCAACACCGTGATGTGGGCATGGATCGACAGCAGTTTAAAAGCGTGATCACCCGCGCTGATTTATGGCGACTGGATCTGTCGATTTTTGCGCTGCATCTCGTGTTAATGGCGATATTTGTGGCGGTCCCTTTTCGCCTGCTCAACACGGGAATCGCTATTGAGTATCATGGGCTGGCATATCTTGGCATTATGGCGCTATCGTTTGTCGCTATGGTGCCATTGATTATCCTGGCAGAGAAGCAACAGCGCATGCGGTTAATGTGCCTTCTGGCCATTGGCGCTATTGTCGTGAGCTTAACGGGGTTGGGCCTGCCGCTATCATCAGGCTATTGGCTGTTTGTATGGCTATTGTTGTTCTTTACCGGCTTTAATTTACTGGAAGCCACGCTACCTTCCATGCTCAGTAAGCTTGCCCCCGCTGGCGCTAAGGGCACCGCGATGGGAGTATACTCGACTAGCCAGTTTTTAGGCGCTTTCTTGGGCGGAACATTAGGCGGTTTGCTGGCCCATTATGGGGGGCTCAACGCGGTCTTTGTTGGTTGCGCTGTGCTGGCGCTTGGCTGGTTGATCGTTATGTGGAAAATGCCTTCGCCGCCGCCACTTTCCAGTGAAGTCGTTGCGTTGGACGACGCCCAGGTAGATGCACTTGACCTACTCATGGAGCGCTTAGCCGAGGTGGTCGGCGTGGAAGATGTCATGGCGGTGCCGGAAGAGCGTTTAGTCTATTTGAAGGTCAACCGTCAACAACTCGACCAGGCAGCGTTAACTAAGCTGATGACACCGCCCAAATCCTAGCGTAGCCAGCTATTAACTAACGTCGTTATATATTCACTTAACCGAGCTGCCCTATGGCTCAGCTTGCCACTAATTCTACATGATACCCAGTAAAGGAGCGCCTTATGGCTCGCGGCATTAACAAGGTCATTTTGATTGGTAACCTCGGTCAGGACCCAGAGGTGCGTTTTACCCCAAGCGGCACTGCGGTGGCTAATTTAAACTTAGCTACTACCGATACCTGGATGGATCGCCAAAGCGGCCAGCGCCAAGAGCGCACCGAATGGCACCGTGTAGTAATGTTCAATAAAACCGCTGAAATCGCCCAGCAGTACCTAAAGAAAGGCGCCAAAGTCTACATTGAGGGTCGTCTGCAAACCCGCAAATGGCAGGATCAAAACGGTCAGGATCGTTATTCGACAGAAATCGTCGCCAACGATATGCAAATGCTTGACGGACGTAGCGGCGATTTCCAGGGCGGCGGTGCGCCGCAAAATAATTATCCCCAGCAGGCGCCAGCACAAAATAGCGCTGCTCAGCAAAACCAAGGCGGCGGTTATCCCCAGCAGGGCTCACAACAGCCGCGCCCAGCGCAGCCAGCCCCTCAGCAGGCGCCACCAAATCAGCAGAACAATAACAATAACAATAGCTATGGTGCCCCTGATCCGGGTAACTTTGACGACTTTGACGACGAGATTCCGTTCTGATCATGCCGTTTGCCATGCAGTGCCGGCCGGGACGTGATAAGGAGAGATGGTTTTGAAGCTGCTGATATTGGATGCCGGGCACTGCTTGAGCCTGGCCCTGGTCAGGGAAGCGAGCCGTCGCGCCGATACAGAATTGGTGATCGAGCAAGGCTCGACCATTACGTCGGCGCGCCTTGAAGCAATCGCGCCGGATGCTGTGGTTATCCCGCCGCTAGCGCAGCCGTTGATCATGGCGCCAGCGGACGTAACGGCCCATGCAGATGCGGTAGATGCCTGCTTAACCGCCTGTCAATCACTTGGCGTGGCATTAGTGTGGTGCGTGTCTGATCAACTCTACGAAGATGGGTTGGACGTGCCGATTGATGAACACGTGGTGCCTGCGCCGCGCGATGAAAGCTTGCGGCGTTTGGTTCAAACCGGTGATCGTATTCGCGCCGAGTTCAAACATCATTTAATCGTTCGTTTGGGGCCCCTGTTCGCATTGGAAGGCAGTCATGCTTGGTTGAATGAAATTATCGATAATTTAGTGCTCGGCCAGGTAGTGCGCGCCGCGGAAGATGTCATTTGTTGCCCTACGTCAGCCGATGCGGTGGCGATGGCGCTAATTGGCATGCTGCAGCAGCAGGCCAGTGGTGCTAACGCCTGGGGGGCTTATCACCTCGCAGGCACTGAACCCGTCAGCGCCTTTACCTTTACCTCGATGGTGCGAACCCAGCTTCAGACGCATCTTGAAGGCCGTGGTGAGCAGATAACGCTGAGTGAGGTACAGCCCCTCAAGCATCACCATGATGCCAAGCTACGTCGAGTATTAAACTGCCGCCGTGTTCTGGATGTCTTTGGTGTTCATCAAAAACCCTGGCGGTTAGAGGTAGGACGCATGTTGGATACGTGGTGTTTAAGTCGTGAGGCTGAGCGTGTCAGCGATACAGGAGCATCGGCTTGATAAACGTGGTACGCAGCTTGGTTTTTTATGCTGGCTACTTTTTTGCCATGCTAATGATCGGCATCCTATTCTTACCTATTGCGCCGTTTCTTCCGCTGGCGGGCCGCTATCGCTTGCTCAATTTGTATAACTACTTTTTGATGGTGTGGTTCCGTATCGCATGCGGTGTGCGCTATGACATTCAAGGGCGTGAAAACCTGCCGAGCGGCCCCTGTGTCATTCAGGCGAATCATCAATGTGAATGGGAAACCGTGTTTCTGCAGGTGATGAAGCCGCCGGTATGTACGGTGCTTAAGCGCGAATTGCTGCGCCTACCGATTTTTGGCTGGGGCTTACGTCTGCTACGCCCGATTAGCCTTGATCGCTCCAAGCCAGCCCGAGCGATGAAGCAAGTGCTCACTCAGGGCGTAGAAAGGCTCGGTACCGGTTTGTCGGTGCTTATTTTTCCGGAGGGAACGCGAGTAGATCCGGGGCAGCGTAAGCGCTATAACAAAAGCGGCAGTGTGGTGGCGTGTCGCGCGGGGGTGCCGGTTTTGCCAGTGGCGCACAATGCCGGTGAGCGTTGGCCAGGGCGCTATTGGGTTAAGCGGCCTGGCGTGCTGCGTGTGCGCATTGGTCCACCGATTGAAACAGCGGATCGAATGCCAGATGAGGTGCTTGCTGATGTGGAGGCGTGGATCGAAGCGCAGCTACAGGAGATTTCCGACGTGCCGCGGCCTACCTCGCGCGCATAACGTTCAAGTAGCGTTCAAGTAGCGTTCAAGTAGCGTTCAAGCTCTATTGACTAACCAAAACGGCGCCCTTGGGCGCCGTTTTTGTCACTGATCGCTTACGCGTTAATCATTGTAGCGCTGGAAGACTAAGCAGGCGTTAGTGCCGCCAAAGCCGAAACTATTCGATAACGCACGCTCTATCGTTACGTCATCACGGCGTTGGGTGACAATATCGAAGCCATCGGCTTGGTCATCCAAATCCGTGACGTTCGCTGACGCGGCGACGAAGTTGTGTTTCATCATCAACAGCGAATAGATTGCTTCCTGCACGCCGGTAGCCCCCAAAGAGTGGCCGGTGAGCGATTTGGTAGAACTCATCGCTGGCGTCGTATTGCCAAACACTTCACGGATCGCTTTTAGCTCAGCCACATCGCCCACTGGTGTGGACGTGCCGTGGGTATTGATATAGTCAATGGCGCCATCGACGGTTGCCATCGCTTGATGCATACAGCGCATAGCGCCTTCACCCGATGGGGCGACCATATCATGGCCATCGGAGGTGGCTCCGTAACCTACCAGCTCGCCGTAGATTTTAGCGCCACGCGCTTTCGCATGCTCAAACTCTTCCAATACCAGCATGCCGCCACCGCCAGCAATGACGAAGCCGTCACGGGTTTTGTCATAAGGGCGCGAGGCCTGCTCAGGGGTATCGTTATAATGGGTAGACAACGCCCCCATGGCATCAAACAGGCAAGACAGCGTCCAGTGTTCTTCTTCACCGCCGCCAGCAAACACAATATCCTGCTTATTGAGCTGGATTTGCTCCATCGCGCTACCGATGCAGTGCGCCGACGTTGCACAGGCAGAGGAGATCGAGTAATTGACGCCTTTGATTTTGAACGGTGTGGCAAGGCACGCAGAGACGGTGCTGCCCATCGTGCGTGTCACGCGATAAGGGCCTACGCGACGCAGACCTTTATCACGCAGTACGTCGGCGGCTTCAACCTGATTGGCGCTAGACGCACCGCCTGAACCGGCAATCAGGCCAGTACGTTCGTTGGACACCTGCGCTTCGCTAAGCCCAGCATCTTCAATAGCCTGAGCCATGGAAATATAGGCATAGGCCGCTGCATCGCCCATAAACCGGCGAAGCTTACGATCGATGAGTGCGTCAAGATCAATATCGACGCTACCCGCCACATGGCTACGAAAGCCAAGCTCGGCGTACTCTTCCTTAAAACGAATACCGCTACGCCCCGTTTTGAGCGCGTCCAGGACCTGTCGTTGGTCGTTGCCAAGGCAGGATACGATGCCAAGGCCGGTGACTACCACTCGTCGCATGGGAGCCTCCTGTTTAGAAATTCGCAGTGGAGGTAAATAGGCCAACGCGCAAATCATTAGCCTGATAAATGTCCCGTCCGTCGACGGATACCGTACCGTCGGCGATGCCCAATATAAGGCGGCGGGTAATAATACGCTTAATATTAATACTATAGGTTACTTTTTGAGCATCAGGCAGAATCTGTCCGCTGAACTTGACCTCACCACAGCCAAGCGCACGGCCACGGCCTGGATGGCCCAGCCAGCCCAGATAGAACCCTACCAGCTGCCACATAGCGTCTAATCCTAAGCAGCCAGGCATGACCGGATCACCAGGAAAGTGGCAGTCAAAAAACCATAAATTAGAGCTGATATCCAGCTCGGCGATCAATTCGCCCTTGCCATGTTCACCGCCTTCCTCGTGAATATGCTTGATGCGATCAAGCATCAGCATGTTAGGAGCCGGGAGCTGAGCATTACCTGGGCCGAAAAGCTCGCCGCGTGAGCAGGCCAGCAGTTCTTCGCGATCAAAGGAGTGTTGCTTGGTCACTGAATCGTTCCGAATATCAAATTGGTTGTTGAGCTAGTCTACTTCCCGAAACCGCTGAATGCACGCAACTGACCATTTATCGCCATTATCTAAAGAATTTAGTGCGTTGGCCGATAGCAATATCATGAGTGATTTGGTTCACCAACTGACAATTATGCATAATAAAAGCACCGTACGCAGTTATAGAGCATGTCCAACTTTTTCATTAAGTGGCATGATCAGCATGGTTTCTCACACGGATGTTATATCGACGTTAATTTTCCATAGGACCTAACGAACCGCCATGTTGCCTACTGTTTCCCTCAATCGACCGTTTGTTTGGATTGCGCTGACGGCACTTCCTGCCTGCATTTGGATACCTGACGTAACGCTACGCTTAGTGGCTGCCATGCTGGTCGCACTGGGGCTATGGGACTGCTCGAATCAGATCCGCCAACAGAAGCTACGCTTACAGTTGACACAACATGCGCTAGGGCTCACCAGCGATGCCATGGTGATCACCGATGCACAGAATCGTGTGAAGGTGGTTAATCCGGCGTTTACCGAAATTACCGGTTACTCAAGCCAGGAAATAGAAGGGCTGAAGCTGGAAACGTTGTCGGCACCCCGCCACGATAAAGCCTTCTATCAAGCCTTTTGGAGTATGTTGGAAAGTACTGGCCGTTGGGAAGGCGAGCTGTGGAACCGTCGCAAGCATGGCGATGAATATCCCGAGTGGCTAAAAGTACGCGCGATCAAAGACAAGCGCGGTAAGCTCACCCATTTTGTTCATTTGTTTACCGATATTTCGGCACAAAAAGCGCGTGAGCGTGATTTGCGTCGTATCGGCTACGAAGATCCCCTGACAGGACTGCCCAACCGTCGTCGTCTTCATGATTTACTTGCCACCCGGCTACGCCACATACGTGCAGGCGAGAGCCTGGATATGGCGCTGGTCGATATTGATGGGCTGAAATCGGTCAATGATAGCCTGGGTGTTGAGCAGGGCGACCGTCTGCTAGCGAGGTTTGCTCAGCGGCTAACCAGCTATGTGGCGGGGGGGATCGTCGGACGCCTGGGCGGCGACGAGTTTATGGTCATACGAACCACTACCTTCGATGATCACGATGTATGGGTGGAAGCCCTGCGCGAGCACATGTGTCGGCCGTTTGAAATCAACGATCAATCGTTACGCTTGGGACTGACCATCGGCAGCTGTCGAGCGCCTGAAGATGGCACTGACTCAGGCGTGCTCTTTCAACGCTTAGAGTCAGCGCTTTATAGTGCTAAACGATTAGGACGTAACCTTAGCCAACGGTTTCGCCCGGCCCTCGATAAGCAGGATAACCCTCAACTAGCGCTGGTGAGTGATTTGCGGGCCGCGCTTATTTCCGGCGATCAGTTAGAGCTACATTATCAAACCCAGCACGACCCCAGTAATGGCGAGCTGGTAGGAATGGAAGCGCTATTGCGTTGGCGGCATCCGCGTGACGGCATGGTCTCCCCTGGAGACTTCATACCACTGGCTGAACGGCATGGGTTAATGAGCCAACTAGGCGCCTGGGTGATTGAAAAGGCTTGCGCCCAGCAGGCCCACTGGCGTAATAGCTCCATGCCTAAACTCACTATTTGGGTCAATATTTCAGCGCTACAGCTGTTTCAGGGGGACTTGGAAACCCAGTTGGCAACTTGCCTCAAGCGCTATCAGCTCAACCCTTCGCAAATTGGACTGGAGCTGACCGAATCGGTGCTTCTGGACGAGCGTGCCGGCGATATGGGGCCACGCCTGCAAGCATTGCGGGACCAAGGTTTTGCCATTGCCATTGATGATTTTGGGACAGGCTATTCGTCGCTTGGCTATTTGAAGCGTTTGCCGGTTGATAAAATTAAACTTGATCGTGCGTTTATTAAAGAGTTGCCACACGATCAAGCGGACGCCTCTATTGTTCAGGCGGTGCTGGCAATGGCAAAAGGTCTTGGCATGGGGGTGGTGGCAGAAGGGGTAGAAACCAAAGAGCAGTGCCGGTTTCTGGTAAACGCTGGCTGCACGGCAGTGCAGGGCTTTTATTTTGCTCGGCCGCTATCGGCTGCTGACTTGGAAAAACATCTGGCATCATCAGCACCCGTCGTTCCCAGTGCTTCTTAAGTTTTGTAATGGCTTAGATTTTGTAGCGGCTGATACCTAAACATAACGCTGCCCAGACCAGGGCGTGGACCGGAAGTAGCCAAGATGCCAGGCTCACCTCACCCAGGAGTGCGCCGCCATAATAAGAGAGCGGGCCGCCAATAGCGCCGCACAGCGCCGCAAGTAATGGATAGCGCCACAGCCAGGCGAGTGAGTGATAAACCAGCGTGGCAAACAGCGGCCATAGCATCCATAGCCAAAGCGGTAAAAGCCCCATTACCAATGGCTGGTCGTTGAAATCAAACCCGCCTAGCCGATGCAAGCTGCCATCAATGAGCAATCCCAGCAGGGTAAACACGAGGATAAAGCGAGTCTCGCCGGGCCGCGCATGGCGTGACCAGTGCCACCCCAGCAGACCCGCGCCCGCCACAGCAGCCACGACCGAGCCACCCAAGACACATAACAGCCAGCCAGCCTCAAAACGCAGCGCGTTAAAAAGCAATCGCTGCCAGTGGCGGGCGATCACTATAGCGCGCCTGTCAGGGGAAGGGGCTTGGCTCCAGGCTTCGCCAACAGTAGATGGCAGGTGCCGATCGAGCGCTCAATAAACCCACCCTCGCAATAGCATAAATAGTAGCGCCACATGCGAATAAAGCGCTCGTCATAGCCCATTTGGCGGACCTGTTCCAAGCTTGCTTCAAAACGGTGCCGCCATTCGCGCAGCGTGCGAGCGTAGTGCTGGCCGATTTCATCAAGCGCAACCACATTCAAGGATGTCTTGCGCATCACGCTGCTTAGCATGGCGTGATGCGAAGGCAGAAAGCCGCCGGGGAAGATGTAGCGCTTGATAAAATCCATATCGCGCTTGGCATCTTCAAAACGCTGATCACGAATCGTGATGGCTTGCAGCATTGCCTGCCCATCGTCGGTCAAGAGACTATCGAGCTTGTTAAGATAGGTATCGAGATATTGATGGCCTACCGCCTCGATCATTTCGACTGAAATCAATCGATCGTAACGCCCGGTTAATTCTCGATAATCCTGGTTGAGCAGGGTAATCCTATCCTCTAGTCCCTCTTCTTTGATGCGTTTTGCGGTATGGGCGTGCTGTTCGTTGGAGATAGTCGTGGTAGTGACACGGCAACCTCGCGTTTTTGCAGCATGTATGGCCAGCCCACCCCAGCCGGTCCCAATTTCCAATAAATGATGCTCTGGCTGTACGTCGAGCTTTTCAAGCATAAGATCAAGCTTGTAGGTAGACGCTTCCTCCAGGCTGGCTTCCGGGTAAGGAAACACCGCGCTGGAATACATCCAATGATGACGATCCAGGAAAACTGAAAAAAGCTCATTGCCGATATCATAGTGGGCTGAAATATTGCGTTTGGACCCAGTGAGGCTGTTGCGCTGAAAGCGGTAGGCGGCACTCAACAACCACCGGGTGAGCCGCGCGCTACCATTTTCCATCTTACTGTTCACCTGCTCCAGATTAGCGGCGAACAGGCGTACCAGGGCAACCAGATCGTCGGCATCCCAGTCTTCGTCCATATACGACTCGGCCGCACCCACGGTGCCGCCGAAGGCCAGTCGTTTCCAGGCGCGTGAGTGGCGGATAACCACCGTCACCTGTAAGGGGCCCGGTTGGCCTAAATGGTGGCATTGATTGCCTTCGATCAGCGTAATGCGCCCGCCTGTAAAGGTATCCAACTGAGCCAATAGACGTGGCTTAAGCCACCTGGTTAAGCGGTCTTGTGCCACCGGGACCGATGGGGGCGTGGAACGCAGGGTCGTCATTTTGAAGTCTCCTTGCCCTTGGGATGGTTATAAACGGGAACGCGCTTAAGCCACAGGCGTAGCGCTTCAAAATGAATACCGGCAATGGTGATCAGGCTCATCCATGGTTGGCGTGCCAAGGTGTTGATCAGTACACCGCGGGTCGCGGGTGAGGCGTCGAGGGTGAGCGTGGCATCAAAGTGACGCTGCTGATCGCGCCAGTTTTCCATATGCAGCAACAGCCTCTCGCCGGGCGCGTTAAATTTCCAGCGGTAGCTCATGTCCATAGGGTTAAAGGGCGATACATGAAGCGCTTTTTCGAAATGGGCCTGATGGCTGTGCCGGGCAGGATCCACCGCGCTGGCGTAGCGAATGCGCTCACGCCAGGGCGTGTTGGTGACTTCGCTAAGTACTGCCGCTAGTCGCCCTAGGTGATCATAGGCGTAATAAACGGAAATGGGGTTGAACAGGCCGCCCAGCAGGCGCAATTGGGTCAACACGAAAATACGTCCGTTGGGCGCGCTGCCCAACTGGCGGATGAGCTCTTCACGTACGGCGGTTTTCAGTGGTCGGTCTACCGGGCCCAGATAATCTTCACGGCGAAAGCGTGCTAATGCAGGCCGACGGGCACTAAAGCCGGGTACTTTGTCGAATAGCTCGGGCAGTTCATCCAGGTCCAGCCATGCCATCCACACCCGATAGCTGAACACGTGGTGTTTGGGCGTAAAACGCCGGTGGCGTAGCGTGCCACGATAAATACGCGAGCGTGGTATTGCCATTATCCCACGTCCTCGACGCCTTGCGGTGCTAACTCATGGGCAGGCAGCATAGAGGGCTCGCTGGGGGGAGGCACCGCTTCGTCACAGCCTAATGCACGGGCGACCCGCAGAGCGCTCCATACACCGTCTTCATGGAAGCCGTTACGCCAGTAAGCGCCGCAAAAATGCGTACGCCGATCCAATAACGAAATATCGGCATGACGTGCCTGTGCCGCCTGACCTGCCAGGGTGAACTGCGGGTGGGCATAGCGATAGCGACCAAGAATGCAGCGCGGGTCAATGCTGTCAGTGTCGTTGAGAGTGACGCAAAAAGTCGTGTCGCTCTCAAGTTGCTGCAGGATATTCATGGCGTAGGTAACCGACACGCGCGCATCGTCGCCACGCTGATCGAGGCGATAGTTCCAACTCGCCCAGGCACGCTTGCGGCGTGGCAGTAACGACGTATCGGTATGCAGTACGACGTCATTTTCCTGGTACGGCATGCTGCCAAGGATCTCTTTCTCGGCACTGCTGGGGTCGCCCAGCATGGCCAGCGCCTGATCGGCATGGCAGGCCAGTACCACCTGGTCAAAGCGCTGGCTGCCGGAAGCGGTGGTAATCGTCACCCCAGTGCTCTCGCGGGTAATCCGCATGACCGGTGTATTGAGGTGAATGCGCGAGGCATAGGGTGCCGTTAAGCGTGGGATATAGCTTTTTGAACCGCCCACCAAGGTGTGCCACTGGGGGCGATGGTTGACCGATAGTAGGCCATGATTGCTAAAAAAACGCACAAAAAACGCCAGTGGAAAAGCGCGTAAATCGCTGATGCTGGCGGACCAAATAGCGGCCCCCATGGGCAGCAAATAGCGTTGCTGAAAGGCCTGGTTGTAATGGTGTTGATCAAGGTAGGCGCCCAACGTCATATCTTTCGGCAACTGGCCGCTCTCTAGCGCTTGAGTGGCCTGCTTGTTAAAGCGCAGTATGTCGCTCAGCAGTCGATAAAAAGAGGGCTTTAGCAGGTTACTTCGTTGTGCAAACAGCGATCCCAATGTATGTCCGTTATATTCGAAATCGCGTGCTGTTTCATGCACAGAGAAGCTCATTTCAGTCGGCTGGTACGCTACGCCCAGGGTTTCAAGCAAGCGCTGGAAGTGCGGATATGTCCAGTCGTTAAACACAATAAAGCCGGTATCAATGGCGTATGACCGACCCTCTACCTCCACATCCATGGTGGCGGTATGGCCTCCCAGGCGCGCATCTGCTTCGAACAGCGTTACCTCGTGGTGGGCCGATAGATACCAGCCTGCGGCCATGCCACTGATCCCGCTGCCAATAATGGCAATACGTTGTGAGGCCATCGTGCTGGCAGGCGTAGTGCTCATGACGACTCCTTTTGAGCGCGCGTCATGCGCAGGCCAATTTGACGGCGCAGGGCGGGAGGCAGAATTCCCAGCAATTTGACCAGATAGGTAAAGCGGCGAGGAAAGTGAATATCCAGCCGACCTTTTACTAGCCCGGCGATAATTGCGTCGGCCGCTTGATCAGCGGTGACCTGCATCGGCATGGGAAAGTCATTACGCTCGGTGAGCGGCGTTTTGACAAAGCCGGGGTGAATCAGACTGACATCAATCCCTTCCTGATCAAGATCTAGTCGCAGTGACTCCAAGAAGTAGCTTATCGCGGCTTTTGAGGCTCCGTAGGCTTCTGCCCGTGGCAGCGGTAGATAGGCAGAGGCGCTGGACGTCGCGGCCAAGCGTGCTGGCAACCCTTCTTGGCGTGCTGCGCGTAGTAAAGGAAGGGCGGCTTCAACACCGTATAGCGTGCCAAACAGGTTGGGGGTAAACACGCGCTCAACCAACGCCATGTCAAATTGCTGTGCGTTAAGGTATTCACAGGTACCCGCGTTAAATAGCGCCAAATCCAATGCGCCAAGGCATTCATGGATGGTCTCGCCCGCCTTGAGCACCGCCTGGCGGTCGCTAATATCGAGTGGGAGCGCGTGAGCATTAGGGTGACCGTGGCATAGCTTGTTCAATGCCTCAGCATTACGCGCACTCAGCATGACATGGTGGCCTTGGGCGATAAGTTTGCCTGCGAGCGCCTCTCCAATGCCGGAGGTGGCACCCGTCAACCATATGCGTTGGGGCGTTTTCCATGTGCTCATTAGATCTCTCCCAGTGCGCTTTGCCGCCCTTGTGGTGGTTAGGCAAGACGCCTTTTTAGCCAGCGAATGAGGCGGCCCATTAGCGGTAAATGTTCGTAGAGCATGGCACCCGCATCGAAGTAGTCACGATGCTTCTTAACGCGCCCATCGTCGGCGAATAGCAATGAACTACAGCCTTCCACATTGATCGGTTTACCGCCTGCCAAGCGTGGATGCCTAAACGTCATGGTCCATGTGACGAATGCCTGCCGATCCTGCAGCTGCTGAGTGTGATAAGTGAATTGGCACTGCTCGACATTGGCATACATGGCGGAAAAATAGTGCTCTACGCCTGCGCGTCCTTCAATAAAGTGTAACGGGTCACTAAAAATAATATCATCAGTATAAACCTGGTACAGCTTATGTGTACAGGAACTGTCTAGTTTTCTGAAAAAGGCACAAAACGCCTCCAGCGCCTCAGGAGTAGCCATGGTGGTTTCCTCTTAGCGTAAAAAACAATGAGTGACTATTTAGACAGCGATTTAAACGCGTCCAGAGCGCGCTGGCGTGCCGCTTTGTGGTCGACGATGGGAGCGGGGTAATCGACTTCCGCCAGTAGATCTTGAGGTGGAGCATGGCGCGCTTTGGCGGGCAGGTGTGCCAGCTCAGGAAGCCAGTGAGCGATAAACTCGCCACCCGAATCGAAGCGAGTCGACTGGGTGGTGGGATTGAAAATTCGGAAATAAGGGGCGGCATCGGTTCCCGTTGATGCGGCCCACTGCCAGCCCCCATTATTGGCGCAGAATTCACCGTCGACCAGATGGTACATAAAAAAGGCTTCGCCACGGCGCCAGTCGATCAGCAAATGTTTGCTGAGGAACATGGCCGTGACCATGCGTAGTCGATTGTGCATCCAGCCGGTGGTGACTAACTGGCGCATGGCGGCATCGACAAGCGGGTAGCCTGTACGACCCTCGCACCAGGCGTTAAAGGCCTCGTCATCATCGCGCCACGGCAACTGCTGGGTATGCTTCTGAAAAGGCTGGTAGCGGCACACCTCGGGAAAACCCACCGCCACATGCTGATAAAACTCGCGCCAGACCAATTCATTGACCCAGGTCGTCAGGCCGATATCGCCATCGCCCAGGTGGCCGCCGTTCTCGGCCATTGCCGCCTGTAAGCACTGACGATGAGAGATCATGCCTAAGGCTAAGTAGGCGGACAATTCACTGGTGCCGCGCACATTCGGCAAGTCGCGCTGAGCATGGTAGTGACGGGCACGAAAGCGCAGAAAGCGCGCTAAGTTATCCGCCGCAGCCTCTTCTCCGGCGGGCCAACTACGCCCATCAATAGGGGGAGTCGTCAGCGGTGGCAGCGCGGGTAGTGGGTCGTTTGCAATATTCAAGGCCGCTTGCACCGCAGGTGTATCGCGCAGCGCCAATTGATCGGCACTAACCTGCTTGTGCCACGCTTTTGCAAACGGGGTAAAAACACCGTAGTAGTCACCTTTTCCGGTTAGCAGGCTACCCGGCGCAAATGCTACCGCATCATGGTAACCATGGGCGCCTATACCGGCCTGTTGAAAAGCTTCCTGTACGGCCTGGTCACGAAGACGCTCATTGAGGGCGTACTCCGCGTTAAAGTGCAACTGGTCAATATCATGTTCGCGAGCGATCTCAAGCAGGACTTCAGGCGCTTGATCATAGTGCTCTATATCGCGATGAAGCAGCGGGATATTTAAACCGTTGAGCGCTGTTTGAACGGCAGCCACGCCACGGCCCCAAAAATCCAGCTTGTTAGCGCCGTGGCCATGGCGTTGCCATTGGGGAATGCTGCGCAGAAACACGGCGATGACAGGCCCCTTGGCCGCGGCAGCGGCAAGGGCACTGTTATCGTCAATACGCAGATCGCTGCGCAGCCAAATCAACTGTCGTTTCATAGGAACTCCGGCGCGGCGTTAGCAAAAAAATGGCCGGTCGCTGCGAAGGCGAACGGCCAGTCGGTGTGCGCGCTGGTTACAGTACGCCAGACTCGCGAAGTAGAGGGCGCAAGCGAGCAATCGCCTGGGGCAGGTCATCGCCCAGCATATGTACAGGGCCGTCGCGCAGATCCGCTTCGCGCAGCCGAGCCACTTCGCCACACACGCCAATGGGCACATTGAGCGTTTCGGCTGCATTAGGCAGCGCCTGATGAATGTAGCCGTCGCTCTCACGTTGACCGCTAGACAGCAGCACCATGGATGAATGGAGACGCGCTACTGCCTGAGGGAGATCCTCCAGTGGCAGTGAGTGGTCAAGCATCTGTACCCGGTAGCCCTGCTCACTAGCCATCAACGCCGACATTAGTACCCAAAGCGGGCCAGGATCATCGGGCATGGCGTTTAGCAAAATCAACGGGCCACGGGTGGTTTGGTTGGCATAATGCAGGCGAATGCCTACCTGGCTACGTAAAAATGCTTCCAAGGTGCGGCGTATTAGCTGATCCGGCTGAGTGGCCCATTTCGCTTCCAGGCTTAAAATAACCGGCTGCCACAGCTCGTTGATGGCAATGCTTAGCGGATATAGCGCCAGACTCTGGTGGTAAAACGCCTCAAGCTTGGGCAAGTCCAATGCTTCGATAATGGCCTGCAGTTGCTGACGCTGGCTGGCCCAATTGCCGGCCTCTTGCGCGGGAACTTCAATCGTTTCTGGCTGGTCAAGCAAGTCGGCGACTTGACTGACCGGCACGCCGCGATTAAGCCACTGCAAAATGCGTTCAATGCGGGTGATATCGTCCTGGGCGTAAAGGCGATGACCTTTTGGGGTGCGCTGCGGACGGATCAGCCCGTAGCGTCGCTCCCACGCGCGAAGAGTCACCGAGTTCACGCCCGTCAAGCGCGATACTTCGCGTATCGGATAGAGCGGTGTATCGGGTGGGTGGGTCGCCTTATGGCTCATGGGCGCCAATACCTCTTGGTTAACTGCAGCGCCATGCTGCAGGGGCCTATCAATGTCCGACGTGGCGAAGGTGATACGTGTTCCATGTAAAATGCCTGATAAAGAGCTAAACATTAGCACAATACTGTATGCTCATTTGTACAACTTGTCGCTATTTGGTACAACCTTTATAAGAACTCTTCTTACTTAGTAAAATAGTATAACAATTATAATGGCCTATTAATGAGTGCTTCTCCCAATCGATGACCAGATAACCAAGCATCTTCAACACGACCGGTGAGATAACTGTCACCGCACAAGGCTAAGCCGTTTGCGTTGTATAAGTATATTTGCTCACCAGGGGAGGCTGGCTGTGCATAGCGCCAACGATGCGCGCCTACATCGATCGGGGTAGGTAGCGTTACCGTCGTGGGGAAAATGCTTCTCAATGCAGCGACTAGCTGCTCTGCGATCAGATCGGCTGCGTCTTCTAAATGCGCTTCGCTCCAGTCTAGCTGAGCCAGTAAACTTAGACTTTCTTGCGGAGTGTCGCGCCCTGGTTTGGTCTGATTACGCGATACCAGTCTTAGCGCTGGGTGGGTAACTCTTGCCATCTGCCAGTCTGGATCGACATCGGTAAGACGCGGCAGAGGGCGGTCAAATATCGCCCATCCTGCCCAACAGGCACGCTGCTCCCTCGTTTGGCATGCCGATGCCAATGTCTGATCCCATTCGGCTACTAATGAATAAGCCTGTGGCGCTGGCGCGCTAATCACGACGTGATCGTAAGGCCCATAGCAAGTGCCGCGAGAGTCAATCAGTTGCCAACCATTATGTACGCGCTTAAGTGATGCGATCAGTGTCTGCGCATACAGTTCGACGTGAGGTAGGGTCGTTAGTGAATCAGCCAGATAGCGGGTGAGGGCACTCATGCTGGGCGCCCCGGTGTAGCGCGTTTGCCCATCATTAAGCGTTTGCCACCCCGTTGAACTAGCCTGATAAGTGCGTGTAGGCCAAGTAGCGACGCAGCCGTTATCGAGCCAGGCATCTACAGCGGATTGAAACTCGGTGCTGCGCACGCTAAACGTTTGGGCGCCTAAATCAAGCTTTGTATCAAACCTGCGTTTGCTTGACATGCGCCCGCCCGGGCCGCGAGCTTTATCAAACAGCGTAATGCTAGCGCCACTGCTTGCCAGTACTTGCGCGCAGGCAAGCGCTGAGATACCTGCCCCGATGATCGCGACAGTGTGACGGGCAGTCAGTGGCAAGAGCGGTGTGACCATAATATCTCTGAATTTTATATGAATAGTTAGCGGGTGTAGAAAAGACCTATACTGTAGCAGTTATGTATAAATACCGTACAATTTAATTGACGATAAGCGAGTGACATCGCACCGTCATTGTGTGGTGATGAGCTAACCAAAGCGGCATCCACCGATGGCATCAACAACCGATGGCACCAACAGGAGCAGCACGATGCGCGTATTAGTGACAGGAGGCAGTGGGTTTGTTGGCCAGCGGCTTTGCCAGCAACTAATAGAGCAAGGGCATGAGGTGCAAGTGGTCTCCCGACGCCCGCACCACGTTCGAGATCGCTTGCCAAGTGGCTGCGATATACGCGATAGCGCTCAGGCGTTTGTGGAGTCCCCGCCTGATGCGTTGGTCAACCTGGCCGGTGAGTCTATTGCAGGCAAACGGTGGAGCGATGAGCAGAAAGCGACGTTGATAGACTCGCGTGTAGGGGCTACCCAACAGCTCGTCGCGCTTTGTGAGCAACTCAAGGCCAATGGCCAGCCGTTGCCTGGCGTTATGGTGTCGGGCTCTGCGATGGGGTATTACGGCGATCAGGGTAAGCGTGTCGTCACCGAAGAAACGCCACCCAATGAGGAGTTTGCTCATCGTCTATGTCAGCAATGGGAAGCTGCTGCTCAACCGATTGAGGCCATGGGCGTCAGGCTGGCGATTGTGCGGATAGGCTTAGTGCTGGAAGCGGGCGGGGGCAGCCTGCAGAAAATGCTGCCGCCGTTCAAAATGGGAGTAGGAGGTCGGTTTGGAAGCGGCGAGCAGTTTATGCCGTGGATTCACCGAGAAGACCTGGTGGCGGCGATTGTGTTTTTAATTGACCAGGAGAAATTGAGCGGCGCCTTCAATGCCAGCGCGCCGCACCCGGTCACTAATGCCACCTTTACCAAAACCCTGGCCAAACAGCTCAATCGTCCGGCTATTTTCCCGGTACCCGCCTTTGTCTTGAAAGCGGGCTTGGGAGAAATGTCGCGGCTGCTGCTGACCGGCGCCGATATGCGTCCTGCGCGCCTTGAAGAGGCCGGGTTTACCTTTCAGTACCCCACGCTCGACAAGGCGCTCAAGGCGATTCTTTAGGAAACATTAGCTTAGCGCTTAACGATCAGCATCGACCGTAATCACTACCCGTACTGAATCAAGCCGCAGACGGGTATTCTCAATGGCGGTACTGAGCGCCTGACGTTCGTTTTTCAGCGCATCGATTTCAGCACTGCGCACTGCGGGGTTGTGCTCGGCCAGCGCGGTCAAGCGGGCAATCTCGCTATCTAGCTGGGCGCGCATACGCGTTTCGGCATTTTCCACAATACTGGGCAGCTGACGCTCGGCTTCGCCTTCACCCTGAGTTAGCAGTTCACGCAACTGGTCGTGACGGCTTTTGATCAAGTCACGGGCTAGCGACTTGTTGACCTTTTGCAGATTTTTGCCCAGGCCGGTGAAAGAGATTTTGCTGGTGAGATTGGCTCCCGATTCGTCCAGCAGCAGACGCACGGCAGTGGGTGGCAAGAAGCGATTGAGGTGCAGCTTCTTGGGCGCCGGACAGTGAGTACGAAACACTAGCTCGGCCATCAGTCGACCGCCGGGAATCGCGTCGTGGCGCAGCAGGGCAAGCGCTGAATTACCCATGGTGCCATCCAGCACGCGGCCCATCATTTCGCGAATTAAGGGATGTTCCCAGGAGAGCCGTTGAACATCGTCCCGGGCCAGCGCTTGGGCTCGGCTGTAGGTGGCAGTAAACCCCTCTTCACCTTTCACTAGGCCAGGCAAGCCATCCAGCATATGTTGGCTGGGCTGCAGGTGCATTAGCCCACTGCCAATCTCCTGGCTATCCACGCCGAAGATATCCAGCGCCCGTTCAAGGTAGCGCGGTAAGGCAGGATCGTCGTCAAGCTCACGAACGGCGTCGATCACCTGTTGGGCTTGAGCAGGGCGGCAGGCATTCAGCTCCAGCAGGCGGTTGCGCCCCGCATCGTGTTCGGCCAGTTTGGCGCTAAACATGGCGCGGGTTTCGACGATGATTTCGTCCAGCGCTTCGTCATCCAGCAGCGCGTCAGCCAGGGCGTCGCCAAAGGCATCAAACAGGTCGTTACCAACGCCATGGGGTGCGCTGAAAGCGTCCATGCCTTCGTGGTACCAGCGCAGCAGGCGCTCACCCGGGCTACCTTCAAAGGTGGGAATATGCAGTTCAATGGCGTGGCGCTGGCCGATGCGATCCAGGCGACCGATGCGTTGTTCGAGCTGATCCGGGTGCTGGGGCAGGTCGAACATGACCAGATGGCGGCAGAACTGAAAGTTACGCCCTTCTGAGCCGATTTCCGAACATACCAATACCTGTACGCCCTCGTCTTCATCGGCAAAGGCCGCCGCCGCACGATCACGCTCCAGCAAAGAGAGGTCTTCGTGGAATACCGGCGCGTGGTAGCCACCCAGCACCCTCAGCCCTTCAGCAAGGCCTTCGGCAGTTTCCCGATGGTGAGCTATCACCAACACCTTATCGTTGGCGAAACCACTCTCGCTATCGTCGCTCAGCTTCTCCAACAGCCAGTTGACCCGGGGGTCAATGTGCCACCAGTCTTCGCCGTTGAGCGGGTCATTGCTGAGTTCGCGGTAGGCCGCATCGGGGTAGATCAGCACGTCGGGGTGATCCATGCCGGTCTCGATCAACAGCTCATCCAGGTAGTCGTCGTCACGCTCTAAGCGGCGCACGACGCGGCGATAGGCCGATGGCAGTGCCAGCGGCACAAGGTGTAGGCGCCGCTCGGGGAACCCTCCCACATGACGGCGACTGTTGCGAAACATCACACGCCCGGTGCCGTGGCGGTCAAGCAGCGCTTCGCTCAGTTGGGCGCGGGCGGCGTCCTGCTGCTCCTTGCTGGCTTCCGCGTTACACAACGTGGCCAGCAGCGCTTGGCTGTCGCGGTCATCGGCCACCGCAGAGACGTGAGCACGGGCCTCGGCGTCGCCGGGAAGGACGTTCAGCGCATCTATCGCGCGAGCCACCTCGGTGTAGTGGCTCTCTTCGGCCTTGAAGCGCTCCAGGTCGTGATAGCGCTCACCGTCGAGTAGTCTTAGCCGGGCAAAGTGACTCTTGATCCCCATCTGCTCCGGGGTGGCGGTAAGCAGCAGCAAACCGGGGATCGCGGCCGCAAGCTGTTCGACGCACCGATAGCCGGGGCCGCTGCCCTCTTCGCTCCAGTCGAGGTGATGGGCCTCGTCGACGATAAGTAGATCGAATTGGCTATCGAGCGCTTGTGCCTGGCGCTGTGGGTTGGCAAACAGCCAGCCTTGGCTGGCCAGCACTAACTGGGCATTCTCAAAGGGGTTTTCGCTACCGTACGCCTGGCTCTGGGTTTCATCCAACAGCGATACATTGAGCGAGAAGCGGCGCAGCAGCTCAACCAGCCACTGGTGAGTCAGGCTATCGGGGACCAGAATCAGCGCACGCTCAACGCGGCCGTTGAGCAGCAGGCGGTGTAGAATCAGGCCCGCTTCGATGGTCTTGCCCAGGCCTACTTCATCGGCCAGCAGTACGCGGGGCGCGTGGCGGTTGGCGACTTCATTGGCAATGTAGAGCTGATGAGGAATAAGATCGATGCGCGGCCCGGAAAAGCCCAATGCGCTGTGCTGCTCAATCCGCTGGTAGTGATGCAGAGTGCGAAAGCGCAAGTCAAACCAGTCGTTGCGATCCACTTGGCCGGTCAGCAGGCGGTCACGGGCCTGATCGAACTGCATGGTATCGGCGAGCTTGGCTTCTGGCAGCTCGCGCAGATTACCTTCGCTATCTTCACCGATATAGGTAATCAGGCCATGCTGCTCTTTACTGTCATCGACCACCATCTGCCAGCCATCAGCGGAGAACACGCGGTCGCCGCTGCCGAACAAAACACGGGTTAGCGGGGCCTGGCGGGTATTGTAGGTACGGGTTTCCTGGCTGGCACTGAACAAAATGGTAACGCTACGGGCGTCGCAGTTAAGCACGGTGCCGAGTCCAAGCTCAGCTTCGCCGTCGCTAATCCAGCGTTGGCCGGGAGAAAAATCGCTCATGATGCCTCGGAGGAGTCTGCAAAAACGGGTCGACTACCGACGGTAGGGGAGCACCGGCGGTAATAGGGCGGGGGATTCTAACGCAAAGCAGCGGGGGGATTAAGGTGTATCGGCATCAATCTTGTAACCAGCGATCCAGATCGGCGCGGGTAAGCTCGCCTACGTGTACATCCAGGGTGTTGCCTTGGCGATCAAATAGCACGCTGGTGGGCAGGCCCGGCGCTTCAAAAAGAGCCAGCAGCTGTTGGCTGGGATCGCGCAGGGCATAGCGAAATTCAAGCTGCTGTTCTGCCAGGTAGCGCACCAGGGGAAGCAGTTCCTCGCCTTGGTTGACGACCACGACACTGACACCATCGCGCTGATCAGCCTCTTCGAGCAATGGCATTTCGCGCAGGCATGGCGGGCACCAGGTGGCCCACAGGTTGACGATAATCAGATCGCCACTGTCGGTGAGCGACGACAGCGCCATCTTATTGCCCTCCACATCCTCCAGCGTTACCTCCGGCAGCGTATCCACCGCAAAGTGACTGCCCAGCGGAGACACGGTAACCAGTACCAGCCAGAGACTGGAGGTCGCCACTAACAGAGCCATGGCACCGCCCATGGCCAACAGCCGAGTACGTAGCGCCCAGAGCGTCCATGCTAACCCTGCGATCATGCCCCATAGGCCGTGGTAGCCGGGTTGCCAGACTTTCAAGGCATCCAGGGGAGCAACGCTATAGCTTTCCATGTTGAGCAGGACATGGCCCACTCTCGCACCCACTAGCCAGATAAGTACCAGGCCGAGAAACCAGCGCTGCTGAGCCCGCCGAGGGAGGCCGAGCAACAACCGCGCGCAGAGCAGTAGCAGTAGCGCACAGCCAACGGCATAAAGACGCGGTAACGAAATGAGGAGCGGGCCGAGAGCAATGGCGTTCATGGTTTTCCAGTTAAGTTTTCAATTAAGTTTTCCGTGAAGCAGGTACGAAGCAGGTACACTGGCAGACTTTACCATGCGAGCTGACAATTACGGAGACGTTATGCCCCCTCCTGCTTTCGATAGGCTGCGCGCGTTAGCCATCGGCTCCCAAGCAATTGGTTTAATACTCATTATGACCATCGGCACGGTGATGGGCGATGGTGCTCGCCCTTGGCAGGGCGTTGTGCTGGCCGCCATGTTGACGACGGCATTAACGATTGCGCTGATGCGTCTTTATCGTCGTAATCATGCCCGCAAGGGCCGAGCTGAGCGCCTCAATGATCATGAAGATGATTAAGCTCTATCGCGGGGCTCAATGGCTGGCCTTGATGACGTTGTGCGTTCTGTTGTTGGGGTGTACCCACGCGGTCGTGCGTGAGCATCAGACGATGTTGGCGCTGCCAGAGGCGCGCGCCACGTGGTTGGGTAGTCAGGCTCATCAGGCCCTCGCGGAGCAGGCTGACCCTGATGGGTTTGCGCTTCTCGCCGACGCTAAAGAAGCGTTTGCTGCCCGGGTCGGCTTAATCCGCCACGCTCAGCGCGAGCTGGCGATTCAAACCTACTTGCTGGGCGATGGCCAAACCACCCGGCTGTTTCTGGCCCAGTTGCTGAATGCCGCAGAAGAGGGCGTCCGGGTGCGGCTGCTGGTCGATGATATTGGCGCCGTGGGGCAGGGGGAGCGCCTAGCCGCGCTGGCGAGCCATCCGAGTATCCAAGTGCGCGTCTATAACCCGTTAGCGGTGGGGCGTGGGCACATCGTAACGCGCGTATTAGCGTCGGTGGTCAACCCAGCTCAGCAGCATCGACGTATGCACAATAAGCTATGGGTCGCCGACAACAGCGTCGCCATATTGGGTGGGCGTAATGTGGGCGATGAATATTTTAATGCCAATGACGCACGCAACTTTGCCGATTTAGATGTCGTCACCATCGGTGAGCTGGTGCCGGCACTGTCGCGCAGTTTCGACCTGTATTGGAATCATGGCCTCGCCCAGCCGATTGAGCGCTATCACAAGACAGACGATCTAGCCTGGCAAACGCTGAAAAGCGCGCTGGAATCGTGGCTAGATGAACACGCCGACTGGGACTATTTTACCGAACTGCGTCACCAGCCGCGCAGTGCGCCGCCTTGGGAGACGCTGCACTGGGGAGAAGGGCTGGCGCTATGGGATGATCCAGGCAAGGTCGCCCAGCGCGGTACGCCGGACTGGACCGATACGCTGCTCGGGGAACTCACTGAAGCCACACAGCTTGATCATCGCCTGGTGATTATTTCAGCCTATTTCGTGCCCACTGAGCGAGGTGTCGAGCGCTTGACGCAGTTGGCCGACCAAGGGGTCACCGTTGAAATTATTACTAATTCGCTGGAGTCAACGGATGCTGCCGTGGTGCATGGCGCTTACGCCCCCTGGCGTAAAACGCTGTTATCGCACGGCGTTGCTCTTTACGAAATGCGCCCAGAACAAGAAGCGGGCACTGAGGCTAACGAGATGGGGGTGCCGGGTGCCTCCGCTTCAGCACTGCATATCAAGGCGCTACGCTTTGATGATCAACTGTTTGTCGGCTCGTTCAATGCTGATCCACGCTCCATCTACTGGAATACCGAAGTCGGCGTATTGTTACGCAGCGACTCGCTGATGCAGGCCTTTAATGAGCTCGTGACACTTGGGCAGGATCCTGCACTGAGTTACCGCGTCGTCCTGACGCCGGAGGGCGCGCTGAACTGGCATTTGGAGCGCGAGGGTGAAAAACAGGTGTTAACGACTGAGCCGGGTAGTGTCTGGCGCCATTTCAACGCTTGGTTAAGCCATACGCTCGGGCTGGAACGCTGGCTGTAGTCGATAAGACAAAGCAGCGTTAGAAACCGACGCTTGTGTTTTTAGCTTTCTCGCTCCAGATTAATAGCAACCGCGGTGATCGAGCGCTGCGGCACCATACAGCAATCATCACAACAATCATCCTTATCACACTGGGAGCGACGAATAACATGATCAATAAACGTACACTAGTCACCGCTATAACAGCCGCAGCGCTAGCCACGACGGGAATGGCTCAGGCGGAGGTTAAGGTAGGCTTCTTGGGTGGGTTTACCGGCGGGATAGAAAGTTTGACCCCGCCGATTTTTGCAGGTGCCCAGTTAGCCGTTGAGCAAATCAATGCCCAGGGCGGCATCTTAGATGGCCAAACCTTGGTGATGCCGTCTGGCGATACCACCTGTTCGGATGCCTCGGCCGCCTCTAACGCAGCCGACCGCATGGTCAACTCTGAAAATGTCACCGCGATTGTCGGCGCCCTGTGTACCGGCGCCACCATTGCCGCGGCGAATAACGCGGCCATCCCCGGTGGCGTGCTGATGGTGTCTCCTGCCTCTACCGCACCGGCGGTTTCTGAGCTGGATGACAACGATCTGGTGTTCCGTACCGTGCCGTCAGATGCCTTCCAGGGAGAAATGCTCGCCAAGCTGCTGCTCGAAAAAGGCATCGATGTCGTGGCGGTTACCTACGTTAATAACGATTACGGGCAAGGGCTTTCTGATGCCTTCAGCGCCGCGTTTGAAGCTGGCGGTGGTGAAGTGAGCGCCAATCTCGCCCACGAAGATAACCGCGCCGACTACCGCTCAGAGCTAGGCTCGCTATCGGTGAGTGGTGCCGAGACGCTGGTGGTGCTGGCCTACGCCGATACCTCCGGGCAAACGGTACTGCGTCAAGCCTATGAAAGCGGCATGTTCACCCAATACGTGGGCGCTGACGGTATGGTTGGCGACAGCCTCGTCGAGGCTATCGGTGCTGACATCCTAAATGGCATGATCGCTACCCGCCCCGGCAGTCCTGACCTACCCGGCACCGATCTATTTATTGAGGCCGCCGAAGCGGCGGAACTTGATCCCAGTGCGGTATTTGCGGCGCAGGCCTACGATGCCGCTTTCCTGATCGCGCTGGCGATTGAGCAAAATGGCAGCGCGGAGCGCGAAGGGCTATCAGACGCCTTGCGCAGTGTTGCCAGCGCACCTGGTGAGGTGATCTTGCCAGGCGAATGGGAGAAAGCGGTCGAGCTGATTGCTGCCGGTACCGAGATCAACTATGAAGGGGCGGCAGGCTCGCATGAATTTGATGATAACGGCGATGTACCTGGTGTGGTGGTAGAAATGGTCGTCGAAGATGGCTCCTTTACCAGTAAAGGACAGGTTGATCTTTAAGAGAACAATGTTATTAGTTCAGTTAGCTTGAGCTAAGGGCAGAATCAACCCGTAGCGGGGGTCTTTCGCCAGGGCCGGAAAGTGTTCCTTCCTTTTCCGGCATTTCCACCATCCATGGCGGTCAGATGGCGAAAGTAGCGCCCATGGATGGGTTTACAGCGCTCCCGCATAGGGTTATTCCGACCGACTAGTGACTCTAAATACAATAATGCCCGGCTGATATCAGCCGGGCATTTTTTATGACCCTACTTAAGAATGATCAGCTGTGGCTTTTGATCTGTTCAGGGAGCAGCCCTTTGGGTGCAAAGCGCAGCACCAGGGTAATCAGCAAGCCAATGACCAGTACGCGTGCCTGCAGCGCTCGGCTATCGATATTGCTCGGCGCGTCCCAGCCGAACGTGCCTTCCCCAAACGCCACGGCAAGCTGCATTAAAAACAGCGCCAGGGGTTCCGACATGATCCAGATAAGATACACCGCCACGGCGCCAAAAATGGTGCCGAGGTTATTGCCTGGGCCCCCCAGAATCACCATCACCAGTACCAGGAAGGTATGGTTGAGGGGCAAATAGCCCTGCGGGTCGAACAGGCTGTTAAAGGTGCCCAGGATGCCGCCGCCCACGCCCATCAAGATACAGCCAAGCACAAAGATTTCCAGGCGTCGCTTGTTGATGTCCTTGCCCATGGCCGCCGCGGATACTTCATTATCGCGAATCGCGCGGATCATCCGCCCCCAAGGGGCGTGGTAAGCGCGGTGAAGCAAAAAGAAGATGACCGCGATGATCACTGCCGTTAATGAAAGATAGATAGCACGGGAAAGGGTGAACCCCAGTTCAGCCGGGCCAGGGGTGGGCCAGGGTAGCGGAGAAACCGTGGCGGTACCGCGGGTCAGCCAGTCGGAATTCTTTAGAAACGCCTTGATGATTTCGGCAATGCCAAGCGTGGCGATCGCCAGGTAGTCGCTGCGCAGGCCCAGGCAGATATGGCCGATAAAGTAGCCCACGCCGCCGGCAAGCGCGCCACCCACTATCCAGCCTACCCAGGCAGGCAGGCCAAAGCCGCCGATAAACCCGGCCTGGGACTGGATCTGACTGGTCACTTCACGGAGTTGGCTGATCACCACCAGATAAAGCACTAGCGCCAGCACCACGGCAATCAGGGTGCGCAGCTTTCTCGGTACCCCTAAACGGTCAAGTCGGCTCGCGCCCACTACCAGGAAGGTGGCGGCAACGCCGTAGAGCAGCACTCGGCCTAACTCGCCGGGAAGCTCAGTGCCCCAGAACGCATCGTTCACCGGCACGCTGAACAGCATGGCGCAAAAGCCACCCAAGGCGACAAAGCCCATTACCCCAGCATTGAACTGGCCGGCATAACCCCACTGAATGGTTAACCCCAGGGCCAGAATGGCGTAACAGGCGGCTTCGACAAGCATGCGCGTGCTGTAGGCGGCGCCCATGAGCGCATAAACCGCCAAAATGGCTGCCATCAGCGCACCAAACAGCACCAGTTCACGCAGCGGAAATCGGCGGGTGGACGTGGCGTCTTGGGGGATATCAGCAGCGTTGCGCGTTTTGGTTGAATGGCTCATTAGATCACCTTGCCTTTAAAGAGTCCGGTCGGCCGCCACACCAGAATGGCCACCAGAATAAAAAACGGCACTACGATTTTGTACTCGGTACCCACGAAGGCAAGGTTGGCGGGCAGTTCTAGCCAGGAGGGCAGGCTGTCTTGGAAGGGGCGCAGCAGCACGCGCCAGTTAAACACCGCCAGCGTTTCGGCAAAGCCGACCACAAAGCCCCCGGCAATGGCGCCGTAAGGATGGCCAACGCCGCCGACAATCGCGGCGGCAAAGATGGGTAACAGCAGGAAAAAGCTCAGGTCGGGCTTGAAAGTGACATCCAGGGAGAGCAGCGTGCCAGCAATGGCGGCTAACGCGCCGGCAATGACCCAAGTCACCGCGACAATGGTATTGGTATTGATGCCCGAGGCTTGGGCCAATTCAGGGTTGTCCGACATGGCTCGCATCGCTTTGCCCAAGCGTGAGCGGTTAAGGAAAAAATGCAGAGAGACGACCGCGACCAGCGTCAATACGAACAGATAGAGTTGCGGCTCGGTAATCACAATTGGCACGCGGACACCTTCGAAAGGCAGTGCCAGGCGGAAAATTTCCTTGCGGTCATCCACATAAAGACTTTGCCCACCGGTACCCGAAAACAGCCTAATCAGCCCCTGAAGAATCAAGGTGACCCCTAGAGAGCCAATCACCAGCACGATGGGCTTGACCCCGTGAGCACGTAGCGGCTTGTAGAAGACCTTGTCGATGGAGACCGCCAAGACCGCGGTGAGTAGCATCGCAAGCGGCAGCATCAATACCGCCGTCGGCACGCCAAGGCTTGCCCCTGCTGCCGGAAAAAGCGTCGTTAGCAGCAGTACCATAAAGGCGCCAAACGTCATCATGTCGGCGTGGGCAAAGTGAGCAAAGCGCATAATGCTGAAGATCAACGTGACGCCGACCGCCCCAATGGCATAGATAGAGCCACTGACACTGCCTGCGATCACCACGTTGTTGATAAAAAAGACCAGTTCGTTCACGTGTTTCTCCCCAGGGCTAGCCGCCCAAAAAGCTTTTGGCGACATCAGGATCGGCAAGTAGAGCAGCCCCTGTATCGGTAAAACGGTTCTGGCCCGCGGCGAGAACGAACCCCTTGTCAGCGATTGCCAATGCCTGTTTGGCGTTCTGCTCGACCATTAAAATGCCCACGCCAGCGGCGTTGATCTGCTTGACGCGATCAAAGATTTCATTCATGTAAAGCGGTGAAAGCCCAGCGGTGGGCTCATCGAGCAACAAGAGGCTTGGCTCGGCCATTAAGGCACGCCCCATGGCGACCATCTGGCGTTGCCCGCCGGAAAGTTCGCCCGCAGGCTGGCGACGCTTTTCGTACAGCGGGGGGAAAAATTCATACACTTGGGTCAGCATGCGTTTAACGTTTTGCGGTTTTAAAAACGCGCCCATCTCCAGGTTTTCCTGCACCGACAGGCTCGGGAAAACGTTTTTCTCCTGGGGGACGAAGCCCATACCACGCTGTACCAGCTTATTGGGCGGCAAGTTATGGATGGGCTGACCGTGGAGCAGGATCTCGCCTTGGCTGACATGCAGCAGGCCAAAGATCGCTTTTAGCATGGTGGATTTACCGGCCCCGTTGGGGCCAACGATAACTCCGACCTCATCGGCTTCCAGGGTCATGTTTACCCCGTTAAGGATATTCATGCCGCCATAGCCGCCGTGCACGTCGCGAGCGTCGATTAAAGGCATAGGAAAAATATCTCAGCAAGGTCGCTTGATAGCGACATCATGGTAGTTAACAGCAGATCGAGTAAGCATCACGCTCAAGCAGCGTCGGTGCCAAAGTAGGCTTCAATAACCTCGGGATTATTCTGAATGTCGTTGATATGCCCTTCTACCATCACGCTACCCTGGGCCATGACGATGACCGGGTCGCAGAGGCGGGCGATCATCTCCATGTCGTGCTCGATGACCAGAAAGGTGTAGTCCATTTCCCGGTTAAGACGCTCGATATTGCCAATCAAATCACCCAGCAACGTACGGTTCACACCGGCGGCAATCTCATCGAGCAGTACTACCTTGGCATTGGTCATCATCGTCCGACCTAGCTCCAGAAGCTTTTTCTGTCCCCCCGACAAGTTACCTGCCAACTCGTTACGCACATGGTAAAGCCCCACGAAGTCGATCACTTCCAGCGCACGCCGGCGCACCTCAGCCTCTTCACGGCGTACTTTGCCAGGCGTTAGCCACGCACTGAACAGGCTTTCCCCGGTTTGCTCTGGGGGCACCATCATCAAATTTTCCAAGGCGCTCATCTGGCTGAACTCATGGGCTATTTGAAAGGTTCGCAGCAGCCCTCGATGAAACCGCTGGTCAGCGCTCAGCGCGGTAATGTCGTCACCATCAAGCAGAATACGCCCGCTATCGGGTGGCAAAGCTCCTGCGATCAGGTTAAACAGCGTCGACTTACCCGCGCCATTAGGCCCGATCATGCCGGTAATCGAGCCCTGTTCCACTTGGATGGAGCAGTCGTTAATTACTTTCAAGCCGCCAAATGCTTTATGGACATGCTGTACTTCAATAAGAGGATTCATGGTGCCTCCGCGCCATGCAGAAGACGAGGTCGTCGTCTGAGCGCTGTTATAATTGGTCTGGCTACGACACGACAGCGAGAAAAAAGGGCCTCTTGAACCTCTCGCGTTGCAAGCGCGAATGGTCAGGCGCGAATGGGCAAGAGCGTTCATGGTGGGGCGCCAGGCTTGACGAACATCCAAACGACCGTATGAACCGCAAGGTGCAAAGATTCCTTGGTCACGCTGAAACTATCGCTACTTTGCGATAGAACGCAGCATCTTTCCAGCGCCATAGCGTTTAGGCTGCGTTAAGGGGAGCGCTTGGCAGCGCAATATGGCCCCTAACGTCGAGTATCAGGCATAAAAAAACCCGCTTTCGCGGGTTTTAGATAGCCACTAACGGGCGCGTTACTTCTTGCCAGCGCGCTTACGTTCGTTTTCGGTCAGGTGCTTCTTGCGCAGGCGGATATGGCTCGGCGTTACTTCTACCAGCTCATCGGAATCCAGGAATTCAATCGCCTGTTCAAGGGTGAACTTGATCGGTGGCGTCAACACGATGTTTTCATCGTTACCGGTTGAGCGCATGTTATCAAGCTTTTTGCCCTTGGTCGGGTTAACCACCATGTCGTTGGCACGGTTGTTAATACCGATCAGCATGCCTTCGTACACTTCGGTCGCGTGATCAATGATCAGCTTGCCGCGTTCTTGCAGCGCATACAGGGCATACGCCAGCGCCTTACCGCCTACCATAGAGACCAGCACGCCGTTACGACGCTCGATGGAAGCATCGGGCTTCAGCGGGCCGTAGTGGTCAAAACGGCTGGTCAGGATGCCGGTGCCGGAGGTCAGGGTCAGGAACTGACCACGGAAGCCGATCAAGCCGCGCGCAGGAATGATGAAGTCTAAACGAACGCGGCCTTTACCATCCGGGTTCATGTTGGTCATTTCGCCTTTACGGTAGCCAAGCTCTTCCATGATAGAGCCCTGATGCTGCTCTTCACAGTCGATGATGACTTCTTCGTAGGGCTCCTGCTTTTCGCCATCGATCTCTTTGATGATGACTTCCGGGCGGCCAACCGCAAGCTCGAAACCTTCGCGACGCATGGTTTCGATCAATACCGACAGGTGAAGCTCACCACGACCGGATACCTTGAATTTCTCCGGTGTTTCGCCTTCTTCAACGCGTAGTGCCACGTTGTGAATCAATTCTTGTTCCAGGCGGTCCTTGATATTACGGCTAGTAACGTACTTGCCGTCTTTACCAGCGAACGGTGAGTCATTGACCTGGAACGTCATCGAAACGGTCGGCTCATCAACGGACAGCGGCGGTAGGGCCTCGACCGTGTTGACATCGCAAAGCGTGTCGGAGATCGCCAGGTTGTCGATACCGGTAACACAAACGATGTCGCCCGCCGTGGCTTCGTTGGTTTGTACGCGCTCAAGACCCATATGGGTCATGACCTGACCGATCTTGCCCTTACGCGTATCGCCTTCTTTAGTGATAACGCTGATCTGCTGACCAGGCTTGACGCTACCGCGTTTGATGCGACCTAGGCCGATAACGCCGACATAGCTGTTGTAGTCCAGTGCGGAAATCTGCATCTGGAAAGGACCGTCGATTTCGACTTTCGGCGGCTCAACGATATCAACGATGGCCTGGAACATCGGGTCCATGTTGTCGGCAAGCGCTTCAGGGTCCATACCGGCAATGCCGTTGAGCGCTGAACAGTAAATGATCGGGAAATCGAGCTGCTCGTCGGTCGCGCCCAGGTTGTCAAACAAATCAAAAATCTGGTCGATTACCCAGTCAGGGCGTGCGCCGGGGCGGTCGATCTTGTTAACGACGACGATCGGCTTAAGGCCCTGGGAGAACGCTTTTTGGGTAACAAAGCGAGTTTGTGGCATCGGGCCGTCGACAGCATCGACTAACAATAATACCGAGTCGACCATGGACATGACGCGCTCAACTTCACCACCGAAGTCGGCGTGTCCAGGCGTATCCACAATGTTGATATGGTAGCCATGACCGTTACTGTCCTGCCATTGAATGGCCGTGTTCTTGGCCAATATGGTGATGCCACGCTCTTTTTCCTGATCGTTTGAGTCCATGATGCGCTCTTGACCTTCTGCTTTACGGTCAAGGGTGCCGGACTGGCTCAGGAGTTTGTCGACCAGTGTGGTTTTACCATGGTCAACGTGGGCAATGATCGCGACGTTGCGCAGGTTATTAACCGCGCTGGAGTTTTGCTGGTTTTGCATGCTGAGAGAGAACTCTTGTGAACACCCGTTTGTCCACGGGTCGGAAAATGCGGGTCGCAAGGGCTGGCAATTGCCGACCATCTTGGCTCAGGGCTTGCGTCCAACGTTTATTCTATCATGTCGAAGGCTTCGCTGATATTACTGGCGTGTTTATCGACCTTGGTCGTCCTTCGGAAAGTTTCGGAGTGACCCTCCCATCCGCTAGAATGGCGCTTTTCCCATTGGGGCAGGAGCATGACCATCGGCAATCTGATGCGTTTATTAAGCGATGGCGAGGTTCACTCAGGTGAACAGCTGGGTGAGACGCTAGGTATTTCTCGTGCTGCGGTGTGGAAGCAGTTAAAAAAATTGCAGGCGCTTGGCGTTGAGTTAGTCGCCGTTAAGGGGCGTGGCTACCGGCTGGCACAACCATTAGAACCGCTGGAAGGGGCTAACATTGTCGCGCGCTTACCCGCCTCGGCGCGCCATCACTTGGCGCGCCTGTTTGTGGAGGATCAGTTAGCTTCCAGCAATGAGTATCTGCGCCAACGCTTTGAGCACGGCGCTGGGCATGGTGAAGTGTGTCTAGTAGAGCTGCAAACCGCAGGGCGTGGGCGGCGCGGACGCGTTTGGACAACGCCCTGGGGACAGAGCCTGATGCTGTCGTTAGGCTGGCGGTTTGAATCTGGCATTGCCGTGCTGGAAGGGCTGAGCCTGGCGGTGGGGGTGGTGGTGGCCCAAGTGCTCGAACAGCACGGTGTGGCCCCCAAACTTAAATGGCCTAATGATATCTTGCTGTCCGAGCAGGGTGATGGGCCGGACGATAGCCTAGGCAAGTTGGCCGGTATTCTTATCGAAGTCACCGGTGATGCGGCGGGCCCCTGTGAAGTAGTTATCGGGATGGGAATGAATTTATGGCTACCTCCCGCCCAGCGAGCAGCTATCGACCAGCCTGTTGCGGCGCTGTTCGAACGATTGCCCGATATCTCACGTAATCAGTTGGCATCGGAGGTGATCGCCGGGCTGCTGGAGATGCTTGCCAGCTTTGAGCGGGATGGCTTTAGTGCCTGGCGTGATGCGTGGAACGAGCGGCATGCCTATGAAGGACTGCCCGTATGCGTCATTCAGGGGCAGCAAGTCAGCGATGCCGTCGCAGGGGAAGTAGATGAGAGTGGTAACCTATGGGTTACCGAAAACGGTCACTCGCGACGCCTAGCAGGCGGTGAGATCAGCGTGCGCAGGCGGTTATGATTCTGGATCTTGATATCGGCAACACGCTGTCCAAATGGCGGCTCAAGGATGCCGAGAGTAGCGAGATACGTTCGCGCGGCGCGGTATGGACGCGCGAAGAGTGGCGCCCAGGCGCGGATATTCCTGACCTTGATGTCGTTGAGGCCGTGCGTATTTCAAGCGTCGCCCGCGCGGCGGTGTTGGAAGAGACCGTCGCCTTGTTACGTCGCCGCGTCAAGCATGTATACGTGGCGCACTCGACCCATGAGGCACTAGGGGTGATTAATGGCTATGAGGAGCCGGGACGCTTAGGCGTCGACAGGTGGATGGGCGCACTTGCAGGCTATCAATTGGCGGGTGGTTGCTGTGCGGTAGACTGTGGTAGCGCGATTACCATCGACTTCGTGTTGCCAGGCGGTAGCCATCTTGGCGGCTTTATTATTCCTGGGCTGCGTCTCATGAAGGAAAGCCTGAAGCTGGGAACTCGCAATGTGGCCATCGACCCCGATAGCGAGGCTGACGTGCTGTTTGAGCCGGGTAAGCGCACGGCCGATGCCGTCAATCACGGTATCTATATGGCCGCTGTTAGCGCCATTAATCGCATCTATAGTGAAGTATGTGATCAAGAAAGCGTGGCGCTGCCCATGTTGCTGACGGGGGGAGATGCGCGCGTAGTGTCACGGGGCGTGCAGGTGCCGCACGCGGTCTGGCCCGATATGGTCTATGGTGGTTTGGAAGCATGCTTCCCCATGACCTTCGCCGAACGGGCGGGCAAAATGTCGGGTGCGCCGCGGGTGCCAGAACCGGTGGCGCTAGAAAAGATTCGCGCAGGACTTGCATTCTCTATGCTGCTTTGACAGAATGCAGCGCGTTCCAAAGCAGGCAGTCGATGCGCAGGCATCGCAAGCTACGATAAATTAAGTAAATATCTAGCTTGACACCGTTTTGGAGGCTGGCATAATGTGCCGCCAAAGATGGAGAGATTCCCGAGTGGCCAAAGGGAGCAGACTGTAAATCTGCCGCGAAAGCTTCGAAGGTTCGAATCCTTCTCTCTCCACCAAGTTTACGCAGCATTGATCAAGGTCGATGTTGTGGAATGAAAAGCCGGTAGCGGGCATTGTCTACGTAATTAGGTTTTCAGGCGGCGCGTGGCGGATGGTCATTCTAAGTCAGGTACCGCGGGCGTAGTTCAATGGTAGAACCTCAGCCTTCCAAGCTGATGGTGCGGGTTCGATTCCCGCCGCCCGCTCCAGTTGATGTGTTTGGCTCATGTAGCTCAGGGGTAGAGCACACCCTTGGTAAGGGTGAGGTCGACGGTTCAATTCCGTCCATGAGCTCCATATTGCAGATAAAGCGAGCTAAGCTCGCTTTTTTTGTTTCTGCGCTTGGGTGGGTTTGGAGTGCCTGGGCGTAAAGAAGGGGTTGTCAGGAGCGGTTTTCTCCGCTACCATGGCGCCCGCTGTTGTGTAGGCGACAGTATAAGCGTTGGTAAGATGCTTATAGATTGATGTAAGTAATCGGTCCAAAGATAGTCGATGTAAAATCAGTACGACGATACAGGCCAGTAGCTCAATTGGCAGAGCAGCGGTCTCCAAAACCGCAGGTTGGGGGTTCGATTCCCTCCTGGCCTGCCAGCCTTCCCCAGGTTGGTATGTCTTTTTCCAAATTTCTTTTATCGTTCGCCGCACTCTGAGGAGTCTCGTTTTTATGAAGCCTGGTTCTGTAAAACATGGCGCCGAGGTGCAACAGTCGCGCCATGACGGGCTCAAATGGGCGGCGGTCGTAGCGCTGCTTGTCGTTGCTATTGTTGGTAATGTCTATTTCGCCGATATTGGCCTGCTCTACCGTGTTCTGGGGGTAGTGGTATTGTGTGTGATGGCAGGATTGATCGCACTGACCACAACCAAAGGGCGTGATTTAGTGGAGCTTGCCAGAAGCGCCAAGAAAGAGATTCAGCGCGTTGTATGGCCGACCCGTGCCGAAACCATTCAAACCACTGCTATTGTGCTGGTGGCGGTTTTGGTGGTGGGGCTTATGCTGTGGTTGATCGACACTCTTCTTGGCTGGGCGATGTCCGGCGTCATTGGTTAGGAGTTTTCATGTCCAAACGTTGGTACGTCGTTCACGCTTATTCTGGGTTTGAAAAGCATGTCATGCGCTCATTGATAGAGCGTGTGAAAATGTATGGCATGGAAGATCGCTTTGGCGAGATTCTGGTGCCCACAGAAGAAGTCGTCGAGATGCGTGACGGCAAGCGCCGCAAGAGTGAGCGCAAGTTCTATCCCGGCTATGTACTGGTCGAGATGGAAATGGTCGATGAGACATGGCACCTCGTTAACGAGACGCCACGTGTCATGGGCTTTATAGGCGGTACAAAAGAAAAGCCAGCACCCATTACCTCGCGTGAAGCAGATGCTATTTTGCTTCGCGTTAAAGATGGCACCGATAAGCCGCGGCCCAAAACCATGTTTGAGCCGGGTCAGTCTGTGCGTGTTGTCGATGGCCCGTTTGCCGATTTCAACGGTGTTGTCGAAGAAGTTAACTATGAGAAGAGTCGTCTGCAGGTCAGTGTGCTGATCTTTGGGCGCTCAACGCCTGTTGAACTTGAGTTCTCGCAGGTAGAAAAAGAGTAGCAGTTAGAGAAAGTAATATTTTCGTGAGAGGCAGCGATTGGCTGTCTCGCTAGTCCCGGGGAGCCGCAAGGCGCTATTACCCAAATGGAGTAACTACCATGGCCAAGAAAGTACAGGCTTATATCAAACTGCAGGTTGCTGCAGGTAAAGCCAATCCAAGTCCGCCGGTCGGCCCCGCACTGGGTCAGCACGGCGTGAATATCATGGAATTCTGTAAGGCGTTCAATGCGGCGACTCAAGACATTGAAGTCGGTCTACCAACGCCTGTCGTGATCACTGTCTACTCTGACCGTAGCTTCACGTTCGTCACCAAGACGCCACCGGCTGCCGTACTGCTGAAAAAAGCGGCGGGCATCAAGTCAGGTTCTGGTGAGCCGAACAAGAAGAAGGTCGGTACTGTGACGCGCGAACAGCTTGAAGAGATCGCCAAGACTAAAGAGCCTGATTTAACGGCTGCTGATCTCGACGCTGCTGTGCGCACCATTGCGGGCAGCGCTCGCAGCATGGGCCTTAACGTGGAGGGTCTCTGATCATGGCTAAATTATCTAAGCGCGCGAAGCTGATTCGCGAAAAAGTAGATACACGCAAAGCTTACTCAATTGAAGAAGCCGTAGCGCTGCTCTCCGAGCTGTCTACTGTGAAGTTCAAAGAGTCAGTTGACGTTGCCATTAATCTGGGCGTTGATCCGCGTAAATCAGACCAGGTAGTGCGTGGCGCGACCGTCATGCCTAATGGTACTGGTAAAGATGTACGCGTAGCCGTGTTTACCCAGGGTGCCAATGCTGACGCTGCTAAAGAAGCAGGCGCCGATATTGTGGGTATGGACGACTTGGCTGAGCAAGTGAAAAAAGGCGTGATGGATTTTGACGTCGTTATCGCTTCTCCCGATGCCATGCGCGTTGTCGGCCAGCTGGGTCAGATCCTGGGTCCGCGTGGCCTGATGCCTAACCCGAAAGTCGGTACCGTAACGCCTGACGTGGCGACCGCGGTTAAAAATGCCAAGGCAGGTCAGGTGCGTTTCCGTACTGACAAAAACGGCATCATCCACACCACACTGGGTAAAGTGGATTTTGACGTTGCCTCTATTAATGGCAACCTGGAAGCGCTGGTAGCAGACCTTAAGCGTCTCAAGCCAAGCTCTTCTAAAGGTATCTACTTCAAAAAAATGACGCTGTCCACTACCATGGGTCCAGGGTTAACGATTGATCACTCAGCCTTCGTATAAGGTTGGGTATCGCTAGATCGTAAGTAGTCAATTGTAAGTAGTAACAGAGCAAGAACTTTGCGGTCCCCGTTTGGTAGCTAATACTAGCCGGGCATCGTCAAAGACCGCAGGTGCCGCCTTTGCTATCCAAATGCAATGGCGGCTTAATTGCCCTTAAGCGCCTGCGCAGATGGTGTGGCCGCCAGTTGGTTAAAGCTTGAAACAGCTTTCTGGTGAGCACCATCCCCAAGGCTTTCCGTGCTGCAATCCCGTTGTTAATAACGGACTTGCCCTTAAGCACGGGAAGAGATGGTAACCACCGGAACCTTCCTGGGTTCCGGCACGAAGGAGTGATCACTGTGCCACTAGCACTTGAAGGCAAGAAAGCGATTGTTGCCGAGGTCAGTGAAGCGGCCAAGGGCGCACTCTCCGTCGTAGTTGCTGATTCTCGCGGCGTTACGGTTGGTAAAATGACCGATCTGCGCAAGCAGGCGCGTGAGAATGGTGTAGAGCTGCGTGTGGTTCGTAACACACTGGCTCGCCGCGCTCTCGAGGGCACTCAGTGGGAGTGCTTAAACGATAGCTTCGTTGGTCCGACTCTGTTGGCTTTCTCTACTGATCATCCGGGCGCTGCTGCTCGTCTGTTCAAAGAGTTTGCTAAAACGGACAAGAACTTCGAAGTAAAAGCGTTGGCCTACGAAGGTGAGCTGATTCCGGCTGCTGACATCGACCGTCTGGCAACCCTGCCGACTTACGACGAGGCAATTGCCAAGTTGATGTCGGTAATGAAAGAAGCCTCCGCTGGCAAGCTGGTTCGTACCCTGGCCGCCCTGCGCGACCAGAAGCAAGAAGCCGCGTAAGCAGCGCTTTTTGTGGGCAGCATGACCTGCATTGGCGGGGCACTGCCTGAACCGAGCAATGAATCCTGAGTCATCGGTTGACCGAGACTCCCGCAAAGTTAGGAATGAAACAATGGCACTGTCCAAAGACGATATCATCAATGCTGTAGCCGACATGTCCGTAATGGAAGTTGTCGAGCTGATCGAAGCAATGGAAGAGAAATTCGGCGTTTCAGCTGCTGCAGCCGTAATGGCTGGCCCGGCTGCTGGCGGCGAAGCGGCAGCAGAAGAGCAGACTGAATTTGACGTCGTTCTGACCTCTGCTGGCGACAAGAAAGTTAACGTGATCAAAGCAGTTCGTGAGATCACTGGCCTTGGCTTGAAAGAAGCTAAAGGTGCTGTTGACGGCGCTCCGGCGACCATCAAAGAAGGTCTGTCTAAAGACGACGCTGAAGCTGCTAAAGCGAAGCTGGAAGAAGCGGGCGCCACCGTCGAGCTCAAGTAAACCTTGTGCGGACGGCTTTACGCGCTGCGTAAGCTTCCACGGCTGGCGGCGGGATATCCCGCTGCCGGCCTTTTTCTGTTGCAACGTGCGTTTCATTAACCATGCTGGCAACAGAAACGTAAAAAAAGTGTTATCGAAACAGTGTTATCGAACTAGATTTTCGACGGCGAGCTACCCATTCAGGAGCTTGCTGTCTGCGTCTGACACGCCCGCAGGGCAGATGACCACGCATCGGTCACCCATGGTGAACAAGCTGGGGAATACAGATGGCTTACTCATATACTGAGAAAAAACGCATCCGCAAGGATTTCGGCAAACTGCCCCAAGTGATGGATGTGCCTTACTTGCTGGCTATCCAGCTGGATTCCTATTACGACTTCCTCCAGCAAGATCGTTCGCCCGACGAGCGGCACGAAGTCGGCTTGCACGCGGCATTCAAGTCCGTGTTTCCGATCGAGAGCTTCTCTGGCAATGCGGCGCTTGAGTATGTCAGCTACCGCTTTGGCACGCCGGCGTTCGATGTTAAGGAGTGCCAGCTACGCGGCGTGACTTACTCCGCTCCGCTGCGCGTCAAGGTTCGCTTGATCATTTACGATCGCGACTCCTCGAACAAAGCAATCAAAGATATTAAAGAGCAGGAAGTCTACATGGGGGAAATCCCCCTGATGACCGAGAACGGTACCTTTGTTATCAACGGTACTGAGCGGGTTATCGTTTCCCAGCTCCACCGCTCGCCCGGTGTGTTCTTCGATCATGACAAAGGGAAGAGCCACTCTTCCGGCAAGCTGCTCTATTCAGCTCGCGTGATTCCTTACCGCGGCTCCTGGTTGGACTTCGAGTTTGACCCCAAAGACAACGTCTTTGTACGTATTGACCGTCGCCGCAAGCTGCCGGCTTCGGTACTGATGCGTGCACTGGGAATGAGCACCGAAGAAATCCTGGATGAGTTCTTTGAAACCAGCGTCTTCCACATTGAGAAATCCGGTTTCTCTGTGGAGCTGGTACCGTCGCGGCTGCGCGGCGAGACGGCTACTTTCGACATCAAGGATGGCGAAGGTAATGTGATCGTTGAAGAAGGCCGCCGGATTACCCAGAAGCACATTCGCCAGCTTGAAAAAGCCGGTCTTGAGCGTCTGGATGTGCCGATGGAGTATCTGTTCGGCAAAACACTGGCCAAAGATCAAGTCGACGCCAAAACTGGCGAACTGATCTGCCCGTGTAACACCGAGATTACCCCGGAAGTGCTGGAGCGTATGGCTCAGGGCGGTATTACCCTGATCGAAACCCTCTACACCAACGATCTGGATTGCGGTTCATTTGTTTCCGACACCCTGAAGCTGGATGCCACTAATTCCCAGCTTGAAGCGTTGGTCGAAATTTACCGTATGATGCGCCCCGGTGAGCCGCCGACCAAAGAGTCTGCAGAAACGCTGTTTAATAATCTGTTCTTCTCTGAGGACCGCTACGACCTGTCGGGCGTGGGCCGCATGAAGTTCAACCGCCGTCTGCGTCGTGAAGAAGACACCGGTTCGGGCGTGCTGGATCGCAAAGACATCCTTGATGTGCTGCGCGAGCTGATCAATATTCGTAACGGCTTCGGTGACGTTGACGATATCGATCACCTGGGTAACCGTCGTATCCGCTGCGTTGGCGAAATGGCCGAGAACCAGTTCCGTGTTGGCTTGGTGCGCGTCGAGCGTGCGGTAAAAGAGCGTCTTTCCATGGCGGAAAGCGAAGGTCTGATGCCCCAAGACTTGATCAATGCCAAGCCGGTAGCGGCAGCGGTGAAAGAGTTCTTTGGCTCCAGCCAGCTTTCCCAGTTTATGGACCAAAACAACCCGCTGTCGGAAGTTACCCACAAGCGTCGTGTGTCTGCACTCGGCCCCGGTGGTTTGACCCGTGAGCGCGCTGGTTTCGAAGTACGTGACGTACACGCCACGCACTACGGGCGTCTATGCCCGATCGAAACGCCAGAAGGCCCGAACATCGGTCTAATCAACTCGCTGGCGACTTACAGTCACACTAACAGCTACGGCTTTCTTGAGACGCCGTACCGTAAAGTGGTTGATCGTCAGCTGACCGACGACATCGTTCACCTCTCGGCGATCGAAGAGGGCGATTTCGTTATCGCCCAGGCGTCGGCAGCGGTGGATGAGTCCAACAAGCTGAGCGATGACCTGGTTCAGGTACGTCACCGCGGTGAAACGACCTTTATGCGTCCTGAGCAAGTGACGCTGATGGACGTATCACCTCGTCAGGTCGTTTCCGTGGCAGCGGCATTGATTCCGTTCCTGGAGCACGATGACGCTAACCGCGCCTTGATGGGTTCAAACATGCAGCGCCAGGCGGTACCGACGCTGCGTGCCGATAAGCCGCTGGTAGGTACGGGCATGGAGCGCTTTGTTGCGCGTGACTCCGGTGTCTGTGCGGTCGCCAATCGCGGCGGCGTGATTGACTCCGTCGATGCGCGTCGTGTTGTGGTACGGGTTAATGAAGATGAGATCATCGGCGGGGAAGCCGGGGTTGATATCTACAACCTGACCAAGTACACCCGCTCGAACCAGAACACCTGTATGAACCAGCGCCCCATCGTGCGGCCTGGCGATAACGTGGCGCGTGGCGATATTCTCGCCGACGGCCCGTCTGTCGACATGGGTGATCTGGCGCTGGGTCAGAACATGCGTATCGCGTTTATGCCCTGGAATGGTTACAACTTCGAGGACTCCATCCTGCTCTCCGAGCGGGTAGTTCAAGAAGACCGTTTCACCACGATCCACATTCAAGAACTGACCTGTGTATCGCGCGACACCAAGCTAGGCTCGGAAGAGATTACCTCCGATATCCCCAATGTGGGTGAGTCCGCGCTCTCCAAGCTGGATGAGGCGGGTGTTGTTTACATCGGTGCCGAAGTTGGCCCGGGTGATATTTTAGTAGGTAAGGTAACGCCGAAAGGTGAAACCCAGTTAACGCCGGAAGAAAAGCTGCTGCGTGCCATCTTTGGTGAGAAAGCGTCTGACGTTAAAGACACCTCCTTGCGTGCCCCAACAGGCATGAAGGGTACCGTCATTGATGTTCAGGTCTTCACCCGTGACGGCGTTGAAAAAGATTCACGTGCGCTGTCAATTGAGCGTACTCAGCTGGATGAGGTTCGCAAGGACCTTCAAGAGACCTACCGTATTGCCGAAGACGCAACGTTCGAGCGTCTTCAGCGTACGCTTGATGGCCAAGCCGTCAACGGTGGTCCGAACCTCAAGAAAGGCGATGTGCTCGACGAAGCCTACCTTGATGAGTTACCGCGTCAGCAGTGGTTCAAACTGCGCATGCAGGATGAGTCCTACAATGAGCTGCTGGCTCAAGCTGACGAACAGCTCGAAAACCGCCGTAAGGAAATGGACGAGCGCTTTGAAGACAAGAAACGCAAGCTGACCCAGGGCGATGACCTTGCGCCAGGTGTGTTGAAAATCGTCAAAGTTTATATGGCCGTCAAGCGTCGCATTCAGCCGGGCGACAAGATGGCCGGTCGTCACGGTAACAAAGGTGTTATCTCGGCGATCATGCCGATCGAAGACATGCCGTTTGATGAGAAGGGCGAGCCGGTTGACGTGGTGCTTAACCCGTTGGGCGTACCGTCGCGTATGAACGTGGGGCAGATTCTTGAAACTCACCTGGGCATGGCTGCCCGTGGCTTGGGGGTCAAAATCGATGCCATGCTGCGCGATGCACGGGGTCAGCAAGTCGCTGAAATTCGTGATTTCTTAGGTCAGATCTACAATACGCAGGGAACACGCATTGAAGATCTCGATTCGCTGACTGACGATGAAATCATCGCCCTGGCGAAGAACCTAAAAGGCGGTGTGCCGATGGCCACGCCGGTGTTTGATGGTGCTAAAGAGCACGAGATCAAGCATTTGCTGAAGCTGGCGGACATTCCCGAGTCAGGTCAGATGGCCTTGTTCGATGGCCGTACCGGTGATGCTTTTGACCGTCCGGTCACCGTTGGCTACATGTATATGCTGAAGCTCAACCACTTGGTAGACGACAAGATGCACGCTCGTTCTACCGGTTCTTACTCGCTGGTTACCCAGCAGCCCTTGGGTGGTAAGGCGCAATTCGGTGGTCAGCGCTTCGGTGAGATGGAAGTGTGGGCGTTGGAAGCTTACGGCGCCGCATACACGCTACAAGAGATGCTCACCGTCAAGTCGGACGACGTCGAAGGCCGCACCAAGATGTATAAAAACATCGTGGATGGCGACCACACCATGCAGGCAGGCATGCCGGAATCCTTTAACGTACTCGTGAAGGAAATCCGCTCGCTGGGCATCGATATCGAGTTAGAGAGCTAGGAGCCGTCACATGAAAGATTTGGTGAAAGTACTCAAATCGCAGTCTCAGTCCGAAGAGTTCGACGCGATCAAGATTACCCTGGCGTCGCCGGACATGATTCGCTCCTGGTCATTTGGCGAGGTGAAAAAGCCTGAGACCATCAACTACCGTACCTTTAAACCGGAACGGGATGGTCTGTTCTGCGCCAAGATTTTTGGCCCGGTAAAGGACTATGAGTGCTTGTGCGGCAAATATAAGCGCATGAAGCACCGCGGTATCATTTGTGAGAAGTGTGGCGTTGAAGTCACTAAAGCTGCCGTGCGCCGTGAGCGCATGGGGCATATCGAATTGGCTTCTCCGGTCGCTCACATTTGGTTCCTGAAGTCGCTGCCGTCACGGATCGGCATGTTCCTCGATATGACCCTGCGTGATATCGAGCGGGTACTGTATTTCGAAAGCTTTGTGGTTATCGATCCAGGCATGACTACGCTTGAGCGTGGTCAACTGTTGAACGATGAGCAGTACTTTGAAGCGCTGGAAGAGTTCGGCGACGATTTCGATGCCCGTATGGGTGCCGAAGCGGTACAGGAACTGCTTAAAGACATCGATCTGGAAGAAGAGATCAATACGCTGCGTGAAGAAATTCCGCAGACCAACTCTGAAACCAAGATCAAGAAGCTTTCCAAGCGTCTGAAACTGCTTGAGGCGTTCTATCACTCCGGTAACGCGCCGGCGTGGATGGTGATGGAAGTGCTGCCCGTGCTGCCACCGGATCTGCGTCCGCTGGTACCGCTGGATGGTGGCCGCTTCGCGACCTCCGATCTTAACGACCTTTACCGTCGTGTGATCAACCGTAACAACCGCCTGAAGCGTCTTCTCGATCTGAACGCGCCGGATATCATCGTGCGCAACGAGAAGCGCATGCTGCAGGAAGCGGTTGATGCGCTGCTGGATAACGGTCGTCGTGGCCGTGCGATCACGGGCTCTAACAAGCGTCCGCTGAAGTCGCTCGCCGACATGATCAAAGGTAAGCAGGGTCGTTTCCGTCAAAACCTTCTCGGTAAGCGCGTCGACTACTCAGGTCGTTCGGTCATTACCGTAGGTCCGACGCTGCGCCTGCACCAGTGTGGTCTGCCGAAGAAAATGGCGCTGGAGCTGTTCAAGCCGTTCATCTATTCCAAGCTTCAGTCGCTGGGCTATGCCTCAACGATTAAAGCCGCGAAAAAGATGGTTGAGCGTGAACTGCCGGAAGTGTGGGACATCCTCGCCGATGTTATCCGCGAACATCCGGTACTGCTCAACCGTGCGCCGACGCTTCACCGTCTGGGTATCCAGGCGTTTGAGCCACTGCTGATCGAAGGTAAGGCCATTCAGCTGCACCCGCTGGTGTGTGCTGCTTACAACGCCGACTTTGACGGTGACCAGATGGCGGTACACGTACCGCTGACGCTGGAAGCGCAGCTTGAAGCACGCGCGCTGATGATGGCCACCAATAACGTGCTGTCGCCCGCCAACGGCGAGCCGATCATCGTGCCGTCGCAGGACGTTGTTCTGGGTCTTTATTACATGACCCGCGAAAAGATCAACGCCAAGGGCGAAGGCATGGTGTTCTCTGACCTCAATGAGGTAGAACGCGCGTTTGGTACTCAATCAGTATCGCTGCACGCCCGTGTCAAAGTGCGTCTGGACGAAATCGATATCGAAGAAGAGAGCGGCGAGCGTAGCTTCCACCGCCGTATTTACGATACGACGGTTGGCCGTGCGCTGCTGTTCCGCATTCTGCCTGAAGGTGTGCCGTTTGCGCTGATTGATCAGCCCATGAAGAAGAAGGCGATCTCCAGTCTGATCAACGAAGTATACCGCCGTGCGGGTCTCAAACCGACGGTCATCTTCGCCGATCAGCTGATGTACACCGGCTTCCGTCTGGCGACCTGGTCAGGTGCCTCTATCGGTGTTAACGACTTCGTTATCCCCGAAGCCAAAACAGAGATCGTTGACGCGGCAGAAGCGGAAGTTAAAGAGATCGAAGACCAGTTCTCCTCTGGCCTGGTAACAGCGGGCGAGAAGTACAACAAGGTTATCGATATCTGGTCGAAAGCCAATGATAAAGTCGCCAAAGCGATGATGACGGGTATCTCCAAAGAAACCGTCGTTGACCGCCATGGCAACGAAGTCGAACAGGATTCGTTCAACAGCGTCTTCATCATGGCTGACTCTGGTGCGCGTGGTTCTGCCGCTCAGATCCGTCAGTTGGCGGGTATGCGTGGTCTGATGGCCAAGCCGGATGGCTCGATCATCGAAACACCGATCGTGGCCAACTTCCGGGAAGGTCTGAACGTACTTCAGTACTTCATCTCGACCCACGGTGCACGTAAAGGTCTGGCGGATACGGCTCTGAAAACGGCCAACTCCGGTTACCTGACCCGCCGTCTGGTCGACGTGGCGCAAGACTTGGTTATTACCGAGGTTGATTGTGGTACCGAGAACGGTCTGACGCTGCACCCGATCATCGAGGGTGGCGACATCATCGTACCGCTGTCCCAGCGTGTGTTGGGTCGTGTGGTTGCTCAGGACGTTGTTGATCCGGGCACTGAGGAAGTGTTGATCCCGCGTAATACGCTGCTCGACGAGAAGTGGTGTGCAGAACTCGACACCATGGGTGTGGATGAGATTATTGTTCGCTCAACCATCACCTGTGATACGCCACACGGCGTATGTTCGTCCTGTTACGGTCGTGACCTGGCACGTGGTCACCAGGTCAACATCGGTGAGTCCGTGGGCGTTATCGCTGCACAGTCCATCGGTGAGCCGGGTACCCAGCTGACGATGCGTACGTTCCACATCGGTGGTGCGGCATCGCGTTCATCAGCGGTTGATAGCGTACAGGTCAAGCACGGCGGTAAAGTTCGCCTGCACAACATCAAGCATGTTGAGCGTGCCGACGGTAAGTTGGTAGTGGTATCCCGTTCCAGTGCCTTGGCCGTTGCCGACGATCATGGTCGTGAGCGTGAGTACTACAAGCTGCCTTACGGTGCTGAGCTATCTGTTCGTGACGGCGATGTGGTTGATGCCGGCGCAACCGTGGCTAAGTGGGATCCACACACGCATCCGATCGTGGCAGAGGTAGAAGGTAAGGCGCAGTTCATCGATCTTGACGAAGGTGTCACCATGCACCGTAGCGTCGACGAGATGACCGGTCTGTCCTCTATCGAGGTCATTGAGTCGGCCGCTCGCCCGATGGCGGGACGCGACAAGCGCCCGATGGTCATGCTGCAGGACGCCGCAGGCGAGTACGTGTCGGTTTCCGGCTCGAACACGCCGGTACAGTACCTGCTGCCGGGTAACTCGATCATCTCTGTGGATGATGGCGCCACCATCGGTGTAGGTGAAGTGGTAGCCCGTATCCCGGTAGAGGCTTCGGCAAACAAAGACATCACCGGTGGTCTGCCGCGGGTTGCTGACTTGTTTGAAGCGCGTAAGCCGAAAGAATCATCGATTCTGGCCGAGATCAGCGGTGTGGTTAGCTTTGGTAAAGAGACCAAAGGCAAGCGTCGCCTGATGATTACTCCGGAATCCGGCGATCCGTTTGAAGCGCTGATCCCTAAATGGCGTCAAATTGCCGTCTTCGAGGGTGAAGCGGTCGAGAAGGGTGAGGTCATTTCTGATGGCCCGAGCAACCCCCATGACATCTTGCGCTTATTGGGTGTTGAGGAACTCGCCAAGTACATCACTGCCGAAGTGCAGGACGTTTATCGCCTGCAGGGCGTTGGCATCAATGACAAGCACATCGAAGTCATCGTGCGTCAGATGCTGCGCAAGGTAGAGATTACTGATTCAGGCGATTCTGACTTCATTACCGGTGATCAGGCAGAACTGGTCCGCGTCTTGGAGCAGAACGAGCGCCTTGAAAAAGAAAGCAAGTTCCCAGCCAAGTATCAGCGCATGCTGCTGGGTATTACCAAGGCCAGCCTGGCGACCGAGTCGTTCATTTCCGCGGCCTCCTTCCAGGAGACCACCCGCGTATTGACCGAAGCAGCGGTCACCGGCAAGCGCGATTACCTGCGCGGCTTGAAAGAAAACGTAGTAGTGGGTCGTTTGATCCCGGCAGGTACCGGGTTGACTCACCACGCGGAACGTCGTCGCAAGCGCGAAGACGTAGAGCAACTGTTCAACCCCTCAGCGACCGAGGTAGAGCAGGAGCTAGGCGCCCAGTTGACCGCTCTCGATTCTGACGATGAGCTGTAAGCAGGCGTAGAGTAAGTAAGAAAGTGTAAGTAAGAAAGTGAACGTAAAAACGAATAGCTGACCTGAAAAACGTCACCTTGCCGGTAAAACCGCCGGCAAGGCTTGACGCCACCTAGGGTCAGCCTTTAGAATGCGCAGCCTTTAACAGTGGGGTGGGTGCGCCCGCATCCGCTGCCCGCATTTGTTGAAAGGCAAGGCAACCATTGGAGTCAGCTAAACACCATGGCAACGATTAATCAGCTAGTGCGCAAGCCGCGCAAGCGCCCCGTCACAAAAAGTGACGTGCCAGCGCTGCAGGCCTGTCCGCAAAAACGTGGCGTATGTACGCGCGTTTACACCACCACCCCGAAGAAGCCTAACTCAGCCCTGCGTAAGGTTTGCCGTGTGCGCCTGACCAACGGCTTTGAAGTGTCTTCCTACATCGGTGGTGAAGGTCACAACCTTCAAGAACACTCTGTCGTACTGATTCGCGGCGGCCGTGTAAAGGATTTGCCAGGTGTGCGTTATCACACCGTTCGTGGCGCCCTTGACACCTCCGGCGTTCAAAATCGTCGTCAGGGTCGTTCTAAGTACGGTACTAAGCGTCCTAAGTCCTAAGACTGGATGGCTTTACAGCGCAACCGCCATGTCGGTGTGCTGAGTAACGATTATTACGAATTTGACGGTCTGATAAGAGTAAGGTCGGGCAGCGCTGGGTACCACGTACCTAAGACCAGTTCCGGGTTTACCTGAAAGATCCTTAATTGAGGGCTTATCATGCCTAGAAGAAGAGTAGTAGCTAAACGCGAAATCCTGCCGGATCCTAAGTTCGGAAGTGAGCGTCTGGCGAAGTTCATGAACCACCTGATGGTCAGCGGCAAAAAGTCCATAGCTGAGCGTATCGTCTACGGTGCGTTGGACAAGGTTGCCGAGCGTAGTAAAGAAGATCCGCTGGAGACCTTCGATAAAGCGCTGGAAGCCATCCAGCCGATGGTCGAAGTGAAGTCGCGCCGTGTTGGTGGTGCGACCTATCAGGTGCCGGTTGAAGTTCGTCCGTCTCGCCGTCAAGCGCTGGCTATGCGTTGGCTGGTGGATGCGGCGCGTCGTCGCGGTGAAAAAACCATGGTGCAGCGTCTGGCTGGTGAAATGCTGGATGCCGCTGAAGGTAAAGGTTCTGCCGTTAAGAAGCGCGAAGATGTGCATCGTATGGCAGAAGCCAACAAGGCGTTCTCGCACTACCGTTTCTAATATCGGCGTTTCTGAGTACGGCGTTTTTAAGTTCGGATTTATATATGCACGTTGGTCAGCATCGCGAATGTTTGCTGAGTCGCTTTGTTGCAATACCTGTCCGCTATCATTCATGGGTGGCGGCAGGAGCATAAGCCTCGCTTACCTAAACGCCGCTAAATTAACGAGCATCGCCAACAAACGGGAGTTTCACCGTGGCACGCAAGACTCCACTTAATCGTTATCGCAATATCGGTATCGTTGCTCACGTCGACGCGGGTAAAACCACGACGACCGAGCGTGTACTGTTTTACACCGGCCTTTCTCACAAAGTGGGCGAAGTGCACGATGGTGCTGCGACCATGGACTGGATGGAGCAGGAGCAGGAGCGTGGTATCACTATCACCTCAGCTGCTACTACCTGTTTCTGGCAGGGCATGAACAAGCAGTTCCCTGAGCACCGTATCAACATTATCGATACTCCAGGGCACGTTGACTTCACTATCGAAGTTGAGCGTTCTCTGCGCGTACTTGATGGCGCGGTCGTCGTACTGTGCGGTTCTTCCGGCGTTCAGCCGCAGACCGAAACCGTATGGCGTCAAGCCAACAAGTACGAAGTACCGCGCATGGTCTTCGTCAATAAGATGGACCGTACCGGTGCTGACTTCTTTATGGTTGTCAACCAGCTGAAAGAGCGCCTGGGTGCCAACGCTGTGCCAATCCAGATCAACTGGGGCACTGAGGAAGACTTTAAAGGCGTTATCGATCTGATTCAGATGAAGGCTATCCTGTGGGACGAGGAAAGCCTGGGTATGAATTATGATCTCGTCGATATTCCGGCTGACCTGCAAGAAACAGCTGAGACCTATCGCGAACAAATGGTAGAAGCCGCTGCCGAAGGCTCTGACGAGCTGATGGAGAAGTACCTTGAAGGCGGTGAGTTGACGATCGAAGAAATCAAGGCGGGCTTGCGCGCACGCACGCTGGCTAACGATATCGTTCTGGTTACCTGTGGCTCGGCCTTTAAGAACAAGGGCGTTCAGGCAGTGCTGGACGGCGTTATCGAATACATGCCTTCGCCGACTGAAGTTAAAGCGATCGAAGGTGAGCTCGACGATAAAGACGGCACCGTTGATACCCGCGAAGCGGACGACAGTGCTCCTTTTGCGGCGCTGGCATTTAAAATTGCCACCGACCCCTTCGTTGGTACGCTGACCTTTATTCGTGTCTATTCGGGTGTTCTGAAATCTGGTGACGGCGTGTATAACTCCGTTAAGCAGAAGAAAGAGCGCGTTGGCCGTATCGTTCAGATGCACGCCAACTCTCGCGAAGAGATCAAAGAGGTTCTGGCTGGCGATATCGCCGCCTGTATCGGTCTGAAAGACGTCACCACCGGTGATACCTTGTGCGATATCGATAACAAGATTGTTCTCGAGCGCATGGAATTCCCGGATCCGGTTATTTCGGTTGCCGTAGAGCCTAAGTCTAAGGCAGACCAAGAGAAGATGGGCGTTGCACTGGGCAAGCTGGCTCAGGAAGATCCCTCCTTCCAGGTTAAGACCGACGAAGAAACCGGCCAGACGATTATTTCTGGTATGGGTGAGCTTCACCTGGATATCCTTGTTGACCGTATGCGTCGCGAGTTCAAGGTTGAAGCCAATATCGGTAAGCCGCAGGTTGCCTATCGCGAAACCATTCGCGGCAGCATCGAGCAAGAAGGCAAGTTCGTACGTCAGTCTGGTGGTCGTGGTCAGTACGGTCACGTTTGGCTACGTATTGAGCCGCTGACTGCAGAAGAGAAGGGTGAAGGCGAAGAAGAAATTTTCTTCAAGTTCAACTCTGAGATCGTGGGTGGCGCGGTTCCTAAGGAATACGTCCCTGCGGTTGAGAAGGGTGCTTATGAACAGCTGAAAAACGGCGTCATCGCGGGTTACCCGATGATTGACGTTAAAGTGTCGCTGTTCGACGGCTCCTTCCACGACGTAGACTCGAACGAGACTGCGTTCAAGATTGCTTCTTCTATGGCAGTAAAAGAAGGTGCCAGGAAGGCCAAGGCCGTGCTGCTGGAGCCGGTGATGAAGGTCGAAATCGTGACCCCCGAAGAGTTTATGGGTGACGTCATGGGTGACCTGAGCCGTCGTCGCGGCCTGGTGCAGGGTATGGATGACTCCTCTTCTGGTAAAGTCATTCGTGCAACGGTGCCACTGGGCGAGATGTTCGGTTACGCAACCGATCTGCGCTCACAAACCCAGGGCCGTGCGAGCTACTCCATGGAGTTCTCGAAGTACGACGAGGCGCCCTCCAGCGTCGTTGAAGCCGTCATCAATCAAAACGGTTAACCGTTAGCTAACGTAAAGAGGTTATAGCAGTGGCTAAGGAAAAATTTGAACGTTCCAAACCGCACGTCAACGTCGGCACCATTGGTCACGTCGACCACGGTAAAACGACACTGACTGCGGCCCTGACCCGTGTGTCTGCTGAGGTTTTCGGCGGCGACTGGCGTGAATTTGATACCATCGATAACGCTCCTGAAGAGCGCGAGCGCGGTATCACGATCGCTACTTCTCACGTGGAATACCAGTCTGAAGAGCGTCACTACGCTCACGTTGACTGCCCAGGACACGCTGACTACGTCAAGAACATGATCACCGGTGCAGCGCAGATGGACGGCGCGATCCTGGTATGTTCTGCCGCAGATGGCCCGATGCCGCAAACTCGCGAGCACATCCTGCTGTCTCGTCAGGTTGGCGTACCGTACATCGTTGTGTTCCTGAACAAAGCGGACATGGTCGATGACGAAGAGCTGCTCGAGCTGGTTGAAATGGAAGTTCGTGAACTTCTAGACCAGTACGACTTCCCGGGTGACGACACGCCGATCATCACTGGTTCTGCGCTGATGGCTCTGAACGGTGAAGATGAGAACGGCATGGGCACCACCGCCGTTGCCAATCTGATCAAAGCTCTGGATGACTACATCCCTGAGCCGGAGCGTGCTATCGACCAGCCGTTCCTGATGCCGATCGAAGACGTGTTCTCTATCTCTGGCCGCGGTACTGTTGTTACCGGTCGTGTAGAGCGCGGTATCGTGAAAGCGGGCGAAGAAGTTGAAATCGTGGGTATCCGCGACACCACCAAAACGACCGTTACCGGCGTTGAAATGTTCCGCAAACTGCTTGACGAAGGTCGTGCAGGCGAGAACGTTGGTGCCTTGTTGCGTGGTACTAAGCGTGATGACGTTGAGCGTGGTCAGGTTCTGGCGAAAACCGGTACCATCACTCCGCACACCGTTTTCGAATCAGAAGTTTACATCCTGTCCAAAGAAGAAGGTGGTCGTCATACACCTTTCTTCAAGGGCTACCGTCCTCAGTTCTACTTCCGTACCACTGACGTAACCGGTACTTGTGAACTGCCTGAAGGCGTTGAAATGGTCATGCCGGGTGACAACGTGCAAATGGTTGTTACCTTGATCGCTCCGATCGCAATGGACGAAGGCTTGCGCTTCGCCATTCGTGAAGGCGGCCGTACTGTTGGTGCTGGCGTTGTTGCCAAGATCATCAAGTAAGGTGCATGTTTGAATGAAGAAGGGGGCTCTGGTGAGCCCCCTTTTCTGCGCACCATTAGCAAATGTTTGACATGTGCTTGTGGCGTGCATATAATGCGCATCCTTTGAATGCGTGGGTAGACGGCTCGCGCCGTCGACATCCATTGGAGTTTAGGGCAAATGCAGAACCAAAAGATTCGCATTCGGTTGAAAGCGTTCGACCATCGCCTGATCGATCAGTCCACAGCGGAGATTGTTGAAACCGCTAAGCGTACTGGTGCTCAGGTTCGTGGGCCGATCCCGCTGCCGACCAACCGCGAGCGCTACACCATACTGATCTCGCCGCACGTCAACAAAGATGCGCGTGACCAGTATGAGATTCGCACTCATAAGCGTGTGCTCGACATCGTTGAGCCGACCGAGAAAACTGTTGATGCGCTGATGAAGCTCGATCTCGCCGCTGGCGTTGACGTGCAAATCAAGCTCAACTAATTACACTAGTCACTTGCGGCCCAGCGCTCATCATTGTTTCGCATGAGCAGCAGCCGCCGCGCCGTGAGGCGCCATACAATGTGCTAGTGGAATGCTCTGGAAAGGGCAGCCATAGCGGGTGATAGCCCCGTACACTATAGGAGACTGAGTATGACTATCGGTTTAGTCGGTAAAAAGGCCGGGATGACCCGTGTCTTTACCGAAGACGGCGCGTCTGTGCCCGTAACCGTTATTGAAGTTGATCCTAATCGTGTTACACGCGTTAAGTCCGTCGAGTCTGACGGTTACGCAGCGATTCAGGTCACGTCTGGTTCTCGTAAAGCCAAGCACCTCACCAAGGCGCAAGCTGGACAGTTTGCCAAGGCGGGTGTTGAGGCTGGTCGTGCGCTGATGGAATTTCGTCTTGCAGAAGGCGAAGAGATTCCTGAAGTGGGCGGCGAACTCACCGTATCCCTCTTCGAAGCTGGTCAAATGGTTGATGTGACTGGCACCTCTAAGGGTAAAGGCTTCCAGGGTGCTGTTAAGCGCTGGAACTTCCGTACCCAAGACATGACTCACGGTAACTCTTTGTCGCATCGCGCACCGGGTTCTATCGGTATGTGTCAGACACCGGGTCGCGTATTTAAAGGCAAGAAAATGGCCGGTCAAATGGGTAACGCCCGTTGCACCGTGCAGAGCCTTGAGATCGTCCGTGTCGACGCCGAGCGTAACCTGCTGCTGATCAAAGGCGCCGTACCGGGTGCTCCCGGTAGTGACGTTATCGTTCGCAGCGCCGTGAAAGCTGGCTGAAGGGGATAATTACCAATGAATCTGAATCTTGCTGCAGGCGCGGGTACCGTTGAAGTAGCCGACGCCACTTTTGGCAAAGAATTCAACGAAGCGCTCGTTCACCAAGTGGTCACTGCTTATTTAGCGGCTGGTCGTCAGGGAACTCGCGCACAAAAGAGTCGTTCCGACGTTCGTGGCGGTGGTAAGAAGCCGTGGCGTCAGAAAGGCACCGGTCGTGCACGTGCCGGTACTATCCGCTCTCCGCTATGGCGTAGCGGCGGTGTAACCTTCGCGGCTCGTCCGCAAGACTATACCCAGAAGGTTAACCGCAAGATGTACCGCGCAGCGATGCGCTCCATCCTGTCTGAACTTGTTCGTCAAGAGCGTCTGGTCGCGATTGAAGAGTTTAACGTCGATGCGCCTAAGACCAAGCAGGTAGCTGCCAAGCTGAAAGAGCTCAACCTTGAAAAAGTGTTGATCGTCACTGAAGAGATTGACGAGAAGCTCTATTTAGCCGCACGCAACCTTCCCCACGTTGACGTGGTGGATGTCGCGGCAGCTGACCCGGTAAGCCTGGTAGCCTTTGATAAGGTCCTGATTACCGTCTCCGCCCTGCGTAAATTCGAGGAGAAGCTGGCATGAACCAGGAACGCGTATTCAAGGTTCTGCTTGGACCGCACGTGACCGAAAAGGCCGCGATGGCAGCCGAGCGCAACCAGTACGTTTTCAAGGTGGCAAGCGATGCTACCAAGCCCGAGATCAAGAAAGCCGTTGAAGCACTCTTCGGCAAGAAGGTCGGCAGTGTTCAAGTACTGAACATGAAGGGTAAAACAAAGCGTACTGCGAACGGCGTTGGCCTGCGTAAGGGTTACCGCAAAGCGTATGTGACCCTGGCTGCGGGTGAAACGCTCGAAGACTTCTCTGGCGCCGAATAAGGGCAGGAGTACGGATAATGGCAATCGTCAAGACCAAACCCACTTCCGCCGGTCGTCGCCACGTCGTCAAGATCGTTGGCGAGGAACTGTTTAAGGGCCGTGCTTATGCACCGCTTCTAGAAAAACAGTCCAAGTCCGGCGGCCGTAACAACTACGGTCGTATCACCACCCGCCACGTGGGCGGTGGTCATCGTCACCACTATCGGTTGATCGATTTCAAACGCACCAAGGATGGCATTCCTGCCACCGTTGAGCGTCTGGAACACGATCCGAACCGCAGTGCGCACATTGCGCTGCTGAAGTATGCCGATGGTGAGCGTCGTTACATCATTGCACCGAAAGGTGTCAGCGCGGGTGACGTGCTGGAATCTGGTGTTAACGCGTCAATCAAGAAAGGCAATGCTTTGCCGCTGCGTAACGTCCCGTTGGGTTCTACGGTGCACTGCATCGAACTCAAGCCGGGTAAAGGCGCGCAGATTGCTCGCAGTGCCGGTACAAGCGCTCAGTTGGTTGCTCGTGAAGGTAACTATGCCACCTTGCGTCTTCGCTCCGGCGAAATGCGTAAAGTGTTGGCCGAGTGCCGCGCAACCTTGGGTGAAGTGAGCAACTCCGAGCACAGCCTGCGTCAACTTGGCAAGGCCGGTGCGAAGCGCTGGAGAGGCGTGCGTCCGACTGTTCGCGGTGTCGCGATGAACCCAGTCGATCACCCGCACGGTGGTGGCGAAGGCCGCACCAGTGGTGGTCGTCACCCGGTATCCCCATGGGGTGTGCCGACTAAGGGTCACAAGACGCGTAAGAACAAGCGCACCGACAAGCTGATTATTCGTCGTCGTAACAAGACGCGTTAATCGAAATTGCCAAGACATTAAGAGGTAACGGCTGTGCCACGTTCACTAAAGAAAGGTCCCTTCATTGACCTTCATCTTTTGAAGAAGGTAGAGGCTGCAGTGGAGAAGAACGATCGCAAACCAATCAAGACCTGGTCGCGTCGTTCGATGATCCTGCCTAACATGGTAGGTCTGACTATTGCGGTCCATAACGGACGCCAGCATGTCCCGGTGCATGTCTCCGAGGAAATGGTGGGTCATAAACTTGGCGAATTCGCTGCTACTCGCACATATCGCGGGCATGCGGCGGATAAGAAAGCCAAACGGTAAGCCAGAGAGGATTGAGAGATGGAAGTCACAGCTAAGCTGAGTGGCGCTGCTTTATCCGCACAGAAGGCCCGTTTGGTGGCTGACCAAGTGCGCGGTAAACCGGTTGCCGAAGCTATTGACCTGCTGACCTTCTCACCGAAGAAGGCTGCCAAGTTGGTCAAGAAAGTGCTTCAGTCCGCCATCGCGAATGCGGAAGAAAACAACGGCATGGACATTGACGAGCTGCGTGTCTCGACCATCTGCGTCGATGAGGGCATGACGCTCAAGCGTATCAAGCCGCGTGCCAAGGGGCGTGCGGATCGTATCTTGAAGCGCACCTGCCACATCACCGTCAAGGTAGCCGAGAAGTAGGAGACGACCGATGGGTCAGAAAGTCAATCCAACAGGCATTCGACTGGGCATCGTCAAAGACCATGCTTCTGTCTGGTATGCTGAGCGCGGCGCTTACGCCGATAAGCTCAATAACGATCTCGAAGTGCGTAGCTTCCTGGAAGAGCGTCTTAAAAGCGCCTCTGTTAGCCGCATCCACATCGAGCGTCCGGCGAACAATGCCCGCATCACCATTCATACTGCCCGTCCGGGTATCGTGATTGGTAAGAAAGGTGAAGATGTCGACCGTTTGCGTCGCGATCTTACCCAGATGATGGGTGTTCCCGTGCATGTGAACATCGAAGAAGTTCGCAAGCCGGAGCTGGATGCCAAGCTAGTCGCTGCTAACGTAGCGGGTCAGCTTGAGCGTCGCGTCATGTTCCGTCGTGCGATGAAGCGCGCGGTACAGAACGCAATGCGTCTTGGCGCTGGTGGCATCAAGATTCAGCTGTCAGGTCGTCTGGGTGGCGCTGAAATCGCACGTACCGAATGGTACCGCGAAGGTCGCGTTCCGTTGCACACGTTGCGTGCGGATATCGACTACGCCACTTACGAAGCTCACACCACCTACGGCGTTATCGGCGTCAAAGTGTGGATCTTCAAGGGTGAAATCCTCGGCGGTATCGAGGAAGTACGTGCCAAGGCTAAGCAGCAGCAGCCTACCGGCAACGCGCCCAAGAAGAAAGGTTCCAGGTAAGGGGAGAGCGAGTCGATGTTACAGCCCAAGCGTATGAAATTCCGCAAGATGATGAAAGGCCGCAACCGTGGCCTGGCGCATCGCGGAAGCAAGATCAGCTTCGGGGAATACGGCCTTAAAGCTACTGGTCGCGGCCGCATCACAGCGCGTCAGATCGAAGCAGGCCGTCGTGCGATCACACGTCACGTAAAACGTGGCGGTAAAATCTGGATCCGCGTCTTCCCTGATAAGCCGATCTCCAAGAAGCCACTCGAAGTTCGTATGGGTAAAGGTAAAGGTTCTGTTGAGTACTGGGTTGCCCAGATCCAACCGGGTCGGGTCCTGTATGAAATTGAAGGCGTGTCGGAAGAGCTTGCACGTGAAGCGTTTGAGCTTGCCGCACAGAAAATGCCCTTATCCACCACCTTTGCGAAACGGACGGTGATGTGATGAAAGCCCAGGAAATTCGTGAAAAGTCCGCAGGAGAGCTCCAGGAGCAACTCCTCGAACTCCTCCGCGAGCAGTTTAACCTGCGCATGCAGAAGGCCACTGGCCAACTGAGCCAGACTCATCTGCTCAAGCAGGTCCGTCGGGATATCGCCCGCGTTAAGACTTTGCTCAACGAGAAGGCAGGTGATTGAGATGGCCGAAGAGAAAACAACGCGTACGCTTACCGGTAAAGTGGTAAGCGATAAGATGGACAAGTCCATCGTCGTCATGATCGAGCGACGTGAACGTCACCCGATCTACGGAAAATACGTTAAGCGCTCCACCAAGCTGCACGCCCATGATGAGGCGAATCAGGCTAAGGCAGGCGATACGGTTTCCATTCAGGAGTGCCGTCCGCTTTCCAAGAAGAAAGCCTGGACGCTGGTCGAGGTGGTTGAACACGCCAAGGGTTAATCCCTGAGGCTTGTCAATCAGTGCAGTCAGATTAGGTTTGGAGAAAACCGATGATTCAGACTCAGACAATGCTGGATGTCGCCGACAACAGCGGAGCGCGCCGGGTGCAGTGCATCAAGGTGTTAGGCGGTTCACATCGTCGTTACGCTCGTGTTGGTGATATCATCAAGGTCACGGTTAAGGAAGCGATTCCGCGTGGCAAGGTCAAAAAAGGCCAGGTGCTAAAAGCGGTCGTGGTCCGGACCCGTAGTGGCGTCCGTCGTCCCGACGGTTCGCTCATCCGTTTCGATGGAAATGCGGCAGTTTTGTTGAATAACACCAACGAACAGCCCATCGGTACCCGTATTTTTGGGCCGGTGACTCGTGAACTTCGTAATGAAAAGTTCATGAAGATCATTTCCTTAGCGCCTGAAGTGCTGTAAGGAGCGAGGCGGATATGCAAAAGATCAAACGTGACGATGAAGTCATCGTCATCGCCGGGAAGGATAAAGGCAAACGTGGCACCGTTAAGCGGGTATTAGAAAACCGCTTTTTGGTGTCCGGTGTGAACATGATTAAACGTCACACCAAGCCAAATCCCATGGCGGGTAATCAGGGCGGTATCGTCGAGCGTGAGGCTCCGATTCACGCGTCCAACGTAGCCATCTTCAATTCGGAGACCGGTAAGGCGGATCGCGTCGGCTTCCAAGTGAAGGAAGACGGTACCAAGGTACGTATCTACAAGTCGACGCAGACGCAGATCGACGCCTAACGCGAGTCGGGTAGCAAAATGGCGAACTTGAAAGAACGTTATCAAAACGAGGTAGCAGCTAAACTCAAAGAAGAGTTCAGCTATGCCAACGTTATGCAGGTACCCCGGATCACGAAAGTGACTCTGAACATGGGTATCGGTGAAGCAGTCAACGATAAAAAGTTGATTGACAATGCCATCGGCGATCTAGAGAAGCTCTCTGGTCAAAAGCCGTTGGTGACCAAGGCACGTAAGTCCATCGCGGGCTTCAAGGTGCGCGAAGGTTGGCCAATCGGCATCAAGGTAACACTGCGCGCTGAGCGTATGTGGGACTTCTTGGACCGCCTGGTTTACATCGCGATTCCCCGCGTGCGTGACTTCCGTGGTCTCAACCCGAAGTCCTTCGACGGTCGCGGCAACTACTCTATGGGTGTGCGTGAGCAGATCATCTTCCCGGAGATCGAGTATGATAAAATCGATCGCATCCGTGGGTTGGACGTCACTATCACCACTACCGCCAACACCGACGAGGAAGGTCGTGCGCTATTAGCGGCACTGAACTTCCCGTTCAAGAAATAGGGGTGGGATCATGGCTAAGAAAAGTATGATAGAGCGTGAGCTTAAGCGTACTGAACTGGTTGCGAAGTATGCGACCCGTCGCGCTGAACTCAAGAAGATCATCTCAGACGTAAATACGACTGAGGAAGACCGCTTCGAGGCGACGCTGAAGCTGCAGCAACTGCCGCGCGACTCAAGCCCGGTGCGTCAGCGTAATCGCTGCCGTATCACCGGTCGTCCGCACGGTTTTTACAACAAGTTCGGCCTCGGCCGTAACAAGCTGCGTGAAGCCGCCATGCGTGGCGACGTTCCTGGACTGAAAAAGTCCAGTTGGTAACGCCACGTAGAATCATCAGGAGCGCACATTAAATGAGCATGCAAGACACTCTGGCGGATATGTTTACCCGTATCCGCAATGCGCAGATGGCCACCAAGGAGACGGCAGTCATGCCGTCCTCCAAGCTGAAAGTGCAAGTGGCCCGAGTGCTAAAGGAAGAAGGCTACATCACCGACTTTACGGTGGCAGAAGGCGTCAAGCCTGAGCTGACCGTAACTCTCAAGTACTTTGAGGGTAAGCCGGTTATTGAGCACATTCAGCGGGTTTCCAAGCCGTCCCTGCGCCAGTACAAGGGCAAGGACAACCTGCCTAAGGTTGCCGATGGTCTGGGTATCGCGATTGTCACCACATCCAATGGTGTCATGACCGACCGTGCCGCGCGCCAAGCGGGTGTGGGTGGCGAAGTCATCTGCACCGTATTCTAGGAGGCTGGAATGTCCCGCATAGCGAAATATCCGGTTAAAGTGCCTGCCAGCGTTGACATCAAAATCAATGCTGACCAGCTAACCGCCAAAGGCGGCCAGGGCACACTATCTATGACGATCCACTCTGATGTAGTGGTAAATCAAGAAGATGGACAGCTGACCTTCGCCCCGAGTGAGTCTGCCAAGAGCTGGGCCATGGCCGGTACAACCCGCGCCTTAGTTCAGAACCTGGTAACGGGCGTATCCGAGGGCTTCACACGAACTCTCGAAATTGTTGGCGTCGGTTATCGTGCCCAAGCTAAGGGCCAGACGCTCAATCTTTCACTGGGCTTCTCGCACCCGGTCGACTACGAACTGCCTGAAGGTGTCTCAGCGGAAACGCCGAAAAACACCGTGATCGTGCTGAAAAGCGCGGACAAGCAGCAGCTCGGTCAGTGCGCCGCGGAAATCCGCGCTTTCCGTCCGCCTGAGCCGTATAAAGGCAAGGGTGTACGGTACGCCGACGAGCAGGTGCGTCGCAAAGAAGCCAAGAAGAAGTAAGGCAGGGTTATGAACGCGAAGAAAGAATCTCGTCTCCGTCGTGCCCGCCGCGCTCGCGCCAAGATCCGCGAGCTGGGCGTGTATCGCCTGTGCGTCAATCGTACCCCTCGTCACATCTACGCGCAGATTATCTCGCCGGATGGTGGCAAAGTGCTAGCCAGTGCATCTACGCTGGACAAAGCACTGCGCGAGGGTGCGACTGGTAACTCAGATGCGGCCTCTAAGGTCGGTGCTCTGATTGCCGAACGCGCTAAAGAAGCAGGCATCACCCAGGTGGCCTTCGACCGTGCTGGCTTTAAGTATCACGGCCGCGTCAAGGCGCTGGCCGACGCCGCACGTGAAGGCGGCCTGGAATTCTAAAGGGTTTTACGATGGCGAAGAACGAACAGCAAAGCGGCGATCTGCAAGAGAAGTTAGTGCAGGTCAACCGCGTCGCCAAGGTGGTCAAGGGTGGTCGTATTTTCGGCTTCACCGCATTGACCGTCGTTGGTGATGGTAAAGGTCGTGTCGGTTTTGGTCGTGGCAAGGCGCGTGAAGTGCCGGTCGCGATCCAGAAAGCGATGGATCAAGCTCGTCGCAACATGGTCAAGGTGAACCTCGCTGGCCACACGCTGCAATACCCGGTAAAAGCCCGTCACGGTGCTTCCAAGGTGTACATGCAGCCGGCTTCCGAAGGTACCGGTATCATCGCCGGTGGCGCCATGCGCTCTGTATTAGAGCTAGCCGGTGTCCATGACGTACTGGCCAAGTGCTACGGTTCCACTAACCCGGTTAACGTGGTGCGAGCGACTGTTAAAGGTCTCTCCTCCATGCAAGCACCGGAAGACGTGGCCGCTAAGCGCGGTCTGTCTGTCGAAGCGATCACGGGGTAAGGCACCATGGCAGCAACGATCAAGGTTACCCAGATCCGCAGCACCATCGGCATTTTGCCCAAGCACAAAGCTACTATGAAAGGCTTGGGTTTACGCCGCATCGGTCACACGGTTGAACTGGAAGACACCCCTGCCGTACGCGGCATGATCCACAAGGTAACTTACCTTGTGCGCGTTGAGGGAGAGTAATCCATGAAACTTAATACCTTAAGCCCGGCTCCGGGCTCCAAGCACGCTGAAAAGCGTGTGGGTCGTGGCATCGGTTCCGGTCTTGGTAAGACCGGTGGCCGTGGTCACAAAGGTCAGAAATCTCGTAGTGGCGGCAGTGTTAAGCCCGGTTTCGAAGGCGGTCAGATGCCTTTGCAGCGTCGTTTGCCGAAATTCGGCTTTACGTCTGCAAAGTCGCTGGTCTCTGAAGAAGTACGCCTGGCTGAACTTGCTAAAGTTGCCGGTGGCGACGTCACTATGGAAACGTTGAAGCAAGCCAACGTGCTGAAGGATGCTACGCAACACGCGAAGATCATCCTTTCTGGCGAACTGAAAACAGCGGTTACCGTTCGCGGAATCAAGGTCACCAAAGGTGCCCGTGAAGCGATCGAAGCCGCTGGCGGCAAGGTAGAGGACTAAATGGCCAAGTCAGGAAAAATGCCGGCGATGGGCAGCGGTCTGAGTGAACTGTGGGCGCGTTTGCGCTTCGTGCTCCTCGCCATCGTGGTGTACCGTATTGGTGCCCACATTCCCGTTCCCGGTATCAATCCTGACCAGCTTGCTGCCTTGTTTAGGGAGCAACAGGGCACCATCCTGGGCATGTTTAACATGTTCTCGGGTGGCGCCCTGGAGCGCATGAGCGTTCTCGCCCTGGGCATCATGCCCTACATTTCGGCGTCGATTATCATGCAGCTCATGACTGCGGTCTCCCCTCATCTTGAACAGCTCAAGAAAGAGGGTGAGGCTGGCCGCCGCAAGATTAGCCAGTACACCCGCTACGGTACGGTGATACTGGCGCTTGTCCAGGCTACCGGCATGTCTGTCGGTCTGGCTAGCCAAGGCATCGCGTACAGTGCTGACTTAAGCTTCTATTTCACCGCCGTGATTACGTTTGTATCAGGCGCGGTGTTTATGATGTGGCTAGGTGAGCAGATTACCGAAAAGGGAATTGGCAACGGTATTTCGCTGCTGATTTTCGCCGGTATTGTTGCTGGATTGCCCAGTGCCGTGGGCCAAGCCTTCGAGCTTGCCCGTAATGAAGGTGCATGGAATGTTCTGCCGCTGTTAGCGCTGTCTGTGTTAGGTATTGCCACCGTGGCATTCGTGGTGTTCATTGAGCGCGGCCAACGCCGCCTGAAAGTGAACTATCCGCGACGCCAGGTGGGCAATAAGATGTATGCAGGGCAAAGTAGCTATCTGCCTTTGAAGGTTAATATGGCCGGTGTTATTCCGGCGATTTTTGCCTCCAGTATTCTGCTCTTTCCGGCCTCTATTGGCCAGTGGGTGGGTGCCGGTGAAGGTATGGAGTGGTTGCAGCGTGCATCTCAGGCATTAGGCCCAGGTCAACCGCTTTACATCTTGCTTTTCGCGGCGGCAGTGGTATTCTTCTGCTTCTTTTACACAGCGCTGGTCTTCAACCCCAAGGATGTGGCTGACAATCTTAAAAAGTCAGGCGCTTTCCTGCCGGGCATTCGCCCCGGCGAGCAGACCGCTCGCTATATCGACAAGGTCATGACACGTTTGACCCTGTTCGGTGCCTTGTATATCACTGCGGTTTCCTTGATGCCCCAGTTCTTGATTGTGGCGTGGAACGTGCCGTTCTTTTTCGGCGGTACCTCGTTGTTAATCGTAGTCGTGGTCATCATGGACTTCATGGCCCAGGTGCAGTCGCATCTCATGTCGCATCAGTATGACTCAGTGATGAAGAAGTCCAACCTGAAAGGCTACGGTAGCGGCGGTATCATGCGCTGAGGCGCCGTCTCCCCTATGGAAATAGAAGGGGCGCGCCGCGAGCCGGTTTTTGGAGAAAGATCGATGAAAGTTCGAGCTTCCGTAAAGAAAATGTGCCGTAACTGCAAGATCATTCGTCGCAATGGCGCTGTCCGCGTCATCTGCAGCGAACCACGGCACAAACAACGCCAGGGTTAATCCCCTGGGTTGTATTAAGCGGGTGCCAGCATACCCCTTGCCATAAGGCAACTAAAGGGGTATGCTGTTGCGCCTTTTGTAGATGAATAAACGAGCAAGCCGCTCAAATTTCGGAGTAAGCTGATGGCCCGTATTGCAGGCGTCAATATCCCGGACAACAAGCATGCGGCGATCTCGCTGACCTATATCTTCGGGATTGGCCGTACCCGTGCTGAGCACATTTGTGCAGCAGCCGGTATCGCGCCTACTGCCAAGATCCAGGATCTGTCGGCTGATGAAGTCGACACCCTGCGTTCTGAAGTTGGCAAGTACACCGTAGAAGGCGACCTTCGTCGTGATGTTACGCTTAACATTAAGCGTCTCATGGACTTAGGTTGCTACCGTGGTCTGCGTCATCGTCGTAGTCTTCCGCTGCGTGGTCAGCGGACTAAGACTAACGCGCGCACCCGTAAGGGCCCGCGTAAGCCGATCCGCAAATAATACGCAGGCTCTTTAATAGAGAGCCGGTGTAACGACAGGAATAGACATCAACATGGCTAACCCGCGTAGTAACCGTAAAAAGGTTAAAAAGCAGGTAGTGGACGCAATTGCGCATATCCATGCCTCTTTTAACAACACGATCGTGACGATCACAGACCGCCAGGGCAATGCTCTTTCTTGGGCAACAGCCGGTGGTTCGGGTTTTCGTGGTTCTCGCAAGAGCACCCCGTTCGCTGCTCAAGTGGCAAGCGAACGTGCAGCAACTGCTGCAGCCGAGTATGGTGTGAAAAACGTAGACGTACTGGTTAAAGGCCCAGGTCCCGGTCGTGAGTCCGCCGTGCGCGCATTGAATGCCGCCGGCTTCCGCGTGCAAAGCATCGTAGACGCGACGCCCATTCCCCATAATGGCTGCCGTCCGCCGAAGAAACGCCGCGTTTAAGGAGACAGATTCATGGCTCGTTATATTGGACCGAAGTGCAAACTGTCTCGTCGGGAAGGTACCGACCTCTTTTTGAAGAGTGGTGTAACTCCCTTCGAGAAAAAGTGTAAATCCGAGCAAATCCCGGGTGTACACGGCCAGCGTCGTCAACGTCTTTCAGACTACGGCTTGCAGCTTCGCGAGAAGCAAAAAGTACGTCGTATGTATGGCGTGCTCGAAAAACAGTTCCGTAACTACTACAAAGAAGCCGCTCGCCTGAAAGGCGCGACTGGTGAAGTATTGTTGCAGTTGCTTGAATCCCGACTGGATAACGTCGTCTACCGCATGGGCTTCGGCTCGACTCGCTCTGAAGCGCGTCAGCTGGTAAGCCATAAGGCGATTTCCGTGAACGGCCGCACCGTTAACGTAGCTTCTTATCAAGTGAAGCCGGGTGACGTTGTTTCCATTCGCGAAAAGGCGAAGAACCAAGCACGTATCCAAAGCGCGTTGTCCATTGCGGCCAACCGTGGCGATATCGCTTGGATCGAAATCGACGCCAAGAAGATGGAAGGCACTTTCAAGGCTCTGCCTGAACGCGGTGACCTGACTGCCGACATCAACGAAAACCTGATCGTCGAGCTGTACTCCAAGTAAGCAGTTTTCTGTTTCTTGTCAATTTGGTGCGGGTATAACGCCCGCGCCAGATCGTACCGAGTACCAAGTATCCGTTTGGCAGCCTGAAAGGTGTTCATATGCAGCGTTCAGTGACAGAGTTTCTCCGTCCTCGCGACATCAAGGTCGAAGAAATCAGCGCACATCACGCCAAAATCGTTCTCGAACCGTTCGAGCGCGGCTTTGGTCACACCCTGGGGAATGCACTGCGTCGCATTCTACTTTCATCCATGCCCGGCTGTGCCGTGGTAGAGGCTGAAATCGCCGGCGTCGAGCATGAATATAGTGCGCTTGAAGGGGTGCAGGAAGATGTCATAGAGATCCTCCTGAACTTGAAAGATGTTGCGATCAAGATGCACAGCCGCGATGAGGCGATGCTCACGCTGAACAAGCAGGGCCCAGCCGTCGTCACCGCTGGCGACATTGCGCTTGATCATAGCGTCGAAATCGTCAACCCGGACCACGTCATTGCTCATGTCAATGAAGGTGCCGAGCTGAAAATTCAGCTTAAGGTAGCGCTGGGTCGTGGCTACGAACCGGCTGACTCACGCGGCTCTGATGAAGAGTCTCGTGCTATTGGCCGCCTGCAGCTGGATGCCACCTTCAGCCCTGTCCGCCGTGTTTCCTACTCGGTTGAAGCCGCTCGTGTAGAGCAGCGTACCGACCTCGATAAGTTGATTATCGATTTGGAAACCGACGGTACCCTGGATCCGGAAGAGGCTATCCGTCGCAGTGCGACCATCCTGCAAGAGCAGCTGGCCGCCTTCGTCGACCTGGAAGCTGACAAAGAACAGGAAGTCGAAGAGGAAGAGGATCACGTTGATCCGATTCTATTGCGCCCCGTAGACGATCTTGAGTTGACCGTTCGCAGCGCGAATTGCCTAAAAGCCGAGAATATTTATTATATTGGTGATCTTATCCAGCGCACTGAAGTGGAGCTGTTGAAGACGCCTAACCTCGGTAAAAAATCCTTGAATGAAATCAAGGACGTTTTGGCAGCGCGTGGCTTGTCCCTCGGCATGCGGTTGGAAAATTGGCCACCAGCAAGCCTGAAGGACGACAAGGCCTCCGCGTGAGCGTCGACTTGAGTCCCAGTTTGGTAAGGAATTACAACCATGCGTCATCGTAAGAGTGGTCGTCATCTGAATCGCACCAGCTCGCATCGTCAGGCCATGTTCAAGAACATGTCTGTCTCGCTGGTCGAACATGAAGTCATCAAGACAACCCTGCCTAAGGCCAAGGAACTGCGTCGCGTTATCGAGCCGCTGATCACCTTGTCCAAGCAGGATAGCGTTGCAAACCGTCGTTTGGCGTTTGCCCGTACGCGCTCTAAAGAAGCCGTCGGCAAACTGTTCAACGAATTAGGTCCGCGTTACGCCGAGCGTCCGGGCGGTTACGTCCGTATTCTCAAGTGCGGTTTCCGTACTGGCGATAATGCCCCTATGGCGCTCGTTGAGCTAGTCGATCGTCCGGTTGTTGAAGAAGCCGCTGCCGAAGAGTAAGCCTTGCGGTTAACTTTTAGTCAGCGAATGAAAACCGACCCTTGTGGTCGGTTTTTTCATGGGTGTTACTTTTATGGCATTGAATGATTCGATCTTGTCCCGTTTATCGCTCTTTTACTAATATCCACCGCGTATATACTCCTCCTATAATGAGATAAAGCATTGCCATGCAGCGAGAGGCCTTGCGTTGCGCCTTAACTGTGGCAAGGTAGTGGATTGAATCGTTCATTGGGTTTTTCATAGTGCGTTAAACAAGCAAGGGGCAGGCATGTACGCGAGGGTAAAGCAGACCGAAAGGGGAATGACGACATTATGGTCGGTGAGTTTGGTCATACTGCTAATGCTGTCAATGGTGACCACTGCTCAGGCCAACAACCCTCGTTACGCGGGCATCGTGGTTGATCTGGATAATGGCGAAGTGCTTTATGCCGAGAATGCCGATCATCAGCGCTACCCTGCATCGCTAACCAAAATGATGACGCTTTATTTAACCTTTGAAGCGCTCGAAGCGGGTCATCTCCGCCTCGATCAGCCCTTGCCTGTTTCTCCTTACGCAGCTGCCAAGCCCGCCGTCAAGCTATGGCTTGCTGCCGGTAGCTCTATTCCTGTGGACACGGCTATTCGGGCACTTGCGGTTCGCTCGGCGAATGATGTGGCGGCAGTCGTGGCTGAAGCCCTGGGCGGAAGCGAAGCTCACTTTGCCCAAATGATGACCACGAAAGCACGTGAACTGGGTATGCACACCACGACGTTTCGTAATGCGTCCGGTTTGCCGGACGACGGTCAAATCACCACCGCACGCGATATGCTGACGCTCTCGGTACGCGTCATGCAGGATTTTCCGCAGTACTATCATTACTTTGGGCTACAAGAATTCACTTTCCGAGGCACCCGACATACCAGTCACAACCGGCTTGTGCGGGATTATCCCGGGGCCGATGGGTTAAAAACCGGCTTTATTCGTGCCTCTGGTTTTAATGTTGCGACGACGGCGGTGCACGGTAATCGGCGCTTAGTTGCCGTAGTGATGGGTGGTTTTTCATCACAGTCTCGCGATACCCATATGGCCAATTTGTTGGACCGTGGTTTCCAGCGCGCGGCACTTCGCGACCAACGTAATTGGATAGCCGATACCAATTTCGCTCAAGAATTTATGACCTTTGCCCCGCCCGTGCAGCCAATGGCGCCACCTTCGCATCAGTCTCGCGAGCCGTTGTTAGCGGCGGTTGACACCACCACACTATCACCGTCAACCAATGCCCCCCCGGCAGCACCTGTGGCCGATTTAGAAGAGCAATTGGCCGATATTGCCAGCGTTCAACGACCCACGCCTGCGAGCGAAACGCAGCAGTCGGATGATCCATTACGGGCCTTTATTGAGCGCGAACGCCAGCTCGCTTCTGCGTCTAACGCTGGCAACGGATGGGGGGTCCAAGTTGGTGCCTTCAGCCAGGAGACCCAGGCAAGGCAGTTGGCACAGCAGGCGGCACAGCGCATCGCCCGGAATTTAGGTGGCCGAGTGGCTGTTGATACCGTGCAAGGCCAGACCCCAGTTTACCGCGCCCGCTTAATGGCATTGGATGAACAGCGCGCCAGGCAAGCGTGTCGCGAGCTACACTCGCAGGGCATGGACTGCATGGTGGTTAACGCCAGTCTTTAATCTGGTCAGACGCTTTAGTGATATCCATATCAGTACCGCCCCTGTGCATAGGCCCCGCCATTGGTTAGCTAACTGGCGGGGTTTTTGTTTCTGGCCGCCAAGGCTTACCAAGTTTGGTTCATGGCCACACACTATAATGACAAGGAGCACGCGGTGACGACCTCGCTGAAAGGCATACTGTGCATGTGTATGGGAGTGCTATTTCTAGCCTTGGGCGATGCTGTGTCCAAATGGTTAGGCGAGGCCCACTCACCGCTACAGATTATTTTCTTTCGTGCGTTAGTCTCGCTGCCGCTGATTGCTCTGCTCGCGCATTTTGCCGGTGGTTTACGCAAACTACGCACTAAACGCCCCGGTGTTCATTTGCTGCGCGGATTAATTTATACCGCCACCATGGCCTGTTTTGTTTGGGGACTAACGCTTTTACCCTTGGCAGAAGCCACCGCGATCGCCTTTGTGGCGCCGCTGTTTGTTACTCTGCTGTCGGTGCCATTATTGGGTGAGCGAATAGATCTACCGGTGCTCATTGCGTCATTAGTGGGGTTTGTCGGGGTGCTGATTGTCGTTCGGCCTAATGGCGACGCCTTTCAAGTAGGCGCCCTGGTATTGGTGGGCGCCGCTCTGTTCTATGCGCTGATGATGATTACCGCCCGACGCTATGGCGCGCGCGAGCATCTATGGGCGATGCTGTTTTATATGACCTTTGTGCCGCTAGTCATCACCGCGCTGAGTTTGCCCTGGGTATGGCAAACGCCGCAGCCATGGCACTGGGTGGGGTTTCTCGCCTCTGGGGTGCTGGGCGTTGCGGCCACCGCCTTTATTACCCTGGCCTTTCGGTTTGCCCCTGCCGCCATTGCCGCTCCGTTTGATTACACCGCGATGCTGTGGGCGGTGCTGCTGGGGTGGTGGTTTTGGGGCGAAATGCCGGATCTCTGGGTGTGGGTAGGCAGCATTTTGATTATCGGGAGTGGGCTGATGGTGGCTTATCATGATCGAAGAACCAGCCTGAAGCGTCGCCCGACGGCGTAATAGACGCCGCCTTACGATTACTATTTGATCTATGTCATCGAATCGGTCAGCTGGTCCTGAAAGCGGACTTGAGCTGGTTATAATCCAGCCTTTTCGTCGCAGTACGCTGCGTACCATCGTCCTGATAACGGTGACTGTTAATGCAAGCCCCCGAACTACTTTCTCCTGCCGGTACCTTCAAGAATATGCGTTACGCGTTTGCCTATGGGGCTGATGCGGTGTACGCGGGCCAGCCACGCTATTCCCTGCGTGTACGTAATAACGATTTTAAAATTGATAACCTCCATCGTGGCATCGACTACGCCCATGCACGAGGCAAGCAGTTTTACGTTGCCTCCAACATTGCGCCGCATAACAGTAAGCTTAAGACATATCTGCGTGATATGGAGCCGGTGATGGCGGCAGGACCCGATGCGCTCATCATGTCGGATCCAGGGTTGATAATGATGGTTCGCGAGCGCTGGCCGGAGCAAGTGATTCATCTGTCGGTACAGTCAAACGTGGTGAATTGGGCCGCTGCCAAATTCTGGCAGCGCCAAGGCATTAGTCGCATCATTTTATCCCGGGAGCTATCGCTGGATGAGATCGGCGAAATACGTGCCGAGTGTCCGGATCTGGAGATTGAAACGTTTGTCCACGGTGCGCTGTGTATCGCATATTCTGGCCGCTGCTTGCTGTCGGGGTATTTCAATCACCGAGATCCTAACCAAGGTACCTGCACCAATGCATGTCGCTGGAATTACAATACGGTGGCCGCCAGCCACGATGATAAAGGCGACTTGATACCCGTTCAGGGCAACCATACGGCGGCGGCCCCCGAGCAGGACGAACTCTCGGCGCTGATCGAAGACATTTCCCGCCCTGGCAAACTGATGCCCGTGCATGAAGACGAACACGGCACTTACATCATGAACTCCAAGGATCTGCGTGCGGTACAACACGTGGCGCGGCTGACGCAGATGGGCGTGGCGTCGCTAAAAATTGAAGGGCGCACTAAATCGCATTATTACGTTGCGCGTACTGCGCAGGTTTACCGGCAGGCCATTGATGACGCCGTGGCGGGCCGCCCTTTTAATCGCGGGCTAATGGACGAGCTTGAGAACCTGGCCAACAGGGGGTACACCGAAGGCTTCTATCAACGCCATGTTCATGGTGAGTTTCAAAATTACGAGCAGGGCCACTCCATCGGCGTGCATCAACAGTTCGTGGGTGAAGTACTGGGATACGACCCAGTACGCGAAACGCTTGAAATAGAGGTTAAAAATCGTTTCGAGGTAGGCGATGGCATGGAGCTGATGTTGCCTGGGGGCAATCACCGCTTTTTGCTCGGTTATATCGAGAACCAACGGGGCGAAGCCCAATCCGCAGCGCCGGGTTCGGGGCATCGCGTGCGTATCCCCGTGCCCGGTCTCACCATTACCCCTGAGCAGCTTGAGTTTGCGCTGTTAATGCGCGATCTCACGCCTACCCAGACCACCCCCGCGCAATCGCTGGGTGTCTCGATCAGCTAAAGGCGTAAACGTCCATCGCCAGTACGCCATGCTCGACACTATGATGTAGCTGACGGGCATCGCCTCCGGCGCCCATCGCCACGAGCAGCGGCTGAAAGTGTTCTGGCGTCGGATGATTACGGCGTGCTTCGGGGGCTTCTTCCCAGGCCAGCATGGCAGCGCGGTTGTTCTGGCCAAGCTGCTCACTGACCCAGCCTGCGAAGTCATCCACCCATGAAGGCATCTGGCTGCCGGGAGGCATCGTCTCATAAAGATTATGCGTTAGGCTGCCCGAGCCAATCACCAGAATATTCTCTTCACGAAGCGCGGCCAATTGACTGCCTAACTGCGTTAACGCCTCATTAGACCAGCGCATCGGCAGCGACACCGAGACGACCGGCACATCAGCATTGGGAAACATGAGCGACAGCGGCACCCAGACGCCATGATCGAAGCCGCGCTCCACCGCTTTGGCATCTAACAGCGTGGCTAAACGTTGGGCCAATTCAGGTGCGCCCGGGGCGGGATACTGGCACTCGAATAACTCGCGTGGAAAGCCACCGAAATCGTGAATGGTTTCCGGCCAGGCGGTGGTACTCACCTTGAGGTCAAGGCTCTCCCAATGGGCGGAAACGACCACGACGGCCTTAGGGCTTAGCGTTTGGCCAAGCTCGCGCAGAAAGCGGTGTGCCGGCGTGGGGGTGAGCGCTAGCATGGGAGAACCGTGAGAGATAAACAGACTGGGTAACATGGCAACATCTCCTGATAAAAAGCCCCGGCAAGCGACCGGGGCAGCTAGCAACGGCGCTGCGTTAGCGAAAACGGCGGTTAAGGATAAAGCTTCCACCGCCCAGACCTGCCTGTACTAGCAGCGCGACACTCCAGAATAAGGGGAATTCCCAGCCACCGCCCTCGTTGGAGAACATCCAGCCGTTACTCAGGTGGATTGAGGTGGCGCCCAGCAGCAGCGGTATCATGGCAAGGCTGATCCAGCGCGTATAAATACCCAGGATTAGCGCCAAGCCGCCTCCCAACTCGCCGAGAATGGTCAAATAGGCCAGAAACCCAGGCAGCCCCAAGGATTCAAAATAACCAACCGTACCCGGTAAGGTAAAGACGAACACTTTGAGCAGACCGTGAGCCAAGGCCATAACGCCCAGCGATACGCGCAGCAGCGCAATCGCATGCGGCTGAACCGCTGAGGAAGTAGTGGCAGGGGGCGTATTGACAGAGGGAGACGCGGCAGTGGGGGTCGCATTAGATACGTTCATTAGGTTGCTCCATTAAGGGGTAGGGGCGATCTCAATGAAGCCACTCTACGTTGCTTTCCCGTAGAGATAATCCACGATTAATGAACATCACTGTTGCGTTATAGGCGACAATCCCATTTCGCGTTCCCAACTCGGTGGTGTGCCCCAGGCGTTTGCCAGCAGTTCAATAAAGCGCTCTACTTTCGCGGGCAAAAAGCGACGGGCGGGATAAATCGCATGAATATCCAGCATCGTCGGCGCCACATCACTTAGAACCGGCACCAAGCTACCTTGTATAATGCTGTCGATCACCAGAAAGCTCGGTTGATGGGCAATCCCCAGGCCCGCCTCGGCGGCATGGGTCAATACATCACCATTGTTGCTTTCCAGTGGTCCCTGAGCGAACAGCGTAGTATCGCCTATATGCCAATCACCGCTGACAGGGCCACTGCGATAACGCAAGCAGCGGTGTTCTTTCAGCGCGTTGATAGTCGTTGGCGTGCCATGCCGAGCCAAGTAGTCAGGAGACGCACAAAACAGCATTCGGCAGCGCGTCAAACGCCGCGCAATCAGGCTTGAATCCGGCAGGTTACCGATACGAATGGCCATATCGTAACCCTCTTCGAGAAGATCCACGCGACGATCATTCAGGTCGAGGCGCACCTCAAGGCCGGGATGTTCCACCATAAAGCGCGCTACCAGGGGCGAAAGATGGCGAACCCCAAAGCTCATCGGTCCGTTGATTCGCAAGCGGCCGCGCATATCGGTAGCACCGCTACCGACATCCGCCGCGGCTTCATCAAGCGCCTGCAAAATACTCTGAGCATGTGCCAAGTAGCGCTCGCCCTCGGCAGTCAGGTGCAGGCGCCGAGTGGTGCGCTGAATCAAGCACACGCCCAGCGAGGCTTCCAGCGCCATCACCAGTCGCGAAACCCGCGTGCGCGATAGCGACAGTGCCTCGGCCGCGCGGGTATAGCTTTTCAATTCAGCCACACGGACAAAGGCAATAATCGGCTCAAGCTGAAGCATGACTTACTCGCTTACTGCTCAGAATGTGCAAAGGCACGGGCAGCGATTTCTGGGTCGGGCTGCCCGCAGATAGCTGAAATGACCGCGAGTCCACTGGCACCGGCACGCTTAACCGCGCTTGAGTGGCTCGCGTTAAGCCCACCAATCGCCACACTGGGCAAGGGGCACTCTTTCACCAACGAAGCAAGGCCACCAAACCCAATGGGCTGGGCATGATCCCGCTTGCTGACGGTGGCGAACACCGGGCCTATGCCGACGTAATTGAGTAGCGTCATCGGCGCGGCTTGAAGCTGGGCCAATGTATTGATTGATAAGCCGATAATGGCGTTCTCGCCCATGGCGGCGCGAGCTTCCTGCGCCGCGGCGTCGCTCTGGCCAATATGCAGCCCGTCTGCCTGGCTTGCGAGCGCCACGCCTAGACGGTCATTAATGATCAATGGCACACCGCTGCCTGCGAGTAATGCTTTTAGCCGTTTGGCCTGAGCCACCATGTGTTCATCGTCGGCATGCTTGTCGCGTAGCTGGACCATGGTGACGCCGCCTCTTATCGCGGCTTCCACCGTTTGCTCCAGACCATAGTCTTCGCAGAGGGCCGCATCGGTGACTAAATAGAGCGACAGATCAAATGGCATCGATGGCGACCACGCGGGCGTTAGCCGACAAGTCGTCAGCAGTGAGTTGATAAAGTGCATCCAGCAACGCGACCTGAAAGCTACCCGGGCCCTGCGCCACACTGCCCGCCTGCTCGCCCGCTACCGCAAAGCAGGCAAGCGCTGCGGTGGTCGCCGCCAGGGGGTGGTCACGGTTGGCCGCCACAAAGCCTGCTACCAGGGCGCTTAGCGCGCAGCCGAGCGTAGTGACTCGCGGCATTAACGGGTGGCCTCCCTCAATTTGATAGTGCTGTCGGCCATCGGTGACCCAGTCGCGTTCCCCGGTCATCGCCACTATACAGCCTTGCTGCTTCGCCAGGGCGATCGCGGCCTCTGCGGCTTGCTCAGTAGTGGACGTTGAGTCCACGCCACGGCCTTGGCTCTTTAACCCGTTAAGGGCAAGAATTTCCGATGGGTTGCCCCGAATGACCGTAGGCGACATGGCGAGCAATTGGCCACACAGCTGCTGGCGGTAGGTGGTTGCGCCAACGGCAACCGGGTCTAGCACCCAGGGTATCGCGTGTTGGTTGGCGGTAGCGGTGGCCGTTAACATGGCCTCGGCCCAGGGGGCTGAAACGGTACCGATGTTAACCGAGAGCCCTGATGAAAGCGCGGTGAACTCAGCGACTTCCTCTTGGGCGTGCAGCATTGCTGGCGACGCGCCCGTCGCTAGCAGCAGGTTAGCGGTGCTGTTCATGGCGACATAGTTGGTGATGCAGTGAATCAGCGGCGTTGTGTGACGTAGCGCCTCAAGGTAATCACCCAGGGGAAGTAGGGTCATAGCGTCCTCCCGGCAGGGAGGTGGTGGGCGTGCACCACGACTCCCTACGCCGGCGTTATCCGGTTCAGGTTCAAAGGGTGCCTCTCAGCCCGCTATGTTAGCGGGCGCCCCTGTCGAACAGTGACTATCCCTGCCCGACGAAGGCTTGTAAAGGGGGCGGTGGTCGCACGTGGCGCTTAACAAGGAGTTGGCACCTGACACGGATAGCCGCCGTCGTGTTGTCCTTAAGCCTTGCGTGTTAAGCCGGGGGCGTTAGCGGAAAGAGATGCGCGTGCCGTACGCGAGCATTTCGTCTGGCGTCATCGCTTTACCCGCCACTCCAATCATTTCGTCGCCGCACTGGTCGGCAAACGTCAGTACACCATGACTCAATCCCAGTTGGCCGAGCGTATCGCGTATCTCGCCGGTACCAAGAAACGTGCTGGCGTGCCCTTTGTCGTTACATAAATCAGTAACGCCGTTGGCGTGATGAAAGCGGACTTTGTAGATACCGTCCATCGATTCCACTTCAACAATGGGTGAAAAACCGTTTTGCAGGGCGATAGACAGCTGCTTCAACGTAAGGCGGTCACCAAGGGTCGTATCAATTGAGCTCATAACACTCTCCTGTCAGACGCCGAAAGTAGGCATCACTAGGTACAGCATGAATGACGTATCACCCATAGAGTGTACATACGATGATTAGCTTTTGTAGAGGTTTTGCATAATATTTTGCCAGTACCGACGAGTGCCCTATTAATGAAGCGCATCCAGCGCGTACTGCTGAAGCTTTATCAGCGGAATGATGGTTAAGGTTTTTTGATGGGTGCCGGAGAGAATCACGGGTGGCGCCACCCCCACCTGAGCCGCTTCCAGCCAGCGGCCTGCGCATAAGCACCAGCGATCACCAGGTTTCAAACCAGGAAAGCCATGCTCCGGGCGAGGCGTCACCAGGTCGTTACCTTGGGCCTTGGAGAATGCCAAAAATTCTTCAGTGACCACGGCACATACCGAGTGTATACCGACATCATCAAAACCGACTCGGCAGAATCCATCCCGGTAGTAACCGGTTTTGGGTTCGTAACAGCAGGGCGTGAGTGGTTCACCCAGTACGTTGCGATCTCTAGACATTAAACCTTCCTTTCAATGGCGCTAGAATTATCCCCATGCTGCCCTCATTATGGGTTGATTAGGTCGTGAACTCCAATAGCGGCCCCTCGCCAAGTGTGTGCTAGCGATTTAAGCGGGTAGGCAAGGCCGCTATTAATGAGGGCGATAGGTATCTTAGCGATAAGGAGGCAACATGGCATTTCAAGGTGAACAGCATCCTGGCGTCGTCGCCACCCCGCCGCAGACCAAAGGGTTTCGTTTAAACCATACGATGCTGAGGGTGAAAGATCCCGCCCGGGCGCTGGCTTTTTATTCCTCGGTATTTGGTATGCAGGTGATGCGTCGGCTGGATTTTGAAGAGATGCAGTTCTCGCTCTATTTCTTGGCCAACCTGGAGCCGAGCGACAGTGCGCCAGAGGATACTGACGCACGCACCACCTGGACCTTTGGTCAGAAAGGGTTGCTGGAGCTGACCCATAACTGGGGCACAGAAAAACAGCACGACTTTGCCTACCATGACGGCAACGCCGAGCCACAGGGCTTTGGCCATATCTGTTTTAGCGTGCCGGATTTGGCAGCGGCGCAGGCATGGTTTGACGACCACGATGTCACTTTCGTCAAGCGTGCCGATCAAGGCAAGATGCAGGATGTTATCTTCGTTAAAGACCCTGACGGGTATTGGATTGAAGTGATTCAAGCAGACCTGATGGCGGGGAAAAGCGACTGATGAGGCATGCCAATGGCTGAACTGCTGTTCCGGTTACGACACGTGACTGATGAGGAAGCCGAGGAAGTACGCGATTTGTTCGCTGCCGAGGGTTTAGATACCTACGAAACCCAGGCGGGTTTTTTTCGCCTGGGGGTCGATGCTATTTGGCTACGCAACCCAGACCAGCACGACGCAGCCATTGCCGCGCTGAACGCCTATCAAGCTGAGCGCCTGGAGCGTGCCCAGCGAGAACACGCAGCAGCGGTTGAACGGGGCGATCAAATGACGTTATGGAAACACCTCGCCGCTCATCCGCTGCAGGTGGTGTTGGTGCTGCTAGCGGTAGGTCTTGTTGCCGCGCTGACACTACTACCCTTTTTAGGCCTGGCGCGAGCCTAAGCGGCTGGTAGGTGTCCTCGCTTGAGGTACATCCTGACACCCTCGTCACCCGCGGTTAAAGCGGGCGCCGCACCGCTAGGGTAACGGCACCAGGTGCCCGCCGTGTAGTGCTGTTCACTGTCGCTCAGCGAGCCTTCCAGAATCAGCAACTCTAACCCGCCCAGCAGCGTGGGGTAGGTAATTGAGGTACCTGCTGCCCAGCGCTCCAGGCTGGTGCGCTCCTGCTTATAGGTATGTAGCATTTTATAAGCAATGCGCGGACGCCGATCCGGCTGCCAAGGGAGCCGGTGGGCAGGCACGGCGAGCTGGAGCGTGTCGTTTAGATCAAATTGATGCAGTTTGACGAAAATCAGTGCACCTTCCTCGCCAATCTGCGGCGTATGGCCAGTGCCAATAGGGTTTCGTAAGTAGCTACCCGCGGCGTAGCGGCCATGCTCATCGGCAAACACACCTTCCAGTACCAGGATCTCTTCGCCGCCGCCGTGCGTGTGCCGCTCAAATTGAGTGTGGGGCGCGTAGCGAACCAGGCTCGTTGCACGGGCAACTTCGTCACCAATGCGGTCAAACATCATGCGCTCAACCCCTGCGCTGGGGGAATCGACCCATTGGTACTGCTCGGGGGTAACACAGGCAAAGTGGCTAAAATCGGCGTTTAGACGCATGGGAAGGGCTCTTCGCAGTGACGGTAAAATAACGGGGAGGGGTGATAGTCTCCTTATCGAAAGCGCAGAATGCAACTTTCGGTTGTTTGATCGTCGCGATATAGACGCAACATGCCGCCTGAAGGCGGCATGAGGTTAGTCATTATAGAGGCGATCTCATTGATGGTGTCTTGGTTAGCGCAGTGAGTAATTGGTACGCCGCTTCGATGCGCGCCTGGTTGGGGTAGTTGCGGTTTGCCAGCAATACAATGCCGATCTGCTCGCTGGGCACAAAGGCGACATAGCCACCAAAACCGTTGGTAGCGCCGGTTTTGTTATAAAGCGCCTCCTGCCTGGGGGCGAGCGGCGGGCTTAAGCGGTTGGCGGGATTGGGCTCTAAAATCATCTCCAGGGAGTTGCCCGCCAGTAACTGCTCCAGCGTTACTGGATAGGCGTAGCTTTCCCAGCCCAGCCCTTGGTTCATCTTGCCGACACTAAAATACCCCGTGCGTGTGGCTGCCAGGGCGTGGCTGAGTGGCTCGTCTAGGGTGTTGTTAACGTCACTTTGCTCAAGCCCTGCGCTACGCATATTGGCTTCTACAAACGTGAGTACATCGGCGGCGGTGGATTTCAAACCATAAGCCTGGGCATCCAGCATGCCTGGATTCACCCGAATGGGCTCATCTTCCTTCGAATAGCCGTAGGCGTAGTTCGCCTGCTGCGCTTCCGGTACTTGGTAATAGCTGTGTTCAAGCCCGAGCGGGGCAAACAGCGCTTCTTTCATCAGTGTCTCAAAGGGCTGGCCCAGGCGCTGAGCGGTTAAATAGCCCATCAACCCTATGCTCGGGTTGGAGTAAAGCCGATGGCTACCAGGAGGCGATTCAGGCTGCCACTGGCGATAGTAGTCGATCATCTGCTCTTCGCTTTGTACTGCATCGGGAAACTGCAGCGGAAGTCCCCCAGCAGTGTAGGTGCCCAGCTCCAGTAGGGTGATCTCATCAAAGGCACTGCCTTCAAGGGAGAGCAGGTACTCGCTGGCTGGGTCGGAAAGCGAAAGAGCACCGCTGGATTGCGCATAGCCGGTCAGCGCAGCGGTGAAGATCTTACTGATCGAGCCTAGTTCGAACAGGGTCTCCTCGGTTACCGGAACCCCCGCCTCTTGGTCGGCTTCCCCATAATAAAAGTAATGCTGTTGGCCATCGATACTCAGCGCAACCGCCATGCCTGGAATACGGTGTTCTGCCATGAGTGGCGCGATAGTGTCGCCTACCAGCGACTCAACCTGTTGGCTATCAAGCCTTTCTGATGCCCAGGCAGAGCTGCCTATCATGAGTGAATAGGTTACGATAAGGCCGCTTTGTGCGGCTAACATCTTGCGCATAATAAAACCCTTTAAGGATAACGGCTAGGAAGCTTCGCCAGCCGCAAAGAGGTGACCGCGGTTAACATACGGTGGGCTAACAAGATTGACAAACAGCTAGATTTTGCATGAGCCATTAGAAAAACTAGGGGGTTGGTGTGGTGCGTCCTTACTTGCCGCTGAAGGCGCTGCGTGCGTTTGAGGCATCGGCCAGGCATTTAAGCTTTACCCGCGCGGCAGAGGAGCTTCATGTCACCCAAGCCGCCGTTAGCCATCAGGTTAAGTTACTTGAAACTCAGTTGAAGGTGCCGCTGTTCACGCGTTTGCCGCGGGGGCTAATGCTTACCCAAGAGGGCGAGCGGCTGTTGCCGGTACTGACGAGTTCTTTCGACCAGATGTCGCATACGTTAGAGCGGGTGGGAGAGCGTAACGACAGAGAAGTGTTAAACCTTGGTGTCGTCGGCACTTTTGCGGTTGGTTGGTTGCTGCCGAGGTTGGCTGATTTTCAACAACAGCATCCGTTTGTAGACGTGCGCCTGTCCACGCATAACAACCGTGCAGATATTGCCGCCGACGGCCTCGACTTTGCTATCCGGTTTGGCACAGGTGCCTGGCATGGCACCGCAGCACAGCCACTGCTACCTGCATCGCTCTCGATAATGTGCACACCTGCTATTGCGGCATGGCTTAAAACACCTGCCGATGTCGTAAACGAAACCTGGCTGCGCTCTTATCGTGCCGATGAATGGACAGAGTGGTTATTGGCGGCGGGGCTATCACGCAGCTTTCCAATGTCGAAAAGCATTGTGTTTGATTCTTCTATCGCTATGGTGGAAGCAGCGCTGCTGGGCGTTGGTGTGGCTCTGGCACCACCGCTCATGTTTTCTAGGCAACTGAACAGCGGCGCGCTGGTACAGCCTTTCGACACCACCGTCAGTTTGGGAGGGTACTGGTTGACCCGCCTGCAGACACGCCCCGAAACCCACGCCATGGCGTCTTTTCGGGAATGGCTGCTCACGGCTATTAATAAATGACGCGTTAATAGCGGAGCAGCGCATTGAGCGATATCAGTGTGGTGGCTATCGCTGATGAGTGACTAGCGTTGCTTAATGACTATGCTCACTGTGGTCGTGGTCGTGGTCGTGGTCGTGGTCGTGGTCGTGGTCGTGGTCGTGATGGGCATGATCATCGTGACCTGGCACCGCCAGTGCATCATGCAGTACGTGGGCATTATGGCGCATCATGCCCAGGTAGGTACTGGCTTCGCCCTCGGAGGCCAGCGCATCGGCGTAAAGCGTACCGGCAATCGGCAGGCCGGTTTCTTCAGCCAGTTGAGTGATGATCGCCTGATTGGTCATGTTCTCATGGAAAAGCGCTTCCACGTTCTCTTCCCCAATCACATCCACCAGGGCGGCCATGCTGGCGCCACTGGGGTCGGCTTCAGTCGACAGCCCCACTGGCGAAAGGAAGTTTACGCCATAGGCATTGGAGAAATAGCCAAAAGAGTCGTGTCCGGTAATCACGCTGGTGGACGACGGTATTTCGTCAATCAGGGCACGAATTTCGGCGTCTACGTCGGCCATTTCCTGCAGATAGCGCTCGGCATTGGCGCGGTACTCATCGGCATTATCGGCATCAGCGGCGATTAACCCATCGCGGATATTGGCGACATACACCTTCGCTTGCTGCATATCCTGCCAGGCGTGAGGATCTTCATCGCCATGGTCGTGCCCGGCGTGCGGATCAGCGTGGTCGCCGTGCTCATGGTCATCGTGCTCAGCATGCCCGTGATCGTGATCGTCGTGGTCATGGCCACCATGGTCGTGTGCGTGCTCATGGTCGTGCTCATCGTGCCCAGCGTAGGAAAGCGGTTTAATGCCATCAGTCGCAGTGACGAGTTCACCGGCGTAGTCGCTAGCGCCAATCAAACGTTCCATCCAACCTTCAAACAGCAGGCCGTTGAACACCACTACATCCGCGTTAGCCAGAGAGCGTGCATCGCCAGGGCTTGGCGAATAAACGTGGGCATCGCCATCGGCAGGCACCAGAGAGGTAACATCAACGTGCTCGCCGCCGACGTTTTCTACCATATCGGCCAGGATCGAAAAACTGGTAACGACCTGGACGCGCTCATTAGCGATAGCCGCAGGCAGCGCCAGCAGGGCGGAAACGCCGACTAACCAGCGCGACGGTGAAGAAAATGACATACAGCACTCCTTACGATGAGACATGAACGAGAAAAGCGAAGCCCAGCACATCGTCAAGTGCTGGCTAAGACTCAAGAGATCCTTGCTCTACCGCCAACGGCGTGGTTTTACGCCGCAGCTTGGCCGCCAAACTGTGGTAACGACCAAACAGGGCCGAAAACAGATAACCGGCCCCGGCCAGCAAGATAATGCTTGGCCCAGAAGGAATATCCAGATGGAACGAGAGCAGCAGGCCACCCGTGCTGGATACCATCGCCAGCACAATCGCAATGCCGATCAACCCTTCCAAGCGTTTACTCCAAAAGCGTGCCGAGGTGGCGGGCAGCATCATTAAACCCACTGCCATCAGGGTACCCAGGGTCTGGAAACCGGCGGTTAAATTGAGCACCAATAGCCCTAGGAAAACGCTATGTACCCAGCCGCTGCGTCGGCTTTGTCCGCGTAAGAACAGCGGATCCAGGCACTCCACCACTAACGCGCGAAAGATGATCGCCAGCGTTACGACAATCAGTGTGCTGATGCCTGCTATCAGCATTAGCGCGGTCGAGTTAATCGCTAAAATAGAGCCGAACAGCACGTGGGTGAGATCGACACTGCTGCCACCCAACGAAATCAGCATCACTCCAGCGGCTAGCGAAATAATAAAAAAACTCGCCATGGCGGCATCTTCGCGCTGACCGCCCATTTTCGACACTGCCCCAGCTAGCAGCGCTACCATCAAGCCAAAGAGCACGCCGCCAATGCTCATGATGGGTAGCGAGAAGCCTGCCAACAGGAACCCCAACGCGACCCCAGGTAAAATAGCGTGCGCCATGGCATCGCCAATCAGGCTCATGCCGCGCAATACCAAAAACACACCCAGCGGCGGAGCCGCTAATGACAGCGCTAAACCACCGACCACCGCGCGGCGCATGAAACCGTAGTCGAACGGGCTAATTAGCCACGTATTAAGCAGATCCAGCATGGCGCCCTCCCAGCGTAAACGGCACTACCTGAGCGGGGGCATGATGCTGAGCCAGCGCACTGGGCGCCAGCCATTGGCAATGGCCGCCATTGAGCATTAATACGTCGTCAGCCAGGCGGCGCAAATGGTCCATATCGTGCAACACCACAATGATCGTGGCGCCGTCATCCGCCATCTGGCGCAGGATGCGGATCAAAATATCCACGGTTTCGCTATCCACATTGGCGAACGGCTCATCAAGCAGGAGCAGCTCGGCCTCCTGCATCAACGTACGTCCAATCAGCGCGCGCTGGCGCTGGCCGCCGGAAAGCTCGCCCAACGGGCGGTGGGCCAAGTGCGAAATGCCCAATCGCGCCATGATCTCTCGGCCCTTGCGATAGTGCCCCGCGCAGTAGCCGGTTAACGCGCCGTGGCTTGGCCAACTGCCTGTCATCACCAACTCTTCAACACTCATGGGAAAGGTCAGGTCTAACGCCAGTTGCTGCGGAAGCCACGCCCGTCGCTCTTTGGGTACCGTACATACCACTTCGCCGCTGATAGGGCGTAACTCACCCATAATGGCTTGAATTAACGTACTTTTACCGGCACCGTTAGCGCCAATCAGGGCAGTAATCGCGCCTGGCCGAAAATCACCTTCGACATGTTCCAGTACCGTGCGCCGCGCCTGAGCTAAATGCAGATTGTGTAGCTGACAACGAGATAAAGCGCCCTGACTCATCCCAACCACCCACTCGCCCAAATCACCAACCCCCAAAGCGCCAATAGCGGCATGGCAACCAATAGCAGCCGTTTAACCGCCGACAATGACATCAAGGAGAAGTGGCAGGGACCCTCCTTATTATGGTGATGCGTATGCTCACTCATCCAGTGGCCTCATCTAATATCAAATAGGTTATAACATAACACTTGGCAAAGCCAAAAAATTGCTGGATATTTTACGCGCTCCCCCGCTGATGGCAATCATCAGCGAGGAACTAGCAGATCCGAGAATGGGCTTTTTATGGGGTCAGGCCGTAGCGCTCGGGCTGAACCGACTCGACCAAGCGACCTAGCTGATCAAAATCGACCCGATTGATGTCGTCATCATAAAAGATGCCCTCGCGGCGGGTATTGCGCACTACCCGCACCCGGCAGGGCTGGCCGCGCTCATCCAGCGCCAGTACCCACGCCAGGTAACCGTGGGAGAACCGCACCAGACAACCCAGTGGGTAGAAGCCATGGCGCTGTACATAGCGGGTAACCCAGTGATGGTCAAAGCGCGCTGGGCGATTGTAGAGATAGCGATAGGCTTCGACGGCGCCTAATGCCGGGCGGTCGCCGCGTGGGCGTGTCATGGCATCAATCACATCAATGACCGCCGCCATGCGCGCCACCGGGGAGAGCGCTTCTTTGGTTACGCCCCGTGGGTAGCCTGAACCATCCAGCCGCTCGTTGATATCGCTGATTATTTCCCGCTCCAGTGCTTCAAGGGGGTAACCCGCACGCTCAAGTGCCGCCAAAAGCGTGTCCACATGGTCGCGCAGGTGAAGGCGCTGAGCGTCGCTCATCTCACTTTCCAGCGAAGGTAGCGTCTCATCAATCAGCATCGCCTTACCCATATCATGAATCAACGCCGCCCGAACGGCGCGGTGTGTCTCGGCGGCAAGCGCGGGCTCGGCGAGCATCAGATCCGCCAGTCGGCCTGCCACGTTAAGCGAATGCTGCATCCACTGGGGTTCGTCGCCAAGGCAGGCAAGACCATAGAAAAACGCCTGACGCCCTTTGCTCAACAGCTGTATCAGCTCGTTGGCGCTGCGCTCCAGGCGCTCCACCGGCAGGGGGCGGTCATTTTGTAACGCCAGCAGGAACAGATGCTGATTACGGGCGATGTCCCGCAGCGTGCTCACTCTCCTGGGGCTACGTCGTCGCTGACGTTTGACTTGCTTATGGGGCGGGTGGTCGGCGCTTGTGTAGAGCGGAGTAGGCGCTGCCAGCCGCGACCCCTCGCCAGAGCGCCAGGCAATCTCTCGCTCGGTGGATGCTACCACATGGGCCAACTGACGATGACGAGGACGGTCAAGGTGGCTAAAGGCCAGGCCGACCGCCGCTTGATCGCTGCGCGGCATCGGCGTGATATGGCGCACCGATGCATCTGCGCTAAAGCGCTCGCCGCTGGGGAAGGTGAGCATGACCTCAGGCAGCGTCTGGCCCTCGCTTAGTGATGCACAGTCGCAAAGCGGCAGACTAAGCAGGCAGCCACCGCTGGATATATCACGCAGCGTTGCCTGCAAGGGCGGTTGGCCCACAAAACACGTCATCGCCGCGCTGACAGTCATATCCTTACGCAGCGTAATACGCACCCTCTGGCGCCGGGCGGCGGTTAATAGACGTTTGGGAGGCGCGCAGCGCAACTGCAAGGCATTGCCAAAACGCTCGGCTTCTAACACTCGGATGGCTTCAAAACGCAGCGTCTGATTATTCTCTGCGCGCAGCGTCAGTCGGTGCTCGCCAAGTGTTAATGCTTTCAGGCTGCCAGCATCGGTGACCACCAGCGAAAGCTCGCCAGTGGCCGGGTCTAGCTGATCAAGGTGCGCCGGATAATTGAATGGCGAGCGGGATGTCTGATCATTGAGCGAAACGGTCAACGCATCGCAGCGATCATCCAGGTTGATTAATACATCGGTAATATGACGCGCGTCGTCCACTACAACGCCATCACTCTCCCCTGATAGTAACGTTTCCATTTGCGTCTCTTTTCATTATTGTGCCCGTCAATTATACGCGCTTATTGCTGCATATTTATTAATATACGCTAATATGACGGGTCGCCGAAAATGCCTCGCTTTCAAACGTTTAAAGTAACGTGTGGTGAAGTGCCGCGCTCAGTAGCGCCAGGTAGCGCCAAGCTGTTGAGGCGACACCATCAGTGCATATTCGCCGGGAATCGTCATTGATCCCAGCGTCAGGTTAGCGGGCTGGAAGCGATTGATCGCCGAGGAAGCCTCGTTCGGCTGTGTCCATATCTGCAGCTCGTTCACCAGCATGCCGGTAGCAAAGTTGATCGCGCCATCGCTCTCCCGGCCATCGGCAGCAATGACTGCACCAGCGATGCCGTTGACTACCAGCGAGTTCACCCGGGCTCCCCAGCCACGCCGTTCGCGCTCGGCCTGGGCAAGTTCAAGCCCCAGCGCCTGCACGCCGCTTAGCTCACCACTGGCTTTCAAACGCTTGTATTCGGCAAGCGCTGCCGGGTGCGGCTGGCGATCCATCAGCATACCACCCAGTGCCAATGCCGACTTCACTACCCCTACCCGCGCATCAAAGCGGTCATCGCTGTCGCTCGCCTCGCTGGACTGGTAAGCATTCACCGCAAGGCTGGTGCCATAAATGCCCGTCCATCCCCACTGCCAAAGGTTGGCGTGGCGTGCACCTTCCTCAAACACCTCGTCATATTCATTCCAGTGAGGAGCCGCCTGCGCCTGGCTTGGTGAGTGGGTTTGTGAATGAGCCGGTAGAGCCACCGCTAACGAAGTAACCAACGCAGCGAAGAGACGAAACACATGCATGGTGAGAGCCTATTAAGGGAATGAATAGCGCTAAGCGTAGCACTTAAAACCAATGAGCCAAGGGGGGATTTAAGACTGGCGAAGTATGACTAAGGTCAATAGCGTTTGATCATAAAGAATGATTAGATGAGGTAGCAGATTAATAGCGGGGGTCGACGGTGACTTACTATCGTTATTGGGGTAAGGCTAAAGCAAAGGAAGGCGCTGTAGAGTGTCATCTTTTGCCGTATCACAACCTGGATGTAGCCGCGGTGGGCTGGTTACTACTTTCCCCCGATAAGCCGATGACTCATCGCCTAGCAGCGCAGTTAAGTCTTGAGCCAGACGTGTTGCGCCATCTGCTGGTCTTTTTGCTGGGGCTTCACGATATCGGTAAGTTTTCCCGAGCCTTCCAAGCCCTTTTTCAATCAGCTTCAGACTTAGCGCTAGTTCCTCCTGCTGCACAATACGCCTACACCGAACGCCATGATCGGCTAGGAGCAGTGATATGGGAGACCAAATGGCTCGATTGGCTGGAAGATGGCGCGCTGAAATGGCCTTCCGGACCGACGAGCCGTACGGAGCGCAAGGCGCTACGCGCCGCTCTCCCGGTTCTCACGGCTCCCTTCTTTGGCCACCATGGCCAGCCAGTTAATGCAGGCAATATCGATGTAGATGCATTTTTCTGTCGCGATGAACATGCCGATGATATAGAGGCAACGCGACAATTCATTGCCGACTGGGCCAACGTGGTTTCGCCGGAGTGGCCAACTGAGCAGCTATTTTCTGAAGAGTGGGTTTATGCGCTGAAAACGCTTAGTTGGAGTATTGCTGGCTGGGCAACGTTAAGCGACTGGTTGGGCTCCAATCGCGATCATTTCGCCTACCATCAAGGAAAAATGCCACTCGCCGATTATTGGCAAATAGCCTTGGAAAGCGCTGAAAGGGCATTGCAAGAAACAGGCTTTAATGAACTCCCCAACCCCCTCCCTTACGCTGGCATGGCAAGCTGGTTTGGCCAGCAGTCCATTACGCCAACGCCTCTTCAGCATGCCGCTGAAAGCGTAAAAATATCAGATACGCCCCAGCTATTTATTTTGGAAGACGTCACTGGTTCAGGGAAAACAGAAGCCGCCTGTATTCTAACCCAGCGCCTGCTGTCGGCGGGTCATGGCGATGGGCTCTATTTTGCACTTCCCACCATGGCGACTTCTAACGCCATGTATTCACGGTTGGGCAATTTGCATCGCCGTTTCTATACCGCCGAGTCGATGCCTTCTTTTGTGCTTGCCCATGGTGCGCGCGAACTAAACGATGACTTTATTGCAGCAGTGACGGCGTCTCAGCCGGCCGATCTGGACTACTCATCTAGCGAACTCTCTGCCACCAGCCGTTGTAATCAGTGGCTGGCGGACTCGCGTAAAAAAGCGCTGCTGGCGGAGGTGGGTGTCGGCACGATCGACCAGGCATTAATGGCTGTTTTACCGTTTCGCCATCAGTCGATGCGTTTGTACGGACTGGCGCGCAAGGTATTAGTGATCGATGAGGTTCACGCCTACGACAATTACATGCAGACACTGCTGAGCCAGTTACTGACTTACCATGCGCGCCAGGGCGGTAGCGCCATTCTGTTAACCGCCACGTTACCCCTCACCATGCGAAGCGCGCTGATGGGGGCTTGGCAAAAAGGCCTGGGACAGCCGGAAACGAAACCACAAAAAGAGGATTTTCCGCTACTGACCCATGTGAGCCTAGGTGAGCCGCTTGAGCTGCCGTTAGGCTCGCGAAAAGAAGTTTCCAGACGTGTCGATGTTGATTGGCTAAGCGAAGAAGAGCAGGCCATTGACGCGGTGTTGGCAGCGGTGGAGGCCGGTGAATGTATCGCCTGGGTGCGTAATACGGTTGATGACGCCATTCGCGCGTTTGAAGCGATCGCCGCTCGGCATCCTGACCCCGAGCGCTGCCTGCTGTTCCACAGTCGTTTTGCCATGGTCGATAGGCAACGCATTGAGTCGCAGGTAATTGAGCGCTTGGGTAAGGACTCAACACCCGAGATGCGCAAAAGCCAGGTGCTAATTAGTACGCAGGTATTTCAGGAGTCGTTGGATTGCGACGTGGACGTGATGATCAGCGATATCGCGCCTATCGACTTGTTGATTCAACGAGCAGGGCGCTTGCAGCGCCATCAGCGTGGCCCGCGCTGTTTACCGCGCCTGCTGATTCTGGCGCCACCCTGGGTCGATGATCCCGATGAATATTGGCTCAAGCGTACGCTGCCGGGCACCCAGGCGGTTTATCGTGACACATCGTTAAGCTGGTTAACCCAGAAAGTGTTGCGCCGTCTGGAAGCGATTCGTATGCCAGAAGATGCGAGGGAGCTTATCGAAGGGGTTTACGGCCAAGTATCGGATGACATTCCTGATGCGCTTCAGTCGGCTCGTTATGAGCAGAAAGGAATGCAAAAAACGGCTGGCGCCATGGCGAGGTTTAATGCACTCGATTTGGAGAAAGGCTACACAAAAGATGACCAGTGGCAGGAAGAGCAAGAGATAGGTACGCGACTGGTGGATGAGCCCACCATTAATGTGGTGCTGCTAATGCTCACCGAAAATAACCAGCTTGTACTTTATGCTGGCAGCTGTCGCCATACGGATATGCTCAGCCAAGTCAAGCTGCGCCAGAGCCAGGCTGGCAAGCTGGCATCACTATCCAGCCATTATGAAAGCCAGTGGCTTGCATTACAGGAGCGCTATAAAGCACTGAAATACACCCAACCGTGGCTTGCCGGTGCTGATGCTGAATGCCATTACGATGCCCAGTGGGGCGTTCGGTTGGCCGCCAAGGAACAAGCGCAATGATGCGCTTAGTGCTCGCTTGGCTGGAAGGCCATGGCGTCTTCAAAACTGTAAAGACACTGCTCGGGAAACTCCTGTGGTTCCCGGTCGGTCTCGATGGCAGCGGCACGTCGGGCATCCATGTAGGCCTCATTCATCAGGTCAGGCAACGATGCTTTCAAACTTGGGTTGTCATTAAGCAGGCGATCCACCTTGGTTTGCGCATCCTGAATCGTCAGCCGCCAACTGCGCGAACGCCGCTCCGGCTGATAGTCCCATTTCAGCAAATGCATCAACAGGCGAGCCAATTGGCTAATCAGGGCACGTCGCTCGCTTTTTCCCATGCTCTCGATCTCCTCGGCAAGATGCTCAAGATCCAGCTTGTCCAGCTTGCCAGCCCGCAAAAGGCCCGCCTGCTCAAGCGCCCAGGCATAGCCATCTTGCTCGTAATGAATCGTCATTATTCAGGCCCTCCCCAGCTTACTGATTCCGATTTGTATCAGTGTAAACGAAGCATTGACACCAGACGACACTATCGAGGTGTGCATGAATCTACTTAACAATCCCTGGTTGCCCTTTTTACTACGTAACGGAAAGGTCGAGTATCGTCCCCCTTCGGCGGTAGCTGATCCTGAGGTTATCAATCTTGCTCTGCCGCGTGCGGACTTCCAGGGTGCCGCCTACCAATTTCTGATTGGCCTGCTGCAAACGGCATTACCGCCGAAAACGCACGACGACTGGCTTGATCAATTACTTGAACCCCCCAGTGTTGCCAAACTGGATAAGGCATTTGCGTCTTTCGAAAATGCCTTTGAGCTGGACGGTGATGGTCCGCGCTTTATGCAGGATATTGATCTGCTGGAGGATGTAAAAAACGCCACTGTCAGTGGCCTGTTGATTGATGCGCCTGGCGCCAACGGCATCAAGAACAATACCGATTTTTTCGTAAAGCGTGGCCGTGTCGATGTGATGTGTGAGTCCTGCGCCGCCATAGCGCTTTACGCCATGCAGATTAATGCCCCGGCGGGCGGGGCCGGTATCCGTGTAGGCCTGCGGGGAGGTGGCCCGCTGACCACGTTGGTCATGCCCGAGTTAGCCACAGCCGGTTTATGGGAACGGCTGTGGCTAAATGTCATCACGAGAAGTGAGGTCACTCAAAAAGGGCAGCAATGGACAACGCCACATCCTGAAGAGCCTTCGCTATTTTTCTGGATGGCCAACACGCGCATCAGTGACAAGAAAGGCACTGAAGTACTGCCTGAGAACACGCATCCTCTACACGCTTATTGGTCCATGCCGCGGCGCTTTCGACTGTTGTTTGAAGAGGTTGACGAATGTGCGTGTGATATTTGCGGAAGGAAAACGCCGCACGTCGTGCGCGAGCTGCGCGCTAAAAAGCAGGGCGCCAATTACGATGGACCTTGGCTGCATCCTCTAACGCCCTATCGGCGTGACCCTAAAAAGCCCAATGAACTGCCGCTTTCCAGCAAGGGGCAGCCGGGCGGGTTGGGTTATCGGCATTGGTCGGGCTTTGTGCTTAACGATGAAGATAACAGCGGCGCGATAGCGTCAGCGGTACTGAAGGGCTACCTCGAAAAACAAGTTCTGGTGAGGCAGGAGCGTCGCTACCAGGAAGACATTCAGGAGCTGCTCACAGAAGCGCGTTTATGGGTGTTCGGCTATGACATGGACAACATGAAACCGCGCGGTTGGTACAGCATTGAAATGCCCCTTGTGGAAATACCAAAAGGCCAGCAGGAAAAGCTTCGCACCTGGGTCCAAAAGTTGACGGAGCTTTCACGCAACATCGCCTGGATGGTGCGTACTCAGGTGAAAAACGCCTGGTTTTCGCGCCCGTCGGATGCCAAGGGTGATATGAGTGCGATCGATAACCAGTTTTACGATGCGACAGAATCTGCCTTCTTTAAAACTTTATTAGCGCTGCAAGAGACGCTACAGCAAGACGTCTCCTTACCCCATATTCCTTCCAGCATCGCCGAACAGTGGTACTTCGCCTTGAAGAAGGAGGCCATGCGCGTATTTGAAGATATGGCGCTAAGCGGTGCTCAGGAGAGCATGGACCTTGAGCGCGCCACCGCTGCCCACCGGCAATTGCAATACTTTCTAAGTGGCAAGAGCAAAGGCAGCAAAGTGGTGAGCGACTTTATCAAGCAAGGTGGTTTTGATCCATCCGCTACGGCCAATAGCAATGCGAGCGCTACGGCAACAACGACAGGAGACGCCTGATGAGTGACGTGGTAACGCCGGAAACATCGGAAAAAGAAGAATTATTGACCGAGTCGGAAAAAAAGGCGCTAGTCGGTTTGAAACGTGATGAAGCCGCCGCCTTACGCCGGTGGTGGCAACGGTTAACGCTGACACCTCAAGAGTTAAAAGCATTAACTCCCCAGCCATCGTTCCCCCGCGGCGTCCGTGCCGTACTTCGCCGTTGCGATAGCGCCGACGCTGCCATGCTCACTCAAGGCTTTCGCGAGCTATGGGCGATGTTGCCAGAGGCGACCAAGAAAACGGAATATCAAGAAGAGCAACTTCAAGTTTGGTCATGTATCGCTCTGATCTCAGCGGAATTACGCAAAGAAGAGAAGGGAGTTTCCTTGGCCAAGCGGCTTGGTCAGCAAAAAGATAGCACTGGTAAACCGCTAATGAGCGAGCTGCGCTTTCAGCAACTGCTTTCCTGCCGAACGCCGGAAGAATTTATTCAGCGCTTACGCCGGGCGCTGGCGCTGGCCAATAAACAGGATATTAGCGTGGTGTTACTGGCAAGCGTTATTGCGCTCTGGTGGCGCGAGCACCGTGGTCGTCTTTCCGCCAAGCCAACCCAACGCCTCGGTTTTGTGCTGGCGAACGACTACTTCGCCGCAACCTCTCGCTATACCCACCGTGACTGATCACGTCACTCTTAATTAATAAGCGTCCAAGGGGAATTTCATGAGCCACTTTATTCAACTGCACCTGCTGACTTCTTACCCACCTGCCAACTTGAACCGCGATGATCTGGGGCGTCCCAAAACCGCCCTGATGGGCGGCGCCAAGCGCTTGCGTGTTTCATCACAAAGCCTTAAGCGCACTTGGCGTACTTCCACATTGTTTGAAGAAGCCTTGGCAGGGCACGTGGGTACGCGCACTAAGCGGCTAGGGTCGGAAGCCTATAAAGAACTTAAAGAAAAAGGGCTGGATGAGAAAATCGCCGCAGCCAGTGCTGAAAAAATCGCCGGTGTGTTCGGTAAGTTGCGCAAGGTAGAAAAGGGCGAGGCGAAAGAGTTCGAAATTGAGCAGCTGGTACATGTTGGCCTAGAAGAGCGCCAAGCGATTAGCGAGCTGGTAGCAACGTTAGCAGAAGAGAAGCGTGAACCCAACGATGATGAGTTGAAGCTTCTACGTTATAAACCCGCTGCCGCCGATGTGGCACTATTTGGGCGTATGCTGGCCGCCGTGCCTGAATACAACGTGGATGCCGCCTGCCAGGTCGCCCATGCCATCACCGTGCATGCCGCCGAAGTAGAAGACGATTACTTTACCGCAGTAGATGACTTAAACAATGGCGATAAAGACCGGGGCGCGGCACATATTGGTGAAGCGGGCTTTGGTGCTGGGCTCTTTTATCTCTATATCTGCATTGATCGCCAGCAGTTGATTGAGAACCTGCAAGGCAACAGTGAGTTGGCCGACCAGGCAATTGCTGCACTGACAGAAGCCGCTGCCAAAACCTCCCCCAAAGGCAAGCAAAACAGCTTTGGTTCGCGCGCCCATGCAAGCTACGTGCTAGCCGAAAAAGGCAGTCAGCAGCCACGCTCACTCTCCACCGCTTATCTGCGGCCCGTTACCGGCCAGGATCAAACGCTTGATGCGATCAAGCACCTGGAGCGTCAAGCGCAGGCCTTTGATGACGCCTATGAAGCAGGAGCTGACAGCCGTTTTGTCACCAGTGCCGAGCCTAACTATGACGTACCACAGCTAAAAGGCGATGTTAAAAAAGGCAGTCTGAAAGAGCTGATTGCTTTCCTGAAAGCCGATCAATAAGGGGGCGGCATGACCGACTATCTTGTTTTTCGGCTTTACGCGCCGCTTGCCAGCTGGGGCGAGGCCGCCGTGGGTGAAACACGCCCAACGGCTACCTACCCAGGTAAAGGGGCTGTACTTGGCTTACTTGGGGCCGCGCTCGGCATTCGTCGTGATGATGACCAGGGCCAAACACAGCTGCGTGAAAGCATTGCCATGGGGGTAAAGCAATACACGCCTGGCCTATTAATGCGTGACTACCACACGGTACAGGTGCCCGCTACCCAGGCAAAAGTGAGCTATCGCACTCGTAAAGAAGAGCTTAGCGCACCGCGTGATACGCTAAAAACCATACTTTCCAGCCGTGACTACCGCTGCGATGGTCTATGGACAGTGGCTGTCTGGCTGAACCCTGCGGCTAACATGTCACTAGATACGCTAGCGCAAGCATTAAAAACGCCTCATTACCCGCTTTATCTAGGGCGCAAGTCGTGTCCGCCTGCAGCACCCTTGGCGCCTCAGCAGCGTCAGTGCAGCACTCTTAAAGAAGCACTGGATACGCCCTTTACTGCCTTGGTTAATAGCTCGCAGGATAAAATGCTACTGCGTTTTCCTGACGAAGTCTTTTATGCATGGGAAGGCGAAGCCAGTACGCTCGATGGCGATGGTCAGACAGCTGAATACAACGATGTATGGGATTTGCCGCTGAACCGACGCCGCTGGCAATTTGGCTCGCGATTGGAGTTTCGTCGCTCTGTATCAGTAGAGGAGGCGCGCTGATGTATCTCTCACGCGTACGTGTTGATCTGAACGGGCTTTCTCGCGAAAAGCTGTTTGATGTGATGAGTGCCGAAGCTTATACGGCTCATCAACTTTTGTGGCAGCTATTTCCAGATTATGAAGGACCAAGACCCTTTATCTTTCGGCAAGAACTGGAAGAAACAGAAGAGGGAAGAGGTCCCAAAGGGCTACCGCTGTTTTACCTTCTTTCAGATCGTGAGCCCATGTCGGTATCGGGTTTGCTTGAAGCCGAGAGCAAACCGTTTGTACCCGAACTAAACGTGGGGGATAGGCTAGCGTTCCGCCTGCGTGCTAACCCTACTATGGCGGTGGCCGTGCCTGGAAAACGCGGCCAACGGGCCGATGTGTTGATGGCGGCTAAAAAGCCATTTGCGCCCGGCCAGCGCACCAGCCAAGCATGCGTTGATGCCATGAACGGTAAAGCTCGTGAGTGGCTCGAAAGCCGCTCCGAAACATGGGGTTTCCGATTACCGTTTACGCCAGAGTTAGGTGCTTATCGTCAGCATGTGTTGAATAAAGGCAGCGAAAAACCGGTTCAGTTCTCAACTGTAGATTACGAAGGTCTGCTGGAAGTAACCAACCCGGGAAAACTGATTGAAACCATGGCTCACGGTATCGGACGGGCTAAAGCATTTGGCGGCGGCTTGCTACTGCTGCGCCGACCTTAGGAGACCAGCATGGGCTTTATTCCGCTAAAGCCCATTCCCGAAAAAGACCGTATGTCGATGATCTTTATTGGGATGGGGCAGATAGACGTGCGCGACGGTGCTTTTGTCGTTATTGACGAGGTAAACGGTGAGCGCATGCATATACCCGTGGGCTTGGTGGCGTGCTTACTTTTAGAGCCGGGCACGCGAGTTTCTCACGCAGCGGTAAAGTTGGCCGCTACGGTAGGCACTTTGCTGATCTGGGTAGGGGATGCTGGTGTAAGGCTATATAGCGCTGGCCAGCCGGGTGGTGCGCGTTCAGACAAATTGTTGTATCAGGCGCAACTGGCGCTAGATGAAAAGCTGCGACTAAAAGTAGTCCGCAAGATGTTTGAACTACGTTTTGGTGAAGAGCCGCCTTCACGACGTAGCATTGAGCAACTGCGTGGCATTGAAGGCGCCAGAGTTCGCAAAACCTATCAACTGTTGGCGAAACAGTATGGCGTTAAATGGAATGGACGCCGTTACGACCCAAAGCAATGGGACGCCTCCGATGTAGCCAATCAGTGTTTATCCGCAGCGACTGCCTGCCTATACGGAATTACCGAAGCAGCTATTCTGGCCGCTGGCTACGCACCCGCCATCGGATATCTGCACACCGGTAAACCGTTGAGTTTTGTCTACGATATCGCTGACATCGTTAAGTTTGAAACGGTAGTGCCCGCCGCCTTCCGTGTCGCCGCCCGCAATCCGCCCATGCCTGAACGTGAAGTACGCATAGCCTGCCGGGATGCCTTCAAACAATCACGGATACTTCAGCGAATCATCCCCATGATTGAAGACGTGCTTGCGGCGGGTGATATCCAGCCGCCACCACCCGCTCCCGATGCGGTTCTACCTGCTATTCCAGAACCACCCTCGGTTGGTGATGTTGGCCACAGGAGCGGATAAATGGCAATGCTTGTGGTGATTACCGAAGCCGTACCGCCACGCTTACGTGGCAGGTTAGCAGTATGGCTTTTGGAGATTAGGGCGGGCGTTTACGTAGGCGACGTTAACAGGCGTATTCGCGAAATGATCTGGGAACAGGTGGAAGCGCTGGCGGAAGAAGGCAATGTAGCAATGGCCTGGTCTAGCAACCATGAATCGGGCTTTGAATTTCAAACCTATGGTGAAAACCGCCGCGAACCCATCGATCATGACGGGTTACGTTTGGTGCGCTTTTTACCGCCGCAAGTTAACTAACTGATTTTATTGGATCTTTAACAATTTAATGTGGTTAAAAAGTAAGCAAAATAGCTGGTGGATTTTTTATCTGCTATTTTCTTCTTGTAGATCAATTGTCTACCGCAAGTCCGATCCCCGCACAGGCGGGGATGAACCGCACGATACTCTTGAAGCCGATAATAAAGAGCTCCGATCCCCGCACAGGCGGGGATGAACCGGCGGGTTTAATTGGGCAGCGTGGTAGTGACTACCGATCCCCGCACAGGCGGGGATGAACCGGTTCACGCCCTGCTGCTGTGCTGGCCGACTCGCCGATCCCCGCACAGGCGGGGATGAACCGCGCTATCGCTGCAGTGACGACCTGCCAGAAATCCGATCCCCGCACAGGCGGGGATGAACCGGTGAGCAGACATGAGAACGAAGACGCTTAGCGCCGATCCCCGCACAGGCGGGGATGAACCGCTGTTTAGGAACACTCCCCCGCATGACTGACACCGATCCCCGCACAGGCGGGGATGAACCGGATTCCGGTCAATTCGTAATGAGTTGGTCGGTCCGATCCCCGCACAGGCGGGGATGAACCGGTAAGACCGATCAGCGCATTGTAGAGGTACACTCCGATCCCCGCACAGGCGGGGATGAACCGGAAGACGCTGCCGAGGCCGAAAAGACACCTGAGCCGATCCCCGCACAGGCGGGGATGAACCGCCTTGATCAAATCGGGATTATTGATGCCATATCCGATCCCCGCACAGGCGGGGATGAACCGCAAACGCTTGGTATGGGCACTAGCGCAGCCACCCGATCCCCGCACAGGCGGGGATGAACCGTCGACATATCGTCCGGCCGGACAATTTCGGCACCGATCCCCGCACAGGCGGGGATGAACCGGAAATAGATGCGGGCAATAGCATCTTGCCAGCCCGATCCCCGCACAGGCGGGGATGAACCGGATGATCGCGTCATCACTCGATCAAATGGCGCCCGATCCCCGCACAGGCGGGGATGAACCGCGCTGAAACTTGTAGCGCTGATCGAGCAGCTGCCGATCCCCGCACAGGCGGGGATGAACCGGTTACGGCTTCCTCGACGAGTTAGATATCTCGCCGATCCCCGCACAGGCGGGGATGAACCGCCTCTCATTTTTTCTAGCCATATGCTTCAGTCCCGATCCCCGCACAGGCGGGGATGAACCGGTCGATCTGACTATGGCCACGCTTAAAACGGACCGATCCCCGCACAGGCGGGGATGAACCGTGAGCAGCGCAAGATCAAGCGGGAGCAAGAGAACCGATCCCCGCACAGGCGGGGATGAACCGAATGCCGCCGCAATTGCGCAAACAGTTCATCACCGATCCCCGCACAGGCGGGGATGAACCCCAGGCGCACCGATGATCGTCGGCACTTCGGCACCGATCCCCGCACAGGCGGGGATGAACCGGTGTGCAGGGCTTTCGAGTAAGCGGCTTGCGCCCGATCCCCGCACAGGCGGGGATGAACCGCAGCGGTAAATCTGTATCGAGCGTGCTTACCCCCGATCCCCGCACAGGCGGGGATGAACCGCTGTCTGCATCGTAGCTATTCAGTTCAAACATCCGATCCCCGCACCGGCGGGGATGAACCGGAAACCGAGGCCTAGCCCTTCCGGAGTTCGTCCCGATCCCCGCACAGGCGGGGATGAACCGCCAGTGAGCCAGATACCAAAAGATCAGCGTCCCCGATCCCCGCACAGGCGGGGATGAACCGGTGGTGCGCGAGGCGACTGAAGAGGAAATCAAACCGATCCCCGCACAGGCGGGGATGAACCGCGATTACAAGCAGCTTCATAAATCCCCCTTAGTCCGATCCCTGCACAGGCGGGGATGAACCGGCTGTTATCTAATGCCTCTTTTAGCTTGGATACCGATCCCCGCACAGGCGGGGATGAGCCGCGCTTTGCGGCCTCGGCTAAAACTAGGTCGGCCCGATCCCCGCACAGGCGGGGATGAACCGCCTACGATAAGCCGCCTTACGAGTGGTGATACCCGATCCCCGCACAGGCGGGGATGAACCGACGTGTCGGTGCGCCAGTACGTGGACCTCGATCCGATCACCGCACAGGCGGGGATGAACCGGTTGGTGCTGATTAAGCAAGGCTATGACAGCACCGATCCCCGCACAGGCGGGGATGAACCGTATCACCCAATCGGCGCGCTGGATAAAAACATCCGATCCCCGCACAGGCGGGGATGAACCGTCTTGAATAGCCAACTTCATCGCTTCGAAACGCCGCTCCCCGCGCAGGCGGGGATGAACCGTAGGCTTCCATCAGGCGGTCAATGGCAAGAGGCCGCTCCCCGCGCAGGCGGGGATGAACCGCCCATTATTTGAAAGAGCCCCCAGCTTGCGGATCGCTCCCTGCATAGGCGGGAATGAACCGGACGGCGTTCAGATTATCCCTGTTAGCGAGGTCTGCTCCCCGCACGGGCGGGGATGAACCGCAGCCGCATTACATCTATCGAGCCGATTGAGACCGATCCCCGAACGAGCGGGGATGAAGCGACATAGGCATTCTCAAGGATTCGTGAGGTGTCCCGATCCCTGCAAGGAGGGGATGAACCGCGAGCAGCAGCTCGCCGCCGTTCGCACGTACTCCGATTTCTGCACAGGCGGGGGTGAATACTACCGGCATATCAGCAGCGGTAGCTCAGAGATAGATGCTGATATGAAAGCTACGTTTTCCTGAATAGCGATAAGTGTGCGCGGCTCGTTGCGGTAGAGCGTTACTACACCGCCACCCCATTGGGTGGCGGTGTGAAGCTGGGCGGGAAGGGGTTAGGCGTCCTTGGGTGTTGTTTCCATGGCGCGTTTGTCGTCGGGCAAGCGGACGATATGACCTACTTCCAGTTTTTGATGGTGTTGGTGACGGCCGCCTTGGGAATCAATGATGGCGACGACTTCGCCAATACTAACGGCATCGTCTTCCCGGTAGGCTTCTACTTTCACGCGCACCATGGCGCCTTGGTAGCGTGCCGAGATAATGTCACCCGGGTCAGGGGCACGATGATCCGGATCGTTTTTAAAATACTCACTAACGCTGGCGCTGCCTGGCGCGTCCCATTCGATATGCTGATGCATCGGTATCTTCCTTGTCGTGTTGAATGTCTCTTTAGTGTAGTGCGTTCAACCGCTTACCGCCTGCGTACTTTCGGAACTTGCGTTACCTGCTCGGCCTTTTTCCGTTCGTTCTTACTCCGGCGACTCGTCGCTTGTTTGTCCCAAATACTTAAATAGGCAGCTAAACGCAGTAGGTAGGCTAGCATGCCTGTCGTGCCAAGTATGGTCGCCTGGGTCAAGGTCACGCCGCACAGCGTTAGGCGGAAGGCGTCCATCGTTTGGGGTATACAGAGGGAAAGGCAGATCTACGCCAATATCACGACACTGGGAGCGATGCTATTTGGCAAGCGGTTGAAAGTTAAGTAAACCGTAAGCGATTGAACTGAACAGTGAAAAGCGTCACTGGTGTGGCGAGGGTCGTTAAGATGGTGAAAAAGAGACTCGATGAATGCGCGGTAATAGAAGCATTATGGCCGCGGAGTACAGGAGCGGTCGGGAACCTTGGTGAGCACCGGCGGAGATGACTCGCTCATTTGGCTTTGTAAGTGACCATTGTAGGTTTTTAAACGGGTGGGGCAGGCGTGTAAGCGTTGCAAGAAATCATCAATCGCTCTGTCGTTATCCAAGTCTGGGTCAAACCCGCCTAAGCGCTCAAACCACGCCTGTCTCACGGCAATGTAGGAGGGTAACAACAGCGTATTTGCCAACACACGCCGCAAGATCCGCTCGGATAAAGAGGGTTGGGCAAGGCCAATAATTAATGCATCCAGCGTATGGGTATTCAATTGCGAGTAGAGCAGGCCCCACTGGTGGGCAGGAATCGGCTGTTTTTGTACCGCAATGATTAACCAGTCGGCCTGGCTGGTAAACGCCGCCTTATTAAGGCGAGTGCCTAGAGGAAGGGCAGGGGTAATCAGGCAGTAAGTATGATAGCGCTGTTCAATATCGTTCAGGCGCGGCTGAGGGTGCGTTCCTGTCACCAAAATGGGCAGCAGGTCGTTAGCGATCCCGGATCCACGTATGGATTGTAAATGGCGCGGTAAGTTTGCCCCCGTCACCAGGGTGTCAACTATAAAGCAGACCGATCCCATCTACCGACTCCAATTGTGAGCAAATCTATCATATTGTAATTTATTGTAGTATCTGGCTGGTTTGTGTAGCAAGTAAAAAAGCTTGTGGGCCAAAAATGAGGGTTCATTATTATTAGTGGTTGAAAATGGTGCATATTTAGATGTTGTTGCACTTATTTGGTGCGTAAAAGACTTTAGTAACCACTTCCTTGTCGTTTAGAAGGAGTGCTGCGTCATCAAGTGGCATTTTTAAAATCTTTAAAAATAATAGCTTGGGGTTTTCTTATGCCATATTGGTGCATTTTTGGCATGGTATGTGCTTAGGATTGGTAGTAAGTTTTTTAGCGGTTAGCGGGGCGTAGGCATAAGCCTTGCGACGTGCTAAAACGATAGCCGGTCTGAAAGGCTCGCTAAGCGTTTTGTTCACCCTTCTCAGGCAAACGTTGAGCGAACAAAAATGACAAACATGTGGTTTTACACGTATTTTGTCTGACAACACTTTTATCGGTAGCTTACTGTCGTTAGCTTTAAGCCACGCTCATTCCGGAGGACACTATGTCAGCTAAGACGCTCGCGCTAATTGAAGAAAATGATGTTAAATGGGTAGATCTACGCTTCACCGACACGCGTGGTAAAGAGCAGCACGTGACCGTGCCTGCTCGCGATGTAAACGAAGAGTTTTTCGAGAATGGCCAGATGTTTGATGGCTCTTCTATCGAGGGTTGGAAGGGCATTAACGAATCCGACATGATTCTGCGCCCTGAAGATGGTACCGCGTTCCTCGACCCCTTCACCGAAGACGCTACCCTGATTCTGCGCTGCGACATCATCGAGCCTGCCACCATGCAGGGCTACGATCGTGATCCGCGCTCTATTGCCAAGCGCGCAGAGGCTTATCTGCAGTCAACCGGCCTGGGCGATACGGCATTTTTTGGTCCTGAGCCTGAGTTCTTTATTTTTGACGAAGTGCATTGGAAATCCGATATTCAGGGCTCCATGTACAAAATCACTTCCGAGGAAGGCGCCTGGGCAACCGATAGCCGCGTTGAAGGTGGCAACCTGGGTCACCGCCCACGCGTTAAAGGCGGCTACTTCCCGGTTCCGCCGGTCGATAGCTTCCACGATATTCGTGGCGCCATGTGTAACACGCTGGAAGCGATTGGTCAGACCGTCGAGGTTCACCACCACGAAGTGGCCAATGCGGGTCAGAATGAAATCGGCGTTAAATTCAACACGCTGGTGAAGAAGGCTGACGAAGTTCAGGAAATGAAGTACGTGATTCACAACGTGGCTCACGCTTACGGTAAAACCGCTACCTTCATGCCGAAGCCGCTGGTAGGTGATAACGGTTCGGGTATGCACGTACACCAGTCGTTCTGGAAAGATGGCCAGAACCAGTTTGCCGGTGACGAGTACGCGGGCCTGTCTGAAATGGCGCTTTACTACATTGGCGGTGTGATCAAGCATGCTCGCGCTTTGAACGCCTTCACCAACGCCTCTACCAACTCGTACAAGCGTCTGGTACCAGGTTTTGAAGCGCCGGTCATGCTGGCCTACAGCGCCCGTAACCGTTCAGCATCTATCCGTATTCCGTACACGGCCAGCCCGAAAGGTAAGCGCGTTGAAACTCGCTTCCCTGACCCGACTGCCAACCCGTACCTGGCGTTTGCTGCCCTGCTGATGGCGGGTATCGACGGTATCAAGAACAAGATCCATCCTGGCGATGCCATGGATAAGAACCTGTATGACCTGCCGCCAGAAGAAGGCAAGTCCGTACCGACCGTGGCCAACAGCCTGGATCAAGCCCTGGAAGCGCTCGACGCTGACCGTGCGTTCCTGACCGAAGGTGGTGTGTTCACCGACGACATGATCGATGCCTACATCGAACTCAAGATGGAAGAAGTGGAGCGTATTCGTATGACGACGCACCCGATTGAGTTTGATATGTACTATAGCTGTTAAGTACAGCTGTTAAGTACAGCTACTAATCAGCGTTACTCGCCCTTGGCTGTTACTATCAGCGAAGCGGTGTAATAGCTGTTAAAGCAGCGATTTAAAGAGTGACCAAAACCCCGCTTCGGCGGGGTTTTTTCGTTAGGGAGAGAAGCGCGTATGGCGGTGAGCGCAATGAGCATAAAACGCACGCTGGCTACCGTTGCCGGGTGTGGAGCGCTACAACGGTGCGTCAGCAAAGTAAGCGTGGTTAGTTTGCTGGTGGGCGGGGTACTGGTGGTAGGTGCGCTGATGGGGAGTATGGAGGGCGCATTCGGGCAAACCGTTTATCGGGTGACCGATCAACACGGCAACATTACCTTTACGGATAATCCTGGCCTGGGTGGCGAGGCGTTGGAACTGGCACCCTTGCCCAGCCTGCCGCCTGCATTAAGAGCGGCAATGGCTAATCATGGGGATACGCCTGCCCCTGCGCGATCACGAGGCAAGCCAGGTCAGCCATTTATGCCCTATGACCACTTTTCGATTGCATTGCCCCAGCAGGGCTCATCTGTGGCGGAGGGAATGACCGCCGTGGAAATGTCCATTGCACCGCCGTTGCGCGAAGACCATATGGTGCGGCTACTGGTGGATGGTCATATCAGCCAGTCGGCGCTACACAGTGATGTGTTCTGGTTAACGGGGTTGTCATCAGGGCCACATGAGCTTCAGGGTGAGTTGCTGGATAGCAGCCAACGTTTACAGCATCGTACCGCAGTCGTGACCGTGATCGTTCCTTGAGTGTCCTGCTTGAAAATTGAATGCACCAATATGGTGCTTAAAGGAGTGAGTACTGGGTTGGTCGTGCGCTAAAACGAGTCACGTTGCTTGCCTGCTCTGCTCGCAAGCCGTGCAAATAGGCATCGCTGCGTAATTGGCGCGCTTTTTGCAGTTCCCTCATTGATTATTCACCGGTAGGTCTGTGACGGCGATGGAAGACACGACTATTCAGGACACCACCATGCATCAGCGTTTGCTTGAGCATCTCACCACCGCAGTATTGCTGCTGGACGGCGACCTGCGTGTGCGCTGGATGAACCCGGCTGCTGAAGCCTTGCTAGCGGTCAGCCTTAGCCGAGTTCACGGAATTAGCCTGGACACCCTGCTTGGCGGTGATGAAAGCATTGATGATGTGTTGGCCAAAGCGCGGGATGCGTTTCATCCCTACACCCAGCGCGAAGCACGTATTACACCGCTAAATAGTGAACAGCTTACCGTCGATTATACGGTCACGCCGTTATCGGATGATGAATTACTGTTAGAAGTGGAGCCACGCGATCGGCTAATGCAAATCTCCCGCGAAGAGGCGCTTACCACCCGCCAAGAGACGATTAAGATACTCGCCCGGGGGCTGGCCCATGAAGTGAAAAATCCACTGGGCGGTATTCGCGGTGCAGCTCAGCTATTAGAGCGGGACTTAGACGACCCAGCGCTGCGTGAATACACCCATATCATCGTCGAAGAGGTAGATCGGCTGCGTGATCTGGTGGATTCCATGCTCGGCCCTAATCGAATCCTCAAACACGAGCCGGTCAACATTCATAAAGTGCTGGAGCGGGTGCGGGCACTGCTGATTGCCGAGCATCCCAGTGTCGTTATTAGCCGTGACTATGATCCTAGCCTGCCTGACCTTTCCGGGGATGAAGCACAAATGATCCAGGCGGTGCTCAATGTGGCGCGCAATGCGGTTCAGGCGATGAACGATGCGCAAACGCCGGATCCCTCCTTAATACTCCGCACCCGCGCGCGTCGCCAGTTTACGCTTGGCGCTGAGCGTCACCGGCTAGTCAGTGAAGTGGCGGTCATTGATAACGGCCCCGGCATTCCCGATGCGCTGCAGGAAACGCTGTTTTATCCGATGGTGTCAGGGCGTGCGGAAGGTAGCGGGCTTGGGCTCTCTATCGCCCAGTCGATATTGCACCAGCATCAAGGATTGATCGAATGCGACTCTCGAGCAGGACACACCGAATTTCGTTTACTGATTCCATTGGTTATTAATTTCACCGGAGAAGCGTCATGACTGAGGCTACACGTAATGATGTTGCGCGGGTGGTCATTGTCGATGATGACCGCGCTATCCGCTGGGTGCTGGAACGTGCGCTGGCGCAACCCGATCTTGACGTAGAATGTATCGAGCGTGCCGACGTTGCTCTGGCACGTTTGTTGGAAAGCCCCCCGGATGTACTCGTCACCGATATACGGATGCCCGGTATCGATGGGCTGGATCTGATGGCGAGAGTGCGTGAAGCGCATCCTGATCTGCCGGTAATTGTGATGACGGCCCACTCCGACCTGGACAGCGCCGTGGCTTCTTATCAAGGCGGAGCGTTTGAGTATTTGCCCAAGCCGTTTGATGTTGATGAAGCACTGGCTCTTGTGCGTCGCGCGGTAGCCCATGCTCGTGAACGCCAGCGCCCGGTCACGGTGCCAGAAGGCCTTAATGCCGAAATTATTGGTGAAGCCCCCGCCATGCAAGAGGTGTTCCGTGCTATTGGCAGGCTTTCCCACTCGCATATCACGGTGTTGATTAACGGTGAATCGGGGACCGGTAAAGAGCGTGTCGCGCAGGCGCTCCATCAGCATAGTCCGCGTGCCGGTAAGCCGTTTATTGCGCTTAATATGGCGGCGATTCCGCGCGACTTAATCGAATCTGAACTATTTGGCCATGAGAAGGGGGCCTTTACGGGGGCCGCGCAGCAGCGCCAGGGGCGGTTTGAACAAGCTAACGGTGGCACGCTGTTTTTAGATGAAATAGGCGATATGCCAGCGGAAACGCAAACACGCCTGTTGCGGGTGCTGGCCGATGGTGAGTTTTATCGGGTCGGCGGGCATACACCGGTCAAAGTAGATGTACGGATAATCGCCGCCACCCACCAGAATTTAGAGGTATTGGTGGATGATGGACGATTCCGGGAGGATTTGTTCCACCGCTTGAATGTCATTCGTATCCACTTACCCAAGCTTGCCGAGCGGCGTGAAGACATCCCTCGCTTAACCCGCCATTTTTTAGCCGAAGCAGCAAAAGAGCTCACCACCGATATCAAAGTGCTGACCAGCGATGCTGAGGCTCACTTAACGCGGCTGCCCTGGCCTGGCAACGTACGCCAGCTTGAAAACATTTGCCGCTGGCTTACCGTGATGGCGTCAGGGCGGGAAATCCTGGTTGAAGACTTGCCCCCCGAACTGCGTTCACCCAGCGCTGCCCAGAGCAGTGTCCATGGCGACTGGCGCACAGCGTTTAGAGACTGGGCGGATCACGCCCTGGCAGAAGGCCATACCCATTTGCTGGAAGAGGCAGTGCCTGATTTCGAGCGAATTTTGATCGAGACGGCACTGAAACATACCGGCGGGCGCAAAGGCGAGGCCGCCGAGCTACTTGGCTGGGGGCGTAATACGCTCACCCGCAAATTGAAGACCTTGCTACCGGCCCTCGCTGACGAATAGGCACTGCTCGACACCAAGTAAGTAAGGTACACCGTCTCGGCCAAGCGCCGGGGCGTATGGCCGTGTAAGCAATGTCAGCAGCAGGTCACTGGTTTGCCTCAATACGCTTGATTTCAGCCAGCAGCGCTTCTGCTTCCTCGGTAAGGGTGGCATTGGCACGCATATCGCCATTGCGCGAGGCCTCCATCGCGGCTTGAAGTTTGCGCTCGTAGTCTTGTTGAAGTTTCTTTTTAGGGTTGCTCTTGAATAGACCAAACATGAACCTTCTCCTTCAGTGTGTACATTATATGTACACTACTTGTATAGGTTTTGACGGCCCATGTCGAATATTTGTTTTCGTTAAGCTGACGCCCCCTCTTCATCAAGCGCACTGCATTGACGTAAAAAGCGCTCAAAGTCGAGCAAAATAGTATCAAGGCTTGCATGTAAACGATGGTCGTCGTCTACCATGCGTAGCGATAGCCGTTGTCGCCTTGCATGTTCAATCACCGGTTCGGGTGGAACGACGTCGTCCCGCCAGCCATGGATAATATGGGTGTGGCGGGCCTGGATAGTCAGTGATGTTTCCGGGTAGTCGACTAACCCCAGAGCGGGAGCCAGCAAAAAGCAGCCCAGTACCGGCTGCTGCGCGCTCACCGCTGCACTAAGCCAGCCCCCCAAGCTTGAACCTGCCAGCACACGCCGGGCAGGATCGTCTCCCCGTTCGGCAATCACGCCTAGCAAATGCTGAAGGCGCTGTGCTGGCTCGGCCATCCCGCGATAGTCCATAACCACGGGCTCAACGTTATCCAGCTTTTCAGCAATCCCTTTCATCGCTTGGGTTTTAAGTGCTCCCGGTCCGCTTTCCAAGCCATGGGATAAATAAACACTCATCATAGCGCTAGCCCGCTGAGCGTTGGATGGCTTGGCCACCCTGTTCGATGTCTTCGCCTGCACCCCGAATGGTATTGCAACCGCTCACAAGCAGGAGGGTGATCAGGATCAATATGCCAAGTGCCACCATGCGTTTCATAGGGAGTTCCTTGAGCTGTCGCGATGAAGAGAGGTAATAAAGCAATCGACACACATATGAATCAGTCGTGTAGGAAAGTAAAAATAATCGCTGTGGGGAGCTTTAGCTATCGTTTTCATCAGTGCTAGGCAAAGCATTGGGTTTATTAACAGTATTTTTATGTCGCATGTGTCAGTTTTATACATGCAAACACTCTCAAGTAGAGTGATAGGTGGCACGCGTTGTTTTTTTAAGCCATTGTTTTGTAAGTTTTTTTATATTTTAAGATCAGGTTGGCCCAATGCCTGCAACTACTGTTTAGCAACACGGAAGTTGTATTACGCATCAAGGAGAGTAACAGTCTTACAGGTCAGCTAGTGATGCCTACTGTGACCAGGGATAGAAAAAACTAAGACTGAGGTAGATGAAGCTGAGTGAGTGGGCAGGCAGCGAACAGGAAGGCAGGGAGCCGACAAACAGACAGGACGTCCAAGGAACTCCGCCCACTCACTAGGTGCAACGCAAGGAGGCGGTGTTCATCAACTCAGGGAGCGAACTGATGCGAAACAGCCATCTCGGCAATATGAGGTGGTTTTTTTGCATGCCTGCAGCTTTCTAAACTTATGATAACTGGCGATTTTTTAAAACATTATGTTTTTCGCATAATTGTTGTAAAGATAGTAGTGGCGTTTTGGTCTATCCTTTGTGAAATCAAAATGCAGCGGTTAGAAAACGTCAACGTAGCGACCGCGCACTATCAGGGACAAGATTATGGCGATGGCATTGATGTTATGCATGTTTATTTTGTTCTTAGGGTTCTCCGGTGTCGGCGTATATATGATGTTTAAAACGTCATTTATGGCCCGTATTGATGAACGCGATGATATGCCACCTGATATGTAAGTATTTATTTTTAAAAGAATAAAAATGGAAGTAGAAAATAAAAAAACGCCCGCTTATGCGGGCGTTTTACGTTTCTGGTCTATCACTTGGTCGCTGTGCGTTAGCCCATCCAGTAAAGGCTGAGTAGAGCAAACGCATAGCCTAAGGCAGCACCCGCCAGTACGTCGCTAACGTAATGAAGCCCTAGCCCAACACGGGAAATGGCAATCAGCAGCGTTAACGGTAATACCACCGGTAGCAGCCATGGCGTGTGAGCTGCTACCAGTACACTAAACATCACCGCATGCATGGTATGGCCGCTGGGAAAACTATAGCGATCACGTGCAGGTTCACAGCACTCAATGCCCCCCTCATAGGTGATGAAGGGCCGCTCACGGCACAGGCGCGTTTTTACCAGTCGATAAACAGCCACAGCAAGCAGTGCAATAACCGTGTACTGCATGACTCGCCAGGCGCCGTCAGGCTGAAGCCAAGGCTGAGCGAGAATGAGCAACACCCAAACGGGCCAATCACCTAAACGACTAGCGGCTTGCAGAGTGAGTCGCCAGGGGCGGTAGAGCGATAGACGCGATACGCGCTGGCAGAGTTGCCACTCCAGTAGGTCAAGACGGTCGAATACCACAAGCGGTCGCGGTCGCATGATGAGCCTCCTGGGCTTGTTGTAAGTACTGCAAAAACTGCTCGGCAATTCCCTTCCAGCTTTGCTCAAGTGCGCGTAAGCGGGCTACCCGACCTAAACGAGAGTAATCGGCTGGATGCTGGCAAAGTTCCACCGCGGCCTGTTGGAAGGCAGCACTATCCCCAGCGGGTACGGTGATACCGTTATGACCACTCGTGATCAGTTCGGCACTGGCCGCGTGGTGATAGGCCACCACGGCTAAACCACTGGCCATGGCCTCTGCCACCACATTGCCCCAGGTTTCAGAAAGTGAAGGGAAAATAAACAAATCGGCGCTGGCATAGTGGCGAGCGAGCGCTTCTTGGCCTACAAAACCGGTGAAATGGGCATCGGGCAACGACTTTTCCAACTGGGCCCGAGCGGGCCCATCGCCGACGATCACCTGTGCTATATCAGGGCGTACTTCGCGCATGGCTTGGAAGCTTTCGTGCAGCAGTGTGAGATTCTTTTCTGCAGCTAAGCGGCCAACATATAATGCAACCGGTTGATGTTCGCTGACGCCCCAGCGCTGGCGTAATTGGGCATCACGGTGAGAGGGGGAGAAGCGCTCACCGTCCAGCCCACGTGATAACACATGAACATCGTGAATTCCCTGATGCTCAAGCGCCGTCGCTTGTTGCTGGGTGGGCACCAGCGTTAACCCACAACCATTATGAAAATAACGCAGATAGCGGCGAGCCGTGGGAGCTAACCATGTCACGCCATAGTCTTCGCAATAATGGTCAAAATTAGTGTGCCAGCCTGCGACCAGCGGAATATTGAGCTGTTGTGCTGCTCGGCGAGCTGCCCATCCCAGCGGCCCTTGAGTCGCTAAATAAATAACGTCGGGGCGATGTTGGCGCCAAAAATGACGCAGTGTGGCGGGTCTTACCAATCCTACCTGAACATCGGAGTAACCGGGCAGGGCAAGTCGTTGTACTTGCAGTTCATTGTTAATGCCCGACGCCTTGCCATCGGCTCGAGGGCGAGGACGAATAACATCCACTGGCACGTCTTGCCAATTTAGTTCATCGCTTAATCGACTCAGTGTATGGGCAACGCCATTGATATCCGGTGACCATGTTTCACTAACGATGCAGAGCCGCATTAGCGATCCCTTCCTTTATCACGTTTTTATGCAGTGTGGGCAGCGGCAGTGACACTGCCGAGTCAAACATGTGAACAACTGATGACATGCTCTAATGTGTTTAGCATAGAAAGAGGCGTCGTTATTTATTTAAATAAACAACAAAAGTTAACATTCAGGGGGCGGGGTAGGCAGGGCATTTTAAAAGCGTGCGTTAAGAAGCGGTTATTAAAATAAAAACAGCTCTTTTAAGTTACTTTTAATAACATTTTATGGGCTTTATGTCGGTATGGGCGACCCATACCGACATAAATAGGTTTATGAATGGTCGTTAAATAGATACTGGTTCACGGTAAGGATGAGCTGATTAACGCTCGTCATTACGGTTATCGATCGTTTTACGGTAGTTGTCGATAAACGGCTGCTCCGCTTTATCAATGCGATCCATACCCGCCACCACGCGGTGCCAGTACGGGTATTGCGGCGCCGGACGTGTCGCGGCTTCAATACGCTCAATCTCTTCCTGACTCAGCGAAAGCTCCGTTGCTGCCAGGTTATCATTCAAGTGATCTTCATTGCGTGCCCCAACAATGAGCGATGTCACCCCCGGACGGTCTTTCAGCCAAGCAAGGCACGTGCGTGGGATGGAGGCATTATGGGCGTCGCCAATCTCCGCCAGCAGCTCGATAATATCGTAGGCGCGCTCCATATCATGCACATAAGGCTCGGGCCAGCCGTTGCCCTGACGAGTACCTTCCGGTGCTTTTTGGCCTCGGCGTACCTTACCGTTAAACAGCCCTTCACCAAGCGGCCCCCATACCAGCGTGCCGATATTCTGGTCGATCGCCAGCGGCATCAGTTCATACTCAGCCTCGCGCGACTCAGGCGTGTAGTAAATCTGTTGGCTAATAGGGCCAGGCAGGTTGTGAAGCTCGGCTTTACCGATGGTTTTCATCATCTGCCAACCAGTGAAGTTAGACGTGCCGTAGTAGCGAATCTTACCGCTATGTACAAGGTGGTCCAGCGCGTACAGCATCTCTTCGATGGGGGTAACGCCGTCCCAATTATGAATCTGATAAAGATCAATGTGATCCGTATTCAGACGTTTAAGGCTCGCTTCGCAGGCACGGATTAAGTGATAGCGTGAGAAGCCACTGTTATTGGGGTTGTCTCCCAGTGGACTGCGCGCCTTAGAGGCCAGGATCATATCCTGACGCTTATCGCCGAGCGTTTTACCGACGATCTCCTCGGCTTCTCCCATCGAGTAGAGATCGGCGGTATCAATCAAATTCACCCCTGAATCAGCAGCGATATCAATTAGCCGGCGCGCGCCCTCTACATCAACACTGGCGGCTTTCTCGAAGCCACCACTGCCGCCAAACGGGACGGTGCCAAGCACCATTTCTGATACCAATAAACCTGAATTACCTAACGGACGATATTTCATATCAACAGCATCCTTGTTTGTTGAGCATTAATCTTTCGTCGTATCCCCCCAAAGACTAGGAGATGCAGCGCACTTGTCAAAATCGCGGTTATTTAACTAACGAGGAACAGGCTGACGGGATCTGCCCTCAACCACTATTGGCATGTTCCGAAAATGCTAATAGATATATAGGGTTAAATTAATGAGATGCCGCGCTTTTTTCTTCACCGTTGTTATGTAAGTTTAATGTTTTTAAATGATGTTAGGTTATTCATAACCCTCATCGGTAAAGGAACTCTCAAGATGCGTATTCATCGCGAAGGAATGGCGCTAGGTACCGTGCTGCTATTGGCTGTGCCGCCTGCGTTTGCTGATCACTACACCCTCACGCTATTTCATACCAATGACCTGCATGGTCGCAGCGACCACTATCCCCAGCTAATAACGACGCTGGCCGAAGCGCGGGAACAGTTTGGGGATGGTTTGTTACTGGATGCGGGAGACGTGTTTTCAGGCACGCTATATTTTAATGAGTTTCAGGGCAGCGATGCGATCGAGTTCATGAACCTGATGGGGTACGACGCGTTTGTGCCCGGTAATCATGAGTTTGACCTGGGCGATCCTGAAACTGGCCATCAGGCACTGGCTGAGTTCTTCGCTGCGGCTGACTTCCCCATCCTGGGCGCCAATCTGGATTTTTCCACATCGCCTGAATTTGCAACATTGCTGGGCGAATCGATCAGCGCCGAGCCTAAGGCTGGCCACCTTTATGATGGCATTGTAGTGGAGCATGGCGGCGAGAGAGTCGGCATTTTTGGGCTGAGTACGCAGGCCAGTGAGACGATCTCAAGCCCCGGCAACGTTACGATTGGCGACTACCGTGAAGCGGCCGAGGCCATGGTGGCCGAGTTTGAAGCGCAGGGGATTAATAAGATCGTCGCGCTCACTCACCTGGGTTTTGAAAGCGACCCCGGCGTGGGCAATGACATGCTACTGGCCCAGCACGTGGATGGCATTGATGTGATTATCGGCGGGCACAGCCATACACGTCTGGAATCCCCCGTCATGGTGGCCGAAAACGACCTGGGCGAGTCCAAGGCGCCGACGGTGATTGGCCAGGCGAACGAGTACGGCAAGTACCTGGGGGTGATGCAGGTTACCTTTGATGACGAAGGCGTCGTGACGGATGCCAGCGGCGAACTACTCGCTTCTGAGGAGCGCGAGCCTGATGCTAAGGCTGCTGAGATGCTGGCGCCCTACACCGCACAGATTGAAGAAGTGCGTGATACCCGGATAGGCGCGCATTTAGCTGCGACGCTCCCCAACCCCCGCCACGGCAAAGGTGACGCACAAAGCGTGCGCGCCGACGAAACGGCGCTGGGCAACTTGATTGCCGATGGCCAGTTAGAAGCCGCCCGTCGCGTCGAACCGCAAACCGTACTCGCCATTCAGAATGGCGGTGGCATCCGTGAGCCTATTGCCGCAGGCGATGTCAGCGTGGGCGAGCTGATCGCTGTACAGCCCTTCGGCAATCGCCTTACGTTAATGAACGTGACCGGCGCAGAGCTTTTGGAAACCTTCGAGATTGCACTGGCCAGTGCTCCTGAAGAGAGCGGCGCTTTTCTACAGGTCTCCCGCGGCACTGAGGTGGTATACGACAGCCGCGAACCGGCCGGCGAGCGGGTAATAAGCCTGAAGGTAACGCAAAACGACGAGCTGCAGGAGGTCATTCCCGAGCGTAGCTACATCATCGCCACCAACAACTTTACCGCCGCAGGCGGTGATAGCCATACCGCACTCGAAGCGGCTTTCGACGACGACCGCAGCACCATCGTCGGCAATACCGACTGGGAGATGCTACGTGACTATATGGTGGCACGACAAGAGGTCGCGCCCACGGTAGAAGGGCGCATTGTGGATATCGCCCGCCAGTAGGCGGGCAGCTGCGCTAACCCGTACGTTTGCCCGTTTTACTATTAAACGGATGAAGCGCTTCGCGGGTCACAAAAAAGCGTAGCGTTTCACCTTCCTTTACTGGCGGCTGGCCGCTGACTCGAATCACCGTGGGTTGGTCGCTACCAGCCAGGCGTACGTAAAGATGGCTTTCGGCCCCGGCCGCTTCATAAAGCTCAAGCGTCGAGTCGACGGTCAGGTGGGGGGCATCGGGGGGCGATAGGCGCATGTCATCGGGACGAATACCGATAATATCGGTATTCGTTGGCAACCCTGCCAGTAACTCGGTAGCGCCGCGTGCCTGTAGATAGTCAATGGGCAGCATGTTCATCGCGGGCGAGCCGATAAACCCGGCCACAAACATTGACGCTGGACGGGCGTAGATCTCCATGGGAGTGCCAATCTGCTCGATCTGGCCGCCGTTGAGTACGACAAGACGGTCGCCCAGCGTCATGGCTTCGAGCTGGTCGTGGGTGACGTAGAGGCTGGTGGTTTTCAAACGCCGCTGCAGTTGCTTGATCTCGACGCGCATCTGCACGCGCAGCTTGGCGTCCAGGTTGGAGAGTGGCTCGTCAAATAAGAATGCTTCCGGCTCGCGCACCAAGGCGCGCCCCATGGCCACCCGCTGCCGTTGGCCGCCAGAAAGCTTACGCGGCTTGCGTTCAAGGTACTCCTCAATTTCGAGCATCTTGGCTGCCTTGCGCACGCGCTCCTCGATCGCCGGCTTTTTGAATCCGCGGTTTTTAAGCCCGTAAGCCAGATTGTTGTACACCGTCATGTGCGGATAGAGCGCATAGTTCTGAAACACCATGGCGATATCGCGCTCGGCTGGCTCCAGCTTGTTCACCACCCGCTCGCCAATCTTGAGCGTGCCGTCGGTGATGGTTTCAAGCCCCGCCACCATGCGCAGCAGTGTGGACTTGCCGCAGCCCGAGGGGCCCACCAGCACGACAAATTCACCATCTTGTATCTCAAGATCAATGCCTTTGACGGCCTGCACATCGCCTGCGTAGGTTTTTTTAAGCCCTTCCAAGGTAATACTGGCCATCTTATTTCTCCGTCTCGGTCAGGCCTTTCACAAATAGTCGTTGCATAAACAGCACCACCAATACAGGGGGAAGCATGGCAAGCGTGACCGTCGCCATGATCAAGTTCCAGGCGGGTACGCGGTCCGACGATGCCATCAAGCGCTTTATGCCCAACACGATGGTGTAATAGTCTTCCTGGGTGGTGACGAGCAGCGGCCAGAGGTACTGAACCCAGCCGTAAATAAACATGATCACGAAGAGTGCGGCGATATTGGTGATCGAGACCGGCAACAGAATGTCCTTGAAGAACTTCATGGGGCCCGCGCCATCCACCCGGCTGGCTTCCATCAGCTCTTCGGGTACGGTCATGAAGAACTGGCGGAACAGAAAGGTGGCGGTGGCAGAGGCAATCAACGGAAGCGTCAGCCCGGCGTAGGAGTTCAGCATGCCCAGGTCGGCCACCACGGCATAGGTGGGGATGATGCGTACTTCAACCGGAAGCATCAGGGTGATGAAAATAATCCAGAAGGCCAGCATGCGAAACGGAAAGCGGAAATAGACAATCGCAAAGGCGGAGATGATCGAGATAGCGATTTTGCCGATGGCGATCGTCAGCGCCATGATCATCGAGTTACCCAGCATCAGCCAAACTGGCGGTGCACCGCCGACTTGCCAGCCGGCACTGAGCATCTGGTGGTAGGTGGCGAGCATGTTATCGCCGGGAAGCAGTGGCAGCACACCGCGTACGAAAGCGCTAGATTCGTGGGTCGAGGCGATAAACGCGACATAGACCGGAAACGCTACCACCAGCACACCAATGATCAGCACCAGATGCGTTAACACATTGGTAAAGGGGCGATTTTCAACCATATTCAAATCCTTAAGCGCTAGTAGTTAACCCGGCGTTCCACGTATCGGAACTGGATGAACGTCAGGAAAATCACGATACCCATCAGCAGCACCGACTGGGCCGCGGAGGAGCCGATGTTGAGGCCCGCGACCCCATCGGTGTAGATCTTATACACCAGCGTCATGGTGGCTTGATCGGGGCCACCTCCTGTGGTGGCATCGATCACCCCAAAGGTCTCGAACATCACATAGTTAATATTGATGATCAGCAGAAAGAACGTGGTGGGCGATAAAAGCGGAAACACGATGCTCCAGAAGCGCTTGGACGGCGTGGCGCCGTCGATGGCGGCCGCCTCAATTAATGATTGCGGAACCGACTGAAGCCCTGCCAGGAAGAATAGAAAGTTGTAAGAGATCTGCTTCCAGGCGGCGGCGATGGTAATTAATATCATCGCCTGGGTGCCCGACACGCGATGGTTCCAACTGATGCCAAACCAATCGAGCATGTGCGGGAGCAAACCAATCGTAGGGTTAAACATAAACCACCACAGGACCCCGGCGACCACCGGGGCGACCGCGTAGGGCCAGACCAGCAGGGTGGTGTAGAACTTGGAGGAGCGCAGTACGCGATTGACGCAAATGGCCAGCAAAAGAGCGGTGCCCATGGAAAGCGCGGTGACCGAGACTGCGAAAATGGCGGTGCGGCCCAGTGCGTTCAGGTAGCTGGGGTCTGACAAAATACGCGCGTAGTTATCCAGGCCGACAAAGGTCGTTTTAAAGCCGAACGCGTCGGTGCGCTCAAAGCTTGATTTGACCGCCTGACTCGCTGGCCAGATAAAAAAGATCAGCGTAATGGCTAGCTGCGGCGCGAGAAGGAAAAAGGGTAACCACCGGTTCTGATAGGTGGAGCGTTTGGTCTGCATGGTACATCCTGTCTGACGGCCGCTAACCGAGCCGAGAAGTAAGCCATCCCATAGCCCCGGCCGCTGCCAGGCCTATGGGATGGTGGGCATAGCACAAGCCCCGGCTATTAATAGCCGGGGCTTGTTAGCGAAGCGGTGCGAGCTTAGTTATTGGCCGCTTCAAAGTCGCGCAGAATCTGATTACCGCGGCGAACGGCATCATCCAGCGCTTCCTGACCGCTCTTGCTACCCGACAGGACAGCCTGGAACTCTTCATCCAGGATCATGCGCACCTGAGTATAGTTACCAAAGCGCAGGCCTTTGGAGTTCTCGGTCGGCTCATTCAGATTGATCTGTTCGATGGCGATATCTGAACCCGGATTCTCGTCGTAGTAGCCCTGCTCCTGGCTGAGCTCATAAGCTGCCGTGGTAATCGGCAAGTAGCCAGTACCCTGGTGCCACTCGGCCTGTACTTCCGGCAAGGAGAGATACTCCAGGAACTCGGCAACGCCTGCGTACTCGTTCTCCTCATGGCCAGCAAGCACCCACAGGGTGGCGCCGCCAATAATCGAGTTTTGCGGCGCGCCATCAACATCAGCGTAGATAGGCAGCATGCCGAAACCGACCTCGAAGTCTGAGTTGGCCAATACATCGGCACGCGAGGCGGAGGAGTTCATGTACATGGCGCAGTCGCTTGAGTAGAACGAGGGCGCTGCATCCGGACCATTGGCTGGGCCGGCGTAGCTATAAATGCCGCTGTCGCTCCACTCTTTTAGCTGATCCCAAAAGCGAGCTTGAAGGTCGCCATTAAAATTGAATTCGGTTTCCAGCCCACCGAAGCCGTTTTCAAGGGTACCGACTGGCTTATTGTGCAGTGCCGAGAAGTTCTCAAGTCCCACCCAGTTAGCTGCGTAGGCCATGGTAAAGCCGCATGATGCTGCGCCTTCATCCAGAATCTGTTGGCTCATTTCGCCCATTTCGGCCCAGGTGGTGGGCGGTGTTTCGGGGTCCAGGCCAGCCGCTGCGAAGATGTCCTTGTTGTAATACAGAATCGGCGTTGACGAGTTGAACGGCATGGACAGCATGTTGCCGTCGGTATCGGTGTAATAGCCGGTGACAACAGAGAGATAGTCGGACGGATCAAAGTCGTTACCGTGCGCTTCCATCAGCTCATAAACCGGATAGATAGCGCCTTGGGCGGCCATCATGGTGCCGGTGCCAACTTCATAAATTTGCACGAGGTGCGGCTGCTCACCTGCACGGAAGGCGGCAATGGTATTGACCATGGTCTGTTCATACTCACCACGGTAAGAGGGGGTTACCTGATACTCATCTTGCGAAGCGTTAAAGTCTTCGGCGATAGCGCCAAGACGTTCACCCAGCTCCCCTCCCATGGAGTGCCACCAGGTGATCTCGGTGGCAGCCTGTGCAGACAGGCTAAGGCTTGCCGCGGCAATGCCAGCGGACAGGGCGCGTAACGTAAAATGAGACATAAAGGCTCCTTTGGCGCCTGACGGTCGTCAGGTAGCAGACTGTGTTTTCAAGATCTGGGCTTTCTAGATCCGTGGTTGTGACATGCGCGTTTTGAAAAAACGGTACTGGCACTATGGTTCCTAGCAGCATGGTTCCTAGCAGCATGGTTTCTAGCAACATCGTCACTAGGTACATGGTTATTAGGAAAATGGTTATTAGGAACATGGTTATTAGGAACATGGTTAAGTACAGTGAACATTAGAAAGTAACGATGACGTTTTGATGAATGCGCTATGAACGCCCGATGACAGAGCGCGCGGTCTGGACTGAAAAGCAGACCGAGTAGGCGTGATGTTGAGGGGGTGTTAGGGTAGCGGTCAGGCTATGTTGATAAGCTATTTTAAAATGAGAACACCATGTCTTCTGCCATTACTCTGCTCGAAAAACTGGTCGCCTTTGATACCACGTCCAGCGAATCCAATCTGGCGCTCATCGCGTTCGTCGAATCCTATTTAGCTGAACATGGGGTCAGCGCTGAGCGCGTAATGAGTCCGTGCGGCACCAAAGCCAATTTGATCGCCCGTATCGGCCCTAGTGCCCCCGGCGGCGTGATGCTCTCGGGACACACCGATGTCGTGCCGGTCGCCGGTCAGCCCTGGTCGACCGATCCGTTTACCCTTCACGACGGTCAGGACGGCAAGCTTTACGGCCGGGGCACCTGCGATATGAAGGGGTTTATTGCCTGTGCATTGGCGCTGGTGCCTACTTGGGTCAAGGCGCCACTTAAACAGCCTATCTACTTTGGTTTTTCCTACGACGAAGAGATTGGCTGTGTGGGCGCGCCCGCGTTGATTAAGCACTTCTACGAACACTACTCCACGACGGCCCACGTGATTGTGGGTGAGCCGACCAGCATGCAGCCAGTGGTGGCACAAAAAGGCGCGACCAATCTACGTACGACGGTCATTGGCAGCGAAGCGCATAGCAGCCAGGTCAATCAGGGAACATCGGCGATTCATGTGGCCGCTAGGCTGGTCACGTTTATCGAAGACACAATGGCGGCGTTGGTGGACGAAGGGCGCATCGATGAAGCGTTCAACGTGCCCCATACCAGCCTGCATGTGGGTAAAATCAAGGGCGGTACGGCGATTAATATCATGGCGCGGGAATGCCAGTTCGAGTGGGAAATACGCCACCTGCCAACCGACACCTTCGACGAAATATACGCGCGTTTTGAGGCCTATTGCGAGCATTTAACCCAGGAGCTTAACGCCAAGGGCAAGACGGTGGACATCACTACCGAGGCGTTGAACGTGACGGTGCCGGGGCTTGCCGACCGCGATAACGACCAGGTATTACGCTTGGCCAAGGATCATTTGCCCACCGCCTGCTGCAACCATGCGGTGGCGTACGCCACTGAGGCCGGGCAGTTCCAGGGGCAAGGCTTACAAACGATTATTCTTGGCCCTGGCAGTATTGCCCAGGCGCACCAACCGGATGAATATATCGACATTGAGCAGCTTGAAACGTGTGAGAATTTCTTGGAGAAGATGGGTAAAGCGCTTGAGAAACCTGCATAAACGCTTGGTTGGCCGAGTCGTCAGCGGTTTTTTGGGTAACGTTGTGATCCCTCTATAAAAAAATCTCGCCCCGGTTAGGGGCGAGATTTTTTTGCTGCTACTTTTATAACGTGTCAGTGCTGGGGGTGTTGTTCAAACAACTCAGCTTTGGCATGGCGCATTACATCTTCGCACGCTTGCTGTTGGGCCAATTGCGTTAGCAGGCGCTGAGTGACTTCAAAGCCCTTGCCTAGGCAAGTATCGACTTCCTGTTGGCTGACGGCTGGTGTTACCCGGTAGTCAATTTTTACCGTACGTCCGCCGCCTTCCAATCGATCCGCCACTCCCCTGAGTCGCCACGCTATTTTCTCTTTCCAAGTTGCTGATTCTTCCGCGCCTTCGTTTACGCTAAACGTGCACTGCCATTCCGGTTTAAAGACCTTCATAGGAGAACCTCCAAAAATTTTGGAAAGAATGATCAATCGTGATTCGTACTCCGTCGTCTAAATATATTGCCCCACTACTATATACCTAACGTAGCGTAAATATCGAAACAAAACGACGGCGCGTTGAACGACGCCTATGGTGTTATCGGTTAGGCTAAGCATAAATTATGTTTAAGAGTTTTTTATTATGACCGATATTACAAATGTAAGTTGTCCGTGTGGAAGCGGTTTTTCGCTTGAACTGTGTTGTGGTCGTTATCATCAAGGCGAGTTAGCACCCACCCCCGAGGCCTTGATGCGCTCGCGCTATTCGGCTTTTGTGTTAGGTCTCAATGATTACTTGTTAGCGACGTGGCACCCCTCAACACGCCCTAAAGAACTGGCGCTTGATACTGAAGCTGAGTGGAAAAAACTATTAATTATCAATGCTGAAAAAGCGGTAGCTGAGAGCGGTCAGGTACATTTCCAGGCTTATTTTCGTGAGAGACACCAGTGGCATGTGTTGGAAGAAATATCCCAGTTTAGCTACGCCGAAAAGCGCTGGCTGTATGTAAGCGGAGAACCAGTCGTGACGCGCTTAAAACCAGGACGCAATTCGTCATGTTTGTGTGGTAGTGGTCGAAAGATAAAGGTATGTTGCGGTGAGTAAACACATCGCTAAATAAGAAAAATAAGGCAAAATAATGACTCCGCCGGCGGGGCTGGCGCGGGGTCATAAGGGAGAAATGGGAGCGTGAATAAACCTTTAAGAAAGGTGCTTTGCTGGTGCTTGGGGGTAGGGTTGTGTGCTTGGTGTTTCGCTACCCTGGCTGATAAGCCATTCCCCAGCAAAGAAATTACGTTGGTAGTGCCGTTCGGCGCTGGCGGTTCAACCGATATAATTTTGCGTGATATCGTCTTGGTGGCACAGAACTATCTCGATACCCCTATTACCGTCGTCAATATAGCAGGCAGTGGCGCAACCCGTGGATCCCAAGTCGTTAAAGATGCCGGGGCCGATGGGCATACACTGCTAGGTAGCCACCAAACCATCGATTTGTCTTACTTGGCGGGGCTGGCCGCTTACTCACATCATGCCTTTGCCCCCGTTGCCTTGCTCACCCAAACGGTCAACATTCCCGCTACCTACGCAGGCCACAAGGCACATCTCGCGAGTGACATCCCTTCACTCGTTGCTGCGCAGGATGAGCCGTTAAGGTTTGGCATCATCACTAGTTCAACGGATCATTTTTTCTGGCTGCATTTTTTTCACCAAACGGGCATTGCCGTCGAGAATATAGCGTTCATTCATTACCCTGATACGAGTTCGCAAGTGGCGGCACTACTGGCTGGTGAGATCGATTTTGCGATGCTCAACCAGCCTTCCGCAGATGCTTTGTTTGCAGCCAACGCGCTCACTCCGTTAGGTGTCGCCAGCGAGGCCAGATTAGCCGGTTTGCCAACCGTCCCCACCTTATATGAGCAGGGAATAGACCTGGTCAATTCTACTGATCGTGGCGTGTTTGCGCCCTTGGGAACGCCGCCCGAGCGATTGGCAACCTTGGCTAATGCTTTTAAATATGCCCTGGAACAGCCAACGCTTGCACGTACGATTGAACATAACTACGGCACCCTGGTTAATTATCGTCCGCTAAATGAATATGCCGAATATCTTAACGATCAGTTCACGTTGTTACAGTCACTGTCGGAGAACATCGCGTTTGAACGTTAGCAACCAGTGTTGTGCTAAGTAGGAGTCTGTAGCGCATGCCGATAAATTCCCGTGTTTTAGCCTTGGAAACATTGCTTTTAATGGTCGCTGCCGCGTTACTTTTCATGGGAGTGGCAGGGCTGGCGTTGGGTATGGGGGCTCAGGAATCGTTATTCGCCGCGGCGCTGGTACCTGATGCCGCTTTAATCACCTTACTGCTCGGGATAGGGCTGCTGGCAGCCTTGCAATACTGGCGGCGGCTAAGGCAGCTTAGTGCAGGCGTATTGTTGGCGATACTGGTATACAGCGTAGTGCACAACCAGTGGGCGGGAGGGCAGGCGGGTTCTTGGTTAACCGGCCATCTTAGAATTACTTCCGGCGCTTCTGTCGTGCTAATGGTAGTCGCGTTGTGTATGTATATGGGGTTTTCCACCTCTAGGCGCCGCGGGTGCTGGTTGGCGACAGGCATTGTGTTGTGGCTCTTTACCGGCGTGGTGATATACCGGCTATGGAGCGGAATTGAAGTCGAGAACCCGCTTTTTTCCTCATCGCCCGTGGCGGTAGTGGTATTTGCCATGCTATTGGCAAGCGCATTGGTGACAGTCGGTGTGCGCCAGCAATCAACATCGCTTAATCCAGGTCGCTGGACAATGATCGTGGCGTTGACCGGAGTGGCCATCAGCAGTGTCGTATGGCTGCTGTTGAGCATGCAGCAACATGTGGCTGCTTATCAGCAAGCGTCCTACTTGCTCGATAATGTTCAGCTCAATGCCGAGCAGGCAATGCGTACCCACTTAAATCAAATGCAGCGCATGGCCGAGCGACTGGAGACAGCAGGAGGAGACGTTGAGGGCGCTTTATTAGCCACAGATTCTCAGCACTATCTGCGTGATATGACCAGTTTAAAAGCGATAGCGCTACTCAATGAAGACAATCACATCGTCTGGTCGACAATACGTTCCCCTGATGAGCAATATTGGCTTCGACAGCAGACACTCAAACAAAGTGTTGTCGATTGGTTAGGTTTTCCATTAAGCCAGCCCCGCCTGATCATCCCTGATGAGAACCAACCTGAACGTATGTTGCTGGCGGCTCCTATTCTGAACAGTCCCCAAACGCTGCTAGCCTCGTTTGATCTAGCATCGTTGCTCAATGACGAACTGAGAATGGCGTTAGGCCCTTATCAAATCAGCGTTAATCGAGAAGAACAGTCACTGTTTATATTGCACCCCTCAGGCTTTAACGCCGATCAGCTGTTAACGCCCGAGCAGGCGCTGGCCTCTCGGCGCATCGGCTTACCGGGCGGGGTCAGTCTGATATTGTATGCCTATCCCGGCGCTCACTATAATTGGTACTTGATGAGTTTTATGCCGGTGTCAGTGGCCATGGGCGGGTTACTACTGAGTTGGCTGTTGGCCTTCTGTTTTGGACAAGTGGGAATGGGGATTGCGCGTACCCGTGAGCTAACAGCCGCGCAACATTTACTGGCAGAAAGCAAGCAGCGTTATCGTTCATTGTTTACCCATCACCCCGATGCGGTATTTTCACTTGATCAGGAAGGCCGCTTTGTTAGCGCCAATGAGCGCTGCGCGGTTATCACCGGCTATAGCAATAGCGAAATCCTTGATCAGCATTTTGCTCATTTTATTAACGCAGACGATATAGCGCGTGTCGGTCATTATTTTCTACTGGCCATGCAGGGGCAGATCAATCGCTTTGAGCTACCTCTTATTGATCGTGACGGGCAACATCACCTGTTAGACGTGATTGCCTTGCCCATTAGTATCAACGACAACATTGTGGGTATCTATGGAATTGCCCAAGATGTGACGTCCAGCCGAGAACAGCAAGTCCGCTTACGTACCCTTGAGCGTAGCGTCGAGGCCAGTGTCAATGGTGTTTTGATCGCTGACGCCAACTTAGCGGATATGCCGATTGTGTACGCCAATAAAGCATTTACCCATATGACGGGCTACACCCAGGAAGATGTTATCGGTAAAAACTGTCGTTTTTTACAGGGCCCAGAAACCGATCCTGCAATTATCGCGCAGATGCGCCAGCACATTGATGAGCAGCGCGATATACACGTGACGCTATGCAATTATCGCAAGGATGGCACGCCATTTTGGAATGATCTTTATATTTCGCCGGTACGTGACCAGGACGGAAACACCACTCATTTTGTGGGTGTTCAGCACGACATTTCTAAACATAAAGCGTACGAAGCGCAGCTAACCTACCAAGCGAGACACGATGCGTTAACCCAGTTACCCAATCGTGCTCTGTTTGAAGACACGCTGCTTGCACGCTTTAATCTGCTGCAACAAGGCAAGCATCGGTTGGCAGTGTTGTTCGTTGACTTGGATGATTTCAAACCCATTAACGATAATCTGGGTCACGCCATTGGGGACCGGGTATTGACCGAGGTCGCGAAACGGTTGCAAGCGACGTTAGCGCCCAGTGACACAGTGGCCCGCTTAGGCGGCGATGAGTTTGTCATTCTGCATGCCGATATTGTCGACGAAGCCCAGGTGGTGGAGCTTGCAGAGTGCATTTTGTCGGTGTTGGCACGGCCTTATTGCATGGAGGGAGAGGAGCTTTATCTCACCGCGAGTATCGGCATTGCGCTAAGTCAGCAGGAGACGCTAGAGCCAAAAACGCTGATTCAGCAGGCGGATATGGCAATGTATAAAGCGAAACAACAGGGCCGTAATGCCTACGAATGGTTTACCCACGCCTTTACCGACACGGTCAGCGAGCGCATGGTGTTGCGTAATGATCTGCAGGAAGCGATTGAAGCCCAGGCGTTCGAGCTGTACTACCAACCGTTGCTTAATCGTCACGGCCAATTGGTCAGCGTAGAAGCGTTGCTCCGCTGGCAACACCCTTCCAAAGGGTTTATTTCACCGGCACGTTTTATTCCGCTAGCGGAAACGACGGGACAAATTATGCCGATTAGTGAGTGGGTGCTTACGCGTGCTTGCAGGGACATGCAGGCGTTAAAAAAAGCTGGTTTCGGGTCTGTGCGGGTAGCCGTCAACCTTTCACCTCTGCAGTTTCATCGCACGAACTTTCTCTCGACGCTGCGTCAAACTCTTCAGGATACCGCATTAGCACCAGCTCAATTATCGCTTGAACTGACCGAAGGCATTTTGATGAATAATACCGAAGCCGCGATTGAAACCCTCCAGGCGCTGCGCAGTATGCAGGTAGGTGTATCGATTGATGATTTCGGGACCGGTTTTTCAAGTTTAAGCTACTTGAAAGATCTGCCGATCAGTACCGTGAAGATAGACCGCAGTTTTATTCAAGAGCTGACGCACAGTAGCGATGATGCAGCCATTGTTCAGGGTATTATTTCCATGGCCCATCACCTAGGCTTACAAGTAGTCGCGGAAGGGGTTGAAACCGAGGAACAACACCTTCGATTGATGGCGTATCAATGCGATATATTCCAAGGCTTTGGACTGGCCAAGCCGATGCCTTTGGAAGCCTTGAAAGTATTTATCAGGTCGCTAGCCTCGGGCGCGGTAATTCACCAAGAGGCGAGCCAATGAGTAGCGCCTGTGAGTCTCGTCAACTTAACCTCAATCGTTGGTATGTTTATTTGCTCGAGTGCCAGCGAGGGACTTACGTGGGCATTACCAATAATCTAGCCAAGCGTTACCGCGCGCACTGCACGGGTAAAGGCGCACGTTATACTCGTGCCAACCCACCCGTGGCACTGCTGGGCGCTGAACCGTTTGAAGACCGGGCGGCCGCTAGCCGGGCGGAGTACCAGCTAAAGCAGCAAACACCGACTCAAAAACGCCGTTGGGCCAATCAGTGGCCTGTTCCATTGGAGACCACTAACGCGTTGTCCGTCTCTCATCACCGAGAGGAACCCATCAAGGAGCCCACATGCTGACGTTTTACTCAGAGGGGAGTCGCTTACGCCAGGCGCGCACGGAGCTTCACGACGGGGCGTTGGTCACCCCGTTCGAATGCCCTGAGCGTCTTGACTTGGTGCTGAAGCAGCTGCGCCAATCAGGCCTTGGCGAGATTCGTACCCCGAATGCCTATGGGCTGGCGCCGGTACAGGCGGTGCACGATAAAGACTATGTGACGTTTTTAGCTAACTGTTGGACCGAGTGGGTCTCCGCTGGTCACAAGGGCGAGGCGATCCCCAATATCTGGCCTGCTCGCACCTTGCGAGGCGACCGTATTCCGCGCGCTATCAGTGGTCAACTGGGCTACTACGCGCTGGCAGCGGAAACCTCGATTTCAGAAGGCACCTTTGAAGCGGCCATGGCAAGCAAGGACGTGGCGCTCGGCGCGGTGGAGCATACCCTGAAAACCGGTGAGCCAAGCTTTGGATTATGTCGGCCGCCAGGCCATCACGCTGCTTATGATCAGTTTGGGGGCTACTGCTTTTTCAATAACGCCGCCATTGCCGCCCAGCGTGCGCTGGATAGCGGCATGGGGCGGGTGGCTATTCTCGATGTGGATTTTCACCACGGTAACGGTACCCAGCAGATCTTTTACCAACGCGATGACGTGCTGTTTATCTCGTTACATGGCGACCCGGAGGTCACTTTCCCTTACTACTCGGGCTACGCGGATGAGCACGGTCAGGGTCAAGGCGAGGGCTTTAACGTTAACTACCCCATGCCGCCTGGCACGAGCGTGGCCACCTGGATGGCTGCGTTGGATCAAGCCTTGGCGCGTATTCATGCCGCGAAGTGTGAGTGTTTGATCGTCTCGCTAGGGGTCGATATCTTTGTCGATGATCCGATTAGTGAGTTCACCTTTAGCAGCGAAGACTTCACTCTCTTGGGCAAACGCCTGGCTCACGCGGGCCTACCCAGTGTGTTTCTTATGGAAGGCGGTTATGCGGTAGAGGCCATCGGTGTGAATGTAGTCAATGTGTTACAAGGATTTAAACAAAGTATGGAATAGTCGCTAGTAAGGGACTAAGGTTAACCCGTGACAGCAGCCTATAAATCGGGCAGGCTAATGCCCTTTCAATGGGGCAGGGAGCTCAAGCGTGGCAGTGTATGGTGGAATTCAGGGGCATGAACTGGAACGTTGGCTTAACGCCTTGACCAACGCCGCCTATGATCGACGCTGCCCGCTGGCAAACGTGCACGGCGGCACTGCGCGAGCGCGTACCGCCCGTCATGATCTACTCCACTTGGCGAATGACTACCGTTGCGGTGACTGTAGCCGAGAAGAGAGCGCCGTGGCCCTTGGCCGCTGGTGCCAACATTATCTGTCTGAAGCTGAATGGTACGTACTGGTCGGCACGCGCCATGCGCCCAGTCAGCCGCAAAGCGAAGAAGAACAAAGCCTTACTGTGCTCAAGCAGCATCGAGTGGGTTAACCCTCGTCAATGGCCGATGACGGCATCACCAATGCACTGTTACAATGGATAAATGAACAGTGCTTTCGCGACACCTACCGCTTCCCTGGATGACCCCTTTTATTACCTGACCAACTTCCGCTTCGTGTTGGAGTGGGTGGGGCAGCGCCATGCCGATCTGTTGGCACAGGATGAACTCACCTTTCTCGACCGCTTCGCGACGCTGCCCCGCGCCTCCCAGGCACTGCTTGCGCGCATGGTGATGCGCAAGGGTGAGCTTTTTCGGGTGTCCAAACTCAACTACGTTGAAATAGGCGATACCGCTGCCGCGCTCGCGCCACTGCTGGCGCTTGGCTGGGTGAATGACAACCCGGCACTCAGCGGGGAGGAGCTCTTCAACCAACTGCGCCTTGCCGAGCTGCGCCAGGCCATGGCCGGGCCTATCCGTAACGCCGGGCTTGGCGCCTCCACCGGCAAAGCGGTGCTCAAGACTTCCCTGAGCGCTCAGCTTAGCGAAGTGAAGCCGCTTGCGCAGTGGTGGCCGGCGGCGCCTGAGGCTATCGTGCGTCTTGAGGTCATGGCGGTTTGCGATCGACTACGGCTGATGTTCTTTGGCAACCTGCGCCAGGATTGGGCGGAGTTTGTGTTAACCGAGCTTGGCCTGCAGCGCTTTGAAAAGGTGGCCTTTACCAACGCTTCACGCGCCTTTCACCGGCGTGATGAGGTAGACGCCTACCTCGCCTTGCACCGCCTGAGAGTGCGGCTGGAGGAGGGCGAAGCGATCGAGTCGTTAAGTCTTGAAGTGCCGCCCGTCCCGGATAATGCCTGGCTTGCCACTCGGCGCGCCCGGCTTTTGTTACATCTGGGCCGCGAAGCCGAGCGCAGCGGTCAGGCCGAGCTGGCGCTTAACTGCTACGCCAAGGCGACCAGCAGCGAGGCGCGTGTTCGCCAGTTGCGTGTACTGGAGCGCTTGGGGCGCCATGCTGAGGCGTTCGAACTGGCGACGCACGCTTACGACAGCATGCCCAATGAGACCGAAGCCCAGGCACTGGGGCGGCTGATCCCGCGCTTGCGCCGCAAGCTGAAAATGGCGGCCGAGCCTGCCGCGGCGGAACCTGCCTGCACACGCTGGGATCTCGTTCTCCCTGGCCCGCAGCCGGTAGAGCGCGGCGTTGCACTGCACTTCGCGACGCCCGATGCCCCTGTTTACTACAGTGAAAACACCCTGTTTACCGGGCTTTTCGGACTGCTTTGCTGGCCAGCGATCTTTGCCCCGCTGCCCGGCGCCTTTTTCCACCCCTTTCATAACGGGCCGGCAGACCTCTACCGCGATGACTTCGTGGCGAGGCGACGCGAGCGCTTCGATGAATGCCTGGCGCACCTGGAAAGCGGACGCTACCGGCAGGTGATTCACGACACCTGGCAGGCCAAGTACGGTCTGGCATCGCCCTTTGTGCACTGGCCATTGCTGGATGAGTCGATCCTTGAGCTGGCTCTTGAGTGCCTGCCAGCGGAGCATCTTCGTGCCTGCTTCGAGCGGTTTTTAATCGATCTGAAAGCCAACCGTGCTGGTTTGCCGGATCTCATCCAGTTTTTCCCTGACGCGCCGTCGGGGGAATCGCGCTATCGGCTAATTGAGGTCAAAGGCCCTGGCGACCGGCTTCAGGATAACCAGCGCCGCTGGCTGGCGTTCTTTCACCAGCATGCGATTCCTGTGGCGGTATGCCATGTGCGCTGGCTGAATGCGCCAGAAACGCCATGAGCGAGCAGCCACGTTATCGGGTGGCGGTACGCGCGCTGTGCGATTTCACCGCTCGGGAGGGTGATCTGGATCACCGCTTTACGCCCTCGCCCAGTGCTCAGGAAGGGATCGTTGGGCATACGCTTGTTGCCAGCCGCCGGGGCGATGGCTATATGGCCGAAATGCCGCTTTCCGGGGTGTATAAAAGCCTGACCGTTACCGGGCGCGCCGACGGCTACGACCCGACAGAAAACCGCCTGGAAGAGGTCAAGACCTATCGTGGCAGCCTTGAGCGCATGGCCGATAACCAGCGGGCTTTGCACTGGGCACAAGTAAAAATCTACGGTGCGCTATTGTGTCAGGCGCGCAACCTGGACGAGGTCACGCTGACGCTGGTGTATCTGGATATTGCCACCGAGAAAGAAACCCTGCTCAGCCAGCAAGCGAGTGCCGGTGAGCTTGAGACGTTCTTTATCACCCAGTGCGAGCGCTTTATTGCCTGGGCCGAGCAGGAGGCTGCGCACCGGATCGCGCGGGATGCCGCGCTTGGCATGCTGCGCTTTCCTCACGCGAGCTTTCGCCCCGGTCAGCGTGAGCTTGCCGAGGATGTTTACCGGGCTGCCAGTACCGGTCGCTGCCTGCTGGCCCAGGCGCCGACCGGCATCGGCAAGACCTTGGGTACCCTGTTTCCCATGCTCACCGCCATGCCACGCCAGCATCTTGACCGCATTGCTTTCCTGACCATGAAAACGCCGGGGCGCCGCCTGGCGCTGGACGCCTTGGCACAGCTGCGTCCGGATAAACAGACCGCCGAGAATTCAGGCCAAGACGCGCCTCGTGTGCTTGAACTCATTGCCCGTGACAAGGCCTGCGAATACCCGGGAACCGCCTGCCACGGCGATGCGTGCCCGCTGGCCGCGGGTTTCTATGACCGGCTTCCCGCCGCGCGCCAGGCCGCCGTGGCTGAAAGCTGGTGGGATCGCGAGGCGCTGCGCAAGGTGGCGCTTGCCCATGGCGTCTGCCCTTACTATTTGGGCCAGGAGCTGGCGCGCTGGGCGGATGTGATTGTTGGCGACGTGAACCACTGGTTTGACCGCTACGCATTGCTCCATGGCCTGGCTCAGGCCAATGAGTGGCGGGTCGGGCTGCTGGTAGATGAAGCGCACAATATGGTCGAGCGGGCACGCGGTATGTATAGCGCTGAGCTCGACCAGCAGCGCTTTAACCGCGTCAAGCGCAACGCCCCGACAGCCATTGGTCGTTCGTTGACAAATCTTGGTCGACAGTGGCAGACGTTGGTGAAAGACGTCGCCGGAAATAAGCTGGATGATACGGATCGGGCAAACTATCACCTGCTTGAGTCGCTACCCGAGAAGCTGGTGGGCGCGCTGCAAAATGCTGCCGCCACGATCACCAACCACCTGGGCGAACACCCGGAAGATATCTCCCTGGAGCTGCAGGAGCTTTTGTTCGAGGCGTTAGCGTTTTGCCGTCTGGCGGAAAATTTTGGCGACCATTCGCTATGCGATGTAACCCAAAAAGGGCGCGGGCGGGCGCTGATCGGCCTGCGGAATCTGATACCGGCGGATTTCCTGACCGCGCGCTTTCAGGCCACCCACAGTACGGTGCTGTTTTCCGCCACGCTGACCCCTGCACACTACTATCGCGATTTGCTGGGCCTGCCCGCCGATACCGTGTGGCGAGAGGTGTGCTCTCCCTTTGTGGCCCGCCAGCTCGAGGTGCGCATTCGTCGGGATATCTCGACCCGTTTTCGCGACCGCGAGGCATCGATCGCGCCGATGGTGGGCGAGATAGCCCGACAGTATCAGCAGGCGCCGGGCCACTATCTGGCATTTTTCAGCAGTTTCAGCTATCTCGATGCGGCACTTGCGCGGTTTTGCGAGCAGCATCCGGACATACCCGTATTTGCCCAGACGCCGGGCATGCGCGAAGCCGAGCGTGAAGCGTTTCTAACGCGCTTTACACCGGGAGGGCTTGGCATCGGCTTTGCGGTATTGGGCGGCGCCTTTGCTGAAGGCATTGACCTGCCCGGCGACCGGCTGATTGGCGCATTTATCGCCACGCTGGGTCTGCCGCCGTTTAACGACTTTAATGAAGCGCTCAAGGCGCGGCTTGAAACCCGCTTTGGGCAAGGGGATAACTACACCTATCGCATTCCTGGCCTGATCAAGGTCGTGCAGGCCGCCGGCCGGGTGATTCGCGGTCCAGAAGATGAAGGGGTGGTGGTATTAATGGATGATCGCTTTGCCCAGCCCCGCGTTCGTGCCCAGTTGCCTACCTGGTGGCAACTGGGTAGCCATACTTCTCCTTAAGGGACAAACACGAGTAATGACGGATCTTCTTTGGTACCAATACGCACTTATTGGACTAATTTTTGCCTGGAGCGGTTTTGTACGCACCAGCCTGGGGTTTGGTGGTGCGGTGCTGGCGCTACCGTTTCTGCTCTTGGTGGTGAACGAGCCACTACTGTTTTTGCCCATTATTGCTATTCAACTACTGATTTTCTCCAGTTGGATTGCCTGGAACGGGCATCGTCAATTGCGAAAAGAGGAAGTGGCAGGCGCTTCGCCACAAAGTAATGTCGATTGGAGCTACCTGCTTAAAGCGTTAAAAATCATGATCATCCCCAAGCTGATTGGGGTGGTGGGTCTGTTGACACTGCCTGCCAACGTGATGACCAGTATTATCTTCGCCATCGTGATCATCTATGCCATTGGCTATGTGCTGAATAAACCATTCAAGAGTAAAAACAAGTATGTGGACTACGTATTGCTGGCGCTTGGCGGATACGTCAGCGGCACGTCTTTAATCGGCGCGCCGCTGATTGTGGCGGTGTTCGCGACGCACGTGGCTAAAGCGCAACTGCGCGATACCCTGTTTGTGCTGTGGTTTATTCTGGTGGTCATCAAGATGATCTCGTTCTTGATCGCGGGCGTAGACCTTCAGTTAACTCACCAGCTGTGGCTGCTGCCATGTGCTTTTGTCGGTCATTTGGTGGGCGAAAAAGCCCACCGCTATATGCTGAAAGCGGACACCGGGCTGTTCTTTCGCGTGTTAGGGGCCGTGCTGATTCTGGTCAGTGTCGTGGGGTTGATGAGCTCACAAGCATAGTGAGTACAGCGCTTATAGTCTGCTGTCTGCGCGTAGCGCCGTTTTAGCCATGATTATCATCACCACGGCCAGCACACTGCAGAGTACGGCCATGCCAAGGTAGACATTGCGCAATGATTCCAGCCAGGTAACGGCAGGCGCTACCGCAATGGGCGAGATAAACTGGCCGAAAAAGAACGTGTGGCGGTAAAGCCGCCGAACACTCTGCCGCGGACCCGCTGTGGGGTGATGCGCATCAGCCAAGCGGTGGTATTGGGCATGAACACACCCAGGCCCAGTCCAGAAATCCCGGCGCCTATAATCGCCATGCTGTAGCTATGAGTGAATCCCACCACTAGAAAGCCGATGCCGGCGAGTATAAAACCCAGCACATAAATCGTCATGACCGACAAAAACGGCTTGTAGTAGCCGTAGCAGAACGACACGATACTGGCGGTGAACGCCGCCATGGAAAGCGCAACGCCGATGGCGAAGCCGCTGATTTCGCCCTGTTCGGAAAGCAGAAAAGGCAACTGGGCAGGGAACATGTAGAACATCATCATACTCAGCATACCCACCGAGTAAGCTAGCGCTGTACGGCCATAGTCAATGCTCACCGGTTCATCAACGTGGTCGGCGGGGTCGCTGCTCTGAGGATGGGGCTCCTTGAGCATGGCCCAGGCGTAGGGCAGCAGCAGTACGCCGGTTAAATAGAGTAGGAAGGGGCCGCGCCAACTCCAGTCGGAGAGCAGGCCGCCCAGGTTGATAAAGACAACCCCGCCAAGCGCCATGCAGCTACTCTGTAACCCCAGAAAGCGCGCCCGATCTGGCCCCTTGAGGTAGTCGCCGACCAGCGTCGTGCTGATACTCAGGATACCCGCAACGGCCACCCCCATAAGGGCTCGTGAGGTCAGCAGCAGATCCACACGGTCAATCAAGAAACCTGCGCCACCTGCCAGGCCGTAAATGGAAAGCATGACCAGCAGCAGAGGCTTGCGTCCGAGCCGGTCGGCCAGGTAACCCATCAGCGGACTGAACAGCGTGATCATCAGCGCGGGCAGCGTCAGAATGAGTTGAATCAGCACCTGTGGTTGGTCAGCAAAGTGACGGCTGATGCCAGGAAGTGCAGGCGCAATGATCGCTCCCGACATCACGGTCATCGTGCTGGCAAACAGCAAAACGGCTTTAATGTGCGTTAAACGGCTAATAGTCTGGTTCCATATCTAAAAGAAGAGGGGACTAAATACATTAGCGCAAATGTTAGCATAATAGATAGCATGCTACTTATTGGCGAGCGGGTGAGGCGTGAAACGGCAATGAGCGATACGTGCGTGCTGGCTGTCGGCGATTTTTCACACAACAAAAAACGGCCACTTGCTGTGTTAGCTAAGTGGCCGTTTTGTCTGAATTATTTGGTCGGAATAGCAGGATTCGAACCTACGACCTCTGCCTCCCGAAGGCAGCGCTCTACCAAGCTGAGCTATATTCCGAAAGTTGCCGAGATGCTCGCTTCTGTCCCTAACAACGGAGGTGGATAATACTCAGCTAGGCGTGTTTTTTCAAGCCCCCGCGCATGGCGTTGGCGAATTTTTATGCTTGTCGATCAACCGCTAAGCGGGCCAGCTGGGCCATGCTGTCGCGGTAAACGCTGGGCGGTAGAGCCTCGAGTTGTTCAAGGGCTTTGTCGGCCATCTCTTCGGCGCGCTGGCGGGTGTAGTCGAGGGCGCCGGTCGCGTGAATAATAGCCAGGACGGCGTCTAGCTGGTCGAGCCCGCCTTTGCGAATGACCTCGCGAATGAGTTTGGCCTGCTCGGGCGTGCCTTGCTCCATGGCGTGAATCAGCGGCAGCGTTGGTTTGCCTTCGGCCAAGTCATCGCCAACATTTTTGCCCATGGCCTGAGCGTCGCCCTGGTAATCCAACAGATCGTCGATTAGTTGAAAGGCGAGGCCCAGATAGCGGCCGTAATACTGCAGCGCACGCTCCTGTTCCGGGGTGGCTTCCGCGAGTACGGCACCACTGTGGGTCGCAGCCTCAAACAGCATGGCGGTTTTACCCAGAATGGTCTCGAAGTAGTCCTCTTCGGTGATGCTGGGGTTGCCGATGTTGGTCAGCTGTAACACTTCCCCTTCGGCAATAATGCAGGTGGCGCCGGACAGGATCGCCATAATACGCATAGAGCCCACATCGACCATCATCTGAAAGGAACGCGCATAAAGGAAGTCGCCGACCAGCACCGAGGGAGCATTGCCCCAGGCGTCGTTGGCGGTTTTCTTGCCCCGGCGCATGTGCGATTCGTCTACCACATCATCATGCAGCAGCGTAGAGGTGTGCATAAACTCGATCAGCGTGGCGAGGGGGATATGCTTGTCGCCAGTGTAATGAAGCGAACGAGCAGCCAATAGCGCTAAAAGGGGGCGTAAACGCTTGCCGCCGCTTTCCGTAATGTATTGGCCAATCGTTTCAACCAGCGGCACTTTAGAGTTGAGCTGCTCAACAATTGTACGGTTCACGGCTGCGAAGTCATCGGCCACTACCGCGTGAAGCGGTGAGGTCGTTGGGCTGTCAGGCTGAGCTGAGGAGACGTTGGCGGTCATGGGATACGTTCATCGCGGCAGATGGAGGCGGCAAGTGCTGCCCAGAATGTGGGTCATGCTATGGGGCTGCCTTTAAGGCGTCAAGACACGCACTCGGTTGGAGAAGCCTAAACGGCAATTGACAAACGCCAGTAGTCTTGTGATAAGAGAGGATAGTGGTTATAATCCGCGACCCACTCATCATGCTCCCTGTCAGATGGCTGCCAAAAGGGGCGCCACTCGCAGCAGGTCAATAAGAGCGGAAGGCGATGAGCGCTGCCGAAAGCGGCATTAACGACAAGTCCGGAGAGCGACATGTACGCAATTATCAAGAGCGGTGGCAAGCAGTACCGCGTTCAAGAAGGTCAAACGCTCAAACTCGAGAAAATCGAAGTCGCTACTGGCGAAACGATCGAGTTTGACGAAGTGCTGATGGTCGCCGATGGCGACGACTTTAACATCGGTGCACCGATGATTAGTGGTGCTAAAGTCTCCGCTGAAGTGGTTTCCCACGGCCGTGGCGATAAAGTGACTATCATCAAGTTCCGTCGCCGTAAGCACCACATGAAGCGTCAGGGCCACCGCCAGTGGTTCACTGAAGTCAAAATTACCGGAATTTCTGCGTAAGCGGTCAATTCCCTTAAGGAGGATTTTGCAATGGCACATAAAAAGGCAGCTGGCTCCACGCGTAACGGTCGCGATTCCGAGTCCAAACGCTTAGGTGTAAAACTCTTCGGTGGCCAAGCGGCGACTGCGGGTAACATCATCGTGCGTCAGCGCGGCACGCGTTTCCACGCGGGCACTGGCGTTGGCCTGGGCCGTGACCACACGCTGTTCGCTCTGAGCGATGGCTTTGTGAAGTTTGAGACCAAAGGTCCGAACAATCGTAAGTTTGTTAGCATCGTTTCTGCCTAATCGGGTAGCGTTGCGCTCGCAATGGCTTGAAGAAAGTGGCGTAAAAAAGTTGCGAGAAGAAAAAGCCCCGCTATGGCGGGGCTTTTTTGTCGGTTAAAACCCTTTTTCCACCCGTCAGGTGGCGAAAGGTATTGTTTATTAGGGCGGCGGAAGCGGCCGGGAGAATCCAATGCAGTTCGTCGATGAAGCCTCGATTATTGTTGAGGCGGGCAAAGGCGGCAATGGCTGTCTGAGCTTTCGCCGCGAAAAATATGTGCCCCGGGGCGGCCCCGATGGTGGTGATGGTGGCCATGGTGGTAGCGTTTACCTGATCGGTGACGATGCCCTTAACACGTTGATCGATTTTAAATACCAGCGTTTTTATAAAGCCCAAAACGGTCAGGGTGGCATGGGCCGCCAAATGAGCGGCAAGGCCGGTGAAGATCTACACGTAAAAGTGCCGGTGGGCACTACCGTGATTGATGAAGACACCCTGGAAGTGATCGCGGATGTTACCGAGATCGGGCAGGTAGTGCTGGTAGGCGAAGGTGGCCGACGTGGGCTGGGAAATATCCACTTTAAGTCGTCGACCAACCGGGCGCCGCGTCGTACCACTCCTGGCACTGAAGGCGACCGCCGTAACCTGCGTCTGGAAATGAAGGTAATGGCCGATGTCGGCCTGCTGGGCATGCCCAACGCTGGTAAATCCACGCTAATTCGCTCGGTGTCCGCCGCCAAGCCCAAGGTCGCTAACTACCCGTTCACTACTCTGGTGCCTAATTTAGGTGTTGTGAAGCTGGGGATGCATGAGCACTTTGTCATGGCTGATGTGCCGGGCTTAATCGAAGGTGCCTCGGATGGTGCTGGTTTAGGGCTGCGTTTTTTGAAGCACCTGACACGTACACGGTTGCTGTTTCATGTGGTCGACGTGGCACCCTTTGATGAATCTGACCCGGTTGAAGCCGCAAAGGCGATTGTTCACGAGCTGGGGCAGTTCTCACCGGCGCTTTCTGAACGCCCGCGCTGGCTGGTATTGAACAAGTTTGACCTGTTGCCGGAAGAGGAGCGCGAAGAACGCGCCCAGGCGATTATTCAGGCGCTTAACTGGGAAGGCCCGGTATTCCGTATTTCGGCGATCAGTAGTGACGGCACCGATAAGCTGGTGCAGGCGGCCTATCGCTGGTTGACCGAGCAGCGTCGTCTCGAAAATGAAGACGAAGAAGCGCTGGCGCGCGAGCAAGAGATGCGCCGTCGTATGGAAGAAGAGTCGGTGGCCCGTACCGAAGCGCGTCTTGGTCGGCGTCGTAAGCGCGACGATGAAGACGACGAAGACTTTGATGACGATGATTACGATGTTGAGGTCGAATACGCCCCTTAGCCAGGTGGTTCTTAGCCAGATAGGCTGGGCGTGATAGATTGGTAAGCTAACAAGAGCTGCGTTCGCGCGGCTCTTTTTATAAGTGTCTGATCAGTTGTCGTGCCTGAAGAAGGTGGGGTCACATGGAAAGTAACGAGCAAATGTTGGGGCGCAGCGCACTGAGTGGGGCGCGGCGGGTAGTGGTGAAAATCGGCAGCGCGCTATTGACCAACGATGGACGCGGTCTGGACGAAGCCGCCATTGGTGGCTGGGTCGATCAAATCGCCGCCCTCCATCAGCAAGGCATTGAGGTAGTATTGGTGTCGTCGGGCGCCGTGGCGGCGGGCATGGTGCGCCTTGGTTGGCAGGTGCGCCCGAGTGCTGTGCATGAGCTACAGGCAGCGGCTGCCGTGGGCCAAAATGGCCTTACCCAGTGCTATGAGCAGCATTTTGCCCGCCATGGCATGCTCACCGCTCAGATTCTGCTTACCCACGATGACCTTTCCAACCGCAAGCGCTACCTTAACGCGCTTTCAGCGCTACGCACGCTGGTAGAAATGCGCGTGGTCCCGGTGGTCAATGAAAACGACACGGTGGTCACCGATGAAATTCGCTTTGGCGATAATGATACGTTGGGCGCGCTGGTCGCCAACCTGCTGGAAGCTGACGCATTACTCCTATTGACCGACCAGGAAGGCCTGTTTGATGCCGACCCGCGTCACCATGCCAATGCCCAGATGATTGCCGAAGGGCGTGCGAATGATCCGCGCCTGGCCGCTGTAGCTGGTAGCGGTGGCGCGCTGGGACGTGGCGGCATGAGCACCAAGGTGCGTGCGGCGCAACTGGCGGCGCGGTCCGGTGCGGTCACGGTGATTGCCAGCGGCCGCCAGCCCGATGTCATTAACCGCGTGATGGCGGGAGAGTCGCTCGGTACGCTGCTGCGTCCAGATCAGGTGCCGATTGCCGCACGTAAACGTTGGCTGGCTGGGCAGTTGCAGGTGCGTGGCACATTGGTATTGGATGCCGGCGCGGTGAAAGTGCTGCGCGACAAAGGCTCAAGCCTACTTCCGGTGGGCGTGTGCGACGTGCAGGGCAGTTTTAAGCGCGGCGATATGGTGGTGTGTGTGGATGAGCAGGGCGTGTCAGTGGCCAAAGGCTTGGTCAATTATGGTGCCGATGAAGCACGCCAACTGGTGGGGCAGCCCAGCCATCAGATTGAGGCGATTCTTGGTTACGTGGAAGCCCATGAGCTTATTCACCGCGATAATCTTGTCATCGTGTGAGCTAGCGAAGGCGTGGAGGAAGCGGTACTTGTCGTGGCCAGTCGTCGGGTACCAAAAATAGCCGTTCATAGCGCTGTTCAGTGGCGTAATACAGCATGACCTGCTGCGGGGAGCGCCAGGCATGGAGGTTATCCATGATAGCGGGCATGAGATCAGCGGCATTACCAAAGTTGCTGAGCCGCGGTGGCGCCAGCCAGTGGGGCTTTTGCAGCCATGCCATCTTGGGGGTGTCTGTTTTGCTGGCGGCCAATGCTGGCCAGTCGCGACAGTAGCACCACACGCCACGCCGATGGTTGGGCGTGGCGCCCTGCGGCGCAGGCAGCGACGCGTGCCAGGGGTAATAGAGTACGCCAGGCATCGCTAATCGTTGCGTGAGTTGTGTCGTTAGTGCTCCTTCTAGCGCGCCAAGGTCGCGTGGCGTCAGCCAGTGTTCAAGCGTTTTCATAGCGAGCGCTGTCGTTGAAAGCGGTAGCTGGTGCCGCTTCAGATGGGCGCCTTTAATCGCTAGGCTGTCCAGCCCGCCAGGGCCAATCCAGCGGCTTTGGCTGTTAGTCGCGCCCGGTCCGTCGGGTAGTCCCAGGTAAAACTTGATCGCCACTTCCAAGTGCACCGGCGCGGGGTTGGCACGGGTGCGATAAAGCATATCCAGCTCACCCAGGGTGGTGCGTTGAGAGATAATACGGACATTGCGGGCGAGCAGTCGCGTGTTGGGCGCATAATCCAGCAAGGTGTGCCATAAGCGTTCATGGTAATGGCCCATACGCGTGGTGCGTTGGCCGTTCAGCACCGCTAACGCTGGTCGGCCCAGCGTGGTCAGCCAGGTTAACAAGGTCTCTTCCAACCCAAGCTCTTTTAGAGAGGGTCTTCCTCCACAGGGAATCGGTGGCGGCAGCGTTACCAGGTCAGGTGTGGTGGCTAGCCAAGCTAAATCCCGGCGTACCGCGTCATCCTGAAACAGGGTGTCGAATGCGTCAGCATTCACCGCCTCCTCAATGTCGTCATTTGCCAAGGGCTTCTCCTCAACAGGATGATCAGGTGAACGCCAAGAAGCGCTGTGAACTGCTAAGCTGACAACACGTTATAACGTTAACCGGTGAAGTCCTATCTGGCCAAACAAAAGGAGCGTGTTAAATGGGCAGTGCTAAAGACAAAAAGGGCGCCTCAAACAAGCAGAAGGCAAAAACGCAAAAGGATCCAGCGCCTCAACAACGAGGAAAGAAAACGCCGCTGCAGGCGTTAACGCCAGAAGTGGGGGCGGCGCTGTTTGAGGATGCTCGCTCGCGGCTTGAAGAGGTATTCCAAGCGCTCGACGTTCACCCCGATGCCCAGGCACGGCTAATGCAACCCAGCCTCTCGCTGCAGGTAAGTATTCCTGTGCGGATGGACGATGGCAGCTTAAAAGCCTTCCCCGCGTGGCGGGTTCAGTACGATACCAGCCTTGGGCCTGCCAAAGGCGGCGTACGCTTTCATCCCCAGGTAAACCAGCACGAAGTCACCACGTTAAGCTTCTGGATGGCGGTGAAGTGTGCGGTGGTGGGGTTGCCTTATGGTGGAGGTAAGGGCGGCGTTCAAGTAGATGCCAAAGCACTCTCTTCATTGGAGCGTGAGCGTTTAGCCCGCGGCTATATTCGCGCCATTGCGGACATTATCGGGCCTGATCGCGACATTCCCGCCCCTGATGTCAATACCGATGCCAGAGTGATGGGGTGGATGATCGACGAGTACCAGCACATCATACGTGCCCAATCGCCCGCCTCGATTACCGGAAAACCCCTGTCGCTAGGCGGTTCGCCAGGGCGCGTAGCGGCCACCGGGCGCGGCGCACTCAAGGTGCTCGATTTATGGGCCGAGCGTGCCGGGCGTAAACCCGAAGAGACCACCGTGGCGGTGCAGGGGTTTGGCAACGCAGCCTATCATTTCGCCCACTTGGCCAGCGAGCGCGGTTACCGCATCGTGGCGGTATCCGACTCCAGCGGTGGGTGCTATAACGCCGATGGCCTGGATATCGCCAGGGTTAAGCAGGCCAAGGATAACAGCGGCAAGGTAACCGCCAGCAAGGAAGGCAAGGCGATATCGGGTGACGACCTGCTCGCACTGGAGGTGGATGTACTGGCATTGGCGGCGCTGGAAAACCAAATTGATCCCGATAATGTAAACGAGGTCGCGGCAGGCGCTATCTTGGAAATTGCCAACGGACCGGTCACCAGCGATGCAGATCAAGCGCTTGCTCAGCGTGACGTACCGGTATTGCCGGATGTACTCGCCAATACCGGCGGGGTAATCGTCAGCTACTTTGAGTGGCTGCAAAATCGCGCAGGCGAGAAATGGAGCGAAGAGCAGGTGAATGAGCGGCTGGACACGCTGTTGCGTGACGAGGCCAGTAAGGTACTTGCCCGCGCTGCCGATGAAGGCATTACTTACCGTCAGGCAGCCTATCGACAGGGTATAGAGCGTATTGTCGAGGCCATCATGGCGCGGGGTAACTGCCAGAACTGCCATTAAGCTCGCCTAAACGCAGTGGGCTCCCGCTGGGAGCCCATACCGTGCTTCAGTTAAACAGTACTTCAGTTAAACAGTGCTTCAGCTAAGCATTGCTTCAGTTGAGCATCAATCGCGGTCCATTTGGGTAACGTCGTAAGATCCTTGCCTAACGCTGATTTCTAGTTCGTGGCCGTTGTCGTCGCGGCCTTCGATATCGATGATGCCGCTCTGATCAATATCCATATCTTCAAATTCGACCATTCCTTCCTGGCGGGCAACGTCTAAAGCTTGGCGTATATCGTCTTCGCTCATGCCCCAGGCGCCAGTGATTTGGCGCTCACGCTGCTCTTGCAGCGATTCACCATTTTCAAGCGAGAATTCCACTTCGGCGCGCCACTCTTCGTCCAGCCAGCCTTCCACTTCCACACGGTTGCGGCTTTCAATGCTAATTTCCTGATACTGGCTGAAGCCGTAGTCGTTGGCGTGGGTCAATACGTCATCAATACGGTCTAGCGGTAAGGTGTCAGCTTGAGCTGTTCCGGCAGCGGCGGTAAGCAACAGGGCAGAGGCCGGGATCAGCAGCATTTTTTTCATCGTGTTCATCTCAAGTTCCTTCTTTAAGGTAAAAAGCGTTTTCTATGACAGCTTACGCAGATACATGGCGTCGTTAATGTCACCGTTATTGGTGTCGTTACTGACATAGCTAATGGCATTCAGCGAATGCACGAGGGATTTATACCATCGGCCTATTTTCCATAAGCTGACAAAGCTGTTCATCTAACGTTCATGTTGTCTTTGGCATGCTGATACCATGAGTAAACGACTACGTTATCTACCAACGCTTAGGCCTGGCTGTCTGCGATATCAGCGCCGGACTGCCGCGGCCGTTACGCTTGCGCTACTGCTGGCGGGAGGCGCGGTCGGTGATCAATCCTGGGAGTCCCTTCACGGCGAGGTGAGCCGTGGCGAGGTCGTGCCGCTCGACACCATTTTAGATTGGCTGGAAGCTCGCTACATAGGTGAAGTGCTGGAAGTTGAAGTGGAGCGTGAAGGCGGGTATGTGGAGTACGAAATCAAGTTGCTTGGCCCTCAGGGGCAGGTCGTGGAATTTGAGTTTGATGGTCATAACGGCCAGTTAATGTCTATCGAAGGCGTCCGCATCGATGCTATGCGGCGATAAAACATCAGTCTAAAAAAACCTTGGTCTAAAAAACATTGGTCTAAAACGCATAGACCTAAAAACATAGACCTAAAAAATATCGGCCTAAAGAGCTATATGCCTGATCACATAAGCAAAGAGTAGTGAGCCCATGAAGTGTTTGCTGGTAGAGGACGACCAAGCGCTTGCGCGTGAGCTGAGCCAAGCATTACGCGACGGTGACTGGCTGGTCGAGCACGCGGCCAGTGGCCAGGACGCCGATTTTCTGGTGCGTACCGAAGCCTACGACACGTTGATCTTGGATGTCGGCCTACCCGATGGTGACGGTACTCGCTGGCTGGCCGCGTGGCGGGAAGATGGTATCGACCTGCCGGTACTGATCCTGACGGCACGCGAACGCTGGGCTGACAAAGCGGCGGGGTTTACTGCCGGCGCGGATGACTATGTCACCAAGCCCTTTGAGTCTGCTGAAGTGCTGTTTCGCTTGAGAGCACTGGTACGTCGCAGCCACGGTCATGCCCACCCGGTACTGAAAGTGGGCGAGCTAAGTTTAGATACCCATACCCAGCACGTCACGCTGGCTGGCCGCCCGGTAGGCTTAACCGCCCAGGAAACCCGTCTGCTTGGCTATTTGATGCACGCGGCCCCCCGAGTCGTGAGCCGTAGCGAGCTTGCCGAGCACGTGTATGACCGTGATCACGAGCCTGATTCAAACGTGATTGATGTTCAGGTCAGCCGCTTGCGACGCAAGTTGGGCAGTTGGCGTATCGCCACTCAGCGCGGTCAGGGTTATCGTCTGTTAGCAGAAGAGCCCGCGACCGAATGAGTCCACCTCATACGGCTTGGCGTCACCAATGGCTCAGGCGCTGGGCGATGCGCTCCATCAGCCTGCGGCTACTGCTGGCGGTGTTAGTGATCGTTGGGCTGGCGCTACCCGTGGCCGGTACACTTCTGTCCCACCACTATCGAGTGCTGGCGACTCAGGCCTTTGATGACCGCTTGACCGCCACGCTTAACGTTATGACGGCCAGCGTTGCTTATGACGCCCTGGCGCAGCAGCTTGTCCACGACCGGGCGCTAGGTGACCCGCGTTTTGAGCATGTGTACTCGGGCTGGTACTGGCAAATAACTGATAATAATCAGCATACGCTGGTCTCACGCTCGCTGTGGGATCAGCGTCTTCCGGTGCTCGACAATGAACAGCTAAGTGCTCGCTCATTAACGGGGCCGCGAGGTCAGTCGCTGCGTGTGGTAGAGCGCGATATCTATCTGGCGCCGTTAGAAATGCCTTTACATCTCAGTGTGGCTGCTCAGGATGATGGGCTCACTCACGATATTAATGAGTTTCAACGGCTGCTGTGGGGCGGGCTATTAGGGCTTGCCCTCGTGCTGCTCGGCGTACTGGCGTTGCAGGTGCACTGGGGGTTAGCGCCATTACGGCGTATGCATGCTAACCTGCGCGCCGTCGAACAAGGGAATGCTGAACAGCTCGATACTCAGCTGCCTAATGAATTGGCGACACTGGCTATCTCAATGAACGCGGTACTGGCCCGGGACCAGCGCTTGATTGAGCGGGGACGCCATACGGCGGGGAATCTTGCCCATGCGCTGAAAACGCCGCTCAGCGTGATGCGGCTGCAGCTGCGCCAGCTACCGGAGACAAACCGCGCCGCCTGGGAAGTTGAGTTGGCTCGCATGGATAGCGCGGTACGCCATCATTTGGCCCGTGCCTCGGCGGTAGGTGAAGGCGTCCGCTTTGCACCGATCGATTTGCATGCCACCTTGGCGCCCTTGCTTAATGGGCTGGACAGGCTTGCTCAGCGCCGCGGTATTGCGCTACACCAAGCCTGGTCGCGTGAGGTGAAGGTGCATATGGATGATCAGGATCTCCAGGAGTTGATGGGTAATATCATGGATAACGCGCTGCGCTGGGCACGCAGTGAAGTGCAGCTTAGCGTCACGGTGGATGAGCAGCGGTTACGCTTAACCGTCAGTGACAATGGTCCCGGTATGTCGGCGGTGGAGTGCCAGCAGGCAGTACAGCGTGGTAAACGGTTGGACGAACAGCGTTCGGGCAGCGGTTTGGGACTGGCTATCGTCACCGATCTAGTGGCTCTGTATAGCGGTCATATGCATCTTGCCCGCGCCAGCGCTGGTGGGTTGGAGGTGACGATAGAGCTGCCCGTCGTAGCGCGTGGATAACGGAGACCGGATTGGATGAATCGTACTGATACGCTGCCCGATGTTTTAGTCGGCCCACTATTAAGACGCATCAGCCCGGCGCGGCTGGCGCTGTGGATGGTTGTCACCCGGCCACTGAATTTAACACTGGTGTTGTGCCCCGGGCAGCAGGAGGCCAGGTCAATTGAGCTAGCGCCTTATCAGCAGCGCATAGCGATTGGTGAGCGGGCCTTTATCTGTCTCATTGATGTGGCGCTGGATACACCGTTGCCCTATGACGAGCGTATCGAGTATGACCTGCAGGTAGAAACCGCCCCGGGGCAGTGGTGCTCGCTTCCTGAGTGGGCGCCATGGCTGTGTTATGACGATGCCGACTATCCTGCTTTTGTGATTGCCTCACGTCATCACCGCCTCATGCATGGGTCTTGCCGCAAACCACATCACGATGGTGCCGATGGTCTGGTGCGAGCCGATCACTGGCTCGCTAAACAGCAATCCGCCCCCACCGAATGGCCAGCATGGTTAATGATGACCGGTGATCAAGTTTACGTTGACGATGTGGCAGGCCCCATGTTGCGCGCGATACATGCGTTCATCGACCAGTTGGGGCTGGTGGATGAGTGGCTGGAAGGCGCCACCGAGGATGACAGTCAAGCGCTTTATCAATCGCCAGATAGCTACTATCGCCGAGGTGAGTTACTGCCGGATGTCACCAGCAATGCAGCACTGCGTGAACGCTTTTTCGGCGGCGTTAAGAAACCGGTGTTTACCTCAGACAATGCGCACAATCATTTAATCACGCTCGCTGAAATGCTCGCCATGTACTGCTTGGTGTGGTCGCCGGTGCCCTGGCAAGTGATCACGTTCGACGCGCCCGCCTTAAATGAACATGACGCTGATATTTATCGCCAAGAGAAGACGGTGATAGACGCTTTTGTGGCCGGTTTGCCGCAATGTGCGCGATTAATGGCCCACCTTCCCAGCCTGATGATCTTCGATGATCATGATGTGACCGATGACTGGAACCTGACGGCCGATTGGGAGCGTGCCGCTTATGGCTACCCCTTCTCGAAACGTATTATCGGTAACGCGTTGGTGGCGTATTTACTCTGTCAGGCGTGGGGTAACGAGCCGAGTAAAATGAACGGGTTGGTGCAACAGGCCGAGACGCTGCTAGGCGAGGGCGAACAGCCGCTTCAGTGTGAAGCGCAGGATGCGTTGATTGAGCGACTGCTGCGATTTCAGGGCTGGCAATTTCAGGTGCCAGGCACGCCCTGTTTGATCGTGCTGGATACCCGTACCCGCCGTTGGCGCAGTGAGCGCCGTCCGCAACGACCTTCAGGCCTTATGGACTGGGAGGCGTTAATGGAGATGCAGCAGGCGTTACTGGGGGCCAAAAGTGCGGTGATCATCTCGCCCGCGCCGATGTTTGGGGTCAAGTTGATTGAAACGATTCAAAAGCTGTTCACCCTCTTCGGAAAGCCGCTGATGGTGGATGCCGAAAACTGGATGGCCCACCCAGGAGCGGCAAATACGCTGCTGCAAATCTGGCGGCACTCCAAAACGCCGGGTAACTTCGTTATTTTATCGGGCGATGTCCATTATTCATTTGCTTACGATATTGTGGTGCGTCGCAAACACCAGGCGCCGCAGCTATGGCAAGTGACCTCAAGTGGGATTAAGAACTCCTTTCCCGAGCAGTTGCTTAATCTCTTTGATCGCCTGAACCGGTGGCTATATGCCCCGCTATCGCCGCTCAACTGGTTGACTAAGCGGCGCAAACTCAGCATTTACCCCCGCGACCCTGATAAAGCCAGCGCCGGTGAGCGGCTTTGGAATGGCAGCGGCATCGGGCTGATCAGCCTTGATGAGCAGGGTCGGCCCACCGATATTCGTCAGCTAGATGCCAACCGTGGTGATGAGGTGGTCTTTCCGCCGCCAGTCAACCTGCCTCCGCGTTAGGTGGAGATTGCCGCGTCGCTGCGCTCCTCGCAACGACATAGGGTGTACTACGCTAGTAGCGAGGCTAACTGGCTTGGCTAACACAAGGGCTTGGCTAATATAGGACTAACGCTAATTCAGGTTTGCCACATTCAGGTTTAGTACCTCAAGGTTTAACGCATCTTGTTTTCCAGCAATGTCGGACAAGAGGACAGCGCGATGGCAACGGAACGCGATCAGCAAGTCTATGCACAGCGTCGCCAGGCAATGGTAACGCGTCACATCGCCCAGCGCGGCATTACCTCATCGGTAGTGCTCGATGCCATGGGCAAGGTGCCACGGGAAGCATTTCTTCCTGCCTCCCTGCGTGAATTCGCCTATGAGGATTCACCCCTGCCGATTAACGAGCAGCAGACGATTTCCCAACCTTACATCGTGGCGTACATGGTTGACGCGCTGCAGCTCACTGGGGGAGGGAACCTGCTGGAAGTAGGCACCGGGTCAGGCTACGCCGCCGCGGTGTTGGGCGAAATCGGCGATCACGTGGTCTCCCTTGAGCGTTACGAAACCCTCGTCGACAGCGCTCATGAAGTACTTGGCTCGCTTGGCTACGATAATGTCGAGGTCGTGCATACCGATGGTACGCTGGGCTGGTCTGCCCAGGCGCCCTATGATGCTATCGTTGTGGCCGCCGGTGGGCCTGACGTGCCGACATCGCTCAAGCAGCAGTTAGCGGTTGGCGGACGGTTGGTCATTCCCATTGGGCCTAGCCAAACCGAGCAAGCGTTGATCCGCGTCACCCGTGTGTCGGAGCACGCGTTTCGTGAAGAGCACCTCACCGACGTGCGCTTTGTGCCCCTGGTGGGGGATGCTGGCTGGGAAGATCGCCGTGGCAATGATGCCAATACGCGTGCCCCGGTTCCCAGAGCAACCGCCAACCAGTCTCCTCGCGCGGCGAGTTCAATGAGTACCAGCGAGTTGATAGCCGAAGCGGCCGATCCCATCGATGATATTGATGAGGGCAATATTGATCGTCTTCTGGAACGTATCGGCGATTCACGCGTGGTGCTTATCGGCGAAGCGTCCCATGGCACGTCTGAGTTCTACCGGTTTCGTGCCCGTATTACCCGAGCGCTGATTGAGAAGAAGGGCTTTGACTTTGTCGCGGTGGAAGCCGACTGGCCTGATGCCAGCCGAATCGATCACTATGTGCGTCACTTGCAAACGCCGCCCGCGGAGTGGACAGCCTTTTCCCGTTTCCCCACCTGGATGTGGCGAAATGAAGAAGTGCGCAGCTTTGTTGACTGGCTGCGTGAGCATAACGCGAATATCAGTGACCCCGACAAGCGGGTGGCTTTCCATGGGCTGGATCTCTATAGCTTGTTTACGTCGATTGCGGCTGTGCTTGATTACCTTGATGAGGTAGATCCTCAGGCAGCAGCGACAGCGCGGGAGCGCTATGGCTGTCTGACTCCCTGGCAATCCGACCCGGCTACCTACGGTCGTGCGGCGGCTGCCGGGCGCTATCGCGAGTGCGAGGATGAGGTGGTGGCGACTCTGGTGGCATTGATCAATAAGCGGATGGAGTATGCCCAGCAGGATGGTGAGCGCTTTATGGACGCCGTTCACAACGCGAGACTTATCGCCAATGCCGAGCGTTACTATCGCAGTATGTATAGCGGATACAGCGATTCCTGGAACCTGCGTGATCAGCACATGTTCGACACCCTTGATAGCCTGCTTTCCCACGGTGGCCATGACACCAAGGCAGTGATCTGGGAACACAACTCACATATCGGCGATGCCAGCGCCACCGATATGAGTGCGCGTGGTCAGCATAATGTGGGTCAGCTGTGTCGTGAGGCCTACGGCGATGATGCCTACTTGATTGGGTTTGGTACCCATAGTGGCACGGTCGCCGCCGCCACGAATTGGGACGAGCCGATGGAGGTCAAACGGGTCAGGCCCTCGCTGCGCGATAGCTGGGAGCGGATCTTCCACGAGGCGGGAATTCCCGCCGCTATGCTGCCGTTACGTCATCCGGCCTCGCCGGAGCTGGATCGACGGATGCATGAGACCTATCTTGAGCGGGCCATCGGCGTGATTTACCGCCCCGACACCGAGCGGGCCAGCCACTATTTTAATGCGCGCTTGGCGGATCAGTTTGATGAATACGTGTGGATTGACCAAACCCGTGCTGTGACGCCGCTGAACAGCAAAACGCTTCGCGGTGTTCCAGATGCCTACCCTTTTGGGCTGTAAGCCGCCGCTGTCTATCACTTTCCTGCTGTTGAAACGCGGAGTATTAACGTCTGCTTATGTGCAGGATGTCATGATAGCGTCACGAAAATGACGCAGACTTGCAGCTTAGCAATAGCATCCAAGGAAGGCTGTATGTCACCAGGATAATCGCCATTTTTAGGGCTGCAGGGTGGGTCCGCATAAATAAGGCAGCAGGAAAATGACTGCACAAGAAGCGCAGTGGCTTAACCAAATCATTGCGGGAGAAGACCTGCATGTGTTGTTTCAGCCTATTGTGGATGCCAACCAAAAGGCAATTTATGGCTACGAGGCGCTTATTCGTGGACCTAAAACATCGCCACTGCATTCACCGCTACGGCTATTTGATGTGGCCACCCAAGCGGGCTTGTTGGTAGAACTCGATATACTCTGTCGTCGGATGGCGATTCAACGCTTTGCTGAGCTTGAATTGCCCGGCCTGCTGTTTCTGAATGTCATGCCGTTAACCATTGTAGAACGCGATTTTCGTGAAGGCTTGACGCTAGGCTTTATTCGCGACAGTGGGCTGCCTCCAGAACGGGTGGTGATTGAGCTTACTGAGCATGTCCCCATCCATGACTACGAATTAATGCGTCAGGCGGTCGCCCACTATCGCGATATGGGCTTTCAAGTTGCCCTTGACGACCTGGGGGCGGGGCATTCAAGCCTGCGCCACTGGTCAGAGCTACGGCCTGATTTCGTCAAGCTGGATCGACACTTTATCTCCGGTATTGACCAAGAGCCCGCAAAACGAGAATTCCTGCGCTCGATACTTGATGTGGCACGCAGCCTGGACTGCCAGCTGATTGCCGAGGGTGTTGAAACGGCCGCTGAACATCTCTGTTTATGGGAGCTTGATCGCGGACTTGCGCTGCTACAAGGCTTCTATTTTTCCCGGCCTAGCCAGCAGCCACCTTTACAGCTCGATATGGTGCTGCCAGCGGCGTCCCAATTAAAATGTTCTGCCGGACGTACCGCGCGCTCAATCGTACGCACCATCGACGCCGTCGCATCCGATTGCTCGGTGCCGTTTGTCTTGGAACGGTTTCGCCAACACCCGCATTTGCACTGTGTCGCGGTGGTGGATAATGTAAAACCGTTAGGGGTGGTACGCCGCAGTGCGTTTTTGACCCTGTTTGCCAACCCTTATAGCCATGCACTTTATGCCAAGCGCTGCGTGCTGGACGTGACCGATACCCGTATGTTGATGGCCGACGCGGACACGCCACTAGAGACATTGAGCCAGCAGCTGACCGACAGCCGGGATATCGAACAAGAGGACTTTGTCATCGTGACTGCCGAGGGAGACTACCTGGGCATGGGGAATATCGTTGATCTGCTGCGTGAAATTACCGCGATTCAGGTGCGTCAAGCGCGCCATGCCAACCCACTGACCGGCCTGCCAGGCAATATCTTGATTAACGAAACCTTGACTGACTATTTAGCTGCCGAGGTGGGGTTTGCAGCGGCCTATATTGACCTGGATAATTTTAAAGCCTTTAACGATGCTTACGGCTATGCCCGCGGCGACCATGTGATTATTTCTCTGTCACGCTTGCTGCAGGCACAAGCTGAAAGTGCCGGTGGGTTTATTGGTCATATCGGTGGCGATGATTTCATGATGCTGTTGCCGCTCGCTCATTGGGAAGGCGTTTGCCAGCAAATTTTGCGCTCTTTCGAACTGATGGCGCCTGGTTTTTATGAGGAGCGCGACCGCCAGCAAAGCGGTATCCACATTGAAAATCGCCAAGGCGATGTGTCTTTTTTCCCTTTTGTGAGCGTCTCTATCGCCGTAAAACCGATTACCGATACGCAACACTGCCGGGCACTGGATATTTCTTCTCAACTGTCTGATTTAAAACATCAAGCCAAAAAAATCCCCGGCAATAGCTTATTTGTTGAGCGCCGGGGTTGTTGCGTGGGCCCTGAAAGTCATCGCTAAATTAGAATAGTTTAAAGCTGCCATCAAACCGTCATGTTAGTGACTCATAGCTGTCATCGGACAAGGTCAGGATTGTTGTTATCTTTTAATAACTTCTTGGGTGTCCCATGCAGTCTTTATCTCTTTCTCGCACGTTGATTAGCGCCGCCGTTGCCAGTGCCTTCGCCTTGGTGGCGGTGAATGCCTCGGCAGATCTTTCATCGCGCTATAGTGATAACAATGACGATATGGTGGCAGATGCCCCGAGTGACGAGTCTCAGTGGGTCGATCCTGATACGCTCATCTTTGCCTACACGCCGGTAGAAGATCCTGCCGTTTACGCTGAGGTATGGTCTGACTTTCTGGATCACTTAAGCGACGCCACTGGCAAAAAGGTTCAATTCTTCCCCGTGCAGTCTAATGCCGCCCAGCAAGAAGCGCTGCGCGCCGGTCGTTTGCATGTAGCCGGCTTTAATACCGGTGGTGTGCCGGTCGCGGTTAACTGCGGCGGGTTCCGTCCTTTTGCCATGATGGCGGCCGACGATGGCAGCTTTGGTTACGAGATGGAAATCATCACTTATCCGGACAGTGGTATCGAGTCGGTAGAAGACCTGCAGGGCAAGCAACTAGCGTTTACGTCCGAGACGTCAAACTCCGGCTTCCGCGCGCCTTCGGCATTGCTGCGCTCTGAGTACGGAATGGAAGCCGGTGAAGATTTTGAAACCGCTTTTTCCGGTTCTCACGACAACTCCATTTTAGGCGTGGTTAATAAAGATTACGACGCAGCGGCCATTGCCAATTCCGTGGCCAAGCGGATGTTGTCGCGGGGTGTGGTTAACGAAGGTGATTACGAGGTTATCTACACCTCTGAAACCTTCCCCACCACGGCGTATGGTTTGGCGCATAACCTTAACCCTGAACTTGCTGAGAAAATTCAGGATGCTTTCTTCAGCTACGATTGGGAAGGCACGCCTTTAGAGGCGGAATTCGCCAATTCGGGTGAAGCGCAGTTTATTCCGATTACCTATCAGGATAACTGGGCAGTTATCCGCACTATCGCCGATGCCAACGGCGTGACCTACGACTGCGATTAATCTACCGCAAGTGATGACTACCATCGGCCAGGAGGGCAACCTTCTGGCCGAACCGCTATGTAAACGAGGCACTGCCATGTTGACACTAACCGGCGTCGGTAAACGTTACCCCACAGGGGACCGGGCGCTAACGGATATTGACCTCATGCTGCCCAAAGGGCAGGTCATGGCACTTATTGGGCCTTCCGGTGCCGGTAAAAGCACGCTGATTCGCTGTGTGAACCGGCTGGTTGAACCGACCCAAGGCAGCATTCGGCTGGATGATGTAGAGCTGACTAAGCTCTCGGGACATAAGCTGCGTCACGCCCGCCGCGCGATGGGCATGATTTTTCAGGAGTACGCGCTGATTGATCGGTTGACCGTGATGGAGAACGTTCTCTCCGGCCAGCTGGGCTATGTGGGATTTTGGCGAAGCTTTTTACGTCGTTATCCGCAGGCGGCGGTTATCGAAGCGTTTCGGTTGCTTGAGCGCGTCGGGCTTCCTCATGCTATCGATAAGCGCGCCGATGCGTTGTCTGGCGGGCAACGTCAGCGTGTCGGGATTGCACGTGCTCTATTGCAAAGCCCCAAGTTACTGCTGGTGGACGAACCGACCGCTAGTCTCGACCCGAAGACCTCTCGCCAAATCATGCGTTTGATAAGAGAGCTGTGCGCTGAGCGTGACCTGGCGGCCATTATCAATATTCACGATGTAGCGCTGGCCAAGCAGTTTGCTGATCGCATTGTCGGCTTGCGAGCGGGTGAGATCGTCTTTGACGGCCATCCTGACGAGCTTAGCAGCGATATTCTCACCACTATTTATGGCGAAGAGGATTGGGATACTACCCCCGAGCCGGTGGATGAGGAGGCTTCTGATGAGGCCGATGCCAAGCCCCGCTTTGAACGTGCTGTGCCGGGGTTAGCGGCGGGAGGAGCGCCATGAGTGAACAGGCTGAAGCGTCGCTAACTCACGTGCAGGCACGCCAGCACGCGGCACGGCAAGGGCAATGGCGACGTTTGCCGTTGATTCAGAATCCTCGTTTGCGCTGGGGGCTCGCGGTGGGTGCGCTGGTGTATTTAGTGCTGGCGCTGGGGTCGGTAGAGGTTAACTGGACGCGGGTAGCCGAAGGGGCGGGGCGGGCGGTTAATTTTTTAAGTGCCTTTACCCAGCCCGACTTTGTGAGCCGCTACGACGACATCGTAGCGGGCCTGCTGGAAAGTTTGACCATGACCCTGACCTCGACGGTATTGGGGATATTGCTGGCGATACCGGTAGGCTTGGGAGCGGCACGCAATATTGCCCCCCTGCCCATTTATGTCGTTTGCCGGGCCATTATTGCGGTGTCGCGAACCTTTCAGGAAATCATCATCGCCATCTTGTTTGTGGTGATGTTCGGCTTTGGGCCATTCGCGGGCATGCTTACCCTGGCGTTTGCCACGATCGGTTTTATGGCCAAGCTGCTGGCGGAGGATATTGAAGACCTTGACTGGCGTCAGGTGGAAGCGGTGCGCGCAACGGGCGCCAACTGGTGGCAGACCATGAATCACGCCGTGCAGCCACAGGTTATGCCGCGTTTGATCGGGCTATCCATGTACCGTCTGGATATCAATTTTCGTGAATCATCGGTGATTGGGATCGTCGGGGCGGGCGGTATTGGCGCCACGCTGAACACCTCGCTTAGCCGCTACGAGTACGACACCTCCGCGGCCATTTTGCTGATTATCATCGCGATTGTACTGCTCTGTGAATATAGCTCTAGTCATGTCCGTCGTTGGACCCAGTAATTCCTGAACCAGCCTCTTCTGGAGAAACTTAATGCCTGTTTCATTCACAGCGCAGGGACAGCCAGCATGGCGACGGCGCACCACGCGTGCTCAATGGCTTCAGTACGTTGCTTGGCTTGCGGGTGTCAGTCTATTTTTGATCTGCTGGAAGGTAATCTCTGATAACACCATGTGGGTGTTTGTTGACGATGCCGGGCGCCAGGGGGCGGATCTGATCAGTCGCATGACGCCGCCCAAGTGGGAGTATGCCAATGTGCTGTGGAAGCCCATGTGGGACACCCTGAATATTGCCACCTTAGGCACCGCATTAGGCATTATCATGGCGTTTCCGGTGGCTTTCCTAGCCGCCCGAAATACCACGCCGCATCCCTTGGTGCGCAGTGCCGCACTGGTGGTCATCGTCTCTTCGCGTTCGATTAACTCGTTAATATGGGCGATGCTGCTGGTCACTATTCTCGGCCCTGGGGTGCTGGCGGGAATTATCGCTATTGCCCTGCGCTCCATCGGGTTTGTGGGCAAGCTACTCTACGAGGCGATTGAAGAGATCCATCCAACGCCGGTAGAGGCGATTAGCGCGACCGGGGCAAGCCGACTGCAGGTGATGAGCTATGGTGTGCTGCCACAGGTAATGCCTGCGTTTGCGGGAATTAGTGTCTACCGGTGGGACATCAATATTCGCGAATCGACGGTGCTGGGGCTTGTGGGTGCAGGCGGTATTGGGCTGCAGTTAAATGCCTCCATCAATCTCCTGGCCTGGAATCAAGTCAGCGTCATTTTCTTAATGATTTTCGCTACTGTGCTGGTGTCGGAATGGATTTCAGCGCGCGTCCGTCACGCGATCATTTAACCCGGCATACAGCCTAAACTGGCGAGGTTATCGTTATGCGTTTTCCCGACGCAAAAGCCACTACCATCGATTTACTGCGCCACGGTGAACCCATAGGTGGACGTATGCTGCGCGGCTCCACCGATCATACGCTAAGCGAAAAGGGTTGGCAGCAGGCGACCGATGCGGTTCTTCAGCATACGGTGGAAGGGCTGCTGCCCTATGATGCTGTGGTCACATCACCGTTGATGCGCTGCCGGGAATTTGCGCTCTGGATAGGCGAGGAGTTTGATGTGCCTGTCCAGGTAGAGGACGATCTTGCCGAACTGCATTTGGGCCAATGGGAGGGCAAAACCCATGCCCAGGTATTTGCTCAAGAGGGCACTGAAAGGATGAGTGCGTTTTGGCACGATCCTGCCAGTGTGTCGCCTCCCGGGGGGGAAACCATGCAAGCCTTTGATGCACGGCTTACCGAGGTGTGGCGGCAACTGCTAAGTAACCCACCCGGTCAACATATACTGGTCGTTGCGCATCTGTTTGTCTGTAATGGCTTGCTGCGGCAGGTGATGGAGCAGCCGCTTTCACGCGTGCTGGTGATGGATTTACCGTATGCAGCAATGAGCCGTGTTCGGCATGAGCGGCATGCCCTGGGCGAAACCAGTTTCGTCGAGTGGATTGGTCGGTAACCAGGAGTGGCCGGTCATCAGCATTGGCCGTAGTGCACGCTTTACGTCATGATGCAGACACCTAAGTGTAGCGGAGACCTACCCATGTCTTTAGTGCGTCGGCTGGCTTTTTCCTGGGGAGATATCTTATCCGGTAAGTGGTGGCTTCCCGGCGTGTTGATGATGGTGCTGGCGGGCTGTGCCAGCCGTGACCTTACTCCCATTGAGGCGCCACCGGATCGGGCAGGCATCTCTATGCAGCGCGCGTTGATACTCTCTCATGCGCAGCAGGCTATTGGCACGCCGTATCGCTTTGGCGGCAATACCCCCGACGGGCTGGATTGCTCCGGCTTAGTCGAGATGACCTACCGTGCAGCGGGTATTCGCGTTCCACGTACGGCAGATGATCAGTACCGCGCTTTACCTCGCGTCGATGCTCCGCGCCCCGGTGACCTGTTGTTTTTTGGTGATCGCCGCAAGGCGACCCATGTCGGTATCTATCGTGGCGATGGCCAAATGATCCATGCGCCCGGCAATGGCCGCGCCGTGGTGAGCGTGCCGTTAGAAGTCGCTTATTGGCAAACGCGCTTCTTGGGCGCTGCCAGCCCTGCCCCTTAGTGGCTAATGCTAAAAGATGAGCATTTGCTGATCCATTGTTTAGTTAATCTGGGTCAATAAATACCGTTATTAGCACCCAATACGGCGCTTGTTTGACCTTTTAGGGTTGCTTGAAACTTCGTAAATTAAGTTAGATGAAAAGCAGCATTAGTGCCGCCTAAGCATCACAGAGTAAATGACTACGACTATGTGAATGCGCTGCTTGACGCTCTAATATTCCCCCTGAAAGGTTGAACAATGAAAAATATAGTTAACCGTATGCCGATGCGGTTCAAGTTTGTGTGCGTACTGCTGCTGCCACTGCTTGCCTTATCCTGGTTTGCCGTTAATGGCATGATTGAGCGAAGTGCGGCACTGAAGGAGTATGACCGCCTCCACGAATTAACAAAGCTTGCGCAGCGAGCGGGCGATGCCATCCACCAATTGCAGCTAGAGCGGGGCATGACCGCAGGATTCCTGGGAAGCGAAGGGACAACGTTTGGTAATCGTCTGCGCCAGCAGCGCCCCAGTACCGATGCCGCCGCCGAGGCGTTTAATACCCAGCGCAACGCCCTCGATCAAACGCTACTTTCCCCCACGCTACAGCAGCAGCTTAATGAGCTCGATGCCCAGTGGCAGCGCCAGGTAACGGTGCGTTCGCGCGTTGATAATCTTGATATCTCAATGGGCGATGCGCTGAGCCACTACACCGGCATCAACAGCCAACTAATGACATTTGTCGGTGCCCTGGGGCACCTTTCCAGTGAAGGTGACATTGCCCGCGAGTTAAGTGCTTATTATCTGTTGCTTGAAGCCAAGGATTTAGCGGGTATTGAGCGTGCGCTGCTGGCCAGTACGTTTGCCGCCGACAGTATTACCCCGGCAACATTAAGACGTTTCTTATCGCTTTTGGGCGAGGAACAGGCCTATTTGGATGGATTTCGCGTACTGGCCGAAAATGCAGGTCGGCAACAGCTCGAGCAAGCGATGAGCGGGGCAGAGATCGAGCGACTTTTGGCCCGGCGTGAACTGGTCATCAGCCAAGCCAGCCAAGGCGGCTATAACGTGGATCCAGAAGAGTGGTTTGAGTGGCAAACGGTTAAAATTGCTCGGCTCAAGGCGCTAGAGGATTCCGTGGCCGGTTCGGTGGTGGCGAGCACCATAGCGCTACAAGAAGCCGCACAACGCTCGCTTTGGCAATATGTGACGATAGCCCTAGCGGCTAGTGTGTTGGCCATTATTGCGGCTGTGCTGATGGTGCGGGCGATTACGACACCGCTTAATCAAGCGCTTAACCGCATTGCGTCGCGTGGCAATGACTTGACCCAGCGGTTGGCTGTGCCGGGCAGTGATGAGCTCTCAAAGCTTTACCAGGCATTCAATGACTCATTGGAAGTGACCGAGACGCTGGTTGCCGATATCCAACAAAATGCGCAGTCGGTAGCGGTGGCCAGCAACCAGATGGCTCAGGGCAATCAAGATCTTGCTCAGCGCACTGAAGAGCAGTCTGCCTCGTTGGTTCAAACCGCCTCGAGCATGGAGGAAATGACCGCCACGGTTCGACAGAACGCGGACAATGCGCAGCTTGCCCAGCAAACGACGGTGGATATGGCCCATCAAGCCAACGAGGCGACGGAGGTGAGTGCTCAAGCCCAACAAGCTATGCAGCTTATTCTGCAAGCCAATGAGCAAGTGACCAGCATAGTCACGACGATTGACAATATCGCCTTTCAAACCAATCTGCTGGCGCTCAATGCCTCGGTAGAGGCGGCCAGGGCAGGAGAGCATGGGCGTGGGTTTGCGGTGGTGGCTGATGAGGTACGCAAACTGGCCAGCCGCAGCGCACAGGAAGCCAGCCAGATACGCCATTTGATTACCGATAACGCCACCAAAATTGCCGAAGGAGAACGGCTGGTTACCTCAACCAATGAGACGTTGGAGCAGATCGTCAAGCGTATAGGCCAAGTGGCTAGTTTGATGGAAAATATGGCCTCCGCCACGCATGAGCAGTCGGCGGGCATCGAACAAATTAATAAGGCATTGGCCCAGTTGGAAGACGTCACTCAGCAAAACGCTTCCCTGGTAGAGGAAATCGCCTCGGCGAGCCGTTCACTGGATGATCAAGCCGATGACATGACGAGTAAAATGAGCCGCTACCAGGTGCGTAGCACGTCACCGGGCGACCATTATGCCGCCCTCTCATTGACGTAGCATGCCCACGATGAGGACGATAGCCCTTAACTAATCGTGTCTTTGGCCGATAGATTATTATGCAGCGTAACGTACCTAAGCATAACGTACTTTTTCTGTAAGCTGGTGTTAAAATGCCCACTTGCCGCGCTGAGCAGAGGAGTAAAACGAGCAGTGGGCATCATGCCGACCGATACCGGCACTTTAATGAAAATGACGAGTGTGTCGGATTCACAATAACGATAAGGAGAGCAAAGACGTATGCGTGAATCCTTGAATGTAGCGAAGGAGCAGTCTTTGTCTCATGCTAGCCTGGCAGCCGCTACTCTGCGTTCGGGCGCGATGCCAACGGCAGCTTTAGACGTTAATGGGTCTTACGTAAACTCAGTATTTTGCTGTGCCAACGAAGCGATCATTATTACCGATCATGAAAATCGAGTCGTGGCGGTGAATCCCGCTTTTTGTGAATTAACCGGTATGTCGCAGGCGGATGTGCAGGGCAAAACGCCGGAAGCGTTCAGTATTTTACCGTTGGATGACAGCCGTACGACGCGATTGATGCGCGAAGAGCTGCAACTACGTGATCGCAGTAAAAGTCAGGTGTCATATCGCAGCCACGATGGCCAGTTTTATCCTGGGATGATGTCCACTAATCGCATTCGTAATGAGAAAGGCGATATTAATCACCATGTGATTGTGCTTGCTGACTTATCGGTTATTCCTGCGCATGCTCGACATCTCAATCGAGAAGTCTATTTTGATTCGCTGACCGGGCTGCCGAACCTGCATCTGCTGACGCAGTTAATTCAAGAATCAATGCAGCACGCAGACACCAAACAACTGCCCCTGGCGGTATGCTCGCTGGACATTGATTTCTTCAAAGCGATTAATGACCGGTTGGGCACGGCGGCCGGCGATGCATTGCTGTCCACCTTTGCGCAGCGCATAAGCCATCTTCTCTTTGGTGATGATGTGCTGGCGAGGGTGGGGGGCGATGAGTTTGTGCTCTTGCTGCATCATGGGGTCGACGAAGCGTTTTACGAGAAGTTGTTAGCCTCTATTCGTCAGCCACTGATAGTAGAAGGACAGAGTATTCAGCTCACGGCTAGCCTTGGCGTGACGCATTATCCCAATGATCCTGTCCAGGGCGATGTGCTGCTGCGTCATGCTAATCAGGCAATGTATCGTGCCAAGCAGCGTGGACGCGATACCTATCATTTGTTTGATCCGCACCATGACCGCTTGTTGCAGGTGCGCCTTGAGCAGCGTCAGCGCTTTATGGATGCAATCAATCACAACGAGCTGTGCTTGCACTACCAACCTCAGGTCGATATGCGCAGTGGCAAGGTGGTGGGGTTAGAGGCATTGGTTCGCTGGCAGCATCCTGACGAAGGCCTGCTGGCACCTGGTCAGTTTTTACCCATTATCGATACCACCACGCTGGAAGTAGATCTTGGTGAGTGGGTGATTGAACAGGCGCTCCGTCAGTTGGCTAACTGGCACTCCCAAGGCATCACACTGCCGGTTAACGTCAATATTAGTCCCACGCATTTGCTGATGAGTAATTTTAGTCAGCGGTTAGGTGAACTATTGGCGCGCCATCCGCAGGTGCCACCGGCCATGTTAAAGCTCGAAGTGCTGGAGAGCGCGGCCATGCATGATGTGCAGGCCGCGCTGAAAACGATGTGCCACTGTCAGGCGCTGGGAGTGAGCTTCGCCATTGATGATTTTGGTACGGGGTTTTCGTCATTAACTCATCTGCGCCAGCTACCGGTCAGTCTGATCAAGATCGATCAGAGTTTCGTCCGCGATATACTCATTGATCAAGACGATATGGCGATTGTGGAAAGCGTTATTTACATGGCGAACCGCTTCAAGCGGCCGATGCTGGCCGAAGGCGTGGAAACCTTGGAGCATGCAAAAGCCCTAATGGCGTTGGGATGTGAGTTGGCGCAGGGTTACGGTATCGCGCGTCCAATGCCCGCTGACGCGCTGCCGACCTGGTTGGCGAAGTGGCCTGCTCGTGAAGAGTGGAACTCGCTGGCTCTATCGGCTTGTTAAGCTGCCTGCTCTTGCGTGGGCGGCGTTGTTTCAGTTCCTGCGTTGCGAGCCTGTTCCATTTCACTACGCAGCATGGCGGCCTCTAACTTGGCTTCCAGTAGATACTGACGTGCTTGAGCAGCTACCTGGTAATCTTTGGGGGAGGGGTCCGCCGGGGCCATTGCCGCCGCGATGACGGTTTGCATCTTCTCGATAGTGGCTTGGGGGTCACCGGGCACCGGACCGTAATCGATAGGCACCTCGCCTGCTACGGCATAACGCTTGCCATCGGGACCTACTTCATACTCATAGCTGGCGCCGCCGGTATAGGCGCCCCCCGTTACCTGATGCGCCATTTCGTGCTGGCGAACTTCGCGATCGGTCTGTTTCAGTTGTTCTACATATTGAATTTCTTCGGCCGCCATCGGGGTGCCATCGGCCCGTTTGGGGCCTGCTGCGTCGCTGCTGCTCTCGTCATTGGGGGTATTGTCGAGTTTATCGGACGTCGCCGTTTGTTCTTCACGCTCGCTATCATTTCTTGCTTGCTCCACGCGTGGCGAGGTGATGCTGGAAACTGGCTGCGCCCATGCAGAAGTAGAAACAGAACTCACGGAAGAAACGGTCATAGGTCATTACCGAAAAAGGAGGAGTTAAGATAGTATTCAGTATTAGCGAGTAATGCTTAGTGTGCAAGGCGGCGTTGCGCGTTTTGTCTCATCCGGAATCGTTAATCAGCCCTAACACCATGACTTTATTAAATTACCACAGCGCGTCGCTATGCTAACTATAGATGTAATCATTAACCTTAACTATGACGAGTGTCTTGCGCATTACGAAGGGCGGATTGCTAACGTACGCACACGTAGTGTGGATGGACGTTGGGTAATCTTTCCCGCCGAGGCCATTCGACGGGTGGTGGGTCGTGATGGCGTGCGCGGTATCTATCGATTAAGTTTTTCCGAGCAGGGCCGATTTATCGGTATTGCTCCCCTCAAAAGACGCTGAGTTACCTATGCACCACCATGGAACATCCATCACATTAAATGAACTTATTTATTCCATCATTCCCCATTTAACCAGTGCCGAAAAGTTGGTGCTTACCACGTTGGAAGATTTAATCGACGCGGCCAACAATCCACTGGATATCCTTAAGCGCACGGACCAGCGACAGGCGTTTGAGCTGGAAATACATCGTATCAGAATCAATCTAGAGTGCTTGCTTAACCGTTATCGGCCTGAGGTGGATGCTATTCTGCGTGCGCAAGGGGAGCATAAAGGTCCAGTCATCGAGCCGGATCCGCAAGAAGCCGAGGCGATACGCAGCGCGATAGAGATCTATCTGCACGTATGTGCTTTCCAGCGCGGCGAACACCCTGGGCCAGTGCCTGGCCGGTACACCATGCCTGGTAAACATTCGTAACATGGCATCAACATTGCTTGTATAATGTGTCAATGAGGCTTTCAGGCTTACCCGCTTGAAGGCAAACAGCTTGCCTACCCGGCATTCGCTGTCGTCACATTTGGAGATATACCATGTCTACCTCACCTGTCACATTGATGGTGGCTCGTCGCGTTGAGGCCGGCCGCTATTCCGATTTTAATCGTTGGCTTAACGAAGGACGCGAGCTGGCGGCCGATTTCGCCGGTTATCTCGGCTCAGGGGTATTGTCGCCCCCCGCAGATGACGATGAATATCAAATCATATTTCGCTTTAGCAGCAGCGACACCTTGGAGGCTTGGGAGCATTCAGCGTCTCGTCATGCCTGGCTGGTGCGTGGCACCGGGCTTTATGAAGCGCCCCAAGAGCACCGAGCGACCGGCCTGGATGCCTGGTTTTCCAGTGGCAGCAGTGCGCCGCCACGCTGGAAACAGGCCGTCGCCGTATGGTTGGCGTTCTTTCCTGTCTCACTATTGTTTCAATGGCTCTTTGGTGATGCGCTAGCCGACTGGGCGCTGGTGCCGCGAGTAATGCTGAGCACCTTAATGTTAACGCCTGTGATGGTGGGGGTGTTTATTCCGCTCTCCATGCGCCTGTTAGCGCCCTGGCTGCAAGGTAAATGGTCGCCGTTGAGTTTGCTGGTGCGCAGGCGTCCGTCGCCCCGCTAAGCTTAACGGCTCTTTTGTTAAACACGACATGGGGCTTAAGGCTGTATTGGTGCTAATCTTAGTGAAGTGCTCCTATGATGATGGTCTTTATGGTACTAACCTGAAAATGAAGACAGATAGGAACGCTAGCGCCAGTACGCCGTTGGCTGACAACTTAGCCCCATGGAGTGTATATGATTCACGTTCATCACCTGGAAAAGTCTCGTTCACATCGAATTCTATGGCTTTTAGAAGTCCTTGAACTGGACTATGAGCTAGTGGTTTATCAGCGCGATAGCAAAACGCAGCAAGCGCCTTCTTCACTCAAAAAAATCCATCCGCTGGGTAAGTCGCCGGTGATCGTTGATGGCGATATTACCATCGCTGAATCCGGCGCGATCATTGACTACCTGTTGCAACGCTATGGTCAGGGGCGTTGCCAACCATCAACCGATGAAATGCGCTCGTGGGTAGATTATCGCTATTGGTTACATTATGCCGAGGGCTCGTTAATGCCCTTGTTAGTGATGAAACTCGTCTTTGGGCAGCTTCCTAAGCAGTCACCCTGGATCATAAAGCCAATAGCAAAAGGTATTAGCGACACAGTAAGTAAGCGCTTCTTAATGCCGCAGTTAAAGCAACATCTGACTTTTATTAACCAGCATCTATCCTCACACGGCAACTTCGCTGGCCCCTGGCCTAGCGGCGCCGATATCCAGATGAGTTTTCCGCTGCAGGCGGTAGCCGCTGTCCAGTCGCTTGATGACTATCCTGCCATTGCCGCTTTTGTCTCACGCATTGAACAGGATGCCGCGTGGCAACGAGTGGTAGAGCGGGCGGGGCCGCTCACCATGCCTGGCCAGTGAGTGGCTGGCGACCATGAGCGTTTCGGTAGCGAATAATAACAGCCGACAACGGCGAAAAAAGACCGCTCCTCTCTACTTGGCTAAAAGCTTAAAAAAAGCCGTCAGTATGTTTATAGGGGCGTGTCTATATGCACCGCTAAGCATTGCGAGTCTGCCTCCCGTGTCGGTGGTTGTGTTAACTGACGAGCGAACAGCGTTGCATGGAGTGGATGCGCTGACCCATGGCGCCCTATTAGCGACTGCTGCCAATCCCATCAAACTTTTACGCCGTGTAGATGACTACGTGGTGAGGTGGGGCGTTCTCTTGCTGGTGGTGATTCTATTTTTAGCGCTGCTAGGCAATGTGTTATTGAAACGTCGGGTGAAGCATAACCGCGCGCTGTTGCAGACCAATAAAGAGATGCTGTCGACTATTCTGGATAGTGTCGACGCGTTTATTTATATCAAGTCTCCGACCTTAGAGTATCAATATGTGAATCGCCGCATTAGCGAACTATTAGGGCTGCCTGAAGACCAGATTATCGGTAAGCGCGATGATGCATTCTTTGAGAACGGCAGCGCCGCTAGTATGGAGCAGGTGGATCTAGGTGTATTGGTGTCAGGCAAAAAGGTAACGGTAGAAGAGAATAACGTCTTGAAAGGCGAAAGCCGAATAAGAACGTTCTTGTCGATTAAAATGCCGCTTTCAATATTTCCTGGGGCACCTCCCTATTTGTGCGGTATTTCGACTGAGCTTACCGATTATCTGGAGATGCAGTCGCGTACTCACTTTTTAGCATTTTATGACTCGCTAACCGGCTTGCCTAACCGTCGCCTGTTGATGGACTCTTTGACGACGGTTATTGATCACGAGGAGTGGGCGGCATCTTATAGCGCCGTACAGATTATTGATCTGGATAATTTTCGGTTGGTCAACGACATACAGGGCTATGAAAGTGGTGATCAATTATTGATCAATGTTGCAGAAAAATTACGCCAGCGTCTTGATGCAGACACCACGTTGGCTCGCTTTAGTAGCGATGAATTCATTGTTCTGATGAGCAACTTAGGCGAATACCAGACAGGCGCCGCCGTTAAAGCCGAGCGGGTGGCTCGTCAGCTTCTGGAAACCATTGCCCAGTTAAAAAAGGATAACTCATTGCCAATCAGTGCCAGCATTGGTATTTCGCTGTTTGCTGGTGGTGAGCAGAGTATGGACGGTGTGCTGCGACAGGCAGATCTGGCCTTGCAGCAGGCTAAAAGGGCGGGCGGGAATTCACTGTGTTTTTTTAATGCTGACATGCAAACCAGCGTTGTGGAAAGGGTCAGTTTGGAGGCGGATTTACATCAAGCCCTTGAGCGTAATGAGCTCGCCTTGCACTACCAGATACAGGTTGATCATCAGGGCGTTACTACGGGCGTGGAGGCGCTACTTCGCTGGTACCATCCCCAGCGTGGATGGGTTTCCCCTGCAACGTTTATTCCCATTGCCGAGCAGAATCGGCTGATTATACCCATTGGTTATTGGGTGTTGCGGTCAGCCTGTGAACAGTTAGCGTTGTGGTCCCGTCAAACGACGTATGCGTCCTTGAGCATTTCCGTCAACGTCAGTTCGGTGCAGTTTCAGCAGCCAGGGTTCGTGCACGATGTAGAGACACTGTTAGTAGAAACGCAGGCGCCACCTGGCCGTTTGGTGCTTGAGGTGACGGAAAGCCTGTTGATGCATGATCCCGTCCGGGTACGAGATACCATGTTGAGGCTACGCGCAAAAGGCATCCGCTTTGCGCTGGATGATTTTGGAACCGGCTACTCATCACTAAGTTACTTAAAGCGTTTACCGCTCGATGAGTTGAAAATTGATCAATCGTTCATCAATGAACTGCTGACAGATAAGACGGACGCGGCGATAGTCGATACCACCATTTTGCTCGCAGTGAGTTTGGGGTTAACCGTGGTTGCCGAAGGGGTAGAGAAAAAAGAGCAACTAGACTGGCTAAGGGGTCACGGTTGCTACCGCTATCAAGGCTATCTGTTTGGCCGCCCAACGCCCATAGAGTATCTTTTCGAGAGTTACTGACTCCTGGCTATTCAATGCGAGTTATTAAACCCCTTCCCAGCGTACTGAAAAGGGGAGACTGATGGATAAAGGTAGGAGTGCCGCTATATACCGCTGAAAAGCGCAAAGCTCTCAGCGTTTAGCCACATATGAACCAGAATGCTGGCGATATAGCCGAGCAAAATCACCGGCGACCAGCGCAGGTGGCCCATAAACGTATACGACCCGCGTGCCTGCCCCATGACGGCCACGCCAGCCGCTGACCCAATCGACAGTAAACTGCCCCCGACCCCCGCGGTTAGCGTAATGAGCAGCCATTGTCCATGAGACATATCGGGCTCCATGGTCAGCACCGCAAACATTACCGGGATATTGTCGATAACCGCCGAGACAATGCCGAGCGTAATGTTGGCTGCAGTGGCGTTCCAGCCGGTGTAGAGCGCTTCAGATAACAAGCCGAGATAACCCATAAAGCCAAGCCCGCCGACGCACATCACCACCCCGTAGAAGAACAGCAAGGTGTCCCACTCGGCGCGCGCGACGCGGTTGAAGACATCAAAGGGTACTACGCTACCCAACTGAGCAAGCTTTTGGTTATCGCCTTGGCGGCTATAGCGTTCACGCTTACGTTCCAGCGAGCGAGGCAGGCTTCGGCGTAGGTAGTAGCCGAAGAATTGCAAATAGCCAAGGCCTGTCATCATCCCCAGAACGGGTGGTAAATGAAGCACCACGTGACACAGCACGGCGGTAATAATGGTCAATAAAAACAGCAAGACAATGCGGCGGGCGCCGCGCTTCATCCATACGTCTTCATACACACTGGCGGGTTTTTCATCTTTAATAAACACGCTCATAATAGCCGCAGGAATTAAGAAGTTGACCAGCGCCGGGAAGAACAGAATGAAAAACTCCTGAAACTCAACCATGCCCGCTTGCCATACCATCAAGGTGGTGATGTCGCCGAATGGGCTAAACGCGCCCCCGGCGTTGGCAGCCACCACGATATTAATGCAGGCGACGTTAATAAAGCGCTGATCGCCTTCAGCGACTTTCGTCACCACAGCGCACATGAGTAGCGCGGTAGTCAGGTTGTCCGCGATCGGAGAGAGTAAAAAGGCCAGCCCGCCCGTTAGCCAAAACAGCGTCCGGTAGTTAAATCCTTTGCGCAACATCCACGAACGCAGGGCGTCAAAAACCCGGCGCTCTTCCATGGCGTTGATGTACGTCATGGCCACCAGCAAGAACAGCATCAGCTCGGTGAACTCCAACAGCGTGACGCGGAAAGCGTACTCTGACGCTTCCGGCATACCGTTTTGGACATACACCCAGCCGATGAGGCCCCAGATAATACCGGCCGCGACCAATACCGGTTTAGACTTACGCATATGGATTTTTTCTTCTGCCATGACCAATGCGTAAGCCAAAACAAAGATAGCCACGGCAAAAAAACCTACCGCCGAGGTGGTTAAATTTAACTCACCGGTAACGGCAAACGCCGAGGGGCTTATCAATAATAGTAAGGCGGCTAACAAAAAAGGCCAGCGACGATATAATCGAGGCTGGCAGGAGAGTTGGAACAACATAGTCATGTGAGGGTCTTCCTCATTGTTAAGTTGTTAGGAGGGATGTGAAATCAGATTTAGTCTATCAGTGTGTAATGCAATGCAATACCTTATAAAAACGAACGAAAGTAGTCCTTCTTAACGCACTGGCATCTTTTTTTAATAAATTATTCTTTTTGGTAATGGTAACGCTAAGTGCATTAGTTTTATGTGGGCGTTAATAAATACATACATATAATACTATTGCCGAATAGTAATATTAAATAAATGCTAGAAGTCATACAGGCGATTGCTAATAAAGCTTTATCCGTTACCTCGCTAGTGGCTCGATCTAGTTGTTCGATTAAGCGGCAATCATCGCTGGGTAAGCAATAGCATAGGAGGCGCGGGCGGAGTGTGTGCTTAGCATCGCCGTGTTATGTTGAGGCTTGCTGTTCTCAAGGTGAGTACGACTAAAACGAAGCGGCTTGACCACGGCCGCTGAACACGTTGAGGAAAATAACGATGCGCATCTCATTTCGCTTCCTTCGCCGCGCGCTTAGCATGTCGGCTGTTACGCTGGCGTTTGCCGCTACTGCTTTCTCCCTACAGGCTGACACCCGTGTCACCTATAAATCAGCCTCTGCGGGCACGGCCTACTATCAGATGGGGGTAGAACTCTCGGAAGCGATCCGTCAGGGCACCGATGATGACATTGTGGTTACCCTGGAAGATAGTCAGGGCTCGGTACAAAACGTGATGGAAGTGATGGCTCGCCAAGGCAACTATATGTTTACCGCTCCTTCTGAATTAGTGGGCCAGGCCCTGGCAAATGAAGGCGCTTTTGCAGAACGCCCGAATCCTCGTTTTCAAGAGATACGAGGCTTATTCCCGATTCCCTCGATTACCATGCACTTTGTGCTGGCTGGTGATGCAGGCGTGACGGATATTGCCGCTCTGGATGGCAAGCATCTATTGATTGGCCGAGGCACGTTTGGCGCGCGGGAAGCCGCTCGCTACCTAACACTGTTTGGCTTGGATGCTAAGGTTAAAATTGCCGATGCGGCTATTGAAAACGGCCCTGATGCGCTTAAAAGCGGTAAGATCGATGGTTTCGTCACTGCCAGCTCTTTCCCGTCGCCCAATGTGATTGAAACGGTTGCCAGTATGCCTGTGACCTTGATCAGTCTGAGCGAAGAACAAATCGAACAAACGGGCGCTACCCGTCAAACGATCCCCGGTGGCACCTACCCAGGCATCGATAAAGATGTCGACACGACCTCGTTGCCGGTAATGGCCTATACCACCACCTTCATGGATGATGACACCGCCTATACGCTGACCAAAACGTTCTGGGAACGCCTTGATTCCATGGCCGAAGAGGCTGCATGGTGGGGCAGCATTACGCCCGGCATGCTGGAAAATATGCTGGGCACTCTGCACCCGGGCGCTCTGCGTTATTACCTAGAAGCGGGTATCAAGGTGCCTGAAGAGCTGCGGTAGCCCTTTATATTAGCCCTTTGTATTAGCTCTTTATATTAGCTACCTATAGCGAGATAGCGCTTAGCCATTAACGCATGGCTATTACCTCTCAGTGTATGTTGACCCATGCCACTCCAGCGTGCCATGTCCGCAATACACGGTAAGCAGATGGTCTGTCACCGCTGGAGTGTGTTGAAGCGCTGCTAGGTAAAAGCTAAAAAATAGTAAAGCTTAGTGCAATATAAGCCACATAGCCGGCGAGTAGAGCGGCGCCTTCCCAGCGTGAAAGACGCATACCGGTATATAAAAATAGTACCAGCAAGGCAGCGGCGCCGAGCATGACCCACTGATCAAACATGGCCACGCGATGCGCGAGCGGTAGTGGCTGTAAAAACGCCGAAATGCCTAGTATGCCCAGCAGGTTAAAAATATTACTGCCCAAAATATTGCCGACAGCCACATCGGCATGTCGACGCAGGGCGGCAATCACCGATACGGCCATCTCGGGAAGGGAGGTGCCGACGGCAACAATAGTTAAGCCGATGACTGCTTCGGAAATCCCCATTGCCTGGGCCAAACCAATGGCACCAAACAGCAGCAGTTGAGAGCCGCCAATCAGCATGCCCAGGCCCACCACTAGCGCGACGACCATCATCCATCCTGATGTGGGTAGCTTGGTCACTTCTTCCGCTTCTGACGTATGCATCTCGGCCGCAGGTATAGGCTGGCGACTTTCACTGACATAAGCCCAGATAAGATAGCCGACGAGTCCTGCTATAAAAATGGCTGCATCTACGCGCCCTAAGGCGCCACCGAAAGAGAGACCAATAAAGAGCAGGCTGGCCAATACCACCACCAAGCCATCACGGCGTAGCGCCAATGGTTGGACTACCATGGGGCAGATGACAGCACACATGCCCAGAATTAATAAGATATTGCCAATATTGCTGCCTACAATGTTGCCAATCGCAATATCTGGCTGTTGATTCATGGCGGCATCAATGGACACCACCAACTCTGGCGACGACGTGCCGAATCCAACCACCACCAGGCCCGTTAGGAGTGGCGAAACACCTACTCTTCGAGCGCCAGCCACAGCGCCTCGGATGAGTGACTCTCCCCCTAGGGTCAGTAATACAATACCCGCCAACAAGCTCACTGCATAAAGCATGCTAACAACCTCGTTCAGAGTGCTCGCCAGGTCGCGAATAACGCGGGAATTACCGGGCAAGCCAAGCACGCTAGGCGGTCGAATTAAGGGTGCCTAGCATAGCGCCAAGAGTACTGATAATTTTTATTTTATGCTCGTTTTTATATCGATTTGACGAGTGAAAAATAAATTAAAAATTGAAAGGCTTTGACCTACCAAACCATACGTGGCACTGTGCGCTCAGTAAGTTAGCAAGCAGCATGGTTCCAGAAACATTCGAATTCTTTCGGTCGTCTGTAATTGTATTCCTTGTTCTACTCACTATTATCTGGGTAACACCAGGATTTTTTACAATTCGCGATTTGCGAAAGGATTTATAAAATGGCAACTGGCACAGTTAAATGGTTTAACGATTCTAAAGGTTTTGGCTTTATCGCACCGTCTGACGGCAGCGATGACGTTTTTGCTCATTTTTCTGAAATTCAGTCTGATGGCTTTAAAACCCTGCCGGAAGGCGCTAACGTTTCTTTTGACGTTACCCAGGGTCAAAAAGGCCTTCAAGCTTCAAACATCAAGCTGCTTTCTTGATCCTAGCTATTCTTTAGTTAGTGATCTGGTAAGTACTCGAATCGCCTAGATTCGATGATCGGGCCCCGCTTACGCGGGGTCCGATGCGTTATAACCCTACCAAAATATCTTTCTTAAGCTCCGTACTCTCCCTTCGTAGCTACTTGACGGCTCCAATAAATGCACCAATAGCGATAATGTTAGTGCCTTGTGCGAGTATAAAATCTGTTTACTGATTGGTATGTTATATTGTATCTTTATTGGCGATGACCATCTCAATCGCCAAAAGGAGAGCTTGAATATGACAACACTGCCATTTAAAAGGATGGGTGCGCTTGCGTTAAGCACCATGCTACTGACCGGCGTTCAAAGCGTACACGCGGACCACGATCATGATCACAGCCATGACCAAGACCATAGTCACGATCACAGTCACGACCACGACCACGACCACGACCACGACCACAGCCATGACAGTGATATCTATTCGGGCCATTTCAATGATGATCAGGTTGCTGATCGCCCGCTCTCGGATTGGGAAGGCGACTGGCAGTCTGTCTACCCGTATCTGGAAGACGGCACGCTAGATGAAGTGTTTGCACACAAAGCGGAGCATGGCGACAAAACGGCCGAGGAGTACAAGCAGTACTACACCACCGGTTATGAAACCGATGTAGAGCGCATTGTGATTGAAGACAACAACGTTACCTTCTACGAAAACGGCGAAGACAATACCGGTGAGTACCAATACGATGGCTACGAAATATTGACCTACGAAGCAGGCAATCGTGGCGTACGGTTTATTTTCGAATTGGAAGGAGATTCTGACGAGCTTCCGCAATATATCCAGTTTAGCGACCACGATATTTATCCAACGGATGCGCACCATTTCCACCTTTACTGGGGCGATGATCGTGAAGCGTTGTTGGAAGAAGTCACTCATTGGCCAACGTATTATCCGTCTGATTTAAATGGTGATGAAATCGTCGAAGAGATGCTGGCCCACTAAGTAGGTATCAGCGTATATAAACGCTTATAAGTGTTCAGATAGTAAACAAAGCGTCCGCAGACATGCTGGCGCTTTGTTTTTGGGGTCAAGAAAAAGGTAATAAGGTAGTCTGGCTGAAGTTGCCACGCTGGCTTTTAATCAAGCAATAGGTGTGATTATGCGTTTATCGCTATTATACGTGAGTATTGGGCTTCTGCTCTCAAGCGGCTTTACGAATGCAAACGAGGCATGTGATAACGCGAGTACCCAATTAGCGTTAACGGAGTGCTCGGCGCAAGCATACCAAGCCGCCGATGATGAGCTTAATAAGGCCTATAAGCGGCTAGTCGACAGGCTTGAGCATCATTCAGCATCGCTTGAAAAACTCCGAGAGGCTCAACGACAATGGGTCGGCTTTCGTGATGCCGAATGCGCGTTCGAGAGTAGCGCCGTGGAAGGCGGCAGCGCCCAGCCCATGATACGCAACTTCTGCCTTGAAAATTTGACTCAGACACGCACGCAAACACTCCTTGAGCATGCCAGCTGCAAAGAGGGCGACCTTAGCTGTCCCTAGGGAAAATACTTGTAAGGCGGTTTTTAGAAATAAAAAAGCAGCCATGAATGGTTGAGTAGCAAGGCTCGCTCTTGTGCATTTGATCTGCGACAAAATTACATTGTTAAAATGATGACTACCTTGACCTTGGTCTTACCCATAGGTTGTATGTTTTAAGTGAGCGATAAGCGTGTGTAGTTAAGGGCAGAATGAATCTTGTGAATTCATTCTGCCGGTTAATGTCGCTGCTGCTTGAGTCGCTTAGTGGGCTTGGTGCTTTCCTGCTCAATCGCTACCTTTTAAGTCTTTCTCGTCAAGGAACTCATTTATGAACCGTTTAACCGCTTCTATCTGTTTGTCAGGCGCTCTACTCCTAGGAGCGACGTCAGCGTATGCAGCACTGCCCACCGAGGCAACCTTGTATAAAAATCCCCAATGCGGCTGCTGCGATGCTTATGCTCGTCATCTTGAAGAGCTGGGCGTTAATACCACTATTGTCGATGACGTTGAGCTGGGAGATATCAAGCAGCAGGCGGGGGTGCCCTATGGTCTTGGGTCGTGTCATACCATCAAAATAGGTGGGTATTGGATTGAAGGGCATGTACCGATGGAAGCCGTGCAAAGGTTATTTGAAGAGCAACCTGACGTAGACGGAATCGGTTTAGCCGGTATGCTGATTGGTACGCCGGGTATGCCAGGGCCACAAGACAGTCCTTATCAGGTATACGCGTTTACGGACCATGAAGAAACACCGTTTATGACCGTTGAGTAAGGCGCAAAGATTGTCTGTCGTCAGGCATCGTTAAAGTAAATGCCAATGAAGTGAACGACTTATAGTCGGCTTGAGCGTGGTTTAATGTGGCGCCTTGGGCGAGAGGCGCCAACATATCTTGTATGTCGTTGCTTGCTAGCGCCCAACGTTACCATCCGTTTTAGTGTCTGCCGCATTGCATTGGTTCTAGCCGCTTGACGTGCTCTTTTAACAAGCCTGTTTGAAACTGCTCCGGCTCCCGCCACAGGACACGTTCTCTCACCAATCACCAATCACTAATCTCAATCACCATTTCCAGGCATGTCTTGATCGGTGGCGTTGGCTTGAAAAGGTGGCTGTCTTTACGTGTCGAACGATGCATTTTGAGGCGCTGCCGACAGGGTCAGCTCAATCGCGTCGTGCCGCCATAGCTCATCATCATAATCGATGGCTCGGCCGTTCTGGTCGTAATTGATCCGGGTGACTCGTTGAGCCGGGCTTCGGGTGGCGGCACGAAGGGCATGAGCGGCACGATCATCGAGTACCGTAGAGCAGAGTTCGAAGCTGACGCGACTGATTCGAATACCGTAGTGGCTGCGGTAGAGCTCGGTCAGTGAGCGGGACGCAAGGTCGTGCTCAAGAATTCCTGGGAAGCAGTCTATGCGTAGGTAATGCTCTACATATAGCACCGGGCGACCATCAATCCGGCGCGTTCGGATAATGTGGTAAACCGGCGTGTCGGCGGCGATGCCCAGGCCAGCCGCGACCTTAGGGGGGGCTGGGCACGTGGTGGCTTCCAGCACGTGCGTCTCTGGCCGTCGTTGCTGCGATTCGACCATGTCGTGAAAGGGCAAGCAGGCAAGCAGGTCATAGCGCAGGCGGGGTGGCGAGACAAACCAGCCACGCCGGCTTTCGCGGTAAATACGCCCCTCGGCTTCCATTTGTGTCAGTGCTTCACGCAGCGTAATGCGGGTGGTGTCAAAGCGCTCCATCATTTGCCGTTCTGAGGGTAAGCGGCCGGCAAGGGCTTGATGATCCAGCATACCCAGCAACCCTTGACGAAGGCGACTGGCTTGCAGGGTAAGGTGGGTGGGAGGCGTTAAGGTGGATGACTGGGGGGTTGTAATCGGGGGCATGTCAGTCAAGAAAAATCCGTATCTGGTATAGATCAGTAGTGTGATGAAGCTGTGTGTCATTTTAACGACAATAACGTGTCACCTCGATGACAGTCGTGCCACTAATAATTACGCATAAAATTTCTGAATCAACTATATAGCCTACTATTAACGTTATGCTCCTGCCATTCAATTGACACGTTTTTGTCACACAGTGCCCCTACCATTCTTCTGGAAAGCCGCTTCTGATCTAGACCAATAAGTGGCTTCTTCCCGACCATCTGAATGGAGCCATACCGTGAAATCAACTCTTCTTCGCCACACCTTGACGGCTGCCCTGGGGGCAACCCTGTTCGCCAGCCAGGCGCATGCGACCTCCGACCTATCAGAACTGATCGCCGCCGCCCAGCAAGAAGGGCGTGTCGATAGTGTTGGCATGCCTGATACCTGGGCCAACTGGAAAGCGACATGGGCCGACTTGCTCGATACTTATGGTCTGGAGCACATTGATACCGATATGAGCTCAGCAGAGGAAATTGCCAAGTTCAAGGCTGAAGGCAAGAATGCCACCGCTGATATCGGCGATGTGGGTATCAGCTTCGGTCCTATCGCGGTGTCGGAAGGGGTGACCCAGCCCTACAAGCCGACTACCTGGGAAGAGATTCCAGACTGGGCCAAGGACGAGGAGGGCCACTGGATGCTGGGCTATACCGGTACTATCGCCTTTATGACCAACAAGCAGCTGGTGGCGGAAGAAGATCGTCCGCTTACCTTCGCTGATCTGACCGAGGGCGACTATACCGTGGCAGTCGGTGCTGTGGGCCAAGCGGCTCAGGCTAACAGCGCTGTGTTGGCCGCCGCGTATGCCAACGGGGGAGACGAAAGCGACCTGATGCCAGGGCTTGAGCTATTTGCTGAACTGGCACGCCAAGGCCGCCTGTCGCTTGCTGACCCCAGTATTGCCAATCTGGAGAAAGGTGAGGTTGAGGTAGCCCTGATGTGGGACTTCAACGCCTTGAACTACCGTGACCAAATCAATCGCGATGCCTTCGATGTTGTCATTCCAGCCGATGCGTCGGTCACGTCGGGCTACGTCACCATCATCAACAAGCATGCCCCGCACCCTAATGCCGCCAAGCTGGCGCGCGAGTATATCCTTTCCGATGAAGGGCAGATCAATCTTGCTGATGGTTATGCGCGCCCTATCCGTGCCGAGCACTTAACGTTGCCTGACGCTATCGCCGCTAAGCTGCTGCCTAATGAGCAGTACACCAATGCACGACCCGTAGAGAATTTTGAGGCGTGGGAAATGAGCGCTCGCCAGCTGCCCAGCCAGTGGCAGTCCCAGGTGATGATCCACCAGCAATAACATCTCTTTTCTCAACCAATCGCCGCCTCTTCGGAGGCGGCTGGGAGTGAGGCATGTCTCAACGCGTTATTCTCTTGGTGCTTGATGGTCTCAACCACGCCGTAGGCCAGCATGCCATGGGCCACCTGCATGCTCTTTGTGAGGCGGGGCGGGGTAGCTACCGGATGCTCGATTGCGAGCTGCCCGCCATGTCGCGACCACTTTATGAATGCCTGTTGACCGGTGACCGCCCGGTAGATTCGGGCGTTGTAAATAATCAAATAGTGCGCCGTTCAACCGGCGTCAGTCTCTTCGATCTTGCCGTACGCCAGGGGCGACGGACAGCGGCGGCGGCTTATCACTGGGTCAGCGAGCTGTATGTTGAGGCTCCCTTCAAACCGTCGCAGCATCGCTTCCAGCAGAATCCCGAAAGCGCCATACAGGCCGGGCTGTTCTACTGGCAGGACCATTACCCAGACGATCACTTGTTTAGCGATGCCGAAGCGTTGCGTCGACTTAATGCCCCCGACTTTCTGCTTGTGCATAGCATGAATATTGATGATGTAGGCCATCATCATGGTGGGCAATCGCCTCAATACCGCAATGCGGCGAGAAGAGCCGACATCGCCTTGTCAGATTACTTGCCGCGATGGTTGGCCGAAGGCTATCAGGTGATGGTGACGGCTGATCATGGCATGAACGCCGATAACTCTCATTCGGGCTTATTGGAGGAGGAGCGTCGTGTGCCGCTGTGGTTATTTGGCGATGCGTTTGACCATAAGTCCGAGGTTGTGATTCGCCAAACGCATCTATGTGGCACCCTGGCGACCCTGATGGGGCTTGAGCACGACAAGTCCCGTCATCTTGAGTTGTTGGCAGACAAGCAGGTCACGTCGTGAGGCGTCTGTTTCCCGCTTGGCTGTGGTTGGTGCCGTTTGCGCTGGTCTTCTTGGCTTTTCAACTAGCCCCTTTAGGCTGGATTGTCATCAGCGCTTTTCATGTTGATGGACGCTGGGGAGTAGGGAATTTTCAACAAATCTTCGGTTCACCCTTCTTTCGTCAAGCTATCTGGCGAAGCCTCGAAATCTCGCTAGTGTCTAGCCTCGTTGGGCTACTGGTCGCCGCCCTGGCCTGCCACAGCTTGACGCGCACCAGCGGCCCGTTGCGCCGTTGGATGATTGCATTTACCAATATGACCAGTAATTTTGCCGGGGTGCCGCTGGCGTTCGCTTTTATCATTCTGATGGGCGCCAACGGCGTGCTGACGCTTATGCTTCAGCGTGCGGGCCTGATAGAGAACTTTTCGCTTTATTCCCGCAACGGTTTAATCGTCATTTATACCTGGTTTCAAATCCCGCTGGGCATGTTGCTACTGTTTCCCGCCTTCGAGGGGCTGCGGGCTGATTGGCGCGATGCCGCAAGTTTGTTGGGAGCAGGCCGTATTGCTTACTGGTATCACATTGGGCTGCCAGCGCTAAGGCCAGCGTTGGCGGGAACCCTGACGATACTGATCGCCAATGCCATGGGCGCTTATGCCACTGTCTACGCGCTGGTCAACACCAATTACAATCTGTTGACTATTCGCATTGCTAATCTGGTCTCGGGAGATTTGTTCCTACAGCCCAACCTGGCCAGTGCGCTGGCGTTGGTGCTGGTAGCCCTGCTTATCCTGGTTACGCTGATTCAGCAGTGGCTGTTGCGCAGGAGTCATCATGTTGCCAAATGACCTAACGTTGCCCAGGCCAAAGATTTCCCGGCTGCCAATGCTGTCTCGTTGGTGGCCTTCGCCCTATACGCTGGTAGTGATAAGTGTCTTCATTTTGCTGGCGCTGCCGCTAGTCGCCACCTTGGGGTATGCGCTGGCAACCAGTTGGGGCGCTACGCTGGTACCAGAGGGATTGACCCTCAAGTGGTTCTTGTCGTTATGGAGTACACCGCGCTTTCAGTGGGCGTTCGCCCGCTCAATGTTCGTGACCGTGGGGGCTTTGGCGTTAAGTTTGATACTGGTGGTGCCGGTAGCTTTTTTGGCGCATACCCGCTATCCGCGGCTGGATGCCTGGATGAACGGCCTTATTCTTGTCCCGTTCGCGGTACCGCCAGTTGTCTCTTCGGTAGGGCTGTTACAGCTTTACGCCGGTGGGCCGCTGCCTCTTGTGGGAACTCCTTGGATTCTGATGTTTACCTACGTGACTATCGCGTTACCTTTCGTTTATCGCTCCATCGCCAACAGCTTGCGCACCATTGATGTCGCCTCTCTGATGGACGCGGCGCAACTGCTCGGCGCGTCGCCTTTTAAAGCCTTTTTTCTGGTCATCTTGCCCAATATTCGCATTGGCGTGCAGATAGCTATTTTCCTCTCTTTCTCGTTCCTAGTGGGTGAGTTCGTCTTCGCTAACATGTTGGTCGGGACACGCTACGAAACTCTTCAGGTGTATCTCAACAACATACGCGGGGCCAGTGGTCACTTCACCAGCGCGTTGGTGATCACGCTCTTTCTCTTTACGCTGTTGCTGACCTGGCTGGGTAATCGCCAGGCTGGCCACGCGCTTGCCAAGGAGGTCCGCTTGTGACCAATGTAACGGTTAATCCCTCTGAGCATGGTGTCGTGCCACTGGCCAACAGCACGGCTGTTCAGCGAGATAGCTCCGGCTCTGAAGCCCTGTCTGACTCGGCGGAAAGCGCTGCACATCTGCGCCTGGAAGGCCTGACCAAGCGCTTTGGCGAGACGCCTGTGTTTTCAAACATCAGTGCTGAAATTGCCAAGGGTGAGTTTGTAACCCTGCTAGGCCCATCAGGCTGCGGTAAGTCGACCCTGCTGAGATCCATCGCGGGTCTCACCCAGCTCAATGAGGGGCGTATCGTCGTCAACGGCGAGGAGATCACCTCACTTCCACCGCAGCGCCGCGGGGTGGGGATGGTCTTCCAGCACTATGCGCTGTTTCCCAATATGCGGGTCGCTGACAATGTCGCGTTTGGGCTACGTATGCAGAAAGTGCCGCCAGAAGCGCGCCAACAGCGGGTCGAGAACGTGCTGCGTCTGGTTGAGCTCAACGATCATGCCAACAAGTTTCCCCACCAGCTTTCGGGTGGCCAGTGCCAGCGAGTGGCACTGGCGCGGGCATTAGTGGTGGAGCCTCGTATTCTGCTTATGGATGAGCCGCTATCGGCACTCGATGCGCGCATTCGCCGTCACTTGAGAGAGCAGATTCGCGATATCCAGAAAACGCTAGACTTGACGACGGTGTTTGTAACCCATGATCAAGAAGAAGCGTTGATGATGTCTGATCGTATCTTCCTTATGCATGATGGGCGCATCCTGCAGCAGGGCGATGCCGAAGAGCTCTATACACGCCCCCGCGGGCACCATGCGGCAGGTTTCATGGGGAACTATAACGTGCTTCTCGCCGACCAGGCCCGTTCACTGCTGGGCGAGGGTTTTAATACGGCTCGTGTGGCACTACGTCCTGAAGCGATCTATCTTGAGCCGACCGAGAAGGAGGAGCGCCGGGGCGATTGGCCGATCCATTCGGGACCAGGCTGCCAGGGAGTGATACGTCGTCGCCAGTTATTGGGTAATATTGTGCGCTATGCGGTGCAGTGTGGAGAGGTGGTGCTGTCGGTCGATGCGCTTAACCGCGGCAATCGACATTTACTGGCGGAAGGTAGTGAGGTAGTGGTGACCGTGGATCTGGATGAAGTTCAGGAGCTAGAGGAGTGAGTATGATCCCTTCAGCGTTGCGGCTGGCGCTTTTCGACCTTGATGACACGTTGCTTGATGGTGATATCACCGGGCTATGGAATGAATGGCTGATTGAGCAGGGATGGATTACCGATGTCTCTGAGTATCGGCGTATATGGGACAGCCACATGGTTGACTACGCCGCTGGGACGTTGGATATGGAGGCGCATCTCGCTTTTTTACTCACCCCGCTGGTGGGGCGTAAGGTGCAAGACGTGGCTAACCAGGTACAGGTGTTTCTGGATAGCCGTATTATTCCGCGCCTGTTTCCGGGAGGGCTGGCTCAGCTAGCCTGGCATCGTGAAAAAGGGCACACCATCGTTATAATTTCCGCTTCCACCCTCCAGTTAGTGCTGCCTCTGGCCAAGCGGCTGGGCTGTGATGTTGCTTTGGCGACGGACCTTGAACAGCAGGAAGGGTGCTATACGGGGCTGGCGCAGGGGACTCGAACGTTCAAGGAAGGGAAGCTGGCGGCGCTGAAGGAGTGGCTTGGCGATACCCCATTATTGGAAACGTGGGGATATTCTGATTCCCACAACGATCTACCGTTACTTGAATCAGTGGAAAAACCCCACGCCGTTCATCCCGACCCTGTATTGGCCGACATTGCTCGTCAACGAGACTGGGCGATTCTCTCATGGCGATGAAGCCATAAAGCGCCCATGGCCGTGGTGGCCGCTTAGCTGACAGGCGACAGCTTAGATGAGTAAGGGCTAGCAATGCATGAGGGTTAAGGTTGAATAAGGGCTAATCAAGACACAAAAAAAGCACCCGTAGGTGCTTGATTTGCATAGTAAGGTGGTGGAGGCGGCGGGAATTGAACCCGCGTCCGCCAGCACGCGCCTATTGGCTCTACATGCTTAGATTTCGTCATTTGTTTTAACGCGACTGACTCCGACGATCAGGATTCAGCCACGCGAGCCTTCTAAAGTTTAACGGTTGGCGAGAAGACACCACCAACCGCGGTCCTATCAGCTTTAGCTCATATCCCCGCAGTGATGAATAGGCACATCACCTTGGGGCCAGACAAGAAGCTAACAGTGTTTAAGCTGCTAGCGCGCCTTGAGCATAGTTTTCGTCATTTGCGACTATTTTTCGTGATGTGGGATTTACGAGATACATCACGCTCTCGGCATGCACCGCAAGGGTTGTCACCGGCGTCGAAACCATGTCGCCCCCTTATTACAGGTGAACATTCTAACGTGCTCACAGCTCATTGACCAGTTATGCCTTATTATGTTCCCGCATAATTCGACCTTTTTGACGGCTCCAGTCACGATCTTTTTCTGTCGCACGTTTGTCATGTAGCTGTTTGCCGGTCACCAGAGCCAGTTCACACTTCACTTTATTGCGCTTCCAGTAAAGCTTCAAGGGTACGCAGGTATGCCCCTTGTCCTGGGTGATCGAAAATATTTTAGCGATCTCTTTACGGTGCAGCAGCAGCTTGCGGGTACGGGTCGGGTCAGCAATCTCATGGGTGCTCGCCGTATTGAGCGGCATGATATGGCTACCGAGTAAAAACGCTTCGCCGTTGCGCACCAAAATATAAGTGTCGGTAAGCTGGGCTTTGCCCGCGCGCAGGCTTTTGACTTCCCAGCCAGCGAGAGACAAGCCTGCCTCGAAGGTTTCGTCGATATGGTATTCAAACCGCGCCTTCTTGTTTTGCGCAATCACGCTACTACCGGGACCCTTACTGTTACCTTTCTTAGTGGCCATGGAACCTCATCGTTAATCTGTCAGTGGCATCCCCTTCGTTATTTGGGGAGGCGTGATACCATTTAGGGACTGAAAAATGTTTCCCATGATACGCTTTGGGTACTGTGAAGTCAGCGGAGAGGTCAATGCCAACCGTCAATCGTTCCGCCTTGGTGCGGCACCCCCCCCAGAAAATGTTCGATCTGGTTAACGACTTCGAACGCTACCCTGAGTTCTTGCCGGGTTGTCGTCATGCGCGTTTGATCGAGCGCGATGACGTCCATCTTATTGGTGAAATGACGCTTGGGCGCGCCGGGGTCGAGCAAACCATTACCACCCGTAACGACCTTTTTGCGCCTGAGCGCATTGAACTGTCGTTGGTAAAAGGCCCATTTAAGCGACTTAAAGGTCGCTGGTTATTTATCCCTATGGGAGATGGTGCCTGTAAAGTCAGCTTGGAAATGGAGTTTGAGTTCGCCAACCGGTTACTTGGCATGGCGTTCGGAAAGCTTTTCCAGCAAATAGCGGGTCAGCTGGTCGATGCCTTCACCAAACGCGCAAATGAGCTGTATGGCCACTGAAACGCTAGCCATTGAAGTTGCCTATGCTTTGCCTTCTAAGCAGCGCATAGTGGCGCTACGCGTGCCTGAGGGGACAACAGCACACCAAGCTGTCGACTTGGCTAACCTGCCCGCGTTATTTCCCGAAGTGCCCGGCGAGTCGTTTGCTCGGGCACCTCTGGGCGTTTTCGGTAAGGCGCTGCGTGATCCCGACACTCAGCCATTACGCGAAGGGGATCGGGTAGAAGTTTACCGGCCGTTGGCCATCGACCCCAAAGCCGCTCGCCTTGAGCGCGCCAAGCGCCAAGCGAGCGACCCCAAGCGGTAATTGCTTAAGGTTGCGAGACAGGCTGTTCACTCGGCGGTATGGGCGTCTGTGTGCTGTCTTCCGGCAGCGCGTCCAGAGGATCAATCCCTTCCGTGGCGGGTCCCATGCTGCTCTCTTTGTTCAGCGGTAGCGGGGCCGACAGATCCCCCTGCTTCTCTATGTTGACCAACCGCCCTTGAGGATCAAAGGTTAGTGTCACGCGGCGTTGTTCTACGCCGCCGTATGCCTTGTCTAAACGAAAGACATAGTCCCACTGGTTGGCGTCAAAAGGCGCTTCCAGTAACGGGCTGCCCATCACATAAGTAACCTGCTCCTGGGTCATGCCAGGCTGAAGCTGGCTGACCATTTCCTGGGTCACCAAGTTGCCTTGAGGAATATCGCGCTTATACACGCCAACGTAACTGCACCCGCTAACAACGGTAAGGGCAACGGAGAGCGTGATGATTTGAGTCAATTTTTGCATTTGGGCCTATTCTTCACTATCGTGGTTTCGGTTGATCATACCCGACCTAACCTGTTACTGCGAAGAGCGACCATGGCCGATCAGAACCATGAATTGCGCAAAGCCGGTCTGAAAGTGACCCTGCCGCGCGTCAAGATACTTCAGATTCTCGAAAATGTTTCGGGCCAGCACCATCTTAGCGCTGAAGAAGTGTATAAAACACTCATCGATGCGGGTGAAGATGTTGGCTTGGCAACCGTCTACCGAGTGTTGACTCAGTTTGAGTCTGCCGGTTTAGTCATCCGCCACAATTTTGACGGCGGACACGCGGTGTTTGAGATGACCCAAGAGGATCACCATGATCATATGGTGTGCCTTGAAAGCGGTGAGATCATCGAATTTGTTGATGAAATCATTGAGCGCCGTCAGCAAGAAATTGCCGAAGAGCATGGTTATGAGTTAGTCGACCATGCGCTGGTGCTATACGTTCGACCACGCGGCTCCGACGTTACGCGCCAAGATAGCGGGCCGACGAACAGGAAATGATGTTCGTCGGTAGGTCATAGCCGTTGCTCAGAAATTAAAACGCCCCTTATCCAGGGGCGTTTTCGGCTGCGTGTAAGAAACGCGTCGGCGTGTCCCTTTACTTAATGCGCTTAATGCGGGGGTCGCTGGCTAGCGTGTAGCATTTCACGGGCATGAGCCAGCGTTTGGTCAGAAAGCGTGACGCCGCCCAGCATGCGTGCAAGCTCGCTGATGCGGCCCTGCTCGTTTAGCAACGCCATCTGGGTAAGCGTGGTATCGCGTTTTGCCTGCTTTTCGATATGGAGGTGCTGATGAGCCTGTGCCGCCACCTGCGGAAGGTGGGTCACGGTCATTACTTGGCCGTTTTGGCCCAGCTTGCGCAGTAATTGGCCGACAATCTCGGCAGTGGCGCCCGAAATACCCACATCCACTTCATCAAAGACCAGGCTGGGAACTGTCGAATGGGTAGCCGCGACGACTTGAATCGCCAGGCTAATACGCGATAACTCACCGCCAGAAGCCACCTTGGTTAAGGGGCGTGCTGGTTGGCCGGGGTTGGCGCTAATCAAAAACTGCACACGATCAAGGCCTTCTGGCGAAGGTGCTTCTTTTGCACTGACCGCCACTTCAAAGCGGGCTTTGCCCATGGCCAGATAGCCCAACTGCTGTTGTACTTCTTTACCCAAGCGAAGCGCGGCTTTTTGGCGGCTATCGCTGAGTTTTTTAGCTTCTTGTCGGTAGCGTTCGCGATACTCGACCACTTGGGCGCTCAAGGCTTCCAGATCGTTTTCGCCCCCTTCTAACTGCGCGACTTCGCGCTGTAAATCCGCATGCAGTGCGCATAATTCTTCAGGCGCAACGTGATGTTTACGGGCAATCCGATGAACATCGGCCATCCTTTCTTCGACCCAGGCGAGCCGTTCAGGGTCGAGCTCGGTCGTGCTGGCAAGACGATTGAGTTCGCTGGAGGCTTCTTCAACCTGGATGCGTGCATCACTCAGCATGGCGAGTGTGTTCGCTAAGGTGCCTTTGTCGCTGCCCGGCAGGGCGCTTAGGTGGGCGAAGGCTTGATTGAGCAATGACAGCGCGCCGCCGTCATCGCTTGCGCAGCAGTCGGCAGCAAACTGAGTTTCACGCAGGGTTTCTTCGGCGTGGGCAAGCGTATGTTGCTCTTCTTCCAGGGTCGCTAATTCGCCATCCGCCAAGCCGAGCTGATCCAGCTCTTCAACCTGATAACGCAGTAGTTGCCGCTTAGCTTCTACTTCACTACCTTCTTCACTTAGTTTCTTGAGCTGTCGGCGTGCCTGACGCCATTCTCGGAACGTAAGGGCTAATCCCGCTACGGTATCACCGAGGCCTGCGTAATCGTCCAATAGGGTTAGATGCGTCTCTTCGCGCATTAACGCGTGATGTGCATGCTGCCCGTGTATCTGGATAAGCTGTTCACCCAGCGATTTTAGATCAGAGATAGTCGCAGGCTGACCGTTAATCCACGCTTTAGAACGGCCGCTGGCGGTGACCACCCGGCGTAGCAAGCACTCATCCGTGGGGAGTTCACGTGTCTTCAGCCATTCAAACGCGGCGGGGAGGTGTTGAATGTCAAAGCGCGCAGAAAGGTCGGTGCGTTCGCATCCATGGCGAACACTTCCGGCGTCGGCGCGTTCGCCCAGGCAAAGCCCAAGCGCCCCTAAAAGAATCGATTTACCCGCGCCGGTCTCTCCGGTAATAGCGGTCATGCCCCCGGTCAGATCAAGTTCTAAGTGATCGACGATGGCGAAATCTCGTATAGCGAGCTGAGTAAGCATGGCGCCTCCTGAGGCGGTCCGGCACAGAAGCTGGATACTTATCCAATAGTTGTTGATTTATACAGTAGTTAATAACTCACTTCAATGCACCTCTTGAGATGAAATTTATGGCCCCCATATAGCGTGCATAGTGGGTTAAAGCTAGTGACTTAAAGCCTTACATCTTTGCGCAAAGCCCATCGTGGCAGCGCCCGACGGTTACTGTTTAGGAGCACAACATGGCGAAAGAACCGCAAACCCCAATGGATGACGAACTGGCCCGCCACGAGCATGAGGCTGAGGGCGCCGAGCAAGCGGCTGAAAAGGTGGCTGAAGATCGCTTGATGGAGGGCGAGCTAGAAGGTCTGATCAACGATGATGAGTCATTAGACGCCAATGTTGATAACCCGGAAGCGGAAATGCTGGCGGCTCAGGTAAGCGAGCTAGAGCAAAACCTGGCCGATGCCAAGGACCAAGCGCTGCGTGCCGCTGCAGAAGCGCAAAATGTGCGTCGCCGCGCCGAGCAGGAAGCTGAGAAAGCACGCAAATTTGCGCTTGAGAAGTTCGTTAAAGAGCTCTTGCCGGTCGTGGATAGCTTGGAAAAAGCGCTTGAGACCATGGAAGAAGGCGCCTCCGACATTCATCGTGAAGGCGTTTCGATGACCTTGAAAATGCAGCTGGACGTGCTCAACAAGTTTGGCGTTGAAAGCATTGAACCCCATGGCGAGCCTTTTGACCCTCAGGTGCACGAAGCCATGACCATGGTGCCCAACCCGGATCTTGACCCGAACACCGTGATGGACGTTATGCAGAAAGGCTATTTACTCAATGGGCGCTTGGTGCGTCCGGCCATGGTGGTCGTCAGCCAGAAAGCCAATTAAGCAAATGTCAGCACAAGGTATGAAAAAAAGGCCTTGAAAAGTTAGCGGCGGCCCCCAAATAAAGGGCAACCCCGCGGGGAAACCCGCAAACTTGTTTTAAAAGTCTAAATTTTCAGTTTTGTAACAACCGAATTCGAGGTATTGCTATGGGACGTATAATTGGTATCGACCTGGGCACCACCAACTCTTGTGTGGCCGTGCTTGATGGTGACAGTGCTAAAGTAATCGAAAACGCCGAAGGCGGCCGTACGACGCCTTCTATCATCGCGTATACCGACGACGGCGAAACGCTGGTCGGTCAGGCGGCAAAACGCCAGGCGGTGACGAACCCAGAGAACACGTTGTACGCCATCAAGCGTCTGATCGGCCGTCGTTTTAAAGACGATGTCGTTCAAAAAGACATCAAGATGGTGCCTTACAAGATCACCGAAGCAGATAACGGTGATGCCTGGGTTGAAGTAAAAGGCAAGAAAATGGCACCGCCGCAGGTGAGCGCGGAAGTGTTGAAGAAAATGAAAAAAACCGCTGAAGACTATTTAGGTGAAGCGGTGACCGACGCGGTGATTACCGTGCCGGCTTACTTCAACGACAGCCAGCGCCAAGCCACGAAAGATGCAGGCCGCATCGCCGGTTTAGACGTTAAGCGCATTATCAACGAGCCGACTGCTGCCGCACTGGCCTACGGTATGGACAAGTCGCGCGGCGATAAAACCATCGCGGTTTATGACCTGGGTGGCGGTACGTTTGATATTTCGATCATTGAAATCGCCGATGTTGACGGTGAAACCCAGTTTGAAGTGTTGGCCACCAATGGTGACACCTTCCTGGGCGGCGAAGACTTTGACTTGGCACTTATTAATTACCTGGTTGACCAGTTCAAAGCCGATAGCGGCATTGATCTCTCGGGTGACAACCTGGCCATGCAGCGTCTGAAAGAGGCGGCTGAGAAAGCCAAGATTGAGCTGTCTAGCGCTCAACAGACCGATGTCAACCTGCCGTACATTACTGCCGACAACACTGGCCCGAAACACCTTAACGTTAAGGTGACACGCGCCAAGCTTGAGTCGCTGGTAGAAGAGCTGGTTCAGCGTTCGCTAGAGCCGTGCAAAATGGCGTTGAAAGATGCTGGTCTGTCTGCGTCTGAAATCGACGAAGTGATTCTGGTCGGTGGTCAGACACGTATGCCGATGGTGCAGAAGAAAGCGGCTGACTTCTTCGGTAAAGAAGCACGCAAAGACGTTAACCCTGATGAAGCGGTAGCGGTCGGTGCTGCGATTCAAGGCGGTGTATTGGGCGGCGACGTGAAAGACGTGCTGCTGCTGGACGTCACTCCGCTGACCCTGGGTATCGAAACCCTGGGTGGCGTGATGACGCCGCTGATCGAGAAGAACACCACCATCCCCACGAAGAAGACGCAAACCTTCTCCACGGCGGATGACAACCAAACGGCCGTGACCATTCACGCGGTACAGGGCGAGCGTAAGCAAGTGTCGCAGAATAAGTCGCTGGGTCGTTTTGACCTTGCTGATATTCCGCCTGCTCCGCGCGGCGTGCCGCAGATCGAAGTTGCCTTCGATCTGGATGCCAACGGTATTCTGAACGTGTCGGCGAAAGACAAGGCCACTGGTAAAGAGCAGTCTATCGTCATCAAGGCTTCTAGCGGTCTCTCGGACGAAGAAGTCGAGCAAATGGTGCGCGATGCTGAAGCACACGCTGAAGAGGACAAAAAGTTCGAAGCGTTAGTGCAACTGCGTAACCAAGCCGATGGCATGATCCACGCTACGCGCAAAACGCTTGAAGAAGCTGGCGACAAGGCAACCGACGAAGAGAAAGAGTCGATTCAGACCGCCATCAGCGAGCTGGAAGAAGCAGTCAAAGGCGACGATGTTGATCACATCCAGGCAAAACTGGACGCGCTGACCGAAGCCTCTGGTCAGTTAGCCCAGAAAATGTACGCCGAGCAGGCCGAAGCGGCTCAGCAAGAGGGTGGTGAAGGCGCCGATACTACTGGTTCCAAGCCGGAAGACGATGTTGTTGACGCCGAGTACGAAGAAGTCAACGACGATCAGAAGAAGCAGTAACAACCTCTTTCTGCCAAGGAAAGTGGTGACGCGGGAGGCAACTCCCGCGTTGCTGTTTCCGCGGCCAAGGCGCACGTAATGTGCAGTTGAGTGCGTAACTAACCAGGAGGCGTAGGGCCTATGTCCAAGCGCGATTATTACGAAGTCCTGGGTGTTGAAAAAGGGGCCGATCAGAAAGAGATCAAGAAGGCCTATCGCCGTCTGGCGCAAAAATTCCACCCTGACCGAAACCCGGACGATACCAACTCTGCGGAAAAATTCCGTGAAGTGTCCGAAGCATACGAAGTGCTCAGCGACGGTGAAAAGCGCGCTGCCTATGACCAGTTTGGCCATGCAGGCGTTGATGGCCAAGGTGGTGGTGGCGGTTTCGGCGGCGCGGGTGCTGGTGATTTCAGCGACATTTTCGGCGACGTGTTTGGCGATATCTTTGGTGGCGGCGGCGGTCGCCGTCGTGGCCCCAATGCGCCAGCACGCGGGTCCGACCTGCGTTACAACCTGGAGCTGGATCTAGAAAACGCCGTCTCCGGTACAACGGTGGACATTCGTGTGCCTCGGCATATCGAGTGTGACCGTTGTGATGGCGGTGGCGCCGAACCAGGCTCTTCCAAAGAAACCTGCCCGACCTGTCACGGTCATGGTCAGGTACGTATGCAGCAAGGCTTTTTCGCCGTGCAGCAAACGTGCCCGACGTGTCATGGCTCTGGCCAGCACATCAAAGTGCCGTGCCACAAGTGTAATGGCGAAGGGCGTGTACGTGAGACACGCACGCTGTCGGTCAAGATTCCGCCAGGGGTTGATACCGGTGACCGTATCCGCTTGAACGGTGAAGGTGAAAGCGGCGTCAACGGTGGCCCGCCGGGTGATCTTTACGTGCAAGTGGCCATCAAACCTCACCATATTTTCCAGCGTGACGGTAAGCATCTGCAGTGTGATGTGCCGATCAACTTTGTCGACGCAGCGCTAGGTGGCGAGCTTGAAGTGCCTACCCTGGATGGCCGTGTGAAGCTGAAGATTCCGCCGGAAACCCAAACAGGCAGACTTTTCCGCCTGCGTGGTAAAGGGGTTAAGCCAGTACGCGGCGGTATGCCGGGTGACTTACTGTGCAAGGTGGTGGTTGAAACGCCGGTGAAGCTGAACGACGAGCAGCGTGATCTATTGCGTCAGCTGCAACAGAGCTTCGACGACAGCAACAGCCACAACCACTCGCCGAAGAAGACCGGTTTCTTCGATAGCGTGAAAAGCTTTTTTGAAGATATGAAGCCGTAACGCTGAATTGATAGCCATCAGTCGATAGTAAGCTCAAAACCCTCGGTTCGCCCGGGGGTTTTTGTTTATTTGGGGAATGTAACGCGCAATGAATAATCTTCAGGATAAACCCGTCTGGGGTATCTGGCTCAGGATCCTGTCAGGCCTGATGTTTGCTGGCATGTTGGTATGTATTAAAGCCGTAAGTGATGCGGTGCCGGTGGGCCAGTCAGTGTTTTTCCGTTCGCTGTTTGCGCTATTACCCATCGTCATCTTTTTAATGATTCGCCGGGAGTTTCCCAAGGCGCTGGCCACCCGTCGGCCGATGGGCCATTTATTGCGTTCAGGGCTGGGCGCGGCGGCGATGTTCTTCTCGTTTTCCGCCGTGGCGTTTCTGCCGGTGGCCGAGGCGACGCTGTTGGTCCAACTGGCGCCTATCTTTATGGCGATCGGTGGGGTGCTGCTATTGGGCGAGCGGTTCTCGTTTTATCGGGCGGGTGCCATTGTGCTCGCGCTGGCCGGCATGGCGGTGCTGGTCGTGCCTAACCTTAACGCCGAGTCCGGCGACGGTCGGCTGATGGGCTATGTGTTGGGAACGGTCGGGGCGCTATTGACCGCAGGGGCGCTGCTTACCGTTCGGCGCATTTCGCGTACCGAGACCGCTGGCTCCATTGCGTTCTATTTTATTTTAGTGTCGTCGTTGGCCGGACTGGCGACGCTGCCGCTGGGGTGGGCCTCGTTGAGCCCCACAGAATTAGGCCTATTGGTGCTTTCGGGGTTATTTGGCGGGGCAGGGCACATCGCCATGACGTTGGCGTTTCGCTATGCCGAAGTCTCGCGGCTGGCTCCCTTTGAGTATGTGGCCTTGGTCTGGCCTATCATCGCCGACTGGGCGCTGTTTGGTATCCCGGTGTCCAGTAGTTTCTTGCTGGCGCTGCCGCTAATGGTGAGTGGGGTTGGCTTGGCAGCGCTTGAAGGCCGGCGCTTTAAACGGCCTCTTCGACAATAAGCTGAGGTTGCCCTTTGTGAGGCGCGCGGCGCCTCTAGTTTCTTTTTTGATTTTTCCTGCCGTGCATAACGTTTGCTAAGCGTTAGCCTTTGCCCGCCTCAATAAAGCGGTTTGTTGGGGCGCCTTCTCCGGCTCATCAATATTACCCCTCCTCGTGTATTACATCTGATTTTGCTAATTAAATTCGACCTCATCATTGCGATAACGCGACGCTTCTCCTATGGTTAACATGATAGTTAGCTTGTTATCTATATTTAATAATAGTTAATACCTACCGTGTTCACGCATCGCGTTATATAGCGCATGCCAGACAAGTTGAGGGAGTGATGAAAAATAAAGACGATACCGCCGAACCCGGCGGGCTAACCCGAAGGGAGCTTTTGGGGTCGTCGGCGGCACTATTGATTGGCGCTTCTGTCCCCGTGCAGGCGCTGACGCTTCAAGGAACACCCACGTGGAAGCCCTTGGATAATGTCGCCGTCGCCCCGGTCGATACCGAGGCAGAGTGGCAATTTTTTACTGAAGAAGAGGCGGCTACCGTTGAGGCCATCGTCGAGCGCCTGATCCCTGAAGATGATTTGAGCATGAGCGGTAAGGATGCGGGCTGCGCGATATTTATTGATCGTCAGTTGGCGAGCGCCTATGGCGGGTTTGAGCGGCTTTATATGCATGGCCCTTTTCAGGATGGTAGGCCCGAGCAGGGTGATCAGTCTGCCTTAACGCCGCAGCAGCGTTACCGTCTTGGCCTCGGCTCGCTTAATGACTACTGCCGTCATGAGCATAACGCGGCTTTTGCCGAGCTTAGTGGTGACCAGCGCGATCAAATATTGTCCCAGCTAGAGCAGAATGACATCCAGCTCGACGATATCGATACCTTGCTCTTTTTCGAGATCGTGCTGCAGAACACCATGGAAGGCTTCTTTGCTGATCCTTTATATGGCGGTAATCGCGACATGGTCTCCTGGAAGATGCTGGGCTTTCCCGGCGCTCGCTACGACTACCGCAACTATGTCGAACGCCACAATGAAGACTTGAGGTTCGAGCCAGTCAGTATTGGCGGGCGTTCAGATTGGCAAACGCAGGGATAGCAGAGATATGGCAACTAAATTACCTCCTACCGATGCAGTGGTGGTCGGGCTCGGCTGGGCTGGCGCGATTATCGCCAATCAGCTTGTTGATGCAGGCCTTCGTGTGGTGGGTGTTGAGCGTGGGCCGTGGCGTGATACGGCCAAAGACTTCAATATCGCCTCGGTCACCGACGAGTTGCGCTACGCACAGCGCCAGGAACTGATGCTGCGCACCGCCCAGAACACCATCACCATGCGTAACAACCCTTCTCAGACGGCACTGCCGATGCGCCAGTGGGGCTCGTTCCATCCCGGCAATGGCACGGGGGGCGCAGGCAATCACTGGGCAGGCATCACGTTCCGTTTCCAGCCTGAAGAGTTTCGGCTGAAGAGCCACCTGGAAGAGCGCTACGGGGCGGATTCGATTCCCGACGAGCTTTCTCTGCAGGATTGGGGAACCGACTGGAGCGAGATGGAGCCGCATTACGATGCGTTCGAGAAAATTGCCGGTACTTCTGGGCGCGCCGGTAATCTCATCGGCGGTAAGCAGGCGGGCGGCAATCCTTTCGAAGGGGAGCGCTCAAGCGACTACCCCAACCCGCCGCTCAAGCAACCCTATTCACCGACGTTGTTCGCCGATACGGCCCGCGAGATGGGCTATCAACCGTTTCCGGTACCCGCATCGCTCGTCTCTCAGACCTATACCAACCCGCTGGGTGTCACGATGGGCCCGTGTACCTTCTGCGGGTTTTGCACCAACTACGGGTGTGCCAACTACTCTAAGGCCAGCGCTATTACCACCGTGCTGCCGGCGCTGATCCGCAAGGATAACTTCGAAGCGCGCACCCACTGTGAAGTACTCCAGGTCACCACCGATTCTGCTGGGCGTCGCGCTACCGGCATCGTTTACGTCGATTCCGCCGGGCGCCGATGGGAGCAACCGGCCGAGATCGTGGTGATTGCCGCGTTTACCTTCGAAAATGTGCGCCTAATGCTCACCTCAAACATTGGCGAAGCCTATGATCCGGCCACGCGCCGTGGCACGACGGGTCGCAACTACGCCTATCAGACAGCCAACAACGTGCAGCTCTTTTTCGATAACAAGAACTTCAACCCGTACATTGGCGCTGGCGCCGTGGGGATGGGGATCGACGAGTTCAACAACGATAACTTCGACCACTCGGGGCTTGGATTTTTCGGCGGTGGCAGCACCCGCGTCACACCTATTGGTGCCACGCCGATCAACGCTCGGCCGACACCGCCGGGAACGCCGCGCTGGGGCTCTAACTGGAAGCGCGCCACGGTAGATAACTACGCCAGTACGATGTCGATCGGCTGCGAAGCAAGCAATTACTCATCGCCTAACAACTACCTCTCACTGGACCCTACCTACCGGGACCGACTGGGCAGGCCGCTGCTGCGCATCACCTTCGATTTCACCGACAACGATCTTCGTATGGCGCAGTACGTGACCGAGAAAACGGCGGAGATTGCCCGACGCATGAATCCACGCCAGATCGTTGCCAACCCGCGTGTCGGCCCCTGGGATGGGCGGCCCTATCAGTCCTCGCATGTGGTGGGTGGTTTCATCATGGGCGCTGACCCCAGCACAAGCTCGGTCAACAAATATCTGCAGGTATGGGGTGTGCCCAATTTGTTCGTGGTCGGTGCCTCCGCCTTCCCACAGAACCCAGGCTACAACCCCACCGGTACCGTCGGGGCGCTGGCCTTCAAGGCCGCGGACGGCATCGTCAATCATTATCTGCGCAACCCCGGGGAGATGATCAGCACATGAAAACGCTCATGGGGGTTACGTTGGCGCTGCTGCCTATCTCGGTATGGGCGGCCAGTACCGAATATCAGGATATCGAACGCGGACGCTACATCAGTGTGTTAGGTGATTGTGCGGCCTGCCATACGGCCAATGAACAGCAACCGTTATCTGGCGGGGTGGCGTTGGAAACCCCTTTCGGCACGCTGGTCGCACCTAATATCACGCCTGATCTTGAAACTGGCCTTGGCCGCTGGCGCTATGAAGACTTCAAGGCGGCGATGACCGAGGGGGTAGGCAAGGGTGGCTATCATCTTTATCCTGCCATGCCGTATCCCTCCTACACCCTGATGCACGATGAGGATATCCAGGATTTATGGTCGTATCTGCAAACCATTACGCCGGTCGAGAATGCAGTGGAGGCCAACCAGTTACCTTTTCCATTCAGCATCCGCTCAGTGATGAGAGGCTGGAACTGGTTAAACTTTGATCAACAGAAGTTTGAGCCCGACCCGCAGCAGTCCGATGAGATCAATCGAGGTGCTTACTTGGTTGAAAGTTTGGGTCATTGTGGAACCTGCCATACGCCCCGCAACTTCATGGGCGGCGAGGGCAGCAACAAGTTTACCGGTGCCACTGTCGATGGCTGGTATGCCCCCAACATCACGCCGAATACCCATGTTGGTATTGGTGGCTGGAGCGAAGATGAGCTGGTCGAGTATCTGAAAACCGGCGGTAATCGCTATGATTTTGCTTCTAGTCCGATGGCCGATGAAGTGCGTCACTCATCTCAGCACTGGACCGATGACGACCTGTATGCCGTAGCGCGCTACTTGTTGACCGGCGCGGGCATGGAGTCATCTGACTGGGATCGTGAGCCACCCGAGCCGCTGCCGGAAGATGATGCCCAGGTCAGGGCCGGCAGTCATATCTATTTTGACCGCTGTTCGGGTTGCCATACGCCTGACGGAGGAGGCGAGGACGGTATCTTTCCACAGCTGGCAAGCAACCCGCTGGTCAATGGTGACAACACTTCCTCTTTGATACGGGTCGTGCTGGCGGGTAGCCGCCCGGTGGCCACCGATGCCAAGCCTACGGCGCCCGCCATGCCGTCGTTCGCCTGGAATCTGGATGATAATGAAATCGCCAGCGTGCTGACGTTTGTTCGTAACAGCTGGGGGAATGCAGCGGCAGCCGTTTCACCTGAAGAGGTGGCGGATATGAGGGAGGAGTTACAAGGCGAGTGATTCAGGCAACCGGCGGGCTATGAAGTCCGCCCGCCGGTGTTTGATGCGATAGCTTAAATGGCTTCTTCGACAATAAGCTGAGGCCGGCCCTTCGAGCACGACTCAATACGAGCGGTGACTTTATACACCTGGAGCAGGAGCGCAGGGGTAATCACTTCCGCCGTGGGGCCGCAGGCGATCAGGCGGCCGTTTTCGAGCACCATTGAGGCGTCGGTAAAACGTAGCGCGTGGCCCAGATCATGCAACGCCACCAGAATCAGCATGTTGCGCTCGTCGGCCAGGCGGCGCAGCACGGTCAGCAGGTTGATCTGACGATTGAGATCGAGCGCTGAAGTAGGTTCATCCAGCATCAATATCTCGGGCTCTTGCACCAGCGCTTGGGCAGCACTGACAAGCTGACGCTGGCCGCCGCTAAGATTGCCGATATCGCGCTCACCCAGCGAGGTGATAGAAAGCTCAGCCAGCGCACGGTCCACCTGGGCTAGATCCTCGGGCTGTACTTTAAGGCTACGCCCCTGCATGCGTGCCAACAGCACCGATTCGTAGACCGTCAGCACCGCTCGGGCACCGGTATCCTGGGGCATGTAGGCCACGGGACGATCAACGCTGGTGCCGTTGATATTAACCACACCTTCGCCTTTCAACAGGCCCAGAATTCGCCGGAAAAGCGTCGATTTGCCAGCAGCATTTGGACCCAGCAAGGCCACTATTTGCCCACCCCGAAAGGTAGGGGTGGTGATCTCTTGTAAAATGGCGCGGCGCCCATAGCGCGCCGATACGTGATCTAACTGTAGGGTTACCATGAGGCCTTCTTGTGGTTAAGCACGAGAAACAGGAAGAAGGGAATGCCCACCAGTGAGGTAATGATACCGATGGGAATAATGGTGCCCGGGATAATGATTTTGGAAATAACCGAGCCCACCGACAGGATCAGTGCGCCGCACAGCGCCGAGCCGGGTAAGAAGAAGCGTTGATCCTCGCCCAGTAAAATACGCGCGATATGCGGCCCTACCAGGCCGATAAAGCCGATGGTGCCTACGAAAGCCACCGCTACGGCAGCCAGTAGAGACACCAGAATCAGTACTTCCAGGCGCAGCGCACGGGGCTTTACACCCATGCTCTCGGCCTTGGCATCGCCCAGGCGCATGGCGGTAAGCGCCCAGCCGTGGCGGGCAAGCAGGGGGATGACCGCTGCAAGTATTCCCAGCGCAATCCAGAACTTGGGCCAGGTGGCTTTGGTCAGGCTGCCCATGGTCCAGAACACCACTGCCGAGACAGCTTCCTGGCTTGCAAAAAACTGGATCAGCGACATCAATGAGTTGAAGATGAAGACCATGGCGATGCCGAGAAGCACGATGGTTTCCACCGTGACGCCGCGCTTAAGGCTCAGTGCGTGGATCAAGAACGCAGTGAACATGGCCATGATGAAGGCATTGAGAGGCACGATAAATTCGACGGCGGCAGGGACTATCGCGACGCCAAAGGCAAGCCCAAGAGCGGCGCCGAAGCTTGCCCCTGCCGAAATGCCCAATGTAAAGGGACTGGCCAGCGGGTTGCTCAAAATGGTTTGCATCTGGGCACCGGCGACCGACAGGCTAGCTCCCACGACCAGCGCCATCAAGGCGACCGGCATGCGGATTTCCCAGAGAATCACCCGGGCCTGCTGGCTCACGTTATCCGGCGTAAACAGCGCGGCGACCACTTCTCCCAAACTATAGCGGGCCGGGCCCAGGGCCAAGTCCACGCATAGGCTTAAAAACAGCGCCACCACCAGCGCCGCCAATATCATTTGGCGGCGAAAGACCTGAGTACGATAAAAAACGCGCCCTTGGGAGAGTTCTTCCCTGCTCATCGTTTCACTCGTCATTCAGTGTGACCCAATAGCCTGGCTCGTAGTCGATCGGTAAGAAGCGCTCGTGCAGTTCCTGCATGGTGGCTTCGGGGTCGAGATCTTCAAAGAGTTCCGGATGGAACCACTTGGCTAGCTGCTGAACGGCCACAAAATAGTAGGGGCTGTTGTAAAACTGATGCCAGATAGCATGGAAGTTACCCTCCTCAACTGCCTGAATGCCGGTCATGGCGGTGCGTTCAGTGAGGGCTTCCAGTTTGGCGCGGGCGCGCTGCATGTCAGAGCCTGGTCCCATGCCTACCCAGTCGCCACCGGGGACATAAGCGTCCCAATTGCCACCAGTCACAACGACGTGATCGGGATTGGCGGCAATAATCTGTTCAGGATTCAGGTTGCCGAAACTGCCCGGAATAATGTCTTCGGCGATGTTGGTACCGCCCGCCAGCGTCACGTATTCGCCAAAGTTGGCGGCGCCGAAGCTCATGCAGCACTCATCAGAATAGCCGCCAGCACGGTCAATAAAGACACTCGGCCGGTCTGGGTTGGCCTCGCTAATTACATCGGTCACGCGGGCCAGCTGTTCTTCGGCAAACGCGATAAAGGCCTCGGCAGCCTCTTCTTCGCCCATGATCTGGCCCATCAGCCGCATGGAGGGAATCGTATGCTCAATAGGATCCTCGCGGAAATCCACGTAAACGATGGGGATGCCAAGCTGAGCGAGTTTATCGTTATAGGCGGCGTCTTCAGTCGCTGCTTTGGCTTCAAGGTTCATGAGCACGACGTCAGGGGTCAGCGATGCGGCCTGTTCGACGTCAAAAGTACCATCCTTGAAACCGCCGAACGTGGGAATGCTTTCCAGGTCGGGGAAGCGCTCCAGGTAGCGAGCGTAGTTATCAGGGTCTGCTTGTGAGAAATCCTCGCGCCAACCGACCACATGCGCAAACGGCGCTTCGGGCTCGAGGATGCCCAGCAAATAAATTTGGCGACCTTCGCCTAAAATAACCCGCTCGGCAGGAGTGTTAAGGGTGACTTGGCGGCCGGTGACATCGGTGACGGTGATGTCATCGGCCACTGCGGCCGTGCAGCTTAAGGCCGTTATAGCGGTGGCCAGGGTTTTTAACATGCAGGGTTTCATAGGCCTATTCATCACTTATTCAAGAGTGGAGTAACCAATGGCTACTATTACATGAGTTTAAATCAGTACATCAACGCTAAATCTTGATAATCATACTTCTAAACATAATTCTCATTCGCATAGTGAGGCATTATCATGCAATCCGTTTTACCTGTCGAGGTGATGCGCGAAACCGAGCTGTTTTAAGGCAATGAACGTCTTGTTGCACTATCGTTTGATTAAGTATTTGGCAGCATGGGGATAGGCCCATAAGCTAATAGCCACTTTTCAGGAGAGACCTACATGCCTTTATCTCGTGCAGAAATTTCCACCACCTCTGGTGAGCGTATTATCAACCGTCTATGCAAACACTGGGCGCACAAGTTAGAAGTGGAGCATACCCAGCAGGACGCCAAGATTGTGTTTCCCGATATGGGCACCTGCCTGATGCATGCCGAGCCTGACATGCTGGCGGTCTCTATCGAGACTCTGGAAGAGGAGCATCTGGATAAGCTGGAAGGTGTGGTGGAAAACCATCTTCAACGAATGGCCAAGGATGAAGAGCTGGTGATCGTTTGGCAAAATTAGTGCGCTGCTCCTGTCAGCGCTGAATCACCCGGCGCGTCTGCTATAATCGCCGCCTATCTAACATCTTTCGATTCGACAATGCGTTGTGAGGCCACTTGCAACGCATACTGCAAGCAGGAGTTAGCATGACCCGAGTTGCCATTGTGGGCGTTGCTGGCCGTATGGGCCGCACGTTAGTAAACGCTGTTGAGCAGGATGCCGATGCTATTCTCGCTGGCGGCATTGTTGAACCGGGAAGCTCACTGGCAGGTGCGGATATTGGCGAATTGGCAGGTCTTGGCAAGTGCGTTGTTCATGCAGCGGAATCGCTGACCGCCATCGTTGATGATTTCGACGTATTGATCGACTTTACTGCCCCTCAAGTGACCCTCGCCAATCTGGCGTTTTGCGCCGAGCATGGCAAGCGTATTGTGATTGGCACTACCGGCATGAGCGATGATGAGCTGACTGAACTCGACAGCTACCGTGATAAGGTCGCCATGGTGTTTGCGCCGAACATGAGTGTGGGCGTTAACCTTACCCTGAAGCTATTAGAGACTGCCGCCAAGGCGTTGGGTGATGAAGGCTACGATATTGAAATTGTCGAGTCCCATCATCGTCACAAGGTCGATGCGCCTTCCGGCACCGCCATTAAAATGGGCGAAGTCATTGCTGACAGCTTAGGCCGGAGCCTGAAAGAACATGGTGTATTCGAGCGGGTGGGGCAATGCGGTCCACGTACCGATAAAGAGATTGGATTTGCCACTGTGCGCGCGGGCGATATTGTCGGCGAGCATACGGTCATTTTCGCCACCGAAGGCGAGCGTATTGAAATCACTCACAAGGCTTCCAGCCGTATGACCTTTGCCAAGGGGGCGGTGCGCGCCGCACGCTGGGTCGCGGATAAACACAACGGCCGCTACGACATGCAGGATGTGCTGGGTCTGGAGTAAGCACTTGTTGCTGACGGGTACGCTGTTTAGTAAGCGTGTTGTCGTGAACAACAGAACTATCGCCAAGGGGTAGTTTTAAGCCAAGAATTCCTGTAACATTTCAAAAATTTTGGCCGGGTGGCTTAGGAAAACAGACGGCGCGCTTGTTGCGTTGGCCAGCCCAAAGCCTGCCCCGAGTCCGCTAGCGACTTATTGCGTGACTCTGACGGGCATCGAACAACAAGCGGGATGAAACCGATTTTTTTATCGGCTTCGTCCCGCTTTTTTACGGCCCCAGTTTTAATGACGATGGTGCTCATGATGATAGTTTTCATGACGACAACGTTAAGAACGAGCGTCGTAGATTAATGAAGCAATTGCTGAGCCTGCGCCTAACAGGCTCCCACCAGCATGGGAGAACTTGTCTTGAATAACCCCGCATTGAACAAACCCGCCATATTGGCCTTGGAAGATGGCAGCGTGTTCCACGGAACCGCGATTGGTGCGGAAGGAGTCACAAGCGGTGAGGTGGTGTTCAATACAGCCATGACCGGCTATCAAGAGATCCTCACTGACTTATCTTACTCCCGCCAGATCGTCACGCTAACGTACCCCCATATCGGCAATACCGGCGTCAATGCCGAAGACGTTGAAGCAGCGTCGATTGCGGTGGCGGGGCTGGTGATTCGCGATCTTCCACTGCTGGCGAGTAGTTTCCGCTCAGAACAAACGCTGTCGGACTATCTGAAAAGCCAGAACATTCTGGGCATTGCTGATATCGATACGCGTCGCCTGACACGTCTCTTGCGCGACAAGGGCGCACAAAATGGCGCGATTCTGGCCGGTGCCGAGGCCGAAGGCGATGACGCTGTTGAGCGTGCGCTGGAAGCCGCCAAGGCATTTCCTGGCCTGAAGGGGATGGACCTGGCTAAAGAGGTCTCTTGTAAAGAAGCATACGAGTGGTCGGAAGGTGAGTGGACCTTGGGTGAAGGTTACGCCGACACCACTCAGCAAGAGCGTCCTTATCACGTGGTCGCGTACGACTACGGCGTGAAATTTAATATTTTACGGATGCTGGCCGCGCGTGGCTGCCGTCTGACGGTGGTGCCCGCGCAAACGCCTGCCGCTGAGGTGCTGGCGATGAAGCCGGATGGCGTTTTCCTGGCCAACGGCCCGGGTGACCCGGGGCCCTGCGATTACGCTATTGAAGCCATTCAAGACATCCTGAAGACCGACATTCCGTTGTTTGGTATCTGCCTGGGTCACCAGCTGTTGGCACTCGCGGCGGGGGCCAAAACAGTCAAGATGAGCCTTGGCCACCACGGCGCCAACCATCCGGTGCAGGATCTCGATACCGGCACGGTCATGATCACCAGTCAAAACCATGGCTTTGCAGCCGATGAGGCAACGCTGCCCGCCAACGTGCGCGCGACGCACCGTTCATTGTTCGATGGCACCCTGCAGGGGATTGAGCTGACCGACCGACCTGCGTTTAGTTTTCAGGGTCATCCGGAAGCGAGCCCCGGCCCGCGTGATGTGGCGCCGCTATTCGATCGCTTTATCGTCATGATGCAGGCGCGTCGCTAACGTCGCTTTAAGCCGTCTTTTTTAGACGATTGACACGTAACGCCGTCTTTGTCGCTCCTCGTCACCATTTTTTGTGGGAACCGTTATGCCTAAGCGTACCGACATCAACAGTATCTTGATTATTGGCGCTGGTCCGATTGTGATCGGCCAGGCCTGTGAATTCGACTACTCCGGCGCCCAGGCGTGTAAAGCACTGCGCGAGGAGGGGTACCGGGTTATCTTGGTTAACTCCAACCCCGCCACCATCATGACCGACCCCGCCATGGCCGATGCGACCTACATCGAGCCAATAACCTGGCAGACGGTGGAAAAAATCATCGAAGCCGAACGCCCGGATGCCATCTTGCCCACCATGGGCGGGCAGACGGCGCTTAACTGTGCGCTTGAACTTGAAAAGCATGGTGTACTGGAAAAGTACGGCGTGGAAATGATCGGCGCTAACGCCGATGCCATTAACATGGCGGAAGACCGCGATCTGTTCGATCAGGCCATGAAGCGCATCGGCTTAGAGTGCCCGAAAGCAAAAGTAGCGCACAGCATGGACGAGGCATGGGAAATCCAGGCCGAGTTGGGCTTTCCGACCATTATCCGCCCCTCCTACACCATGGGCGGTTCCGGCGGCGGCGTGGCGTACAATAAAGAAGAGTTTGAAGAGATCTGTACCCGTGGGTTCGAGCTTTCCAACAACCACGAGCTGCTCATCGATGAGTCTTTGCTTGGCTGGAAAGAGTACGAGATGGAGGTTGTTCGCGATAAGAACGACAACTGCATCATCGTCTGTGCGATCGAAAACTTTGACCCCATGGGCGTTCACACCGGTGACTCCATTACCGTGGCACCCGCCCAGACGCTGACCGATAAAGAGTATCAGATCATGCGTGACGCCAGCCTCGCGGTATTGCGCGAGATTGGCGTCGAGACTGGCGGCTCCAACGTTCAGTTTGGTATGGACCCCAAGACCGGGCGTCTGGTGGTTATCGAAATGAACCCGCGGGTCTCGCGCTCCTCGGCGCTGGCCTCCAAGGCGACCGGTTTTCCGATTGCCAAGATTGCCGCTAAATTGGCGATTGGCTATACCCTGGATGAGTTGCAAAACGATATCACCGGTGGACGGACGCCGGCCTCGTTTGAGCCGTCGATCGACTACGTGGTTACCAAGATCCCACGTTTCACCTTTGAAAAATTCCCTCAGGCCAACGATCGTCTGACCACGCAGATGAAGTCGGTAGGCGAGGTGATGGCGATTGGCCGTACCTTCCAGGAGTCGCTGCAGAAAGCGCTGCGCGGTCTGGAAACCGGTAATGATGGTCTTGATCCGATCATTACCGACTTTACCCCGGATAACATGGCGATTATTCAGGGCGAGCTTCAGGCGGCTGGCGCCGAGCGTATTTTTTACGTGGCGGACGCCATGCGCTCCGGCATGAGTGTCGATGATGTGTTTGCGCTCACCAATATCGACCCCTGGTTCCTGGTCCAGTTGGAAGATCTGGTACTCACGGAAACGGCCGTAGCCAAGCGTGCGTTGTCCGACTTCACGCCGCGTGAGCTGTACCAGTTGAAGCGCAAGGGCTTTTCTGACGCGCGCTTGGCAAGACTGCTCAGCGTGAGCGAAAAAGAGTTTCGTCAAACGCGTCAGAATGCAGGTATCCGTCCGGTTTATAAGCGTGTGGATACCTGTGCAGCCGAGTTTGCCTCTGACACCGCCTACATGTACTCCACTTACGAAGAGGAGTGTGAAGCGGAGGTCTCTGATCGTCAGAAAATCATGGTGTTGGGCGGTGGCCCCAACCGTATCGGTCAGGGCATTGAGTTTGACTACTGCTGCGTTCACGCCGCGTTCGCGATGCGCGATGACGGCTATGAAACCATCATGGTCAACTGTAACCCTGAAACCGTGTCTACCGATTACGACACCTCTGATCGCCTCTACTTCGAGCCGGTAACGCTGGAAGACGTGCTCGAGATCGCCGACAAAGAGAAGCCTGTCGGTGTGATTGTTCAGTTCGGCGGCCAAACGCCGCTGAAACTGGCGCGAGAGCTTGAAGCCGCTGGCGTGCCGATTATCGGCACCACGCCGGACGCCATCGACCGCGCCGAAGACCGTGAACGCTTCCAGGTGATGATCGATAAACTGGGCCTCAAGCAGCCGCCCAACGCGACCGCGCGCAGTTTTGCCGAAGCCTTCGATAAAGCCGAGGCGATCGGCTACCCGCTGGTCGTGCGTCCTAGCTACGTACTAGGTGGCCGGGCGATGGAGATCGTCTACGATGCCTCCGAGCTTGAAAATTACATGACTCACGCGGTGAAAGTCTCCAACGACTCACCGGTGCTGCTCGATCACTTTCTGAGTGCCGCCATCGAGATCGACATCGATGCGGTATCCGATGGTCAGCAGGTAGTGATCGGCGGCATCATGCAGCACGTCGAGCAAGCGGGCGTTCACTCCGGTGACTCCGCCTGTGCACTGCCGCCTTACTCGCTGCCTGCCGATGTGCAGGACAAGATGCGCGAGCAGGTCAAGCAGATGGCCGTTGAGCTGGGGGTTAAAGGCTTAATGAACGTCCAGCTTGCCTGGCAGGATGGCGAGATCTACGTCATTGAGGTGAACCCGCGCGCCTCGCGTACCGTGCCCTTTGTGTCCAAGTGCATCGGTACCTCACTTGCCCAGATTGCAGCGCGTTGTATGGCGGGTAAGACGCTGGCCGAGCAGGGCTTTGAGCGCGAAATCGTGCCGCACTTCTATAGTGTTAAAGAGGCGGTGTTCCCGTTCAATAAATTCCCCGGTGTCGACCCCATCCTGTCACCGGAAATGAAGTCCACCGGTGAGGTGATGGGCTCTGGGGATACCTTTGCAGAGGCTTTCTTCAAGGCGCAGCTGGGGGCAGGTGAGGCGATACCTGCACTGACGGGTGATCGCAAAGCCTTCCTTTCAGTGCGCGAGCCGGACAAGGTAGGGATTATCGAAGTAGGGCGTTCTCTGTTAGCATTAGGCTTTACGCTATGTGCAACACGGGGAACTGCGGCTGCTTTAGAAGCTGCCGGGCTTGCCGTGGAGCACGTCAATAAAGTTTATGAAGGCCGTCCCCATATCGTCGATCTGCTTAAGAACGACGAAATCGCCTACATTGTGAACACTACCGAAGGTCGCCAAGCGATTAACGACTCTTCGGTCATTCGCCGTACTGCTCTCGCGCGCAAGGTGCCCTATGCGACCACCTTGGCGGGCGCTAATGCTGTTTGCATGGCGCTTGAGTACGGTAGGGAGATTACGGTGCGGCGCCTTCAGGATCTGCATGCAGGAGCACGTCAATGAACAAGGTCCCGATGACAGTAGCGGGAGAAAAAAATCTTCGTGAAGAGCTCGATCATCTTAAAAGCGAAGCTCGTCCGCAGGTGATCGCGGCCATCGCCGAAGCGCGTGAACACGGTGATCTTAAAGAGAACGCCGAATATCACGCCGCTCGCGAGCAGCAGGGGTTTATCGAAGGGCGTATTCAGGAGATCGAAAGTAAGCTCTCCGTGGCTCAAGTGATCGATGTCACCAAACTGCCGAAAACCGGCAAAGTGATTTTCGGCGTTACCGTGTCGTTAATGAATCTTGATACTGATGCCGAAGTCACCTACCGGATCGTCGGCGAAGATGAGGCGGATATCAAGTCTGGCCGTATCTCGGTGACGTCTCCGATTGCTCGCGCGTTGATTGGCAAGGAAGAGGGTGACGTCGTGGTGGTGAAGACACCCGGCGGCGACGTGGAGTATGAAGTCGGTAGCGTCGAGCACCTGTAATACAAAAACGCCCCTTCAATCTGATTGGTTGAAGGGGCGTTTGACTCCGCCATGGGGTTAGGCTGGCGAAAGTAAGCTAGCGGTTAATGACGACCGTGGTGATTCTCAAAACGGGTGACATTAGACAGCTTTGGATTCACCTGGGGATTTCTGCGGTAGAGCAGCGCCATTTTGCCAATGGTTTGTACCAGGTCGGCACGGCTGTTGGCGATCAGTTCGGCAATCATGGCCGCACGATCATCACGTTCAGGAAGGGCAAGCTTCACTTTGATCAGTTCGTGATCGGTGAGTGCGCGGTTTAATTCTGCAAGCAGGTTTTCGGAGACGCCGTTCTCAGAAACGGTGACCACTGGGTTAAGGTGGTGGCCAATGCTACGAAATGCTTTCTTTTGTGCCTGTGACAAGCTCATGGTATCTTGCGGTATCCCGGTTAGCGCATAACGCTCCATCTTACGGCGAAACGTCACCGAGTGAAAGCGATCGCGTCAATGCGCCCATCTCTTATTCCAGTGTTAGATTCCCACATGCAACAAAAGCCCCCAAACCGAAAGCATTCAGTGAGCAAGACCAGCAATAACTGGAAAAAGGAGCATTTTGACGATCAGTATGTAAAGCAGAGCTGGCAGGATGGGTATCGCTCTCGCGCCAGCTATAAGCTGATTGAGTTGGATGAAAAGGATAAACTGCTGCGTCCGGGTATGACGGTGATTGACCTTGGGGCAGCGCCCGGTGGCTGGAGCCAGATCGCCGCGGAAAGGGTAGGGCCTGAAGGCGTGGTCATTGCCTCTGATATTCTGGAGATGGATGCACTGGCAGGCGTGGACTTTATCCAAGGGGATTTTACCGAAGAGGCCGTGCTGGAGGCGATACTAAAACGTCTCGATAAGCGGCGCGTAGACCTTGTGATGTCCGATATGGCCCCCAATATGAGTGGTATGGCAGCGATTGATCAACCCCAGGCGATGTATCTCGTGGAGCTAGCGTTAGAACTCGCTCGTGAAACGTTGTCACCTGGAGGTCGTTTTTTGGCTAAAGTATTTCAGGGGGAAGGGTTTGATAGCTACTTAAAAGAGCTGCGCGGCAGCTTTGATAAAGTAGTGACTCGTAAGCCGGAGGCATCCAGGGCTCGCTCCCGGGAAGTGTATTTTCTGGCAGACGGGTTTCGCGGGTAGCGTTCTCTGTGGTTCGATAATGACCCGCGGTATTAATAGCCAAGTTTTATCAGCGCGATTGCCAGACAGGCAAGCGCAACGTGTGTCACATTACCCACTACTAGGGCATGCGGCACAGATGGCCCGAGGCGTTAGTCGCTTTGGCAATGGTTGAACGATTGATGCTGATGTACTGTCCTAATGACATGCTTTGGTAAGTATCAGGGTTTAACTGACGGATTCTTGTAATGAGGGTAGCCCCTTGAACGATATGGCGAAGAACCTGATTCTATGGTTGGTCATCGCGGCCGTCCTACTAACAGTGTTCAATAATTTCAGTACGGAAAGCGCACCGCAAAATACAAACTACTCGCAGTTTGTACAGCAGGTGCAAAATCAACAGGTACGTAGCGTCACGATTGATGGCTATACCATCAAGGGTGAGCGTACTGACGGCTCTCAGTTTCAGACGATCCGCCCAGCGGCGGAGGATCCCAAGCTGATGGACGATCTGTTGAGCAATGATGTGACGGTCGTGGGTAAAGCGCCAGAACAGCAGAGCATCTGGACGCGGCTGCTGATTGCTAGCTTCCCGATTCTGTTGATTTTGGGCATTTTCATGTTTTTCATGCGCCAAATGCAGGGCGGAGCTGGCGGCGGCAAAGGCGGCCCGATGAGCTTTGGCAAATCGAAGGCCAAGCTGCTCTCTCAAGATCAGATCAAGACAACCTTTGCCGACGTGGCGGGCTGTGATGAAGCCAAAGAAGAAGTAGAAGAGCTGGTTGATTTCCTGCGTGACCCAACCAAATTTCAGCGCCTGGGCGGTATGATTCCACGCGGTGTGTTGATGGTAGGTCCTCCGGGTACCGGTAAAACGTTGCTTGCCAAGTCGATTGCTGGCGAAGCCAAAGTGCCGTTCTTCTCTATTTCGGGTTCTGATTTCGTTGAAATGTTTGTCGGTGTCGGCGCATCGCGTGTGCGCGATATGTTTGAGCAGGCCAAGAAGCAGGCGCCGTGCATCATCTTTATCGATGAGATTGACGCCGTAGGTCGTTCACGTGGCACCGGTATGGGCGGTGGCAACGACGAGCGCGAGCAGACGCTAAACCAGCTTCTGGTTGAGATGGATGGTTTTGAAGCCAACGAAGGCATCATCGTCATTGCTGCGACCAACCGTCCTGATGTACTTGACCCTGCGTTGATGCGCCCAGGCCGTTTCGACCGTCAGGTAACGGTCGGCTTGCCGGATATCCGTGGCCGTGAGCACATTCTGGGCGTTCACCTGCGTAAGGTGCCGCTGGCGGATGATGTGAAGCCTCAGCTGATTGCACGCGGTACCCCTGGTTTTTCTGGCGCTGATTTAGCCAACTTGGTCAACGAGTCCGCCCTGTTTGCGGCGCGTCGTAACAAGCGCTTGGTAGGCATGGAAGAGCTTGAGCTGGCGAAAGATAAGATCATGATGGGCGCCGAGCGCAAATCCATGGTCATGACCGATAAAGAGAAGCTAAACACCGCTTATCATGAATCGGGTCATGCGATCATCGGCTTAGTCGTGCCTTCCCACGACCCTGTTTATAAAGTGACGATTATTCCGCGTGGGCGTGCCTTGGGCGTCACGATGTTCTTGCCAGAAGAAGATCGCTATAGCCTTTCCCGCCAGCAAATCCTTGGCCAGATATGCTCGCTGTTTGGCGGTCGTATTGCTGAAGAAATGACCTTGGGGCCCAACGGTGTTACCACCGGCGCCTCGAATGATATTAAGCGAGCCACCGAGCTTGCCCATAACATGGTTGCCAAGTGGGGCTTGTCCGATGAAATGGGCCCGATCATGTACGACGAGGATGAGTCGCACCAGTTTCTCGGTGGGCCAGGTCAAGGCGGCAGCAAGATGAAATCGGGCGATACCACGACGCGCCTGGACAAGGAAGTACGCAAGATTATTGACGATTGTTACGAGCAGGCGCGCCAAATCCTGACCGATAACCGCGATAAGCTTGATGCCATGGCTGAAGCATTAATGAAGTACGAAACCATTGATGCCAATCAGCTAAAAGACATCATGGAAGGTCGGGATCCGCGTCCGCCTGAAGGCTGGGATGATGGTGATTCCTCCGGCGGCGGTACGCCTGTCGGGGAAGACAAGCCGCCAGTTCAGGCTAGCGATGACGGCTCTTCCAATGCCTCTGGAAGCGACGATGAAGAAGATGATGACGAGCCCCGTCGTCGCCCTTCCGACCCGCTAGGTGGTCCTGCAGGCCCGTAAGCGTGATCGTCAGGAGGTGACAAGGGACGGCTTTTTCGTTGCCCTCTTGCCTAAGCCAAAGCGCCCCATCATGGGGCGCTTTTTTGTTATGCTGTGCAGCTAACACTGCCATGTTTCTTTTCCTGACCAGGCTGTCGCATGAAATCATTTCTGGATACGTCTTCTACACAAAACGCTGATAATGCCCTGCAACTGCGTTGCGGACGTCATCTGCTGGATCTCTCCTTTCCCCGCGTAATGGGTATTCTTAACGTTACCCCTGACTCTTTCTCCGATGGCGGACGGCATGTGGCGTTAGATGATGCGTTGCGTCATGCCGAACGAATGCTTGCTGAGGGGGCGGCGATCATTGACGTGGGCGGTGAGTCAACCCGTCCAGGCGCAGCTCCTGTTAGCCCGCAGGAAGAGCTGGATCGGGTGGCGCCAGTGGTGGAAGCGTTGGTTCGCGAACTGGATGCGCTGGTGTCAGTGGATACCAGTTGTCCCGTCGTCATGCGCGAGGCCAGTGAGCTAGGCGCTGGAATGATTAATGATGTGCGCGCTTTGGAGCGGGATGGGGCGCTACAAGCGGCGGCTGGCAGTGGCCTGCCCGTGTGTTTGATGCATCGTAAGGGGGAGCCTCAGGATATGCAGCAGGCGCCGGCTTACTCACGCCCAATTGAGGAGGAAGTCGCTGAGTACTTGGCAGGCCGGATCGCTGACTGCGAGGCTGCTGGGCTGCGTCGCCATCGGTTATTGATTGATCCTGGTTTTGGGTTCGGTAAAAGCGTTGAGCACAATTTACGCTTGCTAAAATATTTACAGTCTCTCCATGCCCTAGAGCTTCCCATTCTAGTAGGGATGTCGCGCAAGAGCATGATTGGAAAAGTATTAGCTCGCCCGGTTGAGGAGCGTTTGCCGGGTGGTTTGGCGCTTGCGGCCATGGCAGTGGAGCGGGGCGCCAGTATATTGCGTGTACACGATGTGGCTGCCACGGTCGATGCAGTCAATATGGCGTGGGCGGTACTGCAAGAGGGCTGCGAGCTTCCGCTGAACCAAGAGCAGGATGCTTAAGAAGCGCTATTTTGCGACAGAGAATATTTCTGGGAGTGGCGAAAATACCACCTAGTAAGGCTGCTTGGATGGGTAAGCTAAGCTGCTTTGCTGGCCGAGTGCCAGCGTTGCTTAGGTGATGAGTGGGTCTCTGGTGGCGATAATAAACTCGGCTCGTACTGGCGACAGTGGTTGTCTTGACAAGGCCGCTCCTATACCATTTCGCTCCACCTTGTAGTGAGGATAGTCGATGCGTACGCCTTTAATCGCTGGCAACTGGAAAATGAATGGCTCTGTGTCGTTGATCAATGACTTCGGCCAAGCCTTCTCTGCTGCCGAAACGCGAATGAACGTGGATGTGGTAGTTATTCCGCCTTTCCCCTATTTGGATGCGGCGCGCCATGCGTTTGAAGGAACCGTGTTGTCGCTTGGGGCGCAAACGCTAAACCCCATCCATTCTGGTGCTCACACCGGTGAAGTTAGTGGCCGCATGCTTAAAGAGTTTGCGGTTTCCCACGTATTGGTGGGTCACTCGGAGCGTCGTCAGCTCTATAAAGAGAACGATGAGCAGGTGCTTGAGCGATTGTTGGCCGCGCTTAGTGTGGAGATTACGCCCATCCTCTGCGTCGGCGAGTCATTGGAAGAGCGTGATGCAGGCCGCACAATGGAGGTGGTGCTGCGTCAGGTGGGTTATGTCATGTCTCGCCTTGATCCAGAGCAGCGTCAGCAAGTGGTCATCGCTTACGAGCCGGTATGGGCGATTGGCACGGGCCGTACGGCCTCACCTGAGCAAGCCCAGGAGGTAATGGCTGGGATCCGCGCCTACCAGGCAGGTTTTGATAAGGAATTAGCAGGGCAGCTGCGGTTACTTTACGGCGGCAGTATGAATGCAAACAATGCGGCTGAGCTGCTTGCTCAGCCGGATATCGACGGCGGTCTAGTGGGCGGCGCCTCACTAAAGATCGATGATTTTTATGCCATTTGTCAGTCAGCAGGATAACGCCATGCAAGTTACGATTCTTATGATTCATGTGGTGATTTCGATCGCCCTCGTGGTACTCATTCTGCTTCAGCAGGGTAAAGGTGCCGAAGCCGGTGCGGCTTTTGGTGGCGGCGCTTCGCAGACAGTGTTTGGCTCGCGAGGCAGTGGTAGCTTTTTGTCACGCACAACGGCTATTTTAGCTGCGGGCTTCTTCGCCACTTCCATGACGCTAGCATACTTCGCCACTCAAGCCGGTCAGGCGCCAGAAGCAGGTATTCCCGATTCGCGTTTAATCGAGCAGCAGCAAAGCGTACCGACGCTTGACGACAGGCCTGCAGGTGTGGATAATACCGCGCCAGTGCTAGAGGAAAGCAGCGACTAAGTAGTTGATGAATGGGTCGCCGTTGTTTTTTAGCCTCCCCTGATGCCGAAGTGGTGGAATTGGTAGACACGCTATCTTGAGGGGGTAGTGACCGTATGGTCGTGCGGGTTCAAGTCCCGCCTTCGGCACCATCTGTTTTGCTGGCTCGCCAGCTTTCCAGAATGTCTTGGTTGTTGTCAGACTGTTACATTGCACAGCGACAAAGAAGACAGCATTACGTAAGTAGTTCTTGACGTAAGTAGCTTAAGTGTCTATTATCGTCGACCTAGATTGATGCGGGGTGGAGCAGTCTGGTAGCTCGTCGGGCTCATAACCCGAAGGTCATCGGTTCAAATCCGGTCCCCGCTACCATTTTCTAGCAGCATGTAACTCACTAATTTACCTTGTTTCGATTATTGAAGCTTGCTAAAGAAAGTGTTTTGAGCAGAACCTGTTTTGATAGGTGGAGCTTAAGTGATGTTGCTTAGAAGGGTGCTTGAAATAGTGCTCAGTTGGTACTTAAGGTTTCTTTTAAAAAGCCCCTTCCAGTGAAGGGGCTTTTTGTTAGCAGCTTTTGGTTAGCAAGGGCGTATGGCTAACGCTCGCTTTTCGCTAACACGAATAATCTTAATAGCGGATGCCTCCGGATCACCGGAGGCACATTTCCGAGTAACGCCAATCAGCCACCTAGCTAGCTTTTCTTATAACTCCTGGCCAGGTGCCTGATGCAACGGCTATAGGAGCTTTGTCTGTGGCCACTAAACACGCTGCGCTTCATGCATTGATAGAACCTGTTGTTGCCGCCATGGGCTTTGAACTATGGGGTATCGACCATCTTTCCCAGGGCAAAAATTCGCGACTGGTAATCTATATCGAGCGCGAAAGTGGCGTCAGCGTGGAAGACTGCGCAGATATTAGCCGCCAAGTCAGTGCTGTTATGGATGTGGAAGATCCCATTGCTGGTGAGTACCGGCTGGAAGTTTCCTCGCCAGGCATGGCACGCCCCTTGTATTCCCTGGATCAGTTTGCCCGCTTTCAAGGTCATCACGTCGCGCTCAAGCTGCGCACGGCTTTTGATGGTCGGCGTAAGTATCAAGGGCTTTTGGTAGGTGTTGAGGGGGATGAGGTATTGCTACAACTGGATGGCGAAGAGTATTGCTTTCCAATTGAAAGTATTGATTCTGCTCACATTGTACCGCAGTTCGACGATTGACCAGGTAGCGGCGCTGCCGGCAGGCTGCCGGGGTAATGCATATAAGGATAGGTTTTCTGGCGAGGCATACGCATGAGTAAAGAAATTTTAATGGTCGTTGACGCGATCTCCAACGAGAAGGGCGTCCCGCGTGATGTCATTTTCGAAGCGGTAGAGGCTGCTCTCGCGAGCGCGTCACGCAAGCGTTTTGAAAGAGAAGAAGCGAATGTGCGCGTGCACATTGACCGCCGCACCGGGGAATACGAAACCTTCCGCATCTGGACTGTGGTGGAAGACGATGAATTCGAAACGCCCGATTACGAAATTAAGCAGAGCATTGCCGAGCAGCGCGACCCGCCGTTAAAGCTTGGCGATGTGGTTGAAAAAAGCATCGAAAATGCAGCGTTTGGTCGTATTGCTGCGCAAACTGCCAAACAGGTTATCGTGCAGAAAGTACGTGAAGCCGAGCGGGCGGAAGTCGTGCGTCAATATGCTGACCGTGAAGGTGAGCTGGTGGCAGGCATTGTTAAAAAGACCACTCGCGACGGTTTGATCATTGATTTGGGTGAAAACGCCGAGGCGTTTTTGCCACGCAACGAAATGATTCATGGCGAGCGTTACCGTATGAACGAGCGGGTACGCGCGCTATTGGTCAAAGTGGACCCCGATGCTCGCGGTGCCCAGCTACAGCTCTCGCGCACATGCCCCGAGCTGATTATTGAACTGTTCAAAATCGAAGTGCCTGAAATTGCCGAACAGTTGATCGAGATTAAGGGCGCCGCTCGCGACCCCGGTTCACGCGCTAAAATTGCCGTAAAAACCAACGATCGCCGCATCGACCCGGTAGGGGCGTGTGTCGGCATGCGTGGTTCACGCGTTCAAGCCGTCTCTTCCGAGCTGCAAAACGAACGCGTCGATATCGTCCTGTGGGATGATAACCCCGCTCAATTGGTCATTAACGCCATGGCGCCTGCTGACGTAGGGTCTATTCTGGTTGACGAAGATGCCCATGCGATGGATGTCGCTGTCGCGCAGGATAATCTGGCTCAGGCCATCGGTCGTAGTGGTCAGAATGTCCGCTTGGCGTCTGAACTCACCGGCTGGCGTATTAATGTCATGACCGAAGAGGAAGCAGAGTCTAAGCGCGATCAAGAGATTGATAGCTTGGTGGATTCTTTCGTCCAACACCTCGGTGTGGATGAAGATATCGCCCGCCTGTTGGTAGAAGAGGGGTTCACCACCCTGGAAGAAGTCGCCTACGTGCCGCTGGAGGAAATGCTCGAGATCGAAGAGTTCGATGAAGATTTGGTCGAGGAGCTACGGGCACGTGCCAAAGACGAGCTGCTAACGATGGCAATTGCCTCGGAAGAAGCGCTAGACGGTGCCCAGCCAGCAAACGATTTGCTGGAGATGGATGGCATGGAGCGCCACTTGGCCTTCATTTTGGCCAGTCGCGGCATTGTTACCATGGAAGATCTCGCCGAGCAGTCTGTCGACGATCTGGTCGATATCGAGGAGTTGGACGAAGCGCGCGCAGCGGCACTGATCATGACTGCCCGTGCGCCCTGGTTTGAAGTCGATGACGCATCGGATTCGAACACACAGTAAACAGGTCACGGGCTGAGGAGGGTCAATATGTCAGATATGACAGTTAAAGATTTCGCAGTAAAGGTGGGCCGTGATGTGCCTCGCCTACTAGAGCAAATGAAAGAAGCGGGTTTAAAGCACGCTTCTGAAAGCGATGCAGTGTCTGAAGAAGATAAGCAGAAGCTGCTGAGTTTCCTTAAGAAGAGCCACGGCGGTAGCGAGGCGGGCGACGCGGGTAAAAACCGCATCACGCTGACACGCAAAACCCGTAGCCGTATTAATACTGGCGAGCGCGGTAAAACCATCGAAGTGCAGGTACGTAAGAAAAAAACGTACGTTAAAAGTGCTGAAGATGAGAAGCCAAAAGCGCCAGAACCCAGCTATACGGGCCCACGTCAGTTAGTTGGCGATATGGCCGAAGCCGAAGCTGAGCGTAAGGTCAGCGACGCACGTGAAGCTGAAGAAAAAGCCGCGGCGCAGAAAGCCAAGGCAGCCGCCAAAGCAGCAGAAGAAGCTGCAAGCAAGCAAGAAGCGGCGAGTAAGCAAGCGGCCGAAGCCAAGCCGAAAGCTGAAAAAGCACCGGCTGCGGCTGACATCGAAGTGCCTGATCTGAACATCGATGACACGCCTTCGGGTGACGATATGCCGCCAGCGCCGCCGAAAGAAGGCCGTACTGACCGTCGTACCGCACCGCCGAAGAAAACCGCGGCGAAGAATAAAGGCCGTCGTGACGATGAAGATCGTGGCGATCGTGAAGAGCGCAAGCGCGGCGGTGGTGGTAAGAAGGTCAAGCGGGCCGAGCAGCGCCGCGGTGGTCGTCGTGGTGGCAGTCAAGCCGGCAACGGCAAGCATGCGTTCCAGAAGCCGACTCAGCCGATCGTGCGTGAAGTCTCGATCCCTGAATCGATCAGCGTGGCAGAGTTGGCCGACAAAATGTCGATCAAAGCCAACGAAGTTATCAAGGCCATGTTTAACATGGGCGCGGCGGTCACCATCAACCAAACCATCGATCAGGATACTGCTGCGATCGTGGTAGAAGAGATGGGCCATACGCCGAAGCTGGTGAAGGACGATGCGCTGGAAACGGAAATGCTCGAAGGCATCTCCTACGAAGGCGAAGAGATTACCCGTTCACCGGTAGTCACGGTGATGGGTCACGTTGACCACGGTAAAACCTCGCTGCTGGATTACATTCGTAAAGCGAAAGTGGCGACCGGCGAAGCTGGCGGTATTACCCAGCATATCGGTGCCTACCACGTGGAAGATAACCACGGTGGCGTCACCTTCCTGGATACCCCAGGCCACGCTGCGTTTACCGCCATGCGTGCCCGCGGTGCCAAGGCAACGGACGTGGTCATTCTCGTTGTCGCAGCGGATGACGGCGTGATGCCGCAAACCATCGAAGCGATTGAGCACTCCAAAGCCGCTGAAGTACCCATGGTGGTGGCGGTGAACAAGATCGATAAGCAGGGCATCGATCTGGATCGCATCAAAAACGAGCTTTCCCAGCACGGCGTTATCTCTGAAGAGTGGGGCGGCGACACGCAGTTTGTCCACGTTTCTGCCAAGACTGGTGAAGGTATGGAAGAGCTGCTGGAAGCAATTCAGCTGGCCTCCGAAGTACTTGAGCTTAAAGCGGTTCCTTCTGCGCCGGGTAAAGGTGTAGTGGTGGAATCACGTCTGGATAAAGGGCGTGGTCCTGTGGCTACCGTGTTGGTTCAGAACGGTACGCTGAAAAAGGGCGATATCGTCCTGGCAGGCCTGCACTACGGTCGCGTGCGTGCGCTAACCAATGAACTTGCCCAGCAAGTTGATGCGGTTGGTCCGGCCATGCCGGTCGAGATTCAAGGCTTGGGCGGTACGCCGGACGCCGGTGATGACTTCATGGTCGTCGCCGACGAGAAGAAAGCCCGTGAAGTGGCTAACTTCCGCCAAGGCAAATACCGTGAAGTACGCCTGGCGCGTCAGCAGAAGGCCAAGCTGGAGAACATGTTCAGCCAGATGGGCCAAGACGAAGTGGCCAAGGTCAACATCGTCCTCAAGGCCGACGTTCAAGGTTCTCTGGAAGCCATCAAGGGCGCCCTGGAAGAACTCTCCACCGATGAAGTCGAAGTAGCTGTGGTTTCCTCGGGCGTGGGTGGTATTACCGGTACCGATGCCAACCTGGCGCTGGCTTCTGAAGCCATCGTGGTCGGCTTTAACGTCCGTGCCGACGCCGCTGCCCGCGAGATCATCGAGCGTGAAGGCTTGGATCTACGCTACTACAGCGTCATCTACCAGCTGATCGACGAGGTCAAGCAGGCGATGAGCGGTATGCTCGCACCGGAGTGGAAAGAAGAAATCGTTGGTGTGGCCGAAGTACGCGACGTCTTCCGTGCACCGAAGATTGGTGCTGTGGCTGGCTGTATGGTCGTGGAAGGTTCCGTGTTCCGTAATAAGCGGATCCGTGTTCTGCGCGACAACGTGGTTATCTACGAAGGCGAACTTGAGTCGCTACGCCGCTTCAAAGACGATGTACAGGAAGTGCGTAACGGCATGGAGTGTGGCATCGGCGTGAAGAACTACAACGATGTTCAAGTCGGTGACAAGATCGAAGTCTTCGACCAAGTGAAGGTCGAGCGTAGCCTGTAAGGCCGCGAGGAGACAAACATGCGCGAATTTAAGCGTACCGACCGGGTGGCTGACCAGCTCCAAAAGGAGCTGGCGGTCCTGATCCAGCGAGAAGTAAAAGACCCGCGGTTAGGCATGGTCACGGTCAGTGGCGTTACCGTCAGCCGTGACCTTGGCTACTCCGATGTCTACGTTACCTTGTTGGGTGAGCAAGAGCCCGAGCGCATCAAAGAGAACCTGCAGGTGCTTAAGCGCGCCGCTGGTTTTCTAAGAAGTCAGATAGCGAAGCGCATTAAGCTACGCCATGTGCCAGAGCTACGCTTTCATTTCGATGAGAGCGTGGTGCGTGGTCAGCATCTCTCTTCACTGATTGATGAAGCGGTCACCACGGATCGTGCTCGTTACCAAGATGACGAGGATGACGCTGAAACGAGTGAGGAAACTCGCTAGTGGCACGTCAACGCCGTGGTCTGCCGGTAAATGGTGTGTTGTTGCTGGATAAACCCAAAGGGCTATCCAGCAATCACGCCTTACAGCGAGTTCGCCGCTTGTTCCAGGCTCAAAAAGCCGGGCACACCGGCACGCTGGACCCGATGGCAACCGGTCTATTGCCGATTTGCTTAGGGGAAGCCACCAAGTTTTCATCACACTTGCTGGAAGCCGATAAAGTGTATCGAACCCGGGTAGAGCTGGGGGTGATCACCGATACCGGCGATGCCGAAGGCACCATCATTGAGCAGCATGAGGTTCCCAGCCTAAGCGTCGATGACGTGGAGGCGGTGCTCACTCGTTTTCGCGGTGAGATCGACCAAGTGCCCCCGATGTATTCAGCCTTAAAGCACCAGGGTAAGAAGCTCTATGAGTTGGCCCGTGAAGGCAAGCAGGTAGAGCGTGCAGCACGGCGGGTAAGCGTGTATGATGCGCGCCTGCTGGCGTTTGACGGCAGCGCTTTTGAGCTGGAGGTAAGCTGCAGTAAAGGCACTTACATTCGCACCTTAGCCGAAGATATTGGTCAGGCGCTTGGCTGTGGCGCGCACATCAGTCAGCTAAGAAGGCTCAAAACTGGGCCGTTTTTAGCCGATGCAATGTGGACGCTGGAAGCGTTGGAAGCACTGGCCGACCAAGTGGCACTAGAAGCTGAGCTAATGCCGGTGGATGTGCTGGTGGAGCATTTGCCGTTGTTGACGGTAGATGACACCGCACACTCACGTTTGGCCCATGGCCAACCTGCTGCTCTCGATACCGGCGTGTTAGCGTCGGACGACGTAGCTCGACTTTACCACGCCGAGACCTTTATTGGTCTTGGCGTAGTGAAAGGCGCCCAGGAAGTGGCGCCCAAGCGACTGTTAAGTACGGTCGCTATCTCGTAAGAACAGTTGCAAGGAGGCAGCCGTTTACGTGAAAATAGCAGCTTGAGACTGCAAATATGCGTGGTCTCACCCATTCATTTTTAGGCATATTGCTTACTGGAGAGACAGATGGCTTTAACCGCTGAGAAGAAGGCCGAGATCGTTACTGAATACGGCCGCGGCGATAACGATACAGGTTCCCCTGAAGTGCAGGTTGCTCTACTGAGCGCCAACATCAATGGCCTGCAGGATCACTTCAAGACCAACAAGCAGGATCACCACTCGCGTCGTGGTCTGATCCGTATGGTTAACCAGCGTCGTAAGTTGCTGGACTACCTGAAGCGTAAAGATTTCGAACGCTATCAGTCACTGATTCAGCGTTTAGGTCTACGCCGCTAAGCTCCACGGCAACGATCAGAAACGGGCAGCTCCTTGGGAGCTGCCCGTTTTTTTTGTGTTTCTCCCTCCCTGGTGAGGGAACTGGTAGCCCTATCGCGCTCCAGCGCCTAGAATGGTAACCAGTCAAAACGACCTAAACGAATAGACAAGTAGATATTGATAATGCTGAAGGAAGTCGCTGTGAATCCGGTAAAGAAAACGTTCCAGTACGGTCGTAGCACCGTCACGCTCGAAACCGGGCGTATTGCCCGTCAGGCCACTGGCGCAGTCATGGTCACCATGGATGATACAGTGGTGTTATGTACTGTGGTCGCTCGTAAAGAAGCGAACCCAAGCCAACCTTTTTTCCCGCTCTCGGTACACTACCAAGAGAAAACCTATGCGGTGGGCAAGATTCCTGGCGGCTTCTTTAAGCGTGAAGGGCGCCCCACCGAGAAAGAGACGCTGACCTCGCGGCTGATTGACCGCCCGATTCGTCCGCTCTTTCCTAAAGGCTTCATGAACGAAGTACAGGTGGTATGTACCGTACTCTCCACGGATCGTAACCACGACCCGGATATCGCCGCACTGCTAGGCACTTCAGCCGCATTAGGCATCTCTGGCGTACCGTTTAGCGGACCGATCGGCGCCGCCCGCGTTGGTTTTAACGAAGAGCAGGGCTACTTCCTCAACCCGACGGTTGAAGAACTTGCCAGCTCTGAGCTGGACATGGTCGTTGCCGGTACTGAAAAAGCCGTGCTGATGGTTGAGTCCGAAGCGAAAGAGCTGCTTGAAGATGAAATGCTGGGTGCTGTGCTGTTCGGCCACGAAGAAATGCAGGTGGCGATCAGCGCGATTAATGAATTGGTCGCTGAAGCTGGCAAGCCGCGTTGGGAATGGCAGGCTGCGGAAGAAAACGTGGCGCTGAAATCCGCCATGGCCGAGGCTTTTGAAGCGAAGGTGGGCGATGCCTATCGCATCACCGATAAAATGCAGCGTCAAGATGCGCTGAGCGAACTGAAAGACCAGGCGATTGAACAACTGGCAGCCGTTGAAGGCGAAGCCGTTAATGACAAGTTCGGTCGCGATGAAGTAAAAAGTGCCTTCGCTGGTTTGGAAAAACGCGTCGTGCGCTCACGTGTCGTAAAAGGTGAGCCACGTATAGATGGTCGTGATAACCAGACCGTGCGTCCCTTGGCCATCGAAGTCGGCGTGTTGCCGAAAGCTCACGGGTCGGCCGTTTTCACACGTGGTGAGACTCAGGCGATTGCGGTGGCGACGCTGGGTACCCTGCGTGATTCTCAGCTTATCGAATCGCTGGAAGGCGAGCGTAAAGATCGCTTTATGCTGCACTACAACTTCCCTCCCTACTCGGTGGGCGAAGCGGGCTTTATGGGCGGCCCTAAGCGTCGTGAAATTGGCCATGGCCGCTTGGCACGTCGTGGCGTACAGGCGATGCTGCCAGCCGAAGATGCGTTCCCCTACACCATTCGAGTGGTGTCTGAAATTACCGAGTCTAACGGTTCAAGCTCGATGGCCTCTGTCTGTGGCTCTTCGCTGGCCCTGATGGACGCCGGTGTGCCGTTGAAAGCACCGGTCGCCGGTATCGCCATGGGGCTGGTGAAAGACGAAGACGGCTTTGCAGTATTGACCGATATCCTCGGTGACGAAGATCATCTTGGTGATATGGACTTTAAAGTCGCCGGTTCTGAAGAGGGCGTGACCGCCCTGCAGATGGACATCAAGATCGAAGGCATCAACGAAGAGATTATGGAGCTCGCGCTGCAGCAAGCCCTGACCGCACGCCTGAGTATCCTTGAGCAGATGAATATCGTGATCAGCCAGAGCCGCAGCGATGTCTCCGACAACGCGCCCTCTATGGCGACGATCAAAATCGATCCTGACAAAATCCGCGACGTAATTGGCAAGGGCGGCGCTACGATCCGTAAAATTTGCGAAGACACCGGCGCGTCTATCGATCTGGACGATGACGGTACCGTTCGCATCTACGCTGAAGACAAAGCCGCCGCGAAGCGTGCTATCGACACCGTACTGGCGATTACCGCGGAAGCGGAAATTGGCAAGCTGTATAACGGTAAAGTCGTGCGCATCGCTGACTTTGGCGCTTTCGTTAACATCATGCCGGGTACCGATGGCTTGGTGCATATCTCGCAAATCGTCGCCGAGCGGGTCAATAACGTTCGTGACTTCTTGAATGAAGGCGATGACGTGGTTGTGAAAGTGCTCGATATCGACAACCGCAACCGCGTGAAGCTGTCGATGAAAGAGATCACGGAAGAAGAAAAAGCTGCGTTTGCCGCACAAGAAACGGAAGCCGACGCAACGATTTAATCAGCACCATCTAAATCGCTCGTCAGGTTTCAGATACCGCCCTCGTAGCTTCTGGTTACGGGGGCGGTGTTGTTTGTTAGTACCTCGTCTTGAGTCTAGGAGTGAATAATTATGCAGCAGCCACAGGCATCGCGCTGGTGGGCGGTCGTCGCCGTGATGATAGGGATTTTTTTATTGGTGACCGCCGAGCAACTGCCGATTGGGCTGCTCTCTCAGGTCGCCGATTCGATGAGTGTTACCCCTGGCGTCGCGGGTTTAATGGTCACTGTACCTGGCGTGGTGGCTGCCTTTTCAGCCCCGCTATTACCTGTTGCCGTAGGTCGCCTGGACCGACGCATCATGCTCACTTTGTTGATGGTCGTGATGGTGGCAGGGAGCGTGTTCTCGGCACTGGCGAGCAGCTTTACCCTGCTGCTCGCCGCCCGTGTGTTGGTGGGGCTTAGCATAGGCGGTTTTTGGGCAGTGGCGGGTAGTATTGCTCCGCGCCTGGTGCCTGAAGCTCAGGTGCCGAAAGCGATGACGATGATTTTTGGCGGCGTGGCGGCGGCGTCGGTGTTGGGGGTGCCATTGGGCACGTTGCTGGGGGATTTCAGCAACTGGCGCATCGCCTTTGGCGCGCTAGGAGGTTTTAGCCTGTTAACCGCCATTGCGTTATGGCGTTGGCTGCCGCCTCTTCCGCCACGCGAGCCCGTGCGTCTACGGGTACTGATGCAACAGTTCAGCAATCGTGGGGTGCGCGTGGCGGTATTAACCACCGCCTTTGTGGTGGTGGGTCACTTCGCCGCTTACACCTTTATCAGCCCCATTTTGCAAGATATCAGCGGTATTTCTCAGCGTCATGTAGGCAGCCTGTTACTGCTTTACGGGGCGGCGGGCATTCTGGGCAACATCGCTGCCGGTATGTTTGCAGGACGGCACCCTTACCGCGCGGTATTGGCGATTCCTAGTTTGCTCCTGATAGTGGTTGCTGCGTTCCCGTTGTTGGGAGTTCAGCCAAGCAGTGGCGTGATGCTGCTCATGCTATGGGGCGCCGTGTTTGGCAGCGTATCGGTCAGTATTCAAACCTGGATATTGCGCACCGCCCCCAATACCGAAGCCGCCACGGCCTTAATGGCCTTTACCTTTAATATGTCGATTGGCTTGGGTGCCATGGTCGGCGGTCGAGTGGTGGATGCGACCAGCCTGCCCATTACCATGTGGGCGGCATCGGCGCTATTTTTATTAGGCGCTTTGTTGGTGGCGCGAACCCCCTCAAGCATCGTGGGAGAAAAGCGTCGCTAAGCTAGCGGTAAACTGAGCGTGCCCCTGTGTGATAAACCCTCTATGGAGCCTTGTTATGAGCAGTGATCAAATGGCTACTCGCCTACTGTTTCTTCCCGGCCTCGGCAGTTCTGATGCTGAGCACTGGCAGACATTATGGGGGCAGCAACTCCCGACTAGCTACCGCTTCAAGCCTGGCTCCTGGGATGCCCCGGAGTTGAGCGATTGGATCCAGGCATTGGACAGCGCTATTGATGAAACTGAGGGACCTGTGTTGCTCGTTGCTCACAGCTTGTCATGCCTATTAGTAGCGCATTGGGCGCACGCGAATGATATCGACGGTAAGAAAACCCGCCGATTGGCTCAAGTACGCGGCGCATTTCTGGTGGCCGCACCCGATCCTGCCTCAAGTGCTTGCCCGCCAGAAATCAGTAGCTTTCGTCATATCCCCACGCAACCGCTGCCCTTTCCGGCGCTGGTGATTACCAGTAGTAACGACCCATATGCGACGAGTGCGTTTGCGCATAATTTGGCAGACGAATGGCAAGCGGGCTTTGTTAACGTGGGCGACTGCGGCCATATTAATGCCGCTAGCCAGTTGGGGGAGTGGCCTCAGGGCTGGGCTTTATTGGAGGCTTTTCGCGCTGGCACGCGCTAGACAAGCGTTTGAGCACAAGCAAACGCGTGCGAAGCAGGCAGCAGTAGCGGTATCTGAGAAGGGGAAGCAGGCGAACAATAAAGCCCTCGCCAACATGAGCGAGGGCTTTCCTGAACCGCTGACTAATCAGGAGTGTTTAGGTTTAGGGACGCTCGATAGCCAGTGCGACCCCTTGGCCGCCACCGATACACAGTGTGGCGAGGCCTTTCTTGGCATCGCGAGCCATCATTTCATGCAGTAGTGATACCAGTACGCGACAGCCTGAGGCGCCAATCGGGTGGCCAAGGGCAATGGCACCACCGTTAACGTTCACCTTGCTGACATCCCAGCCCAGCTCTTTATTAACGGAAAGAGCCTGTGCGGCAAAGGCTTCGTTGGCTTCTGCCAGATCCAGGTCGTCCAGGCTCCAGCCAGCTTTTTCCAGGCAGCGGCGTGTGGCGGGCGCAGGTCCAATCCCCATAATAGCCGGATCGACGGCGGCATTGGCGTAAGCGGCAATGCGCGCTAACGGCTCAAGGCCGAGTTCTTTAGCTTTGTCTGCAGAGCAGATCATGACCACGGCTGCACCGTCGTTCAATGATGAGGCGTTACCCGCGGTAACGGTGCCATCTTTCTTGAACGCAGGTTTCATACCGGCAAGTTTTTCAGCTGTGATTTCGCGCGGATTCTCATCGGTATCAAACACGATGGGATCACCGCGGCGCTGGGGAATCTCGACCGGCACGATCTGGCTTTTGAACTTACCCTCTTTGATTGCCTGGGCCGCATTATGCTGCGACTGGGCGGAAAACTCGTCCATCTGCTCGCGGGTGATCCCATACTTTTCCGCTAGGTTCTCAGCCGTGATGCCCATGTGGTAGTCGTTGAACGCATCCCACAGGCCATCATGCACCATGGTGTCGATTGCCTTCCAATCGCCCATTCGCTGGCCGTTTCTGGAATGAGGCAGCACGTGCGGCGACGCCGACATGTTTTCCTGGCCGCCAGCCAGAATCAGATCAGCATCGCCACAGCGGATCGCTTGTGTTGCCAGGTGTACGGCTTTGAGTCCAGAACCGCACACTTTGTTGATGGTCATGGCAGGTACCGAATCCGGTAGACCCGCTTTGATAGAGGCTTGGCGCGCTGGATTTTGGCCAACACCCGCCGTCAATACCTGGCCAAGCAGCACTTCGTCTACTTGATCGGGGGCAACACCGGTTGATGCGAGGATATCCTTAATGACTAAAGCGCCAAGGTCGCTTGCGGGGATACCCGCAAGCGAACCACCAAAGGCACCAACAGCGGTGCGGCGCGCCGCTACAATGACTACTTCTTTCATAAGATGACTCCTGGCGTTAAAAACAGACAAGCTAATGACCTGCTGTTCGGTTGGCGTACTGTCTTAGCCGTACTTTCTTAGCCGTACTCTTTTACTTGGTTGTCTCTTCAGCATAGGGGAAGGGGAGGCATGGCGGCAATACGCTTTTATAAGCAAATAAAAACGCTTGTCTGGATAGGCCGTGCCGCGGGAAGGGCCACGGAGGTTAGCCTCGTGCGAGGATCTTGGCCGCTATAGGGGACGTGATCATTTGGATCACTGCAAAAAAAGCGGCAGGAATGGCTATCTCTGACGGTAACCCCGAGGCGGCCACAAACGCAGCGGCAATGCTGAATTCCTTTTTACTCACGGTAAAGAGGTAGGTGATCACTTCTTTGCGATCAGTGGTGAAAAGCCGTGAGGTCATGGCTACCAGATAGCCAATCAGATTAAGGCATAAGGCCGCGCCAGCAATGACAAACGCGTACCCACCATAGCCCATGATGGTGGCTGCGTTCGGGCCTACCACCGCCAGCAGTATCAGTAGATATATGATTGACCCAAGCCCCGCATAAGCCGAGTCATGGCGGGCAAAAAACTTAGGGAATTTTGTCCGTAAGCTTACGCCCAGGACGGTAGGGACGAGAATAACTACCGTTAATTCAAAGATAATCGAGCCTATAGGCACTTCTAGCGGTATCCCCGTTAGCCATAAAAACAGAAAAGGCACAATGAACGGAGATAGCGCCGTGTTAATGGCGTTGAAAACGGCGGCCAGGGCGACATTGCCCCGGGCCATCAGTACCAGCAGAGGAGAGGAAACATCCGTTGGCAGGGTGCCAAGTAAGGTTTGGCCAGCCGCCAGTGGACCACTTCCAAAAAACAGGCGGCCCGTCAGCCACCCGGCAATCGACATGGGTCCATAAACCAACCCCAGGGCCAACAATTGCCTTGATGGTTTGCGCAGTACCAGCCGTACGTCATGCACGTCGAAGGTCACACTGATAATAAGCATCAGTAGCGCAAGTAATGGCCCGATGAGGGGTTCAAGGAATTTTCCAGCGTCGGGGATAGCTAGGCCCAACCCGGCGACAACAATGACAAACCAGACCAGATGGGATTCAACAAAAGAGATTAATCGGCTCATGTGGGTACGTTCGAATGATCGGTTAATGGGGACGCCCTTCGCACTTCAACCCAGTCATCTGCTTTAGCACCGCAAAAACCGACTACCCGCAAAACGCTAGGCAAATAAAGCAAGAGCCAAATAAAAACGGGCCAGCGTTGGGCCCGTTAAAAGAATAAATTAGCTGTGTGAAGGTTACGCTAACTGCACCGGAATAGCATGGCTGGTATGGCTGACATGGTTACCTTCCTGCAGGTATACCAGCGCGGGTTGGTGGTGATCCAGCTCGGCTTCTGAATAGTGGGCGTAGCTGCAGATGATGATCCGGTGGCCAGGCGACGCCAGGTGGGCGGCGGCCCCGTTGATTGAAATCAGGCGTGAACCTTCTTCGCCACGAATAGCATAAGTAGTAAAGCGCTCGCCGTTCTCTACGTTGTAAATCTGGATCTGCTCGTTTTCACGAATGCCCGCCATATCCAGCAAATCACCGTCGATAGCACAGGAGCCTTCGTAATTAAGTACCGCGTGGGTGACGCGAGCCATATGTAGCTTGGCTTTGAGCATAATAGTATGCATTTGATTTCCTTTATAACCAGGTAGTCGTTTAATGACCGGCGGTGGCGGCATCCCCGGACGGTAGCTGCACGCTGAGGTTGTCGATTAACCGCGCGGGGCCTAGCTTGGCGGCCGCCAGCAGCACCGCCTGGCGTGTCGTTTTATTCACTGGGCCTAGCGAAGCATCGCGCAGTTCCAGGTAGTCAGGCACAAAGCCCGCATCATACAGCGCGTTTTTGCCTTGCTGTAGTGTGCTTTCGATGGAGTCGCCACGCTCTAATGCATCGCGCAGCGTACACAGCGTACCAAACAGCAATGGCGCGGTTGAGCGCTCTTCTGCGCTCAAATAGCCATTACGTGATGACAGCGCCAGGCCATCATCTGCTCGTACGATAGGGACGCCAATAATCTCGATTGGCATATGCAGGTCGGCCACCAGCTTACGAATAACCGCAAGCTGCTGATAATCTTTCTCGCCAAAGCAGGCCACGTCTGGCTGGACCAGGTTAAACAGCATGCTGACCACGGTGGAAACACCGTCGAAGTGGCCGGGGCGCGAACCGCCACACAGCCCCTCACCGGCGACGGGCACGTGAACGCGAGTGTGAGTCTCCAACCCATCGGGGTAGAGCGAGCTTGCGGCCGGAGCAAACAGTACATCACAGCCAGCTTCGGTTAGTTGTGTCTGGTCAGCGCTAAACGTGCGTGGGTAGCCGTCTAGATCCTCGCCGGGGCCGAACTGCATGGGGTTCACAAACAGGCTTGCTACCACAATATCCGCGTGCTGACGTGCGCAGGCCACCAGTGCTAGATGGCCTGCGTGCAGATTGCCCATGGTGGGGACCAGCGCAATCCGCTGGCCGCGTTGGCGGTATTCTTGCAGCGTGCTGCGTAATTGATCAATATCTCGCAAAGTGCGCATAGTCGTTTAATGTCATCAACAAAGAGGAGCGGTGCCAAGCGCTGATTCAAAAACAGTGCTGCTGGGCCGGGAAGGTGCGGTTCTTGACGGCATCGTGGTAGTGCTGGAAAGCGCTTTGAATACTGTCAGCGTCCTCCATGAAGTTTTTCACGAAGCGCGGTGTACGACCGTGGGTAACGCCGAGTACATCGTGCATGACCAGAATCTGACCATCGGTATCGGGGCCAGCGCCAATACCGATTACCGGTACTTCCAGTGCCTCGGAGACGGCTTTGCCGAGGCTGGCAGGCACGCACTCAAGCAGGATGACCGAGGCGCCTGCGTCAACGAGGATGCTGGCATCATTAATGATACGCTCCGCCTGGGCCTCGTCGCGTCCTTGCACCTTGTAGCCGCCGAGCTGATGCACGGTTTGCGGCGTTAACCCCAAGTGGGCACACACCGGCACACCCCGGCGAGTCAGTTCGCGGATGCCATCGGCCATCCATGCTTCGCCCTCCAGCTTGACCATTTCTGCGCCTGCACGCATCACCGTGCCGGCATCTTGCAGCAGACCTTCGGTCGTGGCGTTGCTCATGAAGGGCAGGTCGACCATTAATAGGCTATGGCCCTTGCCGCGGGCTGCACAGCGCGTATGGTAAGCGATGTCTTCGATGGTAACGGGTAAAGTGCTGTTATGACCTTGTAGCACCATGCCGAGCGAATCACCGACCAGCAGTACATCGATACCTGCCTGACTCGCCGCATGAGCAAAGGAGGCGTCGTAAGCGGTCAGGCAACTGAACGTTTCGCCTGCCTGTTTATAGGCCTGTAGCGTGCTCAGGGTGACGGTTTTCATGGCGTGTTCTCGTTATTACGTGAGGTCGATGCGACATAGGCAGCCGACCATTATTGACGATGGCGTAATCGGCAATTGTTACCTGAATGGGTAGCTTGTGTCGAGATATGTGTCAAATGGTAGCGTTGGGCTCACGCGTGCTGACGGTTAGTCGTTCGATAGGCTGATCTTTAATACCCTCAAGCCACGCAGAAAGTGATTGATGGTGAAGGGTGAGGGCTGGCGCAAGCTCGTTCAATGGCGCCAGAACAAAAGCGCGCACCGTCATGTGAGGGTGGGGAACGTGTAATCGCGGGTGGGTAATTGAGTCGTTGCCGTAAAGCAGTAAATCAAGGTCAAGCGTGCGTGGCCCCCAGTGGCGCTGACGGCGGCGGCGGTGTTGCTGTTCTAATGCCTGAAGCTGGTCGAGCAGCGCTAATGGGGAGAGGCGGGTCTCTAGTGCTGCGACAGCATTGATAAAGTCGGGTTGATCCTGCGGTCCTACCGGACGACTGGCATAGAGCGAGGATGATGCTACCCAGCGAGTTAATGGCAGCGTGGCTAACTCATTAAGCGCCTGACAAATCTGCTCGATAGGCGACTCAAGATTACTGCCTAACCCAATGTAGGCGAGCTGGAAGGGGCTCGTCACGTATTTCTCTCGCTCATCAGACCCGCTACTCTGGCGTACGCGGCTTATGCCGCTTTTTACGACGACGATTGCCTTGGCTTGCTGGGTCGCCACCTACCTTTTGTAGCAGCCGCCGCTGTTCGTGTTCATCGCCACGTTGAAACGCGGTCCACCAGTCGCCTAAGCCGCGCGGTATTTCACCCGCCTGCTCGCGAAGTAGCAGCAGATCATAACCGGCCCGGAAGCGGGGATGTTCGCGGGTCTGAAACGCTTTTTTGCCACGCCGCTGGGGCAGCCGCTGCTGTAACTCCCAAATTTCACGCATGGGAATGCCAAAGCGTTTGGGGATAGAGGTGTGTTCCAATTGGCGAGAAACCACCTGCTGAGCAGCAGCCTGTAACGCTGGAATCGGCGGCATACCGTCTTGCTCCAGCTCGTCCTGGCGATGTTTGACCGGCGCCCATAAAAACGCTGCCAAAAGGAAGGCCGGCGTCACCGGACGCTCTTCGGCAATGCGCTTGTCAGTATTGGTCAGCGCTTGCTCGATGAGCTCTTCTGCCCAGGCGGCATCGGCCATGGCTTCTTCGGCTTCGGGGAACAGCATGCCGAACAGGCCGTAGTGGCTGAGCAGGCGGAAGGTGACTAAACCATGGCCTGACATAAACAGCTTGAGCACTTCGTCGAACAGGCGCGCAGGCGGAATCTGCAGCAGCAGTGGCGCCTGGTCGTATATCGGGGCTTCGCTGTCAGGAGCAATGGTGAAATCGAGTTTGGCGGCAAAACGAACCGCCCGCAGCATGCGCACTGGATCTTCACGGTAACGGGTTGCTGGGTCGCCAATCAACCGCAAGGTGCGGGTCTGGATGTCCTTGGCACCATGGGCAAAATCGGTGATGCTGAAGTCGGCGATATTGTAGTAGAGAGCGTTAATGGTGAAATCTCTACGCAGTGCATCCTCTTCTATATTGCCCCATACGTTGTCGCGCAGCAGTAAACCTTCGTCGGACTGATGTGCAATATGATCGCCATGCTCGTCTTGGGGTTTACCACGGAAGGTGGTGACCTCGATGACCTCGCGGCCAAAGCGCACGTGGACAATCCGAAAACGGCGGCCGATCAAGCGCGAGTTACGAAATAGGTCGCGCACCTGCTCGGGGGTAGCATTGGTAGCAACATCAAAATCTTTAGGCATCTTGCCAAGCAACGCATCGCGTATACAGCCGCCTACCAGATAGGCGTCGTAGCCCGCGCCGCTTAGGCGATAAAGCACTTTTAAAGCGGCATCGCTAATATGCTGGCGAGAAACAGGGTGCTCTGACCGAGGGATGTTGCGCGGAGAGAGGTCGTTGGTAGTGCTCTCTTGGGGATCAAGCAAGGTTTTCAATTGCTCCCCCGGGCTGTGTAGGAAACGGGTAAATCCTTTAAACATGCGATAATTTCAACTCGCAGGGTACGAAAATTAGTCGTAAAAACGTAGCTATAAAGTACGTGGAATAAGTCAGACCATCAATAGCCAATGGTTGAGTGTATCCGACCCCTTGGGGCTTGCAAATAGGGCTTGCAAAGGATTTGACGTTGGCGCGTATAACTCAAGGGCATAAACATGGAAAAGGGGAGGCAAAAATGCCTCCCCTTTTAAGCAGTCAATCAGCATCCATGCTGCTGTTTTTATTCATGATGGCACATCGCCCTGAATACGCACCGCAGTCGGTAGGCGTAAGGATCACGATAGTTCCGACCGCCTCGTATTCAAAACAATAATCCAACCGCGAACTATTCTCCCCCCGGGGAATTATTATTGGCGCCGGGGTGTACACGCTGCCTGCTATTGTTTTTATTAGCATGCTAGGTAAAGGTGTACGTCGCGTCCTTTCGGGCTACTTACTCTTTTATTGTTGTTATCAGCGCCTATCCTGCTTGCGCCAGCAAGTATCGAGATTTAAGCCTATTGTTTTTATTCGTACCGCTATCTCTACCTAGCCCTGTTGTTTTTATTGTGGCTTAGGTGGTGGCTAGGTCATGTTGTTTTTGTTGGTGACCAGCCGCAATGCCCAGTTTGTTTTTCTTACCCAGTAATATTGCAGACCGTGTGCCACATAAAATATAAATCATAGTTTTCAGAATGTTGGCGGCTTTTAAAAAAATGATGGAACGATCTGTGTGCGAAGTGTTACCGCTTGTGCGGGCGATTGTGCACGTCGTTGTGTGGGAAGGTAACAATATAAACGTAGCGAGAATCTGGATATTTCTTATTCAAATCAGTGTATTAGACGTTAGTTGTAGGCGGGCTGGGGGCGAGCTGCTTACCCAGGACGCCGGGCGGTCTTTTTGCGCGGTATGCCAAGACGCTGGCGCCGCTCCCATAAATTCTTGCGACTAATACCGAGCTTTTGTGCCAGTTCGGTTTCACTCATTTGATCCTGGTGCTCCAACACAAAGTGCTGAAAGTAATCCTCTAAAGAGAGATCATCTTCATTATCGTCAGCAGGGTTGTCGATACCGTTTTGGGCCGTGTGAGTATTAGCGGGAGAAGCGACAGGGCGATTGGTGATGGGCGCTAAGCCTAGATCATCTGGATGGATCAAGTGGCCCTCGGCAAGGATAACGCCACGTTCAAGGGCATTTTCAAGTTCGCGTACGTTACCTGGCCAAGGGTAGTCACGCAGATCCTGCCGGGCGGCACGAGATAGGCGCAGACCGGCGCGTTCATGGCGTTTGCACGCCTTGTCGAGCAGAATGTCGGCGATTTCCAGCACATCGTCTTCGCGCTCGCGTAGAGGCGGTAACTCGATCTGCATGACGTTTAGGCGGTAGTACAGGTCAAGCCGGAACTCGCCGGTCTTGGACAGTGCGCGAAGGTCGCGGTGGGTAGCGGCGATCAAGCGAACGTTAACGTGGCGGGTCTCTACCGAGCCGATTTTACGAATTTCACCTTCTTGGAGAACACGCAGCAGGCGTGCTTGGGCATCCAATGGCAATTCGCCAATCTCGTCCAAAAACAGCGTTCCGCCATCGGCCGCTTCTACCAAGCCCGTCCGCGCAGCGCTGGCGCCGGTAAACGCGCCTTTTTCATGTCCAAACAGTTCAGACTCAATCAATGTTTCAGGAATCGCCGCGCAGTTAACGCTGATAAGCGGGGCCTTGGCTCGCTTGCTCTGCTGATGAATCGCCCTGGCGACCAGTTCCTTGCCGGTGCCGGACTCGCCTAACACCAGCACCGTGACATCGGCGGGCGCGGTTTTGCGAATTCGGGTGTACACCTGCTGCATGGCCAGGCAGTTGCCGATCATGGTGTGACGGCCGCCGCCTTCATCAGTGATATCCGGCGGTGGGCTTTGCTGCATCGATTGTTTGTGCAGAATACGTTCAACGGTTTCGAGCAGCTCGGCATGGTCAAACGGCTTGGCGACGTAATCGACCGCCCCTTGTTTAAGCGACTCGACGGCAGAGCGCATGCTGGCATAGCTGGTCATAATTAAGACCGGCGCAGGGGAGGCCGCTGCGATCAGGGCCGTGCCCGGTTCGCCCGGTAGGCGTAGGTCGCTGATGATGAGATCGAACCCGGTGAGTTCCAGCTGGCTCGCTTCCTCAGTGCTGCCAGCTTCGCTGACCGCATAGCCGTGGCGTTCCAGTAGGCGTTTTAACGCACTGCGAATAATCGCTTCATCTTCAACAATCAGAATCCTGGGCATGGGCTGGCTGATCATCCTGTTGGTAAAGCGGCAGCCATAACGTAATGGCGGTGCCGCGAGGCTGTCCGGGCGGTGGCGAGGCCACGTCTATTTTACCCTGATGCTCGTTGATTATCTGATAAGCCAGTGACAGACCAAGACCCGTGCCTTCGCCGGCTGGCTTGGTGGTGGTGAATGGTTCAAACAGGTGGTCGCGCACCTGCGGGGCGATGCCCTGCCCATTATCGGTAATTTGCCACCAGGCCAACTGATTATGACGACCTGCCTGAATATGGACCTGGCCGCCTTGGTCGCAGGCATCCCTGGCATTACTCAGTAGATTGACCATCACTTGGGTTAGGCGCTGAGCATCGCCGCGAACCATCACGTCGTCGGGCGTATCATTGATCAAGGTAACATCCTCGCCTGAGCGGGCGAGGTGGATCAAGTGTAATGCGTCTTCGCTAACCTTTGAGAGCGCGACAGGCGAGGTCGGTAGTGGCAGCCTGGGTTGCCCGCCATGGGCAAAACCCACTAGCGAATTGACGATTTTGGTCACGCGCTGGGTTAACTGCTGGATTTGATCGGCCGTTTCCAGCAGCGCCGGGTCATTGGTGTCGTAGCGTAGGTTTTGAGCAAGCGATGAAATGCCGGTAATCGGATTGCCAATTTCATGGGCGACCCCGGCGGCTAATTGCCCGATAGAGGCGAGGCGGGCAGCATGGACGAGCTCATCTTCCAGCCACTTCATTTCGGTATGATCTTCAATCAAGATAACGCTACCGCCCCGACTGTCATGGCCGCTCAGAATCGCTTTGTGCAAGGTCAGGAAGTAGTCCTTGCCGTGCAGGGTGACCGCCTGCTTGTAGAGCGGCGTTGAGCTAGCTTCCAGCACACTGCCCAGCAGGCTTGGCCAGGGGGCGGGCAAGCTGTCACGGCGCGAGCCAATGACGCTGTCACCGCTGATGCCAGAAAGTTGCGAGAGCGCCTGATTCCACATCATCAGTTCATCATCATCCCCCAAAACACATAGCCCGACCGGCAAATAGGCTAGCGTCTGGCGGTGATGGCGACGCAGTCCGTCGAGTTCTCGGGCCAGCCCCGTTAGACGAGAGCGGTAGGCTTCCAGACGGCTTTCCACAAAATGAATATCGTCCGTTTCAGGCGCGTCGTCGTGGCGGTAAGGCAAATAACGGTCGACGATATCTCGCGCGACCGACGGGCCCATTAAGCCTGATAGATTCGCTTGAATACGATCACGCAGGCGTCGCAGCGCATAGGGTCGCCGCTCTTGAGGCGTAAAGTTGAGAGCGTTTAGCGCTCGGTTCACTTCGCGGCTGGCCGCTTCATCGCCGAGTGCCTGGGCTAAGTGGGTCGAAAAATCGCTCGCCGTGGTGGCTTCAAGCGGAAAGCGTTTGGAGCGGATCACGGCATCGACAGAACATGCCTCTGCGGCAGACTGTTCGCCTTCCGAGGTGCGCGTAAATAGCGATATCACGATCAGCAGCAGGATATTCACCGCTAACGATAGCAGTGTGACGTTGTACCAGAGCGGCGCACCGATATCGGTTAGCGGAGTGACGGGTAACACCGGCGGAGGGTGGGACAGCATGAGCGGCAGCCAGAGGCCCCACAACCACACGCCGATGCCCGCGACGAGACCGATGATCATGCCTTTGCGGTTAGCGCCTGGCCAATAGAGCAGCGCCAGCATGCCGGGAAGACATTGGGCCATGCCGACAAAAGCGGCTAAACCTAGGCCCATTAAGCCATGATGGCGGCCTATCCATTGGTAGAACAGCCAGCCGCTAAAGATAACGGCGACCACCAAACCGCGCCGCAGCCACAGCAGCCAGCCGTAGAGATCGCTACGTGCCTCTGGTGGTCTGGCGACCAGTACAATGTGGTTCAGCACCATGCCAGAGAGTGCCAGAGAGATCATAATCATCGTGCCGCTGGCCGCTGCCAACCCGCCGATAAAGGCCAGCGCGCCCACCCACCAGTGTTCGCTCATCAGGTAGGCCGCATAGGCGGTGATGGGAATGTCGGGATGCACCGACTGAGCCGCCCACCAAATCAACGGGACAGGTAGCGCCATCAATAGCAAAAAGAGCGGTAGCGCCCAGCTGGCTTGGAGCAGCGTGTACCGGGAAAGGCTTTCGGCAAAGCTGATATGAAATAAATGCGGCATCATAAAGGCGGCGGCGAAAAACAGCAGCAGCAGCGTACGCCACTGGGCGGGATCGAGCTGGGGCGTTTGCTGCTGCAGCAGTGCTCCGGGGCCTTCCAGCCACCGCTGCAGGTCGCCAGGGCCTTCGAAAACTCCCCACAGTGCTACCGCTCCTAGCCCCAGCATGGCGAGTAGTTTGACGATGGATTCAAACGCGATCGCGCTGAGCAAGGGGTCGTGACGGCCATGCGTCTGACCATGGCGGGCACCGAACATCACCGCAAAGGTGGCAATCAGTGCGCAAAACAGTAGCGCTACGCTACCGCCTGTGCGGCTGGCGCTTACGATATTAATGGCATCGCTTAACGTTTGTACCTGAATGCCAAGCAGCGGCAGCACCGCCAACAGGCTGACCAGCGTTACCAGCGTACCTGCCCAACGAGAGCGAAAGCGAAAGGCAAACAGGTCCGCGAGGGAGGTTAATTGATAAGTGCGGGTGATGCGCTGGATCGGCACCAGCAGCACCGGCGCCAACAAGAACGCACCGGCGGCACCTAAATAGTAGGCGAGGTAGCCAAAACCAGCATTGGCTGCCATCTCCACGCTGCCGTAAATCGCCCAGGCGCTGGCGTAAACGCTAAGCGCTAGAATATAAACCGCAGGATGGCGGGTAATGCGAACCGGCACCCAGCCGCGCTCTACCGCAACGCCGCAGCCAAACAGTAGCGCCAGGTAACCTAAGCCGAGCAGAAGCACGCCGATGAGCTCAACGTTCATCGAGCTTCCTCTTCTGCTCAAGCCATAGCGTCAGGGCAATTAAGCCGCCCCAAATCGCAAACGGTCGGTACCAGGCGGACTCGGGATCGCTCCAGCCATTCATCAATAGCGGCGAGAGCAAATAGCCGCCAAACACCAAGAACAGCATAATGCGATAAACGTACATGTCACTCTCCGGTTGTGGTGATGGGGGAAGATGTCGGCATGAGCCGGTGAGCCGTGGGGCGCAGTTGAGTCAGTGACCAGTGTTCGACGGCCCAGTCTAGCTGCGTGATCGTTGGCTCTGCCGCAAGCGCGTTAGGCGGCGCTTGATCCAGTGCTTTAAGCGCCTGAAACAGCTGATAGCGTACACTGCCTTGCGCTTCTGCCAGGGCGGGGGCAAGGTTCTGCTTGGAGAGTTTTTGGCCCTCAGCGGTGACGATTAACGGCAAGTGTAGGTAGCGCGGCAGCGGTAACTGGAGGGCGCGTTGCAACTGGCGTTGCCAGGGCGTGTTATCGAGTAAATCAAGCCCCCTGACGACATCGGTAATCTGCTGCTCGGCATCATCCACGACGACCGCAAGCTGATAGGCCCACAGGCCATCTTTGCGCTTTAATACCACATCGCCCAGTTCGGCAGGGTCAAACTGCTGATCACCGAATAGCCGGTCATGCCAGCGAATAGGGCGTTCACCGCGGTCGCTACGCAGCCGCCAAGCCACCGGTTTGGTTGGGTCGCATACTTTCTCCCGGCACCAGCCAGGATATACATCAAACCCCTGCCACTGCTTACGCGAACAGCTGCAGGGGTAGGCGAGGCCTAAGTGCTCAAGCCGGTCTAAAGCGGTTTGATATGCTTCATGACGGTCGTGCTGCCACATGATCGCTTCGTCCCACTCCAGCCCGAAGGTTTCTAGCTGACGCAAGATAGTGCTTGCCGCCCCCTTTGGGCTGCGAGGCGGGTCGATGTCTTCAATGCGCACCAGCCACTGTCCCCGGGCGGCGCGAGCATCTAAATAGCTACCTAATGCGGCGACTAATGAGCCAAAGTGCAGCGGGCCAGAGGGCGTCGGCGCAAAGCGGCCGCGGTAGCGAGTCGAGTGAGACATGTCAGCGTGGTCCTAGCGTATGGCGTCGTCTTGAATCGTAGCGTTGTTTTGAATCGTAGTGTGGTCTTAAACAGTAGCGTCGTGCTCACGCGTTCCGGCAAGTGGCGTTAATAAAAAAGGGCACCCTAAGGTGCCCGTGCTCAGCAATAGCGCGCGCTGGGAACGCTAACTACATGCTTAGCCGCCGAGCTGCTTCTCTTTTAGTTCCGCCAGCGTTTTGCAATCCACACATAGCGTGGCGGTAGGGCGGGCTTCTAAACGACGAATGCCGATTTCGACGCCACAGGCTTCACAGAAGCCATAGTCATCATCATCGATGTTATCGATGGTTTCGTTGATCTTCTTGAGCAACTTACGTTCACGATCCCGGGTGCGTAGCTCAAGGCTAAAACCCTCTTCCTGGGTAGCGCGATCGGCGGGGTCGGCGTAGTTGTTCGCATCTTCCTGCAGGTGGCGTACCGTACGGTCCACCTCTTCCATGAGGTCCTGTTTCCAATCCAACAGCAGCTGACGGAAGTGCGCTAGCTGCTGCTCGTTCATATACTCTTCGCCCGGTGCTGGCTGATACGGGGTGAAGGACTTGGACGCTTCCGGTTTCTTTTCTGCTACTGGCATGGGACTGCCCCCTACAAATGTGACTACTGATCGACCATGAGCGACTGTCACGATCTCACGCCAAAGGGATGCTTGTTTAGCTGAAAAATGATTGGGTTGCAAGCATAATGGTACGCTTTCGACCTTGGTCGGGCGCCAGAAATGACTAGTGTCATGTTTTAATTAGCTTTTAATAATCTGGAATAAAGGAACCTTTATGGCCTGGAATTCGCGTGTCGATCACGTTGCCCCTTTTCGGGTCATGCATTTGCTGGAGATGGCCCAGGCTCGGGAAGCGGCCGGTCACGATGTGATTCACCTGGAGGTGGGTGAGCCGGACTTTGCGACGCCGGCGCCGATTATGGCGGCCGGTCAGCGGGCGCTTGCTAACGGTCATACCCGCTACACGCCCGCTGCAGGGTTGCCAGCGTTACGCGAGGCGATTGCCAAGCACTATGCTGACCATTTCAACGCCACGGTGGATCCAGCGCGTATTTTAGTAACGCCTGGCGCATCGGGGGCGCTACTGCTGGCAAGTCAGCTACTGGTTGAGAGCGGCTCACGGGTGTTAATGGCCGATCCCAACTATCCCTGCAATCGTCACTTTATGGCCTTGGCTGGGGCTGAGATTGATGCCGTCTCGGTGGGGCGTGAGAGCGGTTGGCAGTTGGATGCCGCCTTGGTGGCCAAGCATTGGCGACCCGATACCCACCTGGCCATGTTGGCCTCACCTTCCAATCCCACCGGCCATACGCTAAGCGCTCAGCAGCTTTCGGCCGTCATGAAGGCCGTTGCCGAGCGTGGCGGCGAGGCGATCGTCGATGAGATCTATCAAGGGCTTAATTATGACGATGCGCCGCTGTCGGCGACCTCGCTTTCCGAGCATGCCTTTGTCGTGAATAGCTTTTCAAAATATTTCGGCATGACCGGCTGGCGTTTGGGGTGGATGGTCGCCCCGGCGCACGCGGTGGAGCCGTTAACGCGGTTGGCACAAAATATGTTTCTGGCCGCGCCAACCCCTTCACAGCATGCCGCGCTGGCGGCCTTTACTCCCGGGTGCCGGGATATACTTGAACAGCGCCGTGAGATATTAAAACAGCGCCGCCAGGTGCTATTGGCGGGTTTGTCTGGCTTAGGTTTAGCGCCCGACTTGCCACCTCAGGGAGCGTTTTATCTGTGGCTGGATATCTCCCGCTATAGTAACGATAGCCAAGGCTTCTGTGAGCGGCTGCTGAAGGAAGAGAATGTGGCCATTACGCCCGGTATCGATTTTGCGGTGCGCGGCGGCGAACACCACGTGCGGATTGCGTTCACCAATGAGGTGTCGCGTCTGGAAGAGGCCGTGGCCCGTATTGCCCGCTTTGTGAGTCGGCTGTGATGCTCGCTTATCCAACGCTGGTGCCTGGAACGTTAGTGAAGCGCTATAAGCGGTTTCTGGCCGATGTTAGGTTGGACGATGGCCAGGAGGTCGTGGCGCATTGTCCTAACACCGGCTCCATGAAAGCGGTGAACGTGCCAGGGTGTCGAGTGTGGCTGTCGCCCAGCGATAACCCCAAACGTAAACTGGCCTGGACCTGGGAGTTTATCGAGCTGCCTCAGCCGGATGGCAAGGCGGCGCTTGCCTCGGTGCATACCGGTCGCGCCAACCGTATTGTTGAAGCGGCGCTGCAGGCGGGTGAGCTGAGCCCATTGGCAGGCTATGCCTCCTTGCGACGCGAAGTGAAAGTAGCTGACGCGCGGCTCGATTTTAGGCTCGACGATCCCGAGCGAGGGCGAGCGTATATCGAGGTTAAGCAGGTCACCCTCAAGGAGGCGGATGGCCACGGCTACTTTCCAGACTCGGTGAGCGTGCGTGGCACCAAACACCTGCATTCGCTACAGGCACTGGCGGAACAGGGCGAGCGGGCGGTGCTGCTATTTTGTGTCGCCCATGAAGGCATTGCTGACGTTGCCGCCGCCGCGCATATTGACGCGACTTATGCAGCCGCGTTGGTGCAGGCTTCTGCCAGCGGTGTCGAGGTGCTGGCGTACGGTATTGACGTGGTGCGAGAGCAGGGGCGCCCGACAGGCGTGCGGTTAATCCACAGCCTGCCTGTCCGGCTGTAGATAGAGCAAGCTTTGCCGACGTTGGCATATGACCAGTGGCCGTGGGTAGTTGTAAGCAAGGGTCTTTCGCCATGGCCGGAAAATATTCCCTTTAATTCCGGCATTCACGCCATCCATGGCGGTCAGATGGCGAAAGTAGCGCCCAAGGATGGGTCTACAGCGCCCTTGCGTCAACCTACCTACGGCATGTCGAGAGCTATACAGGTGTGATTCTAGCGATCGATATAAAAGCGCTGAATAAAGTTAACCGGTTCAGGTGCGGCGTTGCGGTCGTAGCGCACGCTTAGTTCAAAGCGCATGGCTTCATCGTCGCGTAGGGTAAACGGCGCGAGGTGGTAGGTGGCATCACCGTCATGCACGGTGCGAAAGCTCAGTGACTCCTGAGCGCCGGTCAAGCCGCTCACGTGGCCCTGCACGCTGGCGTTAACGGGGCGCGTGCTGCCATCTTCCTGACGTTCTCTCACGCTGACATTCACCAGCCCTCGATTGGCGCTGCGCTGAATACTGTTTGCTTGCGCCACCTCCGGGGTTAAAAAGCTGCTGTTGACCGCGCTGTAGTGGATGTCGTAGTCGCCAACGCGGGTGAACTGTTCCGCATTGGCGGCAGTGGCAAAGAGTGATCCTATCAGGATGGCACTGATCATTAGGCGGCGTAGCATGAGCGTCTCTCCATAGTGCGTAATACGGCTGGATCAGCGTATAAATCTAACGGCGGCGAACACGGAAAATGGCAATTTCACCAAATAAATTAGGCCACAGCCGCGACTTCCAGTGACCTTGATGGTTTCCCACACCCACCGCACGGTCCACAATCACCAGGCCCTTCTCGCGGCACAGATGCTCGAAATCATTGAACGTCGAGAGGTGAATATTGGGCGTGTCGTACCAGGCGTGGGGTAGCGACTTGGAAACAGGCATATAACCGCGCAGGCCCAAATAAATACGATGGCGCCAGTAGGCAAAGTTGGGGAAGGTAATGATGCCTTCTTCCGCAACGCGCAGCATCTCATCAAGCATTTTATCCGGTCGACGTAACGCCTGCAGCGCCTGGGTCATGATCACCTGGTCATAGCTGTTATCGCAAAAGCTGCCCAGGCCGTCATCCAGGTTATGCTCAATGACGCTAACACCGCGATCCACGCAGGCGTTAATGCCCTCATGATCAATCTCTAACCCATACCCGGTGACGCCTTTATCGCTCGCCAGTCGCTCAAGCAGTTCGCCGTCGCCACAGGCGAGGTCGAGGACATGCGCGCCTTCCGGTACCCAGTCGTAAATCAATTCAAGATCGGCGCGCATGATGGCGTCTCCTTAGTGCCCGATGCGTTGATGTTCAGCTCGCGGGCGGCGCGGTTCATAAAGGCGCTGAAGATAGCGTCATAGCGCGGCTCAGAAAGTAAAAAAGCATCGTGGCCATGGGGGGAGTCGATGTTGGCATAGCTGACCGCTTTGCCAGCGCGAGTGAGCGCATCGACCAGCTCCCGTGAGCGGGAGGGCGGAAAGCGCCAGTCGGTCGTGAAGCTAACGATCAAAAAAGGGCATTGGGCGGGCGCCAGGGCTTTGGCAAAGTCGCCACCCTGGGTCGCTGCCGGGTCAAAGTAATCCAGCGCCTTGGTCATCAACAGGTACGTATTGGCATCAAAGGCAGTAGAGAAGGTGTCACCCTGGTAGCGCAGATAAGACTCCACCTGGAACTCGACATCGAAGCCGAAATTGAGGTCATCGCTGCGCAGGTCACGGCCAAATTTGCTGCCCATGGCATCTTCAGACAAGTAAGTGATATGCCCCACCATGCGAGCAAGCTTCAGCCCTCGCTTGGGTACGGTATCGTGCTCGGCATACCAGCCGTCGAAAAACTCAGGATCAGAACGTATGGCCTGCCGAGCCACTTCGTTGAAGGCGATGTTTTGCGCCGATAGCCGAGGCGTCGCGGCAATGACCACCGCATTGGCAACCCGCTCAGGGTAGATCATCGTCCATTGCAATACCTGCATGCCGCCCAGGCTTCCGCCCACCGCGGCGGCCCAGCGTTCGATCCCCAGATGATCGGCGAGTCGCGCCTGGCTGGCGACCCAGTCGCTGACCGTGACCATGGGGAATTCAGGGCCCCACTGGCGACCGGAATCGGGATTATGGCTCACCGGGCCAGTACTGCCATGACAGCCACCCAGATTGTTTAGCGCCACCACATAAAAGCGATTGGTATCGATGGCTTTGCCGGGGCCGATATGAGCATCCCACCAGCCCGGCTTACGGTCTTCTTCGCTGTGGTATCCCGCCGCGTGGTGATGGCCCGAGAGGGCATGGCAAATCAGCACCGCATTGCTACGTTCGGCGTTTAGCGTGCCATAGGTTTCGTAAATCAACTCGTAGGCAGGGAGTACTTTGCCGCACGCCAGGGAAAGCGGCGTATCGAAACGTGCCACGTGCGGAGTAACAATGCCGACGGAACCCGCCGGCTGGTCTGCATAAGTCTCTGAATCAGGCATTGAAGGTGCTAGTCCTGCTGAAAGAGTACTACTAAATGAATCCTGTTGAGGGGACCCATTGAGATAAGCCGGTGACCACTACTATCACAGCCCAACCAGTGCGCCGGAAATGCCAGCGGCACGGATCATCGAGCCTACTACCAAGCCATCAATCAGATTAATGGCAATAAATACCACGATAGGTGACAGGTCGATCATGCCCAGCGACGGGATCACCTTGCGCACGGGTGCCATGATGGGCTCTACCAGTTGCATGACCAGTAATGCACCAGGGTGGCTGGCATTGGGGGCTACCCAGCTTAGGATGATCATCACAATCATGGCGAAGAAGTAGATCTTTAAAATAGCGTTGGCTAATGCTGCCAGGCCTGCGATGAGTAGGCCGGCGATGGGCGGCATGCCGACACCGATCACCATGAAAATAGCGATGATGCTAAGCACCTTCAAGACAAAACCCGCCGCTAACGTGGCGAGATCAAAGCGACCGCCGACAGGACCTAAAAAGCCCTGGAATAGACCCACCACTGGTTGCGTGATTTTCACCACCGACTGGCTGAGCGGATTGTAATAATCCGCCCGTGATGCTTGTAGCAAAAAACGCAGCATCAATAAAAATAGATAAATATTAATCAGGGTGTTGACCAGCATTAACCCTGCATTGCCCAATTCACTGCCCATAATGGTCTCTCCTCGATAATGTGTTGCGAACGGCTGGGTTAGCGGTCGCTAAGTTCCTGGGCCATTGCCTGGGCACGGTCGGCACAAGCCTGCATAGCATCAGCAATCGTCGTACGTAGTTGGGCGTTTTCCATGTGCTGGATGGCCCGTTCGGTAGTGCCGCCGGGCGACATTACGTTCTGTTTCAGCGTGGCTGGGTCTTTCTCACTTTGTTGCGCCATGGTGGCCGCGCCCAGCGCTGTTTGAATAGCAAGACGACGCGCGGTCGCGGCAGGTAAGCCGAGTTTGACCGCCGCTTCTTCCATCGCTTCAAACATCAAGAAGAAGTAGGCCGGGGCGCTGCCAGAAACAGCGGTCACGGCATCCAGCAATCCTTCCTCTTCCACCCATTCAACGATGCCGACCGCCTCCATTAACTGAGTCGCCGCCTCTCGCTGCTCGCTGCTGACCTTGGCATTGGCATACAGGCCACTGGCACCGTAGCCCACCAGTGAGGGGGTGTTGGGCATGCAGCGTACCATGGCGTTATTGCCGCCTAGCCACTGATCAATCGTATCGGCATCCAGGCCGGCGGCAATCGAGATAACCAACGGCTGTTGGTGCTGAACGCTGGCGCTTAATTGTTCGCATACGCTGCGCATAATTTGCGGCTTGACCGCTAACACCACGACGTCGGCGTCGGCTACCGCTGCATTATTATCGGTGCTGGTGTGGATGCCTAGGCGTGCTTTAACCGGGGCCAGTTCACTCTCATTCGGCGACGTGGCGGTGATAGTGGCGGGATCGACACCGCTATCGAGAAGACCGCCAATGATGGCGGTGGCCATATTGCCGGCGCCTATGAAGGTAATGTTATTCGCCATCTTAGGTATCCTTTAGTAAAAATGGTTAAGTGAACAGTGGGTTGCCGTGGCTGCCTGACCGTAGTGATGAGGCTATGGGGTTTACCGAGCACCAAAAATCGCAGTGCCTAACCTTACCAACGTGGCACCTTCCAGTATTGCTGCTTCTAGGTCGTCGCTCATTCCCATCGATAGCGTGTCGAGGGGCGCCTGCGGCAACGTACGCTGTAATGCGGTTAAATGCTCACGAAGCGCGGCCAATGGCTTGCGCTGAGCGTCGATGTTGTCGGCCGGGGCGGGAATCGCCATTAAACCGCGTAGGCGCAAATTAGGCAGCGCGGCGACCTCCTGGGCCAATGCGTCCAGTGCTTCTGGTAACACACCAGCCTTGCTCTCTTCGCGGCTAATATTAACTTGTAGACAAATATTAAGCGGCGCAAGGTGAGAAGGGCGCTGTTCGCTAAGGCGCTTGGCAATCTTCAGCCGGTCGACGCTGTGCATCCAATCAAAATGCTCAGCGACGGCGCGGGTTTTGTTGGACTGCAGGGGGCCAATGAAATGCCATACAAGGTCGTCGAGATCAGCAAGCTCGGTCTGCTTGTCCAGTGCTTCTTGCAGATAGTTTTCGCCAAATTCGCGTTGACCAAGCTGCCATGCTTGGCGAATCATCGCGGCTGGCTTGGTTTTACTCACCGCGAGTAGCTTGGCGGCATCTGGGGCGCGACCCGCACGCGCTAACGCTACACGCAGGCGTTCACGTGCCTGCTCGTATGAATAGCCGAGTGACTCGTTAAGTGCGATGTCTGTCATACTCAAGCACCTTACCGCAGCTGGGAAGAGAGATGGATATTACCGAACTGCTAGCATTCTCGGCAAAACAGAATGCCTCAGACTTGCACCTTTCGGCCGGTTTGCCGCCCATGATACGTGTTGATGGCGACATACGTCGGCTCAATGTGCCCGCCATTGATAATAATGATGTACGTAAATTGATTTACGACATCATGAATGATCGTCAGCGGCGCGACTACGAAGAGCACTTGGAAATTGATTTTTCTTTTGAAATACCAGGGGTAGCACGCTTTCGCGTTAATGCCTTTACCCAAGCACGTGGCGCGGGGGCAGTCTTCCGGACCATTCCTAATCAGGTGCTTTCCATGCAGGCCCTGGGGCTGGGGGAGGTGTTCGAGCGCTTAGCGATGCTGCCACGCGGGCTAGTTTTAGTCACTGGGCCGACAGGGTCGGGTAAAAGTACCACGCTCGCGGCGATGATTGATTACATTAATGATCATCGTTATGAGCATATCCTCACTATCGAGGATCCTGTTGAGTTTGTGCACGCAAGCAAGCGTTGCTTGGTTAATCAGCGCGAAGTGCATCGCGACACCCATGGATTCGCGCCCGCATTGCGCAGTGCGCTGCGTGAAGACCCGGATGTGATTCTGGTCGGTGAGCTACGCGACTTGGAAACCATTCGTCTGGCGCTGACAGCAGCAGAAACGGGGCATTTGGTGCTGGGTACGCTGCATACGACCTCGGCTGCCAAGACCATCGACCGTATTATTGATGTCTTTCCCGGTGAAGAGAAAGCCATGGTGAGGTCGATGCTATCTGAATCGCTTCAGGCGGTGGTGTCGCAATCGCTGCTTAAGCGCCAGGAAGGTGGGCGAGTGGCGGCACATGAAGTGCTCATCGCAACGTCTGCCGTGCGCAACTTGATCCGTGAAGACAAGGTGGCGCAAATATACTCGGCGATTCAAACCGGGGGGTCGCTGGGGATGCAGACGCTGGATGCGGCGCTGTCTCGACTAGTGAAAGAAGGGGTGGTGAGCTTGGAAGAAGCGCAGCAGAGTGCCAAAGGAGTACTGGCGCCACGGGATGAAACGGGGCATTAAAAAGAACTAAGGAGTGTGCCATGCAAGCGTCTTCTGGCGAGGTGTCGCCCACCCAGTGGTTATGCCAGTTGCTCGATATCATGGTGGAGCAGAATGCCTCCGACCTGATCATTTCAGTAGGGGCGCCACCAAGCCTGAAAATGCCTGATGGATTGGTACCGTTAGGGCAGCAGCGTTTAACCACTCATCAGGTTAGAGAGCTGGTAACTCATGCGCTGCCGGAAGGGCTACGTGAACGTTTTGCCAGTGAGCATGAAGCAAATTTCGCGCTCAGCCGCGAGGGCAAAGGGCGTTTTCGGGTGAGTGCGTTTCAGCAGCGCAATGCAATGGCCATGGTGGTGCGCAGCATTGCGATCGAGATTCCCCGCCTGGAGGCGCTGGGCGTCCCTGAGCAGGTGGCACAGTTGGCTGCCGCCAAGCGAGGGCTAGTGCTCGTGGTGGGGGGAACGGGAACCGGTAAGTCGACCACCCTGGCGGCCATGATTCAGCAGCGTAATGAGACCGTTGGCGGCCATATCATCAGCATTGAAGATCCGATCGAGTATCTGCACCCGCATAAACGGGCGATCGTGAATCAACGTGAAGTGGGAATCGATACCGAATCGTTTGAGGTGGCGCTAAAAAACACGCTGCGCCAAGCGCCCGATGTGATTCTAATTGGTGAAATCCGTACCCGGGAAACCATGGAGCACGCGCTGACTTTCGCCGAAACGGGGCATCTCTGCTTGGCGACGCTGCATGCCAATAACGCCAATCAGGCGCTGGAGCGCATCATTCACTTTTTCCCCCATGAGCGACATGAACAGATATTGATGGATCTTTCGCTGAATCTGCGTGCGGTCGTCGCCCAGCAGCTGTTGCCCACACAAGCGGGAGGGCGCTGCGCGGCCATTGAGATCATGCTGCAGTCACCGCGCATTGCCGACCTGATCCGTAAAGGAGAGGTGAGTGACATCAAGGCGGCGATGGCCAAATCCCGCGATGCTGGGATGCAGACCTTTGACCAGGCGCTGCATGACCTGCATCAGGCAGGGCATATCAGTAGAGAGGTAGCCATGGCCCACGCCGATTCGGCAAACGATCTGCGCATTTTGCTCAACACTAGTGACGCCAAGGGGCGCAACCTGTCGTTAGATGAGCAGGTTCCCTCCCATCTAGGGTTGCGCGATGGTGATGATTACTAGCACGTTAACTACTTGGCATAAATGCCGCCCAACACCCGTGGCCCCTGAGCACCGGTGACCGAAGGCAGGTTGCCCGGCAGGTGGTGCAGGCGTTGGTGAGCCAGCCAGGCAAACGCGCCAGCCTCAATCCAATCTTCAGGCCAGCCGTACTCTCCAGGAGAAGTGAACGTCGCGTCGGGAATATGGTGCGCGAGGCGCTGCATCAAATAGCCATTGTGTGCGCCCCCGCCTGCGGTGATCAGGGTGAGCGGGCTAGCATCATTTCGCAGCTGTTCGATGCCTTGTGCAACACTCACCGCGGTCAGCTCGGCGAGCGTCGCCTGCACGTCAACAGCGGCTTCCTGACCGCTGAGATGTCGTTGTAGCCAATCCATATGAAATAGCTCACGCCCTGTGCTTCTTGGGGGCGGTTGCTTGAAAAACGGTTCTGATAACATTCGAGTCAAGAGTGCTTCATCTACCTTTCCGCTCGCGGCCCACTTGCCATTCTGGTCAAAGCGGTCACCCTGGTGTAACGCAAACCATCCATCCAGCAACACATTCGCCGGGCCAGTATCAAAGCCGATCACCGGGGCATTCGGGTGGCTGGAAAGCCAGGTAAGGTTGGCAAAGCCGCCCAGGTTCAGGATGAGTTGATGCGTCTCTGCCCGGCCAAACAGTGCCTGATGAAATGCCGGGGCCAGTGGTGCCGCCTGGCCACCAGCCGCGAGGTCGCGACGGCGGAAGTCTGCCACGACCGTGCAGAGGGTGAGTTCTGCTAAAAGACTCGGGTTATCCAGCTGAAGTGTGTAAGCCGGGCCGCCAGCGTGCCCGGCGGGAGCATGTTCAATGGTTTGACCATGGCTGCCAATGGCGCTGATTTGCTCAGGTCTTACCGAAAGGGGCGCTAGTAGCTGCTGTACCGCTTGGGCTTGGCACCAGCAAAAAGCATGTTCGGCGGCGGCCAACTGAGCAAAGCTCACCTGCTCCGCATGGCAAAGCGTCAATAATAAGTGGCGAAGATCGTCCGGCAACGGCTCGGCATGCGTCGCCAGCAGGCGCGGCGGTGAATCGTTTCCAATGGCGATCAGTGCGGCATCGATTCCGTCCAGGCTAGTGCCAGACATAAGACCAATATAGTAAAGCGGCGAAGCGTTAGGCGTTTTCATAAGCGAACTCGTCAAAAGCGGCGGCTAAGATCAAACCAGAGCTAAACGAAGGCTCAACCAAGGCGAACGGGCATGGTAACATCGTCGGCTATTTAACACCTGAGCGTCCGGCAAGGGCGGTTCTTATATAGTGGAGAGAGGCAATGAGTGAGGTGGATCAGGCTTTAGCGCTGCTGGCGCGGGGTACGCATGAAATCCTGGTTGAGGATGACTTGAAAAAGAAACTAGCCTCAGGCCGTAAGCTGCGTATTAAAGCTGGTTTTGATCCCACAGCCCCTGACCTGCACCTGGGGCACAGCGTCCTGCTGACCAAAATGCGTCAGTTTCAGGATCTAGGGCATACCGTCATATTTCTTATTGGTGATTTTACCGGGCGTATTGGTGACCCCACCGGTAAGAATGTAACGCGTAAGCCGCTCACCGAAGAGGATGTGAAGGCCAACGCCGAAACTTACAAAGAGCAGGTGTTTAAAATCCTCGATCGAGAAAAAACCGAGGTGCGCTTTAACGCTGAGTGGTTTGGTGAGCTAAGCGCCGCCAAGATGATTGAGCTGGCGGCGCAAAGTACCGTTGCGCGCATGCTGGAGCGCGATGATTTTGAAAAGCGCTACAAGGCCAATCAATCAATAGCGATTCATGAATTCCTGTATCCGTTGGTGCAAGGCTATGACTCGGTCGCGCTTGAAGCCGATGTGGAGCTGGGCGGTACCGATCAGAAGTTTAATCTATTGATGGGGCGCGAAATCCAAAAGCACTTCGGGCAGGAGCCTCAGGTGGTTATCACCATGCCGCTGCTGGAAGGACTGGACGGCGTGCAGAAGATGTCCAAGTCATTGGGTAACTATATTGGCGTCGATGAAGCGCCTGGCTCCATGTTCAATAAGCTGGTCTCCATGCCGGATAGCTTAATGTGGCGCTACTTTGATTTGCTTTCGTTGAAGTCCAACGAAGAGATCGCGGCGTTGAAGCAGAGCGTGGAACAGGGGGCGAACCCGCGTGATGTGAAAATGGAGCTGGCGCGTGAGTTGATCGCTCGCTACCACGGTGACGAAGCGGCCGCTAATGCCCATAAGTCTGCGGGTAACCAATTGGCCGATGGCGAGTTGCCGGAAGACCTGCCTGAAGTGACAGTGGACTTTGAAGGTGGCGCGCAGGCGCCCATTGCGGCGGTGCTCAATAGAGCAGAGCTTGCCAATAACAGTGCCCAAGCTAAAGACATGCTGGGTAATGGGCGGGTTAAAGTCGACGGAGAGGTGGTGGCTAAAGACACCATGCTAGCGACTGGAAAGAGCTACGTGATTCAAGCAGGCAAGAAGCGTTACGCTCGTGTGACACTTATTTGAACTTTCTGCTAAAAAGCCCTTGCCAACCCGGCCGCGAATCCGTAAAGTACGCATCCGCTGCCGGGGGCACCAAGCGTTACCAGCGGTGAATGAGGTGTAAAAGCCTCGGGTTATCAAGCGGTTAGCTTGTTTCCAGTTGGAGTGATTCAGCAGCGAAAACAACGCCCTTGACAATCACCAGGAAATGCGTAGAATACGCCTTCCTCGCTGAGGCAAGCCAAGTCAACGGCAGCCGAGGTTAGTTGCTCTCACAGACGATGTCAGACGCAACGCAGCGAAAACAGCTCTTTAACAATTTGATCAGGTAATTCATGTGGGCGCTTGCTGATGTGGTGACAAGTCACCAAATATCAAGGCAGGCGAACACAACGATACTCTTCATGTCGTTACTTTTAAGTAGCGAGGTGAAATGGGTATTACAGTGAATTCGTTTGAACCTTGAGCCAAGTTTGATTCGCTTTTGTTGTCTTCGGCTAGTCCTTGGA
>NZ_JBHMAC010000015.1:0-888 GCF_042429665.1 Vreelandella sulfidaeris | reverse complement strand
TAAACGATGCGTCACGCACAGTAAGCGTCCACAATGAATTACCTGATCAGATCATAGAGCAAACGGTAGCTATTTCAGCTGTGTTTGAGTCAAGTGCTCAAGCGTACGGCGAAATAACCGGGTCTGTAGCTCAGTTGGTTAGAGCGCACCCCTGATAAGGGTGAGGTCGGCAGTTCAAGTCTGCCCAGACCCACCAAATTTTATCCAGCACTGCGTTATTTTATGACTCGCATAGCAGGCTATGCTTCGCCATAAAATGCCTTGTGTTGAATAAAATTACCCGGAAGTGGTTTTGAAATAGTTGTTAGATAGATGGGGCCATAGCTCAGCTGGGAGAGCGCCTGCCTTGCACGCAGGAGGTCAGCGGTTCGATCCCGCTTGGCTCCACCATTATGTACTACTTCTTTTACCTTAAATACCGTTTGTAAATGTTTCGTGACCACTGATAAGTCGCTGTGTTGTCGTAACTGTTGTTTTAGTTATCGCACGCCGCTTTATCACTGTTCATTGAACAGCTGCTCTTTAACAATGTATATCATGCTGACAAGAACACTTCTGACGAAGTGGTCTTAAATTGTGATACGTCTCAAGCGTATCCGGCAAAATGAAACGTTATCATTGCGAACCCCAGACTCCTTCGGGTTATAGGGTCAAGCAATGAAGCGCACACGGTGGATGCCTAGGCAGCCAGAGGCGATGAAAGACGTGGTAGCCTGCGATAAGGTTCGGTGAGGTGGCAACAACCTGTGACCCGGACATCTCTGAATGGGGAAACCCACTGACCATAAGGTCAGTATCATGCACTGAATACATAGGTGTATGAGGCGAACCAGGGGAACTGAAACATCTAAGTACCCTGAGGAAAAGAAATCAACCGAGATTCCCCTA
>NZ_JBHMAC010000014.1:0-128792 GCF_042429665.1 Vreelandella sulfidaeris | reverse complement strand
CGCGCCTGCTGTCCCAGTCGCCGGAGAAGATCCGCCACGTCCATCAGGCGTATTTTGAAGCCGGTGCCGACTGTGCGATTACCGCCAGCTACCAAGCCACGGTGCCTGGTTTTATCCAGGCGGGGCTCACTGCCGAACAGGCACGGGAATTGATTCAGCTATCGGTCACGCTGGCGCGGCAGGCCCGCGACGCGGTGTGGCAGCCGGGGCAGACGGATCGACCCAAACCGCTGGTGGCTGCATCCGTTGGCCCGTATGGAGCTTATCTGGCGGATGGCAGCGAGTACCGTGGCGGCTATGATCTGGACCGCGCCGGGCTGGTCGAGTTTCACCGCGAGCGCCTCACACTGCTGCTAGCGGCGGGAGCGGATCTACTGGCAGTAGAGACCTTGCCGTCATTGGAAGAAGCGTTAGCGATCACCGATTTGCTCGCCGAGCACCCGGGCGCCCAAGCCTGGATTACCTTCTCGGCGAAGGATGGTGCCCATATCAGCGACGGCACGCCGATCGAGGAGTGCGCTGCTGCCCTGGCCAGTTGCCCGGGCGTGGCGGCCATTGGTGTTAACTGCACGGCACTCACCCATATCGAATCGCTGATCAAGGCCATCAAGCGCCAATGCGATCTGCCGGTGTTGGTTTACCCCAACTCGGGGGAGCATTACGACCCAGTGACCAAAACCTGGCACCCGGCTCCGTGTAATCAGGCTACCAGCGGGCCTTCCAGCCTTACTCAAGGAGTCGAGCAGTGGCTGGCTGCTGGCGCTTCGGGCATTGGCGGCTGCTGTCGAACCACCCCTGAGGATATTCAAGCGTTAGCCCAGTGGCGGCGCTCATACCACTCCTAGCCTTGCTAGCTCGCCGGTTCATTCAGGGCTTGTTTAAGCCATTCGGCCAAGGGCCTTCCAGCGCGAGTACCGGTTTGGCTGGGGAGCCATAGACAGAGACGGGCGGTGGTTTCGATACTGCCCCAAGGCGCTACCAGTCGTCCGCTTTTCAGGTCGTCTTCGACCAGTAGTTTGGGTGCGATGGCCACGCCCAGCCCAGCCACCGCGGCTTCCATCAGGTAGTAAAGGTGAGCAAACCCCTGGCCGTGGACTAACGCGTCATCAAGCTTACCCTCTTCAAGCCCTTTAGCGTGGGCCCATTCCGGCCACGCCTGGGGGCGCGAAGCGGTGTAGAGAAGCCTGGTAGTAAAGAGGGTCTCTGGTTTTTCAGTATCAAGCTTGGCGGCTAGCGGCGGGCTTGCCACCGCGCAAATTTCTTCTGTCATCAACTCAATGATCTCTCCCGCTTCCGGCCAGGGTGGCTCAACAAATGCCAGTGTTGCGCTAGTGCTCGATTGTTTACTGGGTTGCTCGGTGTCGCTGACGACCACCTGCAAGTTGAGCTCGGGCAGCTCGCGGTGCAGGCGGTCCAGCCGAGGGATCAGCCAGCGTGCCAGCAGGCTGCCAGGGCAGGCCAGCGTGAAGGGGGCGCCTTCCACCTCACGTTTGAGTATGGCGCAACTATCCTTGAGCCGTGCAAACGCCTCGCCGACGCCGTTTTGGAGCTGTTCGCCGTGTGGCGTCAGTGCCAGGCCGCGACCCGCCTTGATAAACAACGCGACGCCAAAATGCTCATCCAGGCTTTTAAGCTGGCGGCTAACGGCCCCGTGGGTAACGCTGAGTTCATCGGCGGCGGCGGTAACGCTGCCAAGCCTTGCGGTCGCCTCAAAAGCGCGCAAGGCACTTAATGGTGGCATGCTGTTTTGCATTGATCGTCCGGCATTGTCAGTTGAGTAAAACTCACGGGTTGCTGCTATCTTATCGATTTTTATCGCCGTTTGCCTGCGTTACCTTGATTGCAATCCAAATCGCACTCAGAGGTCGTGATGAACCAACCCGCGAACGTATCTATCAACCAGCCCGATGCCAATGGGCTCTTTGGCAGTTTCGGTGGTCGTTTCGTCGCTGAAACGCTGATGCCGCTGATCCTGGAACTCCAGGACGAGTACGCTACCGCTAAACAAGATCCAGAATTCCAGCGCCAGTTAACGTACTTCCAGAATGATTATATAGGACGCCCCAGCCCCCTCTATTTCGCAGAGCGCCTAACTGATTACTTTGGCGGCGCGAGCATCTATCTCAAGCGCGAAGAGCTTAATCATACCGGTGCACATAAAATCAATAACTGCATTGGGCAGGTGCTGCTCGCCAAGCAAATGGGCAAGAAACGCATCATCGCTGAGACCGGCGCTGGCATGCACGGCGTAGCCACAGCCACCGTGGCAGCGCGCTTTGGCTTATCGTGTGTCATCTACATGGGCACGACAGACATCGAGCGCCAGCAGCCCAATGTATTCCGAATGAAATTGCTGGGCGCAGAAGTGATTCCGGTTACCTCCGGCACCGGCACGCTGAAAGATGCCATGAACGAAGCGCTGCGCGACTGGGTCACCAATGTAGATGACACGTTCTACATAATCGGCACCGTCGCCGGACCGCACCCGTACCCCGCCATGGTGCGTGACTTCCAGGCCGTGATTGGGCACGAGACGCGGCGGCAGATGCAGGAGAAAGAAGGGCGCTTGCCGGATTCATTGGTCGCCTGCATTGGCGGTGGCTCCAATGCCATGGGGTTGTTTCACCCCTTCCTGGATGACCCTAGCGTCCAGATGATTGGCGTTGAAGCGGGTGGTAAAGGCGTGAAAAGCGGCCTGCACGCGGCCAGCCTGAATGGCGGCACGCCCGGGGTACTGCATGGCAACCGCACTTACCTGCTACAAAACGAGGATGGGCAGATTATTGATGCTCACTCGATTTCCGCAGGGCTGGACTATCCGGGTATCGGGCCCGAGCACGCCTGGTTGCATGAACAAGGGCGCGTTGAGTACGTCTCCGCTACCGATGACGAAGCACTGGAAGCGTTTCAGATCTGCTGTCGTCAGGAGGGCATTATTCCTGCTCTGGAAACCGCCCACGCCTTGGCCGAAGTCGCCAAGCGCGCCCCCAAGTTGCCCCGTGAGCACTTGATGGTGGTCAACCTTAGCGGCCGTGGCGACAAAGACATGATGAGCGTCGCCCACTACTTGGGAGATAAATTCAAATGAGCGCAGCCCAGGACAACACCATGAGCAATGCCAACGCCCGTGCATCACGTTTGAAAAGCCGCTTTGCCGCGCTGAAGGCCGAAAACCGCCCGGCGCTGGTGAGTTATTTAACCGCCGGCGATCCGGACGCCGATACCTCGCACCGCTTGCTAAAAGGGTTACCCGAGGCGGGCGTCGATATCATCGAGCTGGGCATGCCGTTCAGCGACCCCATGGCCGATGGCCCCGCGATTCAAAAAGCTGCCCTGCGTGCGTTGGAAAATGGCCAGACCCAGGCCAAGACGCTGGAGATGGTGCGCCGTTTTCGTGAAGATGACAGCACCACGCCGATTGTGTTGATGGGCTACTACAATCCCATTTACTGCTACGGCGTCGAGCGCTTTCTTGATGACGCCGCCAGCGCCGGGGTCGACGGCCTAATTGTGGTCGACTTGCCGCCCGAGCACGATAATGAACTCTGCGAGCCAGCCGCTCAGCACGGCATTGATTTTATCCGCCTGGCCACGCCCACCACCGATGCCAAGCGTCTGCCAAAAGTGCTGGCCAATGCCTCCGGGTTTATCTACTACGTCTCGGTGGCGGGTGTGACCGGCGTCAGCGCGCCCACACCTGAAAAGCTGAAAGGCGCGGTGGCCGAGCTTCGCGAGCATACCCAGCTGCCCATCGCAGTGGGCTTTGGCATCCGGTCGCCCGAGCAGGCCGCCACCATTGGCCGCTTCAGCGATGCGGTCGTGGTTGGGTCGGCGCTGGTTGACTGTATTGAGCAAGCCAACTCCGGCGATGACGCGGTTGAACGGGTGCACGGGTTGGTTCGTGAGCTGGCTGAAAGCGTACGAAGCTGCCGAGAAACTCGCGAAGAGGCCATTAGCTAAACAAGACCACCGTTGGCGCGAATCGTCTGGCCGTTGATCCAGCCGCCTTCGGTTGAAGCAAGAAAAGCTACCACGTGGGCGATATCCTCAGGCGTGCCGAGCCGCTCCAGGGGCGGCATTTTCGCCAACCGCTCAATCAACTCGTCAGACTTACCTTCAAGGAACAAGTCTGTCGAGGTGGGGCCGGGGGCCACTGAATTGACGGTAATCGCACGGCCACGCAGCTCCTTGGCAAGAATCGCGCCCAAGGTCTCAATTGCTGCCTTGGTCGCCGCATAGATACCGTAGGTTTCAAGCTTCATGCCCACCACACTGGTCGAGAAGTTAATGATTCGGCCACCGTCGCGCAGACGGTTGGCCGCTTCACGCATGGTGTTGATTGAGCCCTTCAGATTGATATCGATCTGCGTATCCACCAGGCTCGCGTCAGATTCCGCAAGTGGCGCAAGCTTCAGAATACCGGCACTGTTCACCAAGACATCAACCTGACCATAGGTTGCTTCTATGTCGTCGAACATGTGATGTACCGCATCAGCATCTGCCACGTTAGCCTGCATCGCCAGGGCATGGCCGCCCGCTGTCTTGATCTCACTCACTACCTTGTCAGCCGCGACGGTGTTGCCCGCATAGTTGACGATAACTGTGAAGCCGTCTTTCGCCAAACGTGTTGATATGGCGGCGCCAATACCGCGAGAACCCCCCGTTACAAGCGCGACTTTCTGATCAGTCATTATCTCTCTCCGCTTTTTAGTGGTCAGTCATGTTAGTGGTAAGTCATGAGCAAAATCAGCTAACCCGTTAATGCTGCTGAAAGCCATTACGCTGCCGCCCTGATGGCGTCAGGGACTATTCAGGTGTCACTAAGCATACGACGATTTACGCGCTGGGTTGCTAGTCGAAGTAGTACCGTTATACCCGCCTACTGGCTCGCCTGTCTCCATTCTATCTCTCAACAACCGGCAGTTATCTCAGCGTGTAGGTAGATTCATCGACTGGATATTGAGTGGATTAGTAGAGGAGGGAAGGGCTCATCTCTCGATACGCAGTTCTTTTATATCTTTTTTTAAGTTTACGGCGACTACTTAGCCATTGGGTGGTAATTAACGTTAATCCAACTAGGGTCAATAGTGTTTTACATGAGCTAACGTATGCCGCTATTGCACGCTTTTATTGCATGCCCCTGCCAGGGAAACGCGTGTCTTAGCCATGCGTTATGAATGGAATCACGACGATTATTTAGTGGGGAACACTATGAAGCCCGATAACACGTTTGATCCTACTCGCCGCCAAGTAGTGGGCGGTATTGCTACCGGTATGGCGGCCGCGATGGCTGCTCCCGCGTTCGCGCAGTCATCTTCATCATCTTCGTCTTCATCGGCGTCTGGCAATGCCGGTAATAGCGCTAACACTTATGACGCAGGAGGCCCTATCTGGCAAATGCAGGATCCCAGGACCAAGTACCCCGAACCGCCGTTTCCAAAGCAGCCGTTAGAGTGGCCAGGGCTTGCCAGCGAGATGACGCCCCGCCCAGACCACGGTGAAGAGAGTTATCGGGGTAGTGGTCGCTTGACCGGAAGACGTGCGCTCATCACCGGCGGGGACTCAGGCATTGGCCGTGCGGCTGCTATTGCCTATGCCCGCGAGGGCGCTGATGTCGCCATCAATTATTTGCCTGCAGAAGAGTCAGACGCCCAGGAAGTCATTGAGCTGATTGAAGCAGAAGGGCGCACCGCCGCTGCCATCCCCGGCGATATTCGTGATGCATCGTTCTGTAGTCAATTGGTAGAGCAGGCGGTAGAGCAATTAGGTGGGCTCGATATTCTGGTCAATAACGCGGGTCGCCAGCAGTGGCAGCCATCGATCATGGATATTACCCATGAAGCCTTCGATGACACCATGAAGACCAATCTGTACGCCATGTATTGGATCACGCAGGCAGCCATACCGCACATGGAACCTGGTTCCGTGATTATTAACACCACCTCGGTGGTGGCCTACGATCCGCCTAAAATCCTGCTCGATTACTCGATGACCAAAGCGGCCATCGTCGCGTTCACCAAAGCCCTGGCAAAACAGGTAGCCGAGCAAGGCATTAGGGTCAATGGTGTGGCGCCCGGTCCATTTTGGACCCCGCTTCAGCCCAGCGGAGGTCAACCGCAAGACGCCGTGCAATCCTTTGGCGAAAGCACACCGCTTGGCCGGCCAGGCCAGCCAGTAGAGCTAGCCGGCACTTACGTGTTGCTGGCATCACCAGAATCCAGCTATACCACCGGTAACATACACGGCGCAGGCGGTGGTGCTGGCGATCCATAAGTTGTCTTTCTAACGGTGGTTATAAAAAGCAGCACGGGGCCTGACATTGATATGTCAGGCCCCGTTTCGTTTATCCACGTCCGCCGTCACAGGATGTTCTCGTCTGTAAGATATTATTCCTTCGTCTTGTAAGAGATTGGCTCGTGTTTTGTAAGACATTGACGATTTTTTTTAATCTGGCAATTAAGTTTTTATTCAGATATGCCGATATAAGATATTGATAGTAGCGTCTTGTGCTTTGCCTGAATGCAAGTCGCTTCTGAGATTGCATCTCCCTCTGGCCTACCCAATGCCAAGCGCAGCGGGCTTCTATGAGAAAATCCTCATGCTACTCCTGAATCGAAGCGTCAAACTCCGTCTGGCCGTGAGTTTGGGTGCCTGTATTTTGATGTTAGTCGTTGTCGGTACGATCGGACTTTACAGCCTTAGCAAAACCAACGATGCCCTCCATCGCACCTACGAGGGAAACGTGCTCACCTTGGGTGACTTGAGCAAGATCAATCAAGCGTTGCTCAGCAACCGGGTAAAGATAACCGCCGAACAGCGCGACCGGAATCCAGCCTCTGCCATTACGACGAAACAGGAAGTAGCTGAGAACGATGCCATTATCGATGCCGCCTGGGAGGATTATTTTCCTAACCGTGTATCCAGTGTGCAAGAGCGTGCCATCGCTGAAGGCTTCATTACCTCGCTAGCCAGCCTGCGTGCCGGTATTGAAGAGATCAATACGGCAATGATTGAGAATGACTTTGAGGCCGCCAGAGAGATTGCCACCACGACGCTGCGTGCCGCGTATCCCAAAGTGTTAACGGCGATCCAGGAGCTGACTGACCTTAACGGTGTTCAAGCCGCTGCCGCTAACAAACAGTCGGCAATTGACTATGTGTGGACACGTAATTTTGTTATCGGTGTCATGGCAGGGGCCGTCATCTTCAGTATTCTGCTCGCGATGTGGTTGATTCGCGGCATCATGACGCCGTTGGGCAAGGCACAAGAGCTTGCCAATGCCATGGCCAGTGGAAATCTGAATAACGACATCGACATTACCTGCAAGGATGAGTTTGGTGACATGCTGCGTGCATTAGGCGCGATGGAAGCCAAGTTCTCGCAAGTGGTGCTGTCGGTTCGTAATAACGCCGAGTCCGTGAACGTTGCCGCCGACGAAATTGTACTGGGAACCGACGATCTGAGTCGCCGTACCCAGGAGCAGGCCGCTAGCATTGAGCAGACGGCGGCATCGATGGATGAAATCACCTCGACCGTACGTCAAAACGCCGACAACGCCTCTGAAGCCGACAAGCTCGTGCATGATGTCAGTCAGCAGGCTAATGCCGGAGGTGAGATCGCCGGGCAAGCCGTCAAAGCGATGGAAGGTATTAACGCGTCAAGCCGTAAGATTGCCGGTATCGTTGGCTTAATCGATGAGATTGCCTTCCAGACCAATCTGCTGGCGTTGAATGCCTCGGTTGAAGCGGCTCGTGCAGGTGAGCAAGGACGCGGGTTCGCGGTGGTTGCCAATGAAGTACGCAACCTGGCCGGGCGTAGTGCCGATGCCGCCAAAGATATCAAAAAGCTTGTGGAAGATAGTATCAGCCAAGTCGATAACGGCTCGAACCTGGTCAACCAGGCAGGCAAGTCGCTTGAAGATATCGTCAATGGCGTACAGCGCGTCACGGTGCTGATGGGAGAGATCGCCACAGCAAGCCGAGAGCAGTCGCAAGGTATTGAGCAAGTCAATACGGCTGTTTCGCAGATGGACAGCGTCACTCAACAAAATGCGAGCCTGGTAGACGAGTCCAGCGCGGCAGGTCGTTCACTGCAAACCCAGGCTGCTGCGCTGTTGAAAGAGGTGTCATTTTTCAGGGGAGCCACCAATAGTCACAGCCAACCTGCGCTTCCCGCGTCAGTAAAACATAACCACAAGCCACAGCAGGCCAAACGTCCGAGCACCCACGTCATTGGGGGCAAAAAAGACACTGAACAGTGGACCTCTTTCTGATCGTCAGCAGCAATAAAAAGCGCCCCACGGGGCGTTTTTTTTTATGAGCAATCTGGCACGGCTGAATGATATGGCGCAGGCTCGGCCGCTAGCTAACTGAAGAGGTAAGCGGTAGCCACACATGCTCATACCCAATCGATAGCGCTACAGCGACCAACAGCCCTGCCATTATCCAGTTAAAGCGCTTAACAATACGTGGATTTTTGATACGCTGCCCGACCCGGCTGCCTATCAGCACGTAGCTGCCTGGCGCACCGGCGGCCAGCAGCGCCAGAGCGAACGACCAGATAATCAGGCTAATCCCCTGAATGCCCGCCGCCGGAAACTGCAGCGTGGCAATAGGCAGCGTGGCGACCATGGCTTTGGGGTTAAGCAACTGTATCACCAGTCCATCGCGATAACTTAACAGGCGCGGGGCATCGGTAGCTGTCTCCAGCTCTGCCTTGGCGCGGGCGACCTTGAAGGCCAAGTAGAGAATGTAGCCACAGCCCAGGGCGCTTACCGCCACCCGCGCTTGTCCACCTATCCAGGCCGCCCCCGCCCAACCCAGAACCAGCAGATATACCAGCATGGCGCTACCCACCCCAAGGCAAAATCCGACCGACCGCTTGGCCTGGCCATTGATGCCCACATTCAACCCCAGCAGATTCACAGGCCCAGGCGTGTACATGACGCCCAGGGCATAGGCGACGATTGCTAACATGGTAAAACCTCTAATGGAGAGTACTTATGCTTAGCGCTTTGCTTAGCGCTTGTGCTTAGCGCTTATGATCAGCTCCGCTGGTTAGCGCGAGATGTCGCGCTGGTACTGATGCGGCGTCATGCCGTAAATGCGCTTGAAACGGCGATTGAAGTGGCTGAGGTCGGCAAACCCATAGCGCAGCGCTACCTCGCTTAAAGAGACGCCTTTGGTCAGCGCCGTGCGAGCTGCGTTGATCCGACAGTTGATCACGTACTGATGCGGCGTGATGCCGTAGTGCTGACGGAATAGTCGTAAAAAGTGATATTTGGAGAGGTGGGCCGCCTGGCTGATCTCATCAAGGGAAATGTCCCTATCCAGATGGGCATGGATGTATTCCTTCGCCAGCCCCATCAGCGCATCAGGCCGCGTAGCACTCTGCTCAGAATGAAACGCGCCACCTAACTGCACGGTTCGCTCCATCACCTTATAAAGTGCATTCTCCTGATCAATACAGCTACCGGCGTTAGCGGTGACCAGGCGTGCCAGTTCAAGAATGGCACCGCGAAGTTGGCTGTCCTGAATAAGCGTGCCAGGCAAGCGAAACCCAGCGTTGGTGTCACGCCCCAACGCATCGGCAAACAGGGGGGCCACCTGCTCGGGATCGACATACATCATCAGATAATCCAGCGTGTGCTCGCCCCCCGGCTGACCGTCATGCACTTCTTCCGGGTTGAACAAAATAACGTTACCCGGCGGGCTCTTGTGAAACTGTCCGCCGCTAAAGAAATCCTGCCGACCAGAAAGCGTGACCCCAAACGCGTACTCCTCATGGGCGTGGCGGTCATAGCTGAAGTCCTCCATCGCCGCGTGCAGCACCGTCAGGCTGGGCACATGCTGGCTTTTGATAAACTGAAATCGGCTTGCGTTACCCATGCCGCGCTCTCCTGGTTTGTTACACCACCTCAAAACACAACCCTAGCTTATGTCGGTAGCGCCACGGATGCTTGTACATAATTGCTCATCGACTGTGCAATGATTGCCTATCGATGGTGAACATCACCAAGGAGTCGGCATGGGAAAGCTCTTTTCACTGATGATTGTGCTGACGTTGGCCGGCTGCGCCGCCATGGGGCCGCTTGAGGAGCGTGACGTCCAGCGCGACGTTGGTCTGGCCATCCAGGAGATTTACGTGCGGGCTTTGCCGACGCTGTCCGTGGACAAGCAGCGCCATTTTGCCCAGCGGCTTTACCGCCTAACGGGCGAGCAGCGCTGGCGGGCCCTCAATCATAACTACGGCGAGCGTCTTCTGGCGCGACTCGAGGAGGACATCGTCGGGCTGGCCGAGCCTGGGTACGCAGCTGCCCGCAGCCGGGCGATCGTTGTCGACTACTCGCAGCGCACGGCCAAGCAGCGAGCTCGGCGCGCCATGCTGGGTGAGTGGGGGGAGATCGCCTTCGCCCGGGGGCTGCTGTTCCGGCTGGTCCAGGCCGAGTATCACGGCTTGCTACCGGCAATAGAAGACCACGAGCGCGCGCTGGGCTACCTGGCTAAGATCGATTGGGAGGACTTCCTAACCGACTCGGCGGTGCTCCAGATCTATGCCGCTCAGGTGGCCAACCAGGCATACTTCCTGCACCAACTCGGCGTGATGGATCTGCGCCGGGAGGTGGAGGCGGCCTTCCGACGCCACTACCCGCCTGATCGAGTCGCCGGGCTCGACGATGCCGAGTATCGTAACTGGCTCTATGGCCTGACCCACTTCGTCATCGCTGACAGCCGTTACTACCAGCGTAAGGTGGACCCAGAGGTGCACGCTTGGGTGCTGGAAGCGCTGGAGCGGGAGACGACCGATATTCTGGCCCGGGCCACGGCCGACATCCAAGCCGAGGTGGCATTGGCCTTCCTGCTTGCCGACCACGAGGACCACCCCTTAGTGGGCCGGGTGCGTGAGGCGCTGGCGGCGGCGGTAGACCCGGCCAGCGGCATCATCCCGTCGTCCGCGGGGGAAAAGGAGCTGGCGGGTGGTGAACACCGCAACGTTCTGGCGATTATGGTGTTGCGCTGGCCGGGCCGCCTGCATCCAGGCCCAGACCTCTCGGACGTAAACGTCCTGATGCCCGGCCAACGTGGCGCCAAAGGCTATATGATATTAGCCAAATAGCGATAAGCAGAATGGTAGAGCGGTTTGCGTGACTAGGTATTTAAGATTATTTGTGTAGCATGAATTCCGTGCTGAAGTGGAGCTGGTGGACTACCACTAAGAGAATAGATAAATGATACGTATACCGACGCATCGTGGACCGACGCACCCAAGCGAAATGTTGCGAGAAGAATTTTTGCAGCCCATGGAAATTACCCAGCGCGAGCTGGCATCTGCGATCCATGTGCCTTATCAGCGAATTAATGAGCTGGTAAACAAAAGCGCGGCGTTACACCTAGCACAGCGCTCAGGCTGGCGCGCTTTTTTGATGTTTCAGCGGACTTCTGGCTGAACTTACAAATACGCTGGGATCTTTACAAGGCTAAAAAGCTGGAGCACGACGATATATTGAGTATCCAAGATGTGTCACATTGGCAGAAAATGGCGTAAATCAGCTTGTTCTGAAATATTCATTATCGATAGTTATGTGCCTGAATAATCGTAGGCAGTAACCATTACATACCCTCCAAGCCCGAGAAACGCGATGAAAAGCTATTATCACTGTTAGTCGTGCTCGCGCTGGGCTATGCCGGGCTCTACGTCTATTACGGTGTGACTATCAAGCAGGAAGCCCAAAAGCAGCTTGATAACCGGGACCTTTCCTCCATTAGCGTGGATAACGTCGAGTACGGCTTGTTGGCGCCCATCAGTACCTCCGCTAACATCACCCTGATCGTCGCCTACCGTGGGGCCGAGGCCGCACTGGACTTAGCCGTGCAAGGGCACCCGGTATTTTCAGACGAGGTAAGTGTCGAGTTCGACGGCCTTCAGGCGCTGCGCCTGGGTATTGGTTTTGGACAGAGTGACGATTAAAAAGCTGGAATTAAAAGCACAACAAAACAAAGGAACAGGGCATGAACCAACATGAAAAGCTCAATTACGTCGAGTTCGTCGCCAAGGACTTGAACGCCACCAAAGCCTTCTTCTCAGCGGTGTTTGGCTGGGAGTTCACCGACTACGGTCCGGAATACACCGCGTTTTCCAACCAGGGGTTGGATGGCGGTTTCTATCAGGCTAACGCCTGCAGCCTCTCCGCCAACGGCGCCGCCTTGCTGGTGTTCTATAGCGATCATCTTGAAGCCACCTGTAACAAGGTGGTGCGCCACGGAGGAGGGATTGTAAAGCCGATTTTTGAGTTCCCAGGCGGCTTCCGTTTTCACTTTACTGAACCAAGCGGCAACGAATTTGCTGTTTGGTCAGAGGGGCGCAACTAAGGCCAGTCGATATCGACGGTATTCGCGCCATAAGCTAGGCGGCCACCATTTCACTGCCAATCTTAAACGGCGAGCTCGACCTCTACGCCAAGAAGGACCTGCACAAAGGCGAAGATGTCTACTGCTCAGCGGGCACTTTGTTACTGCCTTCCAATGACGAAGTGCTGGCGCTCAAGGATGGTGCTTGTGCGCTTGTCTTGCCATTGGCATTATCACGTCCCTGGCCGTTGGATGAACGGCAATAACGTGAGGACGTTCATGGGTAAGCTATTTTCACTGATCGTGGTGTTAGCGCTGGGTTACGCGGGTATTTATGTCTACTACGGCCACGCCGTGAAACAGGAAGTTCAGCAGGAACTTGATAACCGGGGCCTTTCCGCGGTGAGTGTGGAAAGCGTCGATTATGGGCTGCTGGCACCGGTAAGCACTTCGGCGCAGGTCACGATGAACGTGACCTACCGCGGCTCGCAAGCCGCACTGAATCTGGGTATCGAAGGACACCCGATCTTTTCTGACGACGTGAGCGTGTCCCTCGACGGGCTTCAGGCGCTACGGCTGGGTATCAGCTTCTAAGCGCGAAAGCACCAAACCATCGACGACGCAGCCGCCGCGCAATATCCAAGGCGTGCGGCTGCGCGATGCGGACTCCCGCGAGGGCATCGACATTGCCTGCGATGGAAGCCTGGCCTGAGCTTTGTGGCCGTGCAGAATGGTGAAGTGGTAGGCACCATCATGGAGGATGCAAGATGGCTACCCTAACCGTTTAGCAGGCTCAAAATGACCGGGAGGGTCATTAACGAAATCAGCAAGGAGGCAATGATGGCAAGCGAGATAGTGTCTTCTTTGTATTCATACTTTTTCGCAAACACGTAAACCCCAGCACCAATAGGCTGTGCCGCCATTACAACGGCTGCCGCCAGCCAGATGGCGTTCTCTTCCCCCATCCCAAATAGATATACCCCAGCAAGCAATGTAATGGCCGGCTGCAAGATGATCTTGAGAACAAGCATGGGAGCGACGATGCCTAACGCTTCCCCGGTCACATGCTCTTTAATGTTGAGCCGGGATAAGCCAAGCCCCAATGCAAATAGCGCTGTTGGACCTGCGGCACTGCCCAGAAAGCTGGCAAACGCTTCCAGAAACGCCGGCATTCTTATCCCGAACACTACAAATACAAGACCTGCGAGCACTGAAACGGTAAGCGGGTTGGTAAAAGTTGTTTTAATGGCTTTCCAAAAGCTGGTAGCAGCTGAAGTAGTTTCGGTTTTGTGGCTAGCGGCAAACAGATCCCAGCTGATGATGACAGCCATGATGGCGGGGATATTGTGCAAAATAGTCGCGATGGCGGCAGGTAGGGCCGCTTCCTGCCCGTACACAGAAATGAGTATGGGCACACCCATATACCCAGTCGTTCCATAGCAGGCACCCATGCTCAGGATAGACGATTGAGGAAGTGGAATACCTCTACACTTGGCGATAAACCCAGACAGTAAATATATGCAGACAATGCCAATCAGTGACGAGCTGATGAATCCCCACTGTTTTAGTTCGTTGATATCGGCCCTGGCGATAGCCAAGAAAAGTAGGGCCGGCAGCGCGATATACAACACGTAGTCATTGATCAACTTATCCGAACTTCCGCTATCCGGTTTTAGTTTTCCAAAGAAGTAACCAAGCAGAATTACCATGAAAATGGGAACAACGATCATGAACATATAATTTTTCTCACGTTGGATGCGTTTTCTGCCGTGGCAGGAAGTAAACATTTGGCGTGATTTTCATGGTTGGTTCGTTTTTTGTTAAATGAATTATGTCACTGTTATAATCGTTTTTATCAATGATTGATTACACATGCGGGCCGAAGATGCATCCAGAAGGGCAAGAGGAGGACTGGCTAAAAGGGCGGGGTATCACGCTCGAACAGCTGCGTGCCTTTGTGACCGTGGCGCAGTACGGCGGGTTTGGCCGCGCTAGTGAAGTGCTGGCCCGCACCCAATCGACGCTGAGCGTTGGCCTTAAACGGCTGGAAGAGGATGTCGGTTGCCGCCTTATCGAGAGGCGCCAAGGCCATGTGGTTGGTCTGACCGAAGAAGGCCGACGGTTGCTTCCTGCCGCCAGGGATATTCTTCACCGTACCAGCAGGGCGATTAACGCGTTGAGGACATCGAGCCTGGAAGGAAAGGTATCGCTAGGCGTGCCGGATGACTTTGCGGTCAGTAACCTTCACCGCGTGATTTCTCTTTGCCTTGAAGAAAACCCTGGATTGCGTGTTGAAGTGACGGCGGCCTCCTCGGTGGTTCTTTCCAAGATGGCTGAAAAGCATCTGCTTGATGTAGTGATCCTCAAAGGAATAGCGGGCCAGCCGGTGGTATCAAAAGCTGAGCAAGTCATACAGGTGGAACCACTATACTGGGTAAGCTCAGGCGCAATACATTTCGATGATATGGTCGATATTCCACTGGTAACGTTTCTGGAAGGGTGCGTTATCCGAAGCAGTGCCGTGATGGCGTTGAAAAGTGTCGGTAGGCCGCATTACTTTGCTTATGTCAGTGGCTCGTTTGATAACATTAAAAAGGCAGTCATTAGCGGGCTAGGAGTGGGCATCCTTCCTAAAAGCGCGTTGTCAGAGGATTTGTGTGTACTGGCAGAAGGGAATGGAGTCCCGAATTTGCCCTCTATTCAATTGGTGCTCAGCGTTACCAACTCTCATGAGTTATACGAGCAGTTTGCACGCTATTTGAGCCGTTCGCTTGGTGAGTAGCCGCGCTTTATCTTCGCCATGATTCTTATAAAACGGGTCTCTTAATGCTCCGATGAGCCGGAGAGCTTTATAGGACTTGAACTGTGGCCTTGAGCTTATAACCTGAAGGCCAACAGTCATGCTGGATGCCCAACACATAGCAAAATAATGGGGGTTAGCGGGACCTTTAAACCGAGAATATGGCCAGTCGCCTCATCATCAAAACCGCCGACCCAAACGCTTCCCAAGCCTTGTGCCACCGCTTGTAATTGAAGGTTTTGTGCTGCCGCTCCTGCCTCCAGATACACGTAACGTGCCCCGCGCGCTCCATAAGGCTTCAGCTCGTGACAGCGTAGGCTGCCTTTAAGGCCAACGTTACTTGTCGTCTATATTGATAGGTCAGGATGAAAAGAGGGTAATTAAACGGGGAAGCCGTGATGGCTACCATCGGGAAGCTCAATATCTACACGAACGCGACCGCCTAGGGCCTCAACGTAGCGTTTAAGGGAGCTAAGGCGCATATCCTGACCAACCTTTTCAAGCCCCGCTACGGTTGGCTGTCTAACGCCCATTGCATCTGCAATTTCGGTTTGCGTTTTTTCTGCCAATAGACGAATTTCAGCGAGCCTAATTTCAAAAAGCATATCGCTCGCCTTCGCTTCTGCTGCTGCGACGATTTCTGGTTTCTCTTTTGCCAGTAAGTCTTCCAGTGTGCGTGCCATGGTGATCACCTCACTTTAAATTTTCCAGGTGAGCCGCATACTCTCTGTCGGCGACTGGAATCATTTCATCGTAAAAACGCTTGTCATTCCCACCTTTATCGCCAGCGCATAAAATGATGCCGGTACGCGTTGGGTCAAACGCAAAGAATGCCCTGATAGGGCGACCAAAGCTCTGAACGCGCAGCTCTTTCATATTGGGAAACTGCGAACCATTTACCGTATCAGCATGCGGCCGTGAGAGCATCGGGCCTCGTTCACGTAAAAGAAGAAGAGAAGCCAGGACATTCTCCCGGTCAGCTTCCTCAAGCGAGAAAAACCACGTTTCAAAGGTATCTGTCTGCTCTATTAACCACATGAGTACCTCATCGTTTTATAGGATTTATGCTATATAGGTTTTAACCTATTAGCAAGATTTTTAAGGGTTGGGGATTAGCTACTAGATATCTATTTGCTCAATATGAGCCTGTTTTAGCCTGCGACCATTTCAGCCTCCGATTAGCGGCTGAGGTGCTTTAGTATAAACAATAAAGCAAACGCCTCACCCGCATGTAGCGGGAGTGCCATGCTGCGCTTATTTCAAATTCCAAGGAAATGTATGCCCGCCACCGAGCCAAACGACCAGGACGCCCCGCGTTTTAATACCCCCGCAGGTGAAGTTGTCGGCTGGCGCGACCGTGGCGTTATTCGCGCCACGGGTATTCGCTATGCGCGTACCCAGCGCTTCTGCGCTCCAGTTGATGAACCGATATCGACAATGCCCATCCAGGCCACCGAGTGGTCGCCAGCGTCGCCGCAAAACACCATCCCGGAGCTCAATGAGGCATTAGGCGTTACCGAACAGGAGTTCCACTCTGTTGAGGGTGAGCTGCATTTGTCGGTGACCGTGCCGGATAGCCCCGCCACGGCGCCGCGCCCGGTGATGGTATGGATTCACGGCGGATCTTATGTGTTTGGCGCTGGCGATCTATCGGTATTCGATGTGCGCCCGCTCGCGCTTGAACAGGACGTCATCGTGGTGGCCGTAAACTATCGGCTCGGCCTGCTGGGCTTTTTGGGCGGCTACGCCAACCGCCCTGCCAACCTGGGGCTGCTCGATCTTATTTCGGCGCTGCGCTGGGTCAATACCAATATCGCGGCTATGGGTGGCGACCCTGGTAACGTCACGCTGTTCGGCCACTCCGCCGGGGGCGATGCTGCCGCTCATTTGATGATTGCCGACGGCACCGAGGGGCTTTTTCAGCGTGCCATCATCCAGAGTGCGCCGCTGGGCATTAGCCGTGGTCGGGCGAAAATGAATACCAAGATGGGCGAAGTAGCTGCCACCTTGGAAGACGATGCACCGCTGGAGGAAGTGTTGCGCGTGCAGAGCCAAGTGGTCGAAGCCGCCAGCGGTTTTGGACTCAAATCGGCGATGCCGTTTGGCACCCAGTACGGCCACTACCCACTGCCTGCTGAATCCGATATTGATGCTGCCTGGCGCCGCTTTGCGCCTAAATATGATGTATTCATTGGCACCACCGCAGAGGAGACCGCGCTGTTTTTGGTGATGTCACCAAAGCTGATGCGCATCCGACAGCTTCCTTTCGTGGGTGAGCGGGCCTCTAGGGCGATGGTGGCTGCCACGACGAACAAGGTATACAAGCGCGATGCGCGCTCTTTTGCCCGCCGCCACGCAAGTGCGAGAGGCAACGCCTACGTTTACCGGCTGGACTGGGGCAAGGGCCGCTACCCGTTTGGTGCCGCGCACACGATTGAACTGGCGCTACTGCTGGGCGAGCCTGCCAGTTGGCAGTATGCCGACCTGGTAAAAGACGTAGATGAACCGACCCTGCTCGAACACGGCCAGCGCCTGCGTAAGCTATGGGCGGATTTTGCACGTAACGAGCAACTACCTTCCAAAGGCCGGGTCGAACCGGGGATAGTGGTGTGGTGGCAGACATAAAAATTACACCAGCGTTCTACCTCGGCCTGACGCTTTAAGTGGAACCCAAATGAAGACTTTACCTACGTTTGATACCGAACGTCTGACGATTAAGCCCCGAACACTCGCAGACCTACCGGCCTGCCTGGCGATGGACCGCGACCCAGAGGTGACGAAGTTTGTAGCAGGCCCCTGGGATGATCCTGTCCGTCACGAAGCATTCGTACGAGAGCGGATAGAAACCTACTTCGGCGAAGGACTCGGCTACTGGTCCGTATTCCTGCGCAAGCATCCAAATCAATTCCTTGGGTGGATACTTCTGATTCCTTATGATGGAGTCGGCTCTGAAATTGAAATTGGTTGGCGGTTCAGTCGATCTGCTTGGGGAAAGGGCTTTGCAACAGAGGCCGCCAGGCCTGTGCTAAAACATGCATTTGAAACGCTGGCGCTTTCCAAAGTGGTCGCCGACATTGACCAGGCAAACCTTGGGTCAATTAAGGTCGCCATGAAGATAGGCATGAAGGATGAAGGCGAAAAGGAAATCAACCACACCCGCTGTCGGTCATTTGTTATTAGGTCGCATACGTAAGCGTACGCTTCTGCATCCTTCGTTATGCTACTAAGGCCGCCGCCTTTAGAGCGGCTACTTTCTCTAGCCCTTCCTATTGCATGGCGACGGATAAGGCTCCCATGGCATCGTGTATAGCACCGTAGAGTTGGGCAATTTCCCCTTGCCCCGCGCTGGACGCCTTGCTGAAATGGGCAGAGCAGAAGGATCACTTCAACCACCCCGCCCAGCAGAACGAACAAGACGATGCCACCACCCAATGAGAGCCGCCTGATGCACTACCGCACCATGACCATCAACGATTACGAAGCCGCCATTGCCTTATGGAGCGAAAGTGCAGGCGTGCGAATTCGCGACGCCGACTCACGGGAAGGCATTGAGAAGTACCTGCTGCGCAACCCCGGCCTGAGCTTTGTAGCAGAAGTAGAAGGAGAGCTGGTGGGAACGATCATGGCGGGCCACGATGGCAAGCGCGGCTATGTGCAGCACCTCTCGGTGGCGGATTCTCACCGCCGTTTAGGCATTGCTACACGGCTGGTAAGCCTCTGCCTGGAAGCGCTGGAGAGTGAAGGCATCCTGAAATCACACCTGATGATTCTGCCCGAGAACGAAGCCGCCCAAACGTTTTGGGCCAATCAGGGCTGGGCCTACCGATCCGATATTTTGCTCTATTCGTATGTTAATGGGGATAACCAGAACGTTTAACCAAGCAGGCTAAACACCATATACTGGCGCTTCAATCAAACTTGTTCATCCTGGCTTCTCCTTTCTTGGGCTGGCGTGTAGGCATTCGCCACGGTGCTGCTGGCTCAGTATCATAAGCAGCCTAAACCAACCCACAGAAGTCATCATTCATGTCGTGCCCACCTTGCCCAAACTGCCAATCCGAATTCGTCTATCAAGATCAACGCTTGTTCATCTGCCCCGAGTGCGCCCACGAATGGAACCCCACTGAGGCCGAGGCGGAAGACTCCGCGACGGTAAAAGATGCCCACGGCACGCTGTTAGCGGAAGGCGACAAGGTAACGATGATCAAAGACCTCAAGGTCAAAGGCAGCTCACTGGTACTCAAGGTGGGCACCAAAGCGGTGATCAAGCGATTAATGGACAGCAAGGATCACCAATTAGATTGCAAGGTCGACGGCGTCGGCGACATGATGGTGACCGCCCACTTTGTGAAAAAAGCCTAATAAACCGGGATACTTCTAGCCGCGTTACGACGCAGTCAGCTGAGTCTAACTCTTGGCAATTGTTTCGTCTCTTTTATCCAGTAACGCAACTTAGCCCGAAAAGCCGCGGTGCTTGCTGATTTGGCAACAGGCGTTGCGATATCGTTATGGTTTAACGCTAAGAAATGGGTAATGCTAAGGAAAAGCTCAATGTTCTGAGACTCCCTATGACGACGATGCTGCCGATGACATCTGCTCAAAACTACCGCTGGGTCATTCTGCTGATAGCCACCCTGGCTCAAGCAGCGGCATGTTTTTTTGTTCAAGGTATCGGGGCCATCAGCGTTTATATCCAGGCAGATATGGGGCTCTCTGCGCTGCAAATTGGGGCATTGGTCTCGGCTGCTCAATTGGTTCCTTTGGTTGGGTTGTTGGTTGCCGGGGAGTTGCTTGACAGATTCAGTGAGCGTTTGGTAGTAGGAGTAGGCACCCTCGTGGTGGGTATCGCGCTTAGCGCCGCCGTGCTGGCTGAGAGTTACTGGGCCATGCTGCTGTTTTTGGTCATAGTGGGAGCGGGCTACAGTACCGCCCAGCCTGGCGGTAGCAAGTCAGTAGCCGCTTGGTTTGATAAATCCCAGCGTGGTTTTGCCATGGGCATTCGTCAGGCTGGCTTGCCGCTGGGTGGGGCGCTGGCGGCGATCATACTGCCAACCGTTGCTATTACCTGGGGGTGGCGCGCCTCTTTTCTAGTCGGTGGGCTGATTGCGATCTTCGGGGCATTGGTCTTTATGCTCTTGTACCGTGCGCCTACTGGCGTCGTGCGGGTCGCAAGAGCCTCTGAAGGCAGCGTGACAACCGTCGTTTTGTCGCGAATGGCGATGATTCGCGAACCGGCCATGAAGCAGATCATGGCCTCCGGTATTAGCTTGATCTCGGTTCAGTACGGCATTTTGATTTTTACCGTGCTCTATCTGCATAGCCGTTTGCAGATGGAGGTACTGCAGGCGGCGACGTTGCTATTCGTAGCCCAAGGGGCCGGGGTTGCTGGGCGTATTTTGCTGGCGGCCTGGAGCGACCGCTGTCGCTCACGCTACTTTCCGGTAATGGTGTGCATGGTGGCGGTAATAGTAGGGCTGCTGATATTGGTTTGGCTGCCGCTACATTCAATGTTCATGCTGGGTGGTTTGATGGCCTGGCTGGGCTTTTTTGGTTTTGGTTGGTACGGCCCTTGGGTAGCTTATGTGGCTGAGTCTGCACCTGCTGATAAAACCGGCTTTGTGCTAGGCCTGGCCATGGCGATTAACCAACTGGCGATTGTATCGATACCACCACTCCTTGGGTGGCTGTTAGATATAAGTGGCAGTTTTATGCTTGGCTGGAGTCTGCTGATCGCCATGACGTTAGTGGGGCTGTTAATCACTATCCAGCGGAAAGGAGACACTAATGAAAGCCATCGTGTTTGACGTATTTGGCACTATTGTTGATTGGCGTTCCAGCTTGATTCATCAGTTCGGGGAGCTTGAGAAAGAGCTGGGAATTGATCTACCCAGTGAAGCGCTGGCTGATCAATGGCGGCAGCGTTATGCACCTTCAATGGATAGGGTACGCAAAGGGGAAATCCCCTGGACAATACTCGATGATCTGCACCGCGAAAGCCTGGTCCAACTCCTCGATCAACATGGGATTGCGTTGGACGAAGCGACCATTGATCGCATTAACCTCTTCTGGCATCGGTTAACACCATGGCCGGATGTGCAACGTGGCCTTCAACGCTTGAAAGAGCAGACCATTATCGGGACGCTGACCAACGGCAACGTTTCGCTGATGGTCGATGTTGCCCGTCACGCCCAGCTACCGTGGGACATGATTTTCTGCGCTGAGTTATTCGAACACTACAAGCCTGATACTGAGGTTTATTTAGGGGCCTGCCGCCTGCTACGCCTGCCGCCCGAAGAGGTAATGCTGTGTGCGGCGCATAATGCTGACCTGCATGCTGCGCGAGCACTCGGCATGAAAACGGCGTTTATACCTCGGCCCACGGAGTACGGACCCAGCCAGAGCAAAGATTTAGAAGCAGAAGAAGCGTGGGATTTTGTGGCTGATGATCTCGTCGGGCTAAGCGAACAGCTAATAAGAGATAGAAGGCGAGCTTAGTGCTGGGTCTCGGCCCGCAACCTTTCTACTTCTTCGACGCTCAGCTCTTCGATGTCGGCGATCATCTGGTCATCCATTTCGGTGCGAGCGATTAGCTTACGGGCTGCATTACGTTTGCTTTCCAATGCGCGCTGCTCTGCTTCTTGACGTCCTTTCTCAATACCCAGTCTCTCAATCGTGTTGACGTAAGGCATGTGCTTCTCCTCCTGTATGGCGTAAACCGCCTGTGCAAACTCAGGATCTAAACTTCTAGGCAGTTGGATCATCCAATCGATGATATTGAACAGCCGTAAAACTTGATCGCGGGTGTAGCCTCGCTCGTAGAGCAGCCGGATCAGAGCCACTTTGGTATCCTTTCGCGATGCGTTCTTCTTCACTCGCTTGGCCTGTATCTGAGCCATCACCACTAAAGCAAAGACATTATCGCTGGCTTCCAGTTCTGCCCAGTGCGCTTCCCAATCAATCAGTTTAGCCATGGGGAAGGTAAAGGACAGCGCACATCCCCAGCGTTGATAGTGAAAGGTCGTGGGCCGGAAGCTCTCGCGAGTATCTGCCAGTACGGCAAGGCTGACCACATCAATATTATAGCGGTCACGCAATCGGTACTGGTAGGTAAACATACGCTCGGCAAAGCTATCTTCTGGTTCGCCCTGTACTTCAACATGGATCAATACCCAGGTTTCAACGCCATCCAGGGCAGCCACCTTGATCAACTTGCCAGTGCAGTCCACTAAGGCTTATCCACCACCACCGCATCACGCAACGTGTCAGCAAAGCTTGCCAGGGCGAGTGTCCAGGTTTCTGGTTCAGGGGCGACAAAATAGGTATTAAACTTAGCGATGAATTTGCAGAAAATGGCATAAACCGCAACACTCTCGGTAACCCAAGGTATCCTCGAAAAGTATTTTCTACGTAACTAAAAAAGGTAGTCACCATGTCAGCTACGATGAGCAAAGACGACGCACACAAGCTAATTGAGCAACTTCCTGCGAATGCTACCTGGGAAGACCTAATGCATGAGATCTACGTACGGGAGACCATCGAAAAGGGCATGGCAGATAGCCAAGCGGGTAACATTACGAACGTGGCGGATATACGCAAGAAATACGGCTTGCCTGAATGAATGTGTTCTGGACCGCAACAGCAGAAGCCCATTTGGACGCAATTTATGCCTATATCGCGCAGGACTCAGAAGCTTATGCGTTGAGCTCCGTTGATAAAATCACCCGAAGGTCACAACAGATTGGTGATTTCCCCGCTTCAGGACGCAAGGTGCCAGAGTACGATATCGCTCAAATAAGGGAAGTCTTGTGTGGCGCTTACCGCATTATTTATTACATCAAACCAGATCAAATTGACGTTCTCGCCGTTTTACACGCATCTATGAACCGACTGAAAAGCGAATAGGGCAACGGGTGTCCAGGTTTCTGGTTCGAGGGCAGCAAAATAGATATCGACATTGTAAAGAGGGCATCTTCGCCATAGACGTTGAGTCTACTAAGACAAACTGCTCGCTACACGCTTTGAGCAGGTGGTAGTGGCTATGTTCGAGTCGCCCAGCTACAAAGATACAGCCCACCTTGCCAGCCCACTGTCGTGTACCTGGAGGGAATGAAACCCCTTGGTTTCATTTGGTTTCCTTACTTGAATTTCTTACGAAGCTGGCTGCCCAAGCTATCCACCATCGTCACCATAACGAGTATGACAATCAGGATGGCGCTGACTTCCTGATATTGCATGATACGTAAAGAGCCTATTAGCTCGAAGCCGATCCCGCCGGCCCCCACCATGCCCAAGACCGTAGAGGCGCGGAAGTTGTGTTCCCAGCGATAGATGGAGACATCGGCAAACTGCGGCAGAACCTGCGGGAGTACCGCGTGCCAGTGCACCTGTAATCGAGTCGCGCCAGCGGCATTGGCGGCTTCCACTGGGTCTGGGTCGACATGTTCAATCGCTTCGGCAAAGAATTTACCCACCATGCCGATGGAATGAAGGCCGAGAGCGAGCACCCCCGGCAAGGCGCCAAAACCCACTGCAGCAACGAAGATAATGCCCATCACCAACTCGGGCACAGAGCGCAGAGCGTTCAGCATCGTGCGGGTTATGTGGAAGACCACGGGGTGGGGCGAGGTATTGCGAGCGGCCAAGAATGCCAAGGGTATTGAGGCGGTTATCGCTATCGCCGTACCGGCAATGCTCATGGCGAGTGTATCGACCAGCGGCGCTATCCAATCCATGGCATGGGTGAAATCGGGAGGCAGTGATTCCCCCACCAGGGTAGCGATAGCAGGAACCCCGTTGGCGAGAATTCGAAAATTCAGCAAGTCCACGTACCAACTAGCCAAGAGAACCACTGCCAGTAACGAACCCGCTTGGAAGAGCTTGCTCCGCCAGCTGCGAGCGTGTTCTGCCAGCACGGCGTCAGGAGAAACCGATGAACGGGGCGGCGAATCCGTTTTGGGCTGGTTCATAATGCTCCCTTACATCTCGGCGAAGTCAAGGCCGAGCAGACTCCCCATTTCCCGAATCACATCGTAATCGGAATCAGTGATAGCGGCGAAACCTTCGGCTTTTAGGTTGCTCAGAATTTCTTCATCATCGATGCTAATAAAAGCGCCTTGTATCTGCTGCTTGAGCGCCGGGTCCAAGTTGGAACGCATTGCCCAGGGGTACTGAGGGTACTCCCCGCTGTAACCCAACACCCTAACCTGGCTGCGATCTATCAAGCCGCGGTCCATCACGTGTTCAAAGATCACTTCCGATAGTCCGCCTGCATCTGCATTGCCATTGGCAACGTTCACCGCCACGGCATCATGGGAGCCAACGAAATGAGCTTCATAGTCCTCGCCTGCTTCCAGCCCCGCCGATTCAAGCAACACGGTTTTGGGAATCAGGTGACTTGAAGTGGAGGTATGGTCGCCATAGGCCATCTTCATGCCTTCGATATCGGCATAGGACTCAACGCCGGAATCGACATTGGCAATGATGATGGAGCGATAGGTGGGCTTGCCATCTACCACCATGGCCGCAAAGGGCTCAATCTCACTTTTGCTTTTTGCCATCACGTAGGAGAGTGGGCCGAAGTAGGCGAGATCGATGCGACCAAAGCGCATGGCTTCGATCATGGATGAATAATCCGTGGTGACGATCAGCTCCACTTCTTTTCCAAGCGTGCTTTCAAGGTAGTCTTTCAATGGCTGGTTGCGTTTGATCAGCTCAGAGGCATTTTCATCAGGGAGCAGCGCAACTTTTAACCGATCCGGATTGGGATCAGGCTCCGCAGCTAAGGCGGGTAGGGTCAATCCCGTCATAACACAGATGGCGAAGAAAAAGCGGAATAGCGGTTTCATTGGTCAATTTCCAGTTTTATAAAAGGGGGATTCGCGGATTGAGGGGTGGGTTCGGTGGTTTCATCGGCGTCGGACAAAACCCCTGTCGCATCGTGGTAGATCTCGTTCAGGTGGCATTGCTGTAACTGTGCCGGGGCTGCATCGAAAACGATTTGCGCATTCGCTAAACCAATAATGCGGTCAGCAAACCGCTGGGCATATTCCAGCTGGTGCAGTGAAATGATGGCGGTAATACCATCTTCACGGCATATGTCTCGCAGTAACGTTAGCACTCGTTCAGACGTGGCTGGGTCAAGGCTGGCCACTGGTTCGTCCGCCAGGATCATGGTGGGCTGCTGCGCCAAGGCACGAGCAATACCCACGCGCTGCTGCTGTCCTCCGGACAGTTGATCGACCCTGGTAAGCGCTTTCTCAGCCAGGCCGACGCGATCCAGGCAGTGCAGGGCAAGCGCCTGTTCCTGTCTGGGTAGCGGAAACAAGCTGCGCCAGGTGCTGTGATAAGCAAGTCGACCCGTCAGCACATTCTGGAGCGCAGTATGGCGTTCAATGAGCTGATGGTGCTGGAAAACCATGGCAGTCTTGCGCCGATGACGGCGTACCGTCGTACGGGTTTCGAGCACACCTAGCTCGGCCGAAATCACTTTACCGGTGGTGGGTAGCACCAAGTGGTTGAGGGAGCGCAGCAACGTCGATTTACCCGCACCGGAAAGGCCCAGTAGAACCGTAAACTCGCCTTTGTGGAAATCAACGGTGGTGGGCCGGAGTGCGAGGACATTTCCAGGATAGGTCACCCCCATTTTCTCGATGCGGAGCATTAAGCCAGAGGGTTGAACGGGCTCCATTGGATCGCCTTATGCAATGTATAAGCTCACTTAAGTGTGGCCTACAATGTAGTGTTAAACCGCCGACGTGACAAAGCTGAATCGTTCAGGTGATAAGTTAATGACCACCAAGCGAGAGCCGGTAGTCAGAAAATCGCACTCGATAATTTTTCAAACAATGAAACCGTCAATAAACTCTGGATCAATCAATAGTGGGCGTGCCGATCAGAGATTTAGCTATATTCCGTTATCAAGGGGATTGGTCGAACGGTTAACGTTGAAGCTGGCGTAAGCATTATACACTGGCGCTTCAATCCAGCTCACAGAAGTCATCATACATGTCGTGCCCACCTTGTCCCCATTGGGATGATGCCGTAACAGTGAAAGATGCCCATGGCGCCCTGTTAGCAGAAGGCGATAAAGTCACGTGATCAAAGACCTCAAGGTCAAAGGCAGTTCACTGGTACTAAAGGTGGGCACCAAAGTCTTGATCAAGCGGCGCGAGCAAGGATCACCAACTGGACTGCAAGGTCGACGGCGTGGGCGACATGAAGGTGACCGCCCACTTTGTGAAAAAGGTCTAAATAACGGCAATTTCGGCAATTGTTACTTAGTGGTGGTTTACAGTGCCTGATGCATCTTTCTCTTAGTAACCCCCATACCAAGGGAGGCAATAATGGAACTCTACCTGAATGCCACTTCGCCCTATGCGCGCCTGGTGCGCATCGTGTTACTGGAAAAAGGCTTGGCGGACGCCGTGACGCTGAAGTGGTGCGACCCCTGGGCAGACGATGCCGAACTCTTGAAGGCTAACCCCGCCGGGCGCATTCCCGCGCTGGTAACGGAGGAGGGCACCACGCTTAGCGAATCAATGCTGATTGCCGTTTACCTGGATAGCGTAAGCCCCAACCCGCCAATGCTGCCAGCAGCCAACCTGGGGGATGTGCTGCACCTGGCAGGGCTAGGTCAAAACCTGATGGATGCCGCGTTCACCACCGTGATTGCCAGAAAGCATGTTGGCAATGAGATTGATGAGAGCAAGCTTGGCCAACGGCGTTCGCGAGCCATTCAGCGGCTGTTGAATCAACTGAACAGTGAGCTTAGCCAAAAACAACAAGCCTCAACTATCTATCTGGGTGAAATCGCTATTGCGGTCGCGCTGGATTACCTAGCCTTCAGGCTGCCAGAAGTGAACTGGAAAGAGGAGTACCCGCAGCTTCTGGCATGGCATTCTGGTGTGACCGGACGTGCTAGTTTTCAGGAGACTGCATTCGTTTAGCAGAGACACTGACGTGCCATGTTCTTGCGCATCGATAATTGGTCAGGGCAATGGTTAATGCCATAAAGGATCAAACATACGCAGGAGCATGCTTGGTTCATCGGTTATTTTGGCTATCTGATAGCACAATATTGACCATTATCAATCAAGGATTGCAGAGTGATTTAAAGTAAGTGAGTGCTAACTCACTTTGAAAGTATTTTATTGTGTCTTTAATAAGCTAATCAATCCTAGGCATGATATTAGATAAGTGGTAATCTTAAATCATTAAAATTAAAAAGTACTGTAGGGAAAAAATAGATGAATATGGCCAATGCATATTATTTTTCATTAAGTTTTTTCATGTGCATAAAGTTATGCTGGCAAGGTTTTAACCGTCAATTCTATTAATTTAAAATTTGGTATAACCTAAATTTTTAAAGTAAGCTGGTTATTACTTTTGTTTGAAAAATGCAGATGTGATGAATAATAAAAATATCACCGATTTTTTATCAACCCTTATAGACCTAAAGTTGAAAATTAGTGATTAAAAATATAGATTGTTAGAGAATGAAAGGTTAAATATGCTATCGATAATTAAAAGCTGATTTTTTTATACGTTTTAGTGGCCTGTCAAATTTTTTCTATTTTTCATCGGTGATAAAAATGCAGTATCCATGTCAGCGCTTTGGTGCATAATTAAATTTTTTTAACAAAATTGTGAATACAATAATGTGCGCAACACAATTAAATGTAAAATTATAAGAGGTTTAAGTTATGGATTTGAGCCCTAATAAAATTTGGTCTCCAAAGGAATGGGAATCTCATGCTAACTGCCTTTTAAGAGAAAGGTATACATCTGCGAACTATATTCCTATACCAGACCAACATAATGGTGATGGCGGAATTGAAGGATTTTCGCTCGATGGTAATGCTTATCAGATGTACTGTGCTGAGAATGTAGTTTTATTAAGTAAGTTATATGAAAGTCAAAGGGATAAGATGACTCGGGATATAGGAAAATTTATCACAAATACCACAAAAATGAAGGGTTTTTTCGGAGATACAAAAATTAAACGTTGGGTTTTAGTTGTGCCTGAACATAAATCAAAAGAAATTGTAACTCATGCTACTAAAAAGACGCAAGAAGTTATTGAGGCGAAATTAGATTATGTGGACAATGAGGATTTTAGAGTTTTAATTTGGGGACGTGATGAGTTTAAAAAAGAAGAGTCAAGTTTATTGGCTGCAGGAGTTGCTGTATTAAAGTTAGATCCTATTAGTGTTCCTGAAAATGAAATCGAAGATTATCAAACGCAATCGCCAGAGTTTTCGCAAAATATGATGCGAAAGCTAGGAGCGATAAATAGTAATCCTAATGTGATTAAAAAAGGTGCTGATACTTTAACGAAACATGCAATAATTAGCCAAAATATGGTAAGTGAGTTAAAGCAGGACTATGGGGAATATTATGAAAAAATTACTAGTGCTACAGCTAAAAGAGCTGAGCAATTAGATATTGAAGCAATTGACTCAGACCCAGAAAAACAAAAAATAGGTTATCAAACAGAATTTCTCAAAAGTCAACTTCAAAGTTATTGTGCATTGCATAGTGATAATTTAGAAATAATAGCGAAAGGCACTGTCGCAGATTGGTTGATGAATTGTACATTAGGATTTGAATAATGGATATATTCAATTCTTCTCCTAAGAATGCCATGACATTTAATCATCGCGGAACGCCTATTGATCCAGAGTTAAGGCCTCTCTGGAGAATATCTTTAATCGCTTTAATACTTTTTAAAATATGCTCAGGAAATAAAGCTAACTCCAAAAAGATTCAAGTTCTTTACTCTCTGGTAGCGTCTGAAAAGAAAAGGCGTTCTTACAGGTTAATTATTGAAAAAGAGGAGCTTAACTTGTCTGTAAATGTAAGATTTGATCCTTTAGTTGATAGAGCTGTTGATATAGCTCTAGGAGAAGAGATTTTTATACTTGATGCTTCAAAAAGTATTAAACTGACTGAGAAAGGGTTAGGTTTTGTTAAAAAGATTGATAGTGATAGCAGTATTTTTACTCTTGAAAAAGACTTTTTAAAACTTTTTAGCAAAAGTCATTTTAGCGAGAAGGTAATCGATTCTCTAATAACTGGTGGGTTATCATGAGTTGCTTACGAATAGAAAATTTATCAATTAGAACTGTAACAAGCGATGGCCTTTATGGGGTAGATATTCCCTTTTTTTCAGGATTGAATATTATCCATGCAGAAAACACTCATGGTAAGTCAACAATTATTCAGTCAATTATATTTGCTCTAGGGCTTGAGGGTTGTCTAGGCCCGTCTAGAAAGGTACCTTTAAAAACTGCACTTACATCACAACTCAGAAAAGCTGACGGTTCTAAAGCAACCATTATAGAATCTAAAATATACCTTACAATAAGTAACGGTAGTGAGTTGGTCACTTTAATGCGAAGCAGTAGTGTGGATAAAAAAGATCTTGTTTCAGTGTTTTTTAATACTAATGTGGAACAAGCAATTAAAGGTGACTCTAGCCCACATGACTATTTTTTACGCTTCGAAGGCTCCGCTATTCGTGAGCGAGGATTCCATTATTTTTTATCAGAATTTATGGGAGTAAGTCAGCCAACTGTTTTGAAGTATAATGGTGCGGAATCGCCTTTGTATCTTGAATCAATTTTCTGTATTAACTATGTTGAGCAGACTCGAGGTTGGGGAGGGATTTTAAATATTTTACCGTCTTACCTGGGCATCAAAGAACTACCTGAGCGAATCATCGAATATACTCTTGATTTAGATGTGCAATCCGTATATAAGAAAAAACAAGAGCTTCAACAAAAAAAGAAGGATTCAGAGAAAATATGGAATATTTGTACTGAAAATCTTAACTTGGTAGCAAAAAATACAGTTGGTTTTGTTTCAAGCGAACTTGATGAAAACATTAATAAGCACACTGAATTATCTCAGTCTACTTACCTTTATTATTTGCTTGGTAGTGAGAGTGTATCGTACAGAGAGCGATTAGAAAATCTTAGATTAGATCTTGATAAGCTAAAATTTATTAATTCTAATTATAAAGCTAATGATAAAAAAATATTCAGACTAGAAAAAGAGTTAGTGCAAAATAATTATTTATTATCTGAGCAGGAAAGAGCTATTAATTTACTTGCTTCTGATTTAGATACGTCCCAACAATATACTGATTCTATTAAGCTAAGAGTATATGATGTAAATGATAGTTTGCGAAAATATAAAGATTTACAGAGATTAGAATCAATAGGTTCAAAAGAAAATTTTCAGTTGGTAAAGAATAGGTGCCCGACTTGCCATATGGAAATAGAAGACTCTTTGCTTTCCCATATACAAAGTGAAAGCACAAAGATTCTAGGATTGGAAGATAATATTAAGTACCTTGAGAAGCAAAAAGAAGCATTTAGTGCATTGTTAAAAGGTGAGATTGAAAGCACTAAGAAAAAAGAAGTTAGATTAGGTATTGCTAAAAATAAAATCAGTGAAACTCGCGCCATTATACGTGAGATTAAAACTAGTCTAGTAGATGAAAAAAATACTCCTTCTAGAAGTGATATCAAAAAAGAGATAATTATCGAAAATGATATTGAGTCGATAGAAACTGCTTTAAGGCAGGAGGAGGAATTAAAAGCAAGATTTGAAAATGCCTTGAAAAGCTGGAGGCTAAGTGACTCTGCTTTAGATGCTCTTCCGAAAAGCGGTTTGAGTGCAAGTGATTGGAAAAAGCTAAAGGTTTTAAAAAGAAATTTTGTATCTAATCTGGAAGTTTTTGGTTACAGCAGTAATGACTTGAGTGATTTTGAGATTTCAGAGCGTAGTTACAAGCCAACGTTAAATGAGGTTGACATAAACTCTGAGGCTTCTGCAAGTGACAATATACGGGTTATTTGGGCTTATTTATATTCCATTTTAACTCTTGATCAAAATGATATTGGTAGTACCAATCACTTGGGTTTGCTAATAATGGATGAACCAAGGCAGCAAGAAGCTAAAAATGAAAGTTTTGGAGAATTTATAACAAAATCAGCTGGTGTGAAAAATATGGGTAAACAAATTATTATCGGTACTAGTGAAAATTATTCTGAGCTCCAAAAAACAATAGAAGATTTGGATATTAATATTCAACATTTCGATTCAGATATAATCCATAAGTTGTAATTTTAAGCTGTATTTTATATCGGCTAATTTTGTTATGAACATTGAGTTTAAGTACTGTCGTGGATTTTTACCACGGCTTTTCCTTTGTAAATGCACTAGTCGGTATTAATTTTACGCAATCCACTAACCCTCATCACCTCCCTAGTCACCGCATCATTCAATATCCCGCGTTTGGCTTCGATTAGCGTTAGCCAGTTGCGGGATCGGGTAATGCCGGTGTAAACCAGCTTGCGGGTGAGGATGGGGTTGGGCGTTTGCGGTAGCAGCAGGGCGGTGTGCTGAAACTCTGAGCCTTGTGACTTGTTTACCGCCATCGCGAACACGGTTTCTACCGCGTGCAGGCGGGAAGGCAGCACTCTGTGAATGGGGTTGGCTGCGTCACTGATCGGAAAGGCGACGCTTAATAGTGATCTTCCTGGCGCCCCTGATGAAGAGCGAGGCTCAGCTCGATAGCCCTTCGTGACCGGGCACGAAACCGCCCAGCAGGCGGTCGATATCCTTGGCAGGCATCGGACGGTAGAAGAAGAACCCCTGGACGAGGTCGCAATGCATGTCGCGAAGCAATGACAACTGTTCGGCGTTCTCGACACCCTCGGCCACCACTTCCAAACCCAACCGATGACCGATGAAGATGGTACCCTCCATGATGGCTCTATCCTTCGGCTGTGTGGGAGCGTCGTGGATGAAGGAGCGATCGATCTTCAGGGCGGTGACGGGAAAGTGCTTGAGATAGCTCAGGGAGGAATAACCGGTCCCGAAGTCGTCGATAGCAATGCGAAAACCGCGATCATAGAGGCGCCGTAGGTCCTCCAGGACGGTCTCGTCGGCTTCGATCAGGACATGCTCGGTCAATTCGATGCCGATATCCCGCGGACCTAAGCCGTGACGCTGCAGCGAGTCCTCGAAGCGCTTGAGGGCATCGGGACGCACCAGTTGACGACCCGAGACATTAATGTCGATGCGGTGCTCATGAAATCCCTTGGCACGCCATTCCACCTGCTGGCGGCAAGCCTCCTCAATGACCCAGTCGCCCAGACGATGGATCACACCGGAACGCTCGGCCAGCGGGATAAACTCGGCAGGCGAGATCGGCGGGCCCTCGGCAGGTTGCCAGCGTAACAAGGCCTCGAGATTTTCTATTCGCCCGCTGGCCGCCGAAACCTGGGGCTGGTAGTGGAGGGAGAATTCACCGTTATCCAAGGCTTCCTCGAGTCGCGTCGAGAGACAGTGCTGGCGAACCAGCTCATCATGGAGCTTCTGTTGGAAGAAACGTACAGTACCCCGACCATCCAGTTTGGCACGATTCTTGGCAACATCGGCATTACGGATCAATTCGCGTGTCGATTCACCATTCCCGGGAAAGAGCGCCACACCCAGGCAGGCCGTGACCTGACGCTCCCGACCATTCAGGACGAAAGGTTCCCGAAAGATATTCTGGACATGACGAACGACCCGTCTGACATCGGGGTCCAAGTAGACGCCGGGAAAAGCCAGCACGAATTCATCGCTAGAGACACGGGACACCAGGTCAGTGACTTGCTGGCACTTTTTCAGTCGCCGAGTCAGCTCAATGAGCAGGCGATCGCCCTGATCATAGCCAAGGGCATCATTGATCTCGGCGAAGTGATCGATGTCCAGGTAGATGGTTGTCAGGCCATTGCCCTGGCGTCGACAGGAATCCAACAGACTGTCCAGATCGACCTCGAAAGTCTGACGGTTAGGCAGATGGGTGAGCCTGTCGAAACGGGTGGCGAATTCCAGCTCACGGTGGGCGCGCTTTTGGTCGGAAAGATCGACATCCACGCAGAACATCAAGGGTGAGTCGGTATGCTTATTGAGCATCAGGTGCTGCGAAAAGACCGATACCAGTTCACCGGTTTTGTGCTTAAGCTCGAGTTCTTCGGCGGGTATATCGATCTTTTCTTTGATCCAGACACCATGCGCCTGGATCACCCTGTCACGTATGAAGGCAGGAATGATCAGATCTTCCAGTAACTGTCCCTGGGCTTCCTCGGCGGTATAGCCATAAAGACGAGTGCTACCTTCATTCCAGTAAATTACTCGCCGATCGCGATCATACCCCTGAACCGCCACTTTCGGCAGACTCTCCAGCAGGGCGCGGAATCGCTGCTCACTCTCGAGATACTGGCGGCGTACTAACTCGAGGTCTTCCTTGCCTGCATCATGCGAATCGATGCCATCAGTGGAAGGTGTCGTTGACACCTCCAACGCGAGCGCACCGGAAAACTCCCTGCGGTTCTTTTTCAGGCGTTCCGGATCTCTGTGATGTCGGGAATGGCTGGCAGTCATGGAATCCACTTAAAGAAAAAGCACTGTCAAAAGCCATTATGATGGCAAAAATAGTCATTTTGTTGTGGTTATCTTACACCTATGTGTAGTTGGTAACCTACATATATACGTCATCAGCGGTCTGATCCTTTTTTCAATAAAATTAATTTTTCTTATTACATTTCTTGACATATCTTTGCAGATCTTTTCATTTCTCTCCTGTTGACCGCGTTCTTACACCGGCAACACAGGGCAATTCCGCCCAGTTAACAGGAGAATACCACCATGAAACTCGATACCCTCAAGCACGGTTTCGATCCCACCTTCATGCCTTCCGATTATTGGAATGCGGGAGTGGCCGAGGCGCTGAGGAATCAGGAGTGGGCGAAAACCGATATTCGGGAGCGAATCGATTTGACCGCCTGGCAGGGCTTTACCGCTGACCTGCCGCGCGATCCCTATGTCAACCAACGGTGGAAGCGGATGTCATGGCTCTCCCTGAATGATCAGGGCGATGTCGGGGATATGGGCCAATGTCCCATGGCCCAGGGGGGAGCCTTCAATGACGCGGAGAGCATGGCCGACCGCCTACGCTACTATGATCCGCTGACAAGTGAATTCATGGCACGCCCGGATGTGAAGGCCTTCGTTCGCGCCTGGGCAAAGCTGTGGAGTATCGGTGCGCACGAACCCATTCTGATGCAGATCACCGGGGTTCGCGGGGAAGGCAGCATCGACCCCCTTCAGGGACAGGGGATTCATGCCGATGGCTGCAAGGCCCTGAGCATTCTGGTCCTCAATCGAGAAAACGTGGCGGGTGCTGAAAACCACCTCTACAGCGACAAGGCTGGCACGCAACCCTTGGTCGATATCACCCTGGATCCGGGTGATATCCTTCATCTGCGCGATGACAGGCTATTCCACAGTGTCGACGGGATCGAACAGCTCGAGAGCGAAGCACCCTTCGAGCGGTTCATCATTATCATCAACAGCCGTTTCGTGGACGACTTTCAGAACCGGATGTTGCGTCGCCACTTCCCGGAAGCGGTCCTCAATGAGAGCTAATAACTCTCGGTAAATTGAGAACCTGGCAACACCTACGCCCCCGGAACTCCGGGGGCGTCTTGGTTGTGCGACAAGCAAGGGGAAGTGCTAGCCGACGGCATGACGGTGCAGCCGTTGGCGGATCACTTGAAACAACACTGGCCAACGCTGCGTGAGCGGCTGCTGGCCGAAAATCGACAGCACCAACGATAATGTCGGCTTTAATTATAACCTCTCCATCCCACTCACCCGCATCACCTCCCTCGTCACCGCATCATTTAATATCCCGCGTTTGGCTTCGATCAGCGTGAGCCAGTCACGCGCGCGGGTGATGCCGGTATACACCAGCTCGCGGGTGAGGATGGGGTTGGGTGTTTGCGGTAGCAGCAGGGCGGTGTGCTGAAACTCAGAGCCTTGGGATTTGTGTACCGTCATCGCGAACACGGTTTCTACTGCGTGCAGGCGGGAAGGTAATACCCAGTGGATTGGCTTTTCCGGGTCGCTGGTCGGAAAGGCGACGCGCAGTAATGATTTACCCGGCGTGCGTGGATCTGGCACGGCGAGAGTGATGCCGATATCGCCGTTCATCAGTTTCAGGCCGTAGTCGTTTTGGGTCACCAGCACCGGGCGGCCTTCGAACCAGCCTTTCTCTAACGTGTGGTCGGTGCCGAACAACAGCTTTTCGCGACGCAATGTTTTGGCGATGCGCAGGTTTAATCCTTCAACTCCCCACGGCCCTTTACGTAGGGCGCATAGCAACTGAAAGCGGCTGTAGGCGCTCAGTACTTCTTTCGCCCAGTCATCATAAGCCTCACGGTACTCTTCAAATGCCAAGGTGGTGTCGGGCCGTTCACTCGTCAGGGTCTTCAGGTAGAACTGGTAGCCGGTGGGCGGTGCTATTGGCTCGCCTTTGAACGTGGTGCGGCCTTCGCCGGCGTTGGGAAAACGCTCCGGACTGCCGGTGGTCACCAGGCGTTCCAGGGCGCTATCTTCGTTTTGTGCATCAGGCTTCAATACCAAGTGGTGCAGGTCGGCATAGCCTTTATTCAGCACGCCATGCACGGCTTGGTGTTTATCTCGCTCCCGCAATACCTCACTTAGCGGCTGGTTGATCGCCTGGGCGAGCTGGCCAATACCGCTTGTTTCAGTAAAGCGGTGGCTTACTCGCAGCATGGTAATGGCTTGGTCCAGCGGCTGACCGTCCGGGTCGATTAATGCCTCTGGTAGCGGGTGGTTAGTGAGTTCGGCCAGCCACTGCGCCGTGGCGGGGGTGTAGTGGGCGGCGTCGGCGCGGCGGCACAGGTCGCCCAGCACGGCGCCTGCTTCCACGGATGCCAGCTGGTCTTTATCCCCCAGCAGCACCAGTTTGGCGGTGGCGGGTAGGGCGCTGAGTAGCGCTGTCATCATTTCGATATCCACCATCGAGGCCTCATCCACCACCAGAACATCCAACGCCAGCGGGTTGGCAGCGTTATGGCGGAAGTGGCGAGTGTCAGCGCGCGCGCCAAGTAAACGGTGCAGCGTAGTGACCTCCGTCGGGATCATGATAGCGCTTGAGGCGCCAGCGTCAGAGCGTTCATCAAGCAGCGCTTCCAGGTCGCTCATGGGCAGGTTATTCACCTGCCCGGCGATGGATTCATTAAGGCGTGCGGCGGCCTTGCCGGTGGGAGCAGCCAGGCGAATGCGCAGCGGGTGGGCGTTGGGCTGGGCCAGTTGCAGGGTTTGCAGCAGGGCCAGCAGGCGCACCACGGTGGTGGTTTTGCCAGTACCGGGGCCGCCGGTGATGATCGCAAACGGGCTACGAGCAGCAAGCGCACAGGCGGTTTTTTGCCAATCCAGGGTGTTGGTGGCGGGGAATAGGGTGTTTAGGGCATCTTTGAGTATTTGGGGGTGACTATCGTCACCCATCGCCGAAATGTCGGACCACCAATGAATTGGGCTCCTACAAAAACCCTCTTCGTCGGAAAGGCGGTTGGCGATTTCTTGGTGCAGGGTTTGCTCAAACTGCCAGTAGCGGCGTAGGTAGAGCCGGGTGGAGTTGAGGCCAGTGCTCACCACTAATGGTGTATTGCCGGGGCCGTTACTGATCAGCATGGGGTGAACAAGCGCTGCCTGCCACTCGGGCAGCGTCAGCGTGGCCAGCACGTGGCTGGGTAGCGGCGGCGGGTCGTTAAGATCATCGCCTTCCGGCGGTAGCGATAGCGCAAAATCCGGCGCTGCCAGGGTGTCGGCTAACTCCAGGCACACATGGCCACGGCCTAACTGGTGGCTGGCCAGCGCTGCGGCCAGCAGTAGCAGCGGCGGGGCGTTTTGGGTTTCACGTGCCAGAAAGCGCACCAGGGCAAGGTCCAGATCCCGCAGCCAGCCACGCGCAACCCAGCGTTCACACAGCAGGAATAGTTCAGCGGTGTCGCTTAGCGCGGGGTGTGGTTGGGCGGCACTTGTGGCTGATGCTGCCGGTGGTGTTGCCGATGCGGCTGAATCAGGTGCAGCGGGGGCCGCATCGTCGGCAAACAGGTCAAGGTTCATGGAGCCGCCGTTCTTGGAGGCTACGTCACGCTTACTCATACGACCGACTCCTGATGGGGTGCTGCTGCGTCTGCCGTTATGCCAGCAAAGAGTGCATCCAGCGCTTCAATCAGCGCGACCGGGGCGGGCACGGCGTATACGCCGCGGGCAGTGGTGCGGCTGCCGCGTAGAAATACCGTCATCGAGCCGCCTAAATGCTGGTGCGGGTCGTAGTCGGGCAGGCGTGCTTTCAGCAGCCGGTGCAGCGCGAGTAGGTAAAGCGCCGCTTGCAGGTCGTAGCGTTTTTCGAGCATTGCGTCACGCAAGGCGTCACCAGTGTAGGCGCTGTCGTCACTGCCCAGGTAGTTGGATTTCCAGTCGAGCACATAGAAGCGCCCGTCATGTTCAAACGCCAAGTCGATAAAGCCCTTGAGCATGCCGTTGAGAGTATCGGCATCCAGCGCGGGACGTGATACGCCAGGCAGTAAGTGATTACTAACCAGCTCGTCCAGTTGGCGCGTTTGCACCTGGTGTGCGGCAAACCAGAACTCCAGCTCTACCTGATAGCTTTCAAGTTCATTAAGCGCCACCTGGTCGCCATCAGTGGGCAGGGGCAGGGAGGTAGCGAGCAGCTCTTCAAACCAGCCCGACAGAGTGTCATGCCATGCCTGCCAGCCACGCAGCTGTACGCGGCGGCGCAGCATGTCTTCCCGCGCGGCGGGGTCTTTTAACGCCTTATTAAAGCCTAGCTGGCCTGCCCACTCCAAGAGGCCGTGTAAAAACGTGCCTGGCCCTGGGCCACGGGGAAAGCGGTGCAGGTGAAACGCCTCGGTGTTGATGGCGTTGTCGTGGGGCTCGTCCAGCACTTCCAGCGTGGTGGCTTCCTGGGGCGTGGTGGGTTCAGGCGTAGGCGTTAAACGCGCGGTGGGGGTAGCCCCTGAGACAGCCGCCGAGGTACGCAGCGCCGAGTAGCTGGCGATCCACCACTGTTCACGGGCGGGGCGCAGTGGGGTTCGCGCCAGCCCCAGTGCTTGCTGTTCCGGGGCGGGAGTGAAGCGCAGCGCGGTGGCTTCCGGCGCGGGGCACAAATCGATATCGCTCCCCTCCACCAGCTCGCCCAGCGCTTGGGTAAACCCACTGGGGGCGATGGCCTTGCCGCCGTTGATCAGGTGGCCGATGGCGCTGCTCTCGCCGCCTTTTAGCGGTGCCAGCCCCAGCCAGGTGGCGTGGCGGGCACGGGTAAGCGCGACGTAAAGCTTGCGCAAGTCTTCACCGAGGCGTTCACGGTCGGCGGTGGCCAGTGTCGCTTCATCGGCGCTGAGGCTGAGTTGCAGCCTGCCGTCGCCATCGTGCCAGCGCAGCGGCAGGTCGGTGTCGCTGACCGGGCGATGGTTGGCGATAAACGGCAGGAACACCAACGGATACTCAAGCCCCTTGGATTTGTGAATGGTCACGACCTTGACCAGGTCGGCGTCGCTTTCCAGGCGCAGCTTGTGGCTGTCGCCGTGGCTATCCGGGTCGGCAATGGCTTCCGCCAGAAAGCGAATCAGCGCGTGTTCGCCATCCAGCTCCTGGCTTGCATGCTGGAGCATTTCGCCCAGGTGGAGCAGGTCGGTTAGTAAACGCTCACCTTCGGCAAACTCAGCCAGCAGCCGGGCGGCGATCTCAAAATCGACCATCAACCGGCGCACCAGCGGCAGCACGCCCTGGCGCTGCCATAGGCGGTGGTAGTCGCTGAACTGTTCGACTCGCGCTTCCCAGGCAAGCTCGCTTTGGTTGAGGTAATCAAGCGCCTCAAGGCTTAGCCCGAGCACCGGCGTTGCCAGGGCGGCGCGCAGCTTGGCTTCTGCCTGGCGCGAGTTGGCCTGGGGCTCGGCGCAGGCGCGCAGCCAAATGGCTAGCTGCGGGGCAATGGGTGAGCTGAACACCTTGTCGTGATCGGACAGGTAAACGCTCTTGATGCCCCGGCTGGCCAGCGCCAGTCGAATCGCCCGCGCTTCCTGCAGGCCGTTGACCAGCACGGCCATGTCTGAGGGGGCCAGCGGAGTGAGTGTTTGCTCTGCGTCTCTCTCACTGCTCTCGACCACCACACTGCTATTGACCGCTACACGTTTATCAACTGCTTTCGCAAAGCCCGCCTTTCGCTGGCGGCCTGCTTCCAGTAGTGCGGCCATGTGCGAGGCGCAGCGCTCGGCCATCTCAGTTTGGTAGGCGGTTTTGGAAAGTGGATCATCACTTTCCAGTGGCCATAGGGTCATCGCTGCTAAAGGCTTACCGTTGAGTACCAATGTGTCGTCGGTGCCTTTGGCGTTAACCGGATTAAACGGCAGCGGGTTGTCGCCGCCTTCATCACGGAACAGAAAGGCCCCGGCGCTATGCTGGTCGGCATAGTGAAAACAGTGATTGACCGCGGCCACCATGGCGGCGCTGGAACGGAAGTTGGTGCCCAGCGTGACATGGCGGCCGTCGGTGTCCTGGCGGGCCTGCAGGTAGGTGAAAATATCCGCGCCGCGAAAGGCGTAGATCGCCTGCTTGGGGTCGCCAATCAGTAAAATGGCGCTGTCGCGGCGAGGATTGGCGACCTCATACACGGCATTGAATATGCGGTACTGGACCGGGTCGGTATCCTGGAATTCGTCGATCAGCGCTACCGGGAACTGACGTTGAATCTGCGCTACCAGGGCTTCTCTATTGGGGCCTTGCAGGGCGCGGTCCAGTTGAGTGAGCAGGTCGTTGGGGCCCATCTCGGCGCGTCGCTCCTGCTCGCGCTCCAGGCGGGCACGGCACCACTGCACGGCGTGAATCAGCAGGTCGTTGCGTGGCTCGGGCAGGTCATCTAACGCTTTGGGTAGCTGCGCCAGCGCTTGCCATGCCTGCGGGCAGGGCGGTGCGCCGTCTTTCCAGATTTCGGCCATGCCGTCGGGCGTCAGGCGTTTCCAGGCAGCGTCGGTGAGCGCGGGGCGGTCGGCCTCCGTTTTGCACCACTCGCGCAGCGCGCCTAGCCAATTGGCGCGGCTTTTGGCATTGAAGCTTTGGCCCTTGAAGGCTTTGCGCGTGGCGGCGTCTTCCAGAGCGGGCACCAGTTCATCCAGCCAATCGGGCCAGGGCGCTTTGAGTTCGCTGAGCTTTACGGCGCGTTCGGCCTGGGTGGTGGCCAGCGTATCGCAGGGTTCGGGCTTGGCATCGCCCAGCGCTTCGCTTTCCGGCAGTAGCCGTTGTAGCAGGGCGTGCAAATCGTCCGGCGATTTCCAGTAGCGGGTGACAATGCCCAGCGCGTCGCTGTCCAGCGGGTAGTAGAAGCTGCGCCAGTAGTCGCGCACCACTTCCTGTTCCAGCTCGCTCTGGTCGTTCTCCAGGTTGAGCGAGAACAGGCTGCCGCTGTCGAAGGCGTGTTCGCGCAGCATGCGGTAGCACCAGCTGTGGATGGTGGAAACGGCGGCTTCGTCCATCCATTCAGCGGCCAGCGCCAGGCGTCGCGAGCAGGCGGGCCAGGTGGCGGGGTCGTATTGGTCGCGGAGCTTGAGTAGCAGCTCATCGCTTTCCTGGCCGTCAGCGCGAAAGACTTCGGCGGCTTCTACCAGCCGGTTGCGGATACGTTCGCGCAGCTCTTGAGTGGCGGCATTGGTAAAGGTAACGACCAGGATTTCCGGCGGAGTGAGCGGGCGTACAAACGCCGTGTCATCGTCAACACTGTGGCCACCGAGCACCAACCGCACGTAAAGCAGCGCGATAGTGAAGGTTTTACCGGTGCCTGCGCTGGCTTCTATCAGTCGGCTGCCGTGAAGCGGAAGACTCAGTGAATTGAGGGGGGCAGGCTGGCTCATAAGAAGATGCTGTCAAACTCAGCGGAAAAATCAGGGCTGGCGGGGAACAACTGACTCATGCTGCTTCCTCGCTATTGATTGAATAGGTCAACATCGCCGCCTCGCTTGGTATTATGAGTGCGCGCCGAAAAGAATGATTGGCACGCTGTTACGCGACCTAATCGATAGAGCACGCTTCGGCCAAGGCGCTCGCTTGCGTGGGGGATGGCTTGTCAGTGGGTACGTAAGTGACAAGGTTCACCGGCAGTTTGAGATACTCTTCAAGTACCTCTTTGAGTTCCTCACAAGCATTGGGTTCTATGGCGCTTGTAGACGTTAATAACAGGTCAACGCCGCCGCCCCGCTGGGTATCATCGAGCCGCGCCCCAAACACATGAGTTTCTACAGAATCGCCAATATACTCGCTGACGCCAGAAAGAATGATCGCGCGTTGTGTTTGGGTAATACGCATGAAGACAGCTCCTAAACTGTATGGGAAGCCCGCCACCTGATAATCTTGTCGCTGAGCCACTTATGGTGCAATTAGTTTACGCTACCGGCGGCTTCGGTTCACTCTAACGATGGGATCTCATGCTGACATCGCTGCTGGATAATGACTTTTACAAGATCACGATGCAAAACGCCGTGATTAAACGCTTTCCTTATGCCCATGCGCGCTATGCCTTTATCAATCGTGGCGAACACGAGTTCCCCGAAGGGTTCGGTGCGGCACTGCGTCGCGAAGTCGACCAGATGGCATCCTTACGTTTGAGCGATGAGGAAAAGCGCTACCTTGAAATAACCTGCCCCTATCTCGACCCTACCTATCTCGACTTCCTGGCTGGGTTTCACTATGACCCCGCCGAGGTGGTTATCGACCAGCAGGGGAGTGATCTTTCGGTGATCATGGAGGGGCCCTGGTATCGGACCATTCTGTGGGAAGTGCCGCTGATGGCGCTGATCAGTGAGCTTTGGTATCGGCTGCGCGGGGTAACGATTACCCCAGAGGCGGATGCAATGATCGAGCAGCGCGCTCAAGAGAAGATCGAACTTTACCGCCGCCTGGGCCTGAAGATTGCCGAGTTTGGTACGCGCCGGCGCTTCTCGTTTGATGTGCATGACCGCGTGGTCGGTGCGCTTCACCACCACGGCGGCGAATCGTTTACCGGCACCAGTAATGTGCTGCTGGCCATGCGCCACGGCGTCAAGCCGATTGGTACCCACGCCCATGAGTGGTTCATGTTCCACGGTGCCCGTTTTGGCTTCAAGATGGCCAACAGTATTGCCCTCGAGAATTGGGTGGATGTCTATCGCGGTGACCTGGGGATTGCGTTAACCGACACGTTTACCTCTAAAGCCTTTTACGACAGCTTCGATAAGAAATTCGCCAAGCTGTTTGACGGCGTGCGCCACGATAGCGGCGACCCATTTGAGTTTGCCTCGCAGACCATCGCGCACTATGAGCGCCTGGGCATCAACCCACTGAGCAAGACGATTATCTTCTCCGATGGGCTGACGCCGGATCGGGTCGAACGAATCCAGGCCTTTTGTCAGGATCGGATTGGCATGGCGTTCGGGATTGGCACCAACTTCACCAACGATGTGGGCGTCGAGCCGATGAACATGGTGGTGAAGATGGTCGAGGCGCGTCCGGAAGGGCAGGGCTGGCTGCCGGTGATCAAGCTTTCCGATGTGCCGGAAAAGAACACCGGTGACCCCGAAATGATCGCTCTGGCGAAACGGATATTATCGCTTAGCCAGAAGAGCCTTTAACCGATCGTCGTCAGCGTTAGCCCTTCACTGCACGATGCAGCGGTGCGTAGAGGGCTTCGCTCAGCGTGGTGAAGCGGTGGCCTAGTGCGCGCTCGCTGAAGAGTTGTTCAAAGCTCGGCCATTGGTGGGAAAGGTAGGCGCTTTGGGCAACTTCGCCGGTTTGATAGCGGCCTCCTTCATAGGCGGCTTCAGCGGCGGCGTAGGCGTCGCTTTCCCTTGGGTTGTCATTTTCTAACGCTGGTGTGCCCAGCTTGGCAAGCCAGGCGAAGGCGGCTTGTGGGGCCAGTGGTAGCGGTGCCTGCATACCATCGCACCAAGTGCTGAGTATGGCTTCCAGCTGGGTGCGGGCATTCTCGGCGTCTATCGGTTCCAGGCGCACATGGCCTGCTTTGGAAAGTAGTTGGGTGGTCATCGGGTGGTCAACATTGCCTGCCAGATGCGCGACCCAGGGGCGTAGCAAGTGCTGCCAGCGGTACTGGCCACGCCCGCGCCCCTGGCTAACCAGGCTGCTGCTGAGCAGTAACAGGCGGCAGCGGTTGCCAGCGTCGTCCTGGCGCAGCTCGCCCAGCCAATCTTCCAGCGTTACCCGTCCTTCAGCGCTTTCAACCACATGCACCGCCTGGGGCGTGGCGATTACCTGCGGCCACTCTTGCAGTGCCTCTTCGTAAGCCGCAAACAGTGCTTCCATGGGTTCCGCCAGCGCTTCGCGCATCCGCTCGCCAAAGGCGCCTACGGCCAGTACCCCTTGACCTTTAAAGCGCTCAAGCGCGGCGTGCAGCGCTTCCATACGCGGCAGGCCGTTATCCACCGCGTGGCGCTGGGCGGCGATTAACTGATCCTGTAACTGCCAGTTCTGTAGGCCGTCCAGAGTAAACGGTTCCACGTCCAGTTGGGTAAGTTCTTCCTGCTCGAAGTAAACCCCCAGGCGGGTATTGAAAAAGGCCTTGGCTGGTTCGCGTAGAAAACTGCCCAGTTGGGCCAGGGTTAACGCGCTCTGCTGCTCGGTATCCGGGCTAAAGGCCAGCGGCTTTTTGCCAGAGCTGACTAAGCTATCTGAGCTGCCTCCACCGCTGGAAGCTTGCCACTCGTGGGCCTCGCGCCATTCATGAGAATAGGTAAATAGCCGCGCTTGGGAAGGGGAGTCGCTGGTGTGGGGCGTAAAGTAGCGGCGGCTGAACGGTTGCAGCGGGTGTTCGGTCGTCAGCGCTTCCAGCAGCGGCTCGCCATTCTGTGTATGCCAGCCCGCCTCAAGGTGATCGCGCAACTGGCCGACCAGTACCGATGGCGGCATCGGGTTGTTGTCGATCTGGCTGCGGCCGACCCAACTGATGTAAAGCTGCTGGCGGGCGGAGAGCAACGCTTCCAGAAACAGGTAGCGATCATCTTCGCGGCGTGAGCGGTCGCCGGGGCGGTAGTCGCTGCCCATTAAATCGAAATCCAGCGGCGGTTGCGAGCGCGGGTACTCGCCGTCGTTCATGCCCAATAAACACACGTGCTTGAACGGAATCGCGCGCATCGGCATCAGCGTGGCGAAGTTGACAGCACCCGCCAGGAAGCGCTGGGAAAGGCTGTGCTCGTCGATTTGCCCCAGCCAGTGTTCGCGCACCATTGAGATCGGCAAGGCGTCGCTTAGCCTGGCTTCATCGGTGCTGTCCAGCAGTTGCTGTAGTGCGGTTTCAAGCTTGGTGAGCATGACGCTCTCTTGAGCATCGTCGGTGAGAAAGTAGCTCTCCAGCAGCTCGCGCAGCCGCGCTACCCAGGTCGCCGCATCGGTGGGCTGGCAGAAGGTTTCCCAGGTGTTTTCCAGCTTCTCCAAAAGATTAGCCAGCGGCCCGGCCAATGAGGCTTCCAGCCCACCAATGTCGTCAAACGGCTCAATCCCTTGCCATGCCTCGGCGCTGCCCACGGTGTAACCCAGCAGCAGGCGGCGCAGCCCAAACGCCCAGGTGTTCTGGGTAAGCCCTTGGGGAAGGTCCAGTCGGGTGCGCTGTTCGGCGTTAAGCCCCCAGCGAATCCCCGCGCCTTCAATCCAGCGGCTCAGCGTGGGCAGGTCGCGCTCTTCAATACCAAAGCGTGCGCGCAGCGCGGGCACTTCGAGTAAATCCAGCAGGTCGCTCACCGAGAGGCGCAGCTCCGGCAGGCGCAGCAGCTTTTCCAGCGCAATCATCAACGGCAGACGATGGCGGCTGGCCTGATCCGAGAGCGTGTAAGGGATGTAGCGCGGGTCGTCGGGCCGGGGTGTAAAAGCGTTCCCGCCATGAGTGGTGCGGTACTGGCCGAACACGGCGTCAATGTGCGGCGCGTAGCGGTCGATATCCGGCACCATCACAATGATATCCCGTGGGCGCAGTTCGGGGTCGGCGCTGAACGCGGCAAGCAGCTGGTCGTGCAGTATTTCCACTTCACGCTGGGGGCCGTGGGCGACATGAAACACGATGGAGTCGTCGCTGGCCGGGTCGAGCGCGGGCCAGTGGGTTTGGGTTTCCGCCACAGGGCGCAGCTCACGAATGTCATCCTGCAACTGGCTGAGCAGGCAGGGGTGTTCGTCGCTGAACGGCTCGAACATGTCAATGCGCAGCGCCTGCTGCTCAAACAGGGTTTGGTAATTACCTGAATCATCGTGCTCGTCGAGTAGGCGCAGGTAGTCGCGCCCCTGCTTGCCCCAGGCCGCCAACAGTGGCTGGGCATGCAGGTGCAGGGCGTCGTCGGCATCGCCGGTGCCCAGTACATCCAGGGCGTCGGGCATGCCTGCCTTGCGGCGCTGACGATATCGGCTGGCGCGCAACAAGTCCTTGTGCTCGATGATATCCGCCCAGTAGTACTGGCAGGGGTTGTGAACACACAACACGATTTGGCAACAGCGCGATAGCGCCGCCAACGCTTCCAGCGTTTGTTGCGGCAGCGATGAAATGCCGAAAATTATCATCCGCCGGGGCAGGCCGGGCGGGCATGCCTGGTTTTCAAGCTCAACGGCGGCGTCCAAAAAGCGGCTGTGCACCTGGGCGCGGCTGCTGTTGAGACCTGCCTCACCCTGGGTGTTGGCAACATCGTCTCGTAGGGCGCGCCATAGCGCTGGTTGCCAGAGTTGGTGGGCTTCCAACGGGCGGGCTTCGCCCCGGGCGGTGATCAATACGTCGTTACCTTTCGCCCAGGCGTCGAGCCAGTCGGCGCGATACACCTGATATTGATCGAACAGATCCGCCAGCCGCTCGGCCAGTTGGTAGTGTTTGCGCTGGTCGCGGTCAATCTCCAGGAAACGCGCGAGCGGTGCAAAGGCTTCCTGCTCGGCTAGGCTGGGCAGCAGGCGTAATAAGCGCCATATCAACCGCGACTTATCAAACGGCGAGGTTTCCGGCACCGCCTGTTCACCGGGTGATAGGCCATCCTGGGTCAGGTGTGTCAGCACCGTACGGTAGGCTTGCCACAGAAAACGCGCAGGCAGTGTGACGTTCAGCGCTGCGGCGATCCCCGCGCCGCCTTGGGCCGGGTCTTCCGCCAGGGCCAGTTTTAACCACTGCCCAATACCGTTGCTCTGCACCAGAATGGTTTCGTTCTCAAGTGGGCCCAGCGGGTGAAGGCGCATCCACTCCACCGCCAAACCGCGTAAATCTTCCAGCCGGTTGGCATGCACCACCATAAAACCCGGTTTAAGCGGCGTTTGCGAGAGCAACGATGTTCCAGGCATGCACGATGTTCCTTAACAGCGGTGGCGGGATGGCGGTGTCTATGGTGCCATAAGTTTAGTTCTGAAGCTTGAACCTCTAGCGTCCTGTTCAATAACTGCTATGATGGATATGTGATGCATATAAGTTGCATATTGGCTGTGTAAGCGTAGCAGGAGGTTGCTGATGACCATGGGCACTGTAAAAAAATCACTTAATGAGCCTTCTGGGTATCGGGTGCCTGATTCGTTCGAGCGGTTTTTGGCTGACTTGAAGGGCGTTGCTCGAGAAGAGCGCCACCCCTTAATTAACCCGAAGTTGTTTGCCAGTGCATTGAGCATCGATATCCAAACCCTGGCCAGCCAAGCGCAAGTTCATCGTACAACGATCTCGCGTGCCCAAGGGGCGGAAAAACTCCAACGTTACCTGCGTGATGCACTTCGTGTACTCGGCGCAGCGGCGGATATTAATGGTGACTTTCATGACGCTCTGTTCTGGTTTCGCAATGAACCTCTTGGCGCGTTTGACTATAAAACACCCGAACAACTAGTCAGTGAAGGGCGCTCAAATGACCTTCTGCGCTATGTTCAATCGCTGCAAGCAGGTGTGGTGGGATGATATTGTTGCCAGAGCTGAAGGCTCAGGCATACCGTGTCCACGTTCCACGCTGGGCATTTTCTCCTACCAGTGGAGCCGGGGCGAGAGAGCACGGCGGGCGGTTAAACCGTGTGGGCGTCGATGCGTTATACCTTTCGCTTCAGGCACTAACCTCGTTCTCTATACCGAAACGCTAACAGAAAACGATAGACTAGAGGTCTATGATCCCCAAGGCGATTTGCCGCGTGATGGGCGCTCCTGGCAATAATTACGTTTAATAAACTTACTTATGCGTCCTGTTCCCTTGCGCGAACGCCGTGGCATCGCCAAGCTATGCAGATTCCGTGAGCCAAGCGAAGAGAAAATATCAATGACTGACCCGACCAACAATTCCCGCCGTCATTCCGCCCAAGTGGTCGATGGACCAGGCAAAGCCGCCAGCCGCGCCATGCTGCGTGCCGTGGGCTTTAATGATGCCGATTTCCAAAAGCCTCAAGTGGGCATTGCTTCCACCTGGAGCATGGTGACGCCCTGCAATAGCCATATTAATGAGCTGGCCGAGTTTGCCCGCGATGGCGCTGATGCAGGCGGCGGTAAAGGGGTGATTTTCAATACCATCACTATTTCCGATGGTATCGCCAACGGCACCGAAGGCATGAAGTACTCGCTGGTATCGCGCGAAGTGATTGCTGACTCCATTGAAACCGTGGCGGGCTGTGAAGGCTTCGATGGCTTGGTCGCGATTGGTGGCTGCGATAAAAACATGCCGGGCTGCGTCATGGGCTTGGCGCGTCTTAATCGTCCTAGTGTGTTCGTTTACGGCGGCACCATCATGCCTGGCAAGGGCCACACTGATATTGTGTCGGTGTTTGAGGCCATGGGGGCGCATTCGCGCGGCGATATTGATCTGATCGAACTGAAAAATATCGAAGAGACCGCTATTCCCGGCCCTGGCTCCTGTGGCGGCATGTATACCGCTAATACCATGGCCTCTGCGATCGAGGCGCTGGGCATGAGCCTACCGGGGAGCTCGGCGCAGAATGCCATTTCCCAGGAAAAACGCGACGACTGCAAGGCGGCGGGCGAAGCAGTGCTGGCGCTGCTGGCCGACGACATCAAGCCGTCGGATATCATGACCCGCGAAGCGTTCGAGAACGCGATTACCGTGGTGATTGCGCTGGGCGGTTCCACCAACGCGGTGCTGCACTTGATTGGGATGGCGCGCACCATCGGCGTGGAACTCACCCTGGCTGACTTTACCGAGATTGGTAAGCGCGTGCCGGTACTGGCTGACCTGCGCCCCAGCGGTCATTACATGATGAGCGAACTGGTGGCGATTGGTGGCATTCAGCCGCTAATGAAAATCCTGCTGGATGCGGGTCTGCTTAACGGCAACTGCTTAACCGTGACCGGCAAGACTCTGGCGGAAAACCTCGCTGAGGTAGAGCCGTACCCCATGGATCAACAAATCATCGCGCCGCTTGGCAATCCGATCAAAGCGGAAAGCCACCTGCGTATGCTCTACGGCAACTTGGCGCCGGAAGGCGCGGTGGCGAAAATTACCGGCAAGGAAGGTACACGCTTTTCTGGCTCGGCGCGGGTGTTTGGCTCTGAGGAAGAAGCCCAGGCGCGCATTAACGATGGCACCGTGGTCGCCGGTGATGTGGTGGTGATTCGCTATGAAGGGCCCAAAGGCGGCCCCGGCATGCGTGAAATGCTCACGCCGACGTCTGCGATTATGGGGCGTGGCCTGGGTAACGATGTCGCGCTGATTACCGATGGTCGCTTTTCAGGTGGCAGCCACGGTTTCGTGGTTGGCCATGTGTCACCGGAAGCCTTTGATGGTGGCCCGCTGGCGCTGGTAGAAGATGGTGACATTATTACCATTGACGCCGAGGCCGATACGATTGACATGCGAGTGCCTGAAGACGAGCTTCTGCGCCGGAAGGCGGCGTGGCAGCGGCCTGCACCGCGCTATGAACGTGGCGTGCTGGCCAAATATGCTCGCTTGGTCAGCTCTGCCAGCACTGGTGCCGTGACCGACCAGGAGTAAGCCGCAAGTAGACTCTTCGGTGTAATAACATCGTCAAGCGCAAGGCGTAATATCAACGCCTTGCGCTTTTTTGTGGTTAAGAGTCAGTGGCTAACGGTGATTACAATGGTGGAACAGACGAAGGTGGGTGGACGAATAGGTGAAGTGTTTTGGATATTTTTAGCGCTGGGACTGACCTCGTTTGGTGGTCCGGTGGCACACCTTGGCTATTTTCGAACCGCCTTTGTCGAACGTCGGCAGTGGCTAACCGAGCAGGCCTACGCCGATTTAGTCGCGCTCTGCCAGTTCTTACCGGGGCCAGCGAGTAGTCAGGTGGGGTTTGCACTCGGCTTGCTGCGCGCAGGCCCCTGGGGTGCGGCGATGGCATGGCTGGCATTCACGCTGCCCTCGGCCATTATCCTGGTACTGTTCGCGTTGGGGGCTGCGGTGCTGGAGGGGCCCATTGCCAGCGGTATTATTTACGGCTTAAAAGTGGTCGCAGTGGCGATTGTTGCCCATGCGGTGTGGGGCATGGCGCGCAATTTGTGTCCGGATAAAACCCGCGCGGGGATCGCGCTGGCCGCGGTATTTGCGGTGATACTGGTCAGCGGCCCGCTAGGACAGGTCGCCGCCATTGTGCTGGGCGGTGTCGCAGGGCTGGTGCTGTGTCGGGATAACGCTACCGCGCCGACAAGCGAAACGCTGCATTTTCCTGTGTCGCGCCGAGCCGGTGTTATCTCTTTAGGGCTGTTTGCGCTGCTGTTGGGACTATTGCCGTTACTGGCGGGGAGCGCTGTCTGGTTAACGGTCATGGATGCTTTCTACCGCGCTGGTGCGCTGGTATTTGGCGGAGGTCACGTCGTATTGCCGTTACTGGAAGCCGAAGTGGTGCAGTCAGGCTGGGTGACGTCGGATGAATTTTTAACAGGCTATGGTGCGGCCCAAGCGGTGCCGGGACCGTTGTTTACCTTTGCAGCCTACTTGGGTGCGTTGTTGCCAGGCTTGCCAAGTATCGTGGGCGCTGTGCTAGCGCTGGTGGCGATCTTTATTCCCGGCTTCCTGCTATTGGTGGGCGTGTTGCCTTTTTGGAATCAATGCCGGCAGTGGGGCAGTGCTCAAGCCTTGATGCGCGGGGCCAACGCTGCGGTCGTGGGAATTCTGGGTGCGGCGCTCTATCAGCCGGTATGGACGAATGCGATCATTAGCCCGCAAGCGTTTGCGATGGCACTCACCGGCTTTTTACTGCTTACCCTCTGGAAGCTGCCTGCTTGGATGGTGGTGGTGATCGTCGCGCTGGGAGGCGTTTTTATACAACCCTGAGCGGTGCGTCTTTCAGTTGAGGTTATTGGCGAGTTAATCACGCGACTTTCCCTAGAGCGTAATTGTCTTCTACGCTAGTTAGGTACCCATCCATGGCTAGCTAAGGAGAAACAGTCATGACTGACATGGGCATGTGTGCCTGTCCAGGGTGTGAGCATCAGGTGAGCAACGATCAGGCCATTGTTAGCGAAGGGCTTGCCTTCTGTTGCACGCCATGTGCCACTGGTCATTCCGAGGGAAGCGAGTGTATCCATGCGGGATGTCCCTGTACTGAACTTAATGGTCCTGCTGAGGACGAAGAGTCGGCGGGTGACGAGATAATGGAAAAATTCAGTAACGCCCAGTTTTAATTCACCGGCACCATCTTTACCGTTTTATCTGACAAGGAGATTATTATGTCTAAACAAGCTCGCATTGATCCTATCTACGAAGTTAGCGATCTAAAGGAAAAGATCGTTGGATGGTCAGTGGTTGACGTATCGCAGCCTGATAATGAGGTTGTTGTTTCCGAGCACACGACGAATAAAGAGGCCATTCAAGCGGCTGAAGCTTTTGAGCAACGTGAAGACTAGTTAAACGTGAAGACTAGTTAACAGTAAGATGTTTACGCAAACGCCTCGCTATAAGCGAGGCGTTTTTAGTGGTGATGGCTGTATTTATCACTTTTTTTATTGCTATGGCGTCTCCAGCTCTAAAGTGCGACGTAGAACATTGAGTTCATCAATGTTCAGATGCTCTAGCCTTCCGGCGAGCAGATCGCTGATCTTTTGCACTGGAAGCCCTGCACGGCGTGCTATTTCTCGGCTTCCCAGATCTGATATCGCTATCAGACGAGTAATAATACGCATTAAGCGCGTACGTTTTTCAAGTTCCCTGACATCAAGGTCAGGGCTGCTTCGCGGAGGATCCAGCGTTTCTGCGTGAGCAGTTGAGTATGCCGTACTCATGTGACTCCATAAGTCTGAAATGACAAGCACACAATGCCGCCAACGCGGCCGCTTTTCAATGCCTATTTTGATGAAAATTTCGCGACCTCTGTAAAGCCCGCAAACGAGCTGGCTCTGGTAAACTATGTGCCATTCAAATTTGCGATGTGCCTAGGTGGGCGCACGCCTCTATTGTCGTTTTATAGGCCGGTGGGCCGAGGAGTTATGCATGGCATTGAACAGCGCACCGAAGGTGGGCGTGATCATGGGATCTAAGTCTGATTGGCCGGTAATGGAACACGCCGTTTCCATGCTGGAGCGTTTGGGCGTGGCCTATGAAACCCGTGTGGTGTCGGCGCATCGCACGCCCGACCTGCTGTTCGACTATGCTAAGAGCGCTGCAGAGCGTGGCCTGCAAGTAATTGTGGCAGGTGCGGGTGGTGCAGCGCATTTGCCCGGCATGGTAGCTTCACAAACGCCGTTGCCGGTGCTGGGCGTGCCAGTGGAGTCCAAAGCGCTTAAAGGGTTGGACTCACTGCTGTCGATTGCACAGATGCCAGGCGGTATTGCCGTCGGCACGCTGGCCATTGGTAAAGCCGGGGCGACCAATGCCGGATTACTGGCGGCGCAGATCGTCGGCCTGCAGGACGCCACCGTGCGCAGCGCCGTAGAAGCATTTCGCGCTGAGCAGACTCAGAAAGTGCTCGATAACCCAGATCCGCGCCCCGAGCCGGACGCCGAATAAGGAGGGCGGGTGATGACCCCATCCATTACCACACGTATCGGTGTTTTAGGCGCAGGCCAGTTAGGCCGTATGTTGGCGCTGGCGGGCTACCCGTTGGGCAATCGCTTCACTTTTCTGGATACCACCGGTAACCCTAGTGCGGGGATCGGTAAGGTCATTGTCGATCCGGATAATCAGCACTTGGCCGAGTTTTTGGCTGACGTCGATGTAGTGACCTACGAATTTGAGCATTTGCCTGTAGAGCTGGTGCGTGAAATTGAGCAGCACAAGCCGGTTTATCCCAGCAGCCGCGCCATAGAGGTGTGCCAGAACCGAGTCGAAGAGAAGACCCTGTTTGATCGCCTGGGCATTCCCACTCCCGCTTATCGGGTAGTCGAGAGTGCCGCACAGTTGGAAGCTGCCGCCCGCGAACTGGGCTGCCCGGTGGTTGCCAAATCGGTCACTGAAGGATACGACGGCAAAGGTCAGGCGGTATTGAAACAGCCTGAGCAGGCCCAAGAGGCGTGGAGCGCCATCGGCCATTCACAGCTGGTGGTTGAGGCCTTTGTCGATTTTGTGCGCGAAGTCTCGATGATTGCTGTGCGTGGTCGAGATGGCAAGGTCGTGTTCTATCCCATGGCCGAGAACCAGCACGTAGACGGCATTCTACGCTACTCCGTAGCGCCACTGCCCGACCTCGATGCAAGCGTTCAGCATACGGCGGATAGCTATATTCGAGCGCTGCTGGATGAGTTGGATTATGTAGGTGTGCTGGCACTTGAGCTGTTTCAAACTCGCGATGGGAGCTTGTTGGCCAACGAAATGGCACCCCGGGTGCATAACTCAGGTCATTGGACCATGGATGGCGCCGTGACCAGCCAGTTTGAAAACCATTTGCGGGCGATACAGGGGCTGCCACTGGGCGATACCCAGGCAATAGCGCCGACTTGTATGATTAACGTGATTGGCCGTGAAGGGGATAATGCCGCAATACTGGCACTGGCCAATACCCATCTACATCGCTACGACAAAGACGAGCGCACCGGCCGTAAGCTGGCTCACGTTAATATCCTCGCCGCTAATCATGCCGAACTATTAGTAAAAGTGGGCGCCTGCAGTATGTTATTGCCAGACGCGCCACCTCCTGCCTTGAGCTTTTCTACCAAGCAGTAGTGGCTAAATTCGCCTAATGCTGAGATGCATCTCCTTCTCTGGATTAATTTTCAGGGACTGAGGTGCATTTTAGTGTCGGTAGAATGATGAATTAGCTTTTCTTGGTTCATGATTTTTAACAATTGTTTAAGTGAAAACAAAGTTATTTTTATTTATTCTTAGCTTATTGATGATTTATTTTTAATGCGCTTTTGAAACCACTTATCACCCGGCATCCTATCTCTATGAAAAATAAATATTTTTATCGGAGCTTTGCGTGACTCAGCAAAGCTCACGAGCGGGTGAGCCACAGAATAAGCCAGCTCATGCTAAGCACCTATGCGATGAAAAGTTACATTTTTTGTTTTACAACGTTTGGCAGCCGGTGGTCGCCGGTATATTAGGTGCTTTTTTATTAGCGATCATCATGTGGGGCATGGTCGATTCGGTGGTGCTGGTTGGCTGGCTGATCGCCATGCTGCTTGTATCCGCGCTTCGATTACTATTGGCCCGACATTTTTTACGTGTCTCGGCGCTTGAGAAACGTCATCCCCGCTGGCTACGCTTGTTTACTCTCGCTGTCTTCCTAACAGGATGCGTGTGGGGCATGGGCGGTTTTCTCATGTTTGACAGTGATAACCCTGCTCAGTCAGCGGCATTGGCAATTGTGCTGGCCGGTGTTGCGGCGGGTTGCGTAACGATGCTTTCCTCTCTTTGGTGGATGGTACTGTTCTTTATTCTGCCGATAGCGATTCCTTTACAGCTACTATTCATTTTTTCCGATACTCCAGCGCACACGATGATCGGGGTTCTAGTCGGTCTGTTCGTATTGCTGCTGATAGCTACCAGCCATCGGTTGGGTCGCGTCATTCACGATAACCTTGAGTTACGGATCTTAATGGCGGCCCGGGAAGCTCAACTTCTAGAAAGTGAAAACCGCTATTTGTCTATTTTTCAGCACTCTCCGTTGGGAGTAATACACTTTGACAAGCAAGGATGCATTACTGACTGCAATGAAAAGTTGTTGGAGATATTGGCACTGGATCGCTCGACGTTAATCGACCTCTGCTTGCCACAAGGCGCTGACATTGCCATGGCAACTGCTGCGCGGGAGGCATTAGCAAAGGGATCAGGATACTACGAAGGAAATTTTGCCACGCCTTGGCTCTCACAGCCTACGAAGGGTGTACCGGTGCGCGCATTTTTTAATGGCGTGCGCAGCGTCGATAATGAAATCGTCGGCGGAGTAGCGATCATTGAAGACTTTACTGAGCGCAAGCGTAGCGAGGAAATTATTTTTAGGCAGGCTTATTACGATGCGTTGACCGATTTGCCCAACCGTCGCCTCTTTATGGAACGCCTGGAAGCGACCTGCCAAGCGAAGGATAATGAGCAGCACGGTCTGGTCATGTTTATGGACTTGGACCGTTTTAAGTTAATTAACGATACTCTTGGTCACGCTGCGGGCGATGATTTGCTGGTCCAGATATCGCGCCGATTAGAGCGTTGCCTGCAGAAGGGCGATATGGCTGCACGTTTAAGCGGGGATGAATTTGTCCTATTGGCGGACGTTAATGTACCTGACCGTGATTCGCTAGACGCGATGGCCGAAACCTATATGCAAACGATACAGAAGGCGCTGTCTGGTCAGTATCATCTCGACAGCCACTGTGTCGAGGTCACGCCCAGCATGGGATATACCTGTTTCGATGCGAAGGCGTGTGATTATACGGAGGTGCTCAAACAGGCTGATATAGCGATGTATCAAGCGAAAATAGAGGGCAGGGCTCGCTTGCATCGTTATCAGCCTTGGATGAGTGAAGAGGTAGAGAAACGTATTGCTCAACAAGCGCCTGGCTTCACAGCTGGGCGCTGAACAGCACCCATAACGCGATTAACGCAAAGTGACCCGGATACCAGGCAAGCCATAGGCGGCGTGGCATTGCCAATGATACGGGGGGTATCCGATGGGCGGCACCAGCGGCCAGCAACAGCACAACCACGCACGTCCCTACCGTAAACGATTTAGCCATGTCGGAAGCATTCATTTGCCCAGCAATCCAGAGAACCGGAAAAGCGGCCAATCCAGCCCACAGGCGTGATTGAAAATGGGGTTCCGCCTGGTTTAACGCATACATGGCGAACATCAACAGCGGAATCAGCAACAGCCCGTTATGCCCGTACTCTACCCAGAACCCCAGCAGATACCATACGGTTACGCCTACCGCGGCACCGGCTAGCAGCCAGGGCAAGCCTAACGTTTGTTGCTGATAGTGCTGCCAGCCCTGGCGCACCAATGTGCCCAAGGCTAAACCGCTGGCAAGCGTAAAACAGACGTTCAAGATAAAGGCGTCTGACGATCGCGGCATCATCATGTAGGGCAGTTGGGCCACTAAACCAATGATGAGTATCCGCCGTGAGTAACGTAGCGGATTGCGCGTATTAAATAGCCCATGCCACGCTACCATGGCCGCAAACAGCGGAAAGGCAATACGGCCAATGGAAGAGCCTGCCCAACTCAAATCCCAGTCGCCTGGCAGCACATACCGGGTGAGATGATCAACGGTCATGGTGATCAATGCTAGCCATTGGCCCCAGCCAGTCCAGTGAGAAGAAGGCCGTAATGTCGCCGCTGTCTCTTTTGCCACTGAATGGGCGAGTGAATTTTCCGCCATGCTACTTCCTTGTCAAAGTCCGTTGTGGAGTAAAGACCCGTTTTATAGGCAGGGGTTCGTGAATAGTTGTCCACTGCATCAAGGTGCAGTTTACCCGCTTTGGGCCATGCTGGGCGTAATTAACATTTAATGAGTGGCCGAGGGTAAGGCGAAAGAGGGCGATGATGCAGCGTTAGGTTTAACCGCACCATTGGCAGGCAGGTTACTTAGATAGGGGGAGAGTGATAGGGGGAGAGTGATGATATCTCCCCGACGAGAACGTCGGGGAGAGTGCCTGATAGCGTCTCAGAAAGCTTATTTGAGAGCGTGCAGTTTACTTGTCGTCTTCACCGAAGTAACGAGTATAGATTTCGTCGTAAGTGCCGTCTTCTTTAACCTCAGCCAGCGCTTCGTTGAATTTTTCGGCCAGTGCTTCGTCGCGTTGACGGAAGGCGATACCAAAGCCGTCACCAAAGTACTCTTTAGGCTCGCTGATGCGCTCACCGACCACTACGTAGTCACCGTCTTCGCTTTCCAGCAGGGTGGATTGGCCAATCGGAAAGTCGAGGAAAACGATATCCAGACGCTCGGCTTCCATGTCCAGCACCATATCGTCGGCCGTAGAGTAGCGGCTGATATCGGCAACGCTGCTGAAGTTATCAGTCACGTAGTTGTCCTGGAGGGTACCGCGCTGAACGCCGATCGTCATGCCTTCCAGGGTTTCTTCAGTGGCTTCGCTGATACCCAGATCGCTTGCTGCGAACCAGGCTGAAGGCATCGTGATGTAAGCGTCAGAGAACAGTACTTGCTCGCGTCGCTCGTCGTTGATCGTCATCGATGACATGATGGCATCGTAGTTACGCGACATAAGGCCGGGGATAATGCCGTCCCACTCTTGCTCAACCCACTCGCAAGTCACGCCCATGCGATCACACAGCTCGTTACCCAGATCGATATCAAAGCCGGTCAGCTCGCCTGATGCCGTGCGGAATTCCATCGGCTCGTACGGAACATCGACACCAATACGTACGTTGTCGTAGTCGCGTGCCTGTGCTGAAGATGCGACCGCGACTGCCAGACCCAGCAGTGACAAGGATACTAGTTTTTTCATCTTATAAGCTCCGTTGAAAGTGGGTTCACCTGAGGGTGAGCCATTTTATTAATACACCTTTACTAAACTACTCCAGGTTAGCCCCCACGAAAAGGGGGTGCCAATCTGGAAACCAACGTTTGTTTGACGGTGATCCTGTTTACTACCGCTAATCCTTATCGTCGCTAATGTTGTCTGTGGTGAATGTATAGTGTGGCTAAGCGTCCAGTGGCCGAAGGTGGGCGAGCAGCTTTTTCTCTAAATAGCGGAAGAAGAAGAGAATAGCGAACGTTAAGCATAGATAAATCGCGGCGACAAAGAGAAACGCATCGAAGGGCGCATAGTAGCGTGCATAGACAAAGCGAGCAGCGCCGGTCAGGTCCATCAGGGTAACCACGCTGGCGATAGCGCTGGCATGGAGCATAAAGATCACTTCGTTGCCGTAGGCGGGCAAAGCACGACGAAAAGCACTCGGCAGTATTATTCGACGCATCATCAAGTTCTGGGACATACCATAGGCGCGGGCAGCTTCAATTTCGCCCTGTGAGGTAGCTTTAATGGCACCACGAAATATTTCTGTGGTGTACGCCGCGGTATTAAGCGTGAAGGCGATCAGGGCAGGATAGAAGGCTTCGCGCATGATTGGCCATAAGAAGGACTCTTGAATGCCATCAATAAACACCACCCCGTAGTAGATGATATAAAGCTGAATTAGCAGCGGCGTACCGCGAAACACATACGTGAAGAGATACACCGGTAAACTAATCCACTTATGCTTGGAGCTGCGCATAATGGCTAACGGTACGGCGAGGATTAACCCTGCAATCAGCGAAAGAAAGACCAGTTGCGTGGTCGTCACAAGCCCTTGCCAGTAATAGCCGAGCGTATCGGCGGTAAAAATGAGATTACCGGCTAACAGCTCGTTGAACCACGTGGAAATATCGAGCATATCACTGACCTCCAAAGCCGATGTCGTAGCGTTTTTGCAGGCGCGCAAAAATCCATTCGGAGACGCTAGCGATCAATAGGTAAGCCGCAGCGACAGGCAGCAAAAAGGCAAAGGGCTCGTGGGTGGCACGTGAGGCTTCGGCGGCGACGCGTACCATGTCGGTTAGGCCGATAACGGACACCAGGGCGGTGGTTTTCAGTAGTACCATCCAGTTGTTGGATAGCCCGGGGAGTGCATGGCGCATCATTTGCGGAAAGCGAATGCGGCGGAACACCAGGCTACTACTCATTCCGTAGGCTTTACCTGCTTCGATCTGACCGTTATCGACTGCCATAAAGGCACCACGAAACGTCTCGCCCATGTAGGCTCCAAAGATAAAGCCGATCGTAAGAACACCGGCGGCAAAGGCATTGAAGTTAATGTAGATATCAATGTCGTAATTGTAATAAAGCATATCGCTAATGGCGTTGACGCCGATCTGACCGCCGAAAAAAAGCAGCATCATCAGCACCAGGTCCGGTACGCCGCGAATAAGCGTGGTGTAAACCGTGGCGGTACGCCTTAACATCCAATTACGCGACATTTTTGCACTGGCGGTGAGCAATCCTAGAATAATCGCTAATATTAGCGATAGCACCGCTAGTTGAACGGTGACACCAGCCCCTTCGATCAGCCGGGGACCATAACCTTGCAAATCAATCATGGTGAGCCTCGCAGATCAGTATTTAGGAGCCAGGAATTGCTTCAGGCGTGATGATTGCGGATTGGCTAGCACTTGCTCGGGCGGGCCGGCTTCTTCCACCACCCCCTGGTGAAGATAGATCACCTGACTTGAGACATCTCGCGCAAACCCCATCTCGTGGGTCACCACCACCATCGTACGGCCTTCCTCGGCCAGGCCATGCATGACTTTCAGTACGTCGCCCACTAACTCTGGGTCAAGCGCTGAGGTGGGTTCATCGAACAGCATCACTTCGGGGTCCATGGCGAGGGCACGAGCGATTGCACCGCGCTGTTGCTGGCCACCGGACATCTGAGCCGGGTAGGCATGCGCACGAGCGGTTAATCCCACACGGTCGAGCAAGGCGTGGGCATGCTCCAACGCTTCTTTTTTGGGTTTTTTAAGCACATGGATGGGCGCTTCGATGATGTTTTCCAACAGCGTCATGTGTGCCCACAGGTTAAAGCTTTGGAACACCATGGAGAGCTTGGCACGCATTTGAACGACTTGCTTCCAGTCTTCGGGTTCACGTCCGTGCTTGGTCTTTTTAAAGCGAATCGGTTCGCCGTGGACGATAAGGTCACCATCGTCGGGCTGTTCAAGTAAGTTCATACAGCGCAAGAAGGTACTTTTACCTGAGCCGGAGGCACCGATCAGGGTAATTACATCGCCTTTGTGGGCTTGTAATGACAGACCTTTCAGAACTTCCGTATCGCCAAAGCTTTTTTTGATATTACGCACTTCAAGGGGAGTAGGCGTAGCCGCCATAACATTGGCTCCAGTACAGAGTTGCCGCAGCAACGGGTTATCAAGAACAGGCTGTGATGCGGCTGGCGCGAAAAAGGGGCGATTCTATCAGGCTGGACGCATTATGCGCGCCCTCATTATTATATTCAGTACACGACGATCGTCGAGTCGGTGCTGAACAGCCTGTTATCGCCTCACCATTATTGTTGTCAAAATAGTTATCTAGATGATTGCCGAGTTGGTTTGTCGATATTCTCTATTATTAGGACATTATTCGTAGGGTGGTGATGAAACGGGTCCTGTGGTTGGAGGTGCAATCGGCGCCACCAGTAACGCCGCACGCGCACCTACTTCTACCGCCGCGTTGGGAAACACTACGTAAAGAGGAGTGTCTTCCACTCGAAAATCTCCCGCTTCGCTGTCCTGTGCGAGCAGGGTGCCTGGTTCAAAGCGATGAAAATTGGCGATGTTCTCGGCAAAGCAGAGCTGAAATTCAATTGATTGGCGCATTAACTCGTGCTGAACCTGGAAAAACTGCATATGCGAGGCAGGCTGACTGGCCGGAGAGCGGCCTTCACCGAGTGCCGTGAGCAATGCCTGCATCGGTTCTAGCGAGGCCAGGTCGTTTTCACCAAATGGCGCTACACGCCCCAGCTCAAAGGTAAATGACTGAGCCCCATGGTAGTGCTTACTGTAATGGGAGAATGTCCAGCTATGCTGATGTTGGTGCAAGACGGCCTGCATATCGGCGGCCGCAAGCCAGCCCCATTGCGTTGGGTCAGTGACGGCGTCGGCAAAGGGTTCCACAACAAAACGGGTATACCGGCTACCCCGAATGGCGGTATGTAAGTCGTAGTGCACTTTGGGCAGCGAGGAATGGCGCGCATAAAAATAATCGACGGCGTCCATCAAGGCACGGGCGCGATCAGGCTCATCACCGCTAGCCGCCAGCTCACGGTTAAAAAGTCGGTTCAGGTTGGTGGTCATAAACCGCTGTTGAGCTTTAAGCGCGGGCAGGTTCCCCAGTATCACCAGAACCGGTGCACCAAGCGTGGCAAGGCCCGCTTCTAGTGCGCTGAGCCAATGACCCAAGAGTTCAACAGGCGCCGTTTCATTGCCATGAATGGCGGCTGAAAAAATGCACGCATGGGCGGCTGGGTGATAGTGGTTAGGGATTAATTCCACAATGCCAGGTGCGTGTAACTGGTAAGTGCCGCTAGCAAAGACGCCATGGCTGACATCGGGGTGTCGTCCTTCAAGGGACCAGTCGAGCCATTGGTCTAGCATTATTGGCTCCTTTGCATGTTGTTGTCGGTTTAGGATGGCCTAGGTTTACCATGCTGGGAATGAGTCACAAGCCCGCAGGTCGTACGCGTGAAAAAGCAGAGTTTAATAATGTAAAGTCGACTAGGGCAAAGTGTAAGCTGGGAAAGCTCACCTCGGCACCAAGTTAATAGGTTAATAGGTTAATAGGGTGAAGCACGCGCCGCTGCCTGGCAGAGCGCGAAATAAAAAACGCTCATTAATTACATGAGCGCTTTGTTGGTTCGTGGCAGGTATGTTGGGGTCAGTTATGCATTATGCCGAGCGTTGGCGGTGCATCTCTTCTTGATACTCGCTCGCGAGGGTTGTTTTCTGCTTGTCTTTAAGGCCGCGGCCAGCCAGTTGGAAAACCTCTTGTTCTTCCTCATCCAGGTGATGAGTGACTAAATCCTGAAGCTGCTTGGCATGGGTTAGCCAGTTAGTGGCGCTGTACTCGGTCTCATCAAGTAGCTCTAAAAGCTCATCGATTTCATGGTGTTCAGCCACACTGTGGCGAGCTTTTTCCTGCGTTAAATCAATCGCCATCATCGGCGTATAAAGCGCCCGCTCTTCGGCATTGGCGTGATACTGCAGCTCTGCGCGTACCTGCTTGTAGAGGCTATCACGCTCTTCGCTATCACCATGTGTTTCAACTAACCGTGCCAGCAAATCCCGCTGGACATCATGATCCTTACGCAACGCTTCAAAAATCGTCATTCCAGACTCCTTGGATACGGTTAATAGGCAACATAAAACTAGTGGTGAATAACATAAAGTGCAAGGCAGTGTGCGTTGATGAAATTGACGCTCCCAGACGAAAACTTTCGCTTTTTTCTGTCGTTAAGTGCGCTATGTTGAGAAGGTGCTCATGGGGCTTAGCCCTGTTTTTCATAACCCTGTTTTTTCATAACTCAATTTTTCATAACCATAACCCTATTCTTCATAGCTCTATTTTTTTAAACACCAGCTTTCCAGCAACCTAGGCATTCCAAAGGAGTTAGCAATGACGAAGGTACTTGTACTTTATTATTCCATGTACGGTCATATCGACACGCTGGCGCATGCCGTGGCAGAAGGCGCTAAGGGAGTGGATGGCGTCGAAGTCACGGTCAAGCGGGTGCCTGAAACCATGCCTGAAGATGCGTTTAAAAACGCGGGTGGCAAGCAGGACTATGACACGCCCGAAGCGACTCCTCAGGAGCTTGCTGACTACGATGCAATCATTTTCGGCACCCCCACACGCTTTGGTAATATGGCGGGTCAAATGCGCACCTTCCTGGATCAAACGGGCGGCCTGTGGGCTAACGGCTCACTGCGTGGCAAGGTCACCAGCGTGTTTACGTCTACCGGTACCGGCGGTGGCGATGAAATGACCATTACGTCGACCTGGACCACGCTTGCCCACCACGGCATGATCATCGTGCCGATTGGTTACGGTCTTGAAGAACAGTTTGATATTTCCAAAGTGAGTGGCGGTACGCCTTACGGTGCGGCCACGCTGGCCGGTGGCGATGGGTCACGCCAGCCTGACGAGCGAGAATTGAAGATAGCTCGTTTTCAGGGCGAGCTGGTGGCTAAAACGGCGGCTAAATTGGCTAGCTGATACGACGTATTTAAAGCGTAAAAGCCCCGCTGGCGAATGGATCAGCGGGGCTTTTTTGTTAACTACGTCATGGACTTATCCGACAAGCTTATCGGTAATCGCTTTGCCCAGGCTGACAGTGGTGCCTTGTCCACCGACATCGGCGGTGAGTACTTGGCTATCGCCTTCACTCAGTACCTGTTCAATGGCGTTCACAATAGCATCGCCAGCTTCTTTATAGCCCAAATGTTCCAGCATCATGGCCCCAGACCAAACTTGGCCGATGGGGTTGGCGATGCCCTTGCCCGCGATATCCGGAGCGCTGCCGTGGACCGGCTCGAACAGGCTGGGGAACGTGCCTTCCGGGTTGATATTGGCAGACGGCGCAATGCCGATGGTGCCGGTACAGGCGGGGCCCAGGTCAGATAGGATATCGCCGAAGAGGTTGCTGCCGACCACCACATCGAACCAGTCAGGGTGGAGCACGAAGTTGGCGGTAAGAATATCGATATGGAACTTGTCGACATTAATATCCGGGTACTGTTTGGCCATTTCCTGCACGCGCTCGTCCCAGTAGGGCATGGTGATGGAGATGCCGTTGGACTTAGTGGCCGACGTCAGCTTCTTACGTGGGCGGGTCTGGGCAAGGTCGAACGCGTACTTTAGAACGCGATCAACGCCAGTGCGCGTCATCACGGTTTCCTGAATGACCACTTCGCGCTCGGTGCCTTCAAACATCTTGCCGCCAATACTTGAGTACTCACCCTCGGTATTTTCACGCACGACGTAAAAGTCGATATCGCCCGGTTCGCGCCCGGCCAGCGGGCTTTTGATGCCGGGCATCAGCTTGCAAGGGCGTAGATTGATGTACTGATCGAAGCGTCGACGGAACTGCAGGAGTGAGCCCCATAGCGAAATATGGTCAGGCACTTTGTCGGGCCAGCCAACGGCACCGTAGAACAGCGCATCAAATCCCTTTAGCTGCTCAAACCAGTCGTCCGGCAGCATTTGGCCGTGCTCTAGATAGTAGTCGCAGCTACCAAACTCAAAGGTGGTGAACTCAAGGTCAATATCGAAGCATTTAGCGGCAGCCTCAAGAACGCGGATACCTTCGGGCATAACTTCAGTGCCGATACCGTCGCCAGCAATAATAGCAATACGATGGGCCATGGTGACTCCTGTGAATAAGTGATAACGACTCAGCGAGTAAACGTCCAAGTAGCGGAATGCTTGCCAGTACTGAATTGAGTGTAGCGGCTATTGTGGCGAAGATAATCAGGCTACTATTCAAGCTATTGTTGCGAAAAAGTGAAGAATGGCGGGAGGTGGGATGGCGCAGCTGGATGATTTAGCCTTTTTTCAGCATTTAGCGCGGGCTGGAAATTTGACATCGACCGCTCGCGAGTTGGGGCTATCGCTGTCCGCAGTTAGCAAACGACTCAAGCAGTTAGAGACTCGCCTGGGTGTGGCGCTGGCCGCTCGAACGACGCGACGTTTGACGCTGACTGCAGAGGGAGAGCGCTATCTGGCCCGCGGTGCGCTGATCCTGGAGGAGCTAGATGAGCTGGAAACCTCATTGGGTGAGCACACTAACCAGGCACTTAGTGGTCGGCTGCGCGTTAATGCCACCTTCGGTTTTGGCCGTCGCCACATAGCCCCTTTGTTGTCGCGCTTTTGCGCGGAACACCCGGCGGTAGAAGGGTGGTTGGAGCTAACCAATTTTCCGCTCAATTTAAGCGACCATGGGTTTGATATTGGTATTCGGGTGGGGGAGCCTCCCGAATCGCGGCTAGTCGCCAGGCCTATTTTGATGAATCGGCGGGTGCTCTGCGCGTCACCTGCCTATATTGACCACGCATTGCCAATCCAAACACCAGCAGACTTGCAGCATCATGCCTGTTTAGTCATTCGTGAGAACGATAGTGACTTTCCGGTATGGCGCTTTGAGCGCAGCACCCAAAGTGCCCATGCGCCGCCAATAGAGACGGCGTCAATTAAAGTCAGCGGGCGATTGGCCAGCAACGATGGTGAGGTCATTACCCGGTTAGCTCTGGACGGCCACGGAGTGATGCTTCGTTCATGGTGGGACGTCAATGAGCATCTTGCCAGCGGCGCACTGGTAGGCCTGCTGCCTGAGTGGCAGGGAGTCCGCGCAGATTTTTATGCGGTGTTTGAACCGCGGCGGCATGTGTCGGCCCGGTTGCGCGCTTTTATTGAGTTTATTCAGCGCGAGCTGCCAGGGCGAGTATCCGCCTTGCCAATCAGCACTGCTCAAGGAAGGTTCCCTAACGCCCTGGACACGCCTCATGTTGACTAACATCAGTGCGTGAGGGTATCCACAGGAAACACATCAATAACGCGCGCCTTGGCAGTCGTTCATTGATGTTCGACTATGGTGAATACTGTTAAGTGTGGTGTTGCCAGAGACGACCGGCACGTTAATGATGTGCCTTCATTACATAATAAATAAAGGAGCAGCTATGTGGTTCCAACAAGAGATTCATTTGCCCGAGATGGTGCGCGGCTTTCATCTTATTACCGATGACGTTGCCATGGCGCTGCCATGTTTAACTGACTGCCATATCGGTATGCTGCATCTTCAACTGATGCATACCTCTGCTTCGTTAACGCTTAATGAGAACAGTGACCCAGATGTACGCCATGATTTAGACGCCTTTCTGCGTCGGCTGGTGCCTGAGGAACTTGATTATTTCCGCCATACCCTGGAAGGACCTGACGATATGCCTGCCCACGTGGTCGCCAGCCTGCTAGGCACACAGCTTAGCTTGGCGGTGCGTGATGGCCGCATTGCCTTAGGAACGTGGCAGGGAATCTGGCTGGGTGAACACCGTCAACAGGGCGGTACACGGCGGTTATTGGCGACCCTGAACGGATGTGAGGCACGCTAACCCAGGATACTCGTCGCGGCGCACCTCGGCGCAGCGTTGCTGTATAGTGGCAGTTTTTTTTATATTTGAATCATCGACGCCGGTTGGCGTCACTCTATATTACTTAAAAAGCGCTAAAAAATGCCACGATGTTCCTTTCTCCACCTCTCGCGCCAGCGCTGGTTGCGGCTATTTTTCTTTCTCAACCTGACGCTGGTGGTGGGACTCATTGCGCATCAAATTTGGCTGTACGTGGCAGAGCCAGAGTTTGAGTCGGTACACACCCTTCAGGTAGCCGATATTCGCGACGCATTGGCGGGGCGAAGCGATTATCGCTTTGCGGTGGTGGGTAATATCAATAATTCCGTGAGCGTGTTTCAAGATGAAATCGTACCGCTGATTAACCAGGGCAGTATCGACTTTTTGGTCTCGGCGGGGAATGCCGTCAACGGGGGGCAGCAAGAGAGTTACCAGGCCATCTACCATAGCCTTGAGCAACTCAAGGTACCTTACCTACTCACCTATGGTGAAAAGGAAGACAGCGATTTTGGTAGCTATCTATTTTATGAATATTTTGGCCCCCACTTTTACTCTTTTGTGGCGGGTAATAGCCACTTTATTTTTCTTGATGGCACAGGCAAGTCATCTACTTCCTGGCAGCTTGATTGGCTGTCACGGGAGCTTGCTGCTTCAGAGGCGCAGCACCGGTTTCTGTTTGTTGGTTTGCCGCTACACAATGTAGTCAACGATGCACCGCTGTTTGAGGCGGATAATTACCTTAATGATCCACGCCTGGCTGATGGCATTATGGCGCTGGCGGAAGAGTACGGCGTTGATACAGTGTTTTCTGCCAATTTGACGCTCTTCTCGCAACAAACTATCAATGGCGTTGATTACGTCACGACCGGTGGTGCTGGCGGCATTTTAATCGACGCTGACAGCAGCTTTCATCACTACGTCATTGTTGAGGTGGAGGGCGATAATGTGGCTATCGCCCCTGTCCGATTAAACGTGGATAGCCCCGGTTGGTGGCGAATGCTGAGTAGCGTGGCGTCCACGGTGTACGCGTTTTTTTACGTCAGCTATACCCGGTTTTTACTGATCGTGGGGGTGTTGACGCTACTGGCGTTGCGGCTATATCGACTGATTTTTGAAGACCGCGATTATTATCCCGATTTTGATCTTGATCCAACCCCTTTTCTGGGTAAGCCACTGCGTGTGGCGATGGTATCCAATAACTACTTTCCATTTGTGTCAGGGGTCTCGGTATCGGTGGATCGTTTGCGCAACGGTTTATGCGATCTTGGCCATAGCCTCCAACTGTTGGTGCCACGCTACCGGGACACTTGGCAGGACGACCGTTCAATAAAACGCATCCCCACCTTAATGGCGTTTGGCGACAAAAGTGAGTTTCGTCTTACTAATCCGTTTAGCAGCCGCTTTCGACACTGTCTGCATGCCTTTAAGCCGGACCTGATTCATGTTCATCACCCCTTTTGGCTTGGTTCCATGGGGCTATTGATGGGGCGGCGGCTAAAAGTGCCGGTCATCTACACCTACCATACCCGCCTTGAACACTACGCTCATTTTGTGCCGTTGCCTGGCGCTTTATTCCGTAACTTAATTTCGCACTATCTGATCAAGCGTTTTTCTAATCGCTGCCAAGGCGTCATCGTGCCGACGTACTCGGCAGAAGAGTATCTGCGCATGATCGGTGTCAAAACGCCGACCCTTGTCCAGCCCACAGGTATTGATGTGGCGCGTTTTGCGCACGCGGATGAAACTCAATTGGAAGCGCTGCGCGAGCAGTTGAATATCAATTCCTCACGCAAAATATTGATCAGCGTTTCGCGGATTAGCAAAGAGAAAAACATCGGTTTTATGTTAGAAGCTCTGGCTGAGATTCAGGCCCAGGGGCACGATGACCTGCATCTGCTATTGATCGGGGATGGGCCTGACCGTGAGGCCATCCAGGCGCAAATTGACGCCTTGGATTTAACTGCTCAGGTAACCCTGGTGGGGGCGGTGCCGCCTGACGAGATGGCGCTGTATTATCATCTTGGCGATATATTTGTGTTTGCGTCTACTTCTGAAACCCAGGGCATGGTCATCCTTGAAGCGATGTCGGCTGGGTTGCCGGTAGTGGCGGTGCGCTCCAGCGGCATTGATGACGTGGTGCGCCAAGGGGTCAATGGGTTCAAGACGCCGCAGAATCGCCAGGCATGGGGGCAAAAAGTGGTGGAGCTTAAAGATAACCCTGAGCTGCGCCAACAGTTGGCCAAACAGGCCAGTCATTTTGCCAAAGAGTTTGATATTGCCCATTTTGCCTCGTCGGTAGCGACCTTTTACGCCGAGGTGTTGGCCAAGTATCACTCTTCTTCGCGGTGAGGTGGCCTTTTCGCCAGCTGGCGCTGATTGGCATACCGTTTAAGGCCTATTAACAGGCCCACCCCGACGGCAAGGCCAACGCCTGCCAATACCAGCTCCTTGGCTGAGGCCGCCGTAAAAAGAGCGCCTAGTTGGCTGCCCAGCAAAATCACCGCCGCCAGCCCAGGAACAATGCCCAGCGTAGAGCCGATCATATAGTCGCGAAAGGTTAGATGAAAAGCGCCCGCCAGCATATTGGTGAGCGTGAATGGAGCGAGGGGCAGTAGGTTGATTACCGTCATGGTACGAATGCCGCGTTGGGATAAGTAGCCCGATAGGCCGCGCAGGTGGCGTCCGCCATAGCGCATCAGCGCGTCACGGCCTAGCCAGTGGCCTACCCAATACGACACTACCGATGATGTCAGGGTACCAAGCGTGGCATACATCAGTCCCCATACCGGGCCAAACAGTAAGCCCGTTACGACGACCAGCAGACTGAGCGGAAACATCACCAGCAAGGTGCTGGCGTAAGTGACCATGACGGCAGCAAACATCCAGGGCGCGGTGCGCCATTGGCGAATATAATCGATCAACTCGCTAAGGCGTGCTTGGGTCAACAGGTCATAGTGCTGCAATACCTGCCACATGACGCCCAGTAGCACGAGGGCTACCAGCAGGCCTACGCCCTTGATCAATGTCCGCGACATGCCCACTCCCATCGGCTAAAAAGCGCTAGCATACGCTAGCTGTCCGATGGGATGAAGGCGCTTATCAGGTTAGATTTTAATTGCTGAGCTGCGCTTCGATGACCGGCCAGGCGGGCTCGCCCTCGGTAGTGGTAACGTCTGCCAGCATCGCTTCAATGCGCTCAGGATGGTCGTTGATCCACTGTTCGGCCACGCCAGCCAAGTCACGCTCTTCCTGACCGAATGCTTGAATCATCCAGCTTTGCTCTTCTGCAGAGAACGTAAATTGTTCAAAAAACGTGACCACATTGGGGTTAGCATCGGCATAGTCGCCGCGCAGCAGCGTCAGTACGTCGCTTTCGCCGTTATTTTCACCGAATAGATTTTCGGAATCGGCCAGATAGCGCATTGGCAGATCAAGGTTCATCCAGTGAGGCGTCCAGCCTACCCAAACGATTGGCTCCTGGCGCGAAATGGCATCCCGGGCAGCGGAGAGCATGCCCACTTCACTGGTATCGACCACCTGCCAGTCGCCTAGTCCCCACGTGTCGTCATCGATGGCATTGTGAAGAATTTCGCTGGCGGCAGAGCCAGCGCCAAAGCCATAAATTTTACCTTCAAACTGGTCGCGATGCTCATCCAGATCGGCAAAGCTTTGAATGCCGCTCTCATACAGGTACTCCGGCACCGCCAGGGTCATTTGCGCGCCATCGACATTATTGGCGACATCGATCAAAACGCCGGATTCTTTACGTGGGTTGAACATTTCGCGCTGGGCGGGCAGCCAAGCGCCCAGAAACGCATCGATATCACCACTTTCAATACCCTGGTAAATCACCTGCAGGCCGATATCGTGAGTACTGGTTTCATAGCCCAGCGGATTAAGAAGTTGTTCGGCAATCGCGGTTTTGACGGTAATGCCGGGCCAGGCGGGCACTCCGAAGTCGAGGGTTTGATCGTCGGCATGGGCCATCGAGGCGAATAGCGCGGTGGTGGCGAGAGCAATGCCTGAGGCAAGCGGTTTGAAGTAAGTCATACGATCTCCTTGCTAGGTTTTATTGTCCGACAGGGGTGTTGTCAGGTAAACGAAAGCCGACTCACGTTAATCGCTCCGGGCTAACACGCGCAAACGAGAGGCCAGCATATCGTGGTCTAAATAGGTGCCCTGCAAATGGCGTGAGCCACTATTAGGGTCGAACTCACGTCGTCCGTGCAGTACGCGACGGTTATCAAAGGCGATCATCTGGCCTGGGCGAAGGGTAAACTCTAACTGGTGCTCGTCACTGTGGAATAGAGTCCACAGTAAGGCGTAAGCGTTATACCAGGCATCCATTTGCGCGACGGGCAGGTGAAGCGCATCGCGAATCCAGTTGTTCAACCGCATTTCCACCAGGTTACCGTCGCTATCCAGCGAAATCACCGGAGCACGGGTGGCAATATCGTGTGTTTCATCCTGAAAGCGAAAGTCGATAGGCGTCTCGCTGAGAATGGCTAGCGCCGTCGGATCTTGCTGGCGCAGGGCCTCGACGACACGAGCGCCGTCGGCAAACAGGGACTCGCCGCCGCTGGCATCGTTTTGCAAGCAGTAAAGCAGTTGAATGTCGGGCGGCTGGCGCCAGTTGGGTAAGTCTATATGTAGTGGTAACCCAACGGCGGTGTAGGCGGCATTATTGGGATTGGGTTTGGAACGTACATCAAAACGGGCGCCAAAATTGGTCGCTCGCTGAGGGCCGATACGCTCCGCTAGACGACTTACTTCTTCCTCTACCAAGGGGCCGTCGGTCATCAGCGCCAAGCCATCGCGCAGCATGGCGCTGAGCCAGGTTTTTTCTCCCGGTGGGGTCAAAAAATCAGCATGGCGAATTTCGTCGGGAGTGAAGTTGTCCCGCCACGCCGCCATGGTTGGAATGGGCGAAACCGGACGACTGTCAGGGCGACGCTGGAACAGCCAGCCGCTATGAAAGGCGCTGGCATGGCCATCCTGCCAGAGCAAGTGCAGATGCCCATCCTGTAGCGAAACGCTGGGCGGCTCGGTAATTGACTCCAGGGGGATATAAAGCCGCTCACGGGTTTGGGGGTGTCGGCAGGCCTGGCAGGCGCAGTGATCGCGTAACCAGCGTAAGGGCAGCACGGTTTCCTGGCCATCTTGCCACTCAAGTGCGACACCTGGCGATGTGTAAGCTGCGTGGGTAAGGAGTGGACCTGTGTGGTAAGGGGTTAGCTCACCCATGTCTGGAACGGCAGGCTGACTGGCGGTTAGGGTCGGTTGAATGGCGCTGTTCATGGATACTCCGAATCACTCCCCGAGCTACAGTGCTTGGATGGGAGACGTAACTACTCTTCGACATAATGGCTCTTAGACGTAACTACTCTTAAGTATGGTGAATAGTGGCAGCGGCAATGACAAACGATTAATCTGGCCCCTGAGACATCATTTAATTTATAGGTACCTTTTTCATGAGCCGACTACCGCCGTTGTTATGGTTGCAGGCCTTTGAGTCGGCTGCTCGTACCCTGAGCTTTACCGCGGCTGGCAATGAGCTGGGCGTCACCCAAGCTGCTATCAGCCAGCGCGTCAGACTGCTGGAAGACCGTGTTGGACAGAAACTGTTTGTGCGCCATGCCCGCAGCTTGACGCTGACGCCTGCTGGGCAAGCGTGGTTGCCGAGCATCCATGATGCTTTTACGCGTATTAGTGAAGGCACTTTGGAGGTGTTTGGCAGTACCACTGAACAACCAGTGACACTGCGAGCCACACCCGCGATTCAACAGTCGTGGCTGGCGCCACGGTTAATTACGTTCCACCGTGCACATCCTCAGGTGGCCATTCGCTTGGTAAGCGCTATCTGGCCCGATGATTTTGGCCCAGAAGGGGCGGATATCGAAATTCGTTATGGCAAAGGGGAGTGGACCGGCGTTGAAATGCAGCCCCTAGGCGAAGAGCATCTGTTGCCTGTTTGCTCACAAGCCTTGGCTGAAACGCTCGACACACCGAACGATTTAGCCGGACACACGCTGCTGCACGCGGTTGGTTTTGGGGTCGGCTGGGCTGGGTGGCTGCAAGCGGCGGGCGTTGCCCATGTGGAGGCACAGTGCAGTTCGCTCACGTGCGATAACCAGGTGATGACGTTGGCGCTGGCCAGTCAGGGTGGCGGTATTGCGCTGACTCACCGCCGCTTGATGGTACAACGAACAGATCTGGTTGCCCCGTTTGTTGAGAGTGTGCCGAGCGATGAGCGTTTCTGGCTGGTTCGCCCCAGCCGACGGCAGATTAGAAATGAAGCCTCGCTGCTTTGGCGGTGGCTGTGCAGCTCTATCAACCGGTAAGTGATGGTGAGGGTATTCCACTGATTTTAGCCAATTGACTTGCCATTTTGGTGCAACCGTGAAGAATGACGCACCTTAATTGTTCAAAAAGGCATGATTTTCATGGATTTCTCTTTTCCTCCACTGCTGACGTCGCTTGTGGATCGTGGCAATGGCCTGCTTTGGGGTAGCGTATTAATTTACCTGCTGATCGGCGCTGGTGTTTATTTCACGGTAATGACGCGGGGTATTCAGCTACGCTATTTCGGCCATATGTTTAAACTTCTGCGTAGCTCACGCCAGTCAAACGGCGGTATCTCTTCATTTCAAGCACTCTCGACCAGTTTGGCGGCCAGGGTCGGTACCGGTAATTTGGCAGGCGTTGCCGTCGCGATCTATTTCGGCGGTCCCGGGGCCATTTTCTGGATGTGGATGACCGCCTTGGTGGGGATGGCCACCAGCTTCGTCGAGTCGACGTTGGCCCAAGCCTATAAAACTGACCATGGTGATAATACTTTCCGCGGTGGTCCGGCGCGTTATATCGAACGTGGCCTGGGACTACGCTGGCTGGCAGTACTGTTCTCCATCTGCTTGATTATTGCCTTTGGATTAGCGTTTAACAGCGTGCAGGCCAACTCTATCGCCCAGGCCATGGAACAGGCGTTTGCCATTCCGACCTGGGCCATGGGGTTAGTCTTGATGGCGATTGTGGCGCCGATTATCTTTGGTAGTTTGAAGTCGATTGCGAAAGTGGCCGAACTGGTTGTACCGCTGATGGCGTTGCTTTACCTGGTATTGGCCTTGGTGGTGGTGGGCTTGAATATCAACGAACTACCCGCCGCGATCATGACGATTGTGAAGAGCGCTTTTGGCTTCGAGCAGGCGGCGGGGGGAGCGGTGGGCTACGCCGTGTCCCAGGCAATCATGAACGGCATTCAGCGAGGGCTCTTTTCAAATGAAGCGGGTATGGGTTCGGCGCCTAATGCGGCGGCTACCGCCTCTACTCAACCCGACCATCCCGCGGCCCAAGGCTTTATTCAAATGCTGGGCGTGTTTCTGGATACGCTGGTGATCTGTACGGCGACGGCGGCGATCATCATTATGGCTGGCCCTGAATTAATGGCGGGGGAAGAGAACAACGGCATTCAACTGACCCAAATGGCGCTCTCCAGCCATGTGGGTGAGTGGGGTGGCATGTTTGTCGCTGTCGCCATTTTGCTGTTTGCGTTTACCTCGGTGATTGCCAACTACTCCTACGGCGAATCCAATATTGAGTACTTGGCTGGAAGACGCGCTCCAGTGGCGGTACTGGTTTATCGTCTGGCGGTATTAGCGATGATTATGGTGGGGTCGGTGGCAAGCCTGGGAGCCATCTGGAACTTTGCCGATCTTTCCATGGGCATGATGGCGATTATTAACCTGGTCGCTATTCTGCTGCTTTCACCGGTAGCGTTCGCGCTATTTCGCGACTACGAAGCGCAGTTGAAAGCGGGTAAAGAGCCGGTGTTTGATCCTGCTCGCTTTCCCTCGTTGGTTCACAAGGTTGACCCCAAGGCTTGGCCGAAGAAGTAACCTATCTCGTTAAGTGAACGCCAAGTAAAGCCCTTGGTACTGTCCTCAGTACAGGGTTAAGTACATTGCTAAGTACAGCCCCGCCTCGTGAAATACGTCGCGGGGTTTTTTAGTGGCGGTTAGAGGATTCGATTTAGTCGAACGTAAGGCGGTAAATGTTGCGCTTTTGCTTCATAAAAATCACCGTACAATGGTTTCCAACCTTATCGTAGATAATTCTTTGGAGCTTTTAATGACAACACGTGCCCTGGTAATTACGTCTTCTATCCTGGCTGATAATGGTCAATCCAATGCGTTGGCTAATTATTTTGTCGACCAAGCTAATCAGCGCAGCAATGTTACCGTTACTCAGCGCGATGTCGTTAAAAACGCACTGCCCCATCTGGATATTGCCGAGCTGGGCGCATGGCAGACCGCAGCTGCTGAACGTAGCGAAGAGCAGAAAGCGCTAGCGGTTCATTCCGATGAAATGCTCGCTGAGCTGCGCGCTAATGATGTGTTGGTGATTGCCGTGCCAATGTACAACCTTGGCATTCCTTCACAGTTGAAAGCGTGGTTTGACCGAGTGCTGCGTGCCGGTGAAACGTTCCGCTATACCGAAAACGGGCCGCAAGGCTTGGTAGAAGGCAAGCGCGCGATTATTCTGGCCGCCCGCGGTGGTATGTATGCGGGCACTGAGCTTGATAGCCAAACGCCGCACTTGAAAACCATGCTTGGCCTGATGGGAATTACAGATACCCAAGTGGTCTATGCTGAAGGCTTGAACATCGGTGAGCAGCAGCGTGCCGATGCTATGAAAGAAGCCTTCCAGGCGATTGATCAACTGGTTGAAGGGCTTTAAGTTCGTCAGTCACTCACTGATGTTTTAAAAGGATAAGTGGACATGGCCCGGCCTGAATTGCTCGAACAGATTTATACGATTGTCGATCAGATTCCGCCGGGTCGTGTCACGACGTATGGGCGCATTGCCGCAATGACCGAAGGCGCAACCCCACGCATGGTCGGTTCGGCAATGCGTCATTTGCCCGATGGTCACCAGTTACCCTGGCACCGTGTGATCGCTGCGTCTTTGAAGCTTGCCGATCATGGCGGCGCCGAGCGTCAGCATCGCAAACTACGCGATGAAGGCATCCTTTTTGACGACAAAGGCCGCGTGCCGGCCCACCTCGTTTGGCCTGATTAAGCCCGTTTTACCATTGCCATGATTGCATCAGAGGCTTCGCTCGCCATGCTCCCAGCACTAAGTCATTGCTAGGAGCTTGCGACGACGCAATCTAGGTGGTGGAGGCCATAACCCCAAGATTGCTTCACTGCGCTCGCAATGACATGCAAGGGCACACACACCCGAGATTGCTTCACTGCGTTCGCAATGACATAAGGGGGCACTCGCGATGCTCCCATTACTATGTCATTGCGAGGAGCTTGCGACGACGCAATCTGGGTGGCGTTGGCAAAAACCAGATTGCTTCACTGCGTTCGCAATGACATATAAGGGCACACCCGAGATTGCTTCACTGGGTTCGCTATGACATTTGAAATGCCACTTCCATAACAAAACGCCGCCCAGTTGGGCGGCGTTTTGTTGATTGCGCTTTTAATTACTCCTCCTGTTTAGCCCCTGATTTCCATGACCAGTCGCGCCAGCGTAGATCAAACAGATCCTTGCGGCGGTCTTTCAGGTTGGTTACCGACCCTTCTGCCCGCACGACGGTCAGGCGGGTTAAATCCAGATCCGAGAAGAAGATCATTTCGGTGTTGGGCGTGGTTTCCGCTAATACCGCATCGTGGGGAAAGGCAAAGTCAGACGGCGAGAACACCGCCGATTGGGCGTACTGGATATCCAGGTTTTCAATCGACGGCAAGTTGCCGACACTACCGCAGAGCACCACGTAACACTCGTTTTCGATCGCCCGTGCCTGGCTGCAATGGCGTACCCGCAGGTAGCCGTTTTTGGTGTCGGTCCAGAAAGGTACAAACAGTATGTCCATATCCTGGTCGGCCAGTAGACGACCCAGTTCAGGGAACTCCACGTCATAACAGATCAGGATGCCGACGCGCCCGGCATCAGTATCAAACACCTGCAGTTCATCACCGCCTTCAATCACCCAGTCGCGACGTTCCTGCGGCGTAATGTGCAGTTTGGCTTGGCGCTCAACACTGCCATCGCGGTGGAACAGGTAGGCGATATTGTAGAGGCGGTCATCGTCACCCACTTCTATCATTGAACCGCCGACAATATTGATATTGTAGGAGACCGCCATACGCGACAGCTCGGATTTAAAGCGTTCGGTGAAGCCTGCCAGAAAACGAATCGCGCCCATTTGATCCTGTTGAGCGGCGCGGTCTTGAAGTCCCATCAACGGCGCATTAAACAGTTCAGGGAAAACGGCAAAATCGCTCTGATAGTCTGAGAGCGCATCGACAAAGTATTCAATTTGTTGCAGCGCCGCCTCTACCGAGGAGAATTCACGCATTTGCCACTGCACCGCACCCACGCGCACCTGGGTGGGGCGGTTGTCGAGAACGCTGGCCGCGGGCTCAAACAAAATATTGTTCCACTCCAAGAGAGTGGCGTAGCCGCGCGACTGCTCATCTTCCGGCAAGTATTTGCGCAACAGGCGCTTGACCTGAAAATCATTTGCTTGTTGGAACGAGAGGATCGGGTCGTAGATCTCCTTGCGCGATACTTTATCGATGTATTGCGCTGGAGTCAGTTGATCGGCGTGCTGGTGATACTCGGGAATTCTCCCGCCGGCCAGAATAGCGCGCAGATTCATGGAGCGGCACAGCTCTTTACGTGCCTCGTAAAGGCGCCGGCCCAGGCGATACCCGCGGTAATCCGGGTGAATCAGCACGTCCAGCCCGTACATGGCGTCGCCTTCCTCATCATTGAGGATGATTTCGCGGTGGCCGATGAGGTCATCGTACTTATGCGGGTTAGAAAATTCGTCATAATCCACCCGTACCGTGAGCGCTACCCCGACCAGCATGCCATCGTCTTCGATCGCGATTTGGCCGTCAGGGAATTCCTGAATTAACTTGTCGATCGTGCGTTTCGGCCACGCACCCCCAATATCGTGATAGACAGCGTCCATCAACGACTTGAGCTGATCGTAGTCATCGCTCATTAGGTTGCGTAGATTAAGATGCAGGTCTTCGAGGGACATATCAGGGCTTCCCAGCGTCAGAAGTAAACGACCATCCTATCATTGTTGGGCGTTACTCGGCTTATCTGGGGTTATGCTGCGCGTCAACGGACGTGTGAGCGTTTGCGCCATGATGACACCCGCAAGAATCAGCAGCCCACCCGCCACGTGGAATCCGGCTACGTGTTCACCCAAAAAGGCCATTGCTATCAAGGCACTGAACAGCGGCATTAGGTTGATAAAGATGCTGGATTGGTTGGCGCCGATTTGACGTACCGCGCGCATCCACAAAAAGGTGGTGATAATGGAGGCCGGAATGCCAGCATATAGAATCAGCCAAATATTTTGACCGTTGACGGGCGTCATGGGCCCCATGAGGTAAGGGGGTAGCAAAATTAGTACCGCAAAGCAGACTTGCGCATAAAGCATGACCCAGGGCGGTAAGTTCATTGCCCAGCGTTTAAGCATCACGCCATAAAGCGCGTAACAGGTAGCGGCCACCACCATCAGCGCATCACCAAAGGCAACCTGAAGCTGTAGTAGTGAGAGCGGGTTGCCACGGCCCAATAATACGGTGACCCCGATAAAGGCAAGCATGCCACCCACAACGCCGCCTAATGTGGGAGGTTCCCGCAGAATGAGTGCGCTGAGCAGTACCGTTAATAGCGGCACCATCGCGGCAAGTATGCCCATATTAGTAGCGCTAGTCGTCTCGGCGGCCACATAGGCAAGCCCCTGCCATAGACCCATGCCGAGTAAACCCAGCAGGGCAAGCCGAGGCCACTGACGACGAATCTCATCGCGGTGGCGTAACGCTGCAGGCAATACAAACGGTGTCATCACGGCGAGGGCTAACAACCAGCGTAGAAATGCAATACTGCTGGGGGCAATGGCGCTGACGCTGAGCTGATTAATGGTCATATTGCCCGACCAAATGAGCACGGTAGCCAGCGGCGGTAAAAAATACATCAAGGGCATAACAGCGGTTCCTTATCGTTAGTCGGTTAATGTGACGTGGATTTGCGCGCCGGGCAAGCGGCTGGAATAAGATTGAGGCTATACGTGGTGCTCAGGATGTCATACGCTTGTTTGAATTTATATTTACACTGCTACTAATAATGAATAGTAAGGAGACCTGTGATGGCTCATGCGCCTGTCTATCCGCATCTTTTCCAACCGTTGACCATTGGCCATCTAACGCTACCTAACCGTGTTTTGATGGGCTCAATGCATACCAATCTAGAAGAAGCCCCTAACGGTTTTGCGCGTTTGGCGGCGTTTTATGCTGAGCGCGCGCGCGAGGGGGTGAGTCTTATCGTGACAGGGGGAATCGCCCCCAATGCTGAAGGGGCAGTATTCCAGGGGGCCAATGCGCTGACTAGCGATGCGCAACTATCTGACCATCGGCAGGTGGTGGATGCGGTGCATGCCGAGGGCGGTCATCTCTGCATGCAGATTCTTCATGCGGGTCGCTACGCTTACTCGCCAGACTTGGTCGCGCCTTCTGCCATTCAAGCACCGATCAATCCGTTTATGCCTCGAGCGTTGGGCGGCGATGAGGTCGAGCAACAAATCGTCGACTATGTGCGCTGTGCTCGCCTGGCGCAGCGGGCTGGTTATGATGGCGTAGAGGTCATGGGTTCCGAAGGTTATTTGATTAACCAGTTTATCTGTCAGCGTACCAATCAGCGCGATGATGAATGGGGCGGTGCGTTTGAGAATCGCATGCGCTTCGCCGTCGAAATCGTTCGGCGTATACGTGAGGCCGTTGGTGAGCGCTTCGTGATTATCTTTAGGCTCTCGATGATTGATCTGGTGGAAGAAGGCAGCACCTGGGAAGAGGTGGTGACGCTGGGTCAAGCGATTGAAGCCGCTGGTGCCAACGTGATTAATACCGGTATCGGCTGGCACGAGGCGCGTGTACCGACCATCGTCACCAGCGTCCCCCGCGCGGCCTTTACCGAAGTGACCCGACGTATAAAATCGGCGCTATCGATCCCCTTGATCACCACTAACCGTATTAACATGCCTGAAGTGGCCGAGCGGGTGCTGGCGGCTGGTCACGCTGATATGGTCTCCATGGCGCGCCCATTTTTGGCCGACCCTGCCTGGGTTCGCAAGGCCGAGCAGGGCATGGCGGATGAGATCAATACCTGTATTGCGTGTAACCAGGCCTGCCTGGATCACACCTTTGCTGGCAAGCTAACCTCTTGCTTGGTCAATCCACGTGCCTGTCATGAGACAGAACTCACTATTGAACCCGCCAGAGCACCCAAGAACATCGCGGTGGTGGGCGGCGGCCCGGCTGGGTTAGCTACTGCGGTGACCGCGGCGAGCCGTGGACATCAGGTGGTGCTTTTTGAGCAGCGCGACGAGCTGGGTGGACAATTTAACTATGCGCGTAAGATTCCTGGCAAAGAAGAGTTTAACGAAACCCTGCGCTATTACCGGGTTATGCTGGAGAAATATGCAGTAGACGTGCGTTTGAACACCGCGGCAAGCGCAGAAAACCTTGTTAACTTCGATGAGGTCGTCATGGCCACGGGCGTTCAGCCTCGCGAACTAAGCCTGCCGGGCCACCACCATCACTCTGTGTTGAGCTATGCCGAGGCGATTGAGCAGCCTGAGCGCGTAGGGCGTAAAGTGGCAGTGATTGGCGCGGGAGGCATTGGGTTTGATGTCTCTGAACTTCTATCGCACCAGGGGCACCCTGCCTTGGATATTGCGGATTGGTGCGATGAATGGGGGGTCGATCTCGCCGTGGGTGAGCGGGGCGGTTTAAAAACGCCTGTGCCACCTGAGATCCCCCGTGAGATCGTGATGCTGCAGCGTAAAACGTCCAAGCCGGGTAAATACTTAGGTAAAACCACTGGCTGGGTTCACCGGGCATCACTCAAGCAGCGTGGTGTGAACACGTTGACGGGGTGCGAGTACCTCAAGATCGACGATGAGGGGCTACACATTCGTCGTGAAGGTGTCGACCAGCTATTGGCGGTAGACAGCGTGGTGGTGTGTGCTGGGCAGGAGTCGGTGCGTGATCTGCTGGCGCCGCTGGAGCAGGCTGGAGTAGCGGTACATATCATTGGCGGTGCTGATGAAGCCAGCGAGCTGGACGCCAAACGAGCCATTGATCAGGGCACCCGATTAGCCGCACGGCTATAACCCCATGGCGCGCTTGATAAGCAAGTTCTAAAAAGCGCGGATGACGTTCACCCTTAAATGGCGATAGACTGAAAGACCAGCCTGGTTGTTAACCGTAACCAGGTTTTGAAGGTGCTGGTGGCACCCAGCCAGCACCGTAAGTTGGCCAGATATAAGGATAATTGTCATGACATCGGTGTGTAGTCCGCGTTTTTTAGCCAGTGATAACACCTCGGGTATTTGCCCCGAGGCGATGGAATATTTGCTTGAAGCCAACCGCTGCGATGACTTGGCCTACGGTAATGATCTCTGGACGGCCCGCGCAGCAGACCGCTTTCGCGAGATGTTCGACTATGACTGCGATGTCTTTTTCGTATTCAATGGCACCGCCGCTAATTCTCTGGCGCTTTCGGCGATGGGACGCAGCTATCACAGCGTTATTTGTCATGAGCTGGCGCATATTGAAACAGATGAGTGTGGGGGGCCTGAGTTCTTCTCCAATGGTGCAAAACTGCTTACCTCGCCAGGCGCGAATGGCAAGTTGACACCTGAGGGTATTGAATCGCTGGTTACCAAGCGCAGCGATATACATTATCCCAAGCCGAAAGTGGTATCGCTGACGCAAGCGACCGAAGTGGGCACCTTGTACTCGCGCGAAGAGCTACTGGCTATCCGCGCGATTGCTGACAAGCATGACCTGCGACTGCACATGGATGGCGCCCGCTTTGCCAACGCTTGCGCTAGTTTAAACGCGTCGCCGGCAGAATTGACCTGGCAGGTAGGCGTTGATGCGCTGTGTTTCTCGGGCACCAAAAACGGCCTGGCGTTTGGCGAAGCGATCCTGTTTTTTAACCGTGAGCTAGCTGAAGATTTTTCTTACCGCTGCAAGCAGGCAGGTCAATTGGCGTCCAAGATGCGTTTTGTATCAGCGCCTTGGCTTGGCTTGCTGGAAAGTGGCGCGTGGCTAACCAATGCAGAGCACGCTAATGCCATGGCACGCTATCTATCGGAAGGACTTCAGGCGCTGCCCGGCGTCTCGCTGATGTTTCCTACCCAGGCCAACAGCGTTTTCGTTGAATTGCCTCCCGAGGCGATCGAAGCGTTGAAAGCCAAAGGCTGGAATTTTTATACCTTTATTGGTGCCGGTGGGGCGCGGTTTGTGTGTGCCTGGAACACCACCGTTGAATTACTCGACGAATTATTAGCTGATATTCGCTCGGTGATTGCTCGCTAAACACCTGCGTTAGAGTCCCTTCAGCATATGGTTATTGTAGGTTGATGCATGAGCCACGCTATGGCTTAGATCCTGGCGTGGCTTTTCTTTCTGTTCTTTGCTTATGCTCGGTATCGCGCTTTACATGGTGATAACAGTGGCGTATCCCTTACTGCATCGCTCACCAATGCAACGCATTTCAAGCGCTCTTCTTTCAACGAAACGTGGCGTGGTCCTTTTCCGTTCGCGCAACTAATCTCCTGAAAAAATCTCTTACCCATATCGCCGCTGCGTTGAAGTGTTTAGTCATCACTTTTTGCTAATGCTGACTACGCTAAAGAAAGCGATACCTCGTTTGGCAGACCGTTGCGAAACATGTGGCTTGGCGGTGACTGCCTGGGGATGGGCCATAGGAGAACTCCATGAGCATATTTGATCACGTTCAAGACCGATTCGCCCGCGTTCAGCAAGAAGACATGAGCCTTGAGGAATACTTGGCGCTTTGCCGCCGTGACCCTAAGGTTTACGCCAGCGCCGCCGAACGCATGCTTGAGGCTATAGGCGAGCCTGAGGTTATCGATACGGCGAAAGACCCACGCCTTTCACGTATTTTTTCCAATAAAGTGATTCGCCGCTATCCTGCCTTTGCCGAGTTCCACGGTATGGAAGACGCCATTGAGCAAATCGTGGCGTATTTTCGTCACGCTGCCCAGGGCTTGGAAGAGCGCAAACAGATCCTTTATTTACTTGGCCCTGTGGGCGGCGGTAAGTCGTCGCTGGCAGAGCGTCTTAAGCTGTTGATGGAACGCATTCCCTTTTATGCCATTAAGGGATCACCCGTTTACGAGTCGCCACTAGGGCTATTCTCGCCTGAAGAGGACGGCGAGCTGCTGGAGAAAGAGTACGGCGTCCCTCAGCGTTACTTGCGCAGCGTGATGTCCCCCTGGGCGGCCAAACGGTTAAAAGAGTACGGCGGCGATATCTCTCAGTTCCGCGTGGTGCGTTTATATCCATCACGCTTGAATCAAATCGCCATTTCCAAGACCGAACCGGGGGATGAAAATAACCAGGATATTTCGTCACTGGTAGGTAAAGTTGATATCCGTCAACTGGAGCTTTACTCCCAGGATGATCCGGATGCTTACAGCTTCTCAGGTGGCTTGTGCCGTGCCAACCAGGGGCTAATGGAGTTTGTGGAAATGTTCAAGGCGCCGATCAAGGTGCTGCATCCACTGCTCACGGCAACACAGGAGGGCAACTACAACCCTACCGAAGGCATGGGGGCGATTCCCTTTGATGGGGTGATTCTGGCTCACTCCAACGAGTCTGAATGGCAGGCGTTTCGTAATAACCGCAATAATGAGGCATTCCTTGATCGGGTCTATATCGTCAAGGTTCCTTACTGCCTGCGGGTCACCGAAGAGATCAATATCTATCAGAAACTGCTAGAGGACTCGTCCCTCAACGCGGCTCCTTGTGCACCCGATACGTTGCGCATGCTCGCGCAGTTCTCGGTGCTGTCACGGTTAAAAGCGCCGGAAAATTCTAATATTTACTCCAAGATGCGCGTGTACGATGGTGAGAACCTGAAAGACACCGACCCACGAGCCAAGTCGATTCAGGAGTATCGCGACGCGGCGGGTGTCGACGAGGGAATGCAGGGGCTCTCCACCCGTTTCGCGTTCAAGATTCTTTCCAAAGTGTTCAACTTTGACAGTACCGAGGTGGCCGCCAACCCGGTACACCTACTCTATGTGTTAGAGCAGGCGCTGGAGCGCGAACAGCTACCGTCGGAAGTGTTTGAGCGCTACCTGGGCTTTATCAAAGAGTATATGGCGCCTCGCTACGTCGACTTTATCGGTAAGGAAATTCAAACCGCTTACCTGGAGTCCTACAGTGAATATGGTCAGAACATCTTTGACCGTTATGTGACGTACGCGGATTTCTGGATTCAGGATCAAGAGTACCGTGATCATGAAACCGGTGAGTTGCTCAATCGCCAGTCGCTCAATGAGGAGCTTGAAAAGATCGAAAAACCGGCGGGTATCTCCAATCCCAAGGATTTCCGCCACGAAGTGGTCAACTTTGTCCTGCGCGCGCGGGCGCAGAACAACGGCATGAATCCAAGCTGGCAATCCTACGAGAAGCTCAAGGGCGTTATCGAGCACAAGATGTTCGCCAATACTGAGGAGCTGTTGCCGGTCATCTCGTTCAACGCCAAGGCGTCCCGCTCTGACCAGAAAAAACACGAAGACTTTGTGGCACGGATGGTTGAGCGCGGCTACACCGAGAAACAGGTGCGGTTATTGTCTGAATGGTATTTGCGGGTAAGAAAGTCTCAGTAGCCGATACCATGTCAGCGTGCGTTTAAGACTAGAACGCCAGGAGGTCGTATGACCTACTTTATTGATCGCAGGCCGAATGCGAAACATAAAAGTGCAGTAAATCGTCAGCGCTTTTTGGAGCGCTACCGTAAGCATATTAAGCGCTCTGTAGAAGAGTCTGTTAATCGCCGTTCGATTACCGACATGGAGCGTGGAGAGAAAATCTCCATACCGGCAAAGGATATTTCGGAACCGGTCTTTCAGCATGGTCCTGGCGGGGCGCGTCATATCGTTTCGCCGGGCAACAAGGAGTTCGTTGCAGGGGACAAGATCCGTCGCCCGGGCGGCCAGGGAGGCAGCGATGGTGCGGGCGAAGGGGGCGCTTCTAACCAGGGTGAAGGGAACGATGAATTTGCCTTCACGCTTAGTCGGGAAGAGTTTCTTGAGTTCGTATTTGATGGCTTGGAGCTTCCCCACCTGCAGCGCAAGCCATTGAAGTCAATGGAAGAGGTTAAGATGGTGCGGGCGGGGCTTTCGCGCGATGGGGTGCCTTCGCGCATTAGTATCACGCGCTCCATGCGTGAAGCCTACGCCCGTCGTATTGCCATGCGCGCGCCTATCAAGCGGGCGCTCAAAGAGGCACAGGAGGCCCTCGACGCTGAAGAGCGTAAAGACTCCGTACTGCGTAACCCTACGCGTATCAGTGAGCTTAAAGCCGATATTGATCGTCTGGAAAAACGCATTGCGGGCGTGCCCTTTATTGATACCTACGACCTGCGCTATCACCAGTTGAGTGCCCAACCGCAGCCTTCAAGCCAGGCAGTGATGTTTTGTGTCATGGATGTGTCAGGCTCGATGACCCAAAACCACAAAGACATCGCAAAGCGCTTTTTCCTACTGCTGTATCTCTTCTTGGAGAAGCACTACGAGAAAGTCGAGCTGGTCTTTGTGCGCCACCATACTGCCGCGCGGGAAGTGAGCGAGGAGGAGTTTTTTTACTCCCGTGAAACCGGTGGCACCATCGTGTCCAGTGCGTTGAATTTGGTGCAGAAGATTATCGAAAAGCGCTATCCCGCTGGGCAGTGGAATTTGTACGTTGCCCAAGCCTCCGATGGCGATAACTGGGACGATGACTCGAACATCTGCCGCGACCTGCTGGTGAAGCAGCTAATGCCCCAGTTGCAATACTATGCTTATGTGGAGATTACGCCTCACGATCATCAGTCGCTGTGGCATGAGTATGAAAGTGTGGTGGCAGAGTTTCCCGAGCGCTTTGCGATGCGGCAAATTGTAGAGGCGGGCGATATTTATCCGGTCTTTCGTGAACTGTTCAAGCGTCGCTTAAGCCAGTCGTAATGACTGCGTCAACAGGAGTGGGCTATGAGTGCAACCCGCAAACGCAAGCCGATGGCAACCGGCTCCGATTGGAATTTCAGTCTGCTCGAGCGCTTTGACGCTGAACTTGCCAGACTCGCCGATGAGTACCGGCTGGACACGTATCCAAACCAGATAGAAGTGATCACCACCGAACAGATGATGGATGCCTACGCCAGCGTGGGGATGCCGGTTGGCTATCACCATTGGTCGTTTGGTAAGCAGTTCCTGGCGGTCGAGCAGGCTTATAAGCGTGGCCAGATGGGCCTGGCCTACGAGCTAGTGATTAATTCAGATCCTTGTATTGCCTATTTGATGGAGGAGAACACGTTAATGATGCAGGTGCTGGTCATGGCGCACGCCTGCTATGGTCACAACTCCTTTTTTAAAGGCAACTATCTGTTCCGCACCTGGACGGATGCCTCTTCCATTATCGATTATCTAGTCTTTGCCCGGCAGTATATTGCCCAATGTGAAGAGCGCCATGGCGTTCAAGCCGTTGAGCAGTTATTAGACGCGTGTCATGCGTTGCAAAATTATGGCGTGGATCGTTATAAGCGTCCTTCGCCGATCTCTGCCGAGGAGGAAGCCAAGCGCCAGGATGAACGAGAAGCCTACCTGCAAACGCAGGTAAACATGCTATGGAGCACCATTCCTGAGGCGCCTGCTGGCGATCGGGCGTTGGCGGATAGCCAAGTGAGAGACGATGACCCGCTGGGGTTGCACAGTGGTGGCAAATACCCCCCGGAACCCCAGGAAAACCTGCTTTACTTCATTGAAAAAAATGCCCCGTTACTGGCGCCTTGGCAGCGTGAGATCGTGCGGATTGTGCGTAAGCTGGCGCAGTATTTTTATCCTCAGCGCCAAACCCAGGTCATGAATGAAGGCTGGGCCTGCTTTTGGCATTACACGTTAATGAACCGTCTCTACGATGACGGCAAGGTGGATGAAGGGTTGATGCTGGAGTTTTTGCAGTCGCACGCAGCAGTAATTAACCAGCCCGCTTTTGACAGCCCACACTTCAGTGGGATTAATCCTTATGCTCTGGGCTTCGCGATCTTTATGGATATTAAGCGCCTCTGCGAAGCGCCTACCGATGAAGACCGGGCGTGGTTTCCTGATATTGCAGGCACACCGTGGCGTGAAACGCTGGAATTTGCGATGCGTAACTTTAAAGACGAGTCATTTATCCTGCAGTTCTTATCGCCGAAGGTAATGCGCGACCACAAACTGTTTCTAGTGGTGGATGATGATCAGGTGGAAACACTTGAAGTGGCGGCGATTCACAACGAACAGGGCTATCGTCAGGTACGCGAAGCACTTGCTACGCAATATGCACTGTCGGTGCGTGAACCGAACATTCAGGTTGTTGAAGCCGCTATTCGTGGTGATCGCTCGTTGACGCTTCATCATGTGCAGGATAGCCGCCGCCCACTGGGTCGTAGTGTCTATCCCGTGATTCGTCACCTGCAGCAGCTATGGGGATTCCCCGTTCGGTTAGCGTCGCTGGAAGAGGGGAGGGTGATGCGGCGCTATGAATGGCCGGTGGCGGATGAAAAGGCATCCTCTTGAAAACAGCTACCCCGCCGATAGGAGGCGGGGTAGTGACGTGCTAGTAATGACTAAATGATTAGGCTTTTGCCGTCCAGGACTGGCACCATCCCCCCGGCGCTACACTGTTTCCAGGAAACAGCTGGCAACCTTCTGTTTGAGCATTAAAGAACATGCAATTACTGCAGAGTTCGCCCTCTTCATACGCTGGGTGATCGCTTGCCTCACTGGCGTCTTCTACGTAATTAAGCGCCTGCGCAGTGCTGGAAGAAGTATCAACACGAGGAAGTTCCTGAGCAAAAGCGGTCTTCGATAGAATGCCTACACCCAGCGGAAAGGCGGCTAGTCCTAGCACGCTATTACGCATGAAATCACGACGGCTTTTATTAGCCATGGTTTCTCTCCTTATTCGTCACGGTCTGACGTTGGAACACGGTGGTCGGGTGGTTATCCACCTCTTTAAGCCCCGATAGAACCTATAGGTCGGAGTAGCTAACTGCATTTTATTACACTACATACCTACTACATGCTAGCGGATGTACAAAGGTTGTGCGATCAGCTAATTCAGGATGGCGACAATTAGTCACGTTGGTGCGAGATGCTGCGTTGTCATGCTGGTCGCTGTTATACTTTGCCCCACTTTCGCACTACTTGGTTGTTGTTATTTTTTGTTTTTTACTTTCACCCTATGAGGCGCGCCATGCAAAACGCAGTGATTTTAATCAATACCGATAAAGGTCAGGTCAAGGCGGTGGCTGAACGGCTGGCTGATGTCGAGGGGATCAGTGAAGTTTACTCTACTTGTGGCCGTTACGATCTGGTCGCTATCGCCCGCACTCGCGACTTTGAAACGCTAGCCGAGCTGGTAACTGAACGCTTGAATGCCGTTGAGGGAATCAGCGACACCGAAACGCTCAATGCCATGCAGGTGCATTCCCGCCACGACCTGGAAACGATGTTTTCACTAGGCTGGTAGCTCAACATTATACGTAAGCGTTGCAGCATTGAGTATTAAAAACATTAGTATTAAAAACAGTAAGTATTAAAAACAGTAAGTGTTAAAAAATGAAAAGCGCTCGTAAGTGCTGAACAAGGGGTAAGTGGGGTGGGAACATCGCTTTCGAGCTTGCGTCGTCAAGGGCGACGCTTGGGTATTGCCGTGCTGTTCGTGGTGGCCGGCGGCGGACTTTGGGAGTTTCAGGAACGTCAGCATCAAGACGCGTATACGTGGATGGGGGTACCCACTTGGGAAACGTTTAGCCCTACTACCATGCATCGTGTGTTACGTAATGATGGCTATTTAGTGGGCTGGTCCGATATACGGGTGAACCCGCTATGGGTGAGTTATCAGGTTGAAGCGGTAGGCGATTCACAGATAGGTTCAAGGCCCAATTTTCAGGCTGATTGGCGCACGTTATGGCCGGTCAGCGCCGACAGCTATTCAGGCAGTGGCTATGATCGTGGTCATTTGGCGCCTAACTATGCTATCGCTGCCGTGCATGGGCGTAGCGCGCAGGTGGATACGTTCTTAATGAGCAACATGTCGCCACAGCGGCCCGAGCTTAACCGACAGCTCTGGCAGCGTTTAGAAGCGGCGGTAATGGATCACTTTGCGCCACGATTTGAACGTTTACAGATTATCACTGGCCCTATTTATCCAGAACGCTTTATGGATAACGTGTTTAATCGGGTAGGCTTTGTTGAGGTGCCGGAAGCATTTTATAAGATTATTGTCGCTCCTCATAATGACGCGCCGTTAGCGCTTGCGTTTATCATGCCGCAAGACGTCAATGGCAATGAACCGCTCGATGATTACCTAGTCACCATCAATGAGATTGAGGCGCGTACCGGGCTTAATTTCTTTCCTGACTTAGCCGTCGATATTGCGTCTGTTTTAGAAGGGGAGCTGCGTTTACAAGGGTGGGCGCTTGACGAAGTCGCTAAAAAGCCAGGCCGCTATCAATAGAATGATGTTGATGTTCAACAGCAGGGACTTAGCAAGGCAACGGACTTAGCAAGGAAGCTTAGAAAGACAACGCACGCTCAGAAAGTTAGCAAGGATGCTTGGAAAGACAGTTTAATAAGGAGAGCTAAACGGGAAGGGGGTTACGATGATGCGGACTGGCCCATGTAATTCATGGTGCCCAGGAGAGGACTTGAACCTCCACGTCCATACGGACACTAGCACCTGAAGCTAGCGCGTCTACCAATTCCGCCACCTGGGCGCATCATTTCAATCATTTATCGTTTGTGCTCGTATGGTGCCCAGGAGAGGACTTGAACCTCCACGTCCATACAGACACTAGCACCTGAAGCTAGCGCGTCTACCAATTCCGCCACCTGGGCGAACACAAACTTAATGCTGTTACTTAACGTTAAACATATCTGACAACAGGGTTATTTACACTGTCATGCTTAACAGTAACGTACTTTTACACCTTGCTGCTTACATACCTTCGACCATGCAATACTGATCGTAAGTATAAAACAGATTGGTGCCCAGAAGAGGACTTGAACCTCCACGTCCATACGGACACTAGCACCTGAAGCTAGCGCGTCTACCAATTCCGCCATCTGGGCAAGTGGCGCGTATAATACCGGGGTGATGGTTAAATGCAAGACCTCTTACTCGCTTTTTATAGTGCAAATTGTATAAACAACGTCTAAGACGGTTGGGTGATTGAACATGCAGCGCTATACTGCGGCCATGACTAAACAAAACGCTATCCATTTCAGTCCCTCAAGCGCTGAAATATATTCTCCGCAACGCACTGCGTTTGCGCTTTTTTTATGCCTCTCGCAAACGACGCCATCAAGGATGTTGATCGCATGAAGTATTGGACATTAAGTGATGATCCGCACGCCGAGCGCGAGGCGCATAAATATGGTAATCCAGCGCCGAGCCGTGAGTATTTGCTGGCGGCTTTAGAGGCCTATGGCAAACCCATCACTCATGAAAACATGAGCCGTATGCTGGGGCTTGAAGACGAAGATCTTATTGAAGCCGTTCGGCGCCGCTTGGCAGCAATGGAACGTGATGGCCAAGTGCTGCGTGACCGTCGCGGCGCCTATGCGCTGATCGATAAGCTAGACTTGGTAAAGGGCAGTGTGCTTGGACATCGCGATGGCTTCGGGTTTCTACTCCGCGATGATGGCAAAAAACCGGATTTGGTACTGCCGCCGCGGCAAATGCGGCGAGTTTTTCATGGTGATCATGTGCTGGCACGCATCAGCGGAAGCGACCGGCGCGGTCGTGATGAGGCCACCATCGTTGAGGTTATTGCCCGCAACACGCAAACGATTGTTGGCGTTTATCGCAGCAATACGCCTGAATTCGGCATCCTCATCCCGGAAAATCCACGTATCACTCAAGAAGTGATCATTCCGCACAGCGCCTGCGCTGGTGCTAAAGATGGCCAAGTTATTTCGGCCAAGATAGTTCAGCAGCCCGCCACTCGTGTGCAGCCGGTGGGTGAAGTGATTGAAGTGTTGGGTGAGCGCATGGACCCTGGCATGGAAATCGATATTGCCATTCGCAGTTATGATATCCCTGCCGAATTCCCGCCAGAAGTGCTTGATCAGATTTCGGGTATTTCTGCCGAAGTGCTGGAAGAAGATAAGCAGCACCGCGTTGATTTGCGAGACGTACCGCTGGTGACTATCGATGATGAGTCCGCGAAGGACTTTGACGATGCGGTGTGTGCTTGGAAAACCAAGTCAGGCAGTTGGAAGCTGTTGGTCGCTATCGCCGATGTTTCTCACTACGTGCGCCCAGGCACGCCGTTGGATGACGAAGGCCGTACTCGGGGTAATTCGGTTTACTTCCCCGGCCAGGTTATCCCGATGTTACCTGAGCTGCTGTCGAACGGTCTCTGTTCACTAAACCCGCATGTGGATCGCTTGGTACTGGTTTGCGAGATGAATATCTCCAAAACCGGTGCGATCAGCCGTTATCGTTTCTATGAAGCGGTAATGAACTCCCATGCTCGCCTTACCTATAACAAGGTGGCCGCGATTCTCGATGAGGAGAGCGAAGAGGGACCGGCACTGCGTGAAGAGCACCGCGAGCTGGTGAAGCCGCTGAAGCAGCTGGAAGAGCTCTATCACTTGCTGCGCGAAGCACGGGCAGAGCGCGGCGCGATCGATTTTGATACCACCGAGACGGCGATCATCTTTAACGATGAACGTAAAATCGAAAAAATCGTTCCGCGTAGCCGTAATAATGCGCATAAATTGATTGAAGAATGCATGCTGGCCGCCAATGTGGCGACGGCTCGCTTTCTGGATAAGCATGATCTGCCCGCGCTATACCGCATTCATGAGCGGCCTACGCCTGAGCGGCTGGATAAACTGCGCCTGTTTTTGAATGAATTGGGCCTCTCGGTGGGTGGCGGTGATATGCCGACCCCACAGGATTATCAGGCGCTGCGCGAAGCGATCGTGGATCGCCCGGATGCGGATATCATCCAAACGGTGATGTTGCGGTCGATGAATCAGGCAGTCTATTCGCCGCAGAACGAAGGTCACTTTGGTCTCGCCTATCAGGCTTACGCCCACTTTACCTCGCCGATTCGTCGCTATCCTGACCTGTTGGTGCACCGTGCGATTCGCTCGGTCATCCGCGGTCCGCGCCAAACCAATACCGTGTTGCGTGTTGAGGGTGCGCCGGTCGAGCCACCAAGCAAGTGGTGCCCATATACCTTCGAGCAGATGCTTGAGTTGGGCGAGCACTGCTCAATGACCGAGCGGCGTGCCGATGAAGCCACGCGCGACGTCGAAAGCTGGCTGAAATGTGAATTTATGTCCGACAAGCTAGGGGAGTCCTTCGACGGCACGATTGCCTCGGTTACCCAGTTTGGTCTGTTTGTGCGTCTAGATGATTTCTATGTGGAAGGGCTGGTGCATGTCACCTCGCTGCCGTCTGACTACTACCACTACGAAGCAGAGAAGCATCGTTTGAAAGGCGAGCGGACGGGCGCTACCTATCGTTTGGGCGATGGCCTAACCGTTCAGGTGGCGCGGGTTGATATGGATGATCGTAAAATCGATTTTGGCCTGGGTGATGAAAAGCCGCGCCCACGCCGTCAGCCACGCAAGAGTCGTGGGGGAGAGCAGAATTCTGGTGCTAACGCCGGTGGTGCTAAACCCAAGTCATCCAACAGCGAGAAGCCCGCTACGCGTCGCGGCCCGCGACGTACGCGTAATGGCCCCCGCAAACCATCACCTAATAAGGGCTGAGCATGAAACCGGCGTCGTCTCGACGGGGGATTAAGACTCCTAATGGATTGGATCAAGTATACGGCGTCCACGCCCTGCAAAGCCTGCTGGATAGAGGCGAAGCCCCCAAAGAGCTTTGGGTGCAGCAAGGGGCGGGGAGTCGTTTAAAAGAACTCGTCGGCCAAGCGCAGGCTCGGGGTGCCCGAGTCAGCGAGCAACCCCGTGACTTGCTTGACCAATTGACGCAAGGAGCCGCCCATCAAGGTGTGGTGGCTTTTTGTCCGCCTTTAACGCCAGAAGGCGAGGAGTCACTATGGTTAAAGCTGCGCGCTTGGCCGTCCTCGACGCCGCCGCTTCTGCTCATTCTTGACGGCGTTACTGACGTGCATAATTTTGGTGCTTGTTTACGTAGCGCGGACGCCGCTGGCGCTCATGGGGTGATTGTTGCTAAAGATAAAGCAGCGCCTCTCAATGCCACGGTACGCAAAGTGGCCTGCGGTGCAGCGGAGGTGGTGCCTGTTTATCAGGTGACCAATTTGGCCCGCACCTTGGCCAAGCTGAAAGATGCCGGTGTATGGATCACAGGTACCGCTGGCGAAGCTGACGCCAGTGTATTTGAGATCGATATGACCGGCCCAACGGCGTTGGTGATGGGGGCAGAAGGCAAGGGGTTGCGACGCTTGACCCGCGAAGCCTGCGATAATCTCGCCAAGTTGCCGATGGCTGGCGAGGTGGCTAGTCTTAATGTATCGGTCGCGACCGGTATCTGCCTATTTGAAGCGGTCCGTCAACGTCACCTTGCAAGTTAACCTCTGTACCACTAAGATACACGCGCCCGTTTGTCTGCAAGCGGGCGTTAGCTGTTGTTGAAATACTGTTGTTCAAATACAGTTATTGAATACAGTTCTGTTTGATGCTCCGTGACGGGGCACTTCAGTTAACTCCTTGCTTCCCTGTCGTCGATGGTTGCGTTTAGCCGCCACACACAAGGAAGCTGTCAAACCGCAAGGAGATCCCATGCGTCATTACGAAATCGTGTTTATGGTCCACCCGGATCAAAGCGAGCAAGTGCCAGCGATGGTCGAGCGCTACACCACCATCGTTACTGAAAATAGCGGTACCGTGCATCGCCTGGAAGATTGGGGCCGTCGTCATTTGGCTTACCCGATCAACAAGATCCACAAAGCCCACTACGTGCTGATGAACGTCGAATGTACCGGCGAGACTCTCGAAGAAATCGAGAACATCTTCCGTTTCAACGACGCCATCATTCGCAGCTTGGTTGTTCGCTGCAAAGAAGCCGTTACTGAGGCTTCCCCAATGATGAAACCGGCAGAAGAAAAACGTCCGCGTCGCGAAGAAAAACCGCGCGCTGAAGAAGAAACTGCCTGATTTTATTCACTGCACGTTTTAAGGAGCTAGTCCATGGCACGTTTTTTCCGTCGCCGTAAGTTTTGCCGCTTCACCGCTGAAGGCATCAAGCAGATCGACTATAAAGATCTGGACACGCTGAAGGCCTACATCACCGAAACCGGCAAGATCGTTCCAAGCCGTATTACCGGCACCAAAGCACGCTATCAGCGTCAGTTGGCGACTGCTATCAAGCGCTCGCGTTATCTGGCACTGCTGCCCTATTCCGATAGCCACCAGTAAGCGTTTAACGTGATGCTGGCACTAGCCCGATGGCTAATGCGGGGCACGCCTTACGCCGCAGGCGGGGCGGCCCTAGCCGCAATAGTGCCTTGGCTGTTCTGGTTAGGAGCAGCCATTGCCGCGTTAGTGACGCTGCGTAACGGCTTCGTGCCTGCGCTACCGGTCATTATCGCCGCAGCAATACCGTCTGGCTGGTGGTGGGCCCAGGGTGACGTGATTCCGCTTGCTAGCGTGCTGCTGGTCTCGCTGATGGCCGTTATTCTGCGCGAGAGGATGCGCTGGGGTGAAACCTTGATTGTGGGGACTCTGGTCACCGCAGTGATGGTTCAACTAGGTATCTTCAGTCCGCCAGGTGGTACGGAATTGATGCTTGAGCAGCTGCGTGAAAGTTCAGATGAAGTGAATCGCATGCTCACGGAATTTGCCAATCAGGGTTACGATACTCAAACCATTGCCGCACTTGTGGTGGGCGGAGTTACCGGACTGGTTGTGCTGTTGGCCGCCATTGTGTGTTTGGCCCTTGCGCGTAGCTGGCAAGCTGGGTTGTATAACCCAGGAGGCTTCCGCGAAGAGTTTCACGCATTGCGTTTGACCCCAAAAGAGCTGGCTATTTTGTTTGCTATTGGGGTGATAGGCATGTTGCTAGGCGCTCATGCGCTAGCCATGCTCGGCTGGGTTCCGCTATTGGTAGCTGGCGTTGCGTTAGTCCACGGGTTTATTGGATTAAAGGGGATGAACGGGCTGTGGCTGGCCGCATTTTATGTGCTGCTAATCACGACCTGGCCCACGATTCTCATTGTGCTGCTGTTGGGGCTGATCGATACATTTGCGAACGTTCGCGCACGCCTTGCCCGCAGCAACTGACAAGAGGTTTACGAGATGGAAGTCATTCTGCTCGACAACATTGGTAAGCTGGGCGGCCTGGGTGACAAAGTCACTGTCAAGCCTGGTTATGGTCGTAACTACTTAGTGCCTTACGGCCTAGCCGTACCGGCCACTAAAGATAATATCGAAGCGTTCGAAACGCAGCGTGCTGAACTCGAAGCGCAAGCCGCTGAGCGTAAAGCAGAGGCTGAAGCCCGTGCTGAGCAGCTAAACGACATCGAACTGTCGTTGGTTTCCAAAGCGGGTGATGAAGGCAAGCTGTTTGGTTCTATCGGTCCGCGTGATCTGGCCGACGCGATTTCCTCTGCTGGAATCGACGTTGCCAAGAGCGAAGTCCGTATGCCGCAAGGCCCGATTCGCCAAACGGGTGAATATGACATCGCGCTTCACTTGCACGCTGAAGTGGATGCCGTTGTTCGCGTAGTGGTTGTCGCAGAGTAATATTTTGCGCTAACACGAACGCCTCAAAAGGCGCGGGTTTTCCCGCGCCTTTTGTTATTTCTGCAGTCCTGAATTTGTTGGGCAAGATGCACCTTAGGCCTGGCGGGTTAACGGCCTTAACGTCAATAGTTGTCTTAAAGCATAGAATGGACTGAAAACAGGTAATGTCTAAAAGTGCAGAGTAATGATCGCTCCGCTTTTTTAAACACTATCTTGATGCCCCCATATTGTCGGTAGTCGTATGCCGCGGCTGCGGCTAAGATACTCCCCTTTACTGACGACGCTGTCTTACTTACTAGGAGTTCGCTATGCAGGACCAGCCTTCTGCTGATCAAGAAACGGCGGCGTTGAAACTGCCGCCGCACTCGTTGGAGGCAGAGCAGTCGGTATTAGGCGGGCTAATGCTGGATAACCAAGCGTGGGATAATGTCTCCGAGCGTTTGGTCGCTGATGACTTTTATCGCTATGAGCATCGCCTGGTCTTTAATGTCATGATTCATCTGGCTGAGTCCGGTCAGCCATTGGATGTGGTAACACTTTCCGAAGCACTCGAAGCGCGTGACCAGCTGGATACCGTGGGTGGTTTAGCGTTTCTGGCAGAACTTGCCCGTAACACGCCTTCAGCCAGTAATATCCGTGCTTACGCCGATATCGTGCGTGAACGGGCAACGTTACGAAAGCTGATCCGCGCCGCTAACCAAATTGCCGATAGCGCTTTTACCCCTCAGGGTCGTCCGGCTGACGAATTGCTTAATGAAGCCGAGCGGCTGGTATTCCAGATTGCCGAGGAGCGGCCGAAAACAGGTGGCCCTATCGGCATGAGTGATCTGTTGACCAAGGCTGTGGATCGCATCGATGAGTTGTTCAATCTCAAAGGTGAGATGACGGGGCTGTCGACAGGTTTTCGTGATCTGGATGAAATGACCACGGGCCTACAGCCCTCAGACATGGTGGTCATTGCTGGGCGGCCTTCCATGGGTAAAACCACCTTTGCGATGAATTTGGTCGAACACGCGGTAATCGCCAGTGACAAGCCGGTCATGGTTTTTTCAATGGAGATGCCCGCAGAATCGCTGATGCTACGTATGCTCTCCTCCCTGGGGCGGATCGATCAAACCCGCGTACGGACTGGGCAATTGGAAGATGAGGATTGGCCACGCTTAACCTCGGCCGTCAATTTGCTCAAGGATAAACAGCTGTTTATCGATGATACCGCCGCGTTATCGCCTAACGAAATGCGTTCCCGGCTTCGTCGAGTGGTTCGAGAGCACGGTAATATAGCGCTGATCATGATTGACTACCTTCAGTTGATGCAGATCCCCGGCTTTAGCGAAAACCGTACCGGTGAAATTTCTGAAATTTCACGCTCCTTGAAAGGCTTGGCAAAAGAGTTTAATTGCCCCGTTGTCGCACTTTCTCAGTTGAACCGCTCGCTTGAGCAGCGGCCTAACAAGCGTCCGGTCATGTCGGATTTACGTGAATCGGGAGCGATTGAGCAGGATGCTGACGTGATTGCCTTCGTTTATCGGGATGAGGTCTATAACCCTGATAATCCAGACAATCAGGGCATTGCTGAGTTAATTATTGGTAAGCAGCGTAACGGGCCTATCGGCACGGTGCATATGGCCTTTATCGGCAAATATACCCGCTTTGAGGACCTTGCCCCCGATAGTTACGGTGGCGGCTTTGGCGATTAGGTTAGCAAGGCTAAGTTAGTAAAGAGTAGCTTGAGGATGGGGTGTGAGTTCGTATAATGCCCCCTCTTTTATAGGCAAACACGGGAGAAACACATGGCAGGTGGATTTCGGCGCGGTAATCGACAGCGTCTTCCTAAGCTGGAAGGTCGGGGTGAACTAGAGTCCCTTGAGCGCGAAGGCCCTTTTAAGGAGTGGCTGGGTATGCCGGATCTCTATCGCTATCACTTGGTAGTGGAAGGTAAAGAGTATAGTTACCAAACCGAAGATGGTGAGCTTCCCGTCAAGGTCGGCGATAAGGTAGTGTTTCGCTATAAGGAGACCAAAGGCGGTAACTGGGTTGACCGCAATTCACTTGGCAAAGCTATCGATCCCTCGGAATATCAATCATAAATGAGTTTTTGGCACTTTGTTCAGGAACTCTCTTGTAACGCCGCTCTCCTAGTCCTTAAGCAGTTAGCTGCAAAGCAACGAGTGATTAAGTCATCAATCGTTAAGTGATGGGCAACTGTCAGTATTGTGGTGACTCGTTAAAACGTTCACTATCGTCATTACAATGCAATGCCAGGGCAACATAAATGTCATGAGGCGCAGTCATGCTGTGCCTTCATGCCATATCAATAACAGGAGAGAACCATGGAGCTAAAGGATTTAAAGCAGTTTGTCGCCAGCCACGATAACTTTGAAATTCGCGTTATCACTCATTCGGGCAGCCGTTTCTATCAGGTTGAACTGGAAGATGTTGAAGGCGAGCGCCATATGTTGATGCAGAAAACCAAGCCGATGCTGTTTCGCTCGCTTGATGATACCTATATGGAGCTCAAGCGCGCCGGAATTAATCGCGCTTATCTTGTCCAACATGTGCCGCACGATGAGGTCATTGGCCGCGATGCACATTACAGTGAGCCGCTTACATCGCGTATGCCGCTAGTTTTTTAGGATTGCCCACTGACTTTTCGTACAAACCCTAATGCTATTCTTAACCATCAACGTTTAGCCTGACGCTTTTCCCACCACCGCCCAAGCCGGATTCGGCGACGGGCAAAAAACCGGTAACCGGCATTCATTAAGCCGTGCATACCGGGCAAGCACGATATTCTTACCAGCCGCCGATAGCCCAGCACTGCATAAAGGGCACGGCTGGCATCCATGCCAACGAACCATCTCCCTTGACTATCTTGCAGGTGTAACTGCCCCATCATCGCATTAAAGTCTTTTCCATGTGCATGGGCGCTAAAGTCGTTAGCCTGAATATCCACAAGCGCGATATTTTCCCGGTGGCGATGTTTTTCGAGCCACGCCACTTCCTGCTGACAAAAAGGGCAGTGACCGTCGTGAAATAGCGTGACAGGGGGTGAAGCACGCAAGGGTGAGTAGCGATTCATGACGACTCCTTCGAATGATAGCCAGCAGTATGATGAAGTTGCCCATAGCCAGGCGATGTATTCAGTTGATTTAGAAACTGTTCCGCCTGTTGGCGAATAGCGTCACGCTTGTCGTCGGCCATTCGGTTTAATGAACCGTAAATCAGCTTCATACGCGGATTTTTATTAAGCTGTTCGGCGTGGGTTTCAAGGAAATGCCAATAAAGGCTGTTGAAAGGACAGGCCTTAGGCCCGGTAACCTGCTTTGGTGAGTAGCGACAGTGTTGGCAATGATCCGACATTTTGTCGATATATTTGCCTGAGGCGCAGTAAGGTTTAGACCCCATTAGCCCGCCGTCAGCGTGAAGCACCATCCCTAGTGTGTTGGGCAGCTCAACCCACTCACTGGCATCGGCATACACCGCCAAGTACCAGTCGCATAGCGCCTCGGGCTTAACCCCGCACAATAGAGCGAAGTTACCCGTCACCATCAGCCGCTGAATATGGTGGGCGTAGCTGTTGTCGATGGTCATCTGAATGGCACGTTGAAGACAGCGCATGTCGGTATCCGCATTCCAGTAAAACGCTGGCAGATCACGCTTAAAATCTAACTGATTAGCGCCTTTATAGCTGGGCATCTGTGTCCAGTAGAGCCCGCGCACATACTCACGCCAGCCGAGAATCTGGCGGATAAACCCTTCTACGGCGTTAATGGGTACGTCGCCTTCGTAGTAACGCTGTTCCGCGGCTTCGCAGACTTCATGGGGCGACAGCAAGCCAATGTTCATCGCGGCTGAAAGCCGCGAGTGATACAGGTAGGGCGCAGAATCGCTGATCGCATCCTGATAGCGGCCAAAATCAGCCAGCCCATGGTCTATAAAATGGTCTAGATCCACTAGCGCCTGTCGTCGGGTAACGGGCAAATTGAAATTATCCAGCGACCCCATGTGATCGCCAAAATGGCGTTTGGCATCGTCTAGCGCTGCTTGGGTGAGTGCATCCTGGCGATGTTGAGGAAGTTCGGGAAAATCCAGTGCGGCGTTGATAGATTGGCGATTGTCGTGGTCAAAGTTCCATTTGCCGCCAACGGGCTCGTCGCCTTCCATCAAGTACCCGGTACGCTTACGCTGTTCACGATAAAAATACTCAAGCCGAAGCTGCTTGCGGCCTTTCGCCCACTGGCTGAAATCATCTGGCGTCGTAAAAAAGCGATGATCTTCCATTAGCCGCCAGGGAAGTCTTCGATGAGCGCGCTTTTGCATCGCCTCCCACAGTCTCCATTCCCCTGGTCGCGTCACCCATATTTCATCGCAGCCATTGAGGTGGGCGATGCGCTCAGCCTCATCAATGAGAGTGTGGGTGTTATCGGCATCATCCAGAGCGCTGTAGTGTACTTGAAAGCCTTTCTCACGGAGGGCCTGGGCAAAGTGACGCATGGCTGCCAAAAACAAACCAATTTTATGTATATGATGGGGGACGTAACATGCCTCATCGGCCACTTCGCACAGGGCCACTATCGACGTCTCCGGCGCGTCTTTGAGCGTTGCTAGCGACATGGTGAGCTGGTCGCCGAGAACGAGTAGCAGGGGCTTAGACATACATTGGCCTGTAGTTATACAACTGTAGTTATACAAATGATGTCGATAGTATAACTTTATGCCGCCGTTTTGCAGAAAAGTGTTAGCATTTCATTAAATTGTGAGATGCATTGAATGACATCGTTATTTTCCAGGAGCAAGTGTAATGACCGAGAATGTCGTCAAGGATCAACCGGGCGAGGGCCGCTTAGCCCATGCACCCAGCAATCACCCGCCGGTTCCGCGTGCGAAGGTGGGCGTGGTGTTGGCAAACCTGGGGACCCCGGATGCCACTGACTATTGGTCAATGCGTCGTTACTTAAATGAATTTCTTTCCGACAAGCGCGTGGTCGACTATGCCGGATGGAAATGGCAGCCATTGCTACAGCTGATTATTTTGACCAAGCGACCGTTTTCGTCAGGCAAGGCGTATCGGAGTATCTGGAATAACGAGAAAAATGAAAGTCCGCTACTCACCACAACTCGCGCTCAAACTGAAAAAATGACCGCACGCTTGAAGGCACTTTATGGCGATGATGTCGAAGTGGATTTCTGTATGCGCTACGGCAATCCCTCAACGGAAAGCGTGCTGACGCGTTTAAAAGAGAAGGGCTGTGAGCGTATTGTATTTTTCCCGCTTTACCCGCAATACGGTTCTCCAACGACTGCAACCGCCAATGATCATGCCTTTCGCACGTTAATGAAGATGAAGTGGCAGCCTTACATTCGCACGGTACCTGCCTATTTTGATCAACCCGCTTACATCCAGGCATTGGCGAATTCGGTACAGGAAGCCTACGAGGGCTTGCCGACTCGGCCCACCAAGCTGGTCACCAGCTACCATGGTGTTCCCGAGCGCTATTTGATGGAAGGGGACCCCTATCATTGCCAATGCCAGAAAACCACGCGGCTTTTGCGCGAGAAACTTGGCTTTAGTAAAGAAGAAGTCGATACCGCTTTTCAATCACAGTTTGGTCCCGAAAAATGGGTGGGTCCGCAAACCGTCAAACATGTGGCGGAGCTTGCTGAGCAGGGACATAAACATATTGCGATAATGTCGCCTGCCTTTTCATCTGACTGTGTCGAAACACTTGAAGAAATTGAAGAAGAGATTCGTGACAGCTTTATGGAAGCAGGGGGCGAAACGTTCAGTTATATTCCTTGCTTGAATGATCGTGATGATCACATTGAAGCTTTATTACAGGTCATTAATAATGAATTGGCCGGGTGGTTATCGAGTGTTTAAGCGTTAACAAGTGCTTTGTTAGTGTTGATCGAATAACAGCCACTCAAGCGTGTATTATCGCCGAGTGGCTGTTTTCATTTCGGGTTTAACTGGTCAGTCATAACATCCTGTTATAAGGTATACCGCTTTCGAATCACATTATTTCAACGCTGGGATGCCAGTGACCAGGCACGATGCCTAGGCTTTAGCCACTGTTTTAATGGTGAGCCTTTCGTTATTAAGGAGGTTTCGCTTGATACAACTATGCGTGTTAATGGGCTTTGTGCTGGCGGCGTTTTCGCCGTTACTCAACCGCTGGCTTGGTCAGCGTACCAGCCTGGTATTGGCGCTGTTTCCGGCAGGGCTCGCCGCTTGGCTTGCGTTTCAAATTCCCGACGTTATTGAGCATGGCAGCCTGCTGCTCACATGGCAGTGGGTGCCTTCCTTAGGCATCAGCCTGACATTTTTGCTGGATGGCTTGTCACTTCTCTTTGGTTTGTTGATCACGGTGATGGGGGCTTGTGTGCTGGTGTATGCCGGCGGATATCTAAAAGATCATCCAGATATCGCCCGTTTCCATCTCGCCTTAGTCGCCTTTATGGTAGCGATGCTGGGTCTTGTGCTGGCCGACGGTCTTCTTACGCTGTTTGTCTTTTGGGAACTGACCAGCATTACCTCTTATTTATTGATTGGTTTTAATCACGCTGATATCAATGCGCGTAAATCCGCGCGGCAGGGGCTATTCGTCACCGTGGCCGGTGGGTTGGCATTAATGGCGGGGTTAGTGTTACTGGGCATGGCGAGCGGTAGCTGGTCATTGGCAGACATCCTGAATCAGGAAGCCGATTTACGCGAACACGCCCTCTACACGCCAATGTTGATTTGTCTTTTGCTGGGGGCGTTTACAAAGTCAGCGCAGTTCCCGTTCCATTTCTGGTTACCCAATGCCATGGCTGCGCCGACGCCAGTCTCGGCCTACCTGCACTCTGCCACCATGGTAAAAGCGGGCATCTATCTCTTGGCACGCTTGCACCCGGAACTAGGGGGCACGGCGTTATGGATTGGCATTCTGTCGGTGGTCGGGGCGACCACCATGCTCGTCGGCGCCTTCTTGGCGATTCATCATACCCACATCAAAAAACTGCTCGCCTACTCGACCATTATGGCGCTGGGTACGTTGACGATGCTGTTAGGGATTGGCAGTGAATATGCCATGACCGCGTTTGTTACTTTTCTGTTGGCGCACTCGTTGTATAAAGGCGCGCTATTTATGGTTGCGGGCATTCTTGATCATGAAACCGGCACGAAGGATGTCACCCATATGGGTGGGCTGCGCTCAGTGATGCCCTACACCGCTACTATCGCGCTGGTCGCTGCGCTGTCTCTTGCCGGTGTGCCACCGCTCGTTGGTTTTATCGGTAAAGAACTGTTGCTTGAGTCGGTGCTGGGCGCCGGACGTTTTCAACCCCTGCTGGTAGTGTTCACCTTCGCGGCTTCCGTTTTAACGATTGCGGTGGCATTTATTATCGCGCTACGGCCCTTTTATGGAAAACGCCTTCATACCCCGCTTGTGCCACATGAAGCGCCACCCAGCATGTTGGTAGGTCCTTCGTTGCTCGCGCTGGGGTCGTTACTATTAGGACTGATGCCTGCCACGCTAGGCGCCAATGCGTTGCTCACGTCAGCCGCTACGGCTATCTCGGGCCAAGCCATTGAGGTGTCGCTATCGCTTTGGTACGGGTTCAATGTCGCGTTAGTGATGTCCATTATAGGGGTGGGTTTAGGGTTTATATTATTTAAGTTTTGGGACCGCGCGCGTGCCAAACTGGCTGTTTTAGCACCTGTCATGCGTCATGGCCCTGAGGCGGGATATGAAAGCATGATGAATGGCATTGTTCACGTTGCTGAATGGCAAACACGGCTGCTGCAGAATGGCTATATGCGGAACTACATTCTGGTAATGCTGACAACGCTTATCGTGCTGATTGGTAATTCAATATTGCTGCGCCACTCACCCGTGCTGGCCTTTGACCTAGATGTTCGTTTTCATGAAGTCGTTGTCGCGGGAACCATGGTGATGGGGGCGTTATTCGCAACGACGACTCGATCACGCCTGGGGGCCGTGGTGTCTGTCGGCTTAATGGGCTTTTCAATTGCATTGATTTTTATTTTATTCAGTGCGCCCGACCTAGCGATTACGCAGCTGCTGGTGGAAACCTTGACGGTTATCTTACTGGTGTTGGTGCTGTTCCGGTTGCCCCGTTTTTCAAATCTATCCACCAGCCTTGAACGTATACGCGATGGCTTAGTGGCCGCCATGATGGGCATTTTGATCTGCTTGCTGATTATGACCTCATGGAGCATTCAGCAGTTTGAGCCTATTTCTACCTATATGGTGGAGAACAGTGCGCCACTCGCTCACGGTCGTAATATCGTTAACGTCATTTTGGTGGATTACAGAGCATTAGATACCTTGGGTGAAATGTTCGTGCTGGCGCTCGCGGCGATTGGCGTTATCGCCATGCTGAAGCTGCGGCATGGTGAAGTGCCGGCCGAAGAGAGTAGCCCGGGTAAAAATAAGGAAAGCGATCAGCTGGCGCCTAAGGAGCCTAATAATGGTTAAGTCAGGCACAATTATTTTAAATACAGCCGCGCGCTTTTTAATGCCCTTGCAACTGCTCTTTTCAGTCTTTCTGCTACTGAGGGGGCACGACGAACCCGGCGGTGGATTTATTGCCGGTCTAGTGGCAGCAGGGGCGTTTACGCTCTATTTGTTCGCCTTTGGCGTTAGCGCGACCAAGCAGGTTCTGCGCATGGTTGATCCGCGTGATTTGATCGGCATCGGTCTGCTGCTGGGAATGATCTCAGTAGTTCCCGCCTGGTTTATGGATCAGCCATTTTTGACCGCCCAGTGGTGGACGATTCCCGTTATCGATTTCAAGGCATCCACTCCACTAATTTTTGATATTGGTGTGTATTTTGCCGTGCTGGGAGCCGTCACCGGCATGGTGATGACGCTTATGGAGGTCGATAAGGATGAACCCTAAGTTAACGACGGGAGGCTTGGCATGGAACCCTTAATGGCACTGGCCATCGGCCTACTGTATGCGACCGCCATTTTTATGATGTTGCGTCGCTCTATTGTCAAACTAGTGATTGGCTTGATGTTGCTCTCTAACGCCGCCAATTTGTTGATTTTTACCACGGCAGGTATGACACGGGGCGCTCCGCCGCTGATTGCCGAGGGCATGATGCAGCCGCCAAGCGGTGTTGCTGACCCTTTGCCCCAGGCAGTGGTCCTCACCGCTATTGTGATTGCCTTTGGGGTGCTTGCCTTTGCGGTGGTATTGATCCGTCGTGCTTACGAAGTGGTGAAGGCCGATGACCTTGATAAAATGAAGGATACCGACACGTGAGGCCTGAAGTCGCGCTGCCCGTCCTGCTGCCCTTATTATCAGGGGCGATTTCTTTATTGTTTTGGCGTTCTCGTCCAATGCAGCGTTTTGTAGCGGTCGTTGGTAATGCGGCGCTACTGCTGGTGAGCCTATGGCTGTTTGTCGCCACCTTATCAGACGGCTATGTGACCATGCAGATGGGCAGTTGGCCTGCTCCCTTTGGCATTACCTTAATTGCTGACCTGCTAAGTGCTGTGATGGTGCTAATGACGGCGATCATCGGTTTGGCGATGGGGATCTATTCGCTAGCAACAACGGGTCGTGGCCATGAGAAGTTTGGTTATTATCCCTTAATGCACTTATTGCTGGCGGGGGTGATGGGCGCGTTTTTGACCGGCGATATTTTTAACCTCTACGTATGGTTTGAGGTAATGCTGGTGGCCTCGTTTGCGCTGCTTATTTTGGGTGGCGAGCGCGCCCAAATGGAAGGGGCCATTAAGTACGTCACCTTGAACCTGTTGGCATCGGTCATCTTTTTGACGGCGGTGGGGCTACTTTACGGGATGGTCGGTACGCTCAACATGGCGGACATTGCACAGCGCATGGAGCAAGCGGAGCATGCGGGGATGGTCGAAGTGTTGGCCATTATGTTCCTGGTGGCTTTTGGTATCAAAGCTGCCGCTTTTCCGTTGTTCTTTTGGTTGCCTGCCTCTTACCACACGCCTCCTGTCGCCGTGTCGGCTTTGTTTGCCGGTCTGCTTACCAAAGTGGGCGTTTATGCGATGTTCCGTGTTTTTACCTTAATCTTCGATCAAACCATGGGTTACCTTCAGGACATTATCCTGTGGGGAGCCGTGTTCACAATGGTCACAGGGGTGTTAGGTGCGGCCGCCCAGTACGAATTCAGACGCATTCTGTCGTTTCATATTGTCAGCCAAATTGGCTATATGATCTTAGGCTTGGCGCTATACACGCCTCTGGCGATTGCCGGTGGTGTCTTCGCGATCGTGCACAATATGGTAGTAAAGACCAATCTTTTCTTAATTAGCGGTATTACCCATCGGTTGCAAGGGACTTATCAACTTAAAAAAATGGGTGGGTTATATCGTGAGCGGCCTTGGCTTGCGGTCGCATTTTTCCTGTCTGCTTTTTCATTGGCGGGGGTACCTCCGCTGTCAGGCTTCTTTGCCAAGTTTGTTATTGTGCGTGCGGGGTTAGAGGTTGAGGCCTACGTAGCTACCGGTATCGCCTTGGCGGTGGGGCTGATGACGCTTTATTCCATGGTAAAAATTTGGAATGAAGTTTTTTGGAAATCGCTGCCCGACGATAATGTCGTGCCGGAAACCGCGACGCCAGTGGGAGACGATGGACGGTTGTTAAAGCCCAGTCTATGGATGATGTATTTGCCGGTCATGGTCTTGGCACTTTCGTCACTGCTTATTGGGGTTTTTGCAGAGCCGATCATGTGGGTAATGACCGGCATTGGTGACCAGCTGTTTGAGCCTACCGGCTATATCGAAGCTGTACTGGGAGCCTCGGCGAGTGCCGATGACGCCTTACTGGAAACGTCTGCAGTGGTAGAAGAAGACCGCGAGGCGGGTGCCGAGGAGGAAGTGCCATGACCGGTGCCATTTGGAACCTGCTGTTAGGGCTCGCGTGGGTATTGTTAAGCGGTGACTTTACCGGATTAAATCTGCTTGTTGGCTTGATATTTGGCTATATCACACTGGTGTTGATTGAGCCTCAGCTCGACTCCCTGAAAGGCTACCCCGCCCGTATCCCGCGGTTTATCGCCTTTATCGGTTTCTTTGTGAAAGAGTTAATTCAAGCCAACTTACGCGTTGCTTTCGATATCGTAACGCCGCCATGGCACATGAAGCCTGGGGTTATCGCCATGCCGCTGTCCGCCCGTACCGAGATAGAAATTACCATGGTGGCTAATTTGATATCGTTAACACCCGGCACGTTAAGCCTGGATGTGTCTGATGACCGCAAAGTCTTGTATATCCATGCAATGTTTCTCGATAACGAAGAGGAGCTGCGGCGCAACTTAAAAGAGATGGAGCACCGGGCCCTGGAGCTGTTTCGCTAATGGATACCGTTATTCTCATCAGCCAGACGATCATGAGTCTGGCGCTCATGCTCACCTTTGTACGTGTTGTGCGTGGCCCTAGTCTGCCTGACCGTGTTGTAGCACTGGAGTTGTTTTCTACCATTGTGGTGGGGTTAGTCGGGGTTTACGCGATCAAGTCTGACGTTGCTAGTTTTCTGGATGCCGCCATCGTCATCGCTTTGATGGGGTTCTTGGCGGCAATTGCCTTTGCGCGCTTTTTGGAAAGAGGAGGCCCGCGAGATGATTGATTTCATAAAGGGCACGCTACTGATAGGCAGCGCGTTATTTATGCTGCTTGCCTCGGTAGGCCTGCTGCGTTTACCTGATCTATTGACGCGTATGCATGCCACCACCAAAGCCGCTGCACTAGGCGTCATTTTAGTCATGCTGGCAACGGCCATGCACTTTGCTGAAGTCGGTATTGTGGCGCGTTCGTTTGCGATCATTGTGTTTATCCTGATGACCGCACCCGTGGCAGCCCACGTTATTGGCCGTGCAGGGTACTTTGTAGGCTCCAAGCTATGGAGTGGCACGGTAAAGGATGAGTTGCGCCCTAATTACGACCCTTTAACCCATGCATTGAAGAGTGGCCGGGAAACCCAGGAAAACGCCAAGCGACAGCCGCGGGAAAGCGATCCTGATTAACGCTCTTTGCTCATCACTAGCCACCTACGGGTGGCTTTTTCATATCTGGCGGTTATCAGCCGTGTTATTGGCCCGGTGGTTATTAAATATCGCCAGTCAAATTATTGTGTACAGAAGTTATACGCAGAGTGATAATGTGTTCATGTTTTATTGAGTGTGACGTCAAGATGTGATCCAACATGGCTATGCGACGCAAACAACACCTGCCACACAAGAAGTGTGAGCAATGCCTACGGTTTTTTACTTGGCGAAAGAAATGGGTGGAACGAGGTTCGCTACTGCAGTGAGCGCTGTCGTCGTGATGCGAAGCGGTTGGCTCGAGACTCCTAACGCCCTGTCGCTAAAAGACCTTAGTCGCCAACGTCCTTAGCAGGACGGTGCTGAGCATCACCGCACCCCTAGGAGGAGTGAGCATGAATAGCACGACTGATATTGTTTGGCTGCAGAATGACCTGCGCGTTGCTGATAATCCCCTTTTACACTTTGCGTTTCCGCCTACTTATCTGTTGTGTCTTTATGTCGTTGACGAGCAGTGGTTTGAGCCTTTCCTTGAAGGGGAGTCGACTCCACGCATGGGGCCCGCACGGCTAATCTTTTTGTGGCAGAGCCTAATGGAGTTGCGTGGTGAACTGTTACAACGCGGTAGTGACTTACTGGTTCGTATTGGCAAGCCAAGTGATGTCGTCATTGAACTTGCGTGTTCACTTAATGCACGGCAAGTGCGGGTTGCTAACCATGCAGGGGTTGATGAACGGGCGCATATTCAGCAGGTGGCAAGCGCACTCCCTCCTGACACCATGCTTGATTGCATGGAGAGTGGACAGCTCTTCGACGCGCACGCCTTACCGTTTGCGCGAGAGGCGCTGCCTGGCAGTTTTTCTGCCTTTAGGCGTAGCGTTGAAGAAACATGCATCATTCCCGCCGCACGAAGCGCCCCGGTAACGCTGCCTGCCTGGCCAGACGCACCAAGAGGGTTTCCTCCTCTAAAAGCGGTATGCGAACAAAGCGCCCGCTGGCAACCTGATAGACGACAAAGCTTTGCCTATAAAGGGGGAGAGACTGCAGGGCACGCACGTCTGCATGAGTATTTGTGGCGTCAACGGGGAGGCGAGTCATACAAAAAAACGCGCAACAGTCTGCTCGGTGCCAATTTTTCTACCCGAGTTTCACCCTGGCTTGCCTCTGGCTGTCTCTCGGCTCGTCAAGTGAACGATGCGGTGAAGGCGTGGGAGGCTGAAAACGGCAGCACAGAGTCGAGCTACTGGATTACGTTTGAGCTACTTTGGCGAGAGTACTTTATCAAGGTTGCCCAACAAGAGGGCGCTGAGATGTTTGGTTCTCGCCAGCCCGTTACGCCATGTTCGGCATTCGATGCGTGGCGTAACGCTGCCACTGGGTTACCGTTTATTGATGCAGCGATGACTGAACTGCGCCTTACCGGGTGGCTCTCTAACCGGGCTCGGCAAAATGTGGCTAGTTTTTTGGTCAAAGATTTAAACGTTGATTGGCGCTTGGGGGCGTTGTGGTTTGAACACTGTCTCATCGATTATGACGTGGCCAGTAACTGGGGAAACTGGCGCTATATTTCAGGCGTGGGCCGCGACCCGCGCCAGGATCGCTACTTCAATGTGTTAAAGCAGGCAGGTCATTACGATCCGCGGGGACTCTATGTTGCGCACTGGTTAACCAAGCTTGAAAAGCTGCCGACGGGGTTAGAGCGTCACCAGCCGTGGCGTGCAGCGCCGATGACATTTACGGCCCCTTGCGTTGAACCCGAGCAGTGGGAACGGTGGCTGATTCCGTTAGATAAAGCAGACCACACCGGCGAGCCGCACAAAAAGATCAGCGCTGCAAAGTAAATGTCGTACTCGAACTAATTGAGAAGACTGGTAACCAGGATATTTCTAGGCCATCATCCCCGGCATGCCAAGGACTGCCTGAGGATACACTAATGTCTTTTACTTACTCTGCTGGGCGGCGTCGCCGCTTTTTACTCTGTGCGTCATTATTCGCAGCGCTTAGCTCTCCTCTTGTGGGAAGTGTCGCGCTGGCTAACCCTCAGCTAATGTCCGAAGTGGACTCACGCGCGGCTAAGGATGTCAGCACCGCTAGCTTTCAACAATGGCTGGGTGATTTTCGCCAATATGCGGCGGGCCAGGGTATTAGCGAAGCAACGTTAAGTAATGCCCTGGATGGCGTTCGCTATCGCGAGCGTGTCATTGAACTCGATCGTTACCAACCTGAATTTGTTCGATCTATTTGGGAATATCTGGATACCGCTGTTTCCTCCACGCGTATCAGCACCGGACGGGAAACACTCGCTGAGCATCGCCAAACGGCATTAGAAATGCAGCAACGCTTTGGTGTGCCGGCTGAAATTATCGTTGCTATCTGGGGTATCGAGAGTAATTACGGCAGTAACTTTGGTGATTTTTCAACCCTGGAGTCCCTTGCCACGCTGGCTTACGATGGTCGGCGCCGCGACTTTGCCCGTGGTGAGCTGCTTGCTGCACTGCGTATTATTGATGAGGGCGATATTGCCGCCGATCAAATGAAAGGTTCGTGGGCTGGCGCCATGGGTCACACTCAGTTTATTCCCAGCAGCTTTGAAGCCTATGCGGTGGACGGTGATGGTGATGGTCGGCGCGACATTTGGGGCAGCATCCCTGATGTGATGGCATCCACCGCTAACTATCTTAACCAGGCAGGATGGCAACCGGGTCAACCTTGGGGTGTCGAGGTGCGCTTGCCCGAAGGTTTTGATTATGCGCAGACCGAGCGACGCAGCAGCGCTGAATGGAGCCGTCAAGGTGTGCAAGCCCAGCAGGGTGAGTTGCCGTCGTTTGATAGCGCCGCCATTGTGGTCCCGGCAGGGGCTAATGGGCCCGCTTTTATAGTCGGTGCCAATTTCCGCGCAATTCTGCGTTACAACAATGCCACCAGTTATGCCTTGGCGGTGGCGACACTGGGTGATGCGATTGCGGGACGAGAGGGGATTCAGCATGCTTGGCCTCGCGATCAAGCCGCGCTCACCCGGGATGATATCCAAGCGCTTCAGCGGGAGCTAAATCGAGCGGGTTATTCGGTCGGCGGTGCTGATGGTGTGATGGGCCCCAATACGCGACAAGGGCTAAGAAATTTTCAGCGCGACCAGGGCTTGACCCCCGACGGTTTTGCAACTCAGGCGTTACTTGAGCAGTTACGTAAGCGTTCCGACTAACAAGCGTTGATCGGTTACTTTTTGATTTCACCAAGGATGATGTAATGCAATTGAAGGGCAAACGTTTATTGAGCGGTATGGTAGTAATAGGTGCGTTACTGTCGACCCCAATTGTTTTGGCTGATGATAAAGATGTATTTGGATGGGTTGAAAAAGCAACGCTTGAACCATGGAATATCGAAGTTAAAGCCAAACTCGATAGCGGTGCATTAACCTCTTCGCTGGATGCTCGTGATATTGAGATGTTTGAGCAGGATGATGAAGAGTGGGTGCGTTTTCGGCTGAAGCTTGAAGATCAGGCCAGCGGAGAAGTGTTTAGCGATCAAATAGAGCGTCCCCTTTATCGTGAGCTAGCCGTGCGTGGGGCAGGAGGGCGTGACGAGCGCCCGGTGGTACTGCTGGAAGTCTGTATGGGTAATACCATCTACGAAGAGCAGTTCAGTCTGCGCGATCGCGAAGAGATGAACTACCCGTTGTTATTAGGTCGTCGCACCATTAGCCATCTAGGCTTATTGGATGTGCGAGAGACGTTTTTACAAACGCCTGATTGTGGGAAAAACGCAGACGTTGTTCCCAATGACCCCGAAGATAACCAGTCTTAATCCACGCTTAAAACAGCCGTGACAGTAGCGCAGTCACGGCTGTTTCCACGCGTAAAATGCGCGGACCAAGATGCATTCCTTCGCAGCCTGCCGCAAGCAGTTGATCAACTTCCCATGGGATGAAGCCTCCCTCTGGACCTACTAACAGCAAGGTAGGGACGGCAATATCGCGCGGGCAGGGGTTGGGCATGCCAGGGTGGGCGACCAATCCGCGACGTTGGCTCAGCAAATCCGGCAGCTGTTGGTCAAGAAAAGGGCGAAACCCTTTACTTAGCGTTACCGTCGGTAGCTGAGTATCGCGCGCTTGCTCTAACCCTAGTACCAAGTGTTGATGAATTTTATCGGCCCGTAGCTCGGGCGATTGCCAGTAGCTCTTTTCGACCCGTTTGGTATGTAACAGCGTTATCTCTTTTACACCCAGTGCGGTGACGTGCTCCAACGTACGCGCCAGCATCCTGGGGCGGGGAAGGGCTAGTACCAAATGCACCGGTAGCGGCGGAGGAGGCGCCTCATCAAGGCTTTCCAGTTTAAAATAAGCGCGCTCGGAGGTGATGTCTTTTAGCATCGCCTTGCCCATGGCACCGTTGGTCACGCCCACGGTGAGAAGGTCGCCTGGGGCCGAGCGATGAACGTCACGTAAATGGGTGAGTCGGCGTGGATCGGTAATGCAGATATGACCATCGTCGGTGAGGTCATTCGGATCGAGTAGAATCAGATTCATATCAAGGTCTATTAGTCACAGAACAGGCTCAGTGCGCTTATCTAATATAGCAAGGTGGCTTGCATGGGCGCGTGGTGCAGGCACAATACCAGTAACGGGGGCAAAAGCCCCTATCGTGTTTAAGGAGATGCATCGTGCGCGTGATTCGCAAATATGCCAATCGCAGGTTGTATGATACGCAGCAAAGTCGCTATGTAACGCTGGAAGACCTGCGTCATTTAATCATCGAAGAAGAGCCATTTCGGGTTGAAGATGCCAAGAGTGGAGAAGACCTGACGCGCACTATTCTGCTTTCTATCATTATTGAGCAGGAACAAGCCGACAGTGAGGCGGAAGTTTTTTCTAACGATCTGCTGGCGCAATTAATTCGTGTTTATGACATGACCTCTCCACTGCCGCTGTCGCGTTATCTTGAGCAGGGCACGCAACTGATGCTTGAGCAGCAAAAACGGTTGCAAAGCCAGTGGAAGCAGGCAATGCGCAATACGCCTTTAGAGTTCATGCGCGAGCTGGCCGAGGAGAACATGCGCTTTTGGCAGAAAACCCTGAATCAGCCCGGCCAGGCTGACGAGGCGAGCGAGACGGAGCAGCCTGAGGATGGAAGTGATAACCGCGATGATAGTAAACCCTCCTCCTGACCCCGCTGGCTTCTGCGCTGTGGCATAATGCCAATGATATACGCTCTCCCGTTCGAGAAGGATGCACATGAAGGTTTTGATGATAGGTGGCGGTGGCCGTGAGCACGCCCTGGCTTGGAAATTGGCGCAATCTAACCAGGTTGAGCAGGTGTTTGTTGCTCCCGGTAATGCTGGAACCGCGACAGAAGCAAAGCTGACCAATGTGGCTATCGAGGCCACGGATCTGGAGCGTCTAGTCGCGTTTGCTCAAGAGGAGCATATCGGGTTAACCGTGGTAGGCCCGGAAGCCCCTTTGGTAACTGGCGTGGTTGACCGTTTTCAAGCGGCTGGGCTAACCATTTTTGGGCCTACTCAGGCAGCTGCCCAACTCGAAGGCTCTAAATCGTTTACCAAAGATTTTTTGGCGCGCCATGATATTCCTTCCGCTGACTATCAAACGTTTACAGAGGTCGATTCGGCCCTTGCCTACCTGCGTAAAATGGGCGCCCCGATTGTTATCAAAGCCGATGGGTTGGCGGCAGGTAAAGGCGTTATCGTAGCGCTGAGCGAGGCTGAGGCGGAGGCTGCCATTCGCGACATGCTGGAAGCCAACACGTTTGGCGATGCGGGTGCTCGCGTGGTTATTGAAGAGTTTTTGGAAGGCGAAGAGGCTAGCTTTATTGTCATGGTGGACGGCGAAAATGTCGTGCCGATGGCGACTAGCCAAGATCACAAGCGCGCCTATGATGGTGATACGGGGCCTAATACTGGTGGCATGGGAGCTTACTCTCCTGCGCCGGTGGTAACCCCAGAAGTCGATGCGCGCATTATGGAGCAGGTCATTCTGCCAACCGTGCGCGGCATGGCTGCTGAAGGGAATGCTTATTCGGGGTTCTTATACGCAGGCTTGATGATTGATGCGGCCGGTAACCCTCGCGTTATTGAGTACAACTGCCGTTTTGGCGACCCGGAAACCCAGCCCATTATGCTGCGCTTACTCTCTGACTTCGCTGAACTCTGTTTGGCGGGCGCCAAGGGCGAGCTGGCAGGGCATCGCTGTGAATGGGATGCTCGCGCGTCGGTGGGTGTGGTGATGGCGGCGGGTGGTTATCCAGGCAGCTACCGTAAAGGTGATGCGATTCATGGCTTGGCGCAGGCTGAGCAAGCAGGATGCAAAGTGTTTCATGCCGGTACGTCACTGAGTGATCAACAGGCGGTCACTACCTCTGGTGGTCGCGTGCTCTGTGTAACGGCGTTGGGCGATAGCGTATCGGAGGCGCAGCAAAAGGCGTATCAAGGGGTCAATGCCATTCGCTGGGAAGGTGCCGAGTATCGGCGTGATATCGCTTTTCGCGCTATTGCCCGTGAAGGGAGCCAGTAATCGCCGCATCCAACTACTGAATGGTAGCCCGTATTAATTCTCAGGAGGAAACAGGCATGGAACGTATCAAGCTGGACTTTCCCGCTGACGCGGTTATTCATCGTCACCCTTTGACGGTGCGGGTAACCGATATGAACTATGGACGCCACTTGGGGCATGACGCGCTGGTTTCATTGCTGCATGAGGCGCGCATTCAAGCGTTTGCGGCACTTGATCTGCCTGAGTGGGACATGCAGGGCTATCCTTCGGTCGTCGCCGATCTTGCCGTGCAGTATCAGCGTGAAGCGCGTTGGCCCGATGCGTTAATCATCGCCACCGCAGTACCTGAGCCGCAAGGAAAAGCGTTAACCGTTTACCAGCGTATTTACCAAGCGGAGAGTCAAGAGGTAGTGGCGACTGCACGAGTTAACCAGCTACTGATTGATCTCGCCACAGGACGGCCTGTCGACGTGCCTGAGCAGGTTAAACAGGTACTTGCCCATGCGAGGAGTGGCTAATGTCACGGGAGTATCCGATTATAGCGGTTACCGGTTCTTCCGGTGCTGGTACGACCACAGTTCGGCGCAGCTTTGAGCGTATGTTTTTGCGTGAAGATGTACATGCCGCCGTGGTTGATGGTGATGCCTTTCACCGTTATACCCGTGAGGATCTTCATCGCATCTTCCGCGAGGAGCCGGAACGTAAAAATGAGCTCTCTCATTTTGCCGTTGAAGCTAACTTGCTGGATCGGCTGGAAGGGCTGTTTGGTGAATATGGTGAACATGGTTCGGGTACCTTTCGACACTATATTCACGCCGAAGATAAGCAGAAAATTGAAGCTGGCTATCAAGTAGGCACCTTTACTGAATGGCAGTCGCTGCCTTGTGGTACGGATTTACTCTTTTATGAAGGATTGCACGGCGGGTTAGTAACGGAAGAGTACGATATAGCCCGCCATGTAGATCTGCTGGTTGGCGTAGCACCGACCATGAACCTTGAGTGGATTCAAAAAATCGATCGTGACACCAAGTTACGGGGCTACTCACAGGAAGCGGTCATTGACACTATTCTGGGCCGCATGGACGATTACGTGCGCTATATTCAGCCTCAGTTTTCGCGCACTCATATCAATTTTCAGCGGGTGCCGACGGTCGATACTTCCAACCCTTTTGAAGTGCAGGATATTCCCACGGATGCTGAGTCATTCGTGGTTATTCGTTTTAGAGACCCTTCGACCGTCGACTTTCCTTGGCTGTTGGCGATGATAAAAGATTCCTTTATTACGCGCCCGCATACCCTGGTCGTGCCTGGTGCGCGAATGTCATTAGCCATGGAGCTGATTCTAGCCCCGCTAGTGCGTCATCTGTTGGCACAGCGACGCTTTCGTTAATCGCTGAGTTTCAAAACAAGGAGAGTGGTATGGAGTGTTTATTTTGCAAAATCATTAACCGGGAAATCCCCGCTGATATTGTTTATGAAGATGAGCATGTATTGGCATTTAATGATATTGGTCCCCAAGCCCCAACGCATCAATTGATAGTGCCCAAAAAGCACATCGCGACGCTTAATGATATTGATGAGGCTGACCTTGCCACGGTAGGGCGTTTACAGTTTACCGCTGCCAAGCTTGCCCGTGAGCAGGGCTTTGCCGAAGACGGCTATCGTGTGGTGATGAACTGCAACGAAATGGGCGGGCAAACGGTCTACCATATCCATATGCATTTAATGGGCGGGCGGGTATTTACCTGGCCAGCCGGCTAACGTCTGCAGACTGCCTTTCTAACGCAATGGAGTGTTGTCATGGATCGTCAACAGAGCCGTTCAGATCGCCTTATTCATCAGTTTGATACCGTTTTGCGAACGTTGATGCCGCACGCTGCTGCTTCGCAGCGCACCAACCCTGCAGACACCACTGTCGATGGCGCGCTCGATGACTACGAGCGCCGTCATTCAGCGGGTGTCATGCGCGTTAATCATACCGGTGAAGTATGTGTTCAAGCAATGTACCAAGGGCAGGGGGTGACCGCGAAACTTCCCCATGCACGTAAGCAGATGGAGCTGTCGGCGCTTGAGGAGGCGGATCATCTTGCCTGGTGTGATGAGCGGCTTGTACAACTGCGAAGCCGATCAAGTTGCCTAAATCCACTGTTTTACGTGGCATCGTTTAGCATTGGCGCAGCAACAGGTGCTATCAGTGATCGCATAAGTTTAGGGGTGTTAGCGGCAACGGAGGAGCAACTAGGTAAGCAGATTGATGAGCATCAGGCGTCGCTACCTGTTGGGGACAACCGCTCGCGCGCGATACTTCGCCAAATGGCTATCGATGAAGCGCATCACGCTCAGCTTGCCATAGAGGCTGGGGGAGTTCGCTTTCCAGCGCCGATTAAATGGAGCATGGGGCTGGCGTATAAAGTGATGACGAAAAGCGTTTATCACCTTTGATGTTAATTGTTTTTTATAGCAGTGCTCGCCGCGTTACAGGATAGGCGCATGCGAGGTTAAGCAATAGGAATGCGTGCTGTCACCAGGGAAGGATAAAGCCATGCTAGGCAATTCGGTGCTATTTTTAATCATCTCGATAATAGCGGGAGTGATCGGGTTTTTCGACATGGCTGGAGCCGCATCCGCAATCGCGGAAATTTTGTCCGTTCTCTTTCTGGTGCTTTTTATTGTTTCACTATTTACCGGTCGTCGCCGTTAGGCCACGTACGCGGTAGCGTTTGTCTGTAGATAGAGCTTTTAGCTAGTTCTTGTAGATAGAGCGTGTTAGCCATAAAAAAAGCCCCGCGACGCGGGGCTTTTAATGACCAGATGGATCGCGTCTGTTAAGCGTCAATACGCTTATATTTCATTCGCTTGGGTGTATCGCTACCCACTCGCTTTTTATGGTCTTCTTCGTATTCTGCGTAGTTGCCTTCAAATAAGATGACTTCAGAGTCTCCCTCGAACGCCATAATGTGCGTGGCGATACGATCCAGGAACCAGCGATCATGAGAGATCACCATGGCGCAGCCTGGAAATGCCAGCAACGCTTCTTCCAGTGCCCGCAGTGTTTCAATATCCAGGTCGTTTGAAGGCTCATCGAGCAGCAGTACGTTAGCGCCTTGCTTGAGCGTTTGAGCCAACTGCAAACGGCCGCGTTCACCACCGGAAAGTTCTGCTAAACGCTTTTGCTGGTCGTTGCCTTTAAAGTTGAAGCGTCCCACATAGGCACGTGAGGATACTTCATAGCCGTTGATGTTGAGGATATCCTGACCATCCGAGACAGCTTCCCAGACGGTCTGCTTATCATCTAGACCATCACGAAGCTGTTCAACATAAGCGATGTCGACAGTGTCGCCAATGACCACTTCACCAGCATCGGGTTGTTGCTTGCCGGTAACAAGCTGGAAAAGGGTAGATTTACCGGCCCCGTTGCCGCCCACAATACCGACAATGGCACCGGGAGGAATCGTGAAAGACAGATCCTGATAAAGCAATTTGTCATCGAATCGCTTGGTGACATTATGAAATTCAATGACTTTATCGCCAAGGCGTGGCCCAGGCGGAATATAAATCTCATTGGTTTCATTACGCTTTTGGAAATCGCCAGACTGCATTTCTTCAAAGCGGTTGAGGCGTGCCTTGCTTTTCGCTTGGCGGCCCTTGGCATTGCTACGCACCCACTCAAGCTCATGCTTAATGGCTTTTTGGCGAGAGGCTTCCTGCTTGGCTTCCTGGTTCAAGCGTTGGTCTTTCTGCTCCAACCATTGGGAGTAATTACCTTCAAACGGAATACCCTGACCGCGGTCTAGCTCAAGGATCCAACCCGCCACGTTATCCAGGAAGTAACGGTCGTGGGTAATAGCTACTACCGTGCCACTGTAGTCATGCAGGAAGCGTTCAAGCCAAGCCACCGACTCTGCGTCAAGGTGGTTGGTCGGCTCATCCAGCAACAACATATCGGGGCTTGAAAGCAGTAGGCGGCAAAGCGCAACACGGCGGCGCTCACCACCTGACAAGTTGCCTACCTTGGCTTCCCAGGGGGGCAGGCGAAGCGCTTCGGCCGCTACGTCAAGCTTGCGTTCAAGGTTGTGTGCATCAGCCGCTTCGATAATATTTTCCAGCCGGGCTTGTTCGCTCGCTAGGGCATCGAAATCAGCGTCAGGCTCTGCGTAGGCAGCGTACACCGCGTCTAATTTTTCTTGGGCTTGTTTAATCGCCCCGAGTGCTTCTTCGACGGTGTCGCGGACGTTTTTCTCGTCGTCTAGCTCAGGCTCCTGCGGCAGGTAGCCTATATTGATGCCGGGCATCGGACGAGCTTCACCTTCAAACTCTTTATCGACACCGGCCATAATACGCAGCAGTGTGGATTTACCCGAACCGTTAAGCCCCAATACGCCGATTTTGGCACCAGGGAAAAACGATAGCGAAATATCCTTGAGAATTTGCTTTTTGGGCGGCACGACTTTGCCAACCCGGTTCATGGTGAAAACGTATTGCGCCATGGAAATCCGTTAAGTTGTTGAAAGGAGAAAAGCGACAGCAGCAGGCCACCGACTAAGAGTGATGATAGTGGTCTGGGCCAGGAAAGGCTAGGCTACTTGAGGTGTTGACGAGCCAAGCCTTTCCATTCGTTGAGAAAGCAAAGCCGTTCAGCGCTTATTCTTCTTCGTCCCAGTCATCTTCAATGGCACGCTGAAGCCTGCGCTCTTCTAGCCATGCTTCAACTTGACGACGTGCGCGTAAGCTGTCTGCTTTGCTTGGTTTACTTTTGCCGTAATGGTCGTCATTGACGGCATCTAAACTGTCGAACTCATCTGAGTCGAGTACTTCATTGCCTAAGGTTTCATGACTTAGGGTTTCACGATTTAGGGGATCACGGCTCATGTGATGTCCTCCAACCCAGCTGGCGTACCAGCGTAACAACGGCTCCACTCGCTTTTCACATGCTGGTTACATTAACCATGTTAATGCTACGTGAAGCGCCTAGCGCAGTTCACAAGCGCCTTGCCGCTATATAACGCCAGTTGGGATGAAGTTCAAGCCCTGATGTTCTTTTAACCCAAGAAAGTTGGGTTTTTAGTTGTTTTCTCGCTGCTGCTGTAATTCAGCCAGCGCCAGCTGTGCCTCTACCCGTTCAGTCACATCTTTTTGAACGCCAATGTAATACATCAATTCGTCCGCTTCATCGTAGACGGGGGTAATAGAGAGTTCATTCCAAAACATGCTGCCGTCTTTACGATAATTACGCAGTATTTCGCGAGAAGGGCTGCCGTCTTTAAGCGCATCTCGAATAGCGGCTAGCGCGTCTTGGTCGCGGTCTTCATTCTGGAGAAAACGGCAATCGCGATACAGAATTTCATCCGCACTATAGCCCGTTAAGCGCTCAAAGCCTTTGTTGACGTAGATGAGGATATTTTCATCCCCCTCCTGTTCGGCGACCACAATACCGTCTTCCGATGCATCAACAATGCGTTCGAGCAGTTCTGGACTGATCAAGGGTGAACGTTTCATCAAGGGTTCCTTTGCAGCTCCGTCCTTTCCGACGTTCACGGCGTCTAATGCCTGAGAACAATCAGAATTTATAATTACTTATGGCAGGCAGAAATAGCAAAGGGTCGATTGCTCCCTGCTATTTTTACCTATCATGGCGAGCGTTGCCACGCATTGCAATCGTGAACGCAGGCCAGCATCGCATTACAGGTCTTAAGCGCTAATGACTTAGTGAGTTGTTCGTTTATTCCACCTCAGGTAATAGGCGAGTGCACAGTATGGCGCCAATGGCGATTATCGACAGCACCAAGAGCAATATGTCACTACCAAACCACTGGGCTAACGCCCCGATTAAACCACCGACCATGAGCATAAGTATGCCGGTTAGGGTATTCGAGAGGGCTACATAAAGTGCGCGATTATCTTGGCTCGCCATGTCGACAAGGTAGGTTTTACGGCCAAGACGTACGCCATGGTGAACAATAACCAGTAGTGCGTAAACGACAGCATAGGGCCAAATACTTTGTGTCCAGGTTCCAGGAAACCAGACCAGGCTGGCAGCAAGAAAACAGCAAATAGCGGTGCCTGTTGCCGCATCGCGCATTACGCCTCGGCTTGATTTGTCTGCACGCTTTCCCCAAACAGGGCTTGCGACCATCGCCGCTAGCCCCGAAATGACGATCATGATGCCCAAGCCGCTGAGGTCGGTGCCGCTTTGATTCTGCCCCAGCAGCGCGATGTAGGGCAGGGCGAGGGCGCTTGAGAGCAGAAGCGCACGAGTCAGGTTAAAAAACAAAAAAGTGCGGTCACTTCTTAGGAGCGATAAGCCCAGCTTAATACTATCCCAGCTGTTTTCGCCTCCCTCTACGGCGCCAGGGATTTCCACAATGCGGGCGGCTGATAACGCATTGATTAACCAACTGACGGCGGCAATGGCAAGTAGCGTTGCGACGACGATGTTGCCGGGCTGGCCATCAAACAGCATCAAGACGCCACCGGCTAAGAGCGTAGCACCGCCTGCCAGGCTGCCACTCCAGCCCATTAATGTGCCGCGACGACGTTTGGCAATGGTTTTACCCAAGACATCTTTGGTGGCAATAGAGGATAAACCGCGTGCCAGTGATAGTAGCGTTAGCGCTGCCAGCACGCACGCACCGCCGATCGAGCCTGAGGCCGTTAATGCAAGTACGCTGAGGGCTACTGCCGCCAGCGCTTGGATGAGCGCTCCTGCTACCCATACCCATTTTCGTTTAGGTCTTAAGCGAATAAAGCCTGCCACAAAAACTTGTGGTAGCAAGGCACCTGCTTCACGAATAGGCACCAGCAAGCCCACCATCCATACTGGCGCGCCAATAATTCCCATTAGCCATGGTAAAACCAAGCGTGCACTGGATAGCTCGTCGGCTAGCTTGTTACCTATTGAGGCCAGTAAGTGTAGAAAGAAGTTACGTGGCTGCGCATTGCACGCTTCTTCGGGTATGTCATCGCACATTCGACTATCTTCATCGCCCGTTAACCATTCATACAAACGTGTTTGCGATACATCGTGTTGGTTCATTGAGGCTCCTGTGCGGTAATGACGTTCTGTTCCATGATAATTAGCCCTAACCCACTATTGGCGGTCAACTAGCTTTCTATCAACTAGCTTTCTGTCAATTGATTTTCTATCAGTTGGTTTTCTGTCAATTAGCTTTCGCTCAACTATCTCGGCGTGGCTCAAACTGGCAAACTAATCCGTATAGGATGCCATATTCATTTGTCTGGGAGGTCAGGGATGTCACGTATAAAAATTCGCTACTGCACTCAATGTCAGTGGCTACTGCGAAGCGGTTGGTATGCGCAAGAGCTGCTTTCTACCTTTGGCGAAGATATTGGCGAGGTGGCGTTGGTACCTTCTCATGGTGGCACTTTTGAAATTTGGTGTGATGATCTGTTGCTATGGGAGCGCAAGCGAGACGGCGGTTTTCCTGACATCAAGTTGCTCAAGCAGAGGGTGCGTGACCAGTTGGAGCCAGGGCGGGATCTAGGGCATATCGACCGATGAATCAGGATCGCCAAGCCATACTGTACGGATTAGGGGCGGTCGCGCTGTGGTCCACGGTGGCCACTGCCTTCAAAGTTGCGCTTGCCTGGATGAGTCCACTCGAACTCATGTGGCTAGCCGCGCTGGTTTCCTGGGCGTTAATGGGCGCGCTGGTAATTAAACAGGGCAATCTCACCACTGCCCTTCGTTCTGGTTGGAAAACCTCATTATGGGCAGGGTTGATGAACCCGGTTGCCTATTACTTGGTTCTGTTTGCTGCCTATGATCGTCTGCCGGGCCAGGAGGCCATGGCGCTCAACTATACCTGGGCGTTGGCGATGGCTTTTCTGGCTGTGCCTTTACTTGGTCAGCGCCTGACGCGTATGGATATTATAGCGGGGCTGGTGGCCTATGCGGGCGTATGGGTTATTGCCACACGTGGAGCAGTATTCGATGTTGCCTTTGCAGATCCATTAGGTGTTGTGCTGGCCTTGGTGTCGACCTTGCTTTGGGCACTCTATTGGTTGCTGAATGCTCGCGATCCTCGCCCTCCGCTGGTGGGGCAGTGGCAAAACTTCAGTCTAGGCGTGCCTGTTTTGACGCTGTTACTGCTATTGGGTCCTGGTCTGCAATGGCATGGCTGGCCCGCCTTTGGTGCGGGTGTTTACGTGGGCCTTTTTGAAATGGGTATAGCCTTTATTCTTTGGCAAATGGCAGTGCATAAGGTCTCTCGCACAGCCAAGGTCTCCAATCTTATTTTCCTTTCCCCTCCGGTATCGCTGATGCTGCTTTTCCTGGTAGTCGGTGAACCCATTTTGCCTTCAACGCTGATTGGCTTGGTATTGATTTTGCTGGGACTGGGGTTACAGCAGCGGCAAAAAGTCAGCTAAACGATTTAGTGTTTTACGCTGGATCTAAATGGTTCACTATTTTTTTGTATTTTTTTGTGTAGTTGTATTACGCTAGGTGAGCCGTGAGCGTATATTAAGCCTATCAGCTAGATATGCTTACCAAAATGTGACTATTTCAAATTATCACTTCTAATGATAGATGCTAAGCTTTAGGCGGTTGGCCGCATACAAAAGCATGGAAGCATGGAAGCTAAACGCTTGGTTGAGTGACCAGAGAAGTGACATCAGCTATAGGGAACGTAACTAATGAAGCACGAAGTATTTATAAGAACCAAAACCATTAATATTCGCTGTGTTTCTCTGCCTCTAATGGCACTTGCACTAAGCATTGCACCGTTGACTAGCGCAATCGCTCAAACGCTTCCTCAAAGCCTGTATTCACCAGGCAATGATGATCTGCAAAGTGTCGTGCAAAAAGCTATCTCTACTAATCCTGAAGTTGAGGCCGCCTGGTCGCGTTTACGCGCCGCAGAAAATGATATTGGGGTGGCGAAAGGTAACTACCTGCCCAATATTGATGTGTCTGCTGGAATTGGCCGGGAAGCCATCGAAGGCGATGGTCGTGGCAGCTACGAGACTGATTTTGTCGAGCTGACCCTGACCCAAATGATATTTGACGGTTTTGCTACTCGAAGCGAAGTTGAGCGCTTGGATAAGGCGGAACTGGTCACCTATTACGAATTAATTGGTGCGAGTGAAAATACAGCGCTTGAGGCTACCCAAGCCTATTTAGACGTTGCTCGATACCGTGAACTGGTTCGGTTGGCGCAAGAGAATTACGCAAAGCATCAGGAAGTGTATCGGCAAATTGAAGAACGGACCATGTCCGGCGCTGGGCGTGGCGTGGATCTTGAGCAAATCAGTGGTCGTCTGTCGCTAGCAGAGTCCAATCTAATGACCGAAGCGACGAACCTGCATGACGTTACTGCGCGCTATATGCGTATTGTGGGCGACTTGCCGGCTCAAAACCTGATGCCTGCACCTGCTCTTGAAGAAGAATTACCCGCTAGTGTAAGCGAAGCCGTCAACCTGGCATTTGAAGGCAATCCCGATTTTCACGCCGCGATTGAAAATATTAACGTTCAGCGTGCCGAACGAGAAAGTACGCGTGCAGCGTTCATGCCACGCGTGGAAATCCAGGGCCGAACCGGCACTAATAACCAAGATGATGCCATTTCAGGTCGACGTGATGAACATAGTATTCAGCTAGTGGCAAGCATGAATCTATATAATGGCGGTAGCGACCGAGCCGCTTTCCGTGCCGCCAGCGACCGCATCGAAGAAGCCGTTAATCAACGCGAACTGGCCTGTACTAACGTACGTCAAACGACGCAAATTGCCTACAATGACGCTCAGCGTCTTCGTGAACAGCTGACTTATTTAAACCAGCATCGGCTTTCTATCGACCGCGTGAGAGGCGCTTATCAACAACAGTTTGATATTGGTCAGCGTACTCTTTTAGATGTGCTGGATAGTGAAAACGAGTATTTCGAAGCCAGCCGTGCTTATGCCAATGCGCAATATGATATTACCCTGGCCGATGCAAGGACCCTCGCAGCGACGGGGCAATTAATGCAAACGTTAGACATTATGCGTGATGATATGCCCACGTTAGCTGAACTAGGCAGTGACGGGGTGGACATTACGCCAGAGATATTGTGTCCAGTCGCTGGTCCCAGCGGATTTACATTAGAAGATTTTGTCGGTGGTGACTTTAACGCGCCTGCGCCGACTCGCGCGCCTGACGTCACCCTCTCCACCGATGCGCTCTTTCCCATCAATAGTGCTGTATTAGGGGTGAATACCCGTGAGGAGCTCGCTGAGTTAGCCACTGAGATTATGCAGCGTGATGATATCGCGCGCGTTTTTATTGCAGGCCATGCTGATAATACGGGCACCGATGCTATTAATGACCCTCTCTCTCAACAACGTGCGGATAGCGTTGCACGGTTCTTTGTTGAGCAGGGAGTAGAGCGTAGCCTTATGCAGACAGAAGGCTACGGCTCAAAACGGCCAACCGCTACTAACGACACTGTTGAGGGTCGTCGTCAGAATCGGCGCGTAGAAGTGACATTAGAGCGCTTTAATGAGTTAGCGACATAAGCACGATCATCGGTGTTGAAATAGTAGGCCTTTATTTGGCACCACTATGTGTTGGCTTTTTTTGAATACGCGCGTATGGCACATAGCATTGGAAAACATGCTATGTGCTATTTTCTTGTAAGGGGTGCACATTGTCAGAGCATGATCGAACGTTTTCTCGTAATGAGGCACTTGATTCTTCTTCCAATAATGATGAGCTGCTGCTTTGCTTGCAGGCAGTGGCCAGAATGCACCAGCATGAAATATCGTCTGAATCATTAACGGCGGGTTTGCCGCTTGAAGACGGGAAGCTGACGCCTTCGGTCTTTGCCAGGGCCGCTGCCCGAGCGGACATGACCGCTAGTATCGTCAAAAGTGGTTTGGCTAATCTCAATCCCGAATTGTTTCCTGTCGTTGTCCTTCTTGAGCCAGGCCGCGCGTGTATTGTCACCGCCATTGATATAAGGAAAGGGCGTGCGAAAGCTGTTTTTCCTGAACTCAATGAAGCAGAAGTAGAAGTAGGGCTTAACGAGCTAGCCTCTAGCTATTCAGGGGAGGCTATTTACGTACGTCCACGCCTTCGACTTGATAATAATCCTGAAACCAAGAAAAAGCAGCGCGGGCATTGGTTCTGGAGCGTCATTCAAGAAAACAGACGACTCTATCGCGACATCGTTATTGGCTCAGTCGCCATTAATTTATTTGCCTTGGCGATGCCGCTGTTTGTGTTGAATGTGTACGACCGAGTTGTGCCCAATCAAGCGACTGAAACGCTCTGGGTGCTGGCGAGCGGTATTTTTATCGTGCTCTGTTTTGACTTGGCGTTACGGCTAATGCGCAGCAGTTTCGTCGATCTCGCCGCGAGCCGAGCAGATGTAAAACTTTCCTCTTCCATTATGGCAAAAACCTTGGGGCTGCGGCTGGAGGATAGGCCTGCTTCTACTGGGTCTTTCACGTCTACCCTGCAATCATTTGAGTCGATACGTGCCTTTATTGGTTCCGCGACTATTCTCGGCATTGTTGATCTTCCTTTTGTGCTGCTCTTTGCAGCTATTATCGCGTTAATTAACCCATGGTTAGTATTGCCTGTTTTAGTCGGCATCGTATTCGTATTGCTCTATGCGTTAGCAGCTCAGGGTAAGTTGCATGAACTCTCTCAAACGACTTGGGAGGCCGGCGCCCAGCGCAATGCCCTGCTGGTCGAGTCAGTGTCTCAGCTGGAGAATGTAAAAGCGTTGCGAGCTGAAAGCCGGATTCAGCGCCACTGGGAAAAAGCCACCGCGTTTTTATCACGGACTAGTGCACAGCTGCGATTGGTAAGTACCTCCGTATCGAACGTGGCGCAATGGGCACAACATAGTGTGGCGGTCTGCGTCATTATTGTGGGTGTCTATCAAATAATTGAAGGTAATCTGTCTCAAGGCGGGCTTATTGCCGCTTATATGCTCTCCTCACGTGCGATGGCACCGGTCAGTCAGGCCGCAGCGCTGTTAGCTCAGTATCACCAATCCTCAACGGCGTTAGATTCGCTTAACCAAGTGATGGACAAGCGTGTTGAGCGCCATGAAGGTAAAGTCTATGTCGAAAAGCCTAGCGTAGCGGGTGATATTCGGCTGGAAAAGGTTACCCTGCGCTACCCCAATGAAGAGCGCGATGCGCTGCGTGATGTATCAATCTCAATTAAAGCCGGGGAAAAAGTCGCACTCCTTGGTCGCATAGGCTGTGGCAAGTCATCGCTAAATAAACTGCTGCTAGGCTTTTATCAACCCTCTGCTGGGGCTGTGCTGCTCGACGGCGTCGATATTCGCCAAATTGACCCTATACAGCTGCGTCGTCATATTGGCTACGTTCCCCAGGATGTCAGTCTTTTTTCAGGCTCTCTACGCGACAATATTGTCGCGGGGGGAGGCAGTGATCGTCTTGATGATGAGGCGCTGCTTAATGCACTGGATGTGGCAGGCCTACAGTCGTTGGTCAATAGCCATCCCCGTGGCGTGGATTTAGAAGTCGGCGAGCGCGGTCAGGCATTGTCGGGAGGTCAAAAGCAGTCCGTTGCGATTGCGCGGGCGTTAGTCCACGACCCGTCCATATTGCTATTGGATGAGCCGACAAGCTCGATGGATAACGCGAGTGAAGAGGCATTTAAAACCAACCTCAGCAATGTTGCGAAAGGGAAAACAATGCTGGTAGTGACGCATCGTACGTCGCTGCTTTCATTGGTGGATCGCATTATTGTTATGGACAGCGGCAAAGTCGTTGCGGACGGTCCCCGCGATACCGTAGTAGAAGCGCTCCGTAAAGGTCAGATTGGGAGGGCTTCTTAATGGCTAAAAAAACGACCGGTACTGCCGAACAAAAAGGCTTTGAAGCCATCGGCCGGTTCTCCGAAAAAGGCAAAAAACCTTTTCGTCCCTTCATTGATCGCTTGTTTGCTCGACGTGTCACGTCTGCTCACTTAAATCGCGACTGGGCGAGTGATACCGACTGGGCACGGTTACAACAAGAACCCATGCGGGCGCGCTTGTTTCTCTATGGCGTCTGCTTGGCGTTTGTGGCGCTTATTATTTGGGCCTGCTTCGCCGAGATTGATGAGGTGACTCGCGGGGCGGGTCGCGTTATTCCCGCGAGCCAGTTGCAGCGAATCCAGTCTTACGATGGTGGTGTCGTCGAGCAGATCATGGTGCGTGAAGGCCAGATGGTCGAGGCGGGTCAAGTGTTAATGCAAATTGACCCCACGCGTTTTGTGTCTGATTTTCGCGAAAACCGAGCGCAGCGGTACGCGCTACAAGCTAAAGCCGAACGCTTGCGTGCCTTAGTGACGGGGTCTCCCTTTGAGCCTGATGAAGAATTGCGCCAGGAAGTTCCGAGCATAGTGATTCAGGAGCGTGAAGTTTATGAGAGCCGACGTGAAGAGTTGCGTGAGCAAGAGAATGTTCTTAGAGATCGTATTCGTCAGCGGGAAGAGGAGTTAAGAGAGGCCGTTGCCAAGCGCGATACTGCTCAGCGCGAAGCCAATATGGCAAGCCAGGAGCTGAATCTAACGCGTCCGCTGTTGGACTCTGGTGCCGTGTCAGAAGTTGAAGTATTGCGCTTGCAGCGAGATGTGTCGCGAGCGACCGGTGAGCGTAATCAGGCTGATGCGGCGGTTTCCCGTCTGCAGGCTGCGGTAGAAGAGGCAGAAGGGCAGTTACTTGAGCTTGGCGCAGAGCGGCGAAGCGAGTGGCGTAACGATCTCGCCGAAACGTTAGGTGATTTAAATGCGCTGCAGCAGTCAGGCACTGGGCTACAGGATCGCGTTCGGTTGACGGAAATTCGTTCACCGGTCGATGGGGTGGTGCAGCGCGTCCATATCAGTACGATTGGTGGCGTTGCGCAGCCTGGGCAAGAAGTGATTGATATCGTTCCCAGTGACGACCAGCTTCTGGTCGAGGCCCGGATTGCTCCACAAGACATAGCTTTCCTGCATCCCGGCCAAGCCGCCACGATCAAATTGACTGCCTACGACTATGCCATCTACGGCGGGCTGAAGGCCGAGTTGGATCATATTAGTGCCGATACCGTTACGGATGATGAGGGCAACACTTTCTATATCGTCAGGGTACGCAGCCTTGCCGATCAAGATGTCGCGGATTCACTTCAAGTCATTCCAGGCATGACCGCACAGGTAGATATCATCACCGGCAAACGAACAATAATGCAGTTTTTGCTTAAACCTATTTTACGGGCATGGCGCGATTCAATGGGGGAACGATAATGGGGCATTGGTTTGTAACATTAGATGCCAGTCTAAAGGCGCGCTGGCAAAAAGCGTTTCCCGCTGCGCAACCCTCAACAGCTGAGGTGGTTGAACAGCAAGCTAACCCAGGAGATCTGGTATGGATCGCCAGTTCCGTTGCGTCATGGCCAGAACTAACTCAGCGTTTAGTCCCCATGGGGCTAACGGTGGTCATCCTTAGCTATTCACCTCACGATAAAGAAGCGTTGAAGGCGTTGGACTTAGGGGCGCGAGGGTATGTACACACCTTGGCCGCTGCGGATGTGCTTAAGCAGGTCGCTTTGGTCGTTTCTAATCAAGGTGTTTGGGTTGGTCAGGAGCTGTTGGCAAAAGTGATCGGCGGATCATTTAGAGCGTTAGCCCAGCGCGCTGAAAATACCTCGAATGCTTATGACGACCATCTTACTTTGCTTACCGAGCGCGAGCGTGGCGTCGCATTGGCGGTGGCGCGTGGCGCGACCAATAAAGAGGTGGCGCGCCAACTTGATATCACCGAGCGCACTGTTAAGGCCCATTTAAGTGCTATTTTCAAAAAACTCGCCGTGAGAGATCGTCTGCAGTTAATGCTTAAGCTTACCTCGATGAGCGAGCGGGTTAGCTACTAAATTAGGAAATTCTAAATTAGTGTTGCGTTCGTGGACTGAAGAGCACGTTTTCCTCCGTTTAGGCTTAGTTCGCCCTCCTTCTATTTCTGTCCATCGGTACAATATTTTTTTGTAGTTAGCTCACCTAGGATGATGGTATATGCCGCTAATTCCCTAGTGCCAACGCGCTAGAAAACGGCTTTTCAATTCATTCGGGAGATTAACATGGCAACTGCAACCATTGTTTCTATTACAGGTCAGGCTTGGGCGCGTGATGAAGCCGGTAACTTGCGTGAGCTGGGTATTGGTGATGTGTTGCAGGAGGGCGAAGTTCTCATTACTTCGAGCAATGGTAGTGTCGAGCTGGATTTTTCTGATGACACAGGTATTAGCCTAGTAGAAGGCGGACAAGAAGTTGCTGTTACGCCTGACTTGGTGAGTGACCTCATCATTGCTACCGACGCCAGTGCTCAGGACGATGACTTAGAAGCACTGCTTGCGGCGCTTGATGATGAAGATGGCGACTTACTCGACCTGCTAGATGCAACTGCTGCTGGCGGTGTTGGTGCCGGAGGAGGCGGTGGCGGTAGCGATTTCGTCCGCCTTGCACGTATTGCTGAAGAGACTGATTCACTGAGTTTTGAGACGTCCGGTGGACTTGAAGAAGCTGAGTTAATTGATTTTGGTGGCGCTCCTGATGCCGAAGCAGCAGCAGAAGTTGACACCACCGTTCCGACTGTCAGCGTGTCGCTAGAAGCCGCCACGGGCGACATCTACAGCGCCGACGAAATCAGCAACGGTGTTAACGCCACTATTACACTCGGCGCAGGCACCGAGGTGGGTGACACCCTGGTGGTCACCGACGGCAAAGGAAATGTTCTCCTCAACCGTCCGATCACCCAGGCGGACCTGGATAACGGTGTCAGCGTTACAGTTACCGATATCAATGCTGGCGACACGGCCCTCAGCGTCACCGCCACGGTCACCGATCCGGCTGGTAACAGCGACACTGCCACCGATAACGGCGTAATCGACGCCACCGCCCCGGCGGTCAGCGTTGCGCTTGAAGACGCCAGTGGCGACATCTACAGCGCCGACGAAATCAGCAACGGCGTTAACGCCACGGTCACGCTCGGCGCGGGCACCGCGGTGGGCGACACCCTGGTGGTCACCGACGGCAAAGGAAATGTTCTCCTCAACCGTCCGATCACCCAGGCGGATCTGGATAACGGTGTCAGCGTTACAGTTACCGATATCAATGCTGGCGACACCGCCCTCAGCGTCACCGCCACGGTCACTGACCCGGCCGGTAACAGCGATACCGCCACCGATAACGGCGTGATCGACGCCACCGCCCCGGCGGTCAGCGTTGCGCTTGAAGACGCCACGGGCGACATCTACAGCGCTGACGAAATCAGCAACGGTGTTAACGCCACGGTCACGCTCGGCGCGGGCACCGCGGTGGGCGACACCCTGGTGGTCACCGACGGCA
>NZ_JBHMAC010000013.1:0-717573 GCF_042429665.1 Vreelandella sulfidaeris | reverse complement strand
CGGGAATGCCCTGGTTTTTCATCCAACTGCGATACATAAAACCGTTCTTGTCGGCGGTGCCAAACCATTCGGCACTGCGTAAAGGTCGTTGACGTTGGCCCATGAGATTAACTCCTTAATTTTAGGTCAGTACCCATTGACGACCTAACGGTCTGTATCAGTGGTGTATGGAATGTCGGAACTGAATGCGCAGGACACTAAACTAACCGCCACATATAGTCGACCATACAAAAGTATATGTTGAACAATTGCTCTTAATGTTCAACATTACCCTACCCTAGTGGGTCAATGACTCTTTAACGCAACGTTTTCACCAAAATATTTTCACCACAACAAGAAGGCTGAGGAATAGCGCTATGCTGACATCTAAAAAAACCATATTACTGACGGGGTCAGCTCTATTGATGAGCATCTCCATGGCACATGCCGCCGAGTACGAATGGAAATTCCAAGCATCAGAAACCTCGGGAGAACCTAGCTTTAAGATCAAACAAGAGTGGGCTGAGAAGATATCCACGATGACCGACGGACGGGTCGAGATTGAAGTCATGCCGATCAACTCGGTGGTAGGCCCGACAGAGACGCTGACCGCCGTTAGCTCAGGCATTTTGCAGGGCCATATGACTGATCCGAGCTACTTTTCCGGCCAGGACCCCGCCTTCGGTATGCTGGGCAACTTGGTGGGTGCTTGGCAAGACCCTTATGACTTCCTTGAATACATGAAATACGGTGGGGGTGAGTCGCTCTACAATGAGCTGGTGGAGCCATACGGTGCGCATTTGATCAGCTCCGCCACTTTCCCTCTTGAGTCAGTGCCCTCCACGGTACCTATCGAATCAATCGCCGATTTTGAAGGCCTGAAAATCCGTGCGCCGCAAGGCATGGTTTACAATATTTTCGAGCGCATTGGGGCCACCCCCGTTAACCTGCCCGGCTCGGAAGTCTATACCGGCCTTGAAAAAGGCGTAATTGATGCGGCCGACTCCACGGTACTGTCGAATAACGACGCGATGGGCCTGCACGCCTTTGCCCCTTACCCTCTTTATCCCGGATTCCATTCGATGCCGATGATCGCTGTATCGATCAATAAGGACATCTGGGATGGCCTTCCCGAGGAGCTTCAAACAACATTAAAAACCGCCTTCGATGGCATGGCATACGACCTGATTGCCCGTTTGAAAGAGCAGGATATCGAGACCCTACAGCGTTTACAGGAAGATCCAGATGTGCACCCCTTCAACCTGCCCGAAGAGGAGCGTAGAAAATTCCGTAATGCCGCAGAACAGGAGTGGCAGGAGTGGGCTGGCAGAAACGCCATGACACAAAAGATTTATGACTCGGCCACCGCCTTCTTGCGCTCACGCAATCTGCTTTAACTTGGCTTCATTAACCTAACCAACGCATCGCTCGGATCTCGTTTCGGGCGATGCGCGTAGAGTCGCGCCATGTCTCAAAAAACGCCTGATAATCAATACCGTTCTCCGTCCACGCATGATTTTCCAGCCATCCCAGAGCCTGAGGAAGAGGTCTACCTTGAACGAAACGCCCTTGACCGATTGATCGCACGCGGCAGCCGAGCTGTCTCCTGGCTAGTGCTCTTAGCGATGGGCATTAGTGTCGTCGAGGTTTTCATGCGCTACGGTTTTAACAACCCGACCTCTTGGGTTCATGAAACGGTGGTATTTTTGATCGCCGTTATTTTCGTTTTAGGTGGCCCAGCCGCCATGGCGCGCAATAGCCATATTCGCGTCAAGGTGCTTTACGACAATGCTGGTCCGAGCATGAAATGCTGGATGGATCGTTTCAATGATCTGCTAACACTAATTTTTTGTTTGGCGATGAGTTATGCCGCTTTTCATATGTTCTGGGGAGCATCGCACAATCCGCTTGGCGAGTGGTCGCTGGAGCGCTCTGGCACTTCCTGGAACCCACCCTTTCCCGCCATGGTGAAAGGCATGATTTTGTTCGCCCTGGCACTGATGACCCTGCAGGCTTCACTGCATCTATGGCAATCGCTTAAAGCGAAACCCAACACTCGCATTGAAGGGGCTCGCTGATGGATATCTCCACTGCCACTATCGTCATGGTAGGCGCCATTTTCGCTCTGTTGGTCACCGGGTTGCCGTTGGCGTTTATCACTGGGCTGGTCGCCCTGGCTTTCACCTTTGGGTGGTTCGGCGAGGCAGCGCTGCCGCTAGTCACCAGTCGCGTTTATGGATTTATTACCGAGTATTCCTTGGTGGCGGTGCCTATGTTCGTACTGATGGCATCGCTGCTGGACCGCTCAGGCATTGCTAAAGATCTGTTCAATGCCATGCGTGTTTTCGCTGGCCGCTTGCCAGGGGGCGTCGCAGTCCAGACCATAGTCGTCGCTTTCTTTCTCGCCGCACTCTCAGGCATTATCGGGGGTGAAATCGTACTACTGGGAATCCTGGCACTGCCGCAAATGCTGCGCCTGGGCTATGACAAACACCTTTCCATTGGGGTGGTATGTGCTGGCGGTGCGCTTGGCACCATGATGCCTCCATCCATCGTGCTAATTATCTACGGACTTATCGCCAGCGTCTCCATTGCTGATCTATTCGCCGCTGCGGTAACCCCGGCGGTGATTTTAATGGGGGCCTATATTGCCTATGTATTGGTACGTTGCCTAAGAAACCCTGCACTCGGCCCCCCGTTGGATAAAGACGCTCAGGATAACCCCTTCGCCAGCAAGTTGGAGGCCGTTAAGGCGATTCTACTACCAGGGCTGATTGCGTTTTTGGTGCTGGGCACCATCTACGGAGGTATCGCATCCGTGACCGAAGCGGCAGCCATGGGCGTCTTTGGTGTCTTGTTGGCGACCATCGTCCGCGGCGAGTTTACTCCAGGCATGCTTCACCATAGCTTGGGTCAGACCATGAACACCTGTGGCATGATCATCTGGATCGGTATCGGTGCAGCGGCGTTGGTCGGTGTGTATAACCTGATGGGCGGAAACCGCTTTGTATCAAGTTTAATTCTAGGACTCGATGTCGCGCCGATTGTAATCATCCTGGTAATGATGGCCATTATGCTGGTACTGGGGCTATTCCTTGACTGGATCGGGATCGCTATGTTGGCTTTGCCGATTTTCCTGCCCATCGTTATCCAGCTCGGTTTCGACCCCATCTGGTTCGGCATTCTATTCGCCGTCAATATGCAGGTGTCATTTCTATCGCCACCGTTTGGCCCCGCCGCCTTTTATCTCAAGAGCGTGGCTCCGCCGGATATCAGTTTGAAAGATATTTACCTGTCCGTATTGCCCTTTATGGCTATTCAGCTATGCGTACTCGCGGCACTGCTGTTATGGCCACAGCTCGCCATCTGGCCGCTTTGATAACGACTACAATAGATTCATAAGGAGATCACGATGAGACTGATTCAATGTGACTACCAAGGCCAGGTTCGCGCCGCGCTGGTAGAGAGTGAACAGCAGGTCAAACTGCTCGACTGCGATACCTATACATTGGCCAAGCAAGCCATTAGCGCTGGCCAGCCGTTAAGTGATGCGATAACCGCAGCCCTGACTGATACCCAGCTGGATTATCAGGAAATAGTCGATACCAAGCGTCTACTGCCTCCTCTCACCCACCCTGACCCGGCGCATTGTCTGGTCACCGGTACTGGCCTTACCCACCTGGGAAGTGCTGACACGCGTTCTGCTATGCACGCTAAAGCCCAGGCGGCGGAAGAAGATTTAACCGACTCCATGCGTATGTTCAAACTGGGGGTAGAGGGCGGTAAGCCCAACGCAGGCGACATCGGTGCGCAGCCCGAGTGGTTCTACAAGGGCGACGGCCAGTGCGTGGTGGCGCCTGAAGCCGACATGCCCTCCCCAGCATTTGCCCAAGATGCGGGTGAAGAACCTGAGCTTGCAGGTCTCTACGTGATTGGTGACGACGGCCAGCCGTGGCGTATCGGTTACGCCCTCGGTAACGAATTTTCTGATCATGTTACCGAGCGATTCAACTATCTTTGGTTGGCGCACTCCAAATTACGCGCCTGCAGTTTTGGGCCTGAGTTACTGATCGGCGAACTACCGAGTCATTTGGAGGGTACCAGCAAAATCCAGCGAAATGGTGAAACGCTGTGGGAGAAACCATTTTTGACAGGCGAAGCCAATATGGCCCATACCCTGGCCAATCTCGAATACCACCACTTTAAGTATTCAGGTTTCCGTCGACCGGGAGATGTCCATGTGCACTTCTTCGGCACCGCCACCCTAAGCTTTGCCGACAATATTGAAGTACGCGAAGGCGATTGTTTTGAGATCAGTATCCGCGAGTTCGGCCGCGCCCTGCGTAATCCACTTCGGATGGAAGCAGACACCTCGACCATTACCGTGAACTCGCTCTAGCGTCACATTTAACATCAGCATTTCACCCCAAACAGGAGGTTGTATGACACTGGAAGGCAAACTACTCATTGGCCAACAAGCCGTTAGCGGGCAACAGGCCAACATTCAAGCCGTCAATCCTGCCACCGGCGAAACGCTCTCGCCCGCCTACCCTGGCGGTAGCAAGGCCGAGGTTGAACAAGCCTGCGCGTTAGCCGAAGCGGCGTTTGACAGTTATCGTGAAACCAGTTTAGAGGCGCGGGCAACGTTTCTTGAGACGATTGCCGCCGAGATTGAAGCCATCGGTGATGACTTGATCGAGCGCGCCATGGCCGAAACCGGCCTGCCGCGACCACGCCTGGAGGGTGAACGAGGACGCACCTGCGGCCAACTACGGTTATTTGCTTCTGTGGTACGCGCTGGGGAATGGCTTGATGTACGCATCGACCCCGCAATGCCTGAGCGTGAACCACTACCACGCGCTGATCTTCGCCAGCGTCATATCGCGCTGGGCCCAGTGGCCGTGTTTGGCGCCAGCAACTTCCCGCTCGCCTTCAGCGTGGCCGGTGGTGATACCGCATCCGCATTGGCGGCTGGTTGTCCGGTTGTGGTCAAAGGCCACTCCGCGCATCCTGGCACCTCAGAATTGGTAGGCCGCGCCATTCAACGCGCTGTTGCTAAATGTGACCTGCCGGAAGGCGTCTTCTCATTGCTGTTTGGTTCAGGCAAGGAGATCGGTCAGGCGCTGGTGGCTGACCCGCGTATCAAGGCCGTCGGTTTCACCGGTTCACGCAATGGCGGCACGGCCTTGATGGCCACGGCACAAGCGCGCCCTGAGCCAATTCCGGTGTATGCCGAAATGAGTTCAATCAACCCTGTGTTCCTACTTCCGGAAGCACTCAAAGCTCGTGGCAAAGACATTGCTGAAGGATTTGTCGCCTCGCTCAACATGGGCGCCGGGCAGTTCTGTACCAATCCCGGGCTGGTGATTGCGGTGCAAGGCCCTGAACTGGATGCCTTTGTTGAAGTAGCTGGCGAAGCCGTCAAAGGTAGCGCTAGCCAAACCATGCTCACGCCGGGCATTCATGACGCGTATCAGCAGGGCGTAGGTCGACTCTCCAGCCACGACAAGGTCACCGAGGTGGCTCGTGGTCAGGCAGGTGAGACAGCGCACCCCTGCCAAGCGGGGCTGTTCGTCACCCAGGCTGACGCTTTCCTGAGTGACCCCGCGTTACAAGAGGAGGTGTTCGGTTCGACATCGCTGGTCATCGCCTGTGCCGATGCTCAGGAAGTGGCGCGGGTTGCGGCCAAGCTCGAAGGTCAGCTCACCATTACCCTGCAAATGGATGACGGTGACTTGGCTACTGCCAAGCAACTGTTACCAACGCTAGAGCGCAAGGCTGGACGTATCCTGGCCAATGGTTGGCCGACAGGTGTCGAAGTGTGCCATGCCATGGTACATGGCGGCCCCTATCCGGCCACCTCGGATGCCCGCACTACCTCGGTGGGCAGCGCGGCGATCTTCCGCTTCCTGCGCCCGGTGTGTTACCAGGCGCTGCCTGAAGGGCTACTACCTGACGCTATTCGCGATGGTAACCCTGCGGGAGTGTCACGCCTGGTCGACGGCAAGCGCGAATAAACGACGGTTACTCAATAAACGCGTCGGTGGTTTCGCGATAACCATATAGAAACGCATCGGCAACCTGGCGCAGCGGGGCCACATCCACCTCGCTGCGTTTTTTTATTCCATTTTTTTATCTCTATTCTAAAAGCTACTTCACCGTATGCTTTATTAAATCTTCAGCCTAAAAATGAAAGCTTTGCTTAAAAAAATGCCACCATCGGCTCTCCTAGAGCATAATGGTGGAGTCATTAAAGCAGCAACTGAAGACTAATGCGCAGTTCCTGGCTTTTGCTGATAGTAGCGGTAAGCTTTAATCAAAAGCGGCGAGCACCATAGCAGAATTACTGCAACACCAAGTCCGGCACTAATGGGCCTCGCAAAAAAGCTCGTTAAATCACCACCGGTTCGCAACATGGAGCTCATAAAGTTGTTTTCAACAACCGAGCCCAGCACTAAACCGAGTATGGCTGGCGCCATAGGAAAATCATTGACGGCTAGCAGATAGGCTACCAGGCCAACGATGAGCATTAGCCAAATATCCACAACGCTATTGTTGATAGCAAAAGCACCCACAATGCAAAAGCACAAGATGATGGGCATGAGTATACGACTAGGGGTCAGAATGAAAAATTTCGAGAGCCGTATAGCCATGTAACCAACAGGCAGCATCATTAAGTTAGCTAAAATAAACACAATGAAAAGTGCATAGATCAACCCACTATCATCCATAAAAATGGTGGGACCAGGATTCATGCCTTTCATGTATAAAACACCGATAACAATAGCAGTGATCGAGTCACCGGGAATGCCAAACACTAAAGCGGGTACCCATGCACCGCTTAAACCAGAGTTATTAGCTGAGCTGGCATCCACAATGCCCTCTATATTACCGGTACCATATTTGGCACTGTCTTTTGATCTCCCCTTTCCCACACCATATGAGATCCAGGCGGCAATATCCGCCCCCGCTCCGGGTAATGCGCCTATTAGTGTACCGATAGAGCTGCCACGCACCATGTTGCGCCAATAACGTTTAATGTGCCCCGGCACATGATGGAAGACACTGTCGTTATCAACAATGCTGATAGTTTTTTTCTCGGATTTTGAGCCGTAGTAACTCATCAGCTCATTAAGAGCAAACATACCAATCATAACGGGTATGAAATTAATGCCTGCCATAAGATCGGGCACTCCAAACGTGAAGCGAGGAGCGCCACTCATCATATCCAGCCCCACTGTTGACAGCAGGACGCCAAAAAGCAGTGAAAGAAATGCTTTTGTTCTAGAGCCTACAGAAATAAAAATTGAGCAGCTTAGTCCCAGCACCGCAAGCCAAAAATACTCAAAAGCACTAAATTGTAACGCCACCTCAGCAAGAGATTGAGCAACGACAATTAATATGATGGTGCCAAAAATACCGCCAAAAACAGAACAGACCAGATTAATGCCCAGAGCTTCCCGCGCCCTACCTTTTTTGGCTAACGCATACGATTCACCCACATAGGCGGCTGACGCAGGCGTACCTGGAATATTTAAATACGTCCCGGGAATGTCTCCCGCAAATATTGCCATGGCCGATGTAGTTACAATGGCTGCAATAGCAGGAATAGTATCCATATAGAAGGTTAAAGGGACTAATAGTGCAACAGCCATTGTTGCCGTAAGGCCGGGTACTGCACCAACAAATATACCAAACAATGAAGCTGCTAAAATAACCAATATGGTTTCAAAATTTAAAACCAGGCCCACTCCGTTCATTAAAATATCCATGGCAGGCTACCCCCTAATAACACCCCTTGCGGCAATGGAATAAGCAAATAGTGAGAGAAAATAAAATAAATAGCGAATGACATAACCACAGAGGTTATTAGGGCCACGTAAGTCTTTGTTTTCCTCAACAACATGAGCAAAAACATAATGACCGTTAGGGTAAGCATTGCCCCCAGGTAATCGCTTGCCAGGATATAAAAGACAATCGCTATGGGGGGCAGTACCATCGCCCAGCCCATTTTTTCAGACGGCGAGGTAGCGGGTGTCGGATCATCTTGGACTACTTGAGCGGTCGCTTTTCTTCTCTGCCACAGCGCATTTAAGGTAAGTACCGCGCCGCCAAGACAAAACCCCACCCCGACGAGAGAGGGGAACAGAGAAGGCCCATACTGAAGGCTGGGTAAAGTAGGAAATTGCTGGGCTGTGATAATCGTCACAATCCCTGCCATCATAAACCCTATACCGGTGAAAACATCTCTCATTGTCATTCCTTAGTTAGCTAAGCCAACTTGTTCAACAATTTCACCGAGAATGCCGTCCATCTCTTCCATCATTTGGCCAAATTCTGCCGCATTGCGCCACTCGGTTCCAAACCCTCTCTGCGTCATGAAATCCTGATACGTATCACTTTGATAAGCAGCCTCGAGCGCTGACTCAAGCGTTGCGACAACGTCTGCGTCCATCCCTTGGGGACCAACGATGCCTCGCCACGCACCTACTTGGTAGTCACTCCCCACAAGTTCGTTAGCAGTAGGAATATCGGGAAAGGCTGAAAGACGCTCTGGGGCCATGACGGCAAAACTTTTTACTCGTCCCGCATCCATCATCGAGCGGGCCTCAGGCACCGACGTAGAAACAATATCAATTCCGCCAGAAGCCAGCTCCGTCATCGCGGGTGCCGAGCCTTCGCTGGGGACCCAGATAACCTGATCGGCGGGAATGCCCTGGTCCATCAAAAAGCCTGCAAAGGCCAGATGCCAGATACCACCCTGTCCGGTTCCCGAAGCGGTAAAGCTACCTTTTGGCTCAGTGCGAACAGCTTCCAGCAACGCATCCAGACTCTCGTATGAAGAATCAGCGGCAACCTGAAGGCCCGGGGAGTCGTAGTTGATTTGCGCAATGGGCGTGATGTCCTCGTAGGTAAGCTCTGTCAAGCCCTGCCAATGCATAGTGTTAACTTCAACAGTGGCTAAGCCGAGAGTGTAGCCGTCAGGCGCTGCGTTAAGCATGGCAGTATGCCCAACGACGCCGCTGCCGCCGGTACGATTCACCACATTGACGTTCTGGCCCAACTCCTCTTCCAAGGCGCGGGCAATGGTGCGCGCTGTTGCATCAGTACCGCCGCCTGCGGCCCAAGGCACAATCAGCGTAATGGGCCGTTCTGGATAATCCGCCAGGACTGAACCAGACGCCACCATAATGGCTGCAGCGATACTGGACGTAATAAGTGTTTTTAGAGAATGGTTTGTCATTATCATTTTAAATATCCTCTGATAGTTGCTGGCTTACATTTTATGATTAGAAAGAGGGCTTAAGACGTCTGGAATCAGTACGTTCTGGTTGTCGGCTGAGAAGGCAGCTCCTTATAGCGGGCAAGCGTTGCCAGCGCCCCCTGACGTAGAAGGCTGATATCAATACCTACCGCTATGAACTGGCAGCCTAACGCCTGATAGCGGCGCGCATCCTCCTCGAGCGGCGCCAAAATCCCTACTGGTTTGCCCGCTGCATGAACCGTTTTAATCACTTTCTGTATCGCACTCTGAACATCGGGGTGGCCAGGGTTGCCGGGGTATCCCATGCCCACCGAAAGATCTGCCGGACCAATAAAAACCGCATCCACTCCGTCGGTGGCAGCAATGGCTTCTGCCTGTTCAACACCGTTAGGTGACTCAACCTGAACAATCAGGCAAAGCGACTCGTGCGCCCTATTCAGATAGTCATCCACGCCATCCCATCGGGTTGCGCGCACCAGCCCACCACCCACACCGCGTATGCCATTCGGCGGGTATCGCGTGGCCCGTACCAGCGCAGCCGCCTGCTCAGCACTTTCCACCATCGGCACCATTAATGTTTGCGTGCCGATATCCAGCAACTGCTTGATTAACGCGGGGTCATGGTTAACGCTACGCACAACGGGGGCGGATGAGTAAGGTGCCACGGCCTGTAACTGGGCCAGAATAGTGGGTACCGTATTCGGGGCATGCTCGCCATCGATTAGCAGCCAGTCGAACCCGGTGTTAGCGATTATTTCAGCGGCATACCCAGTCGCAAAGCCTGCCCAGCAACCCCACATGGGTTCGCGCTTGATCAGCATGTTTTTAAAAGGATTAGTGGGCAGTTGCATGCATTGGCTCCTTTGCAAGGCGGATAAAAACCACTGAATGAAGATTATCTACATCATTAACTGGCCAAGTTTTATAAGCGTCGGCTTCTTAAACGCTACGTCTTCGCTTATGCCATAGCGCGACGAATACAGCCTGTTTAAGACACACTCCTCCCGATGAGGGTGGAAGAAATCAAGAGCTATATAAACGTGGCAAGTCAGTACATGGTTACCTAGTGGCGGTTTCTACAACAACAGATCCTATTGTGAGAAACCGCCTCCATTGTCATGCCTCAGTTAGCTAAGCCCACCTGTTCAACAATTTCACCGAAGACGCTATCCATCTCTTGCATCAGCTGCCCGAACTCTTCCGCATTACGCCACTCGGTACCAAAGCCTTGCTGATCCATAAACCCTTGATAGGTGTCACTGTTGTAAGCAGCTTCTAATGCTGACTCAAGTGTTGCCACTATTTCAGGATCCATACCTTTAGGACCAGCGATACCTCGCCACTCACCCACTTGATAGCTACTGTCGATTAGCTCATTGGTGGTGGGAATATCAGGAAAACTGGGAATACGCTCAGGCGACATGACCGCAAAGCTTTTAACCCGGCCGGCTTCCATCATGGAACGGCCTTCCGGCACAGAGCTGGGTACAATATCAATACCACCGGATACCAGTTCTACCATCGCTGGCGCCGCACCTTCACTAGGAATCCAAATAACCTGGTCGGCAGGAATATCCTGATCCATCAAAAAACCCGCAAAGGCTAAATGCCAAACACCGCCTTGACCGGTACCGGAGGCAGTAAACGTACCCTTAGGCTCGGTACGTATAGCCTCAAGCAGTTCTTCAAGGCTTTCATAAGGAGAGTCTGCGGCGACCTGTATACCGGGGAAGTCATAGTTGATTTGCGCAATCGGGGTAAAATCTTCATAGGTAAGATTGGTTAGCCCCTGCCAATGCATCATGTTCACTTCACCGGTCGCTAAGCCAAGCGTATAGCCATCTGGTTTGGCATTAATCATGGCGGTATGGCCGACAACGCCACTGCCACCGGTGCGGTTAACAACGTTGACGTTCTGGCCCAATTCCTCTTCGAGCGCGCGGGCGATGGTGCGTGCTGTCGCATCCGTACCGCCGCCTGCCGCCCAAGGCACAATCAACGTAATAGGGCGTTCTGGATAATCCGCAAGGGCTGCGCCAGAAGCCACCATAACGGCTGCCGCGATGCTAGAAGTAAGGAGTGTCTTGATCTTGAGAGAATGGTTTGTAATTGTCATATCCACTTTCCTTTAGTCGTTAACTGTCTGGATTTGATTATGGTTTTTTGAAACTGCCGGGTTCTATCCTTTATTACTTTCCTGCCAAAAACTTCCTTTATTTCTGTTAAGCCGATAAACCTTATCCTTTAGAAAGCCTCATTAAGCATCTTGAAAAAGTCTTCTCTGGAGGGTGCACGTGGATTGGTAGCCGTAGAGTGGTCTTCCAGTGCCCACTGCGCCACTTGATCTAGATGTTCTTCCCTAACGCCCATTTCACTCAGGCTAGAAGGCATTCCCAACTTAAGATTTAGCTTTTCAAATGCTTCGGCTAAATCGTCATCCTTGGCAAGTCCCATCGCGTCTTTTAGACGAGCAAATTTTTCCTCGCAATCGCGCTGGTTAAATCTTAGAACCGTCGGCATTAACACAGCATTGAGCGTGCCGTGGTGAAGTTTTAACTCATGCAGCCCGCCTAACGCATGTGATAGAGAATGCACCGCTCCCAAGCCTTTCTGAAACGCCATCGCGCCTTCCAGAGCCGCCATCATCATTTCATTTCTAGCGGTTAAGTTAGTACCGTTTTCAACCGCCTCGACCAGAGAGGCGCTTGCACGCTTTAGGCCATCCAATGCAATCGCTTCAGCAGGAGGATTCACTTTAGGACTTAAAAAGGTTTCAACGCAGTGGGCGATTGCATCCATCCCCGTTGCGGCTGTCAGGAAAGGCGGTAAACCGAGCGTTAAACGTGGGTCGCAGATAGCAACAGCAGGGATCAGGTACGGAGAAAGAAACCCCAGCTTCCGGTCATCTTTCATGGTAATCAGAGAGGCTCGCCCCACTTCACTTCCAGTACCTGCCGTTGTCGGAACTGCAATCAATGGCAGCACATCTGCATTAATTCTGGCGGCCCCACCTTCAATCGCCGCATACTGGCGTAATGGCGCGGGGTGGTTAAAAAGTAAAGCGACCGCTTTAGCCAAATCAATGCTGGAGCCGCCACCTACGGCCACGATGCCGTCACACTCGCTTTCTCGCAGGAAAGACAGCGCTTGTTCTACAGCGCCTTCAGTAGGATTGGAAGGCGTGCCATCAAAAACGCAGGCTTGTTCATTAAGCTCTTCAGAAAGTTTTGCAGATTCAATCACCTGCGTAATAAGTGACGTACTACTCAGCCCCTTATCAGTTACAAATAGAGGTCTTTTCACCTTAAGCAATTGCAGCTCATTCGCTAGCTCTGCAATCGCATTCTCACCGAACTGAATTTTCGTTAAGTAATTGATGATGTAGGGCATTTTCATTTCTCATTATTGTTTTGCTTGAAACCAAATATACATCTTTTTAAAGGTGTCATACAGCATACCTGCATGACAATAGTTCAATGATGATTTTTTGGCCACTAATTTTATGTAGAAAAAATCGTCAGAAAATATATTAATAAAAACTCTTATTAATCAGGTACTTAATATCAACCACCAGTAAGCTGAAAATCAACATTTGGCTGACGATACTCCTTCCTATAGGGGTTCAATATTCGATCTATGAAAGCAATCTAGATCAAATGAACATTGCATTCAATAACCATTATATAGGACGATAGTATAATCGACGTACACTGCTTAATTGCTAAAGTGCATCAACAGTGACCGCCTACTAGCTTGTGTATAGTTCTTACCTAAAAAGCCAATAATAAGTTTGAGGTAAACGATGGATCTCATTAATTCCCCGTCAGTTATTATTCAGCTCAACCCTCGGGATAACGTGGGCGTCGCCTCAAAAGCGGTACCCAACGGGTTTCCAATTGATAAAAACGGCACACTTGCTAAAGAGAATATCGATGCTGGTCATAAAGTTGCGTTAACTAACATCAATAAAGACGAAGCTGTTTATAAATATGGCCAACTGATTGGCATAGCGGCTCAGGATGTAGTACCAGGTGAGCATGTACACACCCACAATCTCACCATGATAGAGCTCGATTCCTCATTAAAAGATTTTCAGCCCCACCCGCAAACAGACACCACAAGTAGTTCACGCACTTTCCAGGGTTTTCAACGTGATGACGGTAGCGTAGGCACGCGTAACTACATTGGTATTCTGTCGACCGTTAACTGCTCCGCAACGGTAGCTAAAGCAGCGGCAGATACACTCAACCAGTCTGACGAACTAAGCCAGATGGGGTTCGATGGCGTTGTTGCGATTACCCATGGCTCAGGCTGTGCTATGAACACAGACTCGGAAGGCTTTTCCTTTCTTGAGCGCGTCATCGCAGGTTATGCCCAGCATCCCAATTTTGCCTTTGTGCTCATTATCGGCTTGGGCTGTGAGACCAACCAGGTCAAAACGCTCGTCGCAAAAAAAGGCCTAGAAGACGACTCGCGGCTTGCATACTTTAATATTCAGGATGCGGGAGGAACCCGTACAAGTATTAAAACCGCTTGTGATCACATTATGCAGATGGCCGCTCAGCATGGGCAGATGCAGCGAGAACCTGCGTCCCTAAAGCATCTGGTGGTTGCACTGCAGTGCGGCGGCTCAGACGGTTATTCAGGTATTACGGCGAACCCCGCACTTGGCCACGCGGCTGATCTTATCGTGCAGCACGGGGGCAGCGTGATCCTTGCGGAAACTCCAGAGATTTACGGTGCGGAGAACCTACTGATAGATCGCTCCATCAATGAAAACGTCGCGCAAAAGCTGCTTGATCGTATTACATGGTGGAAGCATTACACCGAAATAAATGGCGCTGAATTAAACAACAATCCGTCACCTGGCAATAAAGCGGGCGGGCTCTCCACAATTCTTGAAAAGTCCCTGGGTGCCGTTGCAAAAGGTGGCAGCTCTAGCCTTAACGATGTGCTGCACTATGCCGAAAAGATAACCACTCGTGGCTTTAACTTTATGGATAGCCCGGGCTACGACCCAGTTTCTGTAACCGGGCAAATTGCCTCTGGGTCAACGGTTGTCTGCTTTACTACCGGACGAGGATCGGTTTCAGGTTTTAAACCCGCTCCCTGCCTGAAGCTCGCAACCAATACTTCCATGTATGAGAAAATGCATGAAGACATGGACATAAATTGTGGCGTTATCGTCGATGGCACTGCCAGTGTAGAAGACGTAGGGGAACAGATTTTTGAGCGTATCATCGCCATCGCCTCAGGCGACATGAGTGCTAGCGAGTCACTGGGTTATGGTAGTAATGAGTTCGTTCCCTGGCTGGTAGGTGCCATCACCTAATCGTTAATTGAAGGGCAACTAACTAACCATGACACAAACGCTGCGCGACCAGCTCTATACAGCTCTTAAACAGGGTATTGTTGGAAAGCGTCTGGAACCAGGCCTTGTGCTGCTTGAAGGAAATATAGCCGAGCTGTTTGGTATCAGCCGCTCCCCTGTTCGCCAAACGCTGAGCCGATTACATGAAGAACAGTATATCTGCCGCTTTGAGGGGCGAGGCTATCTGGTGGGCGCATCTCCTCAAGAAATAGTGCGACGCCCTCTCAGTGAAGGCGATTTCAAACAACGCGGCTACGCCCCTAAAGTCGACCGCATTGCCTCATGGCGGACCCATATCGACAGCGTCGAGCATGCCATTGTTTTATGCTCGATCAAGGGCGCTTTTGAGCTCAATGAACTCAATCTCTCCAAATCACTCAATGTCAGCCGCACGGTTACCCACCAAATTTTGCTTTATTTACAGTCCATAGGCTTGGTCGAGAAAATTAAATACAACAGCTGGAGTGTGGTCCCTTTAGATAATCAGCGGCTACACAATCTTTATGAAGCACGTCGTCAATTAGAGCCGTATATGATTGCGCGTGCCACAAAGCATATACCAGAAAGCACTCTTAACAGCTGTATTATCAAACTCGAGCACGCCGCTGAGAGCTACCCAGATATAAAGGGGGAGTTACTAGATGAGTTAGAAAACGACCTGCACCACACCGCTGTTAGTTTAGGTGATAATCAGGAGGTCATGAATATGCTCCGGCGTACGCACCCTATCTTATTAGTCAGTAAACACCTGCTTGGACGGGTACTTAAACTTCCAGATCAAGCTCCTTTTTTTGATGAACATTTATGGGTATTTGAGAAAATTCGCCTGAAGCAACCTGCCCAAGCTGGAAAATTATTAATGACTCATTTGGAGCGTTCAGAATCTACCGTGCTTGATCGGCTTATTAATTTTCGAGACTCAGGAGACATTGAGATTCCGTCTTATCTACGTGGGTAGCTTAAGCTTAATAAAAATAACGTTAAGTACACCCTACTTAAAGCATTACTGATATCTCTTTAAATTATGAAAAACGGGACTAACCAGAACAATCAAAATAGCTGATAAATCGGCTGGATAACGGCCACATAAAACTCAATAGCACCAACCATTAGAGGAACCAACAATGACAACTTCCCGGTCTATCGGCTTTATTGGCACCGGCATTATGGGTGCTCCTATGGCCGGCCGCCTGGCCAAAGCAGGACACCAGGTGCGCGCCTGGAACCGGACAAAAAGCAAGGCCGACAGCCTGGAAACGATGGGCATTGAGACAGTGGAAAGGCCTGAACAGGCAGTCAACGAAAGAGACGTCGTGATCGTCATGCTCAGCTCGGGGCCGGTATGTGATGAATTACTGTTAGGTTCAGATGGCTTGCTCAACGCCATGCAGCCCGGCGCTACCCTGATCGTCATGAGTTCCATCCCGGTCGAGACGGCACGCCGCCAAGCTGAGGAGGCCGCAACCTATCAGATTCACTACTTGGATGCGCCGGTATCCGGCGGTGAGCAGGGAGCGATTGACGGCACGCTGGCCATCATGGCGGGCGGCGACTTCGCAAGCTTCAAAGCCGTTGAGCCCCTCCTTCTATCGCTCGGCAGACCGGTCCACGTTGGCCCTGCGGGCAGCGGTGAGCTGGTCAAGCTTGCCAATCAGATGATCGTGGCCAACACCATTGCTACCGTGGCCGAAGCCATATTGCTGGCAGAACAAGGGGGAGCTGACCCTGCGCAGATGCTGAATGCGCTGGAAGGAGGCTTTGCCGACTCGACTATTCTGCGAATCCACGGCCAGCGCATGATCAAGGAGGATTTTACTCCCGGCGGGCCGGCGAAATGGCAATTGAAGGATACCCAGACCGCCATGGCCTTAGCCCAGGAATTTCAGCTTAAGCTGCCAGTATCCTCTATGGTCAACGGGCTTTATGAGGCGCTTATCGCCCAAGGAGAGGGGGACCTTGACCATAGCGCCCTAATACGCCAGCTAAGACGCCACAATCAATAACCGTTCGCCCACCCATAACGTCGGGAAATAAACACAATGAGCCAACATTACGATGTCCAGGAAATAACGCGATTCAGCACTGCCTTACTTGTAGCCGCAGGGCTTGATGACGATAAAGCCAATGCCGTTGCTGAGATACTTGTTGAAGGCGACCTGATGGGGCACACCACTCACGGGCTGCAACTTCTAGCGCCTTATCTTGAGGAAATTCAGTCCGGCCGAATGCCGGTCACCGGCGAGTATGAGGTCATTTCCAAGCGTGCCGCCGTACAGACCTGGGATGGACGTTACTTACCCGGACCGTGGCTGATTCTCAAAGCGATGGAAACCGCAGAAGCGATGGCGCGTTCCTGCGGTACCGGAACGGTGGTGATTCGGTGCTCTAACCATATTGCCTGCCTAGCCGCCTACCTAAAGCGTGCCACCGATCAAGACCTTGTGGTTGTGATCGAATCATCCGACCCGGCGACTAAATCCGTTGCCCCGTATGGCGGGCTAGAGGCGACCCATACGCCCAACCCAATCGCCGTGGGCTACCCGACTGATTCAGGCCCTGTGCTTTTGGATGTCAGTACGTCCATTACCACCAATGGCATGGTCGGGCGGCTTAACAAGCAAAATAGCCGCTTGCCTTATCCATGGCTTAAAGACAACCAGGGCCAGGCGACCGATCGCCCCGAGGTACTCTTCGACGAGCCCAAAGGCAGCATTATGCCCATCGGCGGGCTGGACCATGGCCACAAAGGCTACGCACTAGGACTCATGGTGGAAGCTTTGACCTCTGGCCTGGCAGGGTTCGGGCGCGTGCAGGCGCCTTCGCAGTGGGGTGCTTCGGTCATGGTGCAGGTGCTGGACCCGGAAGCTTTTGGTGGGCTTGAAGCGTTCAAGCGCGAAACCGGCGCGCTGGCCGATGCATGTCGTAACAATCCCGTCGCCGAGGGTAGCCCACCGGTTCGCATACCTGGAGAGCGCGGGCTCGATCTCCACAAGCGCTACTCACAACAAGGTGTTCCGCTTCCAGAGGGCGTCCCCGAAGCACTTCATGATTGGTCAGAGCGTTTAGGCGTTGCTTTCCCTCAGGCACGCCAATAGCCGCTTTCTGCTTAGGTTCAGGTTCAGGTTCAGACAAGTGAGCGTTATCTAAGACTTAATCAAATAACTAATTGGAGGTCACCATGAAACAGGAACGTATCGGATTCATCGGGCTCGGCTTAATGGGTAAGGAAATGGCCCGCAACATAGTGCGTAACGGCTACCCGCTAAGCGTTATGGCGCATCGCAACCGTTCGCCTTTAGAGATGCTGTCTGCCGAAGGGGCAGTTGAAATTGCAAGTGCTGCCGAGATGGCCAAAAACAGCGATATTGTTTTTATCTGCGTCAAAACATCCGAACAGGTTAGCGAGATAGTGAACGGGCCCGATGGTTTGATGGCCGGAGCCCATGAAGGGCTGATTATCGTCGACTGCTCTACGGCTCATCCTGAATCGACCGAGCGCCTTGCTGAAACTGTTGCGGAGCAGGGAGTCACCCTGGTTGACGCGCCGTTAGCCCGTACGCCGCGCGAAGCCCGTGAGGGGCGGCTCAACGTTATGCTGGGGGGCGATGCCTCAACGGTTACGCGCATTACGCCGGTTATCGAAAGCTTCGCCGAGAACATCTTTCATGTGGGTGCGGTCGGGTCAGCGCATAAGCTGAAACTGATTAATAATTTTCTTTCGCTAGGGGCCGCTGCTCTGGTTAGCGAAGCCGCTACCATGGCTGCCGGAATGGATGTCCCGCAGGAGAAGCTGCTGGAAATCTGTTCTCAGGGCGGGGCCAACAGCGCCATGCTGGCCCCGGTTATGGAGTGGGTGCTGCAGAAAGAATGTACGAAATTGCAGTTCAGCCTTGGAAATGCAGAAAAGGACATGCGCTACCTGGCTGAAACGCTAAGCGATTACCGACTAACGTCCGAAATACTTCCCCCGCTTTGCGAGTTCCTTAAACTGGCTCGAAATGATGTGGGGGAAGAGAGCTTTGTTCCCCAAGCGTACGACAGCTGTTTGAAGCGCAATAAAATTGTAACGAGTTAACACCGAGAAAACGGCTTCGGGGCTATCTCATTGTCATTTAAAGGCTTATTCGACAAACGCGTCAGTAACCTCACGATGCCCATATAGAAACGCATCGGCAACCTGGCGCAGCGGGGCCACATCCACCTCGCTGCGCTTGTTTGCGATCAGCTCGGCAAAGCGTGCGTAGAGGCCTTGATACTCGCGCTCTTCGGCGTCAATGATTAGCTCGTCGTCAATCATCAAGCGGCAACCACCTTGGGTCAGACTTAAGCGACTTCCATCGCTTTCAACGTGAATATCCCAGGTTTGCGGACCGGTCTGGCGAAAATCGAAGTCTGCCTCAATGACTGCGCCCTGCGGGTCGGTGAACGAAAGCTCAGCCGCAATCGGGGTTTGAGCGTTACTCGGCACCAGCAACCGCGCTTGTTGCAGAAAGAAAGGTAAAGGCAGGATCGCGGTGGCAATCGATAGCGCATTAATACCGGGGTCAAATACCCCCATACCACCCGGCTGCCAGATCCACGCCTGACCGGGATGCCATACCTTCACATCCTCTTTCCATTCAATCTCAACACGCTGCACCTGACGCTTGGCCAACCACTCCTGCGCCTGAGCCACGCCTGGGGCAAACCGTGAGTGCCAGGCAGCAAACAGGCAAACGCCCTGCTGGGAGGCAAAGGCAATCAGATCTTCCACTTCGCTTAATGTCGCGCCCGGCGGTTTTTCCAGCAACACATGTTTACCGCGCGCGATTGCCGCCCGCGCCTGGGAATAGCGCAGATGAGTTGGCGTACAGATCGACACTGCCGTAATCTCAGGATGAGCGTCCAACATCGTATCCAGATCTGAATAAGCTGGCAGGTCGGATAGTGATGCATAAGGGTCTGCCGTTGCTCCGAGCTGGCAATCCGGAGTCGCCGCTATCGCGGGTAAATGCTGGTCGCGAACAATTTTCCCTACGCCTACCAGGCCAAGGTTGAAGCCTAAGTTAAAGTCAGAATTGAAGTCAGACATACGCTTGCCTTGTTTTATTTGAAAAGACCTAATGGAATTAGGAAGTCGTGAGCGGCAGCTCAACGCTGCGACCCAGAGAACTGGCGCTATGCTCAAGCCCCAGCGCTGCAGCAGTTCCTGCCAATACAGCTTGGGAGGCTAAAAACGCTTCTTTTGGGCGGCGTAGCCGAATGCTTTCCATCAGTTGGCGGTGACGCTCCAGGCTCTCATCCGGGTCGGGAGCATTCTCATTGGACATCGAGACCAGCATAAAAATAGAGGGGCGCAGGATATGCGAGAGCTGGGCCCAAACGATATTGTGCGTCGCCTTAAAGATGGCCTCATGAAAAGCGACATCGCATTCACTATGCAGCCGACGTTCCTCCTCGCAGGTGGCATTGCGAAGATTCTGCCCCAACCCTTCAAACGCCTCTTCTATCGCCACGAGATCGCGCGCCTTGGCACGTTTGGCAGCGGTCATTGCGACATAAGGTTCAACATCAAGACGGAAGGCGAGGATTTCACGTTGAATATCCGGGTTGGGCGCCGCGTAGCGTGTAAGCCAGTCGGTGACCTGGGCATCCAGAATATGCCACTCAGAATACTCTCGCACCTTTGAGCCATGCCCAGAGATACGCTCAATGATGCCCGCCTCTACCAACTGGCGCAGGTCGCTTCGCACCGCCGAACGATTAATCCCAAACCGTTCGCATAGATCCATTTCGCGCGGGACTAAATCGCCGGGATGGTAGCGTCCGCCAAAGATCTCTTCGGCGAGATGCTCGGCAATACTGGGACGTGTTGCTTGCTTACGAGGAGATGACGTCACTTAAAAAACCCTGTTTCGATTCCTGTCAATTATAACGCACTTGACCGGTTTACTGTTATCGGTGAAGCAGGTTCAACTCCGGTGCGCATTCTCATTTCAAGCTGTCGTTCGTAGAGGCCCTTTGCACTCAGTGTACCTAGCACAAGGGCACCGCCGACCATGGCGATCGGCGCAGGTTGTTCACCTAAAATCCACCAAGCTAATAGCGTTCCCACCACCACTTCAAGCAATAGCAAGAGACCTACTTCAGCAGAGGGTAGATAGAGTGGACCGCGCTGCAGCAGCGTCACCCCGCAGGGAACGATAATCAAGCACAGCAAGATCACTACGGCGAGCTGGTTGCTAGCAGGCAGTGTTATCGGCGCGCTCCCCGCCAGCCAAAACGCCCCTGCGACACTCCCAACGACGATACCGTTAAACACCAACATAGGGCTCATATCGACGCCCGGCCGTGTGCGGCATAAGGTGAAATTAATTGCCAGAGTGGTCGCTGCCATCAAGGCAAAAGCATTACCCACCCACGCGCCTGCACCTACATCATCTAACACAATCATTGAAATACCGATCATGCAGAGACAAATGGCCAGCCAAGTTCGGCGGGGCAAGCGCTCATTAAGGATGATCCAGGAAAGAATTGCAGCGATGATCGGCGAACTGGCCAGTATCATCAACACATTACCCGCTTTGGTGTACTGATTGCCAAGCACAAAACCGCAAGTCGTCAGACTAAATAACAGCGCGACGGCAATACCAGTCCATCCACAGCGGCGATAGGCACCAAGGGTGCCTCTACCATAGCGCGCTAGCGCTATCAGCAAAAAGCCTATGGCAGAGAGAAACCCCCGCCACATTAATATCTGGGCATCGGGAAGATCGGCCACCTTAATTAGTAAAGCATCCGGTGCCATGATCATCGCGCCACCCCCAGTCAATAGCAGGCCCTGCTGGCGGTGCGACAACATACTAAAACGGCTCATCTGAGTATTAATTCCTGCCCAGTTAATGATTATCCCGAGGCGGATGCTGGCGAGCCACATCACGATACTTGGTGGCGGGTTCAAGCGTCATGCCGCGATCCAGAGGCTCAACCATGCTGCGCTGAATTTCCTGCCAGGGTGTCTGGTGACCGGGATAGCGATAGCCGCCCTGCTTGGCTAAACGCTCGCGGCGCGCGTCCAGCTTACCGGCGTCAATCAACAATTGTACTTGGCCGCGCTTTAAATCCACTCTGAGCCGGTCGCCACTTTCAAGCAGCGCCAAACCACCCCCTGTGGCAGCTTCCGGGGAGGCATTGAGTATCGACGGTGAGCCGGATGTGCCCGATTGGCGCCCATCGCCCAAACAAGGCAGGGATTCGATACCTTGTTTAATCAATGCTTCAGGTGGTTGCATATTGACCACTTCGGCCCCGCCAGGGTGACCAATCGGCCCTGCCCCACGCATGACCAGGATGGTGCGCGCATCAATATTCAGCGCCGGATCATCAATACGTGCGTGGTAATCCTCCGAGCCATCAAACACCACCACCTTGCCCTCAAAAGCCTCAGGGTCGTGGGGATCATTCAGGAAACGTTTGCGAAAATCGCGAGAAATCACGCTGGTTTTCATTAATGCCGAATCGAACAGGTTGCCCTTGAGGTTAAGAAAGCCAGCGTGCTCGACCAGAGGATCGGCATAGCGGCAAATGACGTCGTTATCCTGGCTTTCGCGGCCCTGAATATTATCGCCCAGCGAGCGCCCGTTCACAGTTAGCGCGTCACTGTTGAGCTTACCGGCAGCCTGGAGCTCATGCAGGATCGCAGGAACGCCCCCGGCGCGGTGGAACTCCTCACACAGAAAAGCCCCCGCGGGCATGACGTTAGCCAACAGAGGGATCTCATGCCCCAGACGCTGCCAGTCATCGTTATCCAGTTCAACGCCTGCATGACGCGCGATAGCGTTAATGTGCACCGGTGCATTGGAGGAACCACCCAGCGCCGAGCAGGCCACAATCGCGTTTTCAAACGCTTCGCGGGTCAGGATATCCAGGGGGCGCAAGTCTTCCCACACCATATCGACGATCCGCGTACCGGTGTCATAGGCCACCATTGCCCGCTCTTTATAAGGAGCAGGAATGACTGCCGACCCCGGCAGGCTCATGCCCAACACTTCGGCCATGGAGTTCATGGTCGAGGCAGTGCCCATGGTATTGCAGTGACCGATCGACGGTGCAGAATCACTCGCCCGGGAGAGAAACTCGGCGTAATCAATATCGCCTGCCGCCAGACGTTTGCGGAGCTCCCAAATAATCGTGCCCGAACCCACGCGCTCACCGCCCCGCCAGCCATTCAGCATAGGCCCGCCAGACAGCACAATAGCGGGGATATTCACTGTTGCTGCCGCCATCAGCGCAGCGGGCGTAGTTTTATCGCAGCCGGTGGTCAACACCACACCATCAAGAGGATAGCCATGGAGAACTTCCACCAAGCCTAAGTAAGCCAGATTACGGTCCAGCGCAGCGGTAGGACGTCTCACGTTCTCGTGAATAGGATGCATGGGGAATTCAAACGGCACTCCGCCCGCCGCGCGAATGCCGTCTTTCACCCGTTTGACCAAATCAATGTGGTGGCGATTACAGGGGGTTAAGTCAGACCCGGATTGGCAAATCCCGATAATTGGCTTCCCGCTGGTCAATTCGTCCAGGGTAATACCGTAATTCAGATAGCGCTCAATACATAGCGCCGTGGTGCCAGGGTGCTCGGCATTATCGAACCAATAACGCGAGCGCAACTGCTCAGGCGTTATTCGAGAAAAATTGGCCATGGTGTCGCTCCACGCCTAAAGTGAAAAATGAGAAAAGAATGGTATGACGTTACGCTTTCTTTATAGAGACGTCGATACATACAAAAGTATATGTTGAACATACGCAGAAAACGTTAGACGTTTAGGAAGGGGTTCGGCGCCTTTAAGCTCTTTAAATAGGCCGCCATTGATACACAACAACAATAGCCAATACGCTGCAGCTCGTTAGGAAGACCCCCTTAGCTTGCGAGCTACAGCCCGCCAGGAGAGTGATAATATGCATAATCTTTGGAAACGCACCCTATTAATAACCGGCGCCACGCTGCTCAGCTCAGGCATGGCTTATGCGCAAACTGCGCAAACGCCCGACCTTTCCGACCCACCCGAGATAGAAGGCGACACCGTCGGTGACCATGGCAGCGTGACACTTCGCATGGGTCTTGGACTGGCGGAAAGTTCTCCCCAGTACCTTTCCAGTCAATATTTTGCGGATATTCTCGACCAGCGAAGCGAAGGGCGCATTAGCGTCAATATTTTCCCTAATAGCCAGCTCGGCGATGATGTTCAGATGATGGAAATGCTTCAGACCGGGACACTGGACATGACCTATCCATCATCGTCGCCCGCTACCGGCTATGTTGAGGAGTTAGCAGTCTTCGACTTACCTTTCTTGCTACCGACCCGTGAAGCCGCCATTGACGCCATGCGAAGCGACGCTGCCCAAGAGATGCTTGACGCGTTTGATGGCACTGGTATTAAAGCACTGGCTTTTGCTGAAAACGGCTTTCGACAGCTTTCCAATAGCGCCAGAGAAGTCGCGTCACCAGAGGACGTAGCGGGGCTGGATGTTCGTGGCTTAACCATTCGCACCATGGAAAACCCGGTGCACCTGGCCATATGGGTAGCACTGGGTGCCAATCCAACACCCATGGCCTTTGGCGAGCTTTTTTCTGCTATGGAGCAGGGTGTCGTAGATGGTCAGGAAAACCCCTGGAGTACCATTCTGACCTCCAACTTCTATGAAGTGCAGGACTACGGCTCCGAAACACGCCACGTTTACACACCCTTTATCAAGATGATCTCGCAGCGCACCTGGGATCGCCTCGACCCCGAATACCAGGAACTCATACAAGAGGCCGCACTGCAGGCAGCGGATTACGAAATCCAGCTCTCCAGTGAATATGACGACTGGTCACGTAATCAACTTGAAGAGCGCGGCATGCAAATTACCCGCCTTAGCGACGAACAGATCGCCGCCTTCCAAGAGGCCGTGCAGCCTGTTTATGACGAGTGGGCGCCCCGCATCGGCGAGGATCTGGTAGCTGAATTTCAGCAGATTTCCAAATCTTCAATGGCGGAGTAAGCAATACTTAACCATTCATCTTCTCGCTTTTCGATTAGGTAAATCAGGCAAGAGGCAATCACCTCTTGCCTTCGTAATACTTACCTATGGTGAGTATTGATCGTTACCTCGCTCCGTTGTTTTCCTCTGAGACCGCAGCTTTGATAGAGAAGTCTTGAAAATTAAAAAAGGACGGCATCTGCCGTCCTTTTTGCATTGCATAGTGCCTTACAGAATATTGGCAACACTCACTAACTAGGCCATACTCAGACAAACATCATGCTCGTATCCTGTCATACCATATGACATTACATACTTGTCGCTAGTCATTATCGGATAAACAACAACAGCACCGGGAACCACCATGCGACTCAAAGACAAAACGGCACTGATCACCGCCGCAGGCCAGGGCATTGGTCGAGCCACCGCCTTGCGCTTCGCCGCCGAGGGCGCGCAGGTCATTGCCACCGACATTAATGCCCAAAGCCTCGCCGAACTAGATGATGTCCCAGGCATCACCACGCGCCAGCTTGATGTGCTGGACGTCACCGCCATCGAAGCGCTGGCCGCTGAGCTAGGCGCCGTTGATATTCTTTTCAACTGCGCTGGCTACGTGGCCAACGGTTCGCTATTGGAAGGTACAGACGAAGACTGGGAACTATCGCTATCACTCAATGTGATGGCGATGATGCGCATGATCCGCGCCTTGCTGCCTGCCATGCTCGCCAATGGCGGCGGCAGTGTTATCAATATGGCCTCAGTGGCTTCTAGCCTAAAAGGTGTACCCAACCGCTGCGCTTACGGCACCACCAAGGCAGCCGTACTCGGCCTGACCAAGTCGGTGGCCGCCGACTATATTGGCCACGGCATTCGCTGCAACGCCATCTGCCCCGGCACCGTAGATTCGCCCTCGCTTCGCCAGAGGATTGGCGACCAGGCCAAACGCCAAGGTCGCAAAGAAGAAGATGTCTACGCCGAATTCATAGCTAGACAACCTCAGGGACGCCTGGGTAACCCAGAAGAAATTGCCGCCCTTGCCATCTACCTGGCCGCCGATGAGTCTGCCTATACCACCGGCACCGCCCAGGTCATCGATGGTGGTTGGCTAATCTGATTACGTACACGAAGGAACCGCTCAATGAAATTATTACGCTTCGGCCCATGCGGCCATGAAAAACCCGGTCTGCTAGATGACAACGGCGTGATCCGCGACCTGTCAGCCCATATCACCGACCTGTCCGGAAAGCATCTTGATCGGGGTGCTCTCGAAGCGCTTGCTGCGCTGGATACTGCTAGCCTGCCTGAGGTGCCTGCCGACACTCGTATCGGCCCTTGTGTTGCCGGGGTGGGTAAATTCATCTGCATCGGCTTGAACTACTCCGATCACGCCGCCGAGACCGGCGCGCAGGTGCCGCCGGAGCCAGTAATTTTCAACAAGTGGACCAGTGCCATTTGTGGCCCGAATGATGACGTGATTATCCCTCGTGATTCCAAAAAGACCGATTGGGAAGTGGAACTCGGCGTCGTGATTGGAAAGGCCGGACGCTATATTGATGAAGCCAATGCCATGCAGCATGTCGCTGGTTTCTGCGTAATCAACGATGTTTCCGAGCGCGAGTTCCAGCTCGAACGCAGCGGCACCTGGGACAAGGGCAAGGGCTGCGACACCTTCGGCCCCCTGGGCCCCTGGCTTGTCACGCCTGATGAAGTGGCAGACCCTCATCAGCTTGGCATGTGGCTTGAGGTGGATGACAAGCGCTACCAGGATGGCAATACCCGCACCATGGTTTATCAGATTCCGTTTCTGATCAGCTACCTGAGCCGCTTTATGAGCCTGCAGCCGGGCGATGTGATCTCTACCGGCACCCCTCCCGGGGTCGGCATGGGCCAACAACCGCCGGTTTATCTTAAGCCCGGTCAACGTATGCGCCTGAGTATCGAAGGGCTCGGCGAGCAGCACCAGACCGTCGTTGCCGACCAGCAGCGTTAAGCCAGGAGATCGGGATGCGAACCGTCGTATGTGTCAAACCGGGTCATATGACCCTGGAACAGCGCGATCCACCGAGCTGCTCCTCCGGCGAAGCGCTGCTGCAACTACGCCGTATTGGTGTATGCGGCACCGACATACATGCCTATGGCGGCAATCAACCCTACTTCAGCTATCCACGCGTATTGGGCCATGAACTAGCTGGCGAGATCGTCGAAGTGGGCGCCACTGGCGATCCCGAAATGGTCGGGAAGCGCGCCTACGTGATTCCCTATCTGCACTGCGGCCAGTGCCGGGCCTGCCGCAACGGGCGCAGTAATTGCTGCCAGCGAATACAGGTGATTGGTGTTCACCGGGATGGCGGTATGTGCGACACCCTGGCGGTGCCCCTTAACCATCTGGTGGTCTCTGAGACCCTCACACTTGATCAGCTGGCGCTGGTCGAGTGCATGGCTATCGGCGCCCATGCAGTGCGCCGCAGCGAACTCCAACACGGTGAACTAGCGGTGGTGGTCGGCGCTGGGCCGATAGGCATGGGAGTGGCTATGGTTGCCCGCGAGCGCGGTGCGCAGGTGGTAATGGTTGATACCAACTCCGAGCGCCTGAAGTTCTGTCGCGACAAGCTCGGTATCGAGCTGACGTTGAATCCTAACGAGAATGATATCGACGCCGCCCTCAAGGCGCTGAGCGATGACGAACTCGCCGATGTGGTGTTTGATGCCACCGGCAATCCCGCCGCCATGCAGGCAGGTTTCGACCTCGCAGGACAGGCCGCACGCTACGTGCTGGTAAGCATCGTCAAAGCCAATATCAGCTTCAGCGACCCTGACTTTCACCGCAAGGAACTGACCCTGCTGGCCAGTCGCAACGCCACCCGTGAGGACTTCGACCACGTGACGCAGTTGATGGAAAGTGGGCGTTTAAAAACCGAGGCGATGATCACCCATCGGGCCGAACTCGCCGATATCCCAGCGCGGATGCCCGCGTGGTGCGCGCCTGCTACGGGAGTGGTCAAAGCAATGATCGAGCTCAAGGATGCACCCCGACAATCCACTCATGGAGCCTTGTCATGACCCATGCCTTCGGCTGCAGCGTCACTGATGGCGACACCCAGACGCTATGCCAGTTACTCGCATTTTCGATGGTCTGGCCATTGGCAACCAAGTCCAGTCCCTCTCCTCTGTCGAAGCTCAGCATCGGCGTGGAATGTGGTGGTTCAGTCGGCTTTTCCGGGCGGCAGCTCAATCGGACGCGAGACGCCGTTTGAGCTGCATGTAGGTGCCATAATGCCGGTCTAAGTGGCGGCGCATCGCCGCTTCGGCAGCGTCAGGATCACGCGACTCAATAGCCTCGACAATCTCAGTATGTGCCGCGGTGGCAGCCTTGTCTTCATCCTTCTGTTGCAGCACTTGAGCACGCCGGTCATCCAGCCATTCCGACAGCGCCACATGAATGGCATCGAAAATCGGATTTTGCCCAATGCTCGCCAGCACGCCGTGAAAATCGTTATCGGAACGTTTGAAGCGCGCTTCATCACCGATCGCATCGCGGTTGTCGGCAAGTGCCGAACGCAGGCGAGCAAGGTCATCATCACTGGCGTTATGCGCGGCATAACGTGCCAGGGATATCTCGAACATGGCCCGTGCTTCCTGAAAGTACTGCTGACCATCGGGTTTCGAAAGCAGTTGCCGGGTAACGCCGGACAGCCGGGACATCACCGCTTCGGCAGTAGGGCGAATAACCCTGGCGCGGGTGCCACTATTAATGGCGATTAACCCGAGTTGTTGCAGGTGAAACAGCGCTTCGCGCACCGCTGGCCTGCCGACACCAAACTGCTCCATCAACTCCCTTTCAGAGGGTAGTTGATCATTCTCGCTCAGCCGCCCCTCGAGAATTTCGGCCTCGAGTTGCTCGGCGACCTGTTCGGACAGCGTTTTTCGCTCGATCCGGTATCTGCTCATAGGCAGTCACCCTTAGTTAACCTGGAATTCGCCGCCATTTTACTGCATTTCTTACCAATATCCTTCATCCAAGCCATCAATCGAGTCGAATAAGCGGCGCTATTCGATACCGTTCAGCAATTTCTGCGTAGGCGAGTTGATTGGCAGAATCGAGCGGAATGCCTTCGGCGTCGCGTCGGGCTTGGCAGCGCCACTCACGATCTCCAGGCGCCATCACCGTCGCATTGGGAGAGACCGCTTGTCCACGCAGGTCGGCTAAGTAATCGGCTAATCCTTTAGCAAAGGTGCCTTCGTCTACAAATGCATCAGGTTTCATGGCGAGGAAAAAGTGCCCGACCCCGCGTGGTGTCGACATGTCCGGCCCGCCCATGGGAAGTAGCTTAAAACCGTGCTGCATGCCCGACAGCGTTGAGCTTAGCACCTCAACCATGCCTCCCAAACCTGCGCCCTTAAAGCCAAAATCACTGCCTCCCAATGGCAACAGTGCGACAACCTCACTAGGCACACGACTAACCTTGCCGGCGGCATTTGCCGCCACTTGGTCTGGCAGCTCACGGCCAATAGCTCCGTACTGCTGCACGCGGTTCCAGGGAATCGAACTGGTCGCCATATCCAGCAGGTAGGGCGACTCCCCCGCTACCGGTGCCGCAAAGGCAATTGGATTAGTGCCATGAAAAGGGTTAGCGCCGTCGTGTAATAGCACAAAGGGGTCAGAGTTACAGAACGCCATGCCGAGATAACCGCGCTCCGCTGCCGCTAAGGCATAGCACCCTGCTGCACCAAAATGGGAAGAGTTGCCCACGGCGACCGCGCCCAACCCTACTTTATCGGCCATCTCCATGGCATGGTCCATGGCGGTGTAGCCCGCCAAATGCCCCAGCCCATCATCCGCATCCAAGAACCCCGTTGCCGCCAAGCGCTGCTGAAAAACCATGTTGGGCGCCCCCTTGATGCGTCCACCTCCGAGCGCTTGCAAATAGTGAGGCAGCAGACGCAGGCCGTGGCTGTCGGTTCCCATTCGTGAGGCTGTGACTAACGCACGGGCCACCGCTTTTGCTGATGCCGGATCAGCGCCCGCCGCGGCTAACACCGCCTCCATAAAACGCTCCAGATCCTCGCGGGCTATACGGAAGTCTTGCTGGGCATCAGACATAAACCGATCTCTCCTATTAACGATAAAGCAGCGTAGGCAGCCACAGCGAGATGGCTGGCACAAAGGTAACCAACAATAGCGCGATCACCAGCGGCACCAGGAACGGCAGTGTTCCTCGCATGCACTTCTCGAAAGAGATGCCGGAGACCCGCGACAATACATAAAGCACCATTCCCACTGGCGGTGTTAACAAGCCAATCATTAGATTGAGCACCATGATCACACCAAAATGAACCGGGTCGACACCAGCAGTGACGGCTACTGGCAACAGCACAGGCACCAATATGGTGATCGCCGCAATGGTCTCCATAAAGCAACCCACGACGATCAACACCAAATTGATGATGATCAACGTAGCGATGGGGTTATCAGCGAATGGCCCGAGCAGGGTCACCACATGCTGGGTGACCTGGTTGCTAGTCAGGATCCAGGCAAATATCGAGGCGCCAGCGACGATTAACAGAATGACCGCCGTGGTCTCAATCGTCTCCATGCTGACTTTCAACAAACGGCGCCAAGTGAGGGTGCGGTAGATTACGCCACCCAACAAAAGCGCATACACAACCGCCGCGATGGCCGCCTCGGTAGGCGTAAAGGCGCCGCTCATAATGCCGCCGACAATAATAACGGGGGTCAAAAGCGATAGAAAAGCACGCTTGAAGGTATGCCCAAGCACCGGGATAGAGAACACCGCATCACGGGTATAGCCGCGACGCCGCGAAATGATCGTAATCATTGCCATCAAGACTAGCCCCATCAGAAGCCCCGGCACTAATCCCGCGACAAACAGTTGACCAACTGAAACCGACGCCATCACACCGTAGATCACCATCGGCAGGCTTGGGGGAATGATCGGACCGATAGTCGAGGATGCGGCGGTGATACCAACCGAAAATTCCTCGTCGTAACCGGCGTCTTTCATGGCCTTGATTTCGATGGTGCCAAGTCCTCCGGCATCAGCCACCGCTGCACCGGACATGCCTGAAAAGACGATACTGGCACCAACATTGACGTGACCAAGGCCTCCTCGCATCCACCCCATCAGCGCTTTGGCAAAATCGAAAATGCGAGAGGTAATACCGCCATTGTTCATCAGGTTGCCGGCAAGAATGAAAAAAGGAATCGCTAGCAACGGAAAGCTATCGATGCCATTGATCATGCGATGCACTACTACCACATCGGGCACCCTGCCAGTCATCAGTACATAGAGTAGGCATGAACCGGCGAGGCTGATGGCGATAGGCACGCCCATCACTAACAGAGTGAACAACGCCGCGAATAGAAACAGTAGGTAGTGTTGTGTAACGGCCAGCGCCATGCAGCCAAGTATCGCAACCGACGCGACCAGCGGTGCTACCATTGCGCCACCGCGTCGCATGGACAAAATGTTGGGCATTGGTGTGATCTCCGGAAGAGTATCGTTAGAACGATTTATTCTTGACTATTAAGCAGCTCATGAGACCCCGTGCGCCAGTGCCGAACCGCCACCTGTATACCGCGCACCAGCATCATGATGAAGCCCAGCATCACCAGGTAGTAGAGCCAGCTTTTAGGAATGTCGACCGACACCATCATCGCACTGGTGCGGTCGGCCAGTTTGAAAGTGACCCAGGCCATGATGGAGAAAAAAGCGATATTAATCAGGTCGACTACCGTCGCCATCAAACGGCCAAGCCACATCGGCATGTAGCGATAAAAGAACTCCACGGCGATATGTGAGCCCTTGCGCACGGCCATAGTGCTACCCAGAAAGCCCACCATCACCAGCAAGTAGCGCGCCATCTCTTCAGTCCAGGCGATGGAGTTGCCGAGTACATAGCGGCTGAAGAATTGCAGAAAGACATCCAGAGCGAGAAGCCAGAAGATCCCTAGTGTCAAGAAATCCTCCATGCCGTACTCACGAACATCGAAGGAGTCGTCATCGAGGCCAGCGAAGCTGATCTCATTAGTGGCATCGTGTTGGGTCATAGAAGGTTCCCTGTCGCCCCACCCTAGGCTGGAGATGGGGCGAGTTATGGCCTACGAAATTAGCCTCAGGATAAGTGAGTCCAGAAAAGCACTCACCTCGGCGTTATTGCCCGATAGCCTGCAGGCGATCATAGGTTTCCTGATCCCAGGTCGCCGCCTCGCCGTTATGGGCAGACATTGTGGCATCACGGAAGGGAGCGACATCCACCTCATTGACAGTCACGCCCTGCTCCTCGAACCAGGCAACCAGCTCGTCTTCTGACGCCAGGATATCCTGGGTGATACGCTCGCCAGCTTCCTTGTAAACCTCACGAAATATTTCGCGGTCTTCCTCAGAGAGGCGATTCCACAGCGGTCCACCGGCGATGGTGATCAGCGAATCGGTGATATGCCCAGTTAGATTGATATAGTCCTGCACCTCATGGAACGCCTTGGCCCGAATGGTCGGCAGTGGGTTCTCTTGGGCATCCACCACGCCTTGTTGCAGCGCTAGATAAACCTCTGAGAAAGCGATGGGTGTGGGGTTAGCCCCTACCGCTTCAGGGAACATCATGTACATGGGTGCATTCGGTGTCCGGATTTTCAGGTCTTGCATATCCTCCGGCGTATTGATCGGTTTGTTGGAGGTGACATGGCGACGGCCGTAGTAATTCATGGCTAACGGCACGTTACCGGTTTCATCCTGGTAGCCTTGGGCAATTTCTTGAAACAGATCACTGTCAGCGTAAGCTTGCCAATGCTCAAAATCGCGGAACATGTAGGGCGCGCCGGCAATTCCTACGGGGCCATAGAAACGTCCGGCAAATTGATTGCCGGTGTAGATCAGATCGACAGTCCCGAGCTGCAACCCCTCGTTGATATCCGACTCTTTACCCAGCGACGACGCCGCGTGGACATTAATCGAATAGCGGCCATCGGTGCGCTCCTCTATTTCGTCCGCCGCCCACAGTGCCCACTCATGGTAGGGTTCGGATGTCTCATAGACGTGTGCAAACGTAAGCTCTTCTTGCGCATTCACTGCACCGGTCAACGTAAGACCGCTAGCAATCAATGTGGCACTTAGCAGGCGAGACATCTTGAGGTGGTGTTGTCGTTTTTGGCTCATCGTGTACTCCTCACAACCATTGGATTTGTTGTTGGTTATTGTGCGAGTGGCGGCAACCGATATAACTGACCATCTGTCTGTATACGTATCATACCACCAGATTCAAAACTAGCTGGTTGCTTGCCATCCTGCAACCATTGCGATCAGGGTTTTTATCGTACTTATAGCGCGCCTGACGATGTAAAAAGCTGATCATGCAACGTCACTAGCAGCCGGGGGTCACCAAAGCCGCCTGCTTTAGTCATCACTCGTTGCCGCGTATCGCCATCTAAAAAGCCCAGGGCTACCCCCGGCGACCACTCCGTTTCAACGGAGATATACTTGACGTCCATCTTTGTAAGCACAGCCATGGCGATGTCGCCGCCCGTTAGAAACAGCAAGTACTCCTCAGACGCCTGCCAGGAAGTAGCAATGTCAGTTACTTTAGCAGCCATCGCTACTGCCACTTGGCTGGCCGGAATGTTGCAACCAGGTACGACCGCACAGCTACTTAAATCGGGGTGGTATAAATCGTTATGGCCACACGCTTCCACAACATCTAAATCAGGCAAACGCTGACGTAGCTGCTGGAACTGCTCAGCGGCGCGATGACTTCGCGAGCCGATGGCATAGAGCACCGACTTTACGCGGTGGAGCGATCGAAACTGCCCTTTAATTTGTCCAAAACAGTCCTGCGCAATCGCCGTTGCCAGCCCAGCGGCACCCACCATGGCTCGCGCAGCGCCAGCACTCAGAAGTAGGGTATAGAGTGCTGAAAGCTCCTCATCGCTTTCGGTATCGACAATACAGTCCTCACTAGTAAGCAGTTCGTTCTGGCCGGGTCGATAGCGCTGCAAAGGCATACCGTTGGTAGAAAACACGTGATCAATCGGGCCGACAAGCGGTGTTGAGCGAGCATCCTGCTGGTAATCCGTCTCCCTTAAAGGAACGCCATCGACCCACACTTCGGCGCTACGCACCACTCGCCCCTGTGCCGGAACGGCAGGGGCCAGCAGCAGCGGAAGCTCAAGAGCCTCTCGCATCGCCCGACACTCCGCGACCACTTGACCTCGCAGCGTCGAATCGATTTTTTTAAACCACTGCTGCGGGCCTACACGTTTGAGTAAGCGTACTGCTTCGCTCACTCGAAGCGCGGCTTCCTCAGCGTTGAGATGGCGGGATTCGGTATTAACAGCGATAACGTCCGGCCACTGGCCTTGCCAAGCGGTTAGGGTCGCTGCTAGTACCTCCAGGCCGATCACTACCCGGGCATCCCCTCCCCGTGCGGCAAACGGGGCCGCTGTGTCCAGCGCACCCGATAAATCATCGGCAATAATCGCTACCTGGCAGCCACTCACAACGCGGCTCCACTGGCTAACCGACGCGCGTAGGCAATGGCTGACGCCATATTGGTAGCATCGGCTCTACCCTGCCAGGCAATATCAAAAGCGGTACCATGATCCACGGAGGTACGTTGCAGCGGTAGCCCAAGACTGACGTTCACCGTGGTATCAAAAGCAATCAACTTGACGGGGATATGGCCCTGGTCATGATACTGGGCAATCACCAAGTCGAACTCGCCTTGCGAGGCTCGGTAAAACACCGTATCTGCCGAGATAGGTCCGCTCACATCAAAGCCGCGCTGGCGCAAGCGTTCCACTGCAGGTGCGATACAACGGCTATCTTCATCGCCAAAAATCCCACCTTCGCCGCAGTGCGGGTTGAGCCCAGCAACCGCGATACGCGGCTCACGCGTGCCCAGGGCGATTAAATGCGCATGCCCTGCTTCAACAGTGGCAATAATGCGCTCAGGGGTGACACGCTCGATCGCCTCACGCAGCGAGACATGGGTCGACACATGCAGCGTTGAGAGCGTTTCAGATGCGAGCAGCATGAACGATGAGGGCGCACCGGTAAGCGAGGCCAGCATACCGGTATGGCCATCGTAATGGTGCCCGGCCTCATGCAACGCTGCTTTATTAAGCGGCGCGGTGACAATCACTTGGGCATGCCCCGCCTGCACTAGCTCTACCGCTTTTTGAACACAGCGAAACGCCATATCGCCCGCACTGGCGCTTATTTCACCATCGGGTATAACCACCCCCGACGGCACTTCAACGGCGGCGACCGCCACGCTGTCTTCACTATGCTCAGCTTGCTCAAGGGACACGAAGGCCAAGTCATTGGCGCCCGTGCTGGCACTCGCGCGGCGGAGAATCCCAGGATCCCCCACCACTACCGTCGAGGCACGCTCGGCTGCCGACATAGCGCTCAATGCTCGACAAATGATCTCTGGGCCGATGCCAGCAGGATCGCCCATAGTGATCGCTATTTCATAGTGCTTATGCCTTTTAGACGTAGGAGAAGAGGTACTCATGGCATTAGCTGTCCGCCGTTAACTTCAATGATCTGACCCGTGACGTAGCCACTTAATGTATCAGTGCCAAGGAAGACATAAGCGCCTACGCACTCTTCCGCCGTGCCCAACCGCCCCATGGGAATCGAGGCACGCGCGGCATCTAAATGCGCTTCACTGGAGTGCCGGTCATGGAAATCGGTCGCGATCGTGCCAGGGGCGACGGCATTAACGCGAATATTATCCCCCGCCAATTCCTTGGCCATATTACGCGTTACCGTACTTACAAACCCTTTGGCGGAAGCGTACAACCCCGCACCACCTCCACCGCCGTTACGTGCGGCAATTGAGGTCGTGTGAATGATATTCCCGCCCCCAGCACGCTGAAAATGCGGCAGTGCCGCTCGGCTGGCCATGATCACCGAACGCACATTGAGATCCATGACCCGGTCATATTGGTCATCGTCCATCCCATCTAAACCAACACGGCCCTGCATATCGCCAGCGTTATTGATCAACAGGTCTAAACCGCCCAGACGTTCAGCAGCATCATCGACTAATTTTTGGGTCTCGCTGGTGTGGCTTACGTCTGCTTTTAGGGTAAAAGCATCCCCACCCGAATCGCGAATCGCCTTAGCCACGGCTTCAGCGGGTGCCTCACTGCTGTGATAGTGCACCGCTACGTGCGCCCCCAACGCCCCCAATTGTTTTGCGACCGCTGCGCCAATTCCACGGCTGGCACCGGTAATCAACACTCGCTTACCTTTCCACTCGTCTAACATGCAATCCTCCTTACCGCTTTTTGTTTTATGGTGAGCGTTGTACTTCGCGAACCGGCTTCATCGCGATAGATTTAACTATCGACCCGAAATGGAGCGGTGCGCTACAGTAAGTCATGACCTGGCATACCTGTCATACAACACGACATCCATAACATGATAGGCGATGCCACACCAATCGCCAGTCGAGCATCATTTGTTAACAACAATTGTGAACTACTACCGGAGGCGCACGTGCAACCACTTTCTCTAACGGACTCTCTGCCCGATGACCTGGATAAAGCGCTGTTGGTGGGCCGCGTATGGCTGGAGAGCCCGCACCCCGGCCCCGCGCTAGTGACCGTGCAAAGCGGCCAAGTTATCGATATCACTGCGTTTGGCCCGACCATGGCAGACCTACTCGAGCGCGACGATGCTCTGGAGATAGTGCGAAATGCACAAGGAGCCAATCTGGGCAGTATTGAGACATTATTGGCAAACTCTCAGCTCCCCCACCCCAAGGCGCCTTATCTGCTGGCCCCTTGCGATGTGCAGGCGGTGAAAGCGTGCGGCGTCACCTTCGCAGTCAGTCTTTTAGAACGGGTAATCGAAGAACAAGCGGGTGGTGACTCTGCGCGTGCCAACGAGCTGCGCAACGACTTGCAGGCATTAGTCGGCACCGATCTTTCTAAAATTGCACCGGGCTCTGAAGAAGCCATGTCACTGAAAAAAGCACTTCAGGCACGCGGCGCCTGGTCGCAATATATGGAGGTCGGCATCGGTCCCGATGCGGAGGTATTTACCAAAGCCCAGCCGCTCTCATCGGTGGGCTTCGGCACGCCAGTGGGCCTGCACCCGTCATCAAAATGGAATAATCCTGAGCCGGAAATTGTCCTGGCGGTAGACAGCCGCGGCCAGGTGCGCGGTGCCACCCTAGGCAACGACGTTAATCTTCGCGATGTGGAAGGACGCAGTGCTCTACTGCTCGGCAAGGCGAAAGATAATAATGCCTCCTGCTCCATTGGCCCTTTCATCCGCCTGTTTGATGACCATTTTGATATTGATAGCGTTCGCAACTGCCAGGTATCGCTGCGCATTGAAGGTGAGGATGACAACTTCCTGCTCCAGGGCGAGAGCGACATGCGCGAGATCAGCCGCGACCCGTTGGACTTAGTGCATCAAACCATCGGCGCCCACCACCAATACCCGGACGGCTTTATGTTGTTCCTGGGCACCATGTTCTCGCCTATTCAGGATCGCGATGGTGAAGGCCAGGGCTTTACCCATCACCTCGGCGACCGGGTCACCATCACTACGCCAGCGCTGGGCGCCCTGGTTAATCGAGTAGGCAGAAGCGATCAACTATTGCCCTGGACCTACGGCATTCGTGACTTGATGCGCCATTTAGCCCGACGCTGATTCTAACCAGCAATACGCCACTCATCGCACCGCCAAGGAGAGCAACATGACAACGATAACTCGCGTCGAAATTCAGGACATCCGCTTCCCCACCTCGCGCTCGCTGGATGGTTCGGATGCCATGAATGCTGCGCCGGACTACTCCGCCGCCTATGTCATCCTGCATACCGATGACGCCAGTCCCGAGGGGCACGGTCTGACCTTCACGATTGGTCGCGGTAACGAGATTGTGGTCACTGCCATCCAGTCGCTGGCCCCGCTGATTGAAGGGCGCACGCTAGCTTCCATTACCGACAACATGGGGACTTTTTGGCGTGACATCACCGGCGATAGCCAGTTGCGCTGGATTGGCCCCGATAAAGGCGCGATTCATCTGGCCACCGCCGCCATCGTCAATGCCGTATGGGATATGTGGGCGAAACACGAAGGCAAGCCGGTGTGGAAACTACTGGTGGATATGACGCCCGAACAGCTGGTGCGCTGTCTCGATTTTCGCTTCGTCACCGATGCGCTAACCCCACAAGAAGCGATCTGTTTGTTGCGCCGTCAAGCCTCCGGCAAAGCGGCCCGGGAAACCGAAATGCGCCGCGATGGTTACCCCGGCTACACCACCTCAGCGGGCTGGCTAGGCTACAGTGACGAGAAGGTGCGCAGCTTGGCTCGGGAAGCGCTGGCCGAGGGCTGGACCCACTTCAAACAGAAGATTGGCGGTGATATTGAAGAGGATGCAAGACGCGCAGCGCTGCTGCGTGAGGAGATCGGCTGGGATAACGTATTGATGATGGACGCCAACCAAGTGTGGGAAGTCGATGAGACCGTCACCAAAATGCGCCGGCTAGCCGAATTTGATCCGCTCTGGATTGAAGAGCCCACCAGTCCTGACGATATTCTAGGGCATGCCGACATTCGTCATCGCGTCGCGCCTATCGGCGTTGCCACCGGCGAACATTGCCACAACAAGGTAATGTTCAAGCAGTTCTTCCAGGCGGATGCCATCGATTATTGCCAGTTAGATGCAGCTCGTTTGGGTGGGCTTAACGAAGTGATTTTAGTAACGCTAATGGCCGCTAAGTTCGGCGTGCCCATTTGCCCCCACGGCGGTGGCGTTGGGCTTTGCGAATATACTCAGCATATCTCCCTATTCGATTATATTGCGGTATCCGGCAGCCTCGATGGTCGCGTGCTGGAGTATGTGGATCACCTTCACGAGCACTTTGTCGACCCTGTGGTCATCAACCGTGGCCGCTACCAAGTGCCCGAAGCGCCGGGTTACAGTATTGCCATGCACCCAGAGTCTCAAATACAGCACCGCTTTCCCGAGGGTGCTGCCTGGCAGGAAGAGAGTTAATGACCGACACCATTCCCTTTTTAAACGAACTCACTACCCTTCTCGGTGAGCGCGGTCTCATTCGTGAGCCTGACGCCATGGCGCGTTACATCAGCGACTGGGCGGGCGATACACTGGGCATGCCGCTGGCCGTGGCCCGGCCAGCGAATACCGAGGAAGTCGCTGAGGTCGTCAAGCGCTGCCATGAGCATGGTATAGCGATGACACCCCAGGGCGGGCATAGCGGCCTGGTAGCAGGTGCCTTGCCCGCCGCGAGCGGGCAGGAACTGGTCATTAGCCTGGAGCGCATGAATAGCGTGCGCGCCATTGACCCCATTAACTTCACCATCACCGTCGACGCTGGCTGCATTCTTGAGAACGTCAAGCTGGCCGCCGCGGAACATGACTGCGACTTTTCGCTCTCGTTGGGCGCCCAGGGTAGTTGTCAGATTGGCGGCAACATTGCGACCAACGCGGGTGGGCTTAACGTGTTGCGCTACGGCATGATGCGCGAGCTGGTGCTGGGGCTTGAAGTGGTACTCCCCGATGGTCGCCTTTGGGAAAGCCTTAACGCGCTGCATAAAGATAACCGCGGCTACGATCTTCAACAGCTGTTTCTGGGTAGCGAAGGCACATTGGGGATCGTCACTGGCGCGGTGCTGAAACTCTCTCCACGCCTTACCCAAAGCCGCAGCGCGATGCTGGGTCTGCCCTCCGTTCAGGCGGTGATTGACCTATATAGTCTGGCGCGACGCGACTGCTGTGATTTGCTGACGGCTTTTGAGCTGATTCCTCGTCGCTGCATTGAGCTGGCGATCGAAGCAACACCCGAGCTAAGCGATCCACTGGATAACGCCTACCCCTGGTATGTGTTGATGGAAGTGGCAGCCACTGGACCGGTGGATTTGGGGTCATTGCTGGAACAGCTGCTGGAAACCGGTATGGAGCGTGACTTGGTGCTGGATGGCGCGCTGGCATCGAGCGACACTCAATCCGCCCAGTTATGGCAGTTCCGAGAAAGCATGCTGGAAGGTCAGCGGCGACGCGGCGAGCATTTGCGTACCGATATCTCGGTGCCCATCTCATCGCTTCCCGACTTCGTTAGCCGGGCCAGTGACGTCGTTATGGCGGCGTCACCCGAGTGCGAGATCATTGCCTACGGGCACGTGGGCGATGGCAATCTGCACTTCAATATTCTGCCACCCAGCGCAATGATGGACAGCGATAAGAAAGCCCACCTGCACGACCTGGAGGAGCGCCTGTTTGAGGTGCTCGATGAGTTCCACGGCAGCATCAGTGCCGAGCACGGCATTGGCCGTAAAAAGCAAGCGCCTTACCTGGCACGGCTATCGCCTATTGAGCGGGAGTTGATCAGCGGCGTTAAAGCGCTGTTCGATCCCAAGGGACTGATGAATCCAGGCAGGATCTTGCCTGCAAAGGAGCACTAGCAAGCATTAGAAAGGCCCACCTGCCCCGCGGAAACAACGCCGCGGGGCTTTTCTATCAGATAAATGTCTTGATCAATACCCCATAACATCCGGCAGCCACGTGGCCAATCCCGGTACAGCAATGAGCAGCAGAATGGTGGCAATAATCGGCAGCAGGAACGGCAGTATGGCAGTGACTACCTGACCGTAACGCAGCCGGGTAATACCGACCATCAGGAAAAGCACCGTACCGAACGGTGGCGTAATGACGCCCACCGACAGTGTAATCACCATCACGATGCCGAAGTGTACGGGGTCTAGCCCAGCACTGAGCGCCGCTGGCACCACAATGGGGGTGAAAATCAGGATGCTTTCGATTACCGACATAAAGCAGCCGATCAGCAGGAAAAACAGCGCAAAGCAGAGCAACAGCGCAAACATGGGCATATCGATGCTGGCGACCTGGCCCGCCAATGCCTGCGGAATGCCCATGCGTACCAGTATCCAGCCGTAAAAACTGGAAACCGCGATAATCAGCAGGATCACCGCGCTGAACATCAAGGTGCGCCGAAAGGCGTTGAATAGATCCCGCCCATTCAAGTCGCGATAGACCAGCCCCCCCAGAATTACTGCGTAAAGTGACGCTATGGCGCCAGCCTCGGTGGGCGTGAAAAAGCCGCCCCAGATACCGCCGACGATAATCGCTGGCATCATCAGCGGTAAAATAGCGCGTTTACCGGTGCGAACGACTTCACAGGCATCAAAAGGGGTGGGTTTAGGCATCACTACCTTACCGCTGGCAGATAACAACACGGTCATGCCCATTAGCAGCAGCGCCATCAAGATACCCGGCATCAGCCCCGCCATGAACAGCCCGCCAATACTCACATTGGCCAGCCAGCCGTAAACAACCAAGGCAATACTGGGCGGTAGAATCGGCCCGATTACGCTGGAGGCAGCGGTAATCCCGGTAGAATACCCCAGCTCATAGCCGCGCTCTTTCATCGCCTTGATTTCAATACTGCCAAGCCCGGCGGCATCGGCCACAGCGGTGCCCGACATCGTTGCAAAAATGGAGCTTGCCACCACGTTGGCGTGGCCAAGGCCCCCCTTGGTAAATCCCACCAGCGCGGTAGCGAAATCAAAAATTCGCGTGGTGGTGGAGCCAATATTCATGATATTGGCGGCCAGAATAAATAGCGGAATCGCCAGCAGTGTGAAGTTATTGAGCGTTTGCACCATGCGCAGCGGGAGTAACTCAACGGGCAGCCCGCCGGTGCCGGTGGCAACCAAAGCAATAAAGGAGGTAACACCAATGGCGACCACCACGGGCAAACCAATGGCCATCAGTACTAACAGGCCACCGACGAAAATCAGTAGTTCGGTCATGGTTGAGAGGCCTCCTCTTCATGGGACGTTTCCAACCACGCCACCGGGCCGCGCAACGTTTGCCAAAGGGCGATCAGTGCCATACCAACAAAGCTGAAAAAGATACCGTAATAGAGGTAGCTGAAACTGATACTTAACGAGACGGTTTTATTGTTGGCGCTCATGTCCGACATGATCCACGCACCCCAGGCGGCAAGCGCAAAAAATGCGCAGGAGATCAGCGCAGTTAAACGGTACTGAATATTTTTACCCAGCCCGGAAAGCTTGTGGCTAAACAGATCGACCACCAAGTGCTCGCTGCGTGCCCAGGCGGATAGCGAGCCAAAACCAATAGCGTAGATCGCCAGCATCGATGCCACCTCCTCAGTCCAGGGCATCCCCAACCCCAGCAGGTCGCGGGCAATCACGGCCGCCACGATCAGCAGCAAAATGGCTGCCATCAGCGCCACGCCGACCCCATCGCACAGCCGTGTAACGCCGCGCAACGTATAGAAAGCAATTCGATCCGGCCCCTTGTTGGGCACTACCGCGTCTTCCACAGGAGAACTCCTTACCCTGACGTCTTCTTGGTCATCTATGACAACTTACTTGACTGATAAAACAACGACGGCCCAATGGGCCGCCGCGATCTCTGTCCGTTTCGTGTTACTCGCTGTCGTTACCCAGCGCATCTTCACGAACGCCCTCGGCCATGTCAGCCATGACACGATCAATGGCCGGTAACGCTGCCTCGCGGAAAGGCGCCACATCCGGTTCAATGACGGTCATGCCTTCATCCTGCAGCGCTTGCAGGTAGAAATCATCGAGCTCGCGTTCTTGCTCTGACCCATACTGGCGGGCCACCTCAATGGCCTCTTCGATCAGCGCCTGATCTTCCTCTTCAAGACCCTCCCACCAGCGAGCACTGGCCACCCAGCTCCACGGGAACTGCACGTGGCTGGTCATGATCAAATAGTCCTGCACTTCCCACAGGCGACGGGTATAAGGAGAGGAGAGCGAGTTCTCATGCCCATCGACCTGCCCCGTCTGCATGGCGAGATAAATCTCTGGTGCCGGCACGTTGACTACCTGAGCGCCAATCTCCTGCCACACTTCCAGCCATACCGGCAGCGAAGGCAGACGCAGGCGGAAACCCTCCAGATCAGCCGGTGAGTGTATCTCCTTGTTAGCTGTCATGTGGCGGGGGCCGCGGTGCTGCAAACCAAAATACTTCAAACCGCCCTGGCTTTCGGCTTTCTCGACCAGCGCTTGGCCTGAAGGACTCTCCATATAGGCGTCGACCTCGTCCCAGGTGGTGAATACAAAGGGCACCGTAATGGCGTCATATTCAGGCGCATACTGTTGGCGCCAGTTACCACCGGTCAGAGAGAGCTGGGTTTGGCCCAGGTTAAGTAGCTCCAACACGGCGTTTTCACCGCCCAGCGAACCCGCCAAAAAAGGACGCACTTCAAAGCGGCCAGGCGCTTGCTCCTCCAGGTACTCCGCAAAGCGCTCTACCGCTGCGCTTTCCGAGCCGCCTTCGCTCATAGTGTTGTTGACTTGAATTTCGATAGGGTTCGCCAAGACGAACGGCGCCGTCGTCAGCATGCCTAGGGTAGCCAGCGTGGCAAGCAGTTGTTTCCGCATGGGATGACTCTCTACGGTTGTCGTTATTGGGTGTGATGCTCGTTCGATCTTGAAACAAGCCGTCAATGGGCTCAAATCGACGTTCAAGAAGGCTGGCTTCGTCAAATACGATGGCTAGAAACGCTGCTATAGCGCGCTCTGTTAGTTGACCGGTGGCGACCATACGACCAAAGATGAATACCTGTCCGCTATCAATGGCTCTTTAACTAGGCAGTCATGAGCCGCCACAATACCGTGGTGTCACGAAAGCCAAGACTACCGCTTTCACGATGCGCGAAGTCACTGGCTCTCTTTTACAGCTAGCCCTCGACGGTATGCTGGGTAAGGTGATCCACCAGATGTCGGGCCGTCACGTGCAGTGAGGAATAGCGGCGCATGCCAATCACCAACTCGCGCTGGGCCCACGGGTCGCTGAGTGGAATGCTTTTGAGCTGTAAATCACCCAGGTCACGGTAGATGGTTTGCTCAGGCAGTACGCCAACGCCCATGCCGTGGTGAATCATCCGGCAAATAGCATCGAAACTGCGCACCTGTATGCGCATACGCAGCGCTTTACCTGCCAGGGTCGCCTGCTCATACAGCAGCGATTGAAGCGAGGCATCCTGCTGCAAGCCAATAAAATCGAAGGCCAATGCTTCGTTGAAGGCGATGCTTTCACGTTCAGCCAGCGGATGATCGATAGGCGTCATCAGCACCAACCGATCCTGCCGATAGGGAAGCTGTTGAAGATCTGGCGCTGGCACATGCCCGGCGAAAATCCCGACATCGGTCAGGCCATCACGCACGGCAGCAATGATTTCGCTGCTGACCCGCTCCTGCAGGTCGATCTTGATTTCAGGGTAGAGCTTGGAAAAAGCACTGAGATCCTGTGGGAGAAAGGCGATGATCGCCGAGGTATTGGAGTGAATACGCACGTGCCCACGCACGCCTTCACCATACTCACTAAGCTCGGCATGGAGACGCTCGATGTTATCCAGAATACGTCGGGCATGGTGCAAGAACGCCTGGCCTGCGGGGGTCAGCTCAACGCCACGAGGACGACGGTAAAGTAACGTGGTGCCTACCAGCGCCTCCAGATCACTGATTCGCTTGCTCACGGCTGCCAGCGCCAGGTGTTCACGCTCGGCGGCGGCCGTCAGGCGGCCCTCATCCGCCACGGAGATAAACAGTTTAAGGGTGACGAAATCGAAGCGACGCATGACACATAACTCCCATGAGGCAGACGAATGATGCTAACGCATACCTTCGTAAGCGACGAACCCTTTGTTCCCGATTGCCTAATTGTCGCTCTTGGTCGGCTCACGCATGCTGACCATAACCGATGATAACGATAAATAGAGGAAAGCCTTAATGAATGCCTCCGAAGCCCGTCAGCTCCCGCTAAAGGGCTTAAAAGTGCTTGAGCTTGGCCAACTGATAGCGGGACCTTTCGCCACTAAACTGCTGGGTGAATTTGGCGCCGACGTGATTAAAATCGAGCCGCCAGGCACCGGCGACCCACTTCGTAAATGGCGAATGATAGAGGACGGCACCTCGCTGTGGTGGCATGTACAAACCCGCAACAAGCGCTCGGTGGCATTGGATTTAAGGAGCGAAGAGGGCCAGGCCTTGGTGCGAAAGCTCGCCACCGAGGCTGACGTAGTGGTGGAAAACTTTCGCCCCGGCACGCTGGATAACTGGGGGCTGGGCTGGGAGGCGCTTGCCAACCTCAATCCGCGGCTGATCATGGTGCATATTTCCGGCTACGGCCAAACCGGCCCTTACCGCGACAAACCCGGTTTTGGTGTGATTGGCGAAGCCATGGGCGGGTTGCGTTATCTCACCGGCCAGCCGGGAGAGCCTTCAGTGCGGGTGGGCGTCAGCATCGGCGACTCGTTGTCGGCGCTGTATGCCGTTATCGGTACGTTGCTGGCGCTTCAGGAGCGCAACCACAGCGGCCTGGGCCAGGAGATTGATGTTGCGCTGTATGAGTCGGTGTTTGCGATGATGGAGAGCCTGCTGCCGGAATTTGATGCCAGCGGCCAAATCCGCGAGCCCAGCGGCAGTGCTCTGCCCGGCATCACCCCCTCCAACGCCTACCGCTGCCAGGGCGGCGATTACGTATTGATCGCCGGTAACGGCGACAGCATCTTCAAGCGTCTTATGGGCGTTATTGGCCGTGAAGAGTTAGCCAACGATCCGGCGCTGGCTCATAACGACGGGCGAAGCCAGCAGGCCGACATGATTGATGCCGCCATTCAAGCCTGGACCGCAGAGCGCCCAAGAGAAACCATTTTACAGGCCTTGGATGATGCCCGCGTGCCCGCAGGCTATCCCTACACGGCAGAAGACATCGCGGTTGATCCCCACTACCTGGCACGCGAAATGATTCAAACCTTTACCCGTCCCAACGGCAACCCATTAAAAGTGCCCGGCGTACTGCCTAAACTCAGCGCTACCCCTGGCCGCATCGGTAATGGAGGCCCTGCCCTGGGCCAACACACCGACGACGTGCTGGATGAGCTGGGCATTGATCAAGACACCCGCGCCAAACTGCGCCAAGCGGGTATCATTTAGGGAGTTGTCATGAGCCAACGATCATCATGCCCTGCAAAGGTAGAGATCAACGAAGTTGCCCCACGGGATGGTCTGCAGATTGAGGCACGTTTTGTCCCCACGGAAGCGAAAATTCGCTGGATCGACGCGCTCTCTACCACAGGCCTACGCCGCATCGAAGCAACCTCGTTCACCTCACCCAAAGCCATTCCCACCCTGCGCGATGCCGCTGAGGTGGCGACCGGCATCCAGCGCCGGGAGGGTGTCGATATCACCGTACTGGTCCCGAATGTAAAAGGCACCGAGCGGGCATTGGGCTGCCAGGTCGATGAGATCAACCTGGTAATGTCGGCAAGCAATAGTCACGGCCTGGCCAACCTGCGCATGACGCCAGAACGCTCCCTTGAACAGTTCGCCGCCATTCTGGACGTCACTAAGGACAGCGGTGTGTTTATCAATGCCTCACTCTCGACGACCTTCGGCTGCCCCTTTGAGGGTGAGGTTCCCGAAGTACGGGTACTGGAACTGGTCGAGAAGCTTATCGACTTGGGCATTCAGGGCGTGACGCTCTGTGATACCACCGGCATGGCCAACCCCGTCCAGGTCAAACGCCTATGCGAAACGGTGCTAGAGCGCTGGCCCCAAACGCCGTTTACGCTGCACTTCCACAACACTCGCGGCATGGGATTGGCCAATGCGCTGGCGGCTTGGCAGGCGGGCATTACCCGTTTCGATGCCTCATTAGGCGGGCTGGGCGGCTGTCCCTTCGCTCCCGGGGCAACGGGCAACGTATGTACCGAAGACCTGGTGCATATGTTTGAAAGCATGGGCGTCGATACCGGCGTCGACCTGGATGCGCTACTGGATGTTGCCGCCACCCTTCCCGACCTTATCGGCCATGACGTGCCGGGGCAGGTGGTTAAAGCCGGGAAATCGACCCGGCGTTATGCGATGCCAGTACGCGAGTCTTAAGCAGGCCCAATCACATGCTTTACTTCAAGGTACGCACTTAGCCCCCAGGGGCCGAGTTCACGCCCGATACCGCTACGCTTGAAGCCGCCCCAGGCGGTTTCGGGTAGCACCAACTGTTCGCTGTTATACCAGATGCTGCCCGCCTTGAGCTGACGGCCAATCCGCTTGGCGCGTTCTGGGTCACCGCTAATGACCGTCGCCGCCAAGCCAAAAGCGCTGTCATTGGCGAGTTGAATCGCCTCCTCTTCGCTTGCCACGCTGCGGGCGCAGAGCACTGGACCGAAAATCTCCTCTTTCCACAGGCGGCTCCCCACCGGCACATCGCGGTAAAGCGTGGGTGCCAGGAAATAGCCTTTTTCGGGTAGCGTGCGATGTGTCCCATCGCGCACCACTGTCAGCCCTTCCTGCTCGGCAAGATCCAGATAGCGTTGCACGGCGTCACGCTGTTTGGCACTGGTCAGTGGACCAAGGTCGGTAGTGTCAGCAAGCGGGTCGCCCAGCGTTATCGCATCCATGCGCTCGGCAAGCGCGGCGTATAGTGCGTCAGCGACGTCTTCATGCACCAATAAACGCGAGGTTGCTGAGCAGATCTGCCCGGCATTGAAGTAGATGCCCGCCATCACCCAGTCAGCAGCTTGGGCAGGGTCGGCGTCCTCCATCACCAGAATCGGTGATTTTCCGCCTAGCTCTAAAGAGACGCTGGCGGTACGCGCGCTGGCGGCTTGCATCACTGCTTCACCGACACGATTACTGCCAGTAAAGGAAACCTTATCCACGCCTGGATGATTAGCGAGCGGTGCGCCAATGCCCTCACCGTCGCCGTTGAGCAGATTCAAAACACCCGCGGGAAGACCAATCTCCAAGGCAATTTCTGCCAATATCTGCTCGGGCAGTGGGACCACCTCTGAGGGCTTCAGAATGGCCGTACAGCCAGCGGCCAGCGCAGGCGCGAGCTTCCAGGCGCTGGTCACCAGCGGGAAATTCCACGGTGTAATCAATCCCACGACACCAGCGGGGTCGTGATAAGTACGTGCCTCGACGCCTTCCATCTCGACGTCAACACGCTCGCCTTGGCGGGCATCCAGCGCTTTCGCCTGCTTGGCGTAATAGCGGTAACAGGCAATCGCATCGTCCAGATCAATCCCCGCCTCTGCCAGTGGTTTACCGTTATTGGTCGCTGACAATGTGATCAACGAATCCCGGCGAGCCATCAGGGCATCGGCAAAGCCATCAAGGTATGTTGCACGTGCTGCCCCACCCAGTGCCTGCCAAGCGGGTTGCGCTATCTGCGCCGCCTCTACTGCGGCATCAACGTCCGCGGCATCCCCCGCGGTTATCTGTGCAATACGCTCTTCGCGGTAAGGGTTCATCACGTCGAGCAGGCGAGTACCTTTGGAGGCGACCCACTGGTTATTGATAAACTGCTGGTCAACAACTGATGGATAAGTGGTCTGTGAGGTCATGGACATTTTCGTGGCTCCTTTAAAGATCATGTTGGCGAAGCCAATCATCGATGAGCTTTGTGAGATGCTGGCCGCTAAAACTGGGAAAATGGCCGCCGTGAACAATGCGAACGGGCAGCTTGCGCAACCGACGCATGCTGGCGGCGTAGTCGGTAAGATCGCTATGCCAGAGGTCTTCAATTAACGGGCCATCGTAAATCAGGTCGCCCGAGATCAGCGTCTGGGTGGCCGCCTCCCACAGCGCGATCCCGCCGGGCGAGTGGCCCGGAGTATGAATCACCTCCCACTGACGATTACCCAAATCCAGCATTTCACCATCCGCTAGCGGGCGCACCTGCTGCGGCGCCGTGATGCGGTAGCGACTATGCGAATAAGGATTGGAAGGCAGCGCCTCAAACATCTCATCGCTAAGAAACTGATCGGCCAGGGTACGCGTGTTGTCGGGTGAGGCCAGGATGTCCGCCTCGGCGGCATGCACATGGCAGCAGCCAAACTCGTGGGCGGCGCCGATATGGTCAAAATGCGTGTGGCTGGCCACCGCCAACAGGTCACGCTCGGCAAGCTGCGCCACGTGCTGCCGTAGCGGCACTGCGCCCAGGCCGAAGTCCACGACCATGCCGCGCTTGCTGCCCTGAACATGCCAGATATTGCAGCGATAGAATGGCTTGATCCACGGCTCATCGATGAGAGTGATACCGTCTTCCTTAGGGGCGGTACGGTACCACTGCTTTGCATTGATACGCTGAAGAGTCATACGGCCACCCGTTTCCCGACAACCGCTTTACTGACAATAAAATAGAGCGCGCCAGTGATCACGAACACCGGCAGCGACGCACCAAAATCCAACGGATCGACCCAGTTCCAGTAGTAAGCTAGTAACGCACCTACCGCGTAGCTGCCCAGCGCCAGCCAGTTGAAAGCGGGCAGACTATGTTCAGCCTGGATAAGCTGTGCAGAGGTATAACGCTGACGTCCCAGCAGGTAGTAATCGACAATCATCAACGAAAAGGCAGGAATAAACACACTGCCAATAATCAATAAGAATGTCTGGAACTGATCAAGAATTCCAGGAATGAGGGCACCGATTACCGATACTACGCCGATAATCAGCGCCGGTTTCCAGAACGGCACCTTAGGGCGCACGCTCATAAACGAAAGCGTCGCGCTATAGACACACATCACGTTGGTAGTTAGTACCGAGAAGAAAATCACCAGAGCAGCGGGCAGGCCGAATCCGAAGCCGCTCAGCAGGGCCGTGGGGTCGTAGGTGGGCTCCATACCGACGCTGATCGAAAGCGCTGACACCGTAGCGCCCAAGCCCATCGCCACCAGCGTTGCCACCACGTAGCCGCCCCAGGTGCCCACCACTGCGGCTTTTAGCGAGCAGCAATGCCGATTGTAGTCAGCCGCCAAGGGAATCCAGGAAAACGCCGTCGCGACCACGATATCGAACACCACGCCGCCGCCCAGCACGCCTTCGGGCTCCAACTGGGTGATGCTCGGCAAATCGTAATGCCGATTGAGTGCGAACAGCACCACCGCCGAGAGTCCCAGCATCAGCAGTGCCGCTATTTTCTCAACTTTCTCGATCCCTAAGTGACCGCGCAGCGCTATCAGCACCACCAATGATTCACAGATAACTGTGAAGAGCGCCACATTTGAGTAACCGGTAAAGCTTTCCACGGCGTAATCCAGACTCATGCCAGCGAGCAGCGCCTGAATCCAACTCCAGGCAATCAGCGCTAACAGATTCACCCAGGCGGGGAAGTTAGCCCCTTTTCTGCCGAAAGTGCCCCGCGCGAGTACCATCGTGGTCATGCCGGTTTGCTGTCCCATCACCCCGATTAACACCAGCGGAATGATGCCAATCGCCGAACCAATCAAGATCAGCAACATCGCATGCTGAAAGGTCAGGTCAGGGACTAAAAACATGCCGGTCAGGATGGTGGTAACCACCACATTGGCGCCGAGCCACAGTGCAAAGGTTCCCGGCAGCCCGAGGCTATGCTCAACGTTGTCCGCTGATAGGGTATCTTGACCTACGACGTGATTATTTTTCATTATTATCTCCTGTTGATATCAGGCTTTTCTGCCACGCAGCGGCGTCAATTTCGATCAGTAAAGGCCCGTTTGTTTCACGGTTGGCGAGCGCCTGGGCAAGCTCGGCGGGGCTTTCCACCAGCATGCCAGGGCAACCAAAGCCTTCGGCCAGGGTAAGGAAGTTGGGCGCTTGAATATCGACACCTAAGCGCGCCACGCCGTTGGCATCCATATACCGGCGGATCTCTTCGTAACCGGCGTTGTGCCACAGCACAATCACCACCGGCAGGCGGGCTTCGACCGCGGTGGCGATTTCTGAGAGGGTAAACATCACGCCGCCATCCCCCACCAGTGCGACCACGGGCAGATCGGACCGCGCCAGCTGTGCCCCCAGCGCCGCGGGAAGCCCGTAGCCCAAGGTGCCGTAACCGGTGGACGCATTGAAATAGCGCCGAGGCGCTGGCTGGCTAACCAAATGGTTGCCGGCATACACCGGCGCGGTGGAGTCGCCTACCAGAATCGCGTCAGGCAGGTACTCGGCAAGCGTTTTATAGAGTGGCACAAAGTCGCTAAACGCCGGATCATTTGCCAGATCAAGCACGTTCAAGGCGCCAGCGGTTCGCTCCGCGCCATGACGTTTCAGCGGTTCGGGAAAGAGACCGAGCAGAAGCTCCAGACTACGCCCGGCATCGCCTACCAAGCCAAGCGTGGTGCGCTGATTGCGTACCAGCTGTTCTGGGTCGAGATCAATCCGGATCAGCGTGCCGTTGAGCTGAAAGCCGTCATCAAACACCACGTCGTAATCGGTCTCGCCAAGCTCCGTCCCCACCGCCAGAATCACATCGGCGTTAGCGGCAAGCTCTCTCACAGCGGGCAGCGCTGCATTGGCGCCCAAGTCCAGCGGATGATCACGGCCAAGCAGCCCCTTGGCGTTGATAGTGGTGACCGTCGGGGCATCGAGATTTTCTACCAACGCACGCGCGGCGCCAGGTGATGAGACACAGCCACCACCCAGCAGCACCAGGGGCTGTTTCGCCGTTTTCAATAAACGGGCTGCTTCAGCGAGACCCTCTGGGTCAGGTGCGGCACGGTAGAGCATGGGCGCTTGCCAGGTAGCAGGCGCCACCACCGGTGCATTAAACAGATCGATAGGGATTTCAATATGCACCGGACCGGGGCGAGCACCGTTGAAGACCGCAAAGGCACGCGCCAGCACCTCGGGCAACGTGTTGGCATCCAGCAGAGTGTGGCTAAACCGAGCTACGCCGCTGATCATTTGCTGCTGGCTGGGTAGTTCGTGCAGCCGCCCCTGACCTAGGCCCAGCGTATCGCGGCGGTTAACACTTGAGATCACCAGCATGGGTATCGAGTCCGCCAGGGCCTGCCCCATGGCGGTGGCAATATTGGTCATCCCTGGCCCGGTGATAATCAGACAAACCCCAGGCTGACCGCTGGCACGGGCATAGCCATCAGCCATGAACCCAGCGCCTTGCTCATGGCGCGGGGTGATATGCTGAACGTCGCTGTCTTCCAGGCCGCGATATAGCTCCACCGTATGCACGCCGGGAATGCCAAAAACGGCGCGCACTCCGTAACTATCACGCAGCAGGCGAATCAGTAGCTCGGCGCAGGTTATCGTCGCTTGATGGTTCGTTTCGTCAACGCTCATTAGACCCCCTTAAAAGAAAAACGTATGGGCCATAAAGGCGATGATCGGCAGTGTAATCGCGGTACGCAGCAGGAACACCACCGCCAGTTCCCACAGAGCGATAGGAATTTTGGATTTCAGCAGTAGCGCGCCGATTTCCGACATGTACACCAGTTGCGTCATGGAAAGGCACGCAATGACAAAGCGCGTCAGTTCGCTGTCGATATTGGTGGCCAGTACCGCCGGCAGGAACATATCGGCAAAGCCAACCAGCGTCGCCGGTGCGGCCGCTTGAGCCTCGGGAATCCGTAATAGTTCAAGCACCGGCACCATGGGGTAAGAAAGCCAGGTGAATAGTGGGGTAAATTCGGCCAGAATCAGCGCCACGGTGCCAATGGCGAAGACCAGCGGCAGCAGCGTCAAAAAGATATCAATGACGTTAATGAGCGCCAATCTTGCTAGCGCTTTAGGCCCAGGGGCTGCCGCGGCGCGGCGGGTAGCCTGCAGCAGGCTATAGCGGAACAGGCCGACGTTTCCAGTATTCTCCTCGCTGATCTGACAGCCTACCGGTTCATAGTAGTCGTTGGATTTCAGTGATAACGGCGGAATACGCGACACGATAATCGCAGCCACCAGCCCCGACACCACAACGGTGAAGTAAAACGGCACGAAGAGATGATTGATGCCGATAAAGTTGGTGACCAGCAGGCTAAAGGCAATGGACGCCACCGAGAAATTCGTCGCGATCACCGAGGCTTCGCGGCCGTTATAAAAGCCCTGCTCGTATTGCTGTGAGGTAATCAATACGCCCACGGTGCCCGACCCCATCCAAGAAGCCGTCGCATCGATAGCGCTACGCCCCGGCAAGTTGAAAATCACCCGAAACGGCTTGCGCACCAGGCTACCGATAAACTCCATGAAACCAAACTCGACCAGAAACGGCAGCAAAATGGCGGCAAAGAAGAAAAACGTCAGTAGCACCGGCGCCAAGTCGTTGAGCATCACCCCGCCCGTAAACGAAGCGGTGACGAATTCAGGGCCAACCTGAAAGTAAGTCATCACCACGAAGATGGCGCCCAGGAGGCGTAGCGCCACCCAAATCAGCCCGACATTGAACATATCGCCAAAGTGGCCGCCTTGGGCCCAGCCGGGGTTAGCCGCTTTTACGTACAGCGTCACTATCACCGAGATACACAGCACCCCCATCGCTATCAGCGGTAACGCCTCGCCGAGTAGCGCCTGTAGGCCATCGGCCATCATTCCCATCCCGATATTGACCGAGTCGCCTACCTGGAACGGCACCAGAAACAGCAGCACGCCGATAATGGACGGGATCAAGAATTTCAGTAGATGGCGTCGAGGGATAGGTCCCGTTGAAGAGGGCTCGTCGAGATTCACTTGTGAGTAAGACATGAACGTTCACCTATAGGAGTGATTATTGGAGGTGGGCTGGCGGCGTCCTGAAGGGAAGCAGTGCTTCCCTTCTTATATTTTGTAATCTGTGCCTTGTTAGGTCGGCACTTGGTACGTCAAACCTGATGGTTGAACGTTTTAGAAGCCGAGCGATTAGCCGTGTTTCACGCCCGGCAGTACACAGAGCATTTCATATAACAGCGTGGCGCCCATTAGCGCGGTGTTACCGCTGGTGTCATAGGGGGGTGATACTTCCACCAGGTCACCGCCAACAATGTTCAGACCCGCGGCACCGCGCACAATTTCCAGTCCCTGTGTCGACGTCAAGCCGCCCATTTCCACCGTGCCGGTACCCGGCGCTACCGAGGGATCGAGACTGTCGATATCAAAGCTGATATACACCGGCGTATCACCCATCTGCTCGCGCACTTCCTCCATCAATGGCGCAAGCGACCGGTACCAGCACTCCTCCGCTTGCACCACACGAAACCCCTGGTCGCGACACCAGTCAAAATCCTCGGCTGAATAGCCAGTGCCACGCAGACCGATTTGTACCACCTTGCCGTGAGCCAGCAAGCCCTCTTCCTGGGCGCGGCGAAAAGTAGTGCCGTGAGCAATCTCTTCACCAAACATGTGCTCGTTCACATCGGCGTGAGCGTCAATATGAATCAGTCCTACCGGACCGTGCTTTTTGGCCATCGCCCGCAGAATGGGCAGCGTCATGGTGTGATCGCCACCCAGAGTTAGCGGTGTACAGTCGTGGCTAAGCACGTCATCGAAAAAGTCGGTGATAATGTCGATGCTTTTCGGCAGATGAAACGTATTGATCGGCACATCGCCAATATCCGCCACCTGCAGGCTTTCAAACGGCGCAGCACGAGTGGCCATGTTGTAGGGGCGCAGCATGCGCGACTCATCGCGGATCTGACGCGGCCCAAGACGCGTTCCGGGTCGATTGGAAGTGCCAATGTCCATAGGAATGCCAATGAAAGCAGCATCCAAGCCAGCCGCATTTTCCTGCGTTGGCAGGCGCATCATGGTGGCAGGACCTGCAAAGCGCGGCATGGTGTTACCGCCCAGCGGCTGGTTAAATTCCGGCATCGTCGTCTCCCTTGATTTATTTTGGCGCTGAGGCGCGGCTTGCATCTCTCCAAAGATATTGCACAGAGCGTGCCAACTTCATGAAAGCGATAAACAGGTAGGAATACCGATTTTTTGATGCAAAAATGCATCAAAAACACCCATCATCAATTCATTTATGAATCAAAGATTCATAAATGAATTACTATTATGAAGCTGGCAGCCATGAGAGAGACGGGATGAGTGAGATAGACAAACGCGTGCTGGAAATCATTGTGGAGACAGCCAACGACCACTTCTTTATCGTTGGCGGCGATGGAAAGATCATCGATGTCAGTCCAGGTGCTGAAGCGGTTTACGGGGTGTCACGGGAAGAGCTTCTGTCAAGCAGCGTGCAGCAGCTACAAGCCGCCGGAGTGCTCAAGCCCTCCATCACCATGGAGGTGATACGCACTCACAAACCCGCGCAACTAATGCAGGTAACCGGAACAGGTCGCCGTGTCATTGCCGACGCCTACCCGGTGTTCATCGACGGCAAGCTGGAACGTATCATTAGCCGCTCGCGTGACTTAACCGATCTGCAGCTGCTTCAAGACGAGTACGCACTGCTGCAAAAACGCTTCAGCGAACATTTGAAGCGCAGCCAAGTAGCCCCGGATGCTGAGGAGCAAGCGCTGGATGACGCGTTGGACAGTTTACAGGTACGCAGTGGCGTGATGCGTGAAATAGCACTACTCCTGAAGCGAGTAGCCCCTTCGGATGCCAACGTGCTCATGCTAGGCGAAACAGGCGTGGGTAAAACCGCCTTTGCCAAACAGCTTCATCGTTGGAGCCAGCGCCGCGATGGCCCCTTTATTGATGTGAACTGTGCAGCGATTCCTGAAAATCTATTTGAGTCCGAAATGTTTGGTTACCAGCCGGGCGCTTTCAGCGGTGCGGCACGCCAAGGTAAAGCAGGGCTACTGGAGCAGGCCGAAGGTGGCACGCTGTTTCTTGATGAAATAGGCGAGTTACCGCTACTCATGCAAACCAAACTGCTCAAGGTCATCCAGGATGGCAGCCTGACCCGCCTTGGCGACACCCGCTCGCGTAAAGTCAATTTTCGCCTGGTCGTCGCCACCAACCAAGACTTGGCCACGCGGGTCGAGGCAGGACTATTTCGCCTGGACCTTTACTATCGCCTCAACGTGATTCCGGTCACCCTGCCGCCGCTGCGAGACCGCCGTGAGGATATTCCCGACTTGGTAGATGCCTGCCTGAAGCGGCTTAATCAGCGCTATGGCCGGCACAAAATACTTGCCACCCCCGTGTGGTCGACGCTAATGGGTAGCGAATGGCCGGGCAACGTGCGCGAGTTGGAAAACTGGCTGGAAAGGGCTTGGCTCTCAAGCCCGACTGACCAAATAGAGGTACCGACCACGAGTAACAACACTACGCAGCCACCCGAAAGCTTACCGACTATGTCGCCCATGGTGGCGGTGCCGCTAGCACCTAATGAAACCCTCAAGCAGTACCTGGCACGCCTGGAACGCACAACCCTTGAGGAGCTTTGCCGCACGTTGCCGAGCACCTACGCCATCGCCGAGCGGCTGGGCATCAGTCAATCCAGCGTCGTACGTCGACTGCAGCGTTACGGTATTAACGTCGTTAAATAACGTGTATCGATACGTAACCGTCATCTGGCTGCCACGCAAGCGTCATACAACCGCAACACCTTCATCACAAGCTTGACCCATAAAAGCCAATAGTGGGTGACGGGTGTGTTATGTCGAATCAATCGCGAATCCGACTGGAGCAGGTGACGAAGCGTTGGGGCGCATCGACGGCGGTCGATAACATCTCTTTTGACGTCACGCCTGGGCAATTTGTCATTCTGCTCGGCCCTTCGGGCTGCGGAAAGTCCACTACGCTGCGCATGATCGCCGGGCTGGAAGAAGCCAGTAGCGGCCAGGTGCATATTGGCGAGCGCGATGTCACCCACCTGCCCCCCGGCGACCGTGGGCTGAGCATGGTGTTTCAGTCCTACGCGCTGTTTCCACATTTAAGCGTTGCCGACAATATCGTGTTTGGCCTGCGCAGTCGCAAAGTGCCCAAGGCAGAACGGCGCGAGCGTTTAAACAAGGTAGCCGAGCTGGTCGACTTGACCGATTACCTGGACCGCAAACCCGCCCAACTTTCCGGTGGCCAGCGCCAGCGGGTAGCGCTGGCGCGTTCGATAATTTCCGAACACCCCATCTGCTTAATGGATGAGCCGCTTTCCAACCTGGATGCTCGCCTGCGCAGCGATATGCGCCGCGAAATCAAAGCGCTGCAGAGCCGCCTGAACATGACGGTGATCTACGTTACTCACGATCAAGTGGAGGCCATGAGCATGGGCGATCGTGTGATTCTTATGCAGCACGGCACTATCGTGCAGGATGGTACGCCTGACGAGTTATATAACCGCCCCGCCAGTGCTTTTGCCGCCAGCTTTATTGGTAGCCCTGCGATGAACCTGCTGCCCCTGGTGGCAGGTGCAAACGGCGCCGTTATTGAAGGCGAACCCGGCACATCGGTCGCCCCGCTGGAGGCCGCTGGCGGTCAGCTAGGCATTCGGCCTGAGGACATTGAGCTGCATCCTGCCAACTCCCCTGGCGTGCCTGCCACGGTGATTAGTGAAGAGTACCTGGGGGCAGACACCATTGCGTATGTGGCAGTGGGGGCACACACCCTGCGCGTAAGGCTTAACGGAAGACCGTTGCTTACCCAACCGGCATGCCGCCTCTACTGGGCGCCCGAGAAGATACATCTGTTCGATGCTAATGGTCAGCGACGCCATGACACGCTGCAGGAAGATCCCTCAGCGGCTTATCGGCGCGTTCCTCGTCCACCGGCGGTGGGCTCTTTTCAGCACTGATCTTTATCACCCTTGATCGTTTCACCCTGACCCAACCTGACATTTGTGGAGACTTTTATGCGTTTGCGTATCCCTTTTACGATGACGGCCCTGGCAGCGGGTTTGTTAAGCGCCGCCCAGGTCAATGCCGATAGCGTGGATTTGACCATGTACTACCCGGTGTCGGTGGGTGGGGCGTTAACCGAGGTGGTGGATGATCTGGTAGCAGCGTTTGAAAACGAACACCCTGATATCAACGTTGAAGCCATTTACGCTGGCAACTACGACGATACGCGCGTACGCGCCATGTCCGCGATGGAAGCCGGCGACACGCCCCAGCTCTCTGTCATGTTCTCCATTGATCTATATGAATTGCTTGAGCAGGACGCGATTGTGGCGTTCGATGATCTTGTCGAGACCGACGAAGAGCGCGAATGGCTGGATAGCTTCTACCCCGGCCTGATGGAAAATGGCCAACTGGATGGCAAAACCTACGGTATTCCCTTCCAGCGCTCCACCATCGTGCTGTTCTGGAACAAGGATGCCTTTGAAGCCGCGGGGCTAGACCCCGAAGTACCTCCCGAAAACTGGCAAGAGATGGCCGAGATGGCTGCTACCGTGCGCGAAGCCTCCAACGGCGAGCAGTGGGGCGTGATGGTGCCCTCCACGGGTTACCCCTATTGGATGTTTCAGGCATTCGCCTTTCAGAACGGCCACCGCTTAATGAGCGAAGATGGCACCGAGGTCTATTTTGACGACCCCGCCGCGGTGGAAGCGCTTGAGTATTGGGTATCGCTGGCCAATGAACACGACGCCATGCCAAGCGGCACCATTGAGTGGGGCACGCTACGCCAGAACTTCCTGGAAGCGTCCACAGCAATGATGTGGCACACCACCGGCAACCTGACTGCCGTGCGTAACGACGCCAATTTTGATTTTGGCGTGGCGATGCTGCCCATGAAAACGCAGCGCGGCAGCCCTACCGGCGGCGGCAACTTCTATATTTTTAAAGATACTAGCGAAGAGGAACAACGCGCCGCGATGACCTTTATTCGCTGGATGACCGCCCCCGAGCGCGCCGCTGCCTGGTCAATCGAAACCGGCTATATGGGCGTTAGTCCTGCCGCTTACGACACCGACGCGCTACAAAGCTATGTCGATGAATTTGCGCCAGCGGCGGTCGCACGTGATCAGTTAGAACACGGCACCGCAGAACTTTCTACCTATCAGGGCGGCCGTGTACGCCGAGCGCTGGATAACGCTGTGCAAGCCGCGTTAACCGGCCAAATGACACCAGAAGAAGCGCTCAGCCAGGCACAACAGGAAGCCGATAGCGCCCTGCGTCGTTACGCACGCTAACGGCGATTGCCTGGCAATCGCTGCTGTCTGCACGGGACTCATCGCCTGTTTTCCAACCTCGCCGGGGTGCGCCCCGGCCTTGTTTACTAACGGCACCGATAATGACGTTAAATGCTCATGGAAAAATGCAGCTGTACGGAGCACTTCTACTGCTACCTGCTGCAGTACTGCTGACGACCTTTGCTTATTTACCATCGGTCAACACTGTCATTAACAGCCTTTACCTGCCGGGTTTTCGGGGCGGACCCGACGAGTTTGTCGGCATCGAGAATTATCAGGTGCTATTCAATGACCCGACGTTCTGGAAGGTGGCCCGCAATAATCTGCTCTATGCATTGGGCACCATTCCCACCTCTATGGCGCTAGCGTTGGGCATGGCGCTGTTGGTGAACAGCAAGCTACCGGGTCGCGGCTTTGTACGTATGGCATATTTTACCCCCACGATTCTGCCCATGATCGCCGCCGCTAATATCTGGATGTTCTTCTACGCCCCGCAGATCGGCTTGTTTAATAGCCTGCTGGGAGCGCTGGGTTTCCCTGGCGTTAACTGGCTGGGCGACCCAAACGTCGCGCTGGGATCAGTGATTGTCATGTCGGTGTGGAAGGAGGCCGGCTTTTTTATGATTTTTTATCTGGCGGCGCTGCAGAGCTTACCGCCCGAGCTAAAAGAAGCGGCCAACCTTGAAGGCACCAGCCGCTGGAGTTTCTTCTGGCGAGTTACCTTTCCGCTGCTGATGCCCACCACCCTATTTGTGCTGATCAACGCGTTGATTAATTCAGTCAGAGTGATAGACCACCTGTTTATCATGACCAAAGGCGGCCCCAACAACGCCACTAACCTGCTGCTTTATTATGTTTACGAAAACGCCTTCTCGTTCTTTGATCGCACCATGGCGGCGACTATCACCGTCGTGATTCTGTTGGTGCTTGCCGTGGTGGCGACGCTGAAGTTCACGCTTCTTGATCGCAGGACACATTACCAATGAGAGCTGTTATTTCATCGCCCCCAAGTGGGCGCGTTCGCAATGGGGCGCTGCCATCCTTGGAAACCGTTGCGGCATGGCTGCTAGCGATTATCTGGGTATTCCCTCTGCTGTATGCGTTTTGGGCCGCTTTCCACCCCAGCGAGTTCATGGTGAATTTTTCGCTCTTTGCTCCTCTTACCCTGAGTAACTTCACCGACGCCTGGTCTCAAGCGCCTTTTGTCCGCTACTACCTGAACACCTTTGCGCTGGTGACAGGCGTGGTGATTAGCCAATTTATTGTCTGCACCCTGGCGGCGTTTGCCTTTGCGCGTTTTCCGATTCCCGGCAAGAACGTACTGTTTATGCTGGTACTGATTCAGCTCTTCGTGTTTCCCGAGGTGTTGATTGTTGAGAATTACGCGATCGCAAGCGATCTTGGGCTGATCAATACCATCACCGGGATCGGTTTACCTTACGTGGCCAGCGCGTTAGGGATTTTTCTGCTCCGTCAAACCTTCAAGACCATCCCCCGCGAACTTGAGGACGCCGCGCGCATTGAAGGCTGTGGATGGCTGGAAATTCTTTGGAAGGTGTACGTACCGTTAGCTAAACCCACTTATCTGGCCTACGGACTAGTCTCGATCAGCCATCACTGGAACAACTTTATCTGGCCACTGGTAGTCACCAACTCGGTAGAAAGCCGTCCGCTAACCGTAGGTCTCGGTGTGTTCTCCGCCCCGGAAACCGGTGTTAACTGGGCCACCGTCAGCGCTGCGACGCTGCTGAGCATTGCACCGTTGCTTGTCGCTTTTCTGCTCTTTCAGCGCCAGTTCGTGCAATCATTTTTAAGAGCAGGCATTCGCTAACCACACGGTTTACCGAGCAGCCTGTCTGCTCTCTGCCCAATGACGCTATTGGGCGGATACGCCTTCACTACCCCCAACGTCCTCGCCGGTCGTTACCTCAGCCGAGCCCGCTAACCAAGTGCGGTTGCGACCATGCCGCTTAGCTTCATAAAGTGCGTTATCGGCCTGGGAGAGCAGGTCTTCCAGAGTGAGTCCATGGCTTGGGGAGAGCACCGCCACGCCAATGCTGACGGTAATAACACTCTGGGCCGACACGCCACGATTAGGGATCTGCAATGCGCCTATGCTATAGCGAATACGTTCTGCGGCCGTCACAGCTGCCTCGGGTGATGTGTTCACAATCAGCACCACAAACTCTTCACCGCCAAATCGCCCCACTAAATCGGCATCGCGGCTATTGATTCGCATCGCCTGCGACACCTGCCGTAAACAGGCATCCCCCTGCGGATGGCCGTAGTAGTCGTTGTAAGCTTTGAAGTGATCGATATCGAGAATCATCAGGCCTAAACAGAGCCTATTATTAGCGGCGTCCTGCCATAGCATAGGGAAGACCGCATCAAACTGACGTCGATTGGCAAGATTGGTTAAGGAGTCTGTGACCGACAGGTGTGACAATTTTTGATTGTCTTTAAGGTAATAACCCGCCTGGAGCTTTTCTCGTAACACGTGCAGATAGGACGTTCGCTCACTGCGCTCGAAACGATAATTGGCAACCAGAGTAAACAGCGCCGTCGCGATAAGGGTAAAGATAGCCAACCGCTTCACCTCTGACGGCATGGCCGAATAGGGAAGTATAAACGCCAGCATGACCATCATGCAGCTGGCAGTGGTCAGCACCGCATAACGAAACCGCAATGAATAAACAATATTGCCGACTAGAAACAGCAGCCCAAAGGAGAACACATCCAGATAAGAATAGGGAACGGTAGACGTCACAAAAATCAGGCATGAGATTGTGGTAGCGACCACCACGGTACTCGCCATTAGTGCTTCACGTGCTGACGGCACGACGCCGCGATAGACACACCACAATACTGGTAACGCGAAAAACAGTATGCCGCCTAATCGCATTAACAGCGCCGTGGTAAAGGCGTCAGGGCGAAAGCTGTAGTCATTAATCAAAAACAGCCCGTAGATACTCGATGAAATAAGCCCAGCCACCACCATATGGTGGCTGCGCTGGCGCTGGGTATCGGCCTCAAAACGTGTTTCTACGCCCTCAGTAAAACGTAAACGCCAAGGGTGGCTGTCTAGTTCATCTTCAACCGCTTTCAGCAACGCGTCATTATCCATTGCACGCCCTCAATTCAATCACGCTACTGATAGCTTTATTACTTTTAATCAATATTAAAAGCTGAACATCACGCTGATCCCCTTTAACAATGTGCCAAAATAGCGTTTAGTTAAAATCACTATTACGCCTAACTTTAAACGATACATAGCGAATCTTTTATCGCCATCATGCCTGTCGGAGGAACACCATGCAGCGCAAGCAAGACCCGCAAACACGCGATTGGACGTTTACCATAGGGCAGCGTGAATTAGTCATTCATCAACGCTACGAAGTCGTCAGTATGCTTAACGATTTCCTCTTGGGAGTTTGGTTCACCCTTGGTAGCGTGTGCTTCTTCTTTGAAGGCAGCATAAAAACGGCTGGGGTCTGGCTGTTTGTGATTGGCAGTGTGCAGTTGCTTTTGCGCCCCGCTATTCGCCTGCATCGCTATATTTATTTCAAGCAACTTCCCGACACCAATCAAGACGCCTAGCCAGCAATACAGCGTATGAAGATCGCAACGATGGGCGCAGCCAGCGTCAACGCAGTTGGCTATCTTTACTGCCACGACGGTTATAGCCACTGAAAGAGGACTGCTTTTTATCCGCCTTTACCTGGCAATCGATACACAGGCGCACCCCAGGCAATGCCTGACGACGCGCCTCGGGAATCGGTTCACCGCACTCATCACACTCCTTAAGGCTTTCACCGCGGGGTAGTTGATGGCGCGCACGCTGCACCGCATCGTCCAGCGTGTTCTCGATCTGCTCTTGTTCGGCGCCGTCTTTTGACCATCCCCCTGCCATTGTCGCTCTCCTCGCGTCAGCTAACTCATGTATTCAGCATAGCAGCTAGACAACTGAGTGTTCTCGATGGTCCCACGCCTTCTTTTACATCAAGGCGTGCGGCGGCTAAAGGTAACGCCAGCATGAGGCGTTCTGCTAGGGGGTAGGATCTTTCTTCTGGGCATGATCTAGCAGAGCATCATTGAAAACATCGGGATATTTACGCCTGGCCCTCACCAACCGAATAATCGTGACGATATTGGTAATCACAATCAGCCCTTCAGCAATGGTGCCCCCAATGGTGCCGATCAACAGGTTGTTCAACATCCAGGCAACAGCAGCCATCCCTAGGAAAACGCGCATGGCGATACCGCGCAGCATAAACATGCCAACGGTGCCCAACACCATCGCTATTAGCGGCAGAACGTCGACACAACTTCGCCATGTCAGTGCGGCGGCGAGCGCGCTGGCCAGCAGCACAACGGTCATCACGGTTTTGCTGCCCAGGTAACGGCGCGCCAGCACAATGCGCGCAATCACCAGCACCGTGAGCACCGCTGCTGTCCAACTTTCGAAAAATACGAACTGCAGCGCAAAGGCCACATTGGCAGAGATCAGCAGGGCCAATAAGCGGTCATCCTGTTTGCTTGAAAAGGCCACTACGCAAAGGACAAGGGCCACTAGGCCAAAGAACTGGCCGACCATAACGCTATGGCTCATGTTATCGAACACTCGGTATGCTCCTGTGTTAATCCTGCCCTAAAAAACGAACGCCCTGTGCCGCCAACGGGCTTCTTAGTTTGTCGGGGAGCGGCACATCCGTCACCACCGCGTCGTAATCACTAAGTGTTCCTGCCGCGCAGCGAAGCGGCAGATCGAATTTGGATTTATCCAGCACCAACACTCGATAGCTGGCGTGGGCCAGCAGCGCCTCGCGCGCCATGACCTCATCATCGTTGTAGTCATAAAGCTGACCGTGGCTATCCATGCCGCCCACAGAGACAATGCCGACATCGGCGCGGTAGCGCTGAAAAAAACGCCAGGCATCACCGCCAATCACATCCTGATCGCGACGCCGCACGCGCCCTCCCGCGACCACCAACTCACATTTCAACTGACACAGTTTAATCAGCGCATGCAGATTGTTAGTCATGATGTGCAGGCCCTGTTTATCACTCAGTGCACCGGCTAACTGTTCAACCGTGGTGCCAGTGCCTAGAAACAGTGCCTGATAGTTTTGTACCAAGCTGGCAGCTCGCGTGGCAATCTGCCGTTTCCCCGCGCCATTCACGATTTGGCGCTGGTCATAACCAATATTCTCCTGCTCGGGAAAGGGTAACACCTCCCCTTGGCGGCGCAGCACTAGGCCCTTATCGGCCAAGTGACGAATATCCCCGCGCAGCGTCTGCACCGATACCCCAAAGTGGTGCGCCAGGCTATCCAGCGTTTGACGGCCATGGGAGTGAATCCGCTGGAGCAATTGTTGACGGCGTTCTAGCTGGCGCATGGTCCCCCTCAGTGCAGTGAAAGCAAAAGCGTGACAAACGAAAGAAAAATAGCCTCGTACGAAAACCAGAAAGCATCAAACGAAAGCATAGTGTCACTTTGTTGTAAGCAGGTGACAGTAACTTAGGAGGGGCTCACTCACCGGAGGTTTACCCATGTTGAAGCGCCCTGTGGTTTCTGCTCTTGCTGCTGCGATAGCCAGCTTGTCTCTTTCCGCCCCAATCATGGCAAACGAAACGCTCACCCTTTACACCAGTCAGCCCAACGGCGATGCCCAGCAAACCGTCGATGCCTTTCAGGCAGCCTACCCTGATATTGAGGTGGAATGGGTGCGCGATGGCACGACACGACTGATGACGCGGTTGCGCTCGGAGCTTTCGGCTGGCGTAAGCAACCCCGACGTGCTGCTGATTGCCGATAGCATGACCATGGAATCTCTCAAACAAGAGGGCCACCTACAGCCTTATTTGAGCGCTGAACGTGAGTCTTATGACGCTGAGCTTTATGACCCCGAAGGCTATTACTACGGCACTAAGCTGATCACCACCGGCATTGTCTATAACACCGGTGCTGAGCATCAACCGCAAAGCTGGCAGGACCTGCTGGGGCCTGACTATGAAGGCATGGTCACGATGCCCAGCCCACTCTACTCGGGTGCGGCACTGATTCACATGGCGGCGGTGGCTGACAATCCTGACCTGGGCATGGAATATTACGAAGCGCTTAAGGCCAACCGTACCGAGGCCCAAGGCGGCAATGGCGGGGTCTTTAACGCGGTTGCAGCGGGCACCAAGCCCTACGGCATAGTGGTGGATTTTTTGCCGATTCGTGAAGCTGCCAAAGGATCACCGGTCGAGTTTGTATTCCCTGTAGAGGGTGTCAGCGCGGTAACTGAGCCGGTCGCCATTATGCAGGGCGCAGACAACCTGGAGGCTGCGCAAAAATTTGTCGATTTTGTGCTCTCCCAACAGGGCCAGGAGTTGGTAAGTCAGCAAGGTTACCTGCCGGCTCATAACGACGTTGCCGCACCGGAAGGCTTCCCCGCCCGCGATACGATTACCTTGATGCCCGTCGATACCGAACAGGCATTAGCGCAGGAAGAGATGCTTAAACAGCGCTTTAGCGATTTATTCGGCGGGTAATCATGGCACCTGCTATTGCTCACAGCAGCCAGCATCGCTGGCTGCTTTCAAGTCTCTTGATCGCCATCGTACTGCTGAGCCTGGCGCCTAGCCTGCGCCTGCTAATGGAGGCATTGAGCGACCTTTCTCAAGGCCGCCAATCACCGCTGTGGCAGGTGCTCACCAGCGCTGGCACTTGGCGAGCGCTATGGCACAGCTTGTATACCTCAGGGCTTGCTATGCTGATCGCGATGATGCTGGGAAGCCTGTTTGCTTTCGCCATTACATTGACGAATGTGCGCGGCAAAGCATGGTTAGTGTTTTGCTTTATGCTGCCCATGATGATTCCCCCTCAAGTGACGGCCTTAAGCTGGCTACAGCTGTTTGGCCCCGCCAGCCCGTTATTGAAAAGTATCGGCATGGCACCGCCACTGGGCAGCCCGCAGCCCCTCTATTCAGCAGAAGGCATTGCCTTGCTACTGGGAATACAGAGCGCTCCGCTGGTATTTCTAGCACTGCGCACCAGTCTGCTGTCGCTGCCTCGAGAGCTGATCGAAGCCGCTCGCATCAGCGGGGCCAAACAAACCCAGGTATGGGGGCATATTATTCTGCCGGTGACCCGCAGTGGTTTGATTGCCGGTGGGGCCATGGCGTTTATCTCAAGCCTGGGTAATTTTGGCATCCCCGCCATGCTAGGCATTCCGGCGGGCTATTTTGTACTGCCTACGCTGATCTACCAGCGGATGGCCAACTTCGGCACGGGCGTGCTGGCGGAAATGGCCGCTCTGTCACTGCTGATTGGATTATTGGCGCTAGCCGGGGTCGCGCTACAGCAGCATTTAATGCGCAGCAGCCGCTTTGGCTTGGGCGGCCATAGCGGGCGCAGTCACGATTTTACCCTGGGCGGCTGGCGCACGCTGGTGACCACCACCCTCGTCGTAATCTTGCTGATTATTCTGGTGGCCCCACTACTCGCGCTGATCATCAGTTCACTGGTACCCGCCATGGGCGTCCCGCTTAACGCCCAAACAGTCACCCTGAATGCTTATGCAGAAGTAATAGGTCGCCAGGGAGCCACATGGCGGGCAATGCACAACAGCTTATGGCTGGCAGGAAGCGCCGCCGTGGTGCTGATGCTGCTGAGTCTGCCCTTAGCGTATCGACTACAGCGACTGCCGGAGCGCTTACGAAGTGTAGTGCTCAGCGCGATTGAAATCCCCTATGCACTGCCTGGCGTGGTGCTGGCTATTGCCTGCATTCTGCTGTTTGTTCGTCCGTTACCGCTTATCAATGTGGCGCTCTACGGCACCCTGGGGCTGATCTTTATCGCTTATCTGGCGCGCTTTTTAGTGGTGTGCGTCAAGCCTGTAGCGGCTAGTTTGGCGCAGCTGGACCCTTCCCTTGAAGAAGCGGCGCAACTGGCTGGCGCAAGCCCGTGGCAGCGCCTTGGCGGGATCATCTTACCGCTGGTGGCCCCGGCCCTGTTCGCTGGCGGGCTGTTGGTGTTCTTACTGGCAGTCAACGAACTCACTGTATCCGCGCTGCTATGGAGTGCCGGTAACGAAACCCTCGGCGTGCTGATTTTCAACCTGGATGAGGGTGGAGAAAGCGTCCTCGCCTCGGCGGTATCAGTGCTTGTAGTGGCGATGGTGGCCTCATTGATGTTAGCGCTGAGTTTAATGGCGCCGCGCTTACCCAAAGGAGTTATCCCATGGCAGGGTTGATGATTGACCGCGTGACCAAGCGCTTTGGCGAACACACTGCGGTGGATGCACTGTCGCTGGAGATTAAACCAGGCGAATTTGTCGCCCTACTAGGTCCCAGCGGGTGCGGAAAAACCACCATGCTACGCATGCTGGCGGGTTTTGAGTCCACCAACGAGGGTACTATTCAGTTAGCCAACCGTACCCTGGCCAGTGCCGACACGCATGTACCGCCTGAGCAGCGCAACATGGCCATGGTGTTCCAGTCCTATGCACTGTGGCCGCATATGAGCGTCGCCGATAATGTGGGCTACCCCATTAAACTGCGCGGCCTCCGCGGGGCGGCTTACCACCAAAAAGTTCAGCAAGCGCTGGCCCTGGTGGAACTTGAAGCGTACGCCGAACGTATGCCACAGGCCCTTAGCGGCGGGCAACGCCAGCGGGTAGCGCTGGCACGCTGCTTGGTCAGTGACCCTTCGGTGGTACTGTTGGATGAACCACTGGCCAACCTGGACCGCCACCTACGCGCCACCATGGAACACAGCTTTCGTGATTTTCACCGGCGCACCGGCGCTACCCTGGTTTACGTCACCCACGACCAGAGCGAGGCCATGGCACTGGCTGACAAGATTGCGGTAATGAAAGCGGGCAAGCTGGTGCAGTGGGGAGCACCGGAAACTCTCTACCGGGAGCCGCGGACGGCCTGGGTGGCTGGGTTTATCGGCCAGGGCAGCCAATTAAAAGTCGCCGCTGGCCACCCAGGAAAGCGGTTGGAGCGCGCCACCCTCATGCGGGGGTTGAACGCTATTGAGACTGAACGAACCCAAAGCGTACTGGTACGCCCGGAACACATCCAGCTTGACACCACGCGCTCGTGTTCGGCCAGCAGCACCTCTGATGACAGCGCCCACTACCTGACCGCTAAAGTGGAGAGCGTTATTTTCCGCGGAGAGCGTTATGAACTTAATGTGCGCTTGCCCAGTGGAGAAACATTGCTGGCCTATCATCACACCGCGCCCGAGGTGGGTAGTCAGGTCGCCGTTACGCTTCAAGAGGGCTGGTGCCTGGAGCCAGACCAATGAGTGTCACTATCGAGATTCTTAGTGGGTTAGGCGCAAAAGGACCTGCCGCCATCATGGTAGAAGCGCAAGGAAAACGACTATTACTGGACGCAGGCGGCGCACTCCACCTAGGCGACCCCATCACGTGGGCGAATAACCTGGCCGTCGATGCGGTACTGATCAGTCACGACCATATTGACCATATCGGTGGGGTGGCCGAGCTAGCGGAAACCATACCGCTTTACTGCACACCGCAGATCGCCAAGTCATTACCGCATCAACGCGCTTGGCACCCCCTGCCTGAACGCGGCACTCTTAACGTCGCGGGCATCCCCGTTACCACCGGCCAAGCGGGGCACTCACTCGGCGGTGTGTGGCTGCATCTAGCGTTGGAAGAGGGGATTTTCTATAGTGGCGATGCCTGCTTTGAATCACGATTATTTCCATTTGATACCCCACCACCGGCGCGTATTGCGCTGTTGGATGCCTCCTACGGCAGCTACGACCACTCTCAAGCGAGCTGTGTACAGGCGATCAGTGAGCATCTTGATCGACCGCTGGCCTTCCCTGTTCCCGAAACCGGTCATGCCCTTGAAATGGCACTCTGGCTAGCCGACGAAGCTGACCGGCGGCAGTTAAGCCTTGCGATCGACCCAGTAATTCGCAACAACCTGGCAGCCCTGTTGGCACTGCCTGCCACCCTACGCAGATCGGGGCACGACGAAGCCATTCGCGCGCTTTTAAAACAGCCAAACGCTGACCTGCCAGCCCTTCAACTGATGTGTGATCGTAACGACTCGCCGGCACACTGGCCTGACCACCACCTGCTCCATACCGGTTACCTCACCCCTGACCGCCGCACCGAATTCGCTGCGGGCGACATTAGCTGGCAGCGCTGGAATGTTCACTTGCGTGCATCGCACTTGGTAGCACTCGCCGACCAACTGGGCGCTACCCAAGTAGTGCCGCTCTTTACCTTACTCACCGAGAACGAGCTGGCTGCGTGGCACAACCTTCTTAGCGATCGCCTCTGCACGGCTCAGCGTTTCTCTGCGAATTCTCGTTTAACCACTGTTTCCTGTACCGGGAGTTTTGTATGACCACCGTTATTGTTGATGTCGACGGCACGCTCGCCGAGTTCCATCCCCACCAGGTCAGTGACTGGGTGCTGGGTAGCCAGAAGCAGTGGGATCCTTTCTTCGCCCACATGGCCGAAGCGCCAGTCATCGAACCGGTGGCGAAGCTGGTCAAGCTACTAAAAGCTCAGGGCCAACAGATCGTGATTTGCAGTGGCCGCCCCGACACCCACCGTGAGCATACTCAGCGCTGGTTGGAGCGTCACACTATCCCTTTTGATGCGATGTACCTGCGCCCCGAGGGCCATGACCACGTCGATGACGAAGCAGTCAAAGAGGCGCTGCTCAGCACCATGCGGGCCGACGGTTTCGAGCCTTGGTTGGTACTGGATGACCGCGATGCGGTGGTTGCCCAGTGGCGCGCCTTGGGCCTTACCTGCCTGCAATGCGCCCCGGGGGATTTTTAAGCGTTTTCTAGGCGAGGTCGCCGCTGCCACGCCAGCAACACCAAGGGCACTAGCGCCACCGGAATGAGTAGCGCATTTAGCGTCGCCCATCCCAAGATATTGACCAACGGCCCCGCCAGCAGCGCCGTCACGGCGACCGTACCAAACACCAGAAACTCGTTGGCCGCCTGAGTGCGCGCCTTATCTGCTGGCTGGTAGCTTTGCGTCAACAAACCGGTAGCGGGCAGGAAGGTAAAATTCCAGCCAAGCCCCAACAACACCAAGGCAGCGTTAAAGCCTGCAAACCCGGCATCAAATTGTGCGGCGCCAGCGCTTGCGGCCAGCAATAAACAGCCCGCGCCAATCATGCGCGAAGCACCCAGCCGCGCCGTCAAATGGCCGGTAAAAAACGAGGGTAAAAACATGGCCACCACATGCCACTGAATGGTGGTGGCGACATGGTTAAAATCATGCCCAGCACCCGCCATTGCCAGCGGCGTCGCGGTCATGGCTAGGTTCATCACCCCGTAGCCGACCGCCGCTGAACTCACGGCGAGCAAAAAAATGGGCTGCCGAAGGATGGTTTTCAAGGGTTTCTTCTCGCCCTCCACGACCGGCACAAAGGCCACCGGCAGCCGCGTACACAGCAGTATGCCCAGTGCCAGTGCATACAATACGCCCAGCCCGACGAAGCTGCCGAGAAACGGCGTCTCACTTAGCTCGCGACTAACGCGGGCAAGCCAGGGGCCTGCGAACGCAGCCAGCACACCACCGCCCATCACTAAACCAATAGCTCTATCCCGCAAGGCCACAGGGGCTGACTCAATGGCCGCAAATCGGTAAAGCTGTCCAAAGCCGATGCCGATACCAATTAGCCAAGTGGCTAGCAAGAACAGTCCAAAGCTCTGTTGACGTAGCGCTAAAATGGCAACAGCGGTTCCCAACAGACCGACAAGATTGCCCAGTATGAAACCGCGCCTGCGACCCAGCCGCCCCATGATCAGCGAAGCGGGAATAGTGGCACACATCAGCCCCAACCACTGGCTGGCCACCGGCGCGGTGGCCCAGTTAGCGGTAGGTGCCAACGAGGCGCCAATGAGTGGTGAAACGGCAATGAGCAGGATATTACCGCTGACCAACAATGCCTGACAGAGTGATAGCAAGGTGACGGTTATGGGCATGCGTGTGGCTCCATAGAAGAATCAGCAGAGGAAGATGCAAAACGCTGGCGGTAAACCGAGGGCGACACACCGTAGTAGCGCTGGAATTGTCGACGTAACTGTTCTGCCCCACCCAGACGCCAGCGTTGGGCCAAGCGCTCAAGGGAGAGCTGTTCGCGCTCATCCAGTAACGCCAGGCGCGCTTGTTCAAGGCGTAACTGGGTGAGGTAGGCGCCGGGAGTCGTCTTTAAGTGACGCTTGAATAACCGTGTCAAATGGCGGGGAGAGATCGCCATCAGATCGGCCATGCTATCCAGGCCATGATCGACACTGGGATCGGCGTGAAGCTGATCCAGCAAACGGCGCAGCGGCCCCACCTTCTGCTGGCAGCGCAATATCTCGCTAAACTGAGACTGGCCGCCAGGGCGCTGTAAAAACATCACTAGCTCACGCGCCACTCGTCCGGCCAGCCCCGCCCCATGATCCGCCTCTACCAGCGATAGCGCCAGGTCGATGCCCGCCGTGACGCCTGCACTGGTATAGCGACCGTGGCTTTCGATATACAGCGCATCAGGCTCGACATTAAGCGCGGGGTACTCATCGGCCAATTGTTCAGCATGACGCCAATGGGTCGTTACCCGGTAGCCATCCAATAGACCTGCCGCGGCTAGCAAAAAGGCTCCCGAGCAGATTGACCCAAGACGTCTCACCTGAGGCGCCATCTCGCGAAGCACAGCTTTTACCTCAGTGATGTCGCGTTGCTGCATGACGCCACTACCGCCTGCTACCAAGAGCGTATCCAAGGGCAGCAAGGGAGTCAGTTGGTGATAGCTATGCGTGGCATTCACGGCCAAGCCACCATTGGTGACTATCGGGCCCACGCTCTCCGCCAATAGGGTCAATCGATACAGCGGCTGAGGGCTTAGTGCATTGGCGCTGGCAAACACCTGCCAAGGGCCGGTGACATCCAGTAACTGGCAGTCGGGGTAGGCTAGTAGCGCAATATGGCGAGTCACGATCTCTCTCCGCTAGAGGAACATAGAAGCGATAGAGAGAGTGTCAGCGCTGCGCCCAATGTCAGCAAGGACCATTACCCCACCGATAAAGACATGCCGTTGCCTAGAGGGCCAGGCTAGATCGTTAGGCTAAATAGCTAGGTGAAATAGCTAGGTGAAATAATTAAGCGATACCGCTTGGCTTGGGCTCAGCCGGTTTGTTCAAGTGGCGACGCCATCCGGCGCACGCTGGAAACGAAGTCGCTAAAGCGCTCGCCCTGAATCAGCACATGGTCACTCAGCGCCTGCTGCGCCGCGACGGGGTCGCCCCGTTCTATCGCTTCAACGATGACTTGATGCTCGCTAAGCGAGGTATTAACCCGCTGGCGAACCTGTAGCTGCAGGCGTCGATAAGGCTTGAGACGCTGCTTGAGCTGGCGCGCCTCGCTGGCTAGAAAGGTATTGTGGCTAGCGGCGTAAATGCAGTCGTGAAACCCTTCGTTCTCGTAATAGTACTCATCGCTGTCTCCCGCCAAGGCAGCCGCCTCGCAGCGTTGATGCGCTTCATGTAGCGCCGCTAGTTCCTGTTCGGTAATCCGGCGTGCCGCCAAACGGCCACACATGCCTTCCAACTCCGCCATCACTTCGAACATCTCGATCAACTGATCAATCCCCACCTTAGCGACAAAGGTGCCTTTCTTGGGCGAAACGGTGACGAGGCCGCTAGCTACCAACTGTTGAAAAGCTTCACGTACCGGGGTTCGCGAGACCTGAAACTCGCGACCCAAGGCTTCCGGATCCAAACGTTCACCCGGTAAACGGCGGCCATTAATGATGTCGTCTTCAAGCGAATCTTTGAGCCGCTGAGCGTTGGAGCGCTTGATGTCCGTCATGTTTTACCTCCTTTAAACGCCGCCGAATGTGAACATTAAAAAACGTCATATAGTTGACATTAGCATAGTTAAGCGCTATTGAAATATATATCAGCACGGCTGATGAACATATTAAGCGCTACCAAACACACAACAACAATGGTTGGAGACGCAACATGCAACGTTTTTTGATCTCAACGACGACTGCTTTAAGCCTCGCCATGGTGATGTCGCACGCCTCGGCCGATACCGTGCTACGTGCTTCGCATCAATTCCCCGGTGGCCAAGGGGATGTACGCGATGAAATGGTCCAAATGATGGCCCGCCAAGTGGCCGATGCCGACGTCGGATTGACGATAGAAGTTTATCCCGGCCAATCGCTGTTCAAGGCTCGCGAACAGTGGGGCGCCATCACCCGTGGCCGGTTGGATATCACCTCACTGCCGCTTGATTACGCCAGCGGGCGGCACCCGGAATTCTCAGCCACTCTGATGCCTGGTTTGGTGCGCAACCAAGCACATGCTCAACGTCTCAATGACTCCGAGTACATGGAGATGATCAAGGAGGTCATTAGAGAAGGGGGGGCTCGCGTGCTCGCCGATGCTTGGCTGTCCGGTGGGTTCGCCTCTAGCGAGCAGTGCATTACCTCACCCGATACTGTCGATGGACAGAATTTACGCGCCGCGGGTCCGGCGTTTGAGGAAATGCTGGCCGCCGCTGGTGCCTCCATTGCGTCTATGCCCTCCTCTGATGTGTACACGGCGATGCAAACCGGCGTACTGGACGCCGCCAATACCTCATCGATGTCGTTTATCTCCTACCGGCTCTACGAGCAAGTCGAATGCTTGACCGAGCCTGGCGATTTTGCCCTGTGGTACATGTACGAACCCATCTTGATTTCTGAGCAGGTGTGGCAAGGACTTAACGAAGAGCAGCAGGCAGCGCTGATGGAAGCCGGCGAGGCGGCCGAAACATACTTCGCTGAAGAAGCTGCCGCCATCGATCAGGAAATGGTCGATCTCTATAAAGAGAATGGCGTTGAGGTAGTCAGCATGAGTGAAGAGGACTACAACGCGTGGCTTGAGATCGCCCGCGAAACCTCCTACAAGAACTTTGCTGACAATGTTCCCAATGGCCAAGCCATTATCGACGCGGCACTGGCCGTCGAGTAAGCAACGCGACTGGACTTAACGGGACGGCTGCCCTTACGGGTAGCCGCTTATTACAGATGCTTGCTTAGTTTGACGAGGGACCTATGGCACCTGCAACGACTCACACAGCTCCTGCACGCGGGGGCGTTATTGGCGGCTATATACGCGTCATGGATAGCCTATCGCGGCTATCCGCCTACTTGGCCTGCGGTCTCTTTATCGCTGGCGTATTAGTGATTTGTCAGATGGTGTTTATTCGCTACCTGCTGGGCATGAGCACCAGTTGGCAGACCGAATTCACCATTTTCTCGGTGACGGGCGCCATGTTGATGGGCAGTCCCTATGTACTCATGACCGGCGGCCACGTCGCCATCACCATTGTCCCTGATGCATTAGGGGGTATTGCTCGCACTATCATGCGCTTGATCGCCTCCTTGTTTGGCTTGGCGTTTTGCGCCGCCCTGGCGTATGCCAGTTGGGTGTACGTGGTCGAGGCGCTCCATGGCGAGTGGACCACGGGGTCTGTCTGGAATCCGCCACTATGGCCCGCCCTACTGCCCATGGCCGTTGGTGCCACCCTACTGTCACTGCAATATGTGGCTGAAATCCTGCGTGGGGAGAGCTGAGCATGGATCCGATTACCTTAGGCATTATTGTCGCCGTCGCGCTGATTGCACTCATGGCGATTGGCACCCCGATTGCGTTTGCCCTCGGCGGTGTCTCGCTGCTCGCGCTCCTCTATGATCGCGGGCTTGCTGAGCTTACCTACTTCGGCGAGACCTTTTTCGACCGCATCGCGGAATTCGGCTTCGTGGCTATTCCCATGTTTATTCTGATGGGGGCTGCCGTGGCGTCTTCGCCCACCGGCCGCGACCTGTATCGTTCTCTGGACCTGTGGATGGGCAAACTGCCCGGCGGCTTGGCGGTGTCCAACATCGGTGCCTGCTCTATTTTTGCTGCTCTGTCGGGCTCCTCCCCGGCTACCTGCGCCGCGATTGGCAAAATGGGCATTCCTGAAATGCGTAAGCGCGGCTACCCAGACGGAGTCGCCGCAGGCTGTATCGCCGCAGGCGGTACCTTGGGCATTTTGATCCCGCCATCGGTCACCATGATCATTTACGGTATTTCTACCGAAACCTCGATTGGCAGGCTGTTTATCGCAGGTGTGGTGCCGGGCTTTATGCTGGCCGGGCTATTCATGATCTGGACCATGTTTGCCTGCAAGATGGCCGGTGGTTATAACAATCCCATGGCGGCGTCGGCAGAACGGCTAAAGCAGACCGTTAAAGAGAACGTCGATACCAACCTAAAGGCGTTGGTACGTGTGCTGCCTTTCCTGGGCGTGGTTGCGGGCATTCTGTTTGCACTGTATGGCGGGGTCGCAACACCTTCTGAAGCTGCGGGCGTTGGTGCATTCCTGTGTTTGGCGCTGGCTATTCTGATTTACCGCATGTGGCAGGTGGGCCCGATCAAACTGATCATGCGTGATTCGCTGCGCGAGAGCGTCATGATCATGCTGGTGATCGCCACCGCTGAAGTCTTCGCCTATGCACTCTCCTCCATGTTTATTACCCAGACCGTGGCCGCCGCGATTGCCGACCTTGAGGTTAACCGCTGGGTACTGATGGGCGTTATCAATCTTTTCCTGTTGGTGGCGGGCTTCTTTCTGCCGCCGGTTGCCGTGATCGTCATGACCGCGCCCATTCTTCTGCCCATTATTTTAGCGGCTAACTTCGACCCCTACTGGTTCGCGGTTATCTTGACCATCAATTTGGAGATTGGCCTGATTACGCCGCCAGTGGGCCTCAACCTGTTCATTATCAAAGGCATCGCGCCCGATATTTCGCTGCGCGACATTCTCATGGGAAGCTTGCCCTACGCGCTATGCATGGTGCTGGGTATCTTGTTGCTGTGCCTCTTTCCAGGCATTGCGCTATGGCTACCCAACTTGATCATGGGGTAAGGAGTTCAAACATGAACATGATGTTTTTGCAGGAGTTGTTCAACAACATCACCCAGCGTGATGCGCTGTTGCGCCGCCGTCAGCCCGAGACCTTAACCCCTGACCATCGCCAGTTGGTCAAGGCCTGCCAAAAGCTCCTGGAAAGCGACGGCGAAGCCTCCAGCATTGCGTTAGCAAGCCGTGCATTGGCGATATACCAGCGCCTGCCGGCGGCTGAAAAAAGCAGTTTTTTTGACCGCCTGGCAACGGACTTTGCCGCCGATCCAGGCCCTATTGATAGCGCTTATGCGGCCTATCAAGAGGCTCGCGACAATCCCACGTTGCAACGGCTGTTCGAAGCGTGTGAACCTCGCCGTCAGGAGCTTTTCAGGCGTCTCAACCTTGCCAGCGACGGTACCTATGAGCTGGTAAAAATGCGTGAAGACCTGCTGGAGTTGCTGCGCGAGAAGCCCGAGATGGCGGCCATCGATGATGATTTTGCTCACCTGTTCGGCTCCTGGTTTAACCGTGGCTTTTTGATGCTCAAACGTATCGACTGGAACACGCCGGCATCGGTACTTGAAAAAATCATCCGCTACGAGGCGGTACACGAAATCCAGGATTGGGATGACCTGCGCCGACGGCTGGATGCGCGTGACCGGCGTTGCTTCGCCTTCTTTCATCCGGCCATCGGTGATGAGCCACTGATTTTTGTGGAAGTCGCCCTGCATAAAGGCTTACCGAGCCATATTCAACCCATCTTATCCGGCAAAAGCAGTCACCTTAAAAAAAGTATCGAGGAGCCAGAAGACGCCGACACAGCGGCCTTCTTCGGTATCAGCAACTGCCAGACAGGCTTACGCGGCATCTCTTTCGGTAATTTTTTAATCAAGCAAGTGGTTCAGGAGCTTTCCCAGGAACTACCGCAGCTTAAATACTTCGTGACCCTGTCGCCGGTCCCCGGTTTTGCCCAGTGGCTTCAAGAACAACGCACGGACGAACAGCTGCCCGGCTCGATTCGTAACGCGCTTAAAGAGCTTGAAACCCCAGGCTGGCATGAAGATAAACCCCGCGAAGAACAGCTTAAAGCCGCGATACGCCCCCTAGCTGCGCGCTATCTGGTGGACGAGAAAAACCGCCATGGCCTGCCGCTAAACCCGGTGGCGCGTTTTCACCTCGGCAACGGGGCAGAACTACACCGTATTAACTGGCTGGGCGATATCTCCACCAAAGGGTTCAAGCAGGCTGCTGGCTTAATGGTCAACTACCTGTATGTACTGGACGATATCGAACGCAACCACGAAAACTATACCGCCAAGGGTACCGTTGCCTGCTCAAACGAGGTACGCGACCTTGCTCGCCGTGCCCGCAAGCTGGCTAAGGGAGAGACCATCAAATGAGCCACAATCTATTCGACACGTTCGCTGCCCAAATGCGAAAGCGCGCTGACGCCGATTTTATTACTACTCGCAATGGTCGCCGCTATAGCTATACCGATGCGTTAACCCAAAGTGCCCAGCTCGCTGGCGCGTTAACCGAGCTAGGCGTTAAGCAAGGCGATCGTGTTGCCGTACAGGTAGATAAAAGCCCCGAAGCCATACTGCTTTACCTGGCCTGCCTGCGCATCGGCAGCGTCTATTTACCCCTGAACACAGGTTACACTGGCGATGAAATTCGCTATTTTTTGAATGATGCCGAGCCTGCGCTGTTTGTCTGTCGACCCAAGATGGAAGAACAAGCACGCGCACTCGCCGCTGACACCGGCTGTCCTGCCGTGGCGACGCTGGGCCATGCCGCCGATGGGTCGCTGATGGACGCCGCTCAACAGGCAGCACCTCGAGAGGATAGCGTAGCGCTTGAGAAGGATGACCTGGCTGCCATTCTGTACACATCAGGCACCACCGGGCGCTCGAAAGGCGCCATGCTAACCCATCAGAACTTAGCCTCTAACTCCAAAACATTAGCCAGCGCCTGGCACTTCAGTGCTGATGACCGGCTGATTCATGCACTGCCGATCTTCCATACCCATGGTTTGTTCGTGGCCTGCAACGTCACCCTGATGGCGGGTGCCAGCATGCTGTTCCTGCCAAAGTTCGACGTCGATGAAATCTTCGCCGAGCTGCCCCATGGCAGTGTGTTGATGGGCGTCCCCACGTTCTATACGCGCCTGGTGCAGGATGAGCGCCTGACGCCGGAGATGACCGCGAATATGCGGCTATTCGTTTCCGGCTCAGCCCCCTTGACCAGTGAGACACATGCCGCGTTTGAAGCGAAAACCGGCCATGCGATTCTTGAGCGTTACGGCATGACCGAAACCAATATGAATCTTTCCAACCCCTACGAGGGCGCACGCCGTGCGGGCACTGTTGGTAAGCCACTGCCCGGGGTGGAGATGCGCATTATCGACCGAGAAAACGGCCGAGAAGTGCCCCAGGGAGAGATTGGCATACTGCAGGTTCGTGGCCCTAACGTCTTTACCGGCTACTGGCGAATGCCCGAAAAAACACGTGAAGAGTTGCTGGAAGATGGCTTTTTCATTACCGGCGACCTCGCCATGGTCGATGACCAGGGCTATGTGCATATCGTGGGTCGCGACAAGGACCTGGTGATTTCAGGGGGCTATAACGTCTACCCCAAAGAAGTCGAACAGGTGATTGATGAGCTTGATCAAGTCGCGGAGTCGGCGGTGATCGGTCTCCCTCACCCCGACTTTGGCGAAGGCGTTACCGCAGTAGTGGTACGCCAGCAAGGCGCTACTCCTGGAGAAGACCAGCTAGAAGAAGCCGCGGTCATCGAGCATCTAGACGGCCGTCTTGCTAAGTACAAGCAGCCCAAACGGGTGTTTTTTGTTGATGAACTGCCGCGCAACACCATGGGCAAAGTGCAGAAAAATGAACTGCGCAAACGCTTCCACGATACCTATCCAAGCACCTAACGGTCCTCTTTATATCGCTACCGGTTAGTCCCCTCCTTTGCCCCGTAGGTTGGCCTCGTGCCACACGGGGCTTTTTTTATAGAGAACGCGTTGCTCATATATCGAGACGGCATTGCTAAGCTGGCGTGCGAAGACCAGACAAGGCGAAAATAGTGAATAGAGATTTCCCTAACTGAACCATTTGCTCTACTAAGTGTTAAGGTGAAAGGTCTTAACGAACGATGGAGCAGATCGCCTTGACTACGCCTACCGTTACTAGCGGCATTACCGCCAGCGAACTATATCGCTTAGTAAACCAGCCTGCGGTCACTGAGGGAGAAGCAGACACTATTGAGTGGCCTGAGGGCACACTTACCCTGGACGAGGACAATCAGACCCTGATCTGGACACTTAGCGATTACGGTCATTTACCGATCACTTTATCGCGTAGCGAAAATGAGTGGGTGGCGATGTCACCGATTGCAGCTGTCGATAGCGTTAAAAACAGCGCTGAACTGAATGAGGTGCTGCTGCGCCAGGGCATTGCGTTACCGCTCGCCTCCGTGGGAATCGTTGAGATCGACGGGCAGGACGTTTATGTGGCTTACGGGCAGCTGTTTGGCGACTCTAAACTTGAGTCCATTTGTGCCGAACTGCATGCCACCGCCAGTGCAGCCATGGACGTTGCTGAACTGATACAGACGCATTTCGTCTAATCTTTTCAGACCAGTCATCACTATTGTCATGATGGCGTATCAAAACGATGTTTTAAAAATAGTGTTTTAAAAAGCAGTACCTTAAAAACAGTATTTAAACGAGAGATGCCCTATGTTGAGTAAAATCATGACCGCCCTGCGCGGCAAAGCGAATGAAAGCGGACAGGCCGTCGTCGACTCCCAGGCGTTGCGCATTTTGGATCAGGAAATTCGTGATTCCGAAAACCATCTGAGCCAGTCCAAAACCGAACTTACCCGCCTAATGGGCCAGCGCCAGCTAAACAGCAACAAAGCCGATACACTGGAAAGCAAAATTGCTGAACTGGAAAAAAGCGCCGAGGCCGCCTTGGATAAAGGCGAGGAAGCCTTAGCAGTAGAAGTAGCGGAACGCATGGTGGCGCTGCAGGACGACCTGGAAGCAGAACGCGCCATTGTTAGCGAGTATGACGCCAGTATCGAAAAACTGCGTGGCGCCATTCGCGGCACCGACAATCAGCTTCGCCAGCTTAAACAGCAGGTAAGCGTCGTCAAAGCCACCGAGTCAGCGCAAAAAGCGCAATCTGCCGTGGCGTCTCGTCATTCAGGACAAAACAGCGCGATGAGCAGCGCCATGGAGTCACTGGAGCGCATTAAAGAGCGCCAGCAGCTAAACTCGGCGCAAATGCACGCAGCCGATGAAATGGCCGCAGAAGAGAGCGGAAGCTCCTTGGAAGCACGCCTCAAAGCGGCTGGCATCGGCGGCCAGGAACGTAAAGCCGACGATGTGTTAGCGCGTCTGAAAGCCAAGAAAAGCGCGGCTCAAGAGTAATAACACGACTAGCATGAACGCGTCGCATCAACGCTAGTCCTTCAACACACGTCCTTCCATCGAGAGGCAGGCCCATGCTTAACACCCTCAAGGCCCTTTTCCGCGCGAACACGCAGCCATCGCCAGAGCAGAGCCAGGGGCGTCCGGTCGCCGCAGGGCTGCCTACCGGTATCAGTCAGGAAGACTTAGAGGGCCTGCGTTTGGATGGTCGCGTCAATATCAAGCTGATTGGTCTGCGTGCACATGCCGACGCGCTGTTTAGCTGGGATGACGATGCCTATTATCATATTGCCGCCGTGGGCCATGTCGACCTAGGCCAGGACGCGCATTTAGTGCGCTTTTATCTGGATAACGATACGTGGCTTCAGGCCAATATTGAAAACGGCCAGGTGCTTGAATATAAGCTATTCGACTTTTACCGTGTTGCTCACCTGTCGGATGCTGAGTTTGACAAAATGATCAACGGTGACGATAAAACGTCTGATCGTATTGGCGCGCAAGCCATCACCCTCGCGTCTACCGCCGATGAAACGAGGACCGGCACGTTTCAGCGGGTATGGGGCGACACTGAAAGCCTGTGGTCACCCCCGGTCATCTTTGAAGAACAGGTCATGACTACCGAGAGTGTCGTCGCCCGCCGTGTGACACACCATGCCATGCTCTATGAGCGCACCATTCAGGGGACTGAACGCATGGAGTATTTACTGCTAAGCGCTGAAACCGACGGTGAAGATAGCTTTATGCTCGTGCAAAACGTGGGCGTGGATGTGGCCTCCGTCGACATCGACGCGGTATAACCCGGCACTTTAGGTTATGAGCTATCAGCACGTTTATAACTGCATATTATAACGACGCACTATCAACACGAGCCATCACAAGGAAACTGCCACCATGGTGAATTATCTCTACGGCCTGCCATCGTTTTTTGCTTATTTAGTAACCGCGATTGTGCTGCTCGCCGCCTTTATGTATTGCTATAGCCGCATTACTCCCCATAACGAGTGGACGCTGATTCGCGAAGGCAATGCGGCGGCAGCGTCCGCCTACGGCGGCTCCATCGTGGGCTTTACTATTCCGCTGTATAGCGCGATGGCGCACTCGATTAACTTTATCGATTTCGTACTCTGGGGCGTGGTCGCGTTTATCGTTCAACTGGCCACCTTCTTCGCGGTTAAGCTATTTCTTCGTAAGCAGGGCGAAAGCCTGTCTCAGCACATTACCGAAGGCCACCAAGCCTATGGCATTTTAATGGCTAGCGTGGCCGTGGCAGTCGGCTTACTCAACGCCGCTTCGATGACTTGGTAACGACGACGTGGTAAAGGAGATAGCCCACATGTCACAACACGATCACACCCCGCATTTACCGCGTCGCAAGCGTAGCGCGCGCTTATCACTAGCGATGATGGGGGCTAGCGCCTTTGGTCTTGCCGCCTGTGGCCAGCCGCCCCAGGAAGAGCAGATCACCGGCGTCGACTTCGATCAGCCGCGCAGCTTTCAAAGCGTTGAGGAGTGCGTCGCTGAGAATGTCTATACCCGCAGCGCCTGTGAAGACGCTTATGAAGCCTCGTTAGAAGAAGTGCCGCGCTTTAATACCCTTGAAGCGTGCGAAGCGGAGCATGGCGAAGGCGCCTGCACCGCACCGACCGAAGAGCAGGCCCAAGCGGCCACCGGCAACACCGGCGGCAGTTGGTTTATGCCCGCCATGATGGGCTACATGGTGGGCAGCATGATGTCGAACACCAACCGTGGCCGCTCCTTCGAGCGGGTTTACCAAGAGCCGATCTACCGTAACCGGCAGAACCAGGGCAACTGGAATACCGCGACCAATCAAGCCACGCAACGAGTAACCCAGCGCAACAACGCGATGCGTAGTTCGGTGGCGACTTCTCAGCGCAGCGGCTTTGGTTCACGCTCGTCAGCCCGGGGAGGCTGGGGCTCTTAGCCGCCAGCAAAGGCGATATGCTACGCATTGATATTCCTGAACGTAAAGAGTGGAAAGCCCTGGCCCACGAGCTGGGCTTTCATTTTCATACCATCGAAGGCGAGCCTTACTGGAAAGAGGATGCTTATTACCAGTTCACCCTGGAGCAGGTGGAGCGGGATATTGAAGCGCCTACCGAAGCGATCCACGAAATGTGCATGGAGCTGGTGGATAAAGTCTGCCACTCCAATGCGCTGATGCAGCGTCTGGCGCTGCCTGAACATATGTGGGACAGCATCCATCACTCGTGGCGTTCGGGTCAGCCGCACCTCTATGGCCGAATGGACTTTGCCTATTCGGGTGACGGACCGGCCAAACTGCTGGAACTCAACTATGACACGCCCACATCGCTATACGAAGCAGGCTTTTTTCAGTGGGTGTGGCTTGAGCAGGCCATTGCCCAAGGCATCCTGCCCCGCCACGCTGATCAGTACAATTCGATTCAGGAACGGCTGATCAACGCCATGGCTCACCTGGGTGACCGCATTGACGCGCGCACGCTGTATTTTTCCTGTATCAAGGAGAATGACGAAGAGCGCGCCACGGTGCACTATCTCCAGGATGTAGCGGTACAGGCTGGCCTCAAGGCGCCGTTTATCTTCATGGAGGATATCGGTTTTCGCCCTGGCGCGGAGCACTTCGTCGACCTGGATGACCAGCCTATCCAGGCGATTTTCAAACTCTACCCCTGGGAGGAAATGGCCGACGACGCATTCGGTGAGGCGATTCCCCAATTAAATACCCATTGGTTTGAACCGCCTTGGAAAGCGGTGCTGTCCAATAAGGGAATTCTGCCGCTGTTGTGGGAACACTTTGAAGGCCACCCCAACCTGCTGCCGGCCTTTTTCGAGACGCCCCAAAGTCCGCCCTTGCCAGCAGGCTGGGTGCGCAAACCATTCTTCTCACGGGAAGGTAGTAACATTGAATTGGTGACACCCGCAGGTCACCGCGAAAGCGTTGATGGCCCCTACACCGACAGCCCCTGGATTCGCCAGGCTTACCATCCCATGCCGCGTTTTGGTAATAACCATGCTCTCGTCGGCAGCTGGGTCGTAGGTGATCGCGCGTGCGGTATGGGCATTCGTGAAGACGTTGGCCGTATCACCAAAGACTCCTCCTGCTTTGTTCCTCACGCTATTGTATGAAACGTTAATAAATCCCTAAGACAAACGCTGGACATTGCTACCGAAAAAAGCTGAAATCGTGATGACAATAGTCTGGTTACTCCTTTCTTAGAGTAGCCAGTACCTCTGCATCCTTTTTACCCTGAGCGTTACTTAATAGTGTTGTGGCGAGCCACGCTGCGCTATCAGGGCCACCGCTTACTTTGGAGCAACGGCGAACATGATAGCGCGCTGGAAATATCTACCTATACGGCTTCGTTTATTCCTCTCGTTTGGGACGGTCTTGGCGCTCGCGATGCTGCTGGCGCTTTATTTACAGGCCCGCTCCCATAGCCAGTCAAGGCTCGACAACCTGATTAACCATCATTTGCCAGCCCAGGTAGAAGGCCTCGCCGCCGACATCAACTTGAGCCTCAGCGAAGATTTGGCCATTTCTGAGAGTCTTGCGAACAGCTATTTTATTGAGCAGTGGATACGGGAGGGTCTGCCGCAAGAGCGGCAGGATGAAGTGACCGCTTATCTCACGCGCTTAATGGCTCAGCTGGATACTGAGCTGATGTTTATCGCCGCCCAATACCAAGGCCGAGGCTACTATCTTCAGCTACGCAACGGTGAATTGCTTCAACGCGTGCTTCAGCCTCCTGGCAACGAAGACGACTGGTACTATCGTTTTGTTGAAAGCGACAGCGCCTACGAGCTTAATTTAGATAGCGGCGCGTTTACCGCCGATGAAGCCTTTGTATACGCTAATTACCGCAGTGCGGTGAATGCTAGCAACGGCCTTCCTCTAGTGGTGGCGGGCTCGGAGCTAGATCTTTCTAAAATGAATTCGCTCATCGAAGGCTTTCACTTAGGCGACAGCGGCCGCGCCTCGTTGCTGAGCGACGAAGGCGAACTGCTTATTAGCAGTGATGAAGCGGTGAGCAGTAGTGAAACCGCTAATAGCATTGAAACAGCGGCAGAGGTTTTATCCACGCAACCCTCGCCGCGCCTGTTACGGGACGAACAGCTACAAATAAACGAAATTGAGCGTGACGGCCACGCCTTATTGGTTAGCACACGCTGGCTCCCCGAACTGCAGCGCTACCTAATGGTTGAAATCGATAAAAATGACTATCTAGCCTCGACCCGTGAGCACTTCCTGATATCCAGCGGTATCGGGCTGCTCATTTTGCTGGTGGGATTGCTGGTACTCTACCCGCTGACCGGTAAGCTTATTCGGCCATTGCATGATTTCCAGCGCCAGCTTAAAGACATTACCCAGAGCCTGGACCTATCCCGACGGGTCAAAACCGACGACCAGGCGGAGCTTGGCGATTTAGCCCACCAGACCAATGAGTTGCTTGAACGCCTTTCGCGTGCGATCGCCGCGGTGGCCAAGAACTCGTATGCGCTGACCCAGGTAGCCGAACGCTTGGCTAAAACAGCCGGGCTTTCCGGCATTCACGGCAGCGACGTTAATTATGAAGCAAGCCAAACCATGGCGGCTGCCGTCGAGGAAATGGCGTCATCGGTGGCTGAAATCACTTCCACCATGGAAGAGCTTTCCACCTCGTCTACCCAAATAGCCGATCACTCCCAGTCTGTCGTCGACGTTGCCAACCAGACGCTGGAGCGCAGCCGAAAAGGCAGCGCAGCCATGCAGCTGCTACATTCAAAAATGCAAACGATACGAACGGATAGCGAGCAGAGCCTAGCCGAGATCATGACGCTGGGGGCGAAATCCAAGCAGATCAATAAAGTGATGGAGTTAATCAATACGTTGGCGGCGCAAACCAAACTGATCGCGTTTAATGCGGCATTGGAAGCCTCAAGCGCGGGAGAATCTGGCCGACGTTTTTCGGTAGTCGCCAACGAAATACGCCGCCTGGCGGATAGCGTGACCGACTCCACCCAAGAGATTGAAGGGCATACCGACGATATTCAGACGGCTATCAATCGGTTGGTCGTGGCGTCTGAAAAAGGCGCCGCCTCCATTGAACAGGGCGTAGAAGTCAGTGTTAGCACTGCGCAAGACCTGGAAGCGGTGCTTAAGGCTGCGAGTCAAACCAGCAGCGCCGCCCAGCAGATATCGCTCTCGACTCAGCAACAAAAAACCGCCAGCAGTCAGGTGGTGATGGCGCTACGCGATATTGATACGGCAAGTTCACGCAATGCGCTCTCCGTGCGCAGTATTACCGATATCAGCCAGGACATGATTCAGATGTCAGCTGAGCTTAACGCACTGGTACAGGAATTCACCCTGACTAAGGCTAAGGCAGACAATAAAGATAAGTAGACATCGCTGATAAAGGATACCGATGAGTGTAATTCGGGTAGTCATTGCCGACGACAGCCAAGTAGCTCGCGACGTTTTACGCGATATCCTTAGCCGTGACGGTGACATTGAGATCGTGGGCGAGGCCAAAAATGGGCGAGAAGCCGTGACCATGGCTAAACGCCTGGCGCCGCAGCTCATCACTATGGATCTCAACATGCCGGTGATGGACGGCCTGAGTGCGATTGAAGAGATCATGTACACCAAGGGCGTGCCCATTCTCGTCGTCAGTGATCGCTCAGATGCTCAAACGGCCTACCAAGCGCTTGAAGTAGGCGCCCTGGAGGTCATGCCAAAACCCGCGCTTGAAGGCGCTGATGCCGAGCGCTTGCTGGAGCGGGTACGTCTACTCGCTGGCGTCACGGTCATTACCCGTCTGCGGCGTCATACCATGGCACCTGCCGCGCTTACGCCGTTCACGACACTGCCTACTTCGTCGGCTTATATAGCGCGTGATTATCAGCATGTGGTTGCGATTGCATGCTCAACCGGGGGCCCCCAGGCATTGCTACGCCTGTTACGGACACTCCCTGTCGATTTCCCCGCACCGATTGTGATTGCTCAACATATCAGTCATGGCTTTATTGGAGGCATGGCAGAATGGCTGGCATCGCTCTGTGCCATGCCCGTCAGCGTGGGCCAGGAAAACGAGCTGCTCCGCCCTGGGCATATTTATCTTTCACCCTCTGAAAGCGATTTGTGCGTCACGCCAGGCCATCGTTTAACACTACAATCCAGCCCTCAGAACTCACTTTACCACCCCAATTGCGATGTCCTACTGCAGAGCATTGCCGACGTCTATGGTAGCGATGCCATTGGCCTTATCTTGACCGGCATGGGGCGCGATGGGGTTAATGGCATGCGCGCCATTAAACAGGCCGGAGGCACCACTTTCGCCCAAGATGAAGCTAGCTCGGTGATTTACGGCATGAACCAGGAGGCCGTTAAAGCGGGCGTCGTTCAATATGAACTGCCGCTTGATAGCCTGCCTGAACGGTTGCTGCGCGAGGTGCGCGCTTACCGTTACAGTCGCTCGGAACCACTGGCATGAGTGCATTTAGCGATTTTAAAACCCTGGTTCATCAGCGCTGCGGGCTACATCTGGAGGGGTTAGCCGAAGCTCGGCTAACGCGAGCAATCGATAGCTTACAAGCCTCCACGGGGCTAAGCGACGCCACCCAGTTGCTCAATAGATTAATGAGTGACGTCACCTTCTTCGATCTTTTTGTGAGCCAGCTGACGGTAAACGAAACCTATTTTTATCGTGAACCGGACGCCTTGAACTGGTTGGTGAACCGCTACTTGCCTCAGCGTTTAACGTCAAAAGACACGCCGCTCTCTATCCTGAGCGCGGGCTGCTCGTCCGGCGAAGAGCCCTATAGCTTGGCCATGATGTTATTTGAGCGCTTTGGCGAGCGAGCCAAAACATTATTTAGGCTCACTGGGGGAGATGTCGATCATCAAGTGCTTACCAAGGCACGCCGAGCGGTTTATAGCGGGATGGCCTTTCGTGCCCTCTCGGACACCGTTAAAGAGCGTTATTTCACCCCGCACGAGGGCCGTTTCAAACTTAATGATGATATGCGCGAATGGGTCAGCTTTTGCCCCTTGAATCTACTCAATGCGCATGAGATCAGTGCTGGTGGCCCTTTCGACGTCATTCTCTTTCGCAATGTATCGATTTACTTCGACGAGCAAACACGTCGTCATATTCAGCAGCAACTTAGCCAGCTGTTAGCCCCCAACGGCATTTTACTGTGTGGTCTTACTGAAACCTTGGGTAACGACCTCGGTGTGTTTGAATTAACCGATGACAACGGCATATTTTATTTTCGTCATGCGGCACCCGCCGCTGCGCTGCCAACCACCCCGCCGCTTGTCCCCTTGCTCGACACCCCCATTGTCGTCACTGACAATCTAGACAGCGGCATGACTGAACCGGCGGCTCATCGCTTTGACGACGCCCTGACTACCACTTCAAGCGTTGATCATCGTCCGGATAACGATGGCGGTCACTTATCTCTCGATATCCCCAGTGAAGCCAGACTTGACGACGCTGACCAACAGCTACTCACTGCACACCGACTTCTCAACCAAAATGCCTTTAGCGACGCTGCTACATTGCTTACCAGCCTGCTTCAGCAGCAGCCATGGTCGGTCGATGCCCTTCTGCTGGCAGGGTTAGTCGCACGTTGGCATCAGCAGCCCACGGCTGCCTTTGATCATTTTAAGCGGGCCATTTACGCGGCGCCCGAGTGTTGGCCAGCCCATTTCTACATAGCGGAACTGTATCGTCAGGGTGAGTTAAAGGACGACCCCGTTCAACGACAGCGCAGCTATGCCGCGGTAGTACGTATATTGACGGCGTCCCCCACCTCCCAGGGAGGGTTAGCCACTATCACGTTGCCGATACCCCCAGGCGATGCGCGTTTTCTGGCTGAACGCTACTTGAACGACGTCAACACCAGCTTGGCCTCAACCAGTCACACACAGGGAGTGAGTTAATATGGCGCTGGATATAGGACGTTTTATAAAGCGCTTTGTGGAAGAGGCTGCCGATCATCTGCCGCGGCTACGCGAAGGCACCCACGCACTGGAACGGGGCCAGGCCGATCGCGAACTTATCAATGAACTGTTCCGCGCCGCCCATACGCTCAAGGGCTCGTCGCGTATGCTAAAGCTGGAACCCATTACCGCTATCGCGCATAGCACTGAAGAGCTATTAAGCTCACTGCGCGATGACACGATACAAGCCACACCAGACGTTATCAGCCTGCTCAACCAGGCGGTGGACGAATTGACAGATCAGGTAAGCCACCTGGCCGAAGGCGCCAGCGGTGATGAGTTACCTGCCGCTGACCAGGCGCTATGTAGCGCTCTTGAGCGTGCCGCTAACGGTCAATCCCAGCTTGCGCCCAGCCAACCTGAGCCTACCCCACCGCCCCTTGCCTCATCCTCAACGGCTCGTCCTGCGCCATTGACCGACAGCGAACTACGTCTTAGCGATACCGTTCGGGTGCGCATGGACCGACTGGACGATGTGATCCGTTTAATGGGCGAAGTGCTCTCGGGCCACCATCACCTGCATACCTTAGTAGATCAGGCGCGCACGCTAAGCGCCGCCCTTCCTGTCGAACATCAAGCGCCTTTTCATGCCTTCAATCGAGATTTCAAAGAGAGCGTGCTAAACCACGACTCGCTAATGAGTGACCTGCATGACCGCGCTCTGCAAATGCGCATGCTACCGCTAAGCGTGGTATTTGATCCGCTGGCGAAAATGTCGCGCGAGCTGGCCCAGTCGCTAGGCAAGCAGGTCGACTGCCGCGTTCGGGGCAGTGAAATTGAACTTGATCGCCAGATGATTGATCGCCTGTCCGACCCGCTTATTCACCTGCTGCGCAACGCCCTAGATCATGGCATAGAGCCCCCTGCCGTGCGTCAGGCAACGGGCAAATCGCCGCGAGGACAACTGGCGATTGAAGCGTGGCAGGACGCTGGCTGGGTCGTGGTGGAAATGCGTGATGATGGCGCTGGCATCTCGCTGGACGCCGTAAGGCAGAAAGCACTGGCCAAACAGCTGATTAGTGAAGAGCAGTTGAATGCGTTAAGCGAACAGGAAACCTTAGCGCTGATCCTCCAGCCCGGCTTTTCAACCAAAGGCATGATTACTGACTTTTCAGGGCGCGGGGTGGGCATGGACGTCGTCAAGCGTACCGTAGTGGACGAACTTAACGGCGACCTACAGTTATCGAGCGAGCCTGGCCACGGCACGCGCTTTACCCTGCGCTTACCGCTCTCTCTGGCAATGATGCGGGTATTACTGATCAGCGTCAGCGGCGCGACGCTTGGGGTCACAGCCCCCTATGTATCGGAGCTGGTGGAGTGCCCGGAGGAAGCGCTGATTGATGCGGCCGGCCAGCGTACGTTGATTTTACGCAACGAATTTGTCCCTGTTGTATCGCTTGCGCACATACTGGAACTCCCCGAGCCTGCAGTGACGGGCACCTGTTTGCTGTTAGTGGTTCATCAACGCCAACAAAAACTTGCCTTGGTTATTGATTCACTCATAGATGAACGCGACATGGTCATCAAGCCGTTGCCGGTACACCTTCGCCATTTACCTCTGGTATCGGGCATGGTCTCCATGGGCCGCAATGCGTTGGTGAGCTTGTTACATGTTCCTGCGCTGCTGGAAACCACCCGCCACCACGTGCTGCGGCCGAAAAATGAGCGAACGGCGTCCGCTGCCGCACAGCGTATTTTGGTGGTTGACGACTCCCTGAACACGCGCGAAATAGAAAAAGACGTGCTCGAAGCCTGGGGGTATCACGTCACGCTGGCTGAAAATGGCCGCGATGGTTTGGCCAAGGCAATGGCTGAACCGTTTGATGCAGTACTGACAGACGTTGAAATGCCGGTGATGGATGGCTTTGCGCTAACGGCGCGGCTACGAGAAGATGAGGTTTATCGTTATCGACCTATTATTATTATCACGTCGCGGGAAAAAGAGGCTGACCGACAACGTGGCATCGAAGTCGGTGCCGATGCCTATATCGTTAAAGGCAGCTTCGATCAGAACAATTTGGTAGAAACACTCAAAGCGCTGTTAGGCTAAATAAAGTTAACGCCCACACCACCACTGTTATGAGGTTATCAATGCACATCCTGGTCGTAGATGACGATCCGCTAGCGGGTGAAATGACGGCAGCACTGCTTGAGTCTCAAGGCCATGCAACCCTATTGGCCGCGGACGCCATGGAGGCTGTCGATCAATTAGACGCTCATGGCGATATCGGTCTGATTGTCAGTGATATGCATATGCCGCTGATTAGTGGGTTGGAGCTGTTAGCGATGCTACGCGAGCAAGATAACCCGTTGCCTTTTATTCTACTCACCGGAGACACGCCGGATGCCTCGCTGCATCAAACGCCGGGGCTTCACGCCTGCTTGCGAAAAGATGCGGACTTGGCGACCAATTTAGCCACGACCGTTAACCAGGCGCTTGAGCAATAAACAGCACGCAAGGGAATAGTAGGGATAGTAGGGATAGTAGGGATAGTAGGGATAGTAGGGATAGTAGGGATAGTAGGGATAGCAAGTAGAGATAGTAGGTAGAAATAGTATTAAGGGACCGTTTTGAAGGACAGTACTGAAGGACAGTACTGAAGGACAGTACTGAAGGACAGTACTTAAGGACAGCATGCAGGGACTGTATGAAGGTATGAATCGCCGCTTCCGATCACTTACGTAGGTTGTTTGATGTCTAAGCCCGCCCCTTCGCTAAACGATAAGCTAAACCAGTTGCGCAAGCGATTTATTGAGCAGCTTCCCGACCGGTTAGCTCAGATTGCCGAGCTGTGGCAGCAGAGCCGTGTTTCCACCAATGAGTACGCACGGCTAGCACCGGAGCTACATCGCTTTTTCCACAGTTTGAAAGGCACTGGCCGATCGCTGGGCTTTGAACGCCTCGCCATGTTGGCTGACGAAGCCGAGGAAGCGCTCACCGCTGCCCCCTCTCGCGACGATATCAACGTTTATATTCCCCACCTGCTAACCCAACTGAACCACGAACAGCAGCAGCTACACACTCACCATGGCCAACAACAAGCGTTGGCGGCCGTGAACAGCGTCGAGATCGCCCAGTGCGAGCCATTACGAAATAAGCGTCAGCGGCTTGTTTACCTATGTGACGATGAACCCGAGCAGGTCAGTCTTCTTATTCATCACATGCACTGCTTTGGTCATGAAGTGGTGCATTTTACCAATACGGATGCGTTCTTTAACGCGGTGCTCACCCGTCGTCCCGACGTCGTGGTCATGGACGTACACTTTCCTCAAGGCCAGACGGCAGGTCCCGAAACCCTGTCCAGCGTCAATAAACTGACTGGCCGCCCGCTACCCGCCATTGTTCTCTCCGCTCATGGAGATTTCCATTCGCGCTTGAGCGCCGTTCGCGCTGGCAGCAGTGGCTACTTTACCAAACCGGTGAAACCGCTGGACCTGATGTTAGCCATTGATGAAGTCACCGCTCCCGTAGCAGACGAGCCACTCAAGGTATTGATCATTGACGATGAGCCCGACGCAGCGGCTTATCATGCGTTACTGCTTGAGGAAGCGGGCATGATCGTGCACCAGGTGCATCATCCTGCCGACACGCTGAGGTCGCTGGAGCGCTTTAACCCTGATTTACTACTCGTGGATGTCTATATGCCGGTATGCTCAGGAGAAGAGCTGGCGACCATTATTCGCCAGCAGCCGGAGCATCTGGGTCTGCCGATTATTTATCTTTCCAGTGAAACCGACAGTCAAAAGCAACTATCGGCCATGGCGGCCGGGGTCGAAGCTTTTCTAACCAAACCGGTGCGCCCTGATGAGCTGATTTCCGCTGTTAAACTCCGCGCTGAACGGCTACGGCTACTGCGCTCATTAATGACCCGCGACAGCATGACTGGGCTGTATAACCACAGCACCACTACCGAGCTAATTACCAAAGCGTTGGCCCAGGCCCACCGAGAAAAAAGCCAGCAAGCCTTGGCAATGATCGATATCGACCATTTTAAACAGGTTAACGATACCCACGGTCACCTGGCGGGTGACCAAGTGATCATTACCTTGGCAAGACTACTGAAAAGTCGCCTCCGACTCTCCGATATTATCGGTCGTTACGGCGGTGAAGAGTTTGCGGTACTGCTAAAAGGGGTTGATGCTGAGCAAGCCACTACGTTAATTGACCGCTTACGTGAAGACTTTGCGCTGGTCGATTTCCACGCCGGGGATGTGAGCTTTCAGTGTACTTTCAGCGCTGGCATCAGCTGCTTCCCCGAGCACCCATCGACAGAATCACTGCGTTTGAACGCCGACCAAGCGCTCTACCAAGCCAAGCGCCTGGGCCGTAATCAGGTCAGTACGGAGTCAGTGGATGAGCATTAATAGTCACATCGACGACCACGAACCTGACGAGCCGCACGATCAACCGAGCCTGGACGACGCGTTAGCGGCATACCGCGAGGAAGAGAGCGTGGTAGAGGTGGACGAACCCACCCAGCAACTCGTGCTCTTTCGTCTCAATGGGCAACGTTTTGCGCTACCGGGCAGTGCCGTTAGAGAAATCTTGCCAAGCGATCAGCCCGTCTATTATGTACCGGGGCTACCAGCGTCGACGGAGGGTGTGATCCACCTACGAGGAACCATTGAATCCGTCATCAGCCTGCACCCTTTGCTCGGTTTACCCGCTCCGGAAAGACAAACGAATGGTGTGATTTTATTAATTAATGCGGCGGGAATTCGCAGCGGCGTGCGCATAGAACAGCTGGATGATGTCTGCGAGGTTGCCCAGAGCCTGCTGCAACCGCCGCCTGGAACACTGCCCAGTACGCTGCGCCCTTATGTCAGCGCGCTGTGGCAAATAGAGGAGCGAGAGGCGCTTACCCTGCTTGATCCAGAGGCGCTATTCGGGGCCTACCAGCAAGGGTTAGGCTGACGTGTCCAAGCATACCCCTCATCAGCACCAAGGCCGGTTGGCTATGGTGGTATTTCATGTAGGCCCTTATCGTGCCGCACTGGAAGCGCGCCATGTGCTGGCCATGACCGACGCCCCCAGCATGTCACGCAAGGCAAACGCGCATACACTGCTCCACGCCAACGATACGACTGAGCGTCAGTTCCCTCCCAACCGCTGGCTTACCTTACGATTGCCACCGCAAGCGGGACTGCCACACTCACATGTACCGCCTGCTCGCATTAACCGCAGCGATCCTGGCCATCTCTGGCAACTGGGCGTTAATGACGATATCACCCTTCAACAGCTATCGACCGATGCGCTTTACCCGCTGCCGGCGCTACTGCGCCCGCGGTGTTTTACTGACGCGTTGCGCGGCGTTACGTTCATCCAGCAGCAACTGGTGCTGCTACTGGATGCCACCAGACTTATGCCACAAGACTTACGCCACCAACCATAGACAGCTGATCACGTCGCCTTTGGCGACATCGCTGTTGGGGGGAATCACCGCAAAGGCGTCCGCATTGATACACGAGGACAACACCCCCGAGTTTTGGTCGTTAAACGCCTCGGCCACTATCCCACTGGGCGCAAACTGCAGCGTTACCCGCATATAGTGCTCCCGAGGGCCGGTGGTGGTAGCAAACCCCGCGGTGGCACTAAGCCTCGGTAGCGTTGCCTGCGCTGGGCAGTCCAATAATGCGCCCAGCAGCGGGCGTAAAAACAGCCACGCCCCCACAAACCCCGACACCGGATTACCCGGCAAACCGACAAAGCGTGCCTGGCTGCCATCGTTGCGCGGTAAACGACCCAGCGCCAACGGCTTGCCGGGACGAATCGCCAGCTTCCACATATCCAACTGGCCCAGCGACTCAAGCGCGGCTTTTACATGGTCTTCCTCACCCACGCTAACACCACCCGTACTTACCACCACATCGGCGTCCGCCGCTGCGTTTGTGAGCAGCGCAACGGTCTGATCAAAGTCGTCCGGCACACTCACGAGCTGGACCACCTCCGCGCCAAACGTCTCTAACAGTCTCTTCAACATTGGCCGGTTGGAGTTATACAGCTGACCCGGTTTTAACGGCGTGCCTGGATCAATGATCTCATCACCGGTGGAGAGCAGCGCAACGCGAGGACGGCGGCGTACACTTACCTGGGTAACGCCCTGGCCTGCCAAGTGGCCCAGCGCCGCCGCTTCGAGCCGCTCACCCGCCGCCAACAGTGGTTGACCTCGGCGCACATCGCGCCCTTGAAGGCGAATGTTGTCTCCACTGGGTATATCGGTAGGCATCAGAGCTTGATTATTCGCAACTTCGACGCGCTCCTGCATGACCACGCAGTCAGCCCCGGGGGGAATTTCACCGCCGGTAAAAATACGTGCGCAACTGCCGGACGCCAGCGGCTGGGCAGGAGTACCCGCCGCAATCCGCTGGCTAATGGGTAGCCACTGCCCTGCATCACCAGCGCGTAGCGCGTAGCCATCCATCGAACTGTTATCAAACGGCGGGACATCCAGCTGCGCGGTGACGGCTTCGGCCAACACTCGCCCAGCCGCCGCGTCCAATGGCACACGTTCAATAACGACAGGGGCAACGTCGGCTAGCAGCGCGGTAAGTGCGACCTCAATCGGCTGCAAATCAGCCATGCTGCCCCCGGCCTGGGATAACCAGGTTAGCGAAATTACACGGCTTATGGCGGCTATCCAACTGCTCGGCCAGAATGCCGTCCCAGCCCGTGCGGCAGGCGCCGGTTGAACCCGGCAAGCAGAACACTACCGTGGCGTTGGCGAGACCACCCAGACAACGGCTTTGAATCGTCGAGCTGCCGATCTCGTCACCACTCAGTTGGCGAAAGCGTTCGCCAAAGCCTTCGATGCGCTTATCCAGCAACACCGAAATTGCTTCGGGCGTCGAGTCACGTCCGGTAAAGCCGGTGCCACCCGTGGTAATCACTACCTGCACATCGGAGTCGGCTATCCACGCGGCCACGACCGCGCGAATACGGTAGACGTCATCAGGCACGATACGCTTCTCAATCAGGGCATGACCGGCGCTGGTCAATCGTTCAACCAACGCCTGACCGCTACGATCCGTCTCTTCAGTACGCGTGTCGGAGACCGTTAACACCGCAATGTTGAGCGCTTCCATTGGCTCCATGAGCTTACTCCTTCGTGCCTTTTTGGGCTTGCCGCGCCTCTAATGCCGCCAATTGTTCTGGCGTCGCGTTGCCCTGATACAGCCCCTTCCACTCGCTATAGGGCATGCCATACACGTATTCGCGGGCCTCTTCATAGCTAAGCGATTCATCTTTAGCGTCAGCGGCAGCAACCAACCACTTGGATAAACAGTTACGACAAAAGTCGGCCAGGATCATCAGGTCGATATTTTGCACGTCTTTATTATCGTCCAGGTGCTGTAGCAAGCGACGAAACGCAGCAGCTTCAAGTTCTGTTTGTGTGGAGGGATCTAATTCATTAAACGCTGACATGATCTTTCCTTTCATCAAGTGACTTGTGTTCAGCATAACAAAAGACACCGCCTTCCGGCGGTGTCTTAGGGGTTAATCACGGATAATTAACTGGTGCGAGGCGCCGATGGCTCCCGGCTGCCGCCAGATGCTTTTCGATCCGCCACCTCTTGCTCCGAAAGCGTTTGATCCTTGACCTCGTCGTACCACAGATTGTGATGCTCTTTGGCCCAGGTTTCATCCACATACCCGGTGGTCATACCTTCCAGCGCGCCTTCAGTGCCCAGCGTGCCGATATAGATATGCCCTAACGAGATGGCAGTCAGCCCCAATGCGCCGACCGCGTGGATGACGTTTGCCCACTGCATGGTATCGCGCCCCTGGTTAAAGTTGGGGAAGTCGAGCACCAAGCCGCTGGCAATCACCAGAACGCCGACGGTGGCAAGCAGCCAGTACCAGGCTTTTTCACCGCCGTTGGCAAAGCCAGCATCAACATGTTTTTTGCCCAACATACCGCCGCCTTTTTTAAACCAGACGAGGTCATGCTTTTTGGGAATATTATCTTTGATCAAGCTCACCAGCATGATGATAAGCAAAACACCAAAGATCGGCCCCAGGTAGTTATGCAGCACTTTCGTCGCGGCAATCATCCACGCCCACACGCCGTCACCAAACAGCGGGCGAAAGACGAACTTGCCAAACAACAGCGTCATGCCAGTCAGCGCCAGGACGATAAATAGCGTGGCTACCGTCCAATGCAAAGCCCGTTTCACCAAGGTCCAGCGCAGCAGCTTGCGTCCGGTACGCGGCTCTTCAAGGTACTTGCGTCCGACAATGAAGTAGAACAACGCAATCAGTGCCGCCATACCAAAGACAGCGATCAACCCGAATGGCGATACCCAGCGGTTACGTATCTCCCGCCATGTTTCGCCACTTGCATTGATCAGGCTGTAATTGCTGTCATGACGCGAATCGCGATAATTCGGCCCGGTCTCACCGCTACGCACCTGGCGCCACTGATCGGCAGTGATACCGGGGGCGGCGGTGGTCATTTCACGGTCAGGGTCGGCTTGAGCCACGGCCATTTGCGCAACGCCAAGGCTGAGTACCAGCGCGAACGCCACCAGCATAAACCGCCACATACCAAGGGCGAGCCCTTTACCTGAGCGCGGCACCCCAGCGGGCGCCTGTGCAGTCAACAGGTTCATGACACGCCTCCTTACCCTTTACGGGCAGCATCATAGGCTAGGTTATCGGCACTGGCCTTAGGATTGTTGGACCAGGCACCATCTTTGTGCCCACGGTGAACAACGCGCTGGCGGAAGATGTCAGCGACATCTTGAGCATCACCGGCAAGCAACGCTTTGGTGGAACACATCTCAGCACATAGCGGCAGCTTACCTTCGGCAATGCGGTTAGAGCCGTACTTCTCGTACTCTTCTTCTTTGCTCTCGGCCGGGCCACCCGCACAGAAGGTACATTTATCCATCTTGCCGCGCTCACCGAATGCGTCCTGCTGGGGAAACTGCGGTGCGCCAAAGGGGCAGGCGTAGAGGCAGTAACCACAGCCAATGCACAGGTCTTTATCGTGCAGCACGATGCCGTCATCGGTTTTGTAGAAGCAGTCGGTGGGGCAAACCGCCATACAGGGAGCGTCGTCACAATGCATACAGGCGACCGAAATGGACATTTCATCCGCTTCACCGTCATTGAGCGTCACCACACGACGGCGCTGAATGCCCCATTCGACATCGTTGGCGTTTTTACAAGCGGTGACGCAGCCGTTGCATTCAATGCAGCGTTCGGCGTCACACATGAATTTCATTTGAGCCATGTTGTTCTCCTCATGCCGGTGCGGGATGGCTCCCGCACCGTCGTGCTGTCAGGTCGGGCCCACCAGGCACTAACGGCCTGGTTGGGCTTGAACACGCCTTTGGATTTAAGCGCGTTCAATGCGGCAAATGGTGCACTTGGTTTCTTGCATCAGCGTCACCGGGTCGTAGCCGTAGGTGGTGGCGGTGTTGGCTGCTTCACCGATGACGTAGGGAACAGTCCCCTCCGGATAACGGTCGTGCAGGCTTTCACCCTGGAACATGCCGCCAAAGTGGAACGGCATGAACGCAACGTTGCGGTCAACGCGAGGTGTCACCAGGGCTTTGACTTTCACGCGGCCCCCTTCAGCCCCTTCGACCCATACCTGATCGCCGTCCTTCACGCCAAGGTCGTTGGCATCCGCCGGGTTGATCTCGACAAACATTTCCTGCTGAAGCTCGGCAAGCCAGGACATGGAGCGTGTTTCTTCACCACCACCTTCGTACTCAACCAGTCGCCCGGAGGTGAGGATCATTGGATACTCGCCGGTTTTATCGCGATCCTGAATGGTTTTATACATGGTCGGCAGACGCATGATGGAGTCGAAATCATCCCAGGTGGGGAAGCGTTCAACCAGATCACGGCGCGTGGTGTAAAGCGGCTCGCGATGCTTCGGCACCTGGTCGGGGAAGGTCCAGACCACGGCGCGGGCTTTGGCGTTGCCATAGGGCGCGCAGCCATGCTCGATCACCACGCGCTGGATACCGCCGGAGAAGTCAGTTTTCCAGTTTTTACCTTCCGCCGCCTGCTTCTCTTCGGCCGTCAGGTCATCCCACCAGCCCAGGTCTTTGAGGAGCTGGTCGTTGAATTCGGGATACCCATCGTCGATATCGCCACCTACCGGCGCAGAGCCTTCGGCCAGCAGATTCACCCCATCGCGCTCGATACCAAACCGGGCACGGAATCCCATCCCGCCTTCCATGACCGGTATGCTGGTGTCATAAAGGTTGGGCGAACCAGGATGTCCAAACTCCGGTGTTCCCCAGCAGGGCCATGGCAAGCCGTAGTAATCACCGTCCGCCGGGCCACCCTGGGCACGCAGGTTCTCAAAACTGAAGGTGTGCCAGTTCTGCTGATGCGCTTTAAGACGCTCAGGGCTTTGACCGGTGTAACCCACCGTCCACATGCCGCGGTTAATCTCACGCAAAATATCTTCTATCAACGGCTCGTTGCCGTTCATCTGATAGTTTTTGACCAGCTCATTACCAAACCCCAACTTGCGGGCAAACAGGTACATGATCTCGTGGTCAGGCTTGGACTCAAAGAGAGGCTCAATCACTCGGTCACGCCACTGGATAGAGCGATTGGTCGCGGTAACACTACCGGTGGTCTCGAACTGGGTAGCCGCCGGGAGTAGATAAACACCGTCGGTACGGTCGTGCATAACGGCAGCCACGGTGGGATAAGGGTCAACGATGACCATCATCTCCAGTTTCTGCATCGCTTTTTGCATTTCGACGCCACGCGTTTGAGAGTTAACCGCGTGGCCCCAATAGAACATCGCTTTCAGCGCGGTACGCTGGGAGATGTTTTCGTCATCTTCAAGCACCCCATCCACCCAGCGAGAAACCGTGATACCGCTGGTGTACATGGGCTTGCCATCGGCGTATTCGGTATCGTCGAAGCGGCCTTTCATCCACTCGTAGTCAAGATCCCAGACTGTTGCCCAGTGCTGCCATGCGCCTTCTGCCAACCCGTAGTAACCTGGCAGTGAGTCGGACCCCAGACCCAAGTCGGTGGCGCCCTGCACGTTATCGTGACCGCGCAGAATGTTGGCCCCACCACCGGACTTACCGATATTACCCAGCGCCAACTCAAGAATGCAGTAAGCGCGGGTATTATTGTTACCCGTGGTGTGCTGAGTACCGCCCATGCACCATACGACACAGCCGGGGCGGTTGTCGGAAAGACGCTTGGCGACATCAAACATTTCGGCTTCGGGTACGCCGGTCACTTCTTCTACGACACTGGGCGGGAAGTTGGCGACTTCGGCGCGCACTTCATCCATGCCGTAGACACGCTGATTGATGTACTCGCTATCTTCCCAGCCGTTATCAAAGATGTGCCACAACAAGCCCCAGATATACGCCACGTCCGAACCAGGACGCAGGCGAACGTATTTATTGGCCTTGGCGGCGGTACGGGTAAAGCGCGGATCTGCAACGATGATGTCGCAGTTATTACGCTCTTTGGCGATGAGGATATGCTGCATCGCCACCGGGTGTGCTTCACTGGGGTTAGAGCCAATGAACAGTATCGCTTTGCTGTTATGCATATCGTTAAGCGAGTTGGTCATGGCACCGTAACCCCAGGTATTCGCCACGCCCGCCACGGTGGTGGAGTGGCAAATACGCGCCTGGTGATCGGTGTTATTGGTGCCCCACAGCGAGGCAAGCTTGCGCATCAAATACGCCTGCTCGTTGTTGAACTTGGCAGACCCCAGCCAGTAAACGCTGTCGGGCCCGTGCTCTTCGCGTAGCGCAAGCACCTTATCGCCAATCTCGTTGACGGCGTCATCCCAGCTCATGCGTTGCCATTCACCGGCCACGAGCTTCATGGGGTATTTCAGACGCCGCGTGGAATGGCCGTGCTGGCGCAGCGAAGCGCCTTTCGCGCAATGCGCGCCACGGTTGATGGGGTGATCAAACGCGGGCTCTTGCTTGGTCCAGATTCCCTCTTGAACTTCAGCATAAACGCCACAACCCACTGAGCAGTGAGAGCAGATAGTACGTTTGGTCTCAACCGGCGAGTCTAGCACCGGGGTTTTGTCGGCTGACTCGGCGCGGCGCATCATTGGCGCACCCATAAAGCCAGCGGCAGCTACACCACCAGTGGCAGCACCGCTGCGCTTGAGAAATTGACGACGAGAAATACCCAGCCCAGAGGCCTTGGGGGTGTCGGTTTTGCGAGTTAAGCGCATGGCAAATCTCCTGGCATTCCGCCGTCAGTCACGCAGTGAGGCGTAGTAAGCGCGGACGTGATCAGTCTCACGGTAGTTAACCGTTTGTTTTTCGTTTTCCACCGGGGTCGAGTCAGCCTGAGCCAACGTGACGTGACCGATAGCCGCCGCAGCGCCAGCAGCGGCGGTTCCTAATCCAACGGTCTTCATGAACCGGCGGCGCTCGGAGTTGTGTGACTGGTGCATGGGGTTCTCCTCTTGCATGCCTTTATGCAGGCCTTTTTTATACACAGCTTCAGGCCTTTATTATCAGCTGCTGCTGTTGTCAGGTTGCTTCGCCGGTGCGTGCCCGCTAGGGCTCTACAATACGCACCGGCTCGTGGCTCGCATTACTGCTTATACGAGCCTGTTCGCTCTCCATAAAAGCGCCACCTAACTGCCCCAGCGCTGCATAGAAAGCGGTGTCTACCTTACCCAGATCGGCAAAACACGCGGCCGCCCAGGGGGCTAAATGCTGGCTAAAGAAATAGCCTTGTTCGCTGCTTTCAGCCTCAATCAGCATCGCCATGACCTCGCACAGCGCCGCTAAATGGTCTTCGGGTTCACGGATATGTTCACTGCGCTCAAAGCCAAGCACTTTTAAGTCGCGGCGCAGCGCCACCAAAGCCGCCTCCATTAATTCGCCATTGCGGTACCAGGATGCATACGGCAATACTTCGCCCTGAATAACACCCACCAAGTGACGGAAATGGGCACGTTGCAAGCGCTCAGGATCAGCACCGTTTTCTGTTTCGCTTTTAGCGGCACCTGCCAGTTCCTGCCAGCACTCTGCCAACCGGCTACCATCTTGCTCAATGGTCAGATCAGCCAACCAGTTCAATAGCTCGGTATCCGGTGCCTGGCGCAACAATGACGCTAATAGCGCATAAATATCGGCGCGTAGCGCCTCTGTTTCGTTAAGTGTGGATAGCGCATCCGTCATCGGCTTATACCTTCAGTTGTGAATCGGGATCGCGAATCATGGTTTTCCAGACATCTTTAACCCGGCAGTCTTCGCACATTTCCAGACGAATCATCGCCTCGCCAGCAAAATAGGGGTGATTCGCCAATTTCTCCTTAATCGTCTTAACCGTACTGACGGTCGCAAACGGCTTGCCGCAATTAATGCACTCAAACGCCGCCTCTTCATGACAAATATGCCTGGTCTCGCGCTCCTCTGAGGCGAGGAAACCGGGCATCAACGTGATGGCATTTTCCGGGCAGGCCTGCTCACACAAACCACACTGCACGCAGTCCGCTTCAAGGAAGCTCAGTGCAGGCGTAGCACCGCCTGATTTGAGTGCAGGAGTGGGGCAGTTACTCACACAGGCGTGGCACAGCGTACAGGCGTCTCTATCAACGTGAATAGCGCCATACGCAGCGCCTGTTGGCAACGCAATCCGCTCACTGCTGGGATTACCCAGCTCGGCTAAGCGTGCCAGGACACGGTTCAAACGTGCCCGCTTTTCCGGCTCGGGAAGACTTAACGGCGACTGCGTGAGCGGCATAAGCGTTGGCAAGGCATCACGCGCGGCCCCATCGGCGACCTCAATCAATTGAACGCGAGCACGCTCATGACCCAAGGCCTCTAATAGAGCATGTGCCTGGGCAAGCTGGTCGGTTAAAAAAGCGCTCAAACGGGCAGGCATATCAGGATGCAGTTGAATGCGCACCTCGGCGGCACCAGCAGCCAGCGCGGTTAACCACTGATCATGGCCCGCGGCCCCCAGCTCTTCTAACGGAACATCAATCACATGGCCAGCCGTTACCATGCCTGCTGCACGTTCAGCGTCTTGTGACTCATGGGTGATAAAACGCAGCACCGGCACCTGACCACCTGCGTCGCGGTAGGCGGCGAGCCAGGTAGAGAGGGTATCTTGCTGGCGGCGCGTTTCCGGTAACCGAAACTCGATCGCTCCCGTGGGGCAAGCGCTGGTGCAACTACCCACCCCCTGGCAGAGATAAGGGTCAACCTCGATATGCGCCTCTATCCGTCCCTGAATACTGGAGATAGCGTCTGCCGGACAAACATCCAAGCAGCGGGTACAGCCAATATTGCCGCTGGTCGAATGGGCACATAGGTCGCTGTTAACCTGAAAATAGCGCGGCTTATCGAACTCGCCCATCAATTCGGCAAACTCTTCTAGCGCAGTGCTTCTTGTCTCCGCCTGCTGCCAGTTAAATACCACGTAGCCGGGAGGCGGCAATTCAACCGACAAACAAGGGGTAGTGTTTAAATCCAGAATCAGATCAAACGTTTCTCGCCCAATCAAGGCGCGGGCGAGATTAAGCGGCTCATCGCTATTCAGCGTCGCGCTAAACGCGCCCAGATGTCCACCAATGTGCAGTTTTTCCGACTGGGCACGCGTCAGCGCCTGGGTAGTGAGCGTCGTTGTGGCAGCGATCAGCTCATTATCATTGATCTCATCATCTGATGTAGCAACGTTGGGCGCAGTAAAAATTAACGTCAATGACGCTAAGCCACGTCCTTGCAGGGCACGCGCGGCTTGTCGCGTATCACGCTCACTGCCTAACAGTAGCGCATGACCACGACTGTGATAGGTCACATTGGCGGGTGTTAAATTAGCGGGCCAAGAGATACGCTGGCGTACCGCTTCTCTGGCCTCCGCATTGCGCTGGCCGTCTAGCGACGCCAGTTGGATTCGTTGGTTCATGCGCTCTCACGGTCAGTGAATAATTCTTATTATAATTTTGAATTATATTGATTAACTATTGTGGCATAACCATACGTAGAAGCTAAGTTCAGCCTATGGTGAAATGCACTTTTTGCCAACCTGACACCCTTCAACGCTATTAACACTAATGCGCTAATCGCTACTCAAGATCCTGATTTTTAAAGCTTACCAGAGGACATCAAGGCTTCTTTTCAGCGTTAGAAAAATAATCAGACTGGTCGTCTAGCGAGGCGCTTTTTACCGTGTTGCTGCCCACCGTGCAAGATCCGGATGCATTTTCCTTTGACGCTGCTGATTGCTCGGTCGCACTTTCATGCTCGCTCTCATTGCCCTGCTCGCTGGCGGCTAGGTCTTGCTGGCTCTCGGGTTGTGCCTCATCTAACTGTTTATCGGCCGCTTCTTCTATTTTATGAGTCCAACGACGCAAGTTTTCTGCCAACCCTTCTGCCATGGGCTTTAGCTGCTGTCGGTAGTCGGCATCGTAATCATCCAAGCCATCTCGAACGTTGTAATTACCCGTCGCCCACAGCCGTTTCAAAGCTCGCCGACGCAGGCTCCCACTCACTCCCGGCACCATAAAGGCACTGAAATCGCTGCCAGCTTCCAGGGTATCGGGATCTGGCAAGGTATGGTCAAGGCTGCCAGGCTCAGGCGCTCGTGCTGGCTCGTCGTCGAGGTCGTCCGGTGACGATGGCTGAGCTGCGGGTTGGTCGGCGGGGACGTAGGCCTGTTCGGCTTCGTCCTCAGGCGCCTCACTGTCAGCCGGGCCGGTTAAAGGAGTGGCTGGCTCGCGTTGCTCGCTCTGGGCGTTACGTTTTAGTCGCGACCAACGCTCCAGGCGGCTCATTGTGGCTGCTCCTTGGTGGGCGTCTCTTTCGCGCGCCCGGCTCCTTTACGCTTTTTCTTGCGCATTTCCATCGGTGCTTCACCATGGTGGGCAAGGTAACGCTCTATCCATATATGAATGGCCATCGGCATGGGGGCTTCCAGCACCTGCTGCTCGCCATCCATCCACCCCGCCGCGACATCCTGACTGGCCGTGATCGCATCTGGCTTAGGCGTTTGCCCGGTAAAGCCTGCTCGTACAAATAGCCGTGGTGTGCTTGAGGTGAGGTTAAAACGGTAGGCCGCCCGCTCGGTCATGGAAAGCTGCAGATTAAGCACGTGCTCCCCTTGATCGCCCAGCGTAATGTCGTCAATCCGCCACTGGGTTAGGGTAAAACGCTTCACCTGTTTGGGCTCGGCAACTAGGGTAATACTCAGTGAACGTACATTATCAGTCATCGCGTTACCCCCTTAGCAAACACCGTAGACTTTCAACATATAGCCATTGAATGGGTAGACAAGTAAGCCTCCCCAGCGCCATCATCGTCAACCCTGTCGTTTTGCGAGGATCATCAATGCCCGCCCTTCAGTTAAGCCGAGCCCGCTTACCGGCCACCACCGAGATTAGCATCGTTGATGAGTTTGGCGATGAGCGCCAGCAGGCGATCGCTGCTGAGCGCGCGCTGACGGTATATCTCAATAAACGTGAGATCGTCACCTTAATGACGTTGGGCGATGATCCGGAAGCCTTGGTGGTGGGGTATCTGCGCAATCAAGGACTGCTGCGAGCAGCCGAAGACTTAACCGTTGTCCAGGTCGACTGGGAGGTCGAAGCGGCCGTGGTGGTGACGCGTCATTTACCCGACGACATGGAGGCGCGCCTTAGCACCCGCACGGTCACCACGGGCTGCGGCCAGGGCACGGTGTTTGGTAAACTATTGGATCAAACCGCATTGACGGCGCTGCCTACTACGCCACTAGCCCAGTCCACGCTCTACCAAATGCTGCAAAACCTTAACGCCTATAACGAGACATATCGAAGCGCGGGCGCTGTGCACGGCTGCGCGCTCTGTCATCAGGCCACGGTGCTCGACTTTGTTGAGGATGTTGGGCGCCACAACGCGGTAGACACGTTGGCGGGGCGCCAGTGGCTTCAACAGGCGAACAGCGCCAATGCGGATATTTTTTACACTACCGGGCGACTCACGTCCGAGATGGTGCTAAAAGTCGCGCAAATGGGGATTAGTGTCCTGGTATCGCGCTCTGGCGTTACCCAAAAAGGCGTTGAATTAGCCGAACGCTTTGGTGTCATGTTGATTGCCCGCGCCAAAGGGCGCCATTTTCAAGCCATCAACACCCAGCAACGTCTAGCGTTGGACGCTATTCCCGCACGGCCAACCCATGCCCGTTCATCCAAAGAGGCAAGCGCATGATATCCACTCACGAACTCACCGGCATGGTTCTCGCCGGCGGCGAAGGGCGCAGGATGGGCGGCCGCGACAAGGGTCTTGAGCCGTTTGCGGGTTTACCGCTAGTCGGCCATGTGGTGACTCGCCTTGAGGGGCGCGTGGCCGAACTTCTCATTAACGCCAACCGCAACACTGACGCCTACCAATTCTTTGCCGACCGTGTCATTGCTGATCTGGTAATGGACGGTGCCGAAGGTGGTTTTAAAGGACCCTTGATGGGTATCTATAGTGGCCTTCGGGCGGCCAAAACGTCATGGCTGCTGGTGGTCCCCTGTGACTCCCCTGCCCTGCCCAATGATCTAGTGGCTCGCATGGTGGAGGGCATTGGCGATCATGATATCGCCGTAGCCTTTGACGGCGACCGGCTGCACCCGGTAGTGGCGCTGATACGCACTTCGCTCGCCGATGACTTGGCCGCCATGCTTGCTGAAGGCGAACGCAAGATTGATCGCTGGTACGCCCGCCATGCGTGGTGCAAGGTCGATATGTCGGACTGCCCCGATGCGTTTGCCAACCTTAATACCGAGGAAGAGAAGCTGCGCCTGGAAGAAGCGCTGTTGAAACCTTCAGCAAAGGAGGCTAGATGACGCTCTCCTGCTTTGACCTTGGCGAGCAGATGCTGAGCGTCGACGACGCGCGTCAGGCACTCGCCACGTTGATTGAGCGCCCGCTGGGTAGCGAACATGTCCCCCTGGCGCAGGCGCATGGTCGCCGTTTGGCCGCGGCTGTACAGGCGCCCATTAATGTGCCGCAAAATACCAATGCGGCCATGGATGGCGTAGCGCTAGCCTTGCCCAGAGAAGGCGTTGGGGCCAAGCAGACCCACTGGCCACTGGCCGGTGAAGTGTTGGCCGGGCAATATCGCCGCGAATTAGTACCTGCCGGGCACTGTGTGCGCATCACCACCGGCGCCCCATTACCCCCGGGCACCGATACCGTGGTGATGAGTGAACAACTGCGCGAACCGATAGATGATAAGCCTGCGCATGTGATCATTGAGTCTCCAGAACTCCTCAAACACGGCCAGCACGTTCGCCAGGCGGGGGAAGATATTGCCATTGGCGAGACGGCTCTCCCCGCGGGAGCGCGACTCGATGCCGCCTCGCTCGGGCTTCTGGCATCATTAGGGCATGCAGAGGTCGGCGTTTACCGGCGTCCCAAGGTGGCGATCTTTTCCACCGGCAATGAGGTTACCGCGCCGGGTGATCCGTTACCCAAGGCTGGTATTTACGATGCTAACCGCTTCACGTTGATCGGCTTGCTCGCCGAGCAGGGTGCCGAGGTGATTGATCTGGGTATATTGCCCGATGATCTGGACGCGACCAAGAGCGCGCTTCAGCAGGCTGCCGAGAAGAGCGATTTAGTGATTACCAGCGGCGGTGTCTCGGTGGGTCAGGCCGACTTCACCCGCGAGGCGTTAGAACAGCTGGGACGCTTGGCATTTTGGCGTGTGGCGCTGCGCCCTGGCCGCCCCATGGCCTGCGGTTGGCTGGGCGAAAAACAGACACCATTTGTTGGTCTGCCCGGCAATCCTGTCGCGGTCATGGTAACCTTTCTACAGTTTGTCACGCCCTTGTTGAACCTCCTGCATGGGCAGTCGGCCGTCCCCCCCCTTCGTCTCCATGCGATTAGCGATAACGTCTTAAAAAGCCGCTTGAAGCGTACTGACTTTATTCGCGGCATTTACCATACTGATGTGACGGGACAGTTACACGTCAGCAGTACCGGCGCACAGGGGTCGGGTATTTTAACCTCGATGGTGGCTGCTAACTGCCTGATTGAGCTTGCCGACAACCAAGACGGCGCACAACCAGGCGAGGTAGTCAGCATACAACCACTAACGGGATGGCTATGAGCGAGCAACAGACAATGCAACAGCAATCCGCTCAGCAACTGATCGACGACTTTGGCCGACGCATCAGCTACGTGCGTATCTCGGTAACCGATCGTTGCGATTTCCGCTGCGTGTACTGCATGAGTGAGGACATGACTTTCCTACCGCGTGCTCAAGTGCTCACGCTTGAAGAGATCGCCATGGTGGCCCGTGCGTTTACCGAGCTTGGGGTAGAAAAAATTCGCCTGACCGGTGGCGAGCCACTGGTTCGTCGCGGTATCGAGCAGTTGGTCGATGAAATCGGCGCGATGCCCGGGCTTAACGACTTCACCATGACCACGAACGGTGCCAGCCTGCGTAAACACGCCAAGCAGCTTTATGCCAGCGGTCTGCGGCGGCTGAATATCAGTCTGGATTCGCTCGATGCCGAGCGTTTCAAGCAGCTTACCCGCACCGGCGATTTAGCCAAGGTCATCGACGGTATCCATGCCGCTCAAGAAGCGGGCTTTAAGCGCATCAAGCTTAACGCAGTGATTTTAAAAGGCCGTAACGATGACGAAGTGATCGATCTGGTCACTTTTGCCCGCCAGGAAGGCCTCGATATCAGCTTTATCGAAGAGATGCCGCTTGGCGATGTTTCTGATCACTCGCGGGCAGAAACGTTTTACTCAAGCGACGATGTGCAATCGTTAATAGAAACCCGTTATCCGCTGATGGCCACGGCCGAAACCACCCCTGGCCCTTCGCGCTATTTTAGAATGGCCGATAGCGAGAGCCGGGTAGGCTTTATCTCGCCCCACAGCCACAACTTTTGTGACACCTGCAACCGCGTTCGCGTCACCGTGGAAGGACGTCTATTGTTATGTTTGGGCAACGAGCACTCGGTGGATCTTCGCGCCGTCATGCGCCGTCACCCCGGCGATATGCAGGCGCTTAAAAAAGCCATCATTAACGCCCTGCCGCTGAAGCCCGAACGCCACCACTTCACTACCGACGGTGATATCCAGGTCGTGCGCTTTATGAACATGACCGGGGGCTAGCAGTGACCGCAGTCATCAACGTACCGGTGCATATCGTTACCGGTTTTCTCGGCAGCGGCAAAACCACGCTTATCCACAGCCTGATCGAGCAAAAGCCTGTGGATGAAACGTGGGCCATATTAGTTAATGAATTTGGCCAAATTGGTATCGACCAGGCCATGTTTGACGCCCGCGATGATGTCGTCGTTAAAGGGCTACCCGGCGGCTGTCTGTGCTGCCAGCTCGCCTTTGTGCTGCAAGCGGCCTTGGTGAATCTGCTGGCACGCAGCAAACCCGACCGAGTGATTATTGAGCCCTCTGGGCTGGGCCACCCGGCGGGCTTACTGGACCTGCTTCGTGGCGAGGCCTTTCAAGACGTCATTGACGTGCGTGATATTATTGCCACCCTCGACCCACGGCGGCTGGATGATCCCCGCGCTCGGCAGCACGATACCTTCCGCGATCAGCTCGATATGGCGGATGCGGTGGCGTTGACCATGCTCGACCACAGTACACCTGAACAGCTAGACGCCGCTCATGCCTTTGTGGCGCAACGCTGGCCGCCCCGTAAATGGGTACAGGAAGCTCACCATGGCGAACTGCCTATCAAGCTACTGACTCAGAGCGGCAGCGCCGACGCCAGTGATACCGCCATGCCCACCAGTCATCAAGCGCTGGTGGCAACGCCCAGCTTAACAGGCAATTTCTTCGACGCTCCCCCTACCCCCGGCCAGCCTCAAAAAGAAACCGGCACCTCGTTGGGCTATACAAGCGTCGGGTTACGTTGGCATCCAAGCGAGTGTTTCGATCTGGATCGGTTAGCCGCCTTGTTGAGCGAATTACCTCAAAAAGCTCGCATTAAAGGGGTATTTCATACTGATCATGGCTGGAAACGCTTTAACCGCGCAGAAGGAACGTTCAGCGTCGAAAATAGCGCATGGCGTCAGGACTCTCGTCTGGAAATTATCCAGCCCGACACGCTGGCGGCCTGCTTGCCGGATATCGAAGCTTCTTGCTCTACATGCCTGGCAGCCGATTAAGAAATCAATGGCGAGACAACCGCTGCTCGATCGCCTCAGCGGTACCCGAGCGCCCAAACAGAAAGCCCTGGTAAGCGTGGCAGCCATGCGCCCATAGCCACGTCTGCTGTGCATTGGACTCCACCCCTTCTGCGATGACCTCTAAATTAAGGCTTTTCGCCAAGGCGATCGTGCTCTCCACAATCGCCGCGTTGGCCGGACTTTCCAGTACCTGATGCACAAATGACTGGTCGATTTTCAGTTGATCCAACGGCAGGTGGGCAAGATAAGCCAGGGACGAATAGCCGGTACCAAAATCATCCAGAGAGAAGCGCACCCCTTGGGCTTTTAGCGCGAGCATTTTATCCCGTGCATCATCGCGCGCCTCTACAAACAGGGTTTCGGTTACTTCCAGCTTTAGCCGATCCAGTGGTGCCTGGGTGCGCGTAAACACGCCCTGAACCCGCTCTAAGAAATGCTCATCACGAAACTGCAACGGACTGATATTGACCGAGATAGTCAACTGGCTAAGCAGCGGTTGCTGCGACCAACGTGAAAGTTGATAACAGGCATTTTCCAACACCCATTCGCCCACATCATTAATCAGGCCGGTGCTTTCCAGGAGCGGGATAAACTCGCCCGGTGATACCAGACCCCGCTCAGGATGCTGCCAACGCAATAATGCTTCCACACTGGTAATCGTACCGTGATGATTCACCTGAGGCTGATAGTGAAGCAGCCATTGTTGCTCCACCTGCGCAAGTCGCACATCCGATTCTAACTTCACATGCGCCAATAGCGCGGTCTGCATGGAAGGAGCAAAGAAACAGACACGATGACGCCCGCTGATTTTGGCCTCAAACAGCGCCATGTCCACCTGCTGCAAATAGTCGTCTACGCTGTGCTCATTATTCTCCATGACGGTAATACCGATGCTACCCGATACCCTGAGGTGTTCTTCGCCCACGGCAATGGGCTCATTAAGTGTGGCTAGCAGTTTGTAGGCAATTTTTTCAGCGAGTTGGGCAGCTTTTTCAGGACAGCTATCTACCCCTTCAATTAACACGGCGAACTCGTCCGCGCCCAAGCGCGCTAACGTATCGGTGTCGCGCAACATTTGCCCCATTCGCTGCGCCAATCCCTGCAACAACTGGTCGCCGGTATAGTGGCCGAGGGTGTCATTAATTTGCTTGAAATTATCGATATCAATCAATATAAGCGCGCCACAGCGTTGGCGGCGACAAAGCTCTTTCAGGGCATTCCCCATGCGGTCAATGAACAGACGTCGATTTGCCAGACCGGTTAATGGGTCATAAAACGCCAGCTGATGAATCTCCTGCTCAGCGGCTTTACGCTCGCTGATATCATTTAAGGTGGCCACATAGTGGGTCAGGGTCTTGTCATCGCTATAAACCGCGCTAATGGTTAACCATTCAGGAAACATCTCACCATTTTTACGCTGGTTCCATAGCTCGCCTTCCCAGTGGCCGGTATCCATAACACGCTTCCATAAACGACGATAAAATGCATCGCTATGCAGGCCTGAACTAAACATACGAAAGTACTTGCCGACGAGGTCGGCTTCACGGTAGCCGGTAATACGGGTATACGTAGCATTGACCCTGAGAATGATTCCTTGGGGATCGGTAATCAGAATCCCCAGGTGCGTTTCGAAGGCGGCAGCAGCAACTTGCGCTTCGGCACGCGCCTGCTCGCGCTCCTCGATCCGTTGACGTAATTGATAGGATAATAAGAGACGGTTGAGATAGTGACGCGCACCCCACGCCCCCAATAACGCAATTACGGCCATCACCAGCGTTAATATCCAGGCGCGCTGTCGCCAAGCAGCCAGTGTTTGGCGAAAGTTAACGCCCACCACTACCAGCATTGGATAATCACTTACTCGCTGTATGCGAAATAAGCGCTCTTGGTCATCGATGGGTGAAACAGCGGTTAATGACCAGGCGAACTCTCCCCTCGCCAGCTCTCTTGCTCGCTTTTGAGAAGCGCGTGAACTGGTAATGTTCATGCCGATGGGTAACGACTCTGGTGGGGCAGGATGCCTAGCAATCAACTTCGAATCAGAATCGATCAATGCAATACTCTCGCCCTCATACACGTGCATCTGCTGCAGGGCATTGGCAAATACTCGCGGGGTAATACTAGCCAGCACCACCCCAGCAAACTCACCGGTTGGGCTCTCTAAGCGACGCCCGTGATACAAATAGAACTGCTGTTCACTTTCAGACCAGTGAAGCGGGGTCATCAGTTCACGCTGCCCGTTTTGCTTAAACGCGTTAAAAAATGCAGTCTTGCCAATGTTGATGTAGCCGTTACGATTGCCGCGTTGCGTTGCCAGCAGCACGTGTCCGTCCGGGTCCAAAATAGCGATTTCGTCGACCAAAGGAACGAACACAGTGAGGTTATCTAACGCCCGCTGCAGCATGAAGGAATTGTTCGCGTCAGGCATTCCCTGCATGCCAATGAGTTCAGTAAGGCCAAAAAGCGCCTGGCCACTTTGTGCGAACACTCCTTCTGCCCATTCATTGACCACATTAGCGCGAGCGATAATCCGTGATTCCGCGTCGATAATTTCCTGTTTATATTGCTCGCTCAGTAACCACCCAAAAATCACTATCATGGCGACAAGCGCCAGCAAATAGACAGCCACCACCTTTCGCCGCTGCTGGTGATAGCTGTACGGATCATTATCAATATACTTGCTGACAGCCAGGGGCGTGGCGAACATCGTACAGGGCCTTTATTCAGGTGCCCCCAATAGGCACCTGATACAGTGTTAAACAACCAAAACCGATACACACATGCGCTGATGGGTAATTTGGCCCAATAGTGCCGCGGCAATTTTATGATGTATATCAGGTCTTATCACAGTTGCTTCGCTAGAAAGGCTGACATTATACATCGATAGTCTAACTACCAAGGAGTTGTTATGGCATCGCTTGGTCAAATGAGCGATTACGAAATACGCCTCGTGCGCATTTTCCAAACGGTGGTGGAGTGCGGAGGCTTTACCGCGGCTGAAACCACGCTCGGCATCAGCCGTTCAGCGATCAGTCAGCATATGAATGATTTGGAGGGGCGGCTGGGCTTTTCACTCTGCCAGCGGGGGCGCGGAGGGTTCAGTTTAACCGAAGAAGGTAAAGAGATTTACCAGGCGGGATTAACGCTATTAGCGGCGCTGGAAACCTTTAAAAGCGACGTCAATGCCCTGCACCAAACGATCAAAGGCGAATTGAACATTGGCATTACCGACAACCTGGTGACGCTGCCAGCCATGCACGTTACCGATGCGTTAGCCAAGCTTTGTGCCCCGGAGAATGACGTCACGCTGCATATTCATATGGAGCCTTCAGATGCGGTTATTCGGGGCGTGATGGACGGCCACTTGAGCGTCGGCGTGGTGCCGGAGGTGAACCTGCCCACCAGCTTAGCCATTCGCCATCTGTATGATGAGCCTTCGTATCTTTACTGTGCGCTAGGCCACCCGCTATTCGCCGAGCACGATGAGCTGCTCAGCTTTTCTACTATCGCTCAATACTCGGCTATTTCGCCGCGCTACCCGTTACCGGTTCAGGCACGCCAGGCTCACGATGCACTCACACTGCGCGCATCGGCCTCTGATCGGGAAGGGGCTGCTTTTTTAATTTTGACCGGGCGCTTTATCGGCTTTCTACCTGAGCATGTGGCCGAGCAATGGGTCAAGGCGGGCAAAATGCGGGCGCTGCATGCCACCACCCAGCATTACCGTATTCCGTTTGTGCTGATCACCCGCCATGACCGCCGCCCTAATAGAGTGGTTGACGCCTTCTTGAATTTAATCAAGAGCTGAATTTGATCAAGAATTGAATGTTAGCCAGGGCGCAGAATGTCTGACGCCCGCTAATACACGTTATGAGTTCGGCTTTGTCGCCTCACTTGCCAAGATCGGAACAGGCCCTGCCTGAGGTGACGACGCCAGCACCTGACTTGCCACGTAGTAGACAATTGCGCCCAATGCCGACCCTGTAAACCAGCCATAATCGTAGAACCAGTTCATCGTGCCGGTTAACAGTGACATCAGGGTCAGCACCACCGGGACACCAAAGGCGATAAAACCTGCCACATTGACGGCGGGGTAGGCATGGTTATCCATATAAAGACTGGGGACATCCAGGCGCTGCTGCTTAATCAGAAAATAATCCACCGCCATAATGCCAGCGATAGGCCCTAGCAGGCTGGAATAGCCGAGCAGCCAGTTGGAATACATTTGCTCAAGCGACACCCCTGGCGGGATAAGCCCTGCTTTTTGCAATAGATCGTAGCCCATCAGTACCACGCCTACGGCGCCTGTTATCAATACACCGCGGGTCTGGTTAATCAACTTGGGCGCAATGTTCTGGAAATCATTGGTCGGTGACACGATATTGGACGCCGTGTTGGTGGAGATCGTGGCAATAATAATCAGCAGCATGGCCAACACCACCCAAAAGGGGCTATCGATATAGCCAATCAAACGCACCGGGTCGGCAACGGTTTGGCCTACCAATGTTTCTGATGCGGCGGTTAATACGACCCCAAGCGCCGCGAAAAAGAACATCGTCAACGGCAGGCCAATAATCTGACCGGCAATTTGATCTTTTTGGCTTTTCGCAAACCGACTGAAGTCAGGAATATTCAGCGACAGCGTAGCCCAGAAGCCCACCATGGCCGTGAGTCCTGCAAAAAAGTAGCCGTAGACCGATGCCCCTTCAGGCCGCGAGGGCGGCTGTGCCAAAAGCTCGGTCATCGACATATGGGGCCATGCCCACACCATCAAACCAACACCTACGGCCAACAGCAGCGGCGCCGCCAGAGTTTCCAGCCACTTGATCGATTCTGCGCCGCGAATGACCACATAAAGGTTCATCGCGCCGAACACGAAAAAGCCGATGACTTCGCCTACGCCCCCCAGCGCCGCCCAGGCAGGCACCAGCTCGGAAAGCATTAAATGAATCGCCAGCCCACCGAACATGGTTTGAATGCCAAACCAGCCACAGCCGACCAACGCACGCACTAGACAAGGCACATTCGAGCCTAAAATCCCAAACGATGAGCGCAGCACGACCGGGAAGGGAATGCCGAATTTTGTGCCAGGAAAGGCGTTCAAGGTGAGCGGAATCAGCACGATTACATTGGCCAATAAAATGGCTAATAACGCTTCCCCCACGCTTAAACCGAAATAGGCCGTTAATACGCCTCCTAACGTATAGGTGGGTACGCAGATCGACATGCCTACCCATAGCGCGGCAATGTTCCATTTCCCCCATGTGCGCTCGCTGGCCTGAGTGGGGGCAATATCATGATTAAAGCGGGGGCTGTCGCCTACGTCGTTACCTACGTCAAGTTCAATCAATCCCTCTCTGTTCACCATGCGGGAGGTGGAGCCTGTCATTGTATTCTCCTCAGCAGCGCTATTGCCCAATGTATTCACGGTTTCCTCTATCAATTCCAAGAGCAATAAGCGTGCCTAAAACAATCTCATCAATGCTAACTTATTGATCTAAAACTGACGCAACCGGCAGGCATACGGCTTTTTAATAGTGTATTTATTGTTATTCACCAAATCGCCATCAACGACCCTTAATCAGCTTAGCCTTTAAAATAAAAACCGCACCAAAAAGAGGCTAATAAAAACTATAAAATCATTTAAATAACAATAAGCATCTGTTTTTTATAGTACTTAAATATCACCAAGCGGGTGCAGCATTTCACCAAATTGGCAAAAAAAACCTTAAAAAATTTAAATAAAACAAAAAATCAAAGAGTTAAAAAGATAAATCAATCAATTTAAAAAACACTTGTAAAGATACCTTTCAAAGGTCTATGTTCAAAAAGCTGTCGAATGAGACAGCTTTGATGGCACGATTTTGATAGCAAGGTTTTGATGACACAGTTTCGTTAGCACTATAACAAATAACAATAACTCGCCCACTCCATCGCTTGCTGCATAGCGGCTAGCGCCGGCAGACCAGGAAACAGGGCACCGTTTGATGTCACCGCACGCCACATGAATACCCATTGGTTACCTGGCCAGTGACATACCACAAAGCGCCCGAAAGCGGTTGGCGCATAACAATTGAGAGGGCGGTTTCATGCAAAAAATGACGATCGGCATCATACAAATGGGCCTCAAGGTCAGTACCGACCTTGAACCAGCGGCCATTCGTGATGCCATGAACGAGGCACATCTGCCGCTGATTCAACAAGCGGCCGATAAGGGCGTACAAGTGCTGTGTTTTCAGGAGGTCTTCAACCAACCTTACTTCTGCCCCAGCCAGGACGAGAAGTGGTACGCCGCTGCCGAACGGGTGCCCGAAGGCCCTACCTGTCAAATGATGCAGAAGCTGGCTGCCCAGCATCGCATGGTGATTATCGTGCCTATCTTTGAGGAGACCGAGACCGGCGTTTACTACAATACCGCCGCGGTGTTCGACGCCGACGGCAGCTACCTCGGCAAGTACCACAAAACCCATATACCTCAGGTGGCCGGTTTTTGGGAAAAGTTCTTCTTTAAGCCTGGCCAATCCAACTGGCCGGTATTCGACACCGCTTACGGCAAGATCGGCGTGTATATCTGCTATGACCGCCACTTCCCCGAAGGCTGGCGGGCACTGGCGCTTAACGGTGCCGAGGTAATCTTCAATCCTTCCGCCACGGTGGCGGGGCTTTCCCAATATCTATGGGAGCTGGAACAGCCCGCCTCTGCCGCTGCCAACGGCTGCTTTATCGCCGCCATCAACCGCGTAGGCACCGAAGCCCCCTGGAATATCGGCGACTTTTACGGCTCCAGCTATATCGTCAATCCGCGTGGCAAGATCGAAGCCCAAGCCAGCGAGAGCGAAGACGAGCTGCTGGTCCACGAGATCGATCTGGATATGGTGCGCGAGGTGCGCAACAACTGGCAGTTCTTCCGTGACCGCCGCCCCGAGTCCTATACCCGCCTCACCGACGGCGAATAAGCCCCCTCAATAACCATTTAAGGAGCGCACCATGAGCTTATTAATCAAGGGCGGCACGGTCGTCACCCACACCGACACCTATCGCGCTGACGTACTCTGTGTCGATGGCAAAATTCAGGCAATAGGCACCGACCTGGAGTTTCCCGAAGGCTGTGAAACCGTTGATGCCAGTGGCCAATTGGTCATGCCTGGCGGTATCGACCCGCATACCCATATGCAGATGCCCTTTATGGGCGCGGTCGCCAGCGAGGACTTCTACACCGGCACCGCCGCCGCCATGGCGGGTGGCACGACGACGATTATCGATTTCGTGATACCCAGCCCCGGCCAATCGCTGCTGGAAGCCTTTGAAACCTGGCAGGGCTGGGCGGAAAAAGCCGCCACTGACTTCGCGTTCCACGTAGCGATTACCTGGTGGGACGAGAGCGTCAAAGAGGAGATGGGGACCCTGGTTCGCGAGCACGGCGTCAACAGCTTCAAGCACTTCATGGCCTACAAGGGCGCCATCATGGCCACCGATGACATTCTGGTGGAGAGCTTTTCGCGCTGTCTGGAGCTGGGCGCGGTGCCCACTGTGCATGCTGAAAACGGCGAGTTGGTGTATCACATGCAGCAAAAGCTGCTTGCTCAGGGCTTGACCGGGCCTGAAGCGCATCCGCTCTCCCGCCCGCCCCAGGTGGAGGGCGAAGCGGCCAGTCGCGCGATTCGCATTGCCAGCACCCTCGGCGCGCCTGTCTATCTGGTACACGTGTCAACCAAGGATGCAGTGGACGAAATTGCCTACGCCCGCCAACAGGGCCACGCCGTATTCGGTGAGTGCCTAGCCGGGCATCTGCTGATCGACGACAGCGTTTACCAGCACCCCGACTGGGCAACCGCAGCGGCCCACGTGATGAGCCCCCCTTTCCGCCCCAAGGGTCATCAGGAAGCACTTTGGCACGGACTGCAATCGGGTAACCTCCAGACCACCGCTACCGACCACTGCTGCTTTTGCGAAGAGCAGAAAGCCGCCGGTAAAGATGACTTTACCAAGATCCCCAACGGCACCGCCGGGGTGGAAGATCGCTTGGCCGTACTGTGGGATGAAGGCGTCAACACCGGCAAGCTCTCAGCCCAGGAATTTGTCGCCGTGACCTCTACCAATACCGCCAAGATCTTCAATCTTTACCCGCGCAAGGGGGCAATACAGGTGGGCTCAGATGCCGACCTTGTGGTGTGGGACCCTAACGGCACGCGGACCATCTCTGCCAAGACGCATCACCAGAACGTTGACTTCAACATCTTCGAGGGCAAGACGGTACGCGGCATCGCCCGCCATACCATCAGCCAGGGCAAATGGGTGTGGCGCGACGGCGAACTGCACGCTGAGCGCGGCGCAGGACGCTATTTAGAGCGCCCCGCCTATCCCGGCATGTTCGAGCTTTTGGCCAAACGTGCCGAGCTGAATGCGCCCGTCGCGGTAACGCGCTAACCCGTCACCTGCGCTTAAAAGAATAACAGGAGAAACGACCGTGACCCATCCACTAGACCACCTGCCCAGCGCACAAGAGGTCGGCACTTACGACCCTGAGACGCTTACCCATAACTTCAGCGACCTTCACCCACCGCTGACACCGCGCCAGGCAATGATTGAAAGCCAGCGTTGCCTCTACTGCTTTGATGCCCCTTGCGTCGAGGCCTGCCCGTCGGATATTGATATCCCAAGCTTTATTCGCCAGATCGGCGAAAACAATATCAACGGCGCGGCGCAGACGATTCTGGAAGCCAACATTCTGGGTGGCAGCTGCGCTCGGGTATGCCCCACCGAAATCCTTTGCGAGCGTAGCTGCGTGCGCAATCATGACGCCGAGTGTCAGCCGGTGCTGATCGGCTTGCTCCAGCGCCACGCCACCGACCATATGCAGTTTGAAAGCCACCCGTTCAAACGGGGCCCCACTACTGGACACCACATTGCTGTGGTAGGCGCCGGGCCAGCCGGGCTCTCCTGCGCCCACCGCTTAGCCATCCTGGGCCATCAGGTCACGATTTTCGAAGCCGAGCAGAAGCCTGGCGGATTGAACGAGTACGGCATCGCCCGCTACAAGATGACCGATGACTTTGCTCGCAAAGAAGTGGCGTTTCTGCTGGAAATTGGCGGTATCGACATCCAGTACGGCCAGCGTCTTGGCGATAATCTTGACCTGGCCACGCTCCATCAGCGCTACGACAGCGTATTCCTGGGATTAGGCTTGGGCGCAAGCCGGGCGATGGGACTGACTGGCGAGGACGCCCCCGGTCTGATCCCCGCGGTGGATTACATCAAGCCGCTGCGTCAGACCGATGATCTGGGCAGTTTGGCCGTTGCCAGGCGCTGTATCGTGATTGGTGCGGGCAATACGGCTATCGATATGGCCACGCAAATGGCCCGCCTGGGCGCTACTGAGGTAACCCTGGTCTATCGCCGAGGCGTGGAAGCGATGTCCGCCACCGACCACGAACAGGAAATTGCCAAGGCCAACGGTGTGCGCATGGTGACCTGGGCGCAGCCAGACGAAATCCTGCGAGATGAACAAGGTCTTGTGGCTGGTATGCGTTTTGCCAGAACCGCTGAGCAGGCCGGTCGATTGGTCCCGACAGGCGATACCTTCGAGATTGCTGCCGATGCGATCTTCAAGGCTATCGGGCAAGGGTTTGATGGCGCAAGCCTCAGCGATGCCACCGCCAACGAGCTTGCCCGCGAGGGTGAGCGCATTCAGGTGAATGCGTTCTTTCGCACGTCACTGCCCAACGTTTACGCCGGAGGAGACTGCGTCAATCCCGGCCAGGACCTCACCGTTCAGGCCGTGCAGCACGGTAAACTGGCCGCCCACGCCATCCACCAAGCGCTTGCCGCCAAGCAGGAGGCCGCATGAACACGATCCCTTTCTCATCCCTCTCTTTTCCAGGCAAGAAAAACAGTGGCGACAGCGTGGTGAATGGCGTCGATCTCTCGGTCAATTTTGCCGGTATCAAGGCACCCAACCCGTTTTGGCTAGCCTCCGCCCCGCCCACCGACAAGGCCTATAACGTGGTGCGTGCTTATGAGGCTGGCTGGGGCGGCGTGGTGTGGAAAACCCTTGGCGAAGAGCCCCCGGCGGTCAATGTATCTTCACGCTACTCGGCTCATTACGGCAAAAACCGTGAGGTGATTGGCTTTAATAACATTGAGCTGATTACCGACCGCTCACTGGAGGTCAACCTTCGAGAGATCACTCAGGTGAAGAAGGATTGGCCCGACCGAGCACTGATTGTCTCGATCATGGTGCCTTGCGTCGAGGAGGCCTGGGCCTACATTCTTCCACTGGTGGAGGCCACCGGTGCGGACGGCATCGAGCTGAACCTGGGTTGTCCCCATGGCATGCCGGAACGCGGCATGGGCGCGGCAGTAGGTCAGAACCCCGATCTGATCGAGAAAGTCACCTACTGGTGCAAGAAGCACTACTCCAAGCCAGTCATCGTGAAGCTGACGCCCAACATCACCGATATTCGTGTGGGAGCCCAGGCGGCGCTGCGCGGTGGGGCCGATGCGGTATCGCTGATCAATACCATCAACTCGATCACCAGTATCGACCTGGACAACATGGTCGCCAAACCCACGGTGGGCCATAAAAGCACTCACGGCGGCTACTGTGGCAGCGCCGTAAAGCCCATTGCCATGAATATGGTAGCGGAAATTGCCCGCGACCCGGCTACTCCCACGCTGCCCATTTCCGGCATTGGCGGTATTTCCACCTGGCGGGACGCAGCGGAATTTATCGCCCTTGGCGCGGGCAGCGTGCAGGTGTGTACGGCCGCCATGCTCAACGGTTTCCGCATTGTGGAGGAGATGAAGGACGGCTTATCCCGCTGGATGGCGGAAAAGGGCTACGACTCGATTGAAGCGTTTTCACGCAAGGCCGTCCCCCAAACCACCGACTGGAAACATCTGGATATCAACTTCAAGACGATCGCCAAGATCGATCAGGACTTGTGCATCGAGTGCGGTCGCTGCTATATCGCCTGCGAGGACACCTCTCATCAGTCGATCGCCAAACTCACCGAACCCGACGGCGCGCGCCGCTACGAGGTGATTGACGAAGAGTGCGTAGGTTGCAACCTCTGCCAGATCACCTGCCCGGTGGAAAACTGCATCACCATGGTCCCACAGGAAACCGGAAAGCCTTTCCTTGCCTGGGATAACGACCCACGCAATCCTTTTCGGGTAGCTAGCTGACCAACTACCGGCCCCCATTTTTCATAACGGGGGCCGCGCTAGCTAAGCGGCCATCGGCGCATGCCTGGGCCGAGATACCTGAAGACTGATCAACAGCGCCGCCCCGCCACAAAGGGCAATTGCGATGGGCAGCGTTGATGCTCCCTGGGGGGCCAAACTCACGGCATAACCAATGACAGCAGCCACCAGATAGTGCAAAACCCCCATGAGTGCCGAAGCAACACCCACCTGCCGACCTGCACATGCCATTGTCAGAGCGGTGACATTACCAAAGATCAGCCCCAAGGCCCCCACGGCAACGGCTAAAAGAGCGCTGTAAAGCAGGAGCGTTGGCTCACCAAACAGCGTCAACCCTGCCAGTAATGCGCCTGCCAGGCCATGAAGGGCCATTCCCACCAGCATCGCATTTCGCGCTTCCACGCCTCGTTTCAGCAGTTGGTTACTCAACGCGCCCCCCAGCACCAAGGCAACGGAATTAGCCGCAAAAACGTAGCTGAATTGGGTCGGCGTCAGACCATAATACTCAGTAAACACAAACGCCGAGGCACTGATATAGGTGAACAGGGAGCCGAGGATGACACCACCTGCCAGCGCATAGAGGAGAAAGGTGATGTGGCGTAGTTGGCGGCCATAGGCGCGCCAGATGCTCCCCATGTTCAGCGCGACCCGCTGATCGACCGGCAGTGAATCAGGCAGTAAGCGCCATCCCCATATCAGACCGATGGTGCCCATGACGGCCAAGGTCCAAAAGATAAACCGCCAGCCACCATGCTCCAACAGATAGCCACCCAGCAAAGGTGCCACGATGGGTGCAATCATCATGACCTGCATCAGCAGGGAGAAGATACTCGCCGACTCCTTCATATCGCACAGATCGGCCACAATGGCGCGTGGGCTCACCAGCCCAGCAGCCGCGCCCAGCGCCTGCAGAAACCGTGCGGCCAATAGCCATTCGACGCTTGAAGCCAGCGCTGCCAGCACCGACCCAAGGACAAATACGCCGATGCCCAGCAGCAGCGGCAGTCGGCGGCCAAAGCGATCCAGCAGAGGCCCGTAAAGCCCCTGGCCGATAGCTAGGCCAGCCAAAAATATCGAAAGCGTTTGCTGAATGCGCCCGGCGTCAACACCGAAGTCCGCTGCTAGTGCTGGCATTCCGGGCAGGTACATGTCGATTGCCATGGCATCCAGCGCGGTCAGCAGCGCCAGTAACAGCAGTAGTGCCAGGCCCACTGAGGGCGCCGCTACTCGATTAGCGTTCATGAGACACCTCCTGGCTGGCTGCCTGCTGCAGGGCCGCATTAAGCATCTGCTGCATGACCGCCCAGCGCGCCGCCGCCTGCTCGCAATCGGTGTATACCAGCTTGACCTGCAGGCTATCGATAATCCCCACATACGCTTGGCCATACTGCTGGAGGGTTGCCTTGGAGAGCGAGGCACTCCATAGGCGTACTCTTGCTTCGAAGGCCTCGCAAAGTTGATCCAGATAACGCTCGTGGCCTTCATCAATGGATGCTTTAAGCTTCTCGGGCGGCATATAGCTGGTGCGCAGTAAAAAACGCAGCTGCTGCGTGCTGTCATAGCGCTTAATCAAGTCTTCGGCGTAGCTTGACCCCGGCCCGTTTTCGGTAGGTTCATGCTCAAAGCAGCGAGCGGCCGCTTCTCGCTCATAAGCGAGTGCTTTCCTGAATACGTCCATGAAAAGCGCATCTTTATTGGCAAAGTGCGCGTACAGCGATGCCTTCTTGATGCCCACCGCTGCGGCAATCTCAGCCAACGATGAACCGTCATAGCCGCGTTCTGCAAAATGGGCCTCAGCCGCATCGAGGATACGCGAGGAAGTAGTGGATCGTGCTGACATATCGTTCTCTTTAAGCTCTCTTTTTAAGCTCTCTTTAATATAGCCGCGGTGACCGCTGGTAATAGAGAGCTCACTATACACAAGAAGCCTACCTACCGGAAGGTAGGAAAATACAAGACAAGCGATAATGTGCTAAAGGTTATGCAACATGTTGTTCCACATTCGCTTAACGACAATATGCCTTTTCCTTGAGAATATGAGAACTTATCTCATATAAACTATTTTCTCATAATGGGAGTTGTTATGAAGACCAGAGTATTGGCCCCCACGCTACTGCTTTCTGCGGTAAGCGCCATCGCCAGCGCCGAGCAGCGCATTGCCACCTTCGACCTGGGCAGTCTAGACACGCTGGAAGCACTCGGGGTAAGTGAACAAGTCTTCGGCGTGCCCAAGCAGATCCTGCCCGCTTACCTGGAGCAATATGCTGACGATGCCTACACCGATATTGGCGGACTGCGCTCGCCGGATATGGACGCTCTGCGTAACAGCGAACCCAGCCTGATTCTCTACAACGGTCGCCAGCGGGAGTGGGAAGACCAACTGGGCGACATTGCCACACTGCTTGATACCAGCCTGCAGGGCGACGACTATTTAACCGCCTTTGACGCCAATGTGCGCGAGCTCGCCAGCCGAGCTGAGGCCGAAAGCGACGCAGAGACGGCGCTTGAAATTCTGCATAACGAAATAGAAGTTCAGCGCGACGCGCTACGTAACGCGCCTCGTACGCTGGTAGTGACTCACAATGACGGCAATTTAATGCTTAACGAACACCCAGTGGTGCATGAGGTTCTGGGCGTAACGGCGCTCGACATGCCTGCTAGCGTCACCTCTGAAACCTACGGCACGCGCACATTTACCCCGTTATCTCCTGCTGCCATCAGCGAAATAGACCCCGAGGTTGTGCTGGTGATTGATCGCAGCGCCGCGATTGGCAATACGCCTGCCGACCCCGAAACGCTAACGCAATCGTTAGCAGACGCCGGTGCCGACAATGCCCAGGTAGTCATGCTCACGCCAGCGCTATGGTATCTCTCCGGCGGTGGTCTGAAGAGCCTAGCGCTACAGATTAAAGAAGTCTCGGCAGCGCTAAACAGTACAGCTAACTAAGCGCTCACAAAAAAATACCCCCTCTTTACGAGGGGGTATTACAGCCTAGGTAGCGAGAAACCTAAGTAACGAGAAACCTAAGTAGCGAGCAATCTCAATGGCGAGAAACGCTAGCTTAGAAAGCTTCCCAATCATCTTCAACGCTACTCTTCGCTGGGCTGCTTGCTTGAGTACGCGGCGCCGGGCGCAAAAGCGCAGGCTGTTGAGATGAATGCTGTAGCGAATTTTTAGACGAGGTCAGTGGGGCCTGTTGAGTCCGGCTCTTCTCTCCTTCAGCTAATTTGAATACCGCGACAACGCTTTCAAGCCGCGCCGCCTGTTCTTCCAATGAGCTTGCTGCAGCAGACGCTTCCTGCACGAGCGCTGCGTTCTGCTGGGTCACTTCATCCATCTGGGCAACCGCTTGGTTAACCTGCTCAATGCCCGAGCTCTGTTCCTGTGAAGCCGCCGATATTTCATCCATGATATCGGTCACGCGACGCACCGACGTGACCACTTCGCGCATGGTAGCACCAGCGCTTTCGACTAATACCGAGCCCTCTTTCACCTGTGTTGACGAGGTCTCAATCAGTGTTTTGATCTCTTTGGCCGCGTCGGCACTGCGGCTTGCCAAGTTGCGTACTTCACTGGCCACTACCGCAAACCCGCGACCTTGCTCGCCCGCTCTCGCGGCTTCTACCGAGGCGTTAAGCGCCAAAATATTGGTTTGAAAGGCGATAGAATCAATAACGCTGATGATATCGGTGACTTTTTGTGAGCTATCAGAAATGCTATGCATGGTGGTAATAACTTGTTCCACCACATCGCCACCCTGAACGGCTGTGCTGGAAGCATCGTTCGCCAGTTGGCTCGCTTGGCGGGCATTGTCGGCATTCTGTTTTACGGTAGCAGTCAATTGCTCCATGCTGGCGGCGGTTTCCTGCAGCGAAGCCGCCTGTTGCTCGGTACGTGATGACAGATCCGCATTGCCACTGGCAATTTCCCGCGCCCCGATATGAATCGAGCCACTGCTATCGCGTACTTCCGACACCGTTTTGGCCAGGTTGCCCTGCATATTCTGCATAGCGCTAAATAGCTTACCGATCTCATTGCTGCCACGTTCCTTTACTTTGCCGGAGAGATCATTTTGAGCAATACGCTCAAAGTGCGCCACCGCTTCGTTCAGCGGTTTTACAATTGATCCCACCATGGCGATACGCACGAATAGAACCATCAACGCTGCAAGTAAAAGCACAGCGATATCAATATATCCAATCAGCTGCTTATCGCTTTCATAATCGGCTATCATTAGCTCGTTTTGCTCAGCCATGTAGTCATTGTAGGCAATACTCGCCTCTATAAACTGCCGATTTAACTGGCTGGTCGTCTCTCTTGCAGCTCGAAACTGTGCCTGATCGCCCGCCTCTAACGCATCTCTTAGCGGTACCAACCCCTGTTCCATTAAACTCTGGAAAGTAGTACTCAACGTATCAACAAGTGGTGTCTGAGAAGCGATTTCCTCAAACTCTAAAAAATATACGTGGGCATCATCCTGCCAAGTTTGCGCCTGCTCCAAGTAATCACGTGCCGAGCGAGCGTCATTTTCATAGGCGGCAACGAAACTATTTATGTAAAAAAGCTGCGCATTAGCGACTGCCCGTTGACTCCGATTAACTGACCGAATTTGATCTGCAGTAAGATCAACTTCTTTAATCGTTTTGTCACCCTCTTCGTTACCAAGGTAACCAATAAACGCAATTAGAATAATAAGTAGCGAGAAAAGAGTTAACACCAGGGTCAAACTGGTTTTAACTGACACCTTACTAAGTAGCCGATTCATAGGAAAGAAACCTTACTCCCAAAGCGTATACGCTTCGGTTTGCTTTAAGTTGATAGAAGAAACTTGTCTAATCCTATTTAACTAGGAGCAGCAGTAACCATTTGGTTATCTGATATTACAGCGTCCAATAAACCTAAAGCATAGAGTTCATAATTTTTAACAATTGGCCTGTCGCTTGGCGTTCTCCTCACTGCTGAGTTCGCTATAAAAAATGGGGCAACACCTGAGCGAGTTCTCAAGTGTTGCCCCTGCTATTCTGCGGTCATTGGGTTTAGTGATCAGGGTGAATGCGAATCCGATACAGCACACAGTAAACCACCGGCAGCACAACCAGGGTCAACAACGTAGCAACGCCCAGGCCACCAATCAGCGCGACCGCCATGCTGGCGAAGAAGGCATCGCTAATCAGCGGTATCATCCCCAGCATGGTCGTCAACGCTGCCATGGCGACCGGGCGTACCCGGCTAACTGCCGCTCGCACCACCGCGTGATAGCGGTCCTCGTACTGGGGCAGCTGAACGTTGATTTCCTCAACCAGCACGATGGCATTCTTAATCACCATCCCGATCAGGCTCAATGTCCCGAGCAGCGCCATAAATGAGAAGGGCAAACCGGTGATCAGCAGTGCGCCCACCACGCCAATGATGGTGAGCGGCACCAACGACCAGATAGCCAGCGGTTGGCGGAAATTGTTAAACAACACCACAGTGATAATAAACATCATCACAAGCCCCAGCGGCAGCGAGGCAAATAGCCCGCTCTGGGCTTCCCCTGCGGTCTCAAACTCGCCCCCCCATTCCAGGCGATACCCTGAAGGCAACGGCATGGCTTCTACACGGGGTCTGACCTCGGCCAATATGCTGGCCGCCGTCACGCCGCTTAGTGGGTCGGGCTCCCCGTATACCGCCAGCATACGCTCGCGATTACGGCGCATAATCAACGGATCCGCCACTTGCGTGGTAATGTCGGCAATCACTTGGTCGGCGGTGATATAGCGTCCCAGCTCCTGGCTCCATACGTTGAGCGAGCCGAGATTATCCACATCATGGCGCTGCTCGGGGATGGCCCGCGCCACCATGGGTATCAAGTCACTCCCGTCACGATAGACCCCCACTTGGCTGCCGCTGGTACTCAAGGCCAGCGTGCTGGCCAGGTCTTCCCGGGTCACACCCAGACGCCGGGCAGTATCTTCCATAAAGATAGGCTTAAGGGCCTGAACGCGATTGCGCCAACTGGTACGCACGCTGGTCATGTGCGGCGTATCACGAAACATCGCTTCCACTTGATCGCCTAACTCGCGCAGCACCTCCGGATCACTGCCGTAAAAACGCGCCTCCAATTTGGCTTTGGGCGAAGGGCCAACCTCCAAGGGAGCGATTTTGTAGTCAATATCACTGTGGTCTCGCTCCAGCACTCTTTCAACATCCGCCATGCGCGCCTGTTGGGTCTCTTTGTCGTCAGTTTCCACAATCAACTGTGCATAGCTTGCGTAGCGGTCTTCCGGCGAGTAAGTCAGCGTAAAGCGCTGGGCGCCGCCGCCCACCGTAATGGTCAAATGACGGACGCCGTCCATCTCCATCACACGGTCTTCCAGCTCGCTAACGCGGCGCTGGGTTTCGAGAATATCGGTGCCTTCCGGCGTTCGATAATCGACAAAAAAGATCGGGGTATTCGACGCAGGGAAAAAAGCATTTTTAACGGAACCGAAGCCGACGACCGCCCCTGCCAATAACGCAGCCACTAGCACTAATGTGACCCAACGCCAGCGGATACCAATCACAATAATGCGCGCGAAAAAGCGGTACACCACGCCTTGGTAGGGATCATCCTGACCATCGCCAGGGGCGACATTGCGGAAAAACAGCTTGAAGTAGAATGGCGTTAGCGTCAGTGCGGTCACCCAGCTCAATAAGAGCGAGTAAAGCAGCACGAAAAACAGCGAGCCAATAAACTCGCCGGTGGTATCCGGCGACAGGCCAATCGGGGCAAAGGCGGCAATGGCGATGAGCGTGGCGGCCAACAAAGGCCAGGCATTTTGACGCACGACCTGGTGGGCCGAGTCTAAAATACTTTGACCACGTTTTAAGCCCACCAGCATACCTTCGGTGACCACAATGGCGTTATCCACCAACATGCCCAACGCAATAATCAGGGCCCCCAGGGATATTTTTTCCAACTGGAGACCATGAAAACGCATCAGCATAAATGTGCCGATGATGGTGGTTAGCAGGATAAACCCCATTAGCAGGCCACTGCGCCAACCCATAAACAGCATTAACACTACAATGACGATGGCCACCGCCTGAATGAGGCTCATCAAGAAGCCTGACACCGCATCATCGACCACCTGGGGCTGGTCGTAGACGACATTTAGCTCCATTCCAAGCGGCGTGCGTGCTTGCAGCTGTGAGAGACGCTGCTGCAGCCGTTCGCCAACTTCAACGACATTCACGCCACTTTCAAACGAGATGCCCAATGAGATCGCGGGCCGCCCCATATCGCGGTAAAGCTGCTGGGGGCGATCTGTCAGCTCGCGGCTGATATTGGCAATATCGCTTAGTCGTACCAGTTCGCCCTCGCCTTCGCTGACAATCAGGGCACGCAGATCCTCAATATTCGCGGCACTGCCCGTCGGGGTAATGCGGAAACGGTGCCCATTCTGCTTAAGGTGCCCGGCATCAACGACGGCATTTTGGGTATCTAACAATTGCTGCAAGCGGTTAAGCGGAATATTGAGCGCCCGCAACTTTTCGCGGTCTACTTCAATATAAATACGCTCTTCGCGCTCTCCGGCTAGCGACACTTTTCCGACACCTTCCACCAGCGCCAGCTCACGCTTGAGGAAGTCAGCGTGGTCAGCCAGGTCCGGCATCGGATAACCTTCGCCCGTCAGGTTAACCATGAAACCAAATACATCACCAAAATCGTCATTCACGCGCGACTGGCTAGCCCCTGGAGGTAACGCTGCCTGAGCATCCTGAACTTTACGACGTAGCGAGTCCCATAGCTGCTCAAGCTCCTCGTTTTGCACCGTGCTGACAAGCTCGATGGTAATTTGTGAGAGGCCATCCGAGCTAACAGAGCTGATACGCTTTATCGATGACATTCCCTGAATGGACTCTTCCAGGGTAGAGGTGACCTCCTGCTCCACTTCCTCCGGTGTTGCGCCAGGGTATTGGGTGGTAATCAACGCATTGCGGATAGTGAACTCAGGAAACTCAAGCTGCCCCATCCCCAGGAACGACAGCGCACCACCCGCCAGCAGCACCACCGTCATTAAATAGCTGGCTGCCCGATGGCGTAAAAAGTAGTCGACCATGTTAAAGCCCCTGCTCTTTTTCCCATGGGGTCACGTTGGTATCCGCCGTCAAGCGATGGGCACCCGCTGCCACAACACGATCACCTGCCGCCAATTCACCGCTGACCTCCAGTCCATTTGAGGTCAATGTGCCCACCTCCACCGGTACTGACTCAAGATGGTCTGAACCGGTGTACCGCCATACCAGCGCCTGATCTGGATCATCGCCGGCATAACTTACTGCTTCAGGGGGGAGGTGCCAGCGTGGTGCATGGGAGTCAATCTGCAAGCTCGCCAAATCCAACCGCACATTAGCGCTCATCCCATCCAGCAAGGTAATGTCGTCAGGCTGAGGGAGCGTTAACGTCACTTCATAGGCCAAGCTTTGGGCACTGGTTTGGGTGGTATAGGAGGCTAACTGGGCGAGATAAGGCTTGTCGCTATTACCAAAACGTACTTCGAACGCCATCGCGTCACCGAAGGGAGAACCGTCACGGCGAGGCAGGCGCTGTACAATCTGCTCAGGTAAATGAAATACCACGTCCAGCTGTCCTGGCTGCTGGATCACCGCCACGGTTTCCTGAACCTGAACGATCTGACGATTATCCACCGGCACCTGGGCAATAACACCATCGTAAGGCGCGCGCAGTTGGGTATGCGTTAGCTGCTCCTGTGCCTGTTCAAAATTAGCACGGGCGGCACGCCAATCGCTTTGTGCTTCATCAAACTGCGCCTGACTGACCGCTCCCCGTTCAAGGGTGTAACGCATGCGTTCAAGCATCGACTTGGCTAACTCTAAACGCGAGCGAGCGCTATCCAGTTGGCTTTGCGCGTTTTGGTCATCAATACGCGCAATCACCTCACCCTCTTGCACCGTTTGGCCGGGGCTCACGTTAAGTTCCAGTAATTCACCCGCCATGCGAAATGACAGGTTACTGCGCGTGGAAGCCTCCACGCGTGCTGGAAATTGTCGCTGCGATGCTGTGTTGGCCGATTCCAGCGTTATTAACTTCACTGGCCGGGTCACATCACCTGCCGGTGGTTGGGACTGCTCGCAGCCCATGAGTACCACCATGGCCAGTAGGAAAGGCAATGAACGAAGAAGAGTGAGGGGCACCATGGGCTCCTTGTAGGCGGTTAGCGCGGCTTTTTAAAACTGAATTCGGACAACCCAGCCTATAACCGATAAACTCACTGACATTCATGAATGTCAGTGAGTTTATAATAATCGCCCATCGGCGACTTTACTATCTATAACTGCCAAAATAGTGCTGATTCTACCCACAGGAGACGCTATGTCACGTCGCAAGGCCGATGCCGAACGTACCCAGGAAACCATTTTAAATGCGGCAGAAACCACCTTTCTAACGCAAGGGGTTTCGCGTACCACGTTGGCACATATTGCCCAGGCGGCGGGAGTGAGTCGTGGAGCGATTTATTGGCATTTTGAAGATAAAGCAGCGCTGTTTGACGCCTTGCTGGAGAGAGTCCGTATCCCGTTAGACGAAATTGTCGATGACGTGGCCGTTAAAACCGACATGACGCCCTTAGAGAGTTTGCGCGATATTGCTCAGCGCTCGTTGAACGCGGTTTGTCACGATTTATCGCTGCAGCGGGCAGCCACCATCGTGCTGCACCGCTGCGAAAAGCTGGAAGATGACCACCCGCGCATCAACATGATTACACAACTTTCAGAACACGCTGAAGCCCGGGTAGAAATGTTATTTGAGCAGGCCCAGGTAGCAGGCCGCCTACGCCCAGATCTAACGCCCGCCAGCGCCCGCCGTCAGTTTCATGGCTTTTTGATCGGCGTCTGCTTCGACTGGCTGCAGGATCCCCAGCAATACTCGTTGGCGGATGAAGGCAGCGCTATTGTCGAGACGTTAATCCGCGGGCTTTTCCCGGGCTCAGACTAGTCTACTGCTAGGATTAAAACTCCTCCCAATCATGATCCCCACTATGCGACAGGCTGGTTCCTCGCGCGGCAGGGCGTGCCAGCGCCTGTTTCGGCGGCGCGATAGAAGCCTGCGAAACACGGGCCTCGCCCTCCATTAAGCGGAAGGAGGACACCACTGCCTCAAGCCGCGCGGCCTGCTCTTCCAACGAACTAGCCGCAGAGGAGGCCTGCTGAACCAACGCTGCGTTTTGCTGAGTTACCTCATCCATTTGCGCCACTGCTTGGTTCACCTGCTCGATGCCTGAACTCTGCTCCTGAGACGCCGCGGAAATTTCATCCATAATATCGGTCACACGGCGCACAGAAGAAACAACCTCGCGCATGGTGTCACCGGCCGTTTCAACCAACACGGAACCCTCTTTTACTTGAGCCGATGAAGCATCAATCAGTGCTTTGATCTCTTTCGCTGCGTCGGCGCTGCGGCTGGCCAAGTTACGCACTTCACTGGCGACAACGGCAAATCCGCGTCCTTGCTCACCCGCCCGTGCCGCTTCTACCGACGCATTGAGAGCCAGGATATTGGTTTGAAAGGCAATAGAGTCGATAACGCTAATAATATCAGTGACTTTTTGCGAGCTGGCAGAGATGCCATGCATGGTAGTGATGACTTTTTCGACGACCTCCCCACCCTGAGCGGCGGTACTGGAGGCGTCATTCGCCAATTGGCTCGCCTGACGCGCGTTATCGGCATTCTGTTTTACCGTGGCAGTTAGCTCCTCCATGCTTGCCGCGGTTTCTTGTAACGAAGAGGCCTGTTGTTCGGTACGCGATGAAAGATCAGCGTTGCCGCCCGCGATTTCACGTGCGCCAATATGGATGGAGCCACTGCTATCACGAACGCCCGACACCGTTTTCGCTAAATTGCTTTGCATGAGTTGCATGGCACTGAATAACTTACCAATCTCGTTACGACCACGCGCACTCACACGCCCCGAAAGATCGTTTTTAGCAATGCGCTCAAAGTGTCCCACTGCCTCGTTTAGAGGTTTCACAATCGAGCCAACAAAGATTATGCGCACAAACAGAGCGGTCACCAGCGCTATGATGACCGCCAATAGCTCAATATATCCAAACATTTGCATCGTAGCGCGATAATCGCTTTCCAGCTGATTGCTTTGGGCAATGCCATAATCGTTAAAGGCCTGGCTGGCGGCAATAAAGCGCTCGTTCCACTGATCCCCTAGACGCTTGGCTTCCCGAAACGCCGCCCCGTCACCACGCTCTAAAGCCTCTGCCTGGGGTATTAAACCTTGATTAATAACCGCATTAAACGCCTCCACCAGAGGCTGAATTTGATCGCTTTGACTCTCGCCTACTTCAGCGTTGATGAAGCGATCAAAACGCTCCTGGGCACTTTCCCGAAAGCCCAGCGCCGTGTCCAGGTATGTCTCAGCCAGGATAGGATTGCCATAACTGGCTGCATCCAAACTGTTCATATAGAAAAGTTGTGTATCCGCTAGCGCCACCTGCGCACGATTTAACGCAAACATCTGCTGTATCGCTAACTGGTCGAGCTCATCCAAGGCTTCACTACCCTGCTTACCCGACTGATAGCCAAGCGCTGCAATGATAAGGATGAGCGTTGTAAACACGGTAATCACGAGCGTTAAGCTCGTTTTCACGGATAGGTTGCTAAATAGACGATTCATAGCGAGCAAGGCACCTCAACGTCAGGAATAAAAAGTTCCAGCAAGGCTGGTAGAGAAAGGAGTATCTAATCTTGGGTTATCACGACATGGCGATAATCAACCGCACCCGCTACTAGATGAGACACTGTACTATCGGCTTCAGGAATACGACCTTTAGCTCGTTTCGTTTATCCAAAGTGTTGATTAACGATATTAAATACCACTTACAAAACGCTTAAACTTCACCTTTATTTAATACATATTTTTCAAAAAGTTACTTATTTAATATTGTTCGCTTATATTTACGACACAAACTAATTTCTGACTATCGATACTCGACAATTGACTATTTAACGAAGACCTAACACTGTCGCTCAGCACTTCCACCATTAACCACCTCCCTTTGGCATATTTTTTGCTTTCTAAGGCATTAGCGAACCGCCACGTTACTGACGCCAGGAGATGTTGATGAACCACTCTGATTATCCGCTGAGTGAAGTCCCTACCCATGCCCGCAAAGGGCTGCTCTCTACATCCGCCGTATTACTTGGCTTTACCTTTTTCACTGCCACCATGTGGGCAGGCGGCACGTTGGGCCAGGCGTTTCCCATTGGCCAGCTGCTGTGGATCATTGGGATAGGTAATCTTCTATTAGGCACTTACGCGGCGATACTTGCCTATATCGCCTGCCAAAGCGGGCTTACCTCGGTGCTAATGGGCCGCTTTTGCTTTGGCGAGAAAGGCAGCAAACTCTCCGACTTTATCCTCGGCTTTACCCAAATCGGCTGGTACGCATGGGGTACCGCCACCATTGCCCTGGTGCTAGTACGCACCACAGGAATGCCGGAATGGTTAGAAATCCCCTTAATGGTGCTATTTGGTTTCGGTTTTTGTATTACCGCCATGATTGGCTACCGCGGGATGGACTGGCTTTCACGCATCGCGGTCCCTGCCATGATGTTGTTTATCATCGTCAGTCTGTTCACCGGACTAGTGGATGTGCGCGGTTTTGCAGGACTAAGCCAGCAAACACCCACTGAAAACATGAGCGTGGCGGCGGCGATTACCGTCATCATTGGCACCTTTATCAGCGGCGGCACCCAAGCCACCAACTGGAGCCGTTTCGCCAAGACGCCCAAAGTCGCCGTGATTGCGACCCTGGCCGCATTTTTTGTCGGCAACGGTTTAATGGTGCTCACTGGCGCACTCGGTAGCATGATTTATCAGCAGGCGGATATTGTGGATGTGTTAATCGCCCAGGGATTTGTGTCCATTGCCGTATTGATGTTGTTTTTAAACATCTGGACCACTCAGGACAATACTATCTATAACTTTGCCGTGGCGGGCTGCAACTTGTTGCGTACCGATAAGCGGCGACTGGTGACGGTAGGTGGCGCAGCGATTGGCACCGTGCTGGCCGTGGGTGGGATGTACAATCTGCTTATTCCCTTCCTGGTACTGCTAGGAACGTTTATTCCCCCCATGGGCGGCGTCATCATGGCGGACTTTTGGCTCAAACATAAGGGCCGCTACCCATCGCTGGATCGTGCAGCACTGCCTGACTTCAACCGTCGCGGGTTAACCGCGTATGCAATTGGCGCGGGTGCTGCCTATTTTTCTCCGTTATTGCCACCACTGGTGGGTGTGGTGGTGGCAGCGTCCAGCTATGCCGTGCTGCTGCACGTTAATCACGCTACGCTGACGGATACGCTTCCTTCACCTGCTAAATAATAAGTGAGCCCTTTTTTATATGAGCATGCAGATCATTAACGCCCGTTTACGCCAGCGCCCAGAGCTTTATCGACTTGAAGTGGAAAACGGCACGTTCAGCTCGATTACTATTCAGGACGCCCCGCAAACACCCAGCGAAGGTCAAATTGATGCAGGTGCAAAACTCATCTGTGCGCCATTTATTGAACCGCATATTCATTTAGATGCTGCGCTGACGGCAGGTGAACCCAGCTGGAACCAAAGCGGTACGCTATTTGAAGGCATTGAGCGCTGGAGCGAGCGTAAGCCGATGCTATCAGAGGCCGATATTCGCGAGCGCGCGCTGAAAACGCTTAATCTGTTGGTCGGCAACGGCGTTCAGTTTGTACGTACCCATGCCGACACCAGCGACCCAAGCCTCGTAGGGGTGAAAACCCTATGCGCCTTGCGAGATGAACTGAAGGACAAGATTGATATTCAGGTGGTGGCATTCCCCCAGGACGGCTTGCTCTCCTACCCCGGCGGCGACAGGCTGTTGGAAGAAGCGCTGGAGATCGGTGCCGATGTAGTCGGTGGTATCCCGCACTTTGAGTACACCCGAGAACTAGGCGTGGCCTCCATGAAACGGGTCATTGAGCTGGCCATCAAATATGACCGCTTGGTAGACGTGCATTGTGATGAAATCGACGATCCTAACTCGCGCTTTCTCGAAGTGCTGGCCCATGAGGCGCTGTGTAATGATCTGGGCAGTCGCGTGACCGCCAGCCATACCACGGCGATGCACTCTTATGACAACGCCTACTGCTCCAAGCTGTTTCTGCTGCTCAAGCGCTCGGGGATTAATTTTATTTCCTGCCCCACCGAAAGCATCCACCTGCAGGGGCGTTTCGACAGCTACCCGAAACGGCGTGGCGTGACGCGTGTGAAAGAGCTCAATGCAGCGGGTATCAACGTGTGCCTGGCCGAAGATTCCATTGTCGACCCCTGGTACTCGCTAGGTAATGGCAAGCTACTGCGCACGCTGGATTTTGGTCTGCATATCTGCCAGATGATGGGCTACCAGGACTTTAGCCAGGCGCTGTCGCTGATTACCGATAACAGCGCACGTACGCTGCACATTGAAGACCACTACGGTATTGAGGTAGGCAAACCGGCCAGCTTCAACCTGCTAGAAGGCGAAGACGACTACAGTGTCTTACGCCGTCAGGGCGATGTGCTGCTTTCGGTCCGCCACGGCGAAATCATTATGCAGCGTGAGCCCTCGAAAATAACAACGCCGTCATGGCTTGGCTAATGCAGTGACGACACGTTAGATTATCCCTTTTATCAGCTAAGGGAGCCCATGATGGGCATTGAGACCGTTCGTCAGTTTTTTGCTGAGCACGCGCCGGATATCACCATTGAAGAGCTGGACACCAGCACGGCAACCGTCGAGCTTGCGGCGCAAGCCCATGGTGTAGCTCCGGGGCAAATTGCCAAAACACTTGCGTTTAAAGTCGGTGAGCAACCGCTATTGATAGTCGCCAGCGGCGATGCGCGTATCGACAACCGCAAGATCCGCGACACCTTCGGCGGCAAAGCCAAAATGCTCGATGCAGACACGGTAATGGAGCTGACCAGCCATCCTATTGGCGGCGTTTGCCCGTTTGGCCTCGTTACCAATATACCGGTTTACTGCGATGAATCACTCCGTGCATATGACGAGGTGCTGCCTGCGGCAGGCTCGCCCACCAGCGCAGTGCGGTTAAGCCCCCAGCGGCTGGCTGATCTGGTCAACGCTCAATGGGTCGATGTCTGTTCACCGCCTGATGCGCCCTAGCTGCGCTTTTCCAATGCGGGTAAGATGGTCTGGCTGTAAATAGTTAGGCTATAAATAGTTCGACTATAAATAGCTCGGCGGCTATCAGTTGTGCAGCCGATACAGCAATACGTTCTCAGGGCGGGGTGAAAGTCCCCACCGGCGGTGATGAAGCCTTATATCAGGCAGCTAAGCCCGCGAGCGCTCAAGCAAGCAACGGTTTGAGGTCAGCAGATTCGGTGAGAAACCGAAGCCGACGGTGATAGTCCGGATGAAAGAGAACGGCACTCTAGACAGGTAAAGCAAAGGTGGCATTGGCTACTTTTTGCGGCTACCTGTCAAACGTGTCGCGTGCCCTGATTCTGGTATAACTTATTCAAGAGCATGACCATGAATCAGACATTTCCGTTAGACCTTTCCACCCATACCACCTCACAGCGTATCGCGTTTATTCAGGGCCACTGGCACCAGGATATCGTCGAGCAGGCGCTCAACGCGTTTATCGCGGAACTAGAACGCTGCGGGCTGAATGCCAACCAGGTGGACACATTCACCGTTTCCGGCGCTTATGAAATCCCTCTGCAGGCCAAGGTGCTTGCTGAAAGCGGTCGCTATGGCGCGATTGTTGGGGCGGGTTTTGTGGTCGATGGTGGTATCTATCGCCACGACTTTGTCGCCCATGCGGTCATTGATGGCATGATGCGCGTCCAGCTCGATACCCAGGTGCCGGTAATCTCAGCGGTTCTGACGCCGCATCACTTCCATGAGCACAGCACGCACCACGACTTCTACACCCAGCACTTTGTCACCAAGGGCCAGGAAGCCGCTCAGGCGTGTCTCAACACCATGGAAAATCTGCATCGCGCGCGCAAGCTGAACGACGCGTAATACTCAGCGAGATGTGACAACCAAGGGCCCGGCACTTGCCGGGCCTCGGTTTTTCAGGTTAACAGCCGCAGCCCGCAAGCGGCGTTTTTAAAACACTCCCCCGCTCTTCACCTGCCTGAATGGGGTGACCGTCGCGGCGCCAGAAGTCTAGCCCGCCCAACAGCTCCTTCACCTTGAAGCCTGCACTGGCAAGCTTCCACGCCCCTTTGGTGGAGCCATTACAGCCAATCCCATCGCAGTAAGTGATATATACCCGCGATGAATCGAGCGTGGCGAACCTTTCTGACGTCATCTCTTTGTGCGGCAAACTGAGCGCGCCGGGAATGTGTCCCGCGCAGTAGTGCTCGAAGCTGCGGGTATCGATAACCATAATCTCATCGATGCCATTGGCCAGATCCTGCGCTACATCCCAGGCATCGGTGTGATAGCAAAGCTTGTCATGCATCGCCTGCGCCATTTGGGAAGGCGCAGCCGGAGGAAACGCCAACACACTTGATTGTTCGCTCATGGAGTTCTCTCTAAACGTCTAATAAATAGCTATAAAACTCATGATTACGCTGCCAGCCCAACGACTCATAAAGCCCTTTGGCACGTTCATTAGTTATCTGGGTCATCAATACCAGGCGGGCAACGCCATGCTCGCGGGCAAGCTGAGCGGCGGCTTGCATCAAGGCCCGGCCAGCCCCTTGGCCGCGGCTGTCAGGCGATACGTACAGATCATTCAGCGTCCAGCGCGTATTCAACCCCACTGTGGATAAGCCGGGATAGAGCTGCACAAACCCATCTACCTCGCCGAGCGCGTTTTCGCTGACCAGGATAAAGGCGTCCCCTAGCCCGAAGCGTTGGCTCAAAAAGTGACGAGCGCCGTCAGGGTCGCTCTTTTGCTGGTAAAACTGCCGGTACTCATCCAACAGCACGGTCAGCACATCCAGATCGTTGAGTACGGCGGCCCGAACATGGCTCATGAGGCTCTCCTGTCATGTTATTGATATTCACAGTCTGCCGTTATAGTGGTACCTGCATAAGAGCCACTTTATAAAATAGTGAGGGTACCAGTGATGCGTCGTGCCGCGTCTAGTGAATGGCTGATTGATGCGTTAGCCCTGCGAGTCAGCGCCAGCGGTGACATGACATTGGTGTACCAGCTCTACAGCACGCTGCGTACCTGGATTCAACACGGCGAGCTGGAGGCTGGGGTACCTTTGCCGTCTTCAAGGCATCTTTCACAAGCGCTAAGTATTAGCCGTAATACCGTACTGGCGGCCATGGACCGATTGCAGGCTGAAGGCCTGATTGTTTCCCGGCGTGGGGCTGGCTTGTATGTCGCAAAACTGCCTACGATGCCGCTTCCCGTTGACCCGCCAGCCACCGCACTCGTTGAATACTCAGCCCGAGGACAGGCGCTGCTTGACCGCTGCGCAACATTAAGCCAGCACTATCATGCTTTCGCTCCCGGCATTCCGGGACTGGACCTTTTCCCGCATGCCCAGTGGCAGCGTCTGTTAAGGCGCCACTTTCACCAGGCTGATACCGCCTGGTTCTCCTATCAGTCGCTGGGTGGCTTACCCGCCTTGAAGGACGCGCTGTGCGATTACCTGACCCTCTCCCGCGCAGTGCGCTGTCGGCCTGAACAGATCGTCATTACCCAAGGGGCCCAGCAGGCGTTTGAACTGATTGTGCAACTATTAACTGACAGCGGCGAAAGCGTCTGGATGGAGGAGCCGGGCTACGGCGGTGCGCAAACGGCTTTTCAGGCTGCTGGATTAACGGTGACGCCGGTGCCGGTGGATGAGGAGGGTATGAACCCCGCGTTGTGCCCCGCCCCAACCTCATCCCCCCGTTTAATCTATGTCACGCCCTCGCATCAGTACCCTTGCGGTGTCACTATGCCGGTTCCCCGACGCCTGGCACTGCTGGAGTGTGCCGCTAGGCATGGCGCCTGGATTATCGAAGATGATTACGACAGCGAGTTTCGTTACGACACGCCCCCGGTTCCCTCGCTTCAAGGGCTAGCAGGCCAAGCTGCCGTCATCTACGTCGGCACGTTCAGCAAGGTACTCTACCCAGGGCTCAGGCTGGGTTATCTGGTTCTTCCAGACCCGCTGGCTGATGCTTTCAGACTTGCCCATGCCCGGCTACACAGAGAAGGCAACTACCCGGTTCAATCGGCGCTGGCCGAGTTCATCGCCAAAGGGCTCTTCTCGCGTCATATCGCCCGCATGCGAGCCAGCTACCGCCAGCGTCAGGCATGCCTGCGAAACGCCCTGTCCCCGGCCATCGAGAAGGGGTTGACGCTCTCATCAGGTCATGCCGGCATGCATCTGCTGGCTGAGCTTGATAACCAGACGCAGGAACAGCGGCTTATCGAGCTGGCACACCAGGCGGGCATCACGCTCTCACCCTTATCGCGCTACTATCTAGGCCAACCACAACGCGCCGGGCTGGTGTTAGGCTATGCCGGTGCGCCCGAAGATGAACTACACCGCGCAGGTCGCTGGCTCAGTCAGGCGTGGCTTAGCCTGCACGAAGGAAGGAAGCCCCATGCCAAGCTTGTTTACTGCCCCTGATGGTCAGCCTCGCTGCCAGTGGTGCGGCGGCGCACCCGAGTTTTTGCCCTATCACGATAACGAGTGGGGCTTTCCTGTGGCGGATGATCAACGGCTATTCGAAAAGCTGTGCCTGGAGAGTTTTCAATCGGGGTTGAGCTGGCGCACGATTCTCAACAAGCGCGACAACTTTCGAGCGGCCTTTCACCACTTCGACTTCCATCACGTTGCTAGCTTTAACGAACACGATGTACAGCGCTTATTGCAGGACGTGGGGATCATTCGCCATCGCGGGAAGATCGAAGCGACAATCAACAATGCCAAGCGAGCCCAGGAAATGGTTAAACAGGAAGGCTCACTGGCGGCCTTTTTCTGGCGCTATGAACCTGACCCTGACTCGCTAGTGGCCCCCCAAACCCAGACCACCTCAGCTGAATCCATCGCGCTTGCCAAAGAACTCAAAAAGCGCGGCTGGAAATTTTTTGGCCCCACCACCGCCTTTGCCTTTATGCAGGCCATGGGGCTGGTGAACGATCATGCTGAAGGATGCGCCCTTCGTCATAAAGCGGCGTTCGCGCGCGAAACATTTACACGACCCTCAAACACAAACAATCCCGCCGCCTGAAAAATCAGGCGGCGGAACTGGCAGTCACGGGGAAACTAAAGAGCCCCCGTTTCAAAGCATTTATGGCATCAACACGCTATCGATGACGTGAATCACACCATTCGACTGAGCAACATCAACGACCGTAATGTTGGCACTATTACCCTGCGCATCCATCACCATCAAGTTATTACCATTGCGTGAAACAGTCAGGTATTCGCCCTGTACTGTTTGAAACGCTACCGTGCCGTCATTTTCCATGACGTCTTCCCACAGCGCGTCGCGATTTAAATTGCCAGGCACAACGTGGTATGTCAGGACCGTCTGTAACTTCTCCTGGTTTTCAGGTTGTAGCAATGTATCTACCGTGCCGTCAGGCAAGGCTGCAAACGCCTCATCGGTAGGGGCAAATACGGTAAACGGCCCTTCACTTTGCAGCACATCGACTAGTTCAGCCGCCTTTACTGCCGCTACGAGCGTTTCATGGTCACCAGAGTTAACGGCATTTTCGATGATATTACGTTCGGGAAGCATGCTTGCTCCCCCCACAGTGGTAGGGCCGTGATCAGCGATAGCAACGCCAGTATAAAGAGCAGCGGCACACAGGCTAGCAGTAAGAAGTTTGAGTTTCATCGGTGCATCTCCTAGTTGTCATTAATATGGCTCAACAATGCAAGCTCACTAACACTTACGTGCTGCATGCTTAAACGGATGCACATTTTTTTATAAAAAGTTGATTAGAGGCTATTGGCAGCTCTATTGCCTTCAACGACACACTCATCAAAACTGGCCGCATGTTTTACTGCGCAGAGATGCTGAATGCTAGATGCCATGCAACGCTTATTGAGCAGCTCAATGGCTGTGCTCAAGGCGACCACCAAGCATTCGAACGCCTCTATCGTGCGTCTAGTACGCATCTATATGCCCAGTTGCTGCGTATAGTAAGAGACGAGGGCGCCGCTCAGGATTGCTTACAGCATGTATTCATCAAAATTTGGCATGCTGCTGATCAATACGACGCGATGCGAGCAAAGCCAATGACCTGGCTGTCGACACTCACCCGCAATATCGGCATCGACTGGCTACGGCGCCAAAAACCCCAGGATGCATCAACAGATGAACATCTGTTAGAGGCGGTAATAAGCACCGATGATCCAGAAGATGAAAGCATGCACGCCCAGCAGCATGACAGTCTACGTGACTGTCTCGGCACCCTGAACAGCCAGCAGCGACAACTAATGGAAATGGTTTATTTTCAGGGGCTCACACACAGCGAGCTCGCCCATACTCTTGCTCAACCGCTGGGTAGTGTGAAGAGCTGGATTCGCCGAGGACTCGAGAGGTTGAAAACATGCCTGACCAGTGGGATTTAACGAGCCCTGAAGAACGCCACCTTGCAGCAGGCGAATATGTGCTGGGAGCTTTAGATAGCGATCAGAAAGCGCGCTTTGAAGCGTTGCTAGCAGTCAGCCATGACCTGCGTAACGAGGTGGACAGCTGGCGCGAACACCTGCACCTATTCAACGAACAGCTTGACCCCAAGACACCCCCTAAAAAGATATGGAAACGCATCCGTCAGGCGACTGGGGCTTTACCATTACCCTGGTGGCAGCGCTTAGCTACATGGCAAACCATGACAGCCAGTTTTGGAGTAATCGCGCTGGCTATGGGCATGCTTTGGCAACAAGCGGAAAAAACCAAGCTGCCGCAGGGTGAAGCAGTGTTCGTCGTCCAGGATGAAGCACGCACGCCAGGCTGGATCATTAGTGCTACCCAGCAAGGAGAGCTGATCGTGCAGGCGGTTCAACCCTCACAGGTCGGCCGGAATCAGACTGGCGAATTATGGTTAATTGCTGGTGGGACACCCATCTCATTGGGCTTACTGCCGACGCAAGGTAGCCAACGTCTCCAACCCAACAGTGAGCTCCGCGCACAATTATTCAATGCTGACTTAGCCGTCAGTATTGAGCCTCAAGGCGGAGCGCCCGCCGGACAACCTACCGGCCCGATTGTTGACCATGGTCGCTTTACGCCTATGGCGGGCAGTAGCATCACCTTTTAATAGTGGAGGTGGGCGCCGCCACGTCGAGCTTGGCGGCGACGTACGCGGCCCCACACAAGAAGCCCCCACACAAAAAGGCCCGGCAAGCGTTTCAGCTCTAGTTGGAAAAGCAGGCACGTGCTTAATCAAACAGTATGACTCACTCGTCAATCGACACTAGCTAATACTCCCAACAGTAGCCATGCTATGAGTGAGTCAACTGCCTGCGTGTTCCACAATAGCGTGATAGTAGTGTAGCGTTTGGCACCCTTTATCCATGCAAACGGCAACAGAACATGACGTTCCCAACGGGGTTTAATGTGGCTAAACCGCTCTCTCCGCACGCAGCAGACACGCCTGCATCACGATGCAAGGCATGGAGTGTGCATGTATTAACCGCCAGCGGTGTACTGCTGGGCACCATGGCCCTGCTTGCGCTGATCGACGACAACCCGGTCGCCTGCCTGCTCTGGCTGGGTGCGGCGATGCTGATCGATGGCTTCGATGGCACACTGGCGCGCAAGTACGAGGTGAAAACGATACTGCCTCACTTCGACGGCTCCACGCTGGATATGGTCATCGATTATCTTACCTGGGCGTTTATCCCGGCCCTTTTCATCTACTATTTTATTGAACTGCCGCCCAATGTTGCGCTGCTGGCGGTGTTCACCATTCTGCTGTCCTCGATGTTCTGTTTCTGCAACACCAATATGAAAAGCCAGGATAACTACTTTGTGGGTTTTCCTGCCGCCTGGAATATCGCTGCGGCGAGTTTTTATATTCTCGACCTACCGCCCTGGCTCACCTTTGCGACCATCCTGATGTTGGCCATTCTTACCGTCACGCGGATGAAGTTTCTTCACCCGTTTCGGGTGAAAACGCTTATGCCGCTCAATATCACCGTCACGCTGCTCTGGTGCGTATGTGCCACCTCCCTGATACTTTCAAGCCCTGAGCACGCTGCCTGGGCACTATGGGGCTGGGGCATTACGTCGGTCTATTTTGTCGGCATGTGTTTGTGGCGGACGTCACAGGCGTGGTTCGATTGAACTGGTCATGGGATCGCAACAGGGAGTAGCAAGATGCCATTAACCCCCCATCAGCAGAAAAGCTTTAGAGCACTGGCCGCCGAGATCGAAGGGATCGATATCGAGGTCTACAAACGCTTCGATCGCGACCCGCTGGATCCGATCATCGGTCTTGGCCAACGCAACCTGCGTATCGGCTTTTTCGGGCGCGACCCCGGGCGCGATGAGGTACGCCATGGCGAGCCCTTCATCGGCGCTGGCGGGCAACTGGTTCGCAAGGCGCTCTACGCCCACCTGTATGGCGAGGAAATGCCCGACTTTGAGGCATCAAAAGCTGTAGGCGAGCATTTTTTCTGGATCAACACCGTGCCCTATAAGCCCATTGGCAACAAGGCGTGGTCCATGAAGGTCAAGCGCCACTTTCACACTCTGATGAATGAGGTGCTGATCTCGCATTGGGAAGGGAGAAGCCTAATCACACTGGGACGCGAAGCCTTCTTGTGGTTCGGCATAGGTCGCTCGAAGGATGAGCGAGACCGACTGGAAGCCTTCTGGAAGCAGGAAGATCGCTTTGAAAGTAGTATTGAGGTGACGCTGGAGGATAATCAGGGCGAGGCACAGGTCTTTACGCTCTATCCGCTGCCTCACCCTTCTCCGCTCAATCAGACTTGGTATAGCCGATTCCCTGGTCTGCTCAAGCAGCGACTCGAGCAGTTGGACGTACGTCAACATAATCTGACGCTATAAACACGTGCTATTCCCTGACGTTTAACCATTAACGTTCAGGGGCTACCGTTTAGGACGCGCTTTGATCAAGCGTCATGGGCGGCGCAAGCTCGGTAATCTCGACGATGTCGGTCAGCTTTTGATTCAGTAACGCCTGAGTGTGCGGAGCGCGATAGTGGGCTTCAAGCCCCTCCTTACCTTCCCAGCACTCCCAGAGTAAGAAGTCTCCTGCACACGCCGTATCTTCCAATACCTGAAATTGATAACAGGCGGGCTCGTGTTGCGTCACTGCCTCCAAGTGCATTAGCGCTTCCCGGGTTTCGGGAAGACGTTGAGGATCGGTTGCCCGGATACGCGCGCATAGATAGTAAGCGGCCATGTCGTACTCCTTCTAAGTGGAAGCAGAAGCCTAACAAGTCGCTTTGCGTACCAATAGATCAAGCCTTTCAAACCCGTTTTTCATAACTGGAAAACGTGAAAGCGTCATTCAACCTCAAAGATAACGGGATACTCACCGGCCTCGTTCTGGCAGGTTTCCTGGGCGCGGTATTCAATAAGGCGAAAGCCACCTTCCTGCCACTCCCAGGTACGTTCACCTCCGCAGCCGCCCGCGCCACGATCCTTGTACTGGTCGCTCAGCACGCCGGTGGCGGGGTCAAACGTGGGGTTGAAGAGCAGCTCTGTGCCGGTCCAGCTACCGTTACGCCATTGAGCAAACAATAGCTTGCGTGGTGCGGTGTCCTCGGCCTGATAGATCGCCTCATAGGAAATCTGGTAGGCACCGGCGTTACATGGAGTAAGCCATAGATCACCACCCATCTCTTCGCTCGAGTAGTGCTGTGGTGAAATACCATGTGATTCACCGACCAGAGCGCAGGTATCACTCATTTGCGCAGCCACTTCACTCGGAACCTGGGGATGAGCATCGACATCTGCACTTTTGCCAGTTTGCGCGATGGCAGCCCCTGCCGAGAGACTCATCGTTGCGACAGCCAACCATCCTAGTGAACGTAACATCATTACCATCTCCTTCGTGCGGTTCGCCCCGCTGTAAAAAGCTCAACTTATAAATTTCTTCCTTCATAACCTGCTTTCTAGCGGTCCGCCATCCCCAAGCCACTGCTTGCACTGTCATTTCTCATTTTGAATTTCGATATCAGCCGTTAAAGAAAGGCTTTCTCATTTTAGGTAATAGCGTGTTCTCGGGCTTGCGCTACCATCTCGGTGGCAAGCGCCCCCACCAAGCGCACGGCTTCTTCGATCCTCGGCGTCAAGGTAAAGGCGTAGTTAAGGCGCAGGCACTGGCGAAACTTGCCTGAAGCGGAAAACAGCGAACCTGGCGCCACGTGAACATGGTGCTGGGCCAGTCGCTCGTTAAGGCGTACGCAGTCAACCGCTGCCGGGAGCTCCACCCACAACAGAAAGCTGCCCTGTGGATAGCTGATACCGGCCCCCTCAGGAAAATAGCGCTGTACCCAACTGATCATCAGATCGCGTTGACGCTGATACTGGCGGACCACATAGCGAAGGTGGCGCTCGTAATGGCCTTTGGCGACAAACTCCGCCACAGCCAACTGCGGCAGCGTGGCCGAGGCACCGGTGGAAACATACTTCATGTGCAGCGCCTGATCGCGGTAGCGCCCAGGCGCCATCCACCCCACCCGCAGCCCTGGGCCTACCGTTTTAGAAAAACCGCTGCACAGCAGTACTCGGCCATCGTCGTCGAAAGACTTCACAGTAGGCGGACGTGGCTGAGTAAACGACAAGTCGCCGTAGATATCGTCTTCGATAATCGCCACATCGAAGCGTTGAGCAAGCTGAAACAGTGCCCGCTTGCGTGCTTCGGGCATGGTGTAACCCAACGGATTGTTGAAGGTCGGTGTTACCTGAATGGCGCGGATCGGCCACTGCTCCAGCGCCAGCTCTAGTGCTTCAAGACTGATCCCGGTTTGCGGGTCGGTGGGTATCTCCAGTGCTTTTAAGCCATTGGCTTTGAGAATCTGCATGGTGCCGTAGAAGCTGGGCGAATCGACCGCCACCACATCACCGGGCTGGGTGAGGGTACGCAATGCAATAGAAAGCGCCTCCTGGCAGCCGGTAGTTACCAAGATATCATCGGGATGCAGCAAACAGCCGGAAGCAACCGCAAGCTTGGCCACCTGCTGGCGCAGTTCAGGGCTACCGATTAGCTTGTCGTAATTAAAGCCGTTTAAATCAGTACCACGATGCAGTCCTGCCAGAATTTTCGACAGCGGCCGCAACGTCTCATACTCAAGATTGGGCACACCGCGCCCCAATAGAAGCCGGTTATCGTCGCGCTGAGTCGCCACCAGTTCCAGCACCTGGTCCCACTGAGAAATATCCAGCGGCCGCTGAGCCGGACGAGACACCGACGGCAGTACTGACGGCGCTCGGCTTGGCAGCACGAAGTAACCCGACTTGGGTCGCGACTCGATCAGCGCGACATCCATCAACTGTCGGTAAGCCTCCTGCGCGGTCGATATGCTGACCTCCATCTCCTGGCAAACGGCACGAATGGAGGGCAGGCGATCGCCCTCGCGATAAATACCGTGCTCAATGCGCTCACGCAATACAGTGGCGACTGTCTCATAGCGCGTCATAACGCTTCCTCTATGCAAGCAATACAGTTGGTCGTTTGATGGGCATACAGAGAGATCAATCAGACCATCTGTATCGTTTAAATATATATTCCTATATCTGTATCACAAATAGCGAACTGAGTAACCTAAGTAGGCACTCTACCGGAGGGATCGCCATGCCACGCTTCAGCCTCACTCAGCTTCGCTATCAATTGGGCCACCAACTAAGACAGTACCGCCACTATCGTCGCAGCCGTCGTGATCTAATGACCCTCGATGACAGGTTGCTGAAAGATATCGGCATCAGCCGCGAGCAGGCAAAAAATGAGGGCCGTAAAGCATTTTGGAAACACTCCCCCTCTGAAGGAGGTCCGTATGAAAACCGCTGAATACTATTTACTGGACGTGTTTACCCACCAGCCATTTACCGGCAATCAGTTGGCTGTTTTCCTCAACGCCGATGGGCTTGAAACCAGCACCATGCAGGCGTTGGCTAAGGAATTGAATCTCGCCGAAACGGTATTTTTAGGTGCTGCAAAAGCGCCGCACCACTACCCGATGCGGATATTTACGCCGACTCAAGAACTGCCGTTTGCCGGGCACCCCACCGTGGGTACCGCGCAGCTACTCGCCGAACTCGGCCTGGTTGATAAGCAGCAAACGCTCATTCTGCAACCACCCGTGGGCAAGTTGGCGATAAGCTATGAACAAGAAAGGGCAACGTTTACCACCGCCCAGCCGGTCACATTGACTACTAGAACGCTTGATCACGCCAGCGCAGCGACACTACTCGGCCTCGAGCGCCATCAGGTGATGGGCGACCCGGTGATTGCCTCCTGCGGCCTGCCTTTTCATCTTATTCAGTTGAGCGACCTGGCAGCCCTGCAAAACATACGGATATCCGAAGCCGTGTGGGCAAAAGCCGTGGCATCCAGCAGTGCCGAACAGGTATACCTGTATGTGATTGAGACAACGGATAATGCTGAAACAGTGCTTCGCAGCCGGATGTTCTCAAGAGAGCATGGTTTATGCGAAGACCCGGCTACCGGCAGCGCGGCGGCGGCACTCACCGGCTATTTAGCCGATAAGCAATCCAACGCATTGCATTGTCGGATTCATCAAGGTGTCGAGATGGAGCGGCCAAGCGTGATCTATACCGCCGCCAACGGGCCCATTGCGCCTGGATTGGTGAGGGTGAGTGGCCATGCGGTAATGATGGGAAGGGGCGCACTAACAACACATCAATAGCGTTATGTGTGTTGTTAAACGCCCCTTTTAGCAGCGCTTTTTAGTAGCACTTCTAGCAGCACTTCTAACGACAATAGTGCTCGCTGCTATCAGGCAATCGTTACGTCTTTGGAGAGGTAGACATCCTGAATCGCGTTCAGCAGATCAACGCCTTCCTGCATCGGCTTCTGAAACGCCTTGCGTCCTGAAATCAATCCCATACCACCGGCACGTTTATTGATGACCGCGGTACGCACCGCTTCACCGAGATCGGAGTGGCCTTTGGAACCGCCACCGGAGTTGATTAACCCGGCACGCCCCATAAAGCAGTTGGCGACCTGATAGCGGGCCAGATCAATAGGATGGTCAGTGGTCAGCTCGTTATACACATTATCGTGAGTATGACCAAAACCGACCGCCGTGTAGCCGCCGTTATTCTCAGGCAGCTTCTGTTTGACGATATCCGCCTTGAGGGTGGCGGCCATGTGATTAGCTTGGCTGGTGAGGTCGGCAGACACGTGATAATCGATGCCGTCCTGCTTGAAAGCGGGGTTACGCAGATACGCCCACAATACCGTCACCATGCCTAACTGGTGGGCCCGTTCGAAGGCCTCGCTAATCTCCATGATCTGCCGACGGCTCTCATGGGAGCCAAAGTAAATCGTCGCGCCTACCGCAACGCAGCCCATATCGTGCGCCTGCTCTACTTCGGCAAACATGGTTTGATCGTATATCGCCGGATGGCTCAGCGTTTCGTTGTGATTCAGCTTCAGCATCATCGGAATCTTATGCGCATAGCGACGCGCCACCGACGACAGCACGCCAAGAGTCGAGGCCACGCCGTTACAGCCGCCTTCGAGCGCCAGCTCGACAATATTGGCCGGATCGAAGTAGCGCGGATTAGGTGCAAAAGAAGCGCCCGCCGAGTGCTCAATACCCTGATCTACCGGCAACAGGCTAAGGTAGCCGGTGCCTGCCAAGCGACCATGGTTAAAGAAGTTTTGCATATTACGCAGCACCGCTGGGCTGCGGTCGTTATCGATCATGACCCGGTCGATGAAGTCTGGCCCCGGCAGATGCAGGCTATCGCGGCGAATACCCTGGCATGTGTGGTTTAGCAAACTGTCGGCGTCTTTGCCAAGTAACGCGGCTATATCGGTCATGAAACACTCCTTTGCACTTTATCTGTAAGAAAATGTAAGTGTACGTCAATCACATCTTCTATAAAGCATAGAGGCAAAATATAACCGAAGGAAAGTACCACCCCATGTAACATGGGGAAAAACGAGGGCGATAGAAGCGACACCAGTTTGCTACCTCCGTACTGCTCAGTCGTTGAGCACTACTCACGCCGTGAGCCCAATCCCTCTCAAGATCACTGATGTCACCGACTGCACGGCTTTTTCAAACTGAAGGTCATCCAGGGGCTGATCGTCATTGAGCAGGCAGATTTGGTAGTCGAAGTCGGCGTAATGTTGAGTGGATGCCCAGATCATATAGAGCAGGTAAGAAGGCTCGACGGGGTTGATCTGGCCTGACGCCACCCATTCACGAATTTTCGACTCTTTGAGCTTGGCCCATTCGTAAAGGTTATCGCGCAGGCGCTCCTTGAGAATCGGCGCCCCCTGCATGACTTCGGCGGCCCATACCTTGGAGCCGTGCGCGCGGTTACGCGAGTGGCTCATCTTGGCGCGAATATAGGTGGAGAGCACCACGCGTGGATCATCGTAGAGCTCAAAACAGAGCGCGTCCTGCTTCCACACTTCCAGAAGCTCCAGCAAGACATCCTGATATAGCGTTTTTTTGGTCGAGAAATAATAGTGCACATTGGACTTTGGAAGGTCGGCCAGTTGGGCGATCTCCCCCATGGAGGCGCCAGCATAGCCCTTTTCGGCAAACAGCTGTTCAGCCGCCTGGAGAATCTTTTTGACGTTGGTTTGCCGAATTTCGTCCTGGGTTCTCGCCACGCTATTCTCGTCCCTTCACACCGACCATTAGCCAAAAAAAAGCACCATCGCTTGGCGATGGTGCTGAGAAGATGTCCTAGTTACGCCAGGACGTCAACTTTGATTGGCAGGGAACGAGAACTCGGCCCGCGTGGCTTCACTTGTCGATGGCCAGCGCTGGGAAACGGCTTTGCGGCGGGTATAGAAGCGCACCGAGTCAGGCCCGTAAGCGTGCAGATCGCCAAACAGCGAGCGTTTCCAGCCGCCAAAACTATGGTAGGCAACGGGCACCGGCAACGGCACGTTGACCCCGACCATGCCGACCTCGACACCGTCAGTAAAGCGGCGGGCAGCTTCGCCGTCGCGGGTGAACAGGCAGGTGCCGTTGCCGTACTCGTGGTCATTGATGAGCTGCATGGCATCGTCGAGGCTGCCGACCCGCACCACGCAAAGCACCGGACCAAAAATTTCTTCCTGGTAAATGCGCATCTCGGGGGTAACGTTATCGAACAGACAACCACCCACGAAATACCCCTCTTCATGACCTGCAACGGTCAGCCCACGGCCATCGGCGACCAGCGATGCCCCCGCGTTGACACCGTCTTCGATAAAGCTGAGAACTTTGTCCCGATGCTCGGCTGTCACTAGCGGGCCCATGTCCAGATCCTGTTTAGTGCCGGGCCCCACTTTCAACTGAGCGATTTTCGGCAGCATGGTGTCAACCAAACGATCTGCCGTCTGGTCACCGACACATACGGCTACCGAGATCGCCATGCAGCGTTCGCCACAGCTACCAAATGCCGCCCCCATCAAGGTATTCGCGGCGTTTTCCAGGTCGGCATCCGGCAGCACTACAGCGTGATTCTTGGCCCCACCCAACGCCTGAACGCGCTTGCCCGCCGCAGTCCCCCGGGCATAAATCGCTTCTGCTACAGGCGTTGAGCCAACGAACGAAATGGCTTTAACGGCCTTGGCATCCAACAGCGTTTCCACCGCTTCGCGGCCACCGTGCACCACGTTCATCACGCCGTTAGGCAACCCGGCGTCTTTAAGCAGTTCTGCCACCGCCATGGCTGCCGAGGGGTCTTTTTCGGAGGGTTTGAGGATAAAGGTGTTACCGCAGGCGATCGCCATGGGGTACATCCACAGCGGCACCATGGCAGGAAAATTAAACGGCGTAATGCCCGCGACCACGCCCAGAGGCTGAAAATTGGACCATGCATCAATGCCCGGGCCCACGTTGTGTGAGTACTCACCTTTCAAGAGTTCCGGCACACCGCAGGCGTACTCGACGTTCTCGATGCCACGTTTGAGTTCCCCCATGGCATCTTCCGGGGTTTTACCGTGTTCTTCGCTCACCAGCTGTACCAGGCGATGCGCGTTATCTTCGAGCAGTTGTTTAAAGCGGTACATCACCTGAGCACGTTTGGCGGGTGGCGTATCGCGCCAGGCGGGAAAGGCTGCTTGGGCGGCGGCAATGGCGCTCTCCACGTCGGCGGCATTGGCATTCGCCACCTGTCGGATCACGTTACCTGTGGAGGGATTGGTCACCTCCAGGGTGTGCTGGCTGTCGACTAACTCACCGTTAATCAGGTGGGAAACAATATTCATGATCAGACTCTCTAATGATGTTGTCAGTAGGTTATGCCAACGACGCTTATGCCAATGAATCCAGGGTGCTCGCCACTGCATCGAACAGACGTTCCAGCTCAGCCTCGGTGGTGCCAAAGGGAGGACCAAACTGTAGTGTGTCGCCGCCATAACGCACGTAAAACCCGGCTTCCCAGAGCGCCATGTGGGCATCGCGAGGACGAATCGTCGGATCGCCGTCACGCGGCGTTAACTGAATGGCGCCGGCCAAGCCGTAGTTGCGAATATCGACGATATGCTGGCGACCTTTCAGAGCGTGAAGCTTTTGCTCAAAGGTAGGCGCAATGGCGCTGACCTGGGCCGTGAAGTGTTCACGCTCCATTAAATCAAGCGCGGCGAGCCCGGCAGCACATGCCACGGGATGGGCGCTATAGGTGTAGCCATGGGTGAATTCAACCGCATGCTGTGGGCCACCTGCGTGCATAAAGGTGTCGAAAATTTCGCCGGAGGCGATCACCGCACCCATTGGAATGGCACCGTTGGTGATCTGTTTGGCCACGTTCATGATATCCGGCGTCACGCCAAAGGCCTCCGCACCGGTGGTCGCACCGCTGCGCCCAAAGGCGGTAATCACTTCGTCAAAAATCAACAGAATGTCGTGGGCGGTGCAGATTTCGCGCAGACGGTCTAGATAACCTTTGGGCGGCACGATCACCCCCGCCGAACCGGACATCGGCTCGACAATCACCGCCGCAATGGTGGAAGCATCGTGCAGCGCAATGTGATCCAGCAGCGCATCGGCAAGCTCAGCACCGGTATCGGCTTGGCCTTGGGTATAGACATGGCCAGCCTGTAGGGTATGCGGCAGGTGCGTTACATCCATCAATTGGCCATAGTGCTTACGGTTGCCACCGATTCCCCCCAGGCTGGTGCCGCCGATGTTCACCCCGTGATAGCCCTTGGCGCGACCAATCATGCGGGTCTTTTCGGGTTTACCTTTCAATCGCCAGTAAGCCTTGGCCATTTTGACTGAGGTGTCGGCCGCCTCTGACCCGGAGTTGGTAAAGAACACATGATCCAGGCCGGCAGGCGTGAGGCTGGCAATCTTCTCCGCCAGCTTAAACGCCAGCGGGTGGCCAATCTGAAAACCGGGAGCAAAGTCGAGCGTTCCGAGCTGCGCCGCCACGGCTTTTTGGATTTCGTCACGATTATGCCCCGCACCGCAGGTCCAAAGGCCCGAGAGCGAATCGAACAGTTTGCGGCCCTGATCGTCGATGTAATAGCGCCCTTGTGCCCCGGCAATCACCCGTGGATTGGCGTGAAAGTCACGGTTGGCGCTAAACGGCATCCAGTAGTGCTGGTTAAGGCTAGTGCCTGAGGCACTTTTTTCGTCTTCAGCCACGTGCGCAGCTGATGGTGGAGTTGTCGTGTTGTTTAAACCAAACATGATGTCGCGCTCCATTGCAATTGGGCATTTCCGCAGCATGCGCCAGCGGCCACGTTTGTAAAATCAGACTTTCCTATTGTTCACGTTAGATAATCTATACGTAATACATGGCTGTTTATCTCTACGCTGGCAAGTAGCCACATCATAAAAACAAGCGCTAACCATAAGCAGTAACACCGGGATGCCGCCAGCGTTACCTGTGCTTACTCATAAGGAATGCCCATGAACTCGTTTGCTGAACCGACCATCGACACTGCCGACCTACGTACCGATAGTGATCGCCTTTGGGAATCGCTGATGGAAATGGCCAAGCTCGGCGCCACTGCCAAAGGCGGTGTGAACCGGCAAGCACTCACCGACCTGGATCGCCAGGGGCGGGACCTGTTTATTCAATGGTGTCGTGCCGAAGGCTGTACGATTCGTATCGACAATATGGGCAATATCTTCGCAAGGCGTGAAGGTAGCGATCCTGGTGCAAAAACGGTGATGGCAGGCAGCCATCTGGATAGTCAGCCCACTGGCGGCAAGTATGACGGGTGTGTTGGTGTGCTCTCTGGACTGGAGGTGATTCGCACCCTCAACCAGCACAACATCACCACCCAATCCCCTATCGAAGTGGTGGCCTGGACCAACGAGGAGGGCTGCCGCTTTCCACCTTGCATGATGGGTTCCGGCGTGTTTGCCGGCGAGCTGGAATTTGATGCCATGATGGCGCGCACCGACGCCGAGGGCATCACGGTTAGCGATGCCCTCGATGCTATCCACTACCGCGGCACCGATAGTGTCTCGCCCAATGAGATCAAAGCGTATTTTGAGCCACACATTGAGCAGGGTCCCATTCTGGAAGACACCGACACCACGATTGGTGTGGTGATCGGAGGCTTAGGTCAGAAGTGGTTTGATTTAACCCTGACCGGGCTTGAAGCCCACGCGGGCCCTACCCCGATGCATTTGCGTCGGGACGCCATGATGGGCGCGGCTGAAGTCACCCAAGCGCTTAACCGGATTGCTCATGAGCACCACCCGCATGGGCGTGGCACGGTCGGCTATATGGCGCTCCACCCTGGTTCGCGCAATGTAATCCCTGGTCAGGTAAAGATGACCCTGGATATGCGTCACTGGGAACCAGACGCGCTGGAGACAATGGGGCAGGCAATCAGCGATGCTATTGAGGAGATTTGTCAGCGCCACGGCCTTGAGTACCACTTGGAACCTACGGCTAACTTTGCGCCTGAATACTTCAATAAAGCGTGCGTCGATGCCGTGCGCGAAGGGGCAAAGAAGCTCAACCTATCGCACATGGATATCATCAGTGGGGCGGGCCACGATGCGATGTTTGTTGGGCGTGTTGCCCCCGCTGCCATGATTTTTATTCCCTGTAAGGATGGCATCAGCCACAACGAAATTGAGAGCGCCACCCCTGAGCATGTTCACGCTGGCTGTAATGTCCTGTTCCACGCCATGCTGAATGCTGCGGGCCCGGCAGAATAAGAATAGCAATAGGCAGCGCCGCTACACGTCTCACTGCACTTCCCACTCCTTGGCGGCAAACGCTTGTCGCCAAGGCTTCATTTGGTCGCGGATAAGTATCAGGATAGGAAGGTGTTGCATGCGGCGCAGTTGTTAGAGGGGGTGACGTCGGCTGGTGCCCACACTCTGAGCATCATTGATGACGAAACGCTTATCGGCATTTTAAAGAATACGGTGCGTTCACCGTTGCGATATCACGTACGGAAAGGGAGTTCGATGGCGTTTTTTAAATAGAAGATTGGCAAGCACGGTAAGACAACGTAAAAAAGCGGAAAACAAGGAACAGAATTATACATAAGATACTAACGCCAGCCATAAGCGGCGCCCTGATAAGGACGTCCGGTTGAGGGCCAAAGGCCCGGAACAAACTTAATGGCCTTGTTAAACATCTTCAATTTTGGTCTCTAGAGAAGATCCTATAAACCATACTGGTAATGTTGGGCCGAGCCATATCATTATCACTATAATAGCCTCAGACAAACTACCTGACACAAAGAGCGCACAACCTAATATAAGCTCGCAAAAAATAATAAGAAATGCATTTCCGTGCTCTCTCAAATGCCTGTATGACTCGACAAATTCCTTTCTAGTTTTTTCATCCTTCGCCCTGTCATTAGCTAACTTTTTGTAGAATAAAAATACTCTATCGAATTTTCGGAAAATTGCTGGTACTAACAAAGCAAGCTGGAAAGTGACCACTAACGCATAACCAATGAAAAATACTATTCTCAGATAGTCGCCCCAGTGAATTTTCAAAACAATGCCTACGGAAACTAAAAAAATAATCAAACGCAAACCCCATGCGCCCAGACTCATGTCAGCATTATTTCTAAAGTTAATATGGGCTCGCAAAACGTGCATCACAAGAATCGGCGCGCTAGCTATATAACAGAAAGCGACTCCGAATCCCAAAATAACCCAAAAATGATCACTTTTTAGCTTGAGTAGGCTCGCATCATCGAAATCAAATAAGTTAGATATGACATGGGAGAGCGAAGACTCGGGATGAAAAGCGAGAGCCATAACGACCAAACTTCCCAGCACTGATCCGACAAAGTAACGGATAAAGTAAAACTCCCACCAACGATTCGATTCCATACATCTCTCTTTGTTCTGTGTTTAACGTCCGCAGCATGCGCGGCTTTGGAATGGAGGCGAAGACGCAATGGAGAAGCCGTCGCCGTGCCTGCGATTGTTAGGCATAAATTTTCCAGGCGACTTCGCAGGCCAAATAGTCGGAAATAACAATCCTGATTATTACCCCATTGATATCGTCAATTGCCAGATAGCGATAGTTACTTTCTTGAACTTCGACCCAATCGTTTACCATCACTTGCATTTTCTTTTGGCCATCTGACTCCGACTGCAAAGTTACTTCAACAGCGTACATGCGCTGTATATTTCTGGAGCCAATTTCGCCGAAAAGCTGTTGAATATGTACCGCGTCGAACCCCTCGCGCTGCTCTTCAGGTAGTGTTTCCAGCGCTCCGCACCAATAATGGTCTGGCTCTTGGGTACAGGGTTGACTAAGCTCAAAAGCAGCATGTCCGCGAGCCAGTTTTAACATTACATTTTTTACCCTATCTTCCTCAGGAATAAAAACAGTACGGTTGTGCCAGGTTGTTTTTGCAGATTCAATTCGGGCTCTCAACGCGGGCGATCGTTTCATAGCCCTCGCAACAGATGCTCTTTTGATTTCACCAGGATCTGTAGACCCGGCTAGCGCAGCTTCCAAAAGACACACAAGGTATTGTTCATCCTTGGAGAATCTTTGGTTGCACGTTTTGCACGCACCGACAACCGGTAAGTTCTCTGGGTAAGGAGGATCAAGGAGGATACGTGAAGGAACATGATCACGTGTATCAGCCGCCCCTCCACAATAGATGCAGCCGTTTATCAACCTATCGTCTGCTAAGTTCAGAAGCTGATCCATGTTCAGTGCCTAACGCCAGCCAGCATGCGCGGCTACGGAATGGAGGCGAAGCCGCAATGTAGTAGACGTCTCAGTGCCTGGCCTTGTTAAGTGGCGATGGGCCACTATTTCAGTTTGCTTTTTAAATGATTTAGTAGGTCTTCAGTTTTGACCTTCTCGCCCTTTCGGTACCCCATGATCTTTTTCAGGGTAATCTCGTAGTTCTCGGACTTATGCTCAAGATTGCACTCATCGTAGTACTGGAGGATAAAGTCCCTGATTTCATAACCTTCGCTTCGATTGATGAAAAGACGATCTCGTTTAACTGCCGGAGAGTCCCCGCTAGTGCGCGTCCACGAAAAATTCGTGTGTTCTTTAAGCCATTGAGTTATCTGACTTTCCTTTGACATTTTGCTTCCTCCTTCAATGTTTAATTGCAGCTACGATTAGCCACTTAACGCTTGCAGCATGCGCGCCTACGGAATGGAGCCGTAGGCGCAATGTAGTAGGCGTCGCCGTGCCTGCATTGGTTATATTGATGTTTGGTTCGCATACCGCATCGCAAAGGAAACTAATAGGGCTAAAAAACCGATACCGGCGATGGGGCCTTTCTCTGTGCGAGTAAGGAATGTGGTGAAAATCCGAAAAAGCCCCCCTGCGCCAAAGGGAACCGCCAGCTGTATCAAAACATTCATTAACGTCAAAAACCCGCCCGCGCTAAAAAAGAGAAATACGAGGCCAGAGAAGAACCCTACTTCCGCTGAAAAATGACCAGCGTAAAAACTGCCTAACTTAAGTGAGCCATAACCTAAAAGCAGAAAGATTATCGAAACAAGCACTTTAAATCTGTTTTCGATCAGAAATTGAAAAGCGTCACCTATATCTTTGTCCACATTTCTTTGCACCCCACCAAAATACCGATTAGCACGTTCGTCCAGCCATTGGCGACACCTTTGCGGCATGAAATAGTCCCAGCCCATGAAGGCAGCGGCAAAAACTTGGCAATAAAGGATTTGCATCTCTGTAAAGGGCAACTAATACACCTCATTCAATATAACGCTTTGCTCAACGGCAAATTAGGAGCGCAGCGAGTAATTTATCCGCGTGCAGCAACTTGTTATACCGAAAGCCTACTGAGTGTTGCACGGCGGAAGACACCCGTAAGTGCAAACGTATTCCCAAATGAGCCGACGTTCCAAATACTTAATGTAAGCTGATGTGTACACTTCGCCCATCTCTACAGGGCAAGCGGCTACCCATAGCATAGATGCATCAGTGTCATGAGACATCGTTGCTCTGAAGGTGTTGCCGCCTGAATGTCCAGGCTTCACGTTAAACGCTGACGTGTTGAATTGCCTAAGACGATCCCCGAGTGTTTGGCTGGTTGTTTCACCTATGTAGATAATACTGCCATTGTTAACCCGGAAGTCCTCCGGCTCTTTTTTGCTGCGAGCGATGAAGTAGACTCCAGGCTTCTTTCTCCCAATGACCTCGGCTCTACTCTTCCAATTTACCCATGGCGAAAAGCCAACTTCTCCAAACATTCAGATCTCCGATGGTTCTGTATAACGCCCGCCATAAACGGCGCGAGGTACGAGTGTCCGGCGACCGCAGGGAGCAAACTTAATGGCCTTGTTAGGCAGTTTCTGACTCATCAGTGATTGCAAAGTCAGGCCCTAGCTCTTTGCTTAGCTGCAGTAAAAATTGTTGGCATGCGGCATTGAAGCACTTTTGCTCACTAGCGTCCCAGCGCAATGGGTTTGGCGGATAGCTCCAATCAATACTGGTGTCGTACCATGCGCAAAGGTAGAGAGCATAGCGCCAAGTATTTTCCGGCACCGGAAGAGAACACGACTCTACCGGATAATCCCACCTCTGCTGGGTTACCTCGTTTCCAGCCCAAAGACAGACGTTGCTGCCAGGAGAGAAGAAAAACCTAAGAGAATATTGGTGCATATTGATACTGCCTAACGCCGCGCTCTGCAGCAGGTTTGGAGCGCAGCGGAAAATTTGTCCGGCAGCAGCGCCTTGTTATGCATTTTAGCAATGAAATTAGAAAGTGACGTCATACTGGTTAATATGTTTACCCTTTGCATAGTAATGAATGCTAACTTTACGCTGATCGACATTGAGCTCGTAGTAAACCCCTAAAATATATCGGCATACATGCTCTGGAAAAGTTTTACCATCATAAGACCAAAGGTTGTCATAGCTGTCTCTAGTGAGGCATTTAAGTCGTATTTTGTCTTTGTCTTTTTCTGACTTGGGGTGACTATTACGCTTCATTTCAATAGCAATTAGGTTATCTTGTTCTATGTTCTCCCCTCTGCTGTGAGCGATAAGATCACAAGTTATCGGAATTGGGGTTTCTTTTCCGTTGACGATTGTCTTTAGGCGCCCGCCTTCATTTCGGTTGTACTCTACATCAACGTGATACTTTTCATATGCAGTTCCATCTAAGACTCTGCGCATATGAAGCATCATCGCTCCGCACAGATTGCGCTCCGCTACACCGAGCATGATATTACTCTCTTCACTTTCAAGGAAACGCTTGTTTGTTTCCTTAAATATTTCTGTCATTTCTTCGAGCATATATTCCCTATCTTCAGGCTATCGCATAATAGTGATTATCGTGCCGGCTGCATAACAGTGATTATATGCCCATCCATATAACACAAATAAATGCGCCGGCGCGTTTATCGGTGTTATGCAGCCGCACGCGATCCGTAACTGTCTGATCTATCTAGAGCCGACCACTTTACGGGAAGCCTATCCACTCTTCGTGTACTCGCTCGTTTTGCTCGATTTAATCATACCCTATCCACAAACTTACCTTCGGTCACGCGTAAATTTGATGACAGCCGTCAGTCATAAGCCATAAGTCGTAGCTCTTTGCTCGCCAACTCTTTCGGCTGGCTCAAGCGCCGCCCGCGCCTTGGCGGCAAACTGCTTGCGCGAGGGTTTGAACCCCACGCCCTCAGGCCAGGCAAGCCAAGCATCCGGCACCATGAAGCCGGGTAGTGCGTCGCGTACCCAGGCACCTAGCGTGCGTTCCGATACGGCCTGATTGTGCCAATCGATAAACGCCACTGGTCGCTCGCCCCACTCGCGACTGGGCACTGCGACAACCAATGCCTGAGCAACGCTGGGATGATCGACCAGGCGCTGTTCAATAGCTTCCGGCTGGATATTTTCACCACCGGAAATAAAGGCGTTATCGAGCCGCCCCTCCACTACCAGCGCGCCTTGCGGAGTAAAATGCCCCTTGTCGCGCGTGGCAAACCAGCCTTCGTCGTTGAGGGCCGCATCAACCACGCCCTCATTCAGATAGCCGCTGAACAGGGTGTCACCCCGCACCTGTATCTCTCCGTCGGCCACTCTTACCTCGCGTCCCGGTAGCGGCGCGCCCACAACGCCAGGTGCTGCCGGGATACCGGTGCACACCTGGCTGGCCATCTCGGAGAGCCCATAGCTGACCTTCGGTGTGAGCCCCAGCGAGGTCATCCTGGCCACCAGCGGCGCGGGAATCGCTGCGCCACCCAGCAGCAGTTCGCGCAACTGCGTGCGCTGGGGTGTAAAACCCGCTTGCAACAGCCGCCAAAGCTGGGTGGGCACCAGTGAAAGATGGGTGATCGACTGCTGCTCAAGACGCGCCGCCAATGTAGGCGGCGCATCATCGAGAATCACCCGCCCGCCGGCGAGAAAGACGCGAAACGCGATTGCGTAGCCACCGATATGAAATAACGGCAGCGAAAGCAGCCAGCCACTGTCCTGATCGACGGGGATAAACGACGCCGAGCCACGCGCCGACGCCAGATGATTGCCCACACGATGGAGCACCGCCTTGGGCGTACCGCTGGAGCCGGAGGTAAAGATCGTGTTGCACAGCTGGTTACCATCAAGCACCGACGACGAGCTCACCTCGGCTTCTGAGAGAAAATCGAGAATGACCGGCACAAGCTCCGAGGGATAAGCATGGTCACTCTCCGGCTGGCAGACGCGATCAGCCTGAAGTCGCTTGGCCAGACCCAACTGCTGGGTTACGGGAAACGCGGGATTGAGCGGACAGAAAATCAGCCCTGCGCGTAGGCAAGCCCAGGCGAGCAGCAAGGAATCAAGCGAGCCTTTGGCGGGAACCACTAGCCGATCCCCGGGCACGAACCCTTGCCGCGCCAACTGCTGTGCTAACGACGCTACGCGGCGATCGAGCGTGCGATAATCAAGGCATACAGAGCCAGCCTCTATGGCAATTTTCTCAGGGGTCTCTTTAGCCCAGACGTGTATGGGGCAGGTATCGATCACGCTGAGTGCTCCTGTTGATAGCTATGAGGGTTTTATAACGACGAGGTCCGATAGATACAGCGCAGTGAGTGTGTCATTACTTCGCCCAAGACATGGGTAACACGCGCGGTAAGCCAGTGGCCTGTATCAAGCCCCGGCGGCTCATTGGGCGCCCACTGGCTGGCTAACCGGCCCAGCAGGCCAAGGCCCAGGTCGGATTCAAAGCTCGAGGAAATCACCACGCGCAGGTTGCCTTCGCTTGCTCGCTGAACGAGTGCTTCGCAGGCATTTAGCGAACCGATTAACGTGGGTTTGATGACCAGCGCTTTTAGCTGCGGGTGGCATTGCCACGCGTCTCCGCGGGAAAGCGTTTCATCCAGCGCCACGTTCACCCCGGTGGCTTCCGCGACCGCGATCGTGTCAGCAAAGCTAGCACAAGGCTCTTCCAGGTAGTCGATCTGTTCCAGAGTTAGCTGCTCGCAGAAGCGCTGGGCCTCTTCCTGTGTCCAGCCAGCGTTGGCATCCAGAATCAGTTGGGTGGTGGGGAAGCGCTTGCCAAGCTGTTTAATCAGCGCCAGTTCCTCTGCCATGGCGTAGCGTGCCACCTTGAGCTTGAGTCTTTTCGGCGGCGACGCCTGCCAATGGGGGGCGGAAAGAGACTGCATCAGTGACGCAGGCGTGCCCTGAAGCAGCGGATAGGCTGGCAAAGGGTCAGGAAGATTGGCAGGCCACGCGCGCTGGGCGCAGTCGAACCCAAACTGCACCGACGGTAGCGCCGGGCAGGTGGTGTCGCCGCGCTTTAATGCAGCCAGGCAGGCAAGGCTCTCCGCTTCTGCTTGCGCCAGGGTTTCCATCGAGAAGCCAGGCAGCGGCGCGACCTCGCCCCACTGCCCATTGATGGAAATCAGCAGCCCTTCCCGGCTCTTGAGCCTATGCCCTTTAAACATCAGCGGCTGGCGCAACGGGAGGGAGTAGCGGTAAAGCGCCAACTGCATCAGGGGTTACGCGGGTAGCGGGAAAAGTCCGGGCGGCGTTTTTCGTTGAAGGCGTTACGCCCCTCCTGCCCCTCTTCGGTCATGTAGTAGAGCATGGTGGCGTTGCCGGCCAGTTCCTGCAGCCCCGCCTGGCCGTCGCAGTCGGCATTCAGCGCAGCTTTCAGGCAGCGAAGCGCCATGGGACTGTGCTGGAGCATTTCGCGGCACCAGCGAACACTCTCTTTTTCGAGCTCGGCAAGCGGCACCACATGGTTGACCAGCCCCATGTCGAGGGCCTGGGCGGCGCTATACTGACGGCACAGAAACCAGATTTCCCGAGCCTTTTTCTGACCCACGATACGGGCCAGATAAGAGGCCCCGTAGCCGCCATCAAACGAGCCAACCTTGGGGCCGGTCTGGCCAAATACCGCGTTATCGGCGGCAATGGTCAAGTCGCACATCAGGTGCAGCACGTGGCCACCGCCGATGGCGTAGCCCGCCACCATGGCGACGACTGGCTTGGGGCAGGTACGAATATCACGCTGGAAATCCAGCACGTTGAGGTGATGGGTACCCTCTTCGTCCTGGTAGCCGCCGTAATCGCCACGAATGCGCTGGTCGCCGCCGGAACAGAACGCTTTATCACCGGCGCCCGTCAGTAGAATGGCGCCGATGGCGCTGTCATGACGGGCGCGGTTTAACGCCTGGGCCATTTCATTGACCGTTTGCGGGCGAAAGGCGTTGCGCACCTCGGGGCGGTTGATGGTAATGCGGGCAATGCCTTCCCGCGAGGTGTGATACAGAATGTCCTGATAGTCCGCGGAGTCATCCTGCCACTCAATGGGGGCGTAGAGTTCTGATTCAGTCAGTCCGTCAATCATTCCAGTCTCTTTTAATCGGTTAAGGCGTTTGTTTCAAATAAGCCGGTTAACTCAACATGCCTGCCACCACCAAGCCAAGCGCCAGCACACTCAATAGCGCTGCACCGCCGTACATCAGCGTTTTATTGACCGTGTCGTTACCCACGCTGATATCAAATAACCCATGGCGCAGTCGATGGGCCGCATGGAATAGTGGCAAGCACACCACCGCACCCACAAACATAAAGCCCGGTACGCTGAACAACAACGCTGAGGCTCGCGCGTGGTTCAGTGCCTCGGCGGGCAGTAGACCAAGGGGCAGTAGAATCGCTATAAAGAGAATAACGGCGGGCAACAAGACGGCAAAACAGACGCCGCCTGCGCTAAACAGCCCCCACCAAAGCGGCTCATCAAAAGCTTGTTTGTGCTGTGCGCCAGGCTTGTTCATGGCTTGGTCGTTCATGGCTTGCTTAGTCATGTTCATGCCCTCCCCAATAGCCAGAAAAATAGCAGCGCGACGGCCACCACACCGGCCCACTGCCCCGCCACAATCATATGGTCAGGCAGGCTGTGGCCAGCGATACGCAGCGGCATTACCCGCGGGAACAGTACAAAGAAGGTGGCGGCGTGATAAAGGCTGGCAACAAGCGCCAGCAGGTTGAGCGCAAGCACGATAGGCGAGCCCATAAAGGCGACCCACCCCTGCCAGCTGTCCGCTCCCTGAAGCAGAGCAACCATACCGGCCATTAAACACAGCGTGAAAAACACCAGCGGCAGCACCGTGGCTTCGCGCAGCATATACAGTTTAAAAAAGCGGTGCTTCAGCCACCAGGTGCGTTTCAGTGGCGGCAGACGTTGTGTTGATGACTTATCCATACTTTCTCTCCTAGACCTTTCTAACAGGACTAACTCAGTTGGATATAACTATTTCGACACACAATCCCAGTGCGTGGGGTAGGTTGAAGCGAGGGTCTTTCGCCATGGATGGCGAAAGTAGCGCCCATGGACGGGTTCACAGCGCCCTCGCACAAATCTTCCCCACGGCAGCGAAGCCTAGACCCTCTCTTTTCTACCCTTTAAACAGCGCAATAAGCGTGTGTTTGGCAGCTTCGACCTTGCCCTGATTTACTGCAGCGGCAGGATCGACGTGCTTGGGACACACCTTGGAGCAGAAGCCCACAAAGGTGCAGCTCCACACCCCATCGTGACGATTAAGCTCTGCCATGCGCTGCTTCTTGCCATGGTCGCGGCTGTCCAGGTTGTAACGGTGGGCCAGCGCTATCGCCGCCGGGCCACGAAACTCAGGGTTGAGCCCAAACTGCGGGCAGGCCGAGTAGCACAGCCCGCAGTTGATACAGTTGGCAAACTGCTTGTAGCGGGCAAGCTGCTCTGGCGACTGCTTATAGGTTTCCGGCGCCTGCGGATCAAACGGTTTTACCGGGTTGTCATCAATCAGGTAGGGTTTAACCGCCGCCAGGTGCTCAAGGAATATTTCCATGTCCACAACCAGATCACGCTGCACCGGGAAGTGGGAGAGCGGCTCAATACGGATCTCACCGTCGTAATCGCGCAAAAAAGTTTTGCAGCCGAGCTTGGGAATGCCGTTAACCATGACTCCACAGGAGCCGCAAATCGCCATGCGGCATGACCAGCGGTAGCTCAATGTGCTGTCGAGCTGTTCCTTGATATGGTTGAGGGCATCCAGCAGCGAAGTGCTCTCGTCCACCGGCAGCTCGTACTGCTGCCAATAGGGTTCAGTCGAGTTGTCTGGCAGGTAGCGTTTAACGCTAATGTGCTTGGTGCTAGCACTCTTGGTACTGACCGTTTCGGTACTCATGCCTTACCCTCCTTTCCCGCATCGCCATAAGCCCGCTCGGCCGGAGCGGAAAACCGTACATCGACATCCTGCCAGCGAAGCTCAGCATGAGCGTCGCCCTGGTAAAAGACCTGACTATGCTTGAGGTAGTTAACGTCGTCGCGTTTCTGCATGCCTTCGTCCAGGCGCTGGTGGGCACCACGGGACTCACGGCGCTCAAGCGCGCTCAGGCATGAGGCTTCGGCGATATCCAGGCCGTACCCTAGCTCAATACACTCTAGAAGCTCGGTATTGAATATCTTGCTGGTATCGTTAACGCGAATCTTGTCGTAACGAGCGCGAAGCTGGCGCATGGTCGCAAGCGACTGCTGCATGCCCTCCTCGGTGCGGTAGATACCACAACCGCTCTCCATGGCCTGCACCATGGCATGCTTAAGATCTACCCAGTTCTCATCGCTGTCGGTTCCGTCACACAGACGTAAAAGCTTGGCTTGTTGGCGATCAGCCTGGGCTTCCAGCAGCCGCTCATCGGCCCACTCGGTTTGTGCTGCGCGCTTACTTGCCTGTTCACCGGCCAGACGGCCAAAGACCAGCAGCTCGGTCAACGAATTGGACCCCAGGCGATTAGCGCCATGCAGGCCCACCGACGCGCACTCTCCGGCGGCGTAGAGCCCGGCAATCGAAGTTTCGCACTGAGGATTGGTTTCAATTCCCCCCATGGTGTAATGAACTGCTGGGCGAATGGGGATCGGCTCTTTCACCGGGTCAATATTGATATAGGATTTAGCCAGTTCGCAGATAAACGGCAGGCGTTCCAGAATATACTTTTCCCCCAAGTGGCGCAGATCGAGATAGACCACGTCGCTGTCGCCAAACTTACCGGTGCGGCCCGCCTTTTGCTCTTGCCAAAAAGCCTGGGAAAGTTTGTCCCGTGGCCCCAGCTCCATGTACTTGTTTTCCGGTTTGCCAAGCGGGGTTTCTGGGCCAAGACCGTAATCCTGAAGGTAACGATAGCCATCTTTATTGAGCAGAATGCCGCCTTCACCCCGACACGCTTCGGTAATCAAAATGCCTGAACCGGGCAGGCCGGTGGGGTGGTATTGCACAAACTCCATATCGCGCAGCGCCACGCCGTGTCGGTAGGCCATCGCCATACCGTCGCCGGTGACAATGCCGGCGTTGGTATTGAAGCGAAACAGACGCCCCGCACCGCCAGTGGCCAACACCACTGATTTAGCGCGCAGCATGATCAGTTCGCCGGTAGCCACCTGCAAGGCGATAACCCCGATGACCGCGCCTTCGTGTACCGCCAGGTCGAGCACGAAATATTCATCGAAGCGCTCGATCTCAGGGTATTTGAGCGAGGTCTGAAATAGCGTGTGCAGCATGTGGAAGCCGGTCTTGTCGGCCGCGAACCAGGTGCGGGCGGTTTTCATGCCCCCGAAGCGGCGTACCTGTACCTGGCCATCTTCTTTGCGGCTCCACGGGCAGCCCCAGCGCTCCATCTGCACCAGCTCCCGATAAGCATGATGGACAAAATAATCCACCACGCCCTGCTCAACCAGCCAGTCACCACCGGAGACAGTGTCATCAAAATGCGCCTGATGGGTGTCGTCGCTGCTGGTAACAGCCGCAGCGCCCCCTTCGGCGGCCACGGTATGCGAGCGCATGGGGTATACCTTGGAAAGCAGCGCAATACGCTGGGAGATCCCCTCCTCCTTGGCCGCCTCGGCCGCACCTATCGCTGCGCGTAACCCTGCGCCGCCTCCACCTACAATGACGATATCGAAATCCTGCTGGCGCATGACACCCCCTTCCATTAGTCAGGTCGTTAGGCAGAAATGGCGACACTCTTCGGCGCCCTCTTCTATCAAGCTACCATACCGCCAGCCTGCCGAACTTATTAAACTAAAGAGGTATTGACGTACATCAACACAGCTGAACATTAATCCAATATCACTATGAGTGCAGCCCCGCGCGTTCTACTCTTCTGGTTAATAAATGTAAGGCAAATCCCTGTTCACTAACCAAAAAAAGCAAACACGCCAAATACAGAAGAGAGGTGTCGCATGACTACCAATGCCCAACCCTCACCGCGATGGAAACTGCTGGCGCCATTAGCAGTTGCTATTCTTGTCGCGCTGATCCCTACCCCCACTGGTCTCGCGCCCCATGCGTGGTACTTTCTAGCCATCTTTCTAGGCTGCGTCGTCGGTCTTATTCTTGAACCCTTGCCTGGCGCGGTGGTGGGACTGGTCGGCGTTACACTGGTAGCGCTGCTTTCAAGGTGGGTGCTGTTCTCCCCCGAACAGCTCGCCGTTGACGGTTTCAACCCCGCGGGCCAAGCCTTTTCCTGGGCGGTTTCCGGTTTCACTAATTCTACCGTCTGGCTAATTTTCGGTGCCTTCATGTTTGCCTTGGGATACGAGAAAACCGGCCTGGGCAGACGGATATCTCTCTGGCTGGTTCACGCCATGGGCAAACGTACCCTGACCCTGGGTTATGCGGTAATGATTGCCGATGCCATTCTGGCACCGTTTACGCCCTCCAATACGGCGCGCAGTGGCGGCACCATCTATCCAGTGATTCGTAACCTGCCACCGCTTTACGACTCCCATCCCAATGATCCCAGCATGAAGCGTATGGGCAGTTTTTTGATGTGGACAGCGCTTGCTTCAACATGTGTCACCAGCTCGCTGTTTCTGACCGCGTTGGCACCCAATCTATTGGCTATCGCACTTACCGAGAGCACAACCGGCATTCAAATTAGCTGGGGACAATGGTTCATGGCCGTCGCCCCCGTCGGCATTCTGCTGCTTCTACTGGTACCGCTTTTAAGCTACTGGCTATGCGCCCCCGAAGTGAAGGCAGGTGATGAAATTTCCGACTGGGCAGGCAAGGAACTCACCAAACTGGGCGCCTTGACCCGCCATGAGATATTGCTTGTCATGATGGTCGTCACCGCCCTACTGCTGTGGATTTTTGCGGGCGATATCATTTCTGCGTCCTTGGTGGGACTGGTCGTCATTTGCGGCATGCTGCTTACCGGCATGGTCAGTTGGAACGATATCCTCGATAACCGCGCGGCCTGGAATACCTTTGTGTGGTTTGCCACGCTGGTGGCGCTGGCGGGAGGGCTAAGTCAGGTGGGATTCGTCAGCTGGTTTGGCAATGTCGTCGGCGGACAGATAAGCCATTTCAATCCGCTGATGGCCATGGTGGCACTGGTGGTGATCTTTTATTTACTGCACTACTTCTTTGCCAGCGTGACAGCGCACGTTACCGCCTTGCTGCCGGTCATCCTGGCAGCCGCCTCGGGAATTGCCGGACTGGATATGCAGCTATTTATTCTCCTGCTACTGCCCACCCTCGGCTTTATGGGCATTATCACGCCCTACGGCACTGGCCCAAGCCCGGTCTACTACGGTAGCGGCTACCTGCCTGGCGGATTGTGGTGGCGGTTGGGCGCCATCTTTGGCCTGCTGTTTCTGGTGGCCTGGCTAGCGGTAGGGCTACCCTGGCTCATGATGATCCATTGATTGGCGATTGGCAGGGCTATGTACAGGACTAAGCGCAGGGCTATCGAAGCCCTGCGCTTAGCCAGTTTGAGACTTCCTCGGGAAGTTCAGAATGCAGGTTGTGGCCCCCCGCCAACGCAATATGGCGTAGACGAGGCGCCAGCGTGGCCAAACGGGATGCCAGAGCGTTGAACTTGGCATCCCGCAAGCCAGAAAAATACCCCACCGGTAGCGACGTATTTTCCAGCCACGACCATAGCGATGGTTGCATGCCAAGCGACGTGGCGCGCAGCATCTTGGCAACCGCTGGGCCTCGATTAGCAAGACGACGATGAATCTGCCGATGGCGCTGAGCGTCGGTTAGATCAGCAAACACCGACTGCTGGTACCAATCGGTGAGTACCTCTCTTAATACCTCCTGCTCAAACCGTCTCGCCCAGTGTTCGTCATGAGCGATTCGCGCAGTGCGCTCGCTGTCAGCAAGCCCGGGATGTGCACTTTCCAGCCAGAGCGCTTCAAGGCCGCTGGGTTGACGGCTGGCGTGGTAAAGCGCCAGGCGCCCGCCCAGTGAGTAGCCCAGCAGACAATAGCGGCGAATACCGTGGGCCATCAACGTGTCATTCAGCCAGTGATGAAACCCTTCGAAAGAAGCGACCTGCCGCTGGTGGTTGTCACCGTGCCCTGGCAAGTCCAGGGCGAGGCAATCGACCCCAGCCAGACCACTCATTACGGCGCCCCAGTCGTGGCGATCACCCAGCAGGCCGTGCAGCATCACCAAGGTCGGTTTGGTTTCTTTACTCACGTTCATTCCCTTGAATCGACTTGAATCGCCGTACCGAGCGCTGCCAACTCATCGGCTACCTGCTGATGAGGCACGCTAATCTCGATGAGCGTAACACCCCCCTGTAGCGCTTGACGGTAGGCTGTCACAAAAGCCTGCAAAGTCTCAGGGACTGAATAACCAAGCCCAAACATCATGGCCGCATGCTCAAAGCTCAAGCCGTGAGGTTGGCGGTAATAGCGCTCCAGAAGCTCCCCCTTTTTAGGCACTGGCAGCATCTGAAAGATACTTCCGCCATCATTATTGAGGATAATCACCACCAGCGGCTGCGACGCCTGCTTTAACAACGCCAGGCTATTGAGATCATGAAGCGCGCTGGTATCCCCCAGCAGTAGCGTCGTGGGTTCTGGGTGAGTACAGCTGATGCCGTAAGCGGTGGCAATCAGGCCATCGATACCGGAGGCACCCCGATTGGCAAATACCCGCAGCGGCCTATCTCGATACGTCCCCAGCATATTCATCAGCCGCGCGGGCAGGCTATTGCCTACAAACAGCTGTCCTCTCGCCAGTTGCACCAGTTGGTGACACACGCCCAGTTCTGAAAATGTCGCGCATCGCTCTTCCACCAGCTGGCTGGTGCGGCGCTGAAGGCTCTCCAGTTGATGCCAAGGCGACTGTTGGGCACCCATGGGCAAGGCAGCGATAAAATCGGCAGGCAGGCATATCAGACGGCGTTTAATACTGTAATCGGGATCAAGGCGCTGAGGCATCGGGTCAACCAGCCAAGTATCCTGCCAGGGATGGTGGGCAATAAACTGTGTTAGTCGCTTGGAAATCAGCCGACCGCCAAACTGAAGCAGCACCTCTGACTTGGCAAGCTCTTCACTGAAACGCTCATCATGAAGCGCCAGATCAAAATGGATCAGGTTATGCGGGTCAAAACGAAGCTGACTCTGTAAGTCGGCAAGCAAGGGCCAGCCCAACTGTTTGGATAGCGCCACAACGTGCTGCGCTTGATGGGCGTCATCAATATTCCCGACCACGATAATGCCGCGCTGCTGGGCAAACGCCTCCCACTCGTTGTTAAGCACTGGCGTTACCCTGCTGGTTTGCCAGTCGCTCCATGGCGTTGAGTTCACCAGCCAGTTCCCCAACGGGGCAAGATAGGCGCTTGCATCAAACAAGCGGGTGCCGGGGTAAAGTGGCTCGCGGTAACGGCAGTTAAAGTGGACAGGGCCAGGCGTGCGGCGCTGTTGATCGATGGCTTGATCAATCGTGCTGAGGAGAAACGCGGCTTTGATGTCAGCGTCAGGCGGTGGCAAGTCGTGATGGGCAATGGTGTGGCGCGAGAATATATCTCGCTGGTCAATCGCCTGGTTGCTGCCATTATCCAGCAACTCTATGGGGCGGTCGGCGGACAACACCACCAGCGGCACGCCCAGTAGATTGGCCTCGACCACCGCCGGATAAAGATTGGCCACGGCGGTGCCCGACGTGGTGATTATCGCGACCGGCCGTTGGCTACCCCGGGCGATGCCGAGCGCCATAAACCCTAGCCCGCGCTCGTCAAAATGGCAGCGACAGCAAAGCCCGGCATGCTCACTGGCGGCCATGGTCAACGGTGATGAACGGGAGCCCGGCGCCAGCACCACATCGCGTACACCTAAGCGGAAGAGCTCTTCCAGCATCAGCGCTGCCCACACATGATTGAAGGTGGCGTGCTCTTTAGCAAAACCTCTCTTCGGGAACTTACTCTTTGAAAGCTCGCCCTTTGCAAGCTCGCTCGATGTCAGCGCTGTCATATGTGTTAACCCATCCCTAGCAGCGACATGATGTCAGCAATTTTAGCATCCAATTCACGCCACTCTTCGTCTGGCCGAGAGCCTGCCACGATACCGGCCCCGGCGTAGAGACGAATTTCCGTTGGGCCGATGTAGGCGCAGCGAATAGCCACCGTTAGATCGCTGCTGGCATGGCTAACCCGGCCGAAAGCACCCGCGTACCAGCCGCGTTGATGGGACTCATGCTGGCGAATAAACGCCAATGCCGACTCACGGGGAACACCGGCGACCGCAGGTGTTGGCGGCAACATTTCCAGCAGCTGCTGATCGCTTACGTCTTTGTACAGTTCGGCATGGATCAGACGGCGGATATGCTGCACCGAGCGCAGCTTGACAATATGCGCCTCCCCCATGTCAATTTGAGAAGAAAGCGGCTCAAGCTGAGTCAGTAACTGCTGATATACGCACTGGTTTTCGAGTCTGTTTTTCTTATCGACCAGCAGCTCAGTCGCCAGCGCCTGATCTTGCTGGACATCCCCTCCCCGGTGCGTAGTGCCTGCCAATGCCTCGCTATCCAGATGCTGGCCTTCGCGCTTATAAAGCCGCTCTGGCGGACAGCCGATAAAGGCCGCGTCTGGCGTCAACTGGATGCCGAAGTGAAAACAGTCGGCAGCGCCGGACTGCCATCGCGCCAGCAGCGCCCAGGGGCTAGGAGACTCAGCGGTTGTCAGCGAGGTCTCCCGGGAAAGCACGACCTTGGGGATGTGATGCAAGTGGTCGGAATGGGTAAGCTGCGTGACCAGCGCCCCCCACTGTTGTTGCGTAGGGTGATCTTCACGCTGGTAGGTATCGGGTAGTCGCCGTGGCAACGGCTGTTCTTCTTCCAATGCGGCTAAACAAGCACGGGCTTGGGCTATCTCGCTCTCAGGGTGGCGGTCATCAAAGCGCAGATTAAGCGACAGGGTAGCGCCCTGCTTCCCACGCTTAAGCTCTATGCGCGGAAGAATAAAATGATAAGGATGAAAATCCGCCCATCCCGGCACGCCTGCATCAAACGCCATACCGCCAACATACTCGGGCTGTTCGCCTGGGTAGGCGGCAAGCGCGGCCTGATCAATCTGCAGCGCGGCTAACGAACTAAATACCTTGACCGCACCCACCATCGCATACTCAGTTGCATCGTCCTCCCGGGCTTTCCAGTAAAGGCGCGGCAACACGCTTTGTACATTTAGCCAGCCCAACAAATGCCCCACCCGGCAGGGCGTACTCAGGCGTACAAACCCCCGCTGATCGTCAACGTGCAGCGCATCCAACTGTTGCTTCAGCTCGATGACGGGGGTTACTGATTGGTTCATTTAACGCATTCTTCCTTTGCCCACTGCGCAACACGACGGTGTGATTCAGCGATGATGCGGCTCAGGAGTGCCGGGCACGCGCCGCTTTGCTATTACTATAAAGCTTTTTGCTAATATAGGGCAAAAGCCAGCGGTCTCCCCCAAAGCGACCGGCATTAGCGCCCGCCACCAACAGAAAGAACGTCAGTGCGATCATCCATGGATTGGTGGAGACGGTGCCCGCCATCAAGAAAGACATGTTCATCACAATGGCAAAAAAAGCGGCGAACGAGGTAAGCACCCCCGCGATCAAACCAAGACCTACCAGTATTTCCCCCATCGGAATAACCACATTGATTAAGTCCGCATTGGGTAGTGCTACGTGCTCCAGAAAGGCCACATAGTTAGGGTAGACCATGCTCCCCTCACGCATGACGGGGTTGGCAACCGCGCCACTTAAAAACCCTTGGGCATTAAAGCCGTCGGTGATTTTGCCAATGCCGAGCGTTAACCAGGTAACCCCCAGGTAAAGACGCAATACCAGCCAGACAAAGGCTGCATATTTATTTTTTCTAAATAAGTCGCCGATCATCCCGTAGACTCCACGTTAGAGGGAAGTCAGCAGTGTGGAACAAAACATCTCGATTCTTTTTGACGTGTGTCTATTAGTCACCAGTTAATTATAATTTAGCGGATATTTTAGCCACCGCCTCTTGCATGCTGCGCCCCCTAACCTTTTTCTTGTCGCCTATGTTAAAAGAGATAGCAACACATGATTCACTCCATCAAACGTCCACACTACCAGGCCTGGTTGCTGGCAGCCCGTCCACGCACGTTGCCGCTGGCCTGCGCATCCATCTTGCTTGGCAGTGGGCTTGCCGCTCATGTGGGTAGTTTTAATCCCGGCGTATTCTTGCTGACCCTATTAACGGCGATTTCACTTCAGATACTCTCCAACCTGGCAAATGACTATGGAGATGCGGTGTCCGGGGCCGATGACCAGGCGCGCATTGGGCCGGCACGGGCGGTTTCTTCAGGCTTGTTAAGCCCACAGGCTATGCGCAGAGGAATGATAGTAGCGGCCGCGGTAGCCGTTCTCTTAGGGCTTTCATTACTGCTTACCGCTTTCGGAGACCAGTGGAGGCATATTGTCACCTTCGTGCTGCTAGGCGCCGCCGCTTTATTAGCCGCGGTGACCTATACCGTTGGATTTGGGGGCACGCCCTATGGGTATCGGGGATTGGGTGATATTTCAGTTTTCATTTTTTTCGGGCTGCTCGGCGTTCTGGGCACTTACTACCTTTATACCCAACAACTGAGCTGGTTGCCGCTTCTGCCCGCAGCGACGTGTGGGCTGCTGGCAACCGCCGTACTCAACGTGAACAATGTGCGCGATATCGAAAGCGATGCGCGCAACGGCAAGATCACTCTGGCGGTGCGGCTTGGTCGCGCTAACGCGATCAGCTACCACTGGGTCCTGCTGGGCATGGCGCTGCTGCTAACCGTGATCTATCTGCTGGCACTGCCGGTGCCACTGGTGGGATGGAGCTGCCTACTGGTGACCAAGCCCCTGACAGATGCTGCCAGAACATTACGCCGTAGCCGTGATGGAGACGTTCTGACCGGCATGTTGAAAAAGACAGCCATCTCAACCCTGATTTACAGCATGTTGCTGTCTATAGGCTTGGCGTTGTTTTAAAACACTGCTTTAAATCACTTCTTTAAATTATTGTTTTAACTGGATTTTTTAAATCGGGCTTAACAAAGCGGGGCAACTGCCCCGCTGATCATCGGCCTGGCGCTAACAGCATTGGCGTTAGCAATACTGTCTTTAACAACTCAGCCTTTAACAACATAAGCCTTACAGCACCACCTCATAGCCTTCAAACTTGGGCGGGCCAAGGTAAATGCCTTCCGGCGATTTGGCGTTGGCGTGCGCTTTACGAAATGCCTCTGACTTGGTCCAGTCGCGGAAGGCATCTTCTGACTCCCACACGCTATGGGAGATAAACACGGTGTGATCTTCCTGCTTTTCGCCCTGGAGCATCTTGAACTGTTTGAATCCTGGCACTTCCTCCAGGTGAGAATCACGGTTGCGCCACACCTCTAAAAAGTCCTCTTCGCGGCCTGGGGCAATCCGAAAACGGTTCATCGCGATATACATTATGACGCTCCTGTTGGAAGGGTTCTGCTGAATGGATTACGCAAATGCTGGCTTGATGGTAACGACCTGGAGTGATGACGAATAGGTTTAGCAACGACTATCCCTCAACCGCTAAGTATCAGTATAGCTAAGCCACCCAGCTTAAAAGTGATAGTTGATGAACGCGCCTGTCCGCCACTGCATGTCACTCCCGTGATCATTGACGATCGGGCTGTCGCTGGCGTCGCCGGTAAGCATGGAGGCGCCGACAATACCGGTCACCGACCATTGGCTTGTCAGGTAGTAGCTTAGCGATGCATCAGCGCCAATCGCAAAAAAGCCATCGTCCGGGTCATAGGCATTGATGCCTGAACGTGCGCTCTCAGAGGGCGAGACGCTAAACAGATCGTCTGTCCAGTCGGCGCTGGTATAGGCAACGCTCGGTCCAAAAGTAACCACAGTACGTTCGCCAAAACGTGTGACTTGATTAGCCTTTAAAGCGAAACGGTAGCCATCGACATCGCCGGTGAAGGGCGTTTCTGCTGATGCGCTGTAGCGCCAATCATTGCCCTGATAGCTAATGCGAAGACCAGCTGTTGCGCCACCGTCGACCTTGTCCAGGTCAGCGATGTCGCCGGTGTCATCACGGCCAAAGGTATAACCGAGAAAGGGCGCTACTTGCCAGCCGTTCTGGTTGACAATATTCCAACCAATGCCGTTTCTCATACTGACAAAGAACGTGTTGTCGTAGGTCGCCTCGAAGCCCGGAAAGGCATTCCATTCATAGTCATCACTACCCAGATAATCTGGCGTATAAATCGCCCCGGCACCAATGGTGCCTTCCCACTGTGCTGCCAGCGCTGTCGAGCCGGTCGTAAAGCTAGCGATGGCTAATGCCAACATCAGCCGCCAGCGTCCTGGATGTACATGAGTCATGTGCTTCTTCCTTAAGCGTTCGTGATTAACATGCGCCAGCATGGGTAAAAGAAGAATCGCGTCTTTTGGCTGCGAAGGCCTCTCGTCCAGTGCTATGCCCTGAATCAGCGATTGATCAAAGTCTTAACGACCAAACGGTCGTTAAGGTATAGTAGCACTTTTGTAAGCCTTTTTTGCAGGGTAAGTAATCTCATGACGCAAACACCCAAAGCGGGCACTGCGCCGACCAAGCGTACGCGCTTGAGCGCGACTGTTCGCCGCCAATACATACTGGATGCCGCGCTTGACGAGTTCAGTATTTCAGGCTTTGAAGGGGCAACCGTCGAGCACATTGCCCGTAAAGCAGGCATCACCAAAGCGGGCCTTTATGCGCACTTTACCAGCAAGGAGGCCGTGTTCGAGGCGCTACTCGATACGATCATGCTGCCCACCATGTCCGACGACGGCTGGGCATTAAGCAGCGAAGAGAGCCTTGAATCGGCCGTTGATAGCTTTCTGGGCGTTCTCTATGGCGGCACCAGATCACCGCGCAGGCTCTCCATCATACGGCTTTTACTCATTGAGAGTGGAAGAAACCCGCACAGGATCCAGCAGTGGTATCAGCAGACCTATCAGCCTTATATCCAAAAACGCCAGCAGGTACTGGAGAACTACCTACGTCAGCACACCTCACATACCTCCCTGACATCCGGGCAAATTGCCCTGGCGTTTTCACCGGCGGTACTCGCCATGTTCTGGCAAATGATCATCGGGGGCGAAAGCGCTGCCAGCGAAATTGCCGCGATCAAGAAAAGCCACCGCGACGTCATGCTACGCCTACTTTCACCGGACTGAAGATATGCCGATACCCATCACTGGTTTTAGCCGACTCATTTATTTCTGTGGGCTGGGGATGTTGCTCACCGCCTGTGCGGCAACGCCTTCTCCGAACTCCCCGCCGCCACCGGTCGAGCTCCCCGGCGCTTTTCTGGCAGCGACCGGGCAGCAAGTCTTTGTCGCGGATACCTGGTGGCAGGATTTTCAGGACGAGGAATTAAACATCTTCGTTACCAATGCCTTGGAGCATAACCCGGGGCTTGCCCAGGCCATCGCCCAGGCGCGTATCGCCGAGGCGCAGGCGCGCACCGCGCGGGCGGACCTTTTCCCCCAAGTCAGCGCGGGACTCAACAGTTCCCGCCAACGCCGTCCGGGAGCGCAGGGCGGCGGGGAGAGCATTTCCAATACGCATAACGCTTCGCTGGACGTCAGTTGGGAAGTTGATCTGTGGGGACGGCTGTCATCGCTCTCTGCCGCGGGGCAGGCGGATTTTCTTGCCGCCAGTGAGCAGCTCAGGGGCATGCACCAATCCTTGGCGGCGGATGTCGTGTCGCTTTATCTCGGTGTCGTGCAGGCCCGCGCCCAGGTTGAGCTTTCCGAAAACACGGTCGAGGCGCTCGAGGAGTTCGCCCGTCAGGTCGAGAATCGCGCCAACGCCGGGATCGTCTCGCCGACTGACCTTACCCTCGCCAATGCCAACCTGGGCTCGGCCAGGGCCGGGCTTGCGCAGCGCCGTGAAAACCTGGCCCGCGTGACGCGACAAATGGAAACGCTGATGGGGCAGTACCCGGCCGGGGATTTGATCACTATCAGCGAGCTTCCCGCCGTACCGCCGTTGCCCTCGGCGGGCATTCCTGCCGAGCTTCTGGCGCGCCGGCCCGATGTGCGCAGTGCTGAATGGGCGCTGCAGGCGGCGGACTACCGGCTAACCGCCGCGGAGCGCTCCTTTTTACCTTCGATTTCGCTAAGTGGCAGCGCCGGCTCCACGGGCAGCGAGCTTGCGGATCTGTTCAGCAGCGGCTCGTTCATCTGGACGATCGCGGGCAATCTCGTGCAGCCGGTATTTCAGGGCGGGCGGCTGCGCGCCCAGGCCGATATCGCCGGCGGCCAGCGTGACGAGGCGTTCTACGCGTACGTCGATACCGCGCTCACCGCCCTGTCGGAAGTCGAGACGGCGCTAGCGGTGGACGACCTGCTGGCCCGGCGCGTCGCTGAAAGCGACGAGGCCGCCGAAAGCGCCGAGGCCGCGGTGCGTGTCTCCTTCAACCGCTACATGCAGGGCATCGAGCCCTTTTTGAACGTACTGGAGAGCTATCAGCGCGCGCTGGATAGCCATAGCGCCACCATCACCGCCCAGTACGACCGGCTGGAAAACCGTATTGCGCTGCACCTTGCCCTGGGAGGCGGCTTCGATGCCGTCTCGGCGTTCGACCCGTCCCTTACAGGAACCTCTGCGTTATGAACATGAAAACCATCGCGGCTAGCCTAGCCTTGTTACTGCTGCTCAGCGCCTGCGGGAGTGAAGAAGCGGCACCTACCGAGGACGCCGAGGTCCAGCAGGCCCCCGCGGTCAGCGTGCGCGTCGAACCCGCCGAGGTGGTCGCGCTACAAGGCTGGACCTACAGCCAGGGCACCGCGCGTTCCCTGGGCCGGGAGTATCTGAACTTCACCGAACAGGGCAAGGTGACCTTCGTGGATCAGGACCTGCGCGAGGGCATGCCGGTGTCCGAAGGTCAGCTGATTGCCCACCAGGACCCCCAGCGGCTAGAGGCGGACCTGGCCTCCGCGCGGGCGTCCCTCGAGGAAGCGGAGGCGAGCCTTTCGCTTGCGCGCGTCACCCAGGACCGCTACCAGACACTGGTCAACCAGCGCTCCGCCTCCGCCCAGGAGCTGGATGAGGCGCGGGTCGAGGTCCAGCAGGCGCTGGCCACCCGCGACAGCGCCCGTGCCCAGATCGCCCAGGCCGAGATCATGCTCGAGGAGTCGCGGCTGGTCTCCCCCATCGACGGCGTGCTGGCGCGCCTGAACATCGAGCAGGGCCGCTACTTCATGCCCGCCACGGTGGACACCTCCACCGAGCAGGGCGCGCTTCAAACGGTGCCGGCGCTGGTGATCGACCCCTCGAGCTTCGAAATACGGGTGGACCTGCCGTCGTACAACTTCAACCGCGTCGAGGTGGGCGCGCGCGCCATCATCGGCGGGCGGCTGCCGCAAAACGCGGATAACCTCGACCCCGAAACGCTGGACGGTCAGGAGCTCGGTGAAATCCACGCGATCAGCCCCTCCATCGACCCGCAGTCGCGTACCTTCGGCGTTACCCTTCGCACGACCGAGGACGACCCGCGCCTGCAGGATGGCGCCTTCGTCGCCGTCTGGATGGCCGAGCCTGAAATGACCGATGCGCTGAGCGTGCCGTTCAGCGCCCTGCGTTTTTTGAACAATCAGGCGTTCGTGTTCGTGTTCGATGAACAAAGCGGCCGGGTGGAAGAGCGCAGCGTCCAGCTCGGCCAGCAGGCCGGCGAGCGCCGCGAAGTGCTGGAAGGGCTCTCCCCCGGTGAACAGGTGGTCACCGAAGGGCGCACCCGGCTAAACGACGGCGACCGCGTCACGCTCATCGGGGGTCAGCCATGAGCTCGGATGCCGTAGAGCAAACGCCATCGCCGCGCCGCGAAACCGAGGAGGTGCGCAGCGCCCACCGGCTGATGCGTTTTTTCTTTCTCAAACCGATCTTCGCCGTTCTGCTCACCCTCACCATGCTGCTGGGCGGGCTGTTCGCCTACTCGGCGCTGGTCAAGGAGGCGCTGCCCGCCCTCGATATCCCCCAGGCGAGCATTACCACGGTGTGGTCCGGGGCGGACCCGCGCTCGGTGGAAGAGCAGATCACCGACCTGATCGAGGATGAAATCACCACGCTCAGCGGCGTGAACAAGGTCAACAGCGCCTCCTTCGATTCGCTGTCGGTCATCTCCGTCGAGTTTGATGCCTCGACCGATACCACCGACGCCATGACCCGACTGCGCGCCGCCGTGGCGGATGCGGAGTCCGGCTTTCCCGCCGAGGTCGAAAGCCCCAACATCAGCCAGAGCTCGGTGGACGACCGGCCGATTCTGACCCTGGCGCTGCACGGAAGCGCCGACTCCGCCATGCTCAACCAGACGGCCCGGCAGATGCGCGATGCGCTGGAGCGCGTGCAGGGCATCAACGAGGTCAACATCGGCGGCGAGCGCGAGGATATCGTCCAGATCCTCATCGACCCGGAGCGGCTTCTCGCGCTGGGGCTTTCGCCCACCGCCATCCGCGACGCCGTGCAGCAGGCCAATATCGAGCAGCCGTTTGGCGAAGTGCGTAGCCAGAACATGGGCGCGGTGGTGCGTCTGGAAGGCCGCTTTTCCGATATCGACGACCTGCGCGCGCTGCCCGTCTCCCGCCTGGAGAACAGCCAAAGCTCGCGGGCGCTGACCCTGGGCGAGGTCGCCACGGTCAAGCGTATGCAGGAAACCGAGCAGTCGCGGGCGTTTTTCAGTGAGCTTGGCCGCGACTTCGAGTCATCGCTGGAGATGTCGATCACCAAGACGCCGGGCGCCGATACCGTGCAGGTGGTGGAGCGCATTCGCGCCACGCTTGCCGGTTTGGAAGGGGCCAGCACCTGGCCTTCCCAGGTGAGCTACTCGGTACTTCAGGACGATGCCGTACAGATCTGGGACTCGCTGACGGACGTCTTTACCAGCGCCCTGCAAACCATGCTGGTCGTGTTTGCCATTTTGTTCATCACCATCTCCTGGCGCGAGGCGATCGTGTCGGGGCTCGCCGTGCCCGTCACCTTTGCCGGGGTGCTGCTGGTCATCTGGGCGCTTGGTTACTCGCTTAACGAGCTGGTGATCATCGGCATGGTGATCGCGCTGGTCATGATCATCGATGTGTTCATCATTTTGATGGAGGGCCTGCACGACGAGATCTACCGCAACGGGCGTACCTTCGGCCAGGCCGTGCTGGCCACCGTCAAACGCTACGCGATTCCTGTCTTCGCCGCACAGGTGACCACACTTCTGGCCATGGCACCCTTGATGTCGATTGGCGGCACCATGGGCGCTTTTGTGCGCATTCTGCCGGCTACGATCATCATCTGTCTTGTGCTCTCTTTCGTGGTCGCGATGCTTTGCGCGGTGCCGCTCTCGCGGGCGCTGCTGGGCAAGCAGCGCCGTGCCGAAGGCGATGAAAAACCGGGCCTGGCAGACCGGGTCACCCAGCGCGCCGTCGACAGCGTGGAGCGCTTTAACGGTCGCTATATCGTGGCCAGCCGCGGCCGCGCCTGGCTCTGGGTACTGGGCGCCGTCGCGCTGTTCGTGGTCTCGCTGTTCGCGTTTACCCAAACACGCCTTGAGCTCTTTCCGGCAGCGGACGGCGAGCGCCTCGGGATTAATATCGAGCTTCCGCCCACTGCGCCGCTGGAGACCTCCCAGGTGGTGGCCGACCAAGTCGGCGAGATTCTGCGCGACAAACCCTATTTTGCGAGCATCAGCAAACTGGTGGGGCTCAAGAGCCCGTTCGCCGGCAGCGGTTCGCTGCAGCCCAGCAACGCCGAGAACTTCATCGGCTTTTCGGCGATGTTCAAATCGCGCGAGGCGCGCGAAGCGGACTCCTATGTGCTGGCGGAGGCGCTGCGCGAAGAGCTTTCCGCGTTCTTGAACGACAACGTTGCCGGGGCCGAGCTGCTCGTGGTGCCGGAGAGCAGCGGGCCGTCGCCGGGGGACCCCATCGAGATTCAGCTGCTGGGCGGCAACATGGATACCCTGAAGGAACTGTCGCTTCAGGTGCAGGACGTGCTCGCCTCGACCCAGAACGTGGTGGACGTGCGCGACAACCTGGGCGCGCCACAGCCCCAACTGGCGCTGCGCCCCAACCGCGACGCCTTGAGCTTCTTCGGTATCTCCTACGATGAGCTCGCCTCGCAGATCCGCATCGCCTACAGCTCGGATATCATCGGCACCTTCGCCACCTCCGGGGAAACCGACGACCTCGACATTCGCCTAGGGATGGAGTGGCCAAGCCAGCCCGGCGAGGCGGGCGGGCCGAGCAATGTCGAGGAGTTCTCGCGGGTGCGCGCCTACCTTCCGGACGGCGGCTCCATCGCCATGTTCCAGCTTCTGAGTCCCGTCCAGTCGGAAGGCGCGATTGCCATTTCCCACGTCGGTGGTGAACGCGCGCTGACGGTGCTGGCCAAGAACCAGGGCCGCACGGTGACCGAGATCATGAACGAGATTTCGCCGCGCCTTGATGAGCTGCAGCGCGACTGGCCCGCAGGCTATCGCATCGCGGTGGGCGGCGAGTCCGCCGAGACGGCGGATACGCTGGGCTCGGTGGGGATCGCCATGCTGGTGGCCATCGTGCTGGTGGTCGGCGTGCTGGTCATCGTGTTCAGCAGCTTCCGCCAAGCGCTGATCATCTTCACCACCATGCCGTTGGCGATCATCGGCACGGCGCTTGGTTTCTGGGCATTCGGGATCACGTTCTCGTTTTTCGCCATGATCGGGCTGGTATCGCTGATCGGCATCGCGATCAACAACGGTATCATCATGGTCGATACCATGAACGGCTTCCTCAAGGAGGGCATGAGCGTGGCCGAAGCGGCCTCCGCCGGCGCGGCGCGAAGGCTGCGCCCGCTGCTGACTACCGCGGTGACCACCATCGTCGGGCTGGTACCGCTGGCGATCAGCAGCGAAAGCTATCGGCCGCTGACGCTGGTGATCATCTTCGGGCTGATCTCAGCCACACTGCTCGCCCTGCTGGTGGTGCCCGCGCTTTACTATCTGCTGACCCCGGCGAATGCCAACGAGCCTGAAGTGCTGGACTAGCGCCTCCGCTTCTTGATTCCAGGCAGGCCGTCAGCGAACGGCCTGCCTGGGAATCATGAGCGTGCCAGCGGTTTGCTGCTGGTGCGAATGACTTTCCCCATGGTTAACCCCTGCACGACTATCGAGAAGACCACCACGCAGTAGGTCAGCGTGAGCACCAGATTTCTGAGCTCGCTTTCGGGCAGCGACAGCGCCATGGCTACTGAAATACCGCCGCGCAGCCCGCCCCAGGTAAGAATTCGGATCGCACCTGGAGACTGGCTGGTCACACGGCTGAGCGGGCCCATGATGAGGGAGACACAAAACCCGCGCGCCGCCAACACGATGGGTATCGCCAACGCACCCGCCACCAGCCAGGCGCGTTCAATGGGCAGAACAAGAAGCTCCAGACCGATCAAAAAGAAGAGCACCACGTTCAGAATCTCATCGATCAGTTCCCAAAATGTATCGACGTTGTCGCGCGTCTTCTCCGACATGGCAAACAGGCGCCCGTGATTACCCAGAAACAAACCGGCCACCACGACCGCAATGGGCGCCGATAAGTGCAAACTATCCGCCAGGGCATAAAGCCCCATGGCAAGCGCCAGGGTAAGCAGCACTTCGACCTGATAGTTATCCACGCGCTTGAGCATCTGATAGGTCACATACCCCACGATCGAGGCCAGCAGCAACGCCCCACCCACTTCCTTGAGCAACAACATGCCGATCGCCGCCGCATCAATGGGCGATGACATGTGCGAGCCCTCCGCCGCCGCATCCAGCCCGGAAAGCTGCAGCAGTACCAGAAACACCACCACGCCCAGGCCATCGTTGAACAGCGACTCCCCGGCTATCTGACTCTCGAGCTGCTGGGAAACGCCCACAGACTTCATGATGGCGACCACCGCGATAGGGTCTGTCGGGGAAATCAAGGCGCCGAACAGCAGGGCGTGCAGAAAGGGAATGCCGAGCCCCATCCAGTCAAGCGTAAGCCAGGTCAACGTCCCCACAATGAAGGTGGACATCAGAGTGCCCACGACGGCGAGTAGCGCAATAGGTAGCCACTCTCTTCCCAGGTTATCGAACTTGACGTGAATGGCAGCGGCAAACAGCAAAAAGGCCAGCATCCCATGCAGCACCACCTGATCGAAGTCAATACGCGCCACCAAGCGCGTCGCCTCATCACGCAGCCCTTCATTGTAGGGGCTGATCAAGATCAGGATCAGCGAGGCGACCAGCGCCACCAGCATGACGCCAATCGTGGTCGGCAATTTGATATAGCGGTAGTTGAAGTAACTCGAGACGGCGGCGAGCGTGATCAATATGCTCACCAGAGAAAATACGCTCATTAACGCTCCTGATTGGAACAACAAGAATATAAGAGTAGCGCGGCAATGATGCCGCCCGCTTCATTGAGCGAAGGCTCCGTGCATTTCGAGTAGGTTAATGTGGCCCCAAATTGCAAAACCCGCCAATCGCCAACGGCTTTCGCTGTTTGACGAGGGCGGGCTTAGTACTGCTTAAACGCTATTAGCTAAGCGCTTCCAACGACTCCTCAATAATGCTCAAGCCCTCTTCCAACACCGCAGAAGAGACAGTCAGCGGTACAAGAATACGAATGCTGTTACCGTAAAAGCCACAGGAAAGCAGAATCAGACCTTTCTCGCGGGCCTTGGCACAAAGCTTGCCGGTCATCGCGGCGTCGGGCTTGCCATCGCTATCAAGCAATTCAAATGCGGCCATGGCGCCCAGTTGGCGGCCATGAGCCACGGCGGGGAAGCGCGCTTCCCACACCGCAAAACGCTCAGCCAGCATGTTGCCCATTTGTACGCTGCGTTCAAGGATATCTTCCTCTTCAATCGCCTCGATTACCGCCAGCGCTGCCGCGCAGGAGAGCGGGTTGCCGCTGTAGGTGCCGCCCAGCGAGTTGGGGCCGGAGGCGTCCATCACCTTGGCCGAACCCACGACAGCCGATAACGGCATGCCGTTGGCCAGACTCTTGGCGGTGGTCAGGATGTCCGCTTCGATGCCGCTATGCTCAAGCGCAAACAGCTTTCCGGTACGCGCAAAGCCGGACTGCACTTCGTCGGCGATCAACATAATGCCGTGCTCGTCACACAGCGCCCGCAGCGCCTTCAGGTAATCCGGTGAGGCGATGTAGAAGCCGCCTTCGCCTTGTACCGGCTCGATCACGATGGCCGCGGTACGGTGCGGGGCGATATCGGTCTTGAACAACGTGCGAATGGCATCGAGCGAAGCTTCTTCACTGATACCGTGCAAGGGATTGGGGAACGGCGCGCGGAACACATCACCGGGCATCGGACCGAAATCATTCTTGTAGGGCAACACCTTGCCGGTCATGGCGAGTGTCATCATGGTGCGGCCGTGGAAGGCGCCGTCGAAAGTGATGATGCCGGTGCGACCGGTAGCGGCGCGGGCAATCTTCACGGCGTTTTCCAGCGCTTCGGCACCGGTGTTGACCAGCATGGCTTTACGCTCGGGGCCGCGCACCGGGGTCAGTTCGCAAAGCTTTTGGCACAGCTGAACGTAAGGCGCGTAAGAGATGACCGCGGCGCTGGTGTGCATGACTTTCTTGAGCTGCGCTTCTACTGCTGCGACGATTTTCGGGTGGCGGTGACCCAGATTAAGCACACCGATACCGCCGGCAAAGTCGATCCAGCGATTGCCGTCGGCGTCCCACAATTCGGCGTTTTCCGCGTGCTCAGCAAACTGGGTCGTCGGCGTGGCGGCGCCGTTGGCTACATAACGGTTTTTCAGCTCGTTCAATTCTTGGTTAGTCATTGTCTCTCTCGAAAATTAATAGTCGGGTAAGTGCTGGATAAAGCGCTGAGCAGAATTAAGCGCAAGGCGCACGGAGCACAGGAACCGGAGCATATGGGTTATATGTGAGGATTCTGAGCACCGCGCAACGCAGCGATTTGCCCGCGCAAGCCTTCAGCCAGGATTACCTATAAGCCGCCGACGCAGACGTATTTAAGTTCGGTAAACTCATCGAGGCCGTGATGGGACCCTTCACGGCCTAGACCGGACTCCTTCACGCCGCCAAATGGCGCCAGCTCGGTCGAGATCAGCCCTTCATTGACACCCACCATGCCGTACTCAAGCGCTTCCATGGTGCGCCAGATGCGGCGGTAGTCGGTGGCATAGAAGTAGGCCGCTAAACCAAACGGCGTATCGTTGGCCATCTGGATGGCCTCTTCGTCGTGCTTGAAGCGGAACACGGGCGCGACTGGGCCAAAGGTTTCCTCACCAGCCACCATCATCTGCGTGGTGACATCGGCCAATACCGTGGGGGTGAAAAAACGCTCACCGGCGCCGTGAGTCTCGCCACCGCACATCAGGCGGGCGCCGTGTTGCATGGCGTCGTCTATATGGCGCTGCACTTTATCCACCGCGGCCTGGTTGATCAGCGGACCGATCATGCTGCCGTCCAGCAGGCCGTCACCCACCTTCAGGGCTTTCACCCGCTCGGTGAGCTTACTGATGAACGCATCGTAAATGCCGTCCTGCACCAGAAAGCGGTTGGTGCAAACACAGGTTTGCCCGGCGTTACGGAATTTAGAGGCGATCGCGCCATCAACGGCGGCGTCCACATCGGCATCGTCAAAGACGATGAACGGCGCGTTGCCACCCAGTTCCATGGCGGTTTTCTTAACGGTGCTGGCGCACTGGGCGAGCAGGCGCTTACCGACCGGGGTCGAGCCGGTGAACGACACCTTGCGCACACGGGGATCGGTGGTCAGCACTTCGCCGACCTCCGCCGGTTTGGAGGCAGTCACCACGTTAATGGTGCCGGCGGGCAAACCCGCTTCCAGCGCAAGATACGCCGCCGCCAAGGCAGTGAGCGGCGTGGCTTCGGCGGGCTTGATCACAACGGTACAGCCAGCCGCAAGTGCGGGCGCGCACTTGCGGGTAATCATCGCCAGCGGGAAGTTCCAGGGCGTGATGGCCGCGACCACGCCGACCGGCTCACGCAGCACCATCAGGCGCTTATCGGCGCCGTGGCTGGGCAGAGTTTCCCCGGCCATGCGCTTGGCTTCTTCGGCGAAGAACTCGATAAACGAGGCGCCGTAGGTCACTTCGCCTTTGGCTTCCACCAGCGGCTTGCCCTGCTCTAGCGTCATTAAGCGGGCCAGATCATCGGCGTGCTCATTGATCAGCTCAAACCAACGGCGCAGCAGTGCTGAGCGCTGCTTAACCGGCGTAGCGCGCCAGGCGGGGCCTGCTGCATACGCGGCGGCTACGGCATCCCGGGTGTCATCAGCGGTCAGCTCCGCCACGTGGGCGATGGTCTCGCCGGTCGCAGGGTTATCAACGGCAAAGCTCTGCTGACCTTTGCGCCACTCGCTGCCCACCAGGGCAGGTACTGCATCATGTAACCACTGTTCGATAAAGCTCATACATGGCTCCTAGATAACGAGGTAAAAGGCTTACAGATCCATCTTCATATGCCGGTCGCTGTAATCGCGACCGTAGGTGCGCAGGGCATGTACATACAGGGCTAAGCCGAGTACTGCCCAACCAGCGAAGATGGTCCATTCAGCACTGCTCAGCGCGGCGGGGCTACCCGGCAGGTAGAGGCACGCCATACCGAAAGAGAGTAAGACAGCTAATGTGCCGCACAGCTTGCCGTTGCTGACTTTGAACGGGCGTGGCATGTCCGGCTCACGAACGCGCAGCACTACAAAGGAGATCGCCACAAACAGGTAAGCCAGCACGATGCCCAAGCCACCGGCATTAACGATCCACACCAGCGCTGGGCGGCCAAAGAAGGGCGCCAAGCAAGAGAGAAAGCCCATCATGAAAATGGCGTTGGTCGGGGTTCTATAGCGCGGGTGCAACTTGGCAAACGGCGCTGGCAACATACCCGCCCGGGCCAGGGCATAGATCGCCCGAGATCCGCCAATATAGAAGGCGTTCCAACTGGTAATGATGCCCGCGATGCCCGCCATCACCATCAGGTTACTTGCCCAAGCGGCGTTAAACAGAGAGCCCATGGCATCCGGCACGCTGAGCGAGCTTGCCGCCAACTCAGTACTATTCAGCGCTAGGCTGGTCGCTAAAATGATGAGCGCGTACCACACTACCGCCAGAATCACCGACATCATCAGCACTTTGCCGATGGCCTTATAAGGTAGGTTGATTTCTTCTGCCGCTTGGGGAATGACGTCAAAGCCGACAAACAGGAACGGCACCATAACCAGTACGGCCACAATGCCCGCAAATACGCCCGTATCGGCCTGGGTGAACAGTGGCATCATGTTGATGGTTTCGCCTTCAAACAGCGAACCAGTGACAAACATGACGCCTACCAGCAAGATTAATCCGGTAACGACCTTTTGCAGTAATGCAGCAGTGGTCACGCCGAAGTAGTTGATAGCCATCATGATCAGCGAGCCGCCAACCCCCACAGCGACCCAGGTAGCTTTCACTTCCCACCCGGCAATCGTCCATAGGTGGCCCACCGCATAGTTGGGGGCTAAATGCTCAATGACCGTGGGCAACGCAACGGCTTCAAACGCAACCACGCTTAAGTAGCCTAGAATAATCGCCCAGGTACATAAAAAGGAGGGTAAATGGCCCAAAGCACGGTAGCTATAAACGTGCTCGCCTCCCACCTTCGGCATGGCGGCGGCAAGTTCGGCGTAGGTCAGGCCCACCAATACAATCGCTAAACCACCGATAATAAAGGCTATAATAGCGCCTAGACTACCGGCTGACTGAATGGCGGTACCGGTGAGTACAATCCAGCCCCAACCGATCATGGCGCCGAAAGCCAGTGCTAATACATCACCCCGGGCGAGTACTCGTACGAGCCCTTCTTGCTCTGATGAAGGTGTGTTCATTATAAAGTGTCCTGCAAGTTATTGGATGTTGTCATGGGCGCTCAGGGGCGCAGTTGCCTGACCTGCTTTTTTCATTGATTCGCCTTTAACAAAAGCGTTTTAAACAGGCTGATTAGGCAGGGTGGCAACACGCTATCAGGCAATAGCTAAAAGGCGAATGCACCACTTTTTTTTTCGACTAGACCATTTTTGTAGCGCACCAAAAAGGGGCAGACTTCACATACTGCTTTCGTCTAACCATTGACCAATGTCGGGCTCACAGCAGCCATTCACAAAGACAAAAGAGGCATTAAATGGATCGCAAGGAGGTCGTGCACCAACTTGAAGAACTTTATGCACATCAACCTGAGCGTTTAAGCAAGCAGGTGCGTATTGAGCTGGCATTGCGTCAAGCGATTACTCAATATTGGCCATCCGGGATGAGACTGCCTTCCCACCGCCAGCTAGCGGAGGCATTAGGGGTGGCTCGGCAAACCCTGGCGATGGCAATTCAACCACTACTCGAAGATGCGCTGCTCAAAACGGCCCATGGGCATGGAACCTGGACCAGCAAGCCCACGACCACAAACCCGCCGCTGCATGTTAATGCACAGCTCTCTTCACGTGCTCAACGAGTGTTGGAGGGCCCTGGCGCCAGCTTGATCCAAAGCGGCGCGTTTGTTCCGGGCATTCCCGATATCGCTCAGTTCCCAATGCGTAAATGGCGCCAGCTATATGCCAGTGTGACGGTGCCGCAGAATGCGCTGCTACTCTCCTATTCGACCGGTGGCTATGGGCCGTTAAAGCGCGCGATACGTGATTTTCTTGAGCGCTGGCGCAATATTCGTTGCGATATCGAGCAGATTATCATTACCGATGGTACCCATAACGGTATTGAGCTTTGCGCCATGGCGCTGGCCGACGTGGGCGATACGGTGACCATGGAGTCGCCCTGCTACTGGGGAGCGCGCAATGTCTTTACCGCTACAGGGCTGAATGTCGAGATGCTGGCGTGGCAGCCTGGGGTCGGCCATACCCTGCCCGAGGCGCCAGACCCCGTTCAGTTGGTCTATCTCACCGGCTCCCACCACTATCCGCTCAGCGTGCCCACCAGCGTTCAAGATAAGCAGCGCCTGTGCGATGTACTGACACCCACCTATATTCTTGAGGATGACTACGAGTTCAGCCGTGACGACCACCCTAACCTGCTCTTTGACCCGCATTCGGAGCGCCACTTGCTGGTCGGCTCATTTTCCAAGATGATGTTTCCAGGACTACGGCTGGGCTATTTAGTGGTACCCCATCATTTATCGGGACCGATGAATCGTCTACGCAGTGAGCTTTTCCGCGAAGGCCGCATGCTTGATCAGGCGGTACTGGCGCAGTTCATGTTCGATGGCGACTTGGATGCCTGGTGTCGGCGTATTCAACGCGACTACTTAGGCCGCCAACAGGTTCTGCATGACCAGCTACATATGCTGCCACAGGTACGCCGCATTTCGCCGCCGAGCAGCGCGATCAGCCTCTGCGTTGAGTTCGCACCACATATTAACGACGTGCACATTGCTAAAGCGCTCTTGAAAGAGCATTTAATTGTGCGCCCACTAAGCCCGGTGTGTGCGAGCCACGATCCCCGCTCGGGTCTGGTGATGGGGGTCGGCATGCTGTCTGGTGAAACCTTGGTGCGAGAAGCCCAGCGGCTGCGACGCTCACTTGAATTTCTGTTATCTTAAAGCGCTTTTATTAACCATAGCTAATCTAACGCTTAGACATGCTTATCACTGACTTACCCACAGGTTCTCACCTATTTATCCACACGTGTTTGTGAAGGAAATTAATCTAAGGACGCTACTATGCCTCGCTCCCTTGATGGCTTTATGACGTTTTCCCCGGCTCAGCTGACGTCCAGTTTCAATACGCTACGCCTGTGGCTATCGCTGAGTTTGGTGCTGGTTCTCTCTGGCTGCGCCACCTTCGCTCCCAATCCTCCTCAGGATCAAAGCAACCTGTGCGAGATATTCCGTGAGCAGCCCAGTTGGTACGACTACGCACAATCATCAGAGCAGAAGTGGGGCACGCCCATTGCGACCCAAATGTCATTTATTCAGCAGGAGTCTTCGTTTCGTAGCCATATCCGCCCTGACCGCAAATACTATCTAGGCTTTATACCCGGACCACGCCCCTCCTCTGCCAAAGGCTATGCCCAGGCCCAGGATCCGGTGTGGGGAGAATACGAGGATCAAGCCGGCAGCCTTTTTGCCCGGCGTACGCATATGAAGCACGCCACGGACTTCATCGGCTGGTACAACCGTCGCTCTCAGCAGCAGGCGGGCATATCACTCAATAATCCAGAACACCTTTATTATGCCTATCACGAAGGCGCGGGAGGCTACCAACGAGGCACTTACCGCTCCAAGCCACAAGTAGTGAGTGCAGGTCGTCAAGTGGCCTCCCGCGCTAACCGCTACCAGGCTCAACTCAACGCCTGCGAAGCCGAATTTCAATGTCGCAAGTTTTACCAGGTCTGGCCGTTCTGTCGTAGTTAAAACAATCAAGAGCGTTAAGGGATTCAATAATGTCACTATGGATTGGGGCAGCCCTGGTTATCGTGGTGTTTTTCACCTCGATGCTTTCTGGGGTGTTCGGGATGGCAGGCGGTTTAGTACTACTGTGGTTTCTGCTGGTGATTTTCCCTGCTGGCACCGCGATGGCGGTACATGGTGTGATACAGCTCACCGCAAACGGGTCGCGTGCATGGTTATCGCGGCAGTTTATTGTCTGGCGTATCGTTGCGTTCATGACGCTTGGCGTGCTGAGTGCGGCAGGGTTGTTATTGCTGTTCAATTACAGTCCTAACGCCGCTACTGTCTCGCTATTGATTGGTTTGATGCCGATTTTAGTGTGGATGCCCAAGCGCTGGTTTCACCTTGACGCTAACCGCGCCAGCCATGCGCTGTGCTGCGGCATGGCCTCTGGCGGGTTGACTATCGCCGCGGGGGTTTCCGGACCGCTAATCGATATTTTCTTTGTACGCTCACACATGGATCGCCGTCAGGTCGTGGCCACCAAGGCGATGATCCAGGTAGTCGCGCATAGCATTAAAATCATTTTCTATCTGGGCGCTGCCATGGCGCTTAGTGCGGGCGAATGGGGCATTGTGCTATTAGCAGCGCCGTTTGCAATCGTTGGCACCCACACCGGCAACCGCATCTTGCATCGCCTTACCGATGCCAACTTTCGTACCTGGACCCGCTGGATCGTGACCGGCATTGGGGTTTTCTATTTCTGTCAGGGGTTATTCCTTCTCACCCGCTAGCGTTGAGGGAGATAAAAGCGAGCTTCAGGCAGGCACCTATACTGACCTTACCTGATGCTGGAGGTCGCTATGGATTATCACCACTACCGCGAAGCCCTTGCGGAAACGCTCGCCCAGAGTGAACTACCTTTTCCCACTGCCGAATACCAGGCGCGCCTGGAGAAGGTGCGCAATGCCATGGAGCAGCGTGGGCTAGAGGCGCTGCTATTGACCGATCCCGCCGACATTAACTACCTCACGGGTTATCACACCTTTGAAGTCTCCGTTCATGCCTGCCTGATCTGCACCCAAACGCGGCTAGTGTTGCAAGTCGCCTCGATAGAAACTGGAGCGGCAGTGGTGACCGCCAGGGTCGACCAGATTATTGGCTACCGCTGGGAAAATCTGGATGAAATCATCACCCCGCTGGTGGATTTGCTTTCGTCCTGCCAGCACATTGGTATTGATGGCTGGAGCAGCGGGCTACGGGTCGGCGTCATGAACGCACTGGCCCAGGCGGTAGGTAAAGAGCGTTTTTATGAAGCGGGCGATCTGTTGGATGCGATCAAGATTGTGAAGAGCAGTGCCGAGCTTGAGATGCTCCAAGAGAGCGCGCGCATCACCGCCGCCGGTTTAGACATGGCGATCGCCGCCATTCGACCCGGCATGACCGACAACGACATTGCCGCCATCGGTGCAAAGGCACTACTCGAAAACGGCAGCGAGTTTATGAGCTTGCAACCCATTGTCACCAGCGGCCACCGCATTGGGGTGATTCACGTTAACCATAAACGGAGTGTCATACAGCCTAATGAACCGGTCTTCTTGGAGTTCGGCGCCGCCTATCAACGCTATACAGCCCCCATGATGCGCACTGCCGTTACCGGCACACCCAGCGCAGAACTTAACGACACTCGAGACCTGTGCCGCTCAATCTTTGCAACACTGTGCGACGCCATGCGACCGGGCACTACCTTTGACGCCGCTGCCCAGGCGGCCAACAAACTGCTTGCTCCCCAGCGTGACCAGCTGTTCTTCTCTGGCGTCTTTGGCTATGCCGTTGGGGCGCAGTTCCCGCCTAGCTGGGTGGAGGGTACGGGCTACATCGCCGAAGGCCAGACCCGCACCTTTGAAACCAATATGGTGTTTCATCTGCCACTCTGCCTACGCGTGCCCGGCCAGTGGGGGGTTGGTTTAAGCGACACCGTCGTGGTGACCGAACAAGGTGCCAAGCCACTAACCGACAATGATTGGCAGCTGTTTGAGGCGTGTTAATAGGCATCGGCTCCCATAGCCAAAGCATTGACACGGTTATGAACTAACGCTATCGTCAGCAAAGATGCAAATGAGAAACACTATCTTTTTAGCCAGCACTATCGTCAATGAAAAGCCGATGAGGTAAAGGAAAGTAACATGACCAGTGAGCAGCGCCAGCTTCGTCAAACATTGCTGTTTTTACGCACGTCGTTTGAAGCGGTTCAGCACTCTATTGCCGGCCGTCTGGAAGACCCACTGCCGTGTTGGCTGGATACCCGCATGCTTTCAATGCTATCGCGGGAACTCACTCGCTGCTGCCAACAGGCAAAGCCGCTGTTCGTTCCCGCAGTGGTAGAGCAGCTTTTTATCGCCTCGCAACAATGCGATCTGCTGCTTAAGCAGTGCCCCGGCGTACTGAGTAGCGCCGTCTGCCACCGTCAACTGAGCGCGATTATGCTGCCGCTAACCAGCGCGCTTCAACAAATCGACACCCCTTCCAAACGGCGTTGGCCGTGGGCGAAGTGGAGTTGAGCGATCATTGGGACATCCCGAGGCAAGAAGCGGTATCTATTAGCAGCGATTGTCAGCGTGGTAGCAGGTAATAGAGAAGCTCCAGACCTTGAAATTGATAGGGGTGGTGTTTATGGATGCGCATGCTTGGTAACAAGCACTTGCTTACCTAGATCTGTTAATCGATATTTTTGAGTGGGGCTACGTGGTGAGTCAGGTTGCGTCATTTCGATCAATGCCAGTGCCAGTGCCGGTTGTAGATAATTTTGTAAAAACGTGGGGCGATGTGTGAGTGATAACGCCTCAAGAAGTGCTTTAGTGCTCATTGGCTCTTCAAGCAGAGCGTGCAATAACCGCGTTACTTGTTCGGTTACTTGTTCGGTTACTTGTTCGGTTACTTGCTTAGTTGCTGGAGGGGCAATGCCCTCGCCAACCCAAAACCCTTTATGAACAGGTAAGCGAATTAGAAAGTAGCTGCGTTCATTGTCGGTTTCAAACACTGGTTCTGGAGAACCGTTCCCCTTCATTACCCGAAGAATTTTGGGCACCCCCGTTGAACGACCTTCCGTTAAATCCAGCTCTTTTAGAAACTCGCCGATACGCCGGTTGCGGTAGCGGCGGCTGACCGCTTTACCTGCCTGCAAGTCTTGCAAGCGGATAGAGCGATCTGGCCCTGGAAAGCTTAGTACTACCAGCTCGTGTCCATCGATACGTATTTCAATGGGTTCACGAACTTCATAGGAACGATGGTAAACCGCATTCACCACCGCCTCTTCAATGGCAGCTAGCGGAAAATTCCAGAAACGCTCGGCCTGTGGGCGATCAGCATGTTTTGTTACGCCTTCTTTCAGATAGTTGCGATTAATGTAGTCTAATGCATCCCGCGTGATACGCCCCAGCGGCCCCTGAAACACCTTCTCTTCAAAATGGTCGCCACTGGCACCATCTGGGAAATACACCACATCTATCTGAGTCGCGGGAAAAAATTGCTCGGGTTGCTCGTTAAAGAACAACAGGCCTACATTTTTAGGAAAAGCCATTTCGCTTGGCCCACCAACCACATTCATTCGGCGGCCCAAGGTTTCAATATCCAGCTCGCGGGCTTCGCCCACTAACTCGCTGCCAATGTCGTGCAAAAAATCACGCATCAAATAGGGAGAAAGATCGCTTAAATTCGCAGTTTGGCGATAGCGATCATCAAAGGGTACGGTTGCCGCCAAACTTAGCAGCTCGCGCTCATCCTGCCCTGATGCTTTAACCGTGCTGGTATGTTTGCGCAGGTAATAGCCCCATTCACTCTTCTTACTCAAGCTGGTTTTAGCTTTATAGGGACGTGTTTCACCGCCCGGAGCCCATAGCACCAGAATGGTTTTATCCTGAACTTCATAGGTTGCTGTTAACGGATGATAGTTCGGCGCAATCGCCGAATGCCCGAGATTTAACAGCTCTTTTTGAATAGCATCGATTTGCTCCGGTAGTAAACCGGTAGGCGGTAGCTGCGGTTGGCCATTCTTTTCAGCAACACCCACCAGTACATAACCACCACCCAAATTGTGAAAGTCGTTAGCGAAGGCACACAAGGTATGCAGGATGGAGTCAGGGTTCCAACCTTCCTTGTATTCAATGCGCTCGTTTTCCACCGTGCGGTGATGGAGTAAGTCATCAATATTGATGGGGAGTTTAGGTGTCATGCCGCCTGCTTAAGCGTTTGGTTGACGTCATTCAGCACGTGCAAAGCCTTATAACATTTAAGTTAACCTAATAATGTAGAGCGGTGCCTGTAAATGCAATATTAACTCCGAGTCGCTAGGTAGCCGATCACCTGGCTTTAACTGCCTATCCACAATCCAGCTTTTGATGGTTTCCGCCACCTGATAAGGACGGCGCTGAGATGCATTCTTTAACATGCTAACGAAGACTTCCTGACTAATAAGCTGCAAGGGTACCAGCGAGATTGCTCAATAAGCCTCCCATGCCCTACCAATAGGTGTTGTATTATTCGGTTGGCGTTAACTAGTAAACTGGTCTATTCTGGACATACTACTTCATCGAAGCATTCAAAAGGAGCTTAATTGATGGCTTTCGAAACACTGTTTACCCCCATTCAGATGGGCGGTGTATCACTCCCGAACCGCGTGATTATGGCACCGCTGACCCGTGCGCGCACACCCGACAGCGTGCCGGGCAAGATGCAGCAAGCCTATTACGGTCAGCGTGCTGGCTCCGGGCTGATTATCAGCGAAGCCACCAATATTTCACCCACCGCTCGCGGTTATGTGTATACGCCCGGCATCTGGACCGATGAGCAGGAAGCTGGCTGGAAAGATGTCGTGAATACCGTTCATGCCAAAGGTGGGCGGATAGCGCTGCAACTGTGGCACGTTGGGCGCGTTTCTCATGAAATGGTTCAACCTGATGGCCAGCAGCCGGTCGCCCCCAGTGCGCTGAAAGGGGAAGGCGCTCAGTGTTTCGTGGAGTTTGAAGACGGCACTGCGGGCCAGCACCCCACCAGTACTCCTCGTGCGCTCGAAACCGAGGAGATTCCAGGCATCGTCGATGACTATCGCAAGGCAGCTGTTCGTGCCAAGCGGGCTGGTTTCGATATGGTCGAAGTCCACGCCGCTAACGCTTACCTGCTCAATCAGTTCCTGGCGACCGGCACCAACAAGCGTACCGACCAGTATGGGGGTTCTGTTGAAAATCGTGCCCGCTTCCCGCTGGAAGTCATTGATGCAGTCATTGAGGTCTATGGTGCTGATCGAGTCGGTATCCGCATGACGCCGTTTATCGAGCTATTCGGGTTAACCGATGATGAGCCTAAGGAAATGGCCTTTTACATGGCTGAGCAGCTTTCCAAGCGTGGCCTCGCTTACCTGCACTTGAACGAACCCAACTGGGCGGGTGGCGATATCCATTTCCCTGACGGTTTCCGTGAGCAAATGCGTGAACGGTTCTCCGGCAGTCTTATCTACTGCGGCAACTACGACGCTGAGCACGCAGAAGCCCGTATCAAGGATAAAACGGCTGACGTTATCGCCTTTGGCCGCCCATATATCGCCAACCCTGATCTGCCCGAGCGCTTCCGCGTGAATGCACCTCTGACAGAGCCGAACCACGACACGTTCTACGGTGGCGATGAAAAAGGCTATACCGACTATCCTTTTATGGATAACGGCTATGATCGTATTGGCTAAGCAGCCGTTATTCTAAGAAGCCTTCTTTCTAAAACAGTACTTAACACAGAAAAGCATCACTTAGGTGGTGCTTTTTTATTATCTAAAAAGAGTTAAATACTGGTAGGCTACTGATTACTTCGTATTAACAGGTAGGTAATACATGCTTGGTTCGATGTTGGCGCTGCTGGTGTCCCTTCTGCTGGTAGGCCTTACCGCCAGCACAGGCGCACGATTTAGGCCCGACAGCTGGTACCGTGAATTGCGTAAACCCACCTGGACTCCCCCAGATATCGCCTTTCCCATTGCGTGGGGCATTTTGTATGTCTTGATGGCTATCGCGGCGTGGCGAATTTATATGGCCGAAGACTCTGCGTGGCGCACGGCGAGTTTAGTGATTTACGCTTTGCAGCTTATCGTCAATGCGGCCTGGTCATGGCTGTTCTTTGGCCGAAAGCAGATCGCTGGTGCGCTGATGGATATCGTGGCATTACTGATATTAATTACCGTTGCCATCGTGCTGTTTTCCCAGACGAGTGCGCTAGCGGCATGGCTGATGGTGCCCTATTGGCTTTGGGTGTTACTGGCATTGAGCCTAAATGCCACTATTTATCGGTTAAATAAAGTTTAGCCTCTAACAAACAACAACATAGGGTGTTGAGAATATGGATCGTACGACCACCATCATATTACTCTCCTTCGTATCGCTGCTATTCGGCGCACTGGCAACCGCGTTATTTATCTACGTTATTGTTCCCTGGCGGCGGAGACGTCGTGCAGCGAAAGAGGCTGCCGCTAACCCTCCCTCTTTTCAAACCGAAAGCCCGCCGGAGCAGCCTGAAACCGCCTCCTCCGCGAAGCGCGATAGCAGTCTGAAGCAGCACTCGCTTTTTGTTATTTTTGATCAGCCTAGTGAGCAGTCAGACGAGCGCCTTACCGAATGGTTGCGAGAAAAAGGCGCCCGTTACGACCCCATCAAAAAGATCTTTTTGATTGCCGGGCAACAACCCGCCAACCCGATTACCATTACCAACGCCTTTCCGCCCGGCGAGATGCCCGACTTACTCTATGGCGAAAAGCATGCCCCTATTAAAGGCATCAGCCTGTTGGTAAAACCGCCGCTGCATAAGCGGCGCAATCAACAAATGTACGTATACGTAGAGCTCGCCAAAGAAATGCAAACGCACTTTAGCGGTACCATGCTGAATGCGGAGCGCGAGCCCACCACCGACGATACGTTTGAACGCATTATCGGCTAGTGGTTTTTATTGGTTACACAACCCCCTGGCTGCGCAGGTAGTCATCGTAGCTACCGCTGAAATCGACAATGCCCTCCGGCTGCATATCAATAATGCGCGTGGCGAGAGACGAGACGAACTCGCGGTCATGGCTCACAAACAGCAGCGTGCCGGGGTAGTTCTCAAGTGCCAAGTTCAGCGCCTCGATAGACTCCATATCAAGGTGGTTGGTCGGCTCATCCATCAGCATGACGTTGGGCTGAGTAAGGATTAACTTACCGAACAACATGCGCCCCTGCTCACCACCGGATATGACCTTCACCGATTTACCAATGTCATCACTGGAAAACAGCATGCGCCCCAAGGCGCCGCGAACGACCTGCTCGCCCCCCGTGGTCCAGCTAGACATCCACTCAAACAGCGTCGCGTCGACGGCGAAATCATCGCCATGATCCTGGGCGAAAACACCTACTTCTGCCGCTTCTGTCCACTTTACTTCACCTGCATCCGGGTGCAGCTCGCCTGCCAGGGTTTTCAGCAGCGTGGTTTTACCAATGCCGTTGGGGCCGATAATGGCGATCCGCTCACCAGCCTCCACCGTCATGGATAACCGATTAAACAGCGGAGCACTGCCATCGTAGCCTTTGGAAATCGCATCGACGCTCACGGCATTGCGATGGATTTTCTTGTTTTGGTCGAAGCGGATAAAGGGGCTAACCCGACTGGAGGGTTTGATATCCTCCAGCTTGATTTTATCAATTTGACGCGCTCGCGAGGTGGCTTGCTTGGCCTTGGAAGCGTTGGCGGAGAAGCGGCTCACGAACTGCTGCAGTTCGGCGATCTGAGCTTTCTTTTTCGCGTTGTCTGAGTGCTGACGCTCGCGCGCAGCGGTGGCGGCGGTCATATAGTCATCATAATTACCGGGGAACAGGGTAATTTCCCCGTAATCCAGATCCGCCATATGCGTGCAGACGCTATTCAGGAAGTGCCGGTCGTGAGAAATGATGATCATGGTGCTGCTACGCGCCTTGAGAATATCTTCCAGCCAGCGGATGGTATTGATATCCAGATGGTTGGTCGGCTCATCCAGCAGCAATACATCAGGATCAGAAAAGAGCGCCTGGGCCAATAGTACACGCAGCTTCCAGCCGGGCGAGACTTCGCTCATCGGGCCGGTATGTTGCTCAATGGGAATGCCCAAGCCCAGCAGCAGCTCACCCGCCCGCGGCTCAGCGGTGTAACCATCCAGCTCGGCAAAACGTACCTCAAGGTCTGCAACGGCCATGCCGTCTTCTTCGCTCATTTCCGCCAGCGAGTAGATACGCTCGCGCTCGGCGGCGACCGACCAGAGTTCGGCGTTACCCATGATCACGGTATCGATTACCCGCTCATTTTCGAACGCGAACTGATCCTGACGCAGTTTACCCAGCCGTGTACTGCTATCCAGCATCACCTGGCCGGAAGAGGGTTCCAGATCGCCACCGAGAATCTTCATGAAGGTGGATTTGCCACAGCCGTTAGCGCCAATCAGGCCATAGCGATTGCCGTTGTTGAATTTGACGGAGACATTTTCAAACAGGGGCTTGGCCCCAAACTGCATGGTGATATTGGCGGTTGCGATCACAAAAAAAGAGCCCCGGTTAGCATATCTGTAATGACAGCTTTACAGTAAATAGAAAGGCTCGCGATTCTACGCGCTATTGGTCGTGTATTCACCCATCAAACCCTAGTGGCATCAGGCGATTGTCGGAATATCAAGAAGAAAGCGTTCATCATCAAGTGCTTGGCGTAAGCGTGTGGCAAGAATATCGACAACTCCCGGGTGCTCACCCACTAAGGCGGTAGTCGCCACGCTCAGGGTTGGGTGGCGCTGTTCGGCCTCTGCGCAAATCTCGGCAATATCGCCGCCCTCTCCGGCATGGCGTCCTGGCGACAGAAACAGCATGGCCAAGATAACCGGCCCGGTGTGAAATTCGGTCGTTGTCAGCAGGTTTTCCAGCAGCGGTTCGTTAAAGCGGTACTCATCACCCTCACGACGCTCCATGGAAGCGGCGGCGACACAGGTCACTTCATCGGCCAACAGCACACTTAGCTGTCCCGCCAAGCGGTTACGCACCGCGGTCACCTCAGGGATGGGGCTACCGTGATCTACCAGCGCCACATGCGGCTTAGTACCTGGCTGAAGCTTATCGCGCACGTTGGCGGCCAACAGCTGGGCCAAACGCAGGTCGTTATCGCCTAACTCATCCACCAGGGGTTGAGCCACCCGCACCTTAACGTGGGGAAAGCGCGCTTGCATTGTGGCCATGCGTTCAGGCAAATAGCCGGTTAATGCTTTGCTGGGCCCGAAAAAAAACGGCAGGATAATGATCTCGGTCGCCCCCTGTTCGGCACTGAGCTCCGCGGCGGGGCCAAGAGTCGTGGCGGGAATGCCCCCCACCTCATCCGCAGGAATCTTGTTGGAGTGAAGCAACGAGGCCGCCTGTACGCTTTCACCCATCAGCTCGCTAAGCGAAGCCGCCACGTGGCGTAAATTCAGCGTTGCCTGCGCCCGAAGCGAGCCGTTATCCACCAGAAAAATCGCGCGCATGCTTTGCCTCCACCCGTCGTGGCTATGTGAGCGGTGAGAGCTGCCCGTTAGGTGCTCACCAATGACATGTTAAGATAATGGTTTTAGACCGTAGACTCTCATTATGTTGCTTGATAACGATGCTTGATACCACTGCGCTTAACCAGCAAAGAAACTTCTTCGAGGGCCAGGCCGCCATATGGCTATTTGGCTATGGCTCACTGATTTGGAAGGCAGACTTTACCTACCTGGAGCGCCGCCCTGCGTATATACACCACTGGGAGCGGCGTTTTTGGCAAGGTTCCCACGACCACCGCGGCACGCCGGAGGCTCCTGGGCGCGTTGCCACCCTGATCCGCTCCCCTGGGGCAGTCTGCCATGGTATGGCTTACCGGATTACGCCCGAGGTGCTGGCTCCGCTGGATGTGCGTGAGAAAAATGGCTACCTGCGGGAAAAAGTAACGCTGACGTTTGTTGATGAGAAAGGCAGCGAGCCTGAACAGAGCGAAGGATTAATCTACCTGGCAAGCGATGATAATCCAGCCTTTCTGGGAGAGGCGCCACTTGCCGATATCGCGCAGCAAATTGCCAATGCACATGGCCCCAGCGGCCCCAACAAAGAGTACTTGCTCAATCTTGCTACTGCGCTACGTGAACTGGATGCGAAAGATGCCCATATCTTTGCTCTGGAACAACACCTGAGCCGTCTCTAATGTCACTTACCAGTAGCGTGGATAACGACGGTGTCGAGCAAGGTTATTGACCAGTATGGCAACTATTAGCATCACGACACTGCCCGCACCGATTGGCAAAATAGGATACCACCACCCCAGTTGGTGAACGCTGGCACCGCCGCCTACCGCAATGAGTGCCGCTGCCGCTCCTGGTGGGTGAACCGTGTGCGTCAACTGCATCACAAGTATCGACAACGATACCGCCAACGCCATTGACATGGGGGTGGCGCCCAGCCACTGGTAGCAGGCGACGCCAATACCTGCCGACAGCACACTGCCGAACAGCACGTGGCTGGGCTGGGCAAACGGACTTTCAGGGGCGGCATAGATCAGCACTGACGTTGCCCCGAACGACCCAACGATAAGTAATTGTTGCGACAGCCACTCCGCGCTTAACCAGCAAATGACCGCCATACCGGTAAACGCGCCTACCCATGACCAAAAAGCATCCTGCCAGCCTACCCGGGCGCGCTTAATGGGCTGCCCGCGCATTTTCCCTAGATACGTTTTCATGACACTCGCTTTGCACAAAATAAGTGCAAATAATGACAAAACGCACCAAATAAGCAAATGACAATCTGTCATGAGCCTGATGAAGCTGACTCAAGGACAAAAGATAAATCATGGTCAGCGCCTATATGTGCTAATCGAGATTAGCAACTGGAAGGGCATTATCTAACGATCTGTTTATAAATAATGTCAGGTCCGATCGCCACCCTATGCAGTGGGATCAAACAGTTTAACTTCGCGTATATCGACCTTCTCCCAGACATGCTCAGTCATGTAAGGCTCTTGCGCCAGCCAAGCCTGTAAATCCTCTGGAGAGGCAAATCTGAAATGAGCATTAGAGCCGATCATGTTGCCTTCATCGTTAAGTATCACACCTCCACTAATAAAATTCCCCGATCGGTAGAGGCTACGAATGCCGTCAAGGTGCGACTCGCGACAAGCCAAACGTCGGTTTAAGGCGCCCTCATCCTTGTAGTCGTAAGCGACCAATGCATATTGCTTCATTTACTACTCCTCGCCGTGTGTTTACATCATCATCCAAGACAGAATAAACAGCCCCAGTAAGGTACGTAGTACTCCGCCTATCAAAGAGCCGCGCAGAAACGCTCGCAAACCACCCCATAGGATCAGCAGCCCGATCACAAGAACGGCAATACTGAAAAACGAGTCATTGATTCCTAACGACCGTGTTAAGCCGTCAATGAAATCATCGAACGCGCCAAAGAAGTTAGTGAAAATCCCTAACAAAAACTCCACCACCACACGAATCGCTTCGCCAATGGTCTCGCCTATTTCGTCAAAAAAGCCGTTTGTCTGCATGGGTCGTTTCCAAACCTTACAAGGATAAGCATGGCATTGTCTGTTAAATAGGCTGGCCGAGCAAAGCAGAAACGCTCTCTGCTAATTCAAGAGCCCTGCTCGTGGAATAAGCGTTCACGACCTTGGTCGACTTTTCTACTGAAACTAATCACGCTTAAACTATCCATATTAAAACAATAAGCAGCATCCTATGTAGCAGCAGCAACATCGTAATAGCGGGAGAGCTTGGCGCATCCACAACGACGCCAACGCCGAAGGAGCAACTGCCCCGGAAACTCTCAGGCCACCGGACCGCTATTACCAACGCTTTCCGAAGAGCGGCTGATGACTGCGTCACTCAGCCCACCGAAGGAGCAAGCGCACCCACTGTGGTACGCGAATCTCTCAGGTTCCATGACGGAAGGGGTACGCCCAGCAGCGCTTACGCCGTTAGGTGGTATTCCCGACGCTCATACAATCTGGAGAGAATTATGCAACGCATTGCCGTTATCGGTGGTGGTATCACCGGCATTACCAGTGCTTATGCCCTGGCCAAACGTGGCTATGACGTCACCGTGTTTGAAAAGCATCGCTACGCCGCGATGGAAACCTCCTTTGCCAATGGTGGTCAGCTGTCCGCCTCCAACGCCGAAGTCTGGAACCACTGGCCGACGGTGATCAAAGGCCTTCGCTGGATGCTAAGAAACGACGCGCCGCTGTTGGTCAACCCCCGCCCGAGCTGGCACAAGCTCAGTTGGTTTGGTGAGTTTATAGCCTCGATTCCCAAGTATGCCAACAACACCACCGAAACCACTCGGCTGGCCATTGCGGCCCGCGAGCACCTGTTTCAGTGGGCCAAAGATGAGCATATTGATTTCGATTTAAAGCAGAAGGGTATTCTGCACATCTACCGTGATAAAACCGGCTATGACCACGCCGCCAAGGTATCGCAACTGCTCAGTAAAGGTGGCCTGGAACGGCGCGCCGTTACCCCTAATGAAATGCGTACCATTGAGCCCACGTTGGCAGGCAACTACTACGGTGGTTTCTACACCGAAAGCGATGCCACCGGCGATATTCACAAGTTCACCCATGGACTGGCACAAGCGGCCGAAAAACGCGGGGTACAACTTAAATATGGCCATAGCGTGCAGGATATCGGCGCGGATGAGCAGCACACCTGGATCACCGCTGATGTGGATGGCGAGCCGGTGCGCGAGACCTTTGATAGTGTGGTGATCTGTGCAGGCGTAGGTAGTCGTGCGCTAGCCGCCAAACTAGGCGATCGTGTGAATATCTACCCGGTGAAAGGCTACTCAATTACCGTGCAACTCGATGACGTCGCCTCCCAACAAGCAGCGCCCACCGTTAGCCTGCTGGATGATGAAACCAAGTTGGTGACCAGCCGCCTGGGCGATGATCGTTTTCGGATTGCCGGCACCGCCGAATTCAACGGCTATAACCGCGATATCCGTGACAACCGTATCCGCCCACTGATCCGCTGGGTAGAAGAGTGCTTCCCCGGTGTCAGCACCCGCCGCGTAGTGCCTTGGGCTGGCCTGCGCCCGATGCTCCCCAACATGCTGCCCAACGTCGGCCGCGGCAAATTATCTACCGTGTTCTACAACACCGGCCACGGCCACTTGGGCTGGACGCTTTCCGCGATCACCGCCGAAATGCTTGCGGAGGCGGTGGAAAATAAAAGTGTGGGCAATCACCAACATTCCAGTCACATACCTAGCCCAAACAATGACAAGCCTGGGCAGGCTTCCGTTAAGATATAAAACACTCCATAAAAGGCGTGTTTTATGCTTAATCAGCGTGCGTTAACTTATCTCAACGAAGTCATCCGCCGCGGCTCGCTTAGGCGCGCCGCGGCCAACCTGAATATCGACGCCTCCGCCGTTAGCCGCCAATTGAAAGCACTAGAGGAACAGCTGGGTACCCAGCTATGTGAACGGCACGGCCGCGGCATGCGCGCAACCAAAGCGGGTCAGTTGCTTGTTCACCATTTCCACGCCCAGCGGGCATCAGAAGAGGCGATACTATCCCAGATCATGGCGCTCCAGAGCCTGACTAAAGGGGAAGTTCGCATTGCCGTGGGAGAAGGGTTTATCGCTGATCTGATCGCCGCACCGTTAGGCACGTTCATGTCATCGTTTTCAGGTATTAATGTCGAAATCCGCATGGCGGGTGTTAACGAAGCGATGTCGTTACTCAAAGATCGTGAAGTGGATATAGCGCTCCTTTATGCACCGCCGGTAGACCCACAGTTTTTTTGCCATGTGGAAACGCGCCAGCCACTCGATGTGATTGTGCCTCCCGATCACCCACTCAGTGAGTTAAACCGGCCTGTGACGCTCCATGACTTAAAGGATTGGCCCTTGGCGCTGATGGATAATCCATTCGGCATGCGGCAGATGGTCAATATGGTGGCTCATCAGGAGCGCATTCATCTTGAATCACGCCTGCATACCAACTCTGTTTCGGTTTTAAAGAATTTCGTCCGCTCAGGCATCGGCGTTACATTTATGCCCGAACTCACCGTCGCGGATGAGATTGAGCGTGGCGAGATTTTTACGCTGCCCATGCAGTACCCGGTGATGAACGGTACACGCGCTCAAATTGTCAGCCTGAAAGGGCACGAGCTTCCAGTCGCTTCGACTACGTGTATTGAACACCTGCACAAAGGCATGCGCTTTTTCTCAGCCGATGCGCCTAGACTGTTGCAATAAAAGCCACAGCTTAGGTATTGCATAGTCAACACATCCCTACATAGTCTTCTAGTAGGTACTTCTTATAAATCCAATAATGCGTCCTTAGCGCCGTATAGCTCACGACAATAAACCAGGAGACTTATATGCTTACTCAACCAAGGTTGTTCTCACGCTTTTCAGCTAAACGACTCTTATCAGCGTGCCTGATTGGCTCCGCATTAATGGCGGGAAACACCCTCGCGGCCACTACGATTAACCTGAGCTACAACGGCGCCCCTGATGCGGAAAAGAATGCTGTCCATGTATTTGCAGAGAATCTTAAGACGTTGGTAGATGAAAAAACTGACGGTGAGATAAAGCTTAAGCTCTACCCAAATAGCATGCTAGGCGAGGAACAGGAGAGGATGGAGCAGACCATGAATACGCCGATGCTCAATGTAGCGTCGTTTGCGGGCGTCTCTCCTCTCGTTGATGAAATATTTGTCAGCGCTATTCCCTTTTTGTTCGACGATTTCACGGCGGCACGTAGCTTCTTCGATGAGGGTCAATATTGGCAGGAAGTGAGTGGTGCTCTAAAGGAGCGTGCTGGTATTGATATGTTGGCGGTCGTGGAAGAGGGTGGCTTTTTGGCCTTTACCAACAACGAAAGGCCTATCAGCCATCCTGATGACTTTGAAGGATTGCGTTTCCGGGCCATGGACCCTAGCCAGGTAGCGCTCTATGAGTCATTCGGAGCCTCCGGCACTCCCATTCCTTGGACAGAAACCTACATGGCACTGCGCACCGGCGTGGCGAATGGTCAGATGAACCCGCCGATGTATATCATCCTTGGCAGCCTTTACGAAGTGCAGGACTACCTAACGCTTGCCAACATCCAGTATTCCGATCAGTTTCTGGTGGGCAATAGCGAGATGATCGAAGGTTGGGATGATGAGCTGCGTGGTGCCTTTATGGAAGCCGTCACCGAAGCTAATCACAATGCTCGTGAGCACAACGAGGAGCAGGTTGAGACGCGTATCGCTTATCTAGAAGAGCAAGGTATGGAGGTGATCCGCCCTTCCGAAGAGGAACTCACCGCTTTTCGCGAGATTGGTCAGCCCGCTTACCTTGAGTGGCTTAAAGAGCGTGATATCGAGCAACGCTGGATCGATCTGGCGCTAGAAGATGCAGGCATGAGCGGTTTGCTCGACTAACGACTGACAACTCCACTGCAATACCAGGGGCCGGTATCTAATCGACCCCTGTTTCCTGCGCTTAATGTTCCTGTACTCAATGTGCCAGTGCTTCATGGAAAGGCAGTCATGTTAAATACATTACGATGTCGTCTCTTGGCGATTAGCCGCCCTGTTACCCTAACCGTGGCAGGCGCACTGCTATTTCTCAACGTTTCAGCCATCCTGTTTGGGGTATTTGCTCGCTACATCGCTGGCGGCGCCCCCATCTGGACGGATGAACTATCCCGTTTCTTGATCATTGCTACGGTCATGCTTGCGGCTGGCGCCGTCTGGTCGGAAGGAGGACATATGCGTGTCGGCTTGCTGGAGAAGCTGCTACCAGTCCCCTTCGCTCGCTTGCTGAATATGTACCAATGGCTACTAACGCTCCTGTTGGCTATAGGCGGTGCATGGATAAGTTATCGCTATGCACTCTCGGTCAGCATGTTTACCACGTCTGGGCTAGGTATTAGTCGCACGGTGCCCCTCCTCTCACTTCCCGTTGGCTTTATGCTACTGGCTTGGCATGTACTGCTCTATGGCCCTGCGCCGCTCAAGACCGTCGAGGATAACTTATGACGCTCACTATGTTGGCAGTCTTTCTCGGCCACGTATTGCTTGGACTACCACTGTTCATCGCACTACTTGCCACGGCATTAGTTGGCTTTCTGTTTGTAGACCTGTCAATGATTCCCCGTATGCTGCCCCAGCAATTCTTTGGTGGTATCAACGTGTTCTCATTGATGGCCATTCCGCTTTTCATCTTCGCTGGCAACCTGATGAACGTCAGCGGCTTAACGGAGCGCTTAATGGGGTTGGCGCGCCTGATGGTGGGCCACTTGCGGGGAGGTATGGGCCACGTTAACGTTGTGTCGAGCGTTTTTTTTGCTGGCGTCAATGGCTCAGCGGTAGCTGACACCTCAGCATTAGGGTCACTGTTAGTACCTGCGATGGAGAAAGAGGGCTACTCGAGAGCCTTTGCCGCTGGGTTGACTGCTGGCAGTTCGCTTATCGGTCCGATAATTCCCCCCAGTATCTTTATGATCCTCTATGCCTCCCTGACCAATACCTCGGTAGGCGATCTATTTCTGGCAGGCGTTGTGCCGGGGCTATTACTGGGGATTGCCTTTATGGGCATGAATGCCTGGTACGCTAGACGTCATGGGTTAGCCAAGAGTGGCCAGTTGCCCTCCATCAGCCAGCTAGGCATAGCCTTCATCGCCGCCCTGCCAGCGCTTATTGCTCCCTTTATTATTGTTGCCGGTATCGTACTTGGCTTTGTTACACCTACAGAGTCCGGCGCGTTAACTGCACTTTATATCGCGTTGTGTGGCTTTGTGTTGGGAGGGTTACGTTTTAAAGAGTGCTGGCAAGCTATTGTCGATACAGCACGGTTAACCTCGGCGATTTTTTTGATCATGGCAGCCTCGTCCACAATCAGCTGGCTGCTTTCCTATGCCCAGGTCCCTGATCAATTTGTATCGCTTCTAGCGCCCTACATGGACAGCGCCGTCATCATATTACTTCTACTCAGTGCGATTACCTTCGTGACCGGCATGTTCATGGAAGAGGTATCAGCTCTGATGCTGCTGACGCCCATCTTTGCACCAGTCGCCATGATGGCAGGTATCGACCCGGTCCACTTAGGAATTATCATCACACTTAATATTACTATTGCCTTAATCACGCCGCCGCTGGGCGCTTGTGTGTTTGTGGCTGCCGCCGTCAGTCGGATTGAGATTGTGTCACTGTTCAAAACTATTTGGCCCTTTGTACTGACAGCAATTGCGGTGCTTATTCTATTAATCCTTTTTCCACCACTGACGTTGTGGCTACCTACACTGCTGGGATAAGACAATGCCTTTAAACACGCTATTTAAGGCTTTGCCGCCTATACCCCACCACCCATCCCCCCGCTGGGAAAAACTACGCCGTGCGCCTATTAAAGATAATGGTGAACGTCTCGTACCAATGAGCCTTGCCCCAGCACCCATCAAGGTGTTCCCCGCCTATGCACGCCTGGGCATTCCAGGTGCGGTACCGGAGTGTTTTGTACGTGAGGGGGTTTATCGAGCGCTACTCGCTGCGGCACGCAGCTTACCCAACGACATCGGTCTCATCGTACTGGATGGCTGGCGGCCATGGCGGGTACAACAGTATTTGTTTGATACCTTGCATGAAGCCATCCACCATCACCAACCAGACCTTAGCGAAGAGGAGCTCTTAGATCGTACAAGGGAATTCGTTTCGGTACCCAGCCGCGATCCTTTCGCTCCCAGTCCGCACCTCACTGGAGGCGCCGTCGATGTCACACTTTGTGATGCCGATGGCCTACCGCTGGATATGGGTACGTTATTTGACGAAGCGCTTCCGGCCTCTCACAGCGACTATTACGAGCATCTGCAAATGCTGACGCCACAGCAACAGAACGCGCGGGATAATCGACGCCTGCTGTATTACACAATGCAGCAACATGGCTTCACCAACCTACCCAGCGAGTGGTGGCATTTCGATTACGGTGATCAATTATGGGCCTACTACGGCCCACATGAGCATGCCCATTACGGCCCAGCAGAGTTGGATACCATTGAGAATCGCTGGCGCCGACAATTAAGTTAATCATCGGGCCAGCACTTGCTTCAACGTGTTCACACATCAGGCGTTTCCAGTTCCAGGAAGCGCCTGACCCGTTCGGTTTTAGGGTTTTCAAAGAACTCACTGGGGTGAGATTTTTCGATAATGATACCTTTGTCGAGAAAAACCACCTGATCGGAAACGGCCCGAGCGAATTCCATTTCATGGGTTACCAGCACCATGGTGTAGCCTTCTTTCGAGAGGTCTTTAATAACCCCCAGCACTTCTCCCACTAGCTCAGGGTCTAACGCAGACGTAGGCTCATCAAAGAGCATCACCTTGGGCTGCATGGCCAGTGCCCGGGCAATTGCGACCCGCTGCTTCTGCCCGCCTGAAAGCGTGTAAGGGTAGTGCTCGCGTTTGTCGGCCATGCCGACTTTTTCCAGCAGCGCCATCGCCCGCTCTTCGGCCTCGGCTTTACTTAGCCCCTGCACATGGATAGGCGCTTCGGTAACATTGCGAAGGACGCTCAGGTGGGGCCATAGATTAAACCCCTGGAACACCATACCTAGCCGTGCACGCATGCCTGCTAGCTCGCGGCGTGTCATGGATTTTCCGTTATCACTTAAGCCGATCCGGTCCCCGTCGATACGAATATCGCCATGGTCGGGCTCCTCAAGCCAGTTAATGCAGCGCAACAGGGTGGACTTACCTGAGCCTGATGAGCCCAGAATACTAACGACCTCCCCTGTTTGTACTTCCAGCGAGACATCGCGGAGCACCTCGGTGCCATCAAAACTTTTCGAGAGTTTACGAATACTGACAGCAGCAGTCTCATGCATTTTCAAATCCTCGCTTGGCGCCAAAAAGACCGATCGCTTTAATAAACAGCTCTAAGCCAATACTGATCAGCCAATAGAAGCCGATCACTACGATGAACGCCTCCATGGGAATGAAATAAGTGCTCGACAGGCTGCTTGCCGCGGCGGTGAGTTCACGCACGGTGATAATCACCAGGAAAGCCGTGTCTTTGAGCAAGATAATGAGTTGATTACCCAATAAGCCACGGGTTTTTAAAATCAGCTGAGGCAAAATAATGCGTAAAAACATGGAAGGCTGCGAAAACCCTTGAGCAATAGCCGCCTCTACTTGCCCTTGAGCAAACGTGGCCCGGCAGCCGCGCAGTATTTCTGCAAAATAAGCGCCGTGATACGCCACTAAGGCAATAATCCCAGCCGTCCAGGCGCTCATGCGAATCCCTGCGCTCGGTAAGCCGTAGTAGAGCAGGTAGGCCAGAATTAAAAATGGCAGCATTCTCATGGCATCGATGAAGATACGCAGCGGAATCTTTAACCTGGGGCGGGAGCCTTCGAGCAAAAACACAATGCCGCTCCCCACTAGAAATGCCAGTAACGCCGATACCCCGAACAGTTTTAAGGTGTTGTAGAACCCGCTCAAAAAAACCTCATGCGAGGACCAGAGAATATCCCAATTGCTCATAAAGGCTCCTTAAATAGCTAAGCGACTGGCTTTGCGCTCAGCCAAACGTTGAAGCCATATCAGCAGACTGATGATCAACATATATAGGGCTGCCGCTGCTAGAATGGGCGGTAGGGGATCGTAGGTAACCGCTGAGATGCGGTTGGTCACCCGCGTCAAATCGACTACACCGATGACGGCAATGGCAGGACTACCTTTAATCAGAAACGACATTTCGTTTACCAGACCTGGCAGGCTGGTAATGGTGATTTGCGGCAGCATAATGCGGCGGAAGTAGACCCACGGCGTCATGCCAATCGCCAACGCAGCTTCGCGCTGCTCCTTGGAGAAATTGTTAAACGCAGAGCGCCAGATTTCAGCATTAAAGGCAGTGGTATTAAGCGTTAGCGCAATAATGCCAGCCACATTTCGGTTGAGATTAATCCCCATGGTGGGTGCGGTTAGAAATATAAACAGCACTAACGTCACCAGCGGCGTGGCGCGTGCCAGGCTAATATAAATACCCAGCAACTGGTGCAGGACGGGGATTTTTGCCACCCGGAGCAATGCAATCAGCAGCCCCATTACCACACCAATGGCAATGGAGATCCCGGATATCCAAAGCGTTGTCCAGGCGCCCTGGATGAGAAGTCCCCATGCGCTACTATCCATGCTTACTTCCCCCTGATTCGCTCGATAGAATAACCGCTGCCCAGGTTGCGCACCTGGGCCTATGGCGAACGTGTGGCTTACATACCGGCCATGTCGTGAAACTCTTCCACCGAGGTGATCGAGGTTACCGGCAACTCATCGAATGATTCACCAAACCACTTTTCTTGCAGCTCAGCCAGTCGACCGTTGTCACGCAAGTGACTCATAAAATCGGTGATATAGGTCAGCAGTTCAGGGCTGTCTTTAGGCATTGGCCAGGCCACGTAGCCTGGGCCAGACACAGCTTGGCCTGCTTCAAATACATCGGAACGCTCACGAATTAAATCGTTGACCGGTACAATGGAGTTAATAACGTAATCCACGCGCCCATTCGCCAGATCAGCATAGATTTCGGGGTAGGCTTCATACTGCTGCACGTCACCTAGCTCGCCACCGCTTTCTGCCAACATGGCTTCCAGCTCAGGCAGTCGGGATAGCAAAGCGCTGCCCGCCTGCACGCCTAGTGTCATTCCACTTAAATCTTCAACACTGTTGATGCGATCATCGCCTGCCCGCTTGATATAAAAGTGTTGAGCGGAGGCGAAGGGTGGCGCGTAGTTAAATACTCTCAGGCGTTCATCTGTCACAGAAGCACCGGTTAGAGCCATGTCGTACTGACCCGATGAGACCGAAGCCAAAAGCCCTGTCCACGGCAAAATATCCTGACGGATTTCGAAGTCAGCGTACTCTTCCAGCTCAATCATGATGTCTTTGATAAAACCATCGGGGTCACTGCCACTCATAAAGTTAAATGGGGCGTAATTATCTTCAGTTGCCACACTCATATAACCCCGGCTCTGTATTTCAGATAGATCTGCGGCGTAGGTAGTCAATGACATACTTAGAGTAAGTGCGCCCACGCTCAAGGCGGAGGCTAAAGACGCTATTTTTTTCATCGTTTACTGCTCCTAGAGTGAACAAAACATCACCTGCCGCTATGCATCTACTTAGTATCAGTAAATGTTTCGGCAATAGATTGAAGGTGACTTCACCCTAGTTTTTTTATCATCTCAGCGATTAGAGCCAGTTAGTGCAAATTAAAAGGACAGTTAACAATAGATAAACTGGCACGAAAGATGCTTTGCATAGGTTGAATGGAAAGTATCCAACCGCAGCCAGACGAGCGGGACTTGCCTAAAGAGGAGAGTATGTGACTACGCTTTGTCTAGAGGTCGACCCTAACGCCGCCACCTGTCTGCAAGAACAACTTCGCGAAACGCTATTAGAAGCGATTCGGCTAGGAAGCCTTCCCAGCGAGGATGCACTTCCCTCCTGTCGTAAACTTTCCCAACAGCTGGGTATTTCACGTAACACGGTAGCGATTGTTTACGAAACCCTGGTCGAAGACGGCTATTTAATTAGTCGCCCTCGAAGCGGCTACTACCTACATCCTGATTATAACGAACCAAGCGCTGGCTGTTCTGACCCTTTAAGCCGCTTAAAAGATCACGATAACGACTTAATTTCTGCACCAAACTGGCACAGCCGCATAGCTCAGCGCCCTACTAACTACCAAGGAATTCTTAAGCCGGGTAACTGGTCTGAGTATGACTACCCGTTTATTTATGGGCAGTTGGATACTCGGCTGTTCCCGTTAGCTCAATGGCGAGATGTTTCTCGACGTTTATTAGGTTCACAGCGAGATAAACCATGGCTGCGTGACCGTATTGATCAAGACGATCCGCTGTTGATTGAACAATTGCGTAAACGTATTTTGCCGCGTCGAGGCATTTTCGCTCGATCAGAGGAAATTCTGATCACCATGGGAACTCAAAATGCGCTGTATTTGATAGCGCAACTCCTCTGCCATCGTGGCACCCGCGTGGCGCTGGAGTCACCCGGCTACCGTGAAGCAATGAACGTGTTTGCCCATTGTGGAGCGAGCATGCAGTTTCAGCCGCTGGATACAGGCGGCATGTGCCTGGAAAGTTCTCAGCAGTGTGACTATCTGTATGTCATGCCCAGCCATCAAGTACCCACTGGGGTCACCATGAGTCGCCAACGACGAGAGGCGCTATTGGCACAACTCACTCAGCGCGATCAAATTGTCATCGAGGATGATTATGATGCTGAGATCCATGGCGACCAGTTCGCCCTGCCTGCCCTCAAAGCAAGTGCGCAGAGCTCGCGCATTATCTATATGGGAAGCTTGTCTAAAGCGCTCTCACCGGGACTACGTATGGGTTATGTAGTGGCTGATGCCGACCTAATTGATGAGCTGCGCGCACTGCGTCGAATGATGTATCGCCATCCACCAGCAGCCTTGCAGCACCAGTTGGCGCAGTTTATTTCTCAAGGCTATTACGAGCGATACCTCAAGCTTCACGTAGAGGAAATCGATCGACGGCGCGATGCCATGCGGCTCGCCATCGACCAAGCGCTACCAGGCTGCATTAGCCATAGTAGCGTTCGCTCTAGTGCTTTCTGGATGGAGTCAGATGCCAGCATCGATACTCAACGCCTTGCTTGGCATGCTGCTCAGCGCGGAGTACTGATTGAACCGGGCTTCCAGCACTTTTTCGATGCTGCCCCACCGCGCCGCTTTTTTAGACTTGGCTTTGGCGCCATCGAACAAGCGCGTATCGGCCCAGGCATTCATCGCCTGGGCCAAGCTTACGAGAGTGCCTTGGGCACATAACATGCCTGATAAGCATTATACGGCGTACGCTGTTAGCACCTGCTCCAGAATGGCCAGCCCTTCTTCTACCTCTTCTTCTGTCACAATACTCGGGGGTACGACATGGATGCGGTTTTCAACAGTAAATACCAGTAATCCATGCTCCATCAGCTGTTGCTTGAGTTTCAGCACCTCCGCTCCTGGCAGCGGAGTTTTACGCACGGGGTCACTGACTAACTCCAAGGCGTGAAACACACCGACGCCACGCCAGTCGCCGACAATAGCGTGGCGTTCGGCAAGCCTCTTAAGACCTTCCGTCAATGGCCCATTACCGACCTTATCGGCATTCTCTACAATCCCCTCTTCTTCCATGGCATCCAGGGTGGCAACAATCGCCGCCATCGCGAGGGGATGGCCGGAGTACGTTAGACCACCAACAAAAAAGTGGTCGTCGAAATACGCCGAAATGGGTGCCGAAATAATCACACCTCCGGCCGGGACATAACCTGAATTGACCCCTTTGGCGAATACGATGAGATCCGGCACCATGTCGTAATGCTCAAACGCAAACCAACGCCCGGTGCGTCCAAAGCCCGCCATCACTTCGTCAAGAATTAGCACAATGCCGAACTCATCCGCCAGCTTTCTGACCCCCTGTAGGTACGCCTTGGGAGGCAGTAAAACGCCCGCGGTGCCCGGTATGGTTTCCAGTAAAATAGCCGCGATCGCGTTAGTACCTTCACATTCAATTACCCTGCGCAGGTGCTGTAGGGCGCGCTCACACTCCTCCTCTTCATCACGCGCCCAAAACTCACTACGATAAAGATAGGGATTGAAGAAATGCACATGTCCACTGGCATACTCGTTGGGTACACGCCGCCAATCACCTGTAGCTGCAATGGCTGAACCGGTATTGCCGTGATAGGAACGGTAAGCGGAAAGTATCTTGGTTCTTCCGGTGTAGAGGCGCGCCATGCGAATGGCGTTCTCATTGGCATCGGCACCCGCATTAGTAAAAAACACTTTCTTAAAGCCCGCCGGTGCTTTGGCAATAATTCGCTTGGCCGCCTCACCTCGGGCCAAGTTGGCATGAGCGGGAGCAATGGTACATAGGGTAGCTGCCTGGGCTTGAATGGCGCTCACTACCTTAGGATGCTGATGACCAATATTGGTATTGACTAGCTGGCTACTAAAATCCAAATATGAATGGCCTGCATAATCCCATACCCGGCAGCCTTCGGCACCCGCGATCACCATGGGGTCTAAACTGCCCTGCTGAGCCCAGGAGTGAAATACATACTGGCGATCAAGGCCGTGTACATAGCGGTCATCCACTTCATTACTAGTGGAATATGCAGTGGCTACATTGGCATTCATGACAAGCACCTTGTTTAATACAGGAAGAAACATAGTGCATGCTAGACTAATGACATCAGACGGCGAGGCTATAGTGCCAGTCGTTACGTGCCGGAGGGACAGATGTTATCGGCCAGTAGTCAATGTCACACAGGTGAATGCTAACTGGCTCTAAAGTGATGGTCAGCGTTACTTTACAGTGACCTCAGAATGCCCACCTTCGCCTCTAACTACTTTTAATAACGTGGAGATATTGCAATGCCTAGCGTACTTATCACCGGTGCTACTTCAGGATTTGGTAAAGCAGCCGCCCAGCGCTTTGCCAGCGCAGGCTGGTCGTTGATACTCACTGGTCGACGCCAGGAACGCTTAGAGGCACTGGAAAAAGAGCTGAGCCAGCAAGTGCCTGTGCTAACGCTTGCATTGGATGTTCGCGACAGTGAGGCGGTGACAGAGGCTATTGGCAACTTACCGGAAAGCTTCCTGCCGCTGACCTGTCTGATCAATAATGCAGGATTAGCGTTGGCGCCGGAGCCAGCGCAAAAAGTGGCACTGCAAGATTGGCACACCATGATCGACACCAATATCACCGGGTTGGTCAACGTGACCCACGCGGCTATGCCGTTGTTGCTTAAAACCGGCAAAGGCGCCAGCATTCTCAATCTTGGCTCCGTAGCGGGTCAGTGGCCGTATCCGGGCGGGCACGTCTATGGTGCGTCTAAAGCCTTTGTGCAACAGTTCAGCTATAACCTGCGCTGCGATTTATTAGGCACTGGGGTACGGGTAACGGATCTGGCGCCGGGTATGGCCGAAACCGAGTTTACACTGGTAAGAACGAAAGGCGACCAGGCGGCGTCTGACGCCCTCTATCGCGGCACGACGCCTCTCCAAGCGGAAGATATTGCCGAGCAGCTTTACTACTTGGCAACGCTACCTGCTCATATCAATATCAATCGATTGGAAATTATGTCGGTTAGACAAGCGTGGTCACCATTTGCGATTGATCGCGATTAAGACGATGTCTCGTTAACGACTATGCTTGTTTAGCTGATCGTAGGAGGCCTCCCGTTGAGACACGATCACGCCCTTTTTCCTTTGCTTGATAAAGGGCGTTATCCGCGCGTTTCATAACGCTTTTCCCCGACTCTTTAGCGTGTACTTCCACCACTCCAAAGCTTGCCGTCACGCACCCTTCAATGGGAAATACAGCATGCTTAATCGCGTTACGGATTTTGTCCGCTAAGCGAACCGCCTGGTCCAGCGTGGTTTCAGGCGCTAATAACATGAACTCTTCGCCACCCCAGCGTGCGCAGCTATCCGCTTTACGTAAATTACTCTTGAGTAAGTGGGCAAGTTTTACCAGCACTTGGTCACCCACATCGTGACCATAGCTATCGTTAATATTTTTAAAATAATCCAGATCCAGCATAATCAACGACAGCGGTCGGGCATAGCGCTCATGTCGATTGAGTTCGCTTTTTAGCAAGGCGTCAAAGTGAGAACGGTTGACTAGCCCCGTTAGCATATCGGTCGTTGCCAAGCGTTCGAGCTGTGCCTCTTTCTCCATCTTTTCGGTCACGTCTAGCTGGGTCAACACTAACGTGATGGCATTGTCTTGACACGCGCCCATTGCGGTAATGCGCCATTCAATATGCCGATGCGAGCCGTCATTGCGGCGTGAGACTTCAAGCCCACTAATACCTTCAAAAGCGCTATTGGGGCTATGCCTTAGCGGATTCAGCGCCTCGTGTAACTGAGCAAAAATCTGCTGATTGGCAGCTTCTTGTTCAACGACAATCGGTGTAGCCCCCAACCACTCATCGCGGCTACCACCCCATAAACGCTGATAGTCACTATTCACATCCACGATGCGGATGTCGGACGAACCTTCCGAAATGCTGAGAATTGCCACCGCATGGCCAGGCTGCTCACCCTGAGCTTCCGACCCTGGTCGCACATAGTGCTGATACATTCTATTTACTCATCCCTGTAAAATAGTCATAGGAGCATATGGCTAGACGTAATAAACCATGGCGTTAAAAAGCAACACCATTAGCAATCAAACCAGAAATTCCCGTTTATCCAATCGGAATTTTACTCAGAGCCAATGCCAAACTTACCTTAACACTATCATTGTTTACAATTCTTTAACATAAAGTAGGCTATGTCGTTTAAAAAAACAAATGACAACTACTAAATACGACTGATACACGACGGGCAGAAGTCATCTATTGAGGAAGAGTGTTAATAGGTTCGCGTTGTACCGCACGAGGATAGCGATACCTCTTGGTTTTATGACAAGACTTATCCCTCCCGAAAGGCGTCTACCACCTGCTCGGCCAATACCTCGCTGGCGTCGCCGCTGCCCGCACGCTTCACCAGTGTCACTTGGTAATCCCCTAATGGGGGCAAAGATTCATTATTGAGACGTTTGAGCGGAGGACGTATCAGGCTCTTGGGGAAGGCCGTCACCGCTAAATCGGCCAGCATGGCGGCCTCCTGCCCGGCACAGTGGTCGCAGGAGTAAGCGATTCGATAAGCAATCCCCGCTTGATCAAGGGCATTGAGAGTAATTCGACGCCACGCGCATCCCTGTTGAGCCAGGGTTACCGGCAGTGGCGTTCTCTGTACGGCAACCCCATCCTCTCGACCCGCCCACACCAGCGGTTCGCTGTGGACAATCTCTCCTCGCGCCGCCTGACCAGGCCCTCCAGCCATCACCAGGGCTAGGTCAAGCTCGCCCTCATCCAACCTGGCAAGCAGGTCTTTGCTGCGCCCTACCTCGACATCGACCTGCACCGCTGGGTGCGAGCGGGCAAACTGGGCGAGTACCGTCGGTAGGATACGCCCGACCACATCATCCGTTATCCCCAGCCCCACGCGCCCTTCTATGGTAGGCGCTAAAAACTGGGTGACGGCTTCCGCATTGAGCTTAAGCAGTCGCCGTCCATAGCCCAGCAACACCTCACCCTCGGCAGTCAGGCGTACGTGCCGCGCCTCACGCACAAACAGCGTCTGGCCAAGGATCTCTTCCAGACGTTTGATCTGCATACTCAGCGCGGAAGGGGTACGAAACAGCTGCTGGGCGGCGCGGGTGAAGCTGCCGCTCTCGGCAATGGTCACAAAGGTGCGCAACACCTCGCTATCCAGTAGCGGTAAGGCAGCCCGGCTGGGAGCTATGGTCGATAATTGATTCATCACGACAACCCTTCAGAAAAACTTAACACTCAGTGTAGATCTTTTTGTTTGATTGATCCAAAGCAAAGCGCCAAGCTGATAACCAGAGGTCGCGACCCTCCTACTTACTAATCACAGACCACAGCTGTCCAGTTAGCGCCCTGGCGCCATTGACTGCATCGCTGTTGTGACAATGGAGGTGCGTGATGAAATATGAAGAAATTATCCACCATGCCCATACCGCCTGGGAAAAAGCGAGCCAATTAGCTCCGCCACCCAAACCGCCACAATTGCATTTTTACTTGCCTGCCATGCCATCAATGCGGCTAATTCACGCGCTCGATATGGGCTGGTGGCATTACCGTCGGCGTAGGCTTTTCCGTCGTCATATCCTGCCGCTACTAGCCTATGACGACCAACTTCTGCGAGATATTGGCCATTGCTGCGACGATATTCGCTGGGCCAGTCAACTCCCTCTAAAAGTCGATGCCATTCAGGCTTTAAAAGAACGGAGCAATAATTTGCGATGAACTTAACCTATATATATTTATCAATCACACTTTCCTTGCTAGCTTTAAATAATCGCATGGAGCTGCGACCGCTATTGTTCACTAATCAGCATGGAGCAAAACATGGTTATTAAAAACGCTAATGAGCTTTTCGTTCGACTTCTTTCTGAAACAAATAGTGCAGAAAAGCAAATAATACGCGCGCTCCCAAAGATGGCGCGCGAAGCGGATGATTCTAAACTGGCTGACGCTTTCAAGCATCACCTTGATGAAACCCAAGGACAGGTAGAAAGACTTGAGAAAGTAGCAGATAGTGTGCCGGATATCCGTATCAAGCGGCTAAAATGCTACGCGATGGAGAGCCTTATAGAGGAAGCTCAGGAGTTGATTGATGCTACCGAAAAAGGTGCTGTGCGCGATGCAGGCCTGATTGGGGCTGCCCAAAAAGTGGAGCATTATGAAATCGCCACTTACGGTACGTTATGTTCGCTCGCAGAACAGTTAGGGTACACCGAAGCGAAAAATATTTTGGCCGAGACTCTCAAGGAAGAAAAATCTACCGATGACAAGCTAAATACGTTAGCCAAACAAAACGTCAACAAGAAGGCTGGTTAAACTGCACTGAAGAATCAAGCTTAAATACCAGCCACATTAAGGGAGGGCTTAGTCAACTAGCCCTCCCTTATTAATTAAAAACTTATTCATCTAACTTATAGACTTAACTTGCTAGCATTTTCAATGCTAGCTTTAAATAATCGCAGATAGGCAAGGCGTTATCGTTGCCCTCCTCTTTTTTCTGTCATTTATTTTACTCCCCCCTTATCGGTTCGCCGCCACACTACAGCTAATAATAGTAGTCACCCGTGCCATACCCGACCGCGAACAGTAACAGTGCCGCTTGTATGAATCCATCATCGACTGGGCAGTTATTTGAACGCTGAGCATTAATGTGGCCGGGGGCGTCCCTTTTCACTGCCTTCATCCTATTGAGGAATGCTTGCAACTCTGTTAGATTAACGCTAATAGTTATCATTAACATAGGAGTTATTCTCTCATGCAGTCACCCGCTAAGGGCATTGCCCAGGGAGATAAACCAGACTCAGCGCCCCAGGAAGTGGATAGCAGGGAGTTACTTGGCACCACAGGCCAACTGATTATTCATCATGAACAGCGCCGATATGTGTTACGTCGCACCAAAAGCGGCAAGTTAATTTTAAACGCCTAACGTTTTAAAAATATAAGACCGCTACTTCTCTTAACGGTTTATAAAGCAAAGCCAGCCAGGTAGCTCATCGCGCCAAGCCAGCGTCATATTCCACTTACCCTTGTTGGAACTCACTGGCTTATGAAACACACACGCACTGTTGGCAGCCTTTTTCTAACGCTGCTCCCACTACTTGCTGCCCAAGCAGATGACGCTGAACTTAACCCGGTGACAGTCACCGGCACCCGAGCGCCTACGGACCTTTCTCGTGCGCCATTGATTATCGACATTATTGATCGCGACGATGCGGTACTGGCTACTGCTAGCCGGGTGGAAGACGTGCTTAGCCGCCAGCCCGGCCTACACGTCGCGGGACAAGGGCGTCGTAATGGCCAAGCGTTAAGTATGCGAGGGTTTGGCAGTAAAGGGGTGTTGGTGCGTTTGGATGGCGTTCGCCAGGATATCTCCACGGGCCATATTGGCAATTTCTTCCTCGACCCGGCACTCATTCAAGAAGTCCAGATAGCGCGAGGTGCACTCTCAAGCCTGTATGGAAGCAACGCCATGGGCGGAGTGGTCAGTTTTACCAGTGTGGATGCCGATGACCTGCTTGCCCCTGGCGAAGATAGCGGCGTGCGCCTTTCCATCGGCGGCGCAACTGCCAACGATGAGCTGCGGGGCAGCCTTACCGCCTTTGGCCGCCGCGACACCACCAACGGCGAAGTAGACGGCCTATTCTCAGTGGGCCGCAGTGAATCTGGCGATATCCGCCGCGCCGGAGGCAATGAAGCGGAAGAGGATGCTGCCCTTAATAGCCTGCTGCTAAAAGGTGGCTGGGAGCCAAGCGACAAGCAACGGGTATTTATGAGCTGGCAGCATTACGACGAACGCGCCACCCAGCCCGCCAATCCGCAGCAATTGACCACAGATGCCAGCAACTCGCTGCGCAATCGTGATGTTGAAAGCAATAACGTTCAGCTCGGCCACCGCTGGCAGCCCAGCAGGGCAACCGACATCACGTCACGGCTTACCTTTAGCCAGCAGGAGATCGACGAGTCACAGGCCAATCGCACACTGGAGCGGATCGGGCTTCAGAGTGACGGTTACCACAGCATGGATTATGGCTGGCTCTCGCAAACACTGGTGTTCGGTGCCGAACTGGAGCAGGCACGCCAACGGCCAGATGGCGACGCGAATGGCTTCCCCAAGGCCGATATCGACACCCAGGCGGCCTATCTCGACACCACGCTTACCGCTGGTCGCTATTTAGCCAATGGCGGTGCCGGGCAGTTTGATGTTGGCTTGGGAGCCCGCTACGACCGCTACGACGCCAACGGCCAAAACGAGGCCGATAGCGTCCACGACCAGATATCGCCGCGTTTTCGTCTCGCCTGGCGGCCCGATGACGCTTGGATGCTATTTTCCGGCTACGCTGAAGCCTTCCGCGCCCCCAGCCTGTCCGAGCTTTACGCCAACGAGCGCCACTTCGCCGGCTTCTGTGCAGGGCCTTTCTTCTGTACACCGGATAACTATTGGATTCCCAACCCCAACCTCTCGCCTGAATCCAGCCACACCTGGGAAAGCGGTGTTGTGTGGCATCAGAACGATTGGCAGTTGCGCGCAAGCTACTTCGATACCCGCGCGGATGACTTTATTGATACACAAGTCGACATTATGGCAGGCACCACCCAAGCAGTGAATGTACAGCGTGCTCAGCTTTGGGGCTATGACGCCAGGGTTACCTGGCAACCCACCACCTTCCCATTCCTGACAAGCTTTGCAGGCCTCTCGGAAGTTACCGGTAAAGATCGCGACTCTGGCGAACCGCTGGGTAGCCAGACGCCATTGGAAGCGACCCTGGGCAGTGAATTAACGCTCAATAACGGCAATGTCCGCGTGGGGTGGCAAGGCCGCTTTGCCCGCTCTTTCGATAAACAGGGCGATGATGAACAACTACCCGGCTATGGCCTTCACGACATTCACTTAGCCTGGCGCCTCACACCAGCTATCGATACCTCACTGCGCCTCGCCAATCTTGGCGACAAGGAGTCGTACCGCCCCGATGGTAGCCTGGGCGATGGGCGCAGCCTACTCGCCACTCTTAACTGGCAGTGGTAAATCCAAACAGCAATAACGTTAAGCAGTTAAACCGAGAGGTGCGTCATGATTCCATCCCAGCAGATCGCCATTATTGAAGCTTTTGAGGCGGCGCGCACCGCCCAACCGCGTCTCCCCGCAGTTGAGATTGCTGAGCGATTATCTATTAGTGAGGGTGAGCTTCAGGCCGCCCGCTTAGGGCACGATGTATGGACGTTGCCGCTCTCGCCCAGCGAGATCGCCGCGTACCTGCCGCAGTTGGGACGGGTTAAAGCATTGACCCGCTCGCGACTGGCTGTACTAGAACAAACCGGCGATTACCCTGAACTCCGCGGCGGGGCACAAACAGGTTTGTTGCTCGATCCCGGTGGCCTGGATCTACGGCTACTCTACACACACTGGCACTGGGCCTGTTTGATTCGTGATCCTATGCCTTCCAGCAATGACACAAAGACGACTTGGCGCTGGAGCCTGCAGGTATTCAATCAGCATGGCTGTGCCGTGCATAAATGCTTCGCTATGGAGAACCCGCTGCCGCGTCCCTGGGGGACCTTAGCAGCCTTGGGGACCCGGGACACGCCGGCATTTACCCAGAGCATGCCCCGCCTCAAGCGTCCGCTGCCTGAAGCGCCGACCCTCGCTAGCGAATGGGGTGAGATGCGTGATGTACACCAATTTTTTGCGCTGCTCCAGCGCCATCACCTCGAGCGCATTGAGGCCAACCAGTTAATGGAGGGTCGCTTTACCCATGCGCTGCCTTCCCACTCACTGGAAACGGTGCTTCAGCAGGCCAACCAACGCGCGCTGCCATTGATGCTGTTTGTCGCCAGCCCCGGCTGTGTACAGATACGCACCGGCACACTGCCCGCGCCTCAACGCGCACATGGTTGGCTGAATGTGTTTGGCGAGCAGTTCACGCTGCACCTTGACGACACCGCGATCGATCAAGTGTGGCAAGTCAGCAAACCCAACCGCGACGGTGGCGTGACCAGCATTGAAGCCTTCGATGCCAATGGCTCGCTAGTGCTGCAACTTTATGCCGAGCGTCAGGAAGGCCGCGCGGAGCGCCGGGAATGGCGGCAATTGCTGGATGAACTCGGTCGTCAAGAGGCCGTGGCATGAGCTCACCATGCTTGATAAGCCGCTTACTCACAGTACTGTTGATTGGGTGGCTGAGCACCGGGGCCGCCTTGGCCAGCGAGCGCTGGGTGGTGCTGGGTGGCGATATTGCCGAAACCCTGGCCGCTCTGGATGCCGATATCAACGTTATCGCTCGGGATGACACGGTAATGCATCCGCCCGCCATGGCAGAGCTGCCCTCGGTCGGTTACCTGCGCCAGCTCGCCGCCGAAAGCCTCCTATCGGTTAAACCTGACCATGTATTAGCCGCTGGGCACGCAGGCCCAGAGGAAGTGCTGGAGCAGCTAGCAGCCGTCGGTGTCAGGGTAGAAACCATCAACGCCCAGCCCACCCTCAACGCCATTGCCGATAAAGTCCGCGCCGTCGGCCAACTAGTCGATCGCAGCCAGGAAGCAGAGGCCTTGGCAGGTGACTTGAGCGAGAAACTTGATCAGCTAGCCAACCTGCCCGCCCTCCCCCCGACTCGCGCCATGTTTATCATGCAGCATAGCGGCTTGACACCTCGGGCGGCGGGCACCAACACGGCAGCGCATAGCGCACTCGAAGCGGTGGGTCTGACAAATGCCTTTGCCGAAATGCAGGGCTACCACAGCGTCGGTGCCGAAGCCTTGGCTAGGCAAGCGCCGGACATGGTGATTGTCTCTCAGCGCGGCTTGGCGGCAATGGGCGGAGAAGCCGCGTTATGGCAGTTACATGGAATGACGTTAACGCCCGCAGGCCGGGAGCAACAGTTGATTGTCATTGATGAACAAGCCCTGCTCGGCTTTGGCCCGCGCACTCCCGATCAGCTATTCACCTTGCGTCAGGACGTTGAAACGCTATTGGGGGCATCGGCGCGCGTTCAGACCAGTATTCACACCAGTACTCATACCAGTACTAGGCAAACAACAACCGCCCAGCGACGCCCATGATAGCCATCCTTAACAGTTATCTTTTTCTGCTGCGGCTGCCGGTTAGCCGCACGACCCGCGTTCTCGTCGGCTTAACGGCTGCGTTGTTGTTAGCCCTGGGGTGGGCGGCAACCTCTGGGGCGCTGGGCATCACCCCATGGGGAGCGCTCCGTGGCCAAGCCGACCCGCTCAGTGTTCAGGTGTGGTGGCAACTACGTCTCCCCCGCTTGCTCCTTGGCGTGGCGGTGGGGGCGATGCTTGCCGGTAGTGGAGCCGCCATGCAGGGGCTATTTCGTAACCCGCTGGCAGACCCGACCCTACTCGGCCTTGCCAGTGGTGCGGGACTGTTTGTGGCGCTGTGGATTGTCCTCCTTCAAGGCCACGGTGCAGGTAGCCTGTACGGACAGTTTGCGGCCGGTTTTCTCGGTGCTCTCTGCGTTTGTTTAATAGTGTTTGGCTTAGCCAAACGCCAAGGTGGCAGCAGTGCCGCAGTGATGACATTGCTGCTGGCAGGCTTAGCCATCAATACCCTGGCTGGCGCTGGCGGCGGTGTCTTAGCCTTTATCGCCAGCGATGAGCAACTGCGTCAGCTTAGTTTATGGGGCATGGGCACGCTGACAAATGCCCTGTGGCGCACCACAGCGCTTGCCTTGGTACTCATTACCGTTGCTCTGTGGCTATTAATGCGCAGCGCTTACGAGCTCGACCTGCTCCAGCTAGGCGAAGCGACCGCTCACGCGGCGGGCCTGGATGCGAGCCGTCTAAAACGTCGAGTGGTGGTCGCGACCTCATTGGGAGTCGGGATCTGTGTGGCACTGACAGGGGTAATTGGTTTTTTGGGCCTTCTGGTGCCCCATTGCCTGCGGCTTTGGCTAGGGCCCGGCCACCGACTGCTGCTGCCCGCCTCAATGATCGGAGGCGCACTGCTGCTCGTGGTGGCCGATACCTTGGCCCGCACCGTCGCTGCCCCAGCAGAATTCCCCGTCGGGCTACTTACCAGTCTGCTGGGCGGCCCCTACTTTCTGTACCTACTGATACGCAGGAACCGAGCATGCTAACGCTCCATCAGGCTGGTTTAACCACCCTACCTGCTATCGCTTCATTGGATGGCACGATCCGCCCCGGCGAGCTGCTTGCCATTGCCGGCCCTAACGGCGCGGGCAAGAGCACACTACTCAGCCTACTGTCGGGGTTTCGCCCATGCGAGCGAGGCGAACTACATCTGGATGGCAAACCCTTGCACGAATGGCCCATCGTCGAACTTGCCAGCCGCCGGGCACTAGTCGCCCAGCAAGACACTGTCGGGTTCGATTGGCAGGTGGAGGAGCTGCTGAGTCTAGGCAGTAATCCGGCCAAATCACTGGTCGCTGAGTTACTGGACGACTTGGATCTAGCCCATCTAGCCAGGCGCAGCGTGCTCTCGCTTTCCGGGGGTGAACGTCAGCGAGTGATGATCGCCCGAGGCGCCTGCCAGCTTCTTTCAAGGCGTTCTCCCACCACCAAGGATGGCGGTATTTTATTGCTGGACGAGCCGACTAGCGCTTTGGATATCGGTCAGCAGCAGCGTCTGATGCGCCAACTGCGTCATTGGGCGTCAAGACACCTGATGGCGATTGTCTGTGTCCTTCACGACCTTAATTTAGCGGGCACGTTCGCGGACCGCGTATGGCTGCTTCATCAAGGGCAACGTATTAGTCATGGGCTACCCCATCAAGTACTCACTCCCACGACCATCTCAGCCATTTACGCGGCCGAGCTTCAGCCTTTAAAAAACACCGTCAACGGTCAGCCCCTGCTCGCGCTAGCACCTTAAAACAGAGTGCCTCTTGTATCGAAAACTAGCCTACGACGTGGCAAAGCCATAACATAAGTCCATACTTATCCATCAGTAATGAATCATTCAGGCATCACTGTATGCCAATTTGGGAGTAAGGATGAGACTGATCAGCCTCATGTGGGTCGTGCTGGCAGGGATAAGTTTTAGTATCGGCGTACTGGGTATTTTTCTCCCCCTACTGCCCACCACCGTGTTTATGCTAATGGCTGTTTACTGCGCCTCAAGGGGCTCCCCGCGTTTTGAAGCCTGGATCCGCTCACGCCATTATGTCGGCCCATTGCTGGTGACCTGGGAACAAGAGCGCGCCATCCCCCGGCGCGCCAAGCTAGCAGCGGTGAGCTTGATAGCCTTGAGTGCGATCATCAGCGCCTGGTCACTCGGCCCTGGCTGGATACGCTGGGGGGTGGTCGCATTACTATTTATAATCGCTCTTTGGTTGGTCACCCGGCCAGAGCCCTCTTCTTCACCTTGATACTGTTTAGGAAGCATCACTCTAAAATTCAACTAGAGAACAACTAAACCACTACTTTGTGAGTAGAGACCACTTCACGCAGCCCCATGAATGAGCGGATCTGACGCACACCGGGTAGATAAAGGAGCTGTTCGGCATGTAGCTTGTTGAAGCTCTGGCTATCCCGTGTGCGCACTAGCATGAAGTAATCAAACTCTCCTGTGACCACATGACACTCCATGCAGCCTGATACTTTCTGAGCCGCTGCTTCAAAGGCGGCAAAGGATTCAGGCGTCGAGCGATCCAGCACCACCCCGATCAACACCACCATACCCGCTTGAAGCTGTTCAGGATCCAAATGGGCCACAATCCGACTGATCACGCCGTCTTGTTTGAGCCTTTCCACTCGTCGTAAACAGGCCGCAGGGCTTAAATTGACCCGCTCGGCCAACGCCACATTGGAAAGCGTAGCGTCATCCTGCAGCAGTTTAAGAATTCGCTTGTCGATACGATCGAGCTCACCTACTGGTTGCTCGGCAGTTGGGCGCGTAAGCGATCGCTTTGCACACACAAATAGTGTCCTTATTGGCTATTTAACAAAATTAAACTCTATATTAATTAATCTACCTATTTTTTTATTGCTTATAAAGCAATTACTTTGCAACACATTTAATAGCATCTCCGCTTACTATAAAACGATGCTTTATATAAAAATTAGCGAGCACGCCTACGGTTCACACCAAGCTTTCAAACAACACCTCGCCTCGCGACTTTTAAATCGCACTCAAACATTGCCAAGCAGGAGCTCGTTATGAACTTAAAACGCTTTCCACGTTACCCCCTCACCTTTGGCCCCTCCCCCATTACTCCCCTCAAGCGGCTAAGTGAGCATTTAGGCGGTGAAGTGGAGCTCTACGCTAAGCGCGAAGACTGCAACAGCGGCCTGGCCTTTGGGGGCAATAAGACCCGCAAGTTGGAGTACTTGATTCCAGAAGCGCTAGAAAAAGGCTGCGATACGCTGGTATCCATTGGCGGTATTCAATCCAACCAGACCCGCCAGGTGGCCGCAGTTGCCGCCCACTTGGGCATGGAGTGTGTACTGGTACAGGAAAATTGGGTCAATTACGCCGATGCAGTATATGACCGCGTGGGCAATATCGAGATGTCGCGCATTATGGGCGCCGATGTGCGACTAGACGATGCGGGATTTGATATTGGCATTCGCCCAAGTTGGGAACAGGCAATGGAGGATGTTCGCCAGCGAGGTGGCAACCCCTTCCCGATCCCCGCAGGCTGTTCCGAGCATCCTTATGGCGGCCTAGGCTTTGTAGGCTTTGCCGAAGAAGTGCGCCAGCAGGAAAAAGAGCTGGGCTTTAGCTTCGATTACATCGTGGTGTGTTCGGTTACTGGCAGTACCCAGGCGGGGATGGTGGTAGGTTTTGCCGCGGATGGCCGCGCCCAGCGAGTGATTGGTATTGATGCATCCGCAAAGCCTGAACAAACCCGCGAACAGATTCTACGTATTGCGCGCAATACGGCTGAACTGGTGGAGCTTGAAGGTGGCATTGCTGACGACGATGTGGTGCTGGATACCCGCTACGGCGGCCCAGAGTATGGTCTGCCCAACGAGGGAACGCTGGACGCTATCCGTCTGTGTGCTCGCCTGGAAGGCGTACTCACCGACCCGGTTTATGAGGGCAAATCGATGCACGGCATGATCGATATGGTGCGCAACGGGGAATTCCCGGCAGGCTCCAAAGTGCTTTACGCGCATCTGGGCGGTGTGCCTGCACTCAATGCCTATAGCTTCCTGTTTCGTAATGGCTAAACGCTAGATTTTATTCTTCTGCTCGCCTGGTCTGGTGTCTTCATCACCAGGCGAGCGATTAACATTCATTATAAAATAGCTGTACAAATGTAGAACAGAATTTAGACTCGGTGTATCAATGTCTCACTTATGAGGATACGCCATGTCTTCATCGCTTCCCGCCCATATTACGCTCGATGAGATTAAGCAACTGTCAGTTCCCCTGCCTGAGATAGAGCTACACGGCCTCGATATGGGATGGTATATCGTGCGGCTGCACTGCAGCGATTCAACGCGTTTATGGGTAGATGAGCAAGGTGAAGCCAAGCGTTTCAGCGGTACGCAATGGGTCAGTCGTACCCTGGCACCGCTGGGGTTTACGCATGGTACTGTGACATGGGGCGAGGTCACTGATGAGATGATCGGTAACGACACACCACCTGTTTCCAATCAGCAACGAATGAAGCACGGTGTTCGCGTTGCGTTTGTTACCCAACCCTAAACGGGCCACGCCAACAGCGATCATCTTGCTTACCACCACACCTGCATGGCTTTCCAGCCAGCGTGTCGATAAGATTCATCGTGAGCCATCAAGCGCTTTCAAGTAGTTGTATCAAACATTAATGTCTCAAAGGATGGACTCTATGCGCGATGACGAAAAATATACCAACACCGAGGAGCAGCTGCTGTATCTTCAAAAGCTGCTGGATGACGAAGATACCGACGCGTTAAAAGAGCTCTTCAGTGAACTCGATATCTTGGCAATTGCTCGCACGCTTGAGTCTTTTCCTGCTAAAACACGCGACCTGCTGTGGACCTACATTCCCGACGATGCCATCGGTGAAGTACTCGCTGAAGTCGATGAAGAGATCCGCGCAGACTATATCGAAGATCTGTCCGCAAGCGATGTAGAACAGATCGTAAAGGGTCTGGATGCGCAGGAAGTCGCTGAAGTATTAGATGTTGCTGACGAGGCCATCAAAACCAGCGTTTATGCCAGCCTGGATCAGGAAATTCGCGCTCAGGTTGAAAATCTTCACGCCTATGAAGAGGATGTGGTGGGTCGTTACATGGACCCCGAGACGGTTAATGTTAAACAAGGCGTTTCTTTAGAAGCGGTACAGCGCTATATCCGCATCCATCACCTGCTCGACGATGAGTCGCAGCAAATCATGATTACCGATAAGGACAAGCGGTTACTCGGCACATTGACACTCATTGATTTAATCAAGCAGCCACAGGATGCCGTGGTTGATGATTACATGGATGATTTTTTTACACTCAATGATCAGATGAAAGTCAGTGATGCCGCCGCCCTGCTGCGCTCGAAGGAACTTCACTTTGTGCCAGTGTGTGACAGCGACGGCTTACTGGTTGGGCAACTAAACGCCGCGGATGTCTTGGAAATCACCCAGGACGATGCCGACATGACCCTGAAACACATGTCAGGCGTGAGCGATGAAGAAGAAGTATTCACCCCTATTGCGCGCAGCGCTAAAAGCCGCGGCATTTGGCTGGGAATCAACTTATTGACTGCATTTCTTGCCGCTTTCGTCATTGGGCAATTTGAAGTGGTACTAGACCAGATTGTGGCATTAGCCATCTTAATGCCGGTAGTGGCAAGCATGGGCGGGATTGCGGGAAGCCAAACGCTCACCGTAGTCATACGCGGTTTAGCGCTAGGCCAACTCGCCGGTAACAATAAGCGCTGGCTATATAATAAAGAAATGTGGGTGGGCATGAGTAATGGTTTGGTGTGGGCGCTGGTGGTCGGCGCTATCTCTTACCTGTGGTTTAGCGACCCGTTGATTACGCTAGTGATAACACTCGCCATCTTTATTAACATGAGCCTCGCTAATCTTTCAGGCGTACTGATTCCCTTGGTACTGAAACGGCTTCAGATTGACCCTGCCCTGTCGGGAGCGGTGATTCTCACCACCGTCACCGACGTGGTCGGCTTTCTATCGTTCCTGGGCCTCGCCACGCTGATTATTTTGTGATGACGGCTTAAAAGGTAGTTGGGACAATACTCCTTTTGCCTGCTAACATTTATCTCGCACTAACCGCCAGCGTTGCGTCAAACCCCGTCTTATGCGGGGTTTTTCACGTTAAGCTTTTACTTTTCTGGCTGACAAGGACATTCCATGCTACCCGATTATTCCGTCATCGCCTGGCTGTTGATCGTATTTTCCGTTTATCTGACTGGGGTTTCAAAAGGCGGCTTTGCCGGTGGCTTCGGTACGCTTTCCGTACCGCTGATGGCGCTAGTGATTAGCCCTGCCCAAGCGGCTGGCCTGCTGCTACCGCTACTGCTGGTGATGGATGTGTTCGCAGTCAAAGCATGGTGGGGTAAGCACGATATGGCCGAAGTATGGCGCTTTGTACCGGGTTTATTCATTGGTGTTGCCATCGGCACGCTACTGTTTGACAGCATGAGTGAGCAGGGATTACGCATAGTACTCGGCATTATCACCTTATTGTTCGCCACGTATATGCTGCTCAAGCCCGTCGCCAAGAAGCCCATTTCCACCCGCTGGGCGCTGCCGGCAGCGAGTGTCTGCGGGTTTACCAGTTTCATGGCCCATGCAGGCGCGCCACCACTGAATGTTTATCTTTTGCCGCGCAAACTACCTAAAGAGACCTTTATCGCTACCTGCGCGGTGTCGTTTGCAGTGGTCAATGTCATCAAACTAGGCCCGTATATGTGGCTGGGCGAAGTAAATGTGACCAGCGCCTGGGCGTCGCTGTTGCTGGTACCCATCGCCTGGATCGGCGTTCGCAATGGGCTCTGGCTACAAAGCCGCGTCAACGAAATATTGTTTTACCGCTTGGTGATTTTGGCGATGTTTTTAGTCGGCTTTAACTTGATTTGGCAAGCGCTTGGCTAACGTGAAGAAAAGATGCTTGCTACCGCGTCACCCTCAACATCGGCCAGCACAATAAGCGACCCAAGGTGTTAGCGGTGACAACCGGCTCTTTTAGCCATAGCACGACCACCCGTTCGCCAATCCAAGCGCCGCCAGCCCTCAACGCTAGCCACCTCCGCCAATACTGGGTCGGGGTTAACCACCACGGGGCAGTCGACATATTGCAGTAAGGGTAGGTCATTACGGGAGTCAGAGTAGAACGTGGTGTAGCTCGGAGTAACGTGGCGTTCAGCCAGCCACTGCTTCAAACGCTGCACCTTCCCGCCACGATACGAGAAAATACCTTCACTCCCCCCGGTATAGCGTGCGTCTTCATTAATGCCGTCGTCTACACTCAACTCTACCGCCAACACATGTTCAATACCCAGGACAGTCGCAATCGGCTGGACTAAATGATGCGAGGAGGAGGAAATCAGCACCAGCGTATCGCCTGCCTGTCGATGCTCTTCCAGGCAGGCCCATGCCTGTTCAAAAATACGCGGCTGCAGGTGCGTCGCCACAAAACGCTCAACCTCTTTTTGCACATCAGCGACACGGCGCCCGCGCAGCGGTGCCAGCGTCATAGCGAGATACTCTTCAAGCTTTAACTTGCCAGCATGATAGGCCTGCTGCATCTGCTCCGCCCGCGCCATAAAAAGCGCAGCATCGCTGACCCAGCCTTGTTCAATCATCCATAAATTCCAGCGGTCGCTGCAGTCTCCATCCAGAAGAGTATCGTCAAGATCAAACAGGGCCAGACGCATGGTGGCACTCCTTTCATCGCGGGTTGGCGGCGCGTAGGGTATGCCACGGGTGATGACAAGACGATGACGCTGTTAGTGCGTTGCTTTTTTCTCCTCGCGATCAAAGTCAATAAAGGTCGGTTGAAAGAGGCTTAGGTGTCCGCTAGTGCTGCCTAAAAGCACGCGATCACCGGGTCATGGCCTCAGGTAAATAGAGCGCGATGCCGGGGAATAGATGCATTAATGCGATCGCCAGTAGCATTAATAAAAAGAAGGGCAGTGTGGCTTTGGTGATGGTCAGAATATCTTTACCGGTTAACCCCTGGATCACGAACAGGTTGAACCCCACCGGCGGCGTAATTTGCGACATTTCGACGACAACGACCAGATAAATACCAAACCAGATAAGGTCAAATCCTGCCGCACTGATCACTGGCATAATAATAGAGGTCACCAGCAAAATCAGTGAGATACCATCGAGAAAGCACCCCATCACCAGTAACAGTAACGTGAGTGCAATCAGCAACATGGTGGGTGAAAGCCCCATCTCACCAATCGCCTGAGCCAGCTTCATGGGCACTTGGGTAAAGCCCATCGCCGACGTCAAAAATGAGGCGCCCGCAATAATGAAGGCAATCATGCACGCCGTCCTGACCGCAGCAAACAACGAGCTTTTAAAGATATGAGTGTCAAAATGACCGTTAAAGCGTGCAATCACTATTGATAGCACCACACCCACCGCGGCCGCCTCCGTAGGTGACGCCAAGCCACCGTAAATGGAAAAAATAATTCCCCCAATCAACAGCAGAATCGGCAGCAGTGACCAGGTATTACGCAGTTTTTCAGCAAAGCTCATGTCCGATTCATCTTCGCCGTTCAGCCCTTCGCGTTTGCCTTTGAGCAGCGACCACAAAATAAGGTAGGTCATGAACATCGCTAAAATCATCAGGCCTGGACCAATACCGGCCATAAACAGCCGAGAGATTGATTGCTCGGTCACCACGCCATAAACGATCAGCACAATAGAGGGAGGAATCAATAGCCCTAATGTGGAAGCACTTGCCAGGGTACCAATCGCCATATTGCTATCATAGCCGCGTCGTTCAAGCTCCGGCAGCGTCATCTTCCCAACCGTGGCACAGGTAGCTGCCGATGAACCGCACACCGCGGCAAACATGCCGCTGCCAATAATATTGGTATGCAGCAGTCGCCCTGGCAGACGGTTTAGCCACGGCGAAAGGCCACGAAACATATTGTCGGCAAGCCCAGAGCGAAACAAAATCTCGCCCATCCAGATAAACATAGGCAGCGCGGTAAGATCCCAGCCGTAGCTTGCTCCCCAAAAATCCGAAGCCAGAATAGAGCCAGGTGAAAACGAGCTGAAGAACTCAAGTGCTACCCAGGCCGTGCCGATCAGTGCGAAGGCAATCCATACCCCGCCCCCCAGCAGCACTCCAAGGGTAAATATAGTGGCAAGACTTAGTAGCAGCACGAGGATCTCTCCCGTCTAGAAATCAGCAACAGTGGTAACGAGGGCATGGCTGGCAACGCGATCAATGACAACGACCCAGTGAGTAAAGCGATAGCGAACAGAGACATCGTTATCGGCACCATCTAATACTCCTCGCTGTCATCAGGAGCGGTGGCTTCACGAAAACTAGACGGGTCGCGGATGGCAATGCGAAGCGCCATGAACAGTGCTTCCGCCAGTGCCAAACAGAGCAGGCCTACACTGCTCGCCAGCACAAGCTGGGGGATCCAAAGCGGAATCGACACAAATCCTGACGACACATCGTTGTATTGCAGGCTTTCTCTAGCCAACCCTACCAGTCCGTAACTCAATAATAGACTGATCGTCAGCGCGATCAGCAGCGCCACTACCTCAAACCACACACGGATGGCCGCTGGCAGGCGGGTAATCAACAGCGTGACTCGGATATGGGCGTGATGAACAAAGGTATATGCCAGCCCCAGAAAGGTGGCACCGACCAGTAGATACGACGCGATTTCCGATACCCCGGTAATACTTATGCCCAGTCGGCTCATGCCCACCAGTACCAGCAGCGCATCGACCAGGCGGAACGTCACTTGCAATGCAATCAGGGCACAAATCGCGATCATGCACGCCGCCGCACCCCACGCACCCAAACGATAAAGCTTATCGAATTTAAACGTCATGTTCGCAGCCTCATTATATGCATGGGAAACACACGGGCAGTGCCTTGGGCACTGCCCCTGCAATCGTTATTACCATAGGGCTTAGCGGTTGGTCTGCTCGCGATAGTTTTCCAGTGCCTGCTTGGCTTCGTCATCGGCACGTGACTGCCAGTCGTTAAACAGCTCATCACCGGCGGTTTGTAGCGCTTCCGAAATAGCCTCATTAGGCTCAGAGACCGTGAGGCCGTTCTCTTCTAGGGCTGCCAAACTAGCCTGATTATCTTCGCGACTCATTTCCCAGCCACGCTCTTCAGCACGGGCAGCCGCTTCCATCAATGCTTCCTGGGTTTCCGCATCCAGGCGGTCAAAGCTTTTCTGGCTGATAAACACGATGTTTTTCGGCAGCCATAGGTTAGCGTCGGTGTAGTGGTTCACATAATCCCACGCCGCCATGGAATTTCCCGTCGAGCTTGAGGTAATCATGGCATCCACACGACCAGTGCTGAAGGCGGTGGGAATATCAGACTCTTCGGTTTCAGTGGGGCTACCACCCAAGTTATCAACGAAACGCTGGGTATTGATATTGGGTGCGCGCACGCGCAGTCCTTCAAACTGTGCGGGGTCGGTAAGCGGCTCGGCGGTGTAGATTCCCTGTGCAGGCCAAGCGACCGCGTAAAGCGGTATCAAGCCTTCATAGGCAAACAGTTCGGTGATCATCGGCTTGGTGGCTTCCCACAACGCGTAGGCATCATCATAGCTACCTGCCACACCGGGCAGCGTATCCACTTCAAAGATAGGGTCATCATTGGAGAGAACCGAGAGGAAGACTTCTCCCGCATCAATGGTGCCACGACGAACCGATGGCTTAATTTCCCCATGTGACACCAATGCGCCACCACTATGCACAGTAATGGTTAACTCACCGTCGGTGGCTTCAGCGACATCTTCGGCAAACTGCTTGTTGTTTTGGGTATGGAAGCTCGCATCGCCATAAGGAGTCGCCATCGTCCACTCCGCCGCGTGAGCCGTCACCGTTAAACTGCAGGCCGTTGCCAGTAGCAGGGTGGAAGTTAATGTTTTGCGCATGGTAAGTACCCTCTTATTTCTATTAGTTGGATGTATGTTGCGTCTAGGGAAGTGTTGCTTTGGTGGTAGTAGAAGGGACCTGGGCGGGTACCCAGCGTCCGGAGAAACAGGCTGCCGCCATATCACCGCGGCGATCTTGCGCGTAACGACAGGCGCATTGCTGAGCCAAGCGTGCAATGCTGCGGCAAAAGCGTGGATGATTCGCGGTACGCCATATCGCATCATAGTGCATCGCCGGTAATGGTACCGGTAAGGAGAGACGGTGCAGCGACCCTCGCTGCCATTCTTCCAATACGGTAGCCACCGGCAAGGCGCCGATCCCTAACCCCTCAGTGGTCATGCATACAATCGTCATTAGCGTACTGACACTGTGAATACGTGGGCTAGCCAAGCCCTGTTCAGCCAAATAGTCGACCAGTTCCACATAGGGTCGGGCCTGTTTACCAAAGGAAATGAACGGTAGTTGTTTACCCCAACTGGCAATATCGCCACTCACGATTGTGGCGTGCCGGGGAGAGACAAACATCCCCATTTCATAAGGGCTCAGCGATTCGAACTCAATTTGCTTTTGCGGAGCATAGCCATTCATTGCCAATACAATATCCAGCTCATTGCTCAGCAGCCGCTCGTTAAGCACTGGCGAGTAATCGACCGTCAATTCGATGGTCAGGCGTGGATACCGCTCAGTGAGCCGACGCATAAACTCGGGAAACCAGCTATGGGCAATAGTTTCAATCGTGCCAAGACGCAGAGGCGCCGAAAATGCCTCTTCGTTATCGAACAGCTGCATCGCCTCATCACGTTGGTGCAACATACGCTCAGCGTGCACAAAAAACTCGCGGCCACGCATAGTGGGCTGGATGGGCCGGGCGGAGCGTTCAAGGAGCAATTGTCCCACCGTGGTTTCCAAGCGCGAAATACGCTCAGAAACAGAAGGCTGAGTAAGGTGCAAACGGGACGCTGCCTTACGGAAGGAGCCAAGCCTTACCGCCCAGACAAACGCCTCAAGTTCCTTAAAATCGAGCATAGTGGCATGCCTAAAAATGACTTTTTGAGGTAAATAAGCGCCGTATTGCCGACATGTAAAGCCTGCTGTTGCCTACGCAATGCTCGTTATCACCGGATAACTATGCAACTTCGAGACCATCTCCGGCAGCGTCATTTCACCAACGTTATTATCACGCCTAGCCCTACTGTGATAAGCGTATCGTGCCCAAGCGTCAACCATTTTTCCACCAAATAACAATATGATAGAAGAGCCCGATAATTAGTATCGTTAAAAACGATTGGCACTAAGCATGCCGTGTTCATATATTGTTGCTGGATGACACTGCCGCTTCAGCCTAGTAAAAGTACCCCTTGCATCAACGACAGGAGTCGCCATGGACATCCCCCTGCTCAACTGCGATATGGGCGAAAGCTTTGGCAATTGGTCTATTGGCCTAGATGCCGAGGTAATGCCTTATGTCGATTGCGCCAATATCGCTTGTGGTTTTCATGCTTCCGACCCGCATGTCATGCGACGTACCGTTAAGCTAGCGGCTCAGCATAACGTGCGTATTGGCGCTCACCCTGGCTACCCGGACTTGATGGGCTTTGGCCGTCGCTCAATGGCGTGTTCGCCTCAAGAAGCGGAAGACATGGTGCTTTATCAGGTCGGTGCGCTGGCAGGCATTTGCCAAGCGGAAGGCACCCAGCTGAGCTATATAAAGCCACACGGTGCGCTGTATAACGACATGGCCGCCAACCCGGCGCTCCTGGAAGGCGTGATGCGTGCCGTACGTGCTTATGACTCCAGCTTACCGCTGATGATGATGTCCACCGCGGACCCTGAACCGCACCGCGAATTAGCCGCCAAGCTGGGCATTACGTTGTGGTTCGAGACGTTTGCCGATCGCGCTTATGACGCCAACGGTCACTTGGCCTCACGGCGTTTACCCAACGCCGTACACCATGACCAGGACACCATCGTTAACCAGGCGATCATGCTGGCCAAAGGAGAGCCGCTTACCGCACTCGATGGTACCCCGCTACCGTTAGCCTGCGACACGCTCTGCGTGCATGGCGACAATCCTGAGTCCGTGGCCGCCGTGCGCGCTATTCGCAAGGCTTTTCAAAGCCTGGAGCAGGCGTGAAAAAAGATACTGAAATGCGCATTGAAATTGCTGCCATGGATGCGCTGATGGTGCGCCTGTTCGACACCATCGACGAAACTAATATGGCCTGGGTGATAGCTGCCGACCAAGCGCTACGTAGTGCTTTTGGGGCGGTATTGATTGATCTCGTGCCCTCTTACACCACGCTTCTACTTCAATACGACTGCCAGCAGTTAAACCACACCGAGGCCCTCGGCCTGATCAACAAAGCGCTTGCCGACCTCGCCCCTGCGAATACTCAAGCAGGTGAATTGCATGACATTCCTGTGTGGTATGACGAAAGCGTGGGACCTGAGCTGCCTCTGGTCGCCAAGCGTGCCGGTTTAAGTGTTGATGAGCTGGTTAAGCAGCACTGCAACCATGACTACTGCGTCTTCGCGCTGGGCTTCGCGCCCGGCTACGGCTTTATGGGCTTGGTGGATGACGCTCTCGCCACGCCGCGCCTTAAAACCCCGCGCCGCAAGGTGGCCGCTGGCAGCGTCGGCATTGCCGACCGGCAAACCGCGATTTATCCGCTGCTCTCGCCGGGGGGCTGGAACATTCTGGGCCGTACCAACGTCCCCTTATTCGAGTACGCTAAGCGCGGCGAACCGCTTTTTCTTCCCGGCGACAAAGTGCGCTTTAGAGCGATCTCCCGCGCTGAGTTTGAAGCGGACGGCGGCGATACCACGCCGCTGGAGGAGCGCCCATGAGCCTGACCACCACGCATGAAGCACAACAGGGGATGGTCGTTAAACAGGCTGGGCCGCTGGCGTTAATTCAGGATGCTGGGCGCTTTGGTGTTCGCCATTTAGGGGTCACCCAAGGGGGGGCCGCCGACTGGATTTCATTTCGCTGGGCTAACTGGCTACTGGGTAACACGTTAAACAGCGCCGCTCTCGAGATTGTGATGGGTGGTGGCTTAAGCTTTGAAACCGAACGCGAGGTTCAGTTAGCGCTAACCGGGGCGGATCTAGACGCCCAGGTGGATGGCAAGCCTCTCGCGCCTAATACAAGCTTCAAGTTCCTACCCGGCCAGCGTCTAGTGTTTCGCCAGCCACGCCAAGGCTTGCGCGCGTATCTTGCCTTTCCCGGCGGACTGAATGCGCCAGAAGTGTTGGGCAGTCGCGCCTGTACCGCCCGTGAACAGTTGGGCGGTTTGCACGAAGATGGCAAGCCGCTTCAAGTAGGCGACCGATTAACCTGGCAAGGCGTCGCACCGGCGGTTAGGCAGATGACGGAGGGGCAAGGCCCATACATGCCGGTGTCAGGCTGCCGCTTACCTATCGTCCTTGGCTCCCAGATCGCCTCTTTCAGTGGACGTGCCCTGTTTCAGGCCTTTAACCAGCCTTGGGAAGTAGATACCCGCGCCGACCGCATGGGTGTGCGGCTCACCGGCCCGGCCCTGCACAGCTCACTGACGGGCATTATTTCTGAAGGTATTCCGCTAGGAGCCGTACAGATACCGCCGGATGGTCAACCCATTGTGCTGATGAATGACCGCCAAACAATTGGCGGCTACCCACGGTTAGGCGCTCTTACTCCCATCGCCTGCGCCACCCTGGCCCAGTGCCTGCCTGGCACCAAGGTCTGGCTAGCGCCCGTTAGCGCCAGCCAAGCCCAGGCCGATTATCGACAACAGCTAACGGTTTGGTGCTAAACCTGAAAAGCCCCTTAGGGGGCTTTGAGGTAGGTGATTGACCGTAACGATTGCCGCTTCCGATCATTGTTTTGAGCCACTACCGACCTAAACCGCGGCGTTTTTTAGTCAGTTCTTCAGTGATAGCGGTAAAAAAGTCGTCCCTGGAGGCGTGGTGGGGCCGAGTGACAACACTCACACCGATAAAGAGAACACTTGAGACCACGATCCCCCAGACGCCAGCAGGCAGGCCCAGCAGAGAATTTCCCGTCGCATACATCACCAGTACAAAGGCGCTGGCCCCCACCACACTGACCAGCGCGCCAGCCGCGGTGCCACGCTTCCAATAGAAAGCGCCGATAAGGGCGGGAACCATCGCAACCAGGCCAGAGGAGGCGGCCACAGACAATACCGCAATCAGGTCCAGCTGTAGCTCGGCAAAAGCCAGCGCCATCAGCGCAATCACGGGTACCACCAATTTACCCACCAGCAGTTGGCGTTTTTCGCTAACGTTCGGTTTAACGTTGGCATAAACATCACGGGATACCATGGAGGCCAGCGTCAACATGATCGAATCGATGGTAGAAACAGCCGCAGCCAATATGCCGATCATCACAATAACGCCTAACGCTGGCGGTACCAACGTCGACCCCAGCAGGGTCGGAGTCGCCAAATCAGCGCTTTCCAGGTCTGGAAAGGCAACCAAGGCTGAGAACCCCCACAGCACGGATACCATCGTGTAGATAAAACCAAACACTAGAAACCCAATCAGCATGTGCCGCATCGAGCGCAACGAAGAAGGCATGAACAATCGTTGGCTGACCTGAGGATTGGAAAGGCTAAAGAAGAACCATGGAATGGTAAGCCCTAAGAAGGTGACGAAGCTGAATAATCCAGGCCCTGGTACGGTAAGCGCTTGAGGATGATCCGTGGCGAGCGTATCGAACAATACTCCAAAACCGCCCAGCCCTTGAATGACCAGAAAGGCCACTAGCGTCGAGGCCACAATCATCATGATAGCTTGAAGCGAGTCGGTCCACATGACCGAGCGTATTCCCGCAATATAAGAGAAAAAGATGGCGATGATGGTGGCCAACACGACACCGGTGGTAAAGGTAATCGCCCCATCGGTGACGCCCTGCAGTAAATACCCCACGCCCGCCAACTGTACCGCAGAGTAAGGCACCAGAAAGATGCAACTGGCAAGAGAGACCGCCATCGCCACATACTTGCTGTTGTAACGGTGGCCCAGCATCTCGCTAGGTGTTACAAAGCCAAATTTTTTGCCTACCGCCCAAAACCGGGGCCCAAAAATAGCCACCAGGGAAACACCGGCAAAATAGACAATTTCGAAGCCAAGCGCGCCGACACCACCTGCATAGGTAAGACCGGCCAAGCCCACCATCATGAACGCGCTATAAGTAGTGGCACTGTAGCTCAACGCCGAGACAAAGCCGTTCATGCGCCGATTACCCAGAAAGTAGCCGGACATGCTGTCTGAAACGCCTTCTGCCGGGCTTTGACGCGACATGATCGCAATCCCTACCGCGATCAATATATAAATGGAAATGGACCACCATATGAGCGCCTCAGTCATTGTCATGCTCCTCAAAGTCCATGGTAATAAACACATTGAGAGCAATCACAACGAGCCCTGCACAGCCCCAAAACAAGAAGCTGCCATACCACGTAGCAATATGGGCTAGCAGGGTATAAGGCACTAGATAGCACATTAAAACCACGCCCCATACTAGCCATATCCATCGACTGCGTTTCATAGATCCTCACGTTTTATTGTCTTAGCAAGAGAAGTATCTGGTGGCGGTACGGTTGGTGTAAATCAGCGATAGGCTATCCCAACGAAAAAGACACCCTGGTGAACTGTATCCCAAATGTTTGGGGTCAGTTCACATGGGGTGCCTTAGTTCACTAACGATGTTAATTACCGAGCGTCGCTAGTAACGACCCCTCACTCCATATGCAATAGCGTATAAAGCGCTTCGCTGGCATGGCGCTCATCACGTTCATCGATACTGCCAACACCCATTTCGCGGTCATTATCGTACACCACAAATAGGCGCTCATGATCCAGCACCGCTAGCCCTTCTGCCTTGTGCTCAAATTCAAGTGGCCTGTCATCCACTCCATGTATCAAGGCTGGGGGCTCACCGGTGGTGAGGTTATCTAGCGCCATTAACCATAGATAACCACCTATACGCTCAACGCCATCCACCTCTGTTTCAAAGCTGGTCATCAGGTAAAGCCGGTGGTGATAGGGGTCGTACTCCAGGCTCGATAGCCCGCACGCTATTGTCACCTCTTTATGATCGGTGGGAGTAAACGCGTAGAGCTCACGCATTTCATCAAGGAATTCGAGGTTGCCGGAGGCGTTCACCACGTAGTGGGCGCCGATGACTCGACACACATAGGAAAAGTTGTCGTGCCGCTGCCCCTGCTCGCGCACGCCAAACAGCAGCAGGCCATCACCGAGCTCGCCCGGCACGGCAGCTAGGCCTTCTATCTTATAGTAGGGAAAGCCAATCGCATGGTTTAGCTTATTGCGTAACTCAAGCGACCCTTCAACGCCATCACGTGGATCAGGGTCGACCGCCTGCACCTTATCCGGCTCTCCTAGCGGCCAGATTAATAAATGATTGTAGGCATTCAGGTCATGGGTCACGTCATCGATGCGATCAAACCCAGTCGTTGCCAATACATGCTTACCGTCGGCGGTTAACGCGAAGTCTTCATACTTCACCGCTCGCTTGATCAGCGGGGTAGTAAAATATTCAAGCGCCGTGTCATCGGGGCCATTCTCCCTCATCGGCAAGGCAAAGACCGCAGAACGATGCTCTCCGGGAATTGGCTTGTCGCTGGCCAGCAACAGCCGCTCACCGTCGTACATCACCGCCGACACCTCGGCATTAACGAGGTTGCCCTGCTCATCGCGAAGGCCGACGGGGAAACAGTGAATACTGCCTTGCTGCACAATTCTGGCTTGCTGCCTATCGTTCTGCATCGTGTGACTCCTTTGGAATATCCTAACGATGGACAACGCCCATGCTGGAAAACTCCTGTATTCAGGCTGTTATGTTTTCAATGAAGCGTGGGGGAAGTCAATGCCAAGAAAAAACCCGCACCTTTCGATGCGGGTTGAGCAAGGGAAGTAACGCTTCGTGATGGTTAGGCGACGTCGAAGCGATCCGCGTTCATCACTTTGGTCCAGGCAGCGATAAAGTCTTTTACGAACTTCTCAGCATTATCGTCCTGGGCATACACCTCTGCGTAGGAGCGCAGGACAGAATTGGAGCCAAACACCAGATCAACGCGCGTGGCTGTCCATTTCACAGTGTCGGTTTGACGGTCGCGAATCTCGTACGTGTTTCTACCTACCGGCTTCCAGGTATTGCCCATGTCCGTCAGGTTGACGAAGAAGTCATTGGTCAGTTGGCCTTCACGGTCAGTGAATACGCCATGCTTGGTGCCACCATGGTTGGTGCCTAGCACGCGCATACCGCCGAGTAATACGACCATTTCCGGCCCTGTCAGCCCCATCAGTTGAGCGCGGTCCAGCAATAGCTCTTCTGGTTTTACCACATACTCTTTCTTCTGCCAGTTACGGAAACCATCCGCCAGCGGTTCCAGAGGCTCAAAAGAGGCGTCGTCGGTCATCTCTGCCGTAGCATCGCCACGCCCTTTCAGGAAAGGCACGCGAACGTCATAGCCTGCTGCTTTGGCCGCTTTCTCAATCGCTACGCTACCCGCCAGCACGATCACATCGGCGACACTAGCGCCGGTATCAGCGGCAATCTGCTCGTATACTGCCAATACGTCGGCGAGGCGTGCCGGTTCGTTACCTTCCCATTGCTGCTGGGGCGCCAGGCGAATACGGGCTCCGTTGGCCCCACCGCGCATATCAGAACCACGGTAAGTGCGGGCGCTGTCCCACGCCGTGCTGACCATGTCGCTGATGCTAAGCCCGCTTGCAGCAATCTTCTGCTTAACGACTTCTTCGCTATAGTCGGTGCTGCCCGCCGGAATAGGATCCTGCCAGATCAGATCTTCAGCGGGTACTTCCGGGCCGATATAACGTGATTTAGGCCCTAGGTCACGGTGAGTCAGCTTGAACCATGCTTTAGCGAACGTGGTTTTGAAGTACTCCGGGTCCGCCATGAATTTTTCGCAGATTGCCCGGTAGGTCGGGTCCATCTTCATCGCCATATCCGCATCGGTCATGATCGGATTGTGGCGAATAGACGGGTCGCTGGCGTCGACCGGCTTGTCTTCTTCTTTGATATTGACAGGCTCCCACTGGAAAGCACCTGCCGGACTCTTTGTCAGTTCCCACTCATAGCCGAAGAGCAGATCAAAGTAGCCCATATCAAATTGGGTCGGGTTAGTGGTCCAGGCACCTTCAATGCCGGAGGTAATGGCATTGCTTGCCTTGCCATTCATGGTCGGGTTCCCCCAACCAAAGCCCTGGTTTTCAACGTCAGAGGCTTCTGGCTCTGCACTCAGCGCTGCCGCGTCACCGTTACCGTGGCACTTACCAACGGTGTGACCACCCGCCGTGAGCGCCGCGGTTTCTTCGTCGTTCATCGCCATACGGGCAAAGGTTTCGCGCACTTGCTGGCCGGTTTTCAGCGGATCAGGCTGGCCGTTAACGCCTTCGGGGTTAACGTAGATAAGCCCCATCTGCACGGAAGCGAGTGGGTTTTCCATGGTTTCCGGCTTTTCGACGTCGCCATAACGCTCGTCGGAAGGCGCCAGCCACACTTTTTCGTCGCCCCAGTAAATATCCTTTTCCGGGTGCCAAACGTCGATACGGCCAAATGAGAAACCATAAGAAGGTAGCCCCATGGATTCGTAAGCGACGGTGCCCGCCAGAATCATAAGGTCGGCCCAGCTAATCTTGTTGCCATATTTTTTCTTGATCGGCCACAGCAAGCGTCGCGCTTTATCAAGGCTGACGTTATCAGGCCAGGAGTTGAGCGGGGCAAACCGCTGACTGCCGGTACCGCCGCCGCCACGGCCGTCAGCAAGACGGTAGGTGCCCGCCGAGTGCCATGCCATGCGAATCATCAAGCCGCCGTAGTGGCCCCAGTCAGCCGGCCACCACGACTGGCTGTCGGTCATCAGGGCATGAACGTCTTGCTTGAGGGCGGCAAAGTCGAGCTTTCTGACCTCTTCGCGGTAGTTAAAATCAGGATCCATCGGGCTGGATTTGCGATCATGCTGATGCAAGATATCCAGATCGATTCCTTCAGGCCACCAATCCTTGTTTGTGGTACCCGTAGACGTGTTGCCACCATGCATGACAGGACATTTACCGCTCATTACGCTTTCCCCTTATTGCTTTTTTATCGGTAGCGATGAGTGAATCGCGACCAAATCAACTGACGTTGAGCATCCGGTACGTTGTCGTTCGTACTAATACCGACGCATCATTAACTTGGTACTTTTTAAAGCAGAACGGTAATAGTCACAATTTGCTTTTTGCGACTAGGCTAATAGCTTTTAACCATCAGCATTAAACGCTGAACTCCTCAGTATCTATATCAGCCTGCTGCGCGTCGCTGTAGCGAGCACCGGCGACCTGGTCGGGTGTCATCATGGTGTCAAGTTGCGTCATGGTGGCAGCATCCAGCACGAGCGTTTCAGCCGCTAGGTTTTCGCGCATATGATCAACGGAGCGGGTACCCGGAATGGGAGCAATATCGCCGCCTTTTGCCTTAAGCCACGCCAGTGCCAGTTGTCCAGGCGTTACGCTCAAGGCCTGCGCCAACGCTGCTAAGTGGCCAAATAGCGCTTGATTGTGGGGGTAGTTCTCGGCGCTGAAACGCGGCATATTACGGCGCATATCGCCCTCTTCCAGGCGCTCTGGATCGTTAACCGCACCCGCTAGGAAACCGCGCCCCAAGGGGCTAAACGCCACCAGGGTGGTGCCCGCTTCGCGGCACGCATTTAGCAGCGCAATTTCGGGGTTACGCGTCCACAGCGAGTATTCTGACTGCACGGCGGCGATCGGGTATTCGGCTACCGCCCGGCGCAGCGTGGCGGCGGAAATTTCTGAAAGCCCCACGCCGCCAATTTTACCCTCTTCGACCAGCCGCCCAAGCGCCCCGACACTCTCTTCAATCGGCACTTGCCGATCCATCCGGTGCAGGTAATAAAGATCCAAATGGTCGGTGCGCAGCCTTTCAAGGCTCGCTTCACACTGTTTACGTAGCGTATCCGGACGACCATCAATCACCCGCTTGCCCGACTCGGGGTCTATGGCCAAGCCGCATTTACTGGCCAGCAAGAGCTGATCTCGCTTATCTTCAAGCGCACGCCCTACCACACGCTCATTGACGGTCGCGCCATACAGTGTGGCGGTATCAAAGTGGCGATAGCCCAGCTCAAACGCTTCATCCAGCACCCGCAGTGCTCTGTTTTCCGGCACCATACTGCCGTAGCCGTGAGAGAGGTTCATACAGCCAAGCCCTATCGAAGGGGCGTTAACGGCTTGAAGACGCTGAAGAAAACTCGACATTGAAATCCCCATCTTTGAAAAATCAGTTTAGAACGTGTCACCACCGAACTGTAGCGCGGCTAAATGACGATACAGCGGACTGCTGTGCAAGAGTTCAGCGTGCGTGCCCACGGCCACCAGATGTCCTCCTTCAAGTACCAACAGACGGTCCGCGGCAATCACTGTCGCGAGCCGATGGGCAATCACGATACTGGTGCGCCCCACCATCAACCGATCCAGCGCCTGCTGAACCAGTCTCTCACTTTCTGCATCCAGCGCACTGGTGGCCTCATCCAGCAATAACACTGCCGGATTTTTAAGCAGCGCCCGGGCAATAGCGAGCCGCTGGCGTTGGCCACCGGAAAGCTGGACACCGCCAGGGCCCAGCGGCGTATCAAAGCCTTGAGGCAGCGCCTCAATAAAATCCAGCGCGCTGGCATCCTGGCTGACGACACGCAATCGATCCTCATCAGCAAGCGGGTCGCCATAGCGCAGATTATCAGCCACTGAACCGCTAAACAGCACCGGTTCTTGGGCGACGAGACCCATCGCCTCGCGCAAGGCGGTCAGGTCTAGCGTGCGGATATCACTGCCATCAAGGGTAATGCGGCCTTGGCTTGGGTCATAAAAGCGCAGCAGTAGTGACAAAAGAGTGCTTTTCCCCGCCCCCGACGGTCCCACGATCGCCACCCGCTCCCCTGGTTGAATATGCAGATCAAACCCGGCAAGCGCCAGCGTTTCCCGGCCTGGGTAGGTAAAGCTAACGTTTTCTAGCTTAATGTCTCCTCGCAGAGGATGAGGTAGGGTGTGGGGCGTGGAGGGCGATTGGATGGCGGGCTGAGTGTCGAGCAGTTCCAACAACCGTTCTGCCGCTCCCGCAGCGCGCTGCACATCGCCTGCCACTTCAGCCAGCGTGGCGATCGCCCCGGCTGCCAATACGGCATAGAAAATAAACGCAGAGAGTTCACCCGCGCTCATGGTTCCGGCCAGCACCGCCTGACCGCCCTGCCACAGCATTAGCCCAACGGCGGTAAACACCACCAGCATGGCGATGCCGGTCAACCAGGCACGCTGCTGGGTACGCTCCACGGCGCTGCCAAACGCCTGCTCCACACGCTGTCCATAGTGGTCTTTATTGACACTTTCGTGGGTAAACGCCTGGAGAGTTTGAATACCGCTAAGGGCCTCTTCGGCATAGCGCCCAAGCTCGGCCACACGGTCTTGGCTGGTACGCGACAACCGCCGCACCCGACGGCCATACCAGACGATCGGCAAAAGCGTGGCGGGAATGCCGATCAATACCATGGCCGATAGCCACGGTTGTGTCACCAGCATCAGCACCACAGCACCCGTCAGCATGACCAGGTTGCGCAGCGCCAGCGACACCGACGAGCCAAAAAGGCTCTGCAGTACGCTGGTATCCGCTGTCAGCCGTGAGGCGATCTCACCCGCGGCGCGGCCGTCACTGGCACTCTCAAAAAAACTCGGCTCAAGCGTGAGCAAATGGTCAAACACGCGCTGACGAAGGTCGGCGGCCAGACGTTCGCCAATCCAGCTCACCAGGTAATAGCGTAGCGCTGAGGCTATCGCCAACACCGCCACTACCCCGAGCATCATCACCAGCGTTTGTGCTAACGCCTGTTTGTCTGTATCGAGGAAACCATGGTCGATCACCAGACGCAGTCCATTACCCAGCAACAGCACGCTTCCTGATGCCAATAACAGCGCTAAGCCAGCGAGGACTAACCGGAGCCGATACGGACGCAGCAGCCCCAGCAGGCGCAACAGCACGCGGGGATTAGGGCGTTGATTCATAGTAAGGAGTGCTCAACACGATAGTGGGACTTCGACCATAGCAGGAGTGGTGAGTGCATGCAGCCTACGCGTGAGAAGGCGGTTAACCATAACTAAAAAAGCCCACGATCTCTCGCGGGCTTTAGTCTGAATTACGCAGTCGTTAATGGCTAACGACGCGTAAACCTAATCAATCATAGGCAACAGCGTATTCAGGCTTTCTCGGGCATCGCCATAAAACATGCGGGTGTTCTCTTTAAAGAACAACGGGTTTTCGATACCTGAGTAACCAGTGCCCTGACCGCGCTTGCTGACAAATACCTGCTTGGCTTCCCATACTTTCAAGACCGGCATACCGGCGATCGGGCTATTGGGGTCTTCCTGGGCCGCCGGGTTAACAATGTCGTTGGAGCCGATGACGATCACCACGTCGGTAGTGGCAAAATCATCATTGATTTCATCCATCTCCAATACAATGTCGTAAGGCACTTTGGCTTCCGCCAGCAGTACGTTCATATGCCCAGGCAAACGCCCCGCGACCGGGTGAATACCAAAGCGCACCTCTTTGCCTGCTGCGCGCAGCTTACGCACCAAGTCGCTGACCGCACTTTGCGCCTGCGCAACGGCCATGCCGTACCCCGGCACGATGATCACACTGTCCGCATCGTTTAGCGCACTCGCTACGCCGCCAGCATCAATGGCTACCTGCTCGCCTTCGATCTCGGCCGCAGGCCCAGTGCTTCCGCCAAAGCCGCCTAGAATGACATTAACGAAGTTGCGGTTCATCGCCTTACACATGATGTAAGAGAGGATGGCACCCGATGACCCTACCAGCGCACCGGTCACAATCAGCAGGTCATTGGAGAGCGTAAAGCCAATGGCGGCGGCCGCCCAGCCAGAGTAGCTATTCAGCATCGACACCACCACCGGCATATCGGCACCGCCAATGCCCATGATCAGGTGATAACCGATAAAGAAGGCAAGCAGAGCAAGCACCAGCAGCGTCCAGAAACCAGCACCGTTGATGTACAAAATCGCCAGTAGCAGCGACAGCACCGCCGCCCCCGCGTTAAGCATATGCCCACCGGGCAGTTGACGCGGTTTGCCATCGACCTTGCCCGCCAGCTTGCCAAAGGCAATCACCGAGCCCGTAAAGGTGACGGCACCGATAAAGATGCCCAGTACCACCTCAACTTGTAGAAACATCAGCTCGTCGGGGGCTTTGGTCGCCACCAGCGCCGCAAACGCGGAGAACTGATCCAACGATGCCTCTGCGGCCCGCGCGGCCATGACCCGGCGACGCTCCAAATCAGCGCTCCAGGCAACAAATACGGCCGCCAAGCCGACAAAGCTATGTAGCGCTGCCACTAGCTGGGGCATTTCGGTCATTTCGACCTTGCCCGCCACATAGGCGCCGATACCCGCGCCGATCAGCATCATCGGGATCAGCCACCAGTAGCCACCGATACCGGGGCCAAAAGCAGTGAACAACACGGCTACCGCCATGCCGATAATGCCGTACCACACGGCCCGTTTGGCTTTCTCCTGATTACTCAAGCCGCCCAGCGACAGAATAAACAGTACGCTCGCCGCGATTGCCGCGGCAGATACGAATCCTTGACTCAACATATCGTCTCTCCGCCGCTTAGGATTTTTGGAACATGGCCAGCATCCGGCGTGTCACCAGGAAGCCACCCACGATATTGATTGACGCAATAAGTACCGAGATCGACGCCAGCACACCGACCACGAAGCTGCCGGAGCCAATCTGTAGGATCGCCCCCAAAATAATGATGCCCGAGATCGCATTGGTGACCGCCATCAACGGCGTATGCAGCGAATGGCTCACTTTCCAAATCACCTGGAAGCCGATAAAGCAGGCCAACACAAACACGATGAAGTGTTGCATAAAGGAGGCTGGCGCCACCTGGCCCAGTAACAGCATGACCACACCACCAATGGCGAGCATGCTTACCTGGCGTTTGGTTTGTGCTTTAAAGGTGGCTAGTTCAGCCGCTTTTTTCTCTTCTGGCGTGGGCTCTTTTTCTTTCTTCTTCGGTTTGGAGGCCCCAATGGCTTTTACTTTGGGCGGCGGTGGCGGGAAGGTGATCTCGCCCTGGTGGGTCACCGTGGCGCCACGGATAACATCATCGTCCATATTGTGATCGATCACACCCTCTTTCTCAGGCGTTAGATCGGTCAGCATATGCCGAATATTGGTGGCATAGAGCAGCGACGATTGGGTGGCCATACGCGAAGGGAAATCGGTGTAACCGACCACCACCACGCCGTTATCGCTCACCACGCGCTCATCAGGCTTGGTCAAATCGCAGTTGCCGCCCTTTTCAGCGGCCAGGTCGATGATCACTGAGCCTGGCTTCATGGCCGCGACCATATCCTCAAGCCATAGCTTCGGCGCCGGTTTGCCTGGGATCAATGCCGTGGTGATGACGATATCCACATCGGCGGCCTGTTCGCGGAAACATTCAAGCTGCTTCTCACGGAACTCTGGGCTTGATGGCGACGCGTAGCCACCACTTTCAGAGCCATCCTGGCTATCTTCAAAGTCAAGGAACAGAAACTCTGCCCCCATGGACTCGATCTGCTCTGACACCTCAGGGCGCACGTCAAAAGCACGCACTACCGCGCCCAGGCTGGTGGCGGTACCAATCGCGGCCAACCCCGCCACGCCAGCGCCAATCACCAGCACTTTAGCTGGGGGCACTTTGCCCGCTGCCGTTACCTGGCCGGTGAAAAAGCGACCAAAGTTATTGCCCGCCTCGATGACCGCGCGGTAGCCGGCAATATTGGCCATGGAAGAGAGCGCATCCATCTTCTGGGCACGCGAGATACGTGGCACCATGTCCATCGCAATAACGGTGGCACCCTGGGCTTTACATTTTTCCAACAGCGCTTCGTTTTGCGCAGGCCAGAAGAAGGCAATCAGCGTTTGCCCTTCACGCAGCCGCTCGGCCTCTTCTTCAGAGGGCTCGCGGACTTTAATGACCACCTCAGCGTCGCGCCAGAGCACATCGGTACTCTCGACTACGGTTACGCCAGCATCACGATAAGTGTCGTCATTAAAGCCCGCCGCCAGGCCAGCGCCAGTCTCCACCAGGCATTCGTGACCTAGCTTCTGAATCTGTTTTGCGCTCTCAGGGGTTAGCGCGACACGCGCTTCCCCCCGGGCACTCTCTTTCGGGGCACCTATTTTCACTCGCGTTCTCCCTTATTAATTGTCCTGCAGCGTCGCTGCTAAGTTATTGAACACTGCCTACTTTTTGACGCGACACACACGCCTGCCAGCAGTCTAGGATCTAACGCCATACCTGCTTGATACTATTCAACCTTTGATTCAATTGGGTTGTTTAACTACAACACAGCTTAATCGAGATGTCAGCTAACCTGATGCCTAAACCCTTGAGCAAAATCAATAAGCGCCTTATTGAGCCAGGCATTATCGGGATCGTTAGCATATAGCTCATGCTGAATCAGCGTCATTTTCAATGTTGGTAGCTCCTTGGGCGGCTCTACCAAACGCACCGGTAGCATAGCGACGAACCGTTCAGCCATTTGCCGTGGGAGCGTCATGATCGCTTCTGTTAGCGCCACCACCCTGGCTGCAGCAATATAGTTGAGGTTTTTTGATATTACCCTACGTGTTAAGCCTTGTTGAGCTAAGCCACTATCGATATTGCTCGACCGCAGACCGCTAATATCGGCCAGTTCTACATGGAGCTCGCGGGCAAACTGTCCAATATCCAGCGCGTCACCCACGCGATCATTATGGGTAGCAGCCAAGCAGACCAGTTCCTCCTCCATCCAGGGCATCTGCATCACACCGCTGGGAAGCACGCGCTGATGATCCAGGCCTACCACCATATCGATTTGGCGCTGTTCAAGCCCCTCACTCAGTACGTCGGGAGTAATCAGCTCGATTGAAAAGCTGATGTCTGGTGCATAAGCCAGCAACTGACTAAGAAAAGGGGGATACATCACTTCTTCAAAGTAATCGGTCGTTGCCAGTGTAAAACGCCGTTTGCTGGTGGCGGGTGAGAAAGCCGCTGGCGGCGCCAGGCCTTGCCGCAGTAGCTCCAGGGCCTGTTGCACAATAGGCTGTAGCTCTAACGCTCGAGGGGTGGGTTGCATACCGCTTTCAGTGCGCACAAGCAACGGGTCTTCCAGTGATTCTCGCAGCCGTTTGAGCGCATGACTCAGCGCAGGCTGGCTTAAATAGAGAGTTTCCGCCGCTCTTGTCACGTGACGTTCACGCATCAGCGCTTCAAATACCAGCAGCAGATTCAAGTCGAAATAGCGTAGTGATCGCATAGCCACCCATCATTCATATCATGAATGCTCAAATTCTAAACATTCATTTAATTTATCACCAAACATTCTTTATTGTCTGCGCTCATTAGTGATTCACTACCCGATCAGGAGACACACACCGGTGACCCACCCACTAAACGCCACACCAACGATGCCTAGCCTTTATGGCGATGTAATCTCTACCTTTATGAACGTAGCGAAAGCAACTGATCCCAAGGCAACCGATGCTGAGGTAGTGGTAAGTGGTGTGCCGTTTGATCTGGCTTGCTCCGGCCGCTCAGGCACTCGTATGGGGCCCAATGCCATTCGCCAAAGCACTGCCAATTTAATTTGGGAAGGCAAGCGTTGGCCCTGGGACTTCGCGTTAGAAGAGCGGCTTCAGGTGTGTGATGCAGGCAACGTTGATTATGCCTATGGCGAACCCGAAAGCCTGGTCGACAATCTGGAAAATCATGCCAACCGCTGGTTGAGCGCGGGTAAAAAGATGCTGACGCTGGGCGGTGATCACTACATCAGCCTACCGCTGCTGCGCGCTCACGCCCGCGAGCACGGCCCGCTGGCACTGATTCATTTTGACGCTCACACCGACACCTATGAGCAAGGCACGCGTTTTGATCACGGCACCATTTTTCACCACGCCTTAAAAGAAGGTTTGGTCGTGCCCGAACACTCCCTGCAAATTGGCATTCGCACCAGCTACGACCGCCACAACCATCCCTATGAAGTGCTGGATGCCGACTGGGTAAACGATAACGGCCCCAAAGCGGTGCTCGAAAAGATTCGCGCCCGGGTGGGCCATCACCCCGCCTACGTCACGCTGGATATCGACGGCCTTGACCCCGCTTACGCCCCCGGCACAGGCACCCCGGTCTGCGGCGGTATGTCCACCGACCTAATGCTGAAAGTCATTCGTGGCATGGTGGGCATGGATCTCATTGGCATGGATGTCGTGGAAGTGAATCCCGCCTACGATCACGGCGACATCACCTCGCTTGCCGCTGCCACCTTAGCGTTGGAGTTCTTGTATACGCTGGCAGCATCTAAAAAGGCGTGATGGCTCCTCGTTCAGTGCGCCATTAGCAGCTCGGCCATCTCAAGGCTTACGGTATTGAGATGGCCGAGGCGAAACAGGCTACCCTTGAGAGGCCGCTAGCGCTTGATCGATATCCGCCAGCAGATCGTCGATATGCTCAATGCCGATCGACAGGCGCACCATATCCGGCGTGACCCCAGCGGCCTTTAACTCCTGCTCGTTGAGCTGGCGGTGTGTGGTAGAGGCGGGAATGGAAGAGCAGCTTTTAGCATCGCCGATATTCACGAGGCGCAGGATCAGCGCCAGCGCGTCGTAGAAGCGCTCTCCAGCAGCCTGACCGCCTTCAATACCAAAGCTAAGGATTCCCGAGGCATGGCCGTTCATATAGCGTCGCGCCAGGCCATGATCGGGATGACTCTCCAAACCTGCATAGTGCACCCAGGTGACTAACGGATGACGCTGCAAATGATTGGCAACGGCTAAAGCGTTAGCGCAGATCCGTTCGATACGCAGCGAGAGTGTCTCCAGGCCCTGGAGCAGGTTCCAGGCCGCTTGGGCAGAGAGCGCTGCCCCCATGTTACGTAATGGCACCACTCGGGCACGGGCAATAAAGGCCGCATCGCCCACATCACGGGTATAACTAACGCCATGATAGGAGATGTCAGGCTCGTTAAGTAACGGGAAGCGGTTGGCATGCTCAGCCCAGGGAAAGGTGCCCGAATCAACAATCACACCACCCACCGTGGTGCCGTGGCCGCCGATATATTTAGTCGCGGAGTGAGCGACAACATCCGCTCCATGCTCAATGGGACGGCATAAGAATGGCGTAGCTGTGGTGTTATCGACCATCACCGGAACCCCATGGCGATGCGCCACCTCGGCGAGTCTTGCCAGGTCGACGACCCCACCCGATGGGTTACCAATACTTTCACAGAAAACCGCTTTGGTACGCTCATCAATCAGTGCTTCTAGGCCGTCAATATCGTCTTTATCCGCAAAGCGCACCTGAATGCCTTGGCGCGGCAAAGTGTGGGCAAACAGGTTATAGGTACCGCCATACAGCTCACTGATCGAGACAATATTATCGCCCGCTTCAGCAATGGTCTGGATCGCATAGGTAATTGCCGCCATCCCAGAAGCGACAGCCAATCCGGCAATGCCTCCCTCCAGCGCGGCTACCCGCTGCTCAAGCACGGCGCAGGTCGGGTTCATAATGCGCGAGTAAATGTTTCCTTCGACTTTAAGGTCAAAGAGATCCGCCGCATGCTGCGCATTATCGAATGAAAAAGATGTGGTTTGGTGAATGGGTACGGCAACCGCGTTTTGTGAATCTGGTGAATAACCATGGTGGAGGGCAATGGTTTCTGGCCTCATGGGAATGACTCGCTATTTTTGTTGAGATTCGCTATTGATCCTAAACAAGCGCTGCCCTGAAGGCCAACTATCTTCAGCCTTCCGAGCCAACGTCATGTTTAACAGTGAAGACTCTCACCCATGCCACTCGCTGCGCGCCACTGCATCATGGTCATGGAGCTTTTGGCGTGCACGCTTTTAACGAGGCACCATAGCCATGCTTAAGGGTATTTCATGGTTGTACATTATGTGTTTAGTTTAGGATTAAAAGTATCGTGGCTCGCTGGGTTGATCTGCAATACGGGAAGCGACGGGAGGACTTTGTTATTTCTAGTTAGGTAGATATCACCATGATTAATCGTGAAGGCATTCATCAGCGACCAGACCAAGTAATTGATATCACGGGTTGGGATGTTCACCAAGATTATGAAGTTTTCCCAGTAGGCGCTCGCGATAAATCACTCCGGGTCTGTCCTGACCCAGCTCCTTATGATTTTTGTATGCCTGGGCACCGCTATTTATTTAAAGAAGCTATCAAAAGCGCGAGAAACTCTGATGAGCCTCGCTACCCTGACCAATACTGGTCTGAGGTGATCGCCTTTCATATTGGCCGTTTAATGGGGCTTACGCTTCCTCCCGTTTTTGTTGCCATTGATTCCTCTCGAAACGAACCAGGTACAGTCAACGAATGGTTCATTGGTTATGCTGATAGTAGAGAAGATCGCTATGTTGCTGGCGTAGATTACTTGCAACGGCTGATACCAGCGTTTGATGTAGATAAAGGTAGGCAGCATAATTTAACATCCATTATCGAATTAAGCCGTGTGCTAGAGAGAGGCGGATGGCTTGCTCATGATTGGCAACAATACTGGGGGCTTTGCCTATGTTTTGATGCATTAATTGGCAATACTGATCGCCACCAAGAGAATTGGGGATTGATTTGGGGAGAAATAGGCCCAACTGCTCGTTACACGCCCTACTTTGATAATGGCACCAGCCTCGGGCACGAGTTGCAGCCCCAGAAAATGCAGCGCATGATGCGCGACCATAACGAATTCAATGCCTACCTTAAAAGAGGGCAGCACCACATGCGCTGGGCCAAAGGCGACAAAAAGCGCCTGCCGCTTATTCAGGGCGTTACTCAGTATTGTCAGCAATTCCCTGCTATTCGACCAATACTGATAGAGCGCTTACAACGTTGGTGCGATGATGACCTTAGAGACACCCTGAATAACTTAACTTACTTTGACATTCCACATCCCATTACCCAACAACGTGCTGACTTCATAGCGTTTTTGACTCTGACAAGGAGAGAGCGCCTGTTACAGGCTCTGGAGAACTGATATGACCCGCTTAATCGAACACTTGGTGGAACCACACCGGCTGCTGCTTTATTGGCAGGCACGCGAGAGCAAAATGCGCTCTCGCCACCTAGTGGGTGAGCTGGTCAAGCGGGACGAGAAAGTGGTTCTGGTGTATGACCTAGACAGTCCAGAGCTTGAAGAAGCCAAGCGCTTAGGCTTTCGAGGCTACCCGGCGTTTCCTATGAAGCAAGCAGTGCACAACCATCAGGTACTGGAAGCTTTCACTCGCCGCTTGCCGCCACGCAGTCGTCGTGACTTTGGGCGTTATCTTGAACTGCGCGCTATCCCAGTGGATGCCAATATTAGCGACTTCGCCTTACTGGGCTACAGTGGCGCCAAGCTACCCAATGACGGGTTTGAACTTGTTCACCCTTTCGACAATCCACCTGAAGCCTTCGAGGTGTTAGTCGAAATAGCAGGCTTCCGACATGAATCACAGCTTGATATAACAGATTTACAGGTAGGCTGCGGCGTTCAATTTGTACCCGAACCTGAGAACCCTGTGGATGCTGCTGCCATCTGCATCGAAAGTGCAGGGCGCAAACTGGGCTATGTACCGAGAGGGCACCTCGACATGCTGCACCGCATGTTAGAAGAAGGCGCTATCCTCGAAGGGGAAGTATTCCGCACCAACGGCACCTCAGAACGCCCGCTCGTCTATATTCTGACGCGTATTTTAAATGGCGACCTCCCATTTCATGCACTGAAAATGCGGGCCTAGCCTTGGTCATGCCATAAATCTCCTCACCATTCCCAACGTTTAGCGTTGGGATAGTAGAGACTAAACGTATCACGCGTCACCGCATTGCAAACGCGTCCCATCTTGTGCAGGGTGCGAGTAAACCTGATGATTACGTACATTGATGATTGAGACCACTGTCGTCCAAAACGCGGTGTCTCATTAATTTACCAAGTTGGTGGAGGTCGTGAAGGTACATGTCGAGTCTTGCCATCACGTATGACGTAAAGATGAAGGCATAAATAACCACCATGACGGCAAACGGGTCGTTGAGCCAAACAAGCCCTGTCATCGATACCTCATAGTTGAGGGTATAAATACTCATGCCCCCTAATAGCTGGACCAAAAAACAGTTGGTAATGATCAATGTGATCAGAATCCCCCTCACATCAATCGTTGGTAACCTTGTTGAAAAACCAGGCATATGACGTACGCGGGTATTAGCTTTATCGCGTTCGAACATCAACCTCTGCCGACGCCGTAACAACGGGATCGCATAGGTACTTTCCTGCTCTTGTGAAAACGCTGTCCGCGCGATTTCGAGATCAATGTCGGTGCCCAGTAAGCGTGACACCGACTGGTCAAATGTTGACCAGTCGTTGGTTTCAACAGCAAGGCGGGCGTCGTTGGATAGAGTAGTTAAATGGCTTTTATCGGCATTCGATAACTTCTTGTCATTGCCGAAATTTATATTGTAGTGCGTTTCATATACCTGATAGAGCGCCGCGGTCACCCCGACAATAATCAATAAAAAGACTATATATACCAACATTTTGAAACCTCTCAGCGGAAAAAGCCATGTGGCGGGCAGGACACGGCGATGGCTATCTATACCTAGCGTTTTCTCACTAATGGTGAGTACAGGCACTGGCAATGCCATCAAACAGAATAATTAGCCTTAAAACTAATAGGGTGACTATGCCTGCTCATCGCGTATCTGTACAGGCTCAGGAAGCTCCGGAAGAAGCGTATCAGCTTCACTGACGTTAAATATTTAATAAGTGTAGGACATTAAAAGAAGAGAGGGTTGTGCATAAATAGCAAACGCCGGACTCCCGCCTTTGCGGGCGTCCGGCGTTTGCTTATATTTTCTCAGGTGCTTCTCAGCACTCAATGGCATTAACGGCCAAGCCGCCTTTGGAGGTTTCTTTATATTTATCCAGCATATCTCTGCCAGTATCGCGCATGGTACGGATGACCTTGTCCAACGAAATGAAGTGGGTCCCATCACCACGCAACGCCATTTGCGCTGCATTGATCGCTTTAACCGTGGCAATGGCGTTGCGCTCAATACAGGGAATCTGCACTAATCCACCGACAGGGTCACAGGTTAATCCTAAATTGTGCTCCAGCCCGATTTCCGCCGCATGCTCTACCTGTTCAGGGGTGCCTCCCATCACATCAGCCAAACCAGCGGCGGCCATGGCACACGCCGACCCGACCTCGCCTTGGCAACCTACTTCAGCGCCGGAAATCGAGGCATTTTTCTTGCAGAGGATGCCAATGGCGCCTGCTGCCAGTAAAAAATCCACCACGTTTTTCTCACAGGCATTCGGCTGAAATTTCATGTAATAGTGCAAGACAGCAGGAATAATGCCCGCGGCGCCGTTGGTAGGTGCCGTTACCATCCGCCCCCCTGCAGCGTTTTCTTCGTTAACGGCGAGCGCAAAAATATTTACCCACTCCATCGCTGAAAACGTCGTGGCAATTAGGCAGTCATTCTGTTCCGCCGCTTGAAGACGCTGATGAAGCAGCTTGGCCCGCCGTTTGACGTTCAGTCCGCCAGGCAGAATCCCCTCGTGGGAAAGTCCATTGTCAATGCATTCGCACATGACCTGCCAGATACGCCACAGCTCGTTTCTGACCTCTTCTTCTGTGCGCCAGACTTTTTCGTTTTCCAACATCAGACGGCTGACACTCAGCTGCTCCTGTTTACACAACGCCAAGAGCTCTGCAGCAGTGTCAAAGTTGTACGGAAGTCTCACGCCCGCCAAATCATCCAGGGGCATATCGACCTGAGCTTGTTCCACCACAAAACCACCACCGACCGAATAATAGGTGTTTTCATACAGCAACTGGCCTTGAGAAGTAAAAGCAGCCAGCCTCATGGCATTAGGGTGGTGGGGTAAACTCTCTTCATGAAAATAAAGATCGCGTTGCCAATCGAACACCACTTCTTTTTGTTGGCCCAGCTGTAATGTTTGGCTCTCTTTAAGCGACTGGATAGCGGGTTCAATAATCACCGGGTCTATCGTGTCAGGACGCTCGCCCAATAGCCCCATGATAATCGCGTGATCGGTAGCGTGCCCGACCCCGGTCGCAGAAAGCGAACCGTAAAGATGAATTTCAATGTGCCCCACGTCATTAAGCAGGCGGTTTTCTCGCAGTGTAGTGACATACTTAAAGGCCGCCTGCATGGGCCCAACAGTATGGGAACTGGAGGGGCCTACGCCAATCTTGAAAAGGTCGAAGACACTGATAGGCATTGGAACACCTCTTGACGTTTAAATAGGGGAAAATCAGGCGACGCCTGAGACTTTGAAAATTATTTATTAATGTAATCTTAAATACGTTTAACCATCCTTATCGATGGCCTTTTTTATTTTAGTTATAACATTTATCAACACGCTTTATCGCACTTAATAAAGGGCTAGCTGTTGCGCCCGCAAACGCCTGTTCGCCGCAACAGTAACCCAATAATAAAAGCGCATTCTAAATGTTCACTTTTTAATAAAAGAGCTATTAAAAAAGCGTTAGTTACCAAACACCACCGTACGCCCTGAATAAAAAAACACACGGCGTTCCAAGTGATAGCCAATTGCCCTGGCCAGCGTTAAGCACTCGATATCACGCCCCTTGGCAACCAGATCTTCGGGATAATGGGTGTGATCCACAGGCTCGACCCCTTGGGCAATAATCGGCCCTTCATCAAGATCATTATTGATGTAGTGCGCCGTTGCACCGACAAGCTTAACCCCTTTCTCATACGCCTGATGATAAGGCTTTGCGCCTTTAAAACCGGGCAACAGCGAGTGATGGATATTGATGGCCCGCCCGGCCAACAGCTCACACATGGGGGGCGAAAGCACCTGCATGTACCTTGCCAGCACGACTAGTTCAGCGTTCGTTTCCGCGATGATGTCGCGCACCTGAGCTTCCTGCTGCAATTTAGTCTCAGGAGTAATGGGTAAATAGTGATACGGCAAGCCGTGCCATGCCGCTAATGGCTCCAGATCCGGATGGTTGGAAATCACCGCCCTGATATCGAGGGGCAACTGCCCGGTACGATAACGATAGAGAAGATCGTTCAGGCAGTGGTCCGCTTTTGAGACCAGAATCACGGTGCCGGTACGCTTATCCGGCGCAGTGAGTTCAAACTGCATGTCGAATTCGCCTGCCCGCGCCGCAAAATCGGCGTGAAAGCTATCTTCATGGAACGAGTCCAGCTCGGGACGGAACTCGGCGCGAATGAAAAAGCGCCCGCCGAGCCGATCATCGAACGAGTTGAGTTCGGTGATATAACACGCTTGTTCTTTTAAAAAGCGCGTAACGACGTCCACCGTTCCCAAGCGACTAGGGCATTGGGCAGCCAGTATCCAGGTATCACTCATTCGGCTCATTGTGTATCTCGTTTAGCGGCAGGTGATAAAGACCGGAACACTGTTCCGGCCTGACTGCTTATTGTTGTACGTCGACACCATATTCTGCCGCTGCATCCAGTAGCCAGCGGTAGCAGTAGTCGGCAAAGCTGCGTCGTATCACTAGCTCCCAGCGATCTTCACTGGGGCGGCGCAGGATGGTGGTCGCCTTGGCAAACACCGTCGTAACCCCTTTGCCCACCGGAAAATTGCTGGGATGCACGTCATAGATGACCGTCTTCATCAACAGCTCTTGCGCCGCTTCGCCGGACACTTCTATCACGGTCTGGCCGCCGCTAACGTCGCTGATCGCAAAGTGGGCACTGCCCAAATACTCGCGCAGTTTGGTCTCAAGCGTGAACTCCTCGCCACCTGGCACGATCACCAACCATTCATCCGGCGAAAGCCACTGAATGGAGCGCTCCCCACTGGCATCCTGCACCAGCATTTGGGGTTGGCCGGGCAGGTTGAGTCCCAGTACGTCGCGCACTGCCTCGTCGAGTACAATGGCACCACCACGTAGGATCAGATGACCAAGCATTGCCCGCTCGCGTAGCTGAAGCCGGCTGGCACTACCGGTGCGAGGAGCGCCGCTTTGCCGATAGCTATAAGCCAATGGAGACTCAACCGGGATAGCAGTATCGGTACGGGTATCGAAGGTAGCCGCATTAGACATTTTGGCGCTCTCCCTTGGGATCATAGAAAATAGTGCTGACGATTTCGGCTTCATGGGTCTGGCCATCCGCCATGGGCAGATAGACGGTCTCGCCCATTTTCTCGAGGCCACCCTTGATCACCGCGAGCGCAAACCCTGAATCCAAAATCGGACTGTAGTAGCTGGAGGTGACATGCCCGACCATCGGCATGGGGATCGCATGCTTGGGATCAAGCACGATCTGGGCGCCCTCTTCGAGTATCACCTTCGGGTCCTTGGGCCTGAGGCCCACCAACTGTTTGCGGTTCTCACGCTTGGTATCGCTACGCGTTAGGGCGCGCTTGCCAATCCATGAGTACGGCTTGTCGTAACCGACACACCACTGCATGCCCAGGTCTTCAGGCGTGACAGAGCCGTCGGTTTCCTGGCCCACAATAATGAAACCCTTTTCAGCCCGCAGAACGTGCATGGTCTCGGTGCCATAGGGTGTCAGACCATACTTCTCGCCATGCTTGAACAGGGTCTGCCATACATGCATGGCGTAGTTGGCTTGCACGTTGATCTCAAACGTCAGCTCGCCGGTAAAGGAGATGCGAAAGACGCGCGCGGGAACCCCCGCCACTTTTCCGGATCGCCAATCCATAAACTTGAAGCTATCGCGGTCAAGATCGAGATCACTGATCTCAGCGAGCAGCTTGCGCGCTTCCGGGCCGGTGATGGTCATGGTGGCCCAGTGGTCGGTCACAGACGAGAAATAGACATCCAGTTCCGGCCATTCCGTTTGGTGCCACAGTTCCAACCATTCCAAGATCGCCGCGGCGCCGCCGGTCGTCGTGGTCATCAAAAAGTGGTTTTCGGCCAGGCAACTGGTTACACCGTCGTCGGTGACCATGCCATCGTCTTTACACATCAGGCCATAACGACACTTGCCAACCGCGAGTTTTTCCCACTTATTGGTATAAACCCGCGCCAGGAATTCACGCGCATCCGGCCCTTGAATATCAATCTTGCCAAGCGTCGAGGCATCCAGAATCCCAACCTTTTCACGCACGGCCAGGCACTCACGGGCAACCGCCTCGTGCATCGTTTCGGTCTTTCCAGCCACTTTCTGCGGGTAGTACCAGGACCGTTTCCACTGGCCGACGTCCTCGAACTCGGCGCCGCGCTCTACGTGCCACTGATGAAGCGCGGTGTAGCGTTCAGGGTCGAACAGGTCTCGGCAATGTCGCCCGACGATAGCGCCGAACGTTACCGGCGTATAGTTGGGACGGAACACCGTGGTGCCTACGTCAGGAATGGAGCGTCCCAAGCAGCGGGCCGCAATCGCCATACCGTTGATATTGCCCAGCTTGCCTTGGTCCGTCCCGAAGCCCATCGCGGTATAGCGCTTGATGTGCTCGATGGATTCAAAACCTTCCCGGGTCGCAAGCTCAATGCCCGCCGCGGTAACGTCGTTCTGGAGATCGACGAACTGCTTAGGCCCACGCAGTGTTGGCTTCTCGTGGGGTACTTGGAAGAGCGCCACGGCGGGGCCCTGCTGAAGATAATCGCTACTGGGCAGGCTGACCGCTTGCGTGGCATGACCTGTCGCAGCCGCTGCTTTAATACCCGCTTCGACGCCCTCGGCGAGTACATCGCCCATTGCATAGGTGCCCTTGGCACCGCCGCATGCCTGCACGTTCTTCACGAGCCCCGGCACAAAGCCGATAATATCGTCGCGCCAGGTAGGCCGTGCGCCGGTATGAGACGCCAGGTGGATCACCGGGCTGTAGCCACCAGAGCTTGCAATGGTGTCGCAGGCCAGCTCCTGAATGGGGCCACTCACCTTGAATGCGTCCCTGTCGATCTTGGCGACCCGTGCGGCGGAGACCCGATTGCTGCCCTTCGCCTCGATAACAGCGCTACCAGCCATGATCTTGATGCCCTGAGCGCGGGCGGCGTCCACCCAATCACCCGCAGGCGCCTCGCGGGCATCAACAATAGCGACGACCTCGCAACCGGCTTCTTTCCAATCCAGCGCCGCACGATAGCCATAGTCGTTACTGGTCGAGAGCACCAGTTTGCGGCCCGGCGCCACGCCATAGCGGCGGATATAGGTCGACACCGCGCCAGCGACTAGATTGCCCGGCACATCGTTACCGGCATACACCAGCGGGCGCTCGTGAGCACCGGTGGACAGAATTACCTGGCCTGCGCGGACCCGATGCAGGCGAGCACGTACTGGGCGGTGACCTTTTTCCACCGGCGCCGTATCTCCCAGGTGCTCGGTGCGCCGCTCATGCAGAGTCACAAAGTTGTGGTCGTGGAAGCCGTTAGCCGTGGTGCGTGGCAGCAACGTGACGTTTTCACAACCAGCCAGCTCTTCAAGCACCCGAGCCACCCACTGGTCTGCCGGTTTGCCATCCAGCTGTTCACGACTGGCCAGCAGCGAGCCGCCCATTTCTTCCTGCTCGTCGGCAACGATCACTCGTGCACCGCTGCGTGCGGCGGCCAACGCCGCCGCCAAGCCCGCGGCGCCTGCACCCACCACCAGCACATCGCAATGCTGATTAAAGTGGTCATAGCTATCCGGATCGGCTTCCATGGGGCTGCGGCCAAGGCCCGCCGCCTTGCGAATATATTTCTCGTAGGTCAGCCACATTGAGGCTGGCGCCATGAAGGTCTTGTAGTAGAAGCCCGGCGGCATGAACTGCCCGCCCAGCTTGCCGACCAACCCCATCAGGTCGCGCTGAACGTTCGGCCAACCGTTGGTGCTGCTCGCGCTCAGGCCGTCATACAGCGCCTGCTGGGTGGCACGCACATTGGGCACCTGGCCAGCTTCGCTGCTGCCCAACTGCACGATGGCATTGGGCTCTTCGGCGCCGGCAGCAACAATGCCGCGGGGGCGCGAGTATTTAAAGCTGCGGTTGACGATATCCACGCCATTGGCCAGCAGCGCCGAGGCCAGGGTATCCCCGGGGTGCCCTTGGTAACGCTGACCGTTAAAGGTAAAGCTCAGCGTCCGGGAGCGGTCGATACGGCCGCCCGTGTTAAGGCGGTACACTTGTTGCTTGGACTGGCTCATACCTGCTCTCCCTTGGCCGATGGCACTGCGGCGCTGGTGGCACCCACGGTCTGTTGACCACCACCGGCCACCTGCACATTGCCCTGCGTTTGCTGGCTCGCCAGGCTCTCGGCGGTAACACGGGGCTGCTCACCCATTTTGTAGGTCTCGAGAATCTCGTAGCTCACGGTGTGACGCGTCATATTGAAAAACTTGCGGCAACCCACCGCGTGCACCCACATTTCGTGATGCACGCCACGCGGGTTGTCACGGAAAAACAGGTAGTCACCCCATTCTTCGTCACTACACGCCTCGGGCTCTTTAGGTCGCTCAATATGCGCCTGGCCCTTGGGGTGAAATTCCTCTTCTTCACGGTGCTCACCGCAGTAGGGGCAGTAGATATAGAACATGCTGATACTCCTCTCTTACAAACCCTAGTGAGCCACGCCGGCAGCGCCGTGCTCGTCGATCAGCGCACCGCTATGGAAGCGGAACATGGAGAACGGTTCGGCAATGGGGTGCATATCACCCTTGGCCAGGCTGGCGGCGAACACATGCCCCGAGCCTGGTGTGGCCTTGAAGCCGCCGGTTCCCCAACCGCAGTTGAAGTACAGACCCTTCACCGGTGTTTTGGAGATGATCGGACAGGCATCCGGACAGGTATCTACAATACCGCCCCACTGACGGTTCATGCGTACGCGAGAGAAGATCGGGAACATCTCGACGATCGCCTGAAGCGTATGTTCAACCGTAGGATAGCTGCCACGCTGACCGTAGCCGTTGTAGCCGTCGATACCCGCGCCGATCACCAAGTCGCCCTTGTCTGACTGGCTGACATAGCCATGCACGTGGTTCGACATCACCACGGTGTCGAGAATGGGTTTGATCGGCTCGGAGACCAGAGCCTGCAGAGGGTGCGACTCCAACGGCAGATTAAAGCCGCCCATCTTGGCCAGCACGCTGGAATTACCAGCCGTTACGCAGCCCACGGTCTTGGCCTCTATGTCGCCACGGTTGGTATGTACACCGTAGATCTGTCCGTCACGAATCTTGAAACCGGTGACTTCGGTCTGCTGAAGGATATCCACGCCGTGAGCATCGGCACCACGCGCATAGCCCCAGGCTACCGCGTCGTGGCGTGCCACCCCTGCACGCGGCTGCCAGGAGGCACCCATCACTGGGTAGCGGGCATTCTTGGAACAATCCATGATCGGCACCAATTCCTGCACACCTTTGGCATCCAGCACTTCGCCGTCAATACCGTTCAGACGGTTGGCGTTAACACGCCGCTGTATATCTCGCATGTCCTGCAGCGTATGCCCCAGGTTGAGCACCCCCCGCTGGGAGAACATCACGTTGTAGTTAAGGTCCTGCGAGAGTCCTTCCCACAATTTCATGGAATGTTCGTAAAGAGCAGCCGCTTCGTCCCATAAGTAGTTGGAACGCACGATGGTGGTATTACGGGCGGTATTCCCCCCGCCCAGCCAGCCTTTCTCAATGACCGCGACATTCTTGACGCCGAACTCTTTAGCCAGGTAGTAGGCCGTGGCCAAGCCGTGCCCGCCGCCACCGACGATGATCACATCGTACTGCTTCTTGGGGGTGGGGTTGCGCCACTGACGCTCCCAATTCTCATGGTGGCTCAGCGCGTGCTTGACCAGGCCGAAGCCGGAATAGCGTTGCATAGTGATCTCCTCAGTTCAGCCGCGCCGGGCCTTGCCGGCAAGCCGATTCAAGCAATGGATTCGACGGCTTCAGTGACGGGTTCTGCGTAGACAGGGTGCCGAGCACATACGTCGGTCACTTTGGAGCGCACGTCAGCTTCAATGGAGGCGGTGTCACTATCAGCAGCCAATTCGTCGAGAATGTCGCATATCCAGCCAGCCAGTTCGCTGCACTCCTGGGCGTTGAAGCCACGCGTGGTGACCGCAGGAGTACCAATACGCAGACCGGAGGTCACGAAAGGACTTTGGGGATCATTGGGGACCGTATTCTTGTTGACCGTGATATGCGCACGACCCAGAGCAGCATCTGCGTCCTTACCCGTAATACCCTGGCGGATAAGCGAGACAAGAAAGAGGTGGTCATCGGTACCGCCAGACACCACATCATAGCCACGCTCGACAAACACGCTGGCCATGGCCCGAGCATTATCGATGACCTGCTGTTGATAGCGCACAAACTCCTGATTCATGGCTTCCTTGAAGGCTACCGCCTTGGCGGCGATCACATGCATCAACGGGCCGCCTTGCTGGCCCGGGAAGACGGCACCATTAAGCTTTTTGTAGAGTGCCTCGTCGCCATGCGCAGAGAGAATCAAACCACCACGCGGGCCGCGCAGGGTTTTGTGGGTCGTGGTAGTCACCACATGGGCGAAAGGAAGCGGGCTTGGGTAAAGACCGGCAGCAACCAAACCTGCAACGTGCGCCATATCGACCATCAGGTAGGCGCCTACTTCGTCGGCGATGGCACGAAAACGGCGCCAGTTCACGACCCGAGAGTAGGCAGAGAAACCAGCGATGATCATCTTTGGTTGATGCTCGCGGGCCAAGCGCTCGACTTCTTCATAGTCGATCTCACCCGTCTCCGGCTTGAGACCGTACTGGACAGCGTTGTAGTGCTTGCCTGAGAAATTGGGCGCAGCACCATGCGTCAAGTGGCCACCGTGAGCGAGGCTCATCCCCAATATGGTATCACCCGGAGACACCAGCGCCATGAACACGGCGGCATTGGCCTGGGCGCCGGAATGCGGCTGGACGTTGGCATAGTTGGCACTAAATAGATCACACGCTCGCTCAATGGCCAACGCTTCAACCTTGTCAACGAACTCACACCCACCGTAGTAGCGTCGAGCTGGGTAGCCCTCTGCATACTTGTTGGTCAGCTGCGAACCTTGCGCTTCCATGACAAGTTTACTGGTGTAATTTTCGGAGGCGATTAATTCAATATGTGCTTCTTGACGTACCGTTTCCTCAGCAATTGCCTCAGCGAGCAATGAGTCATAATTGGCTAAACGGGCACTGGGGGAAAAATTATTCTGAAGCATTACCGCCTCCTCATTAGTCACTTTTTTATTAAGTGCTGGACATACTCTTTATCGTTAATGCTGATATACCTAGGTCGCTTTCAACCAAAGTCCCTATCAACGCGTTGTTACCGCGATACTATCGTTGGTTTCCGGGCCCAAGATGCTTGCCGACGTCACCACCCGATGCATTTGCGACATCGGTAACAATTAGGTTACGGCTGGGGATGAGTCGCTGAAAAAGCAAAAGGTAAAGACCAAAAAACTCGTCACGACGGGGTGATCCAACGCGCCATGGCGACCCGTCAGCCGAGAAAAAAACTTCGTTAAGGTTAATTATTAATTAGCGATTAAAAACACAACGCCCTATACAGCGAGTGCCGTATAGGGCGGTTTGTTGTATGGAGCAAGTAACGTTATTGGTGCTAAAAATCGACCACCAGATCGCCTTTAGGACGACTACAGCAGGAGAGGATATAACCTTCTTCGACATCTTCATCCGTAATGCCGCCGTTATGCTCCATTTCGACTTCACCTGATTTGAGCTCTACGCGACACGTACCGCAAATCCCCATGCCGCAAGCCTTGGGAATATGCAGACCCAGCTTCGCCGCTGCCGCATGAACCGTCTCATTAGGCTGGATCTTGACGCTTTTTCCAGAAGAGGCAAACTCGACGCTGTGTAAATCACTGCAATCGACATTTTCGGCGTCGACCTCTGCCTGTTCGGCCAGTTCAAGCACGTCCTCACGAACGTCGACCGGCGTGGCGCCAAACGACTCTTCGTGGTAATGACTCATATCAAAATTCTTGCTTTTCAAAATATTCTTGATGGCGTTCATGTAGGGTGTAGGACCGCAACAAAAAATTTCCCGCTCCATGAAGTCCGGCACCATCAACTCAAACAGTGGCTGGGTGAGGTAACCGCGATAGCCAGCCCACGCCTCACCAATATCTTCCTTACTCTCACAGATGATGTGCAGTTTGAACTCGGGAATCCGCGAAAACATATGCACCAGTTCGCGATGGTAAATAACATCGCGGGGCGCACGCGCGCTGTGTATAAATTCCACGTCGACGGTGGCGTTGGTATCGAAAAGCCAACGCGTCATGGACATCAATGGCGTAATGCCCACCCCGCCAGACAGAAACAGCACTTTCTCAGCAGGAAAGTCGATCGAATTAAAATTACCGACCGGCCCGTGCACTGCCAGCTCGTCACCTACTTTTAAATTAGCATGCAGCCAATTGGATACCTTGCCTCCCGGCACCTGCTTAACGGTGATCGAAAAACTGTAAGGGATGGAGGGAGAGCTTGAAATCGTATAGGAGCGCATGATCGGCTGATTATCAATTTCAAGCTCCAGCGTTACGAACTGGCCTGGCTTGAAAAAGAACAGCACCGGCTGTTCGGCCATGAAACAGAACGTGCGTACATCCTGGGTTTCCTGAATGACCTTAACGCAACGTACCTGATGGCGGCCGTTGGTCCAGGTTTGGGTCGTGACCGGATTGAAGAAATTTGTTGTCATTATCGCCTCTGCCTGACCAGCCTTCATCTTTATGCATCACCGGACCGTAGTCACTACACGGCCAGCACCTTGAGCTGCATTTTGGGGACGCGCCCACTAACCAACTTGCCTGACAGCGACGCGTACTTACCTTGTGCCACTCTTGATCACTTAGAAACCGCTTTTTAAGTCGCCACTACACCACCTGATGTCGCGGGTAGATAACTGGCAGGGGTGAGCCTGCAACACAATCTGTCCTAACGTCAGGTAGCGATGAATAAAACGCCAGGTTACGCAGCAAAACAACAAGACATGCACTCTTGATTAATGACCGACTCGCAGCCCTTGAGGGGGAGCAGTGGTTTACGAGGATTCTGGTATGGAAAAAAGTGTTTCTTACATAATGGACGACCCACTCGCCGCGGCTCGTACGTCAACGATTGAGATGCTGCAAACCAGGGAGCGCAATTTCTCGCTTCCGCAGCCATTTTATAACGATGCCCGCCTGTTCGCGCTTGATATGCAGGAGGTCTTTGAGAAGGAATGGCTGTTCGCTGGCATGACATGCGAGATCCCTACCAAGGGCAACTTCATGACGCTGGATATTGGTGATAATCCCGTCGTGATTGTGCGTGGCAGTGAAGGAACTATCCATGCATTTCACAATGTGTGCCGCCACCGCGGGTCGCGCCTGTGTGTAAAAGATAAAGGTAAAGTGGCAAAGCTAGTATGTCCCTATCATCAGTGGACCTACGAGCTTGATGGGCGCTTATTATTTGCCGGTAGCGATATGGGCACAAACTTCAATCTCGACCAATTTGGGCTCAAGCCGGTCAGCGTTCGCAACGCCGGTGGCTTCATCTTTATCAACCTGAGCGAAAAGCCGCCCGCGATTGATGATTTTCTGGAAACGCTTGATCACTATCTTGAACCGTACCAGATGGATAACGTCAAGGTCGCTGTAGAGTCGAGTATCGTTGAGCAAGCCAACTGGAAGCTAGTCATCGAAAACAACCGTGAGTGCTATCACTGCAATGGCGCCCACCCAGAGCTGCTTAATTCATTACAAGAGTTTGATGACACCGAAGACCCCCGCGCCACGCCCGCTTACAAAACACTGGTAGCGCGTAAACAGGCAGATTGGGATCAGGATCAGGTGCCTTACCAATTGAAGCGGTTTGGCCAGCAAAATCGTCTGACCCGCACGCCGCTGTTGGATGGCATTGTCTCAATGACGATGGATGGCCAGCCCGGCTGCCAGAAGCTGATGGGACGCTTATCGAGCCCTGATATGGGCTCCCTGCGCATCCTGCACCTGCCCAACTCCTGGAATCACTTCATGGGTGATCACGCCGTCGTGTTCCGCGTGCTGCCGCTTGGCCCGCAGAAAACCATGGTGACCACCAAATGGCTGGTTCATAAGGATGCCGTGGAAGGCGTTGACTACGATCCCGAGAAGCTTCGCCGCGTATGGGATGCGACCAACGACCAGGACCGCCAACTTGCCGAAGAGAACCAGCGCGGCATCAACTCCATCGCGTATCAACCCGGCCCTTATTCGGAAACCTACGAGTTCGGCGTTATCGATTTTGTCGACTGGTATGCCAACCGCATGCTAGAGAACTTAGCCCAAGACGCCCCCTCACTAAAGATAGCGCAAGGCTGAGTTTTTCCTGAACGCAGTACAGACAAACGGACTGGCCCGCTTATGCGGGCCAGTTTCGTTTGAATATTCAGAACACCTGTTGCTCTATACCACCATCCAGCTCAGAGCCTAACAAGCCGCTACAGCCAATATGACCCTTCACACCTATTCGTTGCCTTCCCTGGCATTATTCTGTGCATCCCTCACCTTCGTTAAGCGTCGGTCTCCTCCAACATCGCGGTTTCCGAGCGGCTCAAGTGACAGGCGGCATACTTGAACTCGGGGATCTTGCCATAAGGGTCCAGCGCCGGATTGGTCAACAGGTTGGCCGCCGCTTCCTCGTAGCAGAACGGCACGAAGACCATGCCCTCTGGCATGCCAGGATCCGTCCTTGCCTTGAGGGTAATGCTGCCACGCCGGGTGGCGATCGTTAGATCATCGCCCGGTTTCATCCCCAGCCGGATAAGCTCAGCAGGGGCCAAGCTCGCCACCGCTTCTGGTTCCAGATCATCAAGCACCTTGGCACGCCGGGTCATGGAGCCGGTGTGCCAGTGTTCCAACTGACGCCCGGTGGTCAGCACCGTCGGGTAATCGGCATCTACTGGTTCATCCGGTGGTAGCGGGCGTGTGGGGGCGAATTTTGCTCGCCCACTGAGCGTTGGGAAGGCATCGCTGAAGACCACGTCATGCCCCGCGGCATCATCGGCTGGGCAGGGATAGGTCACCGACTGTTCGCGCTCCAAACGCTCCCAGGAAATATGATCAAGAGAAGCCATACCCTGCTTCATCTCGGCGAAGACGTCCCGTGGGTGCTGATAGTTCCAGCCCAGTCCGAAACGTTTGGCTATTTCCTGAATGATCCACCAGTCCGGCTTGGCCTGGCCGGGAAGCGGAAGTGCTGCACGCCCCATCTGCACCTGGCGATTGGTGTTGGTAACGGTGCCGTTCTTCTCGGGCCAGGCGGAGGCAGGCAGGATGACATCGGCGAACTGGGCGGTCTCAGTGACAAACAGATCCTGCACCACCAGATGTTCAAGCTTGGCCAAAGCGGCCCGCGCATGGGCTAGATCAGGGTCGGACATTGCCGGGTTTTCGCCCTGGATATACATGCCGCGAATGGTGCCTGCGGCAATGGCGTCCATGATTTCAACCACGGTGAGGCCAGGCGTGGGATCCAGCTTCGTGTTCCATAGCTCTTCAAACGCCGCGCGTACCTGATCATCGCTGACCGGCTGGTAGTCCGGCATTACCATGGGAATCAGCCCCGCATCAGATGCCCCCTGCACGTTGTTCTGCCCGCGCAAAGGATGCAGGCCAGTGCCAGGGCGTCCTGTCTGACCACAGGCCAGGGCGAGTGAAATCAGACAGCGAGCGTTGTCGGTGCCGTGGGTGTGCTGGGAAATCCCCATGCCCCAGAAAATCATCGCCCGTTCAGCGTTGGCATAAAGCCTTGCCACTTCACGGATGGTTTCAGGCTCAACACCGCACAGACCGCTCATTGCTTCGGGAGTCATGTCGACAGTATGTATTTTCAGGGCCTCGAAGCCCTCGGTATGCTCGGCGATATAGGCCGTGTCATAGAGTTCTTCGCTGATAATCACATTCAGGATGGCATTAAACAGCGCCACATCGGCGCCGGGTGAAAAGCGCACGCTCAGGTGAGCGTACGCATCCAGCGCCTGACCGCGAGGGTCAAGGATCAGTATCTTGGTGCCACGCTTGGCAGCCTGCTTGAAAAAGGTCGCCGCCACGGGGTGATTCACGGCAGGATTACAGCCAGTAAGAATGACCACATCAGCTTGGCTTGCCTGCATAAAGGAGGCGGTAACCGAACCTGAACCAATACACTCCATCAACGCCGCGACCGAGCTTGCGTGGCATAACCGGGTACAGTGATCCACATGGTTGGAGCCAAAGCCGGTACGTACCAGTTTCTGGAACAGCCACGCTTCTTCGTTGGAGCATTTGGCGCTGCCGAACCCTGCCAGGGAATCAGGCCCATGGGCTGCTTTAAGATCCACAAGCCCGCCAGCAGCCACCTCCAGCGCTTCATCCCAGCTCGCCTCACGGAAATGCGTCAGCGGTTTGGCGGGATCGAAATCCGGGTCCAGGCCTTTAACGATCCCTTCGCGGCGAATCAGCGGTGTGACAAGCCGGGATGGGTGGCGCGGATAGTCATAGCCGAAGCGACCTTTAACACACAAACGACTCTCATTAGAGGGGCCGTCGCGACCTTCCACATAAAGGATCTCGTCGTCCTTGATATGGTAGGTGAGCTGGCAGCCAACGCCGCAGTAGGGGCATACCGAGTCAACCTTGCGATCGGCAACGGTAGAATCGCCGCGCCCCTCTGCGTTGATCAAGGTAGCGGGCATCAGGGCGCCGGTGGGGCAGGCCTGAACACACTCGCCACAGGCCACGCAGGTACTGGCGCCCATGGGGTCGTCGAAATCAAACACGATCTTTGACGCCGCCCCGCGGTGGGCCATGCCAATCACATCGTTGACCTGCACTTCTCGACAAGCGCGTACGCACAGGTTGCACTCGATGCAGGCGTCGAGATTGACGCTCATGGCAGAGTGGCTGCTGTCTTGCGCAAGGCTATCTGCCCGGAGAGACACATGCTTCACGGTGGGGGTTACACGCTCGTCACGCCGGGGTAACGTACGGCGTACCTCGGTGGCATCAATGGCTAGCTGGTCGGCCATGGCCCAGAAATGGCTGGCGCGATCAGGACTATCCTCGCGCTCTGGCTGATCGACCAGCAGCATCTCCATGACCATCTTGCGGGCCGCATGAGCGCGTTCGGAACGTGCGCTATTGACCACCATGCCAGGGGCTGCTTCGCGCAGACAGCTGGCGGCCAGGACGCGCTCGCCCTCGATTTCCACCATGCAGGCGCGGCAGTTACCGTCGGCGCGGTAGCCACTGGCATCCTTGAAACACAGATGGGGAATGGTCTCGCCGGCACGCTTGGCCACCTGCCAGATACTTTCACCGGGGTATGCGCTGACCTCGACGCCGTCCAGCGTCAGCGTAAAGCTTTTGCTTAAGCTCTGCTCGCTCATACTCATGTTCATTTCCCCTACCCCCTGACGATGACGTTCTGAGCGGCAAGTTCGCCGCGGAAGTCCTTGAGCAGCCCCAGCACCGGGTTTGGTGCCGCCTGACCAAGCCCACAAATGGAGGCATCTATCATCACTTGGGAGAGCTGCGTCATCAGCCCAGCATCCCATTCGTCGCGCTCAAGCAACGTCAGCATCTTTTCCGTGCCCACCCGACAAGGCGTGCATTGACCGCAGGACTCGTCGGCAAAGAAGGCCAAGAGATTAGTCGCTACCGCGCGTAGATCGTCCTGGTCGGAGAGCACGATGACCGCGGCCGAACCAATAAAACTGCCGTGCGCCTGCAGCGTATCGAAGTCGAGGGGGATATCAGCCTTGGCTGCGGGCAGAATACCGCCCGAGGCGCCACCAGGAAGATAGGCCGCCAAGCGGTGGCCATCGGCCATGCCGCCGCCATATTCGTCAATCAACTCGTTGAGGGTGATGCCCGCTGGAGCCAAATAGACCCCGGGCTGCTTGACTCGGCCCGACAGCGAGAAGCTGCGCAGCCCCACGCGGCCATTGCGCCCCTGGCTTGAGAAGGCCTCAGCGCCGCGCTGCCAGATCATCGGAATCCAGTACACAGTCTCGACGTTATTGACCAACGTTGGCTGGTTAAATAGCCCTTTCTGGGCCACAAACGGCGGGCGGTGTCGAGGCTTGCCCGGTTTGCCTTCCAGCGACTCGATCATCGCCGATTCTTCGCCGCAGATATAGGCGCCAGCGCCGCGGCGCAGCACAATATAGCCAGGCGCTACCAAGCCAGCGGCCTCAAGCTCGCCAATGGCCTCGCGCATCACAATATGCAACGCTGGGTACTCATCGCGCAGATAGATATACAGCGCCGCGGCGTCTATCGCCCAGGCGCTGACCAGCGCACCTTCAAGAAACTGATGCGGCGAGCGTTCAAGGTAATAGCGATCCTTGAAGGTACCGGGCTCGCCTTCGTCGGCATTGATAGCGCAGTAGCGGGGGCCGGTCTCCTGGCGCACGAAGGTCCATTTTTTAAACGTCGGGAAACCCGCGCCGCCCAAGCCGCGCAAGTTGGCCTGCTGCATTGCCTCCATCAATGACTCTACCGTGACGTCACCTTGACGGCAGGCCTGGAGCAATGCCAAACCGCCCTCGCTGCGATAGTCGTCAAGTCGCTGCCAGGCGACGGGGTCGGGGTGAAAATGCGCCGCCTCGATCACCGATGCGATACGCGCCTGAGTAGCAAACGGCACATGATTGTGCCCAACCTCCACCACCGGCGCCGTGTCGCACCGTCCCATGCAGGGAGCGCGCAGCACCCGCACCTGTTCGATATCCACGCTCGCCTCCAGCTGTGCCTTAAGCGCCTCGGCGCCGGCCAGTTGGCAGGTTAGAGAATCACACACGCGAATGGTGACCGCAGGCGGTGGCAGTTGGTCGTCGTGAATAACATCGAAGTGCGCATAAAAGGTGGCGGTCTCGTAGACCGCGGCCATGGGCAGGTTCATGTAAGCAGCCAGGGCACGTAAATCCGCCAGTGGCAGATAGCCCCTGATGTCCTGAATGGCGTGCAGGTGTTCGATCAATAGGTCGCGGCGACGCAACGAGGCGTCCTGGCGTTCATCGCCCAGCAGTTCACGCAATGCCTCAAGAAGATGGGGATCGAGTTCACGGCCGCGGGGCTTGCCGCGAAAGCGGCGCTTGGGGATCACGGTCTGGACGGTCATGGGTTACTCATTATTATCTTGATCGGCTCTAGGCCGAATGAACAAAGACGGCACCCCGCGGGGCGCCGTCTAGGGTCGCACTAACCTGCCGTTGAGCAAGCTTAAAACTTGTCACTCAGTGAGTGAAACTCATCATCAAGCCACGCTGCCATGAGGATCAATCACGAATTTCTTGGCCGCACCACCATCGAAGTCGGCGTAGCCCTGGGGCGCCTGATCCAGAGTGATCATCTGGACATTGACCGCATCGGCAATATTGACCTTGCCGAACAGGATTGCCTGCATCAGCGGGCGATGGTACTTCATCACCGGGCACTGTCCAGTATGAAAGCTATGGGACTTGGCCCAACCAAGGCCAAAGCGCATGCTCAGCGCCCCTTGCTTGGCGGCGTCGTCAGCGGCGCCCGGGTCTTCGGTCACGTAAAGGCCGGGAATACCGATTTGCCCGCCCGCACGCGTCAGCGACATCGCCGAGTTCAGTACGGTAGCTGGTGCTTCCTTACCATGGTTGCAGCCACAGGCGTGGGCCTCGAAGCCGACGCAATCGACAAACGCATCGACCTCACGTTCACCCAGGATCACTTCGATCTTGTCGGCCATGTCGCCGTCCTGAGTCAGATCGATGGTTTCGCAACCAAAGCTGCGCGCCTGGGCCAGACGCTCTTCGACCATATCGCCGACGATCACGCAGGCCGCCCCCAGCAGTTGAGCGGAAACCGCCGCCGCCAGACCAACGGGGCCAGCACCAGCGATATAAACGGTGCTTCCCGGACCAACACCGGCGGTCACGCAGCCGTGGAAGCCGGTAGGGAAGATATCGGAGAGCAAGGTGAGATCTTTGATCTTCTCCATGGCCTGGTCGCTATCGGGGAACTTCAGAAGGTTAAAATCGGCATAGGGAACCATGACGTATTCGGTTTGCCCGCCGACCCAGCCGCCCATATCCACATAGCCATAAGCAGCGCCGGGCCGGGATGGATTGACGTTTAGGCAAATACCGGTACGGCCTTCTTTACAATTACGGCAGCGACCACAGGCAATATTGAACGGCACCGAAACCAGGTCGCCTGGATGGATAAATTCGACATCGCGTCCGCACTCGACGACTAGGCCGGTAATTTCATGGCCGAGCACCAAACCAGCGGGCGCGGTAGTACGGCCACGTACCATATGCTGGTCGCTGCCACAGATATTGGTGGTGACGACCTTGAGAATGACACCGTGCTCGCATTTGCGATTACCGAGGGCAAGCTCAGGATAATCAATGGATTCAACGGCGACTTCACCGGCCCCCTTGTAGACAACTCCGCGGTTGGCTGCGCTCATGGCTGGCTCCTGTGGTTATTGTTCTGATCAAAATGGTTGTTTGCTCGTAGCCACCCTATCCCCTCCACGCCGTAAGACTTACTCCAAAAAGGCATTCACATGTCTATTCAAGACATCGTAGTCAAGACGAATAGCTAGAGGTCGCTTTCACGATACTGCTGCTCTTAAACAGGGCTAACAATCCGTAGCGTCGGCGATGGTGAGCAATGACCGACGTCCAATAAGAGCAACCAAGGACATCCGATGAATAACAATGATGACCCTATTCTGTCGCCCGGACAGGATAATACCCAGATATTGGGGTTGGATTTTCATAACCCCGTCTTTCCACTCTCCGCTCTCGCCATTCTGCTGTTTATTCTGTACGCACTGGTCTACCCCGATGCGGCTAATACCCACCTAGGTCTTGCCAAAAATTGGTCGATTGAACACTTCGACTGGCTGTTCATGATTGCGGGCAATATCTTTGTGGTGTTCTGCCTTGTTCTAATCTTTTTGCCACTCGGACGGATACGCCTGGGCGGTAGTGATGCCAAACCAGAATACTCACGCACCTCCTGGTTTGCCATGCTGTTTGCGGCAGGCATGGGCATCGGCCTGATGTTCTGGAGTGTTGCTGAGCCGGTGGCCTACTATACCGATTGGTACGGCACGCCTTTAAACACGCCAGCGGGCACCCCGGCGGGCGCCAGTGCGGCGATGGGGGCGACCATGTTCCATTGGGGACTTCACCCTTGGGCGATCTACGGCGTGGTCGCGCTGTCGCTGGCCTTCTTCACCTATAACAGGGGCCTGCCACTCACGCTGCGCTCAGCGTTCTATCCGATTCTGGGCGAGCGGACGCGGGGCTGGGCAGGCCATATCATCGATATTCTTGCCGTATTGTCGACCATTTTTGGTCTCGCTACCTCGCTTGGGTTTGGTGCTACCCAGGCGGCCAGCGGGCTTGCCTACGTGTTCGGCACTCCTAACACTATCGGAACACAGCTGGCGATTATTGTAGTGGTGACGGTGATCGCGCTGTTCTCGGTATGGCGAGGCCTCGACGGTGGCGTCAAGCTGTTCTCGAACATCAACATGGTCATCGCCGCGGCGCTGCTGCTGTTTGTGTTCATCGCCGGGCCGACCCTGATGATTCTGAACGGCATTGGCACCACCGCGGTGGACTATGTCACCCATCTGCTGCCGCTGTCGAACTGGATTGGGCGCGACGATGATGTCTGGTATCACGGCTGGACCATCTTCTACTGGGCGTGGTGGATCTCCTGGTCTCCGTTCGTGGGTATGTTTATCGCCCGCGTATCGCGGGGCCGCACGGTGCGCGAATTCCTTATCGCGGTACTGCTGGTACCCACACTGGTGACGCTGGTATGGATGAGTGCTTTCGGTGGCACGGCCCTTTATCAGGCGTCAAACGGCGTTGGTGAACTGGCCAACGGTATTGGTGACGTCTCTCTCGCCATGTTCCATATGCTGGAGCAGCTACCTCTGACCAGCATCACTTCGACACTGGCGATTATTCTGGTCCTGGTATTCTTCATTACCTCGTCAGATTCAGGCTCCCTGGTGATCGACAGCATCACCGCCGGCGGCAAAACCGATGCACCCAAGGGACAGCGGGTCTTCTGGGCGGCGCTGGAAGGTATTATTGCGGGCGTGTTGCTGTACGGGGGTGGAAGCACGGCACTTGGCGCACTGCAAGCGGGCGCGGTCGCCACGGGGCTGCCCTTTACGCTGGTACTCTTGTTAATGTGCTTTAGTCTTTACAAAGGACTTCACAAGGAGTGGCGCCAGCTTAACGTAATGCCAAAAGTCGCGGGATAAACACCTTTTCGCTACTTACAGGGCGCCATTTCAATGGCGCCCTTTTTGTTTGGCTCCTGGCTCTGCTTAGCCCCTGTCTTGTCGTAATTCCCTCATTGAATGGCGCAGGCAACAATGAGCGCGCAGTCAAAGCGCTGCATCATGGCGACACAATATTAACAATTCCTTTAATAACTCAGTGGTCATGCTCATGATTTATACCATTGCAATACTGTTAAGCTTGGTCGGCTATTTTGTCATTGGCCATCTTGCCGGGGGCGTGGGTTACTGGGTAGTCCGCCCTCGCCATCAGAAAGCCGCTGCCGCGCGCACGGCCATGGCCATGGCCATGGCCGACACACACTAGATTAAGGGGAGCTTAGCGGGCCAACGGCCATTGGCTCGCTGCGCATTTCTCAACCGCTCGCCCCCTGGGCGGGCGGTTATCTTTTTTGCCAACCGGGAGTCAATGTAATGCAGTTGAGTGCTTATCAGCGTGGCCTGCTTATGGTGGTACTAGGTGTGGTGTTTCTCAGCTTCGATGGCCTGCTGATTCGCCTTGCCGATACCGACGGCTGGACCATTGTTTTCTGGCGAGGCTTCTTGATGTTCTGTGTGCTGGGGCTGCTGTCGCTAATGGGTAGTCGGCTAGCCACGCTGCGTGTCTCCCCTTTCTCCTCATTGGCCTCGGCTATTCTGCTGGGTCTCATTTCAACGCTGTTCGTGCTGGCGGTAATGAACGCCAACGTGGCTAACGTGGTGGTGATTCTCAGTACTGCCCCCTTGTTTGCGGCGCTGTTTTCGCGGGTCTTTCTCGGCGAGCGTGTCGCCTTGCGGACGCTGGTGGCAATTGCCATCTGCATGCTGGGCATGAGCCTGGTCTTTATAGGCGAGGGCGCCCACGGCATGCTGGTGGGCAATCTTTATGCGCTCGCCGCCGCGGCAGCCATTGGCGGTAACCTGACGTTACTGCGTTGCTATCCCAGGATCGATACGATTGTCGTGATCGCGGGAGGGGGACTACTATCGGCGTCCATGGCGCTACCTTTGGCCTCGCCGTTTTCGCTAGATGTTCCACGCTATGGGGTGCTGGCGGTGATGGGGCTTATCCAGATGCCGTTGGCTACCGTGTTGATCAACAGCGCCACCCGTTATCTTCCCTCCTCCGAAGTGGCTCTGTTTTATCTGGTCGAAACTGCGCTGGGCACGCTCTGGGTGTGGTGGCTGCTGGGTGAGGAACCCACCACCTCGACGCTGGCGGGCGGAGTGGTGGTCATTACCGTGCTGATCGTACACGCGGGCATAGGGCTTCGCCGAGAGCGCCAGCGGCTGAGTCTATATCCGGGGATGGTCGGGAAGTAATGACCTAGGCCAAGTGACGTGGGGCTGCGTTAAGCGGCCCCTTCAAGAATGACGAACGTCCCCGTCGTACCCCCCACGCGCAGAGCCTTGGCCGCTTGGTATTCGGGGCTCTCATAGAAACGCTTGGCGTCGGCGAAAGAGTCAAACTCGAAAATCACATGTCGCTCATGGGCTTCACCTTCCAGGTTTTCATACTGCCCTCCCGCTATTAGTCTGGGATTGAAAGGTCGCATTGCCTCACCTGCGGCGTTGGCATAGGCGGCGTAGGCGGTCGCATCCGAGATGCTCACGTGCCCGATCAAATATCCTTTTGGCATATCTGTCTCTCTTTCAGTGATTACATTCAGTAGGTACATTCAATTCAACGCAGAGCGGTTATGGTCACAAGCGCTACGTCGACCCCAACGGCGTGAAAGGATCAGGGCGGCGGCTGGCATCCTGGTGATCCACCATCCAGCCGGGGTAGTAAGGCGGCAAGGCACTCACGGCCTCCAGGCGCGCCAGTTCCTCGTCCGTAAGAGTGACATTGACCGCCCGCAGGTTATCGTCGAGCTGGTCAATCCTTTTGGCGCCGATGATGACGCTGGTGACATGAGGCTTGGAAAGCAACCAGGCCAGCGCCACTCTGGCGACGGACATACCGCGCGCGTCGCCGATGGCGCGCATTTCTGCGATGCAGGGCCAAGCCTGATTCAGATCCACGGGTGGAAAGTCGAAAGTACTCCGCCGCGCGCCCTCCTCAATCGATGCTCCCGGGCCGAACTTCCCCGAGAGTAATCCACCGGCAAGCGGCGACCAGACAAGCAGCCCCATCTGCTCTTCGATAACCAGCGGCACCAGTTCGCGCTCTATATCCCGTCCGGCAATCGAGTAATAGGCCTGGAGTGTCTCAAAGCGTGTGGCATTGAGCGCGCTACTCAGCCCCAGCGCTTTGCCGATCTTGCCCGCGTGCCAGTTTGAAACGCCGACATAGCGGACCAACCCCTGGCGCGTCAGATCATCCAGCGCCCGCAGTGTTTCTTCGATAGGGGTGACGGGGTCGCTGGCGTGAATCTGATAAAGGTCAATATGATCGACCTGAAGACGCTCCAGGCTTCGCTGAACAGAATCCATGATATGACCGCGCGACGCCCCTTGATCGTTGGGTCCGGGCCCCATGACACCTCCCGTCTTGGTCGCCAGCACAATGTCGCTGCGCCGCACGCCGAGGTCTCTCATTGCCTGACCCAGGATGCGCTCGGACTGACCGAAAGAGTAAATATCGGCGGTGTCGATAAAGTTGATTCCTTGCTCTAACGCATGGGCGATCAAATCGTTGGCGTCAGCCTGATCCACCGCCCCGATGGCCCCCCACATGCCCGCGTCCGCATTGCCACCCAGTGTCATCGTGCCCAGGCACAGCTCGGACACATACAGACCCGTACGGCCCAGTCGATTGTATTTCATGGCGCCTCCTTCGAATTCGTGGATTCCAACATCAGCATGACGCCGGGCGGACCTCGCCGGCTCGAAGTGAGCTCAGAGGGGCTGAGACTTCCCGGCTCGAAACTGCCCGGCAATCAAGGCGACCCGCGCGCCATACAGGCGGGCCGTTTCCAGATCGCCTGGCGACATCTCTTCCGGCGACGCATCGGCTGGCGTCTGCGCCATGGGGGCGATGTAAGAACCCATACGGTTAAGGTCGTCGCGTTTCGACGCCTTGGCGTTCGCCGGCTTGATAGCCAGGCCAACCCATATCCCGGCATGCTGCCCGGACAGCAGGACGAAATACTCAAGCGTGTTGAGTTTGTCGCCGTTGAGGCTCGCGCTGTTGGTGAAGCCGCCAAAGATCTTGTTTTGCCAAGAGCCTTCGAACCAGGGCTTGGAGGAGGCATCCGCGAATTTCTTGAACTGCCAGCTAGGGCCGCCCATATAGGTCGGCGAGCCGAAGACAATGGCATCTGCGTCAGAGAGGGATTGCCAGGCATCGTCGCCAATATTGCCCTCGGGGTCGATGACCACCAATACAGCACCGGTGCCTGCACCTTCGGCGACGGCCGCCGCCATGCGTGTGGTGTGACCGTAACCGGAGTGATACACGATGACCGTTTGAACAGGCTTGGAATCTGAGCTCATGAGGGTTCTCTTATGGGAAATGTGGTGGTGTGGTGGACAACATGGGCTACTTTACTGAGTCCCCAATGTGCTATAAATCATCCCAATCTGAACGCTCTGTTATCTATTTGGTGAACAATGCCCAATCTCCAGACCCTTTTAATTTTTGCCCGCGTGGCGGAAATGTTGAGCTTCACGCGTGCGGCGGAAAGTCTGGGAATCCAGAAAGGGCGAGTGTCGACAGTGATTCGTGGGCTCGAGCGCGAGATGGGTGCGGCCCTGCTGCACAGAACGACACGTAGCGTGCAGTTGACCGAAGACGGCCGTGCTTTCTACGAACGCGCACGCGACCTGCTGGCCGAGGCTCAGGACGTGCAGTCCATGTTCGCCAGTAGCGATGCTCCTCTTAAGGGGAGGCTGCGTGTCGATATGCCGACCGAGTTGGCAAAGACCGTCGTGATCCCCGCGCTGCCGCAACTGCTCGATGCGAACCCTGAGTTGACACTTGAGATGTCCAGTACGGATCGCCGGGTCGATCTCGTTCAGGAAGGGTTCGATTGCGTCATCCGTCTCGGGCCCATCATCGACGACCGGCTGGTCGCCCGCGCGCTTGGCAAGTTGCGAATGGTGAACGTGGCAAGCCCGGGCTATCTGGCAAAGTACGGCACACCGCAAACCCTCGATGACCTGCTCACCCAGGGCCACCGGATGGTTCACTACACGCCGACCCTCGGCGCCCGCCGTGATGGATGGGAATATCCAGAGGGTAATGGCTATGCGTCACTTGCTCTGCCTGGGGCGATGCAGGTCAATAACGTGCAGACCTATCATGCGGCGGGCCTGGCGGGGCTTGGACTGATCCAGGCCGGTTATTCGACCCTTGCGCACCACATCGAACGCGGCGACCTAGTGGAGGTTCTGGCCGATCTACGCCCCGAACCGCTGGCGGCATGGCTCGTAGTCGCGCATCGACGCAACCTTTCCCCCCGCGTGCGGGCCTTCATGACGTGGATCGAGCGTGTATTGGAACCCTATTTCGATTAGCCGTTTGAGAGGGCAATGTTGAACCGGGTCATTTGTCTTCCCACCGCTGCTGGCAGGACGTGGTTGCCCTACGCTTACTGGCGGCAGGCAAAGGCCGCAGAGCCATCGGACGATACTGAACGAGAAAGCCCGCCAGGAAGGCAGGCTGGAAGTGTCGTTATGGTGAAGAAGCGCGCCTAGCGCAGTACGCCTTCCTCCTTGAGCAGTTTGAAGATCGCCTCGGCGCCCTGCTCCGGGGTGACGTCGGTCAAGATTTGCCCGCTGCCACCTTCGGCCTTGGCCGCCGCCGCCTTGAAGCGGTCGCGTGCCGACGAGGACTTGACGATCTTGAGCCGCTTTGGACGCTTGCGCGCCGGTTGAATGTGCCAAGAGCTCAGCGCTTCGTCGATCGCGGTGAGCTCTTGGTGAAGATCGAGCTCACCGCGTTTGGCCGGGCCGAAGGCGCTTTGACGCGCAACGGGGGCGCTGCTGTCCACGGTGGCAATCGCCGGCAGGCGAATACGCAGACGCCGGCGCTTCCCGCGCGGTAGGGCTTGAAGTATCGTGGCCACGCCCTGCTCGACCTTCTCGACGGCAGCAAGGCTGGTAATGATCGGCCAGCCTAATGCTTCGGCCAGCAGATACGGCAGCACGCCGGAGGCTTCGCCGGTTTCGGCGCGGCTACCGGTCAGAATCAGCTGCGGCGCGCTCTGGCGAAGAGCGTCGCTCAACGCTGGCACAACATCGGCATTCTGAGCCTGCTCGATCAGCTCGATGCTGTCGATTCCCATGCCCATGTACCCGCGCAGGGCGTCTTCGTGATCGCTTTCGTGTTGACCCGCGTGCAAGAGACTGACCGCGGCGTTGTCCAGGCTCAGGGCCATTTCCACCGCGCGGGCGTCCTGATCGGCACGGCGCGTTCGTGCGGTCAGCGGGTGGCGGCCGATCGAGACCAGCACGCTCACGTTCAGCGCGCTAGACATTGATGATTTGGCGCTTGAGTTACTGACACTCATGTTTCTGACACTCATGTTTCTGACATCATGCGGCATCGCGGTTCTCCTGCTGCTCGGCGCGGTACTCCTCGACGCGCTTCACCAGTGCGGCGAGTACCGCGCTGGCATCGCCGATCACGGCCAGGTCGGCGCGCTTGACCATATCGCAGCCCTCATCAAGATTGACAGCCACGACCTTATCGCAGCTCTGAATGCCTTGCAGGTGCTGAATGGCACCGGAGATACCCACCGCCACGTAAACGCGAGCGGAGACCCAGGTACCGGTCGCGCCGACCTGACGGTCTCGCGGCATGTAGCCATCATCCACCGCCACGCGTGAAGCGCCTTTGGTGGCGCCTAGCACGTCGGCGGCGTGATGATAGCTGTCCCAATCCTTGACACCATTGCCGGCGGAAAGGATGAACTCGGCCTCGGCCAGCGATACATTGGCCGGATCCACCGCTACTTCGCCCATGTCTTCGATGCGCCCCAGCACGTCGGGCATCCCTTGGGAAAGCGCGACAGGGTCGGCCGCATGGCGGGTCTCGCTAACCGGATCGGCGCACTCGGCGAGCGCCAGCACCACCCGGGGCAGGTCGCGGACAATATCGTCTCGTCCGGCCGCGCCGCGGGTCGTACAGCGCCAACCGGTTGCGCTTTCGGCGTTCGCCTCAACCTGCCAGACCTGAGCCGCCGGGCGCTCGCTTAACCGGGCCGCCAACCGGCGGCCAAGCTCACCGCCACCGAGAGTGGAGTCGGGCAGCAGCCAGTAGCGTGGCGCCAGCTCCCGCTCCACGCCTTGCAGTGTCGCCACGGTCAGCTCCGGCAGATAGCCCGAGAAGCGCTCAACGTCCAGAGGCAGCAGTCGGTCGATCCCCGCCTCGCCGAAGGCGGTCTCCTTGTGCTCGCCGATCACAATGGCCATCACGGCGCCGGGATTAGCCGGGTCGGCATCCGCCAACTGGCGAGCAAGGCCGAGCAGATCCCGGTCATGAGAAGATAGTCGCCCACCGCTCATGTCGGGTACCACGGCCACCAGGAAGGCGGGGTGTTCAATGTTCACCAGGCGACGACTATCGCGAGCGGCGGTCGTTGTCGCGCTCGACTGCCCGCCTTGCTGATGGCCACTACGGTCAATACGTTTGACACCATTGGGGCCAATAAAGCCGACGGCACGTGGGTTCTTGCGGACCAACCCACTGGGCCCCATCCACTCGCTGGCAAGGGCACTGCCACCCCCGTTTACCCCAAGAGCAGCAAGCACATTGTCGTACTCGGGATGCAAACGGTTGCGGGCGATCCACTCGCGACGCGGGTCGCGGCGAATAATCTCACTCATAAGATCACCTCTTCAGCTTTCATCGTTTCAGCGGGCCGGGGGGAGGCGCCAGACGCATCAGCCGCGGGATGTTCTACCAGGGCATCCGCCACCAGCTCGGCGATGTCGCGCACCTCAGCGCTCGCATCCACGACGCCTTCGAGCATGGCGGTACACTGCGGGCAGCCTACCGCCACCAGTTCTGCGCCGGATTCGCGCACGTCTTCCATGCGCATATCGGGAATACGCTGCTTGCCGGGAATATCGGTGATCGGTGCCCCACCGCCACCACCGCAGCAGCGCGAGCGGAAACCGGAGCGAGCCATTTCCTGAACCTCAATTCCCAACGCCTTGAGCACGTCGCGCGGGGCCTCATATTCACCATTGTAGCGACCCAGGTAGCAAGGGTCGTGATAGGTCACACGACCTCCCTTCCAGGCTTTAAAGGTGAGCCTTCCGGCAACGACCAACTCGTTAATATAGGTACTGTGGTGGAAAACGTTATAGTCGGCTGGCATATCGGCGCTGCCCAGCTCTCCATATTCGTTCTTCAACACATGAAAGCTGTGAGGGTCACAGGTCACAATCTGCTGAAAGCGATACTTGGACAGGGTGGCAATATTACGCTTGGCCAGCGACTGGAACGTTGCTTCATCACCTAAGCGTCGCGCCACGTCACCGCTGTCACGCTCCTCAGCCCCTAGCACCGCAAAATCTACCCCTGCAGCCCGCAGCACTTTAACCAGGGCACGCAAGGTGCGCTGATTACGCATATCAAAGGCGCCATCTCCCAACCACAACAGCACATCCACCTGCTTGATATCAGCCAGTAGCGGCAGGTTGAGATCCGCCGCCCAGTTGAGGCGTGAACCAGGGTCGAAACCACCCGGGTTGTCAGTGGCAATCAGGTTATCGAGCACCTCGGCGCCCTTGTTGGGCGTTGTGCCTCGCTCCAACGTCAGGTGTCGGCGCATATCGACGATCGCATCCACGTGTTCGATCATCATCGGGCACTCTTCCACGCAGGCACGGCAAGTCGTGCACGACCATAGCGTCTCGGCATCGACTAGCGCTTTTCCTTCTTTCATCACGACAGGTGCCACGATAGACGCATGGGGTGCGCCCTGGTGCTCGCCTACCGGCTTGCCGGGATAGGGCGAGCCATAGTAATTGGCATCGCTGCCGCCGGCCATGCCCACTACCATGTCTTGAATCAGCTTCTTGGGGTTGAGCGGTTGGCCGGCGGCAAACGCCGGGCACACCGCCTCGCAGCGTCCACACTGTACGCAGGCATCAAACCCTAGCAACTGGTTCCAGGTGAAATCGGCAGGCTTCTCCACGCCCAAGGGCGCGGCGTCGTCTTCCAGGTTCAGCGCCTTGAGCCCCGTGGAGCGGCCAGTGCCTCCTTTGTTGGTGGAAAAACGCTCGGCGCGACGATGAAAGGCCAGATGCAGGGCGCCAGCAAAGGCGTGCTTCATGGGCCCGCCCCAGGTCATGCCAAAAAACATTTCACCCAGGCCCCAGGCCACGACGCCCGCCAAGACCAGTGCCAGTAACCAGCTGCTGCTACCCTCAATCAGACCCTCGGGTAGCAGTCCCACCGTGGGCAGCGTGATCAGAAAGACACCGATTGAAAACGCCATCAGACTCTTTGGCAGGCGCATCCACGGCCCCTTGGAGAGCCGGGCGGGCGGATTGATGCGCCGCCGCGCCACCAACAGGCTACCGACGAACATGGAAGTACTGGCCAGCAGTAGTAACCCGCCAAGGAGCGGGTTGGAAAGCCCCAACCCATGCACCAGGATCATCAGCACGGCGGCAGCCACGAAGCCACCAGCGGTGGCCACGTGAGTGTGGGAGATCATCTTGTCGCGTTCCACCACATGGTGCAGATCCACCAAATAGCGACGCGGCAGAGCCACCAGGCCCTTGAGTAGATTCACTCGCGAGGGACGACCCTGACGCCACAGGCGCACCCGGCGCACGGCGCCGATCGCCGCCAGCGCCAGAGCGGTGAAAATTAATATCGGCAAGAGCGTTTCGAGCATGGTACTCACCTCATCTTTGGCGGCGGGGCTGCTCCGGCGGCAGACCTTTGCGAGGGCGCTGTAAACCCATCCCTGGGCGCTACTTTTGACATCCTTGTCAAAAGACCCTCGCTACGGTCTCCCCCCGGCGCCCCGGCTCTCGCTCAGGTCAAAAATCCTTGCAGATTCGCAAGGCATCGTAGATGGCCGCATGGGTGTTACGCGGCGCCGTGCAGTCACCCAAGCGGAACAGCAGAAAGCCATCCCCTGCCTCGTTCAGACAAGGCTGGGGCTGGATAGCATAAAGCGCTTCCAGATCCACCTGCCCCTTGTTGCGGGACTGCTCTTTGAGCGCGTAATAAAGCGCTTCATCAGGGCGCACACCGTTCTCTACCACCACCTGGTCTACCACTCGCTCTTCCATGGCACCGGTGTACTCGTTCTCGAGCACGGCGACTAGACTACCGCCCTCGCGGTAAACCTTATGCAGCATTAGATCGGCGGACATGATCACCTCTTTCTCATAGAGGCTGCGATAGTAGGTGGGGAAGGTGGTGCCACCCACCGCCGCGCCGGGCTTTATATCGTCGGTGACGATTTCTACCTTAGCGCCTTTGTCGGCTAGATAGTCAGCCACCGAGACCCCGGAGAACTCGCAGATAGCGTCATAGACAAGCACGTTTTTACCTGGCGCCACTTTGCCGGACAGAATATCCCAGGTGCTGACGACAAGACTTTCTTCCGCGTTTTCCGAGTATCCCCATTCAGGATACTGGCTAAGGAACGGTTGACCGCCGGTGGCCAGTACGACGATGTCTGGACGCAGATCAAGTAACGTCGCCTCATCGGCGCGCGTCCCCAGGCGTAAGTCGACTTTCAAACGCGCCAGCTCCAACTGATACCAGCGAGTAATACCGGCGATCTGGTCGCGCTGCGGCGCTTGGGCGGCAATAGTGATCTGCCCTCCCAGCGCATCAGCCGCCTCAAACAGCGTGACATTGTGACCGCGCTCGGCGGCAACCCGCGCCGCTTCCATACCACCAGGGCCACCGCCGACCACAACGATATTGCGTTTGGCGCCCTCGGTCTTCTCGATGATATGCGGTAGGCCCATGTACTCCCGCGACGTGGCGGCGTTCTGGATACATAGCACGTCGAGACCCTGATATTGGCGGTCGATGCAGTAGTTGGCCCCTACGCACTGTTTAATCTGGTCTACCTGGCCCATCTTGATCTTGGCGATCATATGAGGGTCGGCAATATGGGCCCGGGTCATACCCACCAGGTCTACATAGCCACCTTCGAGGATACGTTGAGCCTGATTGGGATCTTTAATATTTTGCGCGTGGATCACCGGTACCGTGACCACTTCCTTGATCCCTGCCGCCAGGTGCAGAAAAGGCTCCGGCGGGTAGGACATATTAGGAATGACGTTGGCAAGCGTATTGTGGGTATCGCAGCCGGAACCGATGACGCCGAAGAAATCCACCAGTCCGGTAGCATCGTAGTAGGCGGCAATCTGCTTCATGTCATCGTGGGAGAGACCATCGGGATGGAACTCATCGCCACAGATACGCATTCCGACCACAAAGTCATTACCCACTTCAGCGCGTACCGCCTTGAGCACTTCCATGCCGAAGCGCATGCGGTTTTCAAAGCTACCGCCCCACTCATCGGTACGCTTGTTGACGCGCGGGCTCCAGAACTGGTCGATCAGATGCTGGTGTACCGCGGACAGCTCAACGCCATCGAGTCCGCCTTCTTTCGCCCGGCGCGCCGCCTGAGTGAAGTCATGGATGATGCGCCAAATGTCTTCTTCTTCGATAGTTTTACAGGTGGAACGATGCACCGGCTCGCGGATACCAGAGGGCGACAGCAGCGTCGACCAGTCGTAGCCATCCCAGCGCGAGCGACGGCCCATATGGGTGATCTGAATCATGATCTTACCGCCATGCTTGTGCACGGCGTCTGCCAGATTCTGAAAGTGCGGAATAATGCGGTCGGTCGAGAGGTTAACCGAGCTCCACCAGCCCTGGGGGCTATCGATGGAAACAACCGAGGAGCCGCCACAAATGCACAGCCCACAGCCACCCTTGGCTTTTTCTTCATAGTACCTGACGTAACGATCCGTGGTCATGCCGCCGTCGGTGGCGTACACCTCGGCGTGGGCAGTACTGACTACGCGGTTACGAATGGTCTGATTGCCGATCTGGATCGGCTTGAACATTGCATCAAATGCCATGTCGACGATCCTCAGTTGACGGGCGTGACAACAAACAAGCCATTTTCATGACCTTCTTCGGCACCGCTTTGAGTCTGCTCAGCGACGGTGCGCAGCGAGCTTCCTCGGGCAGCCAGGATCTGATCCATGGCGCCAGCAAACCAGCCGGTGAACATGTACTCCACTTTGCGATCCACTTTGCCCAGTTGGTAAACAAAGGCACTGTGTTCAAGACGTACTCGCGCGGTGCCAGCGTCAAGATCGATCTCTTCGGTAATAAAGATTCCCCAGCCTCGCTGTGAGAGTCGCTTCATGTAGTGTTCAAATACGTCTACGCCTTCCAACCCATGAAGCTCGGCTTCTTTTTCACACCAGTGCCAAGCGCTCTTGTAGCCAGCGTGGTAGAGAATATCAGCGTACTTTTCAGCACCTAATGCCTCTTCTATGGCCACATGGTTGTTGATAAAGAAGTGTCGCGGTACATACAGCATAGGCAGCGCATCAGTCGTCCAGACGCCTGTGTCGCTATCCACTTCGATGGGCAGTGCGGGGGCCAATTGGGTCACGGTTGTTATCCTCAATATCTTTGTTATGTAAGGTGTTCGACGGGGCTACCCCGGGCCGCCTCTCACTTCGGAGACAGCCGCCTGTACTTGGTCAGGCGCCCCACACGTCCTTGAGAACGCGCACCCAGTTTTCGCCCATGATCTTGCGGGTCTGGCTCTCGCTGAAGCCGCGTTTGAGGAGCGCCTCGGTAAGGTTGGGGAATTCGCCAATGGTGCGAATGCCCTTGGGATTAATAATCTTGCCAAAGTCAGTCAGGCGGCGGGCATAGCCCTTGTCATGGGTCAACCACTCGAAGAAGGCTTGGTCGTGCCCCTGAGTGAAATCGGTGCCGATACCGATGGCATCTTCACCGACAATATTCATGACGTATTCAATCGCCTCACAGTAGTCTTCGATGGTCGAGTCGATGCCTTTCTTCAGGAAAGGCGCGAACATGGTGACGCCAACAAAGCCACCGTGATCAGCAATGAACTTGAGCTCTTCATCGGATTTGTTGCGCGGATGTTCTTTGAGCCCTGATGGCAGGCAGTGCGAATAGCAGACCGGTTTCTGGGAGGCGAGGATGACTTCTTCAGACGTTTTGGCCCCTACATGGGAGAGATCGCACATGATGCCGACGCGGTTCATTTCGGCAACGATTTCACGGCCAAAGCCTGATAGCCCTCCGTCGCGCTCGTAGCAGCCAGTCCCCACCAGGTTCTGGGTGTTGTAGCACATCTGCACGATGCCCACGCCCAGTTGCTTGAAGATCTCTACATAACCAATCTGATCCTCAAACGCGTGGGCGTTCTGGAAGCCGAAGATGATGCCGGTCTTACCCTCTTCTTTCGCCCGAGTGATATCCGCCGTGGTGCGTACAGGACGCACCAGATCACTACACTCAGCCATGAGTTGGTTGGAAGCGACTATGTTGTTGACCGTCGCCTGAAAACCTTCCCACACCGAGACTGTGCAGTTGGCAGCGGTAAGACCACCACGACGCATATCTTCAAGCAGTTCACGGTTCCATTTGGCGATGATCAGACCATCAATGACGATGGCGTCATTGTGCAGTTCATTGGGGGTCATGGCTAAGCTCCAACATTGGTTAATGTAGCGAGCATAGCGCTGACGTCAGGGGGGGCTGCGCTTGGAAACGACGGAGGAAATTCCAAAAGCGTCATTGTGTCGTAAGCACGAAAACTACTCGTGCTCCTTTAAACATTGCAGCGGGTAGCCATTAGGGTAAAAAGCACACGACCATTAAAAAAGCTGCCCATGAATAGGCAGCTTTGCAAAGCGTTGCTGGCAGCGATGGAGAGGAGATCAACTCATCAGCGTCACGCTGGCAAACGTTGGCTCTCCCTGAGCGCAGGCCAGCGCCTGCTGAGCACTTGAGAAAGGCGCGTTTTCATTATGCTCGGTTCCCCATCGTTTGATTAATGAGGGGGATTTTGCGGCATTATTACCCTGGCGATCGTGCACTCCCTGACGCTCATTTCTCGGCGGGACACCAAAGTATTCGCGGTAACATTTCGAAAAATGAGGAGTAGAGACGAAGCCACATACGGAGGCAATCTCAATAATCGACAAGGGTGTCTGCTTGAGCAGTTGCCGGGCGCGCACTAACCGCAGCTTGAGATAATAGCGAGACGGTGAGCAAAGCAGATAGCGTTGGAATAATCGCTCTAACTGGCGACGTGAAACATTCACATAGCTTGCCAGCTCATCGAGCTCTATCGGCTCTTCAAGGTTGGATTCCATCAGCGCAACGATTTCCAACAGCTTGGGTTGAGTCGTGCCCAGCACATGCTTGAGTGGAACACGTTGCTGATCCTGTTCGTTGCGCACCCGCTCATAGATAAACATCTCGGAGATGCCGGCTGAAAGCTCGCGGCCATGGTCGTGCGCAATCAGGTTGAGCATCATGTCGAGGGGGGCGGTTCCGCCAGAGGCAGTAAAGCGGTCTCGATCGATCGAGAAAAGATGCGCCGTGAGGATCACATTCGGGAAGGCCTCCTGCATGGACGCCAAACACTCCCAATGAATGCTGGTTTCATAATGGTCGAGCAGCCCCGCCTTGCCCAGTGCCCAGCTGCCGGTACATACCGAGCCCAGCCGCTTTAATTGGCGCGACTGTGACTGAAGCCAGCGGACGTGTTCACGCGTCACGCTGTGCTGAGGGCCTACACCACCGCAAACGACCACCCACTCAAGCGCTAACGGGGCATGCATAGGGGCGTCAGGTGTCACCTGCAGTCCATCGCTAGCGCGAACGGGTAGGCCATCTTGTGTCAGGGTATACCAACGATACAGTTCGCGCCCGGCCAGTTGATTGGCCATCCGTAAAGGTTCTATCGCCGAGGCAAGCGAAATCAGCGTGAAGTTATCTAACAGGAGAAACCCCAGTGTCTGCGGTTCGCTTGCGCGATGAGAGTTAGCTGCCAGGCCTGTTGATTGATGTTGTAATGTCATTTCTTGTACCTCTGTCACCTTTTGGATAAGCACTGTTTTTCTTGTTGGTATAGGTGTCGCTGGCGTTTTAGGGTTTGTGGTTGAAAAAGGTTCTCAACTACATGAAAGTGTCTATCGCTCCTTAGTCGCATATTGGCATGAATGGTTTGATTGACGACAAGGCTATTCAATAAAAAATAAAAGCATGTCGCAAAAACAGCAACAAGTGTCGCTTTTGACACCATGGGATGATTATCAATGTCATCTTTTACTGATAGGGCGGCTTAAAGGCGATTTAATGGCTGAGCATGGCGGCTCATATTACTTTTACCTTAATAGCGATTGATTATCTGTAGAGCGCTATCGTTAGTCAGTATCTCTTTTATCATATTTCTATTTAACTGGATTAACCGGAGGTCAGGTATGTCACGATCAATGGTGAAGCAAGATTTCCCCGTCTCGAACATCAGGCACTTCCTGGAGCCTGGGCCAGTGGTGCTGGTGTCATCGAAGTGGCAACAGCAAGCGAATATCATGACCATGGGCTGGCACATGGTCATGTCGTTCTCCCCCTCTCTGCTTGCTTGCGTCATCGATGCCGGCAACTATTCTCACGCCTTAGTACGCAACAGCGGTGAGTGCGTGATCAATATCCCATCGGCAACGCTCGTCGATAAGGTGGTGGGTATCGGCAACTGCTCAGGCAGCGAGGTTGACAAGTTTCAGGCGTTTGAGCTGACCGCTGACAAAGCATCGAAGGTGGGGGCGCCACTGATTAACGAGTGCCATGCGTCGTTTGAGTGCCGCCTGCACGATGATGCCATGATAAAACAGTACAACCTGTTCATTTTTGAAGTCGTTAAAGCGCATGTAACCGCGTCGGCAGACGAGGAATCGTCATTGCACTATCGAGGGATGGGGGAGTTCATGCTGTCAGGAAGATCCATCGACCGGGCGTCATTATTTACCTCGTCGATGTTGGTATAAGAAGCCCGCATGTCGATAACGCCAGCCTTGCGGCGTGGCGTTATCGGCCAAAGGCGCCCAGCTCCTTTACTTCAAATCGCTATCGTATTGTTCGTAGTCAAACACCGGTAGCTGTTCGACGTCTTCTTGTGCGTAAGGCAGGCGATAGTGGGAATCGCCAGGCCGCCAACCGTCACGGTAACCATAAAAGGGATACGCACGAGGGCCGCCTTTTCCACTGTCGACATTCGCGGGATTAATAATAATCGCCTGCATGATGCCCTCGCTGGAGAACAGCGCATCGGTGATATACCCGTACCCTGTGCCCTCTTTTAGGCTGGCATAATCATCAAGAATGTCCGTTATCTTCCAGGTCTGCGGGCCCGTCGACACATCCTCTTCTACCCGGCTAACACGCTCCATTTCCTGTTTATGGATATACGCTTCATCGATCATGACATCGGTTAACAGATCGTACTCTTCCACGTTATCCTGGCGTACGGGAACCTTGATATTGCCCTCGGACAATTCGACCTCATCCCATGGAATAGCCACGTGTCTATCGCCGCTATCCCACACGCCCCCTACTTCTGCAATGATGGTGACAATCTGGTTCTCCTGATCAAGCACCACATTAACCATATTGCCTATTTCATTTCCTTGAGGGGAAAAGAGCTTGGCGCCCAACATGCTGTCGGCGCTAAAACCGCCCTGTTCATAGAGAGGCTGATAGCTCCATTCATCCACAGCGCGCACCCGTGACTCATCTTGTGACGCGCTCGTGCTCGGTTGCGCAGTCTGCCTGGTGGGGGATGCCTCCTCATCGGCAGCATACATAGGCGTAGCTATAAGAGAGGTCATGATCACCAAAGATGTAAGGGATAAAACGTGCCTGCAGGGTCTCATTTTCACTCCTCTACTTGTCATGAATAGCAAAACCATTGGTAACGTAAATGGGTAATGGCAATCGATACCGGGAAAAGGGAACACTGATAACCATTCCAACAATTGCCATTACCCATAGCATAAGGCCGGTTTCATTTGGTCGCGTTGCCCTACAGCAACGTGTCCTTCAAGAAACCGGCCTGATCGGTTAGCGTCAAACGCGACTAGTGATCAGCATTGGCAATGGTTCGCTACTAATCGTCCAATAGTCCGTCGTATTGATCGTAATCAAACGCCTCCATATTGCCGATCTCTTCTTCGTTATATTGAACAGCGTACGCAGAGTAGCCGGGAGACCAGCCGTACCCGTACCCATAGAAGGGATAGGCATAGGCGCCGCCGCCATAACCTGTATCAGACTCTACGATAACGGCCTGGATATCGCCTTCGCGGGTAAAGAGAATATTGTCGATATAACCGTAACCAACGCCTTCACCTACCGTGGCATAGTCATTAAGCAAGTCTGAAAGCTTCCAGACCCCCAGGCCTGCTTCAACATCATCGTCAACCTGTTGAGCCTGGCTAAGATCCTGCTCGGTAATGTATTCATCAGAAACAAACAACCCATAGTCATCGGCATTGTCTTCTGTCACCGGGATCATGACCCCATCTTCGTGTAGCTCCACTTCCTCCCATGGAACCAGCACGTGAGTGTCACCTATATCCCAGAAGCCACCGACCTGAGCGATGATGGCAGCGATTTTATTGTCTTCGGTAATGAGCACGTTTTCGACGCTACCGATTTCTTCCTGCTCTTCGCCGAAGACCTCGGCGTCCATTAAGTTATCGGCTCTTATGCCTCCCTGCTGATAAATATCATCATAATTCCAGTCGCCTAATGGCTTTATTACTTCTTCCTGGGCCTGGGCTTGAAAGGTAGCTGCGCCAGCAGTAATGGCGAGTGCCGTTACACCAACATTGCGCTTGATTGACATTTTTGATCTCCTTTCTTTCCTCTGTGGCAACCATTAAAAAGCTAGGAGATATTTTTTCAGGTGTAAAGAGAGCAATAAACCCCACCAATTTAATAAGCCTTTTAACTAACTAAAAGAAAAAAACAACCTGCTGAATTAACGGTGTTTTTATGACAACCCGCCACCTAAAAGACATATTCACACGGTGTATCTCTCTAATTTTCAATCAACTTTTAATTTAAATTAACCAAGAAATACAAAAATAATTAAACACAAAAATTATTAAGCGTGCTAAAAAAGCATGCTTAATAACATCCATAAATGATAGCCATGTAACGTATACCCAGCCGTTTAAACCAATGGCAGCAACCGTTAGAAAATAACGTTTAAACAATAAGACAATGCTATTATTACCTGATACGGAATTAACACGTTAATAACGCCTGCAGGGAGGGAGCCTAAACAATGATGAAAGTCGCTTCAAAGCGCCTACTGTGGGGGCTTGTGCCGGTCGTGCTCGTGGCACTGATTATCCTTGCGGTAGAGCTGATGTCCTGGAATTTTTTAAAGCCAGTGATCACTGACCGTATCGAGCAGGCGACGGGACGTTCAGCGGCTATCCATGGCGATGTAGGGGTCAGCCTATTTCCGAGCCCACAGCTTTCTGTTAATGACCTGGAGATAGATAACCCTGGATGGGCGTCCGCGCCCCATTTACTGACGGCAGAGCAGGTCACTATCACGCCTTCGTTAAGCGATTTGCTACAAGGCAATATGACGCTTGAAGCTATCGATTTTTCCGATGCTAGCCTGAATCTACAACAACGTGCCGACGCTCCCGCCAACTGGGCATTAGGTGACAACCAACAGCAGACTCAGCAACCGCCCAACGGGGAAGCCTCGTCTTCGTCTTTCGATATTCCCTCTCTCTCGGCCTCTAATTCAACGGTACGTTACTGGAAAGCAGATACCGAGAATCCGCTAGAAGCCTCCATTTCGTCTCTTCAGATGCAAACCAGTGACGAGGAATTGCATACCCAGGCGACGCTGACACTTCAGCAACCACCTTTTCAGCCATCATCTCAATCATCGACTTCTCAATCGCAGCGCTTTGAACTCGAGGCACACACCGACACTATTGCCGACTTTCTGGATGAGGAAGAGGCCTTCAGTGGCGACGTTTCTCTCAGCGCTGGCGAGAGCCGACTGACCAGCACGTTCGAGATTCCTCAAGCACCGGCATTACAGCAGCTCACCGCCGATAGCGAGCTGAGCCTGCACAACCTGGCCGAATGGGCACAATGGCTGGGGTTGCCCGAGCTAGCACTGGAGCGATTGGACATAGCGGCGCAACTTGCGCGCGAGGGAAGCGAGTGGCGCTTGCATGATATCGACACCAGCGTGGCAAACAGCCAACTTAGCGGGGAGTTAACCATCGATACGGGCGGTGATGTGCCCGCGCTAACCGGCCAGCTACACGCCGCTCCCCTTGATCTCGCGGCTTTACGGTCAGCGTTACCGAACGGCGAAGATCAACCGGGCCTTTCCATCCCCGCATTTCCGGCGATGCGCGGAGACGTTTCTCTTTCTGCCGATCGTGTGATCCTTGAGCAAGCAACGCTGAGCAACCTGCAAGCAGAGCTACAGCTTGCCGACCATTCGCTTGCGCTTACCCCTCTCACCTTTGATATTGCAGGCGGGCATGTCGAGGCAAACGGCGCGCTCACCAGTAATTCCGAGCAGATTGACGCCAACGCCCAGATCAGCGTGCAGCAGTTGGATATGTCTGAGGTCGACCCAGCATTGCCGCTGGGAGACACCTTGAATGCCGATATTTCGCTTGAGCTGCAGCCCATCGAACAACAGCCCAGCATTACCTCAGAGACGTTGATTAGCCACCTGAGCATCGGCAATGCGCAATTTAATTATCGCAATCAAGACGCCAATACCCATCTTGAGGGCAATTTGGAGACCACCGGAGAGCAAGAACCACCTGAGCTGCTGCTTAACGTCAACGGTGCCTGGCGTGATAAGCCGCTGGAACTACAGGCCCGTGGAGCGCCGTTAACCCAACTGATCAATATTGACGATATAACCCTGCGTCACGATTATCCGCTGCATATCGACGCCACCTCCAACGCTATTGAGGTTGAGGCGGATATGACCCTGGCATCAATATTATCGCCGCAGACGATTGACGCGGAGATGACACTCGAAGCAGACAGCGCGCAACAGTTGGAAAACTGGCTGGGGCCGGTACTGCCTCCGCTGCCGGGCTTTCGGCTTTCCGGCCAATTGGTACGCGACCACGATCAATGGCGTGCCACCAACCTTGACGGGCGAATAGGCTCGACGCAGGTGACCGGTAGTATCGAGGTGCTCACCACTGACCGCCCGGTGGTTGAGATTGACCTTGAAACCGGGCGGATCAATCTTGACCGGCTAATCTCCGCCACGATTCCGCCCTCAAGCGAGGGTCCAGACAACGATTCCATGCTGGCACCGCTACGTACATTTGATGGAGAACTGGCACTCAGTGCCTCGTCGCTGGTGTTACCTAACGGGCTGGTGCTAGGCGATGTTATGGTGGACGCCAGCTTGCAAGAAGGCAGACTCCAAGCAGAGCCGTTTCAATTTCGTCTCGGTGGTGGATTAGTGACGGCAGCACTCGACTTGAATGCGACCCAGCCCCCCGCCTCGGGGCAGCTGGATATCGGCTTCAATGATGTTGCCCTTAGCGCATTAGGCGATACGTTCACGCCCCTCGAAGACCGCCTTGGCCGCGCGTCTGGAGAACTACACCTCGACATCAGCGAAGCGCTTCCCCGCGACAGGCGCGATGACCTGCTGCTGCCGTTCATCGGTCGCTTGTCGTTTGAGCCCTCGCAGCTACGGTTCAGTGACCCGCAAGCGGGAACCGACCTGACCATTCAGTTTGAGACCCAAGGAATTGCTACCGGCGAACAGACGTTCCAACTTAACGCTGAAGGGCGCTACGACGGTGCACCCGCGTCTATCAGCCTGGAAGGCGACCCGCTGCTTGATGTTCGCGACTCTGACCGCCCTTACGCGATAGACCTTGAGGCTGATATTGTCGACACGTTGATAAGCCTAGAGGGCACACTGCAGCGCCCCCTGGCGCTAGAAGGGCTAAACCTGGCGCTGGCTATTGAAGGGCCTAACCCCCAGCGTTTAAGCCGCCTATTAGGTATCTCATTGCCGAAGCTGCCGCCCTATTCGGTATCCGGCGAGCTGGACCTGGAAGACCAGCGCTGGACCTTCACCGACATGCACGGCGTCATCGGTGACAGCGATCTCAATGGCCGCCTGACCCTCAATCCATCGGCGACGCCGCTCCACCTGACTGGGGAATTATTTTCCGAGCACCTCGATATCGCGGATCTGGGCGTGCTCGCCGGCGCCTCACCAGAAGAGACTGATGATCGCTTCATCTTGCCCGATACTGACATCGTGACAGACGCATGGCTTGGCCTCTCGGCCGACGTGAGCTACCGAGGCGAATCGGTCAGCGCTGGCGAGGTTCCGCTAAAAGACGTCTTTATCGATTTTACTCTCGACGATGGGCGCGGGCGGTTCACCCCGCTCAGTTTTGGTGTAGGCGAAGGAAACGTTAATCTAACGCTCGATCTGGATGCCAGCACCCAGCCCCCCAGCGGCACGATGCAGGTGGAAGTGCAGGGCGTGGATCTCGACGACGCGCTACGCAACTGGGAACTGGGTGATGACAGCATTGGCGTGATTGGTGGTCGCGGAAAACTGTGGATTGAAGGCTCATCAATCGCCGAGCTGCTGGCCTCCGCCGATGGCGGCGTAGTCATGCTGATGAACGGCGGCAGGCTTGAAGCCCTACTGGTGGAGATCGCCGGACTAGACGCCGGTCAGACATTTTTGAGCTGGGTGCGTGACCGTAATGCCATTCCGATTGATTGCGCTTACGCCGACCTCCAGGCCCGCGATGGCGTTACCCAACTGGATACATTTGTGGTGGATACGGGCGACACCACGTTCACTGCCGGGGGGCAGGTCGATCTTAATAGCGAACGTTTGGATATCAGTATTATCGCCCACCCCAAAGATCCCAGTGTGTTTGTCGGGCGTTCTCCGCTGCATCTGGCGGGCACCTTCGATAACATTGAACTAGGCGTACATCGCGAAACACTGATCATGCGCGCAGGGGCAAGTGTCGCATTTGGCGCCCTTGCTGGCCCCATCACCGCCCTCTTGCCGCTGGTGGATGTCGGCACGGGCCCTGATGTGGAATATTGCGATGGCTTGATACGCCGTTCTCGCGACGCCCTACAAGAAGGAGATATCCAATAATGCGGCCTTACCACGTCGTTGTCTTTTTATTAATGGGCGGCGTACTCATCACCACGCTGCTGGCTGGCTGTACCAGCGCTCCGGTCAATGAGTCCGCCACACTTGAACATCAGGACTCGTTCGAAGCGGTTAAGATCAAGACATGGCTGATCCAAGCGCCAGACTTGGCTGGTTCGGCTATTGATGTCGACCTGGACGGTGAGCGTGCCATTCTCAGCGGTTTTGTTGAAACCGAGCAACAGCGCACCAAGGCAGAGGCCATCGCAAGCCAGCATGAGCGGGTGACGTCGGTAGACAACAATATCACCGTTAAATAGGCAGGGAAGGCAGCCGGCCCATTTTACAGAGATCAATGATGAACCAGCCGTTAAAAAACCTAGAGCAACTGCTTGATCGAATTGGCGAACTGGCTCGTCATAACCACCAGGTGTCGATCGGGATGGTGGTCGACTCCGTTGGCAACCGCTCATTTGGGCCATTATTGATGCTGATCGGCATCACGCTTTTTTCACCACTGAGTGGCGTGCCCGGCATGTCGATCTTTATGGCGGCGTTCGTATTATTGGTCGCCGTTCAGATGCTGATCGGCCGGAAGCAATTTTGGTTGCCGAAATACATTCTCAATCGCTCGGTTGAACACAGCAAGCTGCAGAAGGCGTTAAACTGGCTTAGCAAGCCAGCACGCGCGATAGACCGGGTTCTCAAGCCGCGGCTCACTTTTTTAGTAAATCATGGCGGTAGCTATGCCATTGCTGCGCTATGCGTCATCGTTGGCCTGTGTATGCCGTTTATGGAGCTGGTACCGTTTTCATCGTCGGCCGCTGGGCTAGCATTACTCGCGTTAGGGCTTGCGTTAGTCGTGCATGATGGGCTGTTGGTGCTGCTAGCGATAGCGGTATTCGGCATTACGTTTTCGCTGTTAATTATGAACCTGCTGTGATTATCAGGGCTTAATAGCTACGCTACATAACGATGGATATAAACAGGTAATGTGATGCTAAAGGTGGCGATTTTTGTTGATGTGCAAAATGTCTATTACACCGTGCGAGAAGCCTACGGGAAAAACTTTGATTACAATAAATTCTGGGCTCAGGCCACCGCTAACCGAGATGTTATCAGCGCCTATTGTTATGCCATTGATAAAGGTGATCAAAAGCAACGTCAATTCCAGAACATCCTTAGCGCCATAGGCTTTGACGTAAAGCTGAAACCTTTTATACAACGCGCAGATGGCTCCGCAAAGGGCGACTGGGATGTAGGCATCGCCCTTGATGTTATTGATCATGCTGAAAAAGCAGATGTTATCGTGCTGGTGTCAGGGGATGGCGACTTTGATCTTTTAGCCAACAAAGTACGCCTTAAGCATGGCAAGAGAGTCGAAGTTTATGGTGTTCCTCAGTTAACCGCGGCGTCGCTAATAAACGCAGCCAGTGAGTTTATCGCCATCGACAAAAGACTTCTTCTAAGTTAATAATCCACAGGATTAATAAGTAGCATTAAATAAATAAAACACTTTTAGCGATAACACAGCGCACCGTTCATTTCCTACAACGCTCGTTTCCAGCATCGCTCATGCCCAGCATCGTTAGTTTAAACTTATCTAATTAACGGTTATGCGAAGTTTCCTTCCAAGATAGCAACACAACCGCAGGTTACTTTTAGTTACATGAGATTTGCTAATTGTAACCAAAGCGACTAGCTTTATAGGTAGATGGGCTTGATTAAATTTGCGCAAGTGCTGGCTTATTCAACCGCCTTTTTAATCCCCTGGCACGGCTTAGTCATCTAGTGAGCCTCAATGTCGGCGCGGTCAGTCAGGACGAACCAGCAAGGGAGAGTAAGGCATGACAATGACATCAGAAAAGCAATTACCCGAGTCAGTAACCGCTTGGCGTGACCCAGAAATGGACTCGGTCAAAGGCACCGAAACTCCCAAGGATCCCAACAAAGGCTACATCGCCCTGCTTGGTTGGAGCGTCAATGCCATCAAGGCGGCACAAAAATTCGACCGCCGTTATATTGTGGTTGCGCCGGAATGGGCCGAGGATTTTTGCACCGCCAACAATATCCCCTTTATTTCGTGGGATTTTATTCGACTGAATGATCGGTCCATGGAAATCGCCGAGAAATTGAAAGAGGAAGGCGTCGATGTCGCTATTCCACTGTTTGAAGAAACCGTGGAATGGTCCGGCGCGATTAACTCTGTCCTCCTCGACAGCCCTCGCATGTATGGGCAGTCCATACTGTTTCGCGACAAAGCGCTCATGAAGCGTCGCGCTCAACTTGGCGGCATCCGTGTCGGAATCTTCGAAGAAGCGCACGAAAAAGAAGACATCGTTCGCTTTATGAAGCGCGTCAACCAGACGCTGCTCAAACTGGATGGCGATCCGGACGACCCGATTCACGTCAAGGCGTTCGACAAAGCCGGTTGTCTCGGCCACCGAATGATCCGCAGTATCGAAGAAATCGATAATATTCCGGACGAAGAATACCCGCTGCTGATGGAAAGTCACCTGAGCGGCTGGGAGTTCGCGGTTGAGGCCTGGATTCACGATGGCAAAATCCAGTTCCTGAATATTTCGGAATACGTCACGTTGGGCTATTCAGTCTTCGTACCCGCGACGGCCGAACTCGAAAGCTGGCGCAACGCGATCACCAAGCAGATTGAATTGTTGATCAAAACATTCGATATCCAGTTTGGCCTGATCCACCCTGAGTACTTCGTTACGGCGGATGGCGAGATGTACTTTGGCGAAGTTGCCTACCGCCCGCCCGGCTTCAAGGCGTTCGAACTGATTGAAAAGGCCTATGGATTTAACGCCTATCAGGCTTCCATGCTCGTTTTCGATCCGAAAAGCACGAAAGAGGAAGTCGACGCCTTCTTCCCTCGCGAAGTGGTCGACGCGAAGGGCTACGCAGGCTGTTTCGGTGTATACCCACGCCGTCGTGTGGTCAGTAAACTGGAAATGCCCAAAGAAACGATTGAGCATCCCTATTTTGAATCACATGAATTAGTGGCACCCGCGGAAGAGACCGTTCCTGACCGCTCTGCCTTCGGCACGCATTGGGGCTTGGTCTTCTTCTTTGGTGACGACCCCATCAAGATGCGTGATCTACTCAAAGCCCAAGAGGACTTGGATTTCTACGTCTAACGTTTCGTTAAAGTAACAGCTCCACCAAGGGCGCCGTGTCAGCACCTGAGATAAAAAATCTCAAGAGGCTGACACGGCGCCCTGCTTTTTGCTAGCGTTCTGTCAACCGTACAGAGGCGCCTCTACACGTAAGGTCTGCCTCTCCTGTTGGTAAAGGCCAAGATAGGTTCGCTTGGCATAATGATGAGAGATGTAATGCATCTGAGATTTCTGCTGCGCCGGTTATCAATGTTTCCCCTACTAATGCTCTCCCTACTGCTGCTAGTCGGCTGCGATGAAACGCCAACCGGCCGCTCCCAGCTAGCACTCATACCTGAACACCTGATGGCACAAATGGGTGAGGATACCTTCGAGCAGTTGCGCCGTGATCAACCGATCTCCCGAAGCGCGCCCGTTAACCGCCAAGTGCAGTGCGTGGCTCGTGAAATTGTCGCCGCCGCCGAGGCTATCTACCCAAACGCTGACCTGCCCGACACCTGGGAAATTGCCGTATTTGAGGATCCCTCACCCAATGCCTTCGCCTTACCGGGCGGACGTATCGGTGTGCATACCGGCTTGCTGGACGTAGCCGAAAACTCAGCGCAGTTGGCGGCGGTGATCGGTCACGAGGTGGGCCACGTATTGGCTGATCATGGCAATGAGCGTCTGACACAACAGCTTGGTATTAAGGCCGGACTGCTACTGGTTGGTCTTTTTGGTGAGGGCGAACTAGGGCATCAACAATTGATGCAGGCGTTAGGCCTTGGCGCTCAGCTTGGCATCAGCCTACCGTTCAGCCGCGCCCACGAGGAAGAAGCCGACCTGATGGGCTTGGCGATCATGGCCCGAGCAGGATTCGATCCACGACAAAGCGTGTCGCTATGGCGCAACATGGCCGCCGCTGGCGGTGGCCAGCCCCCTGAATTTCTATCGACTCACCCCGCCCATGGATCGCGCATCAAGGCATTGCAACTAGCCATGGAAGACGCCGAAACCACCTACCGAGGCGTCACCCGAGCTGACTGCACTGGCTAGATAACCGTTAGACACACAAGTGCAGCGCGTCTCTTCTACGCAACTGCGTGGGAGTCGCTTACCGATATTACGCCAGCAGCTTATGGCTAGCCCAACGACCAGCATGACGTGTTTGCACAATGCGGCCTTGGCTCCTATCTTAAAAATGATAGTCGGAAAGATGATGACACGACCATGATAATCGCGGGCATGGTCAAATGATCGCTTATATCACTGGAAAGTCATTATTTCTTAAACTGTTAGCTCAAAGAAGAGTTAACTGAAAGGTTCAAGGAGAGGTTTTATGTTGAAGTTTTTGGCTAGCACCGCAGGCATCATTTTTTTGATAGGTCTATTAGTGGTTATTGGGCTGCTTATGTTGATTTTCTAGATAGCACCTTTCCACCTACCATGCCGCACTGCTGAGTAGCACTACCCGTTAGAGCCTAATCCTACCCTCAAGGAGATTGGGCACCTACCGTCTGACAACAAGTGGGGGGCTTTCTATTGGGCCCGCCCATCACACAATACCTATATCTGGCTCTGGAAGCCCCGTACTAAACCACTCACGTGACCTTCACGACGATGGTCTAGTATTAACTGCTTGTCATTATTTGTTATAAAAGGTCTGGAAAGCAGTAACCAGTGCTCACTCTTTAATAGAGCCTGAAAGAATAATTGACTTTAAGAAGTCGCGGCTCGACACTGATAAATCTTGGCTATCTCGTCAATTCATATGGGCTATCAAGAAGCGCAATATATCTCGAATAATCACATCAAAGTTACAGATTAACAGGAATAGGCAATCTTCAGCGAGGAATACGCCTATTGTTAGTGCCCCTCCCCCTCTATCATTTCTCTCAAGGTCGTAACGGCCAAAACATACCGCCACCTAAGCGTTACCGCGACATATGCCACTCGTTCAAAGCGAACAGACATATAGATTGCACTCTTAAGGTTACGCGGATATGTCATTCAAAAAGAGAGGAAGTAATTTCATGAAGTACGCCACTATCATTATGCAGACGATCACCGCTAGCGCTTTAATCTTGGGCATGACTGTTCAAGCAACTGCCGCAGAGTCAACCCACACTAACTACGACACTAGCAGCCCCATCCACGGCGGCACGCGTGAAGGCAGCCCTCAGTACCGCGTTGAGGCGGAAAATGGCCAAGCCGCTGAGTACCAGGGTAACCAAGCATACCGCACGACTTTCGAGGTTGGTAGTCCTGCACTGGGCGGCACACGTGAAGCACTATATCGTGAGCGTGTTGAGATTGAAGACAATCAAGGCATGTCTCAAGAGATTGCTCATACCGACCATGCTGACAACCTAGTACGCGGTACACGCGGCTAAAAGCAGCGTCGCTATATTGCGCCAATGTTTTACTTAGAGTTGCGCAAACGACACGGGCCACCCCATGGGGTGGCCCGTTCGTATATCTAAACAACTAGATGAGCAACGAGATAAGTAACTTACAGCTATAACGCCTCTGCTACAAAGATAATGCTTTAGAAAAAACGATCTAAGCGTGCATGCTTAAATGTGTTTCGCCACGTAACTTGATCATATCGGTGCGTGGCGGTGCGCCAAACATGCGACTATATTCGCGGCTGAATTGCGACGGGCTTTCATAACCGACCCGATAGCTTGCCGTGGAGGCCTCCAGCCCTTCCTTGAGCATCAATAAGCGCGCCTCGTGCAGTCGTAGCTTCTTCTGGAATTGCAGCGGTGACATGCACGTGACCTGCTTGAAGCTATGATATAGAGCAGATTCGCTCATGTTCACCTCTTCCGCCAATTGCCGTACCCGCAGCGGTTCGGCAAAGCGCTCCTTGAGTATCGAGATCACCTGATAAATACGGTTTGACTGACTGTCGACTGAGGCGAATTCACGCATGCGAGAGCCCATCTCACCCATCAGCGCTCGGTAAACGATCTCGCGCTGAATCAGTGGCGCCAGCACACGGGCATCGTTGGGTGAGTCAAGCAATCGAACGAGTCGAGTCATTGCATCCAGAATCCCCAGGTCAACTTGGGCGACACACATACCGCAGGCTGAATGAGGAGCATTAATGGGCTTGCTATCTTGAGGTCCATCCCCCAACTGCAGAACCAGTTCGGCGATATCGATAGGGTCAATCTTGATCTTGACGGCTAGAAAGGGGTTCTCCGGCGAGGCATCAACCACCAGCTTGTTAACCGGGAGGTCGACGCTGGAAACCATATAACTGAGAGCGCCGTAGACGATCTCTCGATCCCCCAGTTGTACAATCTCGCGTCCCTGAGCAATGATGCAGAGCGATGGTTCGTAGACTGTTGACATACAGCTGGTAGGCGCATCTGCGCGAAACAGGTTTAACCCCGGAATATCCGTTTCATACAGACCTTCTTCGCTCATTCGGCTCGAGACGAGATCGGCAAGTTGTCGGCACAGGGGCGCAGCAGTTAACCGGGCTGGAACTGAAATATAATTTGGATAGGGTATGGTGTTCATGACTAACCTCTAAATACGTGAACACAGTATATAGGATTAGGTAAACCATAGCCGCTAAGGAACACTTCAAAGAATTGGATGATGAGGAGTAAAAAATCGTTCAAATCTATGCCGTAAAGGCACTATTTCGATGTTATTGGTTAATATTAAGCGTCGTTACTTAATTTAGCTTTACTCATAAAAAAGAGGATTAGGCAAGACTTTCGTAGTAATGTGCAAACCTTAGCTACTCACCAGTCATAACATTACCCAAAGACCTTGCTGATCAAGCGTAATTCTTGGCCTCTTGGGGTACTCAAAGACTGGATATTCAGTTGGCTACTCAGTCACGATAATGGCTTGTTTGGCATTCCATAGCGATAAGAAGCGTCACGGCCATCGCAACCGCTCAACGCCCAATGTTTCGATAGAAGGAAAAGCCACCGAGGGGCACAAATTTATCTTTTCAAATACTTATAGGCCAACTACTGGCACGTCCATGTGCCTGTAATAACCTTTAATCAGCCAACTGTCTTGTTAAGGCTCCTCACTATACTTTCCTTGGACGCCTGCTCGCGTTCGGCATAAAGCGATAGTTCATCCGTAACGGGCACACCTAAGGCCTCCTCAAAAGCATCGCGATTAGCATTCCCGGCATAGGCTTCGTTTTCACCGCCTCCCAGATTGGACTGAAAAATACCCGCCGCACTCACCGGCAAGAAGTCTTCATAGGTAATGGGCTGCGCCTCCACAAGTCCTTTAGCGATCAATGTATCCATATCAGTTTCCATACCAGCCTCCATACCACCGCTAGCCGCCTTGCCAGCGTCAGTAAGGTGATAGTGGAAGTATGCTAGCCCTTCGCGGCGCATTGCCTCGTCGCTGTCAGGAAACTTGGCAAATACGTTTTTCATTACTGCTTGATGTGCCTCGTTATCCAGTCCTGCCGTCTGCTTGCGCCCTTCGTTAAGCAACTGGTCATAAAGTGCACGGCCTTTCGGCGTTAGCGCCACCCCACGCTGCTCGATTTCACCAAAGCGAGCGGTGTGGGTACCTTGCGCATTCCCGGCAAAACGAATCGATTCTTCTAACGCTTTAAAGCTGGTTTGGCGCAACAAAATAGGGCATTCACGAGGCGGCGGACCTTCAATAACCGCTTTGGGGTTCATGCCTACGTCCGGCATACGGCGCTGCACTTCGTCGATATTCAAGGTGCGTGGCGTCAGGTGATTAATATGCGGCCCACGAAAGCACACCACATCGGCGATCAAACGATGCTCATCGTGAAGCGCGTGATAGGTATCCAAATCGACAGTGGCATCTTGATGCCAGCGGAAGGTTTCCAGCGCTTCTTTAATAAACTGTTCGGTCTCTTCGCTGGTTAGCCCACCCTGGGTTTCATGACGTTCGATGAGCGCACGCGCCTCAGGGGTAAAAATATCGCGCTTGGTCAGTATTTCGTCAGCACACTGCCGCATTGACTCACTTTCAATAAGCTCTAAACGCAGTAGCGAGGTAAAAACGCGGAAAGGATTCATCGCTAATGCGTCATCTTCGATGGGCCGGAAGGCGGTTGAGTGGACCGGCACGCCCGCTTCAGAAAGGTCATAATAGCCAACCGGATACATTCCCATCACGGCAAACAGGCGGCGTAGCATGGAAAGCTCTGCGGCAGTCCCCACGCGAATCGCCCCGTGGCGCTCTACGCTCAAACGAGCCAGTTCACCCTGTGCCTCCAGGCGACGTTGCAGCTCAGGCTGCTGGTTCAGCGTTTCTTGGTTAACACGTTCGACAAGTTCCAGCAGCGTGCCGTATTGAGGCACTTCAGCTTGATACATGGCCGACATGGCCTTGGAGAAACGGTCACGAACATCATTGGTTGAAAGAAATACCGGTTGGGTCATTTCATTGCTCTCTTGCATATTGTTGGGATAAAGATGCGCACCCACTCCTTGCGTGGGCTCATCAACATTCCTGAAAATCGTGCGTATTTCTTTATCAGACAAGGTCATATAGCAGATCACAAACGAAAAAAAACGCCAAACACATGCCAAAAAGGAATGTATATAAAATCGATGAGGGTAAGTTCACTTACTCTTACTTACGTCTTCATTTTCTGGGAACGTCTGGTACTGTTAGTCGCAGGGCTTGCCATGGTGACGTTGAGCTGGCGTCACCCGCGCCGACTTGAGCGCCATCAGAAAGCCATGTCGCTCGCCTACCAAGTTATTATAAAAGCCTACCCTCCTCTTGGTGCTTAGTCGCCGGAGCGGTTTTCAGGTCATCAGGAGCGCCGGATTGGCATCACGCAAACTTCCTTCTACTGCGGCTATGCAATGTTTTGAAGCGGCAGCACGACATATGAGTTTTACTCGGGCAGCAGACGAACTAAACCTCACCCAAAGCGCTGTCAGCAAACAAGTCGCCCACCTCGAAACCACCTTGCAACATAAGCTATTTCGTCGTGTACGACGTAGCCTGTTGCTTACCCCCGAAGGCGCCATTTTTTTAAGTGACGTACGCAAAGTACTCACTCAAATTGAAATGTCGACGCAAGCGATAATGACCTACAGCGGTAACAGCGAGGTTCTTAAAATTGCGACGCTACCTAGCTTTGGTAGCCGTTGGCTGGCCAATAAACTGCCAATGTTTCTAGCGGATAACCCAGGCATTAGCTTGGAATTTCATGACCGAGTGGAAGATTTCGACCTTGAGCAACAGGATATCGATATCGCATTGTTTTATGGGCATGGCAGTTGGCCAAGCCTTGCTTGTCATAAGCTTATTGATGAAGACATGGTCGCGGTAGCCTCTCCAGCATTACTGGCTCAGCACCCCATTGAGGCAGTTGAAGATTTAGCGCGATTACCTCTACTCCACCTGTCGACACGTCCTGACGCTTGGCATCATTGGTTTGCAAAACAAGAAATCATTACTGACCGTAGCTATCATGGTACTCGCTTCGAGACCTTTCCCATGCTGGTGCGAACGGCAATGGCAGGCGCAGGAGTAGCGCTGGTGCCTCACTTTACCGTCGATGAAGAACTGGAAGGTGGGCGGTTAACGCTCGCCTGGCCGTATAGGTTGCTCAGCGAAAGTGCTTACTATCTTGTTTATCCTGAACACCTAGGAGAGCTTGCTAAAGTGCGTCGCTTTGTAGAACACATTACTCAATTTTCCCATGCCGAGAAGCAAAGCGCGTTATAAGGAAACGGCATTTTTACAACGTGTTTGGAAGGTGGTGGGAAGTGGTCTATTGCGTTACCCGTGCGGCATAACAGTCCAGCAATCATTAGGCCCAAAACAGTTTCAAGCCTGGCATTCTAAGCATAACAGCGTAGAGCATGACGCCCTTCACCTTTAAAAAGTCGTCATCAACATCCAGATTGTCCCCTATGCTCATTAGCTACATTTAATGTAATTCAATTATGGATAGACGTCGGTTCAATAAGGTTGAGTGACAAATGTACTGTTGTATGTGAAACGCTAGGGAACGGGGCCGATAGGAGAATCTCATTGGGCCAGTAACACTAATCTAGGAAAAAGGTCAGGTCGAGCGCATGATCCACTAGCTCTATGGATCTCCCTTTTTGCCGACACCGCTGGCCGACCTAGTCGCTCTGATGGAGGTTGAGTCCACCATCCATGTGTCGAGATCTATATAGCCATCTTCACGCAGACGGAGATGTAAGCGAGTCAGTATCTGGCTGAAGGTATCGTCGGAAGCGCTGATAGATGGTCTTCCAGGGGCCATAACGCTCCGGCAAATCGCGCCATTGTGCCCCGGGACAGAGAATCCATAGAATACCGTTGAGCCTCAGTCGATCATCTCGGCATGGACGTCCCATCGTCTGTGGTGGAGAACGATGTCTTTGATCATTCTGACCGGTAAGTTCGTAACGGCCTGCCATGACGGTATCCTGCTCAACACACAGGGACAGCATAGCAATCATGACTTTACAGACAGAACCTAGTACTAGCCAGACGATGCCAGAAACACGCTCATGGGGTTAGTGGGTCTTGAAATCCGACCTGACAGCCGGGAACATGGCTGTTCGGTAATAAATCCACCGGTAGTGGCTAAATATTGATCGCGGAGACAACACTCGAGCCACATTGACACCTTCAGTTGCCCAGAAATGAATTGTTCAGCGCTTCCTTACAGATATTCTATATAGTCGGCCAACATCGGCAGTAATGGTATTTAAAGTCAGTATTTGCACGTGACCCTACAGCAAGCTACTCCTTTCTTTTATGGCGATACCATCCACTCATTAAGGCTCTCGCCATCTCGGGCAATACGCACATTAAGGGGCAGACGCGAAGGGTTTGCCAAACACTCGGCGTCTAAGTCATGGCCAATGTGAGTGAGATACGTCCGTGGGGGATCGAGTCGGGTGATAATCTCCAGTGCCTGGGTAATAGTGTTGTGATTGTGCGGTGCCTGATAGGTGGCTGGGTAACAGGCATCTAACACCACCACGTCAGGCTTCCAACTGCGTAGAAAGCGTTCCGTTTCAGTTGGTAGACCGCAGGTATCAGTGAGATACGCAAGCCTTGTTCCGCCGTCGTCAAGACAGTAGCCCAACGTTGGTTTCGAATGCTTAAGCGGCACGGGTGTCACCGTTAAGCTCTCGAATTTAATGGCTTTAAAAGGCTTGAGTCCGGGCTGAAAATCCAGCACCCCAGAATTTTTGTACAAATCGGCGCAGCCGTGGGCATCCTTAGGGCCATAAACGGGGATCGATTCTCCGCTTCCCCATCGCAAATGGAAAAGCCCCTGCACATGGTCGGCATGGTAATGCGTAATCAGAAAAGCCGACGGACGTTCAATCTCGCAACTGTGCGCCAAGTCCATGCGCCCAGCGTCAAGCAAGTAGAGCTTACCATCGACCCGCACTTCAGCCGAGCAGGGACCACGCTGCAAGCTAGTCAATACTCTCGCCCGACTGCAGGCCTCACAGCCACATCCAAAGCGTGGCACCTGGGCACTATCGCCGGTACCGCCAAAACGAAACTCCATCAATTGCTCTCCCGCCATGAAGTCCCAGGCGATTAAGCCTGAGCAGAACATCCCTTGATCACCGCTGTCAGTTCCGTAAGGCTGTCCGCAAGTCGCCCTCCATTATTGACTCGGGCGACGCCAGGAAAGGCATCCATCAATTCACGCTCCATTTCCTGATGGCGCTTGAGTCGATGCTCAATCTCATCGATCGACTCTCTCCCACGTCCCATCAGCCGAAGGCGCAAGACTTCCGGGGGTGCAGTGATCACGACGGGCACCAGTGCATCACCGAAGCGTTCAAGCGCCATCGGCAACGCTCGGCGGCTCCCGTTAAGCAGCACCGTAGTGCCTCTGCCGAGCCACGCTTCGACCTCTACGCCAACGCCGTACTTGAGCCCATGGGCCTGCCATGCCAGGCATAGCATCCCCAACTCACGGCGCACCGAGAACTCAGCATCGCTAAGCGCGACGCAATCCTCGGTGGCACTACTTTCCCGGGTCAGATAGCGGTGGGCTACCAGCCATTCCGGATGCGCACGGCGGGCCGCTTGCAGCAGACAATCTTTACCGACGCCACTAGCCCCCATCAGGTAGATCAAGCGGCCCATTAGTACACCTGCTTACCGGCACACCACACTCTCTGAACCAGAGGATGGCTATCGACTTCACGCACACGAATCAGGTCGGCACGCAACCCTTCGGCAATGCGCCCACGGTCATTCAAGCCCACCGCTTCGGCAGGTTTTCGTGAGGCAGAGGCGACGGCACGAGGTAAGTTATAGCCATCCTCCATCTTGCTGATCAGGAAGACTGCATCGAGTAGCGCAGCGGGGTAGTAGTCCGAGGAAAGAATGTCGAGCACACCGAGCCGCACCAGTTCGCTGGCAGCAATGTTGCCCGAATGGGAGCCTCCACGTACCACATTAGGCGCGCCCATCATCACGGCCATGCCGTGGTGGTGAGAAGCATGGGCGGCCTCCAAGGTGGTGGGGAACTCCGCCACTTGGGTGCCGTATTCTAGGCTTTCGGCCACGTGCTCTATCGTGGCGTCGTCATGACTGGCGAGTGCCAGGCCACGCTCATGGCAGGCCTGAGCAATCGCTTTTCGGTAGGTACTTGAGTATTGAGCACTAAAGCCCTGCTGGCGCTCAATGAACGCATCAAGGCTAGCGTCATCGAAACCATGTTTACCCTTGTAGTACACCCGGTAGGCGTCGAGGCTGGCAAACTGGCGCTGCCCCGGCGAGTGGTCCATCAACGATACCAACCCAAGCTCAGGTGTATCCGCAAGGGACTGAAAGCGTGCCAGCGTATCCGGGTGGCAAACCTCGCAACGTAGATGCAAACGGTGGTCTACCCGCGCCATGCCGCTGCGATTGATGTCAGCTAGCGCTTCCACCATTTGATATAGCGCCTCTTGGCGCATGCTTTGGTCATCTACATCGCCGATGGAGACAGCATCAAACACCGTGGTAATACCACTTGCTGCCATCTGAGCATCGTGAGCCAAAGCAGCTGAGCGCGATGGCCACGATACCTTGGGCCGCGGCTGAAAATATTTCTCCATGTTATCGGTATGCAGTTCTATCAGCCCAGGAATCAGCAAATCGCCTTCGCAATCGATGGCACTGGGCAGCGCAGTGGCGCCCTGGTCGATCGCCTTGATGCGCCCTGACTGAATCACCAAGCTGCCACGCACGATATCGTCATCAAGCACTAAGCGGGCGTTGGTCAGAACCTGTTCATTAGCTCTCATCGTGGCGACTCCTGGGTATCATTGTTCACAGCGGTTGAGGCATCACCCGCTCTCAACATATGCGCTTCCAGCGGCAATTGGCGGTCAGCGACACGTTCGCGCACATCCTCATCATGGAAAATTCCCAGCATCGCCGTACCGCGCGCTTTGGCCTCCTGAATGAGTTCAACCACCACATCGCGGTTGGCGCTATCCAGCGAGGCGGTAGGCTCATCCAATAACAGCAACGGATGCTCGGCGATAAAGCCACGAGCGATATTCACACGCTGCTGTTCACCGCCGGAGAACGTTCCCGGTGCTAGATCCCATAGCCGCTTAGGAAGGTTGAGCCTTGCCAGCAGTGCCTCGGCTCGACGACACGCTTCGTCCAGCGCAACGCCTTGCGATAGCAGTGGTTCCATCACCACCTGCCGCGCAGAGACCCTGGGCACCACGCGTAGAAACTGACTGACATAGCCGATCACATCGCGCCGAAGCACGTGCCAGGCCTGGGCGGGCAGGTCGGAAAGCTCCAGCTCTCCGTCATCAAAGTGCAGCGTCAACCGACCCGCGGAAACGCGATAGTTGCCATTCACCATTTTGAGCAGCGTGCTTTTGCCGATACCACTGCGCCCGGCCAGCACAAGACATTCACCAGGCATAAGACTCAGCTCGAGACCGCGCATCACATCTAACTGCTGACCACTCTGTGCGTGTAGCACAAAAGACTTGTCGAGCGCCGACGCGCTCAGAAAAGGTTGCCTTATCGCCGTCATAGCAGGCTCCTGAACATGAGATCCTGAACATCAGTGCGGCTCATGGTGTTAACACCGATGAGACGAGTAGTTGGGTATAGTCGTGCTGCGGGTCGTCGAGAATCTGGTCGGTCAGACCGGCCTCCACAACCCGACCTTGCCGCATTACCATCAGTCGGTGGGCCAGCAGGCGGGCAACGGCTAAATCATGTGTCACCAGGATCACCGACAACCCAAGCTGCCGGGTCAAGGTGCGGAGCATGTCGAGAAGGCGCGCCTGTACCGACACGTCGAGCCCGCCGGTGGGCTCATCCATGAACACTAAGCGTGGCTCGGTCACCAAGGTGCGGGCGATCTGCAAGCGCTGCTGCATCCCGCCAGAGAAGGTACGTGGCGCATCATCGATACGGAGTGGGTCCAGTTCCACGCGACCCATCCAGTCCTGGCTTGCGGCGCGTAAATTGCCATAGTGACGTTGTCCCAACGCCATCAGACGCTCGCTCACATTGGCCCCGGCGGAGACACCAAGACGCAGACCATCGCGGGGATTTTGATGCACTAGCCCCCACTCCATACGCAGTAGCGCGCGGCGGCGTGCCTCGCTAATGGCGTAGAGATCAAGTGCCCCTTCGGCCGTGGCTAACCCGGCGTGAGCAGGCTCGGGGTTAGTAGACTCCGTACCAGTAAGCTCAGGGAAGGATGGCTCAGAACGGTGATAAATCACTTGGCCGTTGTCCGGTTTTTCAAGCCCTGAAAGCACTCTCAGCAAGGTCGACTTGCCCGAGCCGGACTCACCGACAATACCGAGCACTTCACCCTGATGCAGTGTGAAGTCAATCGCTTCGCATCCCTGTTTGGGGCCGTATAGACGAGTGATATTGCGTGCTTCAAGCAGTGCAGGGCGTATTAGCTGTGGGCGTTTCATGCCACCTCCCCGCGACATTGCTGGCAGTAGTCCGTGTCTGAGCAGACGAACATCCGCCCGCCTTGGTCATCGGTGATGACTTCGTCTAAGTAGCTATCCGACGCTCCGCACAATGCGCATGCCTCATCCCACGACTGGATTTCGAACGGGTGATCCTCGAAATCGAGACTCTTGACCTGGGTATAGGGGGGAATCGCGTAAAGGCGCTTCTCACGCCCAGCGCCAAACAGCATAAGCGCCTCATTCATATCGAGTTTAGGGTTGTCGAACTTGGGAATGGGCGAGGGATCCATTACATAGCGTTCATCCACCTTGACCGGATAGGCATAGGTAGTGGCGATATGGCCATGGCGAGCAATATCTTCGTAGAGCTTCACATGCATCACGCCGTACTCTTCGAGAGCGTGCATCACCCGAGTTTCCTCTTCGCTCGGTTCGATAAATCTCAACGGCTCAGGAATGGGCACTTGGAACACCAGGATCTGGTGTCGAGAAAGGGGGCGTTCCGGAATTCTATGACGCGTCTGGATAACGCTAGCCGCCCGTGTGTTGGTGGTGGTTTCAACCCCAGCCACACGCTCGAAAAATGTGCGAATGCTGACGGCGTTAGTCGTGTCATCCGCGCCCTGATCAATCACTTTAAGTATGTCGTCCGCACCCAGGATGCTGGCGGTAAGCTGCATCCCACCAGTGCCCCAACCATAGGGCATCGGCATCTCGCGACCACCGAAAGGCACCTGATAGCCGGGAATCGCAACAGCCTTTAGCAACGCGCGGCGAATCATACGTTTGGTCTGTTCGTCCAAGTAGGCAAAGTTATAACCGCTATAAGCTTGACCGTCTTGGTCATCAACGCGGGGACTCATACGGGGCGCTCCTGCTCAGAGGGTTCGCGGAGGTCGTGCTCCCGGCGTAGGCGGCGCAACAGCTCTAGCTCCGACTGAAAATCGACGTAATGCGGTAACTTCAAGTGAGAAACAAAGCCCGAGGCCTCGACGTTATCGGCATGGGCAAGCACGAACTCGGCTTGCTGGGCAGGCCCTTGTACCGGTTCGCCAAGCTCTTCAGCGCGCAAGGAACGGTCGATCAACGCCATCGCCATGGTTTTGCGCTCATTGCGACCAAAGGCCAAACCGTAGCCGCGGGTAAACTGCGGCGACTTTTCGCGGCTGCCGCCGAACTGGTTGATCATCTGGCATTCACTGATCATGACCTCACCGATACAGAGAGGAGCATTGAAGCCTTCCACTTCGATTTCCACTTCGACGGTGCCCTGACGAATTTCGCCAGCGAAGGGGTGGTTGCGGCCATAGCCACGCTGAGTCGAGTAGCCCAGCGCCAGCAAGTAACCCTCATCGCCTCGCGCTAGCATTTGTAAACGCGTGGCTCGGTCGACGGGGAAATCCGGGGGATCTCTGGTGATATCATAAGGCTCGGCGCCATCGTCCAGCTCTTTTTCAATCAACCCTTCGGCATCGAGCGAATCCAGAATCTGGGGGCAAGCCTCAAGCCCTGCCTGGGCTCTTTCCGGATCAGGAATCTCCCCTTCTGCCAGCAGCATGAAATCCAGCAGTCGATGGGTGTAGTCATAGGTTGGCCCCAGCACCTGCCCACCAGGCACATCCTTGAAGGCGGCACTGAGACGCCGTTCGACATGCATCGCCTCTGTTTTGAGCGGCACACTGTCGGCCAGCCGGGGTAACGTGGTTCGATAGGCACGCAGCAGAAACACCGCTTCGGTTAGGTCACCGCTGGCTTGCTTCAATGCCAATGCGGCAAGCTCAACGTCCATCAGTGAAGCCTCTGCCATGACGCGATCCACCGCGAGCCCCAACTGATCACGAATCTGTTCGGTTTGCAGTTCAGGCTGGTGTCGGTCGCCTCGACGGCGGTCCGCCATCCAGCGGTGGGCGTTAGCAATGGCCTGCTCGCCTCCTTTAACGGCAACGTACATCAGACGCGCTCCTTGGCTGGATGAGTAAGGGGAGTGGGTGATGCACCCTCCAACGGCTTCTGGATACGCGTGCTTCGGGGAATGGCCGTTAGGGAATATCCCGAGGTGAGAATCGTGTCGAGACCCAGTGGAAAGCTTGCGCGGTTGAGCGCTAGCCGCTGCATTAGCGCCTCAGCCGTGTCATCGAGTTCAAGCACTCGCTGGTTTAAAATGCCGGGGCCGCTTAATTGCCAACATGTGGTACCGCGACGGCTGGCCTCACGGCACCCTTCCGCCAAGGACGCCAGCACCACGATGAGCGTGGTACTTCGGTCAGGGTAGGTATCGCTGCCTTCAGAAAAGCGCGGCATTGCCTGACAGGTCGATGGCATCACAAGCGCAAAATCAGCCTCTTCCGCGCGACTCACAATGCGTGCGCCAGTATGGAAGGCGATAGCCTCGGCTAAACCATCACGGTTTAGTTCGTCCGCAATCCACACCCGTGTATCCAGATCACACAGCACAAGTAGCACTGCCCAGGCAGCGGGCGATGTCGCAACGTCTTTCGGTAGCGGTGCCAGGTCCACCTCAGTAAAGGTGCCAGGTTCGGCCATACTGCTTAATACTTGTCGAAACAGCTGCTGGCTGTGATGAACAGCTTCCTTGAATGCTGGCCATTGATGCGGCTTGGGCACATGAGGTGGTTGCTCCGACGACAAGAGTTCCATCGTGATATCGTGCATATCTACTCCCCTCGCACCATTGTGAAGAAATCGACCCGAGTTGCCGCAGCAAGCTGGGAGCGCTCAGCGCGTTCGTCCGCGAGCGCCTGAGTCAGTGGCTCAATCAGCTCCGCATCGATGCGTCGCGCCCAATGCGTTTTGTGCGCGCAAGCATCAATCAAGGCGATTAACTCCGCGTGTTCATGGCTCCGCCCCGCGACCCAGCCATGGCCGATATCGCCGCCATCTGGCGCATTTTCATCGAGCACTACGCTGACACGGGTCAGGGTCATCTCGCCCAGGTTAAAAGCATTGCCCGTCCCGCCTATACGGCCACGCACCATGACCATCCCGGTTTCAGGCCCCCGTACGCAGCGATGAGTCGCATTTATACCGAGCTTCATCCAGCCTTCGTTAAGACGCTCTAAAGGTGTCAGCGCGAGAATGCGGTGACGCTGTTCAGGAGTCATCATTGTCCCTCGTCGTTGTCAGATCGGTGAAGGCCGACCTTGAGTTAGCGCTCATTAGGAAAATCGAAGTGGTAGGCGACACGGTCGGCCCGAGCGCGACTGACGGAAATTTCAACCAAGCGCCGTGATTCATCGACGTTGTCGCTGGTCAGAATCAATAGCGGCGCAAGCTGAGGGCATTGCAGTAAGCGGCTATCGTCACGATCCGCCTGAACTGCCTCCAGTCGCACTTCGGCACGGGAGAGTCGCAGACCATAGTACTGGTCAAGTACTGCGCGGGTAGAGCCACCGCGATAACGCTCACACCAGTCGGGCACACGGGAGGCATCGAACCAATGACGCAGATGAAGCAACGGCGCACCCTCCACAAGCCGCAGCGTATCCACGCATAACAGACACTCACCCTCAGCCAGTTCAAAGCGCTGAGCGATAGCTTCTGGCGGTCGCAAAAGCCCTTGTTCTAAACAGCGTGTTTCGGTGTTAAGCCCCAATTCCGCCAGGTTATGAGTGACTTTACTGCCGGCGCTCACCATGTAGTCCAATCGCCGATCTACCACTTGCGTGCCCCACCCTTGATGGCGAGTCACCATGCCGACAGCGACCAGCTCATCCAACGCACGGCGGACCGTATGGCGATTTACCTCAAAGCGTTTTGCCAATGCCTGTTCGCTTGGTAGCTGGTCACCGGCGCTATGGTCGCTACGAATTTCCTGGGCCAGAATCGTGGCCAATTGGCGATAGCGAGGCTCGCTCGCTTCCTGACGGTGGTGCTGTATCAGTTGTCTAGACATTTATACTCCTGCCAAATAGACGCTGGGTTGCCAATCTAAATGAAACGCTTGCGTAAACGCTGGGAGGCCACATCAAGCAACGTGACGGCGACGATGATGACCAGCATGATGGTGGCGGTTTCAGCGAACTGAAATCCGCGCATGGTTTCCCACAGCGCTACCCCAATGCCGCCGCCACCCACCATGCCGAGTACGGTGGCAGAACGAATATTCGACTCGAAGCGGTAAAGGCTGACCGATATCCATAGCGGCAGCACCTGAGGGATCAGGCCAAATGTGATCTCCTCGATACGCCCTGCCCCTGTCACGCGAATGCCCTCCATTGGGCCCGCATCGCTGGCTTCCACTGCCTCTGAAAAGAGCTTGGCGAGTACACCCGTTGTGTGTACAAACAGTGCCAGCGTGCCGGCAAAAGGCCCCAGCCCCACGGCCACCACGAACAGCATGGCAAAGACCAGCTCATTGATGGCACGGCACCCGTCCATGAGACGACGCATCGGCTGGTAAACCCACCAGGGCACCAAGTTTTCGGAACAGAGCAGGCTGCAGGGCACCGCGACAATGATGGCCAGCAATGTGCCCCAAATAGCGATTTGGATCGTTACCAGCATTTGATTGATGTAATGACCAAGATTGCCGAACTCGGGGGGAAAGAAATCCCCAGCCAACGTGGCCATGTTGTCAGCATTTGTCACCAGCAAGCTTGGGCGCATTTCGGCACCCTGCCAGGACCAGGCCAGCACACCCAAAAACACACCCCATGCGATTAGCGAAAACCAGCTGCGTCGACGCAGCAGCGGTGCGGTCATTTGAGAAGCGTGAGTATTCATGTTCTCTCCGGGCTGGAGGGGCGGCCAGCGCTCCCCCGCCGTCGATAATCAATTAAGCACGTGAACGTTATTCGGCGTTGGCCACAGAGGGAGCGTCCGATTCAGCCTCCTCCATTTCCTCGAGGCGTTGATTGAGTTCATCCAGCTGCTCGTCTAACGCCGTTAGCTGCGCTTCTCGCTCAGCGTCAGAGAGGCTCTGATCATTGGCGATATCAGCACGCTGGCTAAACAGCTCAAGCTGACGAATCGGTAATAGGCTATCGTTGCTGGAAACAGCAAAATGACTCCATTGCAGGGGGGCCAAAATTTCCTGCTGCTCATCGCTTTCGCCATAGTTGAAGAAGAAGTCTCGCAAGTTCTCCTTGGTCTCTTCGGGCAGGTTGCTACGCCATACGAGGGGATCAGAAGGGATCAGCGGCGATGTCCACACCACGCGAAGTTGCTCCGCTTTATCAGGTGCAGTGATCTCCAGGCGTGCCATACTCTCGGTATTAAAGGTCGCCACATCGACTTGACGGTTGGCAACCGAAAGCGCGTTCGTTTCATGATTGGAGTTCAAGGTGCGCTTAAAGGCAGAGGAAGCATCCACACCATTCTTGGCAAACACGTAGTAACCTGGCACCAAGTAGCCAGACGTTGAATTTGGATCGCCGTTACCAAAGGTGAGGTCAGACGCATTAGCTAGAACATCTTCGATGCTGTGCAGGTCGCTATCCTCATGCACAATCATCAAGCTCCAATACCCTGGCTCACCATTCTCCGGAATCGTCTGGGCAAACACCTCGCCACCCGCACGATCGACGGCTTCCATTGCCGACTTATTGCCGTACCAGGCGAGATCGATCTGATCGAAGCGCATTGCCTGGATCACCGCGGCGTAATCGGTAGCAAAGAAAGGCTCAACTTCTACCCCGAGACTCTGCGACATATCATCTAGAAACGGCTGCCACATAGGCCGCTGGTTCTGGCTCGACTCGGTGGAGATAATGCCAAACTTGAGTGTTTCGGCGGCGAAAAGCTGAGCGCTAGCCACCAGACCAATTCCCGCCAACAGCGGCAGAACCAAACGGCGATATTCAAACGTCATGGGTGTCTCTCCAGAGTAATAGGGTTATCAATGGCAGGTTTCATACGTGATCGGCACAGGTATCAGCCCAGCACCGGCGTTACGACGGTAGGTGGCGTTCTATCTCTGCGATCGCTGGGCAGCGCTTCGCCGTTTGAGGCTTCGCTTGCGCGGAGCTCATCCAGATCGGCATTTTCATAAAGCGCTTGTAGGCGTTCATCGGTGAGTTCGTTAATGGGGCCATCGAAGTACAGGCGGCCACCCTTAAGAGCAACGGCACGGTGGCAATAGCGACGCGCTATATCGACTTGATGAAGAGTGACGACGACAGTGCGGCCGTCTTCGGCATGGATACGACTGAGAATTTCCATGACTTCCCGGGCACTACGCGGGTCGAGTGAAGCAATGGGCTCATCCGCCAGGATCAGTTCGGCGTCCTGCATGAGTACCCGAGCAATGGCCACCCGCTGCATTTGTCCACCCGAAAGCGTATTGGCGCGCTGATCAATGAGCTCTTCCAGCCCCACTCGGGCCAAGCAAGCCCGCGCACGCTGACGCTCCTGATCGGTAAAGCGGCCGCAGAGAGCTCGCAGCCGCGACATGCTACCCAACTGCCCAACCAGCACATTGGTCAGTACGCTGAGGCGACCGACTAAGTTGAACTGCTGAAAGATATAACCGGTACGGCAGCGCTCGATGCGAGCGGCTCTGCGCAAACGACCGCTCGTCTGCACTTCACGTCCCATCAGCGACACACGGCCACCCTGGTTGCGATTTCCACAAGTAAGACCGACAAGGTGACGTAGTAACGTGGACTTGCCTGAGCCGGATGGCCCAATCAACGCAACCATCTCGCCTGTTGCAACGCGAAAGCTGACGTCATTTAACACCTGACGGTGTCCAAACGACTTGTTTAAGCCTTCAGCGTTAATAGTAGGAATAGACATGGCGCTTCTCCTTTAGGAATAGCGCCATTCTGGTTGAAGGAGATGACCCCCAGTTGTCTAGACAATGTCATTTTGATGATAATTTCAGCCCCTCCCCAGCCTCCTCTAAGCAACGCCAACAGTGTCGTTCACCCAATATCAAGGGCTTATCTCTTAATGACACACGTTTGAAACGTGTATGTCACCCGGTCGTCATAGTGTTATCCGACCACTCTCCGGCCACCCCGCTTGGCGTTATCCACCTCTAGCTCCTATGTTGTTTAAAGATTGGTTTTAAGGTCTGGCTTTAAAGACGGGGTACCGACAGCGCGATCCAGCGATTCCCCAAGCTCCAATGTTTCAACGAGCCATCACCTTGAGGGATGACAACCTGGAGTCACCGTTAAGCATCCGCTCACTTGCCAACGAACTAGGTATTACGTGGAGACGACTCAACCGTCTCTTCGCCCGTCATTTAGCGATATCGCCTCAGCAGGCGTACCTGGCTCGGCGCCTAGATCATGCTTGCTGGTTGCTGAGTAAAACGCCACATAGCATCATGAACATCAGTCTGGCCTGTGGCTTTACCCCCAAGTTGACATTAGCCAGTTTGGAAAGCTTACCAACGCGCGGAAGGCGATGGTCTCGTTCGCAATCCTTATCGACGACATTTATGAGTTCTGCACTGAGTACATAGGCAACTTTTCAGATTCGACTTGTTAACGCCCTAACCATGCGACATATAGCGTCGCACATTACAGGTATGCTGTGACTATATATAGCAAAGGAGCAGCGTAGCTTTTCCTAAAGTAATCAGGCTAAGTGCCGATAACTAAACAAATAACACCTAACCACTAATTAAAATTTACGTTTTCCAGAGAGAAGACTTTGGCATGACTTTGCTCCTAAGTTAACTAGGCTCATAAGTCCCTATGGTGTGTAAGCTGGAAATTCAGATGTATACACAAAAAGCATAACTATATGACATCAAGCGAGAAATTGATTAAGTGGATAATTTCTATGCATGACCACAAAAGTTGGCATCACATTGACTAAACACAAAGAGCAATCTTCAGTCACTCCTCTTCCTTTCAATATAATCATTTTGGCGACAATGAGTGCGGGGAAATCCTCATTCATCAATGCACTTATTGGGGATGACTTGCTGCATGCTGCCAATGAAGCCTCCACTGCATGTATCACGACTCTTAAACATGATGACCAAAGCGACTCAACCAGTGCTTATTGTTATGCCTACAACGGCGACCTGTTGGATTCGGTGGCCAATGTTCGGGCTGAGCAGTTAAAAGCATGGAACAGTGACGACCGAGTCAAAAATATTTCCTTGCGAGGGAACTTTAGTACTTATTGCCAACCTGCGCAGGGCCTAGCGCTGCATGACACTCCTGGCCCCAATAACAGCCAAGATCCCCGCCACGCCCAACTGACTATAGATGCCATTCAGAACATTCCATTCGATATGGTTTTTTACATTCTGAATGCCACTCAGCTTGGAACACACGATGACAGGGTTCTATTAACAACCGTCAAAAAAGAACTGGATCGGCTCCCCCATTCCTATGAGGTCATTTTTGTCCTGAATAAAGTCGACCAGTTGGATTGCGAAAAAGGTGAAAGTCTCACGAAACATGTTGAGCAAGCCTTTTCTTATCTTGTCGATATTGGCTTTACCAACCCCATCATCGTTCCCATGATCGCCAATGCGGCGCTTTATGCTAGGAAAAAACTGATAGGTAAGCCTCTTTCAAGAAAACAACGTCTTGAATTAACAAATTTCAAAGACGCCTGCTTGCAAGACAGTAGCGCTCTTATTAAAGCTTCGCATGTACCTGAAATTATTAACAAAAACGTTAAGAAGTACATGCAGTTCGAGGCTAGAAATGCAACTGACACCCCTGCTGACAAAAGTGAACTCTATCTTCTGATGGCGTATAGCGGATTGGCGGCAGTGGTTCTAATAATCAATCGGCAGCGGGCAGCACTCTTACAGGCACAACCCCGTAAAGAAAAAGCAAAACATAAGGTATCAACATGAATAACATTGAAATCATCCACAATCCCTTTACGGTAGATACCCAATTTAGGATCAACGGCCAATCACCGGCGGCTAGCTGCAAATTGTCTAGCTATTCCCAGTCACGTCTACAACAGTGGGTCGAAGGTCTATTCAACGAATTGAGCGAACTGTTCAACGGTGACGATAATTTCCACATTGTTTTCCAAGGTGTGGAATCAGACTTTCTAGATGTCCAGGAAGCTGCTAATGAAGCTATCGCCAACGGTATACAGGTAGAACTGGTATGGATAGAGTCCGAGCCAACCGATCAACGCCTGAAAAAAATCAGTAATCTAATAGATGAAGCGCACGAACATCCCAAATTCAAACGTTTTGTCGAAGAAAACGACGAAGCCCGCCAATCCTTAGCGGAAGCCTTCAACCGGGACTTTGACGTTTACGTCGTTGGCACTATGTCGTCGGGCAAGTCGACTTTGATCAACGCTATGCTGGGCCGCGACCTACTGCCCTCCGCCAATGAAGCTTCTACCGCCACCATTGCCCGAATTACCGATAATGACCAGATGCCCGATCACTTTAAGGCCAAACGCTACAACCGCAGCAGTCAGTTGGTAGGTGAGGAAGACAATGCCGACCAGGGGCTACTGAAGGATTGGAATGGAATGGACGATACCCAACTGATCGACATCGAGGGCAACATCGTCGCCATTCAGGAGCGTCCTGATGTACGGTTAGTGCTGACCGACACTCCCGGCCCAAATAACAGCCAAGATGAAGAACATCAGCTTACGACTATGGGCTTCGTTCAGGATTCCAATCGTAACCCGCTGATTCTCTATGTACTCAATGCTAGCCAATTAGGTACCAACGACGACCGCAATTTACTAGGCTTGGTCGCCGAATCCATGCGCAAGGTAGGAAAGCAAAGCAAGGACCGCTTTATCTTCGTAGTCAACAAGATGGACGTGTTCGACCCAGAAAGCGGCGAACACCCCTCACAGGTACTGGCGCGGGTTAAACAATACCTGATCGATAACGACATCCTTAACCCGCTAATCTACCCGGCCTCGGCTAACCTGACGCGCTTGATCCGCAAGCCCCAGGACCAGCACACTCGCAAGGAGCGCGGCGATTTCCGATCCATGGCCGACCTCTTCAGCGAAGAGCCGAGCATGAACCTGTTGCAATATATGCCGATCACCGAAAAGGTGAAACACAGTTTGCAGCAGAAAAACCTGTCTTCTTTGATGCTAAGCAGTGGCTTGCCTGCCGTCGAGACTATGATTGATGAGTACATCGATAAATACAATGTTCCACACCGCCTAAAGCGCGCCTATGACGCCTTGACCCAAGCCATTGACGTTGGCCTGAACGAAGCCGAAATGATTCAACAGCTCGACCAGAGCGAACGGCAATTGGAGCAACTCAACGAAGAGATCCAGACATTACAGCAGCGCCAAGAAAAAGGTTTTGATACAGTAGCCTACAAGGACGAATTAGAGCGAGAAGGCAGGGCATTACCTCAACAGACAGTAGAAAAACTAGTTGAATTACAGGGAAGCTTTATCCCTCTTCTTCAAGAGTTGAAAAAAGAATTTTCTAACAATAAGGCACAACCACATATCGCTAAGGAAAAGCTTCAAGAAGCAGAAAAAACCTTAAAGTTTGAGCATAAAAAATTAATTAATGAATACGAAATACTATTTATTACAAATCAAGAAGCTATCCGTAACGATTTATACAAAGAATACCAACGTTATATCGCTGATTTATTCGAAGATGTTGAAAATTTAAACCTTCCGATATTGGAGGGTATTAAGCAAGCTACTTCAAATATTTCATTTAACCTATCTCTAGAACAGAAGGAAGTAAAGAAAGACCGTAGAGAAATAAGTATCAGTAAATGGTATAACCCTTTTAGCTGGGGGAAAACAGAATCGTATGACAGCGGTGATTTTGTCGACTTAAATAAGGCGTGGGCAGAAAGAGCCACCCGAGTTAACGGGGCATTTAATAACCTTATCGAAAATGCTAGCGAACATATTGAAGAAAGCAACAATCTTCTTATTGATCAATTTTCTGCGTTCATGACTCGTGAGTTTTCTCATAAGTTCGATGAGTTATTAAAAGATTTGCGGAATAAAACGAGCGATCACGAAGCTCGTGAACGTGCCATCATAGCGGCCAAGGAGCAACATGCCTGGCTTATAGATTTTAGAAACAGGCTTGACAAGACATTGGCCATATCGACTGAGGGTGGGAAATAGCATGGATCCGCTAGAGTTAAAAAGAGCCAGAACAAACTATCTCAATTCGCTCCAAGACCCACAGGCGACAAATGTATTACTACAAGAGATGTTAGTCGAGCTAGAGAAAAAAGTGCCTGCGCTATTGGTCGAATACCAGCCAGAGAGCGGCCAGAATGATTTAGATCCCGATGATTTAAAATGGAGTGCCGACTATTTTAGCCGCCAGCGATTTCTTGCTAGGCAGAATTTCTCCCGTCGTCGGATAGAGCACTTGCTAGAAGTGCGTGCATACCTACGTACACAAGGAGTTAAGGGTTTTGTACCCAGGAATGATGCATCCACTTCTCGAACAGCTAGAACTGATAGCATAACAGCACACTATTCACCATCCGATAACCTGAAGAAATTTGTTAATGAAGGAGAACTACACACCATCCGAGCTGCGCTGGTAATGGAGTTACACGATAACAACCAAACGAGCGATGATTTACGGGCCGCAATAGACTGGACTAAAAGCCAAGCACCCGAGTTGTTTAAAGCCTACACACTAAAGGCATTTGCCCGAGAAACTGATGTTGATCAAACCCAATGGTCAAGCGAGTATTACAAAAAGCAAGTGGTTTACCTGGAACATAACTTCTCCGAAAGGCGCTTTCTCCATATAATCGATGTACGCGAAAGACTACGCCAACAGGGCGTGGAAGGCTTCACCCCCTTGCCGCTAAAGCCACGCACCAGTACTTGCCAAACGTCGCCTCCCTCTTCCTCGGCATTTCGGAGCTTCCAGCCTCACCCCGATAGAGCACCACCTCACCAGCCCGAGCACAACCCTATACTCAAGAAAGCACTAATTGTTGGGGGTGCAATAGCTGCCCTGGCGATTCTCCTGATTACTTTGATAAATGGACAGAACTGATGAGCGATACACCCTCTAAGTCACTGGCCATTCGTGAAATCCAAGAAAATGCTGCCCTTTCACTGGCAGCCTCACAAACTCTAATTAACCGCAGCTATCTGGCGGAACTTGAGCATTACCCAGTTCAAGAGACAAATACGTCAAAGGCACAGTTCAGCCGTGCCGCCGATATGCGGCTATTCCATATTGAACGTATTGTTCAGGCCAATAAGCAATCCGTGTTGGAAAGCACAACGGCTGCCTATACCGCTCTGGGTGCCGCCGGATATGCAGTATTCATACTGTTGAACTCCGATGGGCAGCAGACCGAGCTTTATCTCGGCACTCGTGGCGAGCCCGGCAAATTGCTGGGTAAGAATTCAGGCGACTTGTTAAAGGAAGTTTTCAAAGGACATTTTCCAGGCAGTGCATTGCACCCTCTACCGCTGATAGAAGCCAATCAACTGCTCGATAATGTTCAGGAGCAGCGTAATAACCCTTCTGCCTGCGTCACATCCGTGACAGGGGTTCCCGCGCTTTCCACAGATAATCGCGAACACTTCATGCAGGGGCTGGAGCGCTTCATTGATGCGGCTGAAGGCCGTGCCTATCAAGCTATTATTCTAGCCGAACCGGTTTCATCACAGAACCTAGATCTGATTCGTACAGGTTATGAGCAGGTTGCAACACAGCTTTCCCCGCTGCTGAAGCAGCAGTTATCGTTCGGTGAACAGGAAAGCGATAGTGTTGGCCTAAACATAAGCAAGAGCTTAAGCGAATCATTGGGCACAAGCCTGGGGCTGACCGAGACTAAAGGCACTACAGAGACCAAGGGGACATCAACGACGGAAACGACAGGTAACTCAGAGTCTTTAAGCTCACAAACGACTCTCTCTAAGGGAGCTGCAGCCATATTGCCAGCGGCTGGTGCTATATTGGGATCGGCAGGTGGACCATTGGGGACTATGCTTGGCGCTCAGGTGGGAGGCACCGTTGCTGGGTTACTCAACGAACAAGAAACCACTGGTACAAACCATTCGTCTGCTTATAGCACTAACGAAAGCTATAGCACCAACCAAAGCACTGCTACCTCCGAAACCACCTCAACCACACAAACAACGGGCGTTACTGATAGCCGTTCGCTGAACAAGACGCTCGGGGCAAGCAAACAGGTTTCGATTGAGGCCACAGATAAGAGTATCGAGCAGTTACTGCGCAGAATCGATCACCATCTGGAGCGTATCGACGAAGCCAAAACCTACGGCGGGTGGAACTCTGCAGCTTACTTTATTGGTGATAGCCAAGCGTCGTCCGAGTCATTGGCCAGTATTTTCCTGGGGTTGATCCGGGGCAGTAAATCCAGCCATGAAGATTTTGCTTTGAGTACCTGGAACTCCAGAAACAAGAAAAACATCATCGACTGGTTAGCGACATTTCGACACCCTCAACTTCAAACGAACTTCTCGAAACAGATCCCAATCACTTATCTTACGCCGGCTACATTGGTCTCAGGCAAGGAGCTTGCGATCCAACTGAGCTTACCACGCAGCTCTACTTCAACGGTTTCTGTCGTCACCACTGAAACCTTTGGCCGCAAGGTTCAGCGCCTGGACGATACGACAAGTGATACCGACGCGGTGAAAAGTCTGAACCTGGGAAAACTGCGCCACCTGTGGCAAAACCTACCCCAGAATATCTCGCTGAACCTTAATCATCTGACAAGCCATGTTTTCGTCAGCGGCTCTACGGGCTCAGGCAAAAGCAATACACTTTACGGTATGCTTGAACAGATCAGCGCAGCTGATATTCCTTTTCTTGTCATCGAACCCGCGAAGGGGGAATACAAGAATGTCTTCGGTCAATTGCCCGGCGTTCGCGTGTTCGGTACCAACCCGAATTATACCGAACTGCTCAAGCTTAACCCTTTCCGATTCCCATCAGGAATTCATGTGTTGGAGCACATTGATCGCTTGGTCGAAATCTTCAATATTTGCTGGCCAATGTATGCGGCCATGCCAGCAGTGTTAAAAGATGCGGTGCTGAATGCCTATCGGGATTGCGGTTGGAACCTTGATGATTCAACTAATTGTAATGGTAACGACCTTTTCCCTACCTTCGTGGATCTTCTTCAAGCATTGGAAAGAGTTATTGAGGACTCGGCCTATTCACAAGAACTTAAAGGCAACTACATTGGCTCGCTTTCTACACGGGTCAATTCTCTTACCAACGGGCTGAACGGGCAGATTTTCACTAGTGACGAAGTTGGCGGCGAAGTAATGTTCGATAGTCGCGTCATTGTTGATCTCAGTCGTGTCGGTTCTTCTGAAACCAAGTCACTCATTATGGGGCTTTTAGTCATGCGCTTGAGTGAATATCGCATGACGCAGGGTGGCATGAATCAGCCCCTGCGCCACATCACAGTACTGGAGGAGGCCCATAACATACTTCGCCGAAACCCAGACAGTAGTAGCGAGGGGAATGGCGTTGCCGCTAAAGCAGTTGAAATGCTCACCAATGCCATTGCCGAAATGCGCACTTATGGCGAAGGTTTCATTATCGTCGACCAATCTCCTAACGCCGTTGATATCGCTGCCATTCGTAATACCAATACAAAAATTATTCTTCGTTTGCCTGAAGAGGCTGACCGGCGGCTGGTGGGCAAATCAGTGGCCTTGCGTGACGAACAACTCGATGAGATTGCCAAACTGCCAAAGGGTGTTGCGGTTGTCTATCAGAATGATTGGCTGGAGCCAGTACTCTGCCAGATAAGTAAATTCGAGGGGAAGGAAACGCTTTATAGTAAATCTGCTGAAGAAACACAATTCAATTTTAAGCATTTCAATAAGGAAGCATTGAAACTCATCCTTAGAGAACGTGTACAGAGTGATATAAACTTTCCTCTCATAGAGCAGGGTTTAGCCAACCCAGCATTGAACAATGAAGCAGGCGCACTGCTAAGAGAAGAACTAAATAAATATAAAAATGATGTAAAAGGCACAGCACAAATACCAGATAACTTTTCTCTTAATGCTTATAAAGTGGTATCTCTGCTAAATTGCCATAACCTTATTCGTCAGATCTCTAAGCGCACACTCCCCCCAAGCCAGATTGCTGAAAAACTTGACAATATGGTAAGTACACTTGTGGGCGACATATCAACTGAGCTACGCCTCTCAACACAACAATGCCTTCTGAATAATCTTGTTCAAAAAGATAGTAGAAATATAGACATGTATGCCGCATGGCGTAACCATATTGAGCAGAGAGGCTTCTGATGGAACTCAACGAGTCATTTTTTCCGAAAGAAACATTTTTCTCCACCCCCTCTTCCATAGAAGCTAGAGAAACCCCCAGCATAGAGGATTTGGATAAACCTGTAATCGTCTCCTCTTCTGAAGAGCTAGTAGATACATCTAGTTTGGATGAAAAAATAGCCTTCCCGTTTTCTCATAACACAGAAGTAGAGTCTCATCTCTTTTCAGCGGAAGGAAGATATTTACCTGAAAACGGTGGGGAATGGAGTGGAGACAGGGGGAACTCAGATTGGGGTCCAGAGGATGGCATTTCCCCCAATAAACATAACCCGGAAGAAATGACATGGAGGCAGATAAAGGATGTGTTTGGTTTTGAGTCCATTCCTTTTGAAGAGGGAGAGCCTAACTTTGAGGCGGTTAGTGAAGCGACTGTTGAGATAGATGACTTTACGGTTGACCGAAATGCCAACTTCACTCAAGCCGATGAGGCTTGCGCCGAGCAGTGGACAGAGAAAAATGAAAATGGCAAAGCTTGGACTGCCGCAGAAGTAAGAGCATATCGTAAAGAAAATGGTCTAAGCTGGCATGAACGAAGCGATCAAAAAACCATGGATCTTGTACCATCACTGGTTCACGGAAACATACCACACACTGGCGGTATTTCAGCAGCAAAGAAGGGGACTGCATAAATGACTAAAGATGCCAACACCGCCACTCTGGATGATCCAATATTTGGAGAAATGGCGTACAAACACTCTTGGTATAGAAAACAAAGAATCCATTGGTGGAAAAACTCTGGCATGGTGGTTCAGATTACGGCCCATGCCTATAGCGGGGAAGGCATTTCTGCCCAGCAAAGAGCGTCCTTTTCTGAATATGAAGAAATAATTAAAGATGTTATTAAAACCTTCATTCCTAGTATTATTGAATATATACAGGAGGCTTATAAAAAAAATTATAGTGAAAAAGAAGTTTTTGATGCATTAACACCACGCAATGTTTTATTCATGGAGAATGGTGATTGGGGGATTCTGTTTGATGCAGATGTAGACATTGAGCAGGGAGTGGCATTATACAAAGAAAATGATGCTTTCAAAGTCGGCTCTCAAGATGATTTTTTATAAAGAAGTCTGACACAATGACCTCTTTATGCTGTCAGAGCCGCTGGGGCATGACTGACCCAAACGATGGATAACATGCATAGCCCTAGTGTTTTCTTAGCCATCAATTGCACGAGCTGGCTCATAAGTTTGTCTGAGTAGCATAACTGGCCACAATTGACGGCGCTATTCCGAGTAGCGCCGCCATGTATAAGTTTGTTGCACAAAGTTTAGATGCGGTAGAACTTGACCAACACCATGTTAATGCGGCATCAGCTGTCGCAGCACTGGCATAGCATACTACCTTCTTCTCTCAAATAAGGTAGGGATATGCAGATGTGCTCATTGACCGATTCGATGACCGCCCAACGAGAGCTCGCTAAGTGGCAAGCTGACCGAGACACCTGGGCTAGCACGCTTCCTATCATGAACTTTTTAAGTCAGTTATTAACGCTAACGCCGGTCGTGGCGCCGTCGTTTAATTCCGCGAGCACCGATGGGAAACATCTCTATTTCAGCCCGGACTACAGTGCTCTCCTTTCCGATGAATCACGCCGTTTTTTACATGCTCATCTAATTTGGCATTGCGTGGCAGGCCATTTAACCGCCCCGCTAGTGGCTAACCGGCACCGTTGGCACCTAGCATGCGACCATGAAGTCAATACGTTGCTTTTAGCTCTCGGTTTACCGCTGCCTTTAAATGCGTTGCTATTTCCCGCATGCGTTGGAAAAAGTGCAGTAGATGTATATCGCTGGCTTGAAGGGCACCCTGACATTTCCCTGGAGATCTCCGTCGACATTCACCCCGCCGCGTTATGGAACTACCTGCCCAATACAAGCTTAGATCAACGCATGATTTCGCTATGGCAACGCCGAGCTCATTTGATCGCCCAAGAACCAAACGTACTGCCCGAGAGAGTCGCTAAGTTTTGTGAGGCACGTTAAACTATCTTGCTTTCACTTATACAATCAGGGATTAGCGTCACTATGTCCGATGCGCGCGATACGCTATTTCGTTATTTGACGTTACTTCAGCTGATACCCCGTTACCCAGGGCGAATTTCTACCCCTGTGCTGAAAGAGAAGCTCGCTGAACGTGGCTTTCATATTGATACGCGTTCGTTACAGCGCGATCTAAGCCAAAAACTTTCTACGCAGTTCCCTATAGGTTGCGACGATAGCCGAAAACCTTACCGTTGGTATTTTGATCGCGATTTCCAGTGCCACTTGCCTGCACTGGACGTTCCTAGTGCATTAACGCTTGTTCTTGCCGAAGAGTACCTTAAAGGGCTGCTACCCCCCGTAGTAGTAGGCCAATTATCGGCCCATTTTAACGATGCTCGGCAGCTGCTTGATGGGCTCGCTTCGAACGGTCTTAGCAAGTGGGCTCGCTGTGTACGCGCTATTCCTAATGGCAAAGCATTAATACCCGCAGAGCTAAATGAAGAGACTTGGCAGACGGTGGCACAGGCACTACTAGAACAAAAGGCAATTGACGTTAATTACTTATCTCGCACGTCAGGGAAAAAAAGGCCGCTAACACTTCACCCTCAAGGCATTGTTAGCCGGCATAGCGCTACTTACCTACTCGCACATGTCGATGGCTTTGAGGATCTGCGCCAGTTCGCGCTTCACCGGATCAAACACGCGACGTTCAGCCAGCGCGCCTGGCAAGCCCGTGACGATTTCGATATTGATCACTATATCCAAAGCGGTGCATTTGGCTATCTCCAGGGTCCTGATGATGTGATTTTAGAGGCAGAGATCGCACGTCCGGTCGCTTGGCTACTACAAGAAACACCGCTGTCTGACCAACAAACCATAGAGGCTCTACCTAACAGCGAGTGGTATCACCTGACCGCCCGCGTACCCGACGATCAGCAAACCTTGTGGTGGATAATGGGCATGAGCGCTAATGTCAAAGTGCTCGCGCCTATCTCATGGAGGGAGACCCTAAAAAGTAATGCGGCCCAGGTGCTTGCGAATTACCAGGACACCCAAGGCACATGCGACACGCATTAAAAGTGACTGTCGATAGCCACGTCATTTTGAGGAGATCGTCATGCTCTGCTTTGCTTATGGGTCTAATATGTCGACGCAGCGCTTAGCCGCAAGGATTCCGGCACACTTTGTGACCACCGCCCTGCTACCTGCGTATCGGTTAGCATTTCATCAGAGTAGCGGGGACGGCTCAGGCAAATGCGATATTGTACCTACGTTAGAGCAATCAGCGGTGTATGGCGTAATTTGGGAAGTTGCTTCTCGTCATAAGCCCACCCTTGATCGTTACGAGGGGCTTGGGGTGGCCTACAGCGAAACATGGCTGACGGTCACGGATCTGACCAGCAACAGGCAGTTTGAGGAGCAGGCTTATATTGGCAATGTCACCGCCGTCGGGATTCGTCCATATACATGGTACAAGCACCATGTGCTGGCCGGTGCACAAGAACATGGGTTACCCGCCAGCTATATTCGCGCGCTTGAACGTATCGATGCTAACCACGATCTTGATACCGAACGCCACACTCTCGAAATGGCGCTGCATGGTCACGCTGAACCGTCAGTGCGGGGGGCATGATGGACAATGACGCGCGCTTACTCGCATTTTATCGTGGTGAAGGCCACGATCATAAAGGGCGTCTACTTAAGGACATCTGGGTACTCTCCCCCTTCTGGCTTGAGCATACCCACGACTACATTCAGTGGCTATTTCCCATTCCGGAAGCTGGTCGTTTTAACGCGTTTGCGCCTTTACTGGCGACCGAAGTACAAGCGGCTTTTGAGAGTGAAGCATCCCTACGCCATCACCAGCAACGTTCGCTTGATGTCATGCTGGATTTTTTTGGACTCACTCGTGATGACAACGTCATAACCGCCCAGCCAACATTATCGATACAAACTCATATCTGGTTGAAAGCCGGTGGCCACAACCACCTGCGCATTACCCGTATCATTCGGTCGTTAGCGCTATGTCATCAGCCAGAACTGGCGCGTGCCGCTCAGAAAGCCGTAGTTGATTTGGGCACACAGCACGGCGTGGTATCAGAAACATCGTTGAGGTATTGGCGAGATGCATTTTAAACAGCTTTAACAGCTCATTTCCCTGCTACACAACAAGCCTGCGGAATAATCAACAATATGAAAAATATTGCTTACATAGAAGATAATATCGTCCCACAGTTATTCAATATGCCATTACAGGGATGCGTTAAAACATGCAGGAAAAGATGATAACAATTCATTTTTGAGGCAAGCCGAGCAGTTAATATCTAATTTTGACCAATCAACATGGTGGATTGGCATAAGAAGCGGCTGTTATGACCCCCGTCGGGTAAGGAACGGCCTTTCCGCCGCTATGCGGCTACAAGCCCGCCTTAAAACCGGGCGTTTAGCACAAATAGGAACTGGCAGTATCATGCAGAATACAATTTACATTGCCGAGCCAATTTTTTCGGAAAAACTCCAAAAATTTGATGGCGAAGCATCTTTTCCTCCCATCAAAAAAATTGGTGTTACAACCGACCTTCCCGATCGGAGAGAGAAGGAGCTTCTGGGGACAAAAAGTCCTGTAAAAATATCAATTGTCAAAGCTTGGACGAGCTTGAATGCTCGAAAAGTCGAATCTATGCTTCATACAATTCTCGACAACCGAGCATACGCCTTTAATGAAAGATCATGCAGAGCATGACGCCAATATCGCAGCCGATGCAGGTGAAACAACCGAGGGGTTCCCGACGCAGGAAGACAGCAGCAGTATCGAGGAAAAGGCAGCTACTCCTTAATCATAAATTCGCCCTGCCCTATCACCAACCGCCGTTCATGTTGTGAACGGCGGTTTTTTATGCCCTTTTTTAATTAGGGTTCTCATTTTTTGGCGGTAAAATGGTATTAGATAAAACGCTAAAGCAATCAACCTCTCATATAGGGAACTACGAATGAAGAAGACTACGATTATTGCCTGCTTTACTACGGTCTCCCTGCTTGCAGGCTGCGCCAGCTCAGCGACACCTACTGGTGACCGTCATTACAGCAAAAATAACAGCCATGCCTATAACTTGGTGCGTGCGGGCGGACTTAATGAAGCTCGTGATACGCAGCTAGCGGACGAAGAATACAGCTACATGATGAGTAATATGGCTGGAGGTGCTAGCACTGCGCTGTCACTATCCAATTCGTCAGGCTTTGGTCTGTCCGGTGGTGCATCTTTAGGTATCGGTATCGCTTCAGCCCTACTCTCCGGGCCTGGGATGATGGGCCGAGATAGTGCCTTTGCCTTTGTACCTGAAACAGAAGCGTCCAGCTCAACAGATGCAACACAGGTAATACGCAAGCGCTTTTTGGAAGCAGCCAAAGTAGCGGCAGAAGATAACGAGTTTGAGCTTGAAGTGATTGATAAAATTCTTGATCTTCGCCTCGATCGATACCGCAATATGATGGTGCTGGGTTTAACCAACGAAGCCATTGGCTGTATGGCGGAAGCTAATGCTACAAACCCGGATGAAGTGTGTTCAATCTCACTTTATTACCCTGAAAAAGGGTCAACGCTCAGAGAAACACCGACGGTGGCTAAGGATGCTGCGGGTGAACAGAGTTACCAATATTTTGCTGCTGATAGCCGCTATGCACTGCGTACCGTTGCAAAGCTATCTAACGAGTTGAATGCGAGACTTGGCGAACAGGAGGCTGAAACTTTCCGTCTAGCTCTACTAACAAGCTTGTCTAGCGCGATGCCAGATTGGTTCTACATTTACGAAAGCGGCAAGGAGCATTTACCACCGATGGTATTGGCTAACGGTGAAATGGAGTTTTTCGTTACTCGCCAATAATTGCATCTAATAGTAGGTGGCTGCCTTTAAGCAGCCACCTCGCTATCGCTTAGTAAGTCGAACCCGGTAACTGATCTTGACCAACTCGCCTTGCTTGATCAACGTCGATATCTTCAAAACGCTTAGTGGCCCTGTCGGCAGAATTTGCGCGACGCCAGTATCTAACGCTGATCCAATCCCTGTCAGGCTTTCTATATCAAACGCGCCATCCACGGCAAACATACCCTGCGAAGATAGGATGGCAAGCCACTCATCAAGTTTGACTTGCTCCCAATTAATACTCGCTAACGTCTCTACAGGTATCCCCCACACTGAATAGCTACGGCTATAGTTTGGTATAACCGACGTCACCCCATCTTCAGTAGCAGCCCGGTTTAGAGTCCGAAGTGACTTTATCGTGTTTTACCGCCAGTTGCTCGGCATAGGCTAATGGGAGTAACCCATTAATACCCTTCTTAAGCCTTTATTGGCCCCGCCGCAAAGCTTTAGTTGTCGTCGAGCGGCGTGTTATTTTCGTTTGTTGGAAATACCTCCTAAATGTCCGGCGTGTGCCCGTATGGTTTCCAACATAGCGGTTGCTGCAGCAGAGGGCGAACCACGGGATGGTGTAATGATACCCAGCGAGCGAGGAACATAAGGAGCGATTAAAGGACGCCAGCCTATTCCTTCCGCAGAAATCTGTCGGAAGCTAAGTGAGGGAAGCGCAGCAACCCCGAGGCCTGCGGCGACCATTCGTCCGGCGGTACCAATCTGGCTTACTTCACACATCAAATCCATTTCCAAGTTCAGGTCTTTTAACACACGTTCAATCGCCTCGCGCGTACTCGAAAGACGGCTCAACCCAATAATGGGATAGTGCAGTAGTGTTTCCCAAGGAACAGTTTCCAACGCCAACAAGGGGTGCCCAACCGGACATACCGCTACAAAGTAGTCTTCTACGAGTGATTCAAAATGGGTTGCTTCTGCGAGTAGCGGCTGTACCGATAGCCCAATATCTGCCCGATGGTCACTCACCAAGTCATCCACCTGGGAGGCCAAAACATCGTGAACACTAATGGCAATATTGGGAAAGCGTTGACGGTAGTCGGCTAGCACTGTCGGTAAAAAACCTGCCGCTAATGTCGGCAACGCTGCTAACGTTATTTTGCCTCTCTGTTTGTTAAACAGCTCTCCAAGGTCGCCCAGCGCTTCATCCCAATCGCTAATCAACCGTCTAGCGGTGGGCAGAAAAAACTTTCCTTCCGGGGTGAGCTGCACTCCGCGAGGAGAACGGTTGAACAGCACGCCACCCACACACCCCTCTAACTTGCGAATGGCAATACTTAACGCTGGCTGTGACATGTGCAAGCGCTCGGACGCCTCAACGAAACTGCCGAACTCGGCAATCGCTACAAAGGCTTTTAGTTGTCGGATTGAAGGCTGCATAAATAAAGTAAAAGTCTCGTTAGTATAATTATATTAGACAAATACTAGCAGGCTCTCCCATTCTTAATACGTCAAATGACATACATCTTCTGGAACCAACAACCCATAATACCCAGAGAGAGAGCAATTGATATGTACTCACTAAAAACGCCGCTCTTAACCGCCATCCTCAGTGCTGGCTTGTTCGCTGGCCCTTCGGCCCAAGCAGAAGAACAGCTTTTAATTGGCTCTACCTCCACATCGTCTAGCCAATACGGCTATTTCGTCGCCGTTGGGCAAATTATTAATCAGCATGTGGATGGTGTGCGCGCCTCGGTAGTAGAAACCGGTGCCACAGTGGACAACTTGCGCCGTATTTTAAGAGACCAAGTCGATATGGGGCTCGTCACCACCAACGTTGGCTATCACGCCTATGCGGGTGAAGGTGAGTTTGAGGGCCGCCCCGTGGATAACCGCCTTCTTTGGGTCTACTCCCAGGCACCACAAAATGTAGTTATGCGCGAAGATGCTGGCGTTACGAGCATGGCGGAATTGGACGGTGCTCGTCTCAACCCAGGCATTACCGGTTCGGCTACCGAGGCAACCACTATCGCGGTCATGGAGACGTTGGGTCTAGCTCCGGAATATGTACGTGGTTCCACCACTGATGTGGTTGCCGGTTTAAAAGACAACCGCATGGCGGGATACGTCAAATCCGGCGTGGGCGAAAAGCTGGATGGCTCCTCCATGGACATTGCCACCTTTACGCCCATCCAAGTGCTTTCCCTAAGCGATGAACAAACTGAAATCCTGAGTGAACAGATGCCGGATATTTCAGTCGTTAACATTCCTGAGGGAGCAGCTGATGGTATGCCTGCTTACTCCACTTGGAGCTTTGGTTTAGCGATGCATTCAAGCCCTGATCTCAGTGAAGAAACGGCCTACCAAATTGTTAAAGCCGTTATGGAGAATCCTGAACCGCAAGTAAGTGCGCTCGCTAATCTTGCCGATGTCGATATCGCCGAGCTCACCCTAAGCAGTGGAACGGTGCCTTTTCATCCAGGTGCCGCGCGCTATTTTGAAGAGCAGGGATACGAGATTCCTGAACATCTGATGCCTTCAGAATAAGGCGAGGAGCTCGGTTCCATGCGTAATAAGCTGCTAATGCTGGTCGCCCTGTTATTGGGCGGCTTCATCTTCTACACCTCAGCGACCGGGCCTTTTGAAAGCTTGGTTCACCGCAGTCTTTTTCTTGCGCTGGTCATCGGGCTGGGGGTACTCACCTATCCATTGGGCGCTGGTAAAACTTGGCGCCCCTTAGGGATAGTAATTGATTGCCTATTAGCTCTGGGAGCAATAACCGCCTGCCTGTTTATTACTTTCAACGCTAACAGCATCTTGACTACCTTGCCCTGGGCAACGACGCAGGATATGGCGCTCACTGCTATTTTAGTGGTGTCCATTTTGGAAGTTGCCCGACGGGCTATTGGATGGGTATTCCCACTACTAGTGACACTGGGTATCGCCTATGCCCTGCTGGGAGACCGACTTTCAGGACCGCTCAGTCATCGCGGTTTTGATGCTAGTTTCGTGACGGAAACGCTGTTTCTCGGTGATTTAGGCGTATGGGGGATGCTACTAGGCGTAGCCGCCACCACCATTGCCGCGTTTGTACTCTTTGGAAGCCTGCTGCTCCACACAGGTGGCGGCCAAACCTTTATTGATCTTTCAATGCGCATCGGCGGGCGTAGCCAAGGGGGGGCCGCCAAAATTGCGACGGTGGCTTCCAGCCTGTTCGCTATGGTCAGCGGAAGCGCGGTAGCCAACGTAGCCACCACGGGCAACTTCACCATACCTATGATGAAACGGCTCAAATACCCACCGGCCTTTGCTGGCGGGGTGGAGGCCGTTGCATCTACCGGGGGCCAGATCGCGCCGCCGATTTTAGGCGCGGCGGCCTTTATCATGGCCGAGATATTAGGTGTCAGCTACGTCACGATTGCCTTAGCCGCCGTGTTACCCGCGTTCCTTTTCTATGTGGCAGTTTTTTTTACGCTGCACTTAGTGGCTGTGAGAAACGCATTTCCTTTAGTGCCTGAAAGCGAGCTTCCCGCTTGGCCAGACGTACTCCAATTTAAGCGTCTAATTCCTATTCTTGCCGCTCTGGGTGGCTTGTTTGGTGGCGTTCTCAATGGCTACTCCATTCAATTCGCGGCTTTCCTGGGTATTACCTTCCTGTTGATCAGTTACCTTTTCTTTGCTTTCTTGGATCGAACGCCGCCTCGTCAAATCGTACGTGCACTACTGACAGGCCTAGAGGATGCCGGTAAAGGCATGGTCATCATTGGCGTTTTGCTAGCAGGGGCACAGATTCTGGTGGCAATGCTCAACCTAACGGGTATTGGCGTCACGCTTTCAACACTAGTGGTCAGTGTCGCTGGTGAGCAGGTTCTCCTGGTGGCGTTAATTGTCGCAGTCATCTGCCTCATTATGGGCATGGGTATACCTACCACCGCTGCCTATGTGCTGGTCGCTGCCGTACTGGCACCTGCGCTGACCCGCATCGGTATCGAACCCTTGGTCGCCCATCTGTTCGTGTTCTATTTTGCGACCATCTCAGTCATCACACCGCCCGTGTGTATCGCGGTCTTTGTTGCCGCAGGGATCGCTAAGGCGGGCTGGTTACAGGTCGCGGGCCACGCGATCCGCCTGGGGGCCACCACCTACATTATTCCGTTCCTGATCCTGGCATACCCCGCGCTTATCGGTTTAGGCGACGCCTGGGACATTACTCTCGCGGCTGCTCGTGCCATGGCCTTTGTATTGGCTTTCGCCGGCATATTGGGGGGCGCTCGTATCTTCGGCAACCGGTTAGTGGATAGTGCACTGTTGGCAACCGCGGGGCTATTGGCGCTGGTGCCGAATATCGTACTAGGGTTAGTGGGCATTGCGGGCGTGACAGGACTCTATTTATGGGCGTGGCAATCCTCTCGGCGTATTGCACTTCAAGGAGCGGAGCTATGAGTCACCAAGGAGTGTGCATGAATAATATTGCGATGATTGGCTGTGGCACTATCGGCATTAGTTGGACCGCCTACTTTCTTTCTCGCGGTTTACATGTCACGGCTTTCGACCCCGATGCCAACGCCCGCGCCAGCTTTGCTCAGCGCGTGGCTGAGGATATGCGAGCCCTTGGTGCCGATATCCGCACGCCCGTGGTTGCGCCAACATTGGCAGAGGCCTTACAGGGCGCAGAGCTGGTCGTCGAAAATGCGCCTGAATCCGTAGCGCTCAAGCAACAACTATTAGCAGATATTCAACAGGCAGCGCCATCGCAAGTGTTGGTGGTGAGCAGCACTTCCTCTTTAAAGCACTCTGATATCACAAAGGGTGCGCCTGCGCCTGAGCGCATTATTATCGCTCATCCCTTCAATCCGCCCCATCTAGTCCCTCTTGTCGAACTCTATGGGCCGGATACTGAGCTAGTGCAACGGTTGGTCGATTTTTATCGACGTATCGGTAAGCAACCGGTGATGCTACGTAAAGAGATGATCGGCCATATTGCGAATCGTCTCTCTTCGGCATTGTGGCGGGAAGCGCTTTATCTATTACAGGAAGGCGTAGCCAGTGTGGAAGACATCGACCTTGCTGTCACAGCAGGCCCGGGGTTGCGTTGGGCCATTCAAGGACCGTTCCTAACCTATCATCTGGGCGGCGGCCAAGGTGGCATTCGTCACTACTTAGAACACCTCGGCCCCAGCCAGGAGTATCGCTGGGCAAGCTTAGGCCAACCGACCATGAACAACGAACTTTATGAGCAAGTGATCCATGGGGTTGAATCCGCGACGCAAGGGCAGTCACTGCCTGACCTTTTTTCTGAACGAGACCGGCAGTTGACGGCTATTCAGCAAGCGCTAGCGATTAACGTAAAACAGGAGGAGACCCTGTGAGCCTCTCACCTTGTTTGCTAATGGTAGCCCCCAATGGGGCTCGGCGCGTCTACCATGACCATCCCGCTATTCCTCTCACCCCGGAAGAGCTCGCACGAGATGCACAAGAGTGCCTGGCGGCGGGCGCCTCAGCCATGCATGTGCATGTGCGTGAAGCCGACGGGAGTCATTTACTTGATGCTGGTGCCTACCAAGATACGATTAGCGCTATTAAAGAAGCCGTAGGAGATCAATTACTTCTTCAGGTCACTAGCGAAGCCGGTGGGCGTTATTCTCCTTCAGAACAGAGACGTGTCATTGAGGCGTTACAGCCAGACTACGTTTCTATCGCGGTGCGTGAATGGTTCGGCGATACTCATGAGGTTCAAGCCAGTGGCGAGCTATGTCGTTACTTGGCAAGTCGCGGTACTCATATTCAATACATCGTGTATTCGCCTGAAGACCTTACCTACTTCAATCGCTTAAGAGAGCAAGGCGATGTGACCAATGGCCCGGCTTTATTACTCTTCGTACTTGGGCGCTACGCGGATCCACCCATTGCCGACCCAAGCCGCCTACCGGACTTTCTACAAGCATTAGTGGCTGGCGACCATTGGGCGGTCTGCGCGTTTGGGTCGACTGAAGGAGATTGCTTAGCGCTGGCGGCCCAGCAAGGTGGTCATACCCGAGTCGGCTTTGAAAATAATCTATGGCGAGCGGATGGCCAACTCGCCACTAACAATGCCGAGCTCGTCGCCGCGACTAAAGCTCGTATCGAAGCGACTGGACGCCGGGTAATGAGTGCATTAGAAGCACGTCGTTTTCTCGCACTTACCACCGCTGCTAACACAGAGGTGACATTATGACGGTCGTGGTAGGTTGTGGCGCGGGCTTCTCTGGTGATCGTACCGATGCGGCTAGGCCGCTGGTCGATGCTCTCATGTCTTATGATGCCCCTCGTGCGCTGATGTTTGAAACACTCGGGGAGCGCACGCTGGCGGCTGCCCAGTTACGCCGGATCAAAGATCCTGACAGCGGCGATGAGCCGTTGCTGGAAGAGTTTTTATCGCCTGTTCTGAGTGACTGTCTGGCTAACCACATTACGATTTTGGGTAACTTTGGCGCGGCTAACCCAGATGCCGCGTGTCGTCGCATTCAGCAGTTGGCTAAGCGCTTAGGCCACTCTCAAGCGTGCTTGGCCACTATTCAAGGTGATGACGTTAGAGATCGCCTGCATGCACTTGACTGGCAGTCGTGGGAGGGCGAAAAGCGGTCTATTTCAGCACTTGAGCAAGTGGTAGCAGCCAATGTCTATCTCGGTGCAGATGCCTTAATAGAGGCAATGACCCAAGGGGCTCAAGTCGTGATTGCAGGACGGGTGGCCGACCCCTCACTGGCGCTTGCCCCGCTCTGCTATTACCACGACTGGGCAAGCGATGACTGGCACAGGCTAGCAGCCGGCGCGCTAGCAGGCCACTTGATTGAGTGTGGCACGCAAGTGACCGGCGGTTACTTTGCTGATCCAGGGGTTAAAGAGGTACCTGGCATGGCCTCCTTAGGCTACCCCCTCGTTGAAGTTGAGCGTAACGGACGGCTGATAGTGACCAAGCCACCCGGCACTGGCGGTTTAGTCACAGAGCAAACGGTAAAAGAACAGCTACTGTATGAAATACATAATCCCAGTGCTTACATCACTCCCGATGTCGTGATCGACCTTGAGCGCGTCAGGATCAAGCAACTTGCCAAAGATCGTGTTGAAGTCACCGGTGTACGAGGCAAGCCAGCGCCTGCTCGCTTAAAAACCACCGTTAGCTTTCTGGATGGCTACCAAGGCGAAGCCGAGATCTCCTATGCGGGCCCTAATGCCTTCGCCAGAGCAAACCTAGCCAGAGAAACTCTCCGCCAACGGCTGGAATTACGCTGCCCCGCCAATCTGCGCACACGTTTTGACTTAATTGGTATTTCCAGCGTTTTCGATGGCGACTCCCAACCCACCGCTCAAACTATAGAGGAAGCCGCTAGCGACATTCGCCTTCGTCTTGCCGTAGAGCACGCAGATAAAAGTGTGGTGGAATTAGCAACGCAGGAGTTATTAGCACTCTATTGCTGTGGGCCAGCGGGCGGCGGCGGCGTACGCCGTCACCATACACAACGCTTAAAAACCGCCTCATATTTGGTACCCAGGCAACAGGTTGTCCCCATCGTTACATTGCATCGAGGAGAGGGTAATGAGTGAGCTATTGCACCGCTACGCCCATGCCCGGGCAGGAGACAAAGGCGACCGACTCAGCTTAGGGGTTTTTGTTTATCAAGAGGCTCACTTTTCCTGGTTGGTTGAGCAACTTTCGGAGTCAAACGTTGCAGCGTTATTTGAGCATCGAGGTGTTAGCCACGTAACCCGCTACTTACTACCTCATCTTAATGGAATGAACTTAGTCCTAGACGATGCGCTACAAGGGGGGGTAAATGGTGCACTCAACTTAGATGGACATGGCAAAACGCTGTCGGCCTTACTGTTATCTATGAAGGTGACGCCACCCCCAAATTAGCTGCCTACGGGCGGAAGGTTGTTGCCAATCATCTGCCCCAAGCAAATCAAGTGCTTTAAAGGTTGTTATCATCATGATGGGCGCTCTGCCCAGCTATTATCAAATTGCTCTGGCTGGTAGGGAAACGTAGGACTACCAACCGATATAGACGAAAATCGAAAGACACGCTGCGTACCTCCGGTTTATCAACCGTGGAAGAGTATCCAGCCACTGAGCTGACTGAATCGCCCCGGATATTCTAGACACCCGTTAGGCTCTTAAAGTAACGCCTTTCATACTCAACCGGTGACAAGTTATCACTTGTGCCGTGTCGGCGCTTTGGGTTGTAAAACATTTCGATATAATTGAACACGTCGCGTCTAGCCGCTTCCCGTGTCGAATAAATCTGTCGCTTGATCCGCTCTCGCTTGAGGAGTTGAAAGAAGCTTTCAGCAACGGCGTTGTCATGACAGTTACCACGTCGGCTCATGCTGCCCACCAGGTGATTAGCTTTCAAAAAGCTTTGCCAGTCTCCACTGCTAAACTGGCTTCCTTGATCCGAATGCACCATCACAGTTCCTTGTGGCTTGCGTCGCCAAACGGCCGACAATAAAGCATCCAGCACTAACTCCGTGGTCATACGTGACTTCATCGACCAACCAACCACTTGACGAGAAAACAGGTCGATAACCACCGCTAAGTAAAGCCATCCTTCGTACGTTCGGATGTACGTAATATCCGTCACCCAAGCAATATTTGGCGCTGTTACTTCAAACTGACGGTCTAAATGGTTGGGTGATACGATGGCCGGCTTTCCACCGCTATAGCAGCCAGGGCGTCGTCGATAGCCGGTCTGAGAGCGTAAACCTTCTCTACGCATCAGACGGGCCACTCGGTTCTTACCGCAGGCTTCGCCAGCCTCACGCAAATCCTGGTAGACCTTGCGATATCCATAAACACCGCCGCTTTCAAGCCACGCATGCTTGATCAATCCCAAGAGGCGCTGATCAATCCGGTCTCGATTAGACAGCGCTTTTTTGCACCATGCGTAGTAGCCGCTAGGGTGCACGGCCATCATGCGGCACAAGCGACGTACCGGATATTGGCTCGCATGCTTTTGAATAAACGCGTACCTCAGTCGGACTCCCTGGCGAAGTTCTGGGCGGCATTCCGACGGTGGCCTTTTTTAATATATCTCGCTCTTCTGACACGCGTTTTAGTTCAGCCTTCAAACGACGGTTTTCAGCTTGGAGATCATCATCTTCTTGCCGTTGTTCTACCGGCTTATCGTAGCGTTTGATCCAGTGGTACAAGCTGTGGCCTGACACGCCTAAACGCTCAGCGACCTCGGCAACTCGATGGCCACGCTCTACCACCTGTTTAACGGCTTCGATTTTGAATTCTTCAGTGTAACGGGGACGGCTCATGGATCCTCCTAGATACCTTTAGTATAAGGCCTAGAGGTGTCTACGAAACCTGGGGCGATTCAGAAAGACCTGATTCCAGGAGGACTAGGAAGTCTTCTTCGATATCTGCCTTGACATAAAGGTATTTTTTTAACTCGTCCTGTTCTTCTTGCCTCTGACCCAGTGTGGTGACCGCTTGAGCTGACGACCTAGCAAGAGTGTCTAGCAACCGTTTGAACTGCACGTTGTTTTCTCATCCCTAGTTTGACGATCACGATGAATGGCACAATTTCCAACACACCTCAAAGGCCGAAGGTCATTTCAGGCTACCATAGTGCTTAATTTTAGTGAATCTAAGAGAACGTACACATGTGACCGTACTAGTGGCAAGAAAAAGCCAAAGGTCATAATCAAATAGACATGCAAGGCATGTAATGAAGAGGTTGTGGCCACGACTTGGTCACAGGGTGGTCACAGACAAAAAAAAAGGGCTTACGCGTTAACGTAAGCCCTTGAAATGTTGGCGCGCCCGGCAGGATTTGAACCTGCGACCCTCGGCTTCGGAGGCCGATACTCTATCCAACTGAGCTACGGGCGCTTGTGGGTGCGTATCGTAACCGTGCAGGGCGGCTGTGTCCAGCCGCTAAGCGGTTTGCAGGCGTCGTCAATTGACCCTTTTCCCTTCTCTGGTGCATGCTTTGCAAGCACTTCTGCACCATTGTCCATTGGGAACACAATAAAATGAAAACATTTACACGTAGCACGCTGGCACTGGGCCTCTCACTGGCGCTGGTGAGCGCCGCGAACGCCGCTGATTTTGCTGATATGGACCCCTTTACTTTGCGCCTGGCCCATGTGGTCAATGAGCAGGATGGCTTCCACATCGCCGCCACCAAGTTTGAAGAGCTGGTGGAAGATCGCACCGAGGGCAAGGTGGATATCGAGATCTATCCTAACGCCTCGCTTGGTGACGAACGTACGCTGCTGGAAGGCATGCAGATTGGCACTGTGGATATGGGCGTGATTACCAACGGCCCGGTAGCCAACTTTGTCGAAGAGATGGCGGTGTTTGAACTGCCGTTCCTGTTCCCCTCACCTGAAGCCGCTTACGCAGTACTCGATGGCCCGATTGGTCAGGAACTGCTCGACAAGCTTTCCGAGGTGAATCTGAAAGGCCTGGCCTATGCCGAGCGTGGTTTCCGTAATCTGACCAACAGCGAGCGTGCGGTGAATGCACCGGAAGACCTCGACGGCCTGCGCATTCGTGTAATGGAGAATCCTGTCTACACCGATACCTTCCGTGAGCTGGGTGCCAACGCGATCCCCATGGCATGGACCGAAGCGCTCACCGCCATGCAACAAGGCACCATTGACGGTCAGGAGAACCCGGTGAACGTAATTCACTCGTTCAACCTGGATGAAACCCAAAACTACATGACGCTCTCGCGCCATACCTACGCACCCGCTATTTTCGTGATGGGCATGCCAGTCTGGAGCAAACTGCCGGAACAGGCGCAAGAGGTGCTGTTAACAGCCGCCCAGGAAGCGGCGGAATATGAGCGTCAGGTAAACGCAGAGATGGAGAGCGAGCAGCTACAAGCCCTTCGTGAAGCGGGTATGGAGATCAACGACTCTCCGAATATCGAGGCGTTCCAAGCCGCCGTGGTGCCGGTCTATGAAAAGTACGGCGAGCAGTTCGGTGATTACCTACCGCGCATTCAGGAGGCGCTCAAGTAAGTGACCACCTCGACTCAACCGCTGTTAAGGGTGCTGCGGCGAATTGAGCACGGGCTGGATGCCATCATCCAGCCCGTGGTCTTTGCGGGCATGGCCGCGCTGATTGGAGTGATTACCCTGCAAATCGTTTCACGGGTGCTGTTCACCGCCGTTGGCTGGACGGAAGAGGTTGCCCGCTTTCTGCTGGTGTGGATCACCTTTTTGGCGGGCACGCTGGCGTTTCAGCGTGGGCGCCACATTGCCGTGACGTTTGCCGTCAACGCCCTGCCCGGTCATCTGCGCCAAGCCGCACGGATTGCCGCGTTGCTGGTGGTGTTGGCGTTCATGATTACCCTCATGGTGATTGGTTACCGCTATATGCAGGTGCAGAGCTTTCAGAAATCAGCCTCGCTACGGCTGTCGATGACTTACGTTTACGCGGTGATGCCGATCTGCGCGGCGATCATGGCCTGGTATTCGCTGGTCGATATTATAGAGCTGCTGATCAACGGTGAAACCACTCAGCCCCAGGAGGAGCCGCTATGACGCTGCTGCTATTTGGGCTGTTCTTTCTGTTTATGCTGATGGGCGTGCCGATCGCCTTTGCGATTGGCGCAAGCTCGCTCTACGCGCTGTATCAATCCGGCGTGCCGCTGATGGTGGTCACCCAGCAGATGTTTCAGGGCATTAACTCCTTTGCCTTGGTCGCTATCCCGATGTTTATCCTCGCCGGGGATTTAATGGCCCAGGGCAAGGTGAGCGAAAAGCTGGTCAGCTTTGCCGATTCACTGGTCGGCTTTATGCGCGGCGGGCTGTCGATTGTATCGGTCATGGCAGGCATGTTCTTTGCGGCCATTTCAGGGTCGGGCGCTGCCACCACCGCGGCGGTGGGCTCCAGCCTGGTGCCGGAGCTCAAGCGCAAAGGCTATGACCCGGCGTCAGCAGCCAGCTTGATCGCTGCCAGCGGCACCATTGGGGTGGTGATCCCACCTTCGGTGCCCATGATCATCTACGCCGTTATCGCCCAGCAGTCGGTTTCCACGCTGTTTTTAAACGGCTTTTTGCCGGGGTTGGCGATGGGGTTGGGATTAATGGCGATCGCCATTGCCCAGGCGTATAAGCGTCAATACCCCAAGGGTACACCGCTGTCGCTTTCAACCATCTGGAATACGTTTAAAGACGCCAGCTGGGGTTTGATGACGCCGGTTATTATCCTTGGCGGTATTTTCTCTGGGATCTTCACGCCGTCAGAAGCGGCCGTCGTGGCAGTGAATTACGCCCTACTGGTCTCGCTGTTTGTGTATCGTGACCTGACGTTGCCGCAGGTGTATAAGCTGCTGATCCGTTCGGCGATGACCACCGCGGTGATCATGTTGGTGATTGCGATGTCGGCGGTACTGAGCTGGACGCTCTCCAGCTGGCAGGTGCCGGGTGCCATCGCTCAGGCGGTGCTGTCGCTTTCCACCAATCCTTACGTGATTATGCTGCTGGTGGTCGGAGTGATTCTGCTTACGGGGGTGTTTATTGAGACCGCCAGTGCACTGATTATTCTTACCCCGGTGCTGCTGCCGCTGGTGCTGCAGCTGGGAATTGACCCGATTCACTTTGGCTTGATTATCGTGGTGGGGCTCTCCATCGGCATGATTACCCCGCCGGTGGCGATCAATCTCTACGTGGCGTCCTCTATTACCCAGTTGCCGCTAGAGCGCATTACCCGGGCGATTATCCCGTATCTGTTGGGATTGATCGGGGTGCTCTTGCTGGTCGTCTATGTGCCGATTTTGCTGGGGTGGTCGGGCAGTTAGTCGTGTGTCCTTTCCATGCGCAAACGCCAGAGACGTGTCACCAGACACGTTCTTGGCGTTTTTTTGCGGCGCCTACCGCTATAAAAGAGAATCCACGTTAAGAATCTCACCACATCGATTAGGGCTGTAGCCCGGCAGTTTTCGCACCGCCTCCTGAAAGGCATCGCCACGCAGTATCTCTAGAAAGGCCATGAAACGTGGCTCTTTTAATGAGCGGTGGTGGCAGGCGAGCAGGTAGTCTTCGGTGGCCAGCGGAATGAAATCAAGCCCGAACTTCTGGGCGGCAGCCTCGACGCCAAAACCGCAGTCCGCCATACCAGCGGCCACGTAGGCAGCCACGGCGGAGTGGGTAAATTCTTCCACCTCAAATCCACGAATCGTTGTGCTGGAAACCGCTGCCTCTTGTAACAGGCAATCCAGTAGCGAGCGTGTACCAGAAGACACCTGGCGATTGACGAACCGCACGCCACCATCAGCCAGGGATTCAACGCCCCGAATGCCAAGCGGATTACCCTTTGCCACTATCAGCCCCTGGGTTCTGGCAATAAAGCCGATGACTCGATGCTGGCGAGGCTTTAGCACTCCTTGGTAAGTGATACGCACACGCTCGCCCACCTTGTCACGCGGCAGGTGAAAACCGGCCACATCACACGTGCCTCGGTTGAGTGCGGCCAGCGACTCCTGAGGGCTGCAGTACTGTAAATCCAGCGGCAGCGTTTCAAGATGCTTGGGCAGTAGCTCTATCGCAAAGCCATGACTGGCGTGCAGGCGTAGTACCGCAAGCGTTCCCTGTTGCTGCTGTTGGATAGCCAGGTTGAGCTCGGACCCCAGGCTTTCCAACTGTGGCCCCAGGCGGGCAATGGCGCGCTGCTCGGCCCACAAGAGCTTTTCCCCCAGCAGTGAAAGCTGCGCGCCTCGGCCGCGCTGAAGCTCAACCAAGGGGGCGTTAAAAAACTCCCCTCCCTGGCGCAACAGGTTCCAGGCATGCCGGTAGGAGATCCCCACCTCAGCAGCGGCTCGGGTCAATTTGCCATGGCGGTGAATCGCCTCCAACAGGCGAAGTAGATGTAAATCAAGCTGATTGCCTGCCTCGTCGCGAAAGCACCACGAGGGAATGACACTTATTTTTTTCATAGGAAGTATCTTTCATATTTTGTACTGATAGCGTAGATGCTAGCTTGTCAATCAACGTGGTGCACACCTTTTTAACCCATACATATAAATAGGCAAGGTTGTGCATATTTAATAGATAATAATCAGCACCGGGGGAGACATGATGAATAAGTCTCGAGAATGGTCGTTGCAGTCGATTCAAGCCGAAATCAACGTGCTAAAACACAAGCCGGGCGCGTTGTTGCCGATTCTTCATGCCCTCCAGGACCGATTTGGTTTCATTCCTCCCGATGCCGTTCCTCTCATCGCGGACTCACTCAACCAGACCCGCGCCGAGGTGCATGGCGTCATCAGCTTCTATCATCATTTTCGCACCGCCCCACCGGGGCGCCATGTGGTGCAGATATGCCGCGCAGAGGCGTGTCAGGCAGTGGGCGCGCGCCAGCTCGAAGCGCATGCCAAGACCCGCCTGGGCATCGATTACCATCAGACCACGTCCGATCATGACATCACCCTTGAAGCGGTGTACTGCCTGGGTAACTGCGCCTGCGGGCCGTCTGTCCGCGTAGACAACAACGTGCGCGGCCGAGTCACGATTGATGCCTTCGATGCACTGATGGATGAACTGCAAACCCGCCCGCTGGAGGTGATGGGATGAGTATTCGCGTTTTTGTACCCCGCGATACTACAGCGTTGGCGCTGGGCGCCGATGTGATCGCCAACCGCTTGGTGAGAGAGGCAAGCGCCCGAGGCCAGTCAATCACCCTGGTACGCAATGGCTCCCGCGGGCTTTTTTGGCTTGAGCCGTTGGTCGAGGTAGAAACCCCGACCGGCCGTTTCGCCTATGGCCCGGTGTCACCAGACGATGTATCTGCCCTGCTCGATAGTGGCCTATTCGAAGGCAGCGTCAGCCATTCCCTGGCGCTTGGTCCTACCGAGGAAATCGAGTATCTAGCCCGCCAACAGCGCCTCACCTTTGCGCGTATCGGCATCACCGACCCACTATCGATTGAGGACTACCGCGCCCACACGGGGTTCTGCGGCCTTGAGGCCGCGCTGCAACGCGAGCCACAGGATATCGTTAAGGAGGTAAAAGCCTCCGGACTGCGCGGGCGCGGTGGGGCAGCGTTCCCGACCGGGATCAAATGGCAGACGGTGCTCGACACACCCGCCGATCAGAAATACATCGTCTGCAACGCCGATGAAGGCGACTCCGGCACCTTCGCCGACCGGCTGGTGATGGAGTGTGACCCCTACATGCTCATCGAGGGCATGGCGATTGCTGGGCTCGCCGTCAAGGCAACCCAGGGCTATATCTACCTGCGCTCAGAATACCCGCTCGCCAAGGAGATCCTCGACGAAGCTATCGCCCGCGCCGAGCAGGCCGGGTATCTGGGTGACAATCTTCAAGGAAGCGGCCGCGCCTTTCATTTGGAAGTACGTCTTGGCGCAGGTGCGTATATCTGCGGTGAGGAAACGTCGCTTCTGGAAAGCCTGGAAGGTAAACGCGGCTTGGTGCGCTTCAAGCCGCCGCTGCCCGCCATCGAAGGGCTGTTTGGCCGCCCCACGGTCGTCAATAACGTGCTCTCGCTGGCCGCCGTGCCGTTTATCCTGGCTGAAGGCGCCGAAGCCTACGCAAGTCATGGCATGGGCCGTTCGCGTGGCACACTGGCGCTGCAGCTGGCAGGTAACGTCAAGCGCGGTGGTCTGGTGGAACTGGCCTTTGGTACTACGTTGCGCATTCTGATGGAAGAGTTCGGCGGCGGCACGTTGAGTGGACGGCCGCTACGAGCTGTGCAGGTAGGTGGCCCGCTAGGCGCTTATCTGCCGGAATCCCAATGGGATTTGCCGCTGGACTACGAAGCCTTTGCTGCTGATCAGGCGGTGTTGGGGCACGGCGGCGTAGTGATGTTCGACGACAGCGTCGACATGGCCGAACAGGCGCGCTTCTCGATGGAGTTCTGCAAGGTGGAATCCTGCGGCAAGTGTACGCCGTGCCGTATCGGCTCGACCCGTGGCGTGGAGGTGATCGACCGTATTCGCGCCAACCACAACCGCGAGGCCAACCTCGCCCTGCTCCATGACCTCTGCGAAACGATGGTGGATGGCTCGCTCTGCGCCATGGGCGGCATGACCCCCTTTCCGGTGCAAAGCGCCCTGACCCACTTCTCTGACGATTTTCAGCGGGCAGCAAACGGAGACAGATCATGATCGGACACTTTGATCCTAAACAGTACGCCAGAAACCCCGCCCACGATAAAGATTTAGGCACTCCGTTTCCGGCTCAGTCGCTTGGCACCGCATTGGTGAATCTGGAAATCGACGGCGTCACCATCAGCGTGCCCGAAGGTACCTCGGTGCTGCGCGCGGCGGCACTGGCAGATATCAACATTCCCAAGCTGTGTGCCACCGACAGTCTTGAGCCCTTTGGCTCCTGCCGGCTGTGCGCCGTGCAGGTAGAAGGACGTCGCGGGCTGCCGGCTTCGTGCACCACGCCCGTGGCGGAAGGCATGAAGGTGACCACCCAGAACGAGCGCCTGGCCAAGCTGCGTCGCAACGTGATGGAGCTTTATATCTCCGACCACCCGCTGGACTGCTTGACCTGCCCCACCAATGGCGATTGCGAGCTACAGGACATGGCGGGTAGCGTGGGCCTCCGCGAAGTGCGCTATGGATTCGAGGGCGATAACCACCTTGACGCCGCCAAGGATGAATCCAACCCCTACTTTAGCTTCGACCCCAGCAAGTGCATCGTCTGCTCGCGCTGCGTGCGTGCCTGCGAGGAAGTGCAAGGCACCTTTGCCCTGACCATCGACGGCCGCGGGTTTGAATCCAAGGTATCGGCGGGGCAAAACGAGGCGTTCATGGATTCGGACTGTGTCTCGTGTGGCGCCTGCGTGCAGGCCTGCCCCACCGCCACGCTGATGGAAAAAAGCGTGATTGACCACGGCGTGCCAGATAGAAGCGTGGTCACCACCTGCGCCTACTGCGGTGTGGGCTGCTCGTTCGAGGCCCAGATGAAGGGCGATAAGCTGGTGCGCATGGTGCCTTACAAGGGCGGTGACGCCAACCACGGCCATTCCTGCGTGAAGGGGCGCTTTGCGTTTGGCTACGCGTCGCACCCGGACCGCCTGACCACTCCCATGATCCGCGATAGCATCGACCAGCCCTGGCGCGAGGCCAGCTGGGAAGAGGCCATTGGCTTTGCCGCCAGCCGCTTGAAATCGATTCAGACCGAGCATGGCCGCGAGAGCATCGGCGGTATTACCTCGTCGCGCTGCACCAACGAAGAGACCTACCTGGTGCAGAAGCTGATCCGCGCGGCGTTTGGCAACAACAACACCGATACCTGCGCGCGAGTCTGCCACTCGCCGACGGGCTACGGCTTGAAAACCACCCTAGGCGAATCGGCGGGCACCCAGACCTTTGACTCGGTGATGAAGTCTGACGCGATTATCGTCATTGGCGCTAATCCCACCGACGCCCACCCCGTGTTTGGCTCGCTGATGCGTAAGCGCCTGCGCCAGGGTGCGAAGCTGATCGTCGCCGACCCACGCTATATCGATCTGCTCAAGACCCCGCACCTGGGCGAGGCCCAGCATCTGCCGCTGCGCCCGGGCACCAACGTGGCGCTGGTCAACGCACTGGGCCACGTGGTCATCACCGAAGGGCTTGAGGACAAGGAGTTCGTGGCCAAGCGCTGCGACACCGAGGCCTACCAGAGCTGGCGTGCATTTATCAGTGAAGAGCGCCACTCCCCGGAGGCAAGCGAAGCCATCACCGGCGTGCCCGCCGAAGCCGTGCGTCAGGCGGCGCGCACTTACGCAACCGTTCCCAACGGCGCGATCTACTACGGCCTGGGCGTGACCGAGCACAGCCAGGGCTCCACCATGGTCATGGGTATCGCCAACCTGGCCCTGGCGACCGGCAATATTGGCCGCGAAGGCGTGGGTGTGAACCCGCTACGTGGCCAGAATAACGTGCAGGGTTCGTGCGACATGGGCTCATTCCCGCACGAACTGCCGGGCTACCAGCACGTGGCTGACCCCATCGCCCGTGGCCGTTTCGAGGCCGTATGGGGCGTAAAACTGGACAACGAACCGGGGCTGCGGATTCCCAATATGTTTGATGCCGCCATCGAAGGCAGCTTCAAGGCACTTTATGTGCAGGGCGAGGATATCGCCCAGTCCGACCCTAACACCCAACATGTTGAGGCGGCGCTGCGTTCGCTGGATTGCTTGATCGTGCAGGATATCTTCTTGAACGAGACGGCCAAGTTCGCCCACGTGCTGCTGCCAGGGTCGAGTTTTCTGGAGAAGAACGGCACTTTCACCAACGCCGAACGGCGCATCAACCGAGTGCGTAAGGTCATGCCGCCGGTGGCGGGCAAGCAGGATTGGGAAATCACTCAGGACCTCGCCAACGCGCTGGGCTACCCGATGCACTACACGCATCCCTCCGAGATCATGGATGAAATCGCCCAGTTGACGCCGAGCTTTACTGGGGTGAGCTACACCAAGCTCGAAGAGTACGGCAGCCTGCAATGGCCGTGTAACGATGCCAATCCACACGGCATGCCGACCATGCACGAGTTCGATTTCCCGATTGGCCTGGGTCGCTTTGCGATTACCGAGTATGTGGCCACCGAGGAGCGTGCCAACCGCCGCTTCCCACTGCTACTGACCACAGGGCGGATTCTCAGCCAGTACAACGTAGGCGCCCAGACCCGGCGTACCGACAACCAGCAGTGGCACAACGAGGACGTGTTGGAGCTGCACCCCAGCGATGCGGAGCTTCGCGGCGTGCGCGACGGCGACTGGCTGGGCATTACCAGCCGCTCGGGCCAGACGGTATTACGCGCACGGCTTAGCGAGCGCATGCAGCCAGGAGTGGTCTACACCACCTTCCACCACCCTGGCAGTGGTGCCAACGTGATCACCACCGATAACTCTGATTGGGCCACCAACTGCCCCGAATACAAGGTCACGGCGGTGCAGGTGGAAAAAGTCAGCCAACCCTCTGCCTGGCAGCAGCGGTTTAGCGCCTTCGACCTGGCTCAGCGTGATCATCTGGGCAAGGCCCATCAGGAGATGCCATGAGCGCAGCACATACAGACGGCTCGGTGCCAGGGCTGGAGACGAGCGTGGAGACAGCCCTGACACGGCAGCCAGTGGAAGTACGCCGCGGCACTTCCGGCTGGTACGCCGCTCCCCAGGAAGACCTTCTGGCTCTGGAAACACCAGTGGCTCTGGTCTACAACGGCATCTCTCATGCGGTAATGATGGCCAGTCCGGCGGATCTTGAGGACTTTGCACTAGGCTTCAGCCTTTCTGAAGGTATCCTGGCCAACGTCAACGAATGCTACGACCTGGAAGTACACGAAGAGCCTCAAGGCCTCGCTGTTCATCTGACCATTGCCAGCCAACGAATGGCCGAGCTCAAGCAACGGCGGCGCAGCATGACCGGGCGCACGGGATGCGGGCTATGTGGCACCGAAGGTCTGGAACAGGCAATACGGCCGATTCCACATGTCACGGCGCCTTCGCTTAGCGATGCCGCCATCCAGCACTCCCTCAACATGTTGGGCGCCCACCAGCCGCTGCAGGCGGCGACGGGGGCCAGCCATGGGGCCGCTTGGTGCGATGCCCAGGGCCGCATTCAACGCGTGCGCGAGGATGTCGGGCGTCACAACGCGCTGGACAAACTGATCGGCGCTCTCGCCCGCGAGGCCCTCCCGCTCAGCCAAGGGTTCGTGTTGGTTACCAGCCGCGCCAGCTACGAAATGGTCCATAAGTGTGCCAGTGCGGGTATTGGTGCCCTGGTAGCTGTCTCGGCGGCTACCGCCCTGGCCGTAGAGCAGGCCCAGGCCTCGGGGCTGCTGCTGGCAGGTTTTGCCCGGCCAGGACGCCATTTGATTTATCACCGCCCCATGACGGCGGCTATTGCCCAACGTTGAGGAAAGTCGCCATGTCGTCGCACAACGATACCAATTTAATTCATATGACCAACCAGATCGCCGCTAATCTGGAGGGTGGTCGCGATGAAGAAGCGGCCGCAGCGGCCACCTGCCGACACCTGGAAACCTTCTGGGCACGCTCAATGAAACAACGCTTGGTGGCCACACTGGCGCGCGAGGATACCGAGCTTTCGCCGCTGGCACGACGGGCCGTCATCATGTTGGAGGAAAAGCTGGTCAAGCAACAGGCCAGCTAAACCGACAGCGTAAACGCAACGGGGCTTGCCAAGTGGCAAGCCCCGTTTTTCATCACTTATTAAGTCTGGCTATTTATTGCCTTACTCAGCGTGTCAGAACGCTTCCCAGTCATCTTCTGAAGCCCGTGTTGTGGAAGGCCGTGTAGTTGAAGACTGGGCTGCTGAAGACTGTGCAGAAAGCGCCGGACGCTTTAGCGCATTATTGGCACTGCCAGGTGAGGCTAACGCTTGGCGCTGTTGCGTAGGTGCGTCTTCGCCAAGCACGAAAGTGTTAATCAACTGACTTAGACGCTCCGCATGATTACGCATATTGGCGGCAGCGGTCGTTGATTCCTCCACCATCGCAGCGTTCTGCTGCGTCATGGTATCCATTTCAGCCACGGCGGTGTTGATCTGACCGATACCAGCGCTTTGCTCTTTAGCACCGGCGGTGATTTCGCCGATTACATCGGTGACTTTCGCCACGCTTTCAACAATCTCACGCATGGTCTCGCCAGCATTGCGCACCAGCTTCGCACCAGAATTGGTATGCTGAACCGACGCATCGATAAGCGCGCGAATTTCTTTGGACGCATCGCTGGAGCGGCTCGCCAACACGCGCACTTCCTGCGCGACTACCGCAAAGCCACGCCCATGTTCACCCGCCCGCGCGGCTTCAACCGAGGCGTTAAGCGCCAGGATATTGGTCTGGAACGCAATGGAGTCGATCATGCTGATGATATCGCTGATACGCGCTGCCGAATCGTTAATATCCTGCATGGTGCTCTCGACCTGCCCCATTGCGCTTTCGCCTTCACGGGCGACTTCAGCAGTGGACAGTACCAGTTGGTTGGCCTGCTGAGCGTTGTCGGCACTGTGATTAACGGTCGAGGTGATCTCTTCCATGGAAGCGGAGGTTTCTTGAAGGTTAGCCGCCGCCTGTTCGGTACGAGTAGCAAGCTCTTCAGAGCTTTGTGAAATTTCACTGGCCGCCTGATGTACGCTAAGCGTGCTGGTGCGCACATCGCGCAAGGTGTCCTGCATCCGCGCCACAAAGGCGTTGAACTGCGTGCTAAGCTCGCCAATTTCGTCGCCGCTTTCAACCGCCAAGCGACGGGTTAAGTCACCGCGCCCTTGGGCAATATCGTGCATCGCGGCAGTGGTGCGCCGAATGGGCCCCAGCGTGCGCCGAACAAAGCCAAAAGCGATCAGAGCAATGATTGAAAACAGTACCAGCCCCAATAACGATGCAAAAATAATACCTCTGCGCAAATCAGCGGCCGCATCGGCTTCTATGGCGGCCATCACCTCATCCACGTCAGAGATGTAAACCCCCGCGCCGACGACCCAGCCCCATTTTTCTAGCTGACCAATATAAGAGAGTTTAGGCTGTGGTTCGTTGGTACCTGGATATTCCCATGGGTATTCGTAGTAACCGCCGCCCCCTTGGCCAACCGAGATAAAGTCGCGCACGATATAGGTGCCATCAGGCGCCTGCAAATCGCTTAGATCCGTGCCTTCACGGGCTGGCGACAGCGGCAACACCACGTTGGTGCCATCCTCTGCGTATACAAAAATATAGTTTTCGCCATCAAAGCGCATAGCCCGCAGTATCTCAGCGGCTCGGGCTTTGGCTTCTTGGTCGTTAGCACCGGCTTGCTCATAAATAGGTGCGATGGCGCTAGTCGCCATTTGCACAATGTCGCGTACCGATTCTCGGCGCTCTTCAATCAATAGCGCTCGTTGTTCACTCAGTGAGTCATAGGTATCTTGACGGGTATGAAATGCACTAAATGTTTCCAAGGCAAGCGTCACGATTAAAACAGGCAGTAATACCAGCAGCAGTACCTTGGCTTGCAACCCCAGGCCTCGTTTAGCATTTGTATTCGTTGTAGCCATTGTGTTCCTTCCAGAATCCGACTTAAGAGAAATATTATTTTGTTAATAAGCGGACTATTTATCGGCCTGGCATGTGTCAACTTTAAACACTTTTGGCGTTTTTTTACTTTATGCGCAATTATTTACCTGCCAATTACACTACCCATAACCTAGGTTAAGGTAGTAAACCGCGAAGACGTTCATGGTGGACGAGTGGTGGCCAGGGATGGCCCGTTTTAGCAAGATGCTAACCACGGTTCTTCGGTTGCCCTGATCTTTTCTACCGCCTGATCAGGGCGACCTTTTTGTCTGTTGCCAACTCTATCCTTCAGCCTTCATTACCAGAATCCCGGCTAGACCATTGCCTGGCGCTTGTTCTTTGCTATCGCTATCAGCGTATCATGGCCTTAGCGTACAAGGAGAGTGGCAAGCCATGATTCGCACATCCCGTTTAATTAACTCAATCTCGCTACTGTTACCTCAGTTGGCTTACTTTGCCTGGCGGGTAGTGTGCAATTTCCTCAGAAATCGCGGCATTTTGTTGGCTGGTGGCGTGGGCTACAACATCCTGCTGTCTATCGTCCCGCTATTCGCCCTACTCTCCGTGCTGTTGACTCAAGTGGTAGATGAAGAGCAATTGTTAGGCGTTCTGGCGATACAGGCACGCCATATGGCGCCTGCTCATGCCGAGGTACTACTGGAAGCCGTGCGCAGCCTGCTAGATTCACGCGATGTGATCGGCATTCTCAGTTTTCCTATCCTGCTTCTCTTTAGCTCGTTCGCTTTTCGTATGCTGGAAGACGCGCTTGCGATCATTTTCCACGCGCCGGAAAGCCCACATATCAAGCGCAGTGCCTGGGTCTCGGTGATGCTCCCCTATGCCTTCATGCTCGTGCTGGGTGCGGGGCTGATGATGCTGACACTGGTGGTCACCCTTGCCAGCTCACTTAATACCTTAGTCATGATGCTGTTTGATCGGCAGCTACCGCTAGCGGGGTTATCAGGAACGGTACTTAACCTGACCAGTTTCGTGGGCGTTTTTCTGCTTTTCAGCGCTATCTATAAAGTGTTACCGGTGGTTCGTATCGCCCTACATCGGGCACTAGTGGGCGGATTTGTAGCCGCGCTGATGTGGGAAGGGGTGAGGCTGCTGCTGGTTTACTATTTCGCCAATCTGTCGTTTGTAAACGCCGTGTATGGCTCGTTGGCGGCGCTGGTGATTGTGCTGATTAGCCTGGAAGTGGGCGCCGTTATTTTATTACTGGGCGCCCAGGTGATTGCCGAACTTGAACGCAATAAACGCCTTGGCCTGCCATGGCATGTTGATCCACGCCGTCAGCCGATCACGCGGGTCGATTGACCCGCTATAACATAAGCGAAATGATACTAGCTAACGGTCACCGCGACCTGGGGGCGGCGCTCATCCAACATTCCCTTGTCGAGGATAAAGCGGATAATCTCTTCAAGCCCTACACCGTCATACAGATTGGTGAAGACGAAGGGCCGTTCGCCGCGCATTTTCTTCGAATCCCGCTCCATCACTTCTAATGACGCATGCACCTGTTCAGCAATATCGATCTTGTTGATGATCAGCAGATCTGACTTGGTAATGCCCGGCCCCCCTTTACGGGGAATTTTATCTCCCGCGGATACGTCGATCACATAGAGCGTAAGATCAGAAAGCTCAGGGCTGAACGTGGCCGACAGGTTATCTCCTCCGGACTCGACCATCACCAGTTCCAGCTTGGGATGTCGTGCCTGTAGTTCATCGATGGCCGCCAGGTTCATGGAGGCGTCTTCGCGAATCGCGGTGTGCGGGCAGCCGCCCGTCTCCACGCCCAGTATGCGATCCGCTGGCAGCGCATCGTGCTTAAGCAAGAAATCGGCGTCTTCGCGGGTATAGATATCGTTCGTAACCACGGCAATATCGTAGTAGTCGCGCAGTGCCAGACAGAGCTGCTTGAGCAGCGCGGTTTTACCAGAGCCCACCGGGCCGCCCACCCCAATGCGTAAACAATGCGTCATCGTTCTTTCCTCATTAATTTCAACGTTATTTGATTTCTCACTATTTAACTTCTAAACAGGCGTGAATATTGGGTTTCGTGCAAGGCGCTGGCCAGCGCCAAACCGGGCAGCACGGGGCCAAGGTCGTCATCATCGAGCGTTAGCGCTACCTCTACCGCCCTAACCAGTTCTGGGCGCAACTGCTCAATAATTCGTTGAGCGGCGGTATGGCCCAGCGGTAACGCTTTACAGGCTACCGCTAGCTGGTTCTCAAGCCACGCCCAGGCAAAGCCCAGTAGTGTATGGCGCACGGACACGCTTCGTGAATGAGCAGTGTAAGCAAACAGCGTCACATAGCCCGGCTGGGACGGTAGCAAGGGCGATAGTAAGCCCTCACTTGAACGTTGTTGCTCGCTGGGCAACAAGTCCAAGCTGCCTAGTAGGCGCTTTAATGAGGCCCCCAGACGGCTGTCTTCAGCGGCAAGCTCAGCGGTTTCGCGAGTAGCGGCCAGCCACTCATCCCACGCGGCGATCGTTTCGCTCGCCGCGTCGCGGTCTGCTTGATCGAATGCTTGATACAGTCGCGCCAGCACCGGCAGTTCACAGCGCGTCAGGCCGTCTTCCAGCACCCCGCTTAGCCAGTCGGCAAGGCTTGGCTCATCGCGAACCCACTCCAGTTCAAACGCACTCTCCAGGCCTTGCGAAAAAGCAAAGGCGCCGATGGGCAGCGCGGGGCTTACCAGTTGCATCAAGCCCAGCAGGGCCAACTCATCGTGTTGGCTTTCTACTGTCACTCTATCAGTGGGCATGGTGATGCTCATGCCCGTGTTCATGGTCATGCCCGTGGTCGTGAGAATGGCCGTGATCGTGGTCGTGAGAATGAGCGTGCCCGCCGCCCACCTGGTTATAAGCCCCCGGTTCCGGGTCGAAGGTGGCGTTGTGGTGCTCCAGCTCGGCACCCAGCAGCTCGGCGAGTTCTTCCAGCACGTGGTCTGGCGGGAAGCGCACCCAGCCGCCTATTTCATCTTCACCCAGCGCCAACTGCACGTGACGATTGCCCAAGTGGTAGGCCAGCCGCGCCAGCGGTAAGCCAGCACTTACTCGCGCGGTAACCACCGGCTCGACAGCGGCGCATACGCGGATCACCTCGCCGCTTTCGGCTTTCAGGCCTTCACCGCTACGCAACACTGGGCCGCGATCCAGGAACAGCCCCAGCTCGCGGCCACTATCGCTGTTGGCTTTCAAACGCCCGCGAATGCGTAGCTCAAAGGGCAACGTGAGCGTGTCGCTGGCGGCACTCGCCTCCACTGGCCCTAAGCGTTCTATCAGTTTCAGCATCTCTACCGTCCTTTCGCTATCTATGAGATTGTGCCGCGGGTAGGCCTACGAGAGGGCGCTGTGAATACCTCCCTGCACGCTACTTTTGCCATCTGACCGCCATGGATGGCGGAAATGCCGGAAATGTATGGAACATTTTCCGGCCATGGCAAAAGACCCTCTCTACGACCTACCCGCTTCACCTCTACCTAAATGAAATAGCCTCAATTAAAACAAATGATAGCGCTGGGCCAGCGGCAGCTCGGTGGCGGGCTCGCAAGTCAGCAGTTCGCCATCGCAGCGCACTTCATAGGTTTGCGGGTCAACGCTTAGCTCGGGGCAAGCATCGTTGTGCTTCATATCCTGCTTGCGCACCTGGCGCACGTTTTTACACGCTGCCAGTTCGCTATTGAGCCCAAGGGTCTCTTTAATGCCTGCATTAAGCGCGGCCTGGCTGACAAAGCTGAGCCGGGTTTGGCTCGCCGCCCGGCCGAAAGCGCCAAACATATAGCGGTAATGCACCGGCTGCGGCGTCGGGATCGACGCATTGGGGTCGCCCATGGGCGCCGCCGCAATCATGCCGCCTTTTAAAATCATCGCTGGCTTCACACCAAAAAAGGCGGGCTTCCAAAGCACCATATCCGCCAGCTTGCCGACTTCAATAGAGCCGACCTCGTGGGCAATGCCATGGGTAATCGCCGGATTGATGGTGTACTTGGCGATATAGCGCTTGGCGCGCAGGTTATCGGCGCCCAGGGCTTCGTCTTCCGGCAGCAGGCCGCGCTGCACTTTCATCTTGTGCGCCGTTTGCCAGGTACGGCAGACCACCTCACCCACGCGCCCCATGGCTTGCGAATCAGAGGCGATCATCGAGATCACGCCCAGATCATGCAGAATATCCTCGGCAGCGATGGTTTCGCGACGAATGCGTGAGTCGGCGAAGGCCACGTCTTCAGGAATATTGGGGTCAAGGTGATGGCAGACCATCAGCATATCGAGGTGCTCGTCGATGGTGTTGACCGTGTAGGGCCGCGTGGGGTTGGTGGAGGACGGCAGCACGTAGGCTTTCGAGCAGGCGGTAAGAATATCCGGCGCATGGCCGCCGCCTGCCCCTTCGGTATGGTAGGTGTGAATACAGCGCTCTTTAAACGCCGCCAGGGTATCTTCCACAAAGCCGGATTCATTCAGGGTATCGGTATGGATCGCCACCTGTACATCGTACGCATCGGCCACGTTAAGGCAGTTATTGATCGACGCTGGCGTGGTGCCCCAATCCTCATGCAGCTTGAGGCCCATGGCACCCGCGTTGAGCTGTTGTTCAAGGGATTCAGGCAGGCTGGCGTTGCCTTTGCCCAGAAAGCCGATGTTCATCGGCATGTCGTCCACCGCCTGAAGCATCTTGCCAATGTGCCAGGCGCCGGGAGTGCAGGTGGTGGCATTGGTGCCGGTCGCCGGGCCAGTGCCGCCACCCAGCATGGTGGTGACGCCACTCATCAGCGCTTCTTCTATCTGCTGAGGGCAGATGAAATGAATATGCGAGTCGATGCCGCCCGCGGTCAGAATCTTGCCTTCACCGGAAATGATTTCGGTGCCAGGCCCAATCACGATCTCGACATCAGGCTGCACATCCGGGTTGCCGGCTTTGCCAATTGCCGCAATGCGACCGTTTTGAATGCCTACGTCAGCTTTGACAATGCCCCACCAGTCGAGAATCAACGCATTGGTGATCACGGTATCCATCACCGTCTCGTCAGCCCGCTGGCTTTGGCCCATGCCGTCGCGGATCACCTTGCCGCCGCCGAACTTCACTTCATCGCCGTAGTGGGTGGCGTCCTTTTCGACTTCAATCCACAGCTCGGTATCGCCCAGGCGCACCCGGTCGCCAACCGTGGGGCCGTACATATCGGCATAGGCTTGCCGACTGATCTTGTTGGTCGGCTTCATTGTTTACCTCCATCGAGCGCACCCATGACATCGCCCCGAAAGCCGTAAATTTCGCGCTTGCCGACAAAGGGGATCAGCGTGACTTCGCGGGACTGGCCGGGCTCAAAGCGGATCGCCGTGCCTGCGGCCACATCCAGCCGGTAGCCACGCGTTTTGGCGCGGTCAAACACTAATGCGGGGTTGGCTTCGGCAAAATGGTAGTGGGAACCGATTTGAACGGGTCGGTCGCCGGTATTCGCCACCTCGACGCTAATCCGCTCGCGCCCAGCACATAGCTCAATATCACCTTCTTTTAACTGATACTGCCCTGGAATCATTGGGCTGGAAATCATGGCAGCCTCCTGGTTGCTGATGACTAATTGATTGGCGTGTGAACGGTCACGAGTTTAGTACCGTCAGGGAAAGTGGCTTCAACCTGCACCTCATCGGCCATGTCGGCCACGCCGTCCATCACGTCCTCGCGGCTGAGTATCTCGCGGCCATAGCTCATCAAGTCCGCGACGCTTCGCCCATCCCGAGCACCTTCCATAATCTCAAAGCTGATCAGCGCCACCGCTTCGGGGTAGTTGAGCTTCAAGCCACGCGCTTTACGACGCTCTGCCAGTTGGGCAGCAGAAAACAACAACAGCTTGTCTTTGTCTCTCGGGGTTAATTCCATGGGGCGTTTCTCCGCATCACAATAGGTAACATCAACAGTAGAACCATAAGGTTGTTCAGGTTAGCCAAATCCGCGGCGTGTGAGCCTCGCGCTCAATCCACCGGGGGCGCAGCACATGCCAGGCCTGCTCGCATAGCGCCCAGGCTTCATTACGGGAACAACCTAGGTAACGTAGCAGCAGCACACCCTGACGCACGGTCACCGCCCAACGAGGATTGTCCGGCAGTGCATCGCGCAGCGCCTCGACGGCCGCGGGCGCATCATTGATACCCACCGCCCATAGCGTGGCCTGTACGGTAGCGCCGCCCTGCCCCCATCGTCCGCTAAAACGCGGGTGCAACGGATCGAGCGGCTGGCGTTCAAGCCACAGCGGCTTGCCATCCAGCGTTAAGCGAAAATGCTGTTCAATACGGCCGGATATATAGGGTAAATCGCTTGCTGGCCGACCCAATGCCATCACCTCCCAGCCCAAGCAACGCGCGCTGCCATGCAGATCAATATGCGTGCGCTGCTCGCCTTTAGAGCCATCAAACGCAATGGTTTCCTGGGGCAACCACTCAAGGGTGCCGCCATCGTCAACGCTGAGGTGGGTGTGCTGGGTCCATGCCACGCCCTGGCTGTCTGCCTTATATAGTTTGTTGGCAGCGGGGGTGGTTAACAGCGCATGCGCGCCGGACTCGATATGTGCCCTCACCGTCAATGCGTCGCCACTCACCAAGCCCCCTGGCGGGTGAAGCACGTATACATGGCATGCACCTGAGCGGCCTTCCGGGTAAAACGGCCGCTGCACGCGCAGTGGCCCCTCATGGCGCGCCTGGGTGAGCCGCGTAACGCCTTCGCGTTGGGCAAAAGTGAGCGCCAGTGATGCTGCCCAGTGGCGGCCTTCATCAAAGCGGTGACCAGAAGTAACCGGCGGTGTTACGAGTTCGTACTGGGTCATGGGTAGCAAAGGCTGCCTTTTCAGTAAGCGATTGCCATATAAATGCAATTTGTGCGCCAAAATGGTGAAAATGAGCCCTAGCGGTCATTCTCATGCTCACATTAGCGGTATAAAAGACCTTCGCTATCGGCACCATCGTTTATATGCACCAATCAGGGTCATTAAAATAATCAACTGCCCCATCATGGAACATTCGCCTAAGCTACGCGTGCGTAAAGTACATACGCGCGAAATACTGGCGCGATACGGGCGCCTGACCCTTCATTGCTCCCTCTTTCAAGCGAGTCATGAAAGCGCTGCACTCACCTTGACATTGCCGTCTATACGCAAGAAACTTAGCCAAGGCTATACTTCTTACTCCATGCAAACCTAATATCACTGCTCAATACTTGCTCACCCTGACTCGACGCTTGGAGCTTAATCATGGCAACAAAGTATGCAATGGCACTCCTGGGACTACTTCCACTCAGCACATTAGCGTCCGCTGAAGAGGCGCCGTTAAATGTCGTGACGACCATTGGCATGATTGCCGATGTCGCTCAAGAAGTCGGTGGCGAGTGCGTCAGCGTTGAAGCCATGATGGGCCCTGGGGTAGATCCCCATCTTTACCAGGCGAGTGCCAGCGACGTGGCCACTTTGCGTGGGGCAGAGCAGATTATTTATTCGGGTTACTCGTTAGAGGGCCAATTGGGTTCGGTGCTGGAAAATTTCTCCCAGCGCACACCGACACTGGCAGTGTCGCCGGCCTCCATCGACCCCAGTTCGTTGATTACGTCACAGGATGTCTATGGGATTGACCCACATTTATGGATGGACGTCTCGTTATGGGCGCAAACCTTACCCGCACTAAGCGAGACGTTCAGCGAGGCGCGTCCGGCCTGTGCCGACACCATCGAGGCCAACACCGAGCGCTACCAAGCCCAACTGCTTGCGCTGCATGAATGGGTCAAGACAAGTATCGCCAGCATCCCCGAGCAACAGCGTGTTCTGGTGACTGCTCACGACGCGTTCAACTATTTTGGCCGCGCGTATGGCATTGAGGTAGAAGGTATTCAAGGGATCAGCACCGAAACCGAAACGGGTATAGCCGATATTCGCAGCATGGCGGATACCGTGGTGGAGCGTGAGATTCCCGCCGTATTCATCGAGAGCACCATTAATCCTCGCACGATCCAGGCAGTGATTGATGCGGCACGCCAGCGTGACCACGACGTGGCGATTGGCGGTGAACTTTATTCGGATGCCATGGGCGATACAGGCACCGTTGACGGCACCTACATGGGTATGATTTATCGCAACACTCAGCACATTGTCGACGCATTGGGTGGGACGCTTGCGCCCCTGCCAGACCCGCTGACCGACTGGGCTGACGAATGGGAACTCGCTCACTGAGCAAGGTAGGCAAATCACACATGGCAAACCCCAGCCCAACAGACACGGCGCTCAGCACCCGACAACTGACCGTTAGCTACCATAACCAGCCGGTGCTTTGGGATATTAACCTGGAGGTGCCTGCTGGCGTCATGGCGGGCATTGTCGGCCCGAATGGTGCGGGCAAAAGCACGCTAATCAAAAGCCTGCTCGGGCTGGTGCCGACACTCTCGGGCGAGGTATTGGTGCATGGTCAGCCTTATGCGTCGCAGCGCAAGCGGGTGGGCTATGTACCACAGCGCTCCAGCGTTGACTGGGACTTTCCTACCACTGCGCTGGATGTGGTGACCATGGGCCTTTACGGTCGCCTGGGCTGGTTTCGACGGCCCGGCCGTAAGGAGCGCCAAGAGGCGCTGGAAGCCTTGGAAATGGTCGGCATGAGTGCCTTTGCCGACCGCCAGATCAGCCAATTGTCCGGCGGGCAGCAGCAGCGGGTTTTTCTCGCCCGCGCGCTAGTTCAACAGGCAGATGTTTATTTTCTCGACGAACCGATGGCCGGTGTGGATGCCACCACCGAGCGCGCGATCATCGATATCCTGCGTCGCCTACGTGATGACGGCAAGACGGTCATTGTCGTACATCACGACCTGCAGACGGTGCGCAGCTATTTCGACTGGCTATTGCTGCTCAATGTGCGCGTCATTGCCAGCGGCAACACCGACGATGTGTTTGACATCAATCATCTTCGCCAGGCCTATGGCGGCCAAATCGCCCTGCTTAACGACAATGATGCGTTAATGTTGCCCACCGCAAAGGGGCAATAACCATGCAGTGGCTCGATCTTCTATCTGATTACACCTTTCAAAATGTCGTCATTGGCGCCTCGTTGCTAGGGCTGATCAGCGGCCCGCTGGGCTGCTTTGCAGTGCTGCGCCGCCAGAGCCTGCTGGGAGACGCCATTTCTCACGCCGCACTCCCCGGTATATGTCTAAGCTTCATCATCACTGGCAGCCGCGAGATAGGCGGCATTATTATTGGCTCATTGGTCACCGGCTCGTTGGCAGCGCTGACCATGCTGATGCTGACGCGCATGAGTCGACTGAAAACCGATGCGGGCCTCGGCATCTGTTTAAGTATCTTCTTTGCCGTCGGTATTGTGCTGTTAACTTATATACAGGGCACTAACAACGCCTCCCAGGGTGGCCTGGAAGCGTTTCTATTTGGCCAAGCCGCCGCCACCTTGCGCTCAGACCTGTGGGTAATGGGCGCCATCACCCTAGCCACGCTCACACTCATTGCCTTGCTGTGGAAACAGGCCAAGTTAGTCACCTTCGATGCCGAGTATGCCCGCACGCTGGGCATGCCAGTGGCCACCATCGAAGCGCTGCTGACTGCCATGGTGGCCCTGGCGGTGGTAGTCGGGCTGCAAATGGTCGGGGTCATCTTGATGGCATCCATGATCGTGGCGCCCGCAGCCGCCGCCCGCCAATGGAGCCGTCACCTCGGCGGCATGCTGGTCATTGCCGCAGGTGTCGGCGTAGTTAGCGGCATCTCTGGTGCGACCATCAGCACCTTGTCGCGGGGGTTGGCGACAGGTCCACTCATCGTTCTTACGGCCACGGTGATCGTGCTGACGTCATTGGCGTTAGCACCGGGGCGAGGCCTGATCTGGGGCATTATCAAGCACTACCGGCAGAAAGGTCGGTTACACAAGCAGCAGCTGCTTTATGCTTTCTACAAACATCCCGAGGGCAGCGCCAGCCCTCGCTTGCAAGCTACCTGGTGGTCACGCATCACCCTTCGCCGACTCAAGCGCCAAGGCTATCTCACCCGCACACACGCGGGCCAAGCATCGCCTGGCAAGGCTCGCTGGGGGCTGACAGCAGCCGGTTATGAGGAAGCGAAAAAAGTGGTCGCGGCGTTTGAGGAAACGACTTCATGATAGCGGACATACTCAACAGTAGCGCCCTACAGATTATGCTGGTGGGAGCCATGGTCGGCATTGCCTCTTCGGCAGTAGGAACGTTTCTGGTCTTGCGCGGGAACAGCATGCTCTCGGATGCCATTAGCCACTCGATTGTCTTCGGGATCGTAGTGGTGTGGTTGCTCACTCATCAGCAAAGCGGACTTGTTCAGCTCGTCGGCGCCGCGCTGACTGGCCTATTGACCGTACTGCTGACCGAGGCCCTGGCCAGTACCAAGCGCGTTAAGCAGGATGCCGCCATTGGGCTTGTTTTCCCTGCGCTTTTCTCTATTGGCGTGTTGTTACTCAATATCTACGCCCACGATGTGCATATTGATACGCACACCGTACTGCTAGGTGAAATCGGCTTTGTATGGCTAGACACGACCGAGCTATGGGGAATCCATATTCCTAAGGCGGTCATTACCATGGGCATCATGACCGCCTTCAACTATGGATTTATCGTCTTGTTCTATAAAGAGTTAAAGATCTCGACCTTCGACCCGGCCTTGGCTAAAACCCTGGGGTTTATGCCGACGCTGCTGTTCTATGTATTGCTGATGTTAACCAGTTCTACGGCGGTTGCCGCGTTTGATGCGGTGGGCGCGGTGCTGTTTATCGCCTTTGCGATTGTGCCGCCTTCGGCGGCGTACCTGTTGACCGACCGGCTATGGGCCATGTTCATCATTGGCGCCTTTATCTCGATTGCTTCCAGCATTTCAGGCTATTACCTTGCTGTTTACTGGAATGTTTCTATCGGCGGCATGATGGCGGTGATGACCGGCGTCTTCTTGATGCTCGCGTTTTTGGCAGGCCCGCGTTACGGCGTGATCACCCAGCGCCTGGAGCGGCGCCGGGCGCGCCAAGCTCCAACGGCGCCTCCCGAGGCCCACTCGGAACACTAGCCACACTAACGCAATGATAGGATGACGCTGGTTATTAGCGAGAGGAGATCAACTGCCTGATATCTGCAACGATGGATTCTGTCGTGTCGTTTTCACGGATCATGAACTTGGCGTCACCTTGCTGATCAAACGCAAACACGGCGCTTGTATGGGTAACGTCGTAGTGACCGTTGGCATTCGCATCACCGTATGAGTAGCTAATGCGGTACCGGTTAGCCACGGCGTCGATATCTTCCCTGTCGCCCGTCAGGCCCGAAAACTCAGGTCCAAATGCGTCAGTATAAAGACGCAACACTTCGGGCGTATCGCGCTCGGGGTCGACTGTAATGAACAACACCTGTATCTGCTCGCGCGCATCAGCATCAAGCTGCCTTATCGCGGTCGCCAAGTTGGCCAGGGTAATAGGACAAATATCCGGACAATGGGTATAACCGAAATAGACCAGGTTGGCTTTGTCGGCGTAGTCGGTTTCGTCGACCTCACTCCCCTGCTCATTGACCAAATCAAAATCGAGCACAGGCATTATTTCGGAGATATCGGTCGTTCGCCAACGCTCTTCGCTACAGCCGACCAAGCCCAGCAACCCTATCGTTAAAAACAGCCTTTTGAACATGGGCAAATATCCAAACCAAGCAGGTGTTTATTGTGAACCGGGGGCAACCACCGTGAAAGTGACCGGCAGCGGTTGCTGATCTTCGAAATGAAGCAGCACCTCTACTTCATCGCCTTCAGCCAACGACACCGTTCTATGCATAAACATCAGGTGATATCCCTGAGGAGCAAAGGAGAAATCTTCACCCGGTGCTACCTCGACCTCATCCACTGCGTGCATGCTCGCAACACCCTCTTCATGCTTGCTCACATGCATTTCAGTCATGTGGAAAGCGTCACTTTCGGCGCCTACCAACACCATTGGCTCATCACTGGTATTGGTAATAGTGAAGTAGCCAGCACCAGGCAGATCCCCAGGTAACAGGCTTAACCGTGCGTCAGTAATCTCGGGTTCCGCCGCGAGCACGCTGCCGGCCGATAGCATGAGCGTTAGAAGCCCCAACACAACGTTATTCAATACGGTTCGCATTTGCCTTTCCTTCACGGTGAGTAGACGAGTGCCTTTACTTATACCCAACGGCGTTATGAACAAATGGACGCAAGGCCACAGCTCGACTGATAACGTTGGGAGTTGATATCAAGCGTGAGATGACTGTTGACCGAGTCGTAATAAAAAGGCGCAAAGCCTTTTTCAGCTGACGATGTCTTGTATAGACCACACACACCGTAGCCATAGTTGACGCTTTGAAGATGCTGAAGTTCTATGTCACTGGAGGTATCGAGAGCCGTTGCCAACGCATGTTGGACATCAAAATCCACCTCGTTCTCGGACATCGCCTGACGACCAAATATAAATCCCCCCAAGAGCAGTATGGCAGCAAGGGGCAAGGCAATGAGCAGTGTAAAAGCACGTTTTTGGCGCATAGCTGAGCTTTCTAGCAGGTCTCGTGAATGTCATTTTAAACCATCGATCACTCTACCGGCTGGTGCCCTATATAGCCAATGGGAGCGGCTTATTGCGCCAATCTGCCACACCCGTAGAACGCACTATCATTCATTGCTGCTAGCACGTTTTCCCCGCAAAAACGACGACGTGGGCGATGGCTGGCTGGCATCCGACCAGAGTTTAGCCCTAGCGCTCCCCAGCGTCGTCGTGCCGAGAGAGCTCAATTACATGCTCAACCCGGCACATCCCCTGTTTGCTGAGATCGTCTCGTCAGCCGAGCCGCTTCCCTTTCAGCCCGACCCAAGACGTTAAACCGGGTGTGGATAACTTAAACCGTCAGATGCTGCTTGATCAGCTCATTGGAAAGCTCGCTAATATCGCCTTTGGCGACTGGGCGGCCACGGTCCATGATCACGAAGCAATCCGCATATTTGCGTGCAAACGGCAGCTTCTGCTCAACGAGCAGCACCGTAAGACCATCCTCGTCGATTAGCTTACGTATCACCTGACCGATCTGAGCGACGATATTGGGTTGAATCCCCTCGCCTGGCTCATCAAGAATCAACAGTTTGGGTTCGATGACCAGCGCCCGACCAATGGCCAGCTGCTGCTGTTGACCACCGGATAAGTCCCCACCTCGGCGGTGCTTCATCTCTTTCAGCACAGGGAACAGCTCATAGACCCGCTCCGGGATCTTTTTCAGCCCGTCGCCGCGCGCGGCAAGACCGGTACGCAGATTCTCTTCCACGGTGAGCAGCGGGAAAATTTGCCGTCCCTGAGGCACATAGCCAATCCCTAACCGCGAACGTGCCTCCACCGCCTGTTTGGTCAGCTCAACCTCGCCTGCCTTACTGCTTTTATTGGCGTCCAGATTGGCGGCCTTACTATTACTAACAGGGCTATAGCGCAGTGCACCACTTTTAACCGCTACTTCGCCCATCACTGCTTTTAGCAGCGTGGTTTTCCCCACGCCGTTGCGGCCCATCACGCAGGTACACTGGCCTGCAGGCACCTCGAGATCCAGATCCCAAAGGGTGTGGCTTTCGCCATAAAACTGGTTCAACTTTTCAATCGCTAGCATCAGGCAGCCTCCTCGTCATCAGCGCCGAGATACACCTCTATCACGCTAGGATCGCTGGACACCTGGTCCATGGTGCCTTCCGCCAGCACACTGCCCTGGTGCAGCACGGTTACCTGGCGGGCAATCGAGCGCACAAAGCCCATGTCATGCTCCACCACGACCACGGACTGCTTACCGGCAAGACCTGTGAGCAATTCAGCGGTGCGCTCCATTTCCTGCTCGGTCATCCCCGCTACCGGCTCATCCACCAGCAATAGACGCGGGCGCTGCATCAACAGCATGCCGATCTCCAGCCACTGCTTCTGGCCGTGGGAAAGAATGCCCGCTGGCTGATAGCGCAATGCTGTCAGACCAATGGTTTCCAGCACCTCGTCGATGCGATCCTTGATCTCGCCGGTCATGCGCGCGGTAAGTGTAGGGAAAATCCGCTTGTCTGCCGCCATGGCCAGTTCCAGGTTTTCAAATACCGAGAGCGCTTCAAACACGGTGGGCTTTTGAAACTTGCGGCCAATGCCCAGGCTCGCGATATCAGGCTCGTTCATGTGGAGCAGGTTATGACGGCTGCCGAACCACACGCTGCCGCTGGTAGGGCGGGTCTTGCCGGTGATGATGTCCATCATGGTGGTTTTACCCGCCCCGTTGGGGCCGATAATGCAGCGCAGCTCACCATCGTTGATGGTCAGGTTGAGGTTATTGATGGCTTTAAAGCCATCAAAGCTGACGGTGACATCTTCCATATACAGGATAGGCCCGTGGCGTACATCCACCGGCGACGCCTGAGGCGCCATAAAATCGAACACCCGGTCACGCTGGGAAAGCGATTGGAGCAAGCTCATGCGGAAGCCTCCTTGTGCGCGCGTGGGGAGTCAGAAGCGCCTGTTTGATCATCACGCGTGCGACGCTTGAAGTAGTGAAACAGCCCCGCGACCCCTTTGGGCAGAAACACCGTGACCAGCACGAACATCGCCCCTAGCGCAAACAGCCAGGCATCGGGCATCACCCCGGTAAAGATGGTTTTCGCGTAGTTGACCAGGATGGCACCGATGACCGCCCCATACAGCGTGGCGCGACCGCCCAGGGCAACCCAGAGCACAATCTCGATAGAGAAAATCGGTGAGAACTCGCTGGGATTGATAATCCCCACCTGGGGCACGTAGAGCGCCCCGGCCAGGCCCGCCAGCATGGCCGACACCACGAACACAAATAGCTGAAAGCGCTCGACCCGGTAACCGAGAAATCGGGTGCGCGCTTCGGCGTCACGCGTGGCAATACTCACCCGCCCCAGCTTGCTGGTGACTATCGCGCGGCAGAGAATAAACCCCAGCGCCAGGGCAATGCCGGTGGCCAGAAACAATCCCAAGCGCGTGGCGTCACTTCTCAAGTCAAAGCCAACAATTTCGCGGAAGTCGGTGAGCCCATTATTGCCGCCAAAGCCCATTTCATTACGAAAGAACGCCAGCATCAGCGCGAACGTCAGCGCCTGGGTGATGATTGAGAGATAAACCCCGGTGACCCGTGAGCGAAACGCCAGAAAACCAAACACCAGCGCCAATAGGCCCGGCGCCAACAGCACCATGGCGAAGGCGAACCAGGCCATATCAAAGCCTTGCCAGAACCACGGCAGGCTGTCCCAATTCAAGAACACCATGAAGTCCGGTAACACCGGGTGGCCGTAGGTACCGCGATCGCCAATCTGGCGCATCAGGTACATGCCCATGGCGTAGCCGCCGATGGCGAAAAAGGCGCCGTGCCCCAGACTCAAGATGCCCAGATACCCCCATACCAAATCCACCGCCACGGCCAGCAGTGCGTAGCTTAGGTATTTGCCGAACAGGTTGACGGTATACGCTCCGATATAAAGCGGGTTATCCGGCGGCACCGCCACATGCAGCAGCGTGACCAGCGCCAGCGCCGCCACCAGTACCCCTAAAAAAATCTGTGTGGAGCGTTCACTGAACGGACGTGTCAGCCAAAAACGGGATGATTGCACACTTGATGAGATTGTCGATGTCATCGCTTAGCCCTCCGCAGCCCGGCCCTTCTGCGGGAAGAGTCCACGCGGGCGTTTCTGAATGAATAGAATGATGAAGACCAGCACAATGATCTTGGCCAATACCGCTCCGGCCCAGGGTTCCAGCACCTGATTGATCACCCCAAGCGATAGCCCGGCGACCAGCGTTCCCCACAGGTTGCCCACGCCGCCAAACACCACCACCATGAACGAATCGATGATGTAGTTTTGTCCCAGGTTGGGGCCAACGTTGGTGAGCTGGGAGAGCGCCACACCGGCAAGACCGGCAACGCCGGAGCCCAGCGCGAACGTCATGATATCCACACGCGTGGCGCGAATGCCCATGGAGCGTGCCATGGCGCGGTTCTGGGTGACTGCACGCACTTCGAGCCCCAGCCGCGTACGACGCATGATCAGCATTAGCCCGACAAACACCACCAGCGCGAAACCGAGCACGAACATGCGGTTGAGCGTTAATGACAGCGCATCGTTAACCACCAGTGAGCCGCTCATCCATTCGGGGGTAATCACGGTGCGGTTTAGTGGTGAAATCACCGTGCGCACCAGCTGCTGCAAGATCAAGCTAACCCCGAAGGTCGCCAGCAGCGTTTCAAGAGGGCGGCCTTTAAGGAATTGAATCACTCCGCGCTCAATGGCAATACCCGCCAGTGCGGCGACCATGAAGCCAGCAGGGATCGAGAGAATCAACGCCAAACCAGGTTGGCCGGGCAACAGTTGCTGCATCGCCCAAGTGGTGTAGGCCCCCAGCATCATCAGCTCGCCATGGGCCATGTTGATCACGCCCATGACGCCGAAGGTGATCGCCAGACCAATCGCTGCCAGTACCAGCACCGAGCCAAGGCTCAAACCGAAATAGAGCGTCTCCAGCCCGCGGTTAATTTTAAGCTGCTGCTCGATACCCGCCAGCGAAGCCGCGGCGGCATTGGCCACTACTGGGTCGTCGCTATTGGCCGCGCGGCTTAACGCTACGCGTGAACGCGGATGCAGACTGCCGTCGAGGGCTTCGACGCCGGCCATCTCGCCCGCTTCAGCGCGATAAATCGCCACCGCCTGGGAGAGCCTGGAACGCACCTGATCGTCCTCTTCCTGTTCAATCAAGTCATTGAGCGTCGGTACTAATTCTGCGTCTACTTCGCCCAATAAACGCACCGCGGAGGTACGCCGACGCTCAACATTGGGCGAGTAGAGGTCGACGACCGCAATGGCGCTGCGCAACTGATTGCGCAGGTTGTTGTTGATGCCGATACGGTCCAGGTCGCGGCGGGACATCTCGCCCAGCGCCTCGCCGGTTAACACATCGGCGACGGGCCAATCACGACCACGGTTCTCGAGCACCAGCACAAATCGGCCATCCTCGGTGCGCTGTAGGCGGCCATCCAGCAATGCCTGGAGCCACTCACGAGCGCGTTCGTCGTCGCTTTGTAAAATAGCGGTGATGGCTTCGCCTTTAGCGGTATACGACTCAACGTCTAACGCTTCTAACAGCTTGAGCGCGGCGGCGTCATTGGTCGGGCTACTGGCGGTGTCCGTTTGCGCCTGCGCGGTGAGGGAAACTCCCACCAGCAAAAAGCAGAGCAGCGCCAAGGAAAGGAAACGCCTCATAGGGTTCTTCCTTTGGTTATCTGAAAGGGAAAGATAGCGTGCTCCTTGCCGCGCCGTGGTGAACGACGCAGCAAGGGGTTATTTCAAAAAGCGCGTTACTCGGCCAATGCCGCTTCGGCTTCTTCTACGGCGGTGCTACCGCCACACGAGCCGTTGACGACGTTAAAGTTGCCGCACTCCATCGGCTTGCGCCAATCGGCAATCAGGTCACGCGAGCCAGGTAGATAGTCAGACCAGGCGTCGCCCGCCACGGTCGACGGCGTTTGCCAGACGATATCGAACTGGCCGTTGTCCTGGATTTCACCAATCAGCACCGGTTTGGTGATGTGATGGTTGGGCATCATGGCCGCATAGCCGCCGGAAAGGTTCGGCACGGTGACGCCGATGATGGCGTCTTTAACTGCATCCACGTCGGTGGTGCCCGCTTTGCGCACCGCTTCCGCCCACATATTGAAGCCAATGTAGTGCGCTTCCATGGGGTCGTTGGTCACGGCCATATCGTCGCCGGTGTACTCGATCCAGGCATCGATAAAGTCGTAGTTAGCGTCGTTATCCACGCTCATGAAGTAGTTCCAGGCGGCCAGGTGGCCGACCAGCGGGCCAGTATCGATACCGGTCAGTTCCTGCTCACCTACCGAGAAGGCAATGACCGGGATATCGGCAGCGTCGATGCCCTGGTTAGAAAGCTCGGTGTAGAACGGGACATTGGCGTCACCGTTAACGGTCGAGATCACCGCCGTCGGTTTACCCTCTTCGCCAAAGCGACGAATTTCCGCCACGATGTTCTGCCAATCGGAGTGACCGAAGGGCGTGTAATTGACCATGATGTCTTCGTCCGCGATGCCGTGCTCATCTTTTAGGAATGCTTCGAGGATGCGGTTGGTGGTGCGCGGATAGACATAGTCGGTACCGACCAGCGCAAAACGCTCGATACCCACTTCATTAATCAGGTACTCAACGGCCGGAATGGCCTGCTGATTAGGCGCGGCACCGGTATAAAAGACGTTTTCTGACGACTCTTCGCCTTCGTACTGCACCGGATAGAACAGCAGGCCGTTGAGCTCTTCGACTACCGGCAGTACGGATTTACGTGATACCGAGGTCCAGTTGCCGAAGATGACATCAACCTCTTCCTGGGCCAGCAGCTCCCGGGCGCGCTCGGCAAACAGCGGCCAGTTAGACGCGGGGTCAACGACAACGGCTTCCAGTTGGCGGCCCAGCAAGCCACCCGCCTCGTTCTGCTGTTCGATCAACATCTCGACGGTGTCTTTCAGGACCGTTTCACTGATCGCCATGGTGCCCGACAGGGAGTGCAGGATACCGACTTTGATCGGGTCATCATCCTGGGCGATGGCCTGAGTGCTGGCCCCCATCACAGCGGCGGAGAGTAGTGCGATAGCGAGACGGCCGGGGGAACGGCTTGAGCGCGCTTGTGGTTGATAAGAGAGTGTCGAGCGAGAGTGGGTATTGTGTTGCAATGTGGTCACTTGAACCTCCTTGCACCCCTTATGTTTGGGGTTTGTTGATTGGCTTCGCGCTTGGCGCTTTATTGTTAGCTGCCCGAACGCGTCCACTAGCCATTAGTACCTGCAAGGGGTGCGCCAGATTGGCACAAGGCTGACATAAACCTCTTTAATCAATTGTTTGGGAGTTGATTAAAAACTTCCAACCTCTCATAGTGCACCAAGATAAAACACCAACCCAAGGGTAAAGCACTACATCAATGCACCAAGAAGAGACAATGCACCAAATCGGCACCCGAGCTAGTGACCCATAAAAAAACGGGGCGCCGACTTTCGTCGGCGCCCCGTTTTAGCAGGCTTGATAGCGCTAACGCTTAATCGCTATCAGAGTTGCCTGTTTCAATCGGATTGCGCATCCGCCTACGCAGCAGCGGACCGATGATGTAGGGCAAGATCAACCCCATGCCCGCAAAGACCCACAGTCCAATGGCCAGGCCACTGTCCCAAAGTATCATCCAGTCACCGTCAGAGATATCCATGGCATGACGCAGGTTTTTCTCCATCTCTGGCCCTAGCAACAAGCCGAGAATGACCGGCACCAGCGGAATCTCCAGCTTGCGCAGAATATAACCGCCCACCCCGAACGCCACCATGAAGTAGAGATCAAAGGTGGTATTGCTGATCGAGTAAATACCCACGAACGCCACCATGGTAACAATCGGCAGCAGGTACATCGGCGGCACGGAAAGCAGCTTCACGAAGATACCTACCAACGGAATGTTGAGTATCAGGAGCAGGAAGTTACCAATCAATAGTGCCGCGATCACGCCCCAGACGATGTCGGCGTTCTGGGTAAACATCAACGGCCCAGGCGTGATATTGAGCGAGATCAACAGCGCCAGCAGCACTGCGGTCGTACCGCTACCCGGCACACCCAGGGTCAACATGGGCACCAAAGCACCGCTGGAAGCACCGTTGTTGCCAGCTTCTGGGGCAGCAACACCACGCGGGTCGCCTTGGCCGAAATTGCCTTTTTTGCCCAATACACGCTTTTCCAGGGTATAGCTTATAAAGCTGCCCAGGGACGCGCCGGCGCCTGGCAGCACCCCGGCAATAAATCCGAGTACCCCACCACGGAAGCTGGTCGGCAGAATGTCGCGAATATCTCTCCAGGAAAGCGTCAGCTTGTTAACCGACATCTTTTCCTTGCCGCCACCGGCACGTTCCTCAATAAAGAACAGCAGCTCAGAAATGGCGAACAGACCAACAATGGCAATAATGAAGTCGACGCCTTCGAATAGCTCAAGCACGCCGAAGGTGTAGCGCTGCACGCCCGTATTGTCGATACCGACAGTGGCGATCATCAGCCCGATACAGGCAGCCACCACCGTTTTGACGGGATTCTTACCGGTAATACCGCCCAGGGTGGCGAATGCCAACATGAACAGCGCAAAGTATTCCGCCGGACCAAACGTCAGCGCGAACTTAGCCAATAGCGGCGCCAGCAGGATCAAACCGACGGTAGCGACCAGACTACCCACAAACGAGGCAATCGCAGAGATCGCCAACGCCTCGGATGCCTTGCCCTTCTGAGCCATGGGATAACCATCGAGGCAGGTCATCATGGCCGGCTCGTCGCCGGGAATATTAAGCAGAATCGACGATATACGCCCGCCGTACATGGCACCGGCATACACCGAGGTCAGCATGATCAGCGCGGTGTCAGGGGCAAGCCCCAGACTGAAGGCCAGCGGAATCAGGATGGCCACACCATTGGCCGGGCCCAACCCCGGCAAGGCACCGATCAAGGTACCCAAAAAGGCACCTAATAGGGCGAACATCAGGTTATGGGGCTGCAGCGCAACGCCGAAACCATCCATCAGATAACCTAGCGTTTCCATCAGTTCATCTCCAGGAAGGACAGCAGACCCAGCGGTAAGGCGAGATCCAGCGCAAAACTGAACAGGAAGTAGACCACCACCCCGGAGATCGCCCCGGTTAGATAGGCAGCAACCGGGCGCGCGCCCATACGCCAGCAAAGCGTGCCCACGGCCAGGGCTGTGCTAATAATAAAGCCCAATGGCTGCAGCAACATGGCGTACAGAATCAGTACCACTATGGCGACGACCAGCTCGATACCGGTACGACTCCATGGCCAGGCATTGTCGGGGTCAGGGCGTACAATCAAGTACAGACTGGAAATAGCCAATACGACGGCCAGCAGCTTCGGAAAGGTGTCAGGGCCAACCGCCTCGGCCCCACCAAACGGCTCCGGGAACTGAGTAGCGGCCCAGCCGTACGCGACGGCCAGGACGATCATCAGGACCCCAAAGATGCGGTCGTTAAAGGTCATTACTGAATCAACCCGATATCTTTAGAAAGCTGTTCAATTTCGTTGATCTGGTTAAGAACAAACTCTTCGAACTCACCCGCCGTCATGTGAAATGGCATCAACCCGTTCTGCGCCATGACGTTCTGCCACTCTTCGCTCTCGTAAATGGTATCCATGGCGTCGGTCCAATACGCTTCAGCCTCGTCTGAAATATCAGCAGGCATGTAGAAGCCGCGCCAGTTGGGGCCAATGGCGTCAATACCTTGTTCGCGAGCGGTGGGAATATCAGCCAGATCACCGGGTAGGCGCTCTTCTGAAAGCACTGCCAACACGCGCAGATCACCAGACTCCATGAACCCTTGAGCTTCGGTGATATCGCCGGTGAAAGCATCCACGTGACCACCGATTACCTGAGTGAGCGCTTCACCACCATTGTTGTACGAAAGATAGGCAATGCGTGGAAGGTTCTCGACATCAGCGGCCTGCGCGGCAATCAATACTTTGAGATGATCCCAGCCGCCTTTGGCGCTACCGCCAGCGAACTTGACGCTACGCGGATCTTCTTTGAGTAACTCCATCATTTCATTGAGGTCATCGATTTCGGAGTCAGCGCCGACCGCGATAATGCCGTAATCAGCCCCTAACGCACCGATCCAGTTGACCATATCTGCCGATAGCCCGGGGAATTGACCTTGAGCCAAACGGGTAGTGGTGGCCGTCGAGGCTGCCACGAGCAGTTGCTCGTCGCCAGCACGCTTGCTCACGGTGTGTGCAAACGCCACGCCGCCACCAGCGCCGGCCATGTTGATGGTCTGTACATTCGCGGGCACCAGGTCAAGCTCTTGCATGACGTTACCCACGCTACGGCAGGTAAAATCCCAGCCGCCGCCAGGATCGGACGGGGCGATACACTCAACCTTACCTGTCGGCTCAAAAGCGACGGCATTGCTGGAAAAAGTAGTCATGGCGGCTAGCGGCAGAGCCAGCAGAGTCACCAGTTTGAAAGAAGATTGACGAGTCATAGCGTTCTCCACGTATTCAGTGTTGTTGTGTGGGTTATTGTTGTAGCAGCATTATCTTACAGTGAGGTTTTACGCCCCGAACGTTAAAAGAACGTGACCCTGACCGACAAGCTTGTGCGCATAAAAGACAAAAAGTTCTTTTTGGGCATTTTGTTCATTTTGCTCACGGCGATACACGACACTACCCTCATTACCCACGCTCATACGTATACGCTACGTACACGCATAAATACACCCTAGTTTATGGTGAGCCGCGTAGCGCGTCTTATAGCGAATCTAGCCATGCATGGGCAGCCTCAAGCAGGCGGTAACGCCGCTCCGGCCGCCCCACATCGCCGTAGCCTAGCTCGGCACTCACCGCCTGTTCCGCCACTAAAAACTCTAAATAGCGGCGTGCAGTGGAGCGGCTTGCGCCCATGATGCGTGCCATCTGCATGGCGGTGAGGGAATCTGACGCGTCGGCCAGGGCGTCGATGACTCGGCGCAGCGTCAGCCGGTCAATGCCTTTGGGCAGGGTCGGGGATTTAATACGCGAGGGTTCACCAGGCTGCAAGCGCGCCAGCACGTGGTCCAGTTCATCCTGATTCATTTCCACACGGCAGGCTAGCGCTTCACGCTCGCGGCGAAAGCGCGTCAACATTTGCGTCATTCGCGCGGCTTCAATCGGTTTGATCAGATAATCAAATACGCCGCCACGCAGCGCCTCGCTAATCGTCTCGACTTCTCTCGCCGCGGTCACCATGACGATATCCACGTGCACATAGTCACGGCGAATCGCCCACAGCAATTCCAGACCTTCCACGTCGGGAAGATAGGCATCCAGTAAAATCAGTTGAATGCTGGCAGCGCGCTCCGCCATGATCGCCTTCGCTTCGCTACCGTTACGCGCCATGCCGGCCACGTAAAAACCTTCGCTCTGCTCAATAAAGGCGCGATGGATATCAGCAATGCGAAAATCGTCTTCAACGACCAAAATGCCATATTGCCCTGCAGACATTACGTTCCCCCTAGCCGTTGTGATTATTGTCGTTGAGCGCGTGTTGGAAATAGCTTTTAAGATGGCTTCTGGCACAGTGAACGGTCGAGGACGGCGATAAAGCACGCACCGCCCAGCTCGCTCTCTTCCAGCGTCACGGCACCGCCGTGCTGGCGACAGAACCTGGCGACCAACGCCAGACCAATGCCCTGATGCTTACCCGTTTTGGTCGAAAAACCTTCCTGAAAAATCGACTCTGCGAGGTGAGGCGGCACGCCCGCACCATTATCCTCCACTTCCACCAGCAGTTGCTCGCCCAAGTCGGTGAAAAAAAGACGCACGTTAGGCGCTTCACTAGGCCCGTTAAGTGCCGCGTAGCAGGCATTATCCAACAAGTTGCCCACCACACTCATCATCACCTCCTGACCGGTAGGCGTTAACTTGCAGGAGAGCGAGCTCTGCTCATCAATTTTCAGCGTCACGCCCAGCTCGCGCGCCCGCGTCAGTTTACCCAACAGTGTGCCGCTCAGCACGGCATCGGCCACGTGGCGCATTAAGAAGCTCATCTGCGCCTGGGCACGCTCGGTTTCCTGATGGATGAGCGCTAGCGCCTCGGCGCTGCGATCAAGCTGCAGCAGCCCCGAAATAGTGTAAAGTTTATTGGAAAACTCATGGGCCTGGGCACGCAGCATATCAACGTCACGGCTAGCCTGTGTCAACGCCTGAGAGAGATCAATGATCTCGCGGCGGCTACGAAAGGTCGCCACCGCTCCCTCTATCTCGCCCTCATGCAGAATGGGGACACGATTGACCACCACCGGGTGATCACCTAACCACATTTCCTGGTCAAACTCCTGCTCGCCGCGCCTGAGCACCTCCAACAGCCGTGAATTGGGGACAATTTCCCGAATGGGCTGGCCCAGCAGAACATGCTCATCGGCTAAATTGAGAAAGCGCCGCGCCTGTTGATTGACCAAGGTAATCTGGCCTTCGCGATTAACCGCCAAAATACCCTCATGAATCGACTGCAAAATCGCCTCTTTTTCCATAGCCAGCCGTGCGATTTCATAAGGCTCCAGCCCTAAAATGACCTTTTTAAGATGCTGCGACAGCCAGTAAGCCCCCGCAAATCCGAAACAGACCATCAACGCCACCAGCGCCCATCCCAAGCTGGTATAGCGCACCACATCCTTCTCGACGCGGCTCATCATAAAGCCGACAGAAACCAGGCCAATAATATTGCCTTGTGCATCCCAGATAGGCGTTTTGCCCCGCATGGCTGTCCCCAACGTGCCGGTAGCCTCTGAAATATACGATTCACCTTGCAGCAGCGCTGGCCCATTATCCCCGCCCACCATTGGCTGCCCTAAACGCTCGGGTACAGGATGGGAGTAGCGAATCCCCTGCGTATTGCCTACCACCACATAGCGAGCCCCGGTTTCATGGCGAATGCGCTCTGCGATTGGCTGAATAATGCTGGCAGGGTCAGTGATTTCAAAGGCATTGATAATTTGCGGCATTGACGCCACCGCCTTGGCCACGGCCAGGGCGCGCTCGCCCATCTGATGGCTAATGATGTCCGCCTTGCGATGATTGAGATAGGTGCCCTGCGCCAGTAGCATACCGGCCAGCAACAGCCCCACTAGAAGCATTACCTGTAGACGGAAACTGCGTTTATACCAACTGCGCCTTTTGCGCGTTCGGTTCCAGCGCTGCAGGTCGGCTAATGTGCGGGGGCGATAAGCGGTCATAAGTAGACTCGAAAGGCGGACCGCAACATTATGGCACGCGCCAGCAAACGACGTTAATCACCGTCATTTTTGTCATCTTTCACTGATATAATGTCGCCTCGCCGAAACCAAGGAGGGATGTAGTGGCTATTGTTCGATGGATACTTTTGTTGTCCTGCTGGCCTTTGTGGCTAGCCACTGCTTATGCCAATCCTTTCTACGCCCCCCCTCCTCCGCAGGAAGATGCGCCGGTGTTCAGTGGCGATGCCGAACTGGGCTTTACTCGCCTTTCAGGCAATACCGACAGCCAAACATTGATCGGTAAAATGCGCTTAACGTGGTTGACGGGTAACTTCACCTATTCGCTGCGTGGGGAAGTGCGTAACGTTAGCAAGGGTGGCGATACAAGCGCTGAGCAGTACCTGTTGGCAGGCCGTGAACGCTTCGAGCTGGACGGCCCGCATTACCTGTTTGGGTTTGCCCGTTGGGAGAAGGATCGCTTTGCCGGTTATGACCAGCAGTTGTCGGCGATTGGCGGCTATGGACGGCAGATTTTAGCGAGTGACATACATATCTTATCGTTGGAGGCGGGGCCGGGCTATCGGCACGACAGGCTGCGTGACCATGGCAATTATCAGTTGCCGGTGGCCTATACGGCGCTGGATTACGTGTGGAGCGGGTTCTCTGAGTACGCCGACATTCAGCAGGAGATGTCGCTTGAGTATACCAGTCAGAACATTACCTCCCGCTCGCTAACGGCGCTCACCGCCAAGCTTAATTCCAAGCTGTCGTTGCGCTTATCCCATGAGATTAAACACAACTCCGCGCCACCTGACGACACCAGTGAGCGCACCGACACCACCACCACGGCCTCGCTGCTTTATCGTTGGTAAATCTACGTTTACTGGCCGCGATGGGCCCACCCCGTCATGCGTTTTTCTAGTTGGGCAAACAGCTCGTACATCACCATCGCCATAGCACTGATCACCAGCAGCCCAGCAAAGACCAGGCCCATGCGCATTTGCGAGCCAGCGCTCATCATCAAATAGCCAATGCCCTGGTTGGAGGCAACGGTTTCTGACACTACCGTGCCCACAAAAGCCAGCGTAATAGCGACTTTTAACGAGGCAAAAAAGTAGGGTAGCGAGCGTGGCAGGCCGACCTTCAGCAGCACATCCAAACGCCTGGCACCGAGCACCCGCAACACATCTTCCAACTCAGGCTCAAGCGTGGCTAAGCCAGTCGCCACGTTGACGACAATGGGGAAGAAGCAGATCAAGAAGGCAGTGAGTATCGCTGGCACCGAGCCAATCCCAAACCAAACTACTAAAATCGGCACAAAGGCCACTTTGGGAATGGCATTAAAACCGACTAAAAGCGGGTAACAGGCGTTATACAGAAAACGCGACGAGCCAAGAATAAAGCCCAGCACCAACCCCACCGCAACCCCCAGACCAAATCCGATCAACGTGGTCCAGAACGTTTGCCATGAGTGCATACCAATGGGCCCGGCGTAGGTCACCAACGCTTGGGCGGTTTCTAATGCGCTAGGAAAGATAAAGCTTGGGACCTCAAATAGACGAACCGTGACTTCCCAGATAACCACCAGGGCCACCACCGCCAACCAGGGCGCTAACCGTTCTATCAGTTTATTATTTACTGCCATGAATGCTTACCGTCGTAAAAGCACGCTCTAAAAGTGGCCATGCAGGATAACGTTCAGGTACTGCGTACTTCGCCTATTTGCGCACGCAGCTCTTGGACCAGGTCGATAAAAGGTTTTTGGTAGGTTAATTCCAGCGCACGGGGGCGTGGCAAGTCGATCTGGCGACGCTCAATGATGCGACCAGGACGGCGGCTCATGATATAGACGGTGTCGGCCAGAAACGCCGCTTCGCGCAGGTCATGGGTCACGAGCACCACCGTAAACCGCTGCTCTTCCCATAGATCGCGCAGCACACACCACAGCTCTTCGCGAGTAAATGCATCCAGCGCACCAAATGGTTCGTCCAGCATCAGTAGTCGCGGCTGATGAATCAACGCCCGACAAATAGAGGCACGCTGCTGCATGCCGCCAGAAAGCTGCCACGGATACTGGTCTTCATAGCCCTCCAACCCCACGGTTTTAAGCAGCTTGCGTGCCCAGCCAATAAACTCTTCGCGCCGCTTACGAAACTGATGACGATAGGGTTTAACGATTTCCAGCGGTAATAGCACGTTATCCAACGTCGTTCGCCAAGGCAGCAAATTGGCGTTTTGAAATGCCATACCGGAGATCTTTAACGGCCCAATAACCGACTCGCCATCGACCTGAACGGCACCACGAGTGGGTGAGTGCAGCCCGGTACACAGCTTCATAAACGTCGACTTACCACAGCCGGAAGGTCCTACGAAGGCAACGAACTCGCCTTCGTGGATGGAGAGATTGATATCTTCGATCGCATTGCCCGTCGCGTCGTAGGCGAGACTTACGTCATCAAAGCTGACAAACGCTGCCGACATGCCTATTCACCTTCCGACGTGAACAACATGCGCGCTTCCTGGGCAGGTAAGTAGCGTGACGTAAACACCTGTTCTGGCGAGGGTACCGAGGGCAGATCATAAGCGTCGGCCACCAGTTGAATCGCCTGGGCCAACCGCTCCTCATCGACACTGCCTACGCCCTGCTCACGCGCCTCTGGGGTATCGACGACGCTTTCCAGCGCTAGCTTCAGGCGCCGGGTCTCCATTTCCACATCAATCAGACCATCGCGATTTTTAACATACTCAATGGCCGCCTCAGGGTCGGCAATGGTCTCGCCCAACGCACGATTAAAAGCGCGTAGAAAGCCTTGTACGGCGTCAGGATTCGCTTCTGCGAAAGATTCGCTGGCGATGATCGCGTTGCCGTATAGCGGCACACCGTAGTCAGGGAACGGCATGATGGTCAGGTCTTCTTCACTCATGTCACGCTCTTCAAGGTTGAGCAGGCTAGTGAAATAGAAACCGGTAATGGCATCCACATCGCCACGGGTCAGCAGTGTTTCACGTAGGGTAGGATCGACATTTTGCCACTCCACCGCATCGGCTTCTAAATCATTGGCGGCGGCAAACACGCCCCAGGCGCGGTAACCGGTATCAAACGCTGGTGCGGCAATGGTTTTGCCGGCTAAGTCAGCCGGGCTCTCGATACCGCTGTCCTTGCGAGCAAACACCGCGGCAGGCGTGCCATCGTAAACGATATAGACGCCCTGGATGCCAGGGCCCTCGGGGTTCTCGGCAAGAAACTCGACCAGAGCGTTTAGATCGCCAAAGCCCATCTCATAAGCACCTGAGGCTACCCGGTTGATAGCACCGGCTGAACCGCTGCCTGAATCGATTTGAACATCCAGGCCTTCGTCCGCGAAGTAGCCTTTCTCCTCCGCCATTAGAAAAGGCGCGGAGGGACCTTCAAACCGCCAATCCAACTGAAAGCGAATCGAGGTGTCGTCAGCGTGGCCGACAGCAGGAATCAATACCAGTACTGCCGTGCAACCAGACACTAGCGACAAGGCAAAACGGGGTAAAGCAATAGCGTTGCGGAGAGCATTAATGAGCGTCATCGGAACTACCTTGTATACAAACATGTTATGACAGCTGCCATTGCAGCAACACTGCCAAATCTAATTTTATTATTATTTTTCAGCGACTTATTTATCAACCAGGAAGCGCCACTCCTGCTGAATGCGCCACAATAGAGCGATTGCACCCTGATTATGCACCAAGTTAAAACATATTAGACGTTGGTCTATATCGCTGGTATACTATGTTCAGTTTCCTGTCCTCGCGCCATTCTTTGAATGGCGCTTTTTTTTTGCTGCGCTTTCCGCATTTGCGCTGTTTCCTCATGTTCCACCACAGGTGTTCTTATTGATGAACCAACCAACCCCCGATGCTGAAAGCCATCAGCGTTCCTCTCTTGGCGACCCCATCGTACTCACGCTAAGTATTGGATTTATTGTGGCCTTTCTAGGTCTATCCTTTTACGACATCTCGCTTGTGGCTGATGCCATCAGCACAAGTTTCAGTTGGACGGCGCTGGTATTCGGCAGCTACTTTCAGCTCTTGCTGCTACTCACTTTCTTTATTGCCATGGGCATTGCAGCAACCCCGGCGGCCAAGGCTAAAATTGGCAATCTGGATGCACCAGAAATGAGCACGTTCAAGTGGCTTTCGATCATTCTGTGTACGCTTTTGGCAGGTGGCGGCGTGTTTTTTGCCGCTGGTGAGCCCATCTCTCACTTTTTGGTCACGCCGCCCGCCTTTGACACCGAGCCAGGTACGCCCGAGGCGGTGGCTGGCGCCCTGGCGCAAGCATTCACGCATTGGGGATTTATTGGCTGGGCGGTGCTCGGCTCGTTATCCGCTATCGTGCTAGCCCACGCTCACTATGTGAAAGGCCAACCGCTTCAGCCGCGCACCCTGCTTTACCCGCTGTTTGGCGAGCGCCTTCTGCGAGGTCCATTAGGCGGCATTATTGATGCCTGCTGCGTCATTGCCGTGGTGGCCGGCACGGTCGGGCCGATCGGCTTCCTGGCAACTCAGGTAAGCTTTGGTCTGCATGAAGTATTTGAGCTTCCCAATAATTACACCAGCAAGCTGCTCATCTTGGCAGTGCTGGGCGTTATATATGTGCTATCCGCCGTCAGCGGTGTGCATAAGGGCATGCAGATGCTCAGCCGTTTCAACGTTTTCCTGGCCCTGGCGGTCGGGGCGGTGATTCTGGTGTTTGGCCCCACGCTGTTTTTATTCAACAGCTATTTTGCTGGTATGGGCACTTATATCAGCGATTTTCTCCCCATGGCGACTCAGACCGCTGACACCGCCCCTGCCTGGTGGTTGCAGTGGTGGACGGTGTTTTTCTTTGCCTGGTTTATCGGCTTTGGCCCGCTGGTGGCGATTTTTGTGGCACGTATCTCTCGCGGTCGCAGTATCCGCGAGATGATTATTGCGGTGGCAATACTGGCGCCTGTCGCTACCACGGTCTGGTTCACCCTGCTGGGCGGGTCGGGTATCTATTACCAGATGACCGGTGTCTTTGATTTAACCGAGCCACTAAGCAACTTTCAGTTTGATGTGGCTACCCTGGCCGTTGCTCAGTCGCTGCCGGGCGGCGCCTTTATGACCATGGCCATCTTGCTGCTCACGACCATCTTTGTGGCGACGACAGGCGACTCCATGAGCTATGCCATTGCGGTGGTAGGTGCCGGCCATGACGACCCAAGCGCGATCATGCGAGCGTTCTGGGGAATTGCCATGGCGGTGATGGCGGGGGTGCTTTTGCATATGGGAGCGGGCCAGATCGCGGCGTTGCAACAATTTATTGTCGTCACCGCCATTCCCGTCTCGTTCATTCTGTTGCCCTCACTATGGGATGGACCCAAGGCCGCTTATGCCATGGCCCGCGAGCAGGGCATTATTGACTAAGTAAGCGGCGCATATAGTGCTGTCTAACTTATAGCTCTGCCACCCTTACAGTCCTTCCAGCAGCCGTAGAATCATCTGCGGCTGCCGGTTGACCTGCGCCAGCATCGCGATGCCCGCTTGCTGCAGGATCTGAGCCCGCAGAAGGCTGGAGACTTCCCGTGCGTAATCGGCATCCTGAATACGTGACCGGGCAGAAGAGGTGTTGATAATGCTGTTATCCAGGCCTTCAATGACGCTTTCAAAGCGATTCTGCACAGCCCCCATATAGCTGCGTTGACGATCCAGCTTCTTGATCGCCTCATCCACCCTATCTATAGGATTTTCTGTCCCACTACCATCGTTCAGCACGCTTAGGCCTTCCAGCCCTAATCCCTGCAAGTTCATGGCTTCAAAACGAACGGCAATGGTATCGCCCGCGTTCGCGCCGACCTGAATGTTGAGCGATTGAGTCTCATCAATCAGCCCAATCCCATTGAACTGACTTTGCCCTGCGATGCGGTCAATCTCTTCCAAGCGCTGACCAATCTCGGCCTGAATAGAAACAAGATCATTAGACGAGTTGGTGCCGTTAGCCGCCTGTACGCTCAGTTGGCGAATGCGCTGCAGATTATCGTTGATCTGATTAAGAGAGCCTTCTGCTGTCTGCACCATGGAGATGCCGTCGTTGGTGTTGCGAATCGCCTGGTGCATACCATTGATTTGCGCCGTCATGCGATTGGCAATGGCTTGACCAGCGGGATCGTCTTTAGCGCTATTGATACGCAACCCAGAAGAGAGCCGCTGCATGGCGGTCTGCATCGTTTGCTGACTGCTGCGCAGATTATTCTGCACCACTAGGGACATTAGGTTGGTATTTAGGCTGAACAACGCATGCCTCCGGGAGCATTCGCCAGCCTGATGGCTGACAGCTATAGCATTACTATCGGCCTACAGAAAAAAATAATTAGGGATTAGCGGGCATCAGGAAACGACCACTGCCGTCAAGAATTTCATCGATCGGCTTTTTGACGTAGTCGTACTGGTAATACCCCTCGTCCACTATTTGCCCATCCCACGCCACAATGTCCAGATCCATGGTGCGCGGCCCCGACTTTATCGCCCCTCGTACCCGCCCCAAGCGATTTTCCACCTCTTTGAGGTAGCTGCGAAATGCCTCACGCTCCAACGGCGTGCTCACCAGCAGCGCCGCGTTTAAAAAATCAGGCTGCTGCTGGTAACCCACCGGCGGGGTGCGAATAGCATTTGAATAGGCCAGCAACTCACACTCATGGTTAATAATATCGAGAGCTTGAACAAAATAGTGTTCAGGATCGATATTGGATCCCATCGAGATGAAACATTCGTGGCGCGCAGCAGCCCGCTTGGCTGGCAACGTCGTTGGCGACATAGCGACATCCTTTCAAGCAAGTGACGTCTTATCAAGTTGCTTTGCAGGCTTATCAATACCGCCAAGCAGGCCTCACGTGCAAGCCCGGTTATAGGTGATTGACAAACGTTGCGCTCACGCAGACAGTTTTGCTACCCCATTACAATAAAGGCAGGGCGATATGCACCAACAAGCTGCGTTAATAACGGGTGGTGCCACCCGCTTGGGTCGATACTTTTCCGAAGCGCTTGCTGATGCGGGGTACGATATCGCCTTGCACGTTAATCGATCCCGAGCAGAGGCTGAAGATGTCGCTCGCGTTATTCGCGCTAAAGGACGCCAGTGTGAGTTATTCCCCTGCGATTTTTTAAGCGATAGCGCCAGTGAGGAATTAAGCGCCTTAGTGCGCTCGGCAAAACAATGTTTTCCAGGCCTTTGTCTGCTGTTAAATAATGCCTCCGCCTATGAGCCTGCGTCGATTGCGACCACCGAACTCGCCACGCTGGAAACCCAATTTAGAGTCAATCTGTTTGCTCCGCTTTTACTTATCCGTCACTTTGCTGAGTCAGTTCAAGCGGGCCAGGTGGTCAATATCATTGATAATAAAGTGGCCTATCATCAATACCCTTATGCGGCGTATCTTCTGTCGAAAAAAAGTTTAGCCGAGATGACCCGCATGGCGGCGCTTGAGTTCGCGCCCCACCTGCGTATTAACGGCTTAGCCCCCGGCGTGGTACTGCCAGCCTCACGGCGTACCAGCGATTATATTGACTGGCGGCTTGACGGTATCCCCGTCAAGCAACAGGGCACTCCCAATCACTTGGTGCAGGCGCTGCATTATCTGCTCAATAACGATTTTGTGGCCGGACAGATTTTGTTTGTCGATGGCGGTGAGTCGATCAATATTGAGGGGCGACACTCGGAAAACTATCCCGGCAAACGATAGCGGTAAAAACGGGACGCCTTATACGCAACGGGGCCGCCAAAAGGCGGCCCCGTTGCGGATTTAAAACACTCCTTCCATCACGACACGTTAGGTTTCATCCACGTCATCGTGGTCGGGCTTATGATGGTCGGGTTCCTGAATTTCCTGCACCTCTTGCTGGCTGTCGTGCTTCGCAATAGGCGCCTCTTCGACCTTCTTCTCTTTAGCCGTCGACTCCAATACCCGTACGTGTGCAGGCGGTGGATTGCCGTTTTTATTATCGCCAAAGTAAAGCGTAGTGTGCGGGAAGGGGATCTCGATACCCGCCTCATCAAAGCGCAGTTTCACCAGGCGATTATAGGCACGGCCGACGCCCCACTGATCGCCCGGTGTGGTTTTAATCACCACACGAATATTCACCGAGCTATCCGCAAGGGCGGTCACGCCCGCAACCGTCAAGTCGGCCAACAGCTTGTTGCCGAATTCTTCACTCGCTTTGAGGTCCTCAAAGGCCAGCTTGAGTTGCTCAATCGCCTCATCAATGCTTTCGCTATAGCCAATACCGTATTCGCCCACATGGTTACCGTACTCACGCATGTAGTTCGAGACCGTATCGACACTGGAGAATGGCACAATGTGATAAGTACCGGATAGATCGCGGATGCCGACAGAACGGATGCTGAGTCGCTCAGCCGTCCCGGTGACGCCGCCTACCGTGACCACATCCCCGGTGTTCATGGCATTTTCAATCTGGATGAACACCCCGGTGATAACGTCCTGCACCAATTTTTGAGCACCAAAACCTATCGCCAAACCCAGTACACCAGCACCGGCAATTAGCGGGCCTATATTGATGCCAATCTCCGCCAGCACAATCATTCCGGTGATCGTCACCATGGCAATAGCCAGCGCATTACGGAACAAGCTAAGCAGTGTTTTTGCCCGCGCGGAGGGCTCGCCATAACCGGTTTCGGGATTGAGCTTGTGCTCAATCAAACTCGCAAGCCCCAGCCAAACGGCGAGCGCAACAATCAAAATTACCGACACGCTAATGAGGTTACCCACCAGGTTGGCACCGCGCTCGGAGGCATACCAGGCGGCTAAATCAAAGGCGCCCCAGGCATTAAGCACGACCATGATGACCACGATCAAAATAACCGTGCGTAGCACACGCAACGCATTGGGAACGTAGCTATTCAAACGCTTTTCAAGTAGCGGTAGCTTGCGGCGAAGATCGTCCGACAACGTAATACGCCGACCAATGGTCTGGGTAAGGAAAGACGACACCAACAGACCGACGACAATCGCCGCCAATGACTTCAAGGTGGCGAACATGACAAATGGCAGCGCATCGCCAGGGCGCGTTAACGTCAGTACAAAGACGATTAAGAAGTACAACAGCGCGAAAAGATGCCATGTACGGGCAAATAGCTGGAGAGACACCCGGCTCGCGGTTAGCGTGGATTTGGCCGCCATCTCATTTAAGTTATTGCGCAGGCGAAGGCGGTTTTTAAGCACCACCGCTACCGCATAGATAAACGCCAACAGCATGATCAACGTGCCGAGCGCCTGGCCCAGCGAGGCCGCTATATAGAAATTAACCAACGGCACCACGACCATCAGGCCATACCCCACCATGCCGATTAAGCGGGCTAACCAGCGATTCCAGTAAGACGCTTCTGGCGCAGAAATCGGCAGTAAACGCAGCCCTTCATAGCGTGACGAAAACAGCATTCGCACACCCGCCTTGAGCAGTTCAATAATTAAAAAGGCGTTTAAAAACAGTGAGGCGCGAGTAGAAAGCTCCCCAGCTTGGCCGATGGCGAAGGTGGCCAACAAATTGCCGCCCACGTAGGCCAGACCGACAATTAACACATCGACAATCGCCGCAATCACCACACAGACGATCAAACGCAGTACCGGCGTTAAATTACTTCCCTTTAGCGACCAGATACTGATTTTAGTAAATAGCGGTTTCGCCAATCGCCGAAAAATCATAAACATCGCGAACGTGGCGACAATCACAATACCTAGATTGATCGCCGCACTGGTGAACGCGGACATATCGAAAACGCTGTCGCCCTCATTAACTTCGAATAACCCTCCAATGAGCCCTACTACTTGCTCAAACTGGCCACCGACATCGCTCACCACACGGCTGGTTAGCTCTGCTAACTGGCGCGGCAAAGAAACGTCTTCAGGCGCTATTTCGCTCCCTTGTGCGGCGGCTTCAGGAGACAGCTCGTTGGCAACGCCAGCGGGTAGCGCCGTTGCCTGATTACGCAGCATCTCAATCAACTCCTGCCGCGATTGCTCATTCTCCAGGAGACTCGCCAGCGCCTCATAGGACGTCGGCTCGACCGGGGTGGAAGAGGCGTCTCCGTCGGCACTCGCCGATGTACTGGATGTACTCTGCGCCAGTGCTGGCGTCGCCATTAAGGCCAGCATGGCCAGTAGCCAGACCCCTAGCCAGGGTAATAAACGAAGTGGCTTCACACCTTGATCTCCTTTGGTGAGTGTTGTGTTCAATCTAACGGCTAGTTAATTTTAAGCAAGTACACTAGGCACTCGATGATGCACATACTTTACACTGCCAGCGCAGCTGGTTAAAAGTTGTACAGGGTAACATGTGTTAGTTAATGATGGGTTTCATTGGCAGAGCGGGGCTAGCCAATAGTGCGCCAACAGGATGACGACGGCATAGCGAGCGCCTTTAGCCACCACAATCCATGCCAGCGCCCGCCACCATGGGAGGCGAAACACACCGGCCAACACGGTGAGAGGATCGCCAATCACAGGCGTCCAGGAGGCCAGAAGGCTTAACTCGCCAAACCGATGATACCAACGCTCAGCGCGGGCCAAGCTCCTCGGCGAGGCAGGAAACCAGCGGCGGTCCTGGAACTGACGGGCATAGCGCCCCATCGCCACGTTAACCATACTGCCCAGTGTATTTCCCGCCGTCGCCACGGCCCACAGCATCCAAGGCGGCTCGCCTACACACCATAGTCGCGCCAGCCATACTTCCGAGCCTCCGGGCAGTAGCGTGGCGCTGGCAAGCGATACTAGAAACAGGCTCAGCATGGTCTCAGCAGCCGCCGCTAACGCGGCACCTGACCGCCCAACTGCTGAGTGATCTCATCCGCGGTTTGACGAACCAGTGCCCCCAGGGATAACAAGCGGGCTTCGGGAATACGCGCCATGGGGCCGGACACCGAAATGGCAGCAAAAGGCGTCGAATGCTCGTCAAAAATACACGCGGCAACACAGTGCAAGCCAATGGCGTGCTCTTCCCGGTCACAGGCAAACCCTTGCATACGAATTTGCTGCATTTCAGTTTGCAGCGTGTCTGGCTGATAAAGCGTATTAGCCGTCACGCGTACAAGCTCGCCCTCTTCAAGCAGCCTCGTTCGCTCGGCCTCTGGCGTCCATGCCAACAGCGCCTTACCCACGCCAGAAGCATGCAGCGGGGCACGGGAGCCAAGCCGAGTGATCATCCTCATCATCTGAGGAGACTCATGCTGGGCGAGAAATACCGCCGTGGTTCCGTCGCGAACGCCCAGGTTAGCGGTCTCGCCGGTTTCAGCCGTTAAGTGGCGCAGAAAGGGCCGGCTGGTGGCCACCACATCGCGCGCTTCAAGATAGCTGTTGCCGATGCGGAAGGTTTTAACATCGATTCGCCACAACCCCTGCTCATTCTCCTGACTCACAAACCCCTGGCTTTGCAGGGCTTGTAGCAGCCGGTGAGTCGTCGAGGGCGCTAATTCGGCCTTCTCGGCCACCTCAGAAAGGGCCAACCCAAGAGGGCTAGCCGCGAGATACTCCAGCAGCCTCAAGCCACGTACCAGCGACTGGCTATGCCCGCCGCTGGCTTTAGCGGTATTCGCCGGACGACCGGGCGTCCTGCGCTTGGCTTCACTCACCTGATTCTCTCCTAAAAGGCCCATTCAAGGTGGCCTCCCCTGTCCACGCAAAAGCCTCAGGATAACGTGCTACGACACCGCTGTCGCGTTTATGGAAACGGCTTCCACTCATTCTTGCCGTTTTCTTAGCGATGCTGCCACCGCGGTGGCCGCTTCGCTATAAAGGCATCGATCCCTTCTCCAACATCCTCAGCCAGCATATTGCAGGCCATGGTTTCACTGGCAAAGGCGTAGGCTTCATCAAGTGGCAGGCTGAGCTGGCGGGCAAACATGGCTTTTCCCGTCCGCACTGCCACGGCGCTTTTAGCACAAATACTGGCCGTCAGCGCTGCGGTGGCCTCGTCCAATGCATTGTCCTCGGCAACGCGGTTAATCAGCCCCCAATCAGCGGCCTGCTCGGCGCTGATAAATTCACCCGTCAGGAGCATTTCCATCGCGCGCTTAGCTGAAATGTTGCGTGAGAGCGGGACCGCCGGGGTGGAACAAAACAGGCCAACGTTAATGCCGGAAACAGCAAAACGAGCGCTGCGTGCCGCTACCGCCAGATCGCAGCTTGCCACCAGTTGGCAGCCAGCAGCGGTAGCGATGCCCTGCACTTTGGCAATCACCGGCACCGGCAGATGAACAATCGCCTGCATCACTTCGCTGCAGCGGGTAAACAGTGCTTGGTAGTAGGCTTTATCGGGATTGGCACGCATCTGCTTTAAATCATGCCCGGCGCAAAAGGCTTTGCCCTCTGCCGCGAGCACCACGCAGCGCACGTGGCTATCTTCGGCAATATCAGCCAAGGCCTCGAGTAAGGCTTGGAGCATGGCTTCCGACAGCGCATTGAAGCGCTCTGGGCTGTTCATGGTCAACGTCGTGACGCCATGATCATCTCGGCGGTGCACCATAGCGTCAGTTGAAGAGGGGGCGTTAGAGATGATGGGCATGGTCAACTCCTGATATGAGTAACACGTTGCCCATCAGTCTAGCGCACAAGCGTTACGAGCAATGCTTGTGCGCGACGACATTTTTATCAGGATTTTTTCATCAGACGTGTATCACGACCTAGCGGATGTGGTTCGCCACGTGACTTGGCTATGTCAATCTGGCGCTGGCGTTCACGCGCGGCGGCACGGGTTTTCTCCGGTAGCGAATCGATGCAGTGGGGGCAGCTAATGCCCGGCTCATACGCGGAGGACTGCATGTCTTCAGCGGAAATCGGCATGCGGCAAGCGTGGCATTGTTCAAACTCACCTTTGCTTAAATCGTGACGCACCGTGACTCGGTTATCGAACACAAAGCACTCACCCTGCCACAGCGATTTCTCTTCGGGGACTTTTTCAAGATAGTTAAGGACGCCGCCCTTCAGGTGATAAACCTCTTCAAAGCCCTCTTTCAACATAAAGCTGGACGCTTTTTCACAGCGGATACCGCCGGTACAGAACATGGCGACTTTTTTATGCTTTTCCGGGTCGTAGTGCTCGCGCACGTAGTCAGGAAACTCGCGGAAAGTGGTGGTTTTAGGGTCAATCGCCCGAGCAAAGCTACCGATTGCCACTTCGTAGTCATTACGGGTATCAATGACCAGCACCTCGGGGTCAGCGATGATGTCGTTCCACTCTTCCGGCTCAACATAGGTGCCGACGGTGTCATTGGGATCGATATCGGGCACGCCTAGCGTGACAATCTCTTTTTTGAGTTTCACCTTGGTGCGATAGAAAGGAGTTTCGTCGCAATAGGACTCTTTATGATCGATATCGGCAAGACGCGGGTCGGCGGTCAGCCAGGCCAGCAACGCATCGATACCCTCGCGCGTACCGGCCACCGTGCCGTTAATACCTTCTTTGGCGAGCAGCAACGTGCCTTTGACATCGTGCTCGACCATGGTCTGGCGCAGCGGCTCACGCAGCGCTTCAAAGTCATTTAACGTGACGAATTTATATAGCGCCGCCACGACAATCCGCGGCGTATCGGTAGGGATAGACATGCAAGACTCCAGGTAGTCGCCCCCGCAAAGGGCGGACCGGGTTAATAGAACGCGGGTATTCTAGCGCAAACGGCGTGATGCTTGAATCCTGCTGAGTCAATGCCGTTCAGCCAGCGCCATATCGATCAATTTAATCGATGCCATCATACAGAAACCTTCACCCCACTGGTGCGCTTGCAAGCGTATATTGAGCCCCATCCATTACGATCAGTGGGAGCATCTTATGAAGATTCGTCGTGCTAATGAGCGGGGCTACGCCGATCATGGCTGGCTGCGTTCATTCCATACCTTTTCATTTGCCAATTACATGGACCGAAACCACATGGGCTTTCGAGCCCTGCGAGTCATCAACGAGGATCGCGTAGCGGCTGGCCATGGCTTCGGCACTCATCCCCACCGGGATATGGAGATCATCTCCTATGTGCTGGCAGGTGAGATGGAACACAAAGACAACATGGGCAACGGCGAGGTAATGCGCCCAGGCGACGTTCAGCGCATGTCCGCCGGTACCGGCGTGTTGCATAGTGAGTTCAATCACTCTGCCGACAACGAACTGCATTTCTTGCAAATCTGGATTGAGCCCAAGCAATTGGGAATTGCCCCAAGCTATGAGCAGAAAGCCTTTCCTGCTTCTGAACGGCAAGGCCAGTGGCGCCTAGTAGCCTCGCAAGAGGGCCACGAAGGCTCTGTGAGCATTAATCAGGATGTTAATCTGTACGCAGGCTTATTTAACGCTGGCGAACAGGTAACCGCGCCACCCTCACGCTATGCGTGGGTGCATGTGGTGAAAGGCGAAATGAACGTCAACGGCGAAACGCTTCACGCAGGCGATGCCGCTGCATTTACGCCGGATGAGACAATCAATCTCACCGGTAAGCAAGCTGGCGAAGTGTTGCTGTTCGATCTAGCGTGATTATCAAGCAACACGGGCAAGTCCGGTCACTGACCGGAGGAACTTCACAAAGCAAAACGGCGCCTTACTGGAGGCGCCGTTTTTTTATGCCGGTGTGACTCAATACCGCTGTTTTAGCTATTCTGCGACGAGTAGAGCGCCCGAATTTTCAGCGTATGATCTACCTGCTTCAATGCTTCCAGCGCTGGCGGGCCGTAAGCTTTATCGACATCAATGACCACGTAACCCACTTTTTCGTTGGTCTGCAGATACTGACCCGAGATATTGATGTCATTTTCAGACAATACGCGGTTAATCTGCGATAGCACGCCCGGCACGTTGTCATGAATATGCAGCAAGCGATGCTTGTCCGGGTGAGCGGGCAGCGCCACCTCCGGGAAGTTGACCGAGGTAACGGTGGTGCCGTTGTCGGAGTAAGTGATCAGTTTTTCCGACACTTCAATACCGATGTTCTCCTGAGCTTCCAGGGTAGAACCACCGATATGCGGTGTCAGGATCACATTCTCCAGGCCCCGCAGCGGGCTTTCAAACTCTTCCTCGTTGCCTTTTGGCTCAACCGGGAAAACATCGACCGCCGCGCCGTTGAGATTACCCGCTTTCAGCGCCTCGGCAAGCGGTTCGATTTCCACCACGCTACCGCGTGAGGCGTTGATAAAGATCGCGCCGGGCTTCATGGCGGCGATCTCTTTTGCGCCGATCATCCAGCGGGTCGAGGCAAGATCAGGCACATGCAGGCTCACTACATCAGCGCGACCCAGCAGTTCTTCAAGGCTTGCCACCTGGCTTGCATTACCCATGCCTAGCTTGGTGATCACATCATAAAAGATCACATTAAAGCCCAGCGACTCGGCCAATACCGAGAGTTGCGCACCAATGCTGCCATAGCCGACGATACCTAGCGTTTTACCGCGTGCCTCGTGGGAGTTCTTCGCTGACTTCAACCAGCCACCCTGGTGGGCGCGAGCGTTTTTCTCAGGAATACCACGCAGCAGCATGATCGCTTCCGCTAACACCAGCTCAGCCACAGAGCGAGTGTTGGAGTACGGCGCATTAAACACGGCGATACCGCGGATGAGCGCGGCGGTTAAATCGACCTGATTGGTGCCGATACAGAAACAGCCAACGCCGACCAGTTTTTCCGCCGCCTCGAACACGCGCTCAGTTAACTGGGTGCGGGAACGAATACCGATGAAATGAACATCGCGAATTTTGTCGATCAATGCATCTTCATCAAGCGACGTGGGCAGATGCTCGATATTTTCATAACCGGCGTTGTGAAAATTGTCCACCGCGCTTTGGTGGACGCCCTCAAGCAGCAGGATCTTGATCTTGCTCTTGTCCAGGGACGTTTTGGCCATGGCTGAATCAACCTCTATGGTCGGCGGCATGCGCCGTGTATCGGTTCACGGGAGGCGCATATCGTAGCACAATCAGCCCCTTTCAGGCGGGGTTTGAATGATGAAAAGTCTGCGTTCTGATGATGAATCAGGCACAAGTCACATGGTCGGCGAAAGGAAGAGAGCAGACGCCGCCCCCCGGCCTCGGTGTATACTGTCGGGCTATGATTTGAAGACACGCAATGAAGACACCCTTTATAGGCACATTCATCGCCCTGGCAAGACGAGTAGTGAACTGACTGTCGTGCCAGAAGGGCGTCATAAAAACGGTAGGCATGGCCAATGAGCGACACGACACTCCCCCCACAGGATTTTGCCGCGACGGTTGAGCAGCTTGAAACCATCGTTGAACGTCTCGAGTCAGGCGAGCTCTCATTGGAAGATGCCCTGACTGCGTTTGAACAGGGCGTTCGGCTAACCCGTGATGCACAACAGCGCCTGGATAGTGCCGACCTCAAGGTGCGGGCACTCAGCGAAGACAGCGAAGGACAGTTAAACGTAACGCCGTTTGCTGGCCCTGCCGCCGCCCAGGACGCCGCCGATGAAAGCGAGGAAACGCCCCCATGGTAGCCATACCACCGAGTGCGCTGGACACGCTGCGCCATGCCAGTAATGCCCGGGTAGACGCCACCCTAGCGGCGCTGTTTGAACAACGCCCGGCTGTGGCGCCAAGGCTTGAAGCCGCCATGCGCCATGGCCTGCTGGCGGGCGGCAAACGCCTACGCCCGCTGCTTGTGTATATGGCGGGCCACGCGCTTGGCGCTGAAGATGAGGCGCTAGACGCCCCTGCCGCCGCGATTGAGCTCATTCATGCCTACTCGTTAATCCATGATGACCTTCCCGCCATGGACGATGACGACCTGCGCCGTGGCCAGCCCACCGTCCATAAAGCGTTCGATGAAGCGAGTGCGATCCTGGCTGGCGATGCGCTTCAGGCGCTAGCATTTGAAGTACTGGCTAATACTGCCCACCCCCGGCTGGGTGATTTAGTCCATACGCTGGCCTCGGCCTCGGGGCGTGACGGCATGGTGGCAGGACAGGCGCTGGATTTAGACGCCGTTGGCGGCCATCCCGATGTCGACGCCCTCGCCCATATGCACGCTCACAAGACCGGCGCATTGATCGTCGCTGCCGTACGCCTGGGTGGCTTGGTTGCGGTTGCCGACGATGATCCTCGCCTGAACGCCCTTATTCGCTACGCGCGCGCCATTGGTCTAGCCTTTCAGATTCACGACGACATACTGGACGTCACCGGCGATACCATCATCCTAGGTAAAACGTCAGGCGCCGATGCCGCTCGCGCCAAGCCCACCTATCCCAGCCTGCTGGGCCTGGAAGGCGCACAACGCAAAGCGCATCACCTCATTGACGAGGCCATTGCCGCGCTTGCCCCACTCGGTGAGCGTGCTGCACCGCTGGCCGATTTAGCTTATTACATGATCGAGCGTGACCACTAAACAATGTCACTGAATTTATGTCTGTGAAACGATGCCCTTGAAACGATGCTCTTGAAACGATATCCATGAAACAATGTCTGTGAAAACATGCCCATGAAGCTGTTCGACGAGATCCCCCGCGAGCGTCCATCGACGCCGCTGCTCGACTCCTTTGATCACCCCGCTGCCCTGCGGGCCATGAACGACGCTCAACTCGACCAACTGGCCGATGAGCTGCGCGCCTATCTGCTCTATAGCGTAGGGGTCTCGGGTGGCCACTTTGGTGCCGGACTCGGCGTAGTCGAGCTGAGCATTGCCTTGCACCACGCATTTAATACTCCCCATGACCGGCTGGTCTGGGATGTGGGCCACCAGGCTTATCCGCACAAGATCTTGACCGGCCGCCGCGAAACGATGCTGAGCATTCGCCAACACGGCGGCTTGGCGGCGTTTCCCCGCCGTGCCGAGTCCGAGTACGACACCTTCGGTGTAGGCCACTCCAGCACCTCGATTTCGGCCGCGCTGGGAATGGCGCTGGCCGCCAAGGCCCGCGGCGATAAGCGCCGTGTATGTGCCATTATCGGCGATGGCGCCCTGACCGCGGGCATGGCGTTTGAAGCCCTTGCCCACGCGGGCCATGTGGATGCCAACTTATTAGTCGTGCTCAACGATAACGAAATGTCGATATCCGAAAACGTCGGCGGCATGGCGACCTATCTCGCCCGGGTACTCTCCAGCAAGCCCTACCTCAAGATGCGCGAAGAGGGTAAAAAAGTTTTGTCGCACCTGCCCGGGGCGCTGGAGCTTGCTCGGCGTACCGAAGAGCACATGAAAGGCATGGTCAGCCCTGCCACCCTGTTTGAAGAGATGGGCTTCAACTACGTGGGCCCCATTGACGGCCATGATCTCGACACGCTTACCGAGACGCTAGAGAACTTGCGCGACCTGGATGGCCCGCAGTTTCTGCATATTAAAACGGTCAAAGGCAAAGGCTTTTTACCCGCCGAGGCGGACCAGATTGGTTATCACGCCATTACCAAGCTTGAAAAGCCAAGCGCGGCTGCCATTGCGGGCGCGACTAAGAAACCGGTGATCAAGCAAGCCGCCGTCAAGAAAAAGTACTGCAACGTATTTGGCGACTGGCTGTGTGATATGGCCGCCGCTGATCCACGGCTGATGGGCATCACGCCGGCCATGCGCGAAGGCTCAGACCTGATTCGCTTTTCTAAAACGTATCCAGAGCGTTATTTTGACGTGGCCATTGCCGAACAGCATGCGGTGACGCTGGCAGCGGGCATGGCTTGCGAAGGAATGAAGCCGGTGGTCGCGATCTACTCCACCTTTTTGCAGCGCGGCTATGATCAATTGATTCACGACGTCGCCGTTCAGAACCTGGATGTCACGTTTGCTATTGACCGCGCCGGGCTGGTGGGTGAAGACGGCCCGACTCACCACGGCAGCATGGACCTCTCATTTCTGCGCTGCGTTCCCGACATGGTGATACTAGCGCCCGCCGATGAAGCCGAGTGCCGTGCGATGCTCAGTGCCGCCTATCACCACCCGGGGCCTGCCGCGGTGCGCTACCCACGTGGCACCGGCCCTGGCACGGAAATCCCCACGCACCTGGATCCGCTCACGATTGGTAAAGCCGAGCTACGCCGCCACGCCGCCAGCGATGGCGTACGTATCGCGCTGCTCGCCTTCGGCAGCATGAACGGCGCGGCGGCGGAGGTGGCTGAACGGCTCAACGCGACGCATATCAACATGCGCTCCATCAAGCCGCTGGATCGTGATGCCGTACTGGACGCCGCCGACGAGCACGAGCTGCTAGTCACCCTGGAAGAGAACGTGATTGCCGGCGGTGCAGGCAGTGCCGTGAATGAGCTGCTCAACGCTGAAGGGGTGCAAGTGGAAGTGCTTAACCTAGGCTTGCCAGATGCCTTTGTGGAGCACGGGACGCCGACTCAGCTACTTGAAGACTGCTATTTGGATACCGACGGCATAGAGCGCGCAATTCGTGCTCGGCTGCCTTAAACCCTTGCTTTACCGCTACTTTTGAGATTTTTATGCTACTGCTTATTGTAATTTTCGGCCTGATAGGTCTTGCATTCGGAGGCCCCATAGGGCTATTGATTGGCGGTGGCTTAGGCTGGTGGCTAGGGCGACAGCTGAGCCGTCGCCTGAATATCGCCCGTATGCGCATCCAGGAAGGGTTTCTGGAATCTATCTTCTCGGTGATGGGCTGCCTTTGCCAAGCTGACGGCAATGTCACCGAAGGCGAGCTGGATGTCGCCGAGAAGCTATTTGACCAAATGCGTTTACAGGGCGAACAACGGGCCAAGGCGCGCGCGGCTTTTGAGCGTGGTCGTGCCGCTGACTTTGACCTGGACGCAGAATTGGCTACCGTTCAACGGCTTACCCAGCGCCAGCCCGTGCTGCGCCAGGTCTTTATTCAAGTTCAGCTATCCGCCATCGCCGCCGATGGCGTACTTCACCCCGCCGAACACGAGATGATCCTGCGTGTGGCCCGCGGTGTAGGCTGCAGTGATGCTGAAGTCCAGCAGATTGAAGCGATGCTGCACGGTGCTGCCGCCAACTCCCAGGGCGCCAGCGAAGAAGCCCTTAAAGATGCTTACCGCGTACTGGGCGTTTCTGAAGACGCCAGCGATGCAGAGATCAAGAAAGCCTATCGCCGCCTGATGAGCCAAAACCATCCTGATAAACTGGCGGGTAAAGGCTTGCCCGACAGCATGCGGGATGTTGCTCAGGCGCGCACCGGCGAAATCGGCAATGCTTATGAGCGTATTCGTGAGGCGAGGGGGAGCGCTTAGCAAATCGACAATAGCATTGCCGCCCGCTAGATTAAGGACCGATGATTATCGTCAGGAGCTTGTCATGATCACGCTATATAGCTTTCCCCACTCCCGCTCGCATAGAGTGTCGTGGACACTTGAAGAACTCGGTCTTGAGTATCAATGCCGACACGTGGCGTTGGATAAAGGGGAGGGTCAGACGGACGCTCACTTAGCGCGTCATCCAGACGGTAAAGTGCCGGTTATCGAGGATGGTGACGTATGCCTGTTTGAGTCCGCGCCCATTTGCCGTTATCTGGCCGACACCTATGGCGATGGCGCGCTGTTACCAAGCGATCCTGTCGCCCGTGCCCAGGTGGACCAATGGCTCAGCTTTATTGTTACCGAACTTGAGCAGCCGTTATGGAATCAGGCCAAACATACCTTTGCCCTGCCTGAAGATAAACGTATTGCTGCCGTGCTTCCGGTCTGTGCCTGGGAGTTTCAGCGGGCACTAAGTGCTCTGGAACGACGCTATAACGGCCAGGAATATTTGGTAGGGAATACCTTTACCCTGGCGGATATGTTTTTAGCCCATACCCTGTCGTGGGCAGTCAGCATGAAACACCGTTTGCCGGAGAATCTGCAGCGCTACCGCGAACGCCATAACCAACGCCCGGCGATGGCGAAAGCGGCAGAAAAGGAAAAAGCCGCCGCAAGCGCGTAAGCCAAGCAGCCGCATTTCAATGTTGCTTTCCAACGTCGTTTTCCAAGACCGGTTGCCTGCTCCTCGTTAGGGCGTGGCAACGGTCATGGTCAAACGTCCGTTAAAATCCAAGCTCATCCAGTAGATCATCGACCTGATCTTGCCCTGCCACTGCATCCGGCTTGGTTTGTCCTACCTGGGGCCCATTACGTAGCTTGGCATGCTCATCGCGATGGTCTTCACTTTGAACTCCCTCAGTAATGGCGGGAACGTTCTCCACCAATACCTGCACAAGGTGCTCTTCGATTAACTTGATGACCTCCACCATTTTCTTGATGACCTGACCGGTCAGATCCTGGAAGTCTTGCGCCATCATGATTTCAAGCAACTCTTTTTGCGTTGCCGCTGTTGCCTGAGGAAGCGTCTCGCTCAAATAGCGTTGCGTGTCGGCTACCAGGGAAGGATCGCCCTCGACCTGGGTAAGTTTTGCTGCCTCCGTGTGCCAGCGCTCATTAAGAGCCGCCCCATCATTATCCAGTGTATCCTGGAGAGGCTGGGCGCGTTCAACAGCATTTAATGCGCGCTCAGCGGCCTGCTCGGTCATGGACGCCACATAGTTAAGCCGGTCATTGGCATCAGGGATTGCTTGTGCTGCCTGGGAAATTTGCTGATCCAGCCCCAGTTCTTTCATGCTGTCGCGCAGCAGGCGCGTTAAATGGCCAATTCGATGCACCATTTCATCAGTACTGTCTTTTTTCCCTAATACCGACGGCATCGTCGTATCGTGGGCGCTCTTAACAGTGCTCATGACCATCCTCTTGTTGGAAAAATATAGTGAATATCATTTTTGTTACGGTGTTAGCCGCCATTTTTTAGCTATCCGCGATGGTGTTAGGCCGCTCGACGTTAATTACATCCACGTAATTACTCGCCTCTAACTATTACTGTCGGCGTAATCATCTAAAACTTAAGGTTAACCTGTAAGAGAAAGCTACTGGCGGGCATCAAATCTTCTTGGCGACACTGGATTGCCCCGTTTATAAGACGGGTTCATATCGGCAAAGAGGAAAAAGAAGTGATGTGGAGGGGCCAACCGCTAGGCGGCCGATACATGAGGCAGCACAGCGCTATAGACGGCAAAGTAATGGCAGATGCTGCCGACAATGACGAATAGATGCCAAATAGCATGGTTATAGGGAATAGCGCGCACGGCATAGAAGATAACCCCTAGCGTATACACCACACCTCCGACGGCCAGTAAGGTGATGCCCATCGTCGATAGGCTTGCGGCCATCTCTCCGGCGGCCAGCACAATCATCCAGCCCATCAGCAAGTAGATCGCTACGCGCAGTACCGCCAAGCGATGGGGCCAGCACAGCTTGCAGGCAATGCCTATCAGCGCCAGCGACCACACCGCCGTAAACAGTACCCAGCCCGTGGGGCTACGCATATTAACCAGCAAAAAAGGCGTGTAAGTCCCTGCGATGAGTAAGTAAATCGCACAATGATCAAGTAACTGAAAACGCTGCTTCCAGCGTCGATGCTGAGTGCCGTGATAAAGCGTAGAAGCGGTATAAAGGAGCACCAGCGTAGCGCCATACAGGCTTAAACTAACGATTTTCCATGGATCGACATGGGCCGCAAAGCTCGCCGCGGCTATCAGCACCACCATTCCCACCAGGCTGAGTACGGCGCCAATACCGTGAGTAATACTATGCAAACGCTCTTCGAGACGACTAAATTCATCAAGCACTGGGCCGGTATCGGTCATAGATACGTCCTTCAACTAGTCTCCTTTCTTTATAGCCTATTCAAGTAACACAATGATGACATTTCATCTTGAGGCATTCACGTAAGGTAGTTTCTTTGCCCTGAAAGACAAAAACCGAACCCAGAATCGTTACCAGGTTCGGCCTACTATTTAGCCTTCATCGCCCTCCCCTGTAGCCTGCTACAAGGTGGGAGAAGGTAAATCAGCTTTCATATCAGCGGGCACTTCAAAGTCTTGAGCAGCGCCGCGCGCATTCGCCAACCCTTGAGGAAAGCCGCTGCGGTGGCTGTAATCGGGAGTGATACCAGCCTGGTAGGCATGACGTTGGCTTAATGACTTGGCACAAGCGTAATCAAGGGCGGTGATAATCCCAACGGCCGTTAAGGCCAAATAGACGTTCTGCTTTTTAGGATTACGGTCATCTTTTAAGGCATACGACAGTACTGCCAGATCAATGATATCGCCCCCTACCCGACTCCACATGGCGGGCTTGGGATTATCGGTAAGCGCTCCAATGCCGCTCATCACGCCTCTTGCGCCACAGGCGCGCAGGCTATTTTCACGCCCTTCCATGCCAAGCTGACGGGTAACCTTGCCTGGCGCTAACAGCTGGTAGAGACCGATCCCCAGGCTTAGCCAGCCAAGCCCACGGGCGAGTTTGTCTGACGAACCTAGCGACTGAGTCATATCTGTGTGCTTATGCATACCTACCTCCATGGCGGGGGATTCAGGGTTTGAGAACGACCTTGACGCAACCATCCTGTTTATCGCGGAAGGTCTTATACATCTCAGGCCCTTGGTCCAATCCTACAGAGTGGGTAATCACAAAGGAGGGATCGATCTGGCCCTCATCAATGCGCCGCAACAAATCATCGCTCCAGCGTTTAACGTGGGTTTGACCGGTACGCACGGTCAGGCCCTTGTTCATCAGTGCACCGATGGGGAGCTTATCGATAAGGCCGCCGTATACGCCAGGAATTGAGAGCACCCCTGCAGGGCGGCAAACGTAGATCATTTCGCGTAGCACATGGGCTCTATCGGTTTCCATCATCATGGCTTGCTTGACGCGATCATAAACAGAATCAAGTGACCGTGTGGCATGCGCTTCAAGGCCTACCGCATCGATACATTTCTCAGGCCCTTTGCCCTGGGTTAATTCCTGCAGTCGACTCAGTACGCTCTGTTGATCAAAGTTGATGGTAATAGCGCCACCAGCCTCTGCCATCGTAAGCCGCTCAGGGACATTATCGATGACAACCACTTGCTTTGCGCCCAGCAATACAGCGCTTCGCACACAAAACTGACCGACAGGGCCTGCCCCCCAAATCACCACCGTATCAGTCGGTTGAATATCGCACTGTACTGCGGCCTGCCAGCCGGTAGGGAAGATATCCCCCAGGAACAGTACCTGTTCGTCCGTTAAAGTGCTGGGCACTTTAATATGGGTGGTATCAGCAAACGGTACCCGCACAAATTCTGCTTGACCGCCTGCGTACCCACCCGTGAGGTGCGAATAGCCGAACAGGCCTGCGCCACCGTGACCAAACACCTTATCGGCCAAGTCTTTATTACGGTTGGAGCGTTCACACACCGAATAATTACCGCGCTTGCACTGCTCACACTCACCGCAGAAGATAGTGAAAGGAACGACGACTCGATCACCTATCTTTAAATTCTTTGCTTCGCTTCCAACCTCCATCACCTCGCCCATGAACTCATGACCGACGACATCACCCGACTCCATACCCGGCATAAAATGATCGTAAAGGTGAAGGTCAGAACCGCAGATCGCACAGCTACTTACGTTAATAATGGCGTCGCGAGGATGCTCAATTTCAGGATCCGGTACCGTATCGTAACGAATATCGTTTTTTCCGTGCCAACAGAGTGCTTTCATCGCTGCTTCTCCTTAAACATTTTATCCGCATTAGCATCCCGCTATGTATCAACATAGCTCAGCAGGAGGATAAAAAAGGTTAAAAAAAAGCAAGCTGGCGACGCTCTCAACTCATCAAACCGCGGTTATCACCCCTTACGCTCAATATCCACATCGCTTGCGTGGGTAAAATCATCCAGCGCCATCATATGGCCAAGTTTACCCGCCTTAGTGGCAAGATATTGCTCGTTATGGGGGTTCAAACCGGTGGTGATAGGTAGCCGCTCGACCACATTTACGCCGTCACGCGTTAGCGCATCGACCTTGCGAGGGTTGTTGGTCATTAACTTAAGCGACGTAATGCCTAGGTGATTAAGCATCGGCACACACAGGTCGTAACGGCGCATATCGGCACCAAAACCAAGCTGCTCATTGGCTTCAACGGTATCGGCACCTTGATCCTGAAGATGGTAGGCGCGGATCTTGTTTAACAAGCCGATACCACGCCCTTCCTGGCGTAGATAAAAAAGTACGCCCCGGCCCTCATCGGCGATGCGTTTGAGCGCCTCCTGCAACTGGTAGCCGCAGTCACAACGCATTGAAAAGAGCGCATCACCCGTTAAACACTCCGAATGCACGCGTCCCAAAACGGGCTCGTCACCGGTCACATCGCCCAGCGTCAAGGCGATATGATCCTTGCCAGTGGCCTCGTCTTCGAAGCCATGCATGGTAAATGTTGCCCAGGGGGTGGGCAGCCGAGAAGCGGCGATGAAGCGAATGGTCACAGGTTACCTCGCTGATTAACCAAACCAGTTAACCACACCAGTGTTGGCAAAGTGGGCAGCTATTCTAACAGGAAGCAGCGTCCGCCTCACGCGGGTGATGCAGAGAGGTGCGGCTTAATAGCAGAGAAAAATTGACAGGATGCGACGTTTTTTGCCACTGATCACCCCGCCCCAGCTTCTAACTTCAAGTACAATTGCCCTTATAGGATTACCAATACACCCCTGTTCGATGCGGGTAAATTTCTTAAGAGCCAGTTTTATGACCACGACACCGCTACAAAATGATCGTTTCCTGCGTGCCTTGGCACGCCAGCCGGTAGACCGCACGCCAGTGTGGATGATGCGCCAGGCAGGCCGCTATCTTCCGGAATACCGTGCCAGCCGGGCCGATGCGGGCAGTTTCATGGATTTGTGCAGAAACCATGACTTGGCCTGCGAAGTCACCCTGCAGCCGTTAGAGCGCTACCCATTGGATGCGGCCATTCTGTTTTCGGATATTTTGACCATTCCGGATGCGATGGGACTGGGACTCTATTTTGAAACCGGCGAAGGTCCTAAATTCCGCAAAACCGTGCGTACCCAAGAAGAGGTCGCGGCATTAAGCGTTCCCGACGCCGAGCGCGATCTGGATTACGTCATGCGTGCGGTATCCACCATTCGCCGCGAGCTGAACGGTCGCATGCCGTTGATCGGCTTTTCCGGCAGCCCCTGGACGCTGGCGACCTACATGGTAGAAGGCGGCTCCAGCAAGGATTTCCGTCACCTGAAAACCATGCTTTATGACACGCCGGACACCATGCATCAACTGCTGGATACCCTGGCCCACGCGGTGACCGATTATTTAAATGCGCAGATTCGTGCCGGTGCCCAAGCGGTACAGATTTTTGATACCTGGGGCGGCGCGCTCTCGACCCCTGCTTACCTTGAGTTCTCGCTGCGCTATATGGAGCAGATCGTTGCTGGCTTGATCCGCGAGCACGATGGCCGCCGCGTACCGGTGATCTTGTTTACCAAGAATGGCGGCCAGTGGCTTGAGCATAGCGCCTGCGCTGGTGCCGATGCACTAGGCATCGACTGGTCGACCGAGCTCTCAGACGCCCGCGCCCGCGTGGGCCATAAAGTAGCCCTGCAGGGCAACCTTGATCCCAACGTGCTGTTTGCCCGCCCTTCGGCTATTCGCGCCGAAGTCGCCCGCGTGCTGGAAAGCTACGGCCACGGGCCGGGCCACGTATTTAACCTGGGCCACGGCATCAGCCAATTTACCAACCCGGATAATGTCACCGCCTTTATGGAGGCGCTGCACGAGCTAAGTCCTCAGTATCATCGGGATATCCCTAAGTACTCCAACGCCTCTCACTCAGGAGCCGATTCATGAGCGAATTACGCGACGACCAGTGGTTTACCGAAGTGTTTGATAGCCACGGCAGCGCCTTCTCGCTGAAAATTTCTGAAAAGCTGCTGGATGTGCAAAGCCAATATCAGCACCTGGAGGTCTATGCGACCGAGACCTATGGCAACCTGATGGTGCTTGATGGCTGTGTGATGCTGACCGATCGCGATAACTTCCTCTATCACGAAATGATTGCTCACCCGGCGCTGTTTACTCATCAAAACCCTAAACGGGTCGTTATCATCGGCGGTGGTGACTGCGGCACCCTGAAAGAAGTACTGCGCCACCCCGGCGTGGAGCAAGTCACTCAGATTGATATCGACGAAGAAGTCACCAAAGCATCGACGCGCTTCTTCCCCTCGTTGGTAGAATCGAATAATGACCCGCGCGCCGAGCTGCTCTTCGCGGATGGCGTCAAATGGGTAGACGATGCACCGGATGAGAGCATTGATGTACTCATTATCGACTCGACCGATCCTGTCGGTCCTGCGGAAGGCCTGTTTAAAACCGATTTTCTCAAGCGCTGCCACCGCATTTTGAAAAGCGGCGGCGTCATGGTCCAGCAAAGCGAATCGCCGCTGTACCACAGCGGTTCCATTATTCGTGAACTGCGCCGTGATATGCGCGAAGCAGGCTTTGAAAGCGTGGCCACCCTGCCCTTTCCCCAGCCGGTTTATCCCTCTGGTTGGTGGAGCGTGACGCTAGCGGGCAAAGCCATCGAGGTAAATGCGTTCCGCGAGCAAGCGGCCGCAAGCCACGACATGCCTCTTGAGTACTACAGCGTTGACGCCCACCGTGGTGCGCTCGCTCTCCCCCCGTTTATGCGTAAGGCATTCGCCGCCGAGTAAAACCCCTTCCAACGCCCCTTTTTAGCGCCGCCTTCCTCGCTTTGCACCTTTCCAGGGCGATTCGAGATAGGCGGTCGTATTTTTTTTGCATCTAGACGTTCGTCTTGAATTCGTTGAGTAGCGTTGAAAAGCGCTGAATCAACGCCTGTACCCTTGTTGGCATCTTCCTTGCTAGGTTTAGTGACATGCTGCGGCATGCATTACGATTTTAATAACTATTTCAATAACTACTTCTATAACGAAGAGGGAAACTAAATGTTCAATAAAAAACACCTTGCACTACTGGCATCAGCAGGCTCACTGAGCTTGGTGGGAATGGCGACAGCTCAAGCTGACACCCTGTCAGATACCATTGAGCGCGGCGCGGTTCAGTGTGGTGTGAGCGATGGTTTACCGGGTTTTTCTGCACCAGACGATGATGGTAACTGGCAAGGCTTGGACGTTGATGTGTGTCGTGCAGTCGCCGCAGCGGTACTCGGCGATGCGGATGCCGTTAACTACATTTCTCTGAACGCCGTAGAGCGCTTCACCGCTCTGCAATCAGGTGAGGTTGATGTACTTTCCCGTAACACCACCTGGACCACCACCCGCGACACCACACTGGGTCTAAATTTCACCGGGGTTAACTTTTATGACGGTCAGGGCTTCATGGTCGCTCGTGATCTAGGCATTACCGGTGCCGATGAGCTTGACGGTGCGTCTATCTGCATCCAGTCCGGCACCACGACCGAATTGAACCTGGCCGACTACTTCCGTGCCAATGACATGGAATTCAACCCGATCGTTTTTGACACCTCTGAACAAACCGTGGGCGGCTACCAAGCGGGCCGTTGTGACGTGCTAACGTCCGATACCTCTCAGTTAGCGGCGCTGCGCATTCAGCTAGACGATCCTACAGGTTCAGTAATCCTCTCTGACGTTATCTCCAAGGAACCGCTTGGCCCGGTTGTACGTCAGGGTGACGATCTTTGGTTCAACATTGTGAAATGGTCACTGTTCGCGATGATTAACGCCGAAGAGTACGGCGTCACCAGTGAAAATGCTGAAGAGATGCTCAACTCAGAGAATCCCGATGTCGCTCGCCTGCTAGGTCAGGATGGCAACTACGGTGAAGGCATGAACCTTGACGCTGACTGGGCTTATAACATCATCAGCCAGGTAGGTAACTACGCCGAAAGCTTTGAACGTAACGTCGGCATGGGCTCTCCGCTGGAAATCGAACGCGGTGTTAACGCGCTGTGGAACGATGGCGGCTTTCAGTACGCTCCCCCGATTCGCTAAGCGTCTCGCTTGACCCCGGCCCGCCGCGCTTACCAAGTACGTATTTAAAGTACGTAAAGCAGTAGGCGGGCCATTTGATTGACCTTCCGTGTAGCGGAGACGCCACCCATGTCTGTAAGACCCAATGTTCGCCCTGCTGGCCACAAGCCGCCGTTTTGGCGAGATCGCGCTAAACGCGCCCTTATCTTTCAAATCATTTTAGTCGCCGTTGTAGCGGCTTTCCTGATCTATATTATCGGCAATACCCAAGCCAACCTGAATGCCCGTGGTATTACCACCGGGTTTGGCTTTTTAAACAACACAGCCGGCTTCGGTATTGGTCAAACGTTAATCGAGTACTCTTCCCAAAGCACTTACGCCCGCACCTTCTTCATTGGCTTGCTCAATACGCTGCTGGTCGGTGGACTGGGGGTCATAGCCGCCTCGATTATCGGTTTTATTGTTGGTATCGCGCGGCTATCGCCTAACTGGCTGATCGCCAAGTTAGCCAACGCGTATATCGAAACCTTCCGCAACATTCCGCTGCTGCTGCAGATTTTCTTCTGGTACTTCGCGGTTCTGCGCACGCTACCAAGTGCGCGCGAGAGCATGGCGTTTGGAGAAGCCATTTTCCTTAATGTGCGCGGGCTTTACTTGCCTCAACCGCTGTTTGAATCCGGTTTCGGGCTTATTCCTATCACGTTTGTGGTGGCGATCATCGCCAGCATTGCGCTGATTGTCTGGAACAAGCGCCGCCACGAAGCGACCGGCAAACGCTTACCGGTTTTCTGGATGTCGCTGGTGATTATTTTTGGCCTGCCACTGCTGGTATTAGTAGCCACCGGCGTCCCGGTCACCTGGGAAATGCCGGTACTGCGTGGCTTTAACTTCGGTGGTGGGATAACCATCATTCCAGAATTTTTGGCGCTATGGCTGGCACTGTCTATCTACACCGCGTCGTTCATTGCCGAGATTGTGCGCTCAGGCATCCAGGCCATCCCCCATGGCCAAACGGAAGCCGCCCAGGCGTTAAGCCTGCCACGCAAACTGGTATTGCGCCTGGTAGTCATTCCGCAAGCCATGCGCGTCATCATTCCGCCACTGACCAGCCAATATCTCAACTTAATTAAAAACTCTTCACTGGCCACTGCCATTGGCTACCCCGACCTGGTGTCGGTGTTTGCGGGCACTACGCTTAACCAGACCGGTCAGGCTATCGAAGTCATTGCCATGACCATGGCGGTTTATTTGATCATCAGCTTGCTGGTGTCCATGTTCATGAACTGGTTCAACGCTCGCGTTGCACTGGTAGAACGCTAGGCCGGAGGCGACACTAATGATTCACAATAAAGACACCATCCCTCAGCGCCCGGCCCCTAAAGGTACTATTGGCCCGATTGCCTGGCTGCGTGGCAACCTGTTTAACGGCCCCATCAACAGCATTTTTACCCTGCTGGGGCTGTACGTACTGTATTTGCTTGTGGTGCCCACCATCCAGTGGGCGTTCATTGATGCCGACTGGATAGGCACCAGCCGTGAAGACTGTTCACGGGTCGGCGCCTGCTGGGTGTTCGTTAACGCCCGTTTTTCCCAGTTCATGTACGGCCTTTATCCAAGTGAGGAGTACTGGCGCGCCAATATCGTATTTGCCATGTTTGCAGGCATTATCGCCTGGATGGTCATTCCACGCTTGCCGTTTAAGCGCTGGATGGCACTGTTTGCGTTGTTAGCGTTCCCGGTCATCGCGTATGTGCTTTTGCACGGTGGTTATTTTGACTTGCCGCGTGTTTCTACCCACCGTTGGGGCGGCTTGATGCTGACCCTGCTACTGGCCAGCGTGGGCATGATTGGCGCCTTGCCTATCGGCATTGTGCTAGCCCTGGGCCGTCGCTCCAAGATGCCGATCGTCAAAACCTTCTGCGTTATTTTCATTGAGTTCTGGCGCGGCGTGCCGCTCATTACCATTCTGTTCATGGCCTCGGTAATGTTACCGCTGTTCCTGCCTTCGGAAATTAGCGTGGACCGCCTTATACGTGCCTTGATTGGCCTGACACTTTTTCAAAGTGCCTATATGGCAGAGGTGATCCGCGGCGGCTTGCAGGCGATACCCAAAGGCCAGGACGAGGCGGCGGCAGCGCTTGGCATGACCTATTGGAAACGCATGGGTTTGATCGTCATGCCCCAGGCGCTAAAAATGATGATTCCTGGCATCGTCAATACGTTCATATCGCTGTTTAAAGACACTACCTTGGTCATGATCATCGGCCTGTTTGACCTGCTGGGCATTGTGCAAGCAGCGCTTGCCGATCCGCGCTGGCTTGGCTTCTCCCTGGAAGGGTATGTCTTTGCCGCGTTCGTCTTCTGGATATTCTGTTTCAGCATGTCGCGCTACAGCCAGTATTTGGAGCGCAAGCTCAATACCGGCCATAAGCACTAGTTCACGTGCCAGCGCCGCCTCTCTTTACGTTTTAAGTAGGATTTGAACATGACACAAGCAGCCACTAACGCCTCTGGCACCAGCATGTCTAAAAACACGTCTGACCTGATGGTTGAAATGCGTAACGTCAACAAGTGGTACGGCGATTTTCACGTACTGCGAGATATCTATCTTGAGGTCAAGCGCGGCGAGCGTATCGTGGTGTGTGGCCCGTCAGGGTCGGGAAAATCAACCCTGATTCGCTGTATTAATCATCTGGAAGAGCACCAAAAGGGTGAAATTGTCGTGGGCGGCGTCCCCCTCACCCAGGACGTTAAACGTATTGAACAAATTCGCCGCAGCGTTGGCATGGTATTTCAACATTTCAACCTGTTCCCTCATCTAACGGTACTGGAAAACTGCTGTATTGCGCCGATGTGGGTACAAAAAAAGCCCCGTAAAGAGGCCGAAGCGCTGGCGATGGAGTACCTGGAACGGGTGCGTATTGCCGAGCAGGCCACTAAGTACCCAGGCCAGCTTTCGGGCGGCCAGCAGCAGCGTGTAGCCATTGCTCGCTCACTGTGCATGCACCCGGACGTCATGCTGTTTGATGAACCTACATCAGCACTTGACCCTGAAATGATCAAGGAAGTGTTGGATGTCATGGTGGAGCTTGCCGAAGAAGGCATGACCATGATCTGCGTCACTCACGAAATGGGCTTCGCCAAAACCGTGGCCGATCGGGTGATCTTTATGGATCAGGGGCAAATTATTGAAGAGAACGCACCGGAACCGTTCTTCAATAATCCACAGTCAGAGCGTACTCAGCTCTTTTTGAGCCAGATTCTGGGCCATTAATCCACAGCTCCAGCGGCCAGGTAGCTGTTGATAAGTACGTCATCATGGGCCTCTTTTGAGGTCCATGGTGTTTGAAAGGCTTTAAAACAGACGGCTCCCCCACGCGTCAGGCGAGCATAGCGCGGTATTGTTGGGGTTATCGTGCCTCCAACAAGATGGCTCCGTTGCTCCGCACTTCACCACTACATCATTCAAAAAGGGTAAAAGCATGATTGAAAAGCTATTTATTGACCGGGCACCACAACCTATTGCGCCTTTTTCTCATGCCTGCCGCGTAGGCGATCTGGTGTTTATTACCGGCCAAATGCCGACAGTGCCTGAAACCAATGAAATGTTGCTAGGTACTTTCACCGAGCAGACCCATCGGGTCATGCAAAACCTGGCGATTGTATTGGAAGAAGTCGGCAGCGCCTTTGAGTATGTGGTGCAGTCCCGCGTATTTATTACCAATATGGGCCACTTTGACGAAGTGAACCAGGTATACGCGAGCTACTTCCCCCAACCATTACCCACCCGTACCTGTATTGGAGTGACCGGCCTTGCGGGCGGCGCCGATGTGGAAGTCGATATGATCGCCTGGATTCCTCCTACCCAAGACAACGCCTAATTGCCTATAAGAGCGTTACGCTGGCGGGCAGTAATGCGGGCTGTTCACGATGCTGGCTAAGCGGCTTATTAGCCAGCGCCGTCAGCAGGATTTGTAGCGGATCCCCGTGGCTCACCAGCAGAATCGTTTCGCCTGTGTACTGCTGTTCCAACCCCTCTATTACTGCGCGCATCCGCGCCGCGACCGAGCTTACCGATTCCACCCCATGATGCCCATGTTCGGCATCATCAGCATCCCATGCCCATACATCGGGATAATATTCGTCAGCTTGCCCGTCAAAATCACCAAAGTATCGCTCCCGTAAACGCTTGTCGGCGGTCATCTCAAGCTTAAAAGCACGTGTCACACGAGCGGCCGTTTGCGTGGTACGCAGAAAGTCGGAATGCACCACCTGAGTGGGTATTGGCCATGTCCACGCCACCACTAGCTGGGCCATTTGCTGCTCGCCGATAGCTGAAAGCCCAAACGCCTGAATACCACGTTCGGGACTGCTAATAATTAATCCTTGTTGATTTGCCTGGCTATGACCATGGCGCATAAGCAGATAGCGATTGCGCCAATGGTCTGAGAGCGGCTGTAAAGTATTTGACATAAGTTTGTCACAAACCCTAGATTGAAGGTGTCTACTTTCGAAAATAATCATTCTTTGCGCGCAATGTCCACATACGAAACATTTTCGTTTTTGACAGTGGCAAAACGCAGCGAAGAGAACATGGCAATATCTGTAGCAAGACCACAACAATAACGCACAAATGAGGTTTACCATGGCACCTTCGCGCTTTTGCAAGCGTCCGCTTGCACTACTCACAGCAGCATCACTCTTTTTACCTTTCGTTTTGCTCTCAACGCCCGCCTTTGCTGAATGTGAACGCGGCGATCTGGATACTATCTATTGCGATGAAGATGGCGACATGGTCGCTGACCGGCCGTCTGATGAGTCCGAATGGGCCAATCCCGACACGCTGATCTTTGCTTATACCCCCGTCGAAGACCCGGCGATCTACTCGGATATCTGGCAGCCTTTTATCGATCACTTAGCGGAAGTCACCGAGCGAGATGTGCGCTTCTTCGCGGTACAGTCAAACGCGGCTCAAGTTGAAGCCATGCGCAGCGGGCGGCTACATATCGCGGGCTTTTCCACGGGCCCAACACCGTTTGCGGTCAATTTAGCCGGTGCCGTGCCGTTTGCGTTAATGGGATCTGACGACGGCCAATTTGGTTACACCCTGCAGCTGTTTACCCACGTCGACTCCGACATTCACGCGGTTGAGGACCTCAAAGGTAAACGTGTCGCCCATACCTCGCCCACCTCTAACTCAGGTAACTTGGCCCCTCGCGCACTGTTGCCTGAACTCGGCATCACCCCCGATGAAGACTATGAAGTGGTTTACTCGGGTAGCCACGACCAATCGATGCTGGGAGTCGTTGCCAAAGATTATGACGCTGCGCCAGTGGCCTCTGAAGTGGTTGAGCGAATGGCCGCACGCGGCCTTTACGATGAAGAGGACGTGCGGCTGATTTTTGAGTCCGACCGTTTCCCCACCACCTCATATAACTACGCCCACAACCTGCACCCGGATTTGGTCGAAAAAATCGAAGAGGCCTTTTTCAGCTTTGATTTTGTTGGCACCGAGCTGGGCGAAGAGTTTGAAGGCGTCGAAAAATTCATCCCCATTAACTACCAAGATAACTGGAAAGTGATTCGTACCATCCAAGCGGCCAATGATGTGAGCTATACGCCGGAAAACCTGGAGTAAACGTAACGCACCGCCACCGGCGGTGCGGGTATTCTCTTGACGATGGATGCGCACACATGCTGGAAATCACTAATCTGGTCAAACGCTATGGCCATAATGAAGCCGTGCTAAAAGGGCTCGACCTCAAGGTAGAAGGAAATAGTGTTGTTTCTATCGTAGGCGCCTCGGGTGCTGGTAAAAGCACCATGCTGAGATGTATTAATCGTTTGGTCGAACCGACATCGGGCTCTATCAAGCTCAACGGTAATGAACTTGTCAGGCTTAAAGGCGCTGAATTACGCCGCGCGCGCCGCAAGATAGGCATGGTGTTCCAGGGGTTTAATCTGCTGGACCGATTAACCGTCATGGAGAACGTACTGGCTGGACGGCTAGGTTACGTCAATCTCTATCAAGCGATATCTCGCCGTTATCCACAGGCAGATATCGAGCGTGCGTTTGTACTGATGGAGCGCGTGGGCATTGCCCATTACGCCAACAAGCGCGCTGATGAACTATCCGGTGGCGAGCGACAACGAGTAGGCGTGGTTCGCGCATTAATGCAGGAGCCTGAAGTCCTGCTTGCCGATGAACCCACCGCCTCGCTCGACCCGCGCACATCCGAGCAGATCATGATTCTGCTGCAAAGTCTGGCCAGCGAGCTGTCGCTGCCGGTATTGATCAATATCCACAACGTTGCTCAGGCCAAAACCTATACCGAGCGCATTGTGGGCCTGCGCCATGGCAAGATGATCTTTGATGGCTTACCTGCTGATTTTAATAAAGATGCGCTAGATGCCATCTACGGCGGTATTGAAGCACCGGACGATGCCATTACCGACACCCCAGCGGAGGAGCGCTCCCATGACTCCGCCTGACGCGCGCGCCACCGTGCCGCGCACCTGGAAAAAGCCGCCGTTTATAGCCAATCCTATACTGCGCTATGGGTTAATGATGGTGGCAGTGATCTACCTGGTATGGGCCTTTGGCTCGCTTCCCTTCAACTGGGCGCGTATCTCTGAAGGACTGCCCCGCGCCGCACGGATCTTTAGCGGCGGCTTTCCACCCAACCTTGAGCGTTACGAGCTGCTTCTGACCGGTTTCAAGGAGAGCTTTCAGATCGCCATTCTGGCCACGCTACTGGGTGTTTTTCTATCGATCCCCTTTGCCGTGATGGCGGCCCGCAATATTGCTCCAATGCCCGTCTATGTCATTGGCCGAGCAGTGATTATCGTCTCGCGCAGCTTTCATCCCGTGATTGTCGCCATTCTCTTTGTTGCCGCCGTGGGATTTGGCCCGCTGGCGGGTATTCTGACCTTGACGCTCTACTCAATCGGATTTGTGGGTAAGCTGCTTGCCGAAGAGATAGAAGAGATCGACTGGGGCCAGGTAGAAGCCATGAAAGCGGCTGGTGCGGGCTACGTGGCCATTCTGTTTTATGCCGTTTTCCCGCAAATACTGCCACGCCAAGTCGGGCTTTCCATGTATCAACTAGACAGTAATCTGCGCGCCTCTGCGGTCGTCGGGATTGTCGGTGCCGGGGGCATTGGAGGTACGCTCATGAACGCTTTTGGACGCTACGATTACGATTTCGCGTTTGCGATTCTGCTCATTATCATCGCGGTCATTTTGCTCAGCGAAGGTATCAGCGGGTGGGTAAGGAAAAAAATATGGTAGATCACGCACAGCAGCTTGCCGACAGGGTGTGGCAACGCTACGACCGCAAACAGCGCCTTATCCGTTACGCCGTCCTCTTGATCACATTAATGATAGTGGTATGGGCGGTGAGCGATATTGATATTTTCTGGCCCTGGGTATGGGATGCGCCCAATCAAATATCGGCGCTTGGAGCACGCATGTGGCCGCCCAGCTCAGCCGGACTAAATGACATTATCGCGGCACTGATAGAAACGGTGCATATCGCCACTCTGGCGACCTTCCTGACAATTTTCCTGGCACTGCCAGTGGCCTACATTGCGGCTCAAAACACCACGCCCAACCGAGCCTGCCTGTGGCTGGGGCGGTTTATCCTGGTTTCCAGCCGCTCGGTGAACACCATCATCTGGGCGCTGTTGTTTGTGGCCATCTTCGGCCCCGGCGTGCTGGCGGGCATTCTCGCCATCGTGTTTCGCTCCATCGGCTTTATCGGCAAGCTGATGGGCGAAGCGATTGAGGAAATTGACCGACGTCCAGTAGAGGCAATGGAAGCCACCGGTGCATCCAAGGCTAAAGTGATTGCCTACGCGATTGTGCCGCAAGTGATGCCCGCCTTTTTTGCCATCGTCATACTGCGCTGGGATATCAATATTCGCGAATCAACGGTGCTGGGGCTGGTGGGCGCCGGGGGGATAGGCGTTATTTTGCAAGGTGCGATTGATACCTTCGCCTGGCCTACCGTGGCGACCATTTTGATTGCCATTATTGTGCTGGTGCTGATAGGGGAAGCCGTCACCAGCTTGTTGCGTAGCAAAGTATTGTAAGCGTTTGACCTAGCGCCAATCGCTTGCCATGGTTAGAGAATAACCAACGACATGGAGGATGGACAACGATGACAACCTATATCGTGGTAGCCGACGCCGCACGCGCGCGCATTTTTACCCGTGACGGAATGACCCTCACGGAGCAGGAGAGCCTGGTGCATGCTGCAGGGAGACTGCACGAAGGTGACCTGATCACCGACCAGCGCGGCGATGTACAAGAATCCATGTCCAGTACCTCACGCTCGTCAGGCCAAGAGGACGTTGCCTCTCAGCATGAAAACGAGTTATTTGCCAAAGAGGTAGCCAGCCATCTATATAGCGCTCGGGTGGATAACCGTTTAGAGAAGCTCATTGTGGTCGCGCCGCCCAAATTTTTGGGCTTGCTACGCGACAAACTCGATGGTCCGACGCAAAAGCTTGTTATCCATTCGCTTTCAAAAGATTTGAGTAAAGCATCGCTAAACGACATCCAGCATGCCGTTAGCGACCTGCGCTAAAACTTCAACGTTTATTAAACTTTAGCATTAAAGATAACGTCGCTCTCGTCGATAGCTAAAGGGTCACCCTTTTATCTTGTGTGTTCTCAACACACTGATACAGAACTCGACCCAGAGAGCGACTATGCCTGCATCATCAAGAGCCCTTACTCTACTTGACTCCCTGGTCGTTCTTACCCCTATGGTTAATGGCAATGCTCGCCATATCGCCATAAAAAATTATAAAAATCAACATATTAAAATCTATGCCGACGCTGTAAAAGGCAACATGCAGGCCAATCGTGATGCCCCGCTCATTGCGCTGCGTCAGTTAGCGGCTTCAAGCAGTTTAACGTGCACATACATTGCCCCCCCATCAGATGCCATTCTTTCTGATAGTCGGCAGCTTCCCAACGATGACGGTTCACGTCAGCGGCCCCGGTACGAGAGGGCAACAAAGGCTCAGAGCACCGTTATTGCTGCGCCTTATATAGATCCATTCGAGAGATTGATGGTCGCCGTTTTCCGCCCGTTATACCGGATGGGCCAGTTGGTCGCGGTTATCGGCGCGGCTATTTCGATGCGAGACATCATCAAGACGGTATCTGCTATCCCGCCTGCACCGTCTAGCCTTGGTTTTCTAATCACCGAAGTCGGCACGCTGGTTGAGATATCGGCCAACGCCCTCTACCCCCTAAGCAGCTATTCGCACGCATTGGACACCATAATATGAAATTCAAGTCTGTCCGTACGTTAATCACTACCCTCGTGGGAGGCTGTATTCTGCTGGTCATCGCGGCGCTGGTGATATTTTCACTCATTGCCAGCAACCGCTCCCAGGCGCTGGTAAAAGATGAGACCCAGGAGCTGATGGAGCGCAACATCGAGGCTCGACTAACAGCGGTGGCTGCAGCCCGGGCAGAGGATATCCAGGGCGAATTTGACCACGCCTTGACGATTGCCAAGACCCTCGCCGAGACGAATAGCATGCTAGGCCAGGTAGATGAAGATGGCCAACCGTTATTGAGCCTCACCCGGCGCGAGCTTTCCCTTCGTCTGCGTCAGGCGGCGATCAATAACCCCGAGCTGCTGGCCACCTATGGCGCCTGGGAGCCGAATGCATTCGGACTCGATGCGACATATATCGGTCAGGAAGGGCTCGGCTATGGCGACGACGGCCGCTTTCGCCCACTTTGGTACCGCACCGATGGTGGCGAGGTGGAGGGCTTGCCCCTTGATGACGCGCTGGAGAATGAAACGCGGCAATCCGGCGGTACCCGCGTGGGTGAATTCTATCTATGCCCCAGAGATACACTCCAGACCTGCATTACCGACCCCACTCCTTATGACTATGGCGGCACTATCGTCATGGCCACTTCCTTTAGCGTGCCAGTCCTCGAAGATGGTGAGTTCCGCGGCATCGTGGGCGTCGATCTCTCTGCCAACTTTATTCAGACCGTTCTAGAAGATGCCAATCAGTCGCTTTATGAAGGCGCGGGTGAAATGGCCCTGATTGCCCCAGGCGGCAGCTTGACTGCCCACACCGCCCTGCGCGAGTCGCTTGGCAACTCGGTAACCGAGGTATTGGATAGCCCACTTCAGACCCGCATCGCCCAGGCCCAGCAGGGGCAAGTCGTGCGTCACCAGAGTGACGAGACGGGTATGGTCGAGCTCTACTGGCCCTTTACCATCGGCAGCAGCGACAACGCCTGGGTCTTGATGATACGCCTCCCGGAAAGCGCCGTTATGGCAGGGCTTAATCGACTCCAGGATAAGCTTCATGAGCAGAGTCAGGCCTCCACCTGGGCCATGATCCTGATGGGTCTGCTGATCGCTCTGATTGGACTGCTGATCAGTTGGCTACTTGGCTCCAGCATTTCTCGTCCGCTGCGCGAGTTGGCCAACAGCATGCGTGACATCGCCTCTGGAGAGGGTGACCTGACCCAGCGCCTGCCGGTGCGCGGACGCGATGAGGGGGCAGAGCTAGCCATCCAGTTCAACGCCTTTGCAGTGAAAATCCACGACGTGCTGGTCGATGTCCGTGCCAGCAGCGAGTCGGTTCACCACGCGGCCACCGAAATCACTCTGGGCGGTCAGGACCTGTCGCGGCGTACCGACCAGGCAGCCGCCAGCCTGCAGCAGACCTCTTCGGCAATGGAAGAGATCAGCAGCACCGTGGGCCACACTACCAGCGCCTCCAAGGAGGCCAGCGGCCTGTCGCAGAACGCTTCTGAGCTTGCCTCGCGCACCAACGCCGCCTTTGGCCAGGTGGTCACGACCATGGATGAGATTCGCACCACCTCCGACGAGATTCAGGCCATCGTCAAGGTGATCGACGGCATCGCCTTCCAGACCAACCTGCTAGCGCTCAATGCCTCGGTGGAAGCCGCCCGCGCCGGTGAACACGGCCGTGGCTTTGCGGTGGTCGCCGAAGAGGTGCGCATGCTTGCCTCGCGAAGCAGCGAAGCGTCGGCGGATATCCGCCAGCGTATTGGTGCCTCGACCGAGAAAGTCGAGAGCGGCACCCAACTGGTGCGCGACGCCGAACAGGCCATGCACGAACTCTCCGATAGCGTCATTCGCGTTAATCAAATGCTCGGCGATATCAGCACCGCTGCCAGCGAGCAGAACGACGGCATCGGCCAGGTGAGCATAGCGGTCAGTGACCTTGACCAGATGACCCAGCAAAACGCCGCGTTGGTCGAAGAATCGACCACCGCCGCCGAACAACTCAAGGAGCAGGCCGACCGACTCGCCGAACTAGTCGGCGGTTTTACCCTGGCGGATGGGCATAGCGTCAGTGAACCACAACAGCTGCCCGCTCCCCCGTTACGTCACTGATTAACAATAAAGAGAAGTATTGCCATGAAATTTAAATCGGTTCGTACCTTAATCACTACCCTGGTGGGAGGATGCATACTGCTGGTCGTGTCAGCACTCGTCATCTTCTCGGTCATTGCCAACGCTCGTTCCCAGGCGCTGGTCAAGGATGAAACCCAAGCGCTGCTGGAGCGTAATATCGAGGCAAGGCTGACAGCGACTGCCTCGGCGCAGACCGAAGAGATACAGGGCGAGCTTGAACATGCCCTGACGCTGGCCACATCGCTTGCCCACACTAACGCCATGATGGGGCTGGAGGGGGAAAATGGTCAGCCGCTCTTGACCATGAGCCGCCGTGAACTGTCCATGCTGACGCGCCAGACGGTGGTCAACAACCCCGATCTGCTGGACGCCTTTATCGGTTGGGAACCCAACGCCTTTGGCAGCGATGCCCGCTTTGCCGGACGCGAGGATCAGGGCTACGGCCCCGAAGGGCGCTTTATGCCTTGGTGGTACCGCACCGCCAACGGTGACATTGAAGTACTGCCGCTGGGTAGCGACATGGAGAACCAAACACGCGGCGACGATGGTATTCGCAAGGGTGAATACTACCTCTGTACCAAGGAGACTCTGCGCAGCTGTATCGTCGACCCTCACTGGTACGACTACAACGGCGAGCGGCTACTGGTCACCTCGTTCAACGCCCCCATTATGGCCAACGGCGAGTTCCGCGGCAGTGCCGGGGTAGATTTAGCGGTGGATTTTATCCAGGGATTACTGGAAGAGGCCAACCAGTCGCTTTATGAAGGCGCGGGCGAAATCATTCTGGTCGCCTCGCAAGGGGCACTCGCTGCCCACACCGGCGATCCTGAACTGCTCGGCGCGCAGGCAAGTGTACTTCCAGCTTCTCTGCAGGCTGCCATTGCCCGTGCCCAACAGGGCGAGCAAGTACGCAACCTGGGCACTGAAGACGGCATGATAGAACTCTACTGGCCATTTAACATAGATGAGAGCGGCAACCCCTGGGTGCTGGGCATTCGGCTACCTGAAAGCACCGTGATGGCTGGGCTCTATAACATGCAGGAGCAGTTGGATGATCAGGGGCAGGCCTCCATGTGGGGCATGATTCTGATGGGGCTGATAATAGCTCTCTTTGGTCTGCTGGTGAGCTGGCTGCTCGGCACCAGTATTTCACGTCCGCTACGCGAGCTGGCTAACAGCATGCGTGATATCGCCTCCGGCGAGGGTGACCTGACCAAACGCTTGCCAGTGCGTGGGCGTGACGAAGGAGCAGAGCTTGCCACCCAGTTCAATGCCTTTGCGGTTAAAATCCACGACGTGCTGGTCGATGTCCGGGCCAGCAGCGAGTCGGTCCACCACGCGGCCACCGAAATCACTCAAGGCGGTCAGGACCTTTCACGGCGTACCGACCAGGCAGCCGCCAGCCTGCAGCAGACCTCGACCGCCATGGAAGAGATCAGCAGCACTGTAGGTCACACCACCAGCGCATCGAAAGAAGCCAGCGGTTTATCACAGAACGCTTCCGAACTCGCTTCCCGTACCAACGACGCCTTTGGTCAGGTGGTGGCGACCATGGACGAGATTCGCACCACCTCCGACGAGATTCAGGCCATCGTCAAGGTAATCGACGGCATCGCTTTTCAGACCAACCTACTGGCGCTGAATGCCTCGGTTGAGGCCGCCCGCGCCGGTGAACACGGCCGTGGCTTTGCGGTAGTCGCTGATGAAGTACGCAAGCTTGCCGGGCGCAGCAGCGAAGCGTCGGCGGATATCCGCCAGCGTATTGGTGCCTCGACCGAGAAAGTCGAGAGCGGTACGCAATTGGTGCGTGATGCCGAACAGGCCATGCACGAACTCTCCGATAGCGTCATGCGTGTCAATCAAATGCTTGGCGATATCAGCACCGCTGCCAGCGAACAGAACGACGGCATCAGCCAGGTCAGCATTGCGGTCAGCGACCTTGACCAGATGACCCAACAAAACGCCGCATTGGTAGAAGAATCGACCACCGCTGCCGAGCAACTCAAGGAGCAGGCAGAGCGACTTGCCGAGCTGGTCGGTGGCTTTACGCTTGAAGGAGATAATCCATTAGCCAATCAACAGCTGCCTTCACCTGCAACCCGGGTTTATTGATCAGCCACCAACCGGCCCTTACCCAAGGGCCTTATTCCCCAACCGTCATTTTGACCAGCGTGCGACGACCCATTCTTTTTAATGTTGTCGTCGCGCATGCCGATAAGTTACGAAGCTGTTCAGCTTCTTGAGTAACGTCGCTATGTAGCACTTCTGCCTGTCAGCTTTTTGCTTATAGCTTCTATCAATAGTTACTGGCTTAAACCGACTTAAACCATCAGCACCATTAGCAGGCCGCGGGCTTTTGCTGCGTGAATCGCACTTTTCGCTGCCCATGACTCACCTAGCTCTAAAGGAATCAGTATGCATTTTGGCTCGTTGCGGACCTATATGCTTGTGCTAGCAAGCCCCTGCCTGCTGGCGATTGTGGCTGCCCTGGTTATCTATAATCTGGTGGCGACCAACCGTAGCGCCGAAACCGTTGATCAGCACACCCGCGAACAGGCGCAAGCTGCGCTAGACGCCCGATTGAACGCGATTATCGTGGCAGAAGGCGAGCGTATCCAAGGCGAGCTAAACAGCGCGCTTCAGGTTGCTGAACAACTAGCGCGCACCAATGCCCTCTTGGGAGCCATTGATGCAGAGGGCCGGCAAGCGCTTTATTTAAGCCGCCGCCAGCTCTCCAATATCATTCGCCAAACCGTTGCCGATAACCCGACACTGCTGGACGCTTTTATTGGCTGGGAGCCCAATGCCTTTGGCGATGACGTCCGCTACGTCGGTGAAGAGCGCTACGGGCATGACGGTAGCGGGCGGTTTATGCCCTGGTGGTATCGTACCGATGAGGGCTCCCTGGAGGTCCTGCCGCTGGGCGATACCATGGATAGCCAAACCGTACTCGCCAGTGGCGTACGCGAAGGCGAATATTACCTCTGCCCCAAAGAGACGCTGGCTTCCTGCGTTATCGACCCGGCCATTTACGATTACGACGGCGAATCGCTGCTGGTCACCTCTTTCAATGCCCCGATTCTGGTCGATGGCGAGTTTCGCGGCGTTGCCGGTGTCGACCTGTCACTGAACTTCATTCAGAACATGCTGACCGAGGCGAGCCAAGAGCTCTATAACGGCGCTGGCCGGATGATCCTGGTTGCCGGCCGAGGCGGCTTAGTGGCGGATACAGCCGGTAGCGAAGCGCTTGGTCAACCAGCGAGCAACGTACTCAATAACGATATTCTATCCGGCATCGAGCAAGCGAGCTCTCAGGCAAGCTTTCACGGTAATACCCATGACGGCTTGATCCAGCGCTACCATACCCTCACGCTCGGCAATACCGACCAACCCTGGGTACTGGTACTCCAGCTCCCCGAAGAGGTGGTATTTGCCGATATCAATGCGCTGCAAGGCATGCTTGGCGACCAGCGCAACCAAAACGTTCTGGGTATGACCATCATCGGCCTGTTGCTGGCCATTACAGGTATGCTTGCACTGTGGTGGATTGGCGGGCGCATCGCTCGCCCTCTTCGCCGTTTAGCTGATCGAATGCGCGACATCGCCTCTGGCGACGGCGATCTGACCCAGCGTTTACCGGTGCGCGGCCGTGACGAAAGCGCTGAGCTTGCCACCCAGTTCAACGCCTTTGCGGTAAAAATCCACGACGTGCTGGTAGAGGTGCGCACGAGTAGTGAGTCTGTCCACCATGCCGCCACTGAGATTACCCAAGGCGGTCAGGACCTTTCACGGCGTACCGACCAGGCCGCCGCCAGCCTGCAGCAGACCTCGACCGCCATGGAAGAGATCAGCAGCACCGTGGGCCACACTACCAGCGCCTCCAAGGAGGCCAGCGGCCTGTCGCAGAACGCTTCCGAACTCGCTTCCCGTACCAACGACGCCTTTGGTCAGGTGGTGGCGACCATGGACGAGATTCGCACCACCTCCGACGAAATTCAGGCCATCGTCAAGGTAATCGACGGCATCGCTTTTCAGACCAACCTACTGGCACTGAATGCCTCGGTTGAGGCCGCCCGCGCCGGTGAACACGGCCGTGGCTTTGCGGTAGTCGCCGATGAAGTACGCAAGCTTGCCGGGCGCAGCAGCGAAGCCTCGGCGGATATCCGCCAGCGTATTGGTGCCTCGACCGAGAAAGTCGAGAGCGGTACGCAATTGGTGCGTGATGCCGAACAGGCCATGCACGAACTCTCCGATAGCGTCATGCGTGTCAATCAAATGCTTGGCGATATCAGCACCGCTGCCAGCGAACAGAACGACGGCATCAGCCAGGTCAGCATTGCGGTCAGCGACCTTGACCAGATGACCCAACAAAACGCCGCGCTGGTCGAGGAATCAACCACTGCAGCGGAGCAACTCAAGGAACAGGCCGAACGGCTTGCCGAGCTGGTCGGTGGCTTTACACTAGAAGGAGAAAGCACGTCTGACCGACATTCACTACCCTCTCCCGCCCCCGTGAGCTACTAACCAGCACCCACGGCAGCTATTCTGGCCGTCATATTGAATCCTCTCAGGGCCTTTTTGTAAGGCCCTTTTTTTACGTCGTGATAAAGGTGAGCGCACTATTATTATTTGCACAAGATTATCTGCGTACTACTAAAGTTGCATCCAAAAAGGCCGATAGCCTGACAGCGGCTATTAACGACAAGGCGACGCCCCCCCTGTCACATTTACTTTCCCTAACGAGATCTCGTTTATGTTGTCATCCCTGCGCTTGCGCATCCTGCTTATTACTCTAGTGGTCATTACACTGGCCCTCACCATTAACGCCTCGGTCAGTTATTTGACCCTAAAGACACATAACGATGAGCAGGTGGCCCAGCAGTTGGCTTCCATCTCCGTGGGCAACGCCCTGGCTATTGAGGAGTGGGTGGCAGCACGCGCCGCCATGATGGAAGCGGCGCGTACACCAATACTCGATAATGATCCGCTTACGCCTCTGATTCAGCTCGCCGAATCGGGTGGGTTTCTTTCAGCATATTTAGGGCAGCCCGATGGTAGCCTCCTAACCTCTGATGGCTGGATACCGGATGATGACTATGACCCACGAGCGCGCGATTGGTACCAGTCGGCGGTGGCGCAGGATAGAACCATCGTCTCACTACCCTACGTAGATGCCAGTAGCGGCCGTCTGGTAGTTCCCTTCGCCACGCCAGTCAAGCGCGATGGACGTTTATATGGTGTCATTGGCGGCGATGTGGCCATCGATAATCTGGTTAATCAGATCAATGCCATTCAGCCAACCCCTTCGAGCTTCGCGTTTCTGAGCAGCGGCGGTGAGACGGTGGTCGCGCATCCGGAACCTTCGCTCACGCTGCAGCCACTTACCCAACTCAGCGATAGCTTGACGCCCTCTACTATCGAGCGGCTGAGCGCCACCCGTAACGCCTGGGAGCCCGTGGAGGTCAATGGCCGGAGCAAACGGGTGGCGCCACCCCCATTGCGGGTACCGACTGGGAGCTCGGCGTAGCACTTGATGAGCACGAAGCCACTGCCGGTCTGCGCGCCATTCTCAAGTCATCGCTAATGACGCTACTGGTCATCATCGCCGTGACGGCTCTATTGTTGAGCCTGTGGCTCAAGCGAATGTTTGCAGGCCTTGAGCGTGCCCGGGATGCGCTGGATGATATTGCCAGTGGTGAGGGGGACCTGACCCGCCGCCTGCCGGAGCAGGGCCGCGATGAGGTCGCCCAGATAAGCGGTGCTTTCAACCGTTTTGTGAGCAAGATGGAAGCCGTTTTGATGGATGTCCGCGAGAGCAGTGAATCCGTGCATCACGCAGCCAACGAGATTGCCATGGGCGGACAGGATCTCTCCCGGCGTACCGATAACGCGGCCGCCAGCCTGCAGCAGACGTCCGCGTCGATTGAAGAGATCACCAGTACCGTACAGCACACGGCGGCATCCGCCAAAGAAGCCAACAAGCTCTCCCAAACGGCCTCACAGGTAGCCAACGAAGGCGGCCAGGTAGTGGCAAATGTGGTCACTACCATGGAAGACATTACCCACGCCTCGGATAAGATCGGTGAAATTGTCACCTTGATGAACAGTATCTCCTTCCAGACCAACCTGCTGGCGCTGAACGCCTCGGTGGAAGCCGCCCGGGCAGGTGAGCATGGTCGTGGGTTTGCGGTAGTCGCCGATGAAGTACGCAAGCTTGCCGGACGCAGCAGCGAAGCGGCCAATGATATCCAAAAGCTAATCGAAGACTCGCAAAGCAAGGTCAATAACGGCACCACCCTGGTACGTGATGCTGGCGCGACCATGCAGGATATCGTGTCACACATTACCCGCGTGACCGACGTTCTTGAGGAAATCAATGCCGCCACCAGCGAGCAGAGCGAGGGTATCAATCAGGTCAATATCGCAGTGGCCGAATTGGATCGCATGACGCAAGAGAATGCCGCCATGGTTGAGGAATCCACCACGGCCGCTGAGCAGTTGAAAGAGCAGGCCGATCACTTAGCCGTGACCATTGGAAGTTTTAAACTGTCCCAGCGCGCGACGCCACCGCTGACGGAAAGCCACTCGGCGCGTGCATTGCCATCGTTCTAACCAGCTACCTTGACGCGCCACCGGCTAGGGAACCGGTGGCAGCGCTATATCATCGCTACGCTTAGCGCCAGCGGTCATCTCTCGACACAGCCGCAGGAACTCGCGTACACCAGTGGTGAGGTATTTGTGGCGGTGCCAAATAAACGTAAATTGGCGCTTTAGGTCCAACTCTGGGGTGGGTAGCGGCACTAAGCTTCCACGCCGGAAAGCATCTCGCAGCGCCAAGCGTGAAACGCAGCCAATGCCCAGGCCCGACTCCACCGCACGCTTAATACCTTCGGTATGTTCGAGTTCAAGCAGGGTATTAAACCGGCTACGGCGATGGCGGGCGGCGTGCTCCAGCGTCATCCGCGTGCCCGACCCCTCTTCGCGCATGATCCAGTCTTCTCGCAGCAGTTGCTCCAGTTCAAGATGTTGGCGGCCGGCCAGCGGATGGCGCGGTGAGCAAAACACGCATAGCTCGTCCTCTACCCAAGGCTGACTAATGATCATCTCGTCATCGCATTGCCCCTCAATCAGGCCCAGGTCAAGGGAATGCTGGCGCACACCTTCGATAATATGACGCGTATTGCGTACCGAAAGTCGCACCCGGCTGCCTGGGTAGCGCTGCATAAAATCGCTTATCAACAGCGTTGCCAAGTAGTTACCAATGGTCAGCGTGGCCCCCACATCCAGCGCCCCTACGCCCTGCTGGCCACGCAGAAGTTCTTCGATCTCCTCACCGCGGTCAAGCAGCGCTACCGCTTTGGGCAATAGCTGAAAACCCAATGTATTAAGCTTTAGCCGTTTACCGATTCGATCCAGCAGTTGGCAGTCGAACTGCCGCTCAAGCTCCGCAAGCGCCGTGCTGGTCGCCGACTGAGACATGGCCAGCGCCCGCGCTGCATGGGAGACGCTCTCATGCTGGGCGACCGCCACAAAAACTTCCAACTGCCGGAGGGTGTAGTGCATAAACCATGACCTATATCTATTTTTCAGATAACTGTTATCAATATAATTTGCTTAACAGATATACCACCCTTTGCTTAGACTTACTGGCAACATATTTAATTATTTTTATTCTTTTTAAGAATATCACCGATGCCATTTAGCGCTGGCATCCTCGTAGGGAGAAACGCAATGAGTAAGTTTGCTCTGGAAGAAGTGCTTAGTGTTCATCACTGGAACGATACTCTGTTCAGCTTCCGCACCACGCGTGAACGCAGCTTGCGCTTCAAAACCGGTCAGTTTGTGATGATTGGTTTAGAAGTGAATGGCAAACCGTTGATGCGTGCTTACTCGATTGCCAGCCCTAACTACGAAGATCACCTTGAGTTTTTCAGTATCAAAGTGCCCGATGGCCCACTCACCTCACGCCTTCAGCACTTAAAAGTGGGCGACCAGATTATGGTAAGCCGTAAGCCGACCGGCACACTGGTAACCGACGACTTATTGCCAGGTCGCAACCTGTATATGCTCTCGACGGGTACTGGTTTGGCGCCGTTTATGAGCCTAATTCAAGATCCAGACGTATATGAGCGCTATGAGAAAGTGGTGCTTGTACACGGGGTACGCGAAGTGTCTGAACTGGCGTATGCCGACTTCATTACCAAGGAGTTACCGGCACACGAGTACCTAGGCGACGATATTGCTAAAAAGCTCGTTTATTACCCCACCGTGACCCGTGAAGAGTTCCACACGATGGGACGACTGACCGACCATATCCGTACAGGCAAGTTGTTTGAAGACACCGGTCTGCCGCCCATTGATCCGCGCCAGGATCGCGCCATGATTTGCGGTAGCCCTGCCATGCTTGATGACACCAGCGCCCTGCTCGACGAGCTGGGATTGAATATCTCGCCACGCATGGGCGAGCCGGGTGACTACGTCATTGAGCGGGCATTTGTTGAGAAATAAGCCGCTAAAACGCTAGTTATGTCCCCCCGCCAATCGGTTTGATGATATCAACCGGTTGAGCGGGGGGTTGTCATAGGGGCCTTTAAACGGCGTCTTTACCTGTTTCGCCCGTACGGATACGAATAACCTGCTCCAATGGCATCACAAAAATTTTGCCATCACCAATTTTACCGGTATTAGCTACTTGGGTAATGGCGTCAATCACCTGCTCGACCATGTCATCGTCCACCGCTACTTCCAATTTCACCTTGGGAAGGAAGTCCACGACATACTCAGCGCCGCGATAGAGCTCGGTATGGCCCTTTTGACGTCCAAAGCCCTTGACCTCCGTTACTGTAATCCCCTGAACGCCAATGTCCGAAAGTGACTCGCGCACATCGTCGAGTTTAAATGGCTTAATAATCGCTGTGATTAGTTTCATTACCCTATCCTATAACTGGTGGCCGTGATGGGATCGGTTGATACCGCGGTTGGATTCGCAACCGATGACCGCTAACGCCCAGCATACACCGCTATCGTCAGAGAATAAAAAGCCTCCCGCTTAGGGGAGGCTATCTGGAGCACTTCAGCTCAATTGATCATTATTGAATGATTTCCTGGTAGCGCTAATTTATTTTTTAATCCCAAATTCTGGGTAGGCTTCAAGGCCGCATTCAGCGATATCAACGCCTTCATACTCTTCTTCTTCGCTCACACGGATGCCCATGATGGCTTTCAGGATTAGCCATACCACCAGGCTTGCCAGGAAGACCCAGCCGAAGATACCGGCAACACCGATGAGCTGAGCGCCGAATGATGCGCCATCGTTATTCAGCGGCACCGCCAGCACACCCCAGATACCTACCACGCCGTGTACTGAGATCGCACCCACCGGGTCGTCCAGCTTCACTTTATCGAGCGTGACGATAGCCGCCACGACGATAATGCCGCCAATCGCACCAATGATCGTAGCTCCCAGCCCAGAAGGAGACAGCGGGTCAGCGGTAATCGACACCAGGCCTGCCAGCGCGCCGTTCAAGGCCATGGTCAGGTCCGCTTTACGGAACCACAGCTTAGCCAGGATCAGCGCCGCAATAACCCCACCAGCAGCGGCGGCGTTGGTATTCACAAATACTTGAGCCACGTTATTAGCAGAACCAATATCCGACATCTTCAGTTCAGAGCCACCATTAAAACCAAACCAGCCCATCCATAAAATAAACGTACCCAGCGTTGCCAGCGGCATGTTGGCACCAGGGATGGCGTGAATAGAGCCATCTTTACCGTATTTGCCTTTACGCGGACCTAGCACAATTACCCCCGCTAGCGCCGCTGCTGCACCGGCAAGGTGCACAATGCCCGAACCTGCATAGTCAGAGTAGCCCACCTCGGACAACCAACCACCACCCCATGTCCAGTAGCCAGACACCGGATAAATAAAGGCAGTCATCACGACGGCAAAGGCCAGGAATGCCCACAGCTTCATACGCTCGGCCACGGCTCCCGAGACAATCGACATGGCGGTGGCAACAAACACCACCTGGAAGAAGAAGTCAGAGCGCATTGAGTAGTAAGGGGCGTCATCGCCACCGGCGGTGACGGCGTCAACACTGTTTTCGGCGCCGATCAAGAAGCCCAGGTTAGGTAGGAAGCCGCCCGCACTGCTGGAATACATAATGTAATAGCCGACCAACAGATACATGGTGCAGGCAATGGCAAACAGCGCAATATTTTTGGTTAGAATTTCAGCGGTGTTTTTCGAGCGGACCAAGCCTGCTTCTAACATCGAGAATCCGGCGGCCATCCACATGACGAGCACGCCGCAGATTAGAAAGTAGAACGTATCGAGCGCATAGCTCACATCAGCTAACTCATTCATAAGGTGTTCCCCGTTATACTATGAGAATTAGTCGTACCAGCCACCTTTACCACTCTTAAGCATTTGTCTTAATTAACTTTTAAATCATTATTTTATGTAATTAAGCTAACCACTTACGGTAGGTACTTGTGGCTGAACGTAAAACAAAGCCTGATAAGCCGTGGTTACACGGCATCCGCGCCGCGCTCACCAGTACGAATGCGGATCACGTCTTCTAATGGCGTAACAAACACTTTACCGTCACCAATCTTGCCGCTATTGGCCGCGCTGCAAATGGCATCCAGCACGCCTTCTAGGCGATCATCGTCGACGGCCACTTCAACTTTGACCTTGGGTAAAAAGTCGACCACGTACTCCGCGCCTCGATACAATTCGGTATGTCCTTTCTGGCGACCAAAGCCTTTCACTTCAGTCACCGTAATGCCCTGAACACCGTTGTCGGCTAATGCTTCACGGACATCGTCGAGCTTAAATGGCTTGATGATAGCGGTGATGAGTTTCATCCCGGATCTCCCCTGCTGGATAAGTCCTGCTAGATTAGTAGCGGCACAGCCGCCAGAATAAGCACCTGAACCGATAATGCGCATACTGTGCCAGATGCCTTTTTTTTACTAAAAATCAGCAATATAAACAGCCTCACTAAAGATTTATAAGGCTAGTTTTCTACAAATGTCTTCTCTGACCTCAGTCAACGCACCAAAAAAGAGCGTAAGCAAATATTGCCTGCTCTATTTCGATGCAAGACGGTGTTGAACAGGAAACGTATTCAACGCATGCGAATTCGCCCACTGTTGCGTATCCTTATGGGTAAGCCGTTTTTTATATGTGTTTATTACGTTAGTTATTAAGGAGAGAGCAGCTATGGCGCCTCAAGACCGCATCAGCCGACTGGCCCAGCAGATTGGTGACCGCTTACAGAATGCCTCCCAGGCACCTGAGGATATTCAAAAGGGCGTACAACAGGTGGTACGTGGTGCCTTTGATCGCCTGGAACTTGTCTCGCGAGAGGACTTCGATATTTTGATGGATGTACTGCAGCGCACGCGGTCACGCGTAGAGGCGTTGGAGCGTCAAGTCGCCCAACTTGAGGCCACTGTAGAGGCGTCCGCTGCTCCTACCAATACACCAGTAGAAGCAGAAGTGCCGCCGGTTCCGGCCCCTGAGCCAGAGGCCGATCCATCCACAGAGCAGAAAAACAAGCCTGTTTAACGCATAAGCCTCGTTAGCAGCAACAGCATAATGGCCTGTTGCTGCGTTTATAAGTCATTACTGTCCACTCTTATAAATACGAATCACTATCGTTGACTTTGTATTTCCCGGTGATACTCTCCGCCTTCTATCTCCTTATTGTTCGCGGATTATTCACCATGCAAGCTTTGTCTTCATCAACGCCTCCTTTTGCAATACGTGGGCTTATTAGTACCGGCCTGCTACTAAGTTTCTCCAATGGCGTATTCGCTCAAAACACAACGTCTGCACTAGCACCAAATACAAACAGCGATGAGACCATGGTGGTCGTGGGATCCCGCACTCCCACTCAGATCAGTCAAATTCCCGGTGCTGTTTGGGTAATCGACAAAGAGATGCTTCAACAACAGACCCGCAATGGTGCAGACCTAAAAACGGCACTTGGTCGACTAGTACCGGGGCTGGATCTGGCGCCGCAAGGACGCACCAATTATGGGCAAAATATGCGCGGCCGGGGTGTGCAGGTGCTTATTGATGGCGTTTCACTCAACAGCTCCCGCGGGCTATCACGTCAATTTGATGCCATTGATCCTTTCAATATTGAGCGAGTAGAAGTCCTTTCCGGCGCCAGCAGCCTCTATGGCGGCGGTGACCAGGAAATCTTTCCCGATATCGCCCAAACCGATCTGCAGGACAATCGCAGCATCGATGTAATGGGCAACCTCTCCTTCCAATTGACCGATGCACAGCGCTTGCAGCTCGTTCGCTATTGCTGATCACCATTCAAGGGTAAAGGAATGGCCATGGCGACACTTGGCGCTATAACACCCTATTGCGTTCCACTGACCACCCATGACCTGCTAGCCCTTGGTCAGCGCTTCGGGATTGATTATCGCTTTCCCGAAGCGTCTGGCCACTCATCTTACGTTGCCCGCGGGCGAGTGATGGAGGTCGAGGTAGCCCCCACACTACGGGTGACACACTCGGAACTTGACGTCTTACAACCTTACGCTTCCACCTCCCGGCGTGCTTCGCCGTGGTTTCTCAGTGTGATACTGGAGGGGTGCATTCAAGTAAGGCTTGGTCATCAATCGTTTCAGCTGCAGGCTGGCAACGCTTTCAGTGCGCACTTCAACGAGCAGAGCGGTCTTGACGTTTTCCAACCTGCGCCACAACGTTTACGTATCCTAAATGTGTCGTTTCTAGCACCTACCGCACCTTGCACTTTCTCCCCTATCAACGTTGCACTTCCAGCAAAACCAATGCTGCATACCTGGCAGGTACCTCAGCCGCTTCACCAAAGTCTAGAGGCGGCACTGGCTTCAAACGAATCAGCAGAGCGGCAGCGCCTGTTATGGCAAGGACTTGCATTTCAGTTGTTAGCCCATGGACTGCCTGATGAGTGTCTTGAGCGACACAGCGAAGAGAAAGCCGTCAGTTGCCCATCGGGCATTTCACATCGCGACCACCAATGCCTAGAACGCTTACGCCAGCAGTTAGCGGATTCCCCTCATCAGGATTATCGCCTGGCGCAGTTAGCCAAAGAGGCCGCCATGAGCTCCAGCAGTCTGCGCACTAAGTTCCAGCGCTGTTATGGCTGCTCAATATTTGACTATCTACGACGCTGCCGCCTGGAACACGCTAAGGCGTACTTACGCAACGGTTATAGCGTGCAGCAAGCCGCCCACGCCTGTGGTTACGGACATGCCACCAACTTTGCCACCGCTTTTAAGCGCGCCTTTGGCATCGCCCCTCATCAGCTTATTAAGAACCGCTAACAGCGCTGCGTTTAATACGTTTATAGCAAGTTCCCCTAATGCTGGCATGTTTGGCATTGCGCATATCTCTTTTGTCATTCGACATACCTTTCAATCGGCATTAAGCGCAATAATTCTCATTACACAACTAGCCCACTGTTTTTCCTTAGGTACTCTCGCCATGCTCGCTTTGAATCCCCGTTTCTTGCCCTCTACGCTCAGCATCGCTGTCCTCACGGTCATGGCAATACCATCGGCATACGCTCAACCAAGTACGCCGTTAGGCACGGTCACGGTGACGGCTCAACAGGCTGCAACCAAGATTGAAACGCCATTTATCGAAACGCCCCAGAGCGTATCCACGATTACCCGCGAGCAGATGGATAACCGCGGCGTGAGCACCGTGCAGCGAGCCACGGACTACACCCCGGGCGTCTACAGTAACCAAATTGGTGCCTCGAACCGCTTTGACTACTTGGTTTTACGCGGCTTTTCAGACGGCAGCTTAAGTAACACGTTCCTGGACGGCCTCAAAGTGATGGGCGATGCCAATTCGCATAGTTCGATGCGCATCGACCCGTGGTTTCTGGAAAGTATTGAAGTCGTCCGTGGCCCCGCCTCGGTTCTTTATGGGCGCGCCTCACCAGGCGGTGTAGCGGCCTTAAACAGTAAACGCCCCGAGTTTGAACCGGGCGGCGAGCTGCGCGTCAGGATAGGCAATAATAACCAGCGCAGTGCCGCGTTTGACCTCACCGGGCCGCTTGGCGCCGAGCAGCGGGTGGCCTTCCGCCTAACCGGTATTGCCAGCGCCGCGGATACCCAATTTGGTCCAGCAGAGGAAGAACGCTACGCCATTGCCCCGCGCCTCACCTGGGACATCACTGATGACACCAGTCTCACCATGGAGGCCTACCTTCAGGATGAACCGGAAGGCGGCTATCACTCCGGCGTTCCCTACGAAGGGGCAGTAGTCGCCCATAATGGGCGTAAAATCAGCAATAACTTCTTTGATGGCGAAGAGGATTACGATGCTTATGAGCGTACCCAACGCATGCTCGGATACGTCATTGAACATCGCTTTAACGATCAAGTAACCGGCCGTCAACGACTGCGCTATCTCAATTCGGACGTGGTACTTAATCAGGTCTACGGCTATGGCTGGACCTCACCGGCATCAGATGAACTTACCCGTTACTACTCGGGTAGCGAAGAGTCGCTTGACGCCTGGACCGTCGATAATCAGTTGGAAGCCCGGTTAAATAACGGTTTTATGGATCACACACTGCTGTTTGGGGTGGATTACCAGCAGCGGGAAAATGACGTATCGTGGCCATCAGGCGCCTTCCCAGCCATTGACGCCTTTGAGCCTGTTTATGGCAGCGCCCCCATTGCATTTTACGCGCCCGTACGTGAACGCCATGAGATCGACCAGACTGGGGTCTACCTGCAAGATCAGATAGCCCTCAATAACTGGCGTTTCACGCTAGGCGGCCGCTACGACTGGGTGAATATTGATAATACCAACCGCGATAGCGGTGACATTAGCTCTCTCAGCGATACTCAGTTCAGCGGTCGTGCGGGGGTGGTGTATTTATTCAATAACGGCATAGCACCCTACCTAAGCTACTCCACCGCCTTCACCCCCACCAGCTTTGTGGATGAGAGTGGCGACCTACTTCGTCCCATGGAAGGTGAGCAGTGGGAAACCGGCGTTAAATACCAGCCTAACGACAGCGACAGCCAATACAGCGCAGCCCTTTTCCACATAAGCCAGGAGAACGTGGCCACGAAAGAACAGCCCACCGACCCTTACCTCGCAGTGGGAGAAATCGAGTCCCAAGGGCTGGAGCTGGAAGCACAAACACGGTTGTCCGACACCCTGTCGCTGCAGGCAGGCTACAGCTTTACCGATATCACCTACGCCAAAAGCGACGACGGCAATCAGGGCAACAATGCGATTTATTCACCTCGCCATCAAGTGCAGCTATGGGGCCACTATGAGGCCAACGATGGCTGGCTAAACGGCGTGGATATGGGGGTCGGCGTACGCTACTACGGGGATATCGCTGCTGACCGCGCCAACACCGAAAGCGTGCCCGACTACACCCTGGTGGATGCCACCATCGGTTACGATCTAAGCCACCTCGGTGTTGAAGGCGTCGAAACACGCTTAAACGTGAACAACCTATTGGATAAAGACTACGTCGCCTCCTGCAACTCGCTGGAGTATTGCTACTTCGGTGCCGAACGCGGCGTGACCGCCAGCGTGCACTATCGCTTCTAAGCATCAACCCATGCTAACGCGCCCGGACAACCATGCCGGGCGTGTTTTACGTTATTCAGGTTTGCAAACAATAAATATTATCGTTTAAATACAGCTCTTATTTTCCTGGATGGCCTCTCATCAACATGCGCCACACCAATCTTATCTGTTTGCTCGCTCGCTGCGGGCTGCTCGTCGCTTGCTTGCTGCCTTTTAGCACGGCTCACGCCCAGTGGGCCACGGTGGACTGGACGATCGCCGAAACATTGCTGGCCATCGACGCACCGGTTAGCAGCGTTGCTCAACAGAGTGACTACCGCGCCTGGGTAGGCGAGCCACGCATCCCTGACCATACCGCCGACATGGGATTGCGCACCCAGCCGAATATGGAGCTGCTGGCCCAAGTATCCCCGGAACAAACGCTTATTTCACCGATGTTCATGAGCCTAATCCCCCGCCTTGAACAAATTGCTCCGGTGAGCACCTTTGCGCTCTATTCACAGGGCGCCGATACCTGGCAGGAAATGCTGAGCATAACGCGCCAACTGGGAGAGCTAACCCACCGTGAAGCCAAGGCCGAGGAATTAATCGACGAGACGCAGTCGCTAATGGCCGAACTACGCGGCCAATTTAGCCAAACCTCACCACTATTAATGGTGCAGTTTATGGATGCTCGCCACGTGCGTGTTTTTGGCGATAATAGCCTTTATAACGCCGTATTAGAGCAGCTTGAAGTTCCCAATGCCTGGGATCAACCCACAAACGCATGGGGGTTTTCTCTTGTGGGCATTGAAGCGTTAGCGCGCTATCCCGAGGCCACGCTGGTAATCGTAGACCCAATGCCCGCCGGCGTTGCAGAGCAGTTAGACACAAGCGGTTTATGGCAGCATTTACCCAGCGTTAAACATAATAATATGCTGCGCCTGCCCCCCGTATGGAGCTTTGGCGCCCTTCCTTCCGCCCAGCGCTTTGCCAGAGAACTGAGCGCAGCGCTTAAAAACGCCTCAACGGAGCGCATCCAGGCCAGTGACTAATGGTCATTAAAGCTACCAAAGCATTCTTAACTCAGGTAGGTTATTATCTTCGGTAAAGTAGCCTTAACTTATATTGGGCGCTAGGTTATTCCCATTAAGACAAGGGAGCGTAATGACGTTAGCTATTGTCGCCACGCGTGCAGGCGTAGGTTTAGATGCCCCGGCAGTGCATGTTGAGGTGCATCTGGCCAACGGTTTGCCTGGCCTAACGCTGGTTGGGTTGCCGGAAATGGCCGTGAAAGAGAGCCGCGAACGGGTACGCAGTGCCCTCGTCAATGCGGGCTTTGATTTTCCTAATACGCGACGAATTACCTTAAACCTTGCCCCCGCTGATCTGCCCAAAGAGGGCGGCCGTTTTGATCTTCCCATTGCCCTGGGGATTCTCGCGGCTTCTGGTCAAATCCCAGTCGACGCGCTGGAAGGTATGGAATGCGCCGGCGAGCTGGCGCTGGATGGTAAGCTTCGCGCGGTGCCAGGCATTCTCCCCTTTGCCCTGGCGACACGACGGGCCAAAAATTCTCTAATCATTCCCCGTGAGTGCGCCGATGAGGCCGCATTGGCGGGTGACTTACCGGTACTGCCTGCCGACACTCTTTGGCAAGTCGTCGCTCATCTGCTCGGTCAAGAAAAGATCCCCCCGCATAAGCTGAGCGCTTCGGTAAAAGCCGCCGCTCCGGTAGATGATCTCGCCGATGTCCGCGGTCAGCAGCAGGCACGGCGCGCGCTGGAAGTCGCGGCGGCTGGCGGGCATAACCTGATTTTTGCTGGACCGCCTGGCACGGGCAAAACCATGCTGGCTAGTCGTCTGGCAGGGATTTTACCCCCATTATCCGAAGAAGAGGCGTTGGAGGTAGCGGCCGTACGCTCCGTTTGCGGGCTACCGCTAGAAGCTGACTGGGGCAAGCGACCATTTCGCCATCCTCATCACAGCGCCAGCGCTGCTGCCTTGGTAGGCGGGGGTTCAAAACCCAAACCCGGCGAGATATCGCTTGCTCACCACGGCGTCCTTTTTTTAGATGAACTTCCTGAGTTCTCACGGCATGTGCTGGAGGTATTGCGCCAACCGCTTGAAACGGGAGAAATACATTTAGCCCGCGCCAGTCATGAGCGCCGCTATCCTGCTCGATTTCAATTGGTCGCGGCAATGAACCCATGCCCTTGCGGCCACTTGGGAGACCCGCGCCAGCGTTGTCAATGTACTGCTAGTCAAATCCAGCGTTATCAAGCACGGCTATCAGGGCCTCTGTTAGACCGCATTGATTTGCAGGTGGAAGTCCCGGCCCTGCCGCCAGAGCAGCTTACCGCGCAAACCCAGGGTGAGTCATCAGAGGCCGTACGCAAGCGCGTGATGGCCGCACGGGAGCGTCAGATGAGAAGGGGCGCACTCAACAGCCAATTGAGCGGTAAAGCGTTGGAAACCGCCTGTGCGCTTGATGATGAAGAGCGAGCCTGGTTGGCAGGTGTGCTCGAAAAACTCAAACTGTCCGCTCGCGCCTACCACCGTGTGCTGCGCGTAGCGCTGACGTTAGCCGACCTGCAGGGTGAGCCCAAGCCCACCCAGCCACACCTTATTGAAGCAATTGGCTATCGGCAGTTGGATCGGATGCTGAAGGGCGGGTAGAGGACAGCACTCGCGCCTTAGAGGATGTTTGAGAGGAGTAGCCCAGGCACGCCCACAGCGCAACACTCAACCCTAAAAAGCCACTAAAGCCTCGTAAATCCCTAAACATGGCCTGAGACAAACCAAAGTCGAAAAAGGCAATAACGACCATCAAGCCACCAATCGCCAAGAGGCGAACAGATATATCATCCGACATCTGCCATGCTTTTTTGGCAAATGCTGTAGCAAAGGCTACATACAGCAATAACAAACTGACCACGCCGAGCAAACCTCTTCGAGCGAGGGTGTCAATAATATCGCTATGCAGCTGGGGAACAATCATGCCTCGATCATAAGCTATCTCATAAGTTACCAGAGACTCCAACCTTTCTTGAACACCGCCCTCACCAATACCCAATAGAGGGTTCTCGATGAACATAACCCACCCTGCACGCCAAAACTCAAAGCGTGTGCCCAATGAGGTATCGGCATCATTATTGATAAAATATTGATAGATATCATCGAATATAGCCACCAAACGTACCCAGATGCCTGATGGGGGATAAGCGATAATCGCAATAACAAATAAAGCGATCAGCAACAGAGTTATATTACGCACTTTAGGGGCAATTAAATTGGTGGTAACCGATAACAGCAACGCCGTAAGAAATGGAATCGCTACCCAACCGCCGCGTGAGCCAGACAATAAAGATGCTAAAAAACCGAAAAAGGCAGCGCACACAGCTAACAGAACCAACCCATAAAAGTAATTTCTTCGTTGTTGTAAAAAATAAATTCCCGCCACTAGAGACAGTGCCCCCATCAGGAGAGATAAATTGCCAAATGGAATCGCATTGATGCCATTACTGGCTCTCCCTACACCAAGGACGACTCGCTCATATATTGCAATAATGCCCGAACTTAGCGCGCCACAGCATACTCCCCACCAAAGCCAATCAGGAGAAGGTGTAAATATACGCAAGGCCAGTAAAAAAAACGCTGCTAAAAAAGGCCAGAGATAAAGAGGATGAAAGCCATCGCGAGCCAGTAAGGGCAAACTGCCATCTGCCAGCACACTCCACCACCACACGCCCCCAAAAAACAGTAGCGCAGCCACCAGCTTGTAATCATCTCTAGTGAATACGCTAGGCGATAACTTATAGCTAACAAAAACGACGCATCCCATTAGCGCCGATATAAAGGCGGCTAACCCCCACCACCAATATGCTTCTGGAATGAGAATAAGCGTGGCAGTAAAGCCAAAAATAATCACGCCGTTCAAAAGCGAGAGAGTTCGACTGGCTCTCCCTTTCTGGATTATTTGAAGTTTATTCATTTACGATAAATCATGCTGATAGTACTTAGCCTGACGGCTAAACAAGTCATGATAGATGCCCTTTTGCTCAAATAGTGACTCATGAGTACCTGACTCTTTAATTTCACCATCATCCATCACGTAGATGTAGTCGGCTAAACGAATGGTCGACAGCCGGTGGCTAATGACCAAGGCAGAACGATGGTTGATGCGTTCACGAAAGTTTTCAAACAATTCAGATTCTGCCACCGGATCCATGGCACTGGTGGGTTCATCCAATATAACGATGTTAGACTTCAGCATAAACGCGCGAGCGAGCGCTATCTTCTGCCACTGACCGACACTAAGCTCTTTTCCATTATCAAATAGCCGTGTTAGCAGCGTGTCGTATTTATCGTCCATCTCTTCAATAAACGCCGCGGCGCCCGCATTTTCGGCTGCATGAGGCACCGTATGTTCGGCATCGGTGCCGTTGATATGACCAAAGCGAATATTTTCGTGCACTGACTCCGCATAGTGCGAGTAATCTTGAAAAATCACACTAAACAGCTGTCGATATTCGTCAATATCACAGTCTTGAGCATTAATACCATTAATCTGGACACTCCCTTGCGTCGGGTCGTAAAGCCGTGTCATTAGCTTTATCAGCGACGTCTTACCCGAACCATTAGCCCCGACCAAGGCGACTATTTGCCCAGGCTTTATTTCCATATTCACATGGTTAATAACGTTCTTTTGGGTGCCTGGATAGGCAAAACAGACGTTATCAAGCTTTAAATTGACCTCCTCAGAGTGAGCGATTTTTACAGGCTGCGTCGACCGAGGTACGGTGTGTCGCATATCCATAAACTCAAACAGCATGCCCATATATAAATGGTCTTCATACAGCTTGGAGAGCTGCTGAACAAGCTCTTGGCCCATGCTTTGTGCGCGCTGGAAGATCAATAGAAAGAGCACTAAATCGCCGACACTATTCTCACCTTGCGCGGTATTCCAGGCCAGATAACCAAGAGAGGTAAAGAATATGATTGATGCCAGCGCAGCAACGATGGATTCGACGGCAGTGCGCTTACGACTAATAGCCAGCTTTTCACCACGAATATCGTCTCGAATGTGCTTGTACTTATTTCTTAAAAAATTACCTAATTGATTAAGACGCAGCTCTTTAGCATGTATATCGGACGTCATGAGCCAGTCCAGATACCCGGCTCGCCGTTCCATTTGTGTTCGTCTACGCTGCCAGTCGTAAAGAATACGCGTAAAGTAAATTCTGGCGATAAGCGCAGGGATTATCGCAAACAAAATGATGGGTAGTAACAGCCAGTTAATCGTGGCTATCAAAACCACGATCGCTGCCAGCATCAAGGCATTTTTGCCCAGTAGCATTAAATTGCTGGCCACCTGTGCAGGGCGCTGGCTGCCGGACTGGCGAGCACGTTCTAGGGTATCGTGATAAAGCGGACTTTCGTAAAATGCCAAATCAACACTAATCGCGGTTTTTTGAACAATGTTATCGACATAGTCGGCTACCATCATCCCTTGTGTTTCCCGCGCAAAACCTGCAAGCGCCCTTGAAATCACATAGGCCAATGTCCCCAAGCCCGTCAGCACCACGTAATAAATGACCGAACTGACGTTCTCGGCTGCCTCTGGTTCAGCCAGCACGTTCGTGACGACATCGACCATGTGCTTTAAAAGATACAGCACCCCTAGCCCCGAAATAATTTCCAGCGCAATAAAAAAGGTACTTAACAGTGTCCACTTGCGGCTACTTTTCCAAGAGATGGATAGAATGCGCATCAGGGAAGAAAAAGATGCAAAAAACTTATCGGCGATCGCCATAAAATTAAAAACACTCCATTAATTAATGGTCTTTTTATGACCTAATCGAGCATACGCCTCATGAAAGGGGCGTATGCAGCAATAAATCCACTGCCATTGCCTTGTCAGTGGCCAAGCCGCGTAATTTTCATAAGTAGGGCGAAAGATACGTTTCCAACCCAGTAATCGCCATTGCCATATACGACCATTGGTTGTTTGCCAAGCGAATGAAAAATCAGGGGTGGGCTTCTTTCGACTCAGAGAGTGTTCAAACGCGACATCGCCATGCATGGCCAAGATCGACGTACGTACTAATTCTCGAGTATTGGGCGACAACGTCTCAATATCGCCGCGCATAGGAGCACTGAAATACGCCACCATTTCCAGACACGACCGAACCGTACTTCCCAAATGGTAACGATCAGCGCAAGCCAACGCCTCATCAAGATCAAACGAGGGATGGTTCATTATCGCGGTTATATCGACGATCCAGTGAAGGCGTGACCAGTAATGCTTGGTATGATGCCAGCATAAGTAGACAAAAAGTTCACTGATCGGCATTACCCACGTCTCGACTTGACTAACAGTCACAGGCTGACGTTTTTCAAGCATTCGCGTCGCTTTAAACACCGATCCGGTATTATCAATTTTGGTATGAAACTCGACAGCGACGTTACGAGGCGATAGCAGTGTAACTACTTTTTGGTGACTGGCTACAAACGCGACACTTTCATCGCTCGGCGTTAATGCTTTCGGATCGTGGGGTTGATAGCCATTATTTAAGGCATGTTGAAGAATTTTTGGTAAATCTTGCGGGGCAACCAGAATATCCACATCTCGACAAAGACGCTGGGCAGGCTCTGGATAGTATTGATACGCGAGCGAAGGCCCTTTAAAACAGAGGTGAGGGACATTGAGTGGTGATAACACATCCCTGACCACGTGCTTAAACTCAGCCGATATATTCAGATTATGTTGCAAAGCACGCAATGAGTAGAGCTTCATGACGTCGAGATAAGGGTCAGGAATACGATCTTTCCAATGGCGGCTAAGATGGCTGTGCACAATGGGCAATACAAAGCGCTCGGAAGCCTGGCGAGTAAATGTATCCCAGTTTTCAACGCGTGGGATCAATTCATCAATCGCCTGAATTTGCTCTTGGTTGAGCACCAATCTCGATAGAAGCAACAGTAGCTGGAAGCTCGGGTCCGCCATGAGGTGTTCAGGAGACTCAGACATCGTACGCTCATTTATAAGGTGAAATTTTACCGCCAAAGGAAGCAGTCAACGGTTTTACTACTGGCAACCACTAAGACAAAGGGCTAGCGGTGATGAGCCAGTTCGCTTCAACTGACACCTAACCATCAGTGATTTCATCTACTGATATCGATAGTATGCCTCGCCTATATCGCCTTTATGACAGCTTCCGTAACAATACAGGCTTAAATAGGTGATAGGCATAGTGCTGTTTCTCACCTAATTTGACTATTATCTTTACATTTAATGTTACCTTATGTAAACAGAATTCACATTTAGGTAAGGTACACCTCTACTTTCATTACCTTTGAATGAAAATAAGCACTGCTGAGCATCTCAACTGATCTGCTCTGGATGAGATCTTATAAAGGACGGCTAATTAATACTATGACGACATACACCCATCATCCCGATACACATTGCAATGCTGACGATATGTTTCATGTCGCGATGCCCTGGGAGATCCCTGCTTTTTCGCAGTCAGATGAACATGTGCCGGAAAAGGACCCCCACTTTCAGTTTGTTGACAGTGCCACCCGCGCCATACTGATGGGATTCGCCAAAAATCGTCGTGTTTATCTTTATGGCCCCCACGGAAGCGGCAAGTCATCGCATATTGAGCAAGTCGCCGCTAGGCTGAATTGGCCATGTATCCGTATCAATCTTGATGGTCATATTACCCGCGCGGACCTAATTGGCCGCGATATGGTGGTGATGCGTGATGGTAAGCAAGTGACAGAATTTGTTCCGGGCATGCTGGTATGGGCCATGCAACGACCCATCGCGCTAATTCTTGATGAGTACGACGCCGGGCGCCCCGATGTTATGTTTGTCATTCAACGGGTGCTTGAAACGCAAGGAAAGCTAACCTTGCTGGATCAAAATCAAGTCATTACTCCCCACCCCAGCTTCCGTCTCTTTGCAACGGCTAATACTGCGGGCCAAGGAGATGCATCAGGTCTCTATGTCGGCACTCAAGCCCTCAACCAGGCGCAGCTTGATCGCTGGCATGTCACGACTGAGCTTGGCTACATGGCCACTGAGGCAGAAACCCAGTTATTACAACGAAAATTTGACTCATTACCCGAACAGCAAGTTCAGCGCATGGTCACCTGTGCCAGCCTATTACGTCAGGCTTTTGAACAGGGCGACCTGACGACACTTATCTCACTGCGCACGTTGATTTCATGGGCAGAGAACAGCTTACTTTTGAACGACCCTCATGAAGCTATGCGTCTAAGCTTCTTTAACCGTTGTGACGAGGTAGAGCGTTCATTGGTTTCTGAAATCTATCAGCGCTGTTTTGATGTTGAGTTGGCATAAGGACACTGTCATGTCATCGCCCGCTAACAAGGAGCAAGCGCTTATTGAAGCGTGGACACGGACCTACGCCGCTGGCCGCATGACGTCATGGCCTTCGGCCAGCATTTTGCCGGTTTCCTCAACCGTCCGCGGCGGCGCGGATGCAATGGCCGCTTGGCGGCGCTGGCACGATCCCCGCCCGCTGGCTAACTTTACCCATGAAGAGCAAGCATGGTTCAGCCTGCTTGAACGTGCCCGAGTGGAAACGCTGGCCAGTCATGAACTACCGGGTATTGCGCACAATTTATCGAATCCTTTATCGATAGCGCCACCACGACAAGATATGGCGGCGCTTTATCACGCCGCCCGTCTTGCTTTTCAAGCTCGGCCTCTGCCCGACAATATGCTGTTGTCTTCGCCACAGGAACACTCGTCAAAAAGCGTATTAAAACGGGCCTGGGGTCAGTTATTAGGTCGTCAAGCAACACCTGCTCCCTCCCCTCCCCCCGTTAGCGACCATCAGCTTCGTGAGGTGCTGCAAAAAGCAGCTGAGTGTTTGCACGATAGCGGCGCCTTTGCATCCACCGTTGCCCCTCTGGTTGAGCAACTCGCGCTTTTCTATCAGACCAACCAACCTTCGCGGCCTCAAGCAAACGATCATATTCGCCTGCAGGACGAGGATATTGAAGAAGAAGAGTCTGATGATGCAAGTGAGACAAACACGGGCTTAGCGGAGGAGCTTGCAGAGCGTGATGATAAGAAACAGCAGTATGCGGTATTCTCCCGTCAATGGGATGAAACCCAGCCGGCCAGCTATTGGTTAAAAGAGGCAGATAAGGAAGCGTTTAAGCAGCTTCATCAGCTAGATCAACGGCGCATCAAACAACTGGCGCATCGCCTGCAACGCCGCCTCTTAGCTGCGAGCCAACGTCGCTGGCTATTCGATCAAGAAGACGGGCGGTTAGATAATCGGCGTTTGGCAAGGCTATTGGATGATAAACCTACCCAGCGTGTGTTTCGTATCGAACAGGCAGCCCCCATGCCCGCAGCCTGCGTCACATTGCTGGTTGACCAATCAGGCTCCATGGACATAAAACGCCGACAGATGGCGGCCATGGCAATCGAATTTGCTGTCCACACCTTGGAAATGTGCAAGATTCGTTGTGAAGTGCTGGGCTTCACCACCCGCTATACCGCTGACAATCCAGTGTTTAGGCGCTGGCAACAGCGCGGGCAACCCGAGCACCCAGGGCGCTTAAATGCATTGCAGCACATTATTTATAAAACCCCTGAGCAGCCATGGCGTCGAACCAGACACCATTTAAGCTTACTGCTACGTCAGATGCCGGGGCACGAAAACATTGATGGAGAAGCCCTCCACTGGGCAGCCAGTCGTCTCAGCCGTCAACCTGAACCACGCAAAATAATGTTGGTGATATCGGATGGCGCGCCCTACGACAAGGCTACCGCCCAGGCAAACGGGCGTGACTTCTTAGAACATCATCTACGACATATTATTGGTGATATTGAGAAAAGCCCGATCAGTCTAGCCGCGATTGGCACCGGCCAGAATGTCGCCCGTTTCTATCAAAACTCCGTCACCGTTCGTCGGCCTGACGCAGTGGCAGAAACGTTATTTGAACAGCTAGGTAACCTACTTGTGCCAGCGCAAATCAATGAGGGTTCATCATGAGTGCGATTGCAGGTCTTATCCATCTTGATGCTAGCGCCGTTGATCGTGACACGCTGCAGCGCATGCAGTCATTGTTAACACCCTATGGTCGCGATGCTCAGCATAGTTGGCACCAAAAAAATGCGGGTCTAACTCGCACGCTATTACGCACTACCCCCGAGGACAGCCTTGATCAGCAGCCGCTTTGGCGCGGGTCTGAAAAGCTGGCAATGGTATTCGATGGGCGTATTGATAATCGCGAAGAGCTTTTTGAAAAGCTCGGGATCAACGACGCGCAAGCAGCATTGATGCCGGATAGCGAACTGGTCTACCAAGCCTGCCAGCGCTGGGAGACAGACGCTCCGCAACAGCTACTCGGCGACTTCGCCCTCGCTTGCTGGCAGCCTCACAAGCAGCGTCTGTGGCTTTCCCGCGACCCCCTCGGCATGCGTCCCTTATATTGGTATCAGCGCCAGGATCTGTTGGCGTTTGCGACGATGCCCAAAGCGCTTTTTGCCATTCCTGGCTTTACAAAAGCGATCAGTGAAGAGCAACTGCACGACTATATATGCTTGATACCCCGTTCAGACTCAAAAACATTTTATAAAGATGTGTATCACGTTGAACCGGGTCAGGTCATTGTGTTTGAAAACGGTGAAAGGAGAACGCATTTTTACCATCGTTTTGATCCAAAACATGAGCTTCATCTTGATTCTGACGAAGCGTATGTTGAAGCGTTCCGGGAACAGCTCGACCAAGCGGTAAAGCGCCGTTTGCGTTCAAACGGTGCTATTGGCGCTGAACTTAGTTCCGGCTTAGACAGTTCAACCGTCACTGCTACTGCAGCATCACTCCTGGCTAAGCGTCAGCAGTCATTAGTGGCCTACACGGCAGTACCGCGCGAAGCCTTCAATGGACCGGTCCCTCGCGGCCGCCATGCCGATGAGTCAATAGGCGCCAAAGCGGTTGCTGATCGCTTTGCGAATATTGAGCATATTTTAGTGAGAACAGGCGATAAAACGCCGCTTGATGATTTGCAAGAGGTGGTAGAGCTACTTGATCGTGCGCCGCTCAACACTTGCAATATGGCGTGGTGGATAGCCATCCGACAAGAGGCCGAACAGCGAGGAGTCAAGGTGCTGTTAACCGGATCGATGGGGAATTTCAGTATCTCCTATGACGGCTACCCTTATTTGGCGCGGCTAGCTCGAACAGGCCGCTGGAAAACATTGTATAACGTCTATAAAGGACTGAAACAGCGTCAACGAAATATGCGCTGGCAAAACATGGTTCGGCCATGCCTTGCACCGCTCGTGCCCAATGTGGTCTGGAGGTTAAGGGAAGCCGCCCGTGGCAGGGCCTTTCGATTAAAAAATTACTCAGCGATCAAGCCAGACTGGTCAAAACAGATGGGCACCCAACAACGAGCCAAGCAGGCAGGTTACGACACCAGCTTTCAACCGGCGTGGCAAGGTCGCCAGCAGCGGATCCAAGCCATGCAAACAATGGAAAATGGTGACTATAACGCGTTGGCGAATACTTACGGTCTTGAAATGCGAGACCCTACTGCCGACGTGCGTTTGATTGAGTTTTGTTTAGCCGTTCCCGAATCCCAGTATGTAGGGGATGGGCACTTTAAATGGTTGCTCAGACGCCTTATGCAAGACAGCTTGCCACCGGAAATTCTGGAGGCCAAGACGCGGGGGTTACAGTCAGCCGACTGGTATGAACAAATAGATCGTTCACTTCCCCAAATAAGAGAAGAGCTGGAAAAGCTAAAAGCACACGACAGCGCTAATGACTATTTAGATATTGAGAGTTTGGAGAAAGCGCTGGACGAATGGCCTACTAATAGCGCGCGGGGCAGCCAAGAAGTAGAGCTTCGTTATCGTATTCGTATGCTACGCGGTTTATCAGTGGGACGTTTCATACGCTATGCTGATGAGCAAAATCAGTAATAAAAAGCAACAAACGACTATGGACGAGAAACAAACTATTACCTATATTGGATATGATTGCCAAAATCCGGCAATCTTTCAACTTAAGGAGATCAACATGTTACATATGGATCGCAAGCCCTATGACGCACCGGCACTACAAGAACTGGGTGCAATGAACGAAATTACTGAAAACGGCAGCCAGAACTTTGCTGATACTTTTCAAGGCCAAGATGGTACTGCGTTCGATATCGTTTCCTAATTCATTAGGAATGCTATATCGACAATAGCGAGCCGCATGTCACTTTAGTGACATGCGGTTAATTGACGCCACTCATTAGTCTAATCTCGCCATATAACGAATAATTGATCCTTGGTTACTTTAATGAACGCTGTTCATACGCTGCTTTCTGCTTAATTTATTTTCCCTCTCTCCCATCTGCCAGACCACCCCGCTTGCCCCACTTCACCTGTATTTTTCCAAAATGATACCTTGTAGGGCTCAATGCCGTTGCCCTAGAAAACCTTCCCCTCCCCCCCATGCCTCCCATTACTCTACAACCGGGCAACCGACCCGTTAATTCTTACCACTGATTCAGGATGTTATATCAGCTCAAGCTATTCAAGCTCAGCCGAATTGGTAGTAGCAGAATTCCCATAAAGATTAAAGTAAATGAAAGTAAACAAAAGGTGTGGACGTGTAACTAAACAGTTACTATAGTGTTGGTGTTGCCAAGGGTCTGGCAACCCTGCCATTAAAGGAGAGCTACATGTTACAAACAGAACGCAAATCATATGAAGCTCCTACTCTTCAAGAGCTAGGTGCCATGAACGACATTACCGAAGCTGGTGGTTTGCCCAATTCCGATACAGTTAACGGTAGAGACGGCACCGCATTTGCTCCAGGCTCTTGATTCAGGGTGCTGGTAATAACGACACCACGCCGCATGCCACTCTGTGGCATGCGGTGTTTTTGCGCTTATAAGAAAATTGCCAGAATGTTGTTTTCTAGCTGTTTGAAAGCGTGATTTTTGGTTACAATCATATACATAGTTCTTCATTCTAAAATTTGAAACCATTGCGATGACAACGATGACTCTCTCTTCCTCTACTTTGTTACAGCGCAACCCGGATATGGTCGCCGCTAACCTTGACGGCGACCTAGTCATGATGAATGAGAAATTAGGCCGCTATTACGGTATTTCCGGTGTAGGTGCCCGCGCCTGGGAATTGCTGGAAACACCAGCCAGTATTGATGATTTAGTGTCGTCAATTTGCCAGGAATATGACATTGATAGCGCTACTTGCCATCAAGATATCACTCGGTTTGCCCATGATCTGATGAAGGTCAACTTGATTGAGCCAGTCAACAAGGGCTAATGTGTTTAGCCGCTTGAAATCGTCTAACAACAAGGCGATGAGTTTTTTCCGCAAACCAGCTTTTACCAAAAGGTGGTTTGTACCTGTATGGCTACTGCTAGGTATTAGCCGACTGATGATTGTCACCCTTACCTTTCGGCGCTTGGCGCCCTATCTGGGTAAACCGGTCGGCCTATGCGCCTATACACATCTCTTGTCTTCTCAGCAAGAAGCTCAGGCGCTTCGTATTGCACGCGTTATTCGCGTAACAGCACGTTACTGTCCCTGGGTTGCCAATTGCTTTCCTCAAGCGATGACTGCGCGCCTGCTATTAGGCTTTTATCGTATCCCCTACTCTCTCTACTTTGGGCTTTGCCGAGACCCAGACACCAACGAGTTTAAAGCTCACGCCTGGGTAACGGCAGGCCGTATACCGGTGTCAGGTGGCCAAAGCTTTCATCTCTATACTATCGTCGGTTGCTATCTATAACCTTACTGCAAAGTAGCGAATATTAATAAATCTTGCCCATAAAAAAAGGCAGGCGAATCGTGCCTACCTTTAATGCCGATGAATGTTTATTTTAGCCTGTTACCTAACAAGAGAAAGAGGCATCAGCCTGGGCGTGTATTTCATCAAGCAACGGTTTTAAATTTTGATCCATATCGTCTAACGACCATGGCCGCCGAAAGCGGTAAACACGAATCTGCTGAGCCAAGCGAATGCATTCACGCATAAGCTGTTCATCAGTGTTGAACTCACTGCCCAGCTCAGGTCGGTAAATAGCCCCCATCACCGTTTTAAACGCCTCTACGCCCGATAGCTTCGTTAAACTAGCCGGCTCACCCTCTTCACAACGCTCCAATTGCACTAATGCATTTAAGCGATGAGCATCGTAGCGAACGCCCTTATTCATCATTAAGTGAAACTTATCTGCTCGCATCAAGTCACGTACGAGACCTTCTGTCCCTATACCCAACGCGGTTAACGCATCACGCCAGAGTTTTGCCCGAGCGGGGCCTGGATGAAGCAGCGGTTCCGCTTCGTCAGGCTTGATAACAGCCACATCATCCGTAATTAACGGCCATTGCTGAGTGTAGTGTAACCAAGCGCTCATGGTAGATTTACCCGCGCCTGAATGGCCAGTAAACGCCCATGCCCCTGCAGGTGTCTTGAGCGCGCTGACATGAAGGGGCAACCAATGGCGTTGATGCAACAGCGCCCCGAGCGCGCTACCTAGTAAAAACAGGCGGACATCGCCAGGATCAGCTACTGAATCAGCGCCTTGGGGCATACGGCGGTCAAGTAAAATGCGTTGCCCTTCTTCAACCCGATAGCGGGCAATGCCTTCGACGGTAATCTGACAGCGGTCATCACCAACTTCTAACCATTGCCTAAGCGACTTACCCTCTTCCAGCTTATCGACAACACCAGGCGTCGTGACGAATACATCGGGCTGTTCGCATGGTTCAATCTCAGGAAGTTCGGGCAACTCGAGCGTAGAGCAGATTTTAAGCCCATACGTCAGATAATAGTAACGCTGATTAATAGCGGGAAGGTTGCCCCTTCTTTCGCCTTGATCTGACAGACTATCATCCATGGTGTGGTTAGCACGTCTCTCAGCCATTATGTTTCCCTTGGTATGTCCTGATAAAACATTGTTACTACACTAATAAAGCATTGTTTTATATAAGAAGCCTACGATAAAACTATTTAAGCTCTAAAACAGTCGTTTATCAATGCAGTGCTTAATTTTAAATTAATGAGCAATAAAAAGCCTGCAGTTCCCTGAAAACCTGCAGGCTTTGAAAGCTTACGCTAAACTTTCCAAGCTGAGAAACATCAGCTCGGCAACTAATATCCAAAAAGTATGATTAGGAAAACTCAGGCTCAGGATGATGCCCCCAATCAGGCCTGCCGCCATGTTTTTTATAGAAATAGTGCTTCTTAATAGCAAAAAGCTTCTCAAAAAAATCAGGTGAAAAGAAAAACTCCGTTTTTTCTGCCATTGAGCCGATCTCTACTAACGCAGGACGCTCATATACTTTTCGCACTTGGATCTTTGCCATGTCTACGCTCCTTTTTGCTTTTTATTGCCTGGTTTGCTCAAAGTGCCAAGTAATGATGAGAAAACCATGCTACGTATAAAGTGACTGACTATTCAGCAAAGACAATTTTACATTTGGTTACCAAAAATTACTATAGAGAAAATAACAATTGCTATCCTAGTTCAGCTTTTTTCAGGATAGGCGCTAAATGATTATCCATATCCTCCAGGCTCCATGGGCGACAAAAACAATAGACGTGCATGGTCATGGCGAGCTTTTCGCATGCTTGCACTATCTGCTCAGGCGCCATGAACTCACGACCAAATTCGGAACGGTAAAGCGTATCCAGAAGTAAAATGACGGCCTCATCACCAAACACCTCGGTAAGCCGGGACCGACTACCGTCACCCCGTTCCAGCACAACTAAATGCTTAAGAGGGGCTAAAGGGGGCACTTCACTCGAGCCTGGTACAGGGATATGAAATTTATCGACACGGCTTAAATCTCGCTGCGCTCCGCTCATATCAATCTGCAGCGCTTCTAATGTCTCTTTCCACAGCTTGATTTTACGTGGGCCGGCATAGAGAAAGGGCTGGCTATCCTCAGGTTTTACCACCGCGACATCATCGGTCACTTGGGGCCATCCTCGACGGGTATTTAGCCATACTCCTAACGTTGATTTACCGGCACCTGAAGGGCCGGTAAACGCCCATAACTCTCCTGATGGTGCTTGAACAGCATTGATATGTAGAGGTAACCAGCCACGCTGATACGCCAAAACGCCAAGTGCACTGCCCAAGAGGTAAACACGAATGTCGGCTGGAGAAGCAGCAGACGCTATTGATTCGTTCACCCGGCGGTCAATAACAATACGCTGCCCTTGCTCTACGCGATAATTAGCAATGCCTTCAATCCACATCTGGCACTGGTCGTCTGCCATTTGTAGCCACCGATTTACCTGACGCCCCCCCGCCAAAGTATCATCGACATGCCCAGCGATAATTTCGATATCGGGATGGTCACAGGGAGCGATAGCAACCAGTTCGGGCAAGGGAATATGCGACACCAGCGAAAAACCATAAGTACTGTAAAAAAAACGCTCACGGGGATGTCCCTGTGTGCCTTGGCGTTGATCTTTTGGAGAGCCTGTAGAAGACATATCCAGTGCCGTTGCAGCAGGTGAAGGAGTACGGTCATCGCTCATTCAAATGACTACCTTATTTCAGTGAAACAGCGGAATATTTGAAGCAGCATTTCCGTTTTATTTCTAAAGTTTGGATTGCAAACATGGAAACTACGTATTAGCTAATAAGAGGCATCATTATCGAGATGATCAATAATATGTCGTAAATCCAGCAGTAGTGATATAAAAAGGCCTGCAGCTCGAACAACGCTGCAGACCTTAGGGTGCCTAAACTAGTTGGTTTCTCAGATATACTTAAAACAACCAGCTAGGATCGCCAAGCATCATTACTCGGCTTATGAATCAGGGCTAAATGGAGCGCCCCCTGGATTTGCATTTATGTTGGCATTGGGATTTGCTCTACCACCGCTTCGAGGGCCAAACGGGCCATTAAAACGATTGGTACCATTTTCAGTGATTTCAGATAATGAACCAATTTCTACCAGTATAGGACTTTCATACGCTTTACGCGTTTCGTTGACTGTCATGACTACGCTCCCTATTTTTTATTGATTGGTTTGCTCGAGAAGCCTAGCAAAAGCGCTGAAAAAATATGCCTGGTACTCGTGCTCAATTTGACACGTCTTTCTTTATACTTTGTTACTAAAAATCATACTACGACGCATGAAAAAAAGCATTATCTGAACACCGGGATTAAAGCCTCAAATCAGCCTGGCCATTGGGCAACACGTATTTTAAGTCATAAAGTACGTGTAGTGGTTTACCCCACTCACGCATGTCAGCAGCAGAAAGCTCTTTAAACTCGTCATGTGCCACCGCTAGAATCATCGCGTCATAGGCGCCAGCATCCGGCGCTTCTATGGGTGAAATACCATAGGCTTGTTCAGCTTCCTGCTTATCAACATGCGGATCATAAACATCTGTTTGTATGTCATATTCAGCCAGCTCAGCCAGAATATCGACTACTCGGGTATTACGCAGATCAGGGCAGTTTTCTTTAAACGTTAATCCCATTACCAAGACACGTGCTTTTTCAACGTGAATACGCTTTTTAATCATTTGCTTAATAAGCTGACTCGCCACATAGGCACCCATCCCATCATTGATCCGGCGCCCTGACAGAATCACTTCAGGGTGGTAACCCACCTGTTGCGCTTTATGGGTTAGGTAATAAGGGTCGACTCCAATACAATGCCCGCCTACCAGCCCTGGTCGGAAAGGAAGGAAATTCCACTTTGTTCCAGCTGCCGCCAATACCTCTTCGGTGTCGATACCAAGCCGATTAAAGATAACCGCCAGTTCATTAATCAGGGCAATATTGACATCACGCTGGGTATTTTCGATAACCTTAGCCGCTTCCGCGACACGGATACTGCTCGCTAAATGCGTGCCCGCGGTGATAACACGACGATAAAGAGCATCAACAAATTCAGCTGCTTCCTTGGTTGAACCAGACGTCACCTTTTTAATGGTGGTCACACGGTGCTCTTTATCACCTGGATTAATACGCTCTGGGCTGTAGCCTGCGTAGAAATCCTGGTTGTAAACCAACCCAGAAATACGTTCAATCACAGGAATACAGTCTTCTTCCGTCGCGCCGGGATAAACGGTGGATTCATAAATGACCACATCCCCTTGGCTTATTACCTGGCCTAGCGTCTCGCTAGCCTTAATGAGCGGGGTTAAATCGGGGCGGCGACTTTCATCAATCGGTGTAGGTACGGTAACAATGTAAACTGTGCACGCTCGAAGCGCTTCAAGATCACTGGAAAAACTAAGCTGAGTAGACTCTGCCAATAACGATGGCTCTACTTCCAAGGTTCGGTCAATTCCATCGTTCAATTCTGCAATGCGCTTTGCATTGATATCAAAACCGACGGTAGGCATCACCTTACCAAACTCCACCGCTAGCGGAAGACCTACATACCCTAGTCCGATGATTCCCAAACGAACGTTGTCCATGCTCAGCATTACGATGTCCCTTCTGATGTAGTGTTAATGTTAGTGCGATACCCGTTGGGATTTTGGCGTTGCCAACGCCACGTATCGGCCATCATGTCGTCTAATCCCCGCCGGGCCTGCCAACCAAGCTCAGCGTCGGCCTTGTTTGAATCCGCCCAGAAAGCATCCAGGTCACCTTCTCGACGCGGGGCAAACTGGTAAGGAATAGAACATTCGCTAATACGTTCAAAAGCTTCCACCATCTGAATGACGGAGAGCCCCTGCCCAGTGCCCAGGTTGTAAATGTGCGCACCCGACAACGTTAGGCGGTCCAATGCGCTGACGTGCCCCTCCGCCAGATCCATCACATGAAGATAATCCCTGATACACGTCCCATCGGTAGTGGCGTAGTCATTGCCGAAAATGGTCAATGATTCACGACGTCCTACCGCCACTTGGGCAATGTAAGGCATTAAATTATTGGGAATACCCTGCGGATCTTCTCCCAACCTACCCGATGGATGCGCTCCAATCGGGTTGAAGTAACGAAGCAGTGCCACCGACCAGCTTTGATCGCTTCGAACTACATCCTCAAGGATCTGCTCCACCATCGATTTAGAGGTTCCATAAGGATTAGCAGTACGACCACGCGGCATATTCTCTTGATAAGGCACTGGTGCGTCGGGGCCATACACTGTTGCCGATGAGCTGAATACCAAGCGAAACACCCCAGCCTGCTGCATGGCTTGGCATAGCGTCACGGTACCCGCTACGTTAGTGGCATAATAAGCTAATGGCTGTTCAACACTTTCACCGACCGCTTTTAGACCCGCGAAATGAATCACTGCGTGAATACTGTGCTCATTAAACAGCTGGTCAAGACAGGCGCGGTCACGGATATCGCCTTCGATAAAGGTTAAAGAGCGATCAGCAATTTCTTCTACACGGCGTAGGGACTCTTGCGAGGCGTTGCAGAGATTATCGAGCACCACCACATCGTGACCGGCTTCAAGCAGAGAGAGAGCCGTATGCGATCCAATATAGCCAGCGCCACCGGTAACCAAAACGTTCATAGTAACTTCCCGCTTACAGCATTATTTATTTAAAATCTGTTAACCCTGAAAAATACATTTTCAACTAGCACTTTAACCCTACCTTTAGCAGACGTACGCTGAGAGGTTGGAATAGCAAGCACACCAGGCCACAGCTTTTCGCATACAGCCAAGTGCATTTTGTCTTGAAGCCGGTCTTCAAAACTGGGGGTAAGAAAGTTATTCATGAGAATACGGTTATTCATGATAGCGGTAGCATCATGATAAATATCGTGATCTTGCATTCCTAAAGAGGCACAGCAGGCAGTCCTATGCTCCCAAAAGAACAGGTCGTAGTCATCATACCCTAAAGATGAAAACCCAAATTCCCCTTTACGCTTAAACTCCTCAAAATAATCATCAACCCGCTTTAGTAGATGACGAGGATAAAATGCTTTTTTATACAGGTTACTCATAGCGCGTGCGTCAAGCTCCGGAAAATTCTTGATACCAGAGCGCTTTGTGTACGTAGCTCGTCCCACTTCCGACGCCTCTCCCTTAACTTCCAGAGCGTCCTTGGGAAACCAATGTAGCAAGGCAACCAGCTTTTTAAACTCGGTTGCTTTATGCTTGCGTAGATAAGCCGAGCTTCTATCCAACACGCCAGCTAACTGATTAACCTCCTCAGAGGGCACGTTTTCAGTGTCTAACACATGGTGCTTAACACCGATTTTCTTAGCAAATTCGTGTACTTTATTGGCTTCAGCAGTTTCAACCTGATTGCCACAATAGGAGTAGGCCTCGATTTGCTGTCGCCAATCATGAAAAGCTGACAAACTGATACGGCTATCTTGTCCAAGAGAAAGGCTGACGCGTACGGGGCGACTAGCAACATAAAGTTCAGCCGTTTTCTTGAGGATATTGGCAGACTCAAGCACCACTTCTGTAAAAGTTCTACTGTCTTTATCCAGAGGTTCACGCGGGAATATTCGAACTCTTTTTTTCAACAAGGAACTTATATATACGTTCGCGCCTAATAACTCTATACCTATGAAAGGGCTCTTATAACCAGGCAAATGCTTTCGGCCTACGCTATAGAACCCAGAATCAATGATTTCTTGTACCTCACTATCCCTTTCACTTCCCACCGTCTCGGCCAATAGCTGAGAGTGAGAAGATAAATAGATAGAGTCATCCTGCTGGTAGAAATAAAGTGAAGCCAAGGCAGTTGCATCACACAGAGCACAAACAGCACCATTTTCAATAAACATCAGTCGAAAACGGCCTGTCAGCTGGTCTACGTAGTCAATTAACTCGGGTCGTAACCTGCCGTCTTCCAACATACCGACTTCGTTTGCAAGGAAGTGGTCGACGATGTCTTGCTCAAGCTCGCCCGTAAACGGATTAACAGCATTGCCTACCAACACAACAGCCCCAGTTTTATGAACGCTAGAGAAAACCGCTGCCTGGGGATGGTGCCGCAATATATAACCGTTGATTTCTTTTGTTGCCCACGTCTCAAGCTCATTCCATACAGGTGCTGATACATCGGCATGGCGGGGATATAGGGCAAAACCACGCGCAAAAAGCATATCGTTGATATTAAAAACGTTATTCATAGTCATCGTATATCCCTATCCATTAATAACCCGCCACTTGATCAACTAACGTGACCATGCGCTGCCCTTTTGAAAATGCATTATAATTATCAAGAAATACATGCAGTGCCCGCTCAAGGTAGTGCGGCGTGGTTCCGGACACATGCGGTGTAATCAACACATCGGTGCGATTCCACAAAGGGGATGTTGAAGGCAGCGGCTGTTGCTCAAATACATCTAACGCGGCGCCTTTTAGTATCCCAGCCTCAAGCGCCCTTAGCACTGCATTACCTTTCACTACTCCGCCACGTGAGATATCAATCAGTACCGCCCCAGGCTTAAGCTGATTCAAGAAGACATCGTCGACTAAGCCGCGGGTCGCTTCTGTGAGCGGCAGGCAACACACCAAAAAGTCGGTTTGCGTTAGTTCTGAAGCGATATGTTCGGGCTTTACCACTCGATCAATGCCGGCTACCGGACGTGGGGTGCGTTGAGTCCCCACCACCTGCATATCAAAAGCCTTCGCTCGTTTTGCAAGGCACTGTCCAATATGCCCAAGCCCTAATACTGTCAGTTGGCTACCGGTTAACTCCCCAAGCCAAGTACGCTCCCAACGTGCTTGCTTGGACTGGTCATGGAAGCGGCCGAACTGCTTGGAGAAGTGAAGCATTGCGCCAATAGCGTACTCGCTCATCGGCGCACCGTGGACGCCACTGCTCTTGGTCATCACTATGGAGGTTTTATCAAACTCCATTTCCCATATCTTTTCGACACCCGCCGAAAGGAAATGAATCCAGCGATAGTCGGCAAGCCGTGCTAAAGCATCAGGTAGCCACGGCAAGGTGGGCGTAATCACTACATCAAAGCTAGCATTACCGGGCACGGCCTCGATGCTATCGGCAAACACGATTTCCACCGACGGTAACGCCACCTGCAACGTATGGCTGACCAACGCTTGCTGCTGGGCAAGCACGTCAGGTTTCTGAAGATAGAGAATGCGTCGGATTGGCTCAGAAGATAGCAACATTAGGCACCTCCTTCGCGACGTCCCAATCGATAGGCACAGTCAGCAAGTTGTTCCTGGTTGGCCAGTAAAGAGGCCTCGTCAGCGCTATGCCAATACGCTTCGGCCTGGCGCAACTTGGCGATTTCCGCAGGAAAGTCGAGGGTTTCAAGCAAGGCCGACGATGTAGCAGCACCGGAATGAAAAGCCCGTGACAGGATGATCCACTGCGACCCCAGGCGCACATGTTCGCCCAGTACCGTTTCAGCGGGCAGCTCACCTTGCCCAATACGTGCAACGCCGCCAACTCCCCATGTCATCCCTGCTTGATTGAGCACGGCAGCAGTTGGATCTAATAAGCGCGCGGCCATGGGCTCGAATAAAAAGTTAAGCCCCAGACTAAGAGACAAGTCATTAAGGCCTATGTGTACTTCGTCATAGCCCGGCGTCAGCAAGTCCAACCAATCAGGTAATCGAACCAAGGAGGGGGCTGTTTCAGCAAGAAAAGTAACGGGCACCCGAACATTAACGATATCCAAAAACTTACCAACCTCTGCTCGAGAGGAAAACATTGGCAACATCAGCCGTTGCGCGCCATGCGCGATAGCACTGTCGACTTCTTGATGGGTCGAACCATGCAGGGGGTTAAGCCGCACCATTAACTCGGCTTGTTTCAAACGGCTAGCAACGGCGGCAATCTGTTCAAGTGAATGAGCCGCTTTATGCGTATCCAGGTGCCCCTGGCGTTCTGCCTTGCCCATCACCTCCTGGTCCATAAAGATACGGGATACACCTTGCTGCTCAATAAACGACGCAACGTCAGGGCTGGCGGTGATCATCATAAAGTTGAGCTTGCTCATCGCATCGCCTCCTCGACGTCACTATCACGGGGTGACTGTCCATTAAGACGGTCGCGATAGGTACGCCAGTTCAAGCCCGGTTCGCCGTAAATTCCGCTACCTGTCAACACGACCTTTACCGTCAACAACAAAATCTTGATATCAAACACCAGGCTTTGCCTATCCACATATTCAGCGTCATGAGCTAATTGCTGAAGCCAGCCCAGGCTACGCCGCCCTCTTACCTGGGCAAGCCCTGTTAATCCGGGGCGCACACTGAAGCGTTTTTTGTAACCAGGCGGTACCACTTCCGTCTGCTCCATGAGCACGGGACGAGGGCCAACGACGCTCATATCGCCTTTAAATATGTTGATCAATTGAGGGAGTTCATCAAGACTAGTAGCACGTATGAAGCGACCAGCACGCGTAATTCGCGGATCGTGACCGGCACTGACCACCTGTTCTTGATGCTGATCGACAGTACCAGGTTCACGATGTCCCATGGTGCGAAACTTGAATATTTGAAAAGGCTGTTGGCCACGTCCAGCACGCTGTTGCATAAAAAAGACCGGCCCCTTGCTATCCAGTTTTATCCACACCGCTACCAATAACAGCAAGGGCGACAATACGATCAAGCCGACACCGCTGGAGGCCATATCGAAAAGCCGTTTAATAGCGTTCTTCATACCAACTCCATTGCCTCAAGAATCACTTTATTCACCTTATGAACGTCGTAATGGCGCTCAACCAAGGTTCTGGATGCCTCGGCCATCTGCGGTATTAATTCGGGTTGATCGATAAATTTGCGCATCGCCTCAAGTAACGGCGCACTAGCACGCGGTTCTACCAAAAACCCGTTAACGCCCTCCTCCACTGTTTCCCGACAGCCAGGTGCATCACTGGTTATAATAGGGCGCCCCATGCTCATCGCTTCGAGCACTGAGCGTGGCGTACCCTCACGGTAGGAAGGCAACACAAACACCGAACACTGAGATATCCATGGGCGAACATCCGATACGCCACCAATAAACTCCACGCCGCCCTCTTGTTTCCAACGCTGCAGGTCAGCAGCAGAGCACGAGTGAGGTAAGCTGGCGTCATGCGGCCCTACCGCCATAAAACGCACCGACGGGTACTCCGTACGCAGTTGGCCAGCCGCCTCACAGAACTCAGCCACTCCCTTTTCGGTCAACAGACGCCCGATGAAAAGAAACGTTAATTCGTTTTCAGGCAGTGGCGTGGGGGGAAAGCGCTGTATATCCACACCAGAACCATAGGTGCGCACAGCCTTATCAGCATTATGTAGTATCCCTCGATCAGTGAACTCCTTTAGATCGTCAGGATTCTGGAAAAAGACTTTATGATTACAAGCAAGGCCAGTACGGTAGAGTAGCGACACCACCTTTTGTAGCCGGCGATTCCTGGCACTGTCAGTGGTAAATACATGGCCAAGACCAGTGATCATTGAATAAATACGCGGCACACCGGCGGCCTTGGCAGCGAGGCTGCCATAGACAACAGGCTTGATGGTATAACCGAAAACGACCTTAGGCTTAACCTGACGAATAAGACGATAAAATGCCCATAGCGTTTTCAGATCATGCACCGGATTAATACCGGTACGCCCCATTTCAATGGGATAAATAGTGATGTCTAACTCTTCCACTTCAGGAAGATAATCCGCTGTAGGTACGGCGGCAGCTACCGTTAATCCAGCACTCCGCATATCGTGTATCAAATCACCACGGTTGGCGATCAACGAGCGAGCATTGCCAGCAAGTATCAAGACGTCCAAGATTATTTCCTTGTTAAGCGAATTCGTAGACTTTTAAAAGATGAGGCGGCAAGAATAACGAATAAACCAAGCAACTTGGTCTTATGTCGAATCGCTGTGCCAATATTGTTAACACCCAGCGCAAACACAAATGTAATGGCGCCGAAGATGAACAACATTGCTAAGCATTCCTCTCTCTGTTTCAGCTCATTCCAGCCGCGATAGACACGCCAAGCCAAAAACCAGTAAAGGACCGATGAAATTAGACCTGTTACTTGTAGTGGACTTCTGATATCCCAAGGGAACGGGGAGAAGTGAAAATAAATGATACGGGCGGGTATCAACCAGGGTTGCGTAAAAGGGTTGCCTTGAGCAACAAAGCTCGGATAAGCAGAGCCCCCTGTGGCCTCTCCAGCAAATCGTTCCTCAATCGTATCAGTAATTCCTTCGTCAGACTCGCCGCCTAGTTCGACCCCCTTACCCAAGGAAATTCCGCCGCTAAATGCGATTATCCCTACTGAAAAAAATAGCATGCCGACAGCTAATAGCACTTTGCTTGCGTGTAATTTAGTGACAAAACGCTGACGATCTCTAACAAGGCTACGATAAAGAAAGTAAGCCAGATAAGCGGCGACGCCAAAAAAAGCAGCGACCCATCCAGGATGGAAAAGAACAGACACACCAAAGAGCAAACCGCCCCACACGAGGCCAAGGGGCGATTTTCCAGCGACCCAATGGATATAAAAATAAAGGCCCATTAGGAAAAACATGATGGCTATTTCTTCTCGCATAGCGAGAATTGAGTTGAACGCACCAAAGGGATAAAGCGCCATGATCATGGCGGCCCATATGGCGGTACGCTTACCCCAAAGTTGATAGCAGATAATAGCGGTTATCACGACAACCACATGGCCAAAAAAGAAACTGGTAGCAATTAAAAATAGTGATGATTCCCCTACCACCTTCTGGAAAAGCCCCCCGAGCCACGCATAATAACTGGAACTAAATAAAGGAATACTGTTAAAAATTTCATGCCACTCCATATTGGCATAATGCTGGGCATGACTAATAAATCGGGAACTATCAGCAGTGGCACCAGGAGGGCGAAAGACTCTCGTATAGTCTAGAACAAATAAAAACACACGAAACAAGTAGGCAAAGACTAAAGGCCATATTAACCAACGGTGTCGGTAACCCATCCAGAGGCAATAAACCGCACTAAGAACAAATAGAATTAAAACAAAGGAGATTTCAAACATGAGAGGACAACTGATTGGTCAAGCTTTTGTAAAGGTCAAGATGATTATCGACCGCATTATTTACTGTGTAATGAGCAGCATTATCAATAGCATTTTTATGAAATTTTATACGTAGCAACTCGCTCTCAATAAGTTGCTTAAGTTTCATTGTATAATCCTCGACCTCTACCTGAGCGACAAGGCCATTACCTACGCGTTCAACGATTTCCGAGCATCCGCCAACATCCGTAACGAGTACCGGCAAACCTGTTAGCGTTGCCTCGATCTGGACAATGGGCAAGCCCTCCCAAGCGGACGACATGATAAAAAGGTCGGAATCATGGAGCAATTGTTTAACGTTATTACTATTACCAATAAAATCTATTTTATTAGCAATATTTAGCTCCTCAACCATATGCTTTAATTTAGCACTTTGAGAACCTTCACCCGCGACAGTAAGTAAAAAGTCCATATTTCTAAGCTTAGAAACAGCATGAAAAAGCAACTGGTGATTTTTCTGAACTGACAGCGTACCCACAGATACTAATTTGAGAGGCTTATTAGAACTGTATTCTTGTTTGGGAATGATTCTGGCACTGTCTACGCCATTATCAATATGAACGACTCTTTTAGATGTCACCGTCTTCAAAAGCGTTACACAAGCATGACATATACCAACATAAGCTGATGTGCGTATATCTAAAAACTTATAAAAAAAAGGCTTAGCTTTTAGTTTAATATTATGATGAGTATAAACATGAGGGATACCAAATTGAAATAAAGCGAAAACAGCCCCATAGTAAAGGTGAGAGTGTATTATATCAGGTTTAAAACTACGGCAATAATGTAAAAGGCTAATTATTCCTTTCAAGAAATTTTTTCGACATGCATCCCCTAGAAAGCCATATTCAACTCCGTATTGGTCAAGCTCGGCAAGAAAAGATCTCTCAAACTCAGCATCACGACCAGATTCAGAGGCACGATCAAGTAGCACAACAAAAAGCGAATTTCCTTTTTCCGACATAGACTTGGACAGATCTTTTACATATATTTCCGCACCTCCAGCCGCTGCGGAAGAAATGATATGCATGATTCTCATCAATTACTCCAAAATTAAAACCTATTATGGTAAATATAGATGTCTTCTCATTCTATCTTCAATTAAAGCTATTTCCTTAGAATATTCAGTACAATTATACATTTTTACCTTAGAAGAAGCCTCAGAAAAGTTAAAACTATTAAAAGCGCTAGGCCTGCTTTTTAAACCAATAAAAGACTCCAGCCTTATCAACACCTCTTCAAAATTAAAGAATATATCTTCAAACCATACATCAACAATCTTACAATCACTGTCTTTATCTAGCATAGACAACATACGATCATACCTTGGTAAATACTCATTTATAAACGCTATGGAAGCTTCTTCAGGCTTCATAAGATGATAATTTTTCTTTTTCTTTCTTAAAAGATCAATAAACTGATCTCTTGGATCTCGCCTAACTACTATAAACTTCATATGATCAAATATTTCCGCTATTACATAACCATATTTTTCATCAAAAAGTAACCTTGGAGATACTAGTTGATCAATAATAATTTGATCGTCAGCATAACAGCAGCTTTCCAAGGATTTGATATATTTATTCATTATTTTTTTTATTTTTATTCTTCGTGAAGATGAATCAAGGCTATTCATATTAATAATAAGCCACTCTAGTTCTTTTAGCATATAACTAGAATATAAAGTAAAACCAGGCAACAACTTTTCATATGATCTTTTTCTTTGACGATTAACAGGAATTAAAGCACTGACGCCAAAAGGCAAACGTCTTAAGAAAGCTAAAAAAAATCGGCTTGTAACCGGGCTGCTTTCGCCAAATTCTATAAGGGACTTACTTACCTTTACAAATTCTTCTTTTTCAGGTGTTTCACCAAAATACAATTTAGAAGCAATATTATAAAGACCAGACTCACCTATGCGCAGCTCACCTTTTACTACTTTTACCTCATCTTCATAAGAAGAAAAAATATCAATCCATGGTGTAGAGCCAGTCGACACTGACCCTCCTATTGAAATAACCATTATTATTATCTCTCAAATTGACCATATAGCACCTTATATAAATATTACAATAAAAAGACAAATTAACCTTAGTAAATATTTATGAATCAAAATAGTAAAAAAGAATTAAAAAATAAAAATATTTGCAACACTAATCCCGTAGAAAAGTATTATTAAATTTGCGGTGTTATTAAAGCTTAAGAATTTGACCAAAACCACAGTGAGTCAAACATTGCAACTTTTACTAGAAAACAACTTTTTCATATAAGTCTTCTAGCTTTTTGATTTCCCTATTAGTAGAAAAACCTGCTGTTTCTATTTTTTCCCATGCATTACCTCTTTGTGAATTCATATGAGCATAATCAATTAATTCATTTTTAACGTAAAACAAGATAGCACTTACCCATTCATAGTAATTACTATTAGATACAGAAAATTGCTTGACGCTATTTTCATCAATTACTACTTCTTTTGTGATTTTATTCGAAATAAAACACGGTAGCCCACAAGCTTGAGCCTCCAACACGGCGTTGGGAAACCCTTCATAAAAACTAGGAAATATAAACATATCCATTGCTGAATATAGAGCTGGCATGTCTTCACGCTTACCAAGAAATAATACGTTATTCACCAAGCCTAATCTAGCAACTAAATTTATAACATTCTCCTTAAGACCACCATCACCAATTAAAAGTAGCTTTGTGTCTTCACCTGAATCTATCATTTTTTTCAATACATTTACTGCAAACTCTTGATTTTTTGCTGGTACAAAGGCACCGACGTTACCAAGTAAAAAAGTAGTATCATTAATGCCTAATTCTTCACGAAGAAGCCGTCTATTTTCACTTGAAAAACGAAATCTATTTAAATCGATACCGTTATTATAGACTATGAAATCGTCACCTTTACCAAATAGCCACTCCCCAGCAAGTTGACTTACAGAAATTTTAGTAACTCTATACCTTAATCGTTGAATGCGAATTTTATTGATTCTGTGTAGCCACTGTGTTAAATGTGAGCCAGCGGCTCCAGCATTCCTACTGTGGATAATCACTTTTACATTATTTCTTAAAGCAACTAGAACAGGCTCAATATAACTTAACGTATTCACATGAAAATGTAGCACATCAAAGTCATGCTCTTTAAATAACGCCTCAAGGTCCCTCTTATTTTTTTTAAAATTAATCCTTCGAGGTGTTATATTGTGAAAAACACACCCCATATCCGACAATTCTTTATAAAAGCAAGGCAATGACGTTGTAGAATTAATAAAAGAAAACTCGAATTTATCGGCATTGACACCAGTGGCTATTTTATGCAAGTAAGTCTCTATGCCTCCACGATTTAAACTTAATCCGAAATGTAAAACTTTAATTTTATGCTTATTCATAATAGCCAAATTAACCTATATAAATTTAGTGGAACCGACGAATTGCATCCTTAAATAAAATAAAAAACTATTACTTATGAATAACACTCTTTAACAGTATATTGAACCTAAAGTGCATCAAAATATGATTAATAATTTTCATTTATCTTATAAATAGGCTCATGCATTTATAAAATTATTTAGATATGACTTTTTTAACCAAGCCACGAGAAAAAGAAATATATTTTTGGACTTTGAACCAAGCGTGTTGCTTATAAAAGCTTACAGTAGATTCAGGAGTGAGATTGCTATAAAAATCAATAAGCTTACAAACTCCTTTTTGGACCTCATGATTTTCATTAAATAAGCTAACTACCCAATCACTATAAAGGCTCGGATTTTCCTTATGGTCTAAATAATTAAAGAAATCCTGTAACGCAGTTTCTGCATTAATACCATCAAAAACACTTAGTCTTGGAGAAAAATTTTTATAAAATGCCTTGTCATAGCTTTTAGGTGTTGTAAAACATGGAATTTCAGAACCTTTAAGAGGGAAGAAAACAAACTTACCATATGACATCCCCTCCATAAAACTTCTGCCCGTTCCGATCACCACATCTGAATAAGATATTAACTCAGCCGCTTCAATATAATATTCAGGAGTTACATATAGCTCTACACTTTTAATATCATCAACTAAAGACTTAATCTCATGGAAGACATCCTGGTCCTCCACATTGCCTACAATCGCTAAAAAAACACTCTTATCACCATATTTATCTTTAATCCTCTTAAGCAGTGTGATGCTTTGCTTAATACTTTCTTTATAAGCTTTCCCTATTCTTGCAATTCTTATTAACTTAATACAACTTTCACTACACTCTTCAAACGGATTTGTTCTTTTATTATGTTGTGATGGAGAAGGTGCTGTAACCCGATTTGCTATTAATGCAATTTTTTGAGGTTTGGCGATAACCCTCTTACGCAGTAAATCATAATCTTCCCCATGAAATACAACCATGTTTTTATACACTGGAGAATATGCTTTAAAACCAGAACCACCTGGCTTTGTAACCACCAAGGGAATATTAAATTCAGCAGCCATCTTGTTAGCAAATATTGCTGAATTATTATCATACGCATGAATGGTATCTGGCTGCGTTATTCCTGATATCTGTTTCGGCTTAAACTGATCAAGCTCATTAATGCTAAGCTTAATAAATATTATTTCCTTCTGATTTTTATATGCTTCCGGAAAAAAATCACCTATAACCAAAATCTTAAAGGGGAGAGGCATCTCTTTTGCTATATTCAAAAGAGAATAATAGTGTCCGCCACTACCTGTGTTAATTCCAGAAAAACATCCGATAATAAAAACTATCATATGCTCACATTTCACTCATTTGTTTTATCTATCTAAGATACTATCTATAGATACAACTTTCCCATCAGGGGTAACATAAAGGGCTTCAGGCTCCATATAATAGCCAGTACTGAGTTTAACCTTCTTACTGATCTCAGCGATTAGCTTTAAAACATCACTTGCGGTAGCGCCACCTGTATTTACTATAAAATTAGCATGCTGTGGTGAGACTTGTGCCCCCCCCTTCCTGATACCTTTAAAACCCAATTTTTCAATAGCCATACCAGGGGGGCCTATCTCAGAATACATGGCAGGGTTACTTTTAAACACCGAACCACAATTAGGTAGCTTACGTGGAAATTTCTGTCTCCGACTTGCTAGTATGCCAAGCATATTATGACGGATATCTGCACCTCTTCCTTTATCAAACATAAGCGTTACAGAAGTAATCGTTTCATCGTTTGATTGATATACCGAATGACGATAGGCAAAACGACATTCAACCGCCATTCGAAGCGTTATGTCGCCAGTAGGGCCTACGCTTTCGACACTTATAACATTACTGCCGATCCCTTTCCTCTGGCTGCCACCGTTCATGCACACTAGGCCGCCCAGCGTTCCTGGAATGCCACAAATATGTTCTCCACCAGTTAAGTCTGCCATCATCAACTGTCGCGCTAATATAGGCACCCATACACCCGCTTGCGCATATACCATATCGTTATCGATAGTGATGCGAGAGAGGTGATTACCTAGTTGAATACAAGGCGCGCGCAGTCCATCATCAGCAAACAGCAAATTGCTAGTTGAGCCAATAGTAAGGTGGTGAACATCATTACGATAGAACCAGCGACGTAAATCAGATAGCTGGCACGTAGAAGAAGGACGTATAATTAAATCTGCAATACCTCCAATACCCCATTGGCTCATTTGTGCGAGCGAAACCTTTTGATGCACTCCACCTGGGCAAATTTCATTTAACTCGGCAAGTCCAGCAGCACTTATTCGCTCCATTGCGCAATTACACCTAGTGATGCTAGTTTCTCTGGTAAATTATTATAACCCCTTAAAGCAAGTTCAACATCATTAACTTGACTTTCCCCTTTGGCACAAATTGCAGCCATGATTTGAGCCATACTACCCCGTAGATCAGTAGACTCAGCATTTGCTCCCTGAAGCTTATTAGGCCCGTGTACTATAATTTTACCCGACTGCGCGTTTATCGCATTAGGTGCGAATTTTTTAAGCTCTAACGCATATGCAACGCGTTCAGGGTAACGGTAATCAAATACAGTAGAGCGGCCATTAGCAAAGAGCCCTAAAAACGCATAAAACGACTGCATGTCAGATATAACACCAGGGTGAGTACCCGTTGCTAATTCAAAAGGCTGGATGCCATGCGGTCCAATACAGTTAGGAGACACCATTACAGTATTACTGTTTCTAAATAAATCTAAACCAGCATCACGCAAGTGGATTAGAGGTACTTCCATAGTTTCAAATGGCACGTTTTGTACTAAAACAGTGCCTCCTGTTACTGCAGCTAAAATAATCCATGTTAATGCTTCAATTCGGTCTGGCATAATATTGAATGAGGCACCACGCAGTAAACCTCCAGCACCCTGTACACGTATGTGACTACTACCTTCTTGTACTATATCCGCTCCCATTTCCCGTAAAAATAAAATTAAATCATTAACTTCGGGAGTTATATAAGCATTGCGAATTAACGTTTCTCCCTTAGCAACTGATGCACACATTAAAGCATTTTCAGTACCACCTACTGTAGAAATAGGAAAGTCAATTACTCCTCCTTTAAGCTCTCCTTCAACTAAAATATAATCAGCACACTCTTCTACTTTACAACCAAGCTGTTTCCACACCATCATATGCAGGTCATAACCGCGACTCCCTATTTTACAACCGCCAGGATAGGGTATTTTTACACTGTTTTTATGTATTAATGCACCTGCAGCAAGTAGGTAAGTTGTACGAATAGGAAGATCAAAATCTTTAATGCTATCTGTAGAAATTGTAGCAGCTGTAATTTCTAATTCAGAATTAGCAAAATCTTCTTTAATTTCAGCTCCCATCATCCGCATAAAACTAATTTTAGCTTTTACATCTTCCAACAACAAAGGGAAGTTACGCAATGTAACATTGCCTGATGATAGTAGTGCTGCAGCAAGCACACGTGTTGCACTGTTTTTTGCACCACTGACAGTAACCGTTCCATTAAGTACCTGTGGTCCTGATATAGCTACTTTCATTATCGGCAATCTCCTATATTAAAGTATTAAATTCGAATTAACGCCATCTTAAATATTAACTATATAGCCGTTTTATATATTTTAAAACACTAAAAATCATTAAATATTTGTTAAATAAAAATTAGTGCTTTATGCCTGTAGTATAATAGTTACTAAAACCTAACCTTCATATACCCATTTTTTGCCGAGCTCAAAATCAAATTCTTCCGGCTCAAAGCGCGCATATCCGTTATTTGGACATTCTGTAATTTCTCCAAAATAAATTTTTCCTTCTAACTCGTAGAGATCGACTCTAGAAAAATCAAAATGCTGACCAATTTTTTCTGCAACTTTAATCATTTCTTCAATTATGGGGTTTAATATATATGTATTATCGAGTTCCCCTTTATTATGCCTTCTTACTGGTAGCCTATTAAGGTCCCTATCAAAATGAGCATAAAGAGGCTCCTCATCTCGACCAGTTATTATTTGTACTAATTCAACCTGTCCATGAAAAACATAAAACTTATAATCTTCTAGAAGAGCATTGGCCTTTGTCGAATACATTTTTTCTACAATATACTCTCTATCCATTTGAGTAGCTGGCCAGACTAACCTTGCAGGAGCATAGGGCTGATTTTGCCATTTCATTAATTTATCTTTAACTAACTTCCAATTTTCTAACTGAGGATTTTTTATAAAAATATTCATACCGGAAGCCCATGCTGCCTTGATAACAACTGGTTCCTTTATTTTTTCAAAAACGAAATTTTCTACATCTTTTATAACATATAAAATAGGTATTAGATTCATCTCCTGATGTAAATTATTTTCGACTAACCAATCTCTTACTTTTAATTTATTAGTTACAATAGGCCAAACTGGGGATCTACAAAAAAGACGCCGATGTATTGACTTCTCATTAAATCGAATTGGGTTATTTAGATTTGGAACGTAACCTAATTGTACTGCCCCCTTTAGCTTAGTATATTTAAAATTACTTTCCTCCTCTTTTTCCAAAAATTTACTATAACTTTTATACCTCCCTGTCTTTTGTAAATAAGTTCTATACATTTTGAAGTATAATTTATATAAAATTTCCATCATATATTCTCTTGTTTAATTAATTACTGAATTCAACTTCAGCCTTTAGAATTTTTGCCACTCGTGCTATTACTCCTGTTTGAAAAATTAACATGGAAACCCCATATAATAGTACAAAGCTCTCAGGCGTGATATCAATTTGTTTTGCCATACTAATCAGTAAAATTATCATAGCAATTCTCAATACATTCCATAATAAAAATTCTTTTTGCCTATTAAAAACATTTACAAAAGCAGGCATAGGGACTGCGATAATAGTTGCTACTAAATAAACAGAAAGATATGAAGCAAATGTACCAGCTTGTACCCATTCAGAACCTAATATTGCAGGCAATAAGATAGGAGCCAACGTAAATACTGATATGCATGCTATCGTTGAAACCAAGAGGAGCTTTTTCGTTATGTCATTAAATACTTTTTGTATTTCTGTAGGATTATTTTTGCTAATACTTGCCAGCTCGCCGTAAGCTGCTTTTGTAAGTGCACCGCTAATAAAAGTGACAGGCATACTTACCAGCATCTTCGCGATTGCTAGTTGGCCAGCAACTGCCACACCAAAAAACGAAGCTACAAATAATAATGGCGCTTGTTGAGCAGCAATAAGAAGAAATTGAGAAGGCACACGAAAAAAAGGAAAACCACGATAATGCCATGCGCCTTTGCGCATACGTGACCAGCTTAAGTGTGTCCAGTTAGTCCTGAAGTCAGAGTGAAAATTACTAAATAATCTTGTAGATCCACCACCTTGAGCTAAGACTTGCCCTAAAAGTAAACCATAAGGTTTAAACGCTAATAAACCTAACAGTACTTTTGTTATGGAGCCTGTTAGACTCTGCAACACGTTTGTCTTCGCTATAATACGATAGTTTCTTTTTCTTGTAGCCCATAAGCTTAACATTTCGTAAATTGAAGCTCCCAAAACGCCAACTACAATTAGCCACCATAAAGTTGAAATCTCTTCCATAGAAAAATAGGATAAAATTTCTTCTCCAAATAACCACATTACTATTGAAGTTATCGATATGTTCAATAACATAAGCCCAACAGAAACAATAAGCATATTAAATGCAATACCATCATGGCGAGGCAATGGAAGCGATAAGCTATAGCGCAAAGTCATAATAGGGGTGAGCATAGCGACTACAGCAGTAAAAATGGCCAAGATACCAAAGTCTTCTGGCGCATATATTCTTGTTAAAATAGGAACGGCAATGATGCCAATCACTTTAGCAATACCACTGCCAAGTGCCATTGTTGCCATACCTCTAAAAACATTACTGGCTGAACCGCCGAAGCTTTTCTTAAGATATTTACGAGCTTTTTTAATAGGTTTAGACATTGTCTTATCTAACATTTTATTTGGCCAATAATGTTGCTGAAGACATTTCAGCTTGAGCACTTTAGTTTAATCAAAAATCATAAGTTTATTCTTAATCAAACTTGACGGAGATTGACTTAACTTCTAGTTAACACATCAAACTTAAAGAGCTGCTAATGTTTATTGTCAGATTTAAAAAAAACAATCTTAACTGTTAGCAGTATATATCTTATCCAGTGATACAACTCTCGTAGAGAACCTGGTTTTTTTGATAAAGCGTCTTGCCAAACATTTTTTGCTGAAGCTTCGTCGCCTTGTTCCATTAAGCGCTTTGCATAGGAAAGTTGAGCTCCTCGTTTTCTTATTTCAAGCTCATTGGCTGAAAAGTAGCCAAGCCTTTCCGCTTTTCGTAAAAATTTTAAATTATTTTCAAATGCTTTAGCCGGTTGCTGAGGTCGGGTTAACGAGCCAAGTCTGCTATTTTTTTCAAAACAGATAGTGACCTTTCCTTTACATTTTAATCCTTGTCGTAAAAGGCGGATGATAAGATCATAATCCTCATTATTAACAAGATTTTCATCAAATCCTTCAATAGCAACCAAGTGATGGGTTCGAAATAAAAAAGTATGCACTCCCCCTGCTACGCCGCGTTTACGACCTACTTTGCTAGTAGCGACACATCCATCTAAATTGCCGTAAGGATAAAGCTTACCAGTCGCGCGATCACGATGGGTTCCATATACTCCAAAATAATCATCCGTTAACGCATCCAGCGATCGCCACATGTTTTTTAAGTTATCGGATACCATATAATCGTCAGCGTCTAAAAATGTCACATACGGAGTTCTTACTAGCCTTAATCCTGTGTTTCGGGCAGATGAAGGACCTTTATTAATTTGTTTTAAATAGAGAATACGGGTAGAAAATTGATTACTTTTTTCAAATTCTCGGGCTATGTTCGAAGCATCACTGTTATGTGATCCATCATCTACAACAATTAGCACTTCAGGCGGAGCGGACTGTATCAATATAGAGGTCAGTGCTTCTCTCAGATAGTTACTATCATTATAGGTTGGAACAATAACTGTGATAGGTAAGCATTGTTCTGCTGTCATTTGATAAAACTTATAAGTTATTACATGAGTAATGTCAAAAGCTTAGGAAGTTTTAATGCTTTTGCTACTTTAGAAACATTCGTTCTTACCGTCTCGAATGCCACAAGCCCCATCACCTTAAACAACCAATCCTCAAAGTGAGTAAAATAACATGGTTGAATGCCTTTAGGCAGTTTTAGTAAAGTTTGACGGTAAGTGGTTAGTGCTTCATCTTTCAAGCCCAAACGCCATAGCTGTTGGCTGATTCTAACCTTATGATGAGCGATGGCTTCTATATGTGAGGCAGATAATGCATAGTCCTCTTCAATGCGCTCCAAAATTCTAATGATATTGTAGTACATATCAGCGCCCGCCTGTCGGCTTAGACTTTCATCATGGGTTCGGATATCCACGCCCACTTGACCGGTTGAAATAAATTCACGGGACCTATTTGCCAGTAATCTTAGATGTAAATCATACTCTTGCGCACAAGATAAATCTTCGCGGAAGCCACCGATAGCGAGCAGGTCAAAGCGATAGTGAAGTGGCCCAGGCGTTGGCGGCGAGCCATAAGCCAAGGCAGTGATGAAATCAAAACTAGGTTTATTCCAGAAGGCCGCTAGCTTTCCACCTGGCATTGCTGCGACATCACTAACAGGAATCGAGTGGCGGTTATTGACTAAATTGAGCTTACTTTCTATGCAATTGGGTCGCAGCACATCATCGGCATCCAACCATTGCACTCTTTCACCCTTGGCCACGTAGAGCCCTACGTTTCTGGCATGACAGGCGCCACGGTTATCCGTCTTTAGATAACGAATGCTATTCTTGTAGCATTCAATAACCTTACCGCTGGCATCAAGTGATCCATCATTGACGACGATCACTTCACAGTGTGGATACGTTTGTGCCAGGGCGCTTTCAATTGCTTCTGCTACGTATTTTTCTGCGTTGTAACAAGGAATTATTATCGAGACGAGTGGCAGCTTATGGCTCATTATATCCATTAAAGAGCTACTTGATCCATGTATGTCGAAGAACGCTTGGCAACCTGTAATACAATTAAAGTCAGCACGCTATAGGATACAATATTGACGATACTGAATAATGCAATGGCCACGATGGCACTGTCCCAAAGCAAAGCTCCAACCAACAAGGCTGAGAGTCTAACCACTGCACTGATAACCTCATGTAGCAGGAAGAAGCGTTCTAACCCCAGTACTGGAATGGCTGCCACGCTCGGTCTAGCGGCAAAACTCACTATTGTCCAGAGCGCTAGCCATTGAGTAAAGTTACCGGCTTGACGCCATTCACTCCCAAATGCCCATCCAAACAAACTAGGAGCTACTATGATCAAGCTGCCGAATAGCAAGACACCAATCGCCAGCAGAGCGAGTGTCGCATTGAATACCAGTCGCGGTATGCTTTCCCTCTCCATAGCGGCCTCATTAATGCGAGGATAAAGCACCGTGACGACAGAATGACCCACTAGCTTTGCTGGAGCTTCCAACACCATTCTACTAAGCGCATAAAAGCCCGCTGTTGACGCCCCGAATGACGCGGTAAGGATTACCAACGGCAAACCCTGCGAGGCGGCATTCAGTATCGATTGGGGAGTACGAAAAAAAACAAAATCTTTGTATCGAAAAGCTAGTTTTTGGTAGGTACTGAACGGTTTCAGTAAACGCACAGATCTAGTGCTAAAGGCAAAAGATGATACTTGTCTACTAAGCATGAATGCATGGAGACCACTGCCAAATGTAGTCACCAGAATCAGTACGCCTGCTTGTGGTATTACCATCCCTATTGCTACTTTAGCGCCGTTGACCAGAAGTGCCTGGACAACTCCAATTTTAGCTTTAAAAACAAATTTTTTTTTGCGAATTACCCATTGCATCATAGACGTTAAAAATGCGGATAAACCTATCGCAACCGGCAAGGCAAACATATAGGGAGCCATTGCTTCTAAGCCTATTAGAGCGACAAATGCCCCCCCCCAAAGCCATAACAAGCCAGCAATAAGAATGGCGTTTATTAATCCCAGTAAAATGGACAGCTGTACAAGACAGATTGCCTCATCGTCGTGCTTGGGTAGTACGATTGCCATCGGATAATTCAAAGCCGCTAGCGGTGCCGTGACTGCCAAAATAGCTAAAAATGTTCCTAAAATACCAAAGGCTTCAGGAGTATATAATCGTGTCACTAGTGGAGAAAAAACTAGGGAGATAGCCTGTGCTCCTGCAGTCCCCGATACCACTATCGCGACATTTCGAATAACACGATTATTGGTGAGTCGCTTAATGCTTCTCCACATGGCAGCCTTGCTTGACAATGTTTATACCTTAAACAACGCGTCTACCCACTGAATAGTAGGTGAATCCCTTACGTTGCATACGGCCAGGCTCATAGAGATTGCGCCCATCAAAAACAACGGGTTTGTTTAACTGTTGTTTAATCAGATCAAAATCCGGTGCGCGAAAGCTCTGCCATTCGGTCACGATAACGAGTGCATCTGCTTCTTTTAAGGCAGCTTCTTTGGTACCACACAATGACAGGTCGTCTCGGGTACCGTAAATGCGCTGGGTTTCTTCCATCGCTTCAGGGTCATATGCTTTGACCTGAGCTCCTGCACTCCATAATGCTTCCATTAGCACGCGACTCGGCGCTTCTCGCATATCATCGGTATTAGGCTTAAATGACAGTCCCCACAGCGCAAACGTTTTTCCTTCGAGCTGGCCTTCGAAGTGCTGGTGAATTTTCGCAAACAACGTCGTTTTCTGTTCCTGGTTACGTGCTTCAACAGCTTTAAGTAACGTGGCATCAAAATCAATGTTCCCTGCGGTACGGATCAGTGCTTGTACGTCTTTAGGGAAACATGAGCCGCCGTACCCTACGCCAGGATAAATGAAGTGATAGCCAATGCGTGGATCAGAACCGATTCCTTGGCGTACCATTTCAATATCTGCACCAAGCCGCTCGGCAAGATTGGCTATTTCATTCATAAAGCTAATCTTGGTGGCCAACATACAGTTAGCCGCATACTTGGTTAGCTCAGCGCTTCGTACGTCCATGACGATAACTTTGTCATGGTTACGATTAAATGGCGCATAGAGCTCACGCATCACTTCTATAGTGTCATTGTTCTCGGTGCCAATGATGATTCGATCTGGCCTTTGACAGTCAGCAACTGCGCTACCTTCTTTTAAGAACTCAGGATTAGACACCACATCAAATTTTAGCTCCTCTCGACCACGCTTGGCGAGGATTTCTGCAACTTTAGCTTTCACCTTATCGGCAGTCCCTACGGGCACTGTCGATTTATCAATGATAATCTGCTCACTCTGCATATGCTCGGCAATGGTTTGGGCTACCGACAGCACATATTTGAGATCAGCTGAGCCATCCTCATCTGGTGGTGTACCTACTGCAATAAACTGCACTTGGCTATGCTTGACGCCAGCTTCGGCGTCAGTAGTGAACTCTAGCCGACCCGCCGCATAGTTCTCTCGAACCAACGTTTCAAGGCCAGGTTCATAAATAGGAATTTCTCCCTGATTGAGACGCTCGACCTTCTTGGCATCCACATCAACACATACGACATGGTGACCCACATCAGCCAAAATGGCCCCCTGCACCAAACCTACATACCCTGTTCCAAACACAGTGACGTTCATGCCGCTCCTTACCTATTTCTTGTCTATCTCACTACTGCAACGATGCAGTATCTGGTCGCAATGGTCGTTACACCTGATAATAATCTCGATACCAAGCGACAAAGTTCGCTACGCCTTCTTTAACCGGTGTGGCGGGTTGGTAATCAACAGCACGTTTAAGCTCACTGCTATCAGCGTAGGTATCCGGCACATCCCCAGGCTGAAGCGGCAGTAAATCCTGCTTGGCAGGCTTATCTAGTGCTTCTTCAAGTGCTTCGATATAAGCACTCAACTTAACCGGGTTATTATTGCCAATATTGAAAAGGCGATAAGGAGCATTACTCGTTGCCGGATCGGGGTCATCGCTATTCCAGTCAGTATTAGACTCAGCGACTTGGTCGCTTGCTCGAATCACGCCTTCCACGATATCAGCTACATAGGTGAAATCACGAGTATGATTTCCATGGTTGAACACTGTAATCGGCTCATCCGCCAATATGCTTTTGGTAAACTTAAACAGCGCCATATCCGGGCGGCCCCAAGGGCCGTATACCGTAAAAAAGCGAAGACCGGTGGTGGGTAGTCCAAACAAGTGACTATAACTATGCGCCATCATTTCGTTGGCTTTTTTCGTGGCTGCGTAAAACTGAAGCGGGTGGTTAGCGCCATCATGCTCAGAGAAAGGCATGCGCGTATTAGCACCGTATACCGAGCTGGTGCTGGCATACGTTAAATGCGGCGTCTTAGCGTAACGGCAGGCTTCTAATATATTGGTAAAAGCAACAATATTGCTTTCCACATAGCTGTGCGGGTTTTCGATGGAATAGCGCACGCCAGCTTGCGCGGCCAAATGGATAACGCGATCAAACGAGTGTTCATTAAAACAAGCCGTAACCGCTGCTTGATTGGCCAGATTATCGCGGATAAAGTGAAACGATGAGCCTGTTTTTTGCGCAATGCTCTCTAACTGTTCAAGACGCCGCTCTTTAATATCAACATCGTAATAATCATTGACGCTATCGAAACCGACGACATCATCGCCTCTTTCTAATAAACGACTAACGGTGTGAAAACCAATAAATCCTGCGGCGCCGGTTACAAGAACCTTCATATCTATCTCCCTTTAAAAAGTGACTGATCTACTGATATTTGTAAGTACCGTAACCGTAGTAGCCCGACGCGCCACGTGAGGATATTTTCACGCCGTTCAAAATGGCACCTTGGATTTCAAGCCCGCTACCCTCCAGGCGCTTCTTAGCCATGCGTATTTCACGTACCGAGTTTTTATTAAACCTTGTAACCATTAGTGTGGTACCACAATGTTTTCCGGCGACACAGGCATCCGTCACTGCCAACACTGGTGGTGTATCAACAATCACCATATCGTACATTTCGCTTAGATCCTGGAGTGCTTGCTCAAACCCAGGTCGCATTAGCAGTTCAGAAGGGTTATTGGCGATGACCCCGCGTGTAATAACATCGTAGTGAGGGATGCCCGTTGGTTTGATAACGTCCTCAAGCGTGAGTTCTTCACTAAGAAGCTCGACCATACCGCCAGCACTCGGCTGACCGAAGGCGTGATGTAAATTACCTTTACGCAGATCCGCATCAATGATGAGGACTTTTTTGCCAGCCATCGCAGAGATAGCGCCAAGATTAACGCTGACAAAGCTTTTTCCCACTCCAGGGCTAGGGCCTGTCAACATAACGCGATTATTGCGACCGTCCATCATGGTAAAGTGAAGGCTAGTGCGTAAGCCCCTTAATGATTCAAGGGATAAATCCATTGGATCGCGTTGCGCTAACACCCCCCCGACCACACTTTTTGCTGTTTTTTTGCCACGCCGCTTGAGTAGCCGGTTGAGTTTATGCTGGGCCGAAGACTCAGGCACACTGGCATAGACGGTGAGGCCAACGCTTTCTACTTGCTCAGAAGATTCAATACCTCTTTTTAGCAGCTCTTTTAATAAGATATATCCGACAACCAGCAACAAACCTAAAATCGTATACAAGATAAAAATACGCGCTACATTTGGCGCAACTTTACCGCTGAGCACCGCATCATCAATAATTCGTATATTGCCGATGGTACCCGCACGAGCGACTTCTAACTCTTGTACTTTGTTGAGAATATTCACGTAGATTGCCTGCGTCACTTCTACTTCACGCGTACGTCTTAACACCTCTTGCTGGGCCGCCGGCAGCTCATTCACTCGGGCATTAAGCTCTTGCAGATCATTTTCAATCTGGCGCCGTTGGCGTAAGAGCGCTTGATAGTTAGGGTGGCTAGGCGTGAAGCGCTGTGCTAGTTCTGCTTCTTGAAACTCCAACTCATCAAGGCGAGTATCAAGCTCAATATAACGTTGGATAGCAGCTTGAGCCTCGCTACTAAGGTCAACACTGTCTAAGTTCGATCGATAGTCGTTTAAGTTTTGCTCCGCCAGATCCAATTGTTCCCGTAACTCAGGGGCTTGTTTTTGGAGAAACTCAAGACTTTGTTGTGCTTGTTCCGATTGACGCTCGATATTCTGCGTTAAGAAGGTTTGTGCTACGGCATCTAAGCTGCGGGTAATCTCACTTGGATTTTCCCCGTACATAAGAAGCCTGATCATGCCCGTGGTGGTGCCTGCCCCACCCACTTCCGCTACCTGTAATCGACTGCCTATACTGCGAATTGCCGATGGCATGCTTTGTCGAGTTAGCACGTACTGCGCACCTTCGGCGGCATCAAAACTTTCGATAGTAAGCTCAAGCTCTCCATCATAAAACACTTCAGGACGCCCTAACGTTCCGGTGAACACACGGTTATCGTCTTGCATTACGTAATAGGTGTCTTCAGGCCCTCTTTCAACAACGAAACTTTGGCCTCGAAGACTATCATCAGTGCTAAAACGAGCGACACTGATACTTTCATTGCCCCATACATGAGGATATCCCTCCATAAAGCCAGGGCGCGAAATACCTTTTCGCAAGACAAAGTCACCGATAAAAGGCAGCTCCACTGGTGACACAATAAAGTCACTGCCTACCCGCTCGACCACTTGGCCAAGTACCATGCGTGACTGCAGAATTTGCAACTCTGCCGACGTATTAAATTCACCGGTTCCTGTATTGGTGACATTTTCAACATTGCCCAATGGGCTAACGGTGTTGCGTCGTTCAACCTGCACCAAGGCATCGGCACGATAAATGGGAGTTGCCAACATACCGTGCAGAATACCAATTAAGGCAAACACTAATGTTATGCCGATAATGAGCCACTTTTTACGGAAAAGCGCACCAAACAGTCGGCTCAGGTCAATGGTGTCTTCCTGCGTACTATTTTGTGATGAGTCTGACATTGGCTCTATCGCTACACTCTCAGTCACACGCTATTTAAGCGTATGAATATGGTTAATTAAAAAGCTTTAAGTCGCCTACCACATGCTGTTTTTGCCGGTATTCGTAAGCTTTTCCCGCCAGGCTACACTCGCCGATTTAATCGTGTCGTATACAAGCTGACACACCTCATCGCTTCGCTGATAAGGGTCAGGTATGTCACGATCATTACTGGGCTTATCTGTTCGCCACATCCCAAACAGTAATGTTTTCCCTAACATTTCGGGCCATTTGCGAGCAATGACTTGTCTCTGCTTAGCGCTCATCACTAATACAAGATCGGCGTTAGCTAGTAAGTCGCGATCTATCGGCCGTGCCTGATGCTCGCTAAGATCATATCCATCTGCTTTTGCAAGCGCCGCGATACGTGGATCAGCACCACCTTTCCCAGCAGCGAGACCTGCCGACATCACTTCGATGTCGGCCAAACCCTGCTGCAATATAGCGGCGGCCACCGGGCTTCTGCAGATATTGCCGGTACACACTACCAGGATACGTTTGGTCATATTAAAGCAAGTCGTTTAGGCCATCACTGCTGCTGCCTAAGTCACCAGGGAGGTTAATAGAGGGCAAGAGAAGACTAATAACACGGTTCCAGCGGGCTATCGGAGCAGTCGTTACATAAACAATATCTTTAGGTTCTAGCTCAAAATTACTCGCCATTACCAAGGCAATTGCATTACTCACATCTAGCTGATACACCGTCGCGATTTTTTCAGCACTTGGCGCATTGCGGCGTAGTACAAAGATGCCGGAGGGCTCAGCGGTTTGTTCATTGATGCCGCCCGCGCGCGCTAGTGCATCGGTAAGTGATAAACGCTCACGATTCATACGCAGATTGCCGGGTGAGCGTACTTGGCCCAACATAGCGACACCTTGGTTATCAGCACTCGGCAGGTGTAATAAATCACCATCACGCAATAACCGATTTTGGCGCTGATCACCTTCACTTAGTAGCGAGAAAAGGGAAAGCTGCTCTTCTGTACCGTTGTGGAATAAATACATTTCATGCCAAAACGCATTTTCTGTCGGCCCACCGACTTCATTAATAGCATCCAAAACGGTCATCGGTACGTTAGTCACCGGGACTGAACCTGGCGAGGAAACGGCGCCAGTGACATGAAAGCGTTTAGAATTGAAAGCTGCGATAAACACATCTATTTGCGGTTCGGTAAGAAAGTCGGACAGCCCCCTAGTTAGCTGAACGCGAACCTCTTCGGTGGTTTTTCCTAATACATTCACGCGCCCGACAAACGGGTAAAAGATAGTGCCGTCAGAGCGAACGATGTTGCCAGCTTCCACAGCACTACGCTCACCACCGGTAGGAATGGTGAGCTCAGGGTGGTCGTAAACGACAACACTCAGCACGTCACCCACTCCTAACCTATATTCATAGTCGGTGATTTCGTTGCGCAACTCATCGGTAACAGGATGAACCCCTCGCGTTTGATCTTGCTGAGACGCCAATGACCTTATTAATTCAGGCGTAATAGGCTTGATATCGACAACTTGCATCAAGTCAGGTGATTCGGGAGCCTCGTAATCAATATCGCCTCCCGGCGCTAAGGAGCACCCTGTCATCAGCAGGGCAATTGAGGCCACAACCAGTAAGCGATAAATAGTTTGTTTTCTCATAATAGCGTCTACCTGAGCATGAGTTGAGCGGATGACCAAACCTGTTCATATCTCCTATGAATCAACTTTTAGTCCATTTTCTTACCGTGAGTGTTGAGCATTAAAGAAAGCTATTGCTTTTAGGCACGCTACCGCCCCGAGGTTTGAATGGCGCATCCTCGAGGCCAGTAGATTTAGTTCAATTTTTAATACCGCATGGGAGTGAAGCCCAGCGTCCACCGTTAACGTTTTATATTCAGATGAGGCATCACTCATCTAACGTGGCTTGATCACTTAGCCTACCGCCGGGGATAAACACCAACGGATTAACTCATTAAACATCCACTTAAAAGCACTAATGTTGTCGAGTGTTAGCACTGTCTATCAGTAGACTTGTGTTCTGAGCATTTCTCATGCTTTCCAATGGCGACGACGTCCTGGCATAAGAGTGTTGATGATCTTTTAAATGATTATCGCTTTTAGCCCCAGGTGACGCCGAGACATCAGGATGTGAAGCAACATGACTGAAAGGCTGAGTGACATGAGATTGCGTGGACTCGGAAAGCCAAAAGTGGTCCACAATATCGGACTGGGGGTGATAAGCCGTTGGTGCTGAAATGAGCAGGTCACGGATTTTTTTGGCATCCTGTTCTTTACAGGCTGCTTCCAGTTGCACCAGCAAAGGCTCAAGCGCCACCCAAGGCAGAAAGTCCTCTGAGGCGGTCATTATTCTGGGATGTCGGGTTTTCTCTGCACTATCCGTGGCGAGCAATTCTTCATAAAGCTTTTCACCGGGACGCAAACCAGTAAACCGGATGGCTATTTCGCCTTTTTTATCACCTGATATTTCGTTTTCACGAACCGCAGCTGTTTGCGCATCGTCCGGCACGGACATAAAGCGATAGCTCAGTCCGGAGAGCTTCACCATTCGAGTAGCAAGCTCTACTATCTTGACCGGTTTGCCCATATCTAAAACAAATACATCACCACCTGTTGCCATGCCGCTAGCTTGGATAACCAACTGTGCCGCTTCTGGGATGGTCATGAAATAACGAGTGATATCGGGATGGGTCACCGTAATAGGACCACCCTTTTCGATTTGGCGACGAAATAGCGGAACAACAGAGCCTGACGAACCCAGCACATTGCCAAATCGAACCATTGAAAAACGTGTATCTGTCTGTTCATCAGCGTATGCCTGACAGACTAGCTCCGCCATTCGCTTACTAGCCCCCATCACATTGGTAGGGCGAACAGCTTTGTCCGTAGAGACGAGCACAAAGGACTCGACTTGTTCCTTGATAGCGGCCTTGGCAACCTCCATCGTGCCAAACACATTATTTAGCACCCCTTCTGCCGGATTAAACTCAACCAGAGGCACATGCTTATAGGCAGCAGCATGATAAATAGTATCGATTTCAAACGTGCGAATCAGGCGCTCAATGACGTCGCCGTTGCGTACAGAGGCTAATGCAGGTTTCACTTCAACGCTGAGATGATCTTTCTCAATCAGTTGGGCAAGGTCCTGATCGATTTTATATAGCGAGTATTCGGAGGAGTCGACGATGATGAGCCGCTCTGGAAGCAGTCGAACAATTTGACGACACAGTTCACTGCCAATGGAGCCACCAGCTCCCGTCACCATGACTGATTTATGGGTAATATTGGCACCCATCAATGTCGGGTCAGGCGGCACCGGATCGCGTCCTAGCAGGTCTTCAACACGAACATCGCGTAGCTCATTGAACTTGGCCTTGCCAGACACCACATCGGCCATATCCGGTATGGTTTGCACCGGTATCGACAAAGGCTCGATAGATTCAATAATTTCCTGGCGGCGTGCTCGGGTGGCTTCAGGGATAGCCAATAAAAACTTTTCTACCCCAAAATTCTCGATCAACGTGGGTGTTGATTCGGGGCTATAAACCCTCAGCCCCTGTACGTGCGTCCCTTGCAGCAAAGGGGCATAATCCACAAACCCTACCGGCTCGTAGTCGCGCCCATGGCGTAGAGAAACCACCAATTGACGCCCTGCCGCACCCGCGCCATAGATAAGCACCCGTGTTTTTTGCAGCTGCTGACCGCGCTGATACATTAGTCGCAGCGCCAAGCGGATGCCGCCAATGGTAATAAACGCCAGCATGGTATAAATAAAAGGAACTGATCGAGGTACCGGCAGGTTAAGCGCCATGCTTACCACATATAGCGTTAACGCAGAGGCCAGCACCCCCGCACATAGCGCCTGCAATGCTTTAATGCCCATAAACCGCACAATTGAGTGATAAAACCCAAGGCGAATAAAAATAAACAGGCTAACAGGCACCATGACGGGCAACGCCAGCCACACTGAGTCGTTGGATAAAAACGCCAGGGAATCCAGCCGCAACAGCATTGCCAGCAAAAAACTGGCGACAATCAAGAAGGTATCAACCAAAAGCTGAATAAGTTGCTTCCGGCGTCTCGTGAGCCCGAATAGCGTTTTGATGACGAACATCATAGTGATTTCCCTGTCCCTGTATTGAACTCACCCGCAGCCTGCCAACGCATCATTGATGAACACTCATCACTGGCAAACACTCATAACACCATCAACCGGCCCTACGGTGCTTTCGTGTACAGGCAAGCCCTCCATCAACTGCACCGCTTAGCTGTTGCCTTCGTAAACATTCTTGACATCAGTTAACCGGTGAATTGTTGCAAAGCAATGATACGTAATCCCTACTTACATTACTAATTCGAAAAAAACCGTCCCGACATTTTCTCAATTTTAAAAATAGCCACAAAATCAAATAAAAACACTCACAATAACGTTATAATTGGCCTACTTTTATAATTCACTAAGCTGATGTACCTACTCTTTCAGTTACTTTTCTACACGTTTCTATCACGTTTCGCAACAATTCGTTTTTCTTTAGTATGAGAATGGGGGATAGCTACGCCCAAGCTGAGAAGCGTTCTTAAGCCTAAATCACCATCGCCCCTGTCTATCTCTCCGCGCAAAAAAAACCATAACTAATTGTATTAAAAACATTTATTAATCATGAGAGCGTTTCTCATCTTGTTTTAATGCCCTGTTAGGGCGCCAATGCAGGTACCTGCCTCTGCCGCAAGCATATCGAGACCTGCTTGCGACCATGAGAGAGTAACGATTCAACCATGAACCAACAGCGCCGCCCCGTGACATGTTTTTAATCACAGCTTATTTGGTGGAGCCACTATGCGATCAATAAAGGTATCTAAAGCGCTAAACAACACCTTACGGATTGGCTCAGCCTCATTGACCAAGTGGTGTCGCGCATCGGGATGGCGATGAATATCGGCATTAGGAAACTTTTCCGCCAGTACTACCAGATTCCACTCCCAGTCCACGGTTAAATCCTGCTCGCCCTGCAAAATCAAGGTGGGTACTTGGCTTGGGGGCTGGGCCAGTAAACGCGGCATCCAACGACGCATGGCAGTAATCCAGAGTACGCTTAAGCGTTCAGGCTGCAGCGGGTCATGTTCGCGTAAAAACTCAGTGAACTGCTCGTCGGTCGAGTTGGGCCGGTAATTGCGGGGTAATGCTTTTACAAAAGGGCTGGCAATTAAATGTAGCCAACTCGCCTGACTCCAGCGCCAGGGCCGCACTAACGGCGCCAACAGCACCAAGCCTGACCAACCAGCATCCTCGCGGCGTATGAGTGCGTCAGTGGCCAAAATAGCGCCGCCGGTACTTTGCCCTACTCCAAGCCATGGCTTTGGTGCCATGCCTTGACGCTCAAGGAGCGTCTGTAAATGGGTCAAACAATGCTGATAATCGTCAAAATCCTCTATTTCCGCCCGCGCTCCGCTTGAAAGCCCATGGCCGGGCAAGTCCCACAGCACAACCCGCCACCCCCTGGCCAGCATGTGTTGTAGCAAATGACGATATAACCCCATATGGTCAAAGTAACCATGGACGACAAAAGCAGTGCCTACCGGCAGAGGAGGACTCCACACTTGGCACCACAACGCAAAGCGTCCAGTATCAATAAAGCCTGCATACACTTCACTGGTATCGAGCAATAGCGTTGTTAAACCATAATGCTGAAAATACGCCTGCATAGCATCCGTTAGACTATCGCCGGGCAGCAGGCGGGTAAGGTAAGTCTCGTCGGAAGCGTGGCGAAACAAGCCTTCCAGATGTTGGAAATCACGCATCGTTGTTTCTCCATAACGCCATTTTCCGTTGGCCTAGACGCGACAGGTGAGCCGCGCCTCCATAATCCACTTCACAGCCATTCACATAGCTATTTACTTAGTCATTCACATAGTCATTTGGTCGAGCATTTTATCTCGATAAGGTCTACGCTGTTTACATGCCCGAGCAGGTGTGGAATTATTTTCCATAAATATATTTCAACCTGTCCGGGGCAACCATACCGCCTACGGGCAACCTCACAGGAGAATCTTTATGAGTGAGCGTATCACGCGCCACCGTTTGCAGGTGGCAGCCGACCTAGATCGTTTCATAAATGAGCAGGCGCTACCGGGCACTGGTGTTGATGAAAAGGCCTTTTGGGCCGGTGTGGATGCTTTATTTCATGATCTAGCGCCAAAAAATCGCCGCTTATTGGAAGAGCGCGATACATTGCAAGAACAGCTTGACAGCTGGCACCGAGAAAATCCTGGTCCTGTCACTGATATGCCTAAGTATCGCGCTTTCTTAAAGGAAGTAGGTTACTTAGCGCAAGCGCCGGCCAATGTGAAAGCAACGACCGCCAACGTAGACCGCGAAGTGGCTGTGCAGGCGGGACCGCAGCTGGTAGTCCCGGTTAGCAATGCCCGCTACGCCCTTAATGCCGCCAATGCACGCTGGGGCAGCCTGTATGACGCGCTGTACGGCACCGATGCGATCTCAGAAGAAGATGGCGCCGATAAAGGGACTAGTTTTAACCCCAAGCGCGGCGAAAAGGTCATTGCCTACGCGCGTGGCGTACTGGACCGCGCGGCCCCATTGGCTACCGGCTCCCACCGCGATGCAGTTAAATACGCGATTCGCGATGAGCACCTGGTGGTGACGCTTGATGGCGGCCGGGAAACCGGACTCAAGGATTCAGGCAAGCTCATTGGCTTTACTGGCGACACCTCTGCGCCTGAAACCATCCTGCTAGCTAATAACGGCTTGCACCTGGAAATCCAGATTGATGCCAGCCACGCCATTGGCAAGACTGATCCGGCAGGCGTGAAAGACGTAGTCGTGGAAGCCGCTCTCACCACCATTATGGACTGCGAAGACTCCGTCGCCGCGGTAGATGCCGAAGACAAGGTCGGTGTTTACAGCAACTGGCTTGGACTGATGAAAGGCGACCTGGAAGAAAGTATCGAGAAAGGCGACAAGACCTTTACCCGTAAGCTCAACGCTGACCGCACTTGGCAGACCACCGAAGGTGGCAAGATCACCCTGCCCGGCCGTTCGCTGATGTTCGTGCGCAACGTGGGGCACCTGATGACCACCCCGGCCATTCTGGATGCTGAGGGTAACGAGCTGCCTGAAGGAATTCTGGACGCCGTAGTGACGTCATTGCTTGCCCTGCATGACCTGAAAAAAGATGCCGACCAGCCTCGCAACTCGCGAACTGGCTCTGTGTATATCGTCAAGCCCAAAATGCACGGCCCTGCCGAAGTCGCCTTCGCCAACGAATTGTTTGGTCGCGTTGAGGATATTCTCGGCATGAGCCGCGACACGATTAAAATGGGCATCATGGACGAAGAGCGCCGTACTACCGTCAACCTCAAGGCATGTATTGCCGAGGCCTCTTCGCGTGTGGCATTTATTAATACCGGCTTCCTGGATCGTACGGGTGATGAAATGCATACCGCCATGGAAGCGGGTCCCATGGTGCGTAAAGGTGATATGAAAAGCGCTGACTGGATTCAGGCGTACGAGAAGAGCAATGTGCAGGTAGGCCTTGCTTGCGGCCTGCGTGGGCGCGCCCAGATTGGTAAAGGCATGTGGGCCATGCCTGACCTAATGCACAATATGTTGGAGCAGAAGATAGGGCATCCTAAAGCCGGTGCCAATACCGCCTGGGTTCCTTCACCCACAGCAGCAGCCCTACACGCGTTGCACTATCATCAGGTAGATGTCAGCGATGTTCAGCGCGAACTGGAAGCCCAGGGCGAACCGGACTTCCTAGATGACCTGTTAAGCGTGCCGGTGGCGGAAAACGCTAATTGGTCTGATGAAGAAATCCAGCAAGAATTGGACAACAATTGCCAGGGCATTCTCGGCTACGTAGTCCGCTGGGTAGAGCACGGCGTTGGCTGCTCCAAAGTGCCGGATATTCACGATGTAGGCCTGATGGAAGACCGCGCCACGCTGCGTATCTCCAGCCAGCACATCGCCAACTGGCTGCATCACGGCATTGTTGATGCACCACGCGTTGAAGAAACCCTCAAACGCATGGCCAAGGTGGTTGACGAACAAAACGCAGGCGATCCCACTTACACTGCGATGAGCAGTCACTTTGAGGACTCTACCGCGTTCAAGGCTGCCTCTGACCTGATCTTCAAAGGTCGCGTACAGCCCTCAGGCTACACCGAGCCGCTACTTCACGAGTGGCGTCAGGTGCATAAAGCCAAGTAAATTCGTTTCATGGTACAACTAGCCCCAAGGCATATGCCTTGGGGCTTTTTTATGAAGGATAACAACAATGACCGTCATGACTGTCGAACAGATCGAGCACTTCTTGGATGAAGTATTTCCCCAGCGAATGGGCAGAATTGAAAGCGTAGGTGAGATGTGTGCCACGATGCGCTTAACCGTAGGTTATGAGCACCTGCGCCCTGGCCCTAGGGTTTCCGGCCCCACGATGATGGGCTTTGCCGACGTGGCGCTATATGTGGCGATCCTGGCCCAGATAGGCCCTGAACCCATGGCGGTCACCAGCGATTTCAACTGCCACTTCCTACGCGCCGCCTCAGGCGATCACGATATTATCGCCCACGCCAAGCTGATTAAACTGGGCCGCCGGTTGGGCGTCGGTGAAGTGCAGGTGTTTTCCGCCGCTGATGATATCCGCCCGGTCGTTCACGTAACCGCTGGCTATGCGTTGCCGGCTGTTTAGCGACAGCTTGGCTAGTGTCAGAGAGCAACGATCCCCCCGCCTCTTGAACAGCAGGGGGGCTTCCTGCACCACCCGGTTGTCCTTAGTTATTGAGCGAGCACCCTAAGGCGGATTTAAATATGGCTCTCAATATCATTAACCCAGCTACCTTTAACCTAGCAGATGCCTTGGATCAGCCCGGCATGGCGTCGGGCTGGGTTGCTGGTGACGTTTGCCTAGGCTGCTTTGTCGTCATTTAAAAATGCAGCTTTAAGTAGCGCCTGGGTATAGGCGCTCTGTGGCTGGTCGAAAATCGCCTCGGTGCTGCCATCTTCCACGACACGGCCCTCTTTCATCACCAAAACGTGATCGGCCAGCGCGCGTACCACTGCGAGGTCGTGACTGATAAACAGGTAGGTGAGCCCATACTTTTGCTGCAGATCGCGCAGCAGGCGAATGACGCTCATCTGCACCGACCGGTCGAGCGCCGAGGTCGGCTCGTCGAGAAGCAAAAAGTCCGGCTTCAAGATCAACGCCCGGGCAATCGCGATACGCTGGCGTTGGCCGCCGGAAAACTCATGGGGGTAGCGCTTGCGCATCGCGGGATCAAGCGAGACTTCCTCGAGGGATTCGATCACCCGCTCCTCGCGCTCTTGGCGGCCAAGCTCGGGGAAATGAACCTTGAGCCCTTCGCTAATGATCTCGCCTACCGTCAAACGTGGCGACAGCGAGCCGAAGGGGTCCTGAAACACCACCTGCATACGTGAGCGCAGTGGACGCATCTGCGATTTATCAAAGCCAGTGATATCAGTATCTTCAAAGCGCAGCTGGCCCTCGCTTTTCAACAGCCGCAGCAACGCACGTCCCAGCGTGGACTTGCCGGACCCCGACTCGCCGACAATGCCTACAGTCTGACCACGACGCACATCGAGGCTGATACCGTGCACCGCCTGAAAGTATTCGTTTTTACCGAACAGGCGTTTGCGCACCGTAAAGCGCACCTTCATGTCGTCGGCCTGCAGGATCACCGGCGCGTCGTCGGCCACCGGCGCCTTGCGCCCGCTGGGCTCGGCGTCGAGCAGCATGCGCGTGTAGTCATGCTGGGGTGCTGTAAAAACCTCTTCGGTCGCCCCGCTCTCGACCAGTTCCCCCTGGCACATTACGCAGACCCGTTCGGCAAAACGGCGCACCAGACCCAAATCGTGGGTGATGAACAGAATCGCCATGCCGTACTGCTTTTGCAGGTCGCGCAGCAGATCAAGGATCTGCGCCTGAACGGTGACGTCGAGCGCCGTGGTGGGCTCATCGGCAATCAACAACCGCGGCTCGCAGGCCAGCGCCATGGCGATCATCACCCGCTGGCGCTGCCCGCCGGAAAGCTCGTGAGGATAGCTCGCTACACGCTTGGCCGGTTCAGGAATGCCCACCTGCTCCAGCAGTTCGACCACCCGGCTGCGCACGGCACTGCCGCTCATCTTGCGGTGTTTCTTGAGTACCTCGGCGATCTGGCGGCCAATCGGGTGGAGCGGATTGAGTGAAGTCATCGGCTCCTGAAAGATCATCGAGATATCATTGCCCAGCAGGGTGCGCATCCGCGCATTGGAGACCTCGACAAGGTTCTCCCCCTCAAAACGGATCGCCCCGGAGACCTTGGCCAGGCTCGGCAACAGCCGCATCAGCGCGGTGGAGGTAACCGACTTGCCCGAGCCCGACTCACCCACAAGCGCCAGGGTTTCGTTTTCGGCAATACTGAAGCTGACCCCTTTCACCGCCGAGACCGTGCCGTTGGGCAGTTCAAAATCCACTTTTAGATTATCGACTTCCAGTAGGACTTTCGACATTCTGGCCTCCTAGCGGGTGCGTGGGTCGAGGGCGTCGCGCAGCCCATCACCCAGAAAATTGAGACAAAACAGCGTCACGGCCAAGAAAAGCGCAGGAACGACCAGCATCCAGGGGGCACCTTGCATGTTGGACGTACCTTCACTGATCAGCACACCCCAACTGGTCAGCGGCTCCTGAACCCCCAGTCCCAAGAAGGACAAGAAGCTCTCGAGCAGAATCACCTTGGGCACCGTGAGCGTGACATAGATGATCACCGGGCCAATCGAGTTGGGAATCAAGTGGCGGGTAACGATCTTCGAGTCTTTCACCCCAAGTGCCTGGGAGGCCTCGACGAATTCGCGCCGCTTGAGCGCCAGGGTCTGTCCACGCACGATACGCGCCATGTCTAGCCACTCGACAGCGCCGATGGCAGCGTAGATCAGCAAAATATTGCGCCCCAGCACCACCATGAGCAGAATGACCAGAAACATGAAGGGCAGTGAATACATGATGTCCACAAAGCGCATCATGTAGTTATCCACGCGTCCGCCCAGGTAGCCAGCAATGGCGCCATAAAGCACTCCAATCACCAGGCTGACAAAGGTCGCTACCAGCGCGACCGAGAGCGAAATACGCCCGCCGTAAAGTGTTCGGGTCAACAGGTCGCGGCCGTTGGCGTCGGTGCCCAGCAGGTGAAAACCTTCGGTGGTGGGCGGCACGCCAAAGGCGCTCCAGTCCACTTCAGCAAGCCCCCAGGGCAGCAAAAACGGGCCTACGATACAGACCAGCGCAATCAGCGCCAGCAAAATGATACTGGCCATGGCGGCACGGTTCTGGCGCAGCCGACGCCAGGCTTCCTGCCCCAGGCTCTCGCCCTTGAGCGGCGCTTTGGGCGGGTTGGGGCCTTCGCCGCCAACACCATTCTCCGCCTGCTCTTCAGTGGCGTGATAAGTAGAAGTCATAACGCGCTCCGTTCAATCGTCATAGCGGATCTGGGGGTCAAATAGCGAATAGAGGAGATCGACGATCAGGTTCATCAAGACGATCAGTACCCCGTAGAACACCACCGTTCCCATCACCAGGGTGTAGTCCCGGTTGAGCGCGCCCTGAACAAAGTAGCGACCAATCCCTGGCAGGCCGAAGATCTGCTCGATCACCACCGAGCCGGTGATAATGCCGGCGATGGCAGGCCCGAGATAAGAAAGGATCGGCAGCATCGCCGGGCGCAGGGCATGGCGCATAATCACTTCGCGCTCGGTAAGTCCCTTGGCCCTGGCGGTGCGGATAAAGTGACTGCCCAGCACCTCGATCATCGAGGCGCGCATCATGCGGGCAATATAGGCAATCTGCTGGATCGCCAGCGCCACCACCGGAAGCACCAGGTTGGGCAAGGCACCGCCATTCCACCCCCCCACCGGCAGCCAGCCGAGAACGATGCCGAAAAACAGCGCCATCAGTGGCGCGATCACGAAGTTGGGCACCGCGATGCCGCCCAGCGCCACCCCCATGAGGGTGTAATCTAGCGCAGTATTGCGCTTCAAGGCAGCAAAGACCCCCATGGGAATACCCAGCAGCAACGCCAGCACGATCGCTAGCGCCCCAAGTTGAAGGCTGACCGGAAAGCCCTGGAGCAGCAGGTCGCTGACCGAAAAATCCTTGTAGACGAACGAAGGGCCGAAATCGCCCTGGGCCAGATTGCCCATATAGCGCAGGTACTGCTGCCACAGCGGCTCGTCCATGTGATAGGCGGCCATCAGGTTGGCCTCGATCTCGGGCGGCAGCTGGCGCTCGCCGTCGAAAGGTCCGCCCGGGGCCATGCGCATCAAGAAAAACGACAGCGTAATGACGATCAAAAGCGTCGGGATCGCCATGGCAAGGCGTTTGGCGATATAGGTCAGCATGCGTCTGCCTCTGCCCGTCCATAATGGCCAGCGAACGGCTGGTCAGGCTTAGCGTGTTGTGCCATCTCGGTGTCTACTCCTCGAGCGTGATATAACGAAGCGGGTGAACGTCCAGCGGCGTGTTGTGCCAACCGGAAACGCTAGGCGAGACCAGCGCCAAATTGACGTAGTCGTAAAGCGGCAGCAGCGCGTAGTCGTCGAGCAGCTGCTGCTGGGCATCAGTCAGCACGTCGGCGCGCTCTTCGACATCGAGAATAGCGTCGCTACGTGCAACCAGGGCGTCGTACTCGGCGTTCTCATAGCCTGTGCTGCGCGCCGCTGTACCGCCATTGCTAAACGCATTCAAAAAGTCGTAGGGGTCGTCGATGGTCGCGACCATGCCGTAGCGGGCCAGCTCAAAGTTACCCTCGTTAACGTTGGCATAGTGAGTGGCGGCTTCACTATTGTTGAGCGTTACCTCGACCCCCAGCGGTTGCCACATCGCGGCTATCGCCACGGCAATTCGACGGTGGTCATCCAGCGTATTGTAGCGCAGCTCGACCTCGAGCGGGTTATCCGGTCCATATCCCGCCTCAGTCAACAGTTGCCGGGCGCGCTCGAGGCGCTCATCCATGGGCATATCGGCAAAGGTCATTTCGCCTTGGGTACCGCCGGTGGTGGCCCGCGGCACGAACCAGTAGGAAGGAATCTGGCCCATCCCCAGCAACTGCTCGGTAATCACTTCGCGGCGGCTGGCGAGATTCAGCGCCTCGCGTACGCGCACGTCGCTGAAGGGGCTATCATCGGCCATGTTGAACATGTAGAAGTAGCTGGCCACCATCGGGCCTACCTGCAGCGCATCCGCCAGGTTCTCCTCGATCCACGCGAACTGCTGGCCGGGCACCCCGCTGTAGCTGATATCCAGCCCGCCCGCGCGGTAGCGGGTCAGCGCCGTATTGGCGTCCTCCAAGGGGTAGAAGATCGCCTCATCGAGGGCCACGCTATCAGCGGCGTAGTAGGCGGGATTTTTCGCCAGGGTGATATGGTCCTGGGGCTGCCACTGTGCAAGCATGAAGGGCCCGCTCACCGGCGTTTGCCCAGGCTCTATCCAGCGCTCGCCCTGCTCGGTCAGGTAGTGCTCGGGGAGCGGGGCGGCCTCGGGCATCGCCAGCGCCTGCATGAACCAGGCGGTGGGCTTTTCGAAATGGATGCGCAGGGTATGTTCATCCAGCACTTCAACGCCCAGACTCTCGGGCTCGGCCTCGCCGATATTGACAGCGCGCGCGCCTTCGATGGGGTAGTAGAGCTGGGCGTTATGAGCGGCTATTTCAGGCCGGAGCAGGCGACGCAGGCTATAAAGCGCATCATCGGCGGTAATCGGCTCTCCGTCGGACCACTGCGCCTCTTCGCGCAGATAGAGCGTCAGTGCATCGCCTGCCCCGCTCATTTCCCAGCGCTCAGCAAGGCCGGGTACCAGTTCACCTTCGGGGCCATAGCTTACCAGGGTTTCGAACATCTCACGGATGATGCGCGTCTCCCAGACGCCGCTGGAGCGCTGCGGGTCGAGCGTACCCGGCTCCGCGCCGTTATCGATACGCAGCGTCGCTGCCTGAGCGCCGAGGCTGGTAAGCGTCAACGCAGCGACACCGATGGCCACCGCCAAACGGGTTAAATGGGGCATAAGTCCTCCTACTTTCTGTTAGCGGCTCATCCTTTGGAACAAGCACGGCTTCGCCGCCCTTGTGGGGCATGGGCGATTAACATCGGAGTAATAGGGAGCTAAGCGCAAGGCTGGCCGCACCAGCCTTGCGCAGTGCGGTTACTCGTCGAAGCTGATCCAGCGCGACGGGTGATCGTCCTGGATATTGTTTTCCCAGCCGGAGATCGCCGGGTTCACCAGATTACGGCTGACGTAGAACATCAGCGGCGCCAGAGCGTTGTCTTCAAGGGCCAACTGCTCGGCCTGCTCGAGAATCGCCTGACGCTCATCAAGGTCCTGGGTCTGTGCCGCTTCATCCATCATGGCGTCGAACTCAGGATTGCTGTAGGCGCCGTAGTTGTTACCCACGCCACTTTGCAGCAGCACCAGGAAGTTCTCGGCGTCGTTATAGTCGGCAATCCAGCCGGCCCGGGCGATGTCGAAATCCCCCTCAGCGATGGACTGGTAGTGCACCGTCGCCTCGGAGTTGACCATCTCGACGTTGACGCCAAGCGGGCGCCACATGGCGGCAACCGCCACGGCAATGCGCTGGTGCTCATCGTTGGAGTTGTAGCGCAGGCGCAGGTTGAGCGGGTTATCCTGACTATAACCCGCCTCTTCCATCAGCTCTTTGGCTCGGGCCATGCGGTCATCAAAGGACTCGTCGGCAATCGCCATCGGCTGCTGCTCATAGTGGCTGGTGCCGGGCGGCACGAGCGAATACGCCGTTTCGAAGGTGCCCTTCATCAGCTGTTCGGTGATTACGTCGCGGCGAATAGCGAGGTTGAGCGCCTCGCGTACTCGTGCGTCGGTCGTCGGGTGGCCGTCGCGGTGATTGAACACGTAGTAGTAGGATCCCTGGTACGCGGCCATCTGGGTGGCATCGGGCAGGTTCTCCATGAGCCACTCATAGCGCTCGGAATTGTAATCTCGAATGATATCCAGTTCGCCGGCGCGAAAGCGCGAGATCGCCGCATTGCGGTCTTCAGTGGTGTGGAACACCACGCCATCCAGGCTTACGTCGTCCGCGTCGTAGTAGGTCGGGCTCTTCTCGGTGGTGATGGTGGACTGCGAAATCCACTCGACCGGATGGAAGGCGCCGTTGGAGGCGATATGATCCAGGTCGATCCAGCGTCGACCGTACTCCTCCACCAGGTGCGCGGGCTGCGGGTAGGCGGTGTAGTGGGTCAACAGCTGGGTGAAGTAGGGTGTCGGATGATTGAGTTCGACTTTCAGCGTGCGCCCATCATCAAGCGATTCCACCCCAAGCGCATCCAGCGGCGCTTCACCCTTGTTAACGGCCTCAGCATTGGCGATCGGGTAGAGCATGTAGGCGTATTTGGAAGCGTTGGCGGGGTTTAGTAACTGGCGCCAACCCACCACGAAGTCCTCAGCGGTGACCGGCTCGCCATCCGACCAAACCGCGCCTTCGCGCATCTGGAAGGTGTAAGTCAGGCCATCGTCGGAGATCTCGTAATCGGTTGCCATGCCCGGCAGAAGCTCGCCATCCGGTCCTTCTTTGAAGAGGCCTTCAAACACGTCCCTGAGCACCTGAGATTCCCAGACGCCCCCAGAGACTTGCGAGGTATCAAACGAGGCAAGCTCTCCCATAACGCCAATATCCAGTGTTTCAGCCTGTACCGACTGGCTTGCGAGTGCAGCAGACGCAATGAACACCGCTGTGGATAGTGCACGTTTGTGCACGCCGCTTACAAGACGCATAGTGATCTCCTAAAGATCTGATAAATAAGATTATCTGGTTGTTGTGATATCGATAGGCGTGCAATTGGAACAATTTATCAGTTGTTTTCACTGACTTTGTTTCTCTAAGATAGTATTTTTTTTTGTTAGCTGTCTAGCAATCAACTTAAAATAATTAAATGCGAATCTTAACAACATAGGTTAAATACGTAGCCATTAAACAACAAACAGGCTTTTTAAACTAAATCCCATTTTTTAAACGGGAAGATCCATGCCCCGCGATATTGGAAGGTGTATCAATGCCAGTCTCAAGCAGCATCTGAGGTAATACATGCTGTCCGCGCAGCTATCGGGCTACATTGAGCGGCTATTGCACGAGGGGTACCGGATGCATAAAGCCAAATAAAACCGCTTTATCGATGAGCAGTTTCAGACGATCACGATATTATCGCCCACGCCAAGCTGATTAAACTGGGCCGCCGGTTGGGTGTCGGTGAAGTGCAGGTGTTTTCAGTTGCTGATGACATGCGCCTACTGGCACACGTTACCGCAAGCTACACGCTGTCAGCCGCCTGGCGGCGGCTGACTTATAGTTTCGGTGGGGCGGTGAGCCGACCAACGGGATGCCTAGTAGGCTGCTTCTGGCTCGTAGTACTCTTCTACATTGTCGATGGTGATCAGATCAGCGTTAAGAATAAGTCGTGACGGCACGCCGTGGTACATATCGCCCAGATGCTCGCCTTTAACACCGTGTACCGCTAGCGCCATGGCAGAGGCAATCATGTTCGGCGGATAGGTAACAGTGCCTTTGACCATCGGGTGCTCATCACGAATCATTTCGATAACACGCTGCGAACCGCCACCGCCCACAATCAGTTGAATATCATCGCGGTTGTTTTCATCAACCGCCTGAAGGGCCGAGATCAATACGTCATCGTCACCCGCCCAAATGGCATCCACGTCGGGATTACTGCCCAGCAGGTCTTCCGTTACGCTAAGTGCCTGCTGTGGGTTCCAGTTGGTCGTTTGGGAGGCCAGAATATTGATGTCGGGGTAGTTTTCCATCACCCGGTTAAAGGCATCAACACGCTGGGTATTGATGGGAATGGGCGGACCTTCCAACACCAGAATATTACCCTCGCCACCCAACTCTTCAGCGATATAACGCGCGGCGTGATCGCCCAAGCCTGGATTATCCCCCGCAATAAAGACGTTTTGCGCAGGCGTTTCAAGCTCGCGGTCCACCACCACCGTATAGATGCCTTCATCGTAGGCTTCAGAAATAACCGCCTGAAGCGTGGCCGGGTCATGTGGAAGAATAACCAACGCATCCAGATCGCGAATCATCAAGTCTTCCACGTTAGAGACTTGGGCTGTCCCGGAGTTGGCGGAAAGGACGGTAAAGCTCACCTCCGGGTGCTTTTCACTGAGGTCGTCGGCGGCGAGCTGTGCCCACCATAACAGGCCTGCGGTCCAGCCGTGGTCAGCGGACGGCACGGTGACGCCAATATGGTAGTCGTCGGCCAGTGCCAGGCTGGACGTGCCCGCCATGGCCGTTACCAGCGCGGCAGTCTTGAAAAGGCGTGATAGTGTCATTGTTATTGCTCCCTTTCTTGCATCGTGGATGGACGAGCCAATCCCGCCCAATGTGATCGTCGGCCCTGTTTGGGCATAGCGACCGAAAAGACCGTTTTTAACGTCCGTTTTTACGAATCAGGCACGCTTGTACTGCAGCAGCACCGCCAGCAAAATGACGCCACCTTTGACCAGCCCCTGTAAATAAGGGGAAACACCGGTCAGGTTAAGCATATTGTTAATAATGCCTAGTATCAGCGCACCGATGACCGTGCCCCATATTGAGCCGCGCCCACCGGAAAGCGCCGTGCCTCCGATCACCACGGCGGCGATAGCATCCAGTTCATAAAAGTAACCTGCATCGCTCGGGCTGACCGAGTTGAGCCGCGAGGTCAGCATGATGGCGGAAAGCCCCACGCAAATGCCCGCAATCACAAAGGTGGAGAGCACAATGCGCTCAACCCGAATGCCCGAGTAGCGTGCTACCTGAGGATTAGCGCCCACCGCGCACACATGGCGCCCGTAAGGGGTATGAAACAGCAGCACATGAGCAATGATCGCTAGGCCAAAGAACACCAGTACGGGAATTGGAATGCCCAGAAAGTAACCACCGCCCACGCTTGAGAAGTGCGGATTGGGAGTAGAAACCACTGCCGCATCAGTGAAGTAAAGCGCCAGCGAGCGAAAGATCGACATACTGGCAAGCGTTACCACAAAAGCCGCTATGCGCCCCCGGGTGACTAACAAACCGTTGAATAGCCCTAACAGCCCGCCCGCAGCAATAGCAGCCAACAGGCCAAGCAGCACCGCCTGGACAGGGTCACTAATGCTATTAATGATGTACAGGATAACCACGCCCACGAGCGCCACCATCGACCCCACCGACAAGTCAATCCCGCCGGCGATAATCACGAAGGTCATGCCGATGGCGATAATGCCGGTATAGGAAACCTGGCGCATCACGTTGGAGATATTGCGGGTATCGAGAAAATACTCACTGGCGATGGATGACACCACGAACAGCAATATCAGCGCCACCAGCGGGGCCAGAATCGTCGCGTTAAGGGGCAGCCTGCGCAGACCTTGGCGTGCAACGCTTCCCATTGTCTTGGTATTAGGCGGTTGAGCCATCTTTATTCCCCACTTGTTCACGGTTGGCGTGCTGTCGTGCGCCAGCGGCATACAGCATTATTTGTTCTTCGTTGATATCGTCACCGTTAAGCTCGACGGCTATTTGCCCCTCGCGAATCACTAACACCCGATCCGCGATACCAATGACCTCTTCAAGCTCGGAGGAGATCACGATAACGGCTTTATTTTGTTCGGTAAGGTCGCGAATCAGGCGATAGATCTGCTGCTTGGCACTAATGTCGATGCCACGTGTAGGCTCATCGAGAATCAAAATATCGGGCTCAATATCCAGTAGCTTTGAGAAGTAGACTTTCTGCTGGTTGCCACCACTCAACAAGCTAACCGGTGCCGCCAGGTTGGACGCCTTGATCGATAGGCGTTGCTGATAGTGCTCTGCACGTCGACGCTCAGCGCGATGCTGAATAAAACCGCGTACATAGCGTTTCAGGCTAAGGGCGGTAATGTTCTGCATGACGTTAAACGAGAGAATCAGCCCTTTGCCCTGGCGGTCTTCCGACAGATACGCCAAGCCATGGGCGTGGGCTTCGTTGGGTGATCGAACATCTACAAGCTCACCATCGATAAATATCTCGCCCTGCTCTTTGCGGTGCAGCCCCATGATGGTTTCAGCAATTTCGGTGCGCCCCGCACCTACCAGCCCGGCAAGCCCCAGCACTTCGCCACGGCGCACTTCAAGGTTGATGTCCTTGAGCTGGTCTTTAAGGCTTAAGCCCCGCACCCGCAGCGCGGGTGGCGTATTGTCAGCACGTTGCGCGAGCTTCTCAGGATAAATTTGTGACAGCTCACGCCCGACCATTTTGCGCGCCATGTCCTCTTCATCAAGCGTCGCGGTCTCGCACAGCTCTACCTGCTGGCCGTCCCGTAAAATCAGCAGCCGGTCACACAGGTCTTTGACCTCTTTCAGCTTGTGAGAAATAAATAAAATCGTGACGCCCTTGGCGACCAGCGCACGCACCACCCTGAACAATACGGCTACTTCACGGTCGGTCAGCACCGTCGTTGGCTCATCCAGAATCAGCACTCGCGCGTCGTTAACCAGTACCCTGGCCACTTCTACCATCTGCTTTTGGGCAACGCTTAGCCGCTCAATGGGAAGCTCTGGGTCCAGGTCCACTTCTAATGAGCTGAGCAGTTCCTGGGTGCGCTTCCGCATCCCGGCGTGGTCAAGGAATCCGTTACGGCGTACTTCCTGCCCCAAGAAGACATTTTCATAGACGCGCAGCGTGGGGATTAAATTGAATTCCTGGGGGATCATCGCCACGCCGTGAAAACGCGCCGTGATCGGGTCTAACGCGCTGAATAGCTGGCCATTCAGGTGGATCGTGCCCACCGTTGGCGTGTAAATACCGCTGATGATCTTTAACAGCGTGGATTTTCCAGCGCCATTTTCCCCCAGAATGCCCAGCACCTCGCCCGGCATCACGGAAAGGGAAATATCATCCAGTACCTGAACGGGGCCGAATGTTTTACCTATTCGCTCAAGCTTTAAAATAGGCTCACTCATGGAGCGCCCCGGAAGTGGCTGACGCGTTACCCAGATGCAGCGGCGTCCAGCTGCCGGCCGTCTGGCTCGAGGTAATGGCGGCCGCAATAAAACGCATGCCATCCACGCCGTCTTCAATGCCGGGTAGCCAGGCGGGATACTCACCAGCCGTGTGCCCATCGGCTAACGCCTGGTACAGGTTGGCAAAGGCTTCAATGTAGCCCTCCGGATGCCCGCCCGGTACGCGAACGCCTTGACCAACACCTGCGCTTAGCCAGTCATCGCGCCGCGTTAAACGCTGGCTTGGTCCGTTAAGCGGCTTCAACCACAGCTCATTGGGCTGCTCCTGGGCCCATTGCAGGCTGGCCTTCTCGCCGATAACGCGAATGGTTAACGCGTTTTCGTAACCGGCGGCCGTTTGGCTTGCCCACAACATGCCTCGCGCCCCGCCGTTGAAGCGCAGCAGTGCCTGAACGTTATCGTCAAGCGCCCGGCCCGGTACGGCAGTCACCAACTCAGCGCTGACCTCACTGACACGTTGGCCGCTAATAAATTGAGCCAACTGAAAAGCATGTACGCCGATATCTCCCAGGCAGCCAGCAGCGCCCGCTTGTGCGGGATCCAGCCGCCAAGCGGCCTGGCGATTATCGGCTTCTGGAGGTTCGCTTAACCACTCCTGAATATATTCAACCTGCACGTGGCGAAGCTGCCCTAGCACGCCGCCTGCAATCAATTCACGGGCATGTTGCACCAGTGGATAACCCGCGTAGTTATGCATTAATACAAAGTGGCGAGCGCTTTTCTCAGCCGCTTGGGCCAACTGTTCGGCTTCCGCAACGCTGAGCGTCATGGGTTTTTCACACACCACGTGAAAGCCCGCTTCCAGGCTTGCCAGCGCCGCCGAGTGATGCAGGTGGTTGGGGGTCACAATCGCCACGACCTGAGCGCCATCTTCGCGGGCAGCTTCGCCTGCCAACAGCGCTGCGTAGTCGGCATAGCAGCGCTGCTCATCAATGCCTAGCTCGTTGGCAGTCGCCAGGTTGCGCTCGGCCTGGGATGAAAAAGCCCCGGCCACCAGCTCAAAGCGGTCGTCCAGGCGCGCCGCCATACGGTGCACACCACCAATAAAGGCGCCTTGGCCGCCGCCTATCATGGCGAGGCGAAGTCTGCGTGGCGTGTCGTTGGTTGTTGTCATTATCTAACCCCTGAGCGTGGTTTAGCCGAGACCCAGCAGCGTGCGATTAGCCTCACGATCCGTCCCGGCATCGGCAAAGTCATCAAACGCGCGGTCGGTCACCTGGATAATGTGCTCATTCACGAACGTGACGCCTTCCGCCGCGCCCTGCTCAGGATGCTTGAGCGCACACTCCCACTCGATGACCGCCCAGCCGTCAAAATCGTACTGGGCCAGTTTCGAGAACACCGCTTTGAAATCGACCTGCCCATCGCCCAGGGAGCGAAAGCGGCCTGCCCGCTCGACCCAAGAGGTGTAGCCGCCGTAAACGCCCTGCTGGGCGGTAGGATGAAACTCGGCATCCTTAACATGAAACATGCGGATATACGGGTGATAACGATCAAGAAAGGCAAGGTGATCAAGCTGTTGAAGCACCAAATGCGAAGGGTCATACAGCATGCAGCAGCGCGGGTGATGGTCCACGGCGGCTAAAAAACGCTCAAAGGTCGCGCCATCGTGCAGGTCTTCACCGGGATGAATTTCAAAACATAAATCCACGCCAGCGGCATCAAAGGCGTCCAGAATGGGCTGCCAGCGCTTGGCAAGCTCGGCGAACCCGTCTTCAACCAGCCCGGCCGGGCGCTGCGGCCAAGGATAAAGGAACGGCCAGAGCAGCGAGCCAGAGAACGTGGCATGCGCTTTCAAACCCAGATTGGCGCTGGCTTGGGCAGCAAGCTTTAGCTGCTCGACAGCCCAGGCCTGACGTGCGATAGGGTCGCCGTGCAGTTCAGGTGGGGCGAATCCATCAAACAGCCTGTCATAAACCGGATGCACGGCCACCAATTGGCCCTGCAGGTGAGTGGACAGTTCACAAATCTCTAGGCCATAACCCGCTAAAAGGGTCTGAATGTCCTGACAATACGCCTGGCTTTCCGCTGCCCGTTCAAGATCAAAAAACCGCTTATCCAGCGTGGGCATTTGAACCGCTTTAAAACCCAGGGTTGACGCCCAGCGGGCGATACTCTCCAAGCTATCAAAAGGGGGTTGATCGCCAATATACTGGGCGAGAAAGAGCGCAGGCCCTTTAAGGGTCTTCATCATCCACCTCATTTGTCTTGTTGTTGTAGCGTCAGCAATCAGCGTTGACATGACGATGTAATGGATTACATTCCAGCAGAGCAAAGAAAGGCGGTCAAGCTGAACCTAAAACACAAAGAAAAAAGGTAATATGCTGATTAAAATGATTTTACAGGGCGTAAAATGCCTGTCAGCCAGCTAATCTTTAGACTAAAGAATAAATAAAAGTCGTGTAATAAAGCTGCACATACTTACCAAACTAATCATAAAGTTAAGATTAACAGGGCGATTAAAATGGTCAGAGCATTATGTAATCATTTACATTTCAGGCCATAGCGCGCCAAAATCGAATTTAACCACCCGCTTATTACGGCACGTTTTCTCAGGATCACCGTTCAATGTTTACCCCCCAGTCAACGAGCAAACAGCCGCAAAGCGTGCCCACTATTAAGGATGTGGCTAAAGCGGCAGGCTGTTCGACGGCGACCGTGTCACGCGCCCTGGCAGCGCCTGAAAAAGTTAGCGATGCCACCCGGGAGCGGGTTAATCGGGCAATTACCCAGGTGGGCTACGCGCCCAATATCGCCGCGCGCAACTTACGACGCGCCGAGTCCAAAACCATTGTGGCGCTCTTGCCGGATATTTCTAACCCGTTCTTCTCCGAGATTATTAGCGGTATGGAAGACGTTGCCCATCAGGCGGGTTACCAGATACTGATTGGCGACTGCGAACACGATCCAGCGCGTGCGGAGGCCTATTTTCGGCTGCTTTCGACTAACCAAGCCGATGGCATTGTGCTGCTGACCTCAGAGGTTCCCAAAGCACTGGTCAGGCAGGCGCATGGTCAGACGGGCTTTCCGCTGGTCATGGCCTGTGAGTTTTTTAGCGATATTGACCTGCCATTAATTGCTATCGATAACCATCAGGCCAGTGTCCAGGCGGTTGATTATCTGGTGTCGTTAGGGCATCGGCGCATAGCCACACTTTCCGGCCCCACTAACAATCCTATCTGCCAGTCGCGAATACGGGGCTACCGCGATGCGCTTGCCTCCCATCAACTTAATGATGAAGCGCGCATCGTTGAGGGCAATTTCAGCTTTCGCTCTGGTTATCAGCAAGGGCTTGCGTTGCTGGAGGGGAAAACGCCCCGACCTACCGCGATCTTTTGCCATAGCGATGAGATGGCCGTTGGCGTGCTTAAAGCCGCCCGCCAGTTGGGAATAATCGTGCCCAACCAGCTGTCCGTGGTCGGCTTTGATAATATCGGATTGAGCGAATACTGCGACCCAGAGCTGACCACCATTAGTCAGCCGCGTAACGAAATCGGCCGACAGGCCATGCAGCTACTGCTTCACTTAATGCGCGGCGAACAGGCCATCCGGCAGCAAACGCTAAGCAGTCATCTGATCGTGCGTAAAAGCACCGGGCGGCTTCAAGACTAGCTCTTACAGTGTCGAACTAAAAACTCAGCTTTAAAATTCTGCTCTCAAGCCTCGGAGTTGAATAGTGGGCCAATTAGCGAAAGTAGCCGTAAAAAAGGCCCGGTGTCAGCACTCTGACCCGGACCCTATTCGCGCTAGCGTCCTATCTACGTATTACCCGGCAGGCAGTTGGTCGATCACTTTATCAAGGGTCATCGGGTAATCGCGTACCCGCACGCCGGAGGCGTTATAGATCGCGTTGGCGATGGCCGCCGCGACACCGCAGATCCCCAGCTCCCCGACGCCCTTGGCTTTTAACGGTGAGGATGCCGCATCGGAGGTATCCAGAAAGATCACCTCCTGCTCGGGTATATCGGCGTGGACCGCAATCTCGTAGCCCGCGAAGTCATGATTGACGAAGAAGCCACGCTCCGTATCCACGGCCATCCCCTCGGTCAAGGCAGCGCCTGCCCCCATGGTCATACCGCCCAGCACCTGGCTGCGTGCCGTGATTGGGTTTAAGATGCGCCCTGCATCGACCACCGCCAGCATACGCCGTAGGCGAGTTTCTCCGGTATAGGCATGCACAGCCACCTCGACAAAATGCGCCGCGAAGGTGCCAAGCTCCAGCTTGTCCTTGAAGTCGCCAAAGTTGATCGAGTCTTCCGCCACAATCTCTTCACCATTCGCCACGTCGGCCAATGCAATATCAGTATCGCCAGCCAGGACCCGCCCGTTTTCAAAGCGTGCCTCGTCAACGTTCAGTTGCTTGGTAATCTCTGCCTGTAAGGCCACGCAGGCGGCGTAGACACCTGCGGTGGAGCTGGTCGCGCCAAACTGCCCGCCTGAGCCAGAGGAGGCAGGGTAGGCGCTATTGCCAAGACGCATTTCTACATCCTGCATCTCCATTCCCATGGTTTCTGCCGCCGTCTGGGCCAGGATGGTATAGGAGCCGGTACCGATATCGGTCATGTCGGTTTCCACCACCAGACGCCCCTTCTGCAAGCGCACCCGTGCGCCCGAGGTCATGGTGGGCGCACCGCGGTAGGCTCCCGCCATCCCGTGGCCAATCAGCCATTGGCCTTCTCGCTGACCACCCGGCGTTACGTTACGCTCGGCCCAGCCGAAAGCCTCGGCACCTTTGCGCAAACACTCCACAAAGTGGCGGTCGCTGAAGGGTTTTGATGGCTCCCCAGGATTGACCTGAGTGTCGTTGAGGATCCTGAACTCGACCGGGTCCATACCCAGCTTCTCGGCCATTTCATCCATGGCGATTTCAAGTACTGCCAGTCCCGAGGCTTCGCCAGGGGCACGCATGTCTGCCGACTCAGGCAGGTGCATATCAATCGGGTGGTGCGCCACACGGCGATTTTCACCCGCATAAAAGCAGAGAGTTTGATTCACCGCATCTTCACCGCTACCGCCTGGCAGCGTATGCGAGACAGCCGCGTGATCGAAGGCGGTGATTTTGCCATCTGAACCGGCGGCAATGCGCAGCCGCTGAATCGTGCCGGAACGATGCGTGGCGTTGTTGAAGATCATCGGGCGCGGCAGAGCCACCTTGACCGGTCGGCCTGTCGCTCGCGATCCCAAGGCAGCCAGGACCGCATCGGCGCGCAGCCACAATTTACCGCCAAACCCGCCCCCCACATAGGGGCTTTCCAGCCGGATGGTATCGGCATCAATATTAAACGTGGTGGCAAGCGCCTGACGCGTCCACTCAACCATCTGGTTTGAGGTCCATAGCGTCATTTGCCCGCCATCGGACCAGTCAACGATAGAAGCGTGGGGCTCCATCATGGCATGGCTTTGCGAAGCCGTACGGTAGGTTTCGTCCAGGGTGACCGGTGCGGCGTCGAACGCTGCGTCAACATCGCCTACGTGGGCGATCGGCTCACCGGTATTCTGCAGGCGTTGCCAAGCGTCTTCCATATCAAATGTGCTGGGTATTTCTTCATAGCGCACCTCAATCAGAGACGCCGCGCCACGCGCCTGCTCCAGGGTATCGGCGACCACCACGGCAATGGCTTGATGGTAATGCTCGACCGTATCACCACCAAACAGCCGAGCAATATTACTCTTGGCACGGTTCAGCGGTTCAATATCCACGGTAGTGATGACTGCCGCAACGCCGGGCGCGGCGCGGGCAGCAGAGGCGTCCATATGGGTAATTTTCCCTCTGGCAATCGTTGCGCCTAGGGGGTAGCCCACCAGCTGGTTAGCCACGACATCGTGCCGCTCGTAAGCGTAAGGGGCATGGCCGGTTACTTTGAGAACGCCATCGATTCGTGCATGGGGCTTGCCGATAATGCGGGCGTGGTCGAACAGGTTGTCGTCAGTTGATTGGTTAAAATCCATGATTTACTCCTGAGCCAGCAGGGTGGCCAGCGTTCGCTCTGCCAGCGTCAACTTATAGGCGTTCTCTTGAGTGGGGCGGGCACCGTCAAGCAGGCGCGCCATCACCGCTTGCGCCCCGTCAGGAAGCGCCGCGTCGGCGTCATCGCGACGCCATGGCTTGGGCGCCACACCGCCCAGCGCAACGCGCCCCGTACCATCGGGTGCCTGAATCAACGCAACGGATACCAGTGCAAACGCATAAGACGCCCGATCACGCACTTTATAGTAGGCGTGGCGGCCCCCTACGGGGGGTGGCAGCAATACGGCGGTAATCATTTCGCCCGTTTCCAGGACGTTCTCAACGTTAGGGGTATCACCTGGCAACTGATAAAACTCATCCAACGTTAGGCGACGCGTATCCCCCGAGGGCGTGACGGTTTCCACTTCGGCATCCAGTACACGCAGGGCAACGGCCATGTCTGATGGATGAGTGGCAATGCACGCATCCGAGGTGCCGATAATGCCCAACTGCCGCGTGGTGGCGCCTTCTCCCAGTGCTCCGCAGCCGGTACCCGGCGCGCGTTTGTTGCAGGGCATGCCGGTATCGTAAAAGTAGGCACAGCGCGTGCGCTGGAGCAGATTCCCGCCCGTGGTGGCCTTGTTACGCAACTGCCCCGAGGCACCCGATACCAGCGCCCGGCTCAATACCGCGTAATCCTTGCGCACACGGGCGTCCGCCGAGAGCGCGGCGTTACTGACCAGCGCTCCAATGCGCAGGCCGCCCTCATCTGTCGGGGTAATGTCGTTAAGGCCCGTTCCCGATACATCTATAAGATGCTCGGGAATCTCGATTTCGTGCTTCATCAGGTCAAGCAGGTTAGTGCCGCCCGCAATAAACTTGGCGCCCGGCACTTCCGCCGCTCGCGCTGCAGCCTGGGCAGGGTCGCTTATGCGTTCATAGGAGAAAGCTTTCATGAGCGCGCCTCCGCCACCTGATGAATGGCCTTGAGAATGTTGGCGTAAGCGCCGCAGCGGCAGAGATTACCCGACATTCGCTCACGGATTTCCGCATCACTGATGTCGATAGGCGCGTTCAGATCTTGGGTAACATGGCTTGGTAGCCCCGCTTTGATCTCATCAAGCACCGCCTTGGCCGAGCAGATCTGTCCCGGCGTACAGTAGCCGCACTGGAACCCATCGTGATCGACAAAGGCTTGCTGCATAGGATCAAGCTGTTCGGCCTCGGCCAATCCTTCTATCGTCGAGATTTCATCGCCATCATGCATGACGGCAAGCGACAGACATGAGTTGATACGTACGCCGTTTACGGACACCGTGCAGGCGCCGCACTGACCGAGGTCACAGCCTTTCTTGGAGCCGGTGAGGTGAAGATGTTCACGCAGGGCATCCAGCAGCGTGGTGCGATTATCCAGCGTCAAGGTATGCTGTTCACCATTGACGATCAGTGAAAAAGTGGTGCTATCTGCGTTCACGGTCTTGGGTTGTCTTTCGACATTATTAGAGGAGTTCATCGTTATAGGCCTTCCTTGAGTGTTGCTATCACTTATTCGATGCAATAAGGCCTTTAGCATAGTCACAATTGTTGGAAACAGCCGAATCGCTACCCAAATCTTATAAAATCGTATGAACAAAAACGTTTCATCAGCGCTAGTTGGGCTACGCTAAGACACGTTAATCACGCAAGACAGGCAATGGATGCCGTTTGCTAACTATTGGAAATGTTTGAAATGCAGCATTTGGACGTGCAGGTTATCGAACAAGCGCTTACCTGGTCCCGACAGGGCGAAACCGTCTGGCTATGTACCGTGCTCGCCACCTTTGGCTCATCGCCTCGTGCTCCCGGTTCCTGGATGGTGGTCAACAGCAAGGGCAAGCACCTGGGCTCACTCTCCGGCGGCTGTGTGGAAGATGATTTTGTTCAACGCCTGGCCGAAGGGCAGTTTGAACAGGCCGCCAGCGTCATACGCTACGGCGATGCCAGCGATGACCGAGGCAGCCATATCATGCTGCCATGCGGCGGCATACTGGAAGTTCTCATTGAGAGGCTACCCGCCACGCCGGAGACACGGGAGCATTTGAGCACCCTAAAAGCCACGCTGGAAGGTCGACAGCGGCTGATGCGGAATGTGGATATCACGACCGGCCGACATTACTTCACCGACGATGCCACGCTGGGGCCGCGCGTGATCTGGCCCAATGAAGAAGGCGAGCCCAACGTGGTAAAAATGCGGCTCGCCCCGGCGCGGCGGTTAATCATTGCTGGCATTTCGCCCGTCTCCAGAGTATGCGCGTCGTTTGCCGTCACCTTAGGATTTGAGGTGATCGTCTGCGACCCCGACGAAACTGCCTGCCAGGAATTTAACGTTCCGGGCGTGGAGGTTAAGGCGCTGTTACCGTCTCAATACATCGCCGCCAATGGGTGCCATGACACCACGGCCATCGTGGCGCTCACCCACGACCCTCGTATTGACGACCTAGCGATGATGGAAGCAGTACGCACGCCGGCTTTTTATATTGGCGTGATGGGCTCAAAGCGCACCTCAACAGAGCGGGCAACGCGGCTGGTGCGTTCCGGCGGACTGAGTGACGCGGAGCTTGAACGCCTGCATATGCCGATTGGCCTGGCAATGGGAAGCAAGACACCGGCCGAAATAGCCCTCGCAGTGATAGCCGATATTGTACGCGTACTGCACGGCAAGGCACGAGATGAGCTCTGACACAGGCGATCAGGTGGTCGCCCTAGTGATGGCCGCTGGTTACTCACGGCGCTTTGGCGCAGACGATAAACGCCTGGCGCCCCTGGCCGATGGTCACTCGTTACTCACCGCCTCGGTCGCCAAGGCACGCCAAGCCTTTAACCAACTGCGGGTTGTCATTCGTGAGGACGATGACCCCAGCTTATTAGGCCTTGCAGACGACGTAGCGCTGATTCGCGTTCGTCACGCCCACCTTGGCCTAGGGGCAAGCATCGCCGAAGCGGTGGCTATCCTTAGCCGTGATCCAACGCTAAGCAACACCCACGCTGTGGCCATTCTGCTGGGCGATATGCCGTGGATAAAACCGGAGGGGCTAATCGCACTTCAGCAGCTGGCCACCCGCGATACCATTGTACGACCCTGCCACGCTGGCAAGCTGGGCCACCCGGTCATTTTCGGACGCATGCTGTGGCCCGACCTCGAAGCGCTAACTGGCGCCAGTGGCGCGCGGGAAGTTATTCGCCACCATGCCGCCCGGTATCACCAATATGACCTGCAGGACGTCGGTCTGTTCGGGGATGTCGATACGCCCGCCGACCTTTTGTAGAACTGAATGCCGCCATGAAAAGTATCAGTCACGGGCGGGCGCTCTGACCACACTCACGGCTAACGCCAGCCACCCCACCATTAGCAACAGCCCACCGATGGGCGTCACGATACCCACACTCAGTCCGGCCAGGGCCATCAGGTAAAGCGAGCCCGAAAAGCCCACCATGCCCAGCCCCCAAAGCGCTACGACCCAGCGCCAGCCAGGCAGGTTGAAGACCCGCTGGGCAATCAGCACACCGAATATCGCCAGCGTATGCCACGCCTGATAACGCACGCCGGTTTCCATCGCGCTCACCATGGCGGCGCTGGCACGCTCGGCAAGACCATGAGCCGCGTAGGCGCCAAGAATGACCATTAGCACGCCGGATAGCGCCACTCCACACCCGATTATTCGCTCTGCTCCCCGCATGCCTGCTCCTTTTCACTGGATGGATATTTCACCTGGCGGATAAGACTCGCCATACCTTGCACCGCCGGAAACCGCTACAATAGGGACACTTTATGGTATTTCGCTAGGGTTTACTCTCTACACTGCTTCTAGACTCTTTGGACGCTGTGTCTTTATAGACGCTATGTCTTTATAGACGCTGAGCCTTTATAGACGCTGAGCCTAACTAGAGCTTATGCCTCGATAGACGAGACCTTCTTATGCATATTCAACTCAATGGCGAGCCTTATACGCTAGACGCTGAGCTTACCGCCGCAGACCTGATCGAACGGTTGGGGCTGACCGGTCGGCGCGTGGCGGTAGAAATCAACGAAGAGATCGTACCGCGCAGCCAACTGGCCACCACCCGCCTGAGCCAAGATGATCAGGTGGAAGTCGTGCACGCCATCGGTGGTGGCTGAGCCGTAAGCTCTGCCTTCACCTCTGACACTGCCTATTTCACGCGCTTTATCCAGGATCCGCTATGACACTGCACACCGATACGCCGTTTACCATTGCCGGACGCGACTTCAGCTCTCGCCTGCTGGTGGGCACCGGTAAATACAAGGACTTCATTGAGACCGGCGAGGCGATTGCTGAAAGTGGCGCCGAGATTGTCACCTTCGCCGTACGGCGCACCAACCTTGGCCAGGACGCCGAAGCGCCCAACCTCCTCGATGTCATCTCGCCTTCGCGTTATACCCTGTTGCCCAATACGGCCGGCTGCTACACCGCCAAGGACGCCGTGCGCACCTGCCGCCTGGCCCGCGAGCTGCTGGATGGGCACAACCTCGTCAAGCTTGAAGTACTCGGCGACGACCACACTCTGTACCCCAATGTGATGGAAACCCTGAAAGCCGCCGAGACGCTTTTAGCCGATGGTTTTGATGTCATGGTGTACACCAGCGACGACCCGATTGTCGCCCGTGAACTGGAAGCCATGGGCTGCTGCGCCATCATGCCGCTGGGCTCGCTCATCGGCTCGGGTCATGGCATTCAGAACCCGCACAACGTGCGCCTGATCGTTGAGCAGAGCCGCGTGCCGGTACTTATCGACGCCGGTATCGGTACTGCCTCCGACGCCGCCATGGCGATGGAGCTTGGCTGCGATGGCGTATTGCTCAATAGTGCGATTGCCCACGCGCGTGAACCACTGCGCATGGCGCGCGCCATGAAAAGCGCCGTGGAAGCCGGCCGCGATGCATTTCTGGCTGGGCGCATGGCGCGCCGCCAGAGCGCTGACCCTTCATCCCCTTTTGCTGGCCGTATCAACGGTTGAGAGCTATGACTGACATTCAAAAACCCGATGAATCTTCCACCGGCCCTGAAGGACCGGACGCACCGCTGCACCGTCGGGGGATCAAAAGCTACGTGATTCGCGCCGGGCGTATGACCCAAGCGCAAACGCGTGGCCTGGAAGACGTATGGCCGCGCTTTGGGCTAACCATTGCCGACGGGCTACAGGACCTTGATGCGCTGTTTGGCCGCCAGGCACCGCGCGTGGTCGAGATCGGTTTTGGTATGGGCAATTCGCTGATCGAACAGGCACAAACCCACCCGGATACTGATTTCATCGGCATCGAGGTACACGCCCCAGGTGTTGGAAAACTGTTGGATGAAGTGGATAAGCGCGGGCTGACCAACCTGCGTATTTACAAGGAAGATGCGCTGGCGGTGCTGGAGCAGTGCCTGCCGGAAGGCTCAATCACCACCGTGCAGCTGTTTTTTCCCGATCCCTGGCCGAAGAAGAAACACCACAAGCGACGCATCGTTCAGCCAGCATTTGCAGAGCTGATTCGCACACGCCTGATGCCCGGCGGCACCTTTCATATGGCCACCGACTGGGAAGCGTACGCGGAGTGGATGGCCGAGGTAATGGAAGCTGCCCCCGGCTATGCCAATACTGCCGATTCGGAAACCGCGCCCTACGTGCCTCGCCCAGCGTTTCGCCCACTGACCAAGTTTGAAGCACGCGGTGAGAAGCTCGGCCACGGCGTCTGGGATCTGATTTACTGCCGGGAAGAATAGCCGCGTGGTTGAACACAGCCAGTTTTCAGACAGAGCTTAGCCCTGCGAGGCCTTCACTTGATGCAAGGTGCCTTGGCCGCTTTCGAAGGCATCGATATTGGCTAAGGTAGTCTCGGCAATATTGGTCAAGGCTTCGTGGGTAAAGAAGGCCTGATGGCCGGTGATAAGAACGTTATGGAAGGTCGTTAAGCGCATGAACTGATCATCGTCGATCACACCTTGGGAGAGATCTTCAAAGAATAATTGCTCTTCTTCCTCGTAAACATCCAGCCCCAGATGGCCTATTTTGCCGCTTTTCAGTCCAGCAATGACCGCTTGCGTATCGACCACCCTGCCACGACCGGTATTAATCAGCATCACGCCATCTTTCATCTGTGCGATGGCCTCGGCATCAATTAAATGATGAGTGTCAGGCGTCAGTGGGCAGTGAAGCGAGATAATATCCGCCTGGGCATATAGCGTGGTTAGCGGAACATACTCCACAAACGGCTTCGCCTGCGGATCAGGGAAAGGATCACTGGCGACGATACGACAACCAAAGCCGTGCATGATATCAGCAAAGATCAAGCCAATCTGGCCGGTCCCAATTACCCCCACGTTTTTTCCGTGTAGGTCGAATCCCAACAGGCCATTCAACGAAAAGTTTCCTTCGCGCACTCGGTTGTAAGCACGATAGGTCTGACGGTTGAGGCTTAGCAGCAAGGCCACCGCATGCTCTGCGACCGCGTAAGGAGAGTATGCCGGAACCCGTGCCACGGTGATGCCCAGTTGGTCAGCCGCCGTCAGATCAACATGATTAAAGCCCGCTGAGCGCAATGCCACTAACCGTGTTCCCCCGTCATGTAATTGCTGCAACACGGAGGCATCCAGACCGTCATTAACGAATGCGCATACCGCATCATACTGGGCGGCCAAGGGGGCAGTATCCTCGGTTAAACGCGCTTCGAAGAAGCTTAAGGTGTGTCGTTTATCCTTATTGGCGCGCTTAAAAAACGTACCGTCATAAGGCTTGGCACTAAATAAGGCGATGCGCATTGGCGTATCTCATCAGCGATGTCAGGAGCGTTCACTCAAACGTAGACGCCTAGCCGCTGCCAATCAATAGCGCTTGTTACCAGCCGCTAACCGGACAGGCAAACATCGCGTTCACTATCAACGCCGCTGACGCTGAGAGAAAGGCCAGTAGGAGAGAATATAGATGAAAAAGCAGCACGCGGAAAAAAGAAAGCCGCTCCAAAGGAGCGGCAAAAGACCGTGACTAGCAATGAGAGGGAGAAACCATGACAGGCAATAGGTAATGATGTTTTACCGAGTCTCTGTCTTGGTTGTCAGCGTCTCATCAAACGCTGACAATCACACTATAATAATTCTCATTTACCTCGTCAACACAAATACGAATATTTTTTATTATCGTTTAACGTTTGCGTTATCAGCTCACTAATCGCAGCCATAACGGAAGGGTCAGCATGGCCAGCAGGGTTTGCCCGGTAATAATGGCGGCCATTAACTCAGCGTCACCTCCCAATTGTCGAGCTAATATATATGCGGACGTAGCGGTGGGCAGCGCCGCAAACAGTAGCGCCACATCACGGCTGACGGGGTCCAGCTGTAACAACCAGGTAAATGCCAACACTAACGCTGGCATCAGCAGTAGTTTAATGCTCGTAGTGGCCAACACACCGCGGTCAACACGCAGCAACGCCGCAGGGCGCAGTGCCACCCCCACCGCTATCAGCCCCAGCGGCAACGCTGCACGCCCCAGTAACTCAACAGTATCGCGACTCCATCCCGGCAATCCCAGCCCAGAAAGGTTTAGGCCGATCCCCGCTAAGCAGGCCAGAATCAGTGGGTTTTTAATCAACGCGATGACACTTTTGCCCACACTGGCGCCACCTAATGTGCCCGCGGCCACAAAGCTTGCCACGCACATCACGTTAACCACCGGCACCATCAAGGCCACCGCGACCGCTGCGGTGGTCGTCCCCAAACTCCCATGTAATGCGGCAGCCCCAGCGACACCAACATAGGTGTTGAAGCGCACCGCACCCTGAAAAACGGAAGTAAATGCCGCGGGCGTCAGCTTTAACCAAGTGCGAAAACGCCATAACAGTAGGCCAAATAACGTCATTGCGCCCAGTAGCACCAAGGCTAAGCGCGTCACCGGCACTTGGCTCACATCGGCGCTGGCCAACGTAGCCACTAACATGGCAGGAAAGAGTACAAAATAGATCAGCCGCTCCATCTGCGGCCAAAAGGAGTCGCTGGGCCAGCGCCAGTAGCCGAGCATGGCGCCGAATAAAATCAATAAAAACAGCGGACCTAACGCACCGGTAATACTCTCCATGTGAGTCCTTTTATGCCTGCGACATCCCAGCACAGCGATATCGTCATGATTACTGTTACCATGGCGTTAACTCCCCGCCTTTGGGCTAGCGTAACGATTATTCTGCCATGAAGATGACTTTAAAACCTGGCCACTCATCAGGCTTTCCCGTGTTAAGGGTATTGATACTGGTCACTGGCTTAGCGCTGGCGGCCTGTGCATGGTACGCCTTTGCGCATTGGCTTCATCGTGACAGCGAGGTGACATGGTTCCCCCCCACCTCGTCCTGCAATCTGCATATTGCCCCCTGTTCCACCATGCTGGGCGATAAAGGCCGCGTCACCTTACACATTCAGACAAACGGGCGTATTGAGGCGTTAGAGATATTACCTCTGGACGTCAAAGTAGACGGTCTTAAAGCGACCCAAGTGGACATTGATTTTATTGGTCGCGATATGGACTTAGGGCTACACCGCTTTGCACTTACTGAGCAATCCCCCCACCATTTTCAAGGTCAGGGCCAAGTGGGAATTTGCACCCAGACCGTTATGCCGTGGCGAGCTCGTGTCATACTGAATACGGCAGAAGGAAAGATGGGCAGCTGGTTTGATTTTGATGTGATTCGGAGTTAGCGCACATGGCACGCAAATCGTTATGGTTGGGCGCGGGAGTAGTAGTGATATTGATCGTGACCATCGGTCTCTATCAGTTCGTGTTCGCCCGTCACGATGGTGAACCCGTGGGAGGCCCGCTCGAACTGCCATCCACGCAGGGCGACTTCTCATTAAGCCAATTAAAAGACGATCAACTCGCGATTTTGTCGTTTGGTTATACCTACTGCCCCGATGTGTGCCCCATGAATCAAGCCGTCAAACGCCAGGCCCTAGCTCAGCTTAAGAGTGAGCAGCGCGAACGTGTCATCCCGGTGATGGTTACCGTCGACCCTGAGCGCGATACTATCGAGCGTATGCGCGAGTACATGGCTTTTTTTGGCGATGAGTTTATCGGTGCGGTAGGCAATCAAGAACAGCTTGACGATGTCGCGTCGCGCTATGGCGTGATATGGAGAAAAGTCGAGGCACCTGAATCCGCCATGGCGTACACCATCGATCACAGCGCCTCGCTTTTTTTGGTTAACCGGGAGGGCGATATTCTGCAACGAGTGCTCTACTCACCGACCCCCCATGCGCTCGTGTCCGCCCTGGAGACGGAACTGAAGCGCATAAACTGACAAGAGTGAACTGAAAAACAACGCGCCCTGAAGGGCCGTAGGTTTACTTGGGCTCGGCCTCTAGCCGATCAAGCATGCCCATTAGCGCACCGATTTGAGTCCCCTCCCGTGTATCGTGTAGAGGACTTAACTGCCAGGTACTCTCGGCAAACCCCCACCAATCCCAACAGCCCTGTGGATTCGCCATACTGCTTTCTGCTTGTGGATAAAGCACGATTTGCTGATGTGTGGCCGCCCACTCATTTAAACCGCTGTAACGTACAAAAGCGTCACCAATGACCTCGGCGCTCATCTGGCAACCATGCAGCGCCAATGTGACGGGACATCCTCCTGCCTCACAGCCAGCCGGTATAAACACATAGCCAGTGTCGGCGATGCCCTTTGCCGCAAATGTTGACTGGTCGAACGTCGTTAACTCTCCCCCTTGCTCATCACGCTGCCCGTCAGCACGGATGGCTTGCCTATCGGGATAGAGCCATTCAAGCATCTGCCCAGCGATGTCGTCATCACAGGCCAACAGATGATTACCCCCTCCCTGCTGACAATCCCCCCACTCATGAGCGGCGGAGGTAGCGTCGTTCGACAACCTTACCGGCCAGCCATGCCCGGCATTATCACTGCGTGCAACGTGCAGCTGCTCTGGCGAGGCCAGCCACTGTTGCCACTGCTCCGCGAGCAAATCGCCTAGCAGCGGTGCCACCACCTCGTCTTTTTCACCATGCCAAAAGTAGGCTCGGAGCTTGCCAAGCGCGGCGGGGCTACCGACCTGCTCCAACGCCAGGTAATGCTGATAGCGCTTGTCCAATTCCGCTAATGAAGGCGCGCCACGACGCGTCATCATGCATTGGTTAAGCGCCAGGCTCAGCGCCCCCTGTGCACAACTCCACGGCCCTGCCGCCAGCACGCCCACGCCGCTGAATCGCTCGGGCCAGGCGACGGCCAGCTGCGTCGCCATATAACCACCCGATGATACCCCCACCACGCTTGCCTGATGGCTAGCGGCTGCTAATGCAGGTAACTCATCAGGCTCACTGGCTGTTTCGGCCTGGGCAAGGGGTGACCACAGACCCAATAAAACCAGCGCATAAGCTAATCGGTACGGCGAGGCGGAGGGGGCAGCTTTCATCATCGCTTATTCGACGCCTAGCAAATCGACACGGAAGGTAAGCACTTCATTAGGTCCAATCGGCCCTTGGCCCGTTTCGCCGTAGGCAATATCAGCAGGGATATACAGCATCCAGCTATCGCCGACGCTCATCATTTGCAGCGCTTCCTGCCAACCTTCGATGACCTGATTGGTTTGAAAACTGACAGATTCACCACGCTCAAAAGAGCTATCAAACACGGTGCCGTCTAACAGCATACCTTCGTAGTTAACTTCGACGGTATCTTCCGGGCCAGGCGATGCGCCATCACCCGATTCAAGCACCTCGTACTGAAGGCCTGAGTCCGTGACGGTCACGTCGTCGCGTTCGGCATTCTCGGCCAGAAACGCTTCGCCCGCGTCGAGGTTGTCCTGAGCCAGTTGTTCAGCTTCGGCGGCTCGCGCCTGCATTGATTGCTCTTGGAACGCCATCAATGCTTGGGTCATCTCTTCTTCACTAAGGGCCAGCTCGTTGTCTTCAAACACATCCCGCATGCCATCGTTAAATGCATCCAGGTCGAGGTCTTTGATATCCGCCTGCATGCTTTCACCTAACGTGACACCCAAGCTATAGGCCAAGCGCTGTTCATCCGTTTCTGGTTCAGCCGCAGCAAAAGGGGCAACCAGCAGTAGCCCCGTCAGGGCCGTGGTAGAGAGTAATTGTTTCATGAAACATCCTTTTATAACGGCGCCGAACGCCTATCTGTGTCACTCAAAGATTAACACCCACCGCCCCAAGCTGCATCTTTGGGACGGTGGGTGTTAATAAGACCACAGCATAAGCGAGAGGTTTAGCGTCTTAAACAACCAGCGTAGGACAGTGTGACGTGCCTGCTACACGCTGCGCGACGCTCCCCAACAGAGGGTTATTCTTTTCGCCGTTGGTCCCCTGAGCGCCAATCACAATAAGATCGCACTCTCGCTTTCGTGCAAAGCGCACAATAATACGTGAGGGACGCCCGCCTTTTACAAAAGCTCGCACGTAAGCGGTGTCTGCACCCAGCTCAACCGCATGGGATTTGGCATGCACGGCGATCTCTGTGGCGTACTCTTTCAGCGCGTCATCGGGAATATCCAACTGATTGGGCCGGACCATGGAGAGCGAAGCTTCCAATAGGCTATGGTGTTTGAACACACATAACAGATAAAGCTCAGCACCGGTTAGCATCTGTAGTCCCACTGCTTTTTCCAGCGCCTTCAAGGCGCCTTTTGATCCATCCACCGGGACTAATAGGCGATTAAACATTCGCGTACTCCTTGTGGCTGTTTAGCGGAAAGCAACGTCACGCAGGAACAGCGCAATTTGCGGGAACATGATCAGCAGAGCCGCCGCTAAAATAAGCATGAAAATAAACGGTGGTGTGCCTTTTATCACATCCCAGTAGGGGCGTTTGAATATCGCAATCGCGGTGAAAATATCGCAGCCAAAGGGCGGGGTGGCCGACCCGATCGCCACCTGCAGCGTAATCAAAATACCCACCAACACGGGGTCAAGCCCAGTAGCCTCAATCGCGGGGGTAAAGATCGGCGTCAGCACCAGAATGACCACAATCGGATCAACAAACATACAGGCAACGAAAAAAGCCACACAGATAGCGATTAGCACGCCAGTGGGCCCTGCTTCATTAACGCCCACCGCTTCCAATATCATCTGCGGAATTTGCGCAAACGAAATGATCCATGAGAAGCCATTACCCACCGCCACCAGGATAAATACCACGGCCGTAATCAGGCCAGTGGACTTAGCGATGGCGTAAATATCCTGCATCTTGAGCGAGCGGAAGACCACAAATTCCAGCAAAATGGCATACAGAACACACGCCGCAGCGGCTTCAGTCGGACTGAAAATACCGCCATAAATACCACCGACAATAATCACCGGAAAGCCGAGCGGCCAAAGGGCTAATTGGACGGCTTTGGCACGCTCTTTCCAGCTTGATTTTGGCTCTGTGGGTACGTCTTTAATAATCGCGTAGATGATGCAGTAAGCAGAAAACATACACAGGATCATTAACCCCGGCCCAATCCCCGCAATGAAAAGCTCACCGATTGACGTGCCGGAAATAACCCCGTAGATAATCATGCCGATACTCGGCGGGATCAAAAACGCAATGTCGCTGGCATTGATGATCAGCGCCAGCGAAAAGGAGTCGGAGTAGCCCGCTTTGAGCATTTTGGGACGCAACGGTGAACCTACCGCCACCACGGTCGCCTGGGTCGAGCCAGACACGGCCCCGAACAAGGTGCAAGAGGCCGCCGTACTCACCGCCAAGCCGCCCTTAATATGGCCTATAAACGACATCACCATATCTATCAAGCGGTTAGCCGATTGCCCGCGGGTCATGATATCGGCAGCAAGAATAAACATGGGCACGGCGATCAGCGAGGCCGGGCGGATACCCGCCATCATTTGCTGAATCAGCGTGTCCATCTGGCCGAAGCCGTTAAACATCATATAAAAGCCAATTACCGCAGCGGTAATCAGCGGAATCATCATTGGAAAGCCCAGCAGTAGCAGGGCAATCATGGTGGTGACCATTATTGTCGTCATGGCTGTTCCCCTAGGGTGCAATGCCCCGCGTTAGACTTCAGTTTCCGTGTCTTTGTAACCATCCACTACGCCCGTTGATAAATAGACATCATTGGACGTGAAGTTTTTAACCGCAGTCAGCAGATATTGAATACCGGTAATCAAAAAGCCCATCGGCACCCATAGGTAAATGATCCAGATTGGCAAGCCCAATGAGGGCAGCACTCGACCCTTGCTATAAAGGTCAAGAATATAAACAACGGAATAATAAAGAAGAAAAAACATCACTAACGAGGTGAACAGGGCTATACCGATCATCAATACTTTTCGCCCCCCTACCGGCAGGGCATCATAAATAGCCGACATACGTATATGACGGCCATGACGCGCAGCGTAACCAATACCCGCAAAGGTAATCATAATGATCAAAATGCGGTTTAATTCACCCGAAAACATGATGCTGTTGCCAAACACAAAGCGGGCAACCACGTTAATGACCGTATTCAGCGCCATTAGCAAAACACCCATCGCCAGTATCACGGCTTCTATTTTGCTAATTGCAGTGTCGATCAGACCTAGTGCTCCCGGCAAACCGGAGCGGTAATTCTTTTCCATCTCTTCATCGGTCATGGCCGGACTCCTTTTTAACGGCTCTTACTGGGTTAGCGCACAGCCATCAGCATAAACACTACTAGCGTACCGACATGTCGGAGGTGATGATTCAACGCTGGGTGTACGTAACCAAACAGTAACTGGGTGAACGCTCCCTCCGCATCCCCACCCCGCTAGCCGTACAACAAAAAAGGGGCAGCCTTTGCTGCCCCTGGGGTTATCACCTATCCCGCCAGTGTGGCGTCAAGGCGATTTATTAGCTTTCGTCAGTGACAGCTTCAAGGTCTGCTTTAAACTGCTCAAGCAGCTCTTTGCCATCTTCACCGGTCATTTCCAGGAAGGCTTCTTCAACCTGTGGAGCACGCTCACGGAAAGCCTGGATCTGCTCTTCATCCAGACGCGTGACGGTGACTTCGTCAGATGCCGCCTGGATCTTCTCTAGCGACGCTTCGGCCAAGCCTTTGATGTGCTCGATCGTATCATCGTAAGCCGCTTCCGAGGCTGCTTGGACTAGCTCTTGATCCTCTTCAGATAAGCCTTCGTAGAAGTCCTGATTGGCCATCATGGCAGTGGTGAACCAGCCATGCCCGGTAAACGTCAGGTGCGGCGATACTTCATAAAGACCGCCAGACTCGATCCAGAAAATCGGGTTTTCCTGACCATCGAGGATGCCGGTTTGCAGACCACCATACACCTCACCCCACGGCAGCGGTGTTGGCGTCGCGCCAAAGGCATCGTAGGTTTCGGTCAACAGCGGATTGGTCATGGTCCGAATTTTCTGGTTATTCAGACCTTCCGGCGTGGTGAATGGCTCATTGGTAGTAATGACCATTTCGCCTTCCGGGTACATTTGCAGCAGCTCTAAGCCTTGCTCGGCATAAAGCTCCGGGAACATTTCGTTGATGGCTTTACTTTCGTCGAAGAACTCCAGAACGGTCTCTTCGTCAGTCGGCAGCAGGTAAGGAATGAAGAAAATCTGTGCCTCGGGGATCAATGCACCGGTAAAGCCGGGTGACTGGTTCACAAACTGAAGAATGCCATTCTGAGTCTGCTCCATGATGTCGTCAGACTCACCCAACTCACCAAACCGGTATACCTGAATGGTGTGGTCGGAGTTTTCTTCGATATAGTCTTTAAAGGCGTGGGCAAAAACATCTTGAACGTCGCCTTCATACTCTTCGTGGGCGTAGCGCCAGTTATCCGCTTGCGCAACGGCCGTCATGCCCATCAGCAACGCACCCACACTGGCGGTGGTCACGAGCTTACTGGCGACAGACTTGGTAGATAAAGAACGAGTAGAAACGGATTTGCTTGCCTTCATGCGGTGTTCCCCTTGCAGTGGTAAGCGCGCTCTAGCTCTAGAGTGCGCAAGAACCTATTTAAGAAACCCAGCTCAGCTACGCGTTTTTCAACACGCTATGGTTATTCGCAAGCCATGATGGCTGACCGATCCATCAATGCCAGCCGATAGCGACTAGCAAGCAAGAGGCTGTTGTCCGAATGGTTATCAGTCATCTTATAAGCACCGACTTCAAATACACCCTTCTTGAACTCTCTTCTAAACGCTCTTCAAAGAAGCGGTGTTGAAGACCATCTTCGAACCCTCTATTACTGTTTGCTAACGAGTCGCTAGCGAGCCAATAACGCTAGGTATTTCAAAAACAGCTTAATTTCAGGCTAGCGCGCTCATTGATAGGGGTCAAGCTGGAAGGTAAGCGTTTGTAGCGCCTGGAGCGATGCGGATGGGCGTTTAAAGAGCCCCTCGGGCAGGCATTCCTGCTGTTCACCAAAAAGCTGAGTTAACAACCAGTTATCGACATTTGACGACATAACCCCAAGATTAATGACACGTTGCACGCCATTTTGCGACGCCCAAACCCATGTTTGCCAACGTTGAAGGTTCTCACGCTCGGCCATTAACTCTGCCTGTTTGATGGTATTGCGTAAGGCCGTCACGGTGTCACTTCCAACGGCCGACGCCTTTAAGTCGCGCCGCAATTTACGCAGCACGTCGGTCACCTGACGCTGCCACAGGCGCCGCTGATCACGCTCAGCAATCAGCGCATCAGGACGTGCCTGTAATCCGCCCGTGTAGAGCCAGCAATGAAATAGCAGCTCACAAACATCCAGCCCGGCCTCGTCTTGAAGTGTCAGGCACGCAGCCTCAACGCCAGGCTTCGCGTATAGCGTCAGAGCAAAATCCCATAACGGCCTCTGCTGAAGCCGCTGCAATCGGGTAGAATCAAGCGTAATAGGCTCTCGCATCGTATGACCCACTTTTTTCGGAGAAGGCATGATCGCACTGCGCCAAGTCGCCCTGCAACGCGGCACGCAAACGCTACTCGACAACGCGGACGTTACGCTTAATAACGGCGTGAAGGCCGGTATTATCGGGGCAAATGGCGCCGGTAAATCGAGCTTGTTCAAACTCCTGTTGGGCGAGCTTGCCCCGGATCAGGGCGATATCGAGATGAGCGGCGGCCAGCGTATCGCCCACATGGCCCAGGAAGTGGACGCCCTCGACCGGCCTATCCTCGAGTATGTGCTGGATGGCGACGTAGCGCTACGCCAGGCCGAAGCCGACTTGTTGGCCGCTCAGAACGCCGGAGAAGCCCACCGGGAGGCTGAACTACATGGGTTGATTGAAACCCTGGACGGCTATCGTGCGGCATCGCGTGCAGCACAATTGTTGGTTGGGCTAGGCTTCATGCAGGCAGACCTCAGCCGGCCACTCTCCGCGTTTTCCGGCGGATGGCGGATGCGCGTTAATCTCGCCCGCACTCTGTTTATGCCGTCAGACCTGTTGCTCCTTGATGAGCCAACCAACCACCTGGACCTCGATGCCCTGCTATGGCTTGAACAGTGGCTGACCCGCTACCCTGGCACGCTGTTACTGATCTCGCACGACCGCGACTTTCTGGACGCTGTGTGCGATCACATCGTGCATATGCATCATCAAACGCTGGAGCTTTACCGCGGCAATTACTCCCAGTTTGAGCGCACCCGCGCTGAAAAACTGGCCCTGCAGCAAGCTGAAGCCGCCAAACAGCAAGCACGCCGGGAAGAGATCGAGCGCTTTATCGCGCGTTTCAAAGCCCAGGCGACCAAGGCAAAGCAAGCGCAAAGCCGAGTCAAGATGCTGGAGCGTATGGAAGATATCGCCGTCGCCCACGTCGACTCACCTTTCCATTTCACGCTACCGGCTGCCGATAAAACCTCTCGCCCGCTACTGGTGTTGGATCAGGCACAGTTGGGCTATCCGGGCAGCAGTGGTGACGCAAGTGATAACAACGTCCAGCTCGACAAGGTCAACGTTACCTTGCTGCCCGGCAGCCGCATCGGCCTGCTTGGCCCCAACGGTGCGGGTAAGTCAACGCTGATCAAGTCGCTTACGGGCGAACTTGAGCTACTTAACGGTAAGCGTGTGCCCGGTGAGCATCTTGCGATTGGCTATTTCGCTCAGCATCAGCTGGAAGGGCTGGATGTCTCGTCAACGCCGTTTGTCCATGTCCAGCGCCTATCGCCCACCGCCAGTGACCAGGATATTCGTAATTTCCTGGGCGGCTTTGGCTTTAAAGGCGACGACGCCTTTGCCGCGGTGGCAAACTTTTCAGGCGGCGAAAAAGCCCGTCTAGCGCTGGCGCTGGTCGCTTGGCAAAAACCTAACTTGCTACTGCTGGATGAGCCCACCAACCACCTGGATCTGGAGATGCGCGAAGCACTGACCCAGGCGCTGGCCAGCTTCGAAGGCACGGTAATTCTGGTTTCTCACGACCGCCACCTGTTGCGCGCCACCGTCGATGAGTTCTGGCGAGTGGCGGACCATCGTGTTGAGCCCTTCGATGGGGATTTGGAAGACTACCGTGCGTGGTTAAAAGCACGCCTGGAAGATAGCCGCCGGGAGTCGCGTGGCGAAAAAAACGAGCGCCAGAGCCAGCAACCCAGCAGCGACAGCCGTGAAGCGCGCAAAGCTTCACGCAAGGCGGCCGCCGAGCTACGCGAAAAATTACGTCCGCTGAAAAAGCAGCGCGATCAGGCCGAAAAGGCCATGGAAAAAGCCCAACAGGAACTTGATAAGGTGGAACAAGACCTGGCTGACGCAGACCTCTATACCGACAGCGCCCGCAAAGCCGAACTGACCAAGACGCTGAGTCAACAAGCGGAGATCAAGGCACGCCTGGATGAGTCAGAACGGCAGTGGCTTAGCGCCGAAGAGGCGCTTGAGGCCATGGAAGCGGAGCTGCTTGCCAGCGAGGAAACGTCTCTTTAACACTGACAACACCGGGCTAGCTTTCTAATAAAAACGTGACCGGGCCATCGTTGATTAGCGCTACCTGCATATCGGCACCAAACTCACCGGTGGCCACCTGTGGCCAAGCAACGCGAGCTTGGCTAACCAGCAGATCAAACAGCGCTTCTCCCTGGTCCGGTGGCGCGGCGCTGGAGAAGCTGGGCCTTAGCCCCTTGCGGGTATCCGCCGCCAAGGTGAATTGAGAAACGAGCAGTAAGCCACCATTCACCTGCTGTAGATTCTGATTCATTTTGCCGTCTTGATCGCTAAAGACCCGGTAATGAAGCAATTTGTGGAGCAGCTTCTCCACGCTGGCCGTGTCATCCTGCTTCTCGACCCCTACCAATGCCAGAAGCCCGTGGTCGATACTACCCACCACATTGCCTTCCACCTCCACACTGGCGCGCTTGACGCGCTGTATCAATGCTTTCACTGCGCTCTCCTGGCTAACAAACGGCTAGTATCACCAGCGTGCATCACCCTCTCCGGCATAATTACCTCGCGTGGGAAAGTATCTAGACACAGTGACCAAGTATGCAAGCGTCAGCATGGCTTCAACCACCGGCTACCACCAGGCATGAAAGTGATGTACTGGCCCGCGTCCTTTACCAACGTTTAAGCGCACACTCGCCTCCAATGCCGCATGTAGCCAGCGTTTAGCATCACTAATCGCCGTTACTGGCGCATCAGCGCCTGCGTCCGCAGGCAACTTCGCCAGGCAAGCAGCAATCGCTGAGGAGAGCGCACAGCCAGTGCCATGCAAATTGTCGGTATCGATACGGGAGGCGGGTAGCCACTGTTGGGTATGCGGGGTTGCCAATAGGTCCGGGCAGGTGGCGCCGCGCAAATGGCCACCTTTCAGTACCACATAAGGGGCGCCCAACCGAGTCAGACCAGGCACCATGGCCTCCATATCATCTAAGCTCGTCGGCGATGATGAATCGAGCAACACGGCGGCTTCCGGCAAATTGGGCGTGATCACATCGGCGAGCGGCACCAGAATATCGCGGACGGCGCGAATACCTTCGCTATCGACCAGGATGTCGCCACTTTTAGCGACCATCACAGGATCGAGCACGATCCAACGGGGGCGACGCTGCCCCAGTACATCGGCGATCACTTCGGCGACTTCTCGGCTGGCCACCATGCCAATTTTGACCGCATCGAGTGCGACATCGTCCAGCAAGTGCTCCAACTGCTCGCGAATGGCCTGGGGAGCAACAGGATAAACCGCGGACACGCCACAGGTGTTCTGGGCAATCACCGCAGTAATCACGTTAGTCCCGTAAACACCGAGCGAGGAAAAGGTTTTTAAGTCGCCCTGCAGACCAGCGCCACCGGAAGGGTCGGAGCCAGCGATGGTCAGCACATTGCGAAGAGGGGTATCAGTAGACATGGTGCTCCTTACGGCAACGTCGTCATTGTGTGGTTAGGATACCCAAGCTGCGTTGCTTATGCTGCTTAAAACACCTATCGGTCAACGCAAAAACCGCCCGAAGGCGGCTCTTGTGTACGGGTTAGCTAAGCATAGCGGATTATTGAGCGGCATCGCCTTCCGGGTTACGGGCGTTGTAATAAGCCTGTTCGGAGATAGCGTGATAATCCTCGACCTTATCCTGGAATGCGCGATAGGAGTCGTAGATTCGTGTCGCCAGCTCGCTGGACGCAGCCAGCTCACCCACGACGTCAGCCGAATGTTCGCGAGCTTGCGCTAGTACATCGTCGGGAATCCGGCGCAGTTCTACATCGTGCTCATTGACCAGCGTTTCCAGAGCATCATTATTACGCGCCGTGTACTCATCCAGCACACTTTGATTCACATCACTAATCGCGGTACGCAGGATTGCCTGCAGGTCGGCCGGCAGCTCTGCCCACGCCTCTTCATTGACAATCGCTTCAAACATTACCGTCGGCTCGTGCCAGCCTGGGTAATAGTAGTAGTCGGCCGCTTGGTGAAGACCGAAGGCCAGGTCATTATAAGGGCCAATCCACTCGGTGGCGTCAATCGCTCCCGACTGCAGCGAGGTGAAAATTTCGCCCCCTGGCATGTTGACAATCGCCACCCCCATGCGGCTCATGACTTCGCCACCCAGGCCAGGCATGCGCATTTTTAAGCCGTCTAGATCATCAACCGAGTTAATCTCTTTGTTGTACCAGCCGCCCATCTGCACACCCGATGCGCCGGCCACCATCACATCCACGCCGAAATCATCATAAAGCTCGTTCCAAAGCTCCATACCGCCACCGTAGCTTAACCAGGCGTTCATCTCTTGAGCATTCATACCAAACGGTACGGCGGCAAAAAACTGTGCGGCGGGCGCTTTACCCTTCCAGTAATAGGAAGCGGAGTGACCAAGCTCAGCAGTACCATCAGAAACGGCGTCAAACACCTCAAACCCCGGCACCAGCTGCCCTGCGCCGAAGACTTCGATCGTCAGGCGACCCGCGGACATTTCATCGACCAGCTGAGACAACCGTTCCGGGCCCTGACCTACGCCGGGGAAATTTTTCGGCCAGGAAGTGACCATTTTCCAACGGAACTCTTCTTCTTGGGCCTGAGCCTGGTTATCAATGCTCGAAACAACCAACAGACTGGCAGAAAGAGCCGTCGTCATGGCGATGGCGACAGGTAATGTTTTGGCTTTCATGAAATAACCCTCTGGCTTCTATTATTACTGTTATTGGTAGGTCTTACACCGCCTAGCGACCTGCGCCAGGCGGTTTGTTACAAGCCATTTTTTTATTGGCAGCTTGGCTGCTTTGGTACTAGGTTGCCACTCCCTTGCGTTGATAGCAGCGGTGTTTTTCAACTCACCTTTCAACTCGTGCCGTTAGAACTGGGTCGGTAACCAGGTGGCCAGCTGGGGAATAAACGTCAGCAACAGCAACATCCCCAACTGCATCAGAATAAACGGAATCACACCGCGATAGATGGCCGAGGTAGGCACCGACGGAGGCGCTACACCGCGCAGATAAAACAGCGCAAAGCCGAACGGCGGTGTCAAAAATGAGGTTTGAAGATTAATCGCGATCATGATGCCCAACCAAATTGGATCAAGCCCCATCGCCAACAGAATAGGGCCTACGATCGGCACCACCACAAAGGTGATTTCAATGAAGTCGAGGATAAAGCCGAGCAGGAAGATCACCAGCATCACGATAATGGTCGCCCCGACGACGCCGCCAGGCATACCCTCAAACAGGTCGGTCACCATGTGTTCGCCGCCATAGGCACGAAAGACCAGCGAAAAAAGCGCCGCCCCAATCAGGATCAGAAACACCATGGTGGTGACATGGGTGGTCGAACGCAGCACCTCTTTTAGCGTCGCCCAATCTAACTGACGATAAGCCAACGCCAGCACCAACGCCCCAAATGCACCGACCGCGGACGCTTCGGTAGGCGTGGCAAAGCCACTAAGAATCGATCCCAGTACGGCGATAATCAAGACCACCGGTGGCACCAAGCCTTTGAGCAGCAATAGACCCAATCCAGAGGTATGCCCCAACTCGGCCATTAACTCTTCACGGTCGGCAGCGGGCGCCATGTGAGGACGTAACCACGCCACCAACGCAACATAGCTCATATACATTACGACCAAAATCAGGCCGGGTATCAATGCGCCCATAAACAGGTCGCCCACGGAGACCGTTTTGGGACTAAAAATTCCCATATCCAGCTGTGCTTGTTGATAGGCCGACGACAACACGTCACCCAACAATACGAGGGCAATGGAGGGCGGGATAATTTGCCCTAGCGTACCGGTGGCGCAAATGGTGCCTGTCGCTAGCGAGGTGCTGTAGCCACGCTTAAGCATGGTGGGCAGCGACATCAACCCCATCGTCACCACCGTTGCCCCTACAATGCCGGTAGACGCCGCCATCAACATTCCCACCAGCGTCACCGAAATACCCAAACCGCCGCGCAACGAACCAAACAATAGCGCCATGGCATCCAACAGTGTTTCCGCCACCTTGGATTTTTCCAGCAAGACCCCCATCAGTACAAAGAGCGGCACGGCCAACAAGGTCTGGTTGGTCATAATGCCGTATAGCCGATTGGGCAACGCGGCCAGATAGCCGCTGTCAAAATTGGCATTAATACCAATGGCTTCCAGCCCCATTCCCATGCCAGCAAATAGCAATGCCGTGCCCGCCAGCGAGAGCGCCACGGGGAAGCCGAACATCAAAACAATACAGATAGCAGCAAATAAAAAAAGCGGCATAAATTCCAGCATCAAACACGCTCCTCAAGATGACGGTCATCCGTACTGGGCGGCACTATTCGACCCGCCATCACATAGCCATTACGCACAATTTCAATCACGCCCTGCACTATCATTAGCAGGGCAAATAACGGAATGAGTGTTTTGAGTGCGTAAACAGCCGGGATGCCGCCATAGTCTGAAGAGGTTTCCAGAATGCGCCAGGAGTTAGAAACGTACCCCAGGCTAGAGGCAATAATGAAAACCATCACTGGCATTAACAGCGAGACGATACCGACGATATTGACTAAGGCCTGGCGGCGTGGCGACATCCCCCGATAGAAGATATCGACCCGCACGTGGCCATCGTGGCGAAGCGTATAGGCCGCCGCGAGCATAAAGAGGCTAGCGTGCATATACATCACTAGCTCTTGCATGAAGATGCTATTAACACTGAAGGCATAACGAAGCAGTACAATCGCGAACTGAATTAACATCATGATGATGATCAGCCACGCAAGGGTACGCCCGAACCACTCTGAAGCGCGGTCCAGCGCACCCATAAATCCTGGTAATTGTGTTGTGTCCGACATGGAAGTGTCTCGCGTAAAACGGCTAGGGGAGTCAGCGTCCCAGACAATAGCGCATATACGCAGACATTGCAGCGCTCTCACGCGGCAAGATAGGCTTGTTAGGCTAAACGCCCGACCGAATAGCCGCTAAACAAGCCTCAGGTAACGGTAAATCAACGGCAATCGGCAAATGATCCGAAAACAGATGATCCAATACCCGTACTTCTGACACCTCTAACGACTGCGACAACAGTATATGATCCAGGGCTTGGCGTGGCTGCCAGGAGGGATAACTAAGCAGGGGTTTAACGGGATGCAGTGGCAACGATGTACAAAAGCGCTCATGGGCATGCAGCTGATCAGGGCTACAGTTAAGATCCCCCATGACCACCACATGGCGCAGTGGCTGAATAATATCGCTCAAATAATTGAGCTGGCGTACCCGGCCCCGATGACTAAGCGCCAGATGAGCCACAAAGATATGCAGCGCCTCCGGCCCTTCTCCAAAGCGAGCATGGATCGCGCCACGGCCAGGCATCGCCCCCGGCAAGCGATGCTCTTCCACCTGGCTTGGCACCAGCCGTGATAATAACCCGTTGCTGTGCTGGGCAATTCGCCCCAGGTTACGGTTCAGCTGCTGCACATGGTGGGGAAATCCCGCTTTGGAAGCGAGATACTCCACTTGATTGATTCGGCTTGAACGAAAGCTACCGCCATCGACCTCTTGAAGCCCGACCACGTCAAACTTGCTCAGCACGTTACCTATTAAATCCAAACGTTGCTGGCGGCGCGGGTGCGGTAAGATATGCTGCCAACTACGCGTCAGGTAGTGATGGTACGCAGAGGTTTGGATGCCCACCTGTAGATTGAAGGTTAGCAACCTTAGATGGCCGTCTTTTAACAGCGACGAGCGAGTATCGCTTGCCGCTGTTTCATGGGGCTCTCTCGCTTCACGAAGCATCGTTATTCCGCGCGCTCTGTACGCACCTTCTCGATCAGCGCATCTGCCACTTTCGGCATGTTTTCCAGGCTACCAGCAGAGCTTGGCGACACGACGTAACGACCGTCAATTACCAACGCGGGCACCCCCATCAGCTTCATTTCACGCATCCGGTTATGGGCTTCATTAACGTTACTGCGCACACTAAAATCGGTTAATGCTTGCTTCGCTTCTTCCTCGCTGACGCCGTAGTTGGCGAAGAAAGCCGCAATCTCATCGGGCGTTGTCAGCGACTGTTTTTCTTGATGAATGGCATTAAAGAAGTCGGCGTGTAACTCTTCTTCGATGCCGAGCGACTCAGCGGCATAAAAGGCAGTCGCATGGGTGTTCCAATCACCGCCCATCGTGGCAGGCATTTTGTCTACACTAACGTCATCTTCCAGCGTCTCGTACCACTCATTTACCGGCGTCTGTAGGCGGTAGCAGTGGGGGCAGCCAAACCAAAACACTTCGGTCACTTCAATTTGCCCCTCATCGACGTGGGTCTCAACTGGTGAGTCAAGCAGCTCGTAGTGCTGGCCTTCAACGACCTCCTGAGCACTGACTACTGCAGAAAACCCAACGCCAGCCAGGGCGACCATTAGCGTTTTAAACATCGCGCGCGATTTAGACATTATGTAGATTTCTCCATGAGTAAGCGGACGTTATGACCGTGGATATAAAAGTGGGTTCCGTTCTATCACGATCACAGCTCTATTATCTACCGCGACTATTTATCACCGCTATCTGTCACCCCCCTCTATAGCAACTAGTGATCGTGACCATATCCCCCATTAAAGCAGCACTGGTAACGCGCAACGGGGGATAGGGTGTGCTGGCCGCCCTAGTGCAGGCCTAGCACATAGTTGGCCACGGCCTCCATGTCGCTGTCGCTCATTTTGGCGGCGATATCGCCCATGATGTTATTGGGGCTATTGTTACGATCGCCCGTCGCAAACGCCTGCAACGTTGACACGGTGTAAGCGACGTTCTGTCCAGAAAGTGCTGGATAAACGGCGCTGCCGATCCCCGCGCCAGTCGGCGTATGGCAGGCGGAACAGGCGGGAATGCCCTTTGCCATGTCGCCAGCGCGATAGAGCGCTTCACCGCGTGCTAATAACTCAGCATTGTCGGCGTCGGCTTGACCCAGACTAGCGTTTTGACGCGAGAAATGCGCCGCCACATCCCAGGCATCCTGATCAGAATAGTCATCGACGATCCCGGCCATTTGCGGCACGACGCGAACACCGTCGCGAATGTCCATCACCTGCTTGGCAAGGTAAGACATTTGCTGCCCCGCCAAATTAGGGAACGTCCCCACTGCACTGATACCTTGCTGTCCATGACAAGCAGCACAGACCTGAGCCATTTCTTGCCCGGCTGCCGGGTCAGCGTCAGCTTGATAGTTTGTTTGAGCGTGAACAGCGCCTACGGCGCCCATGGTAATTGCCAAGCTTGCCAGTAACTTTCTCATTGCTATTCCACTATGCCGTTTTATGTTTGACTGGTACGCACGCTGAGTGTCTTCCAGGCTCCACACATTACCAGGGCTAGCTCCGCCAAAAACGAACAACGTATCGCGCTGGTCGCTACCGGCTAGAACGCGATGGTACACTAGCGCCCCAGATCGCAGTTATAAACCATCTTCATTATAACGAATCACCCGAGTAGCGGGAATGTAAGCCTAGGCCTGCTTTAGCGGTAATTCGTCGCGGTTCGGCTAACTATCCTCTATTATCCGTCGCTACTCTACGCGCTACTGACCATAAATGATGATATGGCGAGCGCGCTTAGCTGACCGCTTTTATGTTCGTTTCTCCAGGATCCAGTCCATGTCTACCTCTCATGATAGCCCAGTCCCTCGGCTGAACTACCCCACCGCTCGCTTTACTATTAGCGCTCCGACCCTGGCGCTATGCCCGGATGATACAGGCGCAGAAGTGGCCTTTGCCGGGCGTTCAAACGCCGGAAAATCGAGTGCTATTAATGCGCTAACGCAACAAAACGCGTTGGCGCGCACCTCGCGTACGCCGGGCCGTACTCAGTTGATCAACTTTTTTAGCGTGATGAATGACACCTCGCTACGCCTGGTTGATCTACCAGGCTACGGGTACGCCAAAGTCCCCGAAGCGGTTAAATTAGAATGGCAAAAGCACTTAGCTGAGTATCTTCGTAATCGGTTTAGCCTACGCGGTTTAGTACTGCTAATGGATGTACGCCACCCGCTGACCGAATTTGACCAAATGATGCTCGAGTATGCTGATCAACGCGAAATGCCTGTGCATATTTTGCTGACCAAGGCCGATAAGCTTAAAAAAGGGCCTGCCAACGCCGCGTTGCAAAAAGTGCGCTCGCGCTTAAAAGAGTGGGAAGACCTGGTCTCGGTTCAGCTGTTCTCTTCTCTCAAGCGCGACGGCGTCGATACGCTGTCGCAGAAACTGAATCAATGGCTGTATACCCCGCCAGAATGACGCGTTTCTGCGCCGTCCTTGGCTATCCGCTCAATCACGTCAGGCAGCTCTTTGATATGCGCAATACGGTGTACTCGCGCTGGCAACGGCTGGCTCTCCGTTGAGGAAATCCATACGGCATGCATGCCTAGTTGCTGGGCGGGAAGTACATCTTCCTGCCAGGAATCACCCACGTGCATGGCGCACTCAGGGGCCACGTTTAAGCGAGATAGGGCGGCAAGAAAAGGCGTGGGATCAGGCTTGGGTGCCAGCAACTCGCCTGCTGCAATCGCGACGGGAAAATAAGCGGCCAACGGCTGTCGGCTCAAGTGAATATTGCCATTGGTAATCGCGGCCAGTCGATAACGCTGTGTTAAGGCGGCCAGTAAGCCTGCTGCCTCTGGGTGTGGGGTAACCTGTACCCGCAGCCGATGGAACTCGTTCATCGCCGCCGCCGCCCACATCAACGCCGCACTGCGTGGCAGGCCTTGCGCTTCCAGTTGAGCTTCCAGCGCGCGCAAACGCAGCCAGGTGAAGTCGCCTCGTCGCTCGGGCACCTCCTGGGCCAACTGCTGACGGCGCTGCAGGTAATCCTCCCTGCCAGCATCGTGCGTTAGCGCCAGCGCAGATTCCTGACGAGCCGCCCGCCAGACGTCAAGCGCCTCTCGCAGCCAGCGATAATGGCCTTCTTCTGTGCGCAGCATCACCCCATGGTTGTCCCATAGCGTGTCATCCAGATCGAAAGTAATGGCCTGCAGCGTGTTCATGGCTTGCTCCTGGGGCTATTTCTATGGTCGTTGGAGCCTCGTTTAGCTCGGGGGTGCGCTGCATCATAGCTGGTCGCAAGGTGCTGCCAATCAAGGCGCGTATAGATTTGAGTGGTCGACAGGTTGGCATGGCCTAACAATTCTTGCACCGCGCGCAGATCCTGACTCGACTCCAGTAGATGGCTGGCAAAGGAGTGCCGCAAGCGGTGAGGATGCAAATGTTCGGGTAACCCACGGCTAACTGACAGTTGTGCCAGGCGCTTTTGAATGGCTCGATGGCCCAATCGAGTACCACGCTGACCTATAAATAGCGCCTGCTCCTCAACTGGGGCTAATACGGAACGACAGCCCAGCCATTCGGCCAGGGCCTGATCGGCACGGCCCCCGACCGGTACTTGCCGCGGCTTACCGCCTTTACCAATCACCCTGACCTGACGGTTGTGCAAATCCCCCACGTCCAGCGCCGCCAGCTCCGCCAAGCGTAGGCCGCTTGAGTAAAACAGCTCAAGCATCGCCTGATCGCGGATGCTGAGCGGTGACCCATCGTGGGGAGTATCAAGAAAGCGCGCCAAGGCATCGACATCGACTGGCCGCGGCAGGTGGCTCGGCTGTTTAGGCGTGCGCAGCAACCCCACAGGGTTATCTACCAGTACACCTTGTTTGACAAGGTAGTCAGCAAAGCGCGATAGCGCCGCACGGCGCCGGGCAAGGCTACGGGGCGCTAAGCCGCGACTGCGCTCTGCTCCCAGAAAGGCCCGCAGTAGCGTCGTATCCAGCGCCGCCGGGTCGGTTACCTCGCGGCGTTCGGTAAACACGCATAGCGCGGCTAGATCATGCCGATAAGCAGCCACGGTGGCAGGGCTTGCGCGCCCCGCCAGCGCGGCTAGAAATGCCTCGACACGTGCGGCGATAGGACTCTCAGCCATGATCACCCAAGCGTACTAACAGGCGTGCAACGATATCGCCGAGATATTCGGTAAATAACGTATCCATGCTCGCGCGATAGGCATCGGGGCTGGGGCTTGCCAGCAGCAAATAGCCCAACGGATCGCCTGCAGAAAGACGAGAAATCGCACAAGAGCCGGCTTTGCGAGGCGCTTTCACATGGGGCAACAAGCACTTCCAATCGCTGACACTTAGCTTGACGCAGCGGCTGGTGCGGCCATCCAGTAGCGCGGCTAATCGCGTGCTGGCGTGCTGATCCAGTACATGGCGTGGGGGTTGAGGGGGCGTTGGCTCAGTGTCACTTAATGAAGCAGGGCACCATAACGCCATGGCGGGCGTATCAAAGCGCTCGCTCAGTTGGGTAGCCAGCGCTTGTGCCAGCGCATCGCGATCCGGCGCCTCCACCAACACTATCAACGTTTCACGCAGCCGACGATACTGGGACTCGTTATGGCGAGCCGTTTCTAGCAAGTGTTCCAGACGGCCCTCGGCGGTGTCAGCACGCTTGCGCAGATCTAACACCAGGCGTTCCAGCAGTGACACCGCCCCGTCGATATGCGGGTGGGGTACCTGCAGCTGTTGAAGCAACCCTTCGCGGCCGACGAAAAAATCGGGATGGCGCGCCAGCCAGAACGCCACTTGATCAGGATCGAGCGTTTTGCGGGGTTCGGGGGCTTGTGACATCGCCGTTCTCCTCGAATTAATTAAGTGCTACGCGTCCATCGAAGACACGTGTAGCTGGCCCCACCATCGTTAGCGCCCCTTCAGGGTCGGGCCATTCAATGCTGAGCTCTCCACCGAGCAAATGAACCTTCACGGGGCTTTTTAGCAGCCCCTGGCGAATCCCGCTGGCTACCGCGGCACAGGCACCGGTGCCGCAGGCAAGCGTTTCGCCGCTACCGCGCTCGTACACGCGCAGGCGAATTTCACTGGGCGAAAGTACCTGCATAAAGCCTACGTTAACACGCTTAGGAAAACGGGGATGCGCTTCTACCAACGGTCCCAGGCGTTCCACTGGGGCGCTATCAACGCTGTCGACTTGCAGCACCGCATGGGGGTTACCCATCGAGACCACGCCAATCTGTAGCGCTTCACCGTCGATGTCCAGGCGATGTAACGGCTGGTCGCCGGGGGCATCAAACGGTAGCGCATTAGGCGTAAACCGAGGGCAGCCCATATCGACCCTCACCATGCCATCAAGCTGCACGGTCAATACCAGCGGCCCACCCGCGGTTTCGACATGAATTTCGTGTTTATGGGTTAACCGTTGATCGCGCACAAAGCGGGCAAAACAGCGCGCTCCATTACCACAGTTTTCCACTTCACTGCCGTCGGCATTGTAAATACGGTAGCGAAAATCCATTTCTGGATCACGAGGTGGCTCAACCACTAACAGCTGGTCAAAACCAATCCCGAAGCGCCGGTCTGCCAAACGACGAATCTGGGGCTCCTCCAGCCGGGCACGCTGAGTGACCAGATCCACGACGACAAAGTCATTTCCCAAGCCATGCATTTTGGTGAAATGTAGAAGCATTAGCGCCCCCCTGCTTCAGGTAGCAGCGCTTCACCCGCCCACAGGCTGGCAACGGTCTCCCGCGCGCGCACCACGTGGCAGCGATCACCATCGACCATTAGTTCAGCAGCCCGAGGGCGGCTGTTGTAGTTCGAGGCCATCACAAAGCCGTAGGCTCCCGCCGAGCGCACCGCCAGCAAGTCGCCTTCGGCAATTGCCAGTTCGCGCTCTTTACCCAGAAAGTCACCGGTTTCACATACCGGCCCTACCACATCATAAAGTGCCGCTTCCCGCGCTTCACGGGTATCAACCGGAACAATTGCCTGCCACGCCTGATAGAGCGCCGGGCGAATCAAGTCGTTCATGGCCGCATCGACGATCGCGAAATTCTTGGTCTCGCCAGGCTTGAGAAACTCGACCCTGGTTAGCATAACGCCTGCATTGGCGGCAATAGAACGGCCTGGCTCGAATAGCAGCGTCAGCGAGTCACCGCCCTCCCAACGCGATAGCCGTGCCAATAGCTGGCTGGCGTAATCAAACGGCTGGGGCGGTTTTTCATCGCGATAGGGCACACCCAAACCGCCACCTAGGTCCAGGTGATCAATCTCGATACCTCGCTCGCGCAAGCGCTCCATCAATACCAGCAGCCGCTCCAGAGCATCTAGAAAGGGAGCTGTTTCAGTCAGCTGCGAACCGATATGGCAGTCAAGCCCCTTGACCTGGAGATGAGGCAGGCTCGCCGCCAATTCATACACCGCGAGGGCTTCATCGACCGGAATGCCAAACTTGTTGTCTTTCAAGCCTGTCGAAATATAGGGGTGGGTGCCCGCATCCACATCGGGATTGACGCGCAGCGAGACTGGGGCAATTTTGCCCTTCTCACCCGCAACACGATTCAAACGCTCAAGCTCTGGTCGTGATTCAACGTTAAAGCACTTAATGCCGACGTCCAATGCTCGGGCCATTTCATGGGCCTGCTTGGCAACGCCGGAAAACACCACCTTCGCCGGATCGCCGCCTGCGCTAAGCACGCGTTCAAGCTCGCCAATAGAGACAATGTCAAACCCAGCGCCAAGCTTTGCCAACAAACCCAACACCGCCAGGTTTGAGTTGGCTTTTACCGCGTAACAAATGAGGTGCGGATGGCTGCCCAGCGCTTCTGTATAGGCACGAAAATGGCGTTCAAATGTCGCCTTGGAGTAGACGTAGCAAGGCGTGCCGTACTCACTGGCAATGCGCGATAGCGGTACGTCTTCGCCATACAGCACACCGTCGCGATAGTTAAAATGATCCATGGTGCTTTTCCCTCTCCTGCGGCGGTCTATTCTGACGGCTGGCCAGGTTGCTCATTCGCGGATGCATCGTCCGGCATATATAGCGGCCCTTTTTGTCCGCAGCCTGCCAACCCAGTTAACAGCAACGCCGCAAGGGCAATAATAACGATCGCTTTCACGCGCCCGCCTTAAGCGCGCCTAACGCTTCGCGCGCACGCTGGGCGGCAGCTCGAACTTGGTTCGGCGCGGTGCCGCCGATATGATTACGCGCCGCCACGGAGCCTTCCAGAGTAAGCACCTCAAATACATCCTGCTCGATGGTGTCGGAGAACTGCTTGAGTTCATCAAGGCTCATTTCAGACAAATCTTTTTCGCTTTTGAGCCCATAGGCGACCGACTGACCGACGATTTCGTGGGCATCGCGGAACGCCACCCCTTTACGTACCAAGTAGTCGGCCAGATCGGTTGCGGTAGAGAATCCACGCCGCGCCGCTTCATACATACTGGCTTTTTTGGGTTCAATAGCGGGCACCATATCCGCAAACGCTTTTAAGCAGTCGCGCACCGTATCGACAGCATCGAAAAGCGGCTCTTTATCTTCTTGATTATCTTTGTTGTAGGCCAGCGGCTGTGACTTCATCAGCGTTAATAGCGCCATCAAGTGGCCATAAACACGGCCGGTTTTGCCCCGCACCAGCTCGGGTACGTCGGGGTTTTTCTTCTGCGGCATGATGGAAGAGCCGGTACAGAAGCGGTCGGGCAGATCAATAAAGTTGAACTGGGCACTCGTCCACAGCACGAGCTCTTCGCTCATGCGCGACAGGTGCATGAGGAGAATGCTGGCAAAACTAGTAAATTCAATCGCAAAATCACGGTCAGAGACGGCGTCTAAGGAGTTCTCCGCGGGGCGATCGAAGCCTAATAATTCAGCACTTACATGGCGGTCGATGGGGTATGTGGTACCCGCCAGCGCAGCCGCGCCCAGCGGCATCACGTTAACGCGTTTGCGGCAGTCCAGCAGGCGCTCGTGATCGCGAGCCAGCATCTCTTGCCAAGCCAGCAGATGGTGACCAAACGTGACCGGCTGGGCGGTTTGCAAATGGGTAAAGCCGGGCATAATGGTCTCGGCTTCACGATCAGCCAACTCAATCATGCCTTCACGCAGGCGTTTCAGCTCACCCTCAATCACATCGATTTCATCGCGCATGAATAGTCGGATATCGGTGGCGACTTGGTCGTTGCGCGAGCGCCCGGTATGGAGCTTTTTACCGGTCACGCCAATTTTTTCAGTCAGCCGTGCCTCGATGTTCATGTGCACATCTTCAAGCGGCACTGACCAGTTAAATTCACCGCGCTCGATCTCACCCTGTATGTCGTTCAGCCCATTGATAATGGCATCACGTTCGTCTTCGGTGAGAACGCCTACCCCTGCCAGCATGGTGGCGTGGGCAATAGAGCCCTGGATATCCTGGCGTGCCAGGCGCTGATCGAACGTAACGGACGCGGTGAAACGCGCGACAAAAGCATCGGTGGGCTCGCTAAAGCGACCGCCCCAAGACTGATTCGTAGCTTGGCTCATCGAAGTTATATCCTGCTGACAAAACATGAGTTGTTGCCGAAAGTGTACCAGAGTCGCCCCGGTCAGCGGCATGTCGTTTTTTAGTCTGGCAACGGCCAGGTGCGCGCCGTCGTGAAAGCAGGTGGTGCGGCTAAAAATGCCTGAAGGGCCGTCAATGGCATGGGACGCGCGAAGTAGTAACCCTGGAAATAGTCACAACGGCGCTGGGTTAGGTAGGCAAACTGCGCCGCCGTTTCAACGCCCTCGACCAACACCTCTAGGCCCATTTTTCCTGCCATGGCAACCACGCCATCAATAATCGCGGCATCGTGGCGGTCAGTAATCACATCACGCACAAACGAACGGTCAATTTTAATTTTATTAATCGGTAGTCGCTTTAGATAGCTGAGGCTGGAGAATCCGGTGCCAAAATCATCTAACGCGATATGCACATCCAAGTCGCGCAAGCGCTGAAGAGCCTGGATCGCAGGCTCTGCAATGTCCATCAGAATCCCTTCAGTAACCTCCAGCTCTAACAGCCCAGGCGTTAAACCGCTGCTCGTCAGCACCTGTTCAATGGAGCGAGTAAACCCTGGCCGTTGAAACTGCATCGGCGAAACATTCACCGCCATGCTGATCTGGCCAACGCCCATCGCGTTAAGCGTTCGCGCATCACGGCAAGCAGTGTTCAGCACCCACTCGCTGATAGGAATAATCTGACCGGTATCTTCAGCGAGGCGAATAAAATCAATGGGCGGAATATTGCCGCGCTCAGGGTGCTGCCAACGAATCAGCGCCTCGACTCCTACGACGCGGCCACTCGGCGCATGGATTTGTGGTTGATAATGAAGCTCAAACTGCTGCTGCTCAATGGCATGCTGAAGCGCATTACGCATGCTGACTCGCTCACTTACCTTGCGATTTAAGTCTTCAGTAAACCAATAGTAGGTGTTACGCCCTCGCCGTTTGGCTTTGTACATCGCCAAATCTGCCTGCTGGATGAGTTGGCGAGGGTTTTCCATACTGCCGTCGTTAATGGCAATCCCGATGCTCGCGGTAATTCGCAGCTCACTGCCGCGATAATGGTAGGGTGGCGAAAGCCCCTGAAGAACACGCTCCACCACTTGAACCGCATCGCTTTGATGCGCCAGATCCGGCAGCAGCACTACAAATTCATCGCTACCAAAGCGCGCGACGGTGTCCCAGGGGCGCAGTTCATTTTCCAATCGTTTGGCAACTTCCGTCAGCACGAAGTCGCCCACTTCATGCCCCAAGGTATCGTTAATCGGCTTGAAGTCGTCCAGATCAATAAACAGCACGGCGATATAACGCTGATAGCGACGCGCCACCACACACCCCTGCTCTAAACGCTGCCCCAGCAGTAGTCGGTTGGGCAATCCGGTTAGCGAGTCATGATGCGCATTATGGGTCAGTTGGGCCTGATATTCGCGCTGCTCTGTGATGTCGTTCTGAACACCGATAAAATGGGTAACATCGCCATTGCCGTCGCGCACGGGGGAAATATAAAGGTCATTCCAAAACAGCGCGCCGTCACTCCGATAGTTACGAATAACCACGTGTACTTCACGTTGCGCAACAACGCCTTCTCTTAGCTGAGTCAAGGTAACCGGGTCGGTCTCTTCTCCCTGCAAAAAGCGGCAGTTACGGCCCAATGCTTCATTCCGTGAGTAGCCGGTAATACGCTCAAAGGCGGCGTTGACGTAAACCATTGGCAGGTCATGACGCTGAGCATCGACAATGACGACCCCATTGGTGCTCGACTCAACGCTACGTTCCAGCAGCTTGAGCTGATGCTCGGTTGCTTTACGCTCATTAATGTCGCGAAAATAGACCGCCAGCCCTTCCGGCGACGGGTATACGTTCGCTTCAAGCCAAAGCCTTAGCCGCGGGTTGTAATCTTCAAAATGTATCGCTCGTTGCTCCTTAGCCGCACGCTGATACTCATATTCAAAGCGGCTGCCCACCGCCTCAGGAAAGCTCTGCCAAATATGCTGCCCTATCAGCTCCCCTTCCTTGCGCTGCAAAATGCGCTCTGCTTCGGGATTAACGTAGGTAAAATGCCACTGCTTATCCAAGGTAAAGAAGCCGTCGGTGATGCTGTCCAGCGTGATGGTGAGTCGTTGGGCAAGTCTCGCTAGGTTTTCACGCAGTTGTTTTTGTTCGGTAATATCTTGCGTGGCTCCCTGGACCTGAACAATATTGTTCGCGTCGTCGCGAACCGCCTTACCAATGACGCGCACCCAGCGATGCAGCCCTTGCCGAGTAATGAGCTCATACTCTTCGTCAAAGCTAATACCATGCTCGCTGCATGCCTTGAAGGCCGCGAGCAGGCGTTGCTGTGACTCGCAAGCATAGAAGGAGAACGCCTCATCAACACTTGGTTGAAAACCAGCAGGCATGCCGTGGATGTGACTAAGCTCATCCGACCAGGTAGGCCTACCGACCGCCATGTCTACATACCAACTACCGATCAGGGCAGCTTCACCGGCAATTTGAAATAGTTGCTGGTTGCGTAGCAATTGAGTCTCGGCTTTCTTGCGGCGCGTAACGACTCGGGCAATGACGTAAATCACCCCATCGCCGAAAGAAGGTGAAATTTCCAACCAGTGATGCTTGCCTGTTGCCGTAATAGCGCGCACTTCAAACGGAGTGACGTTTTCCCCCTGATGCATGCGCATGAGCGCATTCTCGATCACTGAATGATCAAGCGGATTGATGACCACGCCGCAAGGACGACCGAGGAGCGCTTCCTTCGGATACTCCAGCCGGGACACAAAAGCCGGATTGACCTGCAGCAGCGTGCCCTCAAAATCGATACAGCAGAACAGGTCCTGCGAAAGCAGGAAAAACTGATCAAGCTGGCAATGGGGTGTCACGGAGGCCATATACGTTCCTACACAACGGAAAAGACACTTTGCGAAAGGCCATAATTGGCCCGGTTATTTTTACTGTGACGCTCGGTGCTTTATGATGATAATTATCATAGTTTGACTCGCCGTGTCTGCGGTATAGGGAGAATAACGTGCTATCCATTACTAAACTGCGCATCGCCACGCGTAAAAGCCAGTTGGCCATGTGGCAGGCTGAGTACGTTCGTGACCTTCTGATGGCAGCTAACAGCGGCCTGGAGGTCGAGCTTGTTGCCCTGTCGACGAAGGGCGACAAGATACTTGATACACCCCTTTCAAAAATTGGTGGAAAAGGACTATTCGTTAAAGAGCTGGAAGATGCCATGCTTGATGGTCGCGCCGATATTGCCGTCCATTCCATGAAAGATGTCCCTATGCATTTTCCAGAGGGGTTGGGCTTATCCGTGATACTTGAAGGCGCGGATCCAACCGATGCGTTTGTCTCTAATCATTACTCTAGCATTGATGAGCTTCCAGAGGGGGCACGGATTGGCACAGCCAGCTTACGCCGTGGGCTACAAATGCGCGAAGCCCGCCCTGACCTGCAAATTCTCAATCTGCGCGGCAACGTACAGACACGACTTGCCAAGTTAGACGCTGGTGAGTTTGACGCCATTATTCTCGCCACCTCTGGCTTGAAGCGCTTAGGGCTGGATGAGCGAATTGCCCAGGCGCTTCCCCCGGAAGTGTGCTTGCCCGCCTGTGGCCAAGGCGCGCTCGGCATAGAGTGCCGCCTGCATGATCCTGACCTTATCGCGCTACTGGCCCCGCTGGATGACGCCGATACCGCCACACGCGTGCGGGCAGAGCGAGCCATGAACACACGCTTGGAAGGTGGTTGCCAAGTACCCATTGCTGGTCACGCGGTACTGGATACGGCTAATGAAACTATGTGGTTACGTGGCTTGGTGGGTAACCCCGACGGCACCCGCGTGCTACGCGCCGAAGGGAAAGGCTCGATACATGAGCCTGAAGCGCTGGGCATTCGTATTGCCGAAGAGCTCCTCGACCAAGGAGCGGGTGATATCTTAGCTGAGGTTTACGGTCGCGAAATATGACCAAGCCACCGGTACTGATCTGCCGCCCCGGCGAGCGTGGGGATGTGTTGGCCGAGGCGTTACGCCGCCAGGGCGAGTGCGTTGAGTCACTCAATGTGATGCAGCTTGAAGCGTTGCCGGAAGATCCGGTGATGCGACAAATATGGCTGAATATTGATCAGTACCATAAGATAATTGTTATTAGCCCTTTTGCTGGTGTTTGCTTAGCCGAAGCGCTGGATCGCTTTTGGCCTCAGTTACCCGTGGGTATTAGCTATTTCAGCGTTGGTCGCGCCACGGCTGCCACACTATATGAACAGCTAGGGGTACATGTGCACGTGCCATCACCCACCGCCGGCGAAGATACCAGCGAAGCGCTGCTGTCGCTTTCAGCGCTGCAGCAGTTAGAGCATCAACGTATTCTCTTGGTAGCAGGAGAGGGTGGCCGCCCATTATTGGCCGACACACTGGCAGAACGAGGCGCAGAGGTGACGCGCCTTGCGGTTTATCGGCGCAGGTTGGCACCTTTAACTCCGCCTCTTCAGGCCCGGCTGAGTTCAGGTAATTACCGGGCGTTGATCGTCACCAGCAGCGAACTTCTAGAACATCTGGCAAAATGGTGTCATCAGGCGGCCTTGAACCAACCGCTAATCGTTTCCAGTCGCCGTTTGGCTACACTGGCTGGCATACTCGGTTTTTGTGACTTAAAGGTGGCGTCCGGAGCAACGCCGACTGCGTTGATAGCGGCGTTGGAGGCCTGCGACCCACAGGATGCCGATGTCGATCAAGGAACTTACTAAAGGCTAGCGACAGATGAGCAAACAAGTAAACGATCAGGACGATGTAAAATCGACGTCCACTGATGCCTCTCAGGGCGTCCCTAACAGTACTGATAAGCCCACATCCACTCCCGATGCGACAGCGTCCAGCACGCCACCGAGTGCAACAACCTCTTCTCAAAGCGGTGCTAATGCCACTAAGGGGAGAAGTTCGCGTCGGCGCGGAAAAGGCACGCAGGCGACCAACACCTCGACCGCCAGCAGCGCCAATGCACATGTGCCCGACACGAGCACCGCCAACTCAAGGACTTCCGAGACCCGAGCTAGCGCTTCAGAACCGGCTAAAAACACCTCTGCCTCCTCTTCCACACCAGCTAAAGAGCGTGACAGCACTAGCACCAGCACCGCGCCCAGTGCTACCGCCGCTAGTCCTTCGCCAACGTCTAGCACGACCTCGACAAAACCGAACAGCGACAAGTCATCGTCGCACACAGGCACCACACCGCCCTCCGGCCACAAAGGCAGCGGCAATAGCAGCGGTAATGGAAATGGCAAGGGTGGCGGCAGCAAGGGCAGTGGCGTCGCAATCGCTCTGGTGATTATTCTGGCGGCTGCTCTAGCCTTGGTCGCGTGGCAGGGTTGGCAGCGTCTTGAGAGCCAGCAGCAGCGTCTTGATGAACTGGCGCAACAGACAGACAATACGGCCTCTCAACAGGCAGTCGACGAACTGGCCTCGCGCCTGGATAGCGGTGAAGAGGAACGTGACGTAGCGCTGCAAAGCGCACTCGACGAATTACGCAGTGAGTTTGAAAGTTATCGCAGTGATGTCGATGAGACATTGGGGCAAGTGCTTGATCAGCTATCTCAAGCGCAGGACACCGACGAGCGCGAATGGCTGCATGCTGAAGCTGCTTACCTACTACGTTTAGCCAACCAGCGCCTGCAGTTTGAAGGCGATGTTGAAGGTGCTGCTGCGCTGTTGCGCACCGCCGATGAACGGTTGGCAGAGGCCGACAACCCGGCGTTAACGCCCGTGCGCCAAGCAATTGCCAATGAGCTTGCAGCGCTTGATGCCGTACCACAGATTGATCGCACCGGCCTTTACTTGGCCCTTAACGCCCAGCAGGAGCGTATTTCTAACCTGCGCCTTTCACAAGAAATTGAAGCGCGCGCGGTTACCTCCGGCATCGAAGAGCCACCCACCGGCACCTTCCAGCGCCAGTTAGCGCGCTTCGGGGAAGAACTCAAAGACCTCGTCGTGATTCGTCACCACGATGAAGCGCTGGAAGGGCTCATGACGCCCGAGCAAGAGGCCTACCTGCGTCAAAGTATACGTTTAGTATTGGAACAGTCTCAGTTGGCGCTGCTCAACGAAGAGCCCAAGCTGTACGAGGCGAGCATCGACAAGGCACTACAGTTACTAAATGACTACTACGATACCTCTCGCGAAGCGACACAAAGCGTTATTACGCGTCTTCAAGAGCTTCAAGACGCGCAGGTAAAAGCGGAATTGCCGGATATCAGTGCTTCTCAGCAGGAGCTTGAGCGCTTTATCGACAACCGCTATGAGACGCGTGGCCAAAGCGGAGGTGATGCATGAGAAAACTTGTTCTCCTCATTGTCGCAGGGCTGGCCGTCGGGGCCCTGTTTGGGCACCTGATGATGTCGGTGCCCGGCTACTGGCTCGTTCGGGTAGGTGACTCATCCATACAAACCTCGTTCTGGTTTGGCCTGGTGCTGCTATTTGTGGCCTTTATTGTGCTGCATTTTGTACTGCGCTTACTTAGCGGCATTATTCGTCCTGTGGGGCGCTTTCGTAGCTGGAATAGCCGTGCGCGCAATCGGCGTGCCATGCAGCGCACCCAGCGCGGCTTGGTGGCCTTAACGGAAGGACGTTGGAAAAAAGCCGAAAAAACCTTGGCTAACGCTGCTGATGATTCCAGCACGCCGTTGGTCAACTACCTTTCCGCAGCGCTGGCGGCCCACTACCAAGGGCACCATACCAAATCCCAGGAGCATCTTAATCAAGCCCAACTAACCACTGAGGGTGCCGACACCGCAGTAGGCTTAATGCAGGCGCAAATGATGATTGAGCGCCAGCAGCCGGAAGAGGCATTGGCGATCCTTAATCGACTCGATAAAAAGCTCTCCAACCACCCTCAAGTACTCAAGCTACTCAAGCAAGTGCACTTGAGTGTTAACGACTGGGAAGGGCTACGGCGCTTAATTCCACGACTAGCGTCGCAAAAATTAATCACTCAGCAGGAGCGCGAGCAGCTAGAGTTCAAGGCCTACCGCGAGCTGATTATATTTGAAGCGCAAAACCCCAGCGATATCGAGCGAGTTCGTAGTCTTTGGGCCGATATGCCGGATTATCTACGCGGCAATACAGAGCTGATAGTGCTCTACGCCGAAGCGTTGATTCAAGCGAATGAAGAGCCCATTGCCGAGCGTTTGATAAATCATTCGCTGGATCATCATTGGGACGCTCGCTTGGTGACACGTTATGGCCTGCTGAATGTGGACGCGGGACGTCAACTCGTGAAAGCCGAAAAATGGCTTCAGGAGCGCCCCAATGATCCCGAGCTATTACTCGCGTGTGGTCGTCTATCCCTGCGCACAGGCAAGTGGGAAAAAGCCCAGGAATACTTTGAAGCTAGCCAACGCCAGCGTCCCAACGGTGTGGTATGTGCTGAGCTGGCCCGCCTTTATGCAAGCCTTGGCGAGCATAACAAGAGTCAGCTCTACTACCGACACAGCGTTGAAATGCTGGCCAAATCGCTGCCTTCATTACCCCAACCCAGCGACTCAAGCGACAGCGAAAGCCCCAAAAAAGTGGCTAAAAAGCGTAGTTAAGCAAACGCCGCTGCAACCCAAAAGGGTGCCCGTTGGGCACCCTTTTTAATGATATAGTCTATTAAAACAGCATTAAGACAGTAACGTAGTCAGAGTAGTTATTTCAGGCTTCTCTGGGGGCGGACAAGTCTGAGGTGCAGTGCCCACAACGAGTGGCTTTGATAGGTACGGTCATAAAACAGTAAGGGCACGCTTTCTCGACGGGGCTTTTGGGTGCTTCCACCTCTTCTCGCTTCAAGCGGTTGATGGCTCTCACCAACATGAACACGGCCAAGGCTACAATCGTAAAACTCACGACTGCATTTAAAAACAACCCAAGGTTGAGCGTCACAGCCCCTGCCGCCTGAGCCTCGGCGAGAGTAGCATAAGGCGCCGACACGCTCCCCTCACGCAACACGAAAAACAGCCGAGAGAAATCGATACCGCCTACCAATAGTCCAATCACAGGATTCATCACATCCCTGACCAAACTCTGCACAATCAGCGTGAAAGCGCCACCAATAATAATCCCCACCGCCATATCGACGACATTGCCTTTTACCGCAAACTCTCGAAATTCTTGAAAGAACTTTGCCATCTCTTCGCTATTCCTCACGTTACACTTTAACTGATACTGGGGGCTACGTTGCCAATAAAGAGCATGGGCGACGGTATCGCGAGGAGCAAGTCAAACCGTGAATGCAGGCATTATCGCACGCAGCCAAACCGTGATGCTCCCGCTCAAAACTTGAAATTAGCCGCACGCGCCTTAATCTAGTATCTCAGCAATCAAGTTTCAGGAGCGCGTAGCAACGTCTGTTTGAGCGACTTCATCTGGAATTTAAGCGCCAGCTAACCTATACCAATACGATGAAGCCTTAATGGTCGATCGCCTCGAACTGTTTGAATCGGTCGCAGAATCGGCTTACTTTACGTGGTTTTTCAAGTATCAGTCATAGCATGTCAATGAGGAAGCGCCTTAGGCGACAGCTAAGTAAGGTGCTTCCTCATTCACAACGTTATGTAACAACCCTGATAATTACTATTAAACAATAGAGTTTAACAATGTATAAGAAGTTACAGCGTTTCCTGTTTCCAGAAAAACCTTACTGGTACTTGATACACCGGGCTCAAACAGAGCCATCTTTAAGCTTGCAAACGTTAAAGCCGCTGCCTCACCTGGATCGTCACGCCAGCAGTCACTTTTACATTCAACCCAAATCAAGCACGCTGTTTAAGCTGGTACGGGATAAATACTCGCCTAAAGATGATTTTTGGCGCTGGCTGGGACGCGATATCATTGCCAAGCGTTTAGCGGGCTCCTTCGATGCGCATAAAGAATTTACCAGCCGCCGCATATTGGAACAGTTAGGGCAACACACGGTAGCTGTGCGCTGTTACGGGGTGGCGCTTAATTTTCTGAACCCTTTAGGCTCATTATATGCCATGGAGCATATGGGCAATTGTCTAACGGGTAGTACCTATTTTGAAACGCTGGATGAGGCCGGGCGCCATGCGTTTATCGATACACTGAGCTTACAGATAATCCAGCTCGCCAACGCAGGCTATTATCACCGCGACCTGCATCTTGATAATCTGTTAATCGATGAACAGCAACAATTGGTCTGGATTGACACGCACGTCAAGTCGCTGCCTACCTCCTCAAAAAAGCGCAAAGCACTATTGGAAAACGCCCTAGCTAATAGCCGCATCCCGACAGATACCTACCGCGAACAGCTCCGCAACAGGCTCGCTCCTTACTTTTAACCAACCAATAGTTACTCGTTGGCTTTGCTCTCAAACACATTCATATCCCCTTGGCGATACCATCACCTCCACCCAACCGACATGTATCAACATCGTGTTGACGGTCATGACCAAGGCAAGGATAAAATAGCGTAGTCGTTTATTCGGTACGACCTTGATAACCATTCGCTTCGTACTTTTAAATCGCGCCGCCAAGTAGGGTAGCAAACGCGCCAACACTTACTGCTTTCTTGAACTCCAATGGGCCACCGTCGTCGCCTAGTTTGCCTACAAAGAGACCTTAAAAAGCCACTGGTTATAAATAAATCTCTGCGGTAAAAGGCACCAACCGTCATTAGATAAATGTACAACTGTTCGCAATACGAACCTGATGGTAAGGTGATAACTCGGGTAACACAACGCGAGCTAGCGCTTAACCCGGCCGTCAATGGTCATGCTTAAACACCTTAGTTCGCGTAACGAACTTCGTGCGTTACTCTTTTATAACCGACCTTGAAAATTGGACCGTAAAACAATGCAGGAAGAAATGCTCAGCGAAGACAGTCGCGACTTTGTTACCGCACCTGCAAGTGGGTTAGAGGTGATACAGGCATTTGACCATGAGCATCCACGTATGACGTTGAGCGAAGTAGCCACGCGGACGGGGATGAACAGGGCAAAGGCTCGGCGATTCTTACTTACTCTTCATGCCCTAGGGTATGTGCGTAAACAACAGCGCTACTTTGAACTGGCGCCTCGAGTGCTTCAGCTCGGCTATGCCTTTTTGTCGGCCAATAACTACCGGGATGTCATTCAGCAACACCTGGAAGATATTACCGCTGAAACCGGAGAATCTTCATCGCTTGGGGTACTGGATGGCAACGATGTCATTTATGTTGCCCGCTCGGCGGCCAAGCATCGCTTGATGGCGATTACGCTATCGGTGGGCACCCGACTCCCTGCCGCACATACCTCCATGGGACGTATGCTACTGGCCCAGCTCAACGATACGGATCTTGATCATTTTTTATCATCGGTTGTGCTGGAGACCTACACCGATAAAACAGTGACTGACGTCGAAGAACTACGCCGCCAGATAATTCAAGCACGACAACAAGGCTATGCGATTTCCGACCAGGAGCTTGACTCCGGCTTGCGCTCCATTGCTGTTCCCGTTTATGACGCCAAACAACACTTAATGGGCGCAATCAATATTAGTACTAATGCTGCCCGGGTCGATCTTGATACGTTGATTCACTCATATTTGCCTGTTTTACAAAATAAAATAGCGCAAATACGGCGTCATATTAACTAATCTCCGCCATCACCGCCTCTAGCGCCGCCCGATAGCCTTGAACGCCCAATCCCGCAATCACGCCATCGGCACGCAGCGAGACATAGGAGTGGTGGCGGAAGGATTCGCGCTTGTGGACGTTAGATAAATGCACCTCAATCACTTTACCGTCAAAGGCATTGAGGGCATCCAGGATAGCCACTGAAGTATGCGTGTAGGCAGCCGGGTTAATAATAATGGCTTGGGTGCCATCTAAACGCGCGGCATGAATAGCATCAATCAATGCGCCTTCATGATTACTTTGCCAGCAGACGATGTCCCAACCGGCCATCACCGCTTTCTCTCGCAGCATGTTATTCACATCGTCTAATGTCGTGTAGCCATATATCTCTGGCTGGCGACTACCCAATAAGTTTAGATTCGGGCCATGAAGCACTAATACCTTTCCTTGACTCATACTTATCTTCACCTTGATGTAAGGGGACATGAAATGCTGTTCCTGCCCGTTCTATCACTTAACCCACCAACTGCGCCAGCGCCTGTTCAAGCGATGATTCCTGGCGCTGAGTATAAAGCTCGATCTCATCAATCACACGACTCCCCAAGGCCTGTTCAAACTGCTGTTGGCTGGCGCAATCCTGAGAATTAATGGGCATTACCTGCTAGTAGAGCTAATAGTAGCGCTATTAGTGACGAATGAATTGCACATTTCCCGCGCCTTGCTATATATAAAACCCATTTGATACAGACTATAAAACCAGCCTGGAGCAGGATGCCAAAACTGTTACATTAATGCCTTTATCTTATGCACGCAGGCTGGCTTCATGACACTTCCGCTATATCTAGGGTTGCCCATGTGGGCCAATCAGGACTGGCTAGGCAGCTTTTATCCGCGTCATGCCAAAACAGAGCTATTGAGTGATTACGCGGCGGTATTTTCGAGCGTTGAAGGCAATACCACGTTTTATAGCGGTATTCCAAAGCAGGAGACGGTTGCCGCCTGGGCAAGCCAAGCGCCCTCTCACTTTCGTTTTTGTTTTAAATTACCTGCCAGCGTCACCCACGACCAACGGCTAACGCGTTTAGAAGAGGCATGGGCATTTTTAGCCGCGCTTGCACCGCTTCACGACCGGCTTGGTCCGACCATGGTTCAATTACCAAGAGATTTTGGCCCTCAAGAGCTTCCGCAGCTTGAGGCACTGCTGGCTGCTTGGCCACGTCATTTACCTTGTGCAGTAGAGGTACGTCATCCTGATTTTTTCCTCAAAGGAGCCGCCGAAACTGCGCTTAACCGCCTGTTAATAACTTATTCGGCCAATCGAGTGATGCTCGATGTGCGTCCGGTCTTTTCCACTCCGGCAAATGGTCATATCGGCTTGGCCCATGCCCAGCAAGAAAAGCCGAAACTACCGCTACACGTGCTTTCCACGGCAAAATATCCGGTAATTCGCTTCATTGGCCATATTGACAAAACGATTAACAAGGACTACTTCTCGGCTTGGAAGGCGCGCTTAAAGCTGTGGATAAGTCAGGGGAAAACCCCTTTCTTATTTGTGCATACCGCTGATAACCGCGAGTCTCCCGAGATGGCACGTTTACTCTATAACGCGCTGGCGACCGAGGCTCAGTTACCTCCTTTTAACCGCTTTCCTGGTGAGAAGCAAAGCCAACTGTTTTAGTCGGCTTATTTAGACACGTTAACTGGCATGCTTGTGGTCGATCAGATAAATTGCGCTTACTTTTGGAAAAGTACGCTGGCAATAATTCGTTTTCCAAAACTTGCGTGGCTAATGCGTCACGCAGCGACTGACACACAACAATCGACTCAATGGGTGATATATGGCGAAGCTTGCACATGCGCAATGGTCATCGAAAATGACCTTTGTGCTAGCCGCCGCTGGTTCAGCGGTTGGCTTAGGGAATATCTGGAAATTCCCCTATATGGTGGGTGAAAGCGGTGGCGCTGCTTTCGTCTTTGTTTATTTACTGTGTATCGCGGTTATTGGCTTACCTATTCTGGTTTCAGAGTGGCTATTAGGGCGGCGCGGGCAGAAGAACCCCGCCAGCACCATGTCGGAGCTGGCCCGCACAGCTAATCAACCTGGCATTTGGGCCATTGTGGGCATCAGCGGCATTATCGGCGCTTTTTTGATTTTATCGTTTTATAGCGTGATTGGCGGCTGGTCTCTCTATTACACCGTCAACTCAGTCAGCGGTGCATTTAGTGGCCAAGACGCCGACGGGATTGGCGCCTTGTTTAATGGCATGCTGAGCAACCCAGGCTTGCTGCTGGTAGGCCACTCGGTCTTTATGTTGCTGGTCATTGGCATTGTCGCCCGTGGGGTCACCAAAGGTCTGGAAGGCGCTGTGCGCATTTTAATGCCGGTACTGGCGCTGCTGCTAGTGGTGCTGATCGGTTACGGCATGACGACTGGGCACTTTGGTGAAGCGTTGACGTATATGTTCAACCCGGACTGGAGCAAGCTGAGCGCCGATACCGTGTTAGCCGCGCTAGGCCACGCTTTCTTTACCCTGTCATTGGGTATGGGCATCATGATGGCCTATGGCTCTTATCTGGGCAAAGACATCAACCTGCTGCAAACCGCGCGCACGGTGATCATCATGGATACCGTCATCGCGTTGGGCGCCGGGTTAGCCATCTTCCCTATCGTGTTCGCTAATAACCTTGATCTCGCCTCGGGTCCTGGGCTGATTTTCGTCACCCTACCACTGGCGTTTGGCAATATCGATGGCGGCACCTTACTGGGTTTGATGTTCTTTTTGCTGTTGACGTTTGCGGCGCTCACGTCAGCCATATCACTGCTTGAACCTGTCGTGGAATTCGTCGAGGAACGTACGCCGTTAAGCCGCGTCATGGCTACTATCGTTGCCGGTGTAGGTGCTTGGCTACTGGGTATTGCAGCGCTGTTATCGTTCAACGTATGGAGCGAGCCACTGATGTTCGGGATGGGCGTATTTGATTTACTGGATACCCTAACCAGTAAAATAATGCTGCCGTTGACGGGGCTTGGTGCGATCCTCTTTACCGCCTGGTGTCTAGATCGCAAGAGTGTTGAAACCGAACTGAGGCTGTCAGCAACGGGCGTCAGCATGTGGAATATCATCGCGCGCTATGTAGCGCCCGCGGGCGTGATCGCGGTGTTTGTCACAGGGTTTATGTAAGGTCATCAAGCTATTCATGATAGCCCTGCTATTAGCAGGGCAGTGATGCCCTACTTGCTCGACCTTGGCCGTTTCAAGTGATTACTTGACGCTAATAAGCTAGTGCAATTCGCTCTCTTGCCGATCCTCATCAGGCAAGGGGGCGATATCCTGCGATAACTTCTGAAACTCCCGATGCAGCTCAATCCCCCGTCGCGCGCGTAAGCTGCGTTGGGCAGCGCTACGTTGGCGCTGAGCATGCTCAGCGACTTCCATACTCATAAAAATATCGAGCAATTCGCTTTTAACTGAGGTGATTCGTTCGATGTTTCTCATAATCGACGTTCCTCCAGATGAATATGCCTTCGTCCACCTGCATCCGTGACGACTGTTATGATGCAGTGCGGCACTTCATTTTTTACTATACCCTACTTGACAAAATGATGACCAATCTTAAAAAAAGCGCCTAACTGCCTGTAACGTTGTTTCCTACGGCGCTTTGCTTGCCCATTTAAGCCATCTGTCAGGCATACTGTGACAAATGCTAAACGCCGTATAACTTATAATGCTGCCATACCGCACTTGACCGTCATGAATCGCCAAGTGTGCTAGAAAGCCAAGGAGCTGAACGTGAGTCGCGCCCTGTTCGATGAAATGAGACGCCGCATGGAGCACTTTCGACGCTCCGAGCAAAAAGTGGCGCGGTTTGTGCTGCGCAATCCCGACGAAGTCATCCACATGCGAATTGTGGATTTGGCCACCGAAGCCAACGTCAGCGAACCCACCGTGGTGCGCTTTTGCCGCGCACTCGGCTGCAACGGCTTTCAGGATTTCAAACTACAGTTGGCGCAAATGCTGGCCAGCGGCAGTCAGTTTGCCCAGTTTTCGATGAACGACAGCGATTCAGTCGCTGAGTTTTCGCATAGCATTTTCGACTCAACGGTAGGCACCCTTTTATCAGTGCGCGACCGGCTCGATAACGACTCGTTGGGCCGCGCGGTGAACGCATTGGCGATGGCCAATCGCGTCGAATTTTATGGGTTTGGCGCCTCGGGGGCGGTCGCCTTCGATGCCCAACACAAGTTTTTCCGCCTCCAAATTTCCACCTCTGCCTACGCCGACCCGCATATGCAAAATATGTCAGCGGTCACCTTAAAGGAGGGCGATGTGGTGGTCGCGATTTCGCAAACCGGGCGTACCAAAGCATTGGTTGCGAGTGTGCGCTTGGCGCGGGAAGCGGGCGCAACGGTGATTGGTCTATGCCCCAGCGGCTCACCGCTCGCTGAAGAGGTCAGCCTGCCGCTCTATATCGATGTTCACGAAGACACCGAAATCTACACCCCGCTTAGCTCTCGCATTGCCCATCTGGTGCTCATCGATGTGCTTGCCGTTGGTGTCGCCAAAACCCGCGGCCCGAAACTCGCCGAACAGCTCAAAGCGGTGAAAAAGAGTCTTAATACGCTGCGCTTTCCCGAAGATAACTAATTGCCACCCCTGTATACACAGCCAGTTCGCTGGCTGTGCTAAACTAGCCGCCTATTTTTTGATCCGGCAGCGGCTACTATGGACGACGTCACGGCGATTCTCGATCAGCTCAACTCCGCCCAGCGCGAAGCAGTGAGCGCCCCCCAAGGTAACCTATTGGTACTCGCAGGCGCAGGGTCCGGTAAAACCCGTGTGCTGGTTCATCGCATTGCCTGGTTGATGCAGGCAGAAGGACTGTCTCCTTACGCACTGCTCGCGGTCACGTTTACCAATAAAGCCGCTAAAGAGATGCGTACCCGACTGGAAGCGCTGCTGAGCCTGTCGCTCAGGCATGTGTGGGTGGGCACCTTTCACTCAATTGCCCACCGCTTGCTGCGTACCCACTGGCAGGACGCCCGGCTGCCGCAACACTTCCAGATTATCGATTCCGACGATCAGCTACGCCTGGTCAAACGGCTGCTGAAGGATTACTCAATTGACGATGAGCGCTACCCGCCCCGTCAAGTGCAGCACTTTATTTCCGGCTGCAAAGAGGAAGGACTTCGCCCCCACCAGGTGAATGTCGATGGCGATGTCTACATGGGCCAAATGGTCGAGCTTTATGAGCGCTATCAGCTCACCTGCGAGCGTGGGGGGCTGGTCGATTTCGGCGAGCTTCTGCTCAGGAGCCTAGAGTTATTACGCGACAACCCGGCCTTGTTAAACCACTACCGCGAGCGCTTTGGCCACGTGCTGGTAGATGAGTTTCAGGATACTAATACGCTGCAATACGCATGGTTAAAACTGCTCACAGGTATGCAGACACCGATGACGGCGGTCGGCGATGACGACCAGTCAATTTATGGCTGGCGCGGCGCCAAAGTCGAAAATATCAGTCGCTTTGAGCAGGAATTCCCGCAAACGCATACCGTGCGGCTTGAGCAGAACTACCGTTCCACCAGCGCCATCCTGGAAGCTGCTAATACCCTGATAAGCCACAACAGTGAGCGAATGGGTAAAAATCTGTGGACCGATGGTATCGAGGGCGAACCGATCTCGATCTACGCCGGCTTTAATGACCTTGAAGAAGCACGCTATATCGTCGACACCATCAAAGAGAAAGTCGACGAAGGCTTCAATCGCCGCGATATTGCGATCCTCTACCGGTCCAATGCTCAGTCACGGCTGCTGGAAGAGACGCTGATTCGCCAAGGCATGCCTTACCGTATCTATGGCGGGCATCGCTTCTATGAGCGGCTGGAGATCAAGAACGCCTTGGCGTATCTACGCCTGATGCTTAATCGCGATGACGATGCCTCGCTTGAGCGGGTAATTAACGTTCCTACCCGCGGCATCGGCACCCGCACCGTGGAGATCGTTCGGCTGCGCGCTAGAGAGCAAAGCATTCCGCTCTGGCAGGCACTGCACGATGCGATCCACGACGGCACCTTGAAAGGCCGCGCAGCTAATGCGGTTCAGACCTTCGCCAACCTGATTGAGCAACTCGATAACGATGCCGCGGGCATGGCGCTGCACGAGATTATCGATCACGCCACGGTGAGTACGGGCTTGATTGAACACCATAAAAGCGAGCGTGGCGAGAAGGGCCAAGCACGGGTCGAGAACTTGGAGGAATTGGTTACCGCTGCCCGCGCCTTTACCCAAGGCGATGTTTTCGAAGCGCCCGAAGCGGGTGAAGGCATGGCAGCGCTTGAAGCATTTTTATCCGAAGCGGCGCTGAATGCTGGCGACCACGAAGCCGAAGAGTTCGAGGACAGCGTACAGCTAATGACGCTGCACTCCGCCAAAGGGCTGGAGTTTCCGGTGGTGTTTATTGCCGGTATTGAGGAAGGTCTGTTTCCGCACAAAATGTCTCTGGAAGAACCGGGCAGACTCGAAGAGGAACGTCGGCTATGTTACGTAGGCGTCACGCGCGCCATGCAGAAGCTCTACCTGACCCACGCTGAAACCCGACGTTTGCACGGCAAAGAGGTATTCCCTCGCCCCTCACGCTTTTTACGTGAACTGCCTCCCCATTTGCTTGAAGAAGTCCGCTTGCGCGGGCATATTTCACGTCCGGTGACCGCCTCGCGCACCTCGTTTGCCCAGCAGCGAGTCGAGAGCAGCGGCGACCTACCCAGCCTGCACGTGGGCCAAGGAGTGGAGCATCCGGTATTCGGCGAAGGGATTATCCTTAATGCGGAAGGCGAAGGTGCCCGCGCCCGTGTGCAGGTTAGTTTTGAAGGCGAAGGGGTCAAATGGCTGGTACTTGGCTTCGCCAAGCTGACGCCCCTGTAAACCGCTCTTTTAATCATTACTGACGCGCCCAGGCGCCTATGAGGCAGTATGAAACAACGCTTGAAACGCTTATTTCCCGAAGTCAGTCATGGTTGGCAATCACTAAGCGGCTATCAGCGTTTTGAACGCTTGGTATCCATGGTGCTGACACTCGCTATCGGTGGAGCGGTGCTGGTGGCCATGTACTACCTGGTCATTCACGTGATTCAGCTACTGTTTATTGAGAGCCGGGACCCTTTTGACTATCGCGTCTTTCAAGCGTTGTTCGACATGATCCTTACTGTCTTGATTGCCATGGAGTTCAACAACTCCATCATTCGTACCATGACTAGTGGTAAAGGCTTTATCCACGTAGAAATAGTCGTGCTCATTGCCATCATGGCGCTAGTACGTAAATTCATGGTACTCGACATGGAGGTCATTGATCCCTGGCAAATTGGCGCTCTATCAATGGCCGTACTGGCGTTAGGCGGCTGCTATTGGCTGGTACGTCATGGCAACAGCTTGAAAAATGCCGACGATGATTAATCAGGCTTGCGGGTTAAATTCGCTATACAGCATACTGATAAACAGCCATGGCGCACGCCGCGCCCTATAACAACAGCTTTATTTACGCTTGGAGTCTTGTTCACTATGCAACGCCGTCATTTCCTGAAAACCGCCAGCTTGGGCGTCGCCGGCGCAGCTGCCGCCCCCTTTGTCACGACCTCTAGTGTACGTGCCCAAGACACGTATACCTGGGATATGGTCACTTCATGGCCCAAAAACTTCCCTGCCCTGGGCACGGGTGCCAATGATTTTGCTCGCCGGGTAGAACAGCTCTCCAATGGTCGCATGAAGATCCGTGTGCATGGCGCCGGTGAACTGGTACCCGCTCTTGAAGTATTTGATGCGGTCGCCGCCGGTACGGCTGAGATGGGCCACTCCGCCTCTTACTACTGGCGCGGCAAAGTGGCCGCATCGCAGTTTTTTACCGCCGTTCCGTTTGGAATGACGACGACTGAAATGAATGCCTGGTTGTACCATGGCGGCGGCCAAGAGTTGTGGGATGAGATTTATGCCAACCACAACCTGAAGCCATTCCCGGTGGGTAATACCGGCGCGCAGATGGCGGGCTGGTTCAAGAAAGAGATCAACTCGTTAGACGATATGCAGGGCCTGAAGCTACGCCTGCCAGGTCTTGCGGGTGAGGCCATGAACGGTATTGGTGTTAGCACGGTTAACATGCCGGGATCGGAAATTTTCACCTCGCTGCAAACCGGCGCACTCGACGCCGCCGACTGGGTCGGGCCTTATAACGATATGGCATTTGGTCTCCATCAGGTAGCTGATTATTACTACACCTCCGCCTGGAACGAGCCCTCTGCCGTCCTGGAAGGCACTATTAATCTGGATGCCTGGAACTCATTGCCGGAAGACCTTCAAGACGTGATTCGCGAAGCCGCGCGTGCCTCTAACCTCGCAATGATCAGCGAGTTCGCGTTCCGTAACGCACAGGCACTGGAAACACTGGTTGACGAACATGGCGTTCAACTACGCACGTTCCCTGACGATGTGATGGAAGCGCTTTACACCTCATCACAGAACGCGATTCAACGTCAGGTCGAGAGCGATGAAGAGTCGCGCCGAGTGTATGAATCCTACTCTGCCTTCCAGCAACTCCTGCGCCCGTTCACCGATGTGAGTGAGTACGCGTATCTCAAGAACCGTGATCAAGTGGGCGCCTAACGAAGCGTTTGGTCATTGAGAGCCTTGGTCTTTAATAGCGTAAGGCGGGTACGGTAAGAACAGCAGATAAGAACGGCAGGTAAAAAAACAGCAACAGGGCGCAATGTGCGCCCTGTCGCGATGATTAACCTAACCCAGAAGCGGTAGGGTAGCTCGTTACGCCATTCTACTCGCTGTGCACGGCTCGAATGCGCCCATTATCGTCTAGCGCCACCATGACAAAGCGTGCCTCGGTCACTTTTTGACGCTCTTCTATTCGTTGCCCATGGGGCGGGCGTACCCAGACCTCTACGTCAATTTTAATTGAGCTATGGCCAATGTCCTGTACCTGGGTGTAGACGCTAACCATGGATCCCACCCGCACCGGGCTCAAGAAATCCATGGCCTCGATCGCTACCGTGGCCGTTCGGCCACCTGCTTCACGACAAGCGGCAAGCTCGGCTGCTTGATCCATCTGATTGACCAGCCAACCACCGGGAATATCGCCATAAAAATTGGTATCTTGCCGGGAAGCCAGTAACTTTAAAGTAAGCTGTCCTTGGGGTGCGGGTACGTCGTCCAAATCGGTTTCCAGAAGTGTCATGGGGTCGTCGCTTAGTCAGTTTATTGTTGTAAACATTGCCAATAGTCACGTTATCAATCGCCGTTGTTGCGTCGCAACACAGCTGAATGGATTCAGTTAACCATAAGAGGACGCTTGTTTGAATACTCTTTTCACCAATGAGCGCTCACCTGGCGCGCTAAAACGTGCCTTACTGGCCTTGTTACTGGCGTCTCTAATAGGGGTAACGCCCTTCTCCTGGGGGCAGTCAGGCGCAATGGACGGCACCTTGGGGGCAGTGGGCTCAGACACCATGGCAGGCTTAATGCTGCGCTGGGGCGAAGCCCTCACCAGCCGCTATCCTGAAGTGACGCTACAGTTTCAAGCAAGCGGTTCGGCCAGCGCCCCCACGGCCCTGGTCGCCGGGACTACCCGGCTAGGCCCCATGTCACGTCCCATGACCGCGGAAGAGCGCGGTAACTTTATTGACCGCTATGGCTACCCACCGCTGGAACTGAAGGTCGCCCGTGACGCACTGATTGTGGTTGTCCATCGCCACAATCCACTACGCGCGCTCACCCGGCAGCAAATTGATGCCATATTTTCCACGTCGCTTGCCTGTGGGGCTGAAGCAACGATAACGCGCTGGGATCACTTGCCCGCTACCGGCGATTGGCCCTTCGGCAGTATTGCCCTACATGGTCGTAACCTGGCATCGGGCACTCACGGCTTATTTCAAGAACGAGCCTTATGTGGCGGCCTATTCCGTCGCGATATCAGCGAACATCCCGGCTCTTCAGCAGTGATTGCCGCCGTCGGCGAATCCCCCAATGCCATGGGCTATGCTGGGTTCAACCACCTTAACCCTGCGGTACATGCTTTAAGCCTCTATGACAACCAAGGCATTGCGATACCGCCTGACGAGGCGGCCATACAAAACGGAGATTACCCGCTGTCGCGTTATCTCTACCTCTACGTTAACCTGCCGCCTGGCGAGCGCTTGCCGCCTGCAGAGCAGGCCCTACTCACGCTTATTATGTCTGAAGAAGGCCAGCAAATTGCCCGTGCTTCTGGTTTTGTGCCCTTATCGCCGAGTGTTTTAAACGCACAGCAGGTCTGGTAAGCGGCTGTCATTTAAATGTCATAAAACTCCTTTAGGTTAAGGAGACATTCTATGCTCATATTTCTCTACGTATGGATCTTTACCTGTTCTCCCACTTAGTGACCAGTCCGGTTTTACCATGATAGCGACATGACCCCACCTCGGTTAATTTCTTCTCGTCAGCCACTGCGCCTGCTGCAGGATCGTGTGGCCACCGGGCTAATCACCGCCGGCGGCGTAGGTGTGCTGCTTGCCATTCTCGCCATTGGCATCTTTTTAGTATGGGAAACCCTGCCGTTGTTGACGATGGGCGATAGCGCCGCTCTGGCGAAACTATCACCTCTTGCCTGGGGCACACTCAAAGCCGCTCTGGCCGCGCTGCTGTTTGCCATTCCGGTGGCCTTAGGGGCAGCGATTTACTCTGCACTGTTTATGTCCGCGCGGCTGCGGGCGCGTATCAAGCCTGCCTTAGAAATGATGGAGGCGATTCCTGGCGTCGTGGTGGGCTTCATTGCGGGCCTTATTTTAGCGCCTTGGGTTGAGCGCCATTTAACCAGTACGCTAATCATTATTATATGGCTGCCCATCAGTGCCGGTGTCGCCGGCTTACTCTGGCAAGTGGTTAACGCACGCCTACGCCGCCGTTTACCGTTATCCTGGGCGGGGCTTTGGCTTATTCCTTGGCTCGCATGCATGGTCGCGATAGCGCTATGGCTTGCCCCGTGGATAGAGCAACAGTGGTTAGGCGGCGACCTGCGCCAGCTACTCGACCAGCGGTTCGGAATGAATTACGCCACCCGTAACGCGCTGATTGTGGGCATCGCCATGGGGTTTGCCGTCATCCCTGGCATCTACTCGCTCGCCGAAGATGCGTTAGCCGATGTGCCGGCGACTCTCATAGAAGGTGCTCAAGCGCTGGGCGCCAGTCGCTGGCAAGCGCTTTGGAAAGTAGCATTAGCGGCAGCTGGCCCAGGTGTTTTTTCGGCAGTGATGATCGGTGCTGGCCGGGCAGTAGGCGAAACCATGATTGTGCTCATGGCCAGTGGCAATACTGCGCTATTTAGCGCCAGTCCTTTTGAAGGAATGCGTTCCATGGCCGCTGCGATCGCCATCGAACTACCCGAAGCCTCCCCTAACGGCCTAACCTATCACTTGCTGATTTTAGCCGCGCTGACGCTGTTTATGTTCACGTTTCTAGTTAACACGCTCGCCGAGGTCGTTCGCCAGCGCTTGCGCCGGCGTTACCGCCAGATCGGAGGCGTATAATGCCCCCTGCCCCGGTCAACGTCTCTTCGCGTCGCCCTCGTATGCGCTGGCTGGATAATTTATGGCCCTGGCTATGCGGCGCTAGTGTGGCGCTCTCTCTGCTCATGTTAGGCGCGTTGTTGGCGCTTCTGCTGGTGCGAGGACTAGGGCACTTTTGGCCCACGACGCTGGAAGAGGTCACCCTGAATTCGGGTGATCGCTTTGCTGGCTATTCTGTCCGCGAGGTAGCGCTACCGCTGGAAACAGGTAATGAACGCCTCTATTTTACCGGCAACCAGGATATTACAGGTACGCGTTGGCGATGGGTAACGCTAGCAGAGATTGCCGACCGCTCCCAACCCGCCGACTTGATTCGCGTGGACCGCACCCCCTGGGGCGATTTTATAGGTCGTTTAGAGGCCCTAGAACAATCGGGGCAACGCTGGGAGGGGGACGCTGCCTGGCAACGCTTAACGGCTCTTTTAACGCTACCCGCCAGTCAACGTGAGGAGAGTCAGCTACTGCTCTCCACCGTAAGCGGTCAAACCTTGCGTCAACCGCTTGCCAACGTCGTGAGCGCACAGGCGCCCAACGCGATGTCATGGTGGCAAAAAACATTTGTCTGGGGCGATGCCGTATGGCGCTTTCTTAGTGAAGGCCCGCGAGCAGCCAATACTGACGGCGGGGTGTGGCCAGCGATATTCGGCACGGTGCTCATGGTCATTTTGATGTCTGTTATCGTGACCCCCTTTGGCGTCTTAGCGGCCATTTATCTAAATGAAATCGCCCACCAAGGCCAACTGACTCGCTTGGTGCGCATTGGCGTACGCAATCTCGCGGGTGTCCCCTCGATTGTATACGGGGTATTTGGCCTGGGCGTATTTGTGTATGGGCTTGGCAGCTCGCTGGATGAATGGTTTTTTAGCGACACGCTACCCTCGCCCACCTTTGGCACCGGCGGCCTATTATGGGCGTCTCTAACCCTTGCGCTGCTCACCCTTCCGGTAGTGATTGTGGCCACAGAAGAAGGACTGGCACGTATTCCAGAGGCTCAGCGCGAAGGCGCGGTGGCACTCGGCGCTACTCGTCTAGAGATGCTCACGCGCATTGTGTTACCCATGGCGGCGCCCGCTATGCTGACGGGGGTTATTTTAGCGGTTGCCCGGGCAGCAGGCGAAGTGGCGCCGCTCATGCTGGTCGGGGTTGCCAAGCTAGCCCCACAAATGCCCATTGACGGCGATTTTCCTTATCTACATTTAGAGCGCAAGTTCATGCACCTTGGCTATCATTTATTTGATACCGCCTTTCACGGTGAAGATGTGCAGGCCGCTATCCCGCTGGTGTATGCCACGGCGCTGTTATTAGTGTTAATTGTGCTGGTGCTTAATCTAACTGCCATATTTCTGCGTCATTATCTTAGGCGTCAACGGGGAAACGAATGCTAGCATCATTACATTCTACAACTACCTCTCAGGCACCAGTGACGCACTTTTCGTCCGACAGCAGTTGCCTGAGCATTGATCATTTTAACCTCGCCTATGCGGGGAAAAAGGCGTTGCACGATTTAACCCTCAGTGTACCCCGGCACCGTGTAACGGCCTTTATCGGCCCGTCGGGCTGTGGTAAATCAACGCTACTCAGGGCTATTAACCGTTTGCATGACCTTAATGAATCGGTCACCCATAGCGGCAAAATAATGCTCGAAGGGCAAGCTATTTACGACCCGAAAATGAATGTGACGGAACTACGCCGGCGTGTCGGGATGGTGTTTCAAACCCCGAACCCGTTCCCCATGTCGATCTATGAAAACGTCGCCTTCGGTCTTCGTTTACAGCAGCGCCTCCCTAAACGCAAAAGAGACGATATTATCGAGTGGGCATTAACCTCAGCCGCCCTATGGGATGAAGTGAAAGATCGTCTGCATCGCTCCGCTTGGCAGCTTTCAGGTGGCCAACAGCAGCGCTTGGTTATTGCTCGTACCTTAGCCGTTCAACCCGACGTACTACTGCTCGACGAACCTGCGTCAGCACTAGACCCGATTTCCACACTCAAAATTGAAGATCTGATCCGCAACCTCAAGTCAGAGCTTACTCTGGTGCTGGTCACCCACAATATGCAACAAGCGGCACGTGTCTCTGATTACACCGCTTTTTTACATCAAGGCGAACTGGTTGAATACGGGCCTACCGATCAGGTCTTTACCAATCCCCGCTTACAACATACCGAAAACTACATTACCGGCCGCATGACCTAGGCCTTATCGACGCAAACGTCAGGAGTGCTCCATGGATATTACGAGCGATACCCACAGCCAGCATATCTCTCGCCAGTTCAACCAGGAGCTGGAAGAGCTGAAAACCCACCTGATGGCGATGGGCGGGCTGGTCGAAAAACAAGTGCAGGACGCCGTTCACTCCCTTTTGGAAGGCGATACTCATTTGGCCGAGCAAGTGCGCGACAATGATCGCCAGGTCAACGAGCTGCAGCTGCAAATTGACGATGAATGTACCCGTGTACTCGCCCGCCGCCAGCCGGCAGCATCCGATTTACGTTTGGTGCTTGCCGTTATCCGCGCCACATCGGACCTTGAGCGGATTGGTGATGAAGCCAGTAAAATCGCCCGAAACGCACTGTTACTGAGCGAAAGTACTAGCACTATTCGCGGCTTGGTGGAAGTACGCCACATCAGCGAACATGTGCGTAAAATGCTTCGCGACTCACTCACCGCCTTTGCCCGTTTTGATACTGACCTCGCTATGCAGGTAGTCCGCGAAGACGAACTGGTGGATGACGAGTACAGCAGTGCTATGCGGTCATTAATGACCTTTATGATGGAAGACTCGCGTTCAATCACTTCTGTACTCAGTATTATGTGGGTACTGCGTGCACTTGAGCGAGTCGGCGACCACGCTGACAACCTTGCCGAGTATGTGGTCTACCTCGTTAAAGGCTTGGATATACGCCATAGCGATACCGACAACCTGGCTCCTACAACGAAAAAGCCTTGACCTGATAAGAGTTTCCTCCTGCAATACGTCCAGGCTGCTTAACCGCCTGGACGTTTGGATTATTAGGAGCTCCCCCCAACATGCTGGATGCTGTCACTGCGCTAAGCCGAGGTACACGCTGTGTGTATCAATCCGGTATGCGTCGCTATGTTTTTCTGCCCATCTTGGTCAATCTTATTGTCTACGTGAGTATGCTCAGCGTAGTCCTCAATCGCTTCGATGGCTGGCTAGCTCATTGGATGGAGATGGTGCCGACCTGGCTTGATTGGCTATCGTGGCTCATCTGGCCGCTTTTTGTGATTAGTTTGATTGTGGTGGTGTTTTTCACTTTCACGCTGGTTACCAGCTTAATAGCCGCCCCGTTTTATGGTTTTTTGGCCGCTAAAGTTGAAACCTACACCACTGGACGTGAACCGCTTGATGACCGCAGCCTGAGCAAGTCTGCGATTGATGCCGTTGGCCGTGAGTTTGTTAAGCTCGGCTATATACTCCCACGGGCCGCGGCCCTGTTTGTGATTAGCTGGATACCAGGCCTGAATATAGTGGCCCCGCTGTTATGGGCACTTTTTTCAGCGTGGGTGATGGCCATCACCTATCTAGATTACCCCATGGACAATAACAAAGTATCGTTTGCCGATATGCGTCAACGACTCTCGAATCGTTGGTGGCAGAGCCTCACCTTTGGTGGATTAGTAACCCTTGTCACCTGGATACCACTGGCAAACTTATTTCTACTACCTGGTGCCGTAGCAGGCGCTGTATTGCTTTGGGATGATCACTACAGAGAAGCGGGCCGTATTATCCCCCATGCATGACAAGTCATTTTCCAAGCGCTTATCACCCAGGCCATAATGGTGGGCTACCTTTAATAGTTAACAACAAAAACCCGCTTTAGCGGGTTTTTGTTGCACTACCATACGGTTACATCGGCTATTCAATACATCGTTGATATCGGCGCGTTAAAAACGTTCTGTTAATACAGGTCATCATAAATCGGAAAGAATAGCTAAAAGAAGATGGGGTCGTTACAAAAAATCAGGCCCCGCATTCGCAGGGCCCAAGAACATAATATTAGACAATGACTAGCGCTAGCTTCCTTTCCTTTTGGGGGACTCCAACCTTGGAATATTACCCTGACTAACGCTCTGATTGTCGTTTGATTCGCTCCGTGAATCGATGTGCATCCTTGTCAACGTGACATGCAACTGCATGGTAAGCTCACCCACCAATCGTAACCCATGCAGCCAATATTGCAAGCATTTGTTACTGAATGTTTCGCACGCTGCGCATAAAGTTATTTTTTTGTGCTGCAAGCCTCTTGCATACCATACGGTATGCGTTGGCGCAGACTTAACAAAATGGAGTTGCACGAAAAGAACTGCCGCCTCGGCAAAAAAAGAAAAAACCTTAAAAATAAAAAGCTTATAACCTATTACATAATATCAAAATTAAACTTCAACGTGATTCAATGCTCAAAAAATCTGCCACTAATGGCACATAGGTTCGAAGAACAAAGCTTTACAGCAATGATGTTTACGCGCAGCAAGTTACGTTAGGCAATGTAACAATACTGGGCGATCAAGCAAGCAAAGCAAAGCAAAGAGAGAACGAGGAAAATACTGAAAGGGAGTGAAATAAAAGCAGACGACAAAAATTAGGCCCCAGCTGGGGCCTATTACTAGATAATGATAGGTAATATCTGACGCTAGCTTCCTCTCCGTGTGCGGGACTCCAACCTTGGAATTTACCCTGACTAGCGTTCTGATTGCCTATTGGTTCATCCGTGAACCTGAAAAAAGCATCCTGCCTTGCCAACTTCCTGTTGTAAGCTTCTTCATCCATTGAAGAAGCATGCATCAACCTAGTTGACTAATAATGTGACGTCCGCTGCTTCATATCACTTAAAAAAGAAATAAGAGCCACGTATAAGGCCAACATTTCCTATCTAGAATATTGCAGACAGCGTGCCAGCCCTCGCAAAAAATACAAAAATAAATTTAAAAACAATAGCTTATTAAATCAAAGTGGGTCATGAAAATACTGATTGAGACGGCAATAGGATATTGGTAACTGTGTAAAAATGGCACATGCGCAACCTTTTACCAATTATGCATGCCAATATTGCACGCTTTTAAACGCATGGTGCGTCAAGAAAATAAGCGTGCTGAGTTAAATAAGCCGAGAAACGGGAAAAACGCAGCGGAACAGCGCTCCCTTACCAGGGTGGGATTCTATCTGTAGCTGCGCATCGTGGCGTAATAACACGTGCTTTACGATGGCTAAACCTAAGCCGGTACCACCAGTGGCGGTGCTGCGCCCTTTATCAACGCGATAAAAACGCTCGGTCAAGCGGGGAATATGGACGGGGTCGATGCCTTCGCCGTTATCTTCAACCTCTATACTGCCACCAGATGTCAGGCTCGCCTTCCAGCGCAGGGTAATATGACTCCCTGCGGGGGTATAGCGAACGGCATTAAAGGCTAGATTGGAGACAGCACTACGGATTTCCTGCTCGCTACCTAGCAGGCGGACATCGCTGTCAAGCGCCACGGTGATGGTATGACGCTGATGTGACAAGGCTAACGCATCATTGCAAATACTTTGCAGCAAAGGTCCGAGCGGTAGCGGATGATGATCTTTGCCACCCTGATCAATCTCCAAGCGGGAAAGCAGCAGCAGGTCATTGACCAAATTTTGCATGCGCTGCGTCTGTTCCTGCATTTGTTGTATGCTTTTGCCTAACCGCGGAGGCAGTTGATCGGCAATATCGCTATAGGTTTCCAGATAACCTGACAAGACCGTTAACGGCGTGCGCAGCTCGTGGGAGACGTTGGCCACAAAATCACGCCGCATCTGCTCAAGGCGATGCAAGCGGGTAATATCCCGTGCCATTACCAGCCGTTCATCGTCACCGTACAAGGTAATTTGATACTGGAGGATGCAGCGCTCATCAATGGGCGATGTTAGCGTTAACGGTTCGCTATAGTTGCGCGCATTAAAATAGCTGATGAACCCTGGGTCGCGTAGTAGATTAGTAATGTGCTGGCCACGGTCATGAGCGGTTTGGAGTCCCAGCATCGTCGATGCGGCGCTGTTCCACCACTCCAGATCACCGTGCCGGTCAAGCATAACGACACTGTCGCGCATCGCTTCAGACGACTCTTGAATTCGCGCCAAGGTAGCGCGCAAGCGACTTTGGGTGATGCGCTGACTTTTCTGATAGCGGTATAAACGGTCAAAGAGCTCGCCCCACATCCCACGCGCTGCAGGAGGCTCATCATGTGGGTGAAGCGTTAGCCAAAGATAAAGCTGGCGCAGTTGCCGTAAATGATAAAAGAGGCATGCCGCCAACCCTGTCGCAAGGCCGAGTCCTGCCGAGCCCACTATCCAGCCTAAACACGTACCTAACGTGGCTAGCCACGCAATTCGCCAAAGTTCACGGCTCCACAGGTGCACATTTACACCCGCGCAGAGAAACGATAACCGGTACCCCGAACCGTCTGGATCAGGTTTTGGTGCACATCGCCTAATGCTTTACGCAAGCGACGAATATGCACATCGACCGTGCGCTCTTCAACGTAGACATTCCCCCCCCATACCTGGTCAAGAAGTTGGCTACGTGTATAAGCACGCTCTTGATGGGTCATAAAAAACTGCAGTAAACGGTACTCGGTAGGGCCCATTTCCAATGCTTTGCCATGGGCGCTTACCCGGTGGCTTACCGGATCAAGCAACAGGCCATTAATTTCGATAGGATCTTCAACGCCACGCGGAGTGGCACGCCGCAGCACTGCTTTTAGCCGCGCCACCAGTTCACGGGGTGAAAAAGGCTTGGTGATATAGTCATCGGCGCCCGCTTCCAGCCCCTGGATTTTATTATCCTCTTCGCCTTTAGCGGTGAGCATAATGATAGGAATTTCAGCGGTCGCTTCTTCACGCTTTAAGCGTCTGGCCAGCTCAATTCCGCTGGTACCCGGCATCATCCAATCGAGCAGCAATAAGTCAGGCTGGTGGTCAACGACCATGGCATGAGCGTCCTGGGCGTTGTCGGCTTCGAGCACGCGATAGTCAGCCATTTCCAGCGCAACCGCAATCATCTCACGGATCGACGCCTCGTCATCGACAATCAGAACGGTCTTGGCGGTCATACCAGAGCCTCACGGTGTACAAAGAAAGCTTGTTCAAAGAAAAGGTTCAAAGAAAACAGTTCAATGACATGTCAGTGACGATCACACCATGACTTGATGACATTTAGATGACAGTCGCCGACATCAGCCAACCACAGGCCACCAACTTAATGCAATCCCCGCAAACACCAGTAAGCCCGACCAATGATTATTAAGGAACGCCTGAAAGCAGGCATCGCGTTCACGATGGCGTATCAAACGCTGTTGGTGAATGAAGGTAGCCGCCATAGCAATCAGCCCTAACCAGAAAAAACCGCCTAACCCTACCTGCCAGCCAACCCATGCCAGCAATCCCAGTGTGGCCAATTGCAGTAAGCCGATGATCGCTCGATCCGCTGTACCAAACAGCACGGCTGTGGACTTAATGCCGATTTTGACATCATCATCGCGGTCAACCATGGCATATTGAGTATCGTAGGCCACGGTCCAGAGTACATTAGCGCCAAATAGCAGCCAGGCTTCCAGCGGCACATGGCCCAGCACGGCACCAAATGCCATGGGAATCGCCCATGAAAACGCCGCTCCCAGTACGACCTGTGGGAAATGGGTATAACGCTTCATAAAGGGGTAAGCAATCGCCAGTATGACGCCCCCCAACGAGAGCAGCACCGTAAACCAATTTGTCAGCAATACTAAAATAAACGCTATCGCCACCAAACCAAAAAACAAAAGCTGAGCCTCGGTTTCGCTTATACGACCAGTGGCGAGAGGACGATGCTTTGTGCGTTTTACATAGCCATCAACATGGCGGTCAGCATAATCATTGACGACACAGCCAGCCGCGCGCATCACATAAACGCCTGCTATAAAAATCAACAGCGTAGTGCGGCCAGGCACTCCATCCGCCGCTACCCAAAGCGCCCAAAGCGTAGGCCACATCAATAGCCATGTTCCAATCGGCCGATTCAATCGCATCAGCTGTATAAAATCTGTCACGCGAGCCAGTCCCTTTGGCCGCAACAGTGAACGATCCATGCCTACCTCACTAAAATTAGCATACAGTGGTTAGCCTAGCACGAAGGCAGCTTAAGCGCGTCGGCCATCGCACCCAAAAAATATTCCTGAATCAACAATGACAGCCCACCCTGCTGACCGCCGTGCTGAAAGACCGAGCGTCTGCCCCAGCTGCATGTCTCCCCGCTATCGTTTCCGCTAGCAAACCGCGGTGGTTGTGTCGTGACTTCCAAGGGCCCTCGGATCAAATCGGGCTGTCGAAATAACCAACTACCCAATGAGCGCTCACCCAAACGCTCCAAACGTTGCCCTTTGAGCTGCGCTAATGGGGCAACCGAACGCGCAACGACCCAGGGCGTCTCATCGACACATAGCGCTACTTCGCGCAGCCAAGCCAACCGTTTAGGGGCAATGCCCAATGCCTGAGCCTCATCCTGTCGCGGCCAGCCGATGTCTTGGCGCAGCAATCGCACTCGAAAACACCTATCACCACTAGCCGCCACTAAGCGGGCGGTAAGTGAATCGGTAGAGGCAACCCACTGCCACCAAGCGACACTCATTGCCGGACGGGCCGCTGCTACCGGCCGCCAACGCGGAAAAAGGGGAGCTTGCCACCGTACTGTGTTTACGTCTGGATTCATAGATCTGGATTCATAGAGTAATGTCAGTGTGTTAGACCATAAAGTAAGGCTGGAGACCAGCGTTGCTCCCCCTCCCATTCTGCCTCAACTGCCAACATGAAGGAGAGCATGCGATAGACGCTCATCACCTGGGATGAGGCTAGCGCAAGCCAGAGTAATTAATCCTCAAGGAAAGACTTCCATTCACTTGCCACGTTTGGCACTGCCATGAAAGAGATAAAAACCCAAGACAGCCAGGATGGCCCCAGTAAAATTGAAAACAATGTCAAGCAATGTGTTGTAGTAGCCACCGACCCCGTTATCTGGCACTAGCAACACGGCAACAAACTCGATAATTTCATTGACCGCACCTACGCCCAGCGCCGCCATCAGCGCGATAAAGCCAATAAGTAGGGGTGGGTGCTTCTGTCCCAAATAATTTCTCAATAAGTGAAGAAATAACAATGCGACGACGGCATAAAGGTAGGCATGCACGAATTGATCAAACTTGAGAATATAAAACTCCCCGCCGCCGTCAAAGAGGGTGACCATCCGCCATGTGTAGAGTACGCCATCGCCGGTTGGAACACTTCCTCCCATCATATGCAGCAATCCCCAGATAGAGATGCCCCACAAGAGGGAAGCTGGAATTCGGGTTTTATCGAGAGTTCCGTAAAGTAGGGCAAAAACAAACACGATTACCCCGATATAACCAATAAATTCAACATTAAAATTAACGATGAAATAGGCTGTAAACGCAGCAGTATACAAAGCCGTAAACGTAAGCACAGCCTTTTCGGAGAGCAAAAATTTCATCATCAACCAGCGTCTCCAAGGCGACAAAAACAGAGAAAATTAGTATAACATAATGCCTTTAAAGGCTTTTTTTCCAGTAACTCTTTTGGTGTTTGCATGCTCGCATCCTCCCACACGCAGGCAGCTTCAACGTCGCACGCTGAGCTAGTGATTATTGGCACTGGAATGGCCGGTGTAGGTCTGGCACGCGCGTTGCGGCGCCAGGGCGACCAACGCTCAATCACCATGATTAGCGCTGATAGTGGCGATGAGTACAGTAAACCACTACTTTCCACCGGCTTTGTTAAGCGTATCGAGCCTGACATGCTGGCCCAGCGTAGCGCCAGCGCGCTAGCCACCGACCTCAACGTACAGTTACTTCCCCACACCCATGTCACGCAGTTGGATGTAGGTAGCCAGCAGGTCCAGTGTAGCAATGGCGTGCGGCTTGGCTATAACGACATCGTTCTGGCCACTGGTGCCGCTCCACGGCAGCCATTTAGCCTTGATCCCTCGGTGGCCTCACGCTGCTTTACCATTAACGACTTGGACGAGTACCGCCAGTTTTATCAAGCATTAGGCCACAGCCCGGCAAAAGTGGCGATAATAGGGGCTGGGCTAGTCGGCTGTGAATTTGCCAACGATTTGCACGCCGGAGGCCATCACGTCGATGTGATCGCTCCTGAGGGCACCTTGCTCCCAAGGTTGCTGCCACCGCCTTTAGGGGTCGCCTTAAGCAATGCCTTTAGCGAAGCAGGAATCCAGCTCCACCTGGGTCGCTCGATTGACTCCATCGCGCTTACCAGCGATGACAACTTACATCTATGCCTCGCGAATGGCGACGCCGTCAACGCTGATATTGTGTTGATGGCTACTGGCCTCTCACCACGCTCTACACTTGCCGAGAGGGCCGGCTTAACGGTATCGGCAAGTGGTATAGCGGTTGACCGCCAGCTACGCACATCGCATCCGAATATCTACGCGTTAGGCGATGTCGCCTGTGTGAGCGGGGTTAACGCCATGTATGTCCAGCCTCTGCAGGCGAGTGCCAAGGCGCTAGCGGCCACCCTGTCGGGCACGCCCACTGACGTTAGTTTTGGCGCCTGGCCGGTGGTGGTAAAAACGCCGCTGCTACCCGTGGTGGCTTACCCCCCGATATCTCCCCCCGAGCGCTGGAGAATTGAAGGCGATGGGAGCGATATCAGCGCCCTAGCAGAAAATAAAGACGGACGTTTGATTGGTTTTGCGTTGACAGGCGGCTGCGTGAGAAGGAAAGTGGAGCTTTCCAGAGCAGCCCCTGCGCTGCTAGGCTGATGTTCGCCGCGTGCACGACTAGGCTTGAAACAGTAACCTACTCGGATGACGCATCCATCAATACTGCATTGCTTTACGTTGAAACGTTACTCAAGGGAGATACCTTATGCGCAAACCTGAACTCGCTGCTGCCATCGCTGAAAGTGCTGATCTATCCAAAGACAAGGCTGGCCAAGTACTCAATGTAATTCTTGATGAAATCACTAACAGCGCTGCGAAAGGCGAAGATGTCGCGTTGATTGGTTTTGGTACTTTCACCGTACGTGAGCGTGCAGCCCGTACCGGTAAAAACCCTCAAACCGGCGCTCCACTGCAAATTCCGGCTAGTAAAAATGTTGCCTTTAAACCAGGCAAAGCGCTTAAAGACGCGGTTTCCTAATGAAACTCAAGCTGACGCTGTGGCTGCTGGGCGTGATGCTCAAACGTGCCCTGCGCCGCAAGCCGCGCTTTCGTGAGCAATTAGAGCGTATGCGCGGTCTAGACTGGGGAATTGCCACGGAAGATCTAAGCATTGCTCGCCATTATCGGATGACGCCGAAAGGTATCAGTACCGGTAAAGGGTTACCTATTGACCTAGATCTTGAACTACGTTTCCGCGATCAGGAAACGGCGTTAAGCGTTCTTAAAAAACCAACCCAGCAAGCCTTTCTCGACGGTATGATGAGCGGCAACGTACGTTTAGTAGGTGATTCTGCCGATATGAATAAGCTACAAAAGTTACTCAAGTACATGTAGCAAAGCTCCATTGGCACCATGATTAACCGCCAACAAGGTAGAACAGCTACCGATGGACATCCCTCATCAACGCTTAGTGTATTTTCGCGTTACCCTTGAGTCTGGCTCAGTGCGCCGCGCAGCGGCGCGCTTAAACATTGCGCCTTCGGCAGTCAGCCGACAAATTTTACTATTGGAAGAAGCCCTGGGTGCTACCCTTATAGAGCGTCACCGGGGGGGTATTTCGTCTACCCAGGTAGGCGAGATGCTGCTTGCGTACTGCGAGCGTCGCGGCACCCTTGATGAAGATTTCATTGCCTCGCTTGAGGCATATCAACGCTTGGAAACCGGCCGGATATCTCTCACTGTCGGCGAAGGATTTGTGAGCGACCTAGTCGCCTCCCCCCTGCATGAATTCACCCAACTGTATGCGGGCATCCAACTCGATATTCATATCGCGGGCACCTCAGGTATTATTGAAGCCGTCGTTGATGATCATAGCCATATAGGTTTAATGTTTCATGAGCGAACCCATCCTCAGCTTCGCTTCTGGGCCTCCAGCCCGCAGCCACTGATGGCAATATTGTCGCCCAGCCACCCCCTCGCCAGCCATGCCGGTCCATTGACACTCACCCAGCTCAGCGACCAACCCATGGCCATGTGGGATCCTTCCCACGGGGTGCGTCAAATGATTGATCAAGCCTTTCAACAGGCGCGGATCGCCCCGCGCCTAGCAATGAACACTAACTCCATGGTGGTGTTGGCGCAGTACGTACGCAGCGGCATGGGTATTACCCTGTTACCCGCCTTTGCCGTCGCTCATGACCTTGAAATTGGTAGCCTGATCGCGCGCCCGGTTGACGATCCGCTTTTTCAGCGTTCCCAAGCCCATATGGTGACACGCGTAGGTCGCCAACAGCCCAAGGCCAGTATTCTGCTGCTGCGCCATTTACAACGCTGGATGCAAGCCTTCCGTAATCCTGAGTCGACCGTCAGTAATCAACCAACACCGCTACCGTAACCAAACGCCACACTCGCCTCCGGGGCCGTTTCCACCCAAACGCTTTGGGGCACCGTATATTCTCGCAGGCCATCCAAGCCACTGGAGCGACCAAAACCACTGTCGCCAAAGCCGCCAAATGGGGACATCACGCTGATCGCTTTGTAACTATTGATCCATACGGTTCCGGCTCGCAAGCGCCCCGCCACACGATGCGCTCGCGCAACATCCTGACTCCAGACGGCCCCAGCTAACCCAAAGCGGGTGTCATTGGCGAGCTGAATCGCCCCAGCTTCATCATCAAAGGCCATGGCGATCAGTACTGGACCAAATACCTCTTGTTGAGCAATCTCCATATCAGGGGTCACATCGACCAGCACGGTCGGAGCGATAAAGTAGCCCTGAGCTTCCTCTGGCAGCCCCACCGAGCGCTTAGCCCCCGTCAATACTCGTGCGCCTGCCGCCACTGCTGCTTCGATCATGCGAGTGACCTGCTCAAATTGACGGCGATTCTGCAGCGGGCCCATACGGGACGCTTCATCACTGGGCAAGCCCACCTCAATTTGCTCGGCGGCCCTGGCCAGACGAGTCGTGACGTCGTCAAAAACCGAGCGTTCAATAAGTAAGCGTGACCCTGCCACGCAGCTCTGTCCGGCGGCGGCAAAAATAGCGGCCTGGGCGCCTGCGACGGCTTCATCCAGCTTGGCATCGGCAAACACGATATTAGCCGACTTCCCCCCCAGCTCTAACACACTGGGCACTAAACGCCGTGCGCCCGCCTCGGCAATCATGCGGCCACTCTGGGGAGACCCTACAAATACCAGCTTACTGATGACGGGGTGATCGGTCAGCGCTGCACCAGTCGTTTTGCCCAGCCCGTTGACGATATTGATAAGCCCTTTAGGAAGGCCGCTATTTTCAAGTAGCTTCGCAATCACCACCGATGAGAACGGCGTCAGCTCAGAAGGCTTCAATACTACCGCATTGCCCGCCGCTATCGCCGGAGCCAGCTGCCAGGCGCAGGTAAACATCGGTGCGTTCCAGGGGGTAATTTGCCCCACGACGCCATAGGGCACATGACGCACATAGTTAAGATGAGAGGTAGGAACCGGAATCACTTCGCCATGCTGCTTGTCGCACCAGCCCGCGTAGTATTCAAACATCTCCCGCACTTTGCCAACCTCAGCCCGGCAGTCGCGGATTGGCTTACCAGCCACAACACTTTCCAACTGCGCCAGCGCCTCTTCATGACCCTCTAACCCACGTAGTGCCGCATGCATGCGACGTCCACGCTCGCTGGCAGTTAACGCCATCCACTCATGCTGTCCTTGCCAAGCCGCCTGAGCCGCACGTTCAATTAGCGCAGCGCCCGCGTCGCGATAGCTCAACAGCGTTTCCCCAGTGACCGGATTGATTAGGGTGATCACTTCTCCTTCGCCAGCTACTAAACCACCATCAATCCAGTTGCTTAACGGTGTTTCAGCGGCTAAACCGAAGTTTTCAAGCAGCTTTGCAAGCTGGTCACAGGCATGTTGACTAAGTGCGTTCATTCGTTGCTCTCCGCTTGCGTGGCGCACGCTAAGATCGGCGTGGTGATATGGTTAAAATCATCGCTATCGACGGGGTAATCGGTGTTTTCGTGCCAGGCATCGACAACCGCTTGCAACAGCGGCAAGGGGAGACCCAGTTGCTCAGCGGCCTCCCGTGCCAGACGCAGATCCTTACGCATCAAGCCAGTGGTAAAGCCTGAATCAAAGCGCTCACTCAGCACCCACTCGGGAAAATTCACCTCGCTTATCGCACTGCGTCCAGAGCCGCTGTTGATCCCCGCCAGGCAGGCGGCGGGGTCAACACCAGCTTTGGATGCCATCGCCACTGCCTCTGCCGTCGTCAGTAAATGTGCCGCGCAGAGATAATTATTAGCGAGTTTGACCACATGGCCGCTGCCAGCACCGCCCACATGGGTACGCTTGGCTGACATGGCTTCCAGCATGGGCGTAACGCGTTCGATAGTGCTTTCATCACCGCCTAACAACATACCCAACTTGCCGCTGGCCGCGCCTTTTGGACCACCGCTAACAGGAGCATCCAACCATTGAAGACCCGCCGCGACGACTTTTTCGGCCAGCTCTCGGCTAACGGCGGGGTCGCTGGTGGAAGTATCAACAATGACGCTGCCTTTCGGGGCCAGGGTGAGTAAGCCAGGAGACTGCTCAATAACCTCGCGAACGTGGGCGGACGTGGGCAATGACAGTAAGTAAACGTCACTTGTGGGCAGGGCATCAGGAGCAACGACGGCTAAGCCGAGCGCGTCGAGCCTTGAACGTGCGGCTTCAAATACATCGCTGCCGGTCACTGCAAATCCGGCGGCTTTAAGAGTGAGCGCCATATTGCCGCCCATCTGCCCCAGCCCAATGACCGTAATGGTTAAAGACATTCTAAAATCCCCTAAGCGCCTTTTGGGTAACCAGACGCTATGTTCGATGTTGATATTTGGCGTAGACGCTCCCCTACCCAGCAGGCATTAGAGAGCGAATAAGGCGAATTAAGTAACGATCTTGGGTTAAACGAGTAGCGCCCTTACCAGCTCTACCCAGTAGCGTGCTCCTAGCGGTAACAGCGCATCGTTGAAGTCATAGTGCGGGTTATGGAGCGAAGCAGAATCCTCACCGTTGCCCATCCAGATATACGCCCCTGGGCGCTCGGCAAGCAGGAACGAGAAATCTTCAGAGGCCATACTTGGCGGTGGATTGAGCCGAACGTTATCGCGACCCAGCAAACGCTCAAGCACCGCGGCGCAGTGCTGGGCGTGTTCAGGGGTGTTAATGGTGGCGGGATAACAACGCTGGTAATCCAAATCGACCGTTAAACCATGAAAATCAGCTAGGCTGGCAATGGCCTGCTTGAAGCGCGCTTCCAAATGCTCTTTTAGCGTCATATCAAAGCAGCGCAGCGTGCCGCGAAGCGCTACCTGCTCGGGAATCACATTGAAAGTATCGCCCGCGTTGATACTGGTAATACTCAGCACGGCAGATTTGTCCGGCGGCGTTTCGCGGCTCACCAACCCTTGCAATTGGCTAATCAGTTGGCAGCTCGCCAGCACCGTATCGACCCCTAGGTGCGGCATCGCCGCGTGGCAGCCTTTGCCGGTCAACGTTAGGCTGAAGATATCGAAGGCGGCCATCACATCCGTATCGTGCACCGCGGCAACACCTACCGGCAGCCCCGGCCAGTTGTGCAGGCCATACACAGCGTCCATAGGGAAGCGCTCAAATAACCCCTCTTCGACCATGACTCGGCCGCCACCTTCATTCTCTTCAGCGGGCTGAAAGATAAACACTACCCGGCCTTTGAACGCTGGCTGCTGCTTTAACGCCCAGGCGGCGCCTAATAGCATGGTGGTATGACCATCATGGCCGCAGGCGTGCATTTTGCCGGGCGTTTGAGACGCGTATGCCAACTGCGTCTCTTCGCGAATATCCAGGGCGTCGATATCGGCCCGTAGGCCAATGGTTTTACCTTTACCCTGTTCACCATCCAGGGTGGCTACCACACCGGTACCAGCAATCCCGGTGGTTACCTCAAAGCCCCACTCCGTCAGCAACTCGGCAATACGCGCACTGGTGCGGTGCTCCTCAAACGCAGTTTCAGGATGCTGGTGAAACTCGTGGCGCCACGCGTTTAATGTTTCGCTATTCGGTAAATTTACTAAGGCAGTCATCGCCCTCTCCTTAAAGCATGATATGGGCGACAACGGCAGAGCCGATAAACGTGCCGGTGAAGACCAGCAAGGCCACTATCACCAGTTTCCAGCCGGTTTGCTTAAACATGGCGAATTCACGCCCGGTAAGCGCCAGCCCAGCGTAAGCCAATACCGGCGTTACCACCGCCAGGAAGTCCACCTCCGCGAGACTAGTGATTATCCAACCATTACCCGGAAACAACGGTAACGTGGCAATAATGCTTATCAACGAGACCCACGCGACGCTGGGCAGGTAAAAAGGACACAGCCGGCCTATCACCAAACCAATGATAACCATGACATATAGAATCAACATGCCTGGAAGCGCATCTAACAACGGAGAACCGTTGACGATATTGCTAAACCACGCCGCGATACACACCGCTGCCAGTACCAGCGCGGTTTTACCAAGCTGGTTTTCCGGACGAAGCTCTTTAAGCGCTTCAGCGTCGAACTGATCGACCGTACTCTCATTAGCTTTCATGGCGAACCTCCTGGCGTGAACCTGTTAAGCGCTTATACATCCACTCGGTCACCGGTAACGCGATAAATAGTGAGATATACAGACCGGTAGCATAGGTAAGCAGGTTGCTGGCCCCTGCAAACGCAAGCAGCTCATCTTTCGAGCCAGGCACGACTTCAGCCAAGGCCGCCGAACACGCCGCTACCATACTGCCACTGCCCACCCCGCAGGCCATGGCCAGTGCACGAACATCAAGAATATCCAGCGACGCGATGTAACCCGCCATTAGCGCGAAGTAGAGCGTACCAAACATGGTACCCACCACATAAACCCCCATAATACCGATGCCCTCCGGGCTTCTTAGCCCATAACGGTCTGAAATAATGGCAATATTAGGTTCACGGGCGATAGAGTAGGTGGCGCCAATGGCTTCACGCCCCATTTTGAGAACTAAAACCGCAAAGGGCAGCGCGATCAGCATAGTGCCCAGATTGCCTAGTTCCTGGAGGATCAGCGCGGGGCCAGCAGCGATAATTTGCTCGATGGCGGGGCCAATAGTAGAGCCAAACTTGGCAATAAACGGCAAAATAGCAATCAAAATAATCGGGCCTGCCGCATCGCTGACCGGCCTGGGAATCACCTTACCCATGGCGGAGAAAAGATGAGGGTTGAACAGAACGCCAATCACAAAAGCGTAGAGCAGGGGAAGTAACAGCAGTGTCCCCGGGCCCAAGGGAATGCGTACAATGCCGATCCATTCGGCAAACATCGACGTCACAATCACAGTAAGGTGAAGGCGCCAGTTCAGCAAAAGTTTAAGATCCATCAGAGTGTCCCTGTTTTTTTTAGAGTGACTCCGAGTATCGAAAGGTTATCGTTTCAATCATAGGGCTTTAATGCACTATTTTTTAGAACACGTTTTAAAACACGCAACCGTTGAGAGCGAAGGTAGCGACATCTAACACCTACCTATTTATACTAAAGTCTAACAATTACCCATAAGAGCTTTTAATGCCTATTTCGCTGCCGCTTCGGCGCCTCTGGACTCTCGATAAGTTCGCCTACAGCCTACGCGTGTTTATAGCGTTCAGCGGAGCGCTGCTGTTCAGCGGCCTAATGGGGAATGTGGCGCTGGTGATCCCGCTTTTCCTGGGAATTATCGCCTGCGCGCTGTCTGAAACCGATGATAGCTGGCAAGGTCGCTTGCAAGCCCTGTTGGTAACGCTGATTTGCTTCACCTCGGCCTCGTTTATTGTGCAGTGGCTATTTCCATGGCCGTGGCTGTTTGTCATCGGACTGGGGATGTCATCCTTTACGCTGATCATGCTCGGTGCCATTGGCCAACGCTACGCCACGATTGCGTCGGGCACGCTGATACTGTCGATTTACTCGATGATCAACATTGAACAGCACGGTGGGGTGGATGAAGACGTGGCGGCCCGCCAACTGCTGCTCTTGGCCGGAGCCGTATGGTATGGGCTAATATCGGTAGTATGGTGCGCACTGTTTTCACGCCAGCCGGTCAAGCAGAGCATGGCACGGGTATACAAGGCGCTAGGCGAGTTCTTAATACTGAAATCAGCGCTTTTTGAGCCGGTACGCGGTGTTGATGTGGAAGCACGCCGGGTGGCATTAGCACGCCAGAACGGTAAGGTGGTCGATGCACTTAACCAAGCCAAGGAAATGATTTTCAGGCGCTTAGAGGGCCAGCGCGGCGACCGCAAGCTCAACCGCTACCTACGCATCTACTTTATCGCTCAGGATATTCACGAACGCGCTAGTTCCACCCACTACCCCTACAGCGCCCTCAGCAAAGCATTTTTCCATCATGATGTATTATTTCGCTGTCAGCGGCTGCTGGACCAGCAGGGCCGCGCCTGTCGTCAGTTGGCTAAATCGCTGCTGCTCAACCGTCCATTCGATCACCAGCAAAGTGAAGAAGCCCTGGCCGACCTGCACGCGTCTATCGACAACCTGCGTGACCACGGAAAACCTGAATGGCGTCCGCTGCTTTATCCGCTGAGCGCGTTAGCCGACAATCTGGCGACTCTGGAAAGCCAGCTCGCCAGTGCGCATAATCCCGATGCCAGCGAAGAACGCCGGGACAGTTCCCTGTATGATCGCTCCCCCTCGTCGCTGCTTGAAGCATGGAAACGGGTACGCCTTAACTTTACGCTTGGCTCTCCCACCTTTCGCCACGCCGTGCGGCTCTCTATCGCATTGATGATTGGCTACGGCCTCCTTCAGTGGATCGACCCGGAGCAGGGCTTTTGGATTCTGCTCACCACGCTGTTTGTATGCCGCCCCAACTTCGCCACCACCCGGCGGTTTCTGTCTCAACGGATTATTGGCACGGTGCTGGGTCTGGTGCTGGGCTGGGTGTCTATCAGCCTTTTTCCGCATCCGCTGGTGCAAAGCATGATCGCCGTCGCCGCGGGCGTTTCTTTCTTCGCTAATCGCGAAAAGCACTATGTGATCGCCACGGCGTCTATCACGCTATTGGTCTTATGTAGTTTCAATCAGGTAGGTGACGGCTTTAACCTTATCTTGCCGCGTCTATTCGACACCTTGATTGGCTCGCTCATCGCAGGGTTGGCCGTATTTTTCATTCTGCCCGACTGGCAGGGGCGCAGGCTGTACCGCGAGGCTGCCCATACCTTGAATAACCATCGCCGCTACCTGGAAGAGATTATTCATCAGTACGCAGCGGGCAAACAGGATGACTTGGCTTACCGGCTTGCGCGGCGCAACGCCCATAACGCTGACGCGGCGCTCTCTACTCTGCTCACGAATATGCTTCATGAACCGGGGCACTACCGTAAGCTGGATGCGGACAACGGACTACGCTTTCTGGTGTTATCCAACACTCTCCTTAGCCACCTTTCTGCGCTGGGTGCTCATCGTCACCAGTTAGCTGACGATGAAGACGACGCCACGCTGGTACCGGTGGCCAAACGTATCGATGAGTATTTGGGTCAGATCGCTGAACAACTCAATAAGCGCCAGCCGGTTAAGTCGCTAACGGATCAAGCCAATGAGTTATTAACCCAGCTTGATGCACAGAAGGGGGTGAGTTCAGATGAACAGGCCATGACTCCCTATCGCCCTATCCAGAGCCAGCTACGCTTGATCACGGCACAGTTACCACCGCTAGCTGAAGCCGCTAATCGATTGGTGGAGATTGACGCGTCCGTACCAAGCAGCGACACCGCTAACGCTTAACCACAACGCTCACACCTGCCCATAGCGCCCCGCCGCTTCGCCCAGCCAGCGGCGAACCAGCACGCTAGTGACGTTTTTTTCGCCTTGGAGCGTTTGCGCCAGGGCGCTCACCCGCTCCAACAGGTCTGCATCGCGCTCCAGGTCGGCAATTTTCATCTGGGCAAGGCCGGTTTGTCGGGTACCGAGCACTTCACCGGGGCCACGGATCTCCAGGTCTTTTTCGGCGATGCGAAAGCCATCGGTGGTTTCGCGCATGACGGCCAAACGCTGGCGTGAGCTTTTGGACAGCGGCGGATGATAAAGCAGCACGCAGAAGCTCTCCGTGCTGCCACGCCCTACCCGTCCGCGTAACTGGTGAAGCTGCGAAAGCCCTAGGCGCTCGGGGTTTTCGATAATCATCAGGCTGGCGTTGGGCACATCGACCCCCACTTCAATCACCGTGGTAGCCACCAGCAAATCCAGTTCGCCCGCTTTAAAGGCGGTCATTACCTCGGCTTTCTCGCTCGACTTCATGCGCCCATGAACCAAGCCTACGGCCAACTCGGGCAGCGCTACGGTCAACTCATCGCGGGTAACCTCGGCGGCCTGGCACTGCAACACCTCGGATTCATCAATCAGCGTACATACCCAGTACGCCTGGCGGCCTTCGCTGCAGGCGAGCCGAATGCGCTCTACCACTTCGGGGCGTCGCTCGTCGGGGACCACGACGGTTTTCACCGGCGTTCGGCCGGGCGGTAGTTCGTCGATCACCGAGACATCCAGATCCGCATAGGCGCTCATGGCCAGGGTGCGAGGGATCGGCGTCGCAGTCATGATTAGCTGGTGTGGCGTAAGGCCTCCCGCTTCGCCCTTCTCGCGTAGTGCCAAGCGCTGATGCACACCAAAACGATGCTGCTCATCGATGATCGCTAGCCCCAAACACTGAAAGTGCACATCATCCTGGAACAGCGCGTGGGTGCCCACCACCATGCGCGCACGTCCATCGGCAATCGCCGCCTTGGCATCCAGCCTCGCTTTACCCTTGAGCTTGCCTGCCAGCCACGCCACTTCGATACCCAGCGGCTCGAACCAGGCTTTAAATGAGCGATAGTGCTGCTCAGCAAGGATTTCCGTGGGCGCCATGATGGCTGCCTGGCAGTTACCCGCCAGGGCACTCAGAGCCGCCATGGCGGCTACCACGGTTTTACCCGAACCAACGTCGCCTTGGATTAGCCTCAACATGGGAGCCGGGCGGCCTAAGTCGTGGCTTATTTCTTCCAACACGCGCCGCTGGGCGCCGGTTAAGGCAAACGGCAGTTGAGCCAAAAAGCGTGCCTGCAGGCTTCGCCCGGAAGGCAAGGAGGACGCGCCATCCGCCTGTATACGCAGACGTACTTCGCGCAGGCTTAATTGATGGGCGAGCAACTCTTCTAGCGCCAGACGGCGGGTAGCCGGATGCTGACCGCTGGTTAACTGATCGATATTCACGTCGGGGGGCGGCTGGTGCAACAAGTGCAAACTGGCGTGAAGCCCCGGTAGTTGAAAGCGCTGAAGTAACGTATCGGGAATCACATCTGGCAAGGCGTGTGGGGCGTCATCCAATAGCCCAAGCGCTTGCTGGGCCAAGGCCCGCAGGCGTGGCTGATTCAGGCCCTCGGTGGTGGGATAAATAGGCGTGAAATATTCTTCCACCGGCGTTTCGCTGCCGCCACTAAGCCGGTATTCAGGGTGATAAATTTCTAAACCGGTGGCCCCAGCCCGCGCTTCACCAAAGGCCCGCACGGTGGCACCGGGGCGCAACTGCTGCTGTTGAGCAGGCGAGAAGTGGAAAAAGCGCAGGCTCAAGATACCGCTGGCATCGCGTAACCGTACCAGCAGGCTGCGGCGACGCCCCTTGACGACATCGCAGGCGGTGACCTCCCCCTCAATAACCGCTTCTTGCCCAGCGCGCAGTAACCCAATGGGCGTTAAGCGGGTACGATCCTGATAGCGCAGCGGCAGATGAAACAGTAGATCGCTGACACGCTCTACCCCCAGCCGACCAAGCTTTAATGCTAGCGCTTCGCCGACACCTTTCAGCGCGGTAACGGGGGCCAAGAGGTCACTCATGGGACGCTTTTCACGGCCTTGGTGGGCTGCTGACAGTGGCTGATCGCCTGAATCAGCGCCTCAATCGCTTTGGGCCGGGGGAAGCTGGCCCGCCAGGCAATCGCCACACTTCTGGACGGTGCCGGGTCCACAAAGGGACGGCTGGCCAACATGGCATTTTCATATTGGTTAGTACCTAACGCGGACTGCGGAAGCACTGTAATACCCAGCCGAGAGGCTACCATATGGCGAATGGTTTCCAGCGAGCCCCCTTCCGCGATTAGCGTGTTGTGAGGACTATTGAGCTTTTGGGTAATCGCCGGGCAGGCTTCCAGGATTTGATCACGGAAACAGTGGCCTTCGCCTAATAACAACAGCCGCTCTTCAAGTAGATCTTCTTTATTGATCGCATCGCGCGCCACCCAAGGGTGATTGGCGGGCATTAACACCTCAAAGGCTTCTTCATAAATCGTCTTGGTGACAACATCGGTCTCGGTAAACGGCAGTGCTACAATAATCACATCCAGCTCACCACTTCTTAGCTTGGCGCGCAGGGTGCCCGTCATCCCCTCTTCAATGTAAAGCGGCATCTGTGGCGCCGCCTTGGCAAGCTCGGGCACTAAATGGGGGAACAGGTAAGGCCCGATCGTGTAAATCGCCCCGATCCGCAACGGGTTAGCCAACTGATCTTTACCTGAACTTGCCAGCTCAAAAATTAGCGTGCTCTGCTCGAGCACCCGCTGCGCCTGGGCAACGATTTTTTCCCCGAGTGGCGTGACCTGTACCGTGGACTTGGAACGCTCAAATAGCGGCGTATCTAGCTCCTCTTCCAATTTCTTTACCGCGACGGAAAGCGTGGGCTGCGAGACGTGACAACGTTCTGCCGCACGACCAAAGTGGCGCTCCTGAGCGAGGGTTACGATGTAGCGAAGTTCTGTTAAAGTCATAGCGGTGCCAGTGGCATCCTCTCGTAGCAGCTCGTGACTAAATCATGACAGTCAGCGGGACGGAAAAGGACAAGCAAGCTCTGCCGACAGACGTCTCATCAGACAATGTCATATTTGGTAGAGACTTTGTATCTAATAGGGAATATTAATCAAGAGGAGTGTGCATGGTGAAGCTAACCATACTGATTATCGGCTGTGGCGATATAGGGATCAACCTTGGGCGCGAATTACTCAATGAAGGGCACCAGGTGATTGGCTTACGTCGCAACGTCGAGGCCTTAAAAGGCACCGGTATTAAACCGCTAAAACTGGACTTGAACGACCTCGAAGATGCCAATGCCGCCAGCCTTCCCCACGCCGACTATGTGGTATATACCGTCAGCGCCGACCGTTTCGAAGAGAGCGCGTATCAAAGCGCCTATCCCGACGGTCTAAAAAACGTGCTGAAAGTAATGGAACAGCACAAAAAACCGCCGCGGCGCATCTTCTTCGTTTCCTCCACCAGCGTTTATGGCCAGCAGGAAGGCGAAGCTGTTAACGAAGAGAGTCCTACGGAGTCGACCAGTTTTTCCGGCAACCTGATGTGCGACGCAGAACAGGCATTGATCAACCATACGCTGCCCGGCACCGTCATCCGTTTTTCCGGCATTTACGGCCCAGGCCGCGATCGGCTGATTCATCAAGTTGCCGAAGGCCGCGTTGCCGCGATCACTCCTGTGATTTACTCAAATCGCATTCATCGCGACGACTGCACCGGTATTATCGCTCATCTGATTCGCTATCAGGAAAGCGGCCAGACACCGTCTGACGTTTACCTGGGCAGCGATTGCGAGCCGGTCACCATGCATAACGTGATGATGTGGCTAGCAAAGCAGTTGAAAGTAGATGCAACAAATACCATGCAGTCGCCCTTGCGTCGCCGCACCAGCAAACGCTGCGATAACCAGCGCGTTCTCGACACTGGCTATCAGTTCCGTTTCCCCAGCTATCGCGAAGGCTATGCCCAGGTGCTGAAAGAGGGCGGTTTTCTAGAGGTCAACAAAGCCTAGACGCAATCGGTTTAGTCACCAATGACCATGACCGCTTCTGCTTCTACCTGACTACCTTTGGGGAGTGATTTCACGCCAACCGCCGCCCGTGCAGGGAAGGGAGCGTTAAAGAACTCCTCCATGACTTGGTTAACGATCGCAAAATTATCCAAGTCCACCAGGTATAGGTTCAACTTCACAATATCGCTTAGCGACCCCGCCGCCTCTTCACAGACTGCCTGCAGATTTGTGAAGACCTGGCGTGCCTGGGCTTCGAAATCCTCGGAAACAATCGCCATCGTGGCAGGGTCTAGCGGAATCTGTCCCGAAAGATAAACCGTGTTGCCCGCTTTAATCGCCTGTGAATATGGGCCAATCGCAGCGGGGGCCTTGCTGGTGTTGATAACAGCCTTATTGCTCATAGGTGGTGTCGCTCCTGTAGTGAGTAATACGTTGTAACTTGTATGTTGTAACTAATACGTTGTGAGTTATATGTTGGACGCTTGCCGCTCCCCCAATAGAAGCCACCGCCGACATCAGGTCAGCGTGTCGTCAATGAGGGAAATTAATTGGCGAGTCGAGTAATCTTGCCGACATTGGGAAGGTTGCGGATACGTTTGATAATCCGCGCCAGGTGGACACGCCCTTTTACTGACAGCGTCAAATTCACTGATGAAAGGCGTGCATCACGTTCTTCAATGCCAATCCGTTCGATATTGGCGTCGGCATCCGTCACCAGCCCGGCTAGTTCGGCAACCAGGCCTCGCCGGCTTTCAATTTCGATCCGCAGCGCAACCGGGAAGTCTTCATCAATGGTGTCCGACCACTCAAGCGCGAAGAGCTTATCGGGATCATTTTTATCCACCACGTTTTTACACTCAGCGCGATGAACCACTAAGCCTTTACCGATCGAAATATGACCCACCACCGGATCGCCGGGTAACGGATGACAGCAGCGCGCGAAGTTAATCACCATGCCTTCACTGCCACTGATCATGACCGCTTTGTTGCCATCACCAACGGCCGGATGCTCATAGCTATCACCGTGCGCTGCATCGACTAACCGTCGTGCGACCACGTGCGTCATGCGGTTGCCCAACCCCAACGACTCCAGGAGCGACTCTTCGGACGTCACATCCAGCTCCTTGAAAGCCCGCTGAATCACACTTTCATCCAACTCTTCCAGGCTGGTGTCGTAGGGCGCCAAGGCTTTATTAAGCAGCCGCCGTCCCAGCATCACCGCTTCGGTTTGCTGTTGATATTTAAGCGCATGACGAATCGCTGAGCGCGCCTTCGCCGTGGTCACAAAGTTAAGCCAGGCAAGATTGGGACGCGCGCCGGGAGCGGTAATGATTTCAAGCGTCTGACCACTCTCTAAACGCGTTGAAAGCGGTGCCAGATGGCGATCAATACGACAGGCGATGCAGTTATTACCAATATCGGTATGTACCGTGTAGGCGAAGTCAATCACGGTCGCTCCTTGGGGAAGCTCCATGATGTCGCCTTTAGGCGTAAATACGTAAATATCGTCGGGGAAAAGATCGTTTTTAACGTGTTCAATAAACTCTAATGAGTCGCCCGCATGGCGCTGCATTTCCAACAGGCCTTTTACCCAGGCCCGGGCCCGCGCGTGGCTTCCTTCAGCAATCGGATGGGTCGTTTGTCCGGCTTTATAAAGCCAATGGGCAGCAATCCCGTTATTGGCCATCGCTTCCATTTCACGAGTGCGTATTTGCACTTCAATGGGCATGCCACGAAAACCAAATAGTGTGGTGTGCAGGCTCTGGTAACCATTCGCCTTGGGAATCGCAATATAGTCCTTGAAACGCCCAGGGACGGGTTTATAGAGGTTATGTACCACGCCCAAAATGCGGTAGCAGCTGGCCACATCCTCAGCAATAATGCGAAACCCGAACACATCCATGATTTCAGCAAACGGCTTACGCTGGTCGCGCATTTTTTTATAGATCGACAGCAAATGCTTCTGGCGACCAATCACCGTGCCGTTAAGCTCGTCTTCGTCCAAACTTTTTTGCAGTGACTGCTGGATTTCGCGCATGGCGCTGCGGCGGTGGCCACGCGCATTGCCTACCGCCCGCTTAATGCGCTCCGCACGCATGGGATGAATCGCCTGAAAGGAAAGATCTTCAAGCTCCACACGAATGGTGTTAATCCCCAGACGACCCGCAATGCGGGCGTAGATCTCCAGGGTTTCCCGGGCAATGCGGCGTTTTTTATCCGGACGTAAGGCCCCCAGGGTGCGCATGTTATGCAGCCGGTCGGCCAACTTAACAATGATGACGCGGATATCGCGCGACATCGCCAGCACCATTTTCTGGAAGTTTTCTGCCTGGGCGACCGCTTTATCTTCGAAGGTGATTTGGGTCAGTTTGGAGACCCCGTCCACCAGCTCTGCCACTGGCTTACCAAACTGAGCCTCCAGCGCCTTTTTGGAGACACCGGTATCTTCAATAACGTCATGCAGCATGGCAGCCATCAGGCTTTGATGGTCCATGTGCATATTGGCAAGAATGTTCGCTACCGCTAAGGGGTGGGTAACGTAAGGCTCACCGGACCGCCGCCGCTGGCCATCATGAGCCTGCTCAGCATAGTAGAAGGCGCGCTTGACCTGCTGGATTTCATCCGGGGGTAAATAGCCGCCGAGTCGATCGGCCAGGTCATCAATGGTGAACATCTACCGCGCCTCTATCGGTGTCGTTGTAAATGTTAATCGTCGATATGAGTTGGTGCCATAGCGGGACGCGGACGCACAGCGGCTTCAACAGGCTCGTCCAGCACCGTGTGATCCACCAGGCCTGCTGCAATTTCACGCAGCGCCATTACCGTAGGCTTGTCGTTTTCCCAAGGCAGCAGCGCATCGCGTGAACCGCGAGCCAGTTGGCGCGCACGCTGGGTGGAAATCATCACCAGCTTGAAACGGTTTTCAACATGATCAAGACAATCTTCAACGGTTACGCGAGCCATGGGAGCCTTCCTGTTATGACGAAACCGGGCCGACGCCGTTAAAAAGCACGGTGCCGACCCAGTGAAAAAGAGTAGTGACCTGCTAGATTACTCGACCGCAGGCGCCTGTGACAAGAGCGCATCCAATAGCGGTGCATGACGCTCGCTCATCACCGGGCAGCTTAAGCGTCGACTGATCACCAGCGACTGTAGCTCCTGAAGGGCCGTCGTGAAGTCATCGTTCACCACCAGATAATCATATTCATGAAAATGTGACATTTCACTTACCGCATCGCGCATACGCCGGGCAATCACCGCATGCTCATCAGTGCCACGGCTGGCCAAGCGGCGTTCCAGCTCCTCACGCGAGGGCGGTAGAATAAAAATAGACACCGCATCCGGCATTTGCTTGCGCACTTGCTGAGCGCCCTGCCAGTCAATTTCCAGAATGACGTCCTGCCCGGCTGCCAACAATTGCTCTACCGCCTGGCGCGAGGTGCCGTAGTAATTATCAAAGACGTTGGCATACTCAAAAAACTCGCCACGCGCGATCATCGCTTCAAACTCGCCCACATGGGTAAAATGGTAATTCACACCATTCACTTCACCCTCGCGCTTGGCGCGGGTGGTGTGCGATACGGACACTTGGATTCCGTCGAGGCTTTCAATTAGCTCACGTACCAAGCTAGTCTTGCCAGCACCCGAGGGGGCAGAAACGATAAAAAGCGTACCTTGGGGCATGACGCGCGTTCCCTTCAGTTAGCAAAAATAAGTGGCGAAAATAACGCAAGTGACTGCAGCAGAGCAGCAAGGCTGCGCAGTATCGCATACCCATCGCTGCGACTGTAGCGTTGGCGATAACATACAGGGAGTTAGGCATGCGCAGTACGCTTTTTATCGTGGCATTGATCGCCCTCGGGGTTGCTCTACAAAAGGGCATCATCGAGATTCCCCGTCAGTGGGCGCCGTGGGCGCCGCTTCATATCGATGATCCGATTACGCCAGTGACTCAGTTTAAGCTAAATCGCCTAGCAGATGACCGTGAAGGTTGTTTAGCCGCCCTGGACACGGTACCAGAAGGCGAGCTGCGCTATACGCCGCTTGCGGATTACTCACCCACAGCGAGCTGCCCACTCACCAATATCGTGCGCATGCAGTCGAGTGGTGTTGCGTTTAATCAAAGCTTCGTGGCGTCTTGCCCCATGGCGTTAGCGTGGGTCATGTATGAGCGTCACGCGCTTCAACCCGCCGCCGAACAGATCATGGGCAGCCGAGTGAGCCAGGTTAACCACGTGGGCAGCTTTGCCTGTCGTAACGTATACGGTCGTGAAACGGGCAGGCGCAGTGAACATGCCACCGCCGAAGCACTGGATGTGGTGGGATTTCAGTTCGAGAACGGACAGCGAGTGACGCTTATTAATGACTGGAAAGATGAAGGCGAGGTCGGAGCGTTTTTACGCGCTGCGCGGGATGGTGCCTGCGACACCTTCGGCAATGTGCTGGGGCCTGAGTATAACGCCGCGCATGCCGATCATTTTCATATGGGCATGCGCGGCTTTGGTCTTTGTCGCTAAGCGTTATTGACCAGGCAAAGACCACATCTACTCAAGATTGAGATCTTCTTCATCCGTCGCGGCCCCTGTCGCCGCGCCCACGCCACCGCCAATAACCGCACCTTGGGTTACGCTACCGCCGGTTGCGGCAGCAGCACCCGCGCCAACGGCAGCACCCACACCGGCACCGCTAGCAGTACGCTCTCCAGTAGTAGAGCCGCAGCCCGCCAACCCGATCGTTAATGCGACTACCGCGCCAAGCGTCATTACACGTGCCGTCTTCAGTACCTGCGTATGCATCGTCATCTCCTTATGAATTGTTACCCTTACACACTAGAAAGAATTTACCATTATCGCCATGTTAATTATCACTGTTCGATAACGCTGTCGCGCTAAGCACATTGAACAGAGGGGCCGTGCGTGCGTTTTTCCAGCCAGCGTCCAGCGGCAAAGATCACCAGACCGCATAGCGCTAATCCAGCGCCAACAAGCCCCGTACTCGACCAGCTAAAGCCCGCGCTGATGGCCAACCCGGCAAGCCATGCGCCTAGTGCGTTGGCGCCGTTAAAGGCGGCATGGTTGAGCGAGGCCGCCATGGTTTGGGCATCTTCAGCGACATCCATCAAACGGGTTTGCAGCGAAGGCGCCAGGGCAATACTGGTGCCCACCAGGCCAACAAACAGCAGCCCCGTCCAGACATTATTCGCAGCAAAATAAAACAACCCCTGAACCACCCCGCACCACACCAAGATGCGTGGGATCGCCCGCATCAGGTTTTTGTCGGCCATGCGTCCACCGATCAAATTGCCGGCAATCGAGCCAATACCAAAAATCACCAGCACCAGCGGCCCCAACGCTTCGCTCATGCCCGCTTGTTGCGTCAAGGTGGGCATCACATAGCTAAAAATGGCGAACATGCCACCGCAGCCAATACAGGCCAGCGCTAACGTGACTAAAACGCGCTGCTTCAATAACGCGGAAAGCTCGCGTAGCGGGCTCGCCAAGGTATCCACCGGCTGAACCGGGACATGGAATCGAATCAACAGCGCAGTAAGCAACGCAATACCCCCGACCCCCACAAAGGCGATTTGCCAGCCAAATAGGTTGCCCGCCCAGGTGCCAAGAGGCGCCCCGACAAGGATTGCCACGGTCAAGCCCATCATCACTCTCGAAACGGCACGTGCCCGTTGATCTACCGGCACGGCGCCTGCCGCCACCAGAGCCGCAATGCCGAAATAGGCCCCATGGGGCAAGCCCGCAAGAAAGCGCAAGCCGACGAACGACCAGAAACCGGGCGCCATGGCGCTGGCAATATTGCCCACGGCAAATACCAGCATCAGGATAATTAACAGCATTCGCCGCGGCATACGGGCGGCTAACGAGGCAATGATCGGCGCCCCCACGACCACGCCCAGCGCATAGCTACTAATCGCGTAGCCCGCTTGAGGCACCGTTACCGCCAAATCACCCGCTACACGGTTCATCAACCCCATGATGACGAACTCGCTGGTGCCGATGCCAAAGCCACCGAGTGCCAAGACAAATTCGGCCACGCGCGGATTACGCGCCAGCCCTTGAGACGACGGTGCTGTCGAATCCTGCATGCTTATCTCCTCTGCGATACCGTCTGTGTGGGTATCTCGTTATGCGTCAAATGATCGCAGGATTAGACGAAAGTAGAAACATGCGGCATTAAAAAAGTTAGCGGACGAAGGAAGAGATGATACTCAAGAAGATGTCGTTGAAGGCGCCACTGACAGCCATCGTTCACGCAGCTCACGATTACGTGGCACCAAGCCTGTCTGCAGTCCCAAGGGTCGAAAAACCTGGTTAAGCAGCGCAAGCGTTGGGCTCGCTTTATCTGCTTCAAGATCCGAGAGCGAACGGCGGCTAATGCCAACCAGATCGGCATATTGTGTTTGCGACATGCCCAGCACATCGCGACGCAACTGGCGTAGCACCTGTCCCGAACTAACCTCTTCACGCATCAGTTCAGTCAGTAGCTCCATGAGCAGAGCCTCACGCTCAATGCTTGAGAGTTCCTTGCGTTTCATAAAAGCCCCCAGCGCTTTAGCTTATCGTCTAGATAGTCAAACCCAAGCGCTTTCGATGCTAATAGAGCCTGCGGGACACCGCGTGCTGAAAGCCGCTCTTTTAGCCCGACTAACTGTGCGCCCAACGCTTTTAACTCTTCCATCATCTGCTCGGGGGGTATATAGGTGTGTAAATTATTGGCAATGGCGAACCAGTCAAATTCACGTCCCTCTTCAAACGGCGTCCCCCAGGTAGTGGTACGAATGATACCGTCCGGGTCTGCCTTCATGGGCGCAAAATCAAAGATAGGCGCCAACCAGATTCCTTGGGGCGTTTTTAATAGCGCCGTATTGCGACCATGGTTATCACTGTTGGCAAAAGCGACATTGAGCAGGTCGCGTTTTACCCATTCACTGACAAAACGCGCTGTATCAAAATATCCTCCTCCCTCGCGAACGCGGTATTGCTGACTCAACTGCTTAACCAGCGTCTCAATGACCACAAAATGGTTCAAGAAGCTGCCGGGAGATTGCTCCATCACCGAATAAACCGACTCCAACCCATATAATGTGCGTCTTCCCTGTGAAAAACCCACATCAAACCGCGGCAACCAAAGCGATGGGGAGCGCTCGCCTTCGAGCAGGCGCATTGCTTGCGTGTCGATGGTCGTCATGCCTAATGAGGCAAGCTCATGATAGAAATGGTACTCGGCGCGAAGTATGTCGTTATCAAGTTGGGTGCGCTGGCCGCGGGGAAACTTCACCAGATAGTGCTGATCGGTATTGTAAGGATCGTCCTGATACGTATCGATCCATACCTGATCATCTGGCGTACAGCGCAGCAATAATTTAGGCGCTTCGCCGCCTGCCCCCGCTGCCCCGCCCCCTGCGGCACCCATCTGCTGCGCATAGGCAAGAAAGTCGCTGTCCCGATCCACGACATCACGTAAAGGAAAGCGTTGCTGCGCTAATGTGCTGCCTGCTGGACGCTTAGGAAGCGCCTCCTTGATACGCAGATTACCAACCGGCGCAATCGCCCCTTTCGCCAACAAGGCATAATCCTGTTCCGCTTCGGCAAGCGCCGCGATACCCAACTGTGTGACCCAATAACGGCGGCTGGCCCCAGCCGGCATAATGTCATCAAGAAAAGCGAACCAGCGAGGTGCTTGATGGGTATTCATCAGCTCAATGGGCAACCGCAGACTACAAGCATACTCGTCATCACGGTCTAGCCATTCAAGCGCATAGTTAATGAGATACCCTAGACGAGCAGGTCCGCAGCGGCCTTTCACTGGGTATTCAATCCACAACTCAGCAGCATCGTGCCATTGCCCCTGATGGAAAATTTGGACAGTCAACAACGTCGGGCTACCTTGAGTGAGTAGTTTAGTGCTCAAAATTATTGCTCAGGCAATAAAAATGTGAACTTTAATGCTCATAAATAAAGTGGCTATCAAGAAATGAGCAGCTTTTTACTCATTAATAGCAGAGGCGCCAATGCAGCCTGAACCGTCAGCCTATCAAACCATTCAAGATGCCATGGCGGCACTCGCCAAGGCCGACCCGGATATCGCCCGCGCACTGCCGCTAGTCGGCGTGCCCGCGCCCCGCGAACGTGACAGAGGCTTTGCGACGTTCTTCTCCACCATCGTTAGTCAACAGCTATCTGTTGAGGCGGCGCGCGCTATCATGGGGCGCGTCAATACCCTACTGCCCGAGTTACACGCTAAAGCGGTGATGGATGCTGAAGGTCAGGCGCTTCGCGATGCCGGACTTTCCTGGCGGAAGATAGAATACGCCAAGGGGCTGGCGGAAGCGGAGCTTGCCGGCACCTTCAGCGCCGATGGCCTTGAACATTTAAGTGATGAAGAAGTGATTACCGCGATCACTGCGCTCAGAGGCTTTGGCCGCTGGAGCGCTGAGATCTATCTGATGTTTTCGCTCAAGCGACCGAATGTTTTCCCCGCGGATGACCTTGCCCTGCGCGTGGCGCTGGGCCGCCTGAAGGGCATGGAGAACAAACCCACGCCCAAACAGGCGCGCCAGATGGTGGAACACTGGGCGCCATGGCGAAGCGTGGGGTCGCTGTTTCTATGGCACTACTATCGCGGCGAGCCGCTTTAAGCGTTCAGCCCGCCAAACTTGCCGGTTTGATAATCCTCGACCGCCTGCACAATCTCGTCGCGAGTGGTCATCACAAAGGGGCCGTGGGAGTAGACCGGCTCATCGATTACCTCGCCATGGCCAAACACCAGGCGCGCATCGCTTGAGGCTTCAATATCAAGTTGCTCTCCATCCCGATCCACCTCGATCAGATGGTGGGCCTTGGCGGGTTCGCCACCGACCATGACATCGCCGCTCACCACGTAGAGAAACACCTGACGCCCCGGTGCAACAGGCAACTGTTCGCGTGCGCCAGCAGGGAGGTTTACCGTCGACATGAAGATGCCGGTCAAGGTGTCGATGGGGCCAGCGCTATCCTGCCACTCTCCGGCAATCAGGTTCAGCTCACCGCCGCCCGGCAGCGCAAGGGCAGGAATGGCGTCCTGCTGTAGCCCTATGTAACGTGGCTCGGTCATTTTCAAGCGTGACGGCAGGTTGACCCACAGCTGCAGAATCTCCAGTGGGCCACCCTCGCGCAGAAACTCAGGCGGCGACACTTCAGCATGCACGATACCGCTGCCTGCGGTCATCCACTGCACGCCGCCCGCGTGAATCACGCTCTGGTGGCTGGCGCTATCAGCATGGGCAAGCGAGCCCTCCAGAATAAAGGTCACCGTCTCAAAGCCGCGATGTGGGTGAGGCCCAAAGGGCAACCCCTTGTTATTGGTGGGATAGCTCTGCGGGCCGTGGTGATTCAGAAACAAAAACGGGTCGAGCTGATCAAGCTCCGGCCCCGGCAGCGGGCGCCGTGTGATCAGGTCGCCGATATCGTCCCGCCGGGCCGGATGTTGGGCAATCACCTGGCGAGTAGATGAGGCAGTCGCTGACGACATAACAATCTCCTTTTGAAATTGCCTTCAGCTTAAAACCTGAGACAGACGATGTTGAGCGAATAATTTGCCTCGTTTTATTGAAGGAAATTGAGTTGAAAGAGGCTATCCGCATCAGACAAGAAGCGCATTAATTGCCGCCAACGCTTAACCGCCCCACCACCTCAAACGCATCATCCACTGGGCGCACCACGATCATCTCACCTGAGCCCACGCCGCCGCCCACCAACGCCGTGATATTCACCTGATGAGTGACCAACAATAAATTGCCCGGCCCCTGCCAGGCGGCAATCTGCTCTTGTGCAGTTGTGGTGATGGCCGCCTGATCAACGCGCCCGCGAAAGAACGAATCCAGCCAAGGGGTAGATTCTACAGTCCCCAGCGCCATCAGCTCAGCGGTATCCAGCGCACGGCACCAGCTTGATGAATACACCGCCGCGATGGGAATATCTCGTTCACGAAATGCACGACCAGCGGCTTGCGCCTGAGCGCGACCGGCGGCAGAAAGGTTGCGCTGAGTCTCACAGCGGCCACGCTCAAATCCCGGCGGATCACCAATACCAGGAGCCAGCGAGTGGCGCATAAGAATCACCAAACCACCTTCCTCAAGCGCTTGCCAGGTCGAGTCGTTCGCTTGGGTAGTGGTGGAGAATAGGCTCAATACAGCGAGCAACAGGGTTAAAGTAAAGTGACGTAGGATGGGCATGGGGTGGAATTCTCCATCAGAGGAACACAAACAGTATTTCTCACAATAGCTCATCGCACGGCTGGAGAATGGCTTTGATACCAACGGATATAGTAGTATCCAAAAACAGCCTAAAACAGCTAAAATAGATACAGCTGTATCTATCTCAGGAAAACCAACCTATGCCCTCTTTCCTGCTATTGGACGATTCCGACGTACAGCATGCCTTTGCAGCCCACCTACGGCATTTACGTGAACAGGCTAAATTATCGCGTGCGGCGTTGGCCGAACGTAGCAGTGTGCCCGCCCCCACTATCAAAAAATTTGAGCTCACCGGGCAAATCTCGTTTCGCCAGCTGCTGTTGCTCTGGCAGAGCCTTGATGATCTGTCGCGGCTACATGCGCTGACCCAGCACGACACGAAAAGCGCAAGCTTGCCTTCCTCGATCGATGAGGTACTCAAACATGGCTTTTAAGCCAACACAGCGGCTGAATGTAACGCGCACGCTATCAACCGGTGAACAGGTCGCTGCGGGCGTATTAGCGCAAAACCCCCAAGGGGTATTTTTTCAATACGCACAAGGCTATGAAGAAAGACATGGCAATCTATCGCCCTTTACGTTGCAGCCTGGCCTAGCGCTTCATCCTGCCCCGAAAACACCGCACCAGGGGCTTCACGGCGTGTTTGGCGACTGTTTACCCGATGGCTGGGGGCTATTGCTACAAGACCGAATATTCCGCCAGCATGGCATAGCGCCTACGCAGCTTACCGCCATGGATCGACTGGCGTTTGTGGGCCAGCGTGGCATGGGCGCACTGGCCTTCGAGCCAGAATCAGAGGCGGTGCCTTCACAAAGCGATAACGAAGATTTAGCGACGCTTGGGCTCCAAGCTCAGGCTGTTTTCGATGGGCAAACCGAAGACATACTGAGCGCCTTGGTCGCAGCAGGTAGCTCTGGCGGGGCAAGGCCAAAAGCGCAGCTTTTTATGCCTGCTGGCCAATTCAGCGAGTGCCGAACCAAAGCCCGGCCAGAGGATGACGCGTGGCTGGTCAAGTTTACCTCGCAACATTTACCTCTGGGTCACGAAGAAGGCCTCTGCGAAGCGGCATACCTGGCGTTGGCTAAAAAAGCAGGCCTCGGGCCGCCAGAGTGGCAGTTGTTGCGCATGCCGACACCACAGGGTGAGCGAGCCTGGTTGGCCATCAAACGGTTTGATTGGATTAATCAAAACCCTGCGGGGCGTCTACATATGCATAGCGCCTGTGGGCTGCTGGACGCCGATTTCCGAACGCCTAGCCTGGATTACGCCGACCTTATCAAAGCCAGTCGCCAGCTGTGTAAATCGCCCGCCGTTGGGCAACTACAGTTCCGCCGTGCGCTGTTTAATCTGTTTGCCTGTAATCAGGATGATCACAGTAAAAACTGGGCGTTCTTGCAGGATGATGTGGGGCAATGGAAAACAGCGCCTTTCTATGACGTAACGTTTAGCCCTCATCCTTTCGCAGAGCACGCCACCGCCTATGCAGGCTATGGTAAGCAGCCGCCGCTTAAAGCAATTCAGCAATTGGCAACGCATGCCGGTTTCTCGACCTGGAAACAGGCGCAGCCGCACGTTCAAGAGATAGTCGACGTTCTCAGTACCTTCTCTGACACAGCAAAAGATCTCGGTGTGAAAGCCAGCACGATTGAATTGATCACCCAGCGGTTGAATCAAGCTTGGCAGGAGAACAAGGGGCTATTGCCAGAAGTAGATTAGAACCACTACCTAGCGCCAACCTCAAAAGTAGGCTTAGCCAAGTACTCCCTATTTGATTAGTATGATTTTTATTTGTCGACAGCGATAAAGCCAAATTGCAAAGACGTGGAGAGCAAATGTAATGACATCGCCCAATCCTCCCACCAATTTTGGCTTTTTAGCTGAGCACGATGCGCTGTTTATAGAACTGGCCACTGCCGCCGAACACGCCTTCGTTAGCGACCCTAACACCACCTTGATCAAGCTGCGCCAGTTAGGGGAAGCGCTTGCACAACATTTGGCCGCCGTAGCCGGTGTAACGTTTGACGAGCAAACCAGCCAAACCGATCTGCTCTATCGCTTAAACCGCGAGCTGCACTTGGAACCTCAAGTAAAAGAGCTATTCCATACACTACGCATAGAGGGCAACAAAGCCACTCACCAATTTCGCACACGCCACAAAGAAGCTATGGATGGCCTGAAGCTAGCCCGCGAACTGGCTATCTGGTTCCACCGCTCACTTGGTAAGGCAGGCACCGCCTTCAAGCCCGGCCCTTTTGTACCGCCCGCCGACCCCAGCGCACAGCTGCGCCAGCTCCAGGGCGATATTGAAAAGCTCCGCCATGAGCTTCAACACGCTAATAAAGCGCTGGACAGTAGCCAGCAGCTTAGCCAGTTGGTCAAGCAAGAGAAGCAGGAGTTTGAGGCGCTGGCTTTGGCCATGGATGAAGAGTCCCGTGCTCTGGCAGCTCAGGCGCAAAGCCACGAACAGGCATTAATTCAGCAACAGCAAGCTTACGAAACCAAAATCCGCGCACTGCAAACTCAGCTCACCGCGCAGGGCGATAGTAGCGTAAGCCAACAGCGCCAGCAGGTAGCTAGCAAAACCAAAGCTGCCAGCAACACCTTGGCCCTTAGCGAAGAGCTAACACGCATACTGATCGACCAGCAGTTGAATGAAGCGGGCTGGGAAGCCGACAGCCAAGAGATTACTTATCAAAAAGGTGCTCGCCCCGAGAAGGGCACTTATCGAGCCATTGCCGAATGGCCCACGCCGTCAGCGCATCAAACTAATGGCCAAAAAGACCGGGCAGACTACGTGCTGTTTTGCGGCTTAACGCCTATTGCCGTGGTCGAGGCCAAAAAAGAGAATACCAATGTAGCGGGCAAGATTGACCAAGCCGAGCGCTACAGCAAAGGCCTAAGCATTGAGCCACCGATAGTAGGCGCCTGGGAGCTTACCGGACGAACCATTGCATGGCCTGCTGATGAAGAAGGGCACTTTAAAGTACCTTTTGTGTACTCATGCAACGGTCGCCCTTACCTCCCACAATTGGCTGAGCAGTCGGGCACGTGGTTTCGGGATGTAAGGGAGCCCAGCAACACCCGCCGCGCCTTACCCCGCTTTCATACCCCCGGCGGCCTATTAAACCTGCTGGAGCGAGACAGAGAAAACGCCGATAAGCTGCTTAAACAAGAGCCTTTTGGTTACCTCCGGTTAAGGGAGTACCAGCAAAACGCCATACTGGCTACCGAGCACGCTCTAGCCCACGGCACCCGTTCAGCGCTGCTGGCCATGGCCACCGGCACCGGTAAAACCCGCACTATCATCGGCCTGATGTACCGGTTTCTAAAAACCGAACGCTTTCACCGCATTTTGTTTCTGGTTGACCGCACCTCGCTTGGCGATCAAGCGATAGATGCCTTCAACGAGGCCCCGTTGGAACAGAACCAAACCCTGAGTAAGATCTACAATGTCGCAGAACTGGGCGATATGGCGGCAGAAGCTGAAACCCGCGTGCAGGTGGCTACCGTGCAGGCCATGGTGAAGCGCATCTTTGCCAGCGATACGCCGCCGCCGATTGACCAATTCGACTGCATTATTATCGACGAAGCCCACCGCGGCTACACGCTGGACCAAGAGATGACCGAAGGCGAGCTGGCCACTCGCGACGCTAGCCAGTATCTTTCCAGCTACCGCCGTGTGCTTGATTACTTTGATGCGGTCAAAATTGCGCTTACCGCCACCCCTGCCAAGCACACCAGCGAGATTTTCGGCAAACCGGTTTACACCTACTCCTACCGGGAAGCCGTTGCAGACGACTGGCTAATCGACCACGAGCCGCCTATCCGCTATGAAACCTTGCTGACCCAAGAAGGCATCCAGTTCGAGAAAGGTAAGCCCATTGAGGTGATCAACACCCAAACCGGCGAAGTGGATACCACGGAACTTGAAGACGAGCTGCGCTTCGATGTTGACGCCTTCAATCGCCAGGTCATCAACGAAAACTTCAACCGAGTGATCTGCGAACAGCTTGCCGAAGAGCTGGACCCGTTTGGAGACGAAAAAACACTGATTTTCTGCGCTACCGACCTTCACTCTGACATGGTCAAACGTCTGCTGGATGACGCCTTTAAAGCAAAATATAACGGCAACTACAACCAGGCCGCGGTGGCTAAAATTACTGGCAAAAGCGATAAGGTTGACCAACTGATCCGCCGCTATAAAAACGAGCGCTACCCTAATATCGCGATTACCGTTGACCTACTCACCACTGGCATTGATGTGCCGAAAATTTGTCATTTGGTGTTTATGCGCCAAGTGCGCTCGCGGATTCTTTTTGAACAAATGATTGGCCGCGCCACCCGCCGTTGCGATGAGATCGGCAAGACCGTGTTCACTATCTACGACCCGGTGGATATCTACGCCGCCCTAGCCGAAGTCAACACCATGAAACCCCTGGTGCGAGACCCCGATATCAGCCTTGAACAGCTGGTGAATGAGCTGGCCGATGAACAACAGTTGGAAAAGGCCCTGAATAGCCCCGGCGAGCAGCAGGGCGAAAACCAGGCTGATGTGGTGCTGAACCAGCTCAGTCAGAAAGTAATGCGCGTACTCCGCAAAGCTGAGACCAAGGCAGAGAAAAACCCCAAGCTCAAAGAAAAGCTAAATGACCTGCAAAGCTTGTGGGGTGTGGAGCCAAGCAAGCTTCATGAACATCTACATAAGCTAGGACCAAGGGAAGCATCCGCATTTCTTCGTCAACACAGCGGCCTGGTACACCAGTTAGCCCAGGTGAAGCACCTAGTGGGTAGCGAACGCATGCCGATAATTTCTGAGCACGACGATGAAATTCGCGAGCGCAGCCAAAGCTACGGCGTTCATAAACGCCCGGAAGACTACCTGGATAGCTTCGATGCGTTTATAAACGAGCAGATCAACCAGTCTGCCGCCCTAGCCGTAGTGGTTAACCACCCCCGCGACCTTACTCGCCAGCAGTTAAAAGACGTTAAAGTTTTGTTGGATAACCATGGCTACTCGGAAGCCAATCTGCAAAGTGCGGTGCGTAACTATACCAATCAGGATATCGCCGCCAGCATCATCGGCCATATCCGCCGCGCCGCCGTGGGCGAACCGTTAAAGCCATTTGAACAACGCGTAGCCGATGCTATGGATCGCCTCTATACCCAGCACGAATGGACACCCAACCAACGCAAGTGGCTGGGAAAACTGGCCAAGCAGCTCACCAAAGAAGTCATCCTCGACCGAGATACTGTCAACCAGCTGCCCGCTTTCCAAGGCGGCGCCAAGCAACTGGATAAAGTCCTCGGGGAGCAATTGGACAGCGTATTAGAAGAGCTGAATGAGGCGATGTGGCCACCCAAAAGTGCATGACGGCCCTATTTCGATTTTATAACTAGCCGACACATGCATAGAAAACCGGCTTTTCTTAACATGTGCTCGGTAACATGCAAAGATTTCGGCATTTTCTAACCATGTCAGCGCTTCAGTCTTTTTTATTGCCCTAGGAACCTCATGACCCACAACGACATCGTTCAAAAACTCTGGAATCTGTGTGACGTACTGCGTGATGACGGCATCAACTACTCCGATTACGTGACCGAGCTGGTGCTGCTGCTGTTTATAAAGATGGTGCATGAGAACACCGAAGCGGGCACCTTGAAAAAGCACCCGCTGCCGGAAGGCTGCCGCTGGACTGACCTTAATAATAAATCCGGTATTAACCTGCTGGACGACTACAAGCGCATTCTCCTCAGCCTCTCCAGTGGTCGCGATGGCACCGGCCGCTTGATTCACACCGACCCGCTGATCAGCGCCGTGTACGCCGATGCGCAAACCCGCCTGCGGGAGCCGCGCCACTTAGAGCAGATGATTAAAACCCTGGATCAGATTGACTGGTTTAGCGCGCAAAAAGATGGCCTGGGCGATTTATACGAAGGGTTGCTCGAAAAGAACGCCAGCGAAACCAAGTCCGGCGCGGGCCAGTACTTCACACCCCGTGCGCTGATCAATAGCATGGTGCGCTGCCTAAAGCCCCAGCACGGCGAACTCATTCAAGACCCAGCAGCGGGTACGGCAGGCTTCTTAACCGCTGCCGACCAGTACATCAAAGAGCACACTGATGAGCTAGCCGACCTATACGAACACGAGCAGCTATTTCAGCAAAACAAAGCGTTTGTAGGCATTGAACTAGTGCCCGGCACCCGCCGCCTAGCGCTGATGAACTGCCTGTTACACGGTATGGAAGGCGGCGATGAGGGTGTGGTTCTGTTAGGCAACGCCTTGGGCCTAGCGGGCGCCGGCCTGAAAAAGGCCGATGTGATTCTGGCCAACCCGCCCTTTGGTACCAGTAAGGGCGGTGACGCCAGCATCACCCGAGACGACCTGACATTCAAAACCGGCAACAAGCAGCTCGCCTTCTTGCAGCACATCTACCGCAACCTCAAGCCCGGTGGTCGCGCCGCCGTGGTGCTGCCAGATAACGTGCTGTTCGAGGCCGGTGTAGGGGCGGACGTGCGCCGTGACCTGATGGACAAATGCAACCTGCACACCATCCTGCGCCTGCCCACTGGCATCTTCTACGCCCAGGGCGTGAAGACCAATGTGCTGTTCTTCACCAAGGGAAGCGCGACGGATAAATATCAGGACACTGGTTGCACCGAGAACGTTTGGGTGTACGACCTTCGCACCAACATGCCGAGCTTTGGCAAGCGCACACCGTTTGGCGAACAGCACCTAAAACCGTTTGAAAAAGTGTTCGGAGATGATTCCAATGGCCAGAGCCCACGACAGGAAGGCGAGTGGTCGTTCAACGCTGAAGAGATCATGGTCGATACTGACGCCACTGAGGAAAATCAGAACGTCAGCGACGATCGCCTCGCCAAATCTCGCTGGCGCTGTTTCTCTCGCAAGTGGATTCGCGACACCAAAAGCGATTCGCTGGATATTAGCTGGCTCAAGGACAAGGACAGCATCGACGCGGCTGACCTGCCCGCGCCTGAGGTGCTGGCCGGAGAAGCGATGAGCGAGCTGACAGAAGCTCTTAGTGAGCTAGAAGCTTTGATCTCGGCCTTGGAGAGTGAGGCGTGACAGCAGCAAAAAACATACCAACAGGCTGGGTGCAGTGTTCACTGGCCGATGTCATTACGCTGAATCCAAAGAATGAAGCAAACGCCGAACAAGTGGCTGGATTCGTTCCCATGGCTTTGGCTCCTACCTGTTACCACGGCACTTTGCATTTTGAAGAGAAACTGTGGGGTGAAATTAAAAAATCTTATACCAATTTTGCAGATGGGGATGTCATATTCGCCAAAGTAACCCCTTGTTTCGAGAACGGCAAAGCTTCTGTTGTTAGTGGTATGCCTAATGGTATTGGAGCGGGCAGTTCAGAGTTTTACGTTCTCAGGCCTGCTAGCATAAATATTTCATCAACACTGATTTTTGCACTCATCAAAAGTCAGCCTTTTATGCAGCAGGGCGCGCAGAATATGACCGGGGCTGTAGGCCTGCGCCGAGTTCCACGTGCCTTTGTTGAAGCGTTTCCGATTGCGCTACCGCCTGTAGCAGAACAAAAAGTCATCGCCGATAAACTCGATTCCCTGCTGGCGCAGGTGGAAAACACCAAAGCCCGCCTGGAGCGCATTCCCGAGATTCTCAAACGCTTTCGTCAATCCGTGCTCGCCGCGGCGGTGAGTGGGCGGTTGACGAGGGAGTGGCGGTTAACTGGTCAAAATATAGAAATAACCGATAGATATTCTGTACCCAGTGACTGGACGCCAATTAAGCTGGATAAATTGAGCAACTTTGTTACAAGCGGGTCACGAGGTTGGGCAAAATATTACTCCGATGAAGGCTCACTATTTATTCGATCTCAAGATATAAACACAGATGAGCTCAATGTTTCTGATCCCTGTTACGTTAGCCTCCCAAATAATATAGAAGGCCAGCGGACTAAGGTTCAAGAGAGCGACCTACTATTAACGATTACTGGTGCGAATGTAACCAAGTGCGCACGAGTAAAAAAAGCTATAGATAACGCTTTTGTAAGTCAGCACGTTAGTCTCATTCGTCTGAAAGACCCCTCGATTGCATGCTTTGTAGAACTGGTACTAAAAGCTCCAAATGCTGGTCGACATCAGCTACTAAAAGCAGCCTACGGAGGAGGAAAACCAGGGCTAAATCTTCAAAACATTAAAAATGTAAGTTTAGCTCTACCAGAGCCTGACGAAATGGCAGCAGCTATTCGCCGAGTCGATCAGCTCTTTGCCTACGCTGACCGCATTGAGCAGCAGGTGAGTCAGGCCTTGACGCGAGTCAATAACCTCACCCAATCCATCCTCGCCAAGGCCTTTCGCGGCGAGCTGACCGCGCAGTGGCGGACACATAACCCGGAGCTGATCAGCGGCGAGAACAGCGCTAAAGCGCTGCTAGAACGCATCAAGGAAGAGCGCGCGACGCAGGCGCCGATCAAACGCACAAGGAAAAAGGCGACGGCATGAATTCTTCCATTTCATCAGCTACCACTCAGGCCGAGCGCATCCTGTCGTTCTGGCACAAGGTCGAGTTTTTCGAATCCGCCGAGCTCAAGAATATCGATCACGGCAAGGGCGCCATTCACTACCGCAGTGACGAGCTGCTGGAAACACCGAACTGTCTGCCGTGGTTGAACCCGGAGCAAGTTCGATGCGCCGGTAAGGATTATCGGCCCGAGAAAAACTACCGTTTTAGGCTCTACCTGGGCCTGTTCGCACGCAGTGAAATTTTCCGTATTGCACGTGACGCATATCCGGAAAAGACCGAGGCCTGGGTAGAGCGTAGCCGCGACGAGGGGCTGACCTGCTCGATGACGGTAGAGGTCGATGAAAACGGGATCGTGGACCGCGAGAGCTTTGCCATTTCCACAGCGCCGTGGATGCTGGGTGCGTTACAGCAGGGAGCGCTGGATGACGTCACGATCAAAGCGTTTGATGAAGCGACGGGTAGATTTCAGCAACGACTAAACACCATTCTGACGGTCGCGGATAACCTCAAGCGCGAACATGAGCTGCCGCTCAGGCTTACTACCTTTGAGCTGATTGAGATGCTCAAGGCAATCCAGGGATGGACAGCATTTGCTCCTCAGGACGAGGCAACAGCACTGGTCGTCCAACTGCTCAGGGGCAACGTTGAATCGGCAGAAGACAATGCTCATGCCACGCAGGAGTGGTCAGCGGTGGGCGCGCTTACCCCTCGGCTAAAATCCGCGCGTCACGATACATCCGAAGATCAGAAAACCACAGCGCCATTAGATGAAGAGCCACCTTCGATCAATGAGATTGCCATTCTCAATAGCTTCTTCATTCGCGACCTGGAAACGGTTATCGAGCAAGCCAAAACGAAAGGGCTGGCACCCGGCTCGCCGCTAGCGCGATATCTTCAGGGTAAGTGTGACCGCCACCCTGACCTGCTGCTACCCGAAGGCCGCTCGTTGCTCATGCGCAACCTGGCGTTAAACCGCATGCCAGCGGGGCGCTGGCCGGGCGAAGATGAGCAATCAATGAGTCTGATGCAGCAGTTTGCAATCAATACGCTCAATGAAACGCTTGCGGAAACCGGGCTCTACTCGGTCAACGGCCCGCCAGGCACCGGCAAGACGACAATGCTGCGCGATCTGGTAGCCCGCAACATGGTCAAGCGTGCCGAGGTGCTGGCTTCGCTATCTTCACCCAGTGCGGCATTCGGCGAAGACGTGCACGCCAATATCGATGATCAGCTGAAGCCCATCAAGACCCTCATCGATGATCAGCTGAAGCCCATCAAGACCCTCATTCCTGAGCTGACGGGGTTCGAGATGGTGGTCACGTCCAGCAACAATGCGGCGGTCGAGAACGTCACACAGGAACTGCCGCAATCTAAGGCGCTGGGCGCGGCCTACCATGACCTTGCTTATCTGAAGCCGGTGGGTCAGAAGCTCGCGGCCCAACACGACAAGCGGGACGACGGCAAACTGCATGTCGACGCGCTTACGCCGGGTAAGGAGTGCTGGGGGTTGATTGCCACATCGCTGGGCAAGAAAGGCAACCGCACTACGTTTGGCGAGCGGGTCTTCTTCAAGCCCATCAACCAGTGCGAAGCGCATGACGATGCAGAGCATTACTCAACGCTGGTTCCCGCGCTCAAGGCATTGGCGGAAGGCCGTGATGCGAAGCAGGATTTCCACTCGGCGCAGCGGGCTTTTAAGGAAGCTGAACGCCAGGTCGAAACGGTTCAAAAGGAGCTCAAGCGACTGCAGGATCTTCAGCGCTTGGAAACCCAAACCGCTGCAGCACGACGTCAGGCTGAGACCCACCGGGGTTTTGCTGCCCGTGTCGCACTCTGGAAAAGCAAACGGCAGGCGACAAAGGTACCTTTCTGGCCATTGAGTGAATACTTTAGGAACCGGGCGGTACTTCAGCAGATAAAACAGAGAGAACAACGTGCGACACAGCAGGCCGGAGTGAGCCAGCAGCGCCTTGCCTCAATGGAACGACGATTGGAAACAGAGCACCGCGAATGCGCACCTCTGAAAAAAAGCTACGCTGATGTTCTGCTGGCCGACGATGCACTGGACCTGGAAATACCGAAGGTACAGCGCACTTCCTTTGGCCATTGCCAAGCGCTGAACCAGGCCCGGGGACAACTGACGGCACGCGCTTTCGAGCTGCATCAAGCGTGGCTCGTTGCCGCTTATGCCGATAAGAAGAATAAGCTCTGGGCAACGGTCAATTCATTGATGACTCTTCTGAACGGCAGCATTGATGACCGTGAGGCGGCAAAAGCCCTCTGGCAGATGCTGTTCATGATAGTGCCGGTGGTGTCATCGACGTTCGCATCGGTATCCAACCAGTTTCGAGCGCTGAATGAAGGCGAGATTGGCTGGCTGTTTGTGGATGAAGCGGGCCAAGCATCGCCGCAACAGGCCGTCGGGGCGCTCTGGCGTGCTAAACGCGCTGTCATTGTGGGTGACCCGCTGCAGATCGAGCCGGTCTTCACCGTACCTGCCGGCTTGGTCGAGGCCATGGCCAAAGGCGAATTCGATCGTGACTGGTATAAATGGTCGCCTACCGTGTCATCCGTTCAGGTCGTCGCTGATCGCGCCAACCCCTACGGTACGAACGAGATATCCGATGAATTCTGGGTCGGCAGCCCGCTACGCGTTCACCGCCGCTGCGATGAACCGATGTTCAGCATTGCCAATCGCATTGCCTACAACGACAAGATGCTTCATGGGAATGCTGACTTAACGCCAGGCCCGGGAGATAGCCGCTGGTTCGACGTAGAAGGCAGTGTTCAGGGCAAACACTTCGTCCGCTCGCAGGCGGAGCAGGTAGTTCGCATGCTCAAGCCGCATATCGCAAAAACCGGCGAACCTCCGAGCGTCTATGTAATTTCACCCTTCAAGGCAGTGGCAAATGGTGTCAGGCAGCACCTCGAAAAGGAGCTACCCGCCTATGTTTTCGGCGGACGCGACAAACTGGGCGCTTGGCTGCGTGAACGGGTCGGGACGGTACATACCTTCCAAGGCAAGGAAGAGGACAACGTCATTTTTGTACTGGGCCTTTCAAAAGAGTCACCCGGTGCCGCCGATTGGGCCTCCAGCAAACCAAACTTGCTTAACGTTGCCCTGACACGGGCTAAAAAGCGCGTGTACGTAGTAGGCAGTACCGATATTTGGGCAGGCAAGAAGTACTTTTCCGATGCCAAGGAACTGCTCGCTCAAGAAAAAGCATAATCGCTCATTATGTTTCTCTATTGGGCGCTACATCTGGTGCTGCTAGACTCAGTTTCATAATGACTCGGTCCACCAAGATAGATACATAGGAAGGCCCCGTATGGCCAAGGCAAATATCAACACCCAGATGCTGACCTGGGCGCGCGAGCGCTCCGGCATTTCGGTGCCTGAATTTGCGCACAAGTGCGGAGTGCATGAAGAAAAACTGCTGGCCTGGGAGGCGGGTGAACAGCCCATTACTTTCCGTCAGGCAATGCAGTTTGCCGAAAAGTCCTATGTTCCTTTTGGCTACCTGTTTCTTACAGAGCCGCCCGAAGAAGCATTGCCTATTCCTGATCTTCGAACGCTGGAAGGCCAAGGCGTCAGTCGGCCGAGCGCTGAGCTTCTTGACTTGGTCAAACTGATGCTTCAGCGCCAGGAGTGGTACCGGGACTATTTGAAGCAGCACTTTGCCGAGCCCAACCCAAATGTTGGCCGCTTTACTGCCAACCACTCTGTTGATGACATCGTCGCTGATATGCGTTCTCAGCTAGGCGTTGGGGAGCATCCAAAGCGTGGCAAATGGGATGACTATTACCGCGATTTGACTCAGCGAATCGAAGCACTGGGTATTTTGGTTATGCGCCAAGGCAATCTTGGGCATCACACACGCCCTTTGCGAGTGGAGGAGTTTCGCGGGTTCGCCATTGTGGATGACTACGCACCTATTATCTTTGTTAATCATGGTGATGCATTAGGTGCGCGTTTGTTCACATTGATTCATGAGCTCTGCCATATCTGGATTGGTCAGTCTGGTATTTCTGACGGAAATACTAATACGCACCGCCAGCAAGAAGTGCTTTGCAATGCCGTCGCAGCAGAGTTTTTAGTACCAGAACGCGAGTTCAGCTCTCTTTGGCAACACGATTTAGCCCACTGGCAAGATAACTTACCTACGTTGGAAGCCCATTTTCATGTCAGCACCTGGGCATTGGCCCGCCGTGCGTTGACGCTCGATTTTATCTCTCAAGCGCAATACGGTCGCTATATTACCGATCAGCAAGCACTATATAAAATGCGTGAGCGCAGTGGAACACCTACTTATTTTCAGACCAAAAAATCTCAAATCAGCCAAAGCTTTTCCAAAGCGGTCGTGAATGAAGCACTTAGCGGTCAACTGATGTTACGCGATGCAAGCGCCCTGCTAGGCGGGGTCAAACCCAATAAGATGGAACGCTTCGCTAAGGAGCTGGGCATTTGAGATATCTACTGGACGCAAATACCTATATACAAGCGAAAAACCAGTATTACGGCATGGATATTTGCCCCGCTTATTGGGACTGGCTGGATAAGCAGTTTGCGCTAGGTACCATTGCCAGTGTCGATATGATTGGTCGCGAGCTTAAAGAAGGTAAGGATGAGTTGGCCGATTGGGCTCGGCAGCGGCCAGACCATTTCATCAGCAACGACGATGAGGGCACTCAATTACACTTTGCTGATATCGTGCAGTTCGTTATGGAAGGCGACTATAACCCTGGCAATCGTGACAATTTTTTGGCAAAAGCTGACCCGTGGATTATTGCCAAAGCCAAAGCGATTGGCGCCAGTGTGGTCACCCATGAAACTGTTGCAGCCGTTAATACACGTAAAGTTAAAGTCCCTAATATCTGCCAACAGTTTGAAGTGCCCTGCCTCAACACCTTTCGGTTTTTGCGTGAGCTAGAAGCTCGATTTGTTCTAGGTCAATGAGCCAGCCCACGCGGTTTAGGGCTGAGGTTATTCAAGGCAGTCACTGCCGTGAATATCTACTTTACCGCCTCACTCGATATTCTGAATCTGCTCTCTCATCTGCTCGATCAACACCTTCAACTCCACCGCACACCGCGTCGTCTCAGCCACCACGGATTTGGACGAGAGCGTGTTGGCTTCGCGGTTAAGCTCCTGCATCAGAAAATCCAGACGACGACCTTTAGGGCCTTTTTCTGAAAGCTGGTGGCTGACTTCTTCGATATGCGCGGCTAAGCGGTCGAGTTCTTCATCTACGTCAGCTTTTTGCGCCACCAGCACCAGTTCGGCTTCCAGGCGCTGGGGGTCGAGTTCGCTCTTGGCAACGTCCAAACGCTCCAGCAGTTGGGCGCGCTGGCGCTCTAGGATCTGTGGTAGCAGGCTGCGCACGGTGGCTACCTGCTCACTCACGGCGGTAAGCCGGGTAGTGATCATGTCGGCAAGCTTTTCGCCTTCTCTGCCGCGGGCGTCAATCAGTTCATCCAGCGCTTGGTCGAACAGCGCTTTAGCGGCCGTCTTGATGGCCTCCTGATCCAAGTGTTGGGTTTCCATCACGCCGGGCTGGTTGAGTAGCGCAAGCGTGGTGGGTGCGGATGCGCTGGGCACCTGCGCCTGAATGGCCGCTAACGCGTCGGCAATCTCTTTTAACCGCGCCGCATTCACCGTAGGAGCCTGGGCAGTATCAACACTTTCAAAGCGCACGCTGCATTCGATCTTGCCCCGTGCTAGGCGTTGGCGAAGCATCTCGCGCAGGGCGGGCTCCAGGTCGCGCAAACTTTCAGGCAGACGAAAGTGCGGCTCCAGGTAGCGCTGATTAACTGAGCGAATTTCGACCTGCAGGGTGCCGACGTCGGCAGCCTGCTCGGTGCGGGCAAAGGCGGTCATGCTATGTACGCGGCTGGAAGCGACCATGATTCATCCTGTTAGCAATAACGATTAAAAAAGCATTGCCAACAGTCTACCCGATAGGCCAATCAGCATGCGCTTAGACGTGTACAATAGACGGCTTTTCCCTGTAATACGTTTATTGTGAGAGGTGTTATTTGTGAGCAGTGCTAAGCGTCCTGACGTTGTTCGCCCCAGCGGTCGCGAAGCCGACCAGCTCCGTGAGATTCGCCTGACCCGCGACTTCACCCGCCATGCGGAAGGCTCCGTGCTGGTCGAGTTTGGCGATACCAAAGTACTCTGCAATGCGAGCGTAGAAGCCGGTGTGCCCCGTTGGCTGCGCGGTAAAAACCAGGGTTGGGTAACGGCTGAGTATGGCATGCTGCCCCGCGCCACCCACTCCCGCAGTGGCCGTGAAGCGACCCGCGGCAAGCAAGGCGGTCGTACATTGGAAATTCAGCGTTTGATTGGCCGTAGCTTGCGCGCTGCGGTGAACTTGAAGAAGCTGGGCGAATTCACCATTACCGTGGATTGCGATGTGATCCAGGCCGATGGCGGCACTCGCACCGCGGCCATTACCGGCGGCTGCGTGGCGCTTATTGATGCGATTCGCTATCTCCAGCGCGAGAAAAAGATCAAAGGCGATCCTTTCAAGCAACTGGTCAGCGCGATTTCCGTGGGCATTTATAAAGGCGTGCCGGTACTGGACCTGGATTACCCGGAAGATAGCAAAGCCGACACCGACCTCAACGTGGTGATGACCGAAAGCGGCGAGCTCATCGAGGTACAGGGCACCGCCGAGGCAGGCGCCTTTACCCGCGCCGAACTGAACAGCATGCTCGATTTAGCCGAGAAAGCTGGCGATTCACTACGCGACCATCAGCGCGAAGCGCTGGGTGTGCGTGGGTAGTAAAGACCTCAAGGCCTATGGCTAGGGAGTACCCAGCCATAGGCTTAGATGTTTACTTAACGGCGGTAACAACCAGTTCCAGAAGTACTCCCTCCCCGAGGTCTGCCACTCCTAATGTGGCTCGAGCGGGCATATGTTCTGCATCAAACCACTGCGTCCACTCATCGTTCATACCTTTCTTAAGGTTCAAGTCTGAGACATACGCAGTTGCGGTAACAATTCGCTTATTGTCCGTACCTGCTTCTGCCAAATACTTTTCCAATTTACCAAGCACTTGACGCGTCTGCCCTGCCATATCCAGAGTTAGGTCGTCTGCAACAATTCCGCCAAAGAAAACAAAGCCGTTCGCTTCTACTGCACGGTGCATAATGGGGGTTTGGATGTAACGTTGAATCATATTGCTCTCCTGTTTGCCATGATTGGCGTACGTTAACTCACCCTATGCTGGGCAAGTTGCTTGAAATCTTTGAATGGAAAAAGGAGCGATAGGGAGGGTTGGTTCTCGCTCCATGGCAAGGTCAGCGACTATTTCACCGGTAATAGGACCTAACTGGTAGCCGTGAGCTGAGAACCCAAACGCGTGTATAACATTGGCATGTTGGCTACTGGGCCCGATTACGGGTATTTGATCCTGCATGACGGCTTCAACCCCCGCCCAAGTCCGCATAATGCGGGCGTCTTGCATGAACGGAAACAGGCTGACGACGGTGTCGGCATTCTCCGCCAGTCCATCCAAGCGAGTGTCGGCCACATGGCGAACAGTATCCACGACACCCCGTACCCCGCCCCCGATTAACACCGTTCCATTCTCAAATTGTTTGAAAGAAAGGGGCCTCGACGTGGCGCCCACCACTGTTCCTAAAAACGGTGCTAAACGCTCAGTGATCATTAACATGGGAGCCTCAGCCGTAAGAGGAACAGGCTCCCCCAGTAAATCGCAAAGTTCTCCTGCCCATGCGCCAGCGCAATTGACAAGCAAGTCGGCCTCGAAATGCTCATTACCACTACTCAGATGCCAGCCATTGCCCCTAGGCTCTACGATGGTTATCTCAACACCTTCATGAAAGACAGCGCCTTGTCGTTCAGCCTCACGGCGCCAAGCCGTCACTGTTCGATAAGGGTTGGCAAAACCATCCCCATCGCAGGCGAGTCCTCCAGGACAATGGTGTGCCAAAGCAGGTAGACGCTTCTGTAGTTCCTCACGATTGATAAGCTTTTCATGGCGGAACCCTAGCCCTCGCACTTGGCGCTCACGGTCAGCAAGAAGAGCCATATCTTCATCGTTTTCTGCCACTTTAACCTGCCCTACAGGGCGAAAACCGCAGTCGTCACCGACAATATCGGTCATACACTGCCAGCGCTCCCAGGCCGCTATCGCTAACGGTATTTCTGCTGGATGGCGGCCCAGACGCCTCACGCCTCCGGCATTGACTCCCGATGCGTGTCGGCCGGCATAGGCCTTATCGATAATGGTAACCTTGTAGCCCTCGAGGCTAAGCTGTAGTGCTGCACTACAGCCATGAAAGCCCGCACCTACGATTACTACCCGCCGAGCCATTAGCCTTCCTCCGCCGCACTGGCGAGTTGGCCTAGCGTGACCGGTTTGAAGGGAGGACGTAAGCGGTAATAGCCTGTTTCTTCAACACTTTGATGGTTGGCATCCGCCAGAAGTTCGCTCACGGTAATACCGCACATACGACCTTGGCACGGTCCCATTCCACAACGAGTGAATGACTTCGTCTGGTTGGGCCCTCGGCAGCCCATCTCGGCCATACGTCTAATTTCACCCCCAGTTACCTCTTCGCAGCGGCAGGCTAACGTATTGTCATCAGGTAAACGCCACTGTTTTGCGGGTCGATACATAGCATCCAGGAAGGGCCTGATTGAGGTATCACGGAAAAGCGCCTTGCGGACCGACTGTGCCTGGGCGGAGGAGTTTGATAAGGTCGATTTACCTAGTGCAAGAGCCGCGCCCAACCCCGCCAACTGACCTTGCATGGCCGATGCCTTGGCGCCTACGATGCCACCACCATCCCCCGCTACTGCTATGCCTTCTATATCAGTATTCAGCCATTCGTCGAGGCTCGGTCGCCAAGCTAATTGTTGCTTGTCCCACTCATGGCGGCAGCCCACCGCTCGTGTGATTTGAGTGTTAGGGATAACACCTTGATGAAGCATCAAATTGGGCGTTTCCAATGTCTGCCAAATGTCCACGCCTTTTTGTTGCCAAGAGACTCGCTCCAACTGACCATCGCCCTCGGCACGCAGCGCGCTTACCCCTTTAATATGACGAATACCGGCACGGCGTAGCTCACGCAGTAACCCTATCCCCTTGAATAAAGTGCTGGTATTGCGTAAAGCGCCGGGTAGATATTTGAACGCAGCGCGATAATGATCAGGTGAGGTGGTATCAAGAATAGCGGCCACCTCGGTGCCGGCACGCAAATATTGAGCGGCTAACAACAAGAGTAATGGACCACAACCAGCCAATACGACAGGCGCTTCAGGTACTGCGCCAGCACTCTTGAGCAATATTTGACCACTACCAGCCGTCATGACACCGGGTAGCGTCCACCCCGGAATGGGCATCGGTCGCTCCATGGCCCCCGTCGCCAAAATAATATGACGCGCGCGAATCATTTCGGCCTTGTCGTCGTGCAACAGGCCAATCTCTCGTTGACGAGTCAGTTGCCATACGCTGGTGCCGGGTCGGTAGTCAATCCGAGTATCGGCAAGCCCTTTCACCAATGACTCACCCGACCAGTAATCGTCGCCAAGAATCCGACGATCACGCAACGGGGTGTGTTCTAAAGCTCGATAGATCTGACCTCCCGCGGCAGGCTGCTCATCAATTACCAACGGAGTGATACCGTGTTCGAGAGCGGTAGCTGCCGCCGCTAGGCCCGCCGGGCCAGCCCCGAGTATGACAAGATCGTGTGTGATCATAGGCTTAGTCTCCGGGCACCCTGTTGCATATGAACCTGCATTCCATCCCGTACCTCAACTTGGCAGGCCTGGACATTGGGATTGCCGTCAACTTCCACCAGGCACTCGAAGCACACGCCCATCATGCAGTAAGGGGCTCTTGGAGCATTACTAACCGGCGTGGTACGACAAATACTGATACCCGACGCAAGTAGTGCTGCAGCGAGGCTATCGCCAGGACGGGCCGTCACAACCTGGTCGCCAAAATGGAAAGTCACCACCGGATCAGTAGTGGTATCAAGCGGGGACAGGCGTTTGAACATGAAATCTCTCCGCAGTAAAAGGGCTAATTTCAGCAGGTGCTTCAGCGCCCGCAAACCAGGGCGCCAAACATTTCGCATGAGCAGCGGCTAACGTCACACCACTATGGCAGCAAGCAACAAACACGCCCGGATGGCTTTCGGAAGCCTGATAAAGAGGATAACCATCGGGGGTCATGACCCGTAAAGCTCCCCAACTGCGCACTACCCTTGTCGTAGCAAGTGCAGGCAGTGCGCGTACAGCACGCTGAGCGATTTGGGCAAGAATGGGGGTCTCGGTGCCATCATTGAAACCAACGTCTTCATGGGAATCGCCCATTAGCATCGAGCCTTCCCCTGTCTGACGCAGGTAAGTGGTAGGTAGATTCAGTAATGGCCGCATACGCTCGGTGACCAGGATTTCGCCTCGATTGGGCACGAGCGGTGCATCCAGCCCAACCTGAGGAGCCAGTTCACGATTCCCGAGCCCCGCCGCCAAAATAACGCGACCCGCCAAAATGGTTTCTTGGCCGCCCTCGATTATGTAACTCTCGCCATTACGACGAATACGTTTTACCCGGCCTACGGGTAATAAGCTGCCGCCATGGAAACCAACACCAGCCTGTAATGCGCGCAGTAAGTAGAGAGGATTAGCATGGCCATCCCAGCTCGACCATGAAGCACCTGTTACGCTTTCACCAATTTCGGGAATCAACTCACGTAACTGATCGTGATCCAGCATATTGAACTGGAATTGCTGGTTAGTGGCTCTAGCTAGCGCTTTAAGGTCGGCTTCGCGACTTGTCAGCTCCGCTTGGCTATAACAAAGATGTACTCCTCCAGGGTTGTGATGCTGAGTAGTAACTCCCGTCAGCTCAGCAAGTTCCTGAGAAAGGGCCGACCACAGGGAAGCTGAGCGCATGCTCCATTGGGAATAAAGAGGTATCTCCTGTCCTTTGCCCTGTACCCAAACCAAGCCGAAATTTCCGCGTGAGGCACGATAGGAAACATCGCCTTCATCGACGATACTGACTTGGTGGCCTTGGCTAGCCAACCCATAGGCAATCGCACTGCCGACGAGTCCCCCGCCGATGACGGCGAAATCACACTGCTGCATAGTTAGCTCCTTAGCCCTTGCCGATGAGAACTTTGTCGATGCCGTAGAGCCGGTCGAGCAACACCATGAATAGCACTGTCAACACGATCAATACGGTTGAAACCGAGGCAATCAACGGATCAACGGTATGAGCGATGTGGTTGTACATCTGAACGGGCAGCGTGGTAGTACTGGGAGAGGCTACAAAGATAGTCATGGATAATTCATCAAAGCTGGTCGTAAATGCCAGAATCCAGCCCCCCGCAACTCCAGGCAAAATCATCGGCATGGTGACACGCCGGAATGCCGTCCACTGGGAAGCCCCAAGCGATAAGGCGGCTTTTTCAGCACTACGATCCATGCCGAAAACTGATGCCATCACCAAACGCATGGTATAAGGCATAACAATAATGACGTGGGCTGCAATCAAGGCCCAGAAGCTACCGTAAATGCCGATCTGGGAGAAAAAGCTTAGGAATGCCACCCCAAGAACAACATGGGGAATCATCAGCGGCGATAGAAATAGCCCTACTAATGCATCACGCCCGCTAAATCGGTAACGCACGATAGCCAATGCGGCGGGTACTGAAAGCAAAGCCGAGAAGCTGGCAGCAGCTCCCCCTAAGTAGAGGCTGTTCCAGAAAGCACGGAGGAAAGCATGGTGTTCAAGGATGGCTGTGAACCAACGCAGCGAGAATCCATTTGTTGGGTAGGAAAGATAACCATTCGGTGTAAAGGCCACCAGCATTACCACCACCAAGGGAGCCAGAAGGAAAATAACAAACAGCGAGTGAAACGCCAGAGCGAGTTTACTATTACGTAGCATCGTGGTGACTCCTAACCCAAGGTGCGACGAAAACGCCGCTCCATCATGCGGTTGTAACTCATCACCACGACGACATTAGCCACTAGAAGAACAATGGCGATCGCAGCCCCCATGGGCCAATTCATGGTACTGAGATATTCATCGTAAGCGGCAGTTGCCGCCACCTTCAGACGACGTCCACCAATGATGGCTGGCGTCGCAAAAGCGCTGGCAGATAAGGCAAAGACGATCAAGCTGCCCGAAAGGATACCGGGTAGTACTTGTGGAATGACCACCCGACGGAAAACAGTGCCATGGCTAGCACCCAACGATAGGCCTGCATGCTCAACGGCCGGATCAAGCTTTTGCAGGGCGGCCCATACCGAAATGACCATTAACGGTACCAATACATGGACCAGGGCAAGAACGACACCGGTATGGGTGTACATCAAATTACCTGCACTGGCCTCGGCGATCCCAGTCATCTCAAGGAATTTACCCAATAAGCCGTTGCCTCCAATCAACAGCACCCAGCCAAGTGTTCGAACGACAACTGAAATCAGTAAAGGCGCCAAAGTGACGACTAGAAACAGCGAACGCCAAGGATTGCGCATGCGTGAAAGAATATAGGCTTCTGGCACACCAATGAGAATGCACAACAGGACGACCGCTATGCTAATGCCATAGGTACGCAGGAATATTTCATGAAAATAACTATCGCTCAGAACTTCACGATAATTCTCTAGACCAAATGAAGAAACGATGCCAACTGAATAATCAAAACTGTTGAAACTGAGTATCAACGTCATGATGAGAGGCATACCCAAAAGGGTGAGGAAGAAAATAGCGCCCGGGGCGCTCAACAACCAAGGCACCGGGGTGAGTAATCGCTTTCGGGGAGACAAAGGTGATAGTTGGGAAATAAGCTCAGCCATGTGCTTGCTCCCCCAAGACACGTACCGCACCTTCCTGCCAGCAAACTCCTACATCCTCTCCTACTGCTGCCCCTTGCGTACCCAAATTAGGCTGAGTGATCAATAACTCGCCAGCACTACTGTCTACTTGATACAACCAGTGATTTCCCAAAAATAGCCTTGTACGAACGCGTCCCTGTAATTGACCAGCAGCGTGCTGGGTCAGCTCCAATTTTTCCGGGCGGATCGAAAGCTGAATCTGATCTCCTTTAATATCGTCGGGAACAGCAACCAATAACTGGCAATCGCCAAGTTTTACTTGGGCCTGACCACCTTCACGATGACCTATATGGCAGGCAAACAGGTTGGTCTTACCAACAAAGGAAGAGACAAAATTATTCTTAGGGCTTTCGTAAGCTGTAAATGGTGCGTCTACCTGTACAACTTTGCCTTGATTCATCACTACAACACGATCACTAAGAGAAAGTGCTTCTGATTGGTCGTGAGTGACCATCAGAGTGGTAGTACCGACCTGCTGCTGAATATTGCGCAACTCGATCTGCATATTTTCTCTCAACTGCGCATCAAGATTGGAGAGCGGTTCATCAAGCAGTAATAACGGTGGTCGAATTACCAAGGCTCGTGCCAACGCGACCCGTTGGCGTTGCCCTCCTGATAGTTCGCGTGGGTAGCGATCCTCAAGATGATCAAGACGTACCAGCTCTAGTGCATCATTCACCTGCTGGCGACTTTCGCTGACAGGTACCTTGCGCATTTCCAGACCGAAACGAACATTTTCTGCCACAGTCATGTGAGGAAATAGGGCGTAGCTTTGGAATACGATACCAATGCCCCGTTGGTTAGGTTTGCAAGACGTAATGTCCTCTCCTTCCATTAGGATACGTCCGCGAGTAGGCTCAACGAAGCCTGCAATCATCTGTAAAGTGGTGGTCTTACCACAACCAGACGGGCCAAGTAGTGAGACAAACTCACCCTGATCAATATCGAGGGTAATATCTTGTGCGGCAAAATTACTGCCGTAGCGCTTGGTCAACGACTCTAAGCGAAGGAAGCTCATGACAGGACTCCTCCATACCCTTACCCAGCAATTGGGGTAAGGGTACGGTGACTTTTAGTGGGTATCAGCGAAGGTAATTGGTTAACTCGAATCTAGCGTTCGACCTGCCGATTCCAACGATTGGTCCACTCAAGCCGGTTGGGATTGATGGCATCCCAGTCCACCGTTACCAGTTGATCAACCTTGTCACCATAGGGGAGTATTTCTGCCAGCTCATCAGATAACTGAGCATCCCGCTGTGCGGGGCCCCAGCCTTGAGTGTCGGCCAATAATTCCTGCGATTCAGGCGCTAGCAGATGATCGATAAAAGCCTCGGCTAACTCGTGTTCCTCGCTTCCTTCAATGACGCAGGCAGCCACCATTAACGCGACAGCTCCCTCTTCTGGATATGCGAAGGCACCAGGGAAGCCTGTACTAGCCAGCGCACGTAAGCGTCCACTCCCCCAAACCGAGAGGGCTATTTCTTCATTCTGAAACAGTTCGGACATTTTACCTGCCGACGGTTCAAAGGAGAGGATGTTTGGTGCGACTTGGTCTCGCATGAAGTCGAAACCAGGGTCAATATCACTTTCGCTTCCCCCATTGAGACGCGCCGCCATCACTAAGGCATGAACGCCATAAGTATTACTTATGGAAGGAACGACTAGTTTATCGGCAAATTTTTCATCAGCCAGATCATTCCATGATGAGGGTGGTTGCCAGCCATTACGCTCAAACATCTCAGCATTGTAGGCAAAGCCGGAAGCAACCAGACCAATCCCAACGGCTTTGTTGTCAGGAAAATGGGCGATGTCGTAAACCTGCTCCAACATCTCGGTATCTTCTAGAGTCGAACAAAAACCAAGGTTAACGGCTTGGTACATGGGGCCGTCGTCCATGAGCACTACATCCAGTTCTTGGTCACCGCGTTGAGCTTGCAGTTTAGCCAAAGTGTCCGTGGAGTTTCCTGCTACATAGATAATCTCAGCATCATGTTTCTCAAGAAACGCTGGAATTATCTTTTCACGCATGGCCTGTTCGGTAGAACCCCCATAAGAACCCACATAAAGCGGTGCAGCGACAGCGGTGTTCATGCCAAGGAATATCAGCCCTGCCATAGCAGTTGTCTGACTAGTCATTTTTTTCATGTTTGCAGTGTCCTGTCATTGATGTCGGTGTTTTGCTTGTTGTTATCAATGGCCGCCACCGCTTCTGTTATGGTTAGAAAACGGTCAGAAGGCGTGGGCAGTGCGACCTTTTATGAAGCTAGCACCGCTTAAGGCATCAGGACTAATGCCTTTTGTTAGTCACTCTATTCACTAATGTTATGGATTAGCCGCAGCGGGGATTATCAAGCTGATTAGCCAGATAAACTTTTACTTCATCAATAAATTCCAAAACCAGTCTTGATGGAGGACGAAAAGCAGGTAGAACGGCACTGTAATGGAAAGGTATCTTGGGTGAAAAAGGACGTATAACTAGGCCACGCGAGGCATAGCTACCAGCGGTAATAGGATCTATTAATGAAACACCTGCACCCGACAAAACGAGTTCACAAGCAACGCTGGATAATTGAGTTTCGATGCGCATTCGCCGCTCAACACCAGCTTGATGGAAAACATGGTCGATAAGGGGTCTAACATCCTGTGTCTGACCTAATGAAACAAACGGCTCGCCTTCTAAATCACCTGCAGCAATCGTTTTCTGTTGCGCTAACCTATGCTCAGGCAACATTACTAAGCACAATTCACCGCAAGCAATAGGAAGTACGGTGACTGAGGGATCCTCAAAATGCATGCCTATTAAACCTGCATCACACTGCTGAGTTGCCACCCATTCTAATACTCTTTGCGAACTATGAGCTTGTAATGAGATCGTAATTCCTGGGTGGCGTGAGGAAAAAGAATGAATAATCGGAGGTAATGCGCTGAGTGCGAGAGCTGGCATGCAACTTAAAAAAAGCCTACCCGTTCGAAATTCTCTAATTTCTTTTGCAGTACCGGTAATTTTATCAAGCCCTACAAATGCCCTATCAACATCCTCATAAAGTGCTAAAGCTTCAGGGGTTGGAATTAATCGACCCTTGCTTCGCTGAAATAATGAGAACCCTACGTAATACTCCAGATCGTTTATCAATCGACTTACTGCAGGTTGCGAAACATGCAGCGTCTGCGCTGCCCTAGTAACGGTTTTATGTATCATCACCGCACGAAAGGCTTCTATCTGCCTAAGATTAATCATGCGCTACCTGTCCAATTCGAAAATACAGAGGCTTGTTTAAAATGTTCTCTAAACAGAATAATAAAGTCTTTTGCAAGTTTAGATATAGGCTGGTCTCGTGTTGTTAATAGCGCAAACTTTTCACTCAAGGGGGGCTCGAAGGGACGCAAGATCAATTCTTCTCCTTCGAAAGCTTTTGCGCTGATTGGATCGATAATAGCAATGCCAACACCTTGACGAACTAATCGAACAGCTTGAAGAGCAAGAGAAACCTCCAAATAACGCTTGGGTTTGATACAGCGAGTTTCCATGAGTTTTTCAAGATCAATTCGCAAAGGATCCTGCGGTTCAAAACTGATTAGTGTTTGGTTATTCAAATCATCTACTTCTATTATTTCACGCCCTGCCAAAGAATGGTCTTGGGGTAATGCACATAGGCTACTAAGGCTAAATACCTCGCTATCCACTCGATCATCGGCTTCAGCAGCAATAGCGAATCCCATATCACAGCGTTGTGTAATAACATCCTCAATGACTTGCTCCGAACGAAAAGTAGCCAGTTCAAGCCGTGCATCAGGGTGATGAGGGGCAAAAGCCGCAAGCACATCAGGTAAAAAAGTAATCCCCAACAAAGGCATTGCACTAATACGCAGTCCACCTACTTCTCTTCCGCTAATACGACGTGCAGTCTCACGGAGATGTTCTATCCCACTCCACATTCGCTGCACTTCACGATGAAATAGGCGCGCCTCGGGTGTCGGTACTAAACGCCCACGCACCCGCTCAAATAATGTAAACCCTACGTCGTGCTCTAATTGCTTGAGTAAACGCGTAACGCCGGGTTGGGCGATCAACATACGTCTGGCAGCGCCAGAAACAGTGCCGATTTCCATGACATGTTTGAAAGCAAGTATCTGGCGGTCTCGCAAATGAAGTGGGGGCATAGGCATAACTTTTATGTATGAAGTGAACAATCATTGGTATTGGATCGTATAGCCCAGCACTACCTATAGTCGAGAGACTATTATTTAAATGGCACTTGGCATGCGCTCTGACTTCTTAATCATTGGTGGCGGTGTAGTAGGCATGGCTGTTGTCTATGGGCTGCTGCGCGCAGGCCAAAAGGTCACGCTGCTGGATGCAGGAGATGATGTTCTGCGAGCATCGAGAGGTAACGCTGGACTCACTTGGGTACAGGGAAAAGGTTTGGGCATGCCGCGATATACCGAGTTAAGCCTGGCGGCGAGTAATGCTTGGCCAGCGTTTGCCGATGAACTCAGCGAACGAAGCGGGATTGATCTTGAGTATCATCGCCAAGGGGGTATCGATATCTGCTTTGATGCGGCAGAAGCCGCTGCGCGAATAAGCAGCTACAACGAATTACAGGCCTCATCACCCTACCTTTCACGCCATTTTCGATGGGAATATTTGGACCGCCAAGCGCTTTTGTCCCATCTGCCCGGGTTGGGCGAAAACATCCATGGCGGGACATGGTCTCCCCATGACGGGCACTGTAACCCATTGTTGCTGTTACGAGCTTTGTTGACGGGCAGCCGTCAGTTGGGGCTTAGCTATTACCCTGGATGCGCGGTAGAACACCTTTCACCAACCAAAGCAGGCTTCACGGCTACTACTCCTTTGGGTAACTTTTCAGCAGAACGCATTGTTGTTGCCGCTGGCCTGGGAGCTAAAGCCCTCTCTCCGTTGTTGGGCATGAGCGGAGAAGTTTTTCCTTTGAGAGGGCAAATTCTCGTAACAGAAAAAATGCCTCTAGTACCTCAGTTGCCCACCCCCCAGATACGCCAAACTAACAGTGGCAGTTACTTGATCGGTGACACTCAAGAGCATGCTGGCTTAAACCGCGATGCAACCACCGACATAATGGCATTGCTAGCAGCACGCGGTGTGCGCATTTACCCACATCTGAAAAATGCCAAGATAGTACGTGCTTGGGGAGCGTTAAGGGTCATGACGCCCGATGGCTTTCCGCTTTATGAATCATCAACCACCTACCCGGGCGCCTATAACCTCAACTGCCATAGTGGAATCAGTTTAGCCGCCTTTCATTCCAACGAGTTGGCTCAGGCATTATTACGTGACCAACTGAACTGTGAATTCAGTGAATTTTCAAGCACTCGCTTTAGTAAATAAGCCGCTTCAGTTTAACCAGACTAACTAATAAAAATTCACTGAGAGTACGACGCCTCACAACCATCGATAAAAAACCAAGAGGAATGCGAAATGCGTCAACCTGTCTACTGCTTGCTTTTCACTACACTATTGATCGGCAGTATCGCTCATGCCGACAACAAACCACTACGTATAGGAGTCGACCTGCCTTATACGCCCTATCAATATAAAGAGCCCGATGGCACTATCTCGGGGTTTGAAGTAGAACTCGTGAATGCCGCTTGTGAACGCATGCAGCGTGACTGCGAATGGGTTGAACAAGGTTGGGACGGGATAATCCCTGGCTTGATGGCGCGTAAATACGATTTTATCGCTTCAGCCATGAACATTACGGAAGAGCGCGCACGACAAGTTAGCTTTTCAGCTCCCTATTATCAGATACCCTCTGTTTGGGTGCAAAGCGTAAACAGCGAGTACGATCTAGACGGTGAATTGGCAGACATCTCAATTGGCGTACAGCAGGCAACCATCCAGGATGAATATGTAACAACCTACTATCCTGACGCTAATATTCATCGATATGGTGATTCAGGCTCCGTCGTAGCTGACATGCATGCAGGACGGCTTGATCTAGTTTTCACTGCTTACTCCCTTGCTCAAGAAACAATGCTCCAAGATGAGCGTTTTGAACAAACAGGTGAACTAATCACCGGTCCTGAATCGATTTATGGCCCAGGGATTGGTGCCGCATTCCGCCCACGAGATAAAGCGCTGATAGAAGAATTTAACAAGGCGATGCTAGAACTAAAAGAAGATGGAACCTTCGATAATATCTATAACGCCTATTTTAAAGATCAGTAGTCTATTCGTTATTTCTATTTTTTAGCCACAACGCAACAAGCCGACCCAAGGGTCGGCTTGTTGCTTATGGGTACTGCCTAGAAGACGGCGACGCGGGAAAAGTTCGCTAACTAGCGCTTAGAGCGCTAAGTCGTACTCAATGATCAGCGGTGCGAATTCAGAGAAGGTCGCATCGTAATCAATCCACGCGTCAACCACGTGGCGACGGAAGTTGGGGCCGACTAATTGATAGTCGATCCGCCAGCCTTCCTGACGTTCACGGGGCACATCTTGGTCAAGTTTCGGCCACCAGGTATATTCACCTGCATCGCGATTAATTTCGCGGAAGGTATCGATAAACCCAGTGGGGCCGAGCACTTGATCCATCCAGGCACGCTCTTCGGGGCGGAAACCTGAGGTCAACTGGTTGTCCGACCAATTAGCCAGATCGACAGTTTTATGGGCAATATTCCAGGTACCACAGAGGATGTATTCGCGGCGTTTACGCGACATCTTCGTCAGGTACTCCTGATATTGCTCCATAAATGACTGCTTGGCTTTTTGGTCACTTCCATCAGGCATCAGGAAAGAAACGATGCTGAAGCGTTCATAATCCGCCTGCAGAAAACGTCCTTCATGATCGCACTGTGGAAACCCCAGGCCATACATGATTGCCTTGGGAATTTTGCGGCAATAAAGCGCCACCCCAGAGAAACCATCTTCTTCTGCGTCCAGGAAGTAGCCTTCGTAGCCTTCCGGATAAAGAATATGGTCGCCCAGTTCAAAACTTTTTGCTTTGATGTTCTGCACACAGACCACGTCGACATCCTGCTGAGCCAGCCAGTCCAGGAAGCCACGGTCGACGGCATCACGAATACCGTTGACATTGATGCTGGCAATTTTCATAAATCGTCCCTTTAACGTCGCTGCTGTATGATACCCGACGTTTAGACGTTTGGGTAAAGACAGCGACTAAAACTTGCTATTGACCCCACTTTTATTGTTGCCTTGGTGCCGTTTGACACCTACTGCTTAATGAGGACCGCCGTGGCCACCACTCTACAACCCTACCAGCGCGATTTCATTGCCTTTGCCATTGAACAAGGCGTGCTTAAGTTTGGCGAGTTTACGCTTAAATCTGGCCGCGTTAGCCCCTACTTTTTTAATGCCGGGCTGTTTCAAACCGGGCGAGCACTGGCCAAGCTTGGGCGTTTCTATGCACAGGCCATTGTCGATAGCGGCCTGCAGGCCGATGTGCTGTTTGGTCCAGCCTATAAAGGCATCCCGCTAGCGGCCGTTACCGCCGCGGCGCTGGCGGATCATCACGACCAGGACATGCCCTACGCCTTTAACCGTAAAGAGGCTAAAACCCACGGCGAAGGCGGCAGCATTGTCGGCGCTCCGCTAGCCGGCGATATCCTGATTATCGACGATGTGATTACTGCAGGCACCGCCATTCGCGAAGTGATGGGCATCATCGAGCAGAACGGCGCCCGGGCAGGCGGCGTCATTATTGCCCTTGACCGCCAGGAGCGCGGCCAGGGCGAGCAGAGCGCGATCCAAGAAGTGCAGGCGCAGTACGCAATGCCGGTGGTCAGCATTGTGTCGCTTGAGCAAGTGCTCACGTATTTGGAAGAGCACGCTGGCGGCGAAATGCTGGCCTACGCCGAAGCGGTACGCGCCTACCGCGACCGCTACGGCATTGCCTCTTGATTAGACCTGCAAGGCGCCAGCAAAGCCTTGCTGGCGCCACGCTTCATAACTCACAATCGCCACCGCATTAGAAAGGTTCAGGCTACGATTATTGGGCTGCATCGGAAGGCGCAGTTTGTGCTCGGAGCTTAACGACTCGTGCACCTGGGATGAAAGCCCGCCTGTTTCTGACCCAAACAGCAGCACATCTCCCGGCGTAAAGGCCGCGTCACTGTAGGTGCGGGTTCCTTTGGTGGTAATCGCCCAGATGGTCCGCCCCTGCATTGCTTGCTGAAAAGCCGCAAAATTTGCATGCCGCGTCACGTTCGCCAGGTCACGGTAGTCCAGCCCGGCGCGGCGCAGCTTTTTCTCTTCCAGGTCGAAGCCAAGCGGTTCTATCAGATGTAATCGGCAGCCGTTATTGGCCACCAAGCGCATGATATTGCCCGTATTGGGCGCCATGCGCGGCTCAAAAAGTGCTACTTCAAACATCGACCTCTACCCTATTCATCGCCCTGTTCCTGGCCCTGTTCATCACCCTGAACACGCTTACTCAGGGTCGCTAATTGTTTGTGGCAACCGGTGCGCAAAATAGCGCTGAATGATCACCTTGTCACGCGCAACGCATCGTTATCAGCTTCTCCCCTCAGGACGGTAGGCTGTATGATAGGGTGTCACCGCTCGGCTTTTCCCTCACCTTAGGTTGTTCCTTCATGTCCAAGATCCTCCAGCGAGTTAATGGGCTGAACCCGCGTCAGCAGGAAGCTGTGCGCTACATAGACGGGCCTTGCCTGGTATTGGCAGGCGCAGGTTCCGGTAAAACCAGCGTTATCACCACTAAAATCGCCTATTTGGTACAAGAGTGTGGGATGAGCGCGCGCAAGATCGCTGCGGTAACGTTCACTAATAAAGCCGCCCGTGAGATGAAAGAGCGTGTCGGCCAAATGCTTCATGGTAAAGAGGGCCATGGATTAACGGTTTCTACGTTTCACACCCTGGGGCTGAATATTATTCGCGGTGAGCTTAAAACGCTGGGTTACAAGCCGGGTTTTTCGCTGTTCGACCCAGAAGATGCCAAGGCGCTTTTGCGCGATTTAATGAATAAAGACGCCCAGGTGGATGCCGAGCAAATCAACGCCGTGCAGAGCAAAATATCCACCTGGAAGAACGATTTAATACTGCCCAGCGACGCGCTCTCGTTTGCCGCCGATGACGATGAGCACTTTGCCGCTCGGGTGTACGAAGCCTACAACCGCCATTTAAAAGCCTATAACGCCGTCGATTTCGATGACCTTATCCTGCTGCCTGTGGTGCTGTTGAAAAATGATCAAGAAGCGCTGGACCGTTGGCGACGCAAGATCCACTACATGCTGGTGGATGAGTATCAGGACACCAACGTTTCCCAGTACCTGCTGGTGAAACTGTTAATGGCCGAGCGCTCGACCTTTACCGTGGTCGGCGACGACGACCAGTCGATCTACGCTTGGCGCGGTGCACGGCCAGAGAATCTGGTGACGCTAGGCGAGGATTTCCCGCGCTTAAAGGTAATCAAGCTGGAGCAGAACTACCGCTCGACCGGAACGATTCTGCGCGCAGCCAACACGCTGATTGCCAACAACCCCCACGTTTACGATAAAACCTTATGGTCGGAAATGGGCGATGGCGCGCCCATTCGTGTCATCGTGAATCGCCACGAAGAGGCAGAGTCTGAGCGGGTGGCCAGTGAAATGCTCACCCGTCGCATTAAAGAAAAAGCCGAATGGCGTGATTTTGCGGTGCTTTACCGGGGCAACTTTCAGGCGCGATTACTGGAGCTAAAGCTGCAGCACTATCAGATTCCCTACAAGCTGTCGGGCGGCACATCGTTTTTCTCGCGTAATGAAATTAAAGATGCCATGGCGTACCTGCGCCTGCTGATCAACCCTGCCGACGATAACGCTTTTTTGCGCATCGTGAACGTACCGCGCCGCGAAGTAGGGCCCGGTACGGTTGAAAAACTCGCTAACTACGCGACGGAACGCTCAATTTCACTGTTCGCGGCCTGCCATGAGCTTGGGTTGGAGCAGGTGCTGCCGACAAGGGCCGTGGAACGACTGTCACGCTTTACTCACTTTATCGACGGCGTGCGCAAGCGGATGGACCAGGGCGATGCGATTGCCGCCATACGCGATATGCTGCGCGACATGGATTACGAGGCGTGGCTCTACCAGAACGCCAGTGCGCCTACTGTTGCCGAGCGGCGTATGGCCAATGTGTGGATTCTTATTGATCAGTTGGAAAAATCGCTCAATCGGGACCCGGAAGACGATACCGCGTCAGAGGCAACCGAAACCGATAGCGTTGAAGCCGCTATTTCCCGCCTGGTTTTGCGCGATATTCTGGAACAGCAGGCCGAAGAGGATGATTCCGATCGCGTTCAGCTACTCACCATGCACGCCTCTAAAGGGCTTGAGTTTCCCCACGTCTATTTAATGGGCCTGGAAGAGGACCTGTTGCCCCACCGCAATGCCATTGAGATGGGTACCGTAGAGGAAGAGCGGCGGCTAGCCTACGTGGGAATTACCCGCGCACGACGCACGCTGACGTTAACTCTCGCGCGTCAACGCAAAGCCTATGGCGAACTGATGGACTGCCAGCCCAGCCGCTTTCTGGACGAGCTGCCGAGTGAGGACTTGGAGTGGGAGGGCCGTGCGGATAAGGAAGACCCCGATAAAAAACAGGCGCGGGGTAAAGATGCGATTGCCGGGCTGCGTTCTTTATTAGGCTAAAACGCGGCAGGAGTGAGCAAACGTGAGGTGCAAAGTGATCAGGATATCCACAGGCGCTTATAAAAAAACACCTGTGGATAAATCATCCTAAGGGCTCAAAGATCAGCCCTTAAACGACCACCATTACTGAGCTTGAGACACCATATAATCCACGACGGCGATGATTTCGTCATCAGAAGCACTGCTGCCACCGCGGGGCGGCATGACGCCCTTACCATTAAATACACTTTGGTATAATGCATCCATGCCCTGCTCGATGCGCGGCGCCCAGGCATCAGCATCACCTAATTTTGGCGCACCGGCGACACCTGCACCGTGGCAAGCAACACAGCCAGAGCTTGCATAAAGCGCCTCACCGTCTAAGTCGCTACCGCCACTTGCTGCTTCGTTTTCTGAGGTGTCTGCTTCGCTGGCCGCGGTATCGTTAGCAGCCATGGCCTGTTCAGGGGAAGCCTGCTGTGTCTGTTCAGAAGCAACCATTTCTTCGCTGGCGGCCTCTTCAGTTGCCGCCGTTTCTTCAGTTGCAGCTGTTTCTTCGGTAGCTGCCGTTTCTTCAGAAGCGGCCTCGTCGCCTTCGTCCAACGCAGGCACCTCCATTACCGGCTCCACCATATAAGCAACCGCTGCTTCCACTTCGTCATCAGACAGGCTGGGATTGCCCCCTTTCGCGGGCATAGCGCCAATACCGTTGATCGCGTGCTCTAGCAGCGTGGCAAAGCCTTGTTCAGTACGCGCGCTCCAGGCTTCCTGGTCGCCCCGGATGGGAGCACCTGCAGCACCCGTTTCATGGCAAGCCATACAGACATTATTGTAAATACCACCGCCATCGATAGCCCCACCACTGCTAGCGCTCGGCGCCGGTGCCGCTGCGGAACCACAATCCTGGCCTTGTAAACAGAGTTGCCCTACCGGTGCCAAACGCTCAGCAATCGCGTCACGTGCGGCGTTTTGAGCGTAAGCACTGGTTGTGCCCACCATGACGCTGAGGGCCGCTAGCCCACTCATAATCAGCTTAGCTTTCACTCTCACCACCTCTTAAGTATTGTCATCAAACGTTTGTGCTCAACCTCTGTACGGCAGGGCATTGTTTATTATTAATTTACCACCGAGACGCCAACACGCGCATATAAGTCAGTATAGCGGCAACATAAAGCGCAAGAAATGCTGCTAAGTCCGCCGATATTAATCACAGCAGTGTACTACTTCCTATGTTGGCAACGTATGACGCTTGTCATTTTCTTTCCATGCTAATAAATGCTGCTGCGCATAGCACACCAAACCAGCCTGTTGATAAAGCCGTTTGGCCGGTGTGTTAACGTCGTCCACCGACAGCATCATTTCCTGAGCCCCGGCCTGTTGCGCGAGCGCTAACGCTTTGTTTAGCAGCGAACGCCCTAACCCTTTGCCACGCCAAGCGGGTGTTAAACCCATTAACATTAACTCCCAACCACCTAGCGCTGGGCGATCAGCTAGCAGCAGTACGCCAATGACCTGACCATAATAGTGAACAACGTACCAATGCTTGGGTGCCTGCGGATCTTGCTGATAAAAACCGTCCAATAACTCGTCAACTGTCAGCATCTCACGAAGCCTAACACTATCTAACGCCTTCTCGCCTACGGCGGCCAACAGGTCGCGTTGGTGAGCTTGAGAAAGTTCGCTAAATGATTGCAAATCAAGCGGTTTCTCTTTATTCATCGCCAAACGCCGGTGAGTGCTTCCCGTTAAATGCTCAAGACAGACTAGGCGCTGCATGCCATGCTTAAGCAACAACGCTTCTAATACCGTTTCATGGGCTGAAAGTGCCACATGGCAAAGGCGAATAGCGTTTCTTTCCACCCACTGGTAGGCCGCGCTTAATAGTGCATCGGTGCGAGCATCCGCCCCATGAAGCGATTCCTGCGTCGTTGCTTGCACCCGCGTTCGGGGTAACCATAACTGTGCCATGCCGGAGGCTAACGGTTGTACCCAGATGGCGCCTATTAGCCGACCCGCCTCAACGCTTACCCACAGACCTTCCCAGCGTGCTTCTGGCTGGTTATACATTGCCTTTACAGCGCCACTCAGCGTAACTTGCAATTCAGGATTATGCGCTGCGTCAAGTTGTAGCAATGCCTCGCGGCGTTTATCTGGCGGGCAACGCATGACACACATTGTGTCTGAAGGGGATGGGTACGTCATGGCAGTTCAATCAAAGTAAGAGGTCCGAAGGGTCACTACGCGTGCTAGCTGACTATTTATCGCTGTTATCCTGACGGTCTCCGCTGCCCCACGCCACCTTTTTCAGTGCTGAGTGACCAGTAATAATAGTCGTGGCTGACCAATAGGAGGGACCATCCGTTATGCGGATATTATTAGTCGAGGATGATCCCAGCTTGGCCTCGGGCATTCGCCTGGCCTTAAAGCCCGAGCATTTCACGGTGGACCACCTTAGCGATGGCGTCAGCGCCTTAGCCTCATTAAAAGAAGGCGAGCCGTTTGATGCGGTCATTCTTGATTTGGGCCTCCCCCGTCTTGACGGGATAGAAGTGTTAGAAGCCGTACGCCGACAGGGCAATCGGGTGCCTATATTAGTGTTAACTGCGCGGGATGCTGTCGATGAGCGCATCGCGGGGCTGGACGCAGGTGCCGATGACTATTTAATCAAACCATTTGAAGTGGCTGAATTAAAAGCTCGCCTACGCGCCTTGTTACGACGCAGCAGCGACCAGGTCAACAGCTCGCTGGAGTGCCGGGGCATCCGCCTTGATCCGTTAACCATGCAGGTAAGTTACCTCGCTCAGCCCGTAGAGCTATCCCGCCGTGAACTCACGTTATTACAAGAGTTTATGAGCCATCCAGGGCGAGTGTTTACCCGCGATACGTTAACTCGCTTAGTGTATGGCTGGGATGAAGACGTTGAAAGCAATGCTATTGAGGTACATATACATCACCTACGTCGTAAATTCTTTCCTCAGCTGATTCGTACCTTACGTGGCATCGGTTATGTCATGGATAAAACGGATGAGGATGAACATTCATGACGTCCATTCGCCAACGCACGCTGGGGCTGGCGCTATGCGTATTCAGCGCCAGCATTTTAGTCATTGGCCTTGCCAGTTACCGTTATGCCGCCCATGAGATAGAGGCACTCTACGATGCCAGTTTGGCGCAAAATGCGCGTTTATTAGAAGGCGTATTACAGGCTCCGCTACCCGAAGCAGATCGTAAGGTGTTACTCGACAGCTTAGAAAGCACGCTACAGCGAGCCAGACAGTCAGACCAACGCTTTGCTGATCATCAATACGAGAGCAAATTAGCTTTTCAGCTATGGGAGGATGATCGGTTATTGCTGCGCTCTGCCAGTTCGCCTGACACTTCTCTTGCCCAGCAGCCCGTCGGCTATTCCACCTTCACCCTCGGAGAACAAGAATGGCGAGTGTATGTGCTTAACATTCCAAACTCATCAAACCGGGTGGTGGTGAGTGAACGAGAGGATGTGCGCGGCGAACTGATCCGAGCAGTGGCACTGCGCACCCTGATTCCCGATTTGATTGGTCTGCCGCTACTCGCCTTTCTACTATGGTGGTCAATTGGCTGGGGGCTCGCCCCGTTATCACGTATGGCCGAACAAATTCGCAACCGCGATCCCCAAAACTTGCTGCCCTTAACACTCACCCCTTTACCCCGCGAGTTAGGCACGATTGCTGGAGCGCTAAACCGGTTGTTAGAGCGAATTCGCCTCATGCGCGTGCGCGAAAAGCGCTTTATTGCCGATGCCGCCCATGAGTTACGTACCCCTTTAGCGGTACTCGACCTTCATGCCCAGAATGCCTTGACCGCCGATCACCTAGAAGATCGCCAAGAGGCGCTTAATCACTTACGCGGTGGCGTCGCACGGGCCACTCGCTTAGTGACCCAGCTTTTAACATTAGCCCGCCTGGAGCCTGAAGCAGCGTCACAACCTGAATATCGCCCAACTAATCTGCTTAGTGAAGTGCGTGAGATGCTGGCTAAACTTTCGCCACTGGCCGCCGAGCGTGAACAACCGCTGCAGCTAAATGCAGACGAGCAGGCCAATTGGCTCATTCTAGAAGAACCCGGTGCGATTGAAACCCTGGTACAAAATCTGGTCGGTAATGCCATTCAGCACTCTCCTATTCAGGGTGAAATCAGCATCACACTAACGGCGACCGACAGAGGCTTTCACTTAATAGTGGATGACCAGGGGCCAGGGATACCGCCCAATGAACGTAAAAAAGTGGTTGAACGATTCCAGCGCTCAGGCCCTAGCGCCGGTTCTGGCTTAGGCCTTTCCATTGTTGAGCGACTGGTTGCACGCCACAGCGGCACGCTGGAACTTGAGGCGTCGCCCAGCGGTGGGTTACGGGTCCGCATTGGCCTTCCACGCTCAAATGAACAAACACCTCAGCGTGACGACGTTTAGCGACGTAATCAGTAAATTTCATAGAACTCTTAAGGTTGCGATAAGAATTGCGTGCAATTGTGGAGGTGCATGGGGAGCCAGATATTAACGGCTCTCTTTTCTCCACATGGAGGTCCCTGATGAATCAAGTAACCTTTTCACCTAAGCTATTTGCTCAATTAAACACTATGCCGCTTCTGGCAATGCCTACGCCACGGCGGCTTCTACCCTCAAGTCCTGCCATGACGGTGCTTACCGATTTTTCACAAATCGTGCCTCAATCCGTCGATGCCGATACGCCTATCGACCAGGCGCACCTCAAGATGCGCTATGGCGGTGTGCGGCTTTTGTTTGTCATGGATAAACAGGCCCACTGCATAGGTATTGTGACCTCAAAAGAAGTGATTGGTACCCGGCGTATCAACTTGGCCATGCAACAGCGACACCTGACCCGTGAAGAAGTGACTGCCGAGATGGTGATGACCCCATGGCACAAGCTAAGCGCTATGCCGGTCGCGAAGCTGGCTTCACTGACGATTGAAGATCTCGTGTTGGCAATGGAAGCCGTTACCGATCAACATCTGTTGATCACCGAGCAAAACGACAATAATGCACTCAGGATTCGTGGTCTTATCTCAGCCAGCGACATACAGAATGCCGTAGGGAAAGAGATCAATCCGATGCCGATGGCGAAGAGCTTTGCCGATATTTGCCAAGTCATTACCGGACACGACCTGTAATACCCCACCGTTAATTGCCTTTATATAGCGGCTTTAATATAGCGAAACGCCCTTCATCGAGTCATCGGTGAAGGGCGTTCTAGTGTTTAAAGCAGGTAAGTGTTTGCCTAGCACGACTACTTAAAGTCGTGCTTTAAACCGTCATTAAAACATCCCAGCATTGATCCAAAGGTGCGCGGCAATACTACCGGCATAGCCCAATAAGATGGCTGGCATCCAACGCAGGTGAACGGCAAAGGTATAGATCCCGCGTGCCTGCCCCATCAGCGCAACCCCTGCTGCGGACCCCATTGAGAGCAAGCTGCCGCCTACCCCAGCGGTAAGGGTAATCAACAGCCAGTTACCCTCTGACATATCCGGGGCCATGGAAAGTACCGCAAACATGACCGGTATGTTATCCACCACCGCCGAGATAAGCCCCAGCACCACGTTAGCCCATATTGGGTTCCAACCACCGTAAAGGGTTTCGGAAAGCAGGCTGAGATAGCCCATGAAGCCAAGACCACCTACACAGAGTACGACCCCGTAGAAGAACAGCAGCGTATCCCACTCTGAACGCGCAATACGGCTGAAAATATCAAACGGCACCACGCTACCCAGTTGCTCCAGTTTTTTCCAATCGCCACGACGCGAATAGCGCTCACGCTTACGTTCAAGCGAGCGCGGCAAGCTACGGCGCAGGTAGTACCCGAAGAACTGCAACAGACCTAACCCAAACATCATGCCCATCGCTGGCGGCAAGTAGAGGATCGAGTGGCACAATACCGAGATTGCGACGGTGATTAAAAACAGCACGATAATCCGACGGGCACCACGCTTGAGCCAGACACTTTCTTTAAGTGACGCGGGCTGACGATTAACAATAAAGAAATTCATGATGATCGCAGGCACCATGAAATTCACAATGGCAGGAAGCAGTAACGCGAAGAAACCCTCGAAAGGCACTTGGCCTGCTTGCCAGACCATTAGTGTGGTGATATCGCCAAATGGGCTGAAAGCACCGCCAGCATTAGAGGCGACCACGACGTTCACGCAGCAAAGACTGATAAATTTATTATCACCCTCGGCCACTTTAAGCACTACCGCGCACATCAGCATGGCAGTGGTCATATTGTTGGCGATCGCGGAAATACCAAACGCCATGATGCCCGTAATCCAGAACAGGCTGCGGTAGCTAAACCCTTTACGCACTAGCCAAGAGCGCAGCGCGTCAAAAATACGTCGCTCCTCCATGGCGTTGATATACGTCATGGCTACCAGCAAAAACAGCAACAGTTCAGTGTATTCAAGCAGCGTTTCACGGAAGGCCGTTTCTGCCTCTTCGGGCATGCCTGCTTGTACATAGACCCAGGCGACGATGGCCCAGATAAGCCCTGCCGCGACCAAGACAGGTTTGGATTTACGCATGTGCAGTAGCTCTTCACTCATCACCAACGCATAGGCGAGTACGAAGATCACGACAGAAGAGATACCGGCAAGCGAGAGAGTAAGGTCTAACGGTCCGGCGGCAGCATAAGAGAGAGAAGGAACGAACAAAAGCGTGCAGACGAGCAACAGCCAAGCGACCCGGTTAGCATAGTGCCGGGTTGCAAGGACGTTTGGTGGTTTCATGGCGATGTTATCCAAGCAGAGGGGAGAAAGACCGCCACGATCATAAGCACACTAATGACATGCTGCAACGCAACGGCTGCGCATAAGATGCGACGTATTGCCGCATCTTGTAAAGCATTTTTTATTAGTTGTTCTACTTATAAAACTACATAAAAAGTTTAGCCGTTTCCTCAGAGCACTTTGGCGCTTTTTTTACGTCATTTAGTGAGGGAAGACGCCTTTGTGGGACGTAGCCAATCCTGCTTTTCGATCTGGCGGCCACGTGTCAGCACCAAGGCATCGTCGGTGACGTCTTCAGCAATGGTCGACCCTGCTGCTACGGTGGCACCTTTACCAACCGTGACGGGAGCTACCAAGGCGGTGTTAGAGCCAATAAAGGCGTCATCACCAATCTCGGTATGGTGCTTGTTAGCACCATCGTAGTTGCAGGTAATCGTGCCTGCGCCGACGTTGACGTCCCGCCCAAGCCGCGCGTCGCCTACATAGCTTAAATGGTTAATCTTGCTGCCCTCGCCCACTTCGGCATTTTTGGTTTCAACAAAATTGCCCACCTTGGCTTTAACGGCCAGTCGTGTACCAGGGCGTAGGCGTGCAAAGGGGCCGATCTGGTTAAGGCCTGCCGCTACGCAACCATCGATCACACTATGGGTATCGACCACGCTTTCCGCGCCGATAGTGCTATTTTTAATGACGCAATAAGGGCCTATACGTACGCCCTCGCCTAGCTCCACGTCGCCTTCAAACACACATCCCACATCAATAAAGACATCATGGCCGCAGGTTAAACGACCGCGTACATCCAGCCGGTCAGGGTCGGCAAGCGCTACCCCCTGCTCCATCAATTTATCGGCAAGCTGACGCTGATAAACGCGTTCCAAGCGAGCCATTTGGGCTCGGTTGTTCACGCCCTCGACTTCAACGGCGTGCTTGGGCTGGGCCGTGCAGACTTTGATACCTTCCGCGGCGGCCAGCGCGATCACATCGGTGAGATAGTATTCCCCCTGGGCATTGTCGGCGGAAAGCTGTGGTAGCCAGCGTTTTAGCTGGGCACTGGTCATGACCATGATGCCGGTGTTGCATTCGGTAATGGCAAGCTGGGCGCTGCTGGCATCTTTTTGCTCAACAATCGCCACCGCCTCGCCTGCGTCATTGCGCTCAATTCGCCCGTAGCCGGTGGGGTCATCTAGCGTTACCGTCAGCAGTCCCATGTGCTGTTCATCCACTTGCGCCAGCAGCTCACTAAGCGATTCGCGCTTTAACAGCGGTACGTCGCCATAAAGGATCAATACCTTGCCATTGCCCAGCTGTTCCAACGCTTGAGCAACGGCGTGCCCTGTCCCTTTCTGTTCAGTCTGCACAGCAAACGTCACGGCTTGGTCAGCCAGTGCGTTACGCAGTTGGTCGGCTCCATGACCGATGACCACCTGCGTGCGGGCAGGGTTCAGCATAGCGGCCGTATCCAGCACATGCTGCACCATAGGCTTTCCCGCTAACGGATGGAGTACCTTGGGGATGTGAGAACGCATACGCGTGCCTTTACCCGCCGCGAGAATGACGATATCCAGTTCTTGCATAGTTTATTCACCTGTTACGGGTTGGTCGGCGGGCGCCGGGGCTAGCGGTTGTTCAATGCCCAACTCATTAACCAGTGGTTCACCAAAATAACTAACAAACTCTGGCGAGGCGATACTTCGCCATTGCTCACCATCACGAACGAGCAAGAGCACCTTGAGATTATTCTCTGTCGCTAATTCCAACGCCTTTTGCCCCCCCACGACCATCAGCGCCGTTGCCCAGGCGTCAGCCCACGCGTTTGAAGGGTGGAGCACCGAGACCGATGCCAGTTGGTGGGTGACTGGACGCCCCGTACGCGGGTCAATGGTGTGGGAGAAACGCTGGCCGTCCGCTTCAAAATAATTGCGATAATCGCCAGAGGTGGCCACCGACATGCTCGCCAACGGAATAACGTGCTGAGCACGCTGCTGGCCATCTTCGGGCACTTCAATGCCGATCTGCCATGGCGTTTGGGCATCTTCATCGCGCAGGCCATGGGCAATCAATTCACCGCCTATATTGACGAGATAGTGCTCCATGCCCTGCTGTTCCAGGTACTCAGCCACACGATCAGTGCCGTGCCCTTTAGCCACCCCGGAAAGATCGACAAAGACATCCCGGGTGCGCCGCGCCTGCATTTGCTGGGTATCAACCTCAACGGCATCAAATCCCACCTGGGCAAGCCGGTCGGCGAGGACATCATCATTGGGTATCTCTTCAGGACGGGCGCCAGGGCCGAAACTCCATAAATTCACCAAGTCGCCCACGGTAATATCAAAAGCGCCGTGGCTTGCTTCGGCCACCGATTGGCTAATGGCCAAGACTTCAATAAGCTCATTGGAGAGTGGCTGCCACTGCTCAAGTGGTGCCTCATTGAAAGCAATTAATTCGCTGTCTTCGCGATAGGTCGACATCGCCTGATCAACGCTCTCAAGCTCCGCCTTGAAGCCCTCTTCCAACGCAAGCGACTCGCCCTGAGTAAGCGGATCCATAATGGTCACCTGATAAAAGGTGCCAAATATGTTGCCATTAAAGTGTACCGGTGGCTCTAGCGGACGATCACTCTCTGAGCAACCTGTCGCTCCCAGCATGACGCCTGACAGTGCGCCGATGATTAATAGCGTACTTCCCCACCTGCCTGTGTGACCATCACACTTTTTCATAGTTATCGTGCCTTAGATTCACAATTAGCTTGCGCTAGAAATAAAACCTTAAAAGTGAAAAAACCACAGCAGCCAGATGCCGAACAACACGCGATAAATAACGAAGGGCTGCATTCCCAATTTTTTAATAATGACCAGGAAGTAGTGTATGCATAAATACGCACTTACCCCTGATAACACCACTCCCGCCAGCATCGCTACCCAATCAATCGACTGCGTTGTTTGCATTAAGTCGATGGCTTCCAAGCCGCCCGCCAGCACAATCACGGGAATCGACAGTAAAAAAGAAAAACGCGCCGCCCCTTCTCGGCTCATTCCCACCATCAGTGCCGCCGTAATAGTGATCCCCGAGCGTGACGTACCCGGAATGAGCGCCAGCGCCTGGGCACCGCCAATGATGAGCGCGTCTTTTAAACCCAGTTGGTATTCACTACGCGTTCCCCGTTTACGCCAGTCGGCGTAGCCCAGCAAAAGCCCGAAGCCAATTAAACTGATACCAATAATCAGTGTAGAGCGCATGTAGTGGGAAATAACATCATGAAATATCAGTCCCACAATACCGACAGGAACGGTGGCCAGCGTTACCCAAAAAGCCAGTCGCGCATCCTCATTCACGCCCTTACCCGTCATTGCCCTGACGCTGCTGGCCACCATCTGCCAGATTTCCTTCCTAAAATAGATAATCACCGCAGAAAGGCTACCCAAATGAAGGGCGACATCAAAGGCTAACCCCTGGTCTGGCCAGTCAGTCAGCACGGGCACCAGAATTAAGTGTGCAGAACTTGAAACCGGTAAAAATTCCGAGATCCCCTGAACCACCGCTAACACCACCACCTGGAGCCAATCCATAAAAAATCCTGTCGTTAGTAACAATGTGAAGGTTTGTAATGGCGCTTAAGGATACACATCCGTTAATTCATTGTCCGCCATTGGTTTTACTGACATTACCACTGCTGACGCACAAAGAAGGCTTTTCACCCTTTGCGTGTCGTGGAAACTATAGAGGTTCATCAGGAGTGCGCTACAATAGGGGCCTATTGAATGCGTGCGCCCTAGTAAGGTACCCATGACTCAGACCATCGAAACGCCAGTGGTTCACGACCAAGGTCAGCTTAGCCAAGAGGCCAAGCGTGTTACCTACATAGGTGCATGGCTGGATACGCTGCTAAGCATCGTTAAAGTTACCGTTGGGTTTATGGTCGGCTCCGCGGCGCTGATTGCTGACGGCATTCACTCACTGTCTGATTTGGTGACGGACGGATTTGTACTGGCGGCTATCCACTACGGGCGCCAGGAACCCGATAAAGATCACCATTACGGTCATGGGCGTATTGAAACGCTGACGACGTTACTGCTGGGCAGCATCCTGATCTTCGTGGCGGGTGGTATTGCCTGGTCCAGCATTGATCGTCTACTTAGCGGAACCGAGGTAACGGCACCTGGCCTGCTGGCCATTGTCATTACGGTTATAGCGCTGATCAGTAAAGAGTGGATCTTTCGCTACACCATGCGGGTCGCCAAACGCGTAAAGTCAAAGTTACTCGAAGCCAATGCCTGGCACTCACGCAGCGATGCCTGGTCCACCGCCGTGGTACTGGTGGCGTTGATAGGCGCTCAGTTCGGGTTAGGCTGGCTGGATGCCGTGGCGGCTATCATCGTGGGGTTATTAGTCGGTAAAGTGGGCATGGACCTTCTCTGGGAATCCGCACGTGAGCTGGTGGATACGGCGCTGCCAATCGATGTACAAGGCCAGATGCACGATGTGGCCTGCAGTGTACCTGGGGTAGACAGTGTCCACGACCTGCGTACGCGCCAGTCGGCCGGTTGGGTAATGGTCGACCTGCATGTGGTGGTAGGGCCTAAAATTACCGTCTCGGAAGCTCACGAAATTGGTAATGAAGTCAGCCGCCGACTACGCCATGAATTCCCCGCGCTGACCGATGTGATTTTTCACGTTGACCCGGAAGACGACGCCGGCGCTGGGGACCCTAGCCGCTTCCCGGGGCTACCGTTACGCCCCGAAGTGGAAGCCGCGCTTGACGCGCGCTGGTATAAACATCCGGTATGGCGCACGCTCAACGAGCTACAGCTGCACTACCTGGACGAGAAAGTGTCGGTGTCGTTGATCATCGACGACGCTGTTCAACAGCCCCCTCAGTGCCTCGCTAGCCAGCTAAAAGCGCTGGCTAGCGATATCGAGTGGCTGGGGCATGTGGAAGTGCTGTTTATTACCAGGGCGGCTAGCAGCTCCATGCGCTAGTAGGCTCTGGGCGAAAACAGCCTGCGCTCGCCGACTGTTCAGTCAAAGCCTACTCTTTGATCCTTTCATTACGGTTAAGAGAGCAGCAGCGTGGCAATGCTGAAGTAAATCACCACTCCAGACGCATCGATCAGGGTCGTGACCAACGGCGCCGAGGCGGTCGCCGGGTCAACCTTGAAGCGCTCCAGCACAAACGGTAGGCACATCCCCAACAAACTACCAAACAGCACGATGGTCACCATGCTCAACGCGACGACCATGGCCAGCGCCTCTCCTCCGCGCATAATACCGATAGGCGTTACCGCAATCGCCATGGTGAGCCCTAATGACCCTGCCACCAGCAATTCTCGCCCCAGTAATTTACCCCAGTCTTTTACCCCCACATCTCCGGTCGCCATACCGCGTACCATCAAGGTAGCGGCCTGGGCCCCGGCGTTACCGCCACTGCCAATGAGCAACGGTAAAAAGAACACCAGTGCCACCTGCGCGGCGATGGTTTCTTCAAAGTAGGCAATCCCGGCGCCCGAAAAAAGATTGGCAAACACCAGCAGTACCAGCCAAGTGACGCGCTTACGGTAAAGGCTCCAAAGCGGTACACGGCTAACCCCATCTTCTAGTTGACCAATCGACATCCCTTTATGAAAATCCTCGGTGGCCTCGGATTCGGCGACGTCCATGGCGTCATCGTGGGTCACAATCCCTACCATACGATCATCGGCATCAATCACCGGCAGCGCCAGCAGGTCGTACTTCGCCACAATACGTGCCACATCTTCCTGGGCATTAGCGACGCGGGTGCTGATCACATCCTTGATCATGATGTCATCAACAATGGCGCCGGGGCGGGCCACCATCAACTGACGCAACGACATGGTACCGATCAGTTGGCCATCGCTATCCAAAATATACAGTTGGTAGACCGTTTCCGCATCAGGCGCCGTCTGGCGTACTCGCATCATCGCTTGTGACACCGTCATGCCACTGGCTATGGACACATAGTCAGAGGTCATGATGGCGCCAGCGGTACCTTCTTCGTAGCTTGCCAGCCGTTTTAGAGCTTCACGCTCGCGATGCGCCATACGTCGCAGCAGCGCTTCTCGACGGTCTTCACTGAGCAAATTAAACAAGTCGGCACGTTCATCCGACCCCATCTCTTCCAGCAGTTTGAGTACCTGGCTATCATCAAGCTCCCTGACCACTTGCAACTGACTCTCGCCAGGTAAATAGCCCAGCACATTAGCGGCCCGCTCAGCCGACAGGATGCTCAGTAACGAGAGCGCCGCGGGCAACTGCTCATCATCTTCTATCAACTCTTCCAGCACTTCACCGATATCCGCAGAGCGGGTTTCGGCCAAGCGCAAAGAGAGTACCGATTTACTGGGCGTGTCTTTGCCCAACTCATCGAGCAGCTCGACTTTTAATTCCTGCAGACTTTCATCATTCAGTGCCATGGCTCTCCCCTTTACGCTAACAATCGTCGTGCTGCCGACTTAACTGCACCATATTACCAGACACAAAAAACGCCCCTTAACCCTCGTTTACGGGGTTAAGGGGCGTTGGATACACGCCTAGCGTGTGGTCTTAGCCTTTGCCCGCCTTTTTACGCAACTGCTGGATGGTTCGCAGTTGAGCAACGGCTTCGGCAAGTTCAGCGGCAGCTCGGGTATAATCGAGCTCCGAAGACTTCTCGTTAAAGGCTTGCAGCGCTTGCTGTCGTGCTTCTTCGGCAGCGGCCTCATTAAGGTCGCTGGCACGCGATGCAGCATCGGCCAGAATCGTCACCACATCTGGCTGGACTTCCATGAAGCCACCCGAGACAAAGAAGTGCTCTTCCTTGCCACCATCGTGGATCACACGAACCGGACCCGGCTGCAGCTCGGTCAGCAGCGGAGCGTGACCCGGCAAAATACCCAGATCACCCACCTTGCCGGAAGCAATCACCTGCTCAACAGTGCCTGAGTAGATGGATGCTTCAGCGCTGACGATATTGCAAGTAAAGCTATTCGCCATAGCGAATCCCCCTAATGGACGGGATTACTTCTTCATCTGGTTGGCTTTCTCGACGGCTTCGTCGATGGAACCGACCATGTAGAAGGCCTGTTCCGGCATATCGTCGTAATCACCAGCCAGAATGCCCTGGAAGCCACTGATCGTGTCTTTCAATGAGACATACTTACCCGGAGAGCCGGTGAATACCTCAGCCACGAAGAACGGCTGCGACAAGAAGCGCTGGATTTTACGCGCCCGGGAAACGGCCTGCTTGTCTTCATCAGACAGCTCGTCCATGCCCAGAATGGCGATAATATCCTTGAGTTCCTTGTAACGCTGAAGAACGTTCTGTACACCACGAGCGGTGGCGTAGTGCTCTTCACCCACAACCAGCGGATCCAGCTGGCGAGAGGTAGAGTCCAACGGGTCAATCGCGGGGTAAATACCCAATTCAGCGATTGAACGCGCCAGTACCACGGTGGCGTCAAGGTGCGAAAAGGTGGTCGCCGGCGACGGGTCGGTCAAGTCATCCGCAGGTACGTAGACCGCCTGCACGGAGGTGATTGAACCGGTTTTGGTCGAGGTAATACGCTCCTGCAGAACGCCCATCTCTTCCGCTAGTGTCGGCTGGTAACCTACCGCAGACGGCATACGTCCGAGCAGGGCCGATACTTCGGTTCCCGCCAGGGTGTAACGGTAGATGTTATCGACGAACAATAGAACGTCACGGCCTTCATCACGGAATTTCTCAGCGATGGTCAAGCCAGTCAGTGCTACGCGCAGACGGTTTCCCGGCGGCTCGTTCATCTGACCATAGACCAGCGATACCTTATCGATAACGTTGGACTCGGTCATTTCGTGATAGAAGTCATTACCCTCACGCGTACGCTCACCAACACCAGCAAAGACTGAGTAGCCGCTGTGTTCGGTGGCGATGTTGCGGATAAGCTCCATCATGTTAACGGTTTTACCTACACCGGCGCCGCCGAACAGGCCGACTTTACCACCCTTGGCAAACGGGCAGACCAGGTCGATAACCTTGATGCCGGTTTCCAGTAGCTCGTTAGAGGCTGCCTGGTCGGCATAGCTCGGTGCTTTACGGTGGATCGGCATGCGTTCTTGCTCGCCAATCGGGCCCGCTTCGTCAATCGGCTCGCCGAGTACGTTCATGATTCGGCCCAGCGTTTCCTTACCTACCGGTACGGAAATAGCGGCACCTGTGCTGGTCGTTTCCATGCCACGCTTCAAGCCCTCAGTGGAGCCCATGGCAATGGTACGCACCACGCCGTCGCCCAGCTGCTGCTGGACTTCGAGGATAGTCTCAACATCGGAGACCTTCAGCGCGTCGTAGACCTTGGGCACAGAGTCCCGCGGAAACTCTACGTCAATCACCGCGCCGATGATTTGTACGATACGTCCGCTCATCTTGGTTCCTCTCTAAAACCTGCAAATGAAACCTGTCTGCCGGGAGCCGCTAGTTTTCGCAGGCTCCCTGGGCGTTATACGGCAGCAGCGCCGCCGACGATCTCAGAAATTTCCTGGGTAATGGCGGCCTGGCGGGCCTTGTTATACACCATCTCCAGATCGTCGATGAGGCCACCTGCGTTGTCAGTGGCGCTTTTCATAGCGATCATTCGGGCGGCTTGCTCGCACGCGCCGTTTTCCACTACCGCCTGATACACCTGCGATTCGATGAAGCGAACCAACAGGCTATCGAGCAACGCCTTGGCATCCGGTTCATACAGGTAGTCCCAGCTTCCGGGACGGGCGTTATCATCGTTTTGCTCAGCGTCTGCGCCCATATCAGGCGACAACGGAAGAAGCTGACGAACCACCGGCTTTTGCGTCATGGTATTGACAAACTCGTTGTATACCACGTAAAGCCGATCGACACGTCCTTCATCGTACGCTTCAAGCATGACCTTAATACTGCCAATCAACCCTTCAACGGTCGGCTTTTCGCCTAACCCGCTTTTGGCTGCAACCAAGTTACCGCCATAGTTGCGGAAGAAGTTGCTTGCCTTGGCACCAAGCGCACAAAAATCCTGCTCGGCACCCTGCTTTTTCCAACCAGCAGCGTCTTTCAGCAAAAGCTTGAAAAGGTTGTGGTTCAAGCCCCCGCAAAGCCCACGGTCAGTGGAGACCACAATATAACCGACGCGTTTCACCTCGCTACGCTCAACCATGTAGTCGTGCGTATATTCGGGGTTCGCATCGGCAAGGTGGCCGACCACATTACGAATCTGCTTAGCGTAAGGCTGACTAGCTCTCATCAGATCTTGCGCTTTACGCATTTTCGACGCAGCGACCATTTCCATGGCGCTGGTGATCTTCTGCGTATTTTTAATGCTCCCAATCTGGGTGCGTATCTCTTTTGCAGCTGCCATAGCGATCTACCCTTCGTTCGTGGCTCTCAGAAAGCATGCAAACCCGCCGGTGAAGGCGGGCCAGACATTACCAGCTCTGAGTCGCCTTGAACTTCTCGAGACCCGACTTCAAGCTGTCCTGGATCTCACCGTTGTAGTCACCGGTCTGATTGATCTTGTCGAGCAGATCAGCGTGTTCAGACTTCATGTAGTCGTGCAGAGCACGCTCAAAGTCCAACACATTGCTCACGTCGACATCATCCAGATAACCTTCGTTGGCGGCATAGAGTGACAACGCCATTTCAGCGACCGACATCGGCGAGTACTGGTTCTGCTTCATCAGCTCAGTGACACGTTGACCGTGTTCAAGCTGCTTACGCGTGGCTTCATCAAGGTCAGAAGCAAACTGCGAGAACGCCGCCAGTTCACGGTACTGAGCCAAGGCAAGACGAACACTACCGCCCAGCTTCTTGATGATCTTGGTTTGCGCCGAACCACCGACACGAGAAACCGACAGACCAGCGTTGATGGCCGGACGAATACCCGAGTTAAACAGGTTGGTTTCCAGGAAGATCTGACCATCGGTGATCGAGATCACGTTGGTCGGAACGAACGCAGACACGTCGCCACCCTGGGTTTCGATGATCGGCAACGCGGTCAAGGAACCGGTCTTGCCTTTCACTTCACCGTTGGTGAACTTCTCAACATAGTCCGCATTAACCCGAGCAGCACGCTCAAGCAGACGCGAGTGGAGATAGAACACGTCACCGGGATAGGCTTCACGACCCGGCGGACGACGCAGCAGCAGCGATACCTGACGGTAGGCCACGGCCTGCTTGGAAAGATCGTCATACACGATCAGCGAGTTCTCGCCGCGGTCGCGGAAGTATTCGCCCATGGTGCAGCCGGAATAGGCAGCCAGGAACTGCATCGGAGCCGGATCGGCAGCGCCGGCGGCGACAACGATGGTGTGCTCCATGGCGCCATGCTGTTCCAGCTTGCGTACGACGTTAGCGATGGTCGACTGCTTTTGACCAATGGCGACGTATACGCAGGTCACGCCTTTGCCTTTCTGGTTGATGATCGCATCAATGGCAATGGCGGACTTACCGATCTGACGGTCGCCGATGATCAACTCACGCTGACCACGACCGATCGGCACCATCGCGTCGATGGATTTCAAACCGGTTTGAATCGGCTCATCAACGGATTGGCGAGTAATAACGCCTGGCGCCACTTTTTCAACGGCGTCGGTCATCTTGGCGTTGATATCGCCCTTGCCATCGATGGGGTTCCCCAGCGCATCGACAACACGACCCACCAACTCTGGGCCTACCGGCACTTCCAGGATACGACCGGTACACTTGGCGGTCATGCCCTCTTCAAGCTGCAGATAGTCACCCAATACCACGGCACCTACGGAGTCGCGCTCCAGGTTAAGTACCATGCCAAAGATGCTGTTGGGGAATTCAATCATTTCACCAAACATCGCATCTTCGAGGCCGTGAATTTTCACGATACCGTCAGAAACGGTGACAATGGTGCCCTGATTATGGGCTTCAGATGCGACGTCAAGCTTTTCAATTCGCTGCTTGATGATGTCGCTGATCTCGGAAGGATTCAGTTGCTGCATGCCATGTCCCTCAGACTCAAGCGGTTAGCGCTTCGGAAAGGCGGTTCAATCGACCACGTACCGACCCGTCAATAACGGTGTCACCAGCACGCAGGATGACACCGCCGATAAGCGACTTGTCCACCTGAGTAGTAATAGAGATTTCGCGATTTAGACGTTTTTTAAGCGCGGTCGCCAGCTTCGTTTCTTGCTCACTATCCAGCTCGTAAGCAGACGTGACATTCACCTCGATACGCTGTTCATGCTCAGCACGCAGGTGCTCAAACTGTTCAGCGATGGAGGAAAGCCCCATCAAGCGGCCTTGTTCAGCCAAGGTAGCCAAAAAACGTTGTAAAGCGTCATCCTGTTGTTCTGGAATCAGCTCAACAAGCAGCGATACTTTTTGTTCGCTGGTCAATTTTGGGCTGCTTAGCCGATGGCGAACGACACTATCTGCTACCGCAAAACTTAAAAAACTCAGCGCTTGGGACCAGTTGTCCAGCGCCTCATTATCACGCGCGTATTCAAACGCTGCCTTAGCGTAAGGACGAGCGACGGTCAGTAATTCCGCCATGATTCACCTCCTTACAGTTCAGCAGCCAGCTCATCGAGTAACTTGCGATGGGCTTGTTCGTCGACCGAAGCTTCAAGAACACGCTCGGCACCCAAAACGGCGAGAGTAGAGACTTGGGCGCGAAGCTCGTCTTTTGCACGATTCACTTCTTGCTCAATCTCAGAACGTGCACTCGCTACAAGGCGTTCGCCTTCAGCGCGGGCCTGTTCGCGAGCCTCTTCAATCATCTGGGCAGAGCGCTTATTGGCCTGCTCTAGAATCTGAGAAGCTTGCTCCTTGCTTTCGCGCAGCGTCTGTTCCGCCCGTTCTTGAGCAAGCTCAAGATCACGGTTTGCACGGCTGGCTGCATCCAAGCCATCAGCAATTTTTTTCTGACGCTCATGAAGCGCGTTGCTGATCGGAGGCCACACATACTTTGTGCAAAACCAGACAAAGATCGCGAAGGCGATCGTTTGCCCGATTAGCGTCATGTTGATATTCACAGGAATGTACCTCTGACAAGTTCGTGGCAACCGGAGTGAAACAAAACCGAGCGTTTAGCGCTCGGCTGAGCTGTCATTAACCGGCAACAACGAAGATCAGGTACATAGCGATACCAACACCGATCATCGGAACGGCATCCAACAGACCTGCCATCAGGAAGGTTTTGGTTTGCAGTTGGTCGCCCAGTTCTGGTTGACGTGCAGTGGACTCCAACAGCTTACCACCCAAAATAGCGAAGCCAATGCCGGTACCTAGGGCGCCGAGACCGATCATGATCGAAGCGGCAATGTAGATAAGTTCCATGGTAATGCTCCTAGTTTTTCAAGTTAAAGGTCGAGGGTTGAGGTTAAGGGTTAATGTAACTCTAGTTAGTGATGCTCGTGCGCGTTACTCAGGTACACGACGGACAGCACCGTAAAGATAAAGGCCTGCAGAGTAACCACCAGGATGTGGAAGATCGCCCATGGCACGTCCAGCACCCAAATAGCCCAAAAAGGCAGCATGGCGATCAGAATAAAGATCACTTCGCCAGCAAACATGTTACCGAACAGACGCATGGCCAGACTAAAGGGTTTTACCAACAACGCGACAATTTCCAGCAGCAGGTTGAAAGGGATGAGTGCCCAGTGGTTGAACGGCGTCAACGAGAGCTCTTTGGCGAAACCACCCACCCCTTTGACTTTAAAGCTGTAATAAAGAATCAAACAAAATACACCCAGCGCCATGCCTAAGGTGACGTTAATATCGGTAGTCGGGACGATTTTCATGTAGTCGACGCCGAGCTTGGCGAATAACACCGGGAAAAAATCCACCGGAATTATCTTCAGCGTGTTCATCAGCAAAATCCACACGAACAGCGTCAAGGCCAGTGGTGCGATGAGCGGGTTGCGCCCGTAAAAGGCACTACGCACCAGAGTTTCAATAAACTCGAATACCATTTCAACGGCATTCTGCAAGCCGCTGGGCACCCCGGTGGTTGCTGCTTTACCGACTTTACGAAACAGCCAGATAAATAGCACGCCCATCGCGATGGACCAGCCCATGGAGTCTAGATGAATAGCCCAAAAACCCATTTCACGGGCTTCTTCAGCAGAGTGTGCCAGGGACCAGCCATTTTCGGGGTGGTTGCCAAAGGTCAAGTTCTGCAAGTGGTGCTGGATATAGTAAGTCGGTGAGACTTCGTTTCCTGCGGCCATGGACATGTCACCTCAATTAGTTGTGCAATTTTCTAGGCATTAGCGTTTTTTGGCATTAACCAAGGCGTAAGCCAATGCGTTAGAACAACCGCAACATAAGCATAAAAAAAGAAAGTGGGGTTTGAGGGAGGCACTGCGACGAACACCGTCACAAACAATGCTACCGTCAAACCAAACTTACCTGCTTCAGCACGAAACAAGCGCGTTGCCGCTTGCGATGTCCGAGTGGCGTGTAATACGCCCATGCGTTTAATAAAGAAGGCCTGGGGCAATAGCGCTACCAGCGCGCCTAGCAAAACCGAGATCACCCCCTCAACATCAGCGGCTAAATAGGCAGCTAGCATGCCAGCGCAGGTGATCATCAGTTGTGCGACCAAAAGCCTGACCACATAAGCTTTTCGACGCTGGGTTTCGTATCGCCGCGTAGTGCTTTGCATGAATACCCAGCCTCACTGATGAAAAATCAACCGCTCGGTAAACGTTTTACCCGTACGCCAAGCCAACCAGCACAAATATTGCGCGATTATAGGGAAGCGCTATCACACCTTCAACCGAAGTCGCACCGATTTTGTACGTTAATGAGCTTATTTGCGACCAAAGAGGGAAAACGTGCCAGCTTCTTACGCGATAATGAATAGCCTGCTATTTAATATGCATTAGGATGCCATCCAGCTCTTCAAGGCTGGTATAGCGTATGGTGACTTTACCCTTACCTTTTTGACCGTGGTCAATAGAGACAGGTGCGCCGAGCAGTTCGCCGAGCTGTGTTTCCAGTTTTGCCACGTCGGGCATTTTGGCTTGTCGGCTGGCTGCCTTAGCAGGCGTTTGGCTGGTCTGGACCTTTTTAACCAGCGCTTCGGTCGCGCGTACGGTCATATCGTTATTGACCACTTCGTGAGCTACCTGACGCTGCTGGGTACTGTTCAGCGTTAATAATGCGCGTGCGTGGCCCATATCCAGATCCCCGCGTTCGAGCAGGGTCTGTACTTCAGGGTCTAGCGCCAGCAGGCGCAGCAGGTTGGCTACCTGGGTACGGGACTTGCCTACCGCATCGGCAATTTGCTGCTGAGTCAGCGCAAATTCTTCTCCCAGGCGCTTGAGCGCCATGGCTTCTTCAATAGCGTTGAGATTTTCGCGCTGAATATTTTCAATGAGCGCTAACGCTAACGCGACTTCATCGCTGACGTCACGAATGACAGCGGGAATTACGTCCATCTCAGCGAGCTGGGCGGCACGCCAGCGGCGCTCACCGGCAATAATTTCATAGCGATTATCGCCGATCGGGCGCACGACGATAGGCTGCATGACGCCTTGAGCGCGAATCGAATCGGCAAGTTCTTCCAACGCTTCAGGCTGGATATCACGACGCGGCTGATATTTTCCGCGCGTTAACTGGCCTAACGGTAGCCGCTCGAGCCGATCTTCGGGGGTGGCTTCCGTGATACCAGGCGTGGTATCCGCCAAGGCAGTAGGCTTTCCGCTGGCAGTCAGTTCCAGGCTATCTCGGCGGCGGGCACCGGCACCAATCAGGGCATCCAGGCCACGTCCCAGCGCGGGTTTACGCGTCATTTGTTTTCCCTCATTTTTTACAGTGCCCGATGTTTGAAGTGAAAAGTGGCTACAGAGAAAGACGACGAATCATCTCTTTTGCCAACACACGATAGGCCTGACTGCCCCGGGAGAACCGGGCGTATTGAGTTACGGGCAAGCCATGGCTTGGGGCTTCAGCAACCTTTACATTACGGGGAATGGTGGTTTTTAACACCATGTCGCCAAAATAGTCACGTAACTGCTTGTCCACTTCCCGCGTCAAACTGGTGCGCTTGTCGTACATGGTGCGCAAAATACCTGCGATCGCCAGGTCTGGATTAACATTTTGTTTAATTTGCTCAACGGTATCGAGCAGCGCAGATAGTCCCTCCAGGGCATAAAACTCGCACTGCAGCGGTATCAGCACACTATCGGATGCCGTTAATGCGTTCACCGTGAGCATATTCAAGGACGGCGGACAGTCAATTAACACCACGTCATAGGTATCTGCGACAGAGGTCAACGCAGTGGTTAAGCAGCTTTCGCTTTTTTCGCGATCCAAGAGCTCCACTTCGGCAGCGGTAAGATCTCCATTTCCCGGCAGCACGTCATAGTTTACGGCCAGATCTTTGACAATGGTTTCAGCCGCCGTTGCTTCGCCCAGCAGCACATCCAGCACACTTTTAGTAAGCTCATGCTTATCGATACCACTACCCATACTGGCGTGACCTTGGGGGTCAAGATCCACCAGCAGAACGCGTCGGTCGAGTGCTGCAAGGCTGGCCGCCAGGTTAACGGCCGAGGTGGTCTTGCCCACGCCGCCTTTTTGGTTGGTCAGGGCAATGATCTGGCTCACTTACTCAACTCCTTCCTGGGGGGCAAAATCAACATTCAACTTTCAACATTTAGCTTTTAACACTCAAAACCAACAGCTGCCGCTGGGCCGTTTCAAAGGGCACTTCCAGCAGGTGACGTTGGTGTAAACAAATGCCCGGAGGCAGTTCACGAAGTTCTTCGTCGGCACCCGGCCCTTTCATCGCCAGCCATTGTCCCCCGGCCTTGGGTAGCTGTCGTGTCAGGGTGACAAAATCCACCAAGCTTGCAAAAGCCCGGGAGATTACTTGATCGAATGGCTGGTCACTGAACGTTTCGACTCGTGCCTGACTGGGGGTAACGTTCGTCAACCCTAACTCCATGACGGCCTGACGCTGGAAACGCACTTTCTTGCCGTTGCTATCAACCAAAGTAACCGCTAGTGCCGGGTCAAGAATGGCCAACACGATGCCCGGTAGACCTGGGCCTGCACCGACATCCAGCAGACGTGGCCCATGCACGAAGGACGCAACAGAGGCACTGTCCAACACATGGCGCGACACCATCGCCTCCACATCGCGCACCGCAGTGAGGTTATAAGCACGGTTCCACTTATGCAACAGTGCCACCAAGCCAAGCAGTTGTTCACGCTGACGCTCATCGACGACAATGCCCAACTGATCGAGCCCTTGATCTAAACGAGGGGCAACGCTTACCGGTAACTGCGCTAACAATGGTCTTAATTCACTCATCCGTTAACCACATCAGCCGCCGCTACCAAGCGACGCTTTTTCAGATGCACCAATAAGATAGAGATAGCCGCGGGGGTAACGCCTGAAATGCGGGCCGCATGCGCAAGCGTTTCTGGCCGCGCTTCAGCCAACTTTTGGCGAATTTCGATGGATAGCCCTTCTACCTTTGAATAATCCAATTCAGCGGGCAGCGGGGTAGCCTCGTGGCGTTTTAGCTTATCGATTTCATCCTGCTGACGACCGATATAGCCTTGATACTTGGCCTGGATCTGCACCTGTTCAGCAACTGCTGGATCGGTAACCAGCGTGCCTTCGATGCCGGGCAGATTGGCTAGATCGCTGTAACTGAGTTCTGGACGTTTTAGCAAATCGCTTAGCCGATATTCGCGTGATAGTGCTGATCCAGTTTTTTCAGCCACCTGTTCTGCCGCCTGACTGCCGGGCTGAATCCAAATAGTATCCAGACGCGCGCTCTCTTGCTCGATGGCCTCGCGTTTCTGGCTAAACGCTGTCCAGCGCGTGTCGTCAACGAGTCCCAGTTTGCGACCCGCTTCTGTCAAGCGCAGATCCGCATTGTCTTCACGCAGCAGCAGGCGGTATTCCGCACGGGAAGTAAACATGCGGTAGGGCTCTTTGGTGCCCATGGTAATCAGATCGTCAACCAGTACGCCGAGGTAAGCTTCATCACGACGTGGATACCAAGCGTCTTGTGATTGAGCGCGCCGCGCGGCATTCAGGCCGGCTAGCAGCCCCTGGGCGCCCGCTTCTTCGTAGCCGGTAGTGCCGTTGATTTGACCAGCAAAAAACAGGTTGTGGATAAATTTCGTTTCCAGCGAATGCTTTAGATCGCGTGGGTCAAAGAAATCGTACTCAATCGCGTAGCCAGGCCGCGTAATATGGGCATTTTCCAACCCTTTTATCGAGCGTACGACCTGGATTTGCACGTCAAACGGCAGCGAGGTCGAAATCCCGTTGGGATACAGCTCATGGGTATCCAAGCCTTCAGGTTCAATAAATACCTGGTGACTGGATTTGTCGGCAAAGCGATGCACCTTGTCTTCAATCGACGGGCAGTAGCGTGGTCCCACCCCTTCGATCACGCCAGAATACATCGGCGAGCGATCAAGGTTACCCAGGATCAGATCATGGGTCTGCTGGTTTGTATGGGCAATATGACAACTCACTTGCTGAGGGTGCATATCCCTAGACCCAAGGTAGGACATGACCGGCGTAGGCGTATCGCCCGGTTGCTCTTCCAACTGCGAAAAATCCACGCTTTTAGCATCAATGCGCGGCGGCGTACCGGTTTTTAAGCGATCAACGCGAAACGGAAGCGCACGCAGTCGTTCCGCCAAGGCATTGGAGGGCGGATCACCCGCTCGGCCACCCTTGCTTTGATCCATGCCAATGTGAATGACGCCGCCCAGGAATGTTCCCGTACACAACACCACGCTTTCGGCATGAAAGCGGATACCGGTTTCCGTCACCACGCCACGTACCGTGTCGTTATCCACTATCAGATCGCCAGCCGCCTGCTGGAAAATCGTCAAGTTGGGCTGGTTTTCCAGCATGCCTCGAATAGCAGCTTTGTAACGTACACGGTCTGCCTGGGCGCGGGTTGCTCTGACAGCAGGACCTTTGCGGGCATTGAGGACACGGAACTGAATGCCACCTAAATCCGTGGCAAGCCCCATGGCACCACCCAAGGCGTCAATTTCCTTGACCAAATGGCTTTTGCCGATACCGCCAATCGCGGGGTTACACGACATCTGGCCCAAGGTTTCGATGTTATGGGTGAGCAGCAGGGTCTGACAGCCCATACGAGCAGAGGCCAATGCGGCTTCGGTTCCCGCATGGCCACCGCCGATGACAATCACGTCAAAGCGGTCCGGATAATTCAAAAGACACCTCGTCTTGTGCCGGTGGGCACGCTGATGTGGCCGATGCAGTCAGTGTAGACAGAGCCACCATAGATCAATGAGCCGGCAAGTATAAACCCCCTGTGGGTAACCGTCAGGTTTTTCCACACCCGGATTCCTCAGAACCACACTATTAATAACAACATAAATATAAAATAAGAGAAGTTCTGTAAATGTTGTAACTACTAGTGTGGACAATTTCTGTGCATAAGCGATTTATTATTATTATTTTCAATGATTTGTATTGTTGGCTACTACATGTTTAAAGGCCGGACTGCCTGGGCAGAAGAGGTGTTGAGCCTGTGGACGAAATAGCCTGTTATCCACACGCGCAGTTTAACACGCCTTATCCACCGCTCAGTACCTGGGTTGTTACCGCACCTGTGAACAACCATTAAAATGGTTTCCATCTTTGCCAAGGGCCTGCCACGACAGGTGGTTACGGCTTGAATCCAAGGCGTAATAAAAATAATTATCCACAGGCAAAAAAAAGCCTGTCGTATCGACAGGCCAGTAAAAATGACGCTATTTGAGGGGGGGTAACGGGCTATTTAAGATTATCTAGATCATTTTTTAAGCAGTATCGCCTTATCTGAAAAGGCGTTTTGAGTACCTGTTATTAGTGTTTTAACACGCGTGCCAGGAAAGATTGGGTGCGTTCATGTTGGGGTGAATCGAACAGTTGCTCGGGCGGTCCCTGTTCGGTAATCGTGCCTTTATGAATATAGATAACGCGATCCGCTACCTCACGTGCAAAGCCCATTTCGTGGGTCACAATCACCATGGTCATGCCTTCTTTGGCAAGTTCGCGCATGGCATCAAGCACTTCACCGATCATCTCTGGATCAAGCGCCGAGGTGGGCTCGTCAAACAGCATCAGGCGAGGTTCCATCGCCAAGGCACGGGCTAGCGCTACCCGTTGCTGTTGTCCACCTGAGAGCTGGCTAGGGTACTTATCTGCCTGGTCGGCGATACCTACCCGCTCAAGCAAGCGCTTGGCGTTGCTGACGGCGCTGTCACGGCTTATGCCGCGAACCTTCATGGGCGCCAGCGTCACGTTGTCAATCACGCTGAGGTGGGGAAACAGATTAAACTGCTGGAACACCATGCCTACTTCGGTGCGAATAGTCTGTAACGCTTTGGTGCTTTTGCCATACGGCAGCAGTTCGTTGCCATCCACTTCCAGGCTGCCTGACTGAAACTCTTCCAAGCCGTTAATACAGCGAATAAGTGTCGATTTACCTGAACCACTGGCGCCGATCACCACCACCACTTCGCCAGGCACCACGGTAAGGTCTATATCACTCAGTACGTGCAGACTGCCAAAATGCTTATTGAGCTTCTGCATACGCACAATTGGATGTGTTGACGTGTTCATTGCGCGTGTCCTTATTGTCCGGCCAGGCCTCTGCGCTCAAGCTGGCGCAGGATGATGGAAAGAGTCCAGGTAATGGCGAGATACATCAAGGCCACCATGAAGTAGACCTCAAGCGCCGTGAAGGTCGTGGCGATATAAATCTGTCCCTGGCGCACTAGCTCACCAACGCCAATAACCGAGAAAAGGGAGGTATCTTTGATGCTGATAATGCCTTGGTTACCCAACGGCGGGATCATACGCCGAAACGCCTGAGGCCAGATAACGTAACGAAATGCCTGGGTACGTGAGAGACCCAGGGAGAGCGATGCTTCGCCTTGACCGCGCTCGATGGACTGAACACCGCCGCGTACGATTTCTGAAATATAGGCACCGGAGTTAACCGCGATGGCGGCAATACCGGCGACCAGGGCGTTGATGGGGCTACCTAACAGTTGCGGCAAGCCGTAAAAAATAAACAGTACCTGCACAAGAATAGGCGTGCCGCGAAATACTTCGACGTAAACGATGGCTGGCCAGCGTAGCCAACGTAAGCGGCTAATCCGCAATAGACCAAAGAAAATACCGATAAAAAAACCGATGGCGAGGCCGCCGAACGAAATGAGCAGCGTCCAGGGAATCCCCGGCAAAAGGTAGGGAATAGACCCAAACGCCGCCGACCAATCAAACTGAAAATTGACGTCCACGCGTAGACTCCTGAAAAAACAAAAAAGGCAGGTGAGAAAAAGCTGGTAAGCAACGCAGCAGGGCCGGGGGTTGTGGCCGCCCGGCCCTGTCATAGCGTTACGCTAGTAGGTGAGGCTTAATCTCACTCTTCGCTGGGAGCTTCACCAAACCATTTGGTGTAGATCCCATCGTAAGTGCCATCTTCTTTCATCGCGGCAAGCGCTTCATTGGTGGGCTCTACCCATTCGCTGCCTTTATGGAACACGATGCCATACTGTTGACCTTCATATAGGGGGCCAACCACTTTTGTACGGCCTTCTCCACGCGTTTGTGAGAAGTAGGCCACATTAGGGGCATCATAAAGGACGGCATCAACGTTGCGGCCTAACAGCGCCATGTACATATCAGCCGTGCCGGGGAAGGGGGTAATCTCAGCATCTTCACCTAGCTCCTGCTGTAAATAGTCAAAGCTGGTAGAGCCAATTTTGGTGCCAATGGTGAGATCTTGAAGGTCTTCTAATGTCTCGACGCTGTCATTGTCGGCGCGGACGATAATACGTAGACCCGAATCGTAGTAGGGGTCAGAAAAATCGACCACTTTAGCGCGTTCGTCGGTAATCGTGGTGCCTGCAATGGCGATTTCCTGGCTACCGGTTTGCACGGCGGGAATAATGCCCGAAAACTCCATCGTGGTGAGGTTGACTTCAAAACCTGCCCGTTCGGCGACTTCGTTGATGATATCCATATCGAAGCCGACCATTTCGCCGGTTTCCTGGTCCATCATTTCAAACGGCACAAAGCTTGGATCAGTGGCCACATTCACCGATGGCGTTTGCGCCATCGCAACGGTGGCGCTGCTCAAACTTAGAGCGAGAGCCAGTGTGGTTTTGGACAGGTTGAACGGTAGTGCTATTTTCATAAGTTTCCCCGTGCTTTATGTGGCAGTGGTGGCTTACAAAGCAGTTTATGCGCTTTGAAGCACCCTATAAGCCGTTATTGACCTATCAACCTTGGCGAGAAACCGCCGGGGCGTCAAGTCACAGGGAGCGTTATGGGCCAACGCTGTTTAGACCATAAAGGATGCACCACAGCCGCAGGTAGTCGTGGCATTAGGGTTTTGAACACGAAAACGTGCGCCTGCCAACCCCTCTTCATAATCGACCGTGGACCCTACCAGGTATTGATAAGAGAGCGGGTCTACCACTAATGAGGCGTTACCAAACTCAATGACGGTATCATCGTCGGCGACATTTTCGGCAAAGTCGAAGCCGTACTGAAAGCCTGAACAGCCGCCACCGGTAACGTAAACCCGTAGCTTTAAGGAAGGATTATTTTCTTCTGCGATCAGTGCATTAATACGTTTACGTGCACTATCGGACAGCAGTAATGGAGTAGGAACAAAAGCTTCTGCACCGCTCATGGGTACCTCCCGCGAGCTTAAAGAACGAATAAATCGGCATTGGGGGGTGATTATGGGTAATTCCCAGCAAATTGGTCAACTATTGAGTTGAGTTATCAAGCAGAGGGCAGCTCGCCGAGGAGGCGCTGTGAATCCTTCCATGGCCGCTACATTTAATAACCTCCTCTCTGAGCGGCCCTCTGCATGCTGGTTTTGGTGGGGTGTTCAAGGCATCAGCGCGGGGGCGGTGAGGCCGCTGTTCTCTTCAAACCCAAACATTAAATTAAGGTTTTGAATCGCTTGGCCCGAGGCACCTTTCACCAGGTTATCAATGACCGATAGCACGATCACCGTATTGCCATTGCTGGGGCGATGCACCGCCAGGCGGCAGGTATTGATACCTTTGACGCTACGCGTTTCAGGGTGGCTCCCTGGCGGCATGACATCAACAAAGGGCTCGTTGGCATAGCGCTGCTCGAACAGTGCCTGAAGATCATCCGCGTTGGTGGTGAGCTGGCTGTAAAGGGTCGCGTGAATACCGCGGATCATCGGCGTCAGGTGGGGAACAAATGTCAGCCCCACTGGGGTTGCCTGCATGTCGTTGAGGCCCTGGCGAATTTCCGGCAGGTGACGATGGCCCGAGGCGCCGTAAGCCTTGAACGATTCGCTGGCTTCGGCCAACAGAGACCCCACTTTGGCACCTCGGCCAGCACCGGTAACGCCCGATTTACAGTCAGCGATCAGTTGGCTTGGGTCAATTAGACCTGCTTCCAATAGCGGTAGATAGCCAAGCTGTACGGCTGTGGGATAGCACCCGGGGACGGCAATCAAGCGTGCGTCTTTAATTTTTTCTCTGTTCATTTCAGGCAAGCCGTATACCGCTTCTTCGAGCAGGCCTGGGGCGCCGTGTGCCTGGTCGTACCAGCGGCTCCACTCATCGGCGTCGCGGAGGCGAAAATCAGCTGACAGATCAATGACACGGGTGCCGTTATTGAGCAACTCACCCGCCAGGGCGTGAGCCACACCATGGGGAGTAGCAAAAAACACCGCATCCAGCTCACCCAACTGTCGAGCATCCGGCTCACTAAAGGCCAAGGTGTCGTAATGACCACGCAGATTAGGGTACATATCGCATACCTTGACGCCTGCTTCCGAGCGCGAGGTAATCGCGGCTACGTTGACGTGGGGGTGCTGGGCGAGTAACCGTAGTAATTCAACGCCGGTGTAACCGGTGCCGCCAACAATGCCGACCTTAATCACAAATCACTCCTTGCGGATGCGTATAACGGTTTTTGAACACATGTCCAGTGCGCTTTTAGGGTAGCTGATAACCATTATCAGGGTAGCAATAGCCTAAGCGGATTGCTGCGCGCTGTCGAAGCGTATCGAGCTATGGTACACAAGAGAATAAAGAGATCAGAATAGCTAGACCAGAAGAGTAAGACTAACAACAAGGAAGGTCGTTGTGGCGCTTTTTACCCGAGCGGATTTTACATTAGAACGTTTTCGTCGACAGTTAGCTAATGTCGATGCTCTCCCGCAACTCTGTTTGCTGGGTCTGGTATCGGGCGTTATTACCGGTGCCGTGATGGTGGCGTTTCGGCTGCTGCTGGAGGCGGGAGCTACGTTGTACATGGCGAATGGCGATCCTGAAGCATTTGAAAGCATAGCGCCTTGGTTGCGGGCGCTATTACCCATGGTGGCAGTGACGTTAGTCGGGGTATTGCTGTATCAACAAAAACCAGCAGCGCGCAAACTCGGTGTCGGTCATGTCATTGAGCGGCTCACCTACCATCAAGGCCGTTTTCCGTTGCGTAATTGGTTAAATCAGTGGTGGGTTGGGGTGATGGTCGTGCTTGGCGGTCTCTCTGCCGGACGTGAGGGGCCTGCTATTCATTTAGGCGCGGCGGCGGCTAGTGGGCTGGGCTTAAAAATGCGCCTACCTAATAACAGTCTGCGCGTGCTGGTGGCGTGCGGAACTGCAGCGGCTATTTCTGCCTCGTTTAATACGCCTATTGCCGGGGTGATCTTCGCCATGGAAGTGGTGATGATGGAGTACACCTTGATGAGCTTTATGCCGGTCATTCTGGCTTCCACCATGGGCGCGCTGGTAGCACAGCTGGCGTATGGCAATGAACCCGCCTTTAGCATTCCCGACGTCGCGCTCGACTCGATAATCAATCTGCCCTGGATTGTGCTCACAGGCTTGGTGATTGGTCTGCTGGCGGGGCTTTTTATACATATCTCCCGCAGCCAACACATACAGGCGTGGCCGCTTTGGCTGCGTTTGGGGTTAATAGGTGTCTGTACAGGGGCTGTTGCCTGGTGGTTTCCACAGGTTCAAGGGATCGGTTATGACAGCGTAGCGGCCGCTCTGAATAACCAGCTTGAAATCAAGGTGCTGCTGGCGCTGATGATTGTCAAACTGCTGCTGACGGCACTCACCGTGGCCGGCGGTGTACCGATCGGTATTATTGGCCCTGTGCTGGTCATCGGTGCAGCGACCGGCGCGCTGTTTGGCCTGTTGGGGGGCTGGCTATGGCCTGTCAAGGCAGCTGACCCTGGCATCTACGCCATGCTGGGCATGGCGGCAATGATGGGGGCCGTGCTGCAAGCGCCTCTTGCCGCGCTAATGGCGCTTTTGGAGTTAACCCATACGCCGAGTATCATGCTTCCAGGTATGTTGGCAGTGGTAGTGGCGTGTTTAACCTCGCGACAATTAACCGGCTGTGAAGGTTTTTTTGTTAGTTCGGTACGTTACGGTCTGCATCCCCTTCAACATCCGTTAATGCAGGCACTCTCACGGGTGTCGGTACCCGCGGTGATGGAACGTCAGTTGGTACGCACTGAGCGTATGATCACCCCTGATCGGGCGCGGATTTTATTAGAAACAAACCCGGTATGGCTTGTGGTTGAGCGCTCGAGTAAAGAAAAAACGGTGCTGGCGCTTAAAGCCGTTGAGCTAGCACGTTTGCTGCTTGAGCACGATCAGGCGCTGGAAGGTAATGCTCCGCCAGACGATGAGTTGATTGATCTGATGGAGATACCCGGGCAGCGATTAGAGCTGGCGCCTATTGGCTTACAGGCGACCCTTTCAGAAGCGTTTTTAAAGCTTCAGGATGATGCACTTGGAGCGCTGTATGTCGTACATGGCTATCGCCCAAACCAGCAGCGTATTTCAGGTATCATCACGCGTGGCGCTATCGAGCGTTATTATCACTACACTGATCCACGTGGTGCCGATATTCGTGATAGTGAAACGAAAGAGAAGGATTCATCAGTTTAAGGAGCGACAATGTACCTATGGGTGAAGGCCATACACTTAATAGCGGTGGTGACATGGTTTGCCGCGCTATTTTATTTACCCCGCCTGTATGTCTATCACGCGACCGCGCGGGATAACGGCGATGACCAAGCGATAGCGTATTTCAAGACCATGGAGCGTAAGCTTTACCGTGGCATCATGACGCCCTCGATGATTGCGGTGCTGCTGTTTGGCGGTTGGCTGCTTTACCTGGTACCTGAATGGTTTAGCCAGGGATGGATGCATGCCAAGCTTACGCTGGTAGTACTGCTGATTGCCTATCATCATGTCTGTTTGATCTATTTAAAGCAGTTTGCTCAAGACCGCTGTACCAAAGGACATGTTTTCTTCCGTTGGTTTAACGAAGCCCCGGTGATTGCGCTCGTTGCGATTATTATACTTGTCATTGTGAAGCCTTTTTGATGCGCCAACCGCTTCCTCCAGTTGTGTTGGTACTTGCAGGGCACGACCCGACGGGCGGTGCTGGGATAATCGCTGACAGCGAGGCTATCGCTGCCTGTGGTGGCTGGGCAGTCACTATCCCGACCGCGCTAACGGTACAGAATTGTCATGATGTCACCCGGGTGATGCCTGCGGATCCGGCGGCGATGCGTCAAATGGCCGAGGTCATCAGTGAGATGCAGGTGGCGGCCATTAAAATCGGTTTGCTCGCCGATGAGGCGACGCTGCGCGCCACCGAGCAGATAATTCGACGCTTTCCTGGTATTCCAGTCGTGGCAGATCCGGTCTTTACCGCCGGAGGGGGGGCTGAGTTATCCACACCCCATCTGCGCCAGCTGTTTGTTGATCGTTTACTGCCGCTTGTGGATATTTTGACGCCCAATCGTGCAGAGCTGACTAAGCTAACGCCGGATATCGTGACCTCTTTTGATGACACCGCTCGTGCAGTAGCGCTTATGTCCCAGGGGTGCCAGGCCATTCTGGTAACCGCTACCGATGAGCCGTTGCCAGGTAATGATCAACAGGTGGTGCATACGCTGCATTCACCGGACACTACGCGGCAATGGCAATGGCCGCGTTTACCAGAGCAATTTCATGGTTCTGGCTGTACGCTTGCCTCATCTATAGCCGCTCGCCTGGCGGTTGGTGAGCGATTACCAACCGCATGTGAGCAAGCTCAGCACTTTACCTGGCAAAGTCTGTCTCAAGGTTTTCAGCCGCCCAGCGGTCAGTGTTTACCTAATCGTATTTCAAAGGCGCTCCGTTTTTAATTCACTCGTCTGCTTGCCCTTTAATGAGAGGATGCCATGACCACATCAGCTGAATTGTTCGATCTTGCCAGCCGCCATATTCCAGGCGGTGTTAACTCTCCTGTGCGTGCTTTTAAAGGACTACATCGTCCGCCGGTCTTTATGGAGCGAGCCCAGGGTGCCTTTCTATTTGACGTTGAAGGTAATCGCTATGTTGATTATGTCGGCTCATGGGGGCCGATGATCACCGGTCACGCAGATCAGGATGTATTGGCGGCGGTGCGTGCGCGGTTAGATAATGGCTTGTCATTTGGTGCCCCCACCGCGGTGGAAACCACCATGGCTGATCTTATCTGCGACATGATTCCTTCCATGGACATGGTGCGCATGACCAGTTCGGGTACCGAGGCGACGATGTCAGCTATTCGCTTGGCGCGCGGCACGACTGGCCGCGATAAGATCGTCAAGTTTGAGGGTAACTACCATGGTCACTCGGACTCGCTGCTGGTGAAAGCCGGGTCGGGGGCGCTTACTCATGGTGAGCCCAGCTCGCCGGGCGTGCCCGCTTCGCTGGCTGAGCATACGATTACGCTGTCGTTTAATGATCCTGAAGGTGTTGAAGCGTGTTTCGCTGAAATCGGCGATCAGGTTGCCTGTATTATCGTCGAACCCGTTGCCGGTAATATGAACTGCATACCGCCGCAGCCAGGGTTTTTGGAAACCTTGCGGCGAGTCTGTAATGAGTACGGTAGCGTGCTGATTTTTGATGAAGTAATGACCGGCTTTCGGGTAGCGTTGGGAGGAGCTCAAGCCCATTATGACGTGACGCCGGACCTTACTTGCCTTGGTAAAATTGTCGGTGGTGGCATGCCGGTAGGGGCATTTGGCGGTAAGCGCGAAATTATGCAAAACATTTCGCCGATGGGGCCTATTTATCAAGCGGGCACGTTATCGGGTAATCCTTTGGCCATGGCAGCAGGCGTTGCGTTGTTGACTAAGCTTCAGGTACCAGGATTCCACGACGCCTTAACTCAGCGGGTCAACACCCTATGTAATGGTCTTCAAGAGCGTGCCAATGCCGCCCGCGTTCCGATGATGACGCAGTCAGCGGGAGGCATGTTTGGGCTATTCTTCACTTCTCAAAGCCGTGTGGATAACTTTGCTCAGGCCACGGCATGTAATCCGGATGCCTTCCGCCGTTTCTTCGGTGCGATGCTTGATCACGGTGTTTACTTGGCGCCTTCTGCCTATGAAGCAGGCTTTATGTCCAGTGCGCATACTCCAGAAGACATTCAGTTTACCTTAGACGCTGCAGAGAAAGCCTTTTCAGTAATGTAACGTCAAGTAATCTAAAGCCCGCTATACTGAACGAGAGCCGCTCACTACGAGCGGCTTTTGTGTTTATAGACCCTCAATAAACAGCAGCGGGTGGGGCAAGCGTCATACGTTTCATAAGCGGATTAACCCTATCGCCACTGCCAGTGGCGCAGTCGCCACCAAAGGAGCCATCGATGTCTCAGATTTATATCACTATGAGCGGTAGCGACGGGGCTATTTTTTCTGCTCATTGGCGGGTAACTCATAATGGTGAAACGACCGAGTACCACGAAGAAGAGGTTCGTGTGCCCGCACAGTTCAGCTACGAGGGCACTGCCCTGGAAGGAACGGTAACAATACTAAGTGATGGCGAGCGATTGGAGGTGGATATCCAAAAGGATGGCAATCGCTCGCACTCTTCTACCCAGGGGAAGGGAGGGACATTAACATTGATGATTAACTAGTTTACAAACTTAAGAGACAAAAGCCGCCCTTAACAAAGGGGGCTTCTAAAAAGCCATTTTCTTTTAAAGCGCTATTACCCATTGAATAGCATTTTATCCCTGTTTATTTCGATCGATTAACTATGAATGCTGGTGTGTTATTTTTCTTAAATATGCTTTGAAATAACTAGCGATGACGCTGAAGACTACGTGCAGTTTCAATATTGGGTAGGATGGGACCCAGGTTCTGGTGAATCCAATTGAGCGCTTGGATACGGTTATGTACATTGATTTTGCGAAAAATATTGTAAAGATGCGATTTAACGGTGTGCTCGCTAACAAACAGCTTTTCAGCAATCTGTTGGTTAGAGGAACCGCCGCTTAGCAATGAAATAATTTCCATTTCGCGATTGGTTAATCCACACGCTGGACGGAAAGAATTACTTTGATATTTACGATAAAACAAAATCAAACGAGCCATTAAATCTCGAGACATCCATAGTTCGCCGCCTAATAGAGCATGGATACCCTTACATATTACTTCTAGACTCTCGTTACGGTAGAACACGCCTTTTAGCTGAGCACACGATAGGGCTTCTAGGGCGTGATCCATATCGCGTATGTTGATGGCTGCTAATGGAGATTTAGCCAATGCTTCAGGCAGGTTCTCTTGCCACTCTGGTAGTGCATCGATACCGATATGGTCACTATCAATCAAAATCAGCACATTCTCCTCAACCGAGGAGGGCAGTGGCAGGCTAGGTGAGTGGATATGTATCTTACAGCCGGTATGTTTGGTTAAATACTCAGCAAATAGCTGAACCTGCGGGCTTTTTTCGGTAACGATGTACACCGAACCGGTAGGTTTTTCTTGTGACATTAGATGGCCCTCATGACATAAGTAGAAAGCGTCAGTAATTGATCATTGCAGTGTTGTCTATAAGACACTATGTGTAAAGTTATGTTATCAGGTTAATGGGAAAAGTAAACATTATAACTATATTCCATTAATGAATATAAACACTAAGTTATTGATTTTTATATAAAGCTTTGTAAAACAAAAAATTATAAAATTTATTTAAATTACATTTAATAACTGTTAGCGCTTTTTGATACGTCTATGAAAGGCGTAAACTGATGATCTACCGTTTGGAGTACGTGTTATGGTCGCTGTTAGCACCTTGGTTCTGGCTAGTGGTAATGCAGGAAAATTGAAGGAATTTAATCAGTTACTTTCACCTTTGGGGTTTGATGTTCGTCCTCAGGCAGATTTTGGTGTCAATGAGGTCGAAGAAACGGGCCTAACGTTTGTAGAAAATGCTTTATTAAAAGCCCGTGAAGCCTGTCTTATCAGTGGGTTACCTGCGCTTGCTGATGATTCCGGTCTTGAAGTGGATGCGCTTAATGGCGCCCCAGGAATCTATTCGGCACGTTATGGCGGTGAGCCTAAAAGCGATGAGAAAAATAATAAAACGTTGCTAGCAGCGCTTAATGATTATGCGGAAGGGCAACGCAGTGCTCGCTACTGGTGCGTGCTGGTGTATTTGCGCCATCCGACCGATCCTGTCCCGGTCATAGTGCAACGCAGTTGGGAAGGTGAAATCCTTGCTCATCCTCGCGGCAACGAAGGGTTTGGCTATGATCCGCTCTTTTGGTTGCCTGAGCAGGGCATGAGTGTTGCCGAGCTGCCTAGTGAGAGCAAAAATCGCTTAAGCCATCGTGGCCGCGCGCTCCAGGGGTTGGTGGAGTTACTGAAGGTGGCGCATGGCTGATTTGTTGCCGCCCCTATCGCTGTATATCCATACGCCCTGGTGTGTACGCAAATGCCCCTACTGTGACTTCAATTCTCATGAGCCGGGGACGCATGGCTTTACTCCTCGCGATTTACCTGAAGATGCGTATCTTACCGCGCTGTTGCAAGACCTGGATGGCGATCTCGCCCTGGCGGCAGGCCGGGAAATTCAAACCATTTTCATTGGCGGAGGGACGCCAAGTTTACTGTCTCCCCGCTTTTATAAGCGTTTATTGAATGAGATTAGCGTTCGGTTGCCGTTTACCAGGCATATTGAAATCACGTTAGAAGCAAATCCCGGTACCACCGAGCAGGGCCGTTTTAATGGCTATCGAGAGGCGGGCATCAACCGGCTTTCTTTGGGTACACAAAGCTTTCAGGCCGCGCAACTTGAGGCGCTGGGTCGTATTCATGGTGCGGATGAAGCAATCAAAGCGGTCGCTCAGGCGCGCTCAGCGGGCTTTGACAACATCAATATCGACTTGATGCACGGTCTGCCCGGTCAGACGCCAGCGCTTGCCCTAGCCGATATTAACCAGGCACTTGCCCTGGCGCCTGATCACCTCTCCTGGTACCAACTAACCCTTGAACCCAATACGGCATTTCACTCTCAGCCGCCGGTTTTGCCCGAAGAAGAAGCGCTTTGGGACATTCAGGATAGTGGCCACCAGCTTTTAGAGCAGGCGGGTTTCAAGCGTTACGAAATTTCGGCTTATGCCACCGCTGGGCAACAGAGTCTTCATAATCTTAATTATTGGCAGTTTGGTGACTACCTGGGTATTGGCGCGGGGGCTCATGGCAAGCTTAGCCATATCGATCAACAGGGGGAGTGGCGTATTGAACGGCGTTGGAAAACCCGTCAGCCAGATGCGTATTTAAAGCGAAGTAATGACGTGCGAGGCTTCATGGCGGGTAAACAGCTTATCCATTTTAACGAGCTACCGCTGGAATTTGCGATGAATGCGTTACGGCTTACCGAGGGAGTATCGATGGCTACTTGGGAAGCGAACACGGGGCAATCGTCTGTAATGTTACAGGAGCGGTTACAAACGGCCGAACAAAAAGGACTTTTGATGGAAATGCCTGAAAAACTACGTGCCTCTCCTCAAGGTCTATTATTCTTGAATGAATTGCTGGCATTGATTAATGATGATTGATCAGCAATAACCGTGGCACCCTTTCTTAAATGAAAGGTCTGAATTAACAAGACTGTAATACTACAAGGAGTGAGTGATGCGTATTTCTCGACTACTGACACCGTTGGCAGCCGCTTTGTTACTTGCCGGTTGCGCCACATCGGACCCTTACGGTGGCCAAACGCAGCGCTCCAGCACCGCGATGGGTTCTGGCATTGGCGCTGCTGTCGGCGCAGCTGCAGGTGCGCTTTCCGGCGATGGTAGTACCAGCCGCCGGGATCGGGCATTGATTGGTGCAGCCGTTGGTGCCGCTGCCGGTGCGGGTATTGGTGTTTACATGGACCGCCAGGAGCAGCAGTTACGTGATAATTTACAAGGGTCACGTATTGAAATTGATCGTCGCGGTGACGACATTGTTCTTAATATGCCCAGCGGCGTCACCTTTGGTTTTGACTCGGCCGATCTAACGAGTGAAGCGCGCGGCTCGCTTAATGAAGTGGCCAACGTACTGACTCAATACCAGGACACCCGAGTCAGCATTGCTGGACATACCGATAGCACCGGTAACGCCAGCTATAACCAGCAGTTGTCTGAACGTCGAGCGCAAGCTGTCGCGAGCTACTTAAGCCAGAACGGCGTGTCTTCCGCGCGTCTAGCGACGTCGGGTTATGGGGCTACTCAGCCCGTGGCCAGTAATGACAGTGAGCAGGGACGCGCCCAAAACCGTCGGGTAGAAATCACCTTAACACCTACCGGTAACGGCCAAGGATAGTCTTTAAAGAATACATCCATTGCTGTTCAAAGCCCGCTATGCTCACATAGCGGGCTTTTTTCGTTCACTTTTTTACGAGCTACCATGCTGTCTTACCAACACGCCTACCATGCCGGTAACTTTGCCGATGTACATAAGCATCTGACTCTTTACGCTGTCATCGATTACTTATTACGTAAAAAAACAGCCATTACATATATTGATACTCATGCGGGTAGAGGATTGTACCCATTAGCTACCAAAGAGACGCAACGCCTTCAAGAGTACCGAGAGGGTATCTGGCCGCTGTGGCAAGCGCGTGAGCATATGACCGACACCCTGCTTAGCGATTGGCTAAGCGCTATTGCAGCGGCGCAGTCAGGTGATGGGGCGTTGTCGCATTATCCGGGCTCTCCCTGGTGGTTAAGCCAGCCGCTGCGCGAGCATGACCAGCTACGTCTCTTTGAACTTCATCCAGGTGAGCATGAATACTTGAGTGCCCAGGCGCTGCCGGCGCAGGCAAAGCGTATATATGGCGATGGGCTAGCGGGGTTAACCGCCATGCTGCCGGTGGCAACACCTAGACTCTGTGTCTTGATTGACCCCAGCTTTGAGCAAAAAAAGGAGTATCAGGAGGTGGCGGAGACCGTTACCTATGCGTTGGAAAAGGCTCGCCATGGTGTGGTGCTGATCTGGTATCCGTTACTACCTGCTGGTCATCATGAGGTTTTGTTAAATGCGTTAAAGTCCAGTGGCATACGCAAGATATGGCGCAGCGAGCTTTTACTGCGCGCACCAGGCGAACAGACCCACGGCATGTACGGCAGCGGTATGCTAGTCATCAACCCGCCTTGGGGGCTAGATGATCGTCTGGCCGCCGCCATGGCCGAGCTGACGCCTCGACTGGGAAATGAAAGCCACTACCAGGCGCAGTGGTGGGTGGGTGAATAACCACGCCTTGGTTAGCCTTAATTAGGCAGCTAAGACAAGCGACTCGCTCGGCGTCTCCTAAAATGTAATCGCCTCAATTCTTTTTGCCCTATATGCCGCTGCTTTCGGCGCTTATAGGCGATGAGGTCTATGGATGGCGCATTCTGCTAATCTTTCGCGGCCTTTGCGTTAACAGCCCTTCATCGGCTTTATTTATTAAATTCATTCATGTTTAGCCAAGAAATGATCACTTTAATGCACCTAGCTGATGGGGGAGGATAGCAAGCATACAATCATGCTAAACGCAGCGATGGAGATGTTGGATGAGCCTGAATGCCGCCCCTTTCCGAGCCGATGTCGTCGGTAGCCTTTTACGACCTTCAGCGATCAAGCAAGCTCGCTTGGCGCATCAGTCAGGTGAATTAAGCACACCAGAGCTTAGGCAGGTAGAAAATGATGCCATTTGCCGAGCAGTGGAGAATCAATGCCAGTGCGGATTGAACGTTGTCACTGATGGTGAGTTCCGGCGTGCCTGGTGGCACTTCGATTTCTTTGAGGGCCTTGAAGGTATCGAAGGGTACCATGCCGAGCAGGGTATTCAGTTTACCGGCGTTCAGACCAAGTCACGCAACGTACGCGTCACGGGCAAGCTGGGCTTTGGCCGTCATCCCATGCTTGAGGACTTTAAATTCCTTGCTAGCGTCGCCGATGGCGCCATACCCAAGATGACCATTCCCAGCCCCAGCGTGCTGCACTTTCGAGGCGGCCGTGGTGTTGTCAGTGAAGAGGCTTATCCGAATATCGACGACTTCTTTGCCGACCTGGCGAACGTCTATAAAGAAGCCATTGAGGCGTTCTACGCGGCGGGATGTCGCTATCTACAGCTCGACGATACCGTATGGGCGTATCTGTGCTCAGATGCGCAGCGTGCCTTGGTAGTGGAGCGCGGAGAGAATCCGGATCAGTTAGCTCAGGTCTATGCCCAGGTAATCAATCAAGCGCTTGAGGGCAAGCCAGAGGATTTGGTAGTAGGCATGCACGTATGCCGGGGCAACTTCCGCTCAACCTGGATATCCGAAGGTGGCTATGAGCCGGTTGCCGAGCTGCTGTTTGGGTCGGTCAATATTGACGCCTTCTTTTTGGAGTACGACTCCGACCGTGCCGGTGATTTCGAGCCCTTGCGCTTTATCAAACCGGGTAATCAGAAGGTTGTGCTGGGGTTGATTACCACCAAGACGGGGGAGCTGGAAAACCCGGCTACTATCAAAGCACGTATTCATGAAGCGGCCCAGTTTGTGAGCCTTGATCAGATATGTTTAAGCACTCAGTGCGGCTTCGCCTCGACGGAAGAGGGCAACGCGATAACCGAGGCGCAGCAGCAGGCCAAGCTTGAACTGGTCGTTCAAATTTCTCGGGATATATGGGGCGCATAATGCCCTTTGCGGCTCTATTTCCCGATACAGAAGTTACCGAAAATTTCGCCCAGCAGGTCATCAGCGCTGAATTCGCCGGTAATCTCACCTAGTGCCTGCTGGGCGTCGCGCAGGTCCTCCGCCAAAAGTTCGCCCGCACCATAGCCATCCAACTGGGCACGGCCTGCCTCTAACGCAGCCATTGCGCGATCCAGGGCGTCCAAATGGCGTCGCCGGGCGGAGAAGCGGCCTTCCGTAGTGGCGGCAAACCCCATCACCGTTTTAAGGTGGGTCTTCAAGTTATCCACACCGGCGCCTGTCTTGGCTGATAGGCGCAGCGTGGGAGTGGCTGTGGATAAATCAAGCCCAGCCGGTTCGGCGCTGGTATCAATCTTGTTGCGTACCAGCGTCAACCGCTGTCGGTCGGGGAGTCTTGCCACAAACTCTGGCCAGATCGCCATCGGGTCGGTTGCCTCGGTAGTAGAGGCGTCCACCAGCAGCAGTACGCGGTCGGCCTTTTCAATTTCATCCCAGGCGCGGGCAACACCAATCTTCTCGACAGCATCTGGCGTGTCGCGCAAACCGGCAGTATCGATAATATGCAACGGCATACCATCGATATGAATATGCTCGCGTAACACATCCCGGGTAGTGCCAGCGATATCCGTCACGATAGCGGTATCCTGCTCGGTGAGCGCATTAAGCAGGCTCGATTTGCCCGCATTGGGACGACCGGCTATCACTACACTCATGCCTTCGCGGAGCAGCGCCCCTTGGCCTGCGGCTTGGCGTACGTCACGCAGCGCTTGTTGAACACTATTAAGGTGCTGAACAACATGTCCATCGGCGAGAAAATCAATCTCTTCCTCTGGAAAATCGATAGCGGCTTCGACATATACACGTAGCTCGATAAGCCGCGTGACCAAGGCCGATACTCGGCTGGAGAACTCGCCCTGTAGGGAACGCACAGCATTCTCTGCCGCCGAGCGGGAAGTGGCGTCTATCAGGTCAGCAATCGCTTCCGCCTGCGCCAGGTCTAGCTTGTCGTTGAGGAAGGCGCGCTCTGAGAACTCGCCTGGACGTGCCAGACGAGCTCCCATCGCCACGCAGCGCTCCAGCAACATGTCCATGATGACCGGGCCACCATGGCCCTGTAATTCCAGTACATCCTCACCTGTAAACGAATTGGGGCCGTTAAACAGCAGGGCAATCCCTTCATCAATGATGCTGTCAGCGCCTTGGAAAGGCCCGTAATGAGCATAACGAGGCGCCGGGCAATGGCCGAGTATGGCCTCGGCGATAGCGCGGCTGGCGGGCCCTGAAACACGTATGATACCCACACCGCCGCGTCCGGGGGGAGTGGCCAACGCGGTAATCGTATCCTGGGTATAAAGTCGTTCAGCCATGGCGTGCCTCTTTAATGGATGCATACATTGTGAGTTTGTCACCTTTAAAACGCCAGACCCCCGCACGAAGGCGGGGGTCTGAAGTTATCAACGACAACGGTAGGCTATTTGGTTTTCATGCCTTTACCGATGCTCGGATCGTTTTCGATTTTGCGCGTAATGTAGTACTGCTGCGCCACCGAAATGATGTTGTTGACCACCCAGTAGATGACCAGACCCGCCGGGAACCACAGGAAGAAGAAGGTAAAGATGATAGGTAGCATCTTCATGATCTTCGCCTGCATGGGATCCGGTGGGGTCGGATTCAACATCTGTTGAACGAACATCGAAACGCCCATCAGAATCGGCAAGATGAAGTAAGGATCCTTCATCGATAGATCCTGAATCCAGAAGATAAACGGCGCGTGGCGTAGCTCAACCGATTCCAACAGCATCCAGTAAAGCGCAATGAACACCGGCATCTGAATCACAATAGGGAGACAGCCTCCCAGAGGATTGATCTTCTCCTTCTGGTAGAACTTCATCATCTCTTGCGACATTTTTTGCCGGTCGTCGCCATACGTTTCTTTTAAGCGCTGCATTTCCGGGCCGAGTTTACGCATCCGACCCATCGATTTGTACGCTTTGGCGGAAAGCGGGAACAGTGCTGTCTTCACCAGTACGGTTAACAGAACAATCGACCAACCCCAGTTTCCAACAACGTCGTGGATCTTATCCAGCAGCCAGAAGAGCGGATTAGCGATAAACCATAGCCAGCCATAATCCACGGTTAACTGCAGGTTAGGAGCGACTTCCTCCAGGTAATCCTGCACTTTGGGCCCCATGTAAAGGGTGGCACCTAGGGTGGCATCACTGTCGGCGGCAACGGTGTTTGTTGGTCCTGCAAACGCCACTACATTGCGGTTACTGGAATCCGTTGTGACGTAGAAAAGGTTCTGTTGACCCTGTGGGGGAGCCCAGGCTGATACAAAGTAGTGTTGAATGATCGCAATCCAACCGCCCTGAGCTTCACGATTATCGAAGTTACTGTTTTGTATATCTTCGAAGTCGATCTTCTCATAACGCGCATCCGGCGTTGAGTAAGCGGCACCCAAATAGGACTTCATCCCCATCGATACACCGCTGGACGGGTCAGGACTGTTATCGCGAGCCAACTGACCAATAAAGCGTGCGCTGATGGGCGCATCCGTATTGTTGGCTAGGTAATAGTTAACATTGACTGCGTAACTACCGCGCTCAAAGGTAAGCCGCTTAATGACCTCAACACCGTTGATGTCGGCAGTGAGGTCTACGCTGAGTTCTTCCTCATCATCACCTAACCGATACTCTAAGTTTTCTGGCGTAAAGGCGATGCGGTTTGCTTGACCATCGAGTTGAAGGCCCGACCGAGCCACGTAACTGCGGTTGTTGTTATCGGACAACAAGACATAGTTGCGTTCGGAATCAAGAGAAAGTTTGTGCTGCGGTAAGGCGGCATAAACGATATCGCCACCGTGTGGATCAATGCGTACATCAAGAACATCAGTGGTGACTGCAATGAAATCACGGCTGGCGGTTTCGCTTTCAGCAGCGTCAGAGATGCCTTCACCCACCGCGCCTTGCGGTGCAGAGGTAGTCGGGACGGTTAAGCCGCCTTCAGCCTCTTCTCTATCGCTTGCTGGTGCTGCGTTACTGCGTTGTGTTGTTTCGGGTACTGAATCGTAATTCGGCTGCCCGTAATCCTGATTCCACTGGACGACTAGCAAGTACGCAAGTACGGCTAGTGGAATCAGTAATAAAAGTCGTTTTACGTCCATGAGGGTTCTGCCCGCTGGGTGGTGAACATGCTAATGGCGCAGTGTCATTTACTCGACCCTTGACACACGAAAGCCTGCCAGGCGGCAGGCCGAGGTCGAGCGGCGAGGTGTGCACCAACGGTCACGTGTCACGCTCTGGCGTTGGTGCTGCGATCACCGCCTGTGCGTCGCGCTGGAGTCGCTTCCACATGCCATATAACTGGCGATGCAAGGTATCGTTATCGATATCCTGGACGCCTCGTCGGGCAAGCACCACGATATCCACAGAGGGTAGGTGATGTTGGCGAAGACGGACGGATTCTCGAACGAGACGCTTAAAACGGTTGCGATCTACGGCGCGTTTGACATTTTTCTTGCTAACGATCAGTCCAAGGCGAGGATATCCCCGTGTACTCAAGCGAACTAACGCCATCATACCTTTGCCATGCACTTTTAGGTCAGCTTGCTCGAACACGTGACTAAAATCCCCAGCATTTAGTAACCGTAATTGCCGGGGAAAGCCTTGCTGCGGCACACGCAATCCGAGATCAGGCGCTCAGACGCTTGCGGCCTTTGGCACGACGACGTGCGAGGACGGCGCGACCATTTTTGGTTGCCATACGAGCACGGAAGCCATGCGCGCGCTTGCGCTTGAGAACGCTAGGTTGAAAAGTGCGTTTCATAACTCGTTATTCCCACGTGGTTTAGGACGGAAAGTGAATTCCAAAAACCCCGATCCAGTGAGGAACTAGCCGGGGAGAATCAATTCAAGACCGGAAATTGTAGAGACTTCCTCTGCTGGGTGCAATTTTTCCTTGCATAAAATGCTTGGCGACGTGTTTGCAAGTCCGCTGATACGGGCTCATCCTCGGTCATTGCTATTTCTATTATTACTAGTAGGTAGTTCTAAACTTATTGTTATTAATAGTGGGGATACTAATTGTGTATAAGTGCTTTTATTAATTTATAATCAACAGCCTATAGCGATTAAAAATCTGTGTGTAAGTTTCGTATAAACGGTCTAAAAGGTGTTGGTTAGATGTGATTAACCCGCTTGGAATAGGTATTTTTCAAAACTGTCCACGTTCCTCCACAAGGTTTTCCTCCCCCTTTATGCCAAGTTGTCCACAGGCAATATACGGGCCTAAACCTGTGTGGATAACCGAGGCTTTGGGCGCTACAATAGTCGCCCGTTTTCAACTGATGGTGAGATGAGTGTCACTGACGCTTTGGCAACAGTGCCTGGACAACCTGCAGGATGAATTGAACTCCCAACAGTTCAATACCTGGATAAGGCCGCTGCAGGCAGAAGAAGGAGAGTCCAACGAGCTGCGCTTATTAGCGCCTAATCGCTTTGTGCGCGATTGGGTGAGTGATAAGTATGCCAAACGGATCAGTGAGCTGATGCGTGAACTCGCACCGGCTAAACCACCCAAGGTCAGTTTGACCGTTGGAAGTCGCCGCTTGGCGACACCGCCTCCTCAACATCGAGATTTAGGTAACCCAGTATCAGCAGCGCCGGCACGACCTTCTGCTCCGGCGGTACACACACCACCTCGTGGTGATGTGGCGGATGAGCGTGAAATTGATAAGCTGCGTGATGAAGCACCAAGTAAGCGTGCCAACGAACGCCAAGTGCAGGTAGAAGGCAGCTTAAAACATGGTAGCGGGCTTAATCCTAATTTTACTTTTGATACCTTTGTAGAAGGTAAATCGAACCAACTGGCTCGTGCAGCCTCCCGGCAAGTGTCTGAAAACCCAGGCGGCGCTTACAACCCCTTATTTTTATACGGTGGTGTGGGTCTGGGTAAGACGCACTTAATGCACGCCGTGGGCAATGCCTTAGCGACGCGTCGTGAAAATGCCCGTGTGGTCTACCTGCACTCGGAGCGTTTTGTTGCTGACATGGTCAAAGCGTTGCAGCTTAATGCGATTAACGATTTCAAACGCTTTTATCGCAGTGTTGATGCGTTACTGATTGATGATATTCAATTTTTTGCCGGCAAAGAGCGCTCGCAGGAGGAGTTTTTTCATACCTTCAATGCGCTTTTGGAAGGTGGTCAGCAAATGATCCTGACCTCTGATCGTTATCCTAAAGAGATCAGTGGCGTAGAAGAGCGCTTAAAATCGCGTTTTGGATGGGGCCTGACGGTAGCTATTGAGCCGCCTGAGCTGGAAACCCGAGTGGCGATCTTGATGAAAAAGGCTGATCAGGCTAAGGTCGATTTGCCCCACGATGCGGCGTTCTTTATCGCGCAAAAAATTCGTTCCAATGTGCGGGAGCTGGAAGGTGCCTTGAAAAAAGTGATCGCCGACTCTCACTTCATGGGCAAAACGATTACCCAAGACTTTATTCGAGAGTCCTTGAAAGATCTGCTGGCACTCCAGGATAAACAGGTAGGCGTCGATAATATTCAGCGCACGGTGGCCGAGTACTACAAGATCAAAGTGGCGGACTTGCTTTCCAAGCGCCGCTCCCGCTCTGTTGCCCGCCCCCGTCAGGTAGCGATGGCGCTGGCTAAGGAATTAACCAATCATAGTTTGCCGGAAATTGGCGATGCCTTTGGCGGGCGTGACCACACAACGGTGCTTCATGCCTGCCGAAAAGTTAAGTCGTTGCAGGAAGAGAGCGCGGATATCCGTGAAGACTACAAGAACTTGCTACGCCTGTTGACCAGTTAAGATCTGTCTGAGGAGTCGACGCGCGCAGGCAGTTTCAGACAGAGCATAATCATCCCATGGGACGGACCTGCAATGTACAGGTCTTTCAGGATATAGAACCGGAGTATTGATGAAATTTTCGATTTCCCGAGAGGCGCTGTTACGTCCGCTGACTCTGGTCGCTGGTGTTGTCGAACGGCGCCAAACACTACCTGTGCTGTCAAATGTGCTTATTCAGGTAGACGGCGATCACGTATCGTTGACCGGTACAGATCTAGAAGTTGAACTTGTTGGGCGTACAGTGGCCAGTCTCGTTGATCAGCCAGGTGCTGCCACCGTGCCAGCCCGTAAGCTAATGGATATTTGTAAATCATTACCCGATCAGTCTGATATTCAGTTAGCAGTGGAAGAAGGGCGTGCCGTTTTGCGCAGTGGGCGTTCACGCTTTACGCTATCGACGCTACCCGCGGCTGAATTTCCCAATATTGAGGAAGCTGATGGCAGCCAGGAAATTAGCGTACCTCGTGGCACGCTAAAACACCTGATCGAAGCCACCTCGTTTGCCATGGCGCAACAGGATGTACGCTATTACCTCAACGGCATGCTGCTTGAAATTCAAAGTAACCTATTACGCACTGTTGCCACAGACGGACACCGCTTGGCGATGTGTTCGCGCGCTATTGATGTATCCGTTGAACAATCGCAAAAACTAATTGTGCCGCGTAAAGGTATTTTAGAATTATCGCGGCTTTTAGATGACAGTGACGAGCCTGTCAGTTTAACGCTTAGCTCTAGCCACGTCCGCGCGCATACCGGGGACTTCACGTTTACCTCTAAGTTAATCGACGGTAAGTTTCCCGACTATGAGCGAGTAGTGCCGCGTAACGGCGATAAAGTATTAATTGCAGAGCGCGCTGAGCTGCGCCAAGTACTATCACGTACCGCCATTCTCTCTAATGAAAAATATCGTGGTGTGCGTCTTTACCTTGAGGAAAACAATCTCAAGGTGATGGCTAATAACCCGGAACAGGAAGAAGCCGAAGAGAATATCGCGGTAGAGTATAATGGTGGCGCGATGGAGGTGGGCTTTAACGTTGGCTATTTAGTTGATGTGTTGTCAGTCCTGAACGAAGATCGCGTACAGATTACGCTGGCTGATCCCAATAGTAGCGCACTGCTTGAAGAACCGGGTGGCGGTGATGCGCTTTACGTTGTTATGCCTATGCGCCTGTAGTGAATAGCGCGCGTTGAGCCGTTTCTTGGCAACTAAATATGCATTGTTAGCGGCGCTTCTGACTCCAGACGCGCCGCTAACGCGTTGGCGCTACGCTGCTTTTTTTCAATACTCGGTTAAGTGGTGGTAATTGGATGAGTCTGACACTGCTTAATTTTCAGGGGTTGCGAAATTTACACGCTGTTGAGATGGCGCCCTCTTCGCGCATCAACGTGATTAGTGGTGCCAATGGCAGTGGTAAAACCAGCTTGTTGGAAGGCATTCATATTCTCGGCATGGGGCGCTCTTTCCGTACGCGACAGTTGAAGCATGCAATACAAACCGATGAGTCCCATATGACGTTGTATGGGCGTTTAAGCGGGGACCCTGAGGTTACCCTTGGGGTGCGCCGGTTGCGAGCACAAAGAGAGCTGGAGCTGCGTCTCAAGGGCGATAAGAATGCCCGTTTAGCGGAGCTGGTAGAGGCAATGCCTCTACAGTTAATTAACCCTGATGCTTTCCGCTTGCTTGAAGGTTCTCCTGCTGGTCGACGTGAGTTTCTTGATTGGGGGGTGTTTCACGTGAAACACGATTTTCTACCCATTTGGAAGCGTACACGGCGTGCGCTGAAACATCGGAATGCACTGCTCAGGCGTGGTAGAATACAACCGCAGGAAATAGCCGTATGGGAGCAGGAGCTGGCTATTTGGGGCGAACAGATGGATGCGTTGCGCTTTGAGTGGTTTCAGGATTTCTTGCCTGTTTTCGAAGAAACGCTAAAAGGCCTGCTTCCTCTGCCTGGTTTGTCGCTGCACTATGCACGCGGATGGGATAAAGAACGAACACTAGCGAACGTGCTGCATGACGCCCGGCAAACGGATCAACAAATGGGTTTTACTCAGCAAGGTCCTCAGCGAGCGGATCTGCGAATTAGAATTCATAAGCAGCCTGCAGTTGAAGTACTTTCCAGAGGCCAGCAAAAGTTAGTGGTAAGCGCTCTGAAACTTGCCCAAGGCCGGTTTCTGGAAAGAAGGACACAGCGACGCTGCATTTATCTTATCGATGATTTACCTGCAGAACTTGATGAAAAAAATCGCTATCAGTTCTGTGAGTTACTCGAAGACATGCAGTGCCAGGCATTTATTACCAGCGTTGAACCTTCTGCACTAAGAAGTACGTGGAAGCCTGATACCTGTGTGAACATGTTTCACGTGAAACATACGAAACCAGGGATCAGTCAGTTAGTTTCTGACAGCTAATATGCGTAGCTGTATTAGCTGGCGGTAGCCAATGTACGAGCGCAGAAGCTTTGACGATACGGAATGAGACAGACTTCACGACGGAGTGGTCAATGAGCGAGCAGGCTTACGATTCATCAAGCATCAAGGTGCTCAAGGGACTGGACGCAGTACGTAAGCGTCCAGGTATGTATATTGGTGACACCGACGACGGTACCGGGCTGCACCACATGGTGTTCGAATTGGTGGATAACTCCATCGACGAGGCACTGGCTGGTCACTGCAGTGAAATTCGCGTTGTCATTCACCCGGATGAGTCGGTTACCGTTAGTGATAACGGCCGAGGCGTACCTACCGAAATTCATGAAGGGGAGGGTGTCTCTGCTGCTGAAGTAATCATGACGGTGTTGCACGCAGGCGGTAAATTTGACGATAACTCCTATAAAGTGTCTGGCGGGTTACACGGTGTCGGCGTCTCTGTGGTTAATGCGCTATCCGCCGAATTGCGTTTAACCATTTGGCGTCAAGGTGAAGTCTTCGAACAGATCTATCATCATGGCGTGCCACAAGCGCCATTGAGTGTGGTAGGGAAAACGGAAAAAAGCGGTACAAAAGTACATTTCCGTCCTTCGTCAGAAACATTCGGCAATATCGAATTTCATTTTGATATTCTCGCTAAACGCTTACGTGAGCTCTCATTCCTGAATTCTGGTGTGGCTATTCGCTTAATGGATGAGCGTAGCGGCAAGGAAGAGTTATTCCACTACGAGGGCGGTTTAAGAGCCTTTGTCGATCATTTAAATACCAATAAAACGGTTCTTAATCCTGTTTTTCATTTTAACGCCGTGCGCGACGATGGTGTCGAAGTGGAAGTAGCGATGCAGTGGAGTGAAGCCTTCACTGAAAATATTTTTTGCTACACAAACAACATTCCTCAACGCGATGGTGGGGCACACTTGGCCGGCTTTCGTGCAGGTTTGACACGGACACTCAATAATTATATCGAGGCCGAGAACCTGCTTAAAAAGGCCAAGGTCAATACCTCGGGTGATGATGCTAGGGAAGGCTTGACGGCGATTATTTCGGTCAAGGTTCCTGATCCTAAATTCTCATCACAGACCAAAGATAAGCTTGTTTCAAGTGAAGTTAAAACAGCCGTTGAACAGGAAATGAGCCGCCTGTTCTCAGAGTATCTGGTTGAAAAGCCTAATGACGCTAAAGCCATTGTCAATAAGATGCTTGATGCTGCTCGCGCTCGTGAGGCCGCACGCAAGGCACGTGATATGACGCGGCGTAAAGGTGCGTTGGATATTGCGGGCCTACCGGGTAAGCTGGCGGATTGCCAGGAAAAAGACCCCAGCCAGTCTGAGCTGTACCTGGTGGAGGGTGATTCAGCAGGAGGAAGCGCCAAACAGGGGCGCGACCGTCGCACGCAGGCTATTTTACCGCTCAAGGGTAAAATTCTTAACGTCGAAAAAGCGCGCTTCGACAAAATGCTCTCTTCAGCTGAAGTGGGTACCTTGATCACCGCCCTTGGCTGTGGCATTGGCCGGGAAGAGTTTAACCCCGACAAGCTGCGTTACCACTCTGTCATTATCATGACGGACGCCGATGTTGATGGGTCGCACATTCGAACATTGCTGTTGACGTTCTTTTTCCGTCAAATGCCGGAGCTTATTGAACGCGGACATATTTTTATCGCTCAGCCCCCGCTATATAAAATCAAGCGAGGTAAACAGGAGCTTTATCTCAAGGATGAGCAGGCAATGGTCGATTACCTGACCACGACTGCGCTGGATGGTGCTGGTTTGCACGTGAATGCCAACGCGCCAGCTATTTCAGGATCGCCGTTAGAAGCCTTGGTTAATCAGTACCGCAATGTGATGAAGCGTATCGACCGCCTGTCGCGCGTTTATCCCAATGAAGTGCTGAAGCAGATCATCCACGCGTCTGCTTTGAAAGGCGAAGATAGCCTAAAAGATCGCGTTACCATGCAGAACTGGATAGATGAACTGCAGAAAATTATGGACGATATGGTGGCCTATGAAGGCGGGCCTCGTTACCACTTCCATTTGAAAGAAGATAGTGAGCGTGGGCTTTACCTACCGACGGTTTCATTGGTTGCTCATGGGGTCACCACCGACTATGCATGGGGCTTGGACTTCTTCGAAAGCGCTGACTATCGCGGCATAGCTGAACTCGGTGAAACGCTCGATAACTTTCTGGAAGAGGGTGCTTATATCGCCCGTGGTGAGCGTCAAAAGCCGGTATCACACTTCTCTGAAGTGCTGGCGTGGTTGATGCAAGAGGGCCAACGTGGTCTTTCTGTTCAGCGTTATAAGGGGCTGGGCGAAATGAACCCGGATCAGCTTTGGGATACGACGATGGATCCGGATAGTCGCCGCATGCTTCGAGTCACCATCGAAGACGCTGTGGCCGCTGATATGATGTTTAATACCTTGATGGGCGACGACGTTGAGCCGCGTCGTGACTTTATCGAAACGAATGCGCTTGTCGCTAACTTAGACGTATAGAATATTTGGTATGTGTTTCACGTGAAACACTATAAACAAAAAGCCACGGATCTAGGTCCGTGGCTTTTTTGTGATTTGAGGTGCAGACCATAAGCTAAGTAATGATGGTCAGTTTAAAGAGCCTGCAAGCAGCTCATCTACAAATTCAGCTAAATCAGCGAAAACAAGAGTGCTCTCTAGACCAACGCCTTTCTCTACCGTCTTCTCGCCTTTGCCTGTTTTCACTAATACCGTACGGCAGCCGCAGGCATCTCCTGCCTGTAAATCGCGAAGGCTATCTCCCACCATCCAGCTGCCAGTTAGGCTGTTAATGCCAACCACGTGCTGAATTTCATGCAATAAGCCTGGGAGTGGTTTACGACAATCACATGCATCAGTGGGTCCGTGAGGGCAGTAAGCAATATGCGTAATATGGCCGCCTGCGGCGTTAACTAATGCCCGTAAGCGCGAGTGCATATCGGCAAGGGTGTTCTCGTTGTAATAACCCCGAGCAATGCCTGACTGGTTGGTGGCCACGGCAACGATAAAGCCTGCCTGAGATAAGCGAGCAATGGCATCAATAGCACTGGGGTAAGGTATCCATTCGTCCAATGACTTGATATACGCATCAGAGTCTTGATTGATCACACCGTCACGATCAAGGATAACCAGCTGTTGAGGAGATTTCGGCATGGGTGGTCTCGTACCTAAAGCTTTTTATTGAGCACGGTCAGTGCTTGCAGCGTAATGCTTATTTTACGCCCATCACTTCCTAAAAGCTTAAAAGGAAATCGCTTCAGGCGGAGCAATTTAGGCAGTATTTCACAAAAGCGTTCGCGCACGTCCTGATGGGCATTATTCAAGCCCTCTAAAAGGGCAGGCGTTAAACGCTCGCACTGCGTAGGTGATTTATACAATTTGCCATACAGCGAAAATATAAAGCAGTACCAGTCACGCACCATACAGTCTATCGGGGTATGAACACGACCAGGATCAGTCTCGAAATCAATAAATATGGTTTTCTCTTCGGTGACGAGGATATTGCGTGCAAAGCCTTCGCTAAGGTAGCAGTCGCGCTTATGGACACAGTTAAGCGCTCGGATACTTCGCGTCAAGGTTTGATCGATGTGCTCGGGGTCATCGGTGCTTTTAAGCTTTTCAAGTAACGTGACGGCAGGTTGGGTCGATGTGCCGGCATCAGCAAGTAATAATGCTTGAGGCGTTTTGGCTAAAATCAGCGGCACCTCGATACCTGCTTTTCGTAATGTTTCAATTCTAGTTGCTTCAGTGAGAATACTTTGCTCGCCTCCAACGTTCGGGACTGGTTTAAGCAGGTCCAACTTGAACCAGGCGGCTAACAGGCTAAGTGGGGCGTATGCTAAGCGCGAATTTCGTTTGGCGGCACGCTTTAACCACACTCTTTCTCCTTGAAACGTATGAGGTGCCATTGTTGCCTGTTGCTGTGGAAGTGAGTCGAGTAAAAAAAGGTCATACATACGCTTAGTCTCATGTTTATAAGCAGTGTCAGCATGTCTAAAGTGTTCCTGTTAAAACGATTTGTTATTTAAAGTACGTATTTCAATAATAATCGATATTTTACGCTTATGTTTCACGTGAAACAAAGAAAACCAATCAATAATTAATTTTCACTGACCGCTTTGACGTCAGCACTATTGGCTTATAGAAAAGGACCTTCGGCTACTAGCTTACGAGAACAAGTAGTCAGCGACTGATGGCGCTAGGCGAGTCATAAAAGGGGATTTCAATTTGTTTCACGTGAAACAAAAAACCGATGGCAGATGCCATCGGTTAGCTGGGAAGGGGAGGTAGGCTGTTACTTAGGGGAGGAGAGAAATATCGGCCACTTCTAGAAAGAGGTCTTGAAGGCTAGCAAGTAGAGCCAAACGGTTGCGCTGAATGGCTGGGTCGTCCGCCATTACCATCACCTGATCGAAGAAGGTATCAACCGGTTCGCGCAGAGTGGCCAACACATCCAGTGCCTGCTGATACTCACCTGAGGCAAACAAAGGTGCGACAGTTTTCTGGCTCGTCTCAACCGCATCGTATAGTGTCCGTTCAGCGTCTTCACAAAAGAGACTGGCATCCACTTGAATACTGCCGTCGTGCTCTTGCTTGCTAAGGATATTGGAAACACGCTTATTCGCCGCCGCCAACGCCGTCGCTTCTTCGCGCTGGGAAAATACTTTAACGGCGCGCAGTCGACGGGCGAAGTCGAGGGGGTTAGACACTGGGCGAGCACGAACGGCCAAGTACATTTCAGCACTGATTCCCTCTTCCTGCCCCCAGGCGCGGAAACGATCCAGTACGTAGGTCAATACATCCTCAACCAGGCCATCGGCATTCGGAAGGCCCTGATGCTGTTCAGCGGCGACAGTGAGTAATTCGCGCAGGTCAAGATCAAGCTCACCTTTGACCAGGATGTTAAGGATACCTATCGAGGCGCGGCGCAGAGCAAAGGGATCTTTTGCCCCCGTTGGACGCTGCCCGATACCAAAGATACCTACCAGCGTGTCTAAACGGTCGCTCAGGGCTATCGCTTTGCCTGTCGCATGTTGGGGAATAGTGTCGGTGGCAAATCGCGGCAGGTACTGCTCTTCAAGCGCTTGGGCAACCTCGGCGGGCTCGCCATCCTGCTCGGCGTAGTAACGACCCATAATGCCCTGAAGCTCAGGGAATTCGAGCACCATTTCCGTGACAAGATCGCATTTGGCGAGTGCCACGGCGCGTTTGGCATGGGTTACATCGCCATTGATCCGCTCGGTGATAAAGGTGGCGATAGCTTCACTGCGGCGCGCTTTATCGGCTAAGGTACCTAACTGCTGTTGGAAAACAACGCTTTCCAACTGAGGAATACGCGAAGCCAGTGTGCGCTGTCGATCGGTATCGTAGAAAAACGACGCATCGGCTAAGCGGGGACGAATGACTTTCTCATTACCGGCAATGACCTGGTCTGGGTCAGCGCTATCGATATTGGCGATGGTGATAAAGAGCGGTTTGAGCTTGCCAGCCTCATCAAGCAGGTGGAAGTACTTCTGATTGGCCTTCATGGAAGAGATCAAGCACTCGGCAGGAACTTCCAGAAAGCGCTCATCAAAACTACCGGTCAGGGCCACCGGCCATTCCACTAATCCGCTCACTTCTACCAACAGGTCTTCATCGATAACGGCTGTTGCCTCCTGCACCTCGGCCTCTGCCAACACCTGTTCGCGAATGCGCTCGCGGCGCAGTTCTCGATCCACTAATACATAGGCATTTTCCAATGTCGCCACGTACTCATCGGCATGGCCTAGCTGGATGGCATCGGGGGCATGAAAGCGGTGCCCGTAGGTGGTGCAGCTAGCCTGGAGACCGAGTACTTCAGCCGCCACGACATCGCTTCCATAAAGCGCAACCAGCCAATGAACCGGACGAGAGAACTCAACGCGAGATGCACCCCAGCGCATGTTCTTGGGCACCGGTAGCGCATGAATGGTCTTGTGAAGAATGTCGGGCAGCAGCGCTTGAATGGATTCCCCTTGCTGCTGCTCACGAAAACCTAGCCATGTGCCTTTGTCCGTTTCTATATGAATCAGCTCATCTACGCTGACCCCACAGGAGCGGGCAAAGCCTTCAGCTGCTTTGGTGGCAACGCCATCCTTGTAGGCAGCGGCCAACGCGGGCCCACGGCGTTCAACGTCGCGGTCAGGCTGTTTATCGGCAAGCTCTTGCACTTGCACCGCTAAGCGGCGCGGAGTGGCAAAGGCGGTGATACTGGAGAACGGAACATCGGCATCCTGTAAGCCTTTCGCAATACCGGCAGCAAATGCATCAGACAATACATCCAGGGCAGCGGGGGGCAGTTCTTCTGCACCGAGTTCTAATAACAGCGTATTGACAGCCATTTAGTCGTCTCCCTGATCGGCGAGGTGTTCTTGACGAAGTATTTCCGGCGCCATGGGGAAACCTTCTGCCTTACGCGACTCAAAGTAAGCGGTAGCGACATCGCGTGCCATGGTGCGAACGCGCAAAATAAAGCGCTGACGTTCAGTGACCGAAATAGCGTGACGAGCATCTAATAGGTTGAACGTATGCGATGCCTTCAGGACCTGCTCGTAAGCCGGCAGCGGCAAGTTCGCGGCAAGCAACTTGCCACACTCTTTTTCCTGGTGGTCGAAAGTAGCAAATAGATAGTCGACATCGGCATGTTCAAAGTTGTAGGCGGACTGTTCACGCTCATTTTGCAAGTAAACATCGCCATAGCTTACCTTGCTACCATCGGGAGCAATGGCCCATACCAGGTCATAAACGCTGTCGACATCCTGCAGGTACATGGCAAGACGCTCAAGACCGTAGGTAAGCTCGCCAGTAACGGGATAGCACTCGATGCCACCCGCTTGCTGGAAATAAGTGAACTGGGTGACCTCCATGCCGTTTAACCAGATTTCCCAGCCCAGACCCCAGGCGCCCAGGGTCGGAGATTCCCAGTTATCTTCAACAAAGCGAATGTCATGGATAAGGGGATCAAGGCCGAGACGTTTGAGAGAGCCTAAATAAAGGTCTTGAAAGTTGCTCGGTGATGGCTTCATCACTACCTGGAACTGATAGTAATGCTGGAGTCGGTTAGGATTCTCGCCATAGCGGCCATCGGTCGGCCGTCGAGAAGGCTGCACATAGGCCGCGTTCCAGGATTCGGGGCCTATCGACCGCAGAAAGGTCGCTGGATGGAAGGTGCCTGCGCCGACTTCCATATCAAGCGGCTGAAGGATGACACAGCCCTGTTCTGCCCAGTACTGCTGCAGAGCCAGGATCAAGCCCTGAAAGGTCGACACATCGGGTGTCGATTGGTTTGTCGAGACACTCATCGCGGAAAGCACCATTGGCCATGAATTCAGAAGGCGTCAAGTATACAATCCTAGGCACATGGGTTATAGGCACGTATGCCAACAAGCCGCTTTTAGTAAGGAGAACAGCATGATTGTCGTAACAGGCGGTGCCGGTTTTATCGGAGCCAATATAGTTAAAGCGTTAAACACTCGTGGTCGAAACGATGTAATGGTCGTCGACGATCTTCGTGACGGTACCAAATTTGTCAATATAGCTGACTGTACGCTGGCAGATTACCTTGATAAGGATGATTTTCTTGGCCGGGTAAAATCCGCCCTGCGCGGTGAGACCGTTGACCTGCCCAGGATTGAGGCGATTTTCCATGAGGGCGCCTGCTCCGATACTACGGAGTGGGATGGTCACTACATGATGGAAAACAACTTTGAGTACTCCAAGGTGCTGCTCAACTATTGTGAGAAATTTGGCATACCTTTTCTGTACGCTTCTTCTGCAGCGACTTATGGCGGCAGTGAGGTGTTCGAGGAAGCCCCCGAGCACGAGAAACCGCTCAACGTTTATGGCTATTCAAAGCTGCTGTTTGACCAGCACGTGCGCTCGCGCTGGAACGAGTTAACTACCCAAGTGGTAGGGTTTCGCTACTTCAACGTCTATGGGCCCCGGGAGCAGCACAAAGGCAAAATGGCCAGTGTGGCGTATCACAACCATCTCCAGATTCGTAATGGCGAAACCTTAAAGCTATTCGGCGCTTACGGGGGATACGAAGCTGGCATGCAGAGTCGTGATTTCGTGTATGTCGGAGATGTGGTGGATGTAAATCTATGGTTTTTGGACCATCCCGACAAGTCTGGCATTTTCAACCTGGGCACCGGGCGGGCAGAACCCTTCAAGGCAATTGGCGAGGCCGTTATCGACTACTACGGTAAAGGCGAGATTGATTACATTGCCTTTCCGGATGAGTTAAAAGGGCGCTATCAAAGCTATACCCGCGCAAACATCGATCGTTTACGTGAAAGTGGTTGTGACGTCGAGTTTAAAACCGTTGCTCAAGGGGTCAAGGCCTACTTGGGGTGGCTAAATGGGTAACTCAGGCCCACGCTTGCTGGTGGTGGGTCCTTCGTGGGTCGGCGATATGGTCATGGCACAGAGCCTGTTCATGACCTTAAAAGCCCGCCAGCCAAATGCCACGATAGGGGTGGTGGCTCCAACGTGGTCGCAGCCGATTTTAGAGCGCATGCCAGAAGTGGATGAAGTGCTGCCGCTGGCGGTCGGGCACGGTCAATTTGGTTTGGCCAGCCGACGCGAGTTGGCTGGCCGCCTGCGAGGCCGTTTTGATCGCGCGATTGTGCTACCGCGTTCCTGGAAAGCGGCGCTGGTACCTTTTATGGCCCGTATACCGGAAAGGGTCGGTTTTTTAGGTGAACACCGTTATGGCCTTCTCAAGGAGCGCCGTAAGCTCGACAAGCAGGTGCTTGATCAAACGGTAAAGCGTTTTGTCTCGCTGGGATTACCACTAGAAGAGGCCGCAAACGGCAAGTTTCCACTTCCTAAGCCGCGTCTGCAGATTGACCACGATAATCTGGCCAATTTGCGAATCACGCATTCGCTCTCATCGCGTGTAGCAATTGGTATGATGCCTGGGGCTGAGTATGGCCCTGCCAAGCAGTGGCCCATTAATTACTTTCACCGTTTAGCGAAACGGCTGGTGGAGGATGGTTTTGAAGTTAGAGTATTAGGCGGCGCAAAAGATCGGTCGGCAGGAGACGAGATTGTACAAGACCTCCCACATGCCCATAACCTGTGCGGCAAAACACAGTTGGCTGATGCGGTTGATCTGCTGGCAGATTGTTGTCAGGTGGTAACCAACGACTCAGGCTTAATGCATGTGGCCGCGGCGGTAGGCGTTCGTATCCATGCGCTTTACGGCTCTTCATCACCTGCCTACACTCCACCGCTCACCGATAACGCGGTTATTCATTACCTGGGGTTATCCTGCTCTCCCTGTTTTCAGCGGTCGTGCCCATTGGGGCATACCAACTGCCTTAACCAGTTAAGTGTTGATCAAGTCTATCAACAAATACATGGCGATCATCAAAGGGAGAGCATGATTGCTAGTGAATGAACTTAACCTCATCGGCGACGTCGTCGGGTGTTTCAACAATTTGCTCTTGAGGGGACGACGCTTGGGACTCGCGACGTTGAGGAGAAATACCTTCCCACAGGCGATGTTGAAGCGCCGTTTCTTCTTGCAAGCGCTCATTGACGACTTCGATGCCGTGTGACTCCACCAGCGTTTGTTTGTCGCTAAACAGTGAAGTGCCCAGCCCGGCACGCTGCTCTTTTAAACGGAAGCCAAGCGCATCCAACAGAGTAGGGAAAACATCCAGCATGGTCGCATCACGGCGGATACGTTGGGGTGGTATGGCATCACCCAGCATAATCAGGGTGTTGTCGCGATCTAGTGCCGTTAACTGATCCCAAACCGGTACCCGCATTGTCAGATGATCGCTGAGTATGACCACCACGGTGTTATCGAGAAGTCCCTCTGACTCCAAACGTTCAACCAACTGACGCGCTAGCCAGGTCGAGCACTCGACCGAGTAAAGGATATCCTGACCGTCAAACTCGCCCTGTTGCGGCACACACGATTGTGAAGGATAACCATGAGGAGCATGACCAGCGAGATTAAGGCTCACTACGCCCCAGGGGCCGTTATGCTCACTGTTCAAACGGCGTATTTCATCGGCGGTGATGTCGTATAGCGTGTCATCAAAAAGCCCCCAACTATTGACGTACTCAGGATCCTCAAGCAGCGGCTCTAACTCTTCACGGCCTTTGACGGTAGAAAAATGATGGCCGCGATAAAACAGCCCCTTTCCAGCGAACTGAGAACTGGCACCGCCTAAGTAGCTCAGTTGGTAGCCCTGTTTGGCGAGAATATCCCCAAGACAATCGACCCCCGGGACCACTTTTGAAAGCGGTTCAAACTGGCTGTCATGGAGCAAGCCTGCAGGCATCAACGGTACGCCACATTGGCTGGCGATCATACCCGCCATGGTCCAGCCAGTGTTATTCATCTGACGGACCCCCTCAAAGACCGCCCCTCGTTCACCCAGCGCATTGAGGTTGGCGTAGGCATCGCCAAATAGCTCGTTGGCGTAAGTACGTTCAATACTTTCAAGGTACATAAGAAGTAAATTGGGGGGATTCTTTAGCTCCTGAGTAGGAGGTAACTGATAGCGGCGATCTAACCAGGCACCATCATCGGTGACTATGGCCGCGCTGCGTTGACCAAGGCCAAATAGCAGTGGATTACTAGCGAGTAGCACAATAGCGAAAAAGCGTTCTGCTAAACGCCAACGTTGGTCATGACGTGAAAGCCATGTTACCGATGTCAATACACCGATCATGATCAACGTATACAGCACCGCCGTTAACATTTTACCAGCCCCGCCATGCTTGGAAATGCCGGCCTGGAGGTGGAAAAATACGGCCCCTAGATCGACGATGCCAAAGCTATCCGCCAAGTAAACATAAACGCCCCAAAGGCTTAATGGCACTAGCGACCAAGGCCATACTTTACGGTAGCGGGCATTGTTAGGACCTCCCCAGCGTAATTTAAGCCCTAACCCTACCCATATCGCTGCGACAAAAAATAGCGTCCACCACGGTAGGCGAGTAAGCACCGTGACGGTATAGCCCAGGCACAGGCCGATAGTGATAATCGCTATTTTGGAAATAGCACGTGTGTCCATAGGCAACCTAACCATTGAATGTAAATTTAATTAACTAAAGGGATCTTCGATTTCTGTACTGCTACTCGCTAGCCACCAGCCCTCCCCTTGACGTAAGAATCTCTTCCGTCAACGGCTTGAGTGACAGAGATGCTGGCAAAAAAGACAGACAAGAAGTTTATTGTTACATAGGGATTCGTGCGAAAAAACGGTCATTCATCAAGCGTAGCTCGACAGTTCCAGAAAGATCTCTATGATGGGCAGTGTCCGCAGCGATACATCGCCATCAGTATCACTGTAGAAAATCCCTGTACCAAACGCTAATTGCGTCGCTGGCGGGGCGATGGCTCCTTCTTTCCAGAATGCATAGCCACTGCGCAAATATGAGTATTGTAACCTTTGCGCGCTATCTTTGATGTGCCTAAGAGTTTATCATTTAACAAGAATTTTAGTAATGTTGATGGGCGATGGATAGCTATTGCCTAACGATTAATTAAGGTGCTTGGCCGGGTTAAAGGATTTTTCATGAAGAAAGTGTTGATTTTAACGTTTAGCAGGGCTGTCAAGCTGTTAGCTAATATCGTTAAAATACTAAGCTATCTCTTTCATTGGTTGTTTCCTAAAAAGCGCTTTAACATTCCTGCGCATGCTAAGCCAATCCTGCCTAAGACAAGTGAAAGTCTTATTCCTAAAATAATATGGCAAACCAATTTTACTGACAAAGTTACGCTGCCAGTTTACGTTAATTATTTATTTAACCGAATCATGGCGCCTAGCTATGAATACCGTTTTATGATTACTAAATCCCGCGCCGAATTTGTGGCGAAGTACTATCCTGAAGAGCTACCGTATTACAATCGCTTGCAAATAGGGGCGGCACAAGCTGATTTATGGCGGCTGATGATATTGAATAAGTTTGGTGGTGTTTATCTTGATATTGATGCGCATTTAGTGTGGCCGCTTAGAGATATCATCGGTAGCAAAAATGAAGAATTGTATATCACAACGAGAAGAAAAGAACTTAGTAACTACTTTATTGCTAGTCGTTCTGATAATAATAACTTGGAAAAAATGATCAGCAAAGTAATAGACAATATTCGTTCAGGAAGCTCAGATAATGTTTTTTATCTTACGGGCCCCGGCGTATTTCATGAGTGTCTAGAGCAAGGCACGGTTCCTACTGTTTCATATCGCTATGCAGTTAACCAGGGTAGCTTTACTAATGAATATTTTCAGTACATAGATAAGCCTGAAGGGAAATGGAATAGACAACAAATAAAAACTGATATTATCAGTAAATAAATACCTGAAATCATGGCGGTGTTATGAAGGGTATCTGGATTGTTAATAGCAATATTTGTCGATATGTGAAGTTTTCTTTTAATTAAAAAAATTGGACCAGTTTCATGAAGCATGTAGAGATATCATTTATTACAATAAACTATAATTCATCGCAACATACTATTGAGTTAGTAAATAGTATTTTGTTAAAAACGATTGATGTTTCTTATGAAATAATTGTTATTGACAACGCTTCCGAGTTAAAGGATTTTTTAATTTTAAGAGAGTTTTTGAAAGATATAGAAAAAGTAAAGCTGGTGAGAAATTCTATTAATGCCGGGTTTTCCGCCGGTAATATGTTGGGCGTAAACTATGCTGGTGGGCAATATTATTTTTTCATTAATAATGACTGTAAGTTGCTTAATAATACGGCAGGAATATTGAAAAAGTTTTTGGAGTTGAATAAGGAAGTGGCGCTTGCGACTGCACAAATTTTGGATGCTAATAACAACTACTCATCTTCTTACAAGCAATTTCCCCACCTTTTGAAGCAGCTTTTCGGTAACAGCGCACAAAGAAAATTTTCAAAAAACAAATTTCCTAGTAATAAAATTAGAGTAGTGGAACCTACACAGGTAGAAGTCGTTAGTGGTTCTTGCATGTTCTTTAGATCAGATGTTTTTTGTGATATTGGTGGGTTTGATACCGTTTTTTTCCTTTATTGTGAAGAGGAAGATATAGCAAAAAGGGTTTGGGATACGAATAGAAAGGTTTTCTTTGTACCAGAAGCTCAAATATATCACGAAGCAGGAGGTAGCACAGAGCAGGGGTTTGTAATGCAACGAGAATTTTATATTTCCTACTACCATTTGCTTAATAAACATTACAATCGTGCTAGTCGTTTATTATTAAAGTCAGCGCTGTTTTCTAAACTATTTTTTAGAATGTTTAAGAAAAAAATGGGGATGAAAGTGTTTTTATCTATGTTGGGTGGCTTTTCTGAAAAAAATAGTCTTAGATATTACCAAAAGGTCAAGAAAAATAATGAATAAATTTTAGAGGTAAATAGATCCTAGTTAAATACATACTGAATTTTGTATGTGTATGACTGGTAAAAATTATACTGTTTTACAGTAAAATACTTATTAAGTTGAGAAGCTTCCGTGTCGATTTCAGCTGTGTTAATCGTAAAAAACGAAGCGCATCACTTGCGTGAGTGCCTGGAGACGCTTGCCTGGGCAGATGAAATAGTCGTGCTCGATGCGGGCAGCCAGGATGACACCTGCGCCATTGCAAGCGAGTACACCGATAACGTCAGTGTGGAGACAGATTGGCAGGGCTTTGGTGTTCAGCGCCAGCGGGCGCAAGCGCGGGCCAGCCATGAGTGGATACTAATGGTGGATGCCGATGAGCGGGTAACACCTGAACTGCGCGACAGCATCTTGAAAGCCATACAGCAGCCGCCTGCTGTTTACAGTGCTAGCCGCCTTTCCTGGTGTTTTGGGCGCTTTATCCGCCACTCAGGCTGGTACCCTGACCGAGTACTGCGCCTCTACCCATGCTCACAGGCCGGCTATAACGCTGCGCTGGTGCATGAAAAGCTGGTGGTACCGAAGGGGTTGAGCGTCAAACGCCTATCCGGCGACCTGCTGCACTATACCTATCGTGATTTGCGCCACTACCTGGAAAAGTCCGCCCACTACGCCCAAGCCTGGGCGGAGCAGCGCGACGCCCAAGGCAAGACCGCCACGTTAGGCAGCGGCTTTACGCATGGAATTGCCTGCTTTCTCAAAATGTATGTGCTTAAAGCGGGCTTTAAAGACGGCAAGCAGGGGTTTCTGTTGGCGCTGCTCTCGGCGCACTCCACGTTCAACAAGTATGCCGATCTGTGGATACGTACCCGCACATCACCCATTGAGAAGCGCTGACACCTGTTTGGCCGCTGTCTCAATATCGATCGCTGTCATATCTTGTTGGTCGGCGGATGCCGGTGGGCTGAATGCCAGACGCTTTTCAGCGCTATTACAGGTTTGCCAACGCAGCGGCGTTGCCGAGCGCTTGGCCGGGTAAAATCCGGCGGTGGCAATGTTCAAACACCCGGCAATATGTAGCGGCCCGGTCGAGCCTGCGATCAGCATATCCGCCCCGGCCAGTTGCTGGGCAAATTCGGCTACGCTGGCGCTTGCCGGCAGGCGGTGTGCGACAATTCCATCACTTTTCAGCTGATCAATCAGCGTCTGAGCAGGCGCTTCCTCGCCAGGGCCTGCGCTGATCAGCCAGCAGGCGGTTGAATCGCTCAACCGCCGGTCAACACCACCAATCAACGCCGCATACTGCTCAATCGAGAGATTGACCGCCGAGCCGCCGCTGCCGGGGTGAACCACTATCAGCCTGGCTGAGGGCGGCGCTTCGGTTGCACCTTCCAGTCGCTTTCGCTGCTCGACTTTCCGGGCATCCTCCACCGGCCAGAAAGGCGGGGCGGGCAGGGCGTTCAGGGTGAGCGAAAGACGGGCGAGTAGCGCACAGGCAAGATCGACGTTGTACTGATACTCTGGCTTTTCCGAGCGCGAACGCCGCTGTCGGATACGCACGTTATAAAACAGCTGCGCCCATTTGGTCGCCGGGGCTACGCGCAGTGCAATGCCGGCCCGAAAGCCCAACCAGCCGATCCGTGGCGTAGAAAAAAGTGTCAGTAGAGCATCAAACTTGGCGGCCTTGACGCACTCGAGCAGGGTTTTCTGGGCCGCTTTATCGGCCTGCTGACCCGGGTCGATGATCACCTCATCCACCCACGGACAAGCGTGGGCCAAAGGGGCGGTGTAAGCGGGCACCAGTACCGTTACATGTGGGGCGGGCGATGCACTTTTCAGACACGCCAACGCTGGCCAGGCCAGCATAAAGTCGCCGATTTTGTCGTTGCGGACAACGAGCAATTTCTTCGCCATGGTTAAAGCCCTGTTAATTGCAGCCTGTATACTACAAGAGAATGATTGGCTTGTTTAACAGTGCGTGGCGAAGGAGGAGGAATGGTAAATAAGGTGGTGCAACTTTGCCTATCGGATGGTAACGGCGGGATGGAGTTTTATGTGGATCGCATAACCGAGGATTTAAAAGAGGCCCAAATTGAAGTGATGGGTATCTGCCTCGAAAGTACGCGGGTTCAGTCCTATATGCAGCGTAATCAGGTACCGTACTTGGCATTTAAGGATATCACTCAAGCACTAAAGCATGTAATGCGCATTCGCCGTTGGTTGATTGAAGAAAATGTACATGTTGTCCACTGCCATAAATCGAGCGATCTGCGCTTAACCTCACTTCTAAAGCTGGTTATGCCGAGCATTAGAGTATTTTACACCGATCATATGGGCGGGCAACGCGCGAAAAAAAGCCCCTACCACCGGTTTGCCTATGGCAAGGTGGACCGTGTGCTGTCGATCAGCAAGGCCACCCACCAGCGCAATGTCAGCAATCTGCCCGTGCCGCGTGATCACGTTATTTGCCTGCCCCATGGGGTGAATATCAACATCTATCGCCCATGCTATGACGACGAGACGGTGCGCACCAAACGCTCTGAGCTGGGTATTCCTGAAGGGGCGGTAGCGATCGGCCTGCCCGGGCGCGTCACGCCGGGCAAGGGGCAGGACGTGTGGGTCAAGGCACTGCTTGAGCTTGATCCTGACCTCGATTTTTATGCGCTCTCTATCGGTGGGACGGACTACGCCTCCGGTGGTACAGAACGTTTTTACACTGAGTTACAGGCGCTGATCACCGGGACGCCGCTTGCCGATAGAATCACCTTTCTGGGCCACCGTGATGACCTGACTGAGATTCTGCCGGTGCTCGACATGGTATGTATTCCCTCAGAAAACGAGGCCTTTGGGCTGACGATCATTGAATCCATGGCCTGCGGCATGCCAATCATTGGCTCCAATACAGGGTCGCTACCGGAACTGGTCGATAGCGCTTCCGGCGTGCTGGTAGGGCCGCATGATGTCAGCGCCTGGGCCACCGCAATGGGCGCCATGGTGCGCGATGATGCCGGGCGTGAAGAGATGGGTCGGGCCGCCAGGGCACGCGTTGAGCAGCACTTCAGCAACAAGCAGCACGTCAAACGGTTGATTGAGCTTTATTACGGCGCGGAGTAACCCTCACGGTAGCCTTCATGAACGGTAGCCATGATGGCTTCGACCCGTTCAGGTGGGCTGAACTTTGCCACCGAACGGCCAAGGCGCGCCAAATTAGCCGTCTGCCACTTGCCAGATTCGCGCAGTCGACAGCGATCAAGATCAATCAGCCAAGGCGTTGCATCGGGGGCAATCAAAATATTACGGGCGTTGAGATCTATATGATCAAGCCCCTGCTGATGAAAGCGCCGGATCATGGCGCCCACACGGCGCAGCAGGGCGGCGTCCGCTTCGCCGACTTCAAGCAGGCTTGCCAACGCCCTGGCGCCAGGAATACGCACGGTTAGCAGTGCCGCCTCGTAAGTCATGCCATGGCGGGTCACACAGCAGGCAACCGGCGTGGGAACCGGCAGGCCTTGCTCGTAAAGCGCCGCGGTCAGTCGCAGCTCTTGAAACGCCCTGGTGCGCTCGGCACCCAGCCATAGATAGCGCTGTTCGCTCAATTTGGCGGCCAGGCCGCCGCGGCGATAGGGCCGCAGCACCCACTGCTGGTCAGGTGTTGCCTGAAGGAAAAGCGCGCTGCCGCGTCCGGGGGCTTCACCTACTATCAAGTGCTGGTCTCGCCAGTAGTCGGCACTGAACAACGCCGGGCTCACGGGGTGCGCTAGTTTGGGTGGTGATAGTTGGTGTGATCCTGGCGCGTCACTTAAACTGTCCGCATCGTGTAGAATCAGACTATTTTTTTGCTGGAGTGCCGTTAAGCGCATGAAGCCCTCGTTGCCTGCTGAACCCAACCACATTGCCATTTTGCGCCTCTCCGCCCTGGGAGATGTGTGTAATCTTGTACCGACGGTACGCGCTTTACAGCGCCAGTGGCCACAAGCGCGCATCACCTGGATTATCGGCAAGGGGGAGCACAGTTTACTGGCGGGGCTATCCGGGGTCGAGTTTGTTGTCTATGACAAGTCAACGGGCCTTGCCGGTATGCGTGCCTTGTGGCGTGAGCTTGCTGATACGCGTTTTGACGTGCTCCTGCATATGCAGCAGGCAATTCGCGCCAGCGTGCTTTCTCTGGGCCTCAAGGCCAACGTGCGCGTGGGCTATGATAAAGCCCGCGCCAAGGATGCCCAGCATTGGTTTACTCAACACCAGCTAGCCCCACATGCCAAGGCCCACGTGCTGGAGTCCTTCATGGATTTTGCCCGTTTGCTGGGCGTTGCCGACACACGCCTGGAGTGGCACATGCCGGTACCGCCAACGGCTATTGACGAAGCGCGGGCGATTAGCGGCGAGGCACCTTATCTGGTCATCAACCCATGCAGCAATGCGCGGCTGCGTAATTTTCGCAATTGGTCGGTCGAGGGTTACGCAAGTGTGATTGAACACGCCTGGGTGCATCACGGCCTGAAAAGTGTCCTGACGGGCGGAGGCAGCTCGCTTGAGCGTGACATTGGTGAGCAGATCGAAGCGCTGTGTCAGCCCAGCAGCGTTATCAATGCGATTGGCGGCACGTCGCTCAAGGGCATACTGGCGCTGATTGGCCAAGCGCGAGCAGTGATCGCCCCCGATACCGGCCCGTCGCATATGGCCAACGCCATGGGAACGCCGACGCTTGGTCTTTACGCCACCACCAATCCGCAGCGCGCTGCGCCTTACTGCTGGCGCGATTTTGCGGTGAACGCCTACCCCGAAGCGGTACGCACCTATCTGCATAAAGACATAGGTGAGGTGAGCTGGGGGCAGCGGGTGCGCCATCAGGATGCCATGGCGCTGATTAAAACCGACAACGTCATCGCCAAGCTCGACGCGCTGTTAGCGCACACAGCCACCGACACTGCCCCAGGATCTCGTCATGAAAGTTGATTTAACCGCTCTTGAACATGCCCACGTACTGGTCGTGGGTGACGTCATGCTCGACCGTTACTGGCACGGCGGTACCTCGCGTATTTCCCCGGAGGCGCCGGTGCCGGTGGTGCGCGTGGAAGAGGCGGATGACCGTCCCGGTGGCGCGGCCAACGTGGCGCTCAATGTGGCTTCGTTAGGTGGGCATGCGGCGCTGGCGGGGGTGGTCGGCGATGATGACAATGCCGCCTTATTGGAAGCTCGGCTGCATACGGCCAATGTAAGCACTTACTTTCAGCGCAGCAGCGATGTCCCCACGATCACTAAGCTGCGCGTCATGAGTCGTAACCAGCAACTGTTGCGTCTGGATTTCGAACAGCGCCTGGATAGCGTCGACACCACCGACCTGCTGGCACAGGTAGAAAAAGCCCTGCCTGATTGCGATGTGGTGATCCTCTCCGACTACGGTAAGGGCACGCTCAACCAGGTCGAGCGGCTGATTGCTCAGGCTCGCGCTCACGGTAAGCGCGTACTGATTGACCCCAAGGGACAGGATTTCACCAAGTACCGCGGTGCAAGCCTGATTACCCCTAACCTCACCGAGTTTGAAGCCGTGGTGGGGCACTGTGACAGTGATGCCGAGCTTGCCCAACGCGGAGAAGCGCTGCGCGCGGAGCTTGAGCTTGAAGCGCTGCTGATTACCCGCAGCGAAAAGGGCATGACCCTGATCTGCGCCGGGCAACCGCCTATCCATCTGCCTACGCGTGCCCAGGAAGTGTTTGACGTCACCGGCGCCGGTGACACGGTCATCGGTCTGATGGGGTTGGCGCTGGCCGCTGGCCACGCGCTGCCGGAAGCCATGATGCTGGCCAATCTGGGCGCCGGCTTGGTGGTTGCCAAGCCCGGCACCGCCACGCTTTCAGTGGCCGAACTGTATACCGCGCTACACGGCGACAAGCTTGCCGAGTTTGGCGTCATCGATCAGGCGCCGCTGATCGAGGCGGTACGCGCAGCTCAACTGCGTGGCGAGCGGGTGGTTATGACCAACGGCTGCTTCGATATTCTGCATGCCGGGCATGTCGCTTATTTGGAGCAGGCTCGGCGCCTGGGCGATAGGTTGATCGTGGCGGTTAACGATGATGCCTCGATTGGCCGCCTGAAAGGTCCTAAACGGCCGATCAACCCGCTTAACCGGCGCATGCAGGTGTTGGCTGGCCTGGGCGCGGTGGACTGGGTGGTGCCGTTTAGCAATGACACGCCTCAAGCCCTCATTGAGGACGTGCTGCCGGATATTCTGGTGAAGGGCGGCGACTACCAACCCGAGGATATTGCTGGCGGCGAAGCAGTACGTGCCCACGGCGGTGAAGTGAAGGTGCTGGGGTTTGAAGATGGCGTCTCCACGACCGCTATGATCAGCTCCATTCTGGATCGCGAGGGGTAGTGGCGACCCATGCATTACAAGGTCGCGTCTGGCCGCGCCTAGCCTATTCGGCAGCACTTTACGCACTGTCGCCTTTGCTTGGCTGGCGTATCTGGCGCGAGCAAGTGCTCACTTACTCACGCTGGCAGCGGCTGGGCATGCGACTGGGGGCACTTCCCGACAAGCCGCGCCTGTGGCTGCATTGTGCGTCGGTAGGCGAGGTGCGTGCCGCGCGCCCTCTGATTGACGCGCTGCTGGCGCGCTACCCTCACCACAGCCTGTTGCTGACCACCATGACCGCCACCGGCGCCCAGCAGGCCCAGTCCATTATCGATGAACAGCGCTTTGATCAGGCGCGGCTTGCTCACTGCTTTCTACCGCTGGATTTTCCTGGCGCCGCGCGACGCTTTATTCGCCGCGTGAAACCTTCGCTTGCGATCATGTTTGAAACCGAGCTGTGGCCCAATCTGCTTCACGCCTGCCGGCGCGGCGATATTCCTGTTGCGGTCGTCAACGGTCGGCTATCGCCTAGAGCGTTCAGCCGTTACCAGAAAATTGCCCCGCTGATGGCCAGCGCGCTGGCCAATGTCAGTTGGCTGGCGGCCAAGTCCCCGGCGGATGCCGAACGGTTTGAAGCCTTGGGCTGTGCGTCTGAGAAAACCGCTGTGGTGGGCTCGCTAAAGTTTGAGCTGGTAAGCTCGGAGACGGCGCTTGAAGAGAGTAAGCGCTTACTTGAAAGCTGGGGCAATCGACCGGTGTGGGTGGCAGGATCGACCCGTGATGGCGAAGAAGCCCTGCTGCTTGATGCCCATCGACAGTTGCTTAAACGGTTTCCGGACGCGCTGCTGGTGATGGCACCGCGTCATCCGCAGCGCTTTGACGACGTTGCCGCCCTTTGCCAAGCCCAGGGCTGGGAGGTCCGTCGGCGCAGTCAGGGCCAGCTCGTCACTCCAGCCACTCAGGTTTATCTGGGCGATACGCTGGGCGAGCTTGGCCTGTTGTATGGCGTATGCCAAGTGGCGTTTGTGGGCGGGAGCCTGGTGCCGCTTGGCGGGCACAATGTGCTTGAACCCGCCGCCCTCGGCAAGCCAGTGCTGAGTGGCCCGTTCACGGAAAACTTTGCCGATGTGGTCGAACCACTGCAGGTGGCAGGGGCGCTGGCGATAGTCGAGGACGTCGCGGCGCTTGCCTGCGCCCTTGAAGCTCGCCTTGATGACCCCACTCGCTGTGCTGAAGAGGGGCAGGCTGGCATCAACGTGATCAAGGCACACCAGGGAGCGTTAGCGCGTACCCTTGATGGCCTGGCGGCGCTGCTTGACCCTAGCGCAGTGTGATTCGCTCGACACCATCCGCCTTGCCCAGCAACAGCACGTCAGCCCCGCGCGCGGCAAACAGACCGTTGGTGACCACGCCCACAATCGCATTGATCTTGGCTTCCATGGCCACCGGGTCGGCAATCTTGAAGTCGTAGCAGTCGATGATCTGGTTACCGTTATCGGTGATCACTCCCTGGCGATAGACCGGGTCGGCGCCCAGGGCGACCAATTCCCGGGCGACGTAAGAGCGTGCCATGGGAATGACTTCGACCGGGAGAGGGAATTCACCCAGCGTGTCCACCCGTTTTGAGCCATCGGCAATACAGATGAAACGCTCGGCACAGGCGGCGACGATCTTTTCACGGGTAAGCGCCGCACCGCCGCCCTTGATCATATGTAAGTCAGTATTCACTTCGTCAGCACCATCGATATAGAAGGGAACGGTGCCAACACTATTGAGTTCGAATACCTCGATTCCCAATTTTTCAAGACGCTCTGCGCTGGCGTTGGAACTGGCCACTGCGCCTTTAAAAAGATGGCTGAGAGGGCCTAGACGATCAATAAAAAGATTGGCTGTCGAGCCGGTTCCAATCCCTAACACGGTATCTTTTTCTAGATGAGGCTTGATTTCATCAATAGCGGCATCCGCCACTGCGGCCTTCAGTTCGTCCTGGTTCATGGTAAGCCTAATGAGTCAGTAATGAGTGAACAGTAAAGTACGAGTGGCGCCAGTATAGCGTTCTAAACGCTCGCTGAAACGTAGCAGGCCGTGGGTTTGTTCAATCATGGTGGGCAGCTGCACATTTTGTCTCAATGTGATCTAACGCTGCTAGTGAATAGCGTATGATTTAACAAACCCACTTCACTAACGCTATCTGAAAGGTTGAGATTCATGCTGGATCGGGGTTAAGTCCTTCAGACTTCTGGACGGCACTAGACGTAATCTGCTACCAATAAAGGTTTTTCCGCTCACGTTCTTCCCTTGGGATACTCGCATGCTCGAAGCAACCGTCAAAAAGATCCTCCAAGCGCACGTTTATGAAGCCGCTTGTGAGACGCCTATTTCCCCTGCCCCCTTTTTGTCGCGTCGTTTCAATAACCAGATTTTGATTAAACGTGAAGATCTGCAGCCCGTTTTCTCGTTCAAGATCCGCGGCGCGTACAACAAGATGGCTCAGCTCTCCGAGGAGCAGAAAGCCAAAGGCGTGATTGCAGCCTCAGCGGGTAATCACGCTCAGGGGCTGGCCATGGCGGCCAAGCTCATGGGGGTGAAGGCAGTGATCGTGATGCCGCGGATTACGCCTGAAATCAAGGTACAGGCCGTTCGCGCCCGGGGCGCCAAGGTCATATTGAAAGGCGATGCGTTTGCTGCCGCTGCCGAGCATGCTCAAGAGCTGATTAAAGAACATGGCTACACGTATATACCGCCGTTTGACGATATTGACGTGGTGGCGGGTCAAGGCACCATCGGGGTCGAGATTCTTCGTCAACACGCTGGCCGCCTGGACGCCATCTTTGTGCCGGTCGGGGGTGGCGGGTTGATTGCGGGGGTGGCGGCTTATGTGAAGTACCTGCGCCCCGATATCAAAGTGATTGGCGTCGAGGCGGAAGATAGCGCCTGTCTGAAAGCGGCTCTGGAGGCGGGCGAGCGTGTAGTGCTCGATCAAGTAGGCGTATTCGCCGAAGGGGTCGCGGTCGCCCAAATTGGTGAAGTGCCATTTTCACTGATTCAGGGGCTGGTTGATGATGTGATCACAGTGAATACCGATGAAATGTGCGCCGCGGTGAAAGATATTTTCGAAGATACCCGGGCGGTAGCGGAAACGTCAGGCGCGTTGTCATTGGCGGGGCTGAAAAAATATATTCAGCAGACCGGCGCTGAAGGCGAAACGTTGCTGTGTATTAATTCGGGGGCGAACACTAACTTTGATCGTCTCCAGCATATCGCTGAACGCACGGAGTTGGGTGAACAGCGAGAGGCGATTCTCGCGGTGACCATTGCTGAAAAACCCGGTAGCTTTAAAAAATTCTGCCGTACGCTAGGTAAGCGCATGGTGACCGAGTTTAGCTATCGCTATGCCGACAGCAGTGAAGCGCATATCTATGTAGGGATTCAAGTTAAACCCGGTGGGGAAGATCGCCAGTCAGTGATCGAGAAATTGCGCGAAAGCGACTATCAGGTAGAAGACCTGACCGATAATGAGCTGGCGAAGCTGCATATTCGTCATCTTAGCGGCGGTCGCCCCAGCGAGCACTTCGAGGAAGAAGTGTACCGGTTTGAATTTCCTGAGCGCCCAGGCGCGTTAATGAACTTTTTGACGCAACTTCCGCACGATTGGAATATCTCACTGTTTCACTACCGTAATCATGGTGCAGCGTATGGTCGGGTCCTGGTGGGCATGCAGGTGCCCAACGGAGATCGAACTCATGTGGCCGACTATTTAGACGCCATTGGCTATCGTTACTGGCGCGAGAGCGATAATCCCGCTTACCGGCTTTTCATGGCTTAGTGAGAGCGCGCAAGGCAGAAAAATGTGTGTGAGTAGTCGCTTACCTTACATGTCAGAGCAGTCGGTAACATAACGTTACGAAAAGGTTTGAAAATCGCTTAAAAAAAGGCGTTTCACCCGTTGTCAGCTGCGCCCTTATAGCCCTATAGTCGTGATCGAAATTAATCAAATCTGCCATGCTTTTGCGAGCGCAAATAAAGCAGATTTAACCCACTCGGTAATGGCAAAGGTGTTGGAGAAGCGGCATGCGGCGTAAGAAGCCTGATATGGTAATGGCGTTGATGGTGGTGTTTGCATTAGGGGTGCTCGCCACCGGTTATGCGCAGGCGTTGTCGGGAAGTTAACCCGGCAACTGCGGCGGCAACGTTATTACTCCGCTGTCAGATGTAAAGGGGCTGATCCTGAATAGGGTCGGCCCTTTTGCGTTTAGCGGGTTGTTGTATTGTTAGCGTGTGCGTCTCACGTAGCCTTGGTCGCTCACCACCGCCGTTAACGGCACATCCCAAGGCTCTACGGGTAGCGAAGCTACCTGTTGGCAGGCGTGAGCAACCCCAATGAGGTTTGGCGATGGACCGGGACGATGCATGAACGCCAAGCTTCGGTCATAAAAACCGCCCCCCATGCCCATCCGGTTAGCGTTAGCATCATAGCCCACCAGCGGCACAATCAGCGTATCCAATGCCCAGGCTGGCAGCCGGTTTTGCCGTTGCGCGCTAAACCGCATGTCGGGCTCCCAGATATTAAACCGGTTACGTACCATGGGCGTATCGCGCTGGTAAGCAACGAACCAGAGAACGTTTGCGCTGAAGGGTCGTAATACGGGTAAATAGACCTCGACACGTCGTTTACGCAACCACTCAATGAGCGGTGTTGGGTCGATTTCACCATTGACGGGTAAGTATAGGCTGATGCGCTTGGCGCGACGGATTTCAGGCAGGGCTTTTAATTGATGGCATAAGCGCTGGGCCGCTAGGCGTTGCTCATGCTCAGAAAGGGCTTGGCGCTGACGACGCAAAAAACGACGTAGCGTGCGCTTTTCATCGTCGCGATGAAGGCTTTCCATGCTGATAATCCCTTATGCTGGGTGTTCTCCGAGATGCCGCTGTCGTTCTGGCCCTGAACCTACTGGTTCAGGTGGGTGGCCGCAGCCAAGCCGTCAGGCTTTCCGACGCACGGACATGCACACAGGCCTGGCTAGCATTTGGCCCCCTGGGTATTACGCATAGGCTCGAGGGACTATAACGACTGGCGCACACCCCAGAGAACCCAGCCATCCTAACAGAGCAACCGCGAATGCCAAAGTGCTGGGTTAAGGTTGGCGCGTTTTGGCCAACGCTCGTTCTAGGCGATCATTTAATCGGTTAAGATTTTCTTCACCGGCACGATGCTCATCCATGGACTCAAGAAGCTCGTGAGTGATATTGAGTGCCGCCATGATAGCGACACGCTCGCTGCCTAGTACGCTGCTTTGGGCATGAATACCCTGCATGGCACGATCCAAATAGCGTGCGGCGCGGTCAAGTTTGGCTTCTTCGCCCGTATCGCAGGCAATGATATAGCCACGCCCTAATAGGGTGATTTCTTTAGTTGGCCGCTTGGGGTTATTCATCAAAGACTCCGGCACGGGCCAGCAAGGGCCCCAATGCGTTAACATCACTGCATAGGCAGATAGGTGTCGCTCACTATAAGAGAGGCGCTTGTGTGCGGTCAACGCGCAAGCCCGAGCGACGCACGCTATTGTCTGTCTACCCATTGATGCGATTGAACACGAGGTTATTAACGACAATGTCATTAATTGATGAGCGACAGGACTTCTCTGACGTTGCTGATGTATTTCTACTGCACGGCAGCATGCAGTCACCGGCTTTCTTGGATGGTCGTTTGTGTGCGTTGTTGGCGCTACGCGACGTTAGCGCAGAGCACTGGCTGGACGAAGTTTGCCAAAGTTTAGGGGTTGAACAACCCCGCGATTCCGCCAGTGCTGAGCGCCTTCTCGCTTGGCGGCGGCAGACGCTCGACGCCTTAAGTGCCAGCGACCTGGACTATGCCCCGCTATTACCCGATGAGCTGTTTTCGTTGGGTGAGCAGGCGCAAGGTCTTAAAGACTGGACACTGGGTTTTATTGAGGTAGTCGATGAGGTGGCTGATAACGATATGCGTGAACGCTGGTCGCAAACACTGAGCGAGGCGATAGCAGACCTGGAGGGGTTCTCGCAGATCGAAACCGATATCGATAACAGTCCAGAGAATGAAAACGACTTGTTTGCGCTGAGCGAACATGCCCGCATGGCGGCAATGTTGCTGTATACCGAGCAGCACCCCGGCATGCCGCAAGTCGAACAAACCGATGCGCCCGTTCATTAATTATCGTTGACAGGAGCTTCTATGCTGCCCGATGTATTACCGCGCCCGCCGGCGATCAGCGTGGCGGAATATCAAGAACGCCGAGATGCCTTAATGGCTCAGCTGCCGAGTAATGCCGCTGTGTTACTCCCTGGCGCCGCTCTGATGACTCGCTCACGAGACAGTGAGTTTGCTTTTCGCCAGGACAGTGATTTTTATTATCTTACCGGCATTCGCGAGCCGGATGCCTTGCTGGTGCTGCTGCCAGGGCGCGCTGAAGGCGAAAGCGTAGTGTTCTGTCAGGATCGCGACCCGACCATGGAAGCCTGGACTGGCCGTCGATTGGGCGCCGCCGGGGTAGTCGCCGAGCACGCTATTGATCAGGCATTTGAAAATGCCGATCGCGAAGCGCAGTTAAGCGAGCTACTTGCCGGTCGCGAAGTGCTCTATTTACCGCTTGATAATGCCGACGCAGTAGCACTGGCTGAGGAGGCGTTTAGTGTCGCTCAAGCAGGTCTTAAACGTGGCCGACCGCCACTGAAAGGCTGGCTGGATGTCAGCCAGTTAATACACGCCATGCGGTTAATCAAAAGTGATGCTGAGATTGCCTTGCTTCGCCATGCAGCGTTGGTATCGGCTCACGCCCATTGCCGTGCGATGCAGGTGTCACGTCCCGGGCTGAGTGAATATCAGCTTCAGGCCGAAGTAGAGCATGAATTTATGTGGCAAGGCGCCAGTGGTCCTGCCTATAGCACTATTGTGGGGAGTGGCGCCAACGCATGCGTACTGCACTATATTGAAAACAGCGCTTTACTAGGGGAAGACGACTTGGTGCTGATTGATGCGGGGGCTGAGTTTGAGCTTTACGCGGGGGATATCACCCGCACGTTCCCAGTTTCAGGCCGCTTCAATGATGCTCAGCGAGCCCTCTACCGTGTTGTTTTAAGCGCGCAGGAGCGAGCGGTTAGCGCCATTCAACCGGGCGCGACGCTTGCCGATATCCACCAGGGAGTGGTGCAGGATTTAACCGCAGGGTTGATCGAGCTGGGCTTGCTGGAAGGAGAGGTCCAGGCGCGCATTGATGACGAAAGCTATCGCCGGTTTTACCTCCATTCGACCTCTCACTGGTTAGGGCTCGACGTACATGATGTGGGCGCCTACCGCTTGGATGAACAATCGCCGCTGCCGCTTGCTCCTGGCATGGTGCTCACCGTAGAGCCGGGACTCTATATTCCCAGCGATGACGACATTCCTGACGCCTATCACGGCATCGGCATTCGCATTGAAGATAATGTGGTCGTGACGAACGACGGTCATCACGTGTTAACGACCGGTGTACCTAAAGGGATAGAAGAAATTGAAGCCTTGATGGCTAAAAAATAACCACCTGGTCGTGTGCCAAATTACCTTTATGTAATTTACATTACGAATTAAACATTGCTTGCAAGGTGCGGTGGCACGGAGAGGGAGAAGCCGATGCAACGAGTTGACTATGCGGCGGGGCCTGCGCTGACCCATGATATTGTCATTGTGGGCGGTGGGTTAGTAGGCGCTAGTTTAGGTTGTGCACTAGCGCCGCTGATTGAGCGTTACGGCTGGCGGGTGGCGGTCATCGAATCGTCACCGCTAACTACGCAGTCGCTGGAAAGTGAGTGGCAGCCCAGTTTCGACGCACGCGCCAGCGCTATCGCCGAAGGGACTGCCCAGCGCTTTCAACAGCTAGGGTTGTGGGAGGCGATGCGTGGCGAGGCCACTCCGATTCAGCGCATTCATATCAGTGAGCGAGGCCGCTTAGGAGCTACTCGGCTGAGTGCAAATGAAGTGGGAGTCGACGCGTTGGGGCATGTAATACCCAATGCCTGGATGGGACGCGTGCTCCATCGTCGTCTTGCCCAGTTGCCGCTGGAGTGGCACTGCCCAGCGAAGGTGGCAGAACTAACACCCGTGCCGGGAGGGCATCATCTAACGCTCTCGGATGGTAGCCAGCTTACCGCCGGATTAACGGTGCTGGCCGATGGGGGGCGTTCTGGCCTTAAGGAGCAGCTAGGTATTGGTAGCCGTCGAGAATCGTATGAGCAGACGGCGCTCATCGCGCACGTGGGGGTCAGCCAGCCGCATCAAGGGGTCGCTTATGAACGCTTTACCAGCGAGGGACCGATGGCGTTATTGCCACTGCCGGGGCAGGCCATGGAGTTGATCTGGACCCATCCTAGCGGTAGCGAAAAAGCGCGCATGATGTTGTCTGATCGCGAGTTTCTACGCCAACTTCAACAGGCATTTGGTGACCGAGTGGGGCGTTTTACCCAGGTAGGTCCTCGGCATACTTATCCGCTCTCGCTGGTAACCGCGGAGGAACCGGTGAGGCCGGGGCTGGCGGTACTGGGTAATGCTGCCCACGCCCTGCATCCGGTAGCGGGGCAGGGCTTCAATCTGGCCCTGCGTGGGGTCATGGATCTAGTCGACGCATTAGAGCAAGGTGAGCTTTCGAAGCGGCCATTGGGGGATTTAGGCACGCTTCAAGCGTTTGAAAAGCAGCGCTCGCAGGACCGCGCCAATGTGATTCGCTTTAGCGATGGACTGGTGCGCCTGTTTGGGCTCTCCTTGCCTTTGATATCCCATGCCCGCGCCGCCGGTTTAATTAGCCTCAATCTTGTGGGGCCGCTGCGTCGAGGGCTCGCCAGACGAGCCATGGGCTTAGAACGTTAGGTCTTACCTTCTTAGGTCACTTAAAGGAATGCTATACATATGGGCTCATCTACCACCAAGAGGCCGGTTGAACGCTTTGAGGCCATCATTGTGGGTGGCGGTATGGTTGGTACCACGCTTTGTGCGCTGTTGGCTCAGGCGGGTATGCAGGTGGCCTTGGTTGAGGCTCAGTCGGCCCCGTTACGTCTTGATGGCGCCGTGAGCCAACTGCCAGCACCCCGCGTGAGCGCGCTAACGCCGGTCTCACAGCGCTTGTTAACGCAGTTAGGTGTTTGGACTGACATGCAGCAACTGCGCGTGACGCCCTACCGAGGCATGCAGGTATGGGACGCCGAGGGGAGCGGTGAAATCGCTTTTTCCGCGGATGAGGCGGGAGTGGCCGTTCTCGGCCATATTGTTGAAAACTCGGTCACCCAGGCGGCGCTTAATCGCCAAGTGATTGACCATCCGCAGGTCACGGCATTTTTCGGTCAGCCTATAAAAGCGTTGCAACGCGCGACTGGCAGGGCGACAAGCCGAGCGGACAGCGGCGATTGGCTCATCCTTGAGGATGGGCGTCAGCTCCAGGCCCCCCTGATTGTGGCGGCTGATGGCGCCCATTCAGCACTTCGCGAAATGGCCGGTATGGAAGTAAGCCATGATGATATGCAGCAGGACGCGGTGGTAACGACGGTACGCTGCGACAAACCGCATGGGGGCATCGCGCGGCAAGCGTTTATCGATGGACGCCCGTTGGCATTTTTACCTTTAACCGTTGACGGTGATAAGCGTTACTGCTCAATTGTGTGGTCGACCACACCAGCGCATGCGGCTCAACTTTGTGAGCTATCACGTGACGCGCTTGGCGACGTACTGGGTGAGGCAATTAATGATCGTTTGGGCAAGGTAGTGGCTTGCGACAAGGCGTACCGGTTTTCGTTAGTGCAACGCCATGCTCGCCATTACGTGCAGCCACACGTCGCCCTGGTGGGGGACGCAGCGCACAGTATCCATCCGCTAGCGGGCCAGGGGGTTAATCTAGGCTTGATGGATGCGGCGGTTTTGGCTGAAGAGGTGTTGCTCGCCTGGCGGCGCGGGGCACCATGGGGTGAAATGAACACGTTAAAGCGTTACGAGCGACGCAGGCGCCTTGATAACAGCGCCATGCTGGGGCTAATGAAAGGCTTCAAAGTACTGTTTGGCAGCCACGATCCCGCACTGACGCTGGCGCGTAACCTGGGCATGAGTGGCATGAATCAAATGGTGCCATTGAAGCGTATATTGATGCGGCAGGCGACCGGAGAACGGGGCCGACTGCCGCTAAGTTGTCGTTAAAAACAGATGTCGTTAAAACCAGTTGCCGTTGAGCCACGCTGCCGTTAGCCCCGGCGCCGGTCGACCACATTAAGGGCCTTAAGCAGGTTAAGGGCTTCGCTAAGCTGGTAATCGTCGATAAGGCGTTCGGCCATTTCCTGTCGATCCCTGGGGGCCTGTTGAGCGCTTAGGTGCCCCTCAAGATCGGCCTCACGAATTTCACGACGACGTTCGGCCACTTCCAGGCGACCACGTACCACCTCGACATCGGGCTCAATACCTTGGGCCTGGATAGAGCGGCCGTTAGGCGTGTAGTAGAGCGCGGTGGTGAGTTTTAGGCCTTCATTATTCCCCAGCGGCATAATTTGCTGCACGGAGCCCTTACCAAAGCTGTTGGTGCCCATGATAACGCCGCGACGCTGATCCTGAAGCGCACCCGCCACAATTTCTGCCGCTGACGCACTGCCGCCGTTGATCAGCACCACCAGCGGAACATCCCCTGCTGGGGTGATGGAAGAGGCGGAAAACGACATGGCGGTATCCGCAAGACGACCCTCGGTGTAGACGATCAGACCTTCATCAAGAAACAGGTCAGCAATACCCACCGCGGATTGCAGGACACCTCCTGGATTATTACGTAAATCGAGTACTAAACCTTCCAGAGGCTGTTCGGCCGCCATGCTCTGCAGTGCTTCACGCGCCTGTTCCGGCGTCCGTGACTGGAATTGGCTGATGCGCAGATAACCATAACCTGGCTCCAGCAACTCGTATTTCACGCTCTCACTGCGAATAATCTCGCGGGACAGGGTGAATTCACGTGTCGCGTCCTCGCCTGAACGCAGCACGGTAATACGCAGTTCGGTCCCCGGTTCGCCCCGCATCAGCGTCACCGCTTCCTGCAGTGAAAGCCCATCGGTCGGGGTACCGTCAATAGCTACGATAAGATCCCGAGAAAGCAAACCGGCGCGTGAAGCAGGGGTGTCATCAATCGGTGTAATGACCATGAGCTGGCCGTTTTCTGTGCCCACCTCAATGCCGATGCCGCCAAACTCCCCTTGAGTCGACTCGCGTAGGCTTTGATATTCCTCCTCATCAAGGTAGGCAGAATGAGGGTCAAGTTCGCTCAGCATTCCGCGCATCGCGTTACGCAACAGCGTACGGTCATCGACCTCCTCCACGTAGGCGCGCTTTATACGCTCAAATACCTCGGCGAAGGTTTGAATCTCCTCAAGCGGCAGCTCATCCGCCACATCGCTATTCGCTGACTGGGCGAACGAGGGGAGCGGGGCCGACAGTAAAATCAGTGGCAGCAGGGTAGCCAAGAAGCGCTTGGTAGGGGCTGACACCCCGGTGGCAGATAGCGTCATGCAGACTCCGCAAGGCGATAGGTGACGTCTAAATGCGCCACCCTGACATTGAAATAGCAATATAAGGCTGAGATATCAAGACTAGTATAGAGATATTAAATTAGGGCAGCTTATCCCGTCAGCGGCGCGCAATCCAACGCTGGGGATTAATAGGTTCACCACCACGGCGAACTTCAAAGTAGAGCGCTGTACGCGTTTGTCCACCACTGTTACCCACGCGGCCGATTTCATCACCGCGGCTGACCTGTTGTCCAGCCCGAACGCTGAACTGCTGAAGATGGGCGTGCAGCGTCATGATCTGGTCACCGTGATCGATAATAAGCAGATTGCCAAATCCACGCATCCAATCGGCAAAGACCACCCGGCCGGGGTGCACGGCCGTCACCGGTGTGCCAGCGCTGGCTTGTATAACGATACCGTTGTAGTGGACGCCGTCGCGATGATGAAAGTCACTGCTGATGGCGCCCTGTACTGGCCAGGGTAGGTCGCCCTGGGTACTTATGATATCGGTAGTGGGCGTCGGCTTGGCAAGCTTGGCCATCTCAGCCTGAATATCACGCAGTACCTGTTCGGCGTCTTCACGACTCTGGTTAAGATCTGCCAGCCGCTCCTCCTCGCTACCGTAACGATCATCGAGGGTGGCGACAACGCCGCGGCGTTCGCTCGTTCGTCGGGCAAGCAGCGCGCTTTGTTCTTCCAGTTCTGCTGAGAGGGTATCAAGCCTGGTTTGACGCACATTTAATTCACGTTGTGTGTCGGCCAGGGCGGTATCGAGGCGGGCGATCGCCTCTAAGCGCCGCTGTCGTGCGGCGCTTAATCGGTTCATATACGCTTGCATGCGATCAAGTTCGGCAGGGTCACCCTGGTTGAGCAGCAGCTTTAGTTGCGGTGTTGGGCCCAGCCGATAGAGCGCGGAGAGCTGTTGTCCTAACGCTGCGTACTGGTCGGTGCGTTCGCTCTCCAGCCGGTCGCGATGTTGACGCAACTGAGTCGTTTCATCATTTAGCTGACGGCGCTCGGCTTGCAGTGTATCCAGGCGCCGATGGGTGTCGGCAAGCGCAGTCTCAACTTCTTTTAACTCCCGTTCGGCGCTATCACGCGCAGAACCGGTGGCGCTGAGACGTTGCGCAGCGGACTCGATCTCCTGACCAATAGCATCCAACTGCTGGCGCGCCGCATTTTCATCCTGCTGGGCAAAACCTGCTGGCGCAACACTTAACGCCAGCAGCGCGACCAAAGCTACATACCGCGACATGCGCATTACTCAAACTGAATTAATGGTTGCCCGGTCATTGCCTCGGGTTGGGGTTGGCGCATTAATGATAAAAGCGTCGGTGCCAGGTCGCATAACTTGCCTTCTTGAAGCGTGGCGGTGTGCTCGCCTACATAGATCAACGGCACCACAAAGGTGGTATGCGCGGTTTGAGGGGCGCCGGTCTCAGGGTGGACCATCTGTTCGGCGTTGCCGTGGTCGGCGGTAATCAAGCAGGCACCACGTGCACGCTCAATGGCGGCGACAACGCGGCCTACACAGGTGTCGACGGTCTCAATGGCTTTTATCGCTGCGTTGAAGTCGCCTGTATGGCCGACCATATCGCCATTGGCATAGTTGCAAACGATGAGATCAAAGCGGCCGCTATCGATGGCTTCTACCAGCTTATCGGTAATTTCAACGGCGCTCATTTCCGGCTTTTCATCATAGGTTTTAACGTCACGCGGCGAAGGTACCAAAATGCGCTCTTCGCCTTCGTACTCGGCCTCATTGCCGCCCGAAAAGAAAAACGTCACGTGAGGGTACTTCTCGGTTTCGGCGATACGTAGCTGGGTTAAACCACGCTTAGCCACCACCTCGCCTAACGTGTCGTTAAGATCCGAAGGCGGGAAGGCCGCGGGCGTAGCGATATCCGCCGCGTACTGGGTCATCGTGACTAGCCCTTGGCCAGCAAGCGTGGGGCACGCTCGGCGCTCAAAGCCGTTAAAGTCCGGCTCGACAAAGGCACGGGTCAATTCCCGGGCGCGGTCAGAGCGGAAGTTAAGAAAAATCGCGGCATCGCCATCTTCCAGGATGATGGCATGGTCGTTGAGCGGTATGCTGCTGGCGGTCACGAATTCGTCGGTTTCGCCGCGTTCATAAGCAGCGCGTAGCGCCGTTTCAGCACTGGAAGCGACGTGTTCAGCATGCCCATCGGTGAGCAAGCGATACGCTTGCTCCACGCGCTCCCAGCGGTTATCACGGTCCATGGCGTAGAAACGCCCAATAATAGAGGCGACAAAGCCATTATCAGCGCCGACCAGTTCCGCCAGACGAGCATTGGCGCGCTCTATCGAGGGCAGAGCGCTTTGTGGGGGCATATCACGGCCATCAAGGAAGGCGTGAATATAAATACGCTTTGCACCACGGCTTGCGGCCAGTTCGGCCACGGCAAGAAAATGGTCTTCATGACTGTGGACGCCGCCAGGCGAGAGCAGACCCATTAAATGTACCGGCCGCTGGTTGGCAATCGCGTCGTCAATCGGCTGGGTAAGGTTATGGTTACTCGCCAGATCGCCGTCTTCAATCGCCTTGCTGATACGGGTGAAGTCCTGATAGACGATGCGTCCGGCACCAATATTCATATGACCAACTTCAGAGTTGCCCATTTGGCCCTCGGGCAGGCCTACGTTAAGGCCATCCGTGTGCACAAAGGCGTGAGGGCGGCGCTCCCATAATTTATCCATGACCGGCGTATGGGCAGCGGCCACCGCATTATGCTCACTGTCAGGGTTGTGGCCGTAGCCATCGAGAATAATCAGCGCCACTGGGCGCGGGGTACGAGAAGTATCCATAAAAAACCTCGTTAAGATTGGCAAGCCGAATGTCTCGATAATTCGGGGTCGCGACGAGCGCACGCTTGGGGCATCATAGCGCAGGCAACTGCCAGGCGTCATGATCAAGGCCTGCGCGGGAAGCTATCTGACGTGTATACTTGTCGCGTTTTGTCAGTGGTAGGGCCTGTTGACGTTTCATCGTAGACCACAATGAAACGTCAACAGGTCCCAAGCCGCTTTTTTCTGCATAGACCAAGAGATTGTGTTCGCGATGATCGATCAGGTATTCGAATTCGTACAGAACCACCCCCTGCTGGTGGGGGCGTTTTTGCTGGTATTGTTAGCGTGGATTATTTATGAAACGCGCAGTGCCTCCACCCATGCACTCACCGCCACACAGGCCACTCAGCTCATTAACCGCGAAGAGGCGGTGGTGCTGGATATCCGTGAAAGCAAAGACTTCAAAGCGGGGCACATCGCCGGGGCGCGCAACATACCCCAAAGTAACCTCGATAGCCGCATGAAAGAGCTGGACAAGGTGAAAACCAAGCCGATCATTGTGGTGTGCAAGCACGGCCAAAGTTCGGGCGCCGCTCAGGCCAAACTCGCCAAAGCAGGCTTTGAGCGTGCTTACAAGTTGAAAGGCGGTATGGCGCAGTGGCAAGGCGATGGCCTTCCAGTGGTTAAAAAGTAAGCAACGCTACCTTTATTTATTGAACAACAGGAGTTTTCTCATGGCGGAAGATAACAACACCCCGCAGGCTGGTGCCGCAACGGATGAAAAGCCACAGCTGAAATTCTCGCTGCAGCGTATTTATGTAAAAGATATTTCGTTTGAAGCGCCTAATTCACCATCGGTGTTTAAGCAGGCTTTCAAACCGAAGGTTAATCTGGACCTTAATACGACCAGCACCAAAATTGCCGACGACCAGTATGAAGTCGTCGTCAAGGTGACAGCGCAGGTGAATGACAATGAAACCGGCACGACCTCTTTCCTGGCAGAAGTAGAGCAGGCTGGCCTGTTCCGTATTGCCGGTATTGAAGGAGCACAGCTGGATCAAACGCTAGGCGCTTTCTGCCCTAATCTGCTCTTCCCCTACGCTCGTGAGTGCGTGGATAACCTGGTCAACCGTGGTGGTTTCCCGCCGCTGATGTTGGCGCCGGTTAACTTCGAAGCGATGTACGCCCAGCGTAAACAGCGCGAAGCTAAGCAAGCTGAAGAGAAGACGCACTAAGCGATGTCAGGAGCCATGCAAGCATCGCCAGCTGCTGATTGGTACGCCCAGCATGGCAAAATGCCACGTCTTTACGTGCCTGCTGCTTTTGAGGCAGGCCATGAAGTGGTGTTGCCTGAGGGGCCCGCACGCCATGTCACCCGCGTGCTGCGCTTGGGTGAAGGCGCACCGCTGGTGCTGTTTGACGGCCACGGGCAGGAGGCTGGTGTGCGCTTGACCGACACCAGTCGCAAGCAGACCTCTGCGCGTATCGAAGCAGTGTGGACGGGTAGTGGCGAGTCGCCGCTACCCGTCCATCTAGGCCAGGCGATCTCCAAGGGGGATCGCATGGACTACGCTATTCAGAAGGCCGTTGAGTTAGGCGTTGCGGCCATTACCCCGCTTTATACCGAACGGGGTGATGTGCGCTTGAAAGGCGAGCGGGAAGATAAAAAGCTGGCGCACTGGCAAGGCGTCGCGGCGAGTGCCTGTGAGCAGAGCGGGCGAGCGGTAGTGCCTCCTGTTTATCCGCCCATGGCGCTCCAGGCCTGGTTGGATGAACGCCAGGAGCCATTAAGGTTGATGCTGCATCTCGCCACCGGCATTGCCTTTGATCGACAAGACCGCCCCGCGTCGGTAGCGCTGCTGATTGGTCCCGAAGGCGGCTTGAGCGACAGCGACATTACCTCCGCTCAGCGGGCGGCTTTTACGCCGTTGACTCTGGGGCCACGGGTGTTGCGAACGGAAACAGCCCCCATTGTCGCCCTTTCGCTTTTACAGCATTACTTTGGCGATTTGTAAGCACGAACTTTGTCAGCACTAACTTTGCCCGTAGGTACTTGGTCAGCACGAACTATGTCAGCAAGAACTAAGCCGCCTCTGATGGCTTCCTCACTTTATTCACTAACCTGCTTTTTCCCTTGGCTCGCGTGATGCCGTGTTCTGCTCGTCTCGGTAGGCTTGTCGAAGCCCGGTCAGGACGAGCGGCTTGAGCAGTGAAAGCGGCTCTCCCGACAGGCCACTAATCACCATCAGGCGGTGCTGTCGCCCACCACGATAGCCCAACCAGCAGGGTAGCCATATCGGCGTTGGTGCTGTCTCCAGCACCTGTATTCGCCAATGACGTGGTGTTGCCATACGCTCCCACAGCCAACGTCGATGCCATTCGGCGGGGGAAGGGGGGTCGCCACTTTCAATGTGAATCCCCGCCTCCGGTTGATCGGCGCAGGTCGGTAACGCTTCGCCTACCAGCAGCAACGCGCGGCGCATCTCTTGGGCACTCAGCAACCAGGCGCCGGGTTGTCCGTCAGGCATCCCCACCCCTGCCGTCCAAAGTCTCACCCAGGCGGGCTCAAAAGCGCTTGCGCCTAGGCGCTGTAGCCGTTGTTGAGCAGCGTCTTCGTCAATATGTCGGGTCAACGTCAAGCGGTTATCCATTTGCCCACCCCTGGAGTAGCGCTAACATCCCTAGCATGATGCAAAACCAGGCAAATAAGCCGATACAGCGCCGGCGCGTCAAACGTGCCTCTGTGCCGATAGCGTCGGCGTTGCTGGCTCTGGCGGATAGTGCGGCCTGCATGTCCGGGGCGGTTTCATCCATGACGACGTCCGATAGCTGATCCGGGCGCGGGCCAGTGGTGGTCAGGCTCACCAGGTAGCCGACTACCACCGAGACCACCACACCAATAGTGTTGTTATAGAGCCATGAAACATCCAGCAGGCTGGAAACCGACCAGACGGCGAGCATCCCTGTTACCAGCCCTGTCACGGCTCCGCGTGCGTTGGAGCGATGGCTGAAGATCGCCAGCAGGAAGGTGCCTAATAGTGCGCCGTAAAACCACGAGCCAATCTGATTGACTGCTTCAATCACTGGTCCCAGGTTACCGGCAAAGAAGGCGAACAGGGTGGCGTAAAGTCCCCAGAAAATGGTGGCTAACCGCGAAGTTTTTAGATAATGGGCATCGCTGGCGTTACGTTTGATGTAACGGCTATAAAAATCACGCACGGTCACGGCAGAAAGCGAGTTAAGCGCTGAATCAAGGCTCGACATGGCGGCGGCAAATACACTCGCGATAACCAGTCCTGCCATGCCAGAGGGGAAGGCGTTGACCACATAGCGGGGAAGTAGCTCGTTAAGATCGTCAGGCGGCGTAAGGCCGTGCTGCTGATAGTAGGTGGCCATGATGACGCCAATAAACAGAAACAGCAGCATCTGGGGAATCAGCAGGTAGCCGCCAATCAGCAGTGAACGCTGGGCGTCCAGTACCGAGGGGCTTGAGAGCACGCGCTGAATCTGACTCTGATCGGTACCGAAATAGGCCACGTGCAGGAAAAAGCCGCCCAGCAGGCCTGCCCAGAGCGAGTAGGTCACGCTGGGATCGAGAGACAGGTCAATGGCGTTGAACATGCCGCTTTGGGCACCGAACGTGAACACGTCACTCCAGCCGCCAGGCAAGCTGGTGATCAAAAAGAAGATACTGAGCAGCGCACCCAGCCAGAGCACGAACATCTGTATGACATCGGTCCAGATGACCGCACTGATACCGCCCATGACGGTATAACTGATCGCCAACACCGCCATGATGATAATGGTGAGATTGACGCTCCAGCCAGTGACGACCGCCAGTACCAAGGCCGGCGCGTAGAGCACCACCCCGGTGGCTAGGCCCCGCGCGATAAGAAATAACAGCGCACTCAGGGTGCGCGTCGCCGGGCCGAAACGCCGCTCCAATAATTCATAAATGCTGTAAATCCCTGCACGGTGAAATACCGGCACGAAGACCATGATCAGCACGATCATCGCCAACGGCACGTTGATAAACGTGACCAGACGTTCAAGCCCGCCCTCAAAGCCCCAGCCAGGCGCGCCGATAAATGTGATGGCGCTTGCCTGGGTGGCCATCACCGAAAGGCCAATGGCCCAGCCGGGTATCTTGCGACCGCCTAGAAAGTAATCTTCAGGGTTGCTCTGATCCTTGCCGAATCGCGACCCAATCCAGGCGATTAGACTGATGTACCCAATCAGGACAATCGTATCTAAAAGCGTGAACGCATCCATGTTCGTCCCCCTACGGCTAATTTTGTCTAGTGTTTTGATAGTAGCAGGTTGCTCTGTGTTTGCTTTTTAAGTGCGCTATAAATATTCGCAACTACTAAATAATGCTATCTCGCTTTGCCCTGTGTGCGTCAGGCACCATAATGTTTGTCTATTTTTCTTGAAGGACGTCACCCATGGTGCGCGAATCACATTCATCCCCCCGATCTGCCAGCGATGCCTCTGCCCAAGTGGGGGAAGTGGCGTATCTCACGGTGACGGCCGTTAATAACATCGGGGCGTTTTTACAGTGGGGGCAGCCAAAGGATGTGTTGCTACCCTTCAGTGAGCAGCATTTTCGCCCAGACCCCGGCAAACGCGTCTTGGTGATGCTGTATAGCGACGACCAGGGTCGGCCGGTGGCCTCGATGAAGCTGGATCGGTTTTTAAGCGACGATGCCTGGGCCCTGGAAAAAGGCGATGAAGTGGCCGTGGTCGTGGCTGATCGTACTGACTTGGGTATGAAGGTGGTGGTCAATCACCGCTACTGGGGGCTTATTTATCAGGATGACGTTACCCAGCCGTTGCGTCGTGGCCAGTCAGTCAAGGGTTATGTAAAGCAGCGTCGTGAAGACGGTCGCTTGAATATCTCGCTATTGCCGCCGGGGGCTGCACGCCTGGATGTGGTTGGCGATAAGATTATGCAGACATTGCGTGAGAGCGGTGGCTATTTAGCACTGGGCGATAAAAGCCCGGCACATGATATAAAAGCGCGCTTAGGGGTGAGTAAAAGCGCCTATAAACAGGCCATTGGGCGGCTTTATAAGCAGGAACTGATTACTTTGGAGCCTGGCGCCATTCGTCTTGTTCCCGGCGCGATTAGTGAGTAGTTGAAGGGGGCTGTTGGAGCCGGGCGGGCAGTCCGGCATACTGCGCATCTATTGTTCATGTTTGGATAGTGCCCCGATGAGCCAATCAAATCTGCATCTCGGCGTTGTGATGGATCCCATCAGCGACATCGCTTACAAGAAAGATACCACCATGGCCATGCTATGGGCCGCCCAGGAGCGTGGTTACACGCTGCACTATATGGAGCAGGAGGATCTTTTCTTACAGGCTGGCCAAGCCTACGCCCATATGCGGCCTTTAACGGTATTCCGCGATCCTGACCATTGGTATGACTTGGGCGAGTCAGCCGCGCGCCCTCTGGTAGAGCTAGATGTGGTGCTGATGCGCAAAGACCCCCCGGTCGATGCTGATTTTTCCAACGCGGTTCACCTGTTGGGCTTTGCCGAGCGCGACGGCGTGCTGATAGTGAATCCGACCGCTGCGCTTTTACAATGTAATGAAAAGCTCTTTGCGCAACAGTTTCCTCAGTGCTGCGCGCCGACACTGGTGGCGAGCCGCGATGATGTTCTACGTGCCTTCCACGCAGAACATGGCAACGTGATCTTCAAGCCATTGGACGGCATGGGCGGTACCGGTATTTTTCATATTGGTCCTGAAGGGCGCAATATCGGTGCCGTGATTGAGCAGCTAACGTTACGCGGCCAGCGGCAAATTATGGCCCAGCGTTACCTGCCGGAAATCAAGGATGGCGATACACGCATTTTATTGGTTGACGGTGAGCCGGTGCCCTTCGGGCTGGCGCGTATACCCTCGGCGGGTGAAACCCGCGGCAATCTGGCGGCCGGTGGAAGAGGCGTCAGTCGCGAACTCACCGCGCGTGATCATTGGCTTATTCAACAGGTGCAGCCCATGATTCGTGAAAAGGGCTTAATGTTTGTGGGTCTTGACGTCATTGGTGATTATATTACTGAAATTAACGTGACAAGCCCCACCTGTGTGCGTGAAATCGATGATCAGCGCGGAACTGACATCGCTGGTTTGCTGTTGGATGCCATTGAGCGTCGCTTAGCCTAAGCGCCGTTTTACGTTTATATCTACACTCATTACGCTACGCCTGTTGGTACGCCAACAGGCAGTGGGAGACGCATGCAAAGTTTGAGACATCACTTTCTGATGGCCATGCCACATTTAGAAGACCCTAATTTTGCCGGTAGCCTTATCTATCTTTGCGACCACGATGACAATGGCTGCATGGGGGTGATTACTAACCGGCCTTTAGAGATCACGCTGGAAGCGCTATTTGAGCAACTGGAGCTAGGCGGAGAAACAAGCCCGCATCGCAATTCGCCAGTTTACTACGGTGGCCCGATGCATAAAGACCGGGGGTTCATTTTGCATGAGGGCGATAGTCAGCAGTGGGACTCCAGTATCCAGGTGGATGATGGCATTGCGCTGACCACCTCGCTGGATATTCTGCAGGCCTTTGCCGATGGCGAAGGCCCTGAGCACTTTTTAGTTTGCCTGGGGTGCGCAGGCTGGGAAGTAGGACAACTCGAAGACGAGCTTAAAGAGAACAGCTGGTTAACGGTCGAAGCCCAGAGCAGCGTACTTTTTAACACGCCACCTGCTGAACGTTTAGCCGCAGCGGCGGGCTTGTTGGGCGTGGATCTTAACTTGATGACCCGAGATGTGGGGCACGCCTGATGGCCGAGGCGGGGCAGCGCTTAGTTCTGGCCTTTGATTATGGCACGCGCCGTATTGGTGTGGCGGTGGGCAATGAGCTTCTGCGCAGTGCCAGAGAGCTCACTCCATTGACGGCGCGGGATGGTATTCCGGACTGGAATAACGTGGCGCGGCTGCTTAACGAGTGGCAGCCGGATCTGTTAGTGGTGGGGTTGCCACTGAATATGGACGGTAGCGAATCGGCAATGAGCACTCGCGCCCGCAAGTTTGGCAATCGTTTGCATGGGCGCTATGGAAAACCCTGCGAAATGGTCGATGAGCGCGGCACCACGCGAGAGGCCAAGCTAATTGCGCGGGAGGCCGGGCATAAGGGTAACTATCGCCAGGATAGCGTCGATGGTATTGCGGCTATTCTTATTCTGGAAGGCTGGTTTGCCCACCAGGAAGGCTTACCTGGCGGGCGTCTTTCGTTGTAACTCCCTCTCTCTTAGCGCTTCCTCTCTTTAATTTTTTTGATAAAACTGAATCTTTATACCTTCTAGGCCTGATCTAAAAGGTCGGTCTGAGGATCAGCGATCCAGCGTGCCGGTCTGCGCAGGTACGAACCAAGGCACGGGGCGCTTATCCTGTTCGATCAGTCCATCAACGTTCAGTAGCGTTGCAAAAATGGCCATGCGCATGGGGATGCCGTTATCGGTTTGACGAAAGATCGCCAGACGCGGATCGCCGTTAAGGTCCACGTTTAAATCATTCGCGCCTGGGCGGCTATCCCGAGGCAGCGGGTGCATCACGATGGTGCTTTGGCTACAGCGATGATCGAGAAAATCGCGATTCACCATGAAATCATCAGAGAGCCCCTGGAAACTCTCATTCATCTCGTCGGTAAAGCGTTCTTTCTGAATGCGCGTGGTGTAGACCACATCTAAATCTGCAAACTCACTTGCCAGCGAGTCTTGCTGCTCAATACGATGGCCACGAGACGCCACTAGATCAATCAGTGTGGAGGGCATTTCAAGCCCCGGCGGAGATACCAAGGTAATGCGCAACGGATCATAAAGTGACAAGAGCTTGATCAAGGAGTGGACGGTGCGTCCGTACTTCAGATCGCCTGTGAGTAGGATGTGTGCACCCGCCAGCGACTTACCCAGGCGCTGAAACTCTTTATCGATGGTGTAAAGATCGAGTAGCGCTTGGCTGGGATGCTCGCCAGGCCCATCACCCCCATTAATCACCGGTACATTCGTCGCTGCCGCAAACTCGGCAACCGACCCTTGGTCAGGGTGACGCATGACGATAGCATCGCAATAACCACTCATGACCCGGCTGGTATCATAAAGCGATTCGCCTTTGGCCATAGAAGAAAAGGTAAAGCCGGTGGTATCACAAACACTGCCGCCTAACCGACAAAAAGCCGCATTGAAACTTACCCGTGTTCGGGTGCTGGCCTCAAAAAAGAGATTACCGAGTACCGCCCCTTCCAATACTCGCGTTATTTGGCGCCGCTGAGCAATTGGCTCCATGCGCGCAGCAACTCGCAGTAAGTGATCAACGCTCTCGCGGTTTAAGGAGTCGACAGTTAGCAGGTGGTGGCTCATGAGGGACCTCAGCAAGGTAGTAGATAGGGCTAGTGTAACCGTCAAAGAGGGTGGGGCCGAAGGGGTTTAGGTCACTCAATAGAGTTAACCTGTAATTTTTCTACAAAAGCCCTTGCCAACCCGGTCGCGAATCCGTAAAGTACGCATCCGCTGCCGGGGACGCCAAGCGTTACCAGCGGTGAATGAGGTGTAAAAGCCTCGGGTTATCAAGCGGTTAGCTTGTTTCCAGTTGGAGTCATTCAGCAGCGAAAACAACGCCCTTGACAATCGCCAGGAAATGCGTAGAATACGCCTTCCTCGCTGAGGCAAGCCAAGTCAACGGTAGCCGAGGTTAGTTGCTCTCACACACGGTGTCAGACGCAACGCAGCGAAAACAGCTCTTTAACAATTTGATCAGGTAATTCATGTGGGCGCTTGCTGATGTGGTGACAAGTCACCAAATATCAAGGCAGGCGAACACAGCGATACTCTTCATGTCGTTGCTTTTAAGTAACGAAGTGAAATGGGTATCACAGTGAATTCGTTTGAA